>CAVXKO010000005.1:0-663867 GCA_963762315.1 uncultured Gammaproteobacteria bacterium
GCGTGCGGGCCGTCGTGGCGTTGGTCGGTCTCGGAGCAAACCTGCCCCAGGACGCGGTCTATCCCTCGGCGTTCGTTGATGGCGCAGGCCAGCCGCTCGATGGCGCGAACCGCTACGTGATCCACTTCGACAAGGGCTCGACGCCGCCGGTCAATGCGTTCTGGTCGATCACGATGTACGACGCGAACTCGTTCTTCGTCGCCAACCCGATCAACCGCTACGCGATCAGCAGCTGGATGCCGCTGAAGAAGAACGCCGACGGCTCGCTCGACATCTACGTGCAGGCCGCCTCGCCGGGCAAGGACAATGAATCGAACTGGCTGCCCGCCGCCTCGGGACCCTTCAACGTGACGCTGCGCATGTACTGGCCGACCGAGACGCCGCCGTCGATCATGGACGGCTCGTGGAAGCCGCCGGCAGTCACGAAGATACAGTGAACCTGCGGGCCGGCCCGGACGTAGCACTCCATGTCCGGCCCGCCTGAGGACGGCCACTCCGGATTCGAGCGCTGGCGCCGGGCCACGCTCGCTCCGTTCGAGCACCGCACGTTCACGCTGTTCTGGTGCGCCTGGCTCGTGTCGTCGTTCGGCGGCATGATCCAGACGGTCGGCGCGTCGTGGCTGATGCTGACGATCGCGCCATCGGCCGACCAGGTCGCGCTGGTGCAGACGGCCGGCGCGCTGCCCTTCTTCTTCCTGTCGCTGATCGCCGGGGCACTCGCGGACACGCGTGATCGGCGCACGATCATGCTGGCCTCGCAGGTTTTCACGCTGCTGGCCTCGATCGCACTGGCCGTGATGACCCTGGCCGGGGCCGTCACGCCGGCACTGCTGTTATTGCTGACGTTCATGATCGGCTGCGGCACCGCGGTGCTGGCGCCCGCGTGGCAGGCGTCAATCGGCGACATCGTGCCGCGCAGCCAGATTGCACCGGCCGTCATGGCGAACGCCGTCGGCTTCAACCTGGCACGCAGTCTCGGTCCCGCGATCGGCGGCGCGATCGTCGCGGCGGTCGGCGCCGCCGTTGCGTTCATCGTCAACGCGATCTCGTATCTCGGCATCATCGCCGCGCTGCTGCTGTGGAAACCGCAGCACGTGCGGAGCGACTGCCTCCGAACCGCTGGGCGCCGCCATCGCCGGCGGCCTGCGCTATGTGAGCCTGTCCCCCCACCTGCTCGCAATCCTGCTGCGCTGCGCGTTGCAGTCCATTCCGATCGCCGCGGTCACGGCGCTGATGCCGATCGTCGCGCGCGACCTGCTCGGCGGCGGCGCCATCACCTACGGCGTGCTGCTGGGCGGCTTTGGGGTCGGTGCAATGCTCGGCGCGCTGGGCAGTGCCGGATTGCGCAGGCGCTTTACGAGCGACACCCAGCTCCGGGCGCTGTCGGCCCTGGCCTGTGTCTCGATGATCGCGATCGGGCAGAGCCACTGGACGGCGCTCACGCTGCTCGCCCACGTCCTCGCCGGGTCCGTCTGGACACTGGGTTTCGCCAACTTCAACATCGCGGTGCAACTGTCCTCGCCGCGCTGGGTCACGGGGCGAATGCTGGCGACGTACCAGACGATCGCATTCGCGGGCATCGCATTCGGCAGCTGGTGGTGGGGCGAGCTTGCGAGCGCACAGGGCGTGCGTGAGTCGCTCACGCTCGCCGGGTTGGCTGCCCTGGTCTCACTTGCGGCTGCTCGCTGGCTGCCGGTGTCGGTGGCGCCCATCGGCTCGCTGGATCCGCGAGCAAGGCCGGAACTGACCCCACCGAGCGTCGCGATCCACCCGGCGTCGGGTCCGATCATCGTCGCAATCGAGTATCGCGTGCTGCCGGAGCATGCGGCGGAGTTCGCGGCGGCGATCAACGATCTCGGTCGAGTCCGCCGTCGCAACGGCGCGCGCGGCTGGTCGGTGTCCCAGGACCTCGACTCGACGGAGCTGTGGGTCGAGCGCTTCGAGAGCCCGACGTGGACCGATCACCTGCGCTGGCGCACGCGGCCGACCGAATCCGACTTCGAGGTCCGCAAGCGCATCGGTCGGCTGATTGTCGGCGACAAGGGCCGCGTACGCCGATTCGTCGGGCGACCGCCCGGTGCCGAACCCATCGGAACCGTACTCGACCAGGATCGGACCGCGACCGCTGCTGTCAGCACGGATGTCGAGCCCAAGCCGCCCAGCGCACTGCCATGACCGCTACAGTGACGCCAGATGCCCATTGATAGCCTGCTGCTGACCTCGGTCGGCCTGCTGCTCGTCCTTCTGAATGGGTTCTTCGTCGCGGCCGAGTTCGCGATCGTCAAGCTGCGACGTACCCAGGCCGAGGAGCTCGCAAGGACGCATGGCCTGCGTGGCCGAGTGCTGCGAACGGTACGCACGCACCTGGATGCCTACCTCTCCGCCTGCCAGCTCGGCATCACCCTTGCCTCGCTGGGTCTCGGCTGGATCGGTGAACCCGCCTTCGCCCGCCTCGTCGAACCCGTGCTGGCACACGCCGGGGTCACCGACCCGACGGTCGTGCGCAGCGTTGCCTTTGCCATCGCATTCGCGCTCATTTCGTTCCTGCACATCGTCGTCGGCGAGCTGGCGCCGAAGTCGCTGGCGATCCGCCGCGCCGAGACAGTGTCCCTGAACACTGCATTGCCGCTGTACGTCTTCTACTGGGTGATGTACCCGTTCATTCACCTGCTGAACGGTGCTGCGAACATCATCCTGAGGGGGCTGGGTATCGAGCTTGCATCGGAAGGCGATGAGGCTCATTCGATCAGCGAACTGCGCACGGTGCTGCGCGCGAGCCACCGTCACGGCGAACTGGGCGCAATCGAGACCCAGATCCTCACGCGCGGCCTCGACCTGGGCGACCTCGTGGTCGGCGACGTAATGCGCCCTCTCGCCGAGCTCGTGTGGATCGGACTCGACGCGACGATCGACGAGGTGCTCTCAGAGATCCGTAGCTCACGCTTTACGCGCTATCCGGTTCGTGACCCGGAGACGCTGAAGTTCATCGGCCTTCTGCACATCAAGGATCTCCTGACGGCTTCCGAGCGCTTGCGGGACATTCGCGACCTGCGTCCGTACCTGCGCAAGCTGCCCCACGTCGACGAGCATCAGCAGCTCGAGTCGGCGCTGGTCGCGTTCCGGCGCGGCGACCCCCATTTTGCGATCGTCACCGGCACGCTAGGCACGGAAATCGGCTTCCTCACGTTTGAGAATGCAGTGGAGGCCCTGTTCGGGCCGGTGGAGGACGAATTCTCGAAGACGAGCCCGGCCTGGCAGCATGCGGAGGACGGCAGCGTTACCGGCGCAGGCAGCCTGTCGCTGCTGAGCCTGGAGGAGGCACTCGGCGTGTTGACGCCTGAGGTGGACGCGAACAGTGTTGGCGGACTGGTCACCGAGACGCTCGGGCGAATCCCGGTCGCCGGCGAGCGAATCGCATTCCCCTCATTCGAGGTCGAAGTGCTGTCAACGGATGGCCCGCGCATCGACAGGGTACGGGTTTCGCCTCGCGACACTTCCGGTCAGGGCGACACCTGACGAACCCGTGACCAGTACGATGCCGCACTTCCCATCGGATCCGTCACCACCCGCGACCGACCAGCCCCATTCGCTCGAGGACCGATCGCAGCTGGGACCAGCGCTGCTCGAGCGCACCGGTGTAACCGATCGACAGCCGCACCAGGCCAGGCCTGATGCCCGCCATCTCGAGCTCTGCCTCGGGCATCTCGCTGCTGGTCGAGGACGCCGAGCACGACATCAGCGTCTCGCTGTAGCCCAGGCTCACCGCCATCAGGCCGAACTGGTGTTCATTCTGCAGCAGGCCCATGAACTCGAACGCGCGGTCGCGGGATCCCAGGTCCAGCGCGAGGATCCCGCCGTACCCGAAGTCCGGGTTCGCCAGCTCCGTCAGCAATGCGTGATCCGGGTGACTTGCGAGGCCGGGGTAAGTAACCGGCAACCCGAGTTCCGCGAGACGGGTCGCCATTACGTGCGCCCTGCGACTGTGCTCCGCCATGCGCAGGCCCAGGTGCGGCAAGCGCAGGCTGATATCGAAGGCCGCCTGCGGATCCATTGTCGGCCCCAGCAGCATCAGCGAGCCTGTGTGCAGGTCCATGAGCTTCATGATGAATTCAGTAGTGCCGCACACGGCCCCGGCGATGTGGTCACTGGCGCCGTTCATGAACTTCGTGAGGCTGTGCACGACCACGTCGGCGCCGAGCTGGACCGGCGCCATGATCAGCGGAGTGAAGGTGTTGTCGACGACGAGCATCGCGCCGTGGCGGTGGGCGATGTCCGCGAGCCGCGGAATGTCGGCGATTCGCAGGGTCGGGTTCGACACGGATTCGCAATAGAGGACCCTGGTTCGCGGCGTGATGGCTCGCTCCACCGCTGCGGGATCCGAGACATCGACGAACGTCGTCGTGACGCCAGCCTTGGCGGGCAGGTAGTCATGCAGCAATGCGAACGTGCCGCCATAGACGGTGCGACTGGCCACAACGTGGTCGCCCGTGTCGCAGAGCTGCATGATGGTCGCCGCAATGGCTGCCATCCCGCTCGAGGTGCAGTAAGCCGCCTGCGCTCCTTCATAGGCCGCGATCTGGCGGCCCAGCACATAGACAGTCGGATTGAAGTGACGCCCGTACAGGTAACAGCCGCCCACGTCAGGACCGAGGTGGCCCTGGAAGATCTCGGGCATCGTCGTCGGGTCGATCACCGTGAACGTCGTGCTGGCCTCGACCGACATGTTCACGCCGCCGTGCTCGCCGAACTCGTGGCGGAGGTTGGCGAAGGACTGGATCGGGTCGAATCTGCTCATGACGGGTGGCCGCGGCGTATCAGCGCGTGCGATCGCGCGCGACCTCGTTGGAACGCTGGATCTGCTTGTCGTTGCAGCCCGGGCTGATGCTCATCGACTGGCCGCGCGCGTTGTAGCTGATGAAGCAGTTCTGGCCCTTCCAGACGACCTCAAACCCACCGTTGTCGAGCTCGTTGACGAAGTAGTTGCCGTGGCCACCGCCGCCGCCGCCAGCATTCTTGCGCGCAGCTTCCTCGCCGGCCTTCACGCCGTCCTTGTACGCCTGCGGATGGCTGTCCTGGTCGTAGCGGTTTTCGAGCCCGTCGTTGAACCCGCGCTGCCATTCGGCGTTCTCGCGCTGCGTCGACATGCCCGACGCCGTCCCGGCCGGCGCGACGTAGCCGGAGCTGCCACCCGACGAAACGTAGGTCATCGTGAGTTTTTTGCCGTTCTCCCACTTGAAGTCCATGCCGCTCGTCGTCGCCGACGTGCGCGTCACCTTGTTGCCGTTCTGGTCCTTGTACTTGCCGGGTCCGTTGCCGACCGGGCTCAGGCTGATCGTGTCGCCGTTCTTGAGGTCGATGTCGATGTAGCCCTGCCGCTGGCCGAACGTGCACGGGCCGGACTTGCCCTTCTGCTTGTCTCCGTCCTTGCGGACTTCGCAATTGGCCTCTGCGGTGTCGGCGTGCGCCGCCTGGATCAGCGTGCCGCCAGACAACGCGGCAAAGACTGCTGCGGCAAAAATCTCTTTCATGCGGACTCCTTGCGTGATGCGTTCCTGGGGTCGGACGATGTGGAATATGCCCCAGAGGAGACGAATTTGGCTAGCATGTGTCTTCGGTCATGCTGCGCCGCGCGTCAACGGACTGCGAACACAGCAACCTCCGAACTTCGCGATCCGCACTGGAGTGTTTCGACGCGCACGGGACGCATGCCGGCCGAGGACCGCCGGGCCGGATGTCACCGCTAACTTCGGCTTTCCGCTGGGCTTTCCAGTCTCGAAGATGGTACTGCAGGCGAGTCTGCAGGAGTCCAATGCAACAATTGCGGCTAGTGCCGAGGACCGGTCGCGCCTAAGGTACGCTGATTGAAGTCTGAAGCGGGCTGGAGGTCTCGGCACTCGACCTCGGCTGCATGGGCCTCAGCTTCTGTTACGGAACGTTCACGATTGGAGAGATTCTGGGCGCGGCGGTCGCCGACGCCGCGCCCGCCGCCCGGGCTGGCCGCTGAATCGAACCGTCGGCGATCACCCCGATTGCAAATGACACAGGAGCAGGAGACATGACCAGGATCAAGGCTTACGCAGCGCAGTCTGCAAGCACGCCGCTGGCGCCGTTCGACATCGAGAGGCGCAGCCCAGGCCCTGGCGACCTACAGATCCAGATCCTCTACTGCGGCGTGTGCCACTCCGACCTGCACACGGCACGCAACGAGTGGAGGAATACCTTGTATCCCTCCGTGCCAGGTCACGAGATCGTCGGCCGCGTAATCGCGGTCGGATCCCAGGTGAAGAAATTCAAGGCAGGTGACATCGCGGGCGTGGGCTGCCTGATCGACAGCTGCGGCCGCTGCCCGTCCTGCGGCGACGGGCTCGAGCAGTACTGCGAGAACGGGTTCGTCGGCACCTACAACGGCCCGGCCTTCGGTGGCGACAACACCTACGGCGGCTATTCGCAGACGATCGTCGTCAAGGAATCGTTCGTGCTCAAGATCGCGCACGACGAGAAGCAGCTCGCGGCTGTGGCGCCGCTGCTCTGCGCCGGAATCACGACCTACTCACCTCTGCGCCACTGGAAAGCGGGGCCTGGCAAGTCCGTTGGCATCGTGGGTCTCGGCGGCCTCGGTCACATGGGCGTGAAGATCGCGCGGGCGATGGGCGCGCACGTCGTGCTGTTCACGACCTCACCGGGCAAGATCGACGATGCGATGCGCCTCGGGGCGCACGAAGTCTGCATCTCGACCGACCCGGCGCAGATGGCCCGCCTCGCGAACAAGCTCGACCTCATCGTCGACACAGTGGCCGCGTCGCACTCGCTCGATGCACTGCTCGGACTGCTGAAGCGCGACGGCACGCTCACGCTGGTCGGCGCGCCGGAGAATCCGCACCCTTCGCCCCACCCGTTCGGCCTGATCTTCAAGCGCCGCAGCATTGCCGGTTCGCTGATCGGCGGCATCCGGGAGACACAGGAAATGCTGGATTTCTGCGCAAAGCACGACATCGTGTCGGACATCGAGACGATCCGGATGGACTACATCAACACCGCTTACGAGCGGATGCTGAAGAGTGACGTCAAGTACCGGTTCGTGATCGACATGGCGACCCTGACGTAGGCGCGCAAGACTCGCGAAGCAGTGGAGCGGGTGATGGGAATCTACGCCCCTGAGCCGCCCTGCCCCGCACGCTGAATCGATCAGTCAAAATGCCGACGGCGCCTGAGGCAGAAGATTGCGAGGCGGTCGATCCGGAACGCACCGCGGCGTGATACAGAAACGACGCCATGATCGTCGCTGCCTGCACCAGGTCCTCGCGCGAGACGTGGCCAAGGGTGTCGAGGTCCGTGTGCCAGGTACGAGTCCGGTACTCGAGCCACGCTTGAAAGATCGGGGCCACGGCAGCGTTCCCCTGCGCATGGATCCCGCGGATTCGGCCGCTGCCGCTCAGGTTGCGCCGCTACTTGCCGGGCGAATACCAGACAGCCGACGTATAGGCGCGGTCCTGTACCGTCGCGGGCACCCGGGTCGGCAGCTTCACCTTGAAGCGGGCGGCATCGTAGGTCGTCCATCGCGGCGTCGGGATTTCCAGCGCGCGGACGTAATAGAACGCCCGCTCATTCGGGTCGAAATCCGGGTCGCGCCAGTGTGCGGCGAGGACGGCAGCACCGATGGTGTTGGTGAAGCTTGCATTCGAGACATTGACGGTGGTGCCGACCGGCGTAAGCGCGCGCCCATCGGCGCCGATCTTGCGGCCGTCGGAAACGGCGATGTCGTAGATCCGTTCCCTGGCTTTCCCGTCAGCGTCGATCCAACCTTTGATGACCTGGATGCGGTCGAGGTTGGCCCAATCCGGGTCCCGCATGGCCCGCACGATGAACGTCGGGGCTGCGCCCTTCGGCGGTGCGTGCAGGCGCCCACCCATCGGCACGCCGTGCGTATAGCCCAGGCCGGCGAAATCAGCCACCAGCTCGTCGCCCGCCTTGAAATCCCAGCCCGCGAACAAGCGCACACGCATGCGTGTTCCGGTCGTGGCATAGACCTCCTTGCGCTTGAGCGCGTCGAAAATCTCGGCACGGGTATTTGCGCGCGCCCAGACGCCGGTGAGGCCCGACGCCGATTCCTGTGCCGTGATGATCCGCAACGCGGGATCGGCCGCGGGGATGACCTCGCCTTCGGCCCGATCGGCCCGGGGCTCCGAGCCGGCGAACTTGCCGAAGTAGTTGTCTTCTGCGGATGAGGCCAGGCCAGTGTGCGAGTCGGTCGTGCCGTTGAAACCGAAGTTGTAGGGATTGACTCCGACTTTTGCCTCGACCTCGAGCCCGGTGAGCAGCGCCGAACGGGCATACTCAAAGCGAAGCATTTCTTTCTTTTTAAGCGCCGACCCGTCGAGGTTGCCCACGTCCCAGCGTTCGAAGTCCGCGAACTCATCGTCGGGGGACAGATAGGGGTGGGTTTCGCCGTCGCCCTTTATCTGCGTGATCTCCACGATCGGCTCCCAGCGCGACCGGCGAGCCGCGTAGGCGGCATCCATCGGCGTCCCATCCACCTCCGCGGCCGTGAACGCAATTCCGTTAGAGAGGTTGCCGTTGTGGACATGGGCGAAGACGCGGCCGCCCGTCGTTGCCTCGTACTTCTCCATGTAGTCCCATAGCTTCGCGGGATCCTGGCTGTCGAACATCGAGAAGGGGCGCACGCGGCTGGTCTTGTCGGCGCCGTCCGCGAAGACCACGATCCGGTGCAGGTTGTTGCCGTTGGGCTGCGAGGTCCATTCGAAGCCGGTCATGGCAGTGAAGACGCCCGGCTGGTTGTAGGTGTCCGCCAGCTCGACGAACTCAGGCCAGATCGACCCGCTCATGTCGATGTCGCTGAATGGATCGTTGCCCGCCGAAACATCGGCCAGCAGCCCCGCAAACGCCTTCATGGCGCTTTCCCGCCCGCCGTTGAAGGCTTCCCACACTTCGCGCCCGCGCTTCGAGGACAGGAGCACTGGGCTGGATTCGCGAATCAAGGGGGCCAGGCCCATCGCCTCGGCATGATCCGTGAGGACCAGGAAATCGAGCGGCCGGACCAGCCGGAAGGGTTGGCCGGTGTTCGACATGACCGTCTCGCCGCGTGCAGCGCGATAGACGTCCGCTGCCGTGAGCGACGTTCCCAGCAGGCCCGCATCCGGCGACAGGTTGCTGTGGATGTGCATGTCGCCGAAAAACACCTTGTCCGGGAAGTTGCGGAATGCGTAGGGCGAGTAGTGTTTGACGGACGTCAGGTCGCTGGGCTTTATCGCACCCGGAGCCTCGGCCAGCGCCAACCCCGGCAGGAGCGCCAACGCCACAAGGACGGTCGCACCTGCGAGCCGGCACCGGGAAAAGGCAAGCAATTCAGCCATCGCGGATCCTCCACCGTTAGACAACGACCTTGCAGGACACAAGCGCAAGGACCCACTGAAGAGAGCATTCAAGACATGGTTCGTTTCCAAGCGTGACGAGTGCAACGGCACCCGTCAACTGGTCTCCACACCCGTCCAGCACAGATGGCGTCACTGGTGCGCGAGTGGAAATTGGAGCGTGAACTCAGTCCCGGCCCCGCTTGTCCTTGTGCTTCATTGCGGAACGCACGAATCGACCGAAGTCCCTATCCTTCTTTCGCCTCTCGACGTACGACAGGTCGTGGAACGCGGACTCCTTCCTGAGCTTGAGGTAATCCTGCAGGCGTTCTTCGCTCAAGTCGTGGCGCTCGATTGCTGCCCGCACGGCGCAGCCAGGTTCGCTCGTGTGTCCGCAATCCGAGAACCGGCAATTCTCAGCAAGCTCCCCGATGTCGGCGAAAGTATCGGCGAGGCCTTCGTTGACGCCCAGCATGCCCAGCTCGCGCATGCCGGGCATGTCGACCAGGAGGGCCCCACCCTCGAGCACGACCAGTTGACGACGTGTGGTCGTGTGACGCCCCTCGCCCGTGTGGCTGACGTCTCCCGTCTCCAGCCAAGAGGCACCTGCAAGGCGGTTGATGAGCGTGGTCTTCCCGACCCCCGACGAACCCAGGAGACAGTACGTCTTGCCGGGAAGCAGAAGCTCTCGAACTTGATCCAGTCCGGCGCCTGTCACATTGCTTAACATGACTAGACTCGCGTCGATTCCCGCGAGCCGGATCTCGCCGACCAACAATTCCAGGTCCCTCGCGCTGACCAGGTCGATCTTCGTCAGCAGCAGCACGGGCTCGATATGCCCTTCCCTCACCATCACCAGGTATCGCTCGAGCCTGCGTACGTTGAAATCGAAGTGGCAGGACTGGATGACGAACGCCACGTCGATGTTCGCCGCGATAGTCTGGAAATCGATGTCCTTGCCGGGAGCTTTCCGCCTGAGGAATGACTTGCGCGGCAGCACACCATGAATGGTCGCGTGTGACCCGCCGTCCAGGCGGCGCGCGCAAACCCAGTCGCCTACGCACGGCAGATCCATGGACGACTCGGCGACAAACTGAAGTCGGCCCGTCAACTCGGCAGGTAGCTCGCCAAGCTCGTCGCGGATGAGGTACCGGGCCCTGTCGACGGCAGTTACCCGAGCGATGGTCAGGTCCGGGGCGCAGAGCTCGCGCGCTTTCTGTTCGAACCAGTCGTCCAGACCAAGGTCGCGCAGTTCCATGACCGCAATCTGTCAGAAGCCGACCGGCTTGCCAAATGCGCATTGCCAGGAGAACTGGCGTTGGCACAGCCTGCGCGAAGCGTGGAGTGGGTTATGAGAATCGAACCCACGTGAGTCGCCCGGCTGCGCTTACTCGATCAATCACCTACGAAGAGCGATGTTCCTGCGTGTGATTGACGTGTGAAAGCGCAGCGTAGCGCCATTCCCGGTGGAACCGCGCCCCGAAAGCGGACGTTTAACGGTGAAGAACGACCCAAATCGGACCTACGACCGGGGCGACTTACGCGTCGGGTCGGAGCGGGGCTTGGACTCAAGGTTACAGTCGCCGAATCGATGGATCACAGGACGCGATATCGCAACAGATTTAGTTGGACTCCATGGGACTCGATCAGCAGGTCGAATTGCCGAGGACCCATCTGTCTATTCGCAGGACTCTGCTCGCCCCGAAAGATCGCCATTTGAATCTCGCGGCCATCGTCGGTCACCGTCCAGAAGTAAGCGGCTTGGTCTTGGAGATCGCGAGGCACATCGACGGCAACCCGCTGCGAGACTGGCGTCGTACCGCGCTTGCCCAACCGCGTCAGCAGGAATGTATTGGCTTCTTTCGATCGAACGACGAGGACTTCTTCCGGTAGACAGATGACTTGCCGGTAATCTTTGATCGGACCAGGCAGGACCCAGAAACTCGTTGCGTCTCCGTGCCCCACCGGCGAGATCAATACGTCGGATTGGTCAAGTCTGCCGCCCGCGTTCTGCCATCCGCCTTCGACCCACTTGCCGAGGGCAGCAACCCGTACCCCCATTTCTCGGCAACCGCGAGTTCGACCGATCGGGCCGGTCACGCCATGTAAATCTCGAACCTGGTCTGCACTCAGAGCAATGAACTCATCGTGTCTCCCAATGAGTTCGGCCTTCGCGACGGCACCTGCTTGTGCCTCCGACTCGAGTACGGCTTGCTTGGAATTCAACCACCGGTCGGTCTGGGGGCGTCCTCGGTTCCTGCAGGAGTCAGGATCCGAAGCGAGCCACTCACCGACCGCAGACAACTGAGCGCCGTGTGGAGTCAGTGTGTAGTCGCTTTCCAGCGCGCGGTCCTTCGCTGCAGCCGTCAGCAGGCCACGTTTGCCAAGCGCTGCAAGCTTGGGAACAGCGTGAATTCCTGACAGGTTGACTTGTGCGTCCTGTGGAACTTCCGCGAAATTTGACTCAACCCAACGATCCGGCAACCATCGCCGCCGCTCAAGCCGGATCACGCGAAACGGAGGGTCCGGCCGCCCGTACAGCCCGCATTCGTCTTTTCCGGTTACAGCAAATACCAGCACTGGATCGCCGTCGACAAACTCCAGCGCAAGCGGGCCGGCGCCTTGCATCGTCGCGCGATCGGTCGACCACCGAAACCGACGTCCGCGGTATTCACCGCTGAATGTCGCTTTTCTGACGCAGTCCATGCACTTCCGCATAAACTCGTCCGGCCCATTCAGGTTCCGTCGGTGGACGAGCGTAACCTCGCCGTCTGCGAGCCTGACCTCCTCGGTCCACTCGTGGGACCCGTAACCAACGCGGAAACCCAGCCATAACGTCGGCCCAAGCAGAAGAATCAGTAAGACTCCGGCATACGCCTTACGCCTCTCAGGGTGACCTTCGGCGCGAAGGGCTAGAAGCCCAATCACCAGGCCCACGCAACAGCTGACGAGAGACGCCAGGACGTAGAAGATCCCGAAGAACAGGATGAATACAATTACGCCGTCGAAAACCAGCGCGGCACCGATCAACGCGGCCCAGGCAGCCCAGTTGAAGACTGCGATACCTAGGGCGAGAGTGGCTTTGCTCAAGTGCGTCGACTCTCCCCTGTCATCCTCGATACGACGAATTCATCTATGAGTTCTCGCGACCTGGCGGTCGACCAAAGGTCCGCTTCGGGCCGATTTTACGCCTACGCGAAAGTCCGCTTTCCATTACCGCCGCGTAACCACCCCGAACCTGCGCCCGACAGCGGACACTGTGGCCCGCGTTCGATCCAAAGAGGTCCCTGCAGATACGCGCGCGAGTCAGTCCGTTCGAACTTCCGTATCAGGGCGAAGCATGTATTTGAACGGCCTGTCACAGCGGTTGAGGTTACCGAACTCCTGTCGATCCAGGCCTGTCAGATCAACTACCTGGCCGTTAAAGGGGGCACTCACACCTGCTTCGACCGCACTGACCGACAGAAAGTGATCGTTCGCCTCAATTGCGGGCCTGAGCGCGCGTATGTTCCAGGAGGACAGGTTCGGGCGAAGACTCTTGTGCGGCAGCCCCGGCAAAGCCACGCGCACCCATTCTCCATCTCGGTACTGGAATGCGAGATACGGCGGAGACGGGCACCGAAAGTGCCAAAGGCTGATGCCGGTTCGCGGTGTGGTCAGCAACGTGGGAACACCGTCGTCGATGGCGAGCGCAACGGTTGCCAATTCCCCCTTGTTCCTCCAGCGAATCTTGTCGCCGGTCCCGGGCATACGGAACTCGAAGCTGTATTCTGACTCTGTGGACGGGCCGAATGGTTCGGCCGGCCGCCCATCGAATTTCTGGTACCGCTCCAGCTTGACGACCCGGCCATCCGGCAGGCGCACCTCTTCAGTCCATTTCAATCGGTCCGTGCAACCCGAGAGCAGGCATGCCGCTGCGACCAGTGCGAGTACGCCCCAAATGACCAGGTTGCTCGTGCGGTTGGCGATCATGCGTGCGACGTAGAAGATCAGCGCAGAGTTGACCAGCACCGCCACGACGATGACTGGGATTTCCAGCTTTGGCGACACCTGTGTGACGAGAAGGCTTACAGGCAGCGTCAGGCCCATGATGATCAGGCCACCTGCCGCACACATGTCGCCACCGCAGCCTAGGGCGCTGTACACGAGCAGTCCAACGACCGCCGCGTACGCTATCGCCAGCATCAATGATGGGATGGGGTCAACACCCGCGGGCGCGTCGTCAGCGGGGTCGTGGGTGTTGTCGCCCAATTGAAGTCCCCCAAATAGTCTTCTGATTTCCCTGGACAGTCTGCATGTGGCCGATCTTACCGTTCCCTAATGCCGTCATACGACTTCGGCAATCGACCCGAAGCCGCAGACTGAGTTGCCCTACAGCGACGACACATCACGGAAGGCGCGACGCGTCGATATCGCTCCCCAGAGTTGTAACGCGATCAGTGCAAACACGACCAGCGGCGACGATCCCGACGGTGGCCATGTCACCGCTACACGAAGAAGGCCCAAGCCCGTTACGACGACGACCAATCCCCACGCCAGTGATTCCGCAAGCGTCTGCCGTGGCGTTCCGGAGTGGAGACTTTTGATGATCACCATGCAGGCGATGGCACACAACAGGCGAGACAGGACCATCGACGCGAAAGCAGGCTTGACGAGTGCGGCGCCAATGTTGTCGAAACCAATCGCCGAGACAGTCAACAGGGGGGATCCAACGTAGAAGACGCTGAGCGACAGGTATGCAGCAGTCGCGGCTGTTTTGGCGCTAGTCATAGCGGTCACTGTAAAGACCAGATCGTCGGCAGTCCGAGGCCTGCTTCTGGCCGATTTTACGCTTACACGGATGTCCGCTTTGGTCGCAATACTATCGCCCTCGCGCCCGCTCGGGCATTCGCGCAGTCCGCCTGACCTTCGGTCAGGCCGCGATCTTCAACCCAACCGAGATGCCAGCCTTGGCGCACAACCCCACCAGGTAATCGAGAGACAGCAACTCGATCTTGCCGCGCGTGATTTCCGAGACGCGCGGTTGCGTGATACCGAGGCGCTTCGACGCCTGCGCCTGGGTCAGCTCTTCCCGCTCGACCCACCTGCGCAATGCCTCCGCGAGGCGGGCGCGCAACAGCATGACCTCCGCGTCGTGCGGCGCAAAGCCAAGGTCAAGGAAGATATTGCCGCTCGATTCGGTCACTTTCCTAGCCACGTTTCACTCCTTCGGCATGTTCACATGCGATCCTGTAGCGCTGCACAGCGAGTTCCAGATCCGCCCGTGACGTCTTCTGCGTTTTCTTCTGGAACGCGTGCAGCACGTAGACCGCATCCGCGAACTTCGCCACGTAAATGACTCGGTACGCGCCGCTCGGGTCTCGCACACGAATCTCACACGCGCCGGGCCCCACGCTGCTCATGGGTTTCCAGCTGTCAGGATCTCGCCCAGCCTGGACCATGAACAATTCATGGCCGGCGCGAGTTCGCACCGATTTCGGAAACGCGGCGAGGTCGTCTCTGGCGCTGCCGACGAATCGGACCGGCTTCATACGGTCAGTATACGATCTTTCGTATATCTGTCAAACACAACTGTTGCGCAGAGTGCGCCGCGAAGTTGAGCACGTCACGGTGACCCCCCCTTACCCGACACCCGCTTCCATCGCGAGCAGTCCGCTCCGCAACCGCTTCGCACTCCAACCCGCGCTTCCAACCGCCGCGTGACCCGAATCACTCACCCGAAAGCAGACAGGCAACGGTGAGGAACGACCCGAAGCGGTCCGTCTGGCCTGCGGGAAGCAGACGCTCAGAGTGCCGGTCTCCGGAACACGAGCGGGTGATGGGAATCGAACCCACGTGAGTTGCCCCGCTCCACTCGCCAGATCAGTCACTTACAGATAGTGATGTTCTCGCGTGTGATTGACGTGTGAAACCGCGGACTCACGTCCCGATCGGCCCGCCGTCCTTCTTGCGTATCGCGACGGTGGCCGAGCGCGGCCGCCCGTCCGGCTTGAAGTCGGGCCAGTTTGAGTACCGCCTCGGCTGAGCCGGGTCGCTGTGCAGGCTGGGGATTTCGAGGCCGTCGTGCGGGGTGAGCGGCTCGCCCGGGTGCTGGATGTTGACGAACATCGTGCGCCCGTCCGGGGTCAGCGCGATGCCGGTGATCTCGCAGCCGACCGGGCCGGTCAGGAAGCGCCGCACCTCGCCGGTGGCGGGGTCAAAGGCCAGCATCTGGTTGTTGCCGAAGCCCTGCATCTCGCCCCGGTGTTTCTCATCGGATGAGATGTCGGTCTGGATCCAAAGCACGCCGCGCGCGTCCAACGTCAGCCCGTCCGGGCAGGCGAAGATGTCGCCACGGATGTTGCCGCGCGCTTCGGGCCGTTCGTTGGCCGGGTCGCCGGCCAGCAGAAGGTGTTTCCAGCGGAACGTCGTCGAGTCGAAGTCGCCGTCCTCGGTCCACTGGATGATGTGGCCCATGGTGTTACTGGCGCGCGGGTTCGCCGCGTCTGCTCCGGGATGATCCGGCCGGCCACGCCGGCTGTTGTTGGTCAGCGTGCAGTAGACGGTGCGCGCGTCCTGGTCGATCGCGATCCACTCCGGCCGGTCCATCTTGGTCGCGCCGAGGAGATCGCCCGCCTGTCGGGTGCGAATCACGACCGCCCCCTGATCCGGGAAGCCGGCGGCGGCCGTCAACGGTCCCTGGCCTTGCGCCAGCGGCAGCCAGCGACCCGTGCCATCGGCATCGAAGCGCGCGACGTACAGCGTGCCGTGGTCGAGCAGCGTGGCATTGGCCTTCGCGCCGCCCGGGGCGATCCGGTCGCGGCTGACGAACTTGTAGATGTACTCGAAGCGCGCGTCCTCGCCCGAGTACACCACCGCGCGGTTGTCGCCGGTCTTCGCGACCCACGCGCCCTCCTTCGCACCGCGGCCGAGCGCAGTGCGTTTGACCGGCACGCTGGCCGGATCGTAAGGGTCGATTTCGACGATCCAGCCGAACCGATGGAACTCGTTCGGATGCCGCTTCGCATCGAAGCGCGGATCATGTTCGCCCCAGCGCGAGAGGCCGTTCCGGAGCAGGCCCCAGCGGCGCTGGTCGGCATCGCGCTGGTCCGGGCCATCGAAGTAGAAGGCCCAGTTCTCTTCCGCGCTGAGGTAGGTGCCCCACGGCGTCATGCCGCTGCCGCAGTTGTTAAGCGTGCCGAGCACTGTGCGGCCGTCGGGATCGACTGAGGTCTTCATCAGTGCATGCCCGGCCGCGGGCCCGGCGACGGCGATCGACGTGCGTGCGGTGCAGCGCCGCGCGTACTTCGACGGGCGCACGATCTGCCAGCGGCCGTCCCGCAACTCGACTTCGATCACTGCGATGCCGTGGGCCGCCTGCGCCTTCGCGACCTTCTCCGCGGTCCGGTTCTTCTTGCCGTCCGGGAAGAGCAGCCCGTCGTCGGTGTACTCGTGGTTCATCACGAGCAGGCCGTGCGTGCTGCTGCCGTCCACGGGAAAGTAGTGGATGCCGTCATGGTGCATGCCCATCTGCACCGCCTGGTCGGCCGCGCTGTTGCTCGCGTCCCAGCGGAACTCCGGCATGTTCCCCGGCACGCCGACCGGCTCGCCCCACGCGGCGAAGGCCACCGCCTCGTAGCCTTCGGGCACGATCACCGCGTCCTTCTCGCTCACCGGCACCGACTTGAAGCCGATCAGTGGCCTGCCGCCGGCAGCGGGCGCAGCCGCGGCGCGGCTGGCCAGCCACGGCGCGAGCGCGCCCACCGTCAGCGCACCAATGCCTCCCAGCAGCACGACGCGCCGCGACGGATCCGAGATTTCGTGGATAAACGGATTGGCGCTGCGGTTACTGTCCTCCATCCGCTCGAAATCCTTCGGCATCGGTCACTTCACCTCGACGATGTTCCCCATCTTCCAGGACCGGTCGAAGAAGGCCTTGGTGGGCGAGTACCAGCGGAAATAGGCGAAGAAGCCCTTCTCCGGGTTGGTCTGGATCCAGTTCGCATCGGGCACGCCATCGGGCTTCTTCGGTGAGAACACGAGGCGCACGGAGCCGTCCTTGCTCTTGACGAGCGGCTGGCGGCTGTTGACCTCCGTCTTCCCCTGCGGGTTGACGATCATGCAGCGCGTGTCGTTGTCGTAGAGGACGACCGACCAGAAGTTCAGCATCGGCACGTCCTTCGGCACGACGAGTTCGTAGGCCTTGGCGCCGTCCAGCCATTTGCCGGCGTCGTCCTTGTACGACGCGAGGTACTGGATGCCGGCGTCGACGAGGTTCTGGGTGCTGGCTTCGGTGACCGTGATCGCCTCGTAGGTGTAGGCGGTCCGCGCGTCGATCTCCATGTGCGTCTTCGCCATCTGGTCGAGCGGGCTCTGCATGAAGAGGATGTACTGCCACTGGGACTTCGGGTCGTCCGTCCAGTGCTTCACCGGGTTGGGCTTGAGGAAGCTGTTGCCCATCGCCCAGGTTTCGCCGACGAGTGCCGCTTCCTCGAGGATCTTTTTCTGCGCGGCGGTCGGGGCGAACGGCTTGCCCTTCTCGAGCCCCAAGTTCCTGAGCCCCTGCATCACGGCCATGTCGCGCTCTTCGAGCGGATTGAGCTGGATCGCCTGGTGGACCAACTTCCAGTACTCGAGGCCGCGGGGTTGGTGGCCCTCCCAGTCATTGTTCGGCGCTTCGAAGACCCGGATCGTGGACTCCTTGCCGAGGCCGTGGATCTTGTGCGCGTTGAGAATGCGCTGACCTTCCTTCGGATCCGGCGTCAGGATGCGGGTGCCGATCATCACCGTGTTGGTCTTCGAGGTGATCACGAAGTCCGCTCCGTGATTCTCCGGGACCTTCGTGCCCTCCAGCACGATCAGGAACTTGCCACCCTTGCCCCGATCCGGCCCGACCATACCCGTATCCGAGACCGGCCGCTGCCAGAGGTCGATGACTCCGCCACCGGTCGGCCCGGGCGGCACCTCGTACATCAACACCCCGCCGGTGTCGCTCAACTCCGCGAAGGTGATGACGTAAGTCGTCGTGTCGTTCGCCGTCAGGATCGGCAGCTTCTGCTCGGTGGTCCGGTAGACGATCAGATCGCCCGGCTTGCCGCCGAGTGGGCCGAGGTGCGCGTTGCGCCACTGCGTCATGGCGACGGCCGGAAGGAAGTGGATGTAGGCCTGCACGGCGCGCTGGTAGTCGACCTCTTCGCGCACGCGTTCGACGGTCGCGTCGGTGGGATAGCCGTTGGCTTCGAACTCGAGCACGCCGGAGCGGGTCTCCTGGCGGCCGTGCAGCTGCGCGTTGGCAGCGGGCATCCACGCGGCAAGGGCACAGACACCTGCGATCACGGCGTAATTCCTGAGTTTCATTCGTGGATCTCCCTGGGGTCAGCGCTTCGTAATCGGCGGCGGCAGCCAGTCACCAGTGAGGATCGGCGGACGTGGCGAGTAGTGCCGCGTCACGAGGTAGAAGCGCCCCTTGGGCGCGGGCAGCCAGTTCGCCCGCTCTTTCGGATCTGTCGGTTCCGCATGCTGGAGTAAGACCTCAAGTGTGCCGTCCTTCTCGTAAACGATTCCCTTCGTGCGGTCGCCGAACGAGTAGCGGTCGAGGGGATTGGGAACGAACAGCTGGGTCTCGGCCGAGTACATCGTGACCGACCAGAAGCCATCGACCGGCGGCGGTGGCGAGAAACGGAGCACGTAGCGGTTGCTGCCGTCGAGCGGCGCGCCGGCGCCGTCGAAGAAGGCGACGTCGTAGGTACTGATCTCCTTCGGGTTCCAGAGCAGCCCGAGCATCGCAGCGCCAGCCGCGAACACGGGATCGCCGCTGATGCGTTTATCGAGACGGGCGAGTTGCCAGTTGTTGACGATCGGCACGAGGCGCGGCATGCGCTCCGCGATGATCCGATGCGCGTCCGCCGCCGCCCGCTCGAGGCCGCGTCTTGCCTGCGGCGAGAGCTTGTTCCAGTCAAACCCGCTCGCGGGATCCATCCCGATCTCGCGCAGCCAGCCCGCCGTGGCGTCGTCCATGGGATTGCCGAGGCGCGGCGAGAGCCGAAGCAGCGCGTTGAGTGTCGTGAAATACGCCTTCGCATCGGTCAGCTCGTTGCGGGTGAAACGCGGGAAGTCGGCCGCATCGGGCTTGGGCCGGGCAACCGTGGCTGCGCCCCACTGGCTCAGCGGGACGAGCCGGAACTGCTTCTGCAACGCGACCGCTGCCGGCAGGTCCGGGTCGCCGTTCACGGCGATGCGGGGCAGCGTCCAGATGATCGGCGTGCCCATGTCGACCCGCTTCACACCCTCGGGCAGCACGCCCTGCCAGCCTGGCGCGCACAAGGCGAAGGCGCCGCCGCGCGAGCCGACCATGTCCCACGACAGGTTGGCATCGAAGTCGTGCCACATGTCGCCGACGGGCACCCAGTACTGCCGGTCGCCCATCGGCGGGATCACGAGGATGATCGGCTCCTTGCGCAGGTCGAGGAACGCGCGCAGGTAGATCGTGTCGTTGTTGGGCGTGATGACCCAGTCGTCCTTGCTCGTGATCAGGCGGTCGAAGACGAAGTACTCGTTCAGCGTCCGGTCGTGGCCGCGCCCGGGGTCGAACGACGTCTCCCAGAGCGTGCGGTAGAGGTCCATCAGCGGAAAGTGGCTGATGTAGGTCTGCACCCCGATCGTGTAGGCGAGGTTCTCGTCCTGTGCAGGCTCGGCGGCTCGCACCGGTGCCAGGGCGGCGACCGCGAACAATACGGCGGTGACGATCGAAATTGCACATCGTTGCAGGATCGACGACATCGATTTCTCCCTGTTAATGGCGCCCGCGGCGGTCAATCCAAGCTGGGCAATCATGGCTTGATTCTACGAGTCGTCCCGCCGAAGATTGCGCGGATCTGTGCAATTGAATTCGACGGCGCACACATGAAACCGATGCCCCTTGCAGAGCGCTTCGCGGTCCTCACGGACAACGAGGGCTGGTTCGGAAGCGCCGCGCCGGAGTTCCAGCAGGCAGTCCTGTCTCGCTGCGGATGGCGGGAAGTCGCGGCCGGGCAGCCCATCTACAGTGCGAGCGATGCCCAGGCGGACCCATACGGAATCGTCGACGGGACCATCGAGATCTACTCGCGATTCGGTGCCGGGGACAACCCGATGCTGCACCTGACGCACGAAGGATCCTGGATCGGATACGGATCTGCATTTCCTGGGCTGCGGCCACGCGTCACGGCCACGGCTCGAACAGGCGTCCTGCTGGCCCACATCCCCGGTCGCGTCATGCAAGATTTGTTGCGAGAGCGACCAGAGTGGTGGCGCTTCGTCGCTCTCGCCGTCCTCGAATACGGCGACATCGCGGTTTCCGCCTACGCCGATTCATTACTCCCGGACAGCGATCGTCGCTGCGCGTGCGTACTGCTGCGCGTCTCAGGACACCAGTTTCCGCGGCGCGTCCGCCCCGAGCGACGGTCAATTCCAATCACTCAGGATGAACTCGCGACGATGATCAACGTCTCGCGGACGACCCTGCTGCAGATCCTGCGGCGCTTCGAAGAACGAGGCCTGGTCGAGCAGGCTTACCGTGCGCTGCTGATCGTGGACGCAGACGGGCTCAAGGAAATTGCCGACGGGCGTCGGCGCTAACTGCGTCGCCGGATAGCCCGATGGCGGGGCGAGAGGCGGAATTGGAGCGGGTGATGGGAATCGAACCAACGTGACTCGCCCAGTACCGCGCCAGATCAACTACTTACGGACGAAGGCGGCCCCGCGTGTGACTGACGTGTGGAAAGCGGAGCGTCGGCACATCAGGCAGCCGTGAGGCGAACCTTGCCAACGCGGCTCAGGTCCACCTGCTGCTTTGCGCGCCACAGGTCATGGTTGTATTGCATGGCGAGCCAGCTCTCCGGCGTCCGGCCCAGACACTTTGACAGCCGCAGCGCCATCTCCGGGCTCACGCCGCTGGCGCCAGTCAACACCCGATTGAGAGTCGACGGTGCGACTCCCAACTTGGCGGCCAACTCACGGCCGCTCAGTCCATTGGGCTCCAGGTACACCGCAGTAATGAACTCGCCTGGATGCGGAGGGTTGTGCATGGCCATCAGTGGTAATCCTCGTAATCGAGCACGTACGCCTGCCCGTCCCGAAACTCGAACGTCAGTCTCCAGTTGCCGTTGACCCAGACCGACCACCGTCCGCGATCCGCGCCCTTCAGCGGGTGAAGACGGAACCCCGCAATGTCCATGTCCTCTATGACCTGGGCGGAATCGAGGGCGGCCAACTGCATCCTCAGCCTTCGCGCATGCTGAGGCTGTATTCCGGCCAATGACCCCGATTCGTAGAACCGCCGCAGTCCCTTGTGCCGGAACGACTGGATCATGGTGGCAGTGTACCGCGTTGCGCGTCACGCAACAAGCGAGCCGACAGGTACCCGCGGCAGACCCGACCGGGAACCCGTCGCGCTTATTGCTGGATCTAGAGGGGAAAATGGAGCGGGTGGTGGGAATCGAACCCAAGTGAAGTCGCTCTGCCCTGCCCTGCCGGCAAATCAGCGAGTTACCAGCAGCCAGGCAGCTGCGTGTGATTGGCGTGTGACGCCGCGGCTCAATCGAGCCACGCGTGCTGTCTCGGGCCACCTGCGAGGCCGCCGCTGCAGTCATATCTGTTCGACTGGCGCGTCGATGGACACCCGCTTGAGTTGTTCGTACTGGAACCGCTGCGCGAGCACGAGCAGCACCGCCGTCGACCACGCGAACGCCCGGACTCCGGCGATTGCGATCATCCGGCCGCGCAAGCGCCAAGCGCATGCCGGGGCTCAGCGCTGCAGTTCGATTTCTCCTGGGCGCCAGGTCTTATCGAACCACGGCTCGAGCGGGCCGTACAACCGCAGGATCATGAACCAGCCCTTTCCCGGAATCGTCTGCACCCAGTTGTTCTCGTAGCCGGCCGGGGCCTTCGGGCCGAAATACACGTCCACCGAGCCGTCCGCGTTGACCTTCAATTTCTCGTTCTGGCTGCTGACGCTCGGGGATTTCTGATCCGTCTGGACCATCGATCGCGTCTGGTTGTCGTACACGATGACCGACCAGAAGTTCTTGACCGGGACATTGGGTGGCAGGCGCATCCGGTACGACTTGCCGCCATCGAACGGGTTGCCGTTGGCGTCCTGGACCGACCAGGGATACTGCGAGCCCTGGCCGACCATCTTCTCTTCCATCGCCGGCGTGACGCCGGTGGCGAAGTAGTAATAGAAGATGTAGCCGTCCATGTTCGTCACGCCCGGCGAATTCTCGAACTTATAGCCGCCGAAGAACGGCAGACGCCACGTGCTGTTCGGGTAGAAGTAGGCATCGCTGGAGCGGATCTTGAAAGCGATCGTGCGGGCGGTGACAGCACCGATGTTCGCGGCGTCTGTCAGGATCTTCTTCATGCGCTCGTCGGGTTTGAACGGCTGGCCCTTGACGATGCCGACGGAGGCGAAGAGCCCAAGCGTCGTCGGATCGCTGCCACCGGGCGGTTCCTCCTGGATCACGGTGTTCAGGAGTTCCCAGAATCCGTAGTCGCCGGGCGCCACGAAGGTCGCAGGGACGCCCGAGCCATTTGCGAAATTCATTGGCGGTGGATTCGCCGCCTCGGACAGCTGGTAGATCTTCAGGTGCTGCTTCACCGAGGCCACGCCGGGCGTCGTCGAACCGTCGACGAGGAAGGCGCGGAAGAACAGCCAGTTGCCGTAGGTGCTCGGCCTGACCACGACGTAGCCCGCGGGGACGTCGCCCTGATATCCGGGCGGCAGCACGAGGTACTTGCCGCCGCTCCCGAGGTCCTCGCCGGTCAGCCCGACATCCGCGACCCAGCGGTACCAGAAGTCATTGATGCCGCCGAGAACCTTTGGAGGCACCTCGACGACAACCGGGCCCTTCTTCGTGTCCAGCCAGATGAAGTTGTAGATCGTATTGTCGTTCGCCGTCAGCTCCACCGTCCTTGCGTCGACCAGGTTCTCCCAGATGACGTCGGTCTGGTTGTCCGGCCCGAACTTGCGGATCGAATCCCGCATTCCCGCCTGGTTCACGATCGGTATCGCCATCAGGTAGGCCTGCAGCGCACGCGAACGATCGAGGTTGTCGTAGATCTTCTCGACGGTGCCGGCTTCGGGATAACCGTAGTTCAGGTGCAGCGTGCCGATCGAGCTCTCGAGCCTGTCCGGCACGGCGACGCCGGGTGCGATCGGAGTCGAGTACTTGTACGCCGACGGGGCATCCGCGCCGGTCGCCGGCTGTGCGCTCGCGGTGCCGATTCCGATGGCAAGCAGCAGCGCGGTTGCAAACGCGCCGACGATACGGGATCTGTTCATCTCGCTCTCCTGAGCGGTTCGGCAAGGCCGGAATCAGCACGCAGACTAGCAACTCGGGGCGCGCCACACCTTGCAAATACGGCCCCCTGGCACTAGCGTTGGCACGCAGACTTACCGGGTTTCAGGGCTCGAGACAATGACGTCGAGGGTTGGCAGGGTACGTGCGGGACCGCGAGGCAAGAGGCGTGGCTAGGCACTCGGCGCGACGGTCGCCATCGCTACCGCCCCCCAGCATCGCCGGCGACGTCCGGATCGGGCCCCTCATGGCGCTCCCAGATGTGCTGAGGGAACTCGGCGTCGCTCCCCGCCGCGCGTTCGCGCGCGCGGCAATAGCTCCGCGGCTCTTCAAGGACCCGGAGAGCCGCATCCCTTTCGGCGCCCTCGCCCACCTGCTGACCATCTGCGCAGACATGACCGGATGCGGCCACTTCGGTCTGCTGGTCGGCGAGCGCTTTCGTCTCCAGGCACTCGGTGAGATCGGGCACCTGATGCGAAACTCCGCTACCGTCGGCGAAGCGCTGCGGGCAATGCTCCTGCACCTTCACCTGCATGACCGCGGTGCCGTACCTGTCCTGCTGGATGTCGCGCCGTCGAGCGTGCTGCTTGGTTATTCGGCCTACGGCCAGGGCGCCACGTCGATGGCACAGATCTACGACGCGGCCATTGCGATCGGTTACCGCGCGCTACAGGAGCTCTGCGGCCTGACGTGGTCGCCGACGTGTGTCCAGTTCCCGCATGTCCGGCCGACGGATACGGCGACTTTCCGACGCATTTTCCGGACCCGGCTCCGGTTCGACGCCGAGGCTTGCGGCGTCGTATTCAAGTCGTCGTGGCTCGAACAGCCGATCGCCGGCACCGACCCCGCACTGCGCCGCATGCTGAGCCGAGCCATTGCCCGGGCAAAGGAGCACGCGGCAATGTCGTTCGCAGAGCAGGTCGAATGCGCACTGCCAAGGTTCGTGCTCAATGGCGCCACCTCGGCGGACGACGTGGCGCGCTTCTTCGGCATTCACCAGCGGACCTTGAGAAAGCGACTCCGTGAAGACGGAACGCACCTGCAGACGCTGGTCGACCGGACGCGCTACGGACTGGCGCGGCAGTTGCTGCGGGACACCGAACTTCCAGTCATGGAGATTGCAGCCGCACTGCACTATTCGGACCCGAACGTCTTTTCGCGAGCTTTCCGCAACTGGGCAGGCGCGAGTCCCAGGCAGTGGCGTGATCACCAGGGCGGCTCGACTCGGGCCGGTCGATAACGCCCGCGAACGTCAGCTGGCACCAGTGGCGTCGTCCCAATCCGGCGGGGAAGTGGAGCGGGTGATGGGAATCGAACCCACGTTAGTAGCTTGGGAAGCTACAGTTCTACCATTGAACTACACCCGCCGGCCGACGCAGATTCTATGCAGGTTCCATAGGGTCGGCAAATCGCCGGGCCGGCCGCAAGGCAGCAGGCGATACAATGCGCCCGCGAACCCCGCCTTGAGGCGAAAACGACGTCATCATGATTCACCCTCCCCTGGTGTCCCGGGTTCTGCTCGTGCTGCTCGCTTCCGCCACCTTGCTGTCGGGGTGCGCCGTCACCAATCGACTGTTCCGCGACCGGTCGGCCGAGGAGCGTGCCGCCGCGCTGCTGCAGATACAGCTCTCCGTCATGCGCTTCGCCGACGAGTACACAGCGCGGATCACCGAACGGGTCGGTGTGTTCCAGCAGTCCACCGTCGATCCCGGCGAGCGACTGGCAGCACAGACATGGCTGGTGTCCCAGGCCACCAGCGCGTTCACGATCGCGGCGGGCCCGAACCCGGAGCTCAACACCATCGACATGCTGGTGTTCACCATGCTGAGCCGCATGGTGATCGAGGACCGCTGGGTCGGCGAACTCTACGGCCCTCGCGCCGAAGGCCTGCTCGACGCGCACAAGGCGCTGGAGGAGCGCGCCTGGAACTTCGCATCCAAGCTGCTGAGCGAGGCGCAGGTCATGGAGCTGCGCTCGGGCATCGAGGCCTGGCACCGGCAGAATCCGGTCTGGGGGCGGGCGGTACCCTTCATCCACCTCGAGGACTTCGCGTTCGCCACCGGCGCCACGGTCACCGGCACCGCTTCCTCGACCAGCATCTTCTCCTTCCTGGGCATCGATCCCCTGAGCAATCTCGACCCCGCGGTCCGCGAGATCGCGCAGACGCGCCAGCTCGCCGAGCGGGCTGTCTACTACGGCCAGCGCGCGCCCAAGCTCATCAGCATGGAGGCGCAGCGCCTCGCCTTCGAGATGGCCGTGACCCCGGAGTCGGCGGTGCTGCTCAAGAACGTTGATCGCGTCGGCGGTGCCGCGCAGGCCGCAAGCACCCTCGCCGCAGACCTGCCGCGCCTGTTCGCAGAGGAGAGGTCCGCCGCGATCGAGCAACTGACCGGAATCCTGGACGAGCGCCAGGACCAGTTGCAGGCGCTGGTCGTCGAGCTGCGCTCGACGCTCGAGGCCGGCGGCACGACGTCCGACTCGGTTCGCGAGACCATCGCTGCCCTGGACGTGCTGCTGGCCCGCTTCGACCGCCCCGCATCGGCGACTGCCCGGAATGAGTCGCGGCCCTTCGACGTGACGGAGTACACCGAGGCGC
This sequence comes from uncultured Gammaproteobacteria bacterium, assembly GCA_963762315.1. Lineage (GTDB taxonomy): Bacteria > Pseudomonadota > Gammaproteobacteria > Steroidobacterales > Steroidobacteraceae > RPQJ01. The sequence continues at coordinate 26,280 of CAVXKO010000005.1, forward strand.
TGCGCGTGATGGGCGAAACGGCGCAACAGCTCCAGGTGCTGCTCGGCCAGGCGGACGGCAAGATGCCGGCGTTGAATCAGGCCTCGGAGCACGCCACTGAGCAGCTCGCGTCGCTGGTCGACCACGTGTACTGGCGGCTGGTGCAACTCATCCTGGTGCTGGTCGCGGCCGGCGTTGTCGGCGCGCTGGGCTACCGCGCAATCGTGCGCCGGTCCTAGCGCAGACCTCCGTGCCGCAAGTCTGCATCAGGGCTTACGATCTGAGTGGCCGACTGGATTCGCTGGTTGCTTTCACCATCCCCTATGCGAGCCAGCCAGACAACGCCACAGGATTTGGAAGGCGCTAACTGGGGGCCCGAATGGGGGGGCCGGTCGAGGAAAAGTTGCGGCAAGAAACGCTACTGATGCGGCCTGAGAAGGGAACCGGATTGCAACAGTGCGATTGGTGTCAGCGGCGGGATCAGCAGGAGGCTTATGGGGACGAAGCTCCATCGGGTAACTTGGGAAGCTACAGTTCTACCAATGAACTACACCCGCGCCGGGCCGGGATTCTAGGCCGTCCGTTCTCGGTCGGGCAAGCAAGTTGACCTCAGGCGCGGAATCCCGGACCGTTCCTCGCCATGACCGCCGTCCAGTTCCGCAACACCGACGTTCGCCTCTCGGAGACCCTGCATGCGACGGGCGTCGCCATCGAGGGCGAGCGCGTGACGCTGCGCCGGTTGCTCGGGATCGTCGGCGAGCAGGGCCTGCTCGTCTTCTGCGCGATCCTCGGCATGCCGTTCATGCTGCCCGTGACGATTCCCTTCATGAGCACGGCGCTCGGCACGCCCATGCTGCTCATCGGCATCGCCGTGGTGCTGAACCGCGTGCCGTGGCTGCCCGATCGACTGCTCGATCACGCCCTGCCTGCGCAGACGGTGCGCCACGTGCTGGAGCGCGCCTCGCACACGGCCGACCGATTCGAGCATCTCGTGAAGCCCCGACTGCTGGCCCTCACATCGACGACCGCGATGAACAGCCTTCACGGCGTCGCGATCGTGATCGGCGTGCTGGTGTTGATGGCGCCGCTGCCGCTCGTGCCGTTCGCAAACACGCTGCCGGCGATCGGCGTCATCCTGCTGTCGCTCGGCATGGCCGAGCGTGACGGCGTAGTGATCGTGCTCGGATACGCGGCCACGCTGGTCGCCGCCGCGTTCGTGGGAACGCTGCTCTATCTCGCCGCCAAGGCTGGCAGCGACCCTTACGCCGCGTGGGAAACGCTGCGCACGCTGGCAGGACGGTACTTCGGCGCGTGATCCGTCGACGCCGCGCCCGGATCGTCGAAGTACCTGGCGTACGCGTTCAACACCCCGGGCACCCCTGCAGCACGGCCATCAAGACAGTAACGAGGCACGGTCGGTTCGAATCGTTCATGACGGGCGGTGCCTGCCTATGAATTCCAAGTGATCGCAGCTGTGCGTTAACCTCTCCCGCCTGCGGGAGAGGTCGCACAGAGTGCGGGTGAGGGTCTCGATTTCCGGAACCCTCACCCGGCCTGCGGCCGACCTCTCACGTAAACGGGAGAGGTGTTCGCCCCCTCTCGCGCTTGCGGGAGTGGGTTGGGGTGAGGGCTTTTGGAGATGAACGTGAACCGCATGCCCACATTGTTTCTGTCGCACGGCTCGCCGATGCACGCCCTCGATCCGGGCGGCGCGGGCAAGGCGTGGCAGGCGATCGCGGCAACTCTGCCGAAGCCGCGCGCGGTGCTGATGGCCTCGGCCCATTGGGAAACCTCGCTGCCGATGCTGAGCGGCCGCGAGCAACTCGAGACGATCCACGATTTCGGCGGCTTCCCGGCCGAGCTCTACAAGGTACGTTACGACGCGCCCGGGTCGCCCGAGGTCGCCCGGCGCTCGATGGAACTGCTGCGCGCAGCCGGCCTCACTCCATCGCTGAATTCGTGCCGCGGCATCGACCACGGCGCGTGGGTGCCGCTCAAGTGGATGTATCCGGCGCGCGATGTGCCCGTCGTGCAGGTCTCCGTGCAGACGGCGCTCGGCACTGCACATCACCTGCAACTGGGCGAGGCACTGGCGCCACTCGCCGATGAAGGCGTGCTGATCATCGGTTCAGGGCACGTGACGCACAACCTGCGCGACTGGTTCGCGCACCACGCCGATCCGCAACCACTGCCCTATGTCGTGCAATTCTCGCGCTGGCTGCAGCAGCAGCTCGAGAGCAACGATCGGGAGGCATTGTTGAATTACCGCGACCGCGGGCCGGGCGCGACCCGCGCGCACCCGACCGAAGAGCACTTCCTGCCGCTGTTCGTCGCGCTCGGGGCAGCTGGTCCCGATGCACGAGCCACGCTCGTGCATCAGGCCATCGACGGCGCGGCGCTGTCGATGGACGCGTACCGCTTCGACTAGCGCCGGCCTCGACCGCCGCCGAACGAACGGCCGCCACCCGACCCATTGCCGTAGGCACGGCGCTGTGGAGCCTGGCGCGACGCCGGCCGAGCCTGCCCCTGGTGCGCGCGCGATTGCACGCCCAGTTCGGCGGGTGCCGCCGCCCTGATCGCGGTCCGGTCGAGAGGCAGCACGCTGATCTTGCGGCCGAGCACGCGCTCGATGTCGCGCAGGCGATCACGTTCGTCGTCGGCCACCAGCGACAGCGCCTGGCCCGTCGCGCCCGCGCGACCCGTGCGGCCGATACGGTGGACGTAGTCCTCCGGCACGTGCGGCAGTTCGTAGTTCACCACCTGCGGCAGCTCGGAGATGTCGAGCCCGCGTGCAGCGATGTCGGTCGCGACCAGCACCTGCACCTTGTATTCCTTGAAGTCCGCCAGCGCGCGCGTACGCGCGGACTGCGACTTGTTGCCGTGGATCGCAGCGCAAACGATGCCGTCCTTGCCGAGCTGTTCGGCGAGGCGATTCGCACCGTGCTTGGTGCGCGTGAACACGAGCGTCTGCGGCGTGGCGCCTTCGCGCAGCAGGTGGCTCAGCACCGCCCGCTTCTCGCCCTGCGGCACCAGGTGCACGCGATGTTCGACGAGCTCTGCGGGCGCGTTGCGCGGCGCCACCTCGACGGTGAGCGGATTGCGCAGCAGGCCGCTCGCGAGCGTGCGGATCTCGGCCGAGAACGTCGCCGAGAACAGCAGGTTCTGGCGGTTCGGCGGCAGCATCGCGAGCACGCGGCGGATGTCGCGGATGAAGCCCATGTCGAGCATGCGGTCCGCCTCGTCGAGGATGAGGTAGCGGATGCTTCTCAGGTCGATGTTCTTCTCGTTCGCGTGGTCGAGCAGGCGGCCCGGCGTGGCGACGACGATGTCGACGCCCTGGCGCAACGCATCGACCTGCGGCCGTGCGCTGACGCCGCCGAAGATCAGCGTGGTGCGCTGCTGCAGGTGGCGGCCGAGGTCGCGGAATGACTCGTCGACCTGCGCGGCGAGTTCGCGCGTCGGCACGAGCACCAGCGCGCGTGGAGCGCGGCTGCCCCTGGGGTTGGGCTGAGCCTCGGACATTCGCTGCAGGAGCGGCAGCGCGAATGCGGCCGTCTTGCCGGTGCCGGTCTGGGCGGCGGCGAGCAAGTCGCGGCCTTCGAGCACCGCAGGGATGCCCTTCAGCTGGATGGGGGTGGGTTGCGTGTAGCCGAGGTCGGCCACGGCGCGCAGCAGTTCGGCCGACAGGCCGAGAGAATCAAAGGACATGTAATGTACTTCCAGTGCGCTTCCCCCGACCGCAAATAAACGATCGGGAACCGGACGAAGCGTCGCAGTTCGGTGTGTCAGGGATCGAAGACGCAGGTGCGCAGACGACGATCAGTCTGCAGGAGGAGCCGCTACCGGAAATTTCAATTTCCGTTGAAGAACCTCACGCGCAGACCGGACTGCGCAGCGGCAAACTGGCGCGCATTGTGCACGAAGCGCCGAGGGAATGTCGGACTATCGGATTTTTCGAAGCCGCATCAACGGGTTAGGCGTCAGAATTTCCACAGCACGCCGAACGCGGGCACGAGCGGCAACCAGTAGCGATAGTCGCGGTCGACCGTGATGCCGCCGCCGTCCTCCGCCTCGAACTCGTAGTCGGTGCAGCACGGGTTGCGCCGGTCGAACGCGTTGGTCACTTCCGCAAACACGTTGAGGGAGCCGTACTTGAGCGCAAAGTCCCGGCTCGCGCGCAGGTCGATCGTCGCGAAATCCGCATAGCGTGACGCGTTCAGGGGCCCGACTGCGACGGTGTCGCCCGTGATGCCGGAGACGACGTGCACGGGTGTGACCGGCCAGCCGGTGTGATAGCTGCCGGCGAGCGTGACCTTCCAGCCGCCGTCCGCCCACGTCAGCCCGCCTTGCACGGAGTTCGTCTGGTACCAGCTGCGCGGCACGTCGGCGCCGTCCAGGCGATCCTCGGCCTGCGACCATGTGTAACTCAGCCAGCCGCTCCACGGCCCGTCGCCCTTGCGCGTGACCAGCCACTCCATGCCGTCCACGCGACCCGAGCGCGGCGCGATGGCGACGCGATCCCAGCGCAACTCGGGCGCCAGCGACAGCGGATCGAATAGGCTTTCGTAGCGGGTGCGCAGCGCGCCGTAGTCCTTGCGATACGCCTCGACGCGCAACGCAAAGCCGTCGGCGAAGTCGTGCTCGAATCCGAGGATGGCGTGATCGGAGTGCTGCGCCGGCTGGAACTCGTCCACGCCGTCTTCCACCTGCAGTTCTTCGATGCCCTGGAACTGCTGGAAACGGCCCCAGCTCGCGCGCAGTCGCGTCGCGGCGCTCAGGTTGTAGACGAGGTTCAGGCGCGGGCCGAGTTCGTTGTCGGCGTCGGGACTGTAAGTCTCCTCGTCCCAGCGCAAGCCGATCTCGGCGGTCAGACGATCCGTCGCGCGAAACCGGCTGGTGACGTAGGCGGAATAGTGACTGCCGGACGGATGCGGTGCGAGATCGCGTGTCACGGTAAGCGCGGAACTGTCCGGGAACGGGTAACCCTCCTCGAAGGTGATGTTGCCCGTGTAATCGTAGGTTGCACGCAGCGAACGGACCTCGGCGCCGAAGCGATGCAGCCAGCGTTCGCCGGAGTACGCCCCATCGAGCTTGAGGCCGACCACGTCGTAGTCGCGCTGATCGTCGAATTCGCCGGCGCGCTTGCCCGGTTCGTCCACCACGCCGTCACGCTGGGACGAAACCTCCGTGAACGAAAGCAGGGCCTGGCCGGACAGCTGCGGCGACCACTCGTGCTCGAGCGTGGCCCAGGCGTAGAAGTTCTGGTAGCGCGCATCCGCCGTCTCGGTGCCGGCCTTGTTCGTCACCTCCACCTTGTCTTTCGCGCCGAGCACGTGAAGGCTGCCGCGCGTGCCGTCCGCCCAGGCGTAATCGACCCGCCCGTACGCGTCGAAATACTGCGGCTCGCCGAGATTGAAGTCGATCATGTCCGCGGTCAGGTCGAGATTGCTGGCGCGCACGGCGGCGAGCCACTGCCCTTGGTCGCCGTCGAAGCGATGCGCAGCGAGCCCGTTGATGTGGAAGGTACTGGCGCCGAGTTCGTAGTACTGGCGCGCAGCGGGATGCACGGAGCGCGTGTCGATGATCGCGCTCATGCGATCGCCGTACTCGGCGGTGAAGCCACCGGCGTACACGTCCATGCCATCAAGCACGCGCTCGTCGAGCACGCTCGTCGGGCTCTGCAGCAGGCGCAGGTGGAACGGCTCGTAGAGCGGCAGCCCGTCGAAGATCACCTGGGTTTCGTTCTCTTCGCCGCCGCGCATGTGCGCGAGCCCCGACAGGCCGTTGCTCGCGGCGCCCGGCAGCCGATGCACGGCTTTCAGCGCATCGTCCGCGAAGCGCGGCATCGCGGCCACTTCCGTCTGCGTCAGGAACGTGTGCACGTCCGGTGCATCCGCGGCGAGCGAGTAGCGGCTGGCGGTGACGACGATGTCTTCGAGCGGCGCCAGGGTTGCAACCGGAGGCGCGGCGGCCGCCGCGGGCGGCTCATCCATGCGCATGATCGCGTAGATGCCGACGCCGACCTGCTGCGCCTGCAGGCCGTGTTCCGCCAGCACCTGGTCGAGCAGGGTCTCGTCCGAGCCAGGCTTCGGTTCGTGCAGGACGCGCATGCCGGCGGGCACGAGGTCCTGGTTGTAGATGAGCTGCAGCCCGCGCGAGGACAACTCACGCAGCACGTCGTCGAGCGGACGGCCTGCGTAGGGAGCCGCCGCGCTCGCGGCGAACGACGACAACGCGCACACGATCACCGACGCGAAGCGCCGGGGCCGGGAAATGACGAAGCCGCGGGTCGAGTGATCGGGGAATTGACGCATGGTGGCCGATGGCCCGCGCACGCGCGCCGGCTCCGCGATGTTAGCGGAGCATCGACCTCCCGTCCCGTCGCGAGTTTCCGAGGATCAGGGCTTCGCCGCTTCGACGCGGATTCGCCCGTCCTGGATGTCGGGCTGCAGCGAAGTCGTGGCCAGCACCGCGGACACCGCGGCGTCCGGGGTCAGGCCCGCCACCGAACCTTTCAACACGATGGCGCGCGCCTGCTGCGCAGCCTCGGGTGACGCATAAACGACCTGTCGCCCGGTCTCGCGCCCGGCCCACGCCAGGAACTCGTCCACCGAACGGCCCTCGATTGCGAATGGCGGCGTGATGGACCCGATCCAGGCCCACGAGTGCGCATTGGCCGCAAGTTCCGCGCGCGTCACCTGCCCTTGCTGCAGCGTGACCTGCTGGCCCGCATGCCCCACGACCTCGCCGTCGCGTGCGTCGATTGCGACGAGGCCTTCCCGCACACCGACGCGCAGAACGTCCCCTGACACCCGAGCTTCGTATTGCGTGCCGAGATGCCGCACGACGCCGGCCGGCGTGTCGAGTTCGAGATCGCGCGAGTCGTCGGCGCCGTTCACGCCGGAGTCGACATACACGCCGCCGCGGCGCAATCGCGCGTGGTGCACGTCGTTGAACGCGATGCGCGTGGCGTTGTCGAGGCGCAGCTGCACGCCGCTCGCGAGCTGGAGTGCGGCGCGGCCGGACGCGCCGGTGCGCAGTTCGTCACCGGCATTGAGCTGGACGCTGGCGGGTAACGGGGCCCAGGCATCGTTGCGATCGCTGCGATACTCGACCACGCCTTCGACACGGGCGAGCGAAGCCACCGGCCCGCTCTCGGGCAGGTAGAGGGGGCGCGCGAGCCACGCTCCGACCGCGACGAGCGCGACGGCTGCGGCCGCCGACCAGGTCGTCATGCGCGAGCGCCGGGGCCGCGCAGCCGTCATGGCGCGCCATTCGGCTTCGACCGCCGCACGCACCTGCAACTCGATTTCCGGTGACGGGCGCGGACGCGGGCCGGCGGCCCGCAACAACGACGCGAGATCTTCGTCGCGCTCGTCGTTCGCCTGGTCGATGGATTCGTTCACCTTAGTCTTCCCCTCTCATGTTTCCAGGCTGGCGAGCACGTCGGGCGCCGAGGCGCCGAACACCGATTCCAGCCCTTCGCGGAAAGCCACCCGCGCGCGCGCCAGGAGCGACTGCGCCGCGGTCTGGCCGATGCCGAGGCGCTCGCCGATCTCCTCGACCGAGTGACCCTCGACGTATTTCAATTCCAGCGCCTCGCCGTAACGGCTTGGCAATCGGTCGAGCACCGCGTGCACGAGCCGCTTCAGCTCGGCGCTGTCGGCGCGTCGCAGCGGGTCGTCCGACTCGGGCGCCGCGATGTTCTCGAGCGCCGCACGCACCTCCTCGCTGTCCTCGATCAGCACCACCTTCGACGAGCGGCGCTGCTGCGAGCGCACCTGGTCGGCGATCTCGCGCCGGCAGATCTGGCACAGCCAGGTGAACAGGGAGGCATCGCCCCGCCAGTCGCCGAGCTTGCGCATGGACTTGATCAGCGTGTTCTGCACGACGTCCTTCGCCGTGTCCTCGTTGCGGTTGAGGCGCGGCAAGGCGAAGCGGTACACGCGCGGGAAGTACGTCTCGAAGAACTCCCGGAATGCGCGTTCCTCTCCCGCGAGCATGGCGTTGACCAATTGTCGATCGTCGTCGGCCACTCGGGCACTTCCTGTCCTGGTTCGGCGAGTTAGACGGACCGGAGACCGCAAATCAATCGGTGAACCGGCCACGGATCCGAGCGCACCCATAACTCGCTGTTTTAAATAAGGAAAAGCTCTTCGCCCCCCGGTCACGATTGATTTCCCGGCGTGGCGGCGTCTAACGCTGGACCCGACGCTTCGAGCGACGGGTTCCAGACCCCAGCCGAGGAGCCTCGCTTGAACCTGACAACCTCCAACGATGCCCGCAGCTTCGGCCGCCACCTGCGACTGGCCGCGACGCCCAAGGGCGACCCGCAGCGGGGCGAGCTCGAGTCCTACGTGCGCGAGGCCTTCGCACGCAAGCACTCCGCGGACGTGCAGACCTTCATGCCCACGCTGCTCTCCTTCCGTGACGCGTCAGCCGCGCTGTGCGGCGTGGTCGGCCTGCGTCCAGCGGCCGATTCGTCTCTCTATCTCGAACGCTACCTCGACACCCCGGTGGAAACCGCCCTTTCCGCCGCGACCGGGAGCACCGTGCGCCGCGACCAGATCGTGGAAGTCGGCAACCTCGCCGGACGCAACTGCCGCGCGGCGATGCGCATGGTCGCGCAGCTGCCTGCGTACCTGCTCGCGCAGGAATTCCGATGGATCACGTTCACCGCGACGAGCACCGTACGCGAACTGCTGCTCGGCTTCGGTGCGCCGCTCGTCGAACTGGCGCGCGCGGAGCACGCGCGCGTGGCTGGCGGACGCGACCAGTGGGGCACCTATTACGAGACGGACCCGCGCGTCTTCGCGGGCTACCTGCCGGACAGCCGCGCGATCGCCGGCTTCGCTGCGCAAGGGCGCGATCATTAGCGCGCTCGCGTCCGCCTTGCGGAGCGCTCCGGCCGAGCGCCCTGCGCTCGACGGCGGCGTTCACCGCCTCACTTACGGCGAAGCGCATGCGGCCGTGACTGCGGAACGCGGCTGGCTGGCAAGTTCCGGCGCCGAACGATTCGCCATCCTGGCCGACAACGGCGTGCCGTGGGCCATTACGGATCTCGCACTGCACCTGCTCGGCAAGGTGTCCGTGCCGCTCCCCGGATACTTCACCGAAGCACAGATGACGCACGCGCTCGACGATGCCGGGATCGACGGCCTCGTCACGGATTGCCCGGAGCGACTGCTCGCATCGCTCCCGGGATGGCGGATGGCGGACACCTCGCCGGGCACGGGCCTCGCGCGGCTGCGCCGAAGCCTGCAGGCCGGTGCGCGGCCGGAGGTGCCGCAAGGCACCGTGAAGATCACCTACACGTCGGGCAGCACGGCGGCGCCGAAGGGTGTGTGCCTCTCCGCCGAGCAACTCGAGACGGTGGCGACGTCGCTGGCCCACGCGACGAGCGCGCTGCAGATCCAGCGTCATCTCTGCCTGCTGCCGCTAGCGACGCTGCTCGAGAACGTGGCGGGCCTCTACGCACCGCTGCTGGCCGGCGCGACCTGCCTGCTGCCGTCCACCGCGTCCACGGGCCTGAGTTACGCTGGGACCGACGCGCCGAAGCTCCTGGCAACCGTGAGTGCGGCGCAGCCGGAAAGCCTGATCCTCGTGCCGGAACTTCTGCAGCTGTTCGTCATCGCCGCAGAGCGCGGCTGGAAGGTGCCCGACACGCTGAAGTTCATCGCGGTCGGCGGCGCATCGGTCTCGCCATCGCTGCTCGAACGCGCGTCCGCCGTGGGCTTGCCCGTCTATGAAGGTTACGGCCTCAGCGAGTGCGCTTCCGTGGTGTGCCTCAACACCCCGCAGGCACGCCGGCCGGGCAGCGTCGGCAAGCCCTTGCCGCATGCGCGGCTGCGCCTCACCGAGGCCGGTGAGATCGTCGTGTCCGGCCCGAAGATGCTCGGCTACCTCGGCGGCGAGTCGCGCACGACCACGGATGAATGGGCGACCGGCGACCTCGGCGAAGTGGACGCGGACGGCTACGTCTACGTGCGCGGCCGCGCCCGCAACGTCTTCATTACCAGCTACGGACGCAACGTCGCGCCCGAATGGGTGGAGCGCGAGATCACGCAGCGCCTGCCGCAGCGGCCGGTGCTCGTCCACGGCGAAGCGCAGCCGTTCGCCATCGCCCTGATCAGCGGCGTACCGGGCGAGGCGGAGAAGGCGCTGGTCGCGCGAGTGATCGCGGAAGCCAATGCCACGCTGCCCGATTACGCGCGCATTCGGCGCTGGGCCTGCGTGCCCGAGCCCTTCTCCTTCGCGAACGGCCTGCTCACGTCGAACGGCCGGCTGCGCCGGGCCGCCATCGTCGAGCGCCACCGTCCGCTCATCGATTTGCTCTACCGCGAATCCCTTTCTGCCTGAACCTGGAAGGTCGAATGTCATTCTACGAACAGCTCGCCCGAACCACGGCCGCCGACCGCGACTACCTGCTCGCGGCGCCAGCCATCCAGCGTTGCCTCGCGGGCGACGTCACTCGCGACCTCTACATCGCCTTCCTGACGCAGGCGTATCACCACGTCCGCCACACCGTGCCGCTGCTGATGGCCGTCGGCGCGTGCCTGCCGGACCGCCATGCCTCGCTGCGCACCGAGATCCTGCACTACCTCGAGGAGGAGACCGGCCACGAGCAGTGGATCCTCAACGACATCGAGCACGCCGGCGGTAATCGCGCCGCGGCCGCCGCATCGCAGCCCGCGATCGCCACGGACGCGATGGTCGCGTACGCGTACGACATGGTGATGCGCCGAAATCCCGTCGGCTTCTTCGGCATGGTCTTCGTGCTCGAAGGCACCAGCGTCGCGATGGCGCTGCGCGCCGCCGATCGCATCCAGGAGACCCTGAAGCTGCCTTCGAACGCCTTCTCCTACCTGCGCAGCCACGGCGAACTCGACAAGGAGCACGTGCACCACCTTGCCGGCATCCTCGCGCGTCTCGACACGCAGGAAGATCGCGACGCCGTCGTCCAGTGCGCCCGCGCGATGTTCTGGCTGTACGGCAACGTTTTCCGCAGCCTCGACGCCGGGGCCCCCACCTTCGACGCATTGAGGAAATCCGCGTGAAACCTGCCAACGCCAAGGTCCTGATCACCGGCGGCGCCGGCGGCATCGGCGGCGCCATCGCCTCCGAACTGCTGTCGCGCGGTGCCGCGGTGCTGCTCGTCGACCGCGATGCCGCCGCCCTGGAGCGCGCCGTCCAGCGCTTCGTGCGCTACGGCGATCGCGTCGGCACCTTCGCCGCCGACCTCACGAACGCCGCGGATCGCAAGCTCATCTGCGACACCGCCGCCGAGTGGCGCGGCGGCGTGAACGTGCTGGTGAACAACGCCGGCATCAACCACTTCCGCATGTTCGAGGACCAGCCGCCTGAACAGGTGGACCTCGCCGTCGCCATCAACCTGCTCGCGCCGCTGCACCTGTGCCGCGGCCTGCTCGCCCACCTGCGCGCGCAGCCCGAAGCCTGCATCCTCAACACCGGCTCCGTGTTCGGCTCGATCGGCTATCCGGGTTACGCGGTCTACTCCGCGACCAAGTTCGCGATCCGCGGCTTCACCGAGGCGCTGCGCCGCGAGCTGTCGGACACGAAGATCAAGGTGCACTACTGCGCGCCGCGCGCGACCCGCACGGGCATCAACACGTCGGCCGTCGAGCGTATGAACGAGGAACTCGGCGTCGCGATGGATCCGCCGGAGCTCGTGGCCCGCGCGGTCTGCGACATGCTGGAGCGCGGCAACGTGGAAGCCGTGCTCGGCTGGCCCGAGAAGTTCTTCGCACGCTTCAACGGCCTGCTGCCCCGTGTGGTGGATGGCGCCTTGCGCAAGCAGTTGCCCGTGATCCGCCGCTATGCCACCGAACCGGCCGCGCCGCGGCCCTGAAATCCCCGGAGTCGACCCATGAATACGATCAAGTCTTTCGTCCTTGCAGCGCTCCTCGCGGGAGCCGCCTCGGTCAATGCCGCGCCGGCCGCCGCCGACCCGGCCTTCGATGCCGAACTGCTGTCGATCCAGCAGGCCTGGGCCAAGGTGAACTACGACACGCCCGCGGGCGATGCCCGTACCCAGGCCTTCGACGCGCTCGAGAAGCGTGCCGAGTCGTTCACGCACCAGCATCCGACGCGCGCGGAGGCCCTGATCTGGGAGGGCATCATCGAGAGCAGTTATGCCGGCGCGAAGGGCGGGCTCGGCGCGCTCAGCCTGTGCAAGGAGGCCCGCGGCAATCTCGAAGCGGCATTGAAGCTGGACTCGAGTGCGCTCGAAGGCTCGGCCTACACGAGCCTCGGCACGCTGTATTACCGCGTGCCCGGCTTCCCGGTGGGCTTCGGCGACGACGACAAGGCCGGCAAGCTGCTGCAGCAGGCGCTCAAGCTGAACCCGAACGGCATCGACCCGAATTACTTCTACGCCGAGTATCTCTTCGAACAGGGGGACTACGCGCAGTCCCTGCAGTATCTCGACAGGGCTTCGCACGCGGCGCCGCGCCCCGGCCGCGAACTCGCGGACAAGGGCCGTCGCACCGAGATCGCCGCGCTCTCGGCCAAGGTGAAGGCGAAGATGGGCTGACGACGGACCTTGGCCGGCCGCTCAGCGGCCGGCCAGGGTCTTCAGCATCACGTACCAGTGATCGAGGCCGCCGTAGAAAGCAGAGACCGGGATACGCTCGTTGAGCCCGTGAGAGAACTCGTCGCTGTCCTTCCAGAACAGGCTGCTGACGCCGTAAGTCGGGATGCCGGCGCCTCGAAACACCGACCCTTCCGTCGCGTAGGGTGCCATGTCCGGCACGAGCTTCACACCCGGGTAGTTGGTGTGAACGGCCTTGGCGACCGCGTCCATCACGTCCTTGCGCATCGGCGACGGCCCGCTCGAATGCGGCTGGCCGAGCGTCTGCACCTCGACGGCGTCTCCCGCCACCTTCTGCAGCGTCGCCTTCACTTCGTCCGGGGTCGTGCCGGGGAAGATGCGGCAATTGACGGTCACGGTCGCCGATTGCGGCAGCGCGTTGTCGGCATGGCCGCCGCGCAGCATGGTCGGCACGCAGGTGGTTCGCGTGCGGCCGACCAGTGAAGGTTCACTGGCAAGCACGGCCGCCGCCGCGGGATCGCCGGGGTTGGCGGCAAAGCGCGCCATTGCCTCGCCGACGGGGCCCGGCGTGGCCGGGGCGGAATCGCGGAAACTGCCAATCGTCCAGTCGTTCCACTGCACCGGGAACGAGTAGGCCTGCAGTTTCTTGAGCGTGTCGGCGAGTTCGTAGACGGCATTGTCCGGCCGCGGCATCGAGCTGTGACCGCCGGGGTTGCGCACCGTGAGGTCGTAGCTCGCGTACGACTTTTCGGCGCCCTGCACGCGGTACAGCAGCGGTGCGCCGGTCTTTTCGTCGAACCGACCGCCGCCGCCGTCGCCGTTCAGCGCGAAATCCGCGTCGATCAGGTCCCGGTGCTGCGTCACGAGGACCTTCGCCGTTTCCATCGTGGATTCCTCGTCGCCCGTGAAGGCAATCACGAGGTCGCGCGTCGGCACGAACTTCTCGCGCTTGAGGCGCAGGAACGTTTCCGTGAGCAGCGCCACCTCCGATTTGATGTCGAGCGTGCCACGCCCGTAGAAGAAGCCGTTCTCCTCGATCAGCTTGAACGGATCGCGCTCCCAGTCCTCGGGCTTCGCCGTCACGACGTCCATGTGCGCCAGGAGCAGGATCGGCTTGCCCCCCTTGCCGGTGCCCCGATAGCGCACGACGAGCGCCGCCGTGTCGCCGACCGGAACGACGTGGATGTCGTCCGAGGGAAAACCTGCGGCGATGAATTTGCCCGACAGGTACTCGACCATGGCGGGCACCTGCCCGAGTCCTGCGGAAGTCTTGAAGGCGATGGTCTTCTGGAAGATGTCGCGCGCCTCGGCCCGCACGTCGGCGGGGGCTTCCGCGCGTGCCGCCGTCATCGGCAGCGCCAGCGCCATGGCGAGAATTGCCCTGTTCATCATGCGTCCCACTCCCGATGCGTCCCGGCGCATCAACGACTCATTGCTTCCTGGATGAGGCGCGCCGGCGCGCCCTCTTCGATCGCGCCCTGCAACCATGCGTCGACGGCGGCCTCGAGCGCCGCGTCCTTCGGCATGAAGATCGCCTTGGTCGAGCGTGTCAGCGTCCCCGGATAGGTTCGACACAATTCGGGGTGGCGATACGCCTGCAGTTCGGCCTCGACGTCGTCGGTGATCATCGCGTCCGCGCGACCGGCCACGATCTCGTCGAAAGCCGTGCGATTGTCCGGATGCACCGTCACCTGCGCGTGCCGCACGTGCTCGCGCACGTAGCGCTCGTTCGTCCCGCCCGGGTTGACGACGACGCGCACGCGGCGGCTGTCCACTTCCGCCAGCGTGTCGAACCGCTGGCGCTCGCTGCACCGGGCCACGATCGTCTTGCCACCCGACTGGTACGGCACCGAGAACTCACCGACCCGCGCACGCTCCTCGGTAACGGAGACGCCGCTCATCGCGACGTCGTAGCGATCCGCCACGAGGTCGGCCACGAGGGTCGGCCAGGTCGTGCGCACGAACACGGGTTGCACGCCGAGGTGCGCGGCCAGCGCAAGCGCCATCTCGATGTCGGCGCCGCTCAGCTGCCCTGCCTTCTCGAGACTGAACGGCTCGTAGTCGCCGGTCGTGCCGATGCGCAGGACGCCGCTCGCACGGACACGCTCCAACCCTGCCGGCTTCACGGTGCGCATTGCGTGCAGGATGTTGAGCAGATGATCGCGCTCGGCGACGAGCGGCACGCTCTGGCCGAGGCGTGCGGCGGCGAACGGCCGGTAGCGCGGCACGAAGTCCGGCTGTGCGAACACCGGCAGCGCCACATACATCGAGCGCAGCAGGCCGTCGTTGATGCGATCGATTTCGCCGCGGAAGGCGGCGAGGTCCGGCGGCGTCGCGCAGGGTCCGCAGCCGCTCTTGCGCCAGTCGCCGTGCAACTGCAGCTGCAGGTCGCGCGCGAGGTGCATCTGCTGCGCGAAGAACTCGCGCACCGGCAGCGGCGCCATGGCCATCTGCTCTGCGGCTGCGGCCTCACGATCGAGCACCGCCTGCTCGCGTGGCGGATCGGCGATCGGAGCCCCGGACACCCATTTCGCGGCGGCCGCCTGCGGCATGAGGCTCAATCGCTCCGCAATGAGATCCAGCACGCGCCCGACGGCTTCGTCGTCGCCGACCAGCTTCGGTTGCGCCGCAGCGGGTGTCGTCGGCAGCAGCGACATCAGGACGAACGCGAGCAGGACATGAGGCATCCAGGCATGGATCGGCTGCCGAGGTCGGGCGATTCTACACGCCCTCATCGCCGCAGCACCTGCGTGAGGCCTCGCCGGCGGGAGACGGCGACGCGCTCCAGCCCTAGCCAGGCCGCCAGCAGGTCCAGCTCCTCGCGCAGCGGTGCAGCAACTTCGTCTTGCGAGGCCCAATCCTCGCAATGCGCTGCAACAACGCGCAGCACGCGGCGCGGGCGATCGGCCTTGAGGTCGACGCGGGCCGCCAGCCGTTCGCCGAGCAGGAACGGCAGCACGTAGTAGCCGTGCTCGCGCTTGTGCGCGGGCGTGTAGATCTCGAGGCGGTAGCGGAAGCCGAACAGGCGCTCGGTGCGATTGCGCTCCCACACGAGGGAATCGAAGGGCGAGAGCAGCGCGCGGGCCTCGACGCGCCGCGGCACCCGCGCCCGCGGATCCATGAAGGCCTGCTGCTTCCAGTGCTCCACGGTCAGCGGCTGGATTTCCTTCGCCTCGACGAGTTCGGCGATGCGGGCCTTAGCGTCGGCCACCGGCATTCGAAAGTAGTCGCGCAGGTCGCGTTCGGTCGCGACGCCGAGGGCGCGCACTGCGACACGCAGCAACTCGCGCTGCGCGTCCTCCACAGCGGGGGTCGGCGCATCGACCACGCGCTTCGGCAGCACTCGCTCGGTGAGGTCGTAGATGCGCTCGAACCGGCGCCGGCCATGCGTGCTCAGCTGTCCCGTCCAGAACAGCCACTCGAGGGCCACCTTGCCCTCGCTCCAGCCCCACCAGCCGCCGCGACGCTCGCCTGCGCCTCGCAGGTCGGAGATGCCGAGCGGGCCGCGATTGCGGATTTCCTCGAGTACCGCGGCGCAAACCCCGGGGTGGTCCCGCCCGAACCGTGACACGCCGCCCCAGACACCGATGCCGTGCTTCGCGCGTTCCATGCGCCAGCGCAGGTTCGGCTGCGTCTCGACGGGAATCAGCGAGGCCTCGTGGCCCCAGTATTCGAACAGGCGCCGGCCTTTGGCCCCGTAGGCAGCCCGGTCCAGGGCCTCCACCGGATAGCGTCCGAGCCGCGAGAAGAGCGGCAGGTAGTGCGAGCGCACCAGCACGTTGACCGAGTCGATCTGCACGAGGCCGAGCGCCTGCACGGTGCGAACGACGTCCGCCGATGAGGCGCGGCGGGGCCGCGCCCTGCCGAATCCCTGCGCCACGAGCGCGATGCGCCGGGCTTGCGCCAGTGAGAGCGATTCGCGAAGGGTGGCCATGGGGGCCGAGATCATACCTTCGCGGTAATCTGCGAGACTGGAAAGATCGGCAGCCGGGGGATCGAGCCATGATTCGCTACACCGCCCAGACGATCGTGATCGGAGCCGGCATCGCCGGCGTCACCGCGGCCATCGAACTGCTGGGGCGCGGACAAAGCGTCCTGCTCATCGACCGGGATGCCGAAGCGAACATGGGCGCGCTTGCCAAGGAGAGCTTCGGCGGCATCTGGTTCGCCGGCACCGACCTGCAGCGGCGCTACGGCATCCGCGACGGAGCGCAGCAGGGGCTCGACGACTGGCACGCCTTCGCGCAATTCGGTCCCGACGACCACTGGCCGCGCGCATGGGCCGAGGCCTACGTGCAGCGCGCCAACTCCGAGATCTACGACTGGTTGCGGGGCATCGGCGTCGAGTTCATGCCGATGCCACTGTGGGTCGAGCGCGGCCTGCACACGCCGGGCAATTCCGTGCCGCGCTGGCACATCGTCTGGGGCACGGGCCACGAGCTCGCCGTGGTGATCAACCAGCACCTGCTCTCGCGCCCGAACGTGGATCGCCTGCAGCTGCGATTCGATCACCGCGTGGAGTCGCTGGTGACGACCAACGGGCGTGTGACCGGTTGTCGCGGCGTGCTCGAGGGGTCGGGCCAGGAATTCGAGGCGAGCGGCGACGCCGTGATCGTCGCGAGCGGCGGCATCAACGGGGATATCGCGCGCGTCAAGGCGAACTGGCACGCCGACTGGGGCCGGCCGCCCGAGACGATCCTGAACGGGTCGCACAAGTTCGCGGACGGACGCCTGCACGATGCGGCCGCTGCGGTCGGCGCGAACATCACGCACCTCGACTGGCAGTGGAATTACGCCGCTGGTGTGCATCACTGGCAGCCGCGCAAGCCGGGTCACGGACTGTCGCTGGTGCCGCCGAAGTCGGCACTGTGGCTCAACTGGCGCGGCGAGCGCATCGGCCCGATGCCGCTCGTGACGGGCTTCGACACGCACGACCTCGTTGCGCAGATCTGCCGGCAGGAGCGCGGCTACTCCTGGCAGCTGCTCAATCGCCGCATCATGCTGAAGGAACTCGCGATCTCCGGCGGCGAGTTCAATCCTGCGTTCCGCCGCAAGAAGCGGCTCGCCGTGGCGCGGGACATCCTGCTCGGCAACCACTGGCTCTACGACCAGATGACCGAGTTGTGCCCGGACGTGGTGGTGGCGCCGACGCTGGAGGAACTTGCCGGGAAGATGAACGCGCTCGCGGGTGACGGCTCGGTGAGCCTCGACGCGATGCGCGCGGCGGCGACGCGCTACGACGCATGCATCGACCGCGGCCCGCGCTTCCATGACGACGAGCAGCTGCGGCGCATCGAGTTCGCGCGGCGCTGGATGGGCGACCGGCTGCGCACGTGCAAGTTCCAGAAGATCCTCGACCCGAAGGCGGGCCCGCTGGTCGCGATCCGGGAGTTCATCATCAGCCGCAAGAGCATGGGCGGGCTGCAGACCGACCTCGAGTGCCGAGTGCTCGACCGTGGCGGGCGACCCATCGCGGGGCTGTACGCCGCGGGTGAAGCCGCGGGCTTCGGCGGCGGCGGCATGAACGGCAAGCGCGGGCTCGAGGGCACGTTCCTCGGCGGCTGCCTGCTCGGCGGCCGCATCGCCGGGCGCACTGCGTAGCGCCGCGCAGCGCAACGCGCAGCCGACAGCGCAGCTGAGGAAGCCCGGTGCGCGGGTGTCCGGCGTTCCGGGTCGTTCCGGAAGGCCGTCCGCGACACGGACGTCGCGGCCGGAGCCCCCATGGATGGGTTTACGGCGTCCTTCCGGGACGACCCGGAACGCCGGGCGACCGCGAGCTGCTTCGCTTGCGCTCGGTCGAATTCATTTGCTGCGCCGCGCGAATCGCTCAGCGCAGGCCGGCGATACGCTCGCTGGCGCGCCCTGCCATGTTCTTCACCTTGAAGGCGAACATGATCTTGAGCGCGCCGGTGACGAGGGCCCACGCCGCGATCAGCGTGATCACGGAGAGCTTGCCCGCGAGCGGATTGGCCACGACGAGAATGCCGAACAGCACGGAAAGGCCGCCGGCGAGATAGAGGATCCACTCGCGCTCGGTGGCTGCCCGCACCTTGTAGCCGAGCATGACGAGGAACGCGCCGAGCACGATGGCCTCCAGCGCGACGAGGTACAGGAACGCCAGCATGCTGACGGGCGGATGGAGCAGCGCGTAGCCGCCCACGACGACGCCGAGCACGCCCATCAGCAGCATGATCCACCAGCCGTCCTTTTCTCGGTTCTGCATGGCGCCGATCACGTTGAACGCGCCGTCGACTAGCACCGACGCGGCAAAGAACATCGAGACGACCAGGAAGGCGGTCACCGGCTGCATGATTGCGAGCACGCCGAAGATGACGGCCGCGATGCCGCCGATCAGGAACACCCACCAGGTGCGCTTGCAGAGCACCTGGGCGTCGCCACCCAGGGTCGCCAGGAATCCGCCGGAATTCGCCATCCCTTCCTCCCAGCCCGCGTCAGGGCTTTATGATTGTGCCGGTTGCCGCTCCCCCGCCACGAATGTAGCCCCTTGAATATCCCAACGCCAGAGAAAGACCCGCAAACGGGCACGACGGATCCGGGGCAAGATCCCGCCGGGCCCGCAGAGCGTCACCACCGCGGCGTACGCAGCTTCGTGGTCCGCGCGGGCCGCATGACCGTCGCCCAGGAGCGCGCGTGGCGGGAGCTGTGGCCGGCGATCGGCGTGGCTGACTCGGACGAGCCGATCAACTTCGACACGCTGTTCGGCCGCCGGGCACCCTGCACGGTCGAGATCGGCTTCGGCAACGGGGAATCACTCGTGGCCCTTGCTGCGGCGCACCCTGATCGTGACTACCTCGGCATCGAAGTGCATCGGCCGGGCGTCGGCCACCTCATGCTGCGCTGCGAGGCGGAGCACCTGGCCAACGTGCGCGCCGTGTGTCGCGACGCCGTCGAAGTGCTGCAGCACCGCATCACGGACGGCACGCTCGACGAACTGCTGCTGTACTTCCCGGATCCCTGGCACAAGAAGCGCCACCACAAGCGGCGCATCGTGCAGCCGGCATTCGTCGATCTCGTGGCACGAAAATTGAAGCCCGGCGGCGTGTTCCGCATGGCCACCGACTGGCAGCACTACGCCGAGCACATGCTGGCGACTGCAAGCGCATGTGCTGCGCTGCGGAATGTTTCGACGACGGGTGACTACGTGCAGCGGCCCGACAGCCGGCCGCTCACGAAGTTCGAGCAGCGCGGGCATCGCCTCGGCCACGGCACCTGGGATCTCGCTTTCTGCAAGCAGTAACCTCTCCCGCTTGCGGGAGAGGTCGGCGGAAATAGGGGACATTCTCCTTTTTCGCGAAAAGGGAGAATGTCCCCTATTTCCGCAAGCGGGAGAGGGGTTCAGTGCAGGCCGAGGGAGCCGCGCACACCGTCCATCACGAACTGCGACGCAAGTGCAGCAAGAAGCACGCCGAGCAGCCGGCCCATCACGGCGCCGCCGGTCTGCCCGATCGCGCGCATCACCGGGCCGGTCATCAGCATGAGCGCGAGCGTGATGCCCAGCACGAGCACGATCACGCCGAGCTGCGCGAAGAACTGAACCGAGCCGATCGGCACGCCCGCGAACGCCAGCAGGATCGTCGCCAGCGCGCCGGGCCCCGCGATGAGCGGAAAGGCGAGCGGAAACACCGAAATGTCGCCGCGCTGGTGCGCCGCTTCATCCTCGCCGGGCGTGATGGAACGCGCTCCGGAGGGCCGCGCGAACACCATTTCGATCGCGAGAATGAAAAGCAGGATGCCGCCTCCCACCTTGAAGGCGTCGACGCTGATTCCGAGCAACTCGAGGAGCAGGACGCCGCTGACCGCGAAGACGAGGCAGACGACGGCGGATATGCCGACGGCCTTCACGGACATCCGGCGCCGATACGCGTCGTTGGCGCCCTCGGTCAGCCCGGCGAGGATCGGCAGCAGCGACAGGGGCTCCACGACCACCAGCAGGACCACGAAGAATTTGACCAGTTCATCGATCATGGCGCGTTCGGGATTACCGCTACTTGAACTCGCCGCGCGAGGGGGCTACAACTGGAATCGAAGACGGTGGAAGGATAGCAGCGCAACGGAGTCCCCGAGGGCACAGAGATGGTCAACCCGGTTCCTGTCGTCGGCATGTGGTACGAGCGCCCCGGCGGCGAAGCATTCGAAGTCGTGGCCCTCGACCGCGATGATCGTACCATCGAGATCCAGTATTTCGACGGCACCGTGGAGGAACTCGACCTCGACGAGTGGCGTGAAGAAGAAATCCGCGCCACCGAAGCGCCGGAGGACTGGACGGGTTCCGTCGACGTCGACACGGAAGACACGGAGAACGAATTCGAGCGCGAACCGAGCGGCAACGCTTCACGCGGCGACGCGATGTCGTTCGTGGATCGCGGCGAGGCCGGTGGGTTCGCGGAGGTCGAACTGCCGGAGCCCGACGAGTTCTGACGCGGCCGTAGCCCGAGGCCGCGCACGCTAGCAGATCCGCCGGCTCCTCGAGGGGCACGTCGTCCCCGAGCATCACGTAGCCGCTCGCCACGCGCACCGGCAGCGCGCGCAGCGCCAGGCCCGCGCAGGGTCCCGACACGCACTCACCGCTCTCGATCTCGAACAGCGCCCCGTGCATCACGCACAGGATCAGCGGCACGTGCGGCGCGAGAAAACGATCGGGCGAGATGTTGAGCGGAAATCCGGCGTGCGGGCAGTGATTCACGTAGGCGCGCACCGTCTCCCCGCGCCGCACGACGAAGCCGCGCAGCGGCCAGTCGCCCTCGCCCATCGTGAAGCCCCTGGCACCCGGATCCGCCAGTTCGTGCAGCGGGCAGATCACGCGCGTGAGATCGATCGATTCCATTTCGCATTCCGTGGCCTACTAGGCCCTATCCGCCAGGCCTATGCCGCCGTCTTCCCTCATCTTCCTCGCGAGGAAGAAGAGCAACACCAGTGCCGGCATGCCGAGCCCGGCCGTGTAGCAGAAGAACGACGGGTAGCCGATCGCGTCGACGACGAATCCCGAAGTGCCCATCAGCAGCTTGCCCGGCAGCGCATACATCGACGAGAACAGCGCGTACTGCGTCGCCGTGTACGACGCGCTCGTGAGGCTCGACAGATACGCGATGAGCGACGTGCCCGCCACGCCCATCGCCACGTTGTCCGCGCTGATGACGATGGCCAGCCCGACGACGTTCGGCTGGTTGTAGTGCGCAAACACCGCGAACATCAGGTTGGCCACGATGACGAGCACGCTGCCGAGCGCCAGCGACTTCACCGTGCCGAGCCGCGCGACCGCGACGCCGCCGAGCAGCGTGCCGAGGATCGACATGAACACGCCGAAACCCTTGGCGATCGCCGCGATCTGCTTGAGCGAGAACCCGAGGTCGATGTAGAACGGGTTGGTCATCACGCCCATCGTGAAGTCCGCGAGCCGGTAGCTCGCGATGAACGCCAGCATCAGCACGGCCAGCCGGCCGCCGTAGCGCGTGAAGAAGTCGATGAACGGGCACACCACGGCGCCGACGAACCACGAGCCGAGGTCGCGCGCCATCTGCGGCCAGTGCGACTTGCCTTCCAGCCAGGCGAGGACGCGCGTCTCCTGCAGCAGCGTGTTGCGCTCGTCGCGCGCGTCCGGCTCGGGAATGACGAGCGTGGTGACGATGCCGACGCAGGCGAACACCGCCATCGTCGTGTAGGCGACTGCCCAGCCGTAATCGGCCGCGATCCACAGCGCGCCCGCGCTCGCGACCATGATCGCAATGCGGTAGCCGAGCTGGTAGGCGGCCGCCATCACGCCCTGCATCGGTTGCGGTGCGGCCTCGATGCGCCAGGCGTCGACGGAAATGTCCTGCGTGGCGGAGGAGAAGGCGACCAGCAACGCGAGCGAGGCCACGATCGCGAGGTGCCCCTGCTCCGGACTCAAGTGGGCCATGTTGAACAGGCCGACGACGATGCCAATCTGCGCGACGAGCATCCAGCTGCGCCGGCGGCCGAGCAGGCGATGCAGCACCGGCAGCTTCAGGCGGTCCACCACGGGCGCCCAGAACACCTTGATCGTGTAGATGATGCCGACCCACGACAGCATGCCGATGGTCGCGCGCTCGATGCCCGACTCGCGCAGCCACGCCGAAAGCGTGGAGAACACGAGCATGAAAGGCAGCCCGGCCGAGAAGCCGAGGAACAGCATCGCCGCGACGCGCGGGTGACGGTACGCCTTGACGGCGTCCACCCAACCGCGCCACCAGGGCTTGCGCTCGGGTTCGGCGCTCACAGGTCGTAGTCGATCGTGAGCGGCGCGTGGTCCGAGAAGCGCTGCTGCTTGTAGATGGCGGCCTGCCGCACGCTGCCGCGCAATCGCGGCGAGAGCACCTGGTAGTCGATGCGCCACCCGACGTTCTTCGCCCACGCCTGGCCGCGATTGGACCACCACGTGTACTGGTCGGGCTCGGCATTCACTTCACGGAACGCGTCGACGTAATCCACGTCGTCGAACAGCTCGTCGAGCCACGCGCGCTCCTCGGGCAGGAACCCGGAATTCTTCTGGTTCGAGCGCCAGTTCTTCAGGTCGATCGGCTTGTGCGCGATGTTCCAGTCGCCGCACAGCACGTAGTCGCGCTTCTTGCGCTTCAATGCGCGCAGGTGCGGCATGAACTCGCCGAGGAAACGGAACTTGGCCTGCTGCCGCTCTTCGCTCGACGAGCCCGAAGGCAGGTACACCGACACGACGCTGAAGCCCTTGAAGCGGGCCTCGACGTAGCGTCCCTCGCGATCGAATTCCCTGGACCCATAGCCGGTCACGAATTCCTGGGGCTCGACGCGCGAATAGACGGCGACGCCGCTGTAGCCTTTCTTCTCGGCGTCGAAGAAATGGCTGTGATATCCCTTCGGGTGGAACACCGGGTCGTCGAGCTGGTCGCGCTGCGCCTTCGTCTCCTGGATGCAGACGACGTCGGCGTCCTGGGCCTCGAGCCACTCGAACAATCCCTTGCGCGCCGCCGAGCGGATGCCGTTCGCGTTGAGGGTGATGATGCGCATGGGCGCGCAGTATAAAGTACGCGGATGCACCAACCCGACTTCATCAGGCTCTGCATCGATCTCGGCGTGCTGCGCTTCGGCGAGTTCAAGCTGAAGTCCGGCCGCCTGAGCCCGTATTTCTTCAACGCGGGCCTGTTCAGCACCGGGCATGCCATCGCGTCGCTCGGCCGCTCGTACGCCCGCGCAGCCGCGCTCTCCGGCGTGTCAGTTCGACATGCTGTTCGGCCCGGCCTACAAGGGCATCCCGCTGGTCACCACGACGGCGGCCGCGCTCGCGGAGCACGAGGGCCGCAACCTGCCGTTCGCCTTCAACCGCAAGGAAGCCAAGGACCACGGCGAGGGCGGCACCATCGTCGGCGCACCGCTCAAGGGCCGGGTGCTGATCGTCGACGACGTGATCACGGCCGGAACGGCCATCCGCGAATCCGTGGAGATCATCCGCGCCCAGGGCGCCACGCCGGCCGGGGTGCTGATCGCGCTCGACCGCGAGGAGCGCGGCCAGGGCGAGAAATCGGCGGTCCAGGAGGTCGAGGAGACGTTCGGCCTGCCGGTGGTGAGCGTCATTCGCCTGCGCGACCTCATGGACCACCTCGAGTCGGCGGGCGACGGGGCCACACTGGCCGCCGTGCGCGATTACCGGGACCGTTTCGGGGTGTAGACTTGCCCGCGGTTTGACATAGTTCACAAAGCTGGATCGATTCAGGCCCCTTCACTGCAGGTCCGGACGATTCGGGGGGCACAATCCGGCCATGCCCAGACACCAGTTCATCGTCCGCACGCTGCTTGCCCTGAGCCTGGCCGCCCTGCTCGCGAGCCCCGCGGGCTTTGCGGCGACGAAGAAGAAGGCGCCCGCCAAGACCGGCGAAGCATTCTTCCGCTGCAAGGACGCGCAGGGCCGCTCGATCATGGGCCAGGCCATTCCTGCGGAGTGCATGGACGCCGACGTGGACGTGCTCGACAAGACGGGCCGCGTGGTGCGCACGATCCCGGGCCGCCGCTCGCTGGAGCAGATCAACCAGCAGAAAGCGGCCGCCGAGGCGAGCGTCGCCGCGAAGCAGCGCGATCGCACGCTGCTCGCCACCTACCTGACGGTGGAGGACATCGAACGGCTGCGCGACCAGCGCGTCGAGCAGCTGGAGCAGCAGGCCCTCGTGACCCGCCAGTACATCACCAACCTGCGCGCGCGCGAGGCGCGGCTGATGCAGGACGTGCAGCGTTACCGGCCGTACAGCGGCAAGCCCAACGCCCCGGCGCTGCCGGAGCAGCTGGCCGCGGAACTCGTGAATACCGTAAACGGCCTGCAGGTCTACGAGCAGGAGCTGACCAAGAACATGGCGGAACAGCAACAGCTGCGCGCCGAGTTCGACGCGGACATCTCGCGCTTCAAGGAACTGAAGCCCGCCCAACAGCCGAACTGATCCCACCTCTCCCGCTTGCGGGAGAGGGCGGCCGCAGGCCGGGTGAGGGCGCTCTACCTCTCCCGCTTGCGGGAGAGGTCGGCCACAGGCCGGGTGAGGGTTCTAACCTCTGCCCGAGCTCCCAAAGCCGCCGTCCCCGCGGTGGCTCGTGTCGAACTCCTCGACGATCTCGAACTCCACCTGCACGACGGGCACCACGACCAGCTGCGCGATGCGCTCGCCGGGCTCGATGGTGAAGCCGTTCTGCCCGCGGTTCCAGCAGGACACCATCACCTGCCCCTGGTAATCCGAATCGATCAGGCCGACGAGGTTGCCGAGCACGATGCCGTGCTTGTGGCCGAGTCCCGAGCGCGGCAACAGCACCGCCGCGAGACCCGGATCGTCCAGGTGGATCGCGATGCCCGTGGGGATGAGATGCGTCTGTCCCGGCGCCAGCGTCAGCGGCGCCGAGAGGCAGGCGCGCAGGTCGAGGCCCGCGGAACCGGGCGTCGCGTAATGGGGCAACGGGAATTCCTTGCCGACGCGCGGATCGAGGATGCGCACCTGCAGCGCGCGTTTCGCAGTCGAGGTCATGGGGTTCGATCCTGGATTGGAATCAACGGACGGCCGCGCCGGCGACGCGCTCGAGCGCCGACGGTGACGATGCCCGGCCGCGCGCGTGGAAACGTTCGGCGATGACGGCGATGAGATCCGCCGCGAGCCGGCACTTCGGCGCTCGCGGCAGTTCGCGCTTGCCGTCGTGCCAGTAGACCGTGAGCGCGTTGTCGTCGCAGTCGAACGCGAGGCCCTCGCCCACCTGGTTGGCGGCGATCATGTCGAGCTTCTTGCCCTCGAGCTTCGCGAGCGCGTTGCGCTCGACGTTCTGCGTCTCGGCCGCGAACCCGACGACGAACGGGCGCTGCGCACCGGCGGCGACGGTCGCGAGGATGTCCGGCGTGCGGGTGAGCGCCAGCACCATCGAATCGCTGGTCTTCTTGATCTTCTCGGGCGCGATCTGCGCCGCGCGGTAATCGGACACCGCAGCGGCCGCGATGAAGATGTCCGTGCCGGCAAGGTGCTCGTTCACGGCGTTCATCATCTGCTCGGCGGTCTCGACGTCGACGCGCGTGACGCCCCGGGGCGTCGGCACGTTCACGGGCCCGCTGACGATCACGACTTCGGCGCCCGCATCGCGCGCGGCCTCGGCCACGGCATACCCCATCTTCCCGGAACTGCGATTGGTGATGAACCGCACCGGGTCGATGCGCTCGCGCGTCGGCCCTGCGGTCACGACGACCTTGCGGCCGCGCAATGCGCCGTTGGTTGCCGGCGACGGCGCAAGAATCGCTTCGGCGAGCTCGGCCGGCTCGAGCATGCGGCCGGGCCCGGTTTCCCCACACGCCTGGTCGCCCACGCCGGGGCCGAGCAACGCAACGCCGCGGCTGCGAAGAGTTTCGACATTGGCCTGCGTCGCGGCATTCGCCCACATCAACCGATTCATCGCGGGTGCCACCGTGATCGGCACATCCGTCGCAAGGCAAAGCGTGGCGAGCAGGTCGTCCGCGAGACCATGCGCGAGGCGCGCGAGGAAGTCTGCCGACGCGGGCGCGACCAGGATGCGGTCGGGCCAACGGGCGAGTTCGATGTGACCCATGGCGGCTTCGGCCGCTTCGTCCCACAGGTCGGTGCGCACCGGGCGACCCGAGAGCGCCTGGAAGGTCAGCGGTGTGACGAACTGGCGCGCGCCGGCCGTCATCACGACCTGCACTTCGGCGCCCCGCTCCTTCAGGCGGCGGACGATCTCGGCGCTCTTGTACGCGGCGATGCCGCCGGTGACGCCGAGCAGGATGCGGGTGGGTGCGGGTGTGGTGCCCATGCGCCGGATTATGGGACGGCCCGGAGCCGGGCCGCAAAGGGGACAGCCCGCAATTCCTCAACCGGGTCTCAGCCCATAACCGCCCGTTACGTCGGGCACTATTTCTGGCACCGGGGGCAGAAATAGGTCGAGCGCTGACCCTGCACGACCTGTTTCACCGCCGTGCCGCAGCGCCGGCAGGGCTCTCCAGAGCGTTCATACACATAGAGTTTCTGGCGGAAGTACCCAGGAGTGCCGTCGGCGCTGACGTAGTCCCGCAGCGTAGTACCGCCCTGGCGGATCGCCTCGCCCAGTACGTCCCGAACGGCCACGACCAGGGCATCCAGCTTCGCTCGCGGCACCCGGCCCGCGGCCTTGCGGGGGCTGATTCCGGCCCGGAACAACGCCTCGCTCGCGTAGATGTTGCCGACGCCGACCACCACCCGCTGGTCCATCAGGAACTGCTTGATCGCCACCTTGCGGCCTCGCGCCTTGCCCGCGAGGTAATCCGCGTCGAAGTCCGACTCCAGGGGCTCCGGCCCAAGGTCCTTGAGCAGCGCATGGGCCTCGGGATCGCCGGTCACCCACAGCAGGCTGCCGAAGCGGCGCGGATCGTTGAAGCGCAGGCACTTTCCGCTGTCGAGCGCGAGGTCGTAGTGATCGTGCTTCAGCAGCGGCGTGGCGGGTGGCAGTACCCGCAGGCTGCCCGACATGCCG
Source organism: uncultured Gammaproteobacteria bacterium (assembly GCA_963762315.1). GTDB lineage: Bacteria > Pseudomonadota > Gammaproteobacteria > Steroidobacterales > Steroidobacteraceae > RPQJ01. The sequence goes on from CAVXKO010000005.1 coordinate 53,818, forward strand.
AGGTGCGCGATGAGCGTGCCGCGCTCGAGTTCGATCAGCAGGTACTTCGCCCGCCGATGCACGTCGCGCACCTGCTGGCCCGGCAGGCTCGTGACGAGCGAGGCATCGACAGGCCAGCGCAGGCGCGGCTCGCGCAGCACCATGCCGGTGATGCGCCGTCCGCGCAGGGCACTGCGGATGCCGCGGCGGGTGGTTTCGACTTCGGGGAGTTCGGGCACAGGAAGAAGGCGATAGGCTATGGGCTATAGGCGATAGGCAAGAAGCCGGAGGCTCCGCGTTCTGGCTATAGCCTATGGCCTATCGCCTATAGCCCATAGCCTATCGCCTCGCCCGAAAACGAAAAACCCGCCATTCGGCGGGTATTCGCGGATCAGCCAGGCTTGCGCCTTACTTGATCTTGGCTTCCTTGTAGTTCACGTGCTTGCGTGCCTTCGGGTCGTACTTCAGGACCTCGAGCTTCTCCGGGTGGAGACGCTTGTTCTTGGTCGTGGTGTAGAAGTGGCCGGTGCCGGCCGTCGAAACGAGCTTGATCTTGTCGCGCATGGCTCAGGTGCTCCGAATCTCAGACCTTGACGCCCTGGGCGCGCAGTTCGCCCACGACCACGTCGATGCCCTTCTTCTCGATGGTGCGCAGGCCGTTGCCGGACACGCGCAGGCTGATCCAGCGCTTCTCGGTCTCGAGCCAGAAACGCTGCTTGTGCAGGTTCGGCAGGAAACGACGGCGCTTGCGGTTGTTGGCGTGCGAGACGGTGTTGCCGCTCATCGGCCGCTTGCCGGTGATCTGACAGACTTTCGACATGATCGGGATCCTCAGGGCCGGACCCCAACGAGCGGGGCCCCGCGTAAACGAGCCGCGTTTTATACCAGCCGGGACCCCGGGAGGCAAGTTCTAGAGCAGCCCGCGCTCGGCGAAGGACACCTCCGCGCCGTCCCCCACCACGATGTGGTCCAGGACCCGGATGTCGACCAGCGCCAGGGCGTCCCGGAGACGCCCGGTGATCAGTTCGTCCGCCTGGCTGGGCTCGGCGACGCCCGACGGGTGGTTGTGCGCCAGGATGACGGCCGCGGCGTTGCGGGACAGGGCCAGCTTGACCACCTCCCGGGGGTGGACGCTGGCGCCGTCCAGGGTGCCGCGAAAGACCTCCTCGAAGCAGATCACCCGGTGCCGGTTGTCGAGGAACAGGCAGCAGAACACCTCGTGGTCCCGGTCCCGCAGCCGGGCACGCAGGAATTCCCGGGTGGCCCGGGGGTTGGCGAGCGCCGGCCCGGACTGCATCAACTCGGCATAGTGGCGGCGCGAGAGCTCGAGCGAGGCCTGCAGCAGGGCGTACTTGGCCGCACCGAGGCCGCGCGCGCGGCAGACGACGTGGCGCTCGGCCGTGAGCAGGCCGCGCAGCGAGCGGAACTCGCCGAGCAGTCCCCGCGCGGTCTCGAGCGCGGAGCAGCCCGGCGTTCCCGTCTGGATCAGGATCGCCAGCAGCTCCGCTTCGGACAGCGCGGCGGCGCCGAGCTTCAGCAGCTTTTCGCGCGGCCGCTCGGCGGCCGGCCAGTTCTGCAGGGACATGGGTTGCGGTTCCTCCCTGCGCCCATCGTGCGTGCCGCCCGGGCGGCGCGCATCGCGCAAAACGAGCGAATCCGCAGGCTTTTGCCGCGAGGCTAGATGCTTATTCTGCGCGTAGCGCTGCTTGAGCGCGTCGGCCACCAGCGGGTGCACGAACTCGCGCACGTCGCCGCCGAGGCTCGCGATCTCGCGGATCAGCGTGGAGGAAATGAAATTGAAGCGCTCGGTCGGCGTGAGGAACACCGTCTCGACCTGGTCGGTCAGGTGGCGGCTCATGGTGGCCAGCTGGAACTCGAACTCGAAGTCCGAGACGGCACGCAGCCCTCGCATCATCACGTTGAGCCCGTGCTGGCGGGCGAACTCGACGGTCAGGCCCGAGTAGCCGGTGACCTCGACGTTCGGGAGATCGGCGAGCACGGCGCGCGCCAGTGCGATGCGCTGCTCGAGCGGAAACAGCGGGGCCTTGCCCGGATTGGCCGCAATCGCCACGACGACTTTGTCGAAGATGCCGCTGGCCCGGCGCACGAGATCGTTGTGCCCGTTCGTGAAGGGATCGAACGTCCCTGGATACATCGCTCGGCTGCCCATGGATCCTCGCTGGCTCGTTGTTCTGTTATTCGCGACGGGCCAGATGATAGCCCACCTCGCCCGCACGCTTGGACCGCAACAGCGTCCAGCCCTGCGGCAGGGCCGGCTCGCCGGCGGTGGCCGTGTCCTCCAGGTAGACGCGGGCGCCGGGACGCAACCAGCCGCGGGACTCGAGCTGGGCACACAGCCCCTCGAGGGCCCGGTCGGCAAAGGGCGGATCGAGGAAGACGAGGTCGAAGGGGTCCGGGGGCTGCGCCAGGAACGCCGCGGCGTCCATCTGCAGCACGCGGCCCCGGTCGCATTTCAGCATGTGTAGCATTTGCACAACGTGTTCGACGGCCGCGGGGTCCGTGTCGACGAAGACCACCTCGCGAGCCCCGCGCGAGAGCGCCTCGAACCCGAGCGCCCCGCTGCCGGCGAAGAGGTCGAGGCAGCGCAGGCCTGCGACGTGCGACTGAAGCCAATTGAAAACCGTTTCGCGAACGCGGTCCGGAGTGGGCCGAATGGCCGGCGATTGCGGAAAGTGCAGCTTCCGGCCCCGCCACTCGCCGCCGATGATCCGGACTTGATGGCGGTGCCCAGGGGGCGCAGCAGACGCCGGTTTGTGAATGGAGCGCGACGGGGTCTTTTTTGCGGTTGCAAAACGGACCGGACCCGACCCCGTGTGATTCTTGCGCGACATTGGTGGCCGAGCGTAGGCTTCGCGATGAACGACTACTAACGCGCGATGGTACGCGCGGTCCATTCTGAGGGGAAAGACAAATGCTCGAGGTCAAGACCAGGCTGGTCACGCCGGCGTTGATGGCGCTCGCCGGAATCGCGTTGGTAGGCTGCAGTGCTTCGCAGGACGGCCCGAATTATCCGCCGCCGCCGACGACGGTCGCGACTGCGAACTTCAAGCTCGACCTTGCGACCAGCACGTTGGTCGTGCCGTACCCCTACGACCTGTACTTCGCTCTCCCCGGCAGCGCCGGCGGACGGCACGCTCAATCTGCCGACCGTACCGTGGCGCTCCGCCGCGGTGCAGTCCGCGATGAACGCGCTTGACGGCTGGTCCACGAATTCGGTCATCGACACGAGCTTCAGCCTGCCGATCGACCCCTCCTCGATCAGCGACAGCACGGTGAAGATCATCAAGCTCTGGTTGGATCCGAACACCAAGGCGCCCGCAACCAATCCCAGCTACCTGCCCGTCGGCGCCACAAGTCCGGTGGCCGGTGTCCTGAAATACGGTACGGACTTCACCGCCGACGTTTCGCCGGATTACGACTCGGGCGGCAAGTTCCTGCGCATCATCCCGAAGAAACCGCTGGACGCGAGCCAGGGTCCTGCGGCAAACAACGGCGGCCCCAACGCGGGCAAGGTGCTGAACGTCGGCTACCTGGTGGTCCTCGCCAATGGCCTGAAGTCCACGGACGGACAGTCGATGGGCGCGGACAAGCTCTACGCCGATATGAAGGCGGCGCCGGCGCCGACGAACTGCAGCACAACCACAGACCTCGCGGTGAAGCTGACCTGCGTGACGAAGGCACACCTCGGCATCGTGCAGTTGGTGAAGCCTCTTACGGGCCTCGATGCGTCCGATGTCATCCTGTCGTGGAGCTTCTCGACGCAGTCGGTGGACGACGTGCTCGCCGCCACCGTCGGAAAGGCCACACCGCAGCCGACGCTGATCGTGCCAACCGGGGTCACGACGAAGGCTTGGGCGCCGCCGGCAAGGCGGACATCTACGTCGGCTCGACGAAGCTGCCGTACTACCTGACACCGCCCGCCAATGCGAACGACTCGGCCTCGGTGTTGACCAAGTTCTGGACTGCGGCGGGCGGCGCAAACCTCACGATGTTCAATCCTTCGCCGACAAAGGTGGCGGACGTGACGGTTCCCCTCCTGGTCACGGTGCCGAACGCCACCTCGAAGTGCACCGGCAAACCGACTGGCGGCTGGCCAGTGGTCATCTTCCAGCACGGCATCACGAACGATCGTACGTATGCATTGCCGGTGGCCGATGCCTATGCCGATGTGTGCTTCATCGTCGTGTCGATGGACCTGCCGCTGCACGGCATCACCGTCCCCTATGATCCCAATCCGCTCAATCCAAACCCGCTGTCGAAGCTCTCATGTGCCGGAACGACTGTAAATCCGGGCTGCCTGGGTGCCAAGGAGCGCACGTTCGACATCGACATCCAGAACAACACCACGGGCGCGGCCGGCAAGGACGGCATCATCGATGCGTCGGGCGGCAAGGACGGGCTGACCTACTTCAACTTCTCCAGTCCGCTGACGTTCCGCGACAACATGAGGCAAGGCGAAGTCGACCTGGGCAACCTGACGAAGTCGATCCCCGGCCTCGCCATTGCCAGCGCCACCGGGACGACCCCGCTCGGCGTGGACCCGACGCAGATTCACTTCCTGTCCCACTCGATCGGTGCCATGGTCGGCGGCGTGCACGTCCACTTCTCGAACGACACGCGGACCGCAATCCTCGCGAATCCGGGCGGACCTGTATCGCTGATCGCGCAGGACTCGGCGATACTTCGGTCCGGTTGCCAAGCAAGCTCATCGGAGGCGTCAGCACCGCCGGACTCGTGGGCCTACAACTTAGTCTTCCGCGACTTCCAGGCCGCACTGGACTCGGCCGACCCATACAACCACGTCAAGAGCGCCGCGCAGATGCACCCGTTGCTGTTGTTCGAAGTGCAGAACGACCAGACGGTACCCAACAGCTCCACCAACGCGCTGATCTCAGCCGCTGGCCTGACGAAGGCACAAGACCATCGGTCCCAACGCGGTGGCTGCGGGAGCGGGTGCGCTACACGCTCTTCACCCAGGGTTATCACGGCACGCTGTTGAGTCCGTCCGTGAGTGCTGCTGCGACGTGCCGAGATGCAGAAACAGGCCGTGCTGTACGCGGCATCAGCCTCCGCGCCCGGCGGGCCGTTCGTCACCCTCACGAACCCGACGGTGCTCGACCTGAACTGATCCGCCTCCATCTGGCGTGACGGAAGGGCGGGAGCGATCCCGCCCTTCTTTTTTGCATCCGCTACAATCGGCATCCCGCGCGCCGATCACGAGCCGACCGCACCGTTCAACATGGGTTTGTTCAACTTCAAGTCGAAGAAGGCCGGCGAGCCGGCGGCCGACGAAGCCGGGGACTCGAAGCCGGGATTCGTCGCGCGCCTGCGCGCGAAGCTGAACCGCGGCAACTCGTGGCTGACCTACGACCTCACGAACCTGCTGCCGGGCGGCAAGATCGACGAGCAGGTGCTCGACGAACTGGAGACCCGCCTCATCGCGGCGGACGTCGGCATCGAGACCACCGAAAAGATCCTCGGGTCGCTGCGCGGCCGCGTCGCGCGCAAGGAACTGGGCGACCTCGATGCGCTGCTTGCGGCCCTGCGCAGCGCGCTGCTCGAGATCGTGCAGCCGGTGGCGCAGCCGCTCGTCATCGACACGACGCTGCAGCCTTTCGTCATCCTCGTCGTCGGCGTCAACGGCTCGGGCAAGACGACGACCATCGGCAAGCTCGCGCACCTCTACAAGGACGAGGGCCGCAAGGTCGTGCTCGCCGCCGGCGACACGTTCCGCGCCGCGGCGATCGAGCAGCTGCAGGTCTGGGGCGAGCGCAACGATGTCCCGGTCATCGCACAGGCGGCGGGCGCCGATCCGGCCGCGGTGGCGTTCGACGCGCTGCAGTCCGCGAAGGCGCGCGGGATGGACGTGCTGGTCGCGGACACGGCCGGCCGCCTGCACACCCAGAGCAACCTGATGGAAGAGCTGAAAAAGGTGAAGCGCGTGCTCGGGCGCATCGACCCGTCGGCGCCGCACGAAGTGCTGCTGGTGCTCGACGCGGGCCAGGGCCAGAACGCGCTCGCGCAGGCGCAGCAGTTTCACCAGGCGGTGGGCGTGACCGGCATCGTGATCACCAAGCTCGACGGCACGGCGAAGGGCGGCATCGTGCTCGCCATCGCCGACAAGATGCAGCTGCCGATCCGTTTCATCGGCGTGGGCGAATCCGCCGAGGATTTCGACGTGTTCGACGCCGGGCAGTTCGTCGACGCCGTGCTCGCGCCGCAGCGCGCCAATGGAGCCGCGGCGTGATCCGCTTCGACCACGTCTGGAAGCGCTATCCGAACGGCCGCGAGGCGCTGTGCGACCTGTCGCTCGACGTCGAGCGCGGCGAGATGGCCTTCCTCACGGGACACTCCGGCGCCGGCAAGAGCACGCTCCTGAAGCTGATCGCGCTGATCGAGCGCCCGACGCGCGGCACGCTGGTGGTGAACGGCCAGAACACCGCGACGGTCACGCGCTCGAAGATCCCCGCGTTCCGCCGCCAGATCGGCGTCGTGTTCCAGGACCACAAGCTGCTGATGGACCGGCCCGTGTACGACAACGTCGGCCTGCCGCTCGTCATCGCGGGCGTGCCGGAAAAGGAAATCGACAAGCGCGTGCGTGCTGCGCTCGACCAGGTGGGCCTGCTCGGCCGCGAGCGCAACCGACCCATCGAGCTGTCGACGGGCGAGCAGCAGCGCGTCGGCATCGCGCGCGCGATCATCGGCAAGCCGGCGCTGCTGATCGCCGACGAGCCGACGGGCAACCTCGATCCCGACCTCGCGTTCGAGATCATGAACATCTTCAAGCGCTTCAACGAAGTCGGCGTGACCGTGCTGATCGCGAGCCACGACATCCACCTGATCGAGCGCTACGGCGTGCGCCGCGTGATCATCGAGGGCGGCCGTGCCGTGGGCGCGGCCGATGAAGCGCCGCCTCCCCTGCCTTCGATCGTGACGGCCTGACCATGAAACAGTGGTTCGAACGTCACCTGCAGACGATGGTCGGTTCGGTCGGCCGGCTGTGGACGCATCCCTTTGCCACGCTGCTGACGATCCTCGTGATCGGCATCGCGCTCGCGCTGCCCGCCTGCCTGCACGTGCTGGTGCAGAACGTGCGTACCGCGAGCGGCGGCTGGAGCAACGCACTCGACATTTCCGTGTACATGAAGACTTCGGCGAGCCTCGACGACACGAAGCGGGCCGCGGAGCGCATCCGCAAGCGGAGCGACGTGGACGAAGTCACGATCATCCCGGCCGACGACGCGCTCGCGGAGTTCCGCAAGAGTTCGGGCTTCGGCGAGGCGCTCGAGGCGCTGAAGGACAACCCGCTGCCGCACGCGCTGGTCGTGCGCCCGGATGCGGAATCCCGCGATCCGGCCCGGGTGGCGCAACTCACCGGGGAACTGCGCGAGATCCCCGGCGTGGACATCGTGCAGCTGGACACGGAATGGGTCAGCCGCTTCAACGCGATCCTCGACGTGGTGCGCCGCGTGGTGTTCCTGGCCGCCGGGCTGTTCGCGCTCGGCATCCTCGTGATCGTCGGCAACACGATCCGGCTCGACATCGAGAACCGGCGCGACGAGATCGAGGTCACCAAGCTCGTCGGCGGCAGCGACGCGTTCGTGCGCAGGCCGTTTCTCTACAACGGGATCTGGTACGGGCTCGGCGGCGGCTTGATCGCCTGGCTGATCGTGGCCATCGTCGTCTTCGTCCTCGGTGACCCGGTCGAGCGCATCGCGGGCCTGTACGGCAGCAAGTTCCAGCTGCAAGGGCTCGGGCTCGTCGGCTGGGCCGCCCTGATGGCCGGCGGCATCGGCCTCGGCTGGCTGGGCTCGTTCATCGCCGCCACCCGCGAGCTGCGGGGAATTGAGCCTAAGTAACTGATTTTCTAGTAATTTAATTCGCCCTGCCGGAATGGAATGGGGTGGAACTTACCGGGTATTTAGCACTCTAATTCCGCGACTGCTAATATCAGCAGCCATTGGATTGGAGGCTATTTACCCGCCATGACCACGACCGCGATTGTCAGCCGCAGCCCCGCCGAACTCGCCCTCACCGGCGCCATCGGCAGCTTCGACGCTTACGCGGATGCCGTGAGCCGCGTCCCCGTGCTGAGCCGCGAGGACGAGCTGGTGCTCGCGAACCGTTTCCGCAGCGAGAACGACCTCGAGGCGGCGCGGCAGCTGGTGCTTTCGCACCTGCGCTTCGTCCTGCACATCGCGCGCGGCTACGCTGGTTACGGCCTGCCGATGGGCGACATCGTGCAGGAAGGCAACGTGGGCCTCATGAAGGCGGTCAAGCGGTTCGACCCGGCGGTCGGCGTGCGGCTGGTGTCGTTCGCCGTGCACTGGATCCGTGCCGAGATCCACGAATACGTGCTGCGCAACTGGCGCCTGGTGAAGGTCGCCACCACCAAGGCGCAGCGCAAGCTGTTCTTCAACCTGCGCAAGTACAAGCGCAACCTCGGCTGGCTCACGGCGGAGGAGACGAAGGCGGTCGCCCGCGACCTCGGCGTCACCGAGCAGGACGTCACCGAGATGGAGCGTCGCCTGTACTCGCGCGACGTCTCGTACGACCCGGCGCCGGACACCGACGACGAGGAAGAGGCGTATTCGCCGGCGGCGTACCTGCCGGCGGCGGATGCCGACCCGGCCGTGGCCGTGGAGCGCGCGGAGTGGGACGACGACGTGACGGACAAGGTCGCGGTCGCGATGTCGCAGCTCGATGCGCGCAGCCAGGCCATCCTGCGCGCGCGCTGGATGGATGAACCGAAGGCCACGCTGCACGACCTTGCCGACAAGTACGGCGTCTCGGCGGAGCGCATCCGCCAGATCGAAGCGAACGCCATCAAGAAGCTGAAGAAGATGGTCGTGGCCGAAGAGGCCTGAAAAATAGGGGACATTCTCGGTTTTCGCATCTCTCCAGCGAAAACCGAGAATGTCCCCTATTCTCGAACCCTCACCCGCCCTGCGGGCGACCTCTCCCGTTCACACGGGAGAGGTAAAGATGGGAAGCTTCGCGGAACACGATCGCGTGCAACTGCGCCGTGCGCTCCGCGGTGACGGCATAGCCCCCGGCGATCGTGATGACGGCGGGAATTCCTTTCGCCCGGCAGCTCTCGAGCACGTATCGGTCCCGGCGCGCGATACCGTCGTCGCTCAGCTTCAGGCGGCCGTAGCGATCGCCCTCGGCGGGATCGACGCCTGCCAGGTAGAACGCGATGTCCGCGTCGAATGCGGTCAGGATCGTCGCAAGGTGCTTCTCGAGCGCCGCGAGATACTCGTCGTCACCCAGGCCGTCCGCCAGGCCGACGTCGAGCGTCGAGCGCATCTTCTGCAACGGGTAGTTGCGCTCGCCGTGCATCGAGAACGTGAACACCGACGGGTCGTCCGCAAAGATCGCCGCCGTCCCGTTGCCCTGGTGCACGTCGAGGTCGATGACGAGCGCCCGGCGGATGCGCCCCTCCCGTTGCAGCACGCGGATCGCGATCGCCACGTCGTTCAACACGCAGAATCCCTCGCCATGCGCTGGAAACGCGTGGTGCGTGCCGCCCGCGAGGTTGCCGGCGAGGCCGTCCTCGAGCGCCGCACGCGCGGCATCCAGCGTGCCCTGCGCGGCGAGCCGGGAGCGCCGCCAAAGCGCACGGGACCACGGCACGCCGAGCTTGCGGATTTCCGCGGCATCGAGCCGATCGGCCGCGAGCTTTTCGAGGTACTCCGCGGTGTGCACGAGGCGCAGGTCGTCGATCGCGGCCTCGGCCGGTTCGGCGGTCGAGCCGGCGTCGATGAGCCCCTCGTCGCAGAGAACCCGGTGGAGCAAGGGATACTTCGCCATCGGAAACGGATGCGCGGTCGGCAGTTCGACGAAGTATCCGGGATGAAAACTGATCCGCATCTGCGTCCTTTCGAGCCGGCGCGCACGCCGGGTTCGAACCAGCTAAGATAAAGGCGATCGCAAGAATTCCACAGTCGAGCGCAACCCGGCGCATCGGCGCACCCAGGGGTGGGTCCACGCGTGGGACGGGCAAGCCGTGTCGGGCCGTGACGCTGTCCAACTGCCGAGACAAGGAGATCACGATGGAAGAAAAGATCCCGCCGCCCGCCTGGGGCACCCCGCCGGAAGCCGCTCCCGCCGAGCCGGAAGCCGCCCCGACCGACAGCGCATATACGCAGTGGTACGAGGTGAAGAAGGGCGACACGCTCTGGAAGATCGCCAAGGAAGTGTATGGCGACGGCAGCCTGTATCCCGACATCTTCAAGGCCAATCAGGACACGCTCAGCGACCCGGACAAGATCAAGGTCGGCCAGATGCTGCGCATTCCCTGATCCCGCCTCCCCATCGATTCGACCCAGGAGTATTCCGATGAAGCTCAGATCCGTTTTCGCCGGCTTCTTGTCGCTCGCCATGGCGGCCGTGCTGCTCGCCGGCTGCGCCAACCAGATGGAACCGGCCAAGAAGGCCATCGCCGACATCGAAGCGGCCGTGACTGCCGCCGGTCCCGACGCCGCGCAATACATTCCCGACCAGCTGCAGGCCGTGACCAGCCAGATCGCCGACCTGAAGGCGAAGTTCGACCAGAAGGACTACAAGGGCGTGATCGCCGCAGCGCCCGCACTGCTGACGCAGGCACAGGGACTCGCCGGCGCCGCCTCCAGCGCCAAGCAGGCGGCGCAGGCCGCCGCGGCCGAAGCGTTCAATGCAGAGTGGGCCCAGCTGTCGGCCGACATCCCGCCGCAGTTCGCGGCCGTCATGAGCCGCGCGAACGTCCTGGCCCGGTCCAAGAAGCTGCCCGCCGGCATCGACGCCGCGACCTTCGAAGGGGTAAAGACCGGCCTCGACGAAGCCAGGGTCCTTTGGGACCAGGCCGCCGCCGCCCAGGCCTCCGGCAACCTCGAGCAGGCCGTGACCAATGCGCGCCAGGTCAAGGAAAAGCTCAACGCCGCGATGGCCGGGCTCGGCATGACCGCCGGCTGAACTCGACACGCCTCGACGAGGCCACGACGGGCCGCCTTCGGGCGGCCCGTTTTTTTTGCCGCCCGTGACGCGATGGCGGAAAATGGCGGCCTGCGCGAACGCGCCATCCCTGGAGTTTCATCGTGCCTGCAAAGTCCCTGAACCCGATCGATCTCTATGGCGTCCGCGACCTGCTGAGCGAAGAAGAGCAGATGGTGCAGGACTCCGTGGCGCGCATGGTCGACGAGAAGGTGCTGCCGATCATCCGTCACCACTTCGAGAACCACACGTTCCCGCGGGAACTGGTCGACGAACTCGCGGCGCTCGGCCTGCTCGGCAGCTCGCTCGAGGGCTATGGCTGCGCCGGCATGAACTCGGTCGCGTACGGGCTGATCTGCCAGGAGCTCGAGCGCGGCGACTCGGGCCTGCGCAGCTTCGTCTCCGTGCAGTCGAGCCTGTGCATGTACCCGATCTACACCTACGGCAGCGAGGAACAGAAGCAGCAGTGGCTGCCGCGCATGGCCACGGGCGAAGTGATCGGCTGCTTCGGGTTGACGGAGCCGCACGGCGGTTCCGACCCGATGAATATGAAGACGCACGCCAAGCGCCGCGGCACGGACTGGGTGATCAACGGCGCGAAGATGTGGATCACCAACTCGCCGATCGCCGACCTGTTCGTCGTGTGGGCGAAGACCGAGGAAGGCATCCGCGGGTTCCTGATCGAGAAGGGCGCGAAAGGCCTCGCGGCGCCCGAGATCGAGAAGAAGTTCTCGCTGCGCGCGTCGCACACCGGCGCGATCTTCTTCGAGGACGTGGTGGTGCCGCAGGAGAACATGCTGCCGGGCAGCGTGGTCGGCCTGAAGGCGCCGCTCTCCTGCCTCACGCAGGCGCGCTACGGCATCACCTGGGGCGTGATCGGGGCGGCGCAGGCCTGCCTCACCGAGGCGCTCGAGTATTCGAAGACGCGCATCCTGTTCAACCGGCCGCTCGCCGCCACGCAGGCGATCCAGATCCGCCTGGCGCAGATGGCGCGCGGGATCACGACCGCACAGCTGCTGTCGCTGCAGCTCGGCCGCCTGAAGGACCGGGGCGAGATGACGCCTTCGCACGTCTCGCTCGCCAAGTGGAACAACTGCCGCATGGCCATCGACGTAGCGCGCGACGCGCGCGACATCCTCGGCGGCGCCGGCATCAGCGCCGAGTACAACGCCATCCGTCACGCGCTCAACCTCGAGAGCGTGATCACCTACGAGGGCACGGAAACCATCCACCAGCTCACCATCGGCCGCGAGCTGACCGGCATCAACGCCTTCTGAAAACAGGGGACATTCTCGGTTTTCCTGAAATCGGAGAATGTCCCCAATTTCCGGGAAACCGAGAATGTCCCCTATTTTGCAGAGAGACCACCGCACGGCGCGCGGCACGATCACGTACCTGTCGCACAAGCCCGATCGCTACCTGCAGGAGCGAGGGCGCGAGTATTTCCACATCGACGTGCACTCGGACGGCAAGCGCACGATCGCCGCGCACTGCGAGATCGACGACCGCCCGAGCGTGATGCGCGACATCACCTACAGCCTCGACGAGCACTGGCTGCCGATGGACTGCTTCGTGCGCATCACCGTCGGCGACCGCTTCATGGGTTCGGGCTGGTTCAAGTTCCACCCGGGCCACACCGAGTGCGAGACGTTCACGGCGCTCGAGGGCCGCGTGTCGCAGCGCATGGAACACCGCAACCCGCCGCTGCGGACGTTCCAGAACCACGCCATCGCGTGCGACGCGTGGCACCTGCGCCTGTTCGACCGCTCGCAGGGACCCGGCGTGCAGAGCATCGACGAGTTCCTGCTCTCCTCGCCCGATCATCGCGGTGCGACCGGGCCGATGCTGTTCCGGGTCGGCGTGCACGTGGAGTACGTCGGCGAGGAACGCGTGACCGTCAGGGCCGGCACCTTCGACGCCCTGCACTTCCGGTACGTTTCCGCGCCCGGGTTGCCGCAGGAGCATCCGCCCTACGACGTCTGGTGCACGAACGACGGCGAGTACCTGTTCCTCAAGGGCCAGGTCGCCGGCTACATGCAGACCTACTACGAGCTGGTCGAACTCGTCCGCTGAGTAGCCTGCCCCCAGGGCTGCCGAGCCGCCGGCCGCACGCCCGCACGTTGTCGGCTTTTTTTACGAAACCGGGCGCCGGCGCAGCCAATCCTGCCTGGCGGTGTAAATCATGCGCCGTAACTCCTTGAATTTCCTGAGACCCGCATCCCTTGGCACGGTTCATGCTCTGTTATCAATCGTCCCGGTTCGATGGTTTTCGGGACAGGCAAGCAAGCCGTTGGGTGGGAAGAGTTTCGACAGGGGATGACAGGAAAAAGAATGCGCCGGCAGGGAGCTGCAAGAGCACGGACCCTGAACAGGGGCGACGAGAAGAAGAAGCACCGAAAAGAAGAACAGAGCTCGCTCCGATAAAAGGACGACGACCCCGCGCAAGCGGGGTTTTTTTGGCCTCCTCTACGCGAGGCGCGTCTTCAGAACCGCGTCGGAATCGATCACGAGCAGGCGGTCGCCGGCCTCGATGCGCAGGTTCTTCTCGTTCCACAGCCCGATGCGGCTGTTGCCGCGACGAACCTCGACGATCAGCACGCCCTCGATCTCGAGCGGGGCACGACCGATCTCCTCGGCGCGCGGCTCGCGCTCCACGAGCTGGTAGCTGCCGCGATACGTCATCAGCTCCGACACGAAATCGACGGTCGTGCGGCTTGCCACCGCGTCCGCCATCATCACGCCGCCGAAGCGCGGCGGCGACACGACGACGTCGGCCCCGCCCGCCTTCACCAGCTTGATGTTCTCCGGCTCGCTCACGTTGGCGATCAGGCGCACGCCCTTCGCCAGCTCGCGGATGGTCAGGACGGCCAGCACCGTCGTGTCGTCGCGGCCCACGCTGACGATCACCGCATGGGCGCGCGCGATGCCCGCCATCTTGAGCAGCTCTTCGCTCGACGCGTCGCCGTGCAGGCAGATAAAACCGCGCTCGGCCGCGCGCGCGACCTCGTCGCGGTCCTTGTCGATGACGACGATCTGCTCCGGCTTCCAGCCGCGCATCACCAGTTCGTTGGCGGCCATCGAACCGCTGTGGCCGAAGCCGCAGAGGATCACGTGGTCGCGCAGCTGCTCCTGCAATCGCGTCATGCGCCATTCCTCGATCAGTCGCTGGATGATGAACTGGTAGGCCGTGCCCAGGAAGATGAACCACACGAAGATGCGCACGGGCGTCACGAAGAACGCGTCGATCAGCCGCGCCTGGTCCGAGACGGGCACGATGTCGCCGTAGCCGACCGTGGTGATCGTGATCATCGTGAAGTAGATGACGTCGATCAGCGAGACGTTGCCGTCGATGTTGTCCTGCAGCCCTTCGCGATCGAGCAGGAAGACGCTGAACACCGCGAAGATCAGCAGCAGCACGAGCAGGCCGCGCATGGCGAGCGCGACCTCGGGCGGCGTCGACGACTTGCGGATCAGGATCGGCGTGGCCGAACCGCCGCGCTGCAGCCGGATCCGGCGCAGCGTGCGCCGGACCTTGCCGAAACCCGGTCCATCGTGCTCGCGTTCCGTCACGACTTGGGCGCCCTCTCGTACCCGTACCACAGACGCTGCGTGGTGCAGGCGTCCCAGGCCCAGCGCACCCAACGGACGAGCGCAAAGCTGAGCCACAGCGCCCACGCGAGCATGGCGGCCTTGTAGAACCAGATCGAGACCGAGAAGACGACGGGCTGCGGTAGTGCGTCGCGAATGCGATCGTGGAACCACGCGAGCGACTCGGCAGAACTGCCCGCGCCGTCGATGCGCATGTCCGGCGTGCCGAGCAGTCCGTTCGGAATCGCCGAGACGAGGCTGCCGAGCGCGCACAGCGTGAGCAGTGCGAGCCCGGCCTGGACTGCGTTGAACACCCACGGCGCGACTTGCGCTTGCCACGACTTGCGCCAGTCGAGCGCAAAGACCCAGGCGGCGAACAACAGGAGCACGCTCCACGAGAACGTGCTGAGCCCCAGGCCGACCAGCAGCCACTCGTGCGTGGCCAGCGGCGTGCGCCGGACCCGACCGAGCAGCACGGCGAGCACGACGAACACCGCCAGCTCCGCCCAGTACAGGATCGCGGGACCGACCCCGCCGCCGGTCGCGAACAGCACCCAGCGGCTCTGCGGCAAGGCGATCACCGTACTCACGTTGCTGGCCGGCGCGCCCAGCACGAGTGCGCCCGGGCGAGTGACGAGCTTCGCACCGCCGTCCTGCTGCCAGGCCATCGAGTAGCGGTGCTCGCCGGGCTGCAGCGGCAAGGCAAGCCGGCCGTTCTCGTCACGGATCGCGAGCGGCTGGCCATCTGCGGTCACGGACTGCAGTCGAGCGCCCGACGGAAGCGTCAGCACGTGCCGTCCGCCTTGGGTACTGCGGTACGCGATCTCGAGCGCGGTGTCCGTGGAGCGCTGACCGACGGCCACTTCCTGCCGCAGGTACTCGAAGGCGACCGTTGGACCCTCGACAGCGTCCGGGCGCATGACGTGCAGGTCGAGCTTCTCGCCGGGCCGTGGCTCGAAGCGCTGCACCCACGGATCTTCGAAATCACCCGCGGCAAGCACTTCGGGCGTGCCCTTGAACGTCGCGCGCCACGCGGGCCCCACGGCCACCTGCCAGACCTCGACCCAGGGGGCATCCTTCGGGGCGGCGAGTACCATGGAATCGCTGCGCTCCAGGGCCGACTCCCACTGCACGGTCGACACACCGGCGGGTATCGAGATCGAGACGCGCCCGTCGCGCACCGGGAGCCCCGCTGTGAGAACGGATTCCCCGGTCAGCAGTGGCACCTCGAGCGTGAAGGCGCCCTGCTCGGGCGCGATGCGCTCGAGCGTGTTCGTCGCCGTCCAGTCGAGATCCAGCGAGAGCCGCCGGTGCAGTCGAACGAATGGCGGGAACTCCTCCTGCATGCGCGCCTCGTCGCCCTGCGAGACTCGCGTGGCCGTGCGACTGAGCGTCAACGAGTCGGCGAGCAGGCGCTGCTGCTCGACACCCGTTACGACCCACCCCACCGCGGAAACGAACACGCGCGCGGGCCGCTGCGGGAACGCGAGCCGCACCGCGTCGGCATCGGCCAGCCCTCCCGACAGCACGAGATCGTGCACGCCGGGTTCGAGCGCGACGGCGAGATTCCCGTTTGCATCGCGTGCGATCGGCGCCGGCGCGCCGTCGATGGTCACGCGTTCGACGGACCAGCGTTGCGGCGCCGCCGGCAGCGCCAGCGCGGCCCGGGAGCCCGCATGCGCTTCAAGGCGCACCTCGAGCGTTGCGCCTTCCACCGTCACGCGTGCGTTGGCTACCGAGACACAGTCCGGCGCGCATTGCGGCGGGCGCGTCAGCCGCTGCTTCAGTTCCTGCAGCAGCTCGGGCGTCGGCATCTGCGCCGGCGCGGGTTGCGGGACGAGGCACAGCGCGCACAGCAATGCAGCCGCCGCAGGCGGCGCGGCGGCGCCGAACCAGCGCTCGAGCCACCGCCAGCGCGGCCACGGGTACACGCGCCGCGCGAGCGCGACGAAGAGCACCGAGAGCAGCACCACAGCCAGCAATCGCCACAGGCTCACGAGCCAGGTGCCGAGCACGACGAGACGCATCTGCTGGCCCGGTTCGACAGGGCCGTTCCACCGCAACGGATGCTGCTGATACGACCAGGCGGGGACACCGGGGCCGCTCTGCAGCAGCGTACCCGGTGCATAACGCGGGAGCTGGCGCGGCACCGGAGGAGGCGGAGGCGCGCCTGGCGCGACCGATCCCGCCATGCTCGCGTCCGCAGCCTGGTTGGCTTTCTTCCTTTCCGCCGTGATGGCGACCTCCTCCGACTCGGCCGCGGGCGCCGGCACCGCCGAGGGGGTCGCCATGTCGCCTCGCGGCGCGGTTACGGCGACCCAAGGCGCGGAGATCACCGGCATGCTCTCGAGCTGCGGGAAAAACGCGAGCCGGGCCTGGAACAGCGCGAAGGGCACAAGCGTGACGAGCACCAGCGCAAAGGCCACATTGCGCCACGTGTTCGCCCAGAAGCGCAGCTTGCCTTCCGGCGCTGCGCGCGCGAGCGCGATTGCAATCAGCGCGTTGAGATAGAGCCACGTCAGCGAGGGCAGCTCGTGATGCGCAAGCGTCAACGCCAGGGAGGCCAGCACTGCGACCGGCCATCCCGCGACCCGGAAAGCCGCCGCGGCGACGAGCAGCACCACGAAGATGTCGAGCAGCCGCCAGCGGTTCAGCCAGGCCGTGGGCGATTCGTCGATTCCGGCCGTGGCGAGCAGACGCTCGCCCGGCGGAAGATGGAGCGTGATGCCGAGCGATGCGAGCCGCGCGTCCCAGCCTGCGGCCGGCAACGTGCCCCCGGCACTCTCGATCCTGCCCGTGCCCACGAGGGCGATCGCGGTGGAGCGCAACTCCACGCCCGCACGACCGGAGTCGCCTTGCGTGACGAGCAACGCCTGCTCGCCTGCACGCGCGCCTTGCAGCGCGTAAGGCGCAGTCATGTCGAGCCGCCAATGCTGTTGCATCCGCCCGGAGACGCTGTCGCGGAAGGTGTAACCCGCGCCGTCGAAGTCGCGCCACAAGTCGCGCGTGACGAAAATCTGGTTGAGGTCCTGGCCCGCGAAGCCGCGGCTGCGTTCGACCACGCGCAGGACCGCGCCGGGCTCGAGCCGATACGCCGGCAGCAACTGCCACTCGGCAGGTACGTTGGCCTGGGCAGGATCGATCGCCGGCGCGCCCTCGATGGAGGTGACGCGCAATCGATCGGCCGCCTCGTAGCTCCAGACTTCGGACGCGTCGGCTCGCGCGCCTGCGGTGATCGTCGGCAGCTTCACCGAGCCGACCGACGACGGCGCTCGCGCGGCCAGTTCGATCTGCCAGGCGCCGGGGCGGACCTGCACGCGCAGCCGACCGTCCGGGTCGAGTCGCGCGGGCAACGCCGTGCGCAAACCGACGGGCGAGAAGCCTTCCGGCAACAGCGGGCCGATGAACTCTTCGCGAGCTTCCCCGGAAACCTGCAGCAGGACGCGCGTCGCCAGCAGGCCAGGCACGCTGTCCGTGAGCTTGCGATAGATCCGCGCGTCGAACTGGTTCGATTCCGTCGGACGCGTCGCCGCTCCGAGCCGCACGGACTGCGATTCGCGCTCGATGAACGGCACGCGAGCGCCGTCCACCGACAGACGAACGATTCCGATGCTCGCCGGCACGGCCAGGGCTTCGGGACGGCGCGCCCAGGGAATGACGCCGCTGATTTCGTAGCTGCCAGGCTCGAGGCGCACGGCGGGCCGCCCGCTGCGGTCGATCACGCTTGCTGCAGCGCCGTCGACCCGGACGTCCTGAGGCCAGAAGTCCGTATCACCCGGAAGCTCGACCCAGCCGGGAGCGTAGACACGAACGGGCACTCGGAAGCGGCCGCCCTCCAGGCCGGCCTCGATATCGAGCGGACCGGGCCAGCTGCATGCACGACTCGACGGATCGGTGGCGTCGAGGCCGCTCAGGTAAGGGCAACGGACGTATTCGCTGCCGTCGAGCGCCCAGCCTTCCCAGTTCCTGAGCTCGGGTGGCACGTCGACCGACTCAGCCCTGGCCGGACCGGCGACTGTCGCAACGAATGACGCGAAGCAGGCCGCGGCGGCGGCTGCACGGAACATGGAACGCATGCGCAACCCCATCGGGCGGCGCAAGACCGCCCTTCTCCATGACGGGACTATAGCGCAGCGCAAGCGCCCCATCGGGGGCGCGGCAATCGCGGCCTCAGCAGGCGAAGACGAGCGGCTCGATCTCGTAGCCGATGACTTCTTTGGTCTGCGGATCGATGATCGGCTTGCCGCTGTTGAAGCGACCCGTCAGCATCGCGCGGCTCATCAGGCTGCGGTCGGGCTTGATGCGGCGCACTTCCATCGCACCCTGGGCATCGCGGACCAGGGCGGTGACCTGCGAGGCCGCCTCTCCGGCTGCCTCGGCCGGTGCCGGATAGAGCAAGGCAATGATCTCGGGCTGCATGAACGGATACGACCTTCTTGAAGCGACTCGGTGACGCTGGTCATGGAGCAAGTTGCGTGCCACCCGCCAGACCCCCCAATTTCGTGACCGGCGTGGACATCCCAGCGCCACGTTCTGACATTTTTCGTCAGCTGCCGGACAAGTCTGGTCCCCGCATGATCGGCTTCACGCACGTCCCGCAGACCGTTTTGGAACACGACCGGCACGGTGTTAAGTAATATCCTGTCCTGGTTCGTCACCCGGCCCTGTCATGTCCGCGCACGCCCTGCCCGAAATCATCGCTCACCGCGGCAATGCGGCCGAGTATCCCGAGAACACCCTGCAGGCGCTGGCATCGGCGGTCGAACTCGGCCTGCGTCACGTCGAGTTCGACGTGCAACTCACGTCGGACAACGTGCCGGTGGTGTTCCACGATTCCACGCTCGAGCGCGTGGCCGACCGTCCCGACAGCATTCACGACCTCACGTGGGCGCAGCTGGCGGAGATCCCCGTCGGCGAGGTCAAGCGTTTCGGCAGCCGGTTCGCGTTCACCTACCCGCCGTCGCTCGCGCAGACGGTCGATGCGATCGCCGGCTGGGAGGGCGTGACGCCATTCGTCGAGATCAAGCGCGCGAGCATGCGCAAGGTCGGGCGCGAGACCGTGCTGCGCCGGATCGCGGAAGTCGTCCGCCCCGTCCTCGACCGGTGCGTGTTCATTTCCTTCGACCTGCCGAGCGTGAAAATCCTGCGCATGATGACCGGCGCTCGCGTCGGCTGGGTACTGCAGGATTGCTCCGATGCAGAGCTTCAGGACGCCAGGGCCGTCGCGCCCGACTTCCTCTTCTGCAATCTCGATCGCATTCCGGAGCAGACGACCCAGCTCTGGCACGGGCCGTGGCAGTGGGCCATCTACGAGGTGCGCGACGTACCGACGGCGCAGCGCTGCCAGGCGCTTGGCGCCGCGTTCGTCGAGACGATGGCGGTGAAGGAACTGCTTGCGGCCTACGATGCCAGCCGGCGCCAATGATGAGGCGGCTTGCGCAGGTGACGATCCGTTGTCGATGACGCGTTGAGATGAGCGACACCGCTGCCGACCTCGCCTGGCTTGCCGGCGAACTGAGCTCCATCCGCAGGCAACTGCTGCCGTCCGGCGATTCGCCGGGGCTGACCCTTGCGCTCGACCTCGGCGGTAGCGCCGCTCGCGCGCTGCTCTTCGATGCGGTCGGGCGCGAAGTCGCGGCCGCGCACTGCCCGATCGGCACACGACGGGCCGGGACGGATCGCGTCGAGCACGATGCCGGCGAACTCGCGCAGGCCCTGGCGACCGCAGCGCAGGACGTGTGCGACACCGATCTCGCGCGGACTCGACCGGTGACCGCGGCAGGGCTCGCGACGCAACGCTCGACGGTCGTGTGCTGGGACCGCAGCAGCGGGCGGGCCTTGAGCCCGGCCATTTCCTGGCAGGATCGCCGCCATGCCGAGTGGCTGGGCCGCACGCTCGGCCCGCGGGCGCAGTGGGTGCGCCAGGCCACGGGGCTGGTGCTCTCGCCGCACTACGGGGCGAGCAAGCTGCGCTGGTGCCTCGATCACCTGCCAGAGGTGCAGGCGGCGGCGCGCGCGGGCTCGCTCGCGGCGGGACCGCTCGCCAGCTACCTGCTGTACGCACTGCTCGACGAACGGCCCGTCGTCGCCGATCCCGCCAACGCATCACGCACGTCCTTGTTCGATGCCGATACGCTCGACTGGTCGCCGGAACTGCTCGACGCCTTCGGCATCCCCGAGAGCGTGCTGCCGGAATGTGTCGGGACCCTGCGTGAGTTCGGCACGCTGACGATCGGCGCACGCGGCGTGCCGATGCGCGCGTGCACGGGAGACCAGTCGGCGGCGGCATTTGCGTTCGGACGGCCGGTCGAGACGGCCGCGCTGGTCAACGTCGGCACCGGTGCCTTCGTGCAGCGCCTGGTCGAGGCCGATGCGCCGCTGCCGCCGGGCCTGCTGCGCAGCGTGCTGCGTGGCGACGGTGGCCGCGCGCTCTACAGTCACGAGGGCACGGTCAACGGCGCGGGCAGTGCGATCGAGTGGCTGCGCGGACAGGTCGCGCTCGATGTCGACCGGGCCCTGCAGAATCTCCCTGCCGGCGGGCCCAAGGGTGAGCCGCCGCTGTTCATCAACGGCGTCGGCGGCCTCGGCGCGCCGTTCTGGAAGGCGGACTTCCCGGTCGAATTCGTCGGTGCCGGCAGCGAGCTGCTGCAGCTCACCGCGGTGATCGAGAGCATGGCGTTCCTGCTGACGGTCAGCCTCGACGCGATGCGGGAGGCAGCGCCGCTGATCCGTATCTCGATCTCGGGCGGCCTCTCGAACTGCGATTACCTGTGCCGCGCCCTCGCGGACCTCAGCGGGCTCGTGGTCGAGCGTTACACGTTGCATGAAGCCACGGCTCGCGGCATCGCGTTCCTCGCCGCCGGCGAGCCGGACGACTGGCAGGTGATGCCGGTCGATCGCGTCTTCACGCCGGCGGGCAACGCGCCGCTGAGGTCCCGCTACGCGAGATGGCGCAGCGAAATGGAACGGCGCGGCGCTACGATTCGTTGAGCCGCCGCGCGCTAGCGGGGATGGGCGGCAGGTTTGACGCTCCAAGGTCTACCGCGCTTCGAGAAGTGAAGATGGGAAATTGGGGACATTCTCGGTTTTCGACTACTCAAAGCCGAAAAACCGAGAATGTCCCCAATTTCTCATCTTCACTTCTCGGCGTTCCCTTGCACGAGCTGTCTCGAGGCGAGATTAGTGCAGAGCGTCGGCAAGACTTGGAGACGCCTCGAGACGACGCTCGTGCTGCGGCGTCCGACATGGAGCGTCAAACCTGCCGCCCATCCCCGCTAGCGCGCGTTCAACGTCGCCAGCACCTCGCGCTCGATCCACGTCGGCCCATCGCCGCCGTCGTAGAACCCGCAGTGCCCGCCAAAGCTCGTCACCGTCACCTGGAGCGTGCGCGGACGCGCGATGCGCTGGAGGTCAGACGCCGGGATGATCGGATCGTCCGCCGCCGAGATGATGCGCGTGCGCGCCTCGAGCGACGCGAGCACATCGTCGACGACGGCATAGCCGTGCAGGTACTGCTCGAGCGACGGAAACCCGCCGTAGTGACGCACCAGCACGTCCGTCATGTCCGTCAGGTTGTCGAGCCGGATCACGTCGCTCAGGTCGAACGCGTGCGGCCACGCCGCCTGCTTCTTGCGCAGCGAGCGCCGCCACTTCCACACGAAGTACTGCCGGTAGAGCGCCCAGCCCGACTCGAGCCGCGCGAGCGTGTGCTCGGGATCGATCACCGGGCACACGGCGACGACCCGCTCCAGCTCGATTCCCGCATCGCGCGCCCGCGCGCCGACGCGCAGCGAGAAATTCCCGCCGAGCGAGAAACCGGCCATGCTCAAGCCGCGATCCGGGTTGAGCTGCTGGATGCGATGCACCGCGCCGACGACCTCGGCGATGCGGCACGAGTGGAACAGTTCCTGGTTGAGATGATGACTCTCGCCGTGATCGCGCAGGTTGAGGCGGATCACGTCGAACCCCTCATCGAGCAGGTACTGGCCGAGCGAGAGCATATAGAGCGACTGCGCGCTGCCTTCCCACCCGTGCAGCAGAACGACGAGCCGGCTCGCGGCGGGCCGGCCGATGCGCTCCTGGGTCGCCTGATGCGCCAGCAGGCGCACGCCGTCGCCGCAGTCGATGAGCACGTCCTGCGAGGCGTCGATCAACGCGCGACACCGCCGCTCCACGGCCACCCTGCGCAGCGGCAGGCTCGGATAGATCGATTGCACGTGCGGATTGCGCAATCGCGCAGGCGGCAGGAAGTCGTCGCGGGAATCGGTCACGCGTCCGGCCTCGGCTCCCATGCGCGGCCGCGCACGATCTCCATGCGGCCCGATCCGGGCAGCGACTCGACGAACCGCGACCCCACCAGTTGCGTCGGCGTGCGATAGCCGCCCGGGCCCGTGTACTCGAGCAGATGCTGCAGCACGCCGAGCGCCGCATGAACCGTCACGTCGTATCCGTTCGCCACCTTGATGCGCGCCGTCACGGCCTCGCCGCTCGGCGCCTGCGCTTCGCCCCACACGAACGTCGGATTGCGCCTGCGCATGTCCTCGTCCGGCCCCGGCGGGCCCTTCGTCGCCTGCCCCTTGAGCAGCGACTGCACCAGCGACAGCCTCAGCAGGGCGCCGAACCAGTTCAACCGCCGCAGCGCCGCGATCTGCTTCGCCGGCATCGCAACGTAGGTTTCGATGTTCGCAATGCCGGTGGTGAAATAGGCGGTACTGACGTCGCCCCACGGGATCGTCACCGCGGTCTTCACGCCGTCGCCGAAATCGATGTCGCGCTCGCGAAAGGCGTGCGACCACGCGCTGCAGCTGCCCGGAGCTGCGGATCTGCCCGCCCTCGGCCATGCCTTCGACCATCGTGCGGGCGGTGCCGCGGCTCGGGCGTGAACTCGTGTCGAACCCGAGGAACAGCGCCGTCGCGTCGGGCAGCTGTGCTTTCAACTCGGCCGCGACGCAATCGGTGGGCACGACGTCGAAGCCGACACCCGGGCAAAGCACGACTCCCGCCTCGCGCGCCGCGAGCGTCGAGCGCGTGCGCGGCTTCGAACACAGGGATCTCGCCGGTGATGTCGAGATAGTGCGCGCCCGCCGCAAGGCAGGCCTGCATCATCGGCGCGGCGGTGGCCGAGAACGGCCCCGCGCAATGCAGCACGGCACGCGTGCCGCGCAGCAACTGGGTGAGCGCCGTGACGTCGTCGAGCCCGATGGCCACGGAGCCGCAGCCAAGCCCGGAGGCGAGCTTCGCGACGGCCTCGCGATTGCGGCCTGCGAGCACGGGTTGCAGGCCGCGGCGCACCGCCTCGCGCGCGATCAGCTCGCCCGTGTATCCGTTGGCACCGTAGAGAACGAACCTTGCGCCGGTCATGCGGCCGGAACGACCCGGAATTCGACGCGGTTGTTCTGCGCCGCGACGGCGTTCCACTCGCCGGCGGTCGCTTTCTCGCCCTGCTCGGGATACGCGATCTGGCTGCGGCGGCCGGCGGTCACGACCTCGACGACGATCGCACCGCCCGTGCGCTGGCGCAGCGTGGCGGCGAAATTCGCGAAATCGACCGACTGGTGCTGCGCCGGCGACAGGCTGTCCTCGAAGGGGTTGCCGACGAGATCGCACTTCTGCGACGGCAGGTCGGTATCCGCGATGGAATACCCCTCGCCCGCGTTGCCGGTGAGGCAGAAATCGCCGACGAAGGCCTCGACGCGGATACGGCCCTTGAAGCGCTGCGCTTCGAGCGTAGCCGCGAGGCCGCGCAGGCGATCGAGCCGCGCCTTGTCGAGAGGCGTTTCGCCGTAGGGCACGTATTCGGTGGCGAACGGGCCTGACGGTGGGCCGCCCCGGCCGGGGACGGCCTCGACCGCCGGCAGGGTCGCGTCCGGCATGGCGGCGACGGCCGCAGCGGCAGCCGTGGCTTGCGCGGCCGCGCTGGCCGCCTGCGCCCTGGCCAGGTCTCCCGACAGCGACTGGTTCGCCTGGAACGTCTGCCAGAACATCCAGCCGAGCACCAGGGCCGGCAGGCCCCCCAGCAGCGCGGTCAGCGCCACCGGCCACCACTGGCGCTGCGGGGGCGGCGGCAGCGAGGGCTCGATGGTCGGCGCGACCGGCATCTTCGACAGGCCCTCCTTGAACTCGCTGCTGAGCCGGCGCGCGAAGGCCTCGAACGTCGCGAGCACGAAACGGCGTTGCTCGCCGAGTTGATCCTTGACCAGCTGCTGGGTGGACTGGCGCAGGCCGGCCTGCAGTTCCGCGAAGACGGTCGGCGGCACCGTCAGGCTGGCCGCCGCAGCGGGGGCGACGGTGGGAGCCGTCGATGCCCGGGCGGCCGCGAGGACCGGCACCTCCCCCGTGGAATCGATCGCATCCGCCGGCGACAGGTGCGGGATCGTCGAGGTGCCGTCGAACAGGGCGGAGCGCTGGGTGCGCCGCTCGGGCAGCAGGTGCAGCTGGTAGAGCACCCGCGACACGTCGACGGGCCGGACGGTCTTCGGCAGCACGCCGATGGCGCCGAGGGCCCGGGCCTGGCTGACGTACAGCTCGCCTTCCTGCGAGGTGTACATCATCAGCGGGATCATGGCCGTCTGGGGGTCGCTCTTGATGGCCTGGACCGCCTGGAACCCGTCCATCCCGGGCATCAGGTGGTCCATGAAAATCACGTCGGGACGGGCCTGCTGCAGGTATTCGAGGGCCTGTTCGGCGGATTCGGCCGTGTCGACCGTCATGCCATGCTGCTCGAGCATGCGGCTCAGGATCACCCTCGCCGACCGTGAATCGTCCACGATCAGGGCCCGCTTGCCCGTCGCCATTCAGACTTCCTTTGGCGGACACCCGAAATGGCGCCGCGAGTACCGGCTTTCTACCTTGAACCGGGCGTGAAGCCAATCCCGGCAAACGCTTCTGGCCCTGCGGGGTGCCCGGCGTATGCTCGGGAACAGCAATCCATAGGCAAAACGGAGGCAGGAAATGCCCTACTCAACGGCGGATATCCGCAACATTGCACTGGTGGGCCAAGCGGGCGCGGGCAAGACGCTGCTGGCGGAAGCCTTGCTCGCGCAGACGGGAGCCATCCGGGCCAAGGGATCACTTGCGCGCGGAACCACGGTCTGCGACTTCGATCCCCAGGAAAAGGCGCTGCAGCACTCGCTCGACGCAGCGATCTGCGGCTTCGAGACCCAGGGCAAGCGCGTCAACATCATCGACACCCCGGGATACCCGGACTTCCTCGGCCGCTCCCTGAGCGCGCTCGAGGCCGTCGAGACCTCCGTGGTCGTCGTCAGCGCCGTGAACGGGGTCGACGCGATGACCCAGCGCATGATGGACTTCGCGAAAAACCGCGGGCTGTGCCGGCTGATCGTGGTCAACAAGATCGACAGCCGTGAAGCGCGCACCGAAGAGGTGCTCGAGGAAATCCGCGAGGCATTCGGCAAGTCCTGCCTGCCGCTCAACTTGCCCGCGGACGGCGGCAAGGCGGTGGTCGATTGTTTCTTCCAGGCGCAGGGCAAGGCGACCGACTTCTCGACGGCGGCCGAGGCGCACACGCAGATCATCGACCAGGTCGTCGAAGTGGACGAAGCGCTGATGGCCGTCTACCTCGAACAGGGCGAGGAGATCTCGCCCGAGCAACTGCACGACCCGTTCGAGAAAGCGCTGCGCGAAGACCACCTCGTGCCGATCTGCTTCTGCTCCGCCGAGACCGGCGTCGGCATCCCCGAGCTGGTGAACGTGCTGCTGCGCCTGGCGCCGAACCCGACGGAAGGCAATCCCCCGCCGTTCCTGAAGGGCGAAGGCGAGGCGGCCGAGCGCGTGGAAGTCTCGGCCGACCCCGCGAAGCACGTCATCGCGCACGTGTTCAAGGTCACGATCGACCCGTTCGTCGGCAAGCTCGGCATCTTCCGCGTGCACCAGGGCACCGTGAAGACGGGCGCGCAGCTGCTGGTGGGCGACGGCCGCAAGCCGATCAAGCTCGCGCACCTGTTCCAGTTGCAGGGCAAGGACCACGTGGAGATCACGCAGGCGGTGCCGGGCGACATCTGCGCAGTGCCGAAGATCGACGAGCTGCACTTCGACGCGGTGCTGCACGACTCGCACGACGAGGACCACTATCACCTCAAGTCGGTGAATTTCCCGCCGCCGATGCTCGGCGTGGCGATCCGCGCGGATAAGCGCGGCGAAGAGCAGAAGCTCTCCGAGTCGCTGCACCGCCTCGTGGCCGAGGACCCGTGCGTGCGCGTCGAGCTGCACAACAGCCAGAACGAGACGGTGCTCTACGGGCTCGGCGACTTCCACCTGCGCGTGATGCTGCAGCGGATGACCGAGCGCTACGGGGTGGCCGTGAAGACCAGCCCGCCGGCCGTGCCGTACCGCGAGACCATCACGCGACCGGCCGAGGGCCATCACCGCCACAAGAAGCAGACGGGCGGCGCCGGTCAGTTCGGCGAGGTGTACCTGCGCATCGAGCCGCTGCCGCGCGGTTCGGGCTTCGAGTTCTCGGACGACGTCGTGGGCGGCGCCATTCCGGGCCAGTTCATCCCGGCCGTGGAAAAAGGCGTGCGCATGGTGCTCAACGAGGGCGCGATCGCGGGCTTCACGCTGCAGGACATCAAGGTCAGCGTGTACGACGGCAAGCACCACGCGGTCGACTCCAAGGAAGTCGCGTTCGTGGCCGCCGGCAAGAAAGCGTTCATCGCGGCCATCAAGGAGGCGGGTCCGATCGTGCTCGAGCCGATCGTGCGGGTGTCGATCAGCACGCCGGCCGCGTCGATCGGCGACATCACGAGCGATCTCGCGACTCGGCGCGCGCGGATCAGCGGACAGGACACGCTGCCCGGCGGCCGCGCCGAGATCAGCGCGCTCGTTCCGCTCGCGGAGTTGCAGGATTACCTGTCGCGACTGAAGGCGCTGACCGGCGGCGAAGGCACCTACACGATGGACCTGAGCCACTACGACCCGGTGCCGCCACGCAAGCAGCAGGAACTGGCGGGGGCCTTCAAGCCGCAGGAGGAAGCGGACTGACCCTCGCCCGCCCTGTCGGGCGGAAAATAGGAGACATTCTCCTTTTTCGCGAGTGCCGAAAAAGGAGAATGTCTCCTATTTTCCGAAGGCACCTCTCCCGCTTGCGGGAGAGGGCAGGAGCGTCATTGCGACAGCGATGATGCGGGGGTGAGGGCCGTTATTCCCTGATCGGCCCCGGCACGGCTGCCGAGCTGTAGCCGAAGTACGGATCGAGCTCGGTGTCGATGCGGCGATTGAGCCACTCGATGTCCTCGATCGACAGGTACTCGGCATAGCCGCCGATCTTGCCCTTGCGCGTCTTGAACGACTCGGTGTCGCCCGGTCGCCCCGCGGCCAGCGAGGACCCGTCCGCCGGCCGCGTGGACTCGCGTTTCTTCATCGACTCGAATGCGCCGTGCTCGACGGCGCGCTCCAGCGTCTGCGGGCGCACGTCCGTCAATCCCACGAAGCGTGCGATCCGTCCAAGCTCCGCGGCCGTGTCGCGCCGCAGGTCCTCGTACCGCACGAGCAGGAAGTCCCGCGGCACCCGACGCTGCGCCGCCCAGGCGTTGTAGTAGCGCAGCATCCCGTCGACCGAACCCCTGGGCCAGTGGATATAGCTCGCGATGTCGCCGTCGAAGCGATGCACGCGCCGCGTGACCTGGAAGTAATTCGACACGGCGAGGTCACGGATATCGCGGACCAGCAGGATCACGCGGCAATCCGCGAACTCGCTCTTGTCGGAAAGTATCTCGGCCGCCGTCTTCTTCTGCGGCGACCCGTCGTGCTTCGCGCCAATCACCGGCACGCCCGGATACTTCGGATAGAGGTCGTCGCCGGCCTCGCCCACCGCCAGCTCGGGGCGCCCGAAGTGTTCGGCGAAGAGCCCGGCCATCATCACTCGCAGCCAGGTCCGTCCGGCCTTCGGGTAGGAGAGCAGGAAAAAATCGGCTTCGCGCGGCCGCTTCCAGCGCCGGTACCGGATCACCGGCGGCCACCGGTCGAACCGGCTCTTCAGCCGCAGGGAGAGCGGCGGATCCTGCAGCAAGAGTCGCCCGGACGACATCGTCACTCCTTCGGCAGCTTCAGCTCGAGACCGAGCGCCTGCATCACGCGTCGACGGAACAGCCGCAAGCGACTGCTCTCGCGGGTCGGGTTGGAGTGCGGCCACGGCAGGTCGGGGATGGGCGCCTCCAGGAAAGCGCACAGCTTCTCCCAGCCCGGCTCACGCACGCAGTCGAGCACCATGAACTGATGCTCGCGCCCCGCGAAGTGCTGCAGTATGTCCGCATTGTGCTTGCGGTAGATCTCGAGCCACGCCTGGCGACTGGCCTCGTCGCGGGACGGATCGGCGTGCTTGCCGAACATCCAGATCATCATCGGGCGGATGCGGCGACCGCGAAAGAACTTCACGCAACTCCTGATCCACGCGTCCTCGTCGCGGATGGTCAGGATGTAGCGCGCGTCGGGGAACATGGCGTCGATCTCGCGCCAGATCCAGAGGTACGGCGCGTCCGTGAACGCATCGAAGAGATCGAACGTGGGCAGCCGATGATCGCCCCGGGTGATCTGCTTCAGCAGCGTCTCCCCGTCGTCGGCGCCGGGATAGCTGCCGGGGCGGTCGCCGTTGATCGTGCGGTATCCCAGGATGCGCAACGCGTCGTACAGGCTCGTGGTGCCCGTCTTGTAGAAGCCGATGCAGAAGATCTTTCCGTCGTACTGCGCCAAGCGCGATGCCCCCGGGGTCCGCCTGATCCGCCGCTGCAGGGACCGGCTCTTGCTTCGTGCGCTATAGTCTACGCCGTGGCCATTCATGGTGCGAAACCGAAATGTGCGGCATCGCGGGACTGATCGGCGAAGGGGCTGATGCCGCGACCGTCGAGCGCGTCACGAGCCGGCTGAACCATCGCGGTCCCGACGATCACGGCGTGTGGGCCGGCGACGGCGCCGCCCTGGGGCACACGAGGCTGTCGATCATCGATCTGTCCGCGAGCGGTCACCAGCCGATGGAACTCGGCCCGCTGGTGCTCGTCTACAACGGCGAGATCTACAATTACCGCGAACTGCGCTCGAAGCTGCGCGGGCCCTTCGTGTCGAATTCGGACACCGAGGTGCTGCTGCATCTGTATCGCGAGTTCGGTGATCGGTGCGTCGAGCACCTGCAGGGAATGTTCGCCTTCGCCGTGTGGGATCGCAGCCGGCACCGCCTGTTCGCGGCGCGCGACCATCTCGGCATCAAGCCGTTCCACTACGCGGTGCGGGGCGGGACGCTCGCTTTCGCCTCCGAGCTGGGCGCGCTAAAGGCGGCCGTCGACACGACCATCGACCGCACCGCGATCGTCGACTACCTGACGTACGGCTACGTGCCGGCGCCGAAGACCATCTACGCCGGGTGCCACAAGCTGCCGCCCGCCCACACGCTGGTGTTCGAAGACGGCCGGCTGCGACTCGAGCGCTACTGGAGTGCGCCGCTCGAGACGAAGATCGACGACATGACCGTCGCCGTGGAGCGGCTGGACGAGATGCTGCGCGAGATCGTCCCGTCGCAACTCGTTTCCGACGTGCCGATCGGCGTCTTCCTGAGCGGCGGCATGGATTCCGCCACGACCACGTATTACGCGGGCAAGGTCAACACCTTCACGCTCGGCTTCGACGATCGCGCCAAGTCGGAAGCCGACGCGGCGCGCAGCGTTGCCGATCACCTCGGCACGACGCACCACGAGATCATCGCCGGCTCCGGCAACCTGCGAACCGCGGTGGACACCATTGCGCGCTGCTTCGGCGAGCCCTTCGGCGACAACGCGGCATGGTCGAGCTACCTGGTCTCGCAGCTCGCCCGCGAGCACGTGACCGTCGCGTTGAGCGGCGAGGGGGGCGATGAACTGTTCGGAGGGTACGACCGGTACTGGAAATTGCAGCGGGGCGGAAACTCCCCGCTGGATGCCGCCCTCGGCCGGTTCATCCGACCGACCAGCCGCTGGGGCCGCTCGATCTACCGTCGCACCGCGACCGGCGTGGCGGCCGCGGCAGCGCGCGGGGGCGGCCTGGTCGGACCCGCGCTCGACGCCCTGCTCGACCCCGCGCTCCTCGACCCGGATTACGACCGGCTGTGGTCGTACCGCCAGTACTGGCGCGACGACCTGCCGGCGACGCTCCGACTCAGGTGGCTCGAACTCAACACGGCCCTTCCCGACGGCCTGCTGACCAAGGTGGATCGCACGAGCATGGCGCACTCGCTCGAGGTGCGTCCGCCGCTCCTCGACCATCGACTGGTGGAATTCGCCTTCAGCTTGAGCCCGCGACTGCTGGTCGATGCGCAGGCAGGTCGTGGCAAACTCGTGCTGCGCGAGTTGATGGGCGCGCGCCTGCCCCCGGGACACCTCGACCGCCCCAAGCAGGGGTTCGGCCTGCCGATTCGGCGTTGGCTCGCCCAGAACCGCGACTATGTCGCCGAGGCGTCGCGCACGCTGATGGAGGCGAAGATCCTGCGCCGCCCGGTGGATCACCGTTTCGACCGCGCGTGGCTGATGCTCGTGCTGGCGCGCTGGCTCGAACTGAACGCGTGAGCCGCGAGGCTGGCCGGCGTCAGCTTCGTCGAGCCAGGCTGCGCACCTCGTCGGCCAGCGAGAGCAGTTCCTGCCGGACCGACGACCGCTGGCTCGCGGAGAGCGTCCCGTCCAGCGACACCAGCAGGTCGATGAACGCGCCGCGGCTCTCGTCGATCGTGCGCCGGTACTCCGGCGTCCACAGGTCGTCGGGGCGCGCGATGAGCTGAAACATGCGCTCACGGAACTGCGGGGTATCCGCCCGGGCACGAAGGGCCTCTTCGAGGGCGGAGCGCCAGATGCGGCGATTCTCGCGCCACTGCGGCTTGAACGAGTCGTCTCGCGCCGCGTACTGGTGGACGACCGCGAGCTGCGCCGCCGTCAGCGGCCCGGTGAAGCGCTCGATGTTCTTGCGCAGCGATTTCTCGCGCCGCAGCTTCCGCTCAGCCGGCGTGCGCGCGGCATATTCGCGCCACTCCTTCTCGTCCTCGCGCGCCAGGTTCTGCGTCAACTCGCGGACCTGGGATTCCGTGAAACTCAGCGCCAGGTTCGTGTACCCGGACGCGGCCTGCTCCCAGATGTCGCGCCAGTAGACCTCGATGCGGCCCATCACCGCGGACAGCTCGCCCCGGCTGGTGCCGTCGGCCACCGCGTCGGCAAGGCTGCGCAGCGAGGCGTCGTAGCGGACCAGCTCCGCCTTGCGGTGCCAGTCGAGGTTGCGGCTCAGGGTCTGCGAGAGCTGCCGGGACTGCGCATCGTCGAGCGTGACCAGCCCCTCGATGTAGAAGCCAACCAGCGTGTCGAGGCGCTCGTAGATCAGCGAGGCGCCGCAGCCAGCGAGGGCCAGCGCGAGCGTGGCGACCCCCGCCCAGCGAGCGTGCCTAGAGCGCCAGCGTGCCCTGGGCGGGACTCGGGTCGGGTGGCGGGTCATCGGGTGCGGCAGCGGGTTCATCCACGACAGGTTCGATCAAGGCCGGGCCTTGGTTGCGCGCATTGTTCACCAACTTGCGGACCGGCCGCGCAGAGAGTTCGATAGCCGGGTTCGGCACCAGCAGCCGGTCGAGCCGTACGACATCCCGGTTGCCGGGATCGAGCCACTCCGCGTACGTCCCGGGGGGCAGGATGACCGGCATGCGGTCGTGGATGTGCGCGATCGACGGGATGGGGGAGGTCGTCACGAGCGTGCACGATTCCAGGGCCTCGCCGTTCGCCGGATCGTGCCAGGTTTCCCAGAGCCCGGCCATGGCGAAGGGCTCGAGGCTCGCCAGGTGGATGAAATACGGCTGCTTGTTCGCGGCCGAACGCTGCCACTCGTAGTAACCGTCCGCCAGCACGAGGCAACGTCGGCTCTTGTACGCGTTGCGGAACGACGGCTTTTCGCGCAGCGTCTCGCCGCGCGCGTTGTTCATCTTCGCACCCAGCGCGCGGTCCTTCGCCCACGACGGCACGAGGCCCCAGTAGAGCATCGCGATCCGCCGCGTCTGCGGATCGTCCGGCAGAACGCGCACCGTCGGGATGAACGTGGTGGGTGCGATGTTGTAGCGCGGTTCGATGCCGGGCCGATCACCCGACCACGCCGAACAGCCGGACGACGGCTTCGTGGGGCGAGTAGAAAGCGAAGCGACCGCACATGGGCGAGCGTCAGTCTCTTATCCCCGTCCCCTTCTCCATCAGCCACACGCACGCCGCGAACAGCACGACCACCGCGACGACCATGAACAGGAACGAGAAACCCACGTGCACGTCGGAGTGGCCGAGGAAACCGTAGCGGAACGCGTTGACCATGTAGAGGATGGGGTTGGCCTTCGACGCCGCCTGCGCCCACCCGGGCAGCATGGCGATCGAGTAGAAAACGCCGCCGAGGTAGGTCATCGGCGTGAGGATGAAAGTCGGCACGAAGGAGATCTGGTCGAAGTTCTTCGCGAACACGGCGTTGACGAAGCCGCCGAGCGAGAAGACCACCGACGTGAGCAGCACCGCGGCGATCACGATGAGAGGGTGCTCGACGTGCAGGTGGGTGAAGAACAGCGAGACCAGCGTCACCACGAGGCCCACCAGCAACCCGCGCATCAGGCCGCCGGTGACGTAGCCAAGCACGATCAGCCAGTTCGGCAGCGGCGAGACCAGCAGTTCTTCGATGTGCCGGCCGAACTTGGCGCCGAAGAACGACGACACCACGTTGCCGTAGCTGCTGGTGATCACCGACATCATGATCAGGCCCGGCGCGATGTACTGCATGTACGAGAAGCCGCCCATGTCGCCGATGCGCCGGCCGATCAGGCTGCCGAAGATGATGAAGTACAGCGTCGCGGTGATCACGGGCGGGACGATCGTCTGGCCCCAGATGCGGATGATCCGGCTGAACTCGCGGATGACGATCGTGTAGAAACCGACGAGCCGATGACCACCGCCCGCGAGGTTGGAAGGCGGCGTGGCGGCAGTCGCCGCTCGCGTCGCGCCGTTCATTCGCCCGCTCCCGCCGCCTTCGCCTGGCCGGTGGCGAGATCGCGCCCCTCGACGAGCCGCATGAACAGCTCCTCGAGCCGGTTGGCCTTGTTGCGCATGCTGATGACTTCGAGGCCGGAAGCGGACAGCGCGGCGAAGACCTCGTTGAGGTTCTGTTCCTTGGTGATCTCGACCTCGAGCGTCTGGTCGTCGGTGCGCGCGAGCCGGTAGCCGGGCAGCGCGGGCACGGCGGCGAGCGGCTGGCGCAGGTTCAGCACGAACGTCTCGGTGTGGAGCTTGCGCAGCACCGTCGACATGCGGTCGTTCTCGATGATGCGGCCCTCGTCGATGATCGCGATGTGGCGGCAGAGGCTCTCCGCCTCCTCGAGATAGTGCGTCGTGAGGATGATGGTCGTGCCTTCCTCGTTGATCCGGCGCAGGAACTCCCACATCGAGCGGCGCACTTCGATGTCGACGCCGGCGGTGGGCTCGTCGAGGATCAGCAGGCGCGGCGCGTGGATCAGCGCGCGGGCGATCATCAGGCGGCGCTTCATGCCGCCCGACAGCGTGCGCGAAATCGCGTCGCGCTTGTCCCAGAGCTGCAGCTGCTTGAGCCAGTACTCGACGCGCTCCTTCGCGGTCTCACGCCGGATGCCGTAGAACCCCGCCTGGTTGACGAGGATCGTCGACACCTTCTCGAACTGGTTGAAGTTGATTTCCTGCGGCACGAGGCCGAGGCACGACTTGGCCGCCTCGAGGTCCGTGTCGACGTCGTGGCCGAACACCTGCGCGGTGCCCGAGGTCTTGCTGACGAGCGAGGAGATGATGCCGATCGCGGTCGTCTTGCCCGCGCCGTTCGGGCCGAGCAGCGCGAAGAAATCGCCCTCGGCGACGTCGAGGTCGATGCCCTTCAGCGCCTGCACGCCGTTCTTGTAGGTCTTCGTCAGTTTGCGGAGCGACAGGGCCTGCATGGAGATCGGGCGGCGCCAGAGGGGGTGCGAAGCGTAATGCCCCCGCCGGTCCTCAGCAAGAAAGGCCCTGCCCAGGCCAGCCGCGCGGCGTCCGCCCGCGGGCTCTTGCGCCCTGCGGCCTTAGGCCTTCCTCCGCATCCGAGCCCGCCGCGAGCAGGCACAGGCCTGCGCAATGTGCCCAGCGCTGCAGGTCGCCGTCCGCCCGGCCCGCCGCCGCGATGAGCATCCCCCAGAAGCGCTCGTGGCGCGGCCAGCGCGGCCGGACGAGGTCTGGCCAGGCCGCCAGCAGGGCAAGCTCGGAGGGCCTCATCGCCGCGAGCCGCGCTTCGCCCTCCCCGGAAACCCCGAGCGCGATGCGGGGCGACAGCGGCGATCCGCCCGCCAGGGAGCGCGCGACGCCGAGGCTCAGCAGCACGAACGAGTGGCAAAGAGCGACCGTGGATGGATCGACGGGCGGCGGTTGCCGTGCATCCGCCACCCGATCCCGGCTCGCAGCCTCCGCCCGCACCGCCGGCGGCAACCGGATCTTGAACAGGCAGAACGGGGACAGCGCCAGCCGTTCGAGGGCATCGTGGTCGCAGGCTGCCAGCGCAGCGCGGACCGGGTCGCCGATGGCGAACCGCGGGTCCTCCTCGAGGCCCGGGTCCAGGCTCAGGCGGAGGAACAGTCGATTGAGATCGGCGATGTCACGCCGGATGACGGGACCCAGGAGGTTGCCCCGCGGCACCAGGTCGGTTCCAGGACCGCAGGCGATTGGCAGTTGGTCGTCCATGGCACGAACTCCAGATATGGTCCAAAAAGACCATATTTGGTTATAGACTGCCAAATATGGTCCGTTTAGACCATATATGGCCAAAACGACACAATTGGGGGCAGGCCATGAGGATCACGGACAGCCGCTACGACCGGGATCGGCTCCGGCTGACGATCGCATTTCGCATGATCGGGCACGAAGCCCGGACCCACACGATCCGGCAGGCCACGCAGCTGTCGGATGACCGCATCCGCAAGCTGTTCCGCGATTACGTCCGCGACCAGCCCCACACCCCGGTGCGTCGCCGTCGCGGCAAGTCGCCCCGCCAGATGTCCTATTTCCGGCGCACCCCGCAGCACGAACTGCAGGCCGCGACGCTCGGCTCCCTGCTTCGCTGCTGCGGCCTGCTCAACCGCTCGTCGCCGCCGCAACGCCCGAGCCTCGAGGAAGTGGCGCGCTTCTGCGACGTGTTCGAGACCTTCGCCGGCCTGTGCCCGCAACCCGCGATCACGTTCGAGCACGCGTGGTTCCTGCTGCAGATCCTGAGCCGGGAGAACGAATTCGTCCTCGACGCGTGCCAGGACTGCCAGTCGCTGTGGATCCGCGACACGCTCGACATCCTGCCGGACAACTGCGCCGCGTGCCGCATGGGCCTGTATCCGCACTGAGCGCCGGGAGCGTTGCTAGACTGCCGGCCTCCCATTGCGAGGCCCTCGCGTGCGCCGACCCAACGCTTTCTCCGGACCGTATCTCGATCGCGCGGCGCACCTGCGCAAGGACGAAGCCTTCGTCGCGCAGGCACTGGCGAGCGCCTCGACGGTCGTCGTTCCCGTATGGCGCTCGCGCAGCCTCGTGCGGCGGACGGCGAACGGCTGGTGCGCGGCCTATCTCGAGGTCTCGCACGCGCACGCGGCCCGTGTGCCGCCCGCCGAACTCGTGATGCTCGGCCAGTTCGACGGGCGCGTGTATTTCGCGGCCGACGTGGCGGGCGACGAGCCGCCGGCGATCCTCGACGATGCGAAATTCGAGGACCTGCGCATGATCGGCGCGCAGCTGCCGGAGCAGGAAGCCGGCGTGCTCGCGTACGCGCGCGGGATCCTCTACTGGCGTCACCGCCACAGGTTCTGCGGCGTGTGCGGCGCGCCCAACGTGAGCACGAGCGCGGGCCACGTGATGAAGTGCAGCAACGCAGACTGCGCCACCGACCATTTTCCGCGCATCGACCCGGCGATCATCGTGCTCGTGACGGACGGCGAGCGGGCGCTGCTCGGGCGGCAGGCGACCTGGCCCGCGGGCCGTTATTCGACCATCGCGGGATTCGTCGAGCCGGGCGAGAGCCTCGAGGACGCCGTGGCGCGCGAAGTACTCGAGGAAACCGGCGTGACGGTGCTCGAGTCCGACTACCACTCGTCGCAGCCGTGGCCGTTCCCGGCTTCGCTGATGATCGGCTACACGGCGCGTGCCTCGGCGCAATCGCAACCTCGCGCGGACGAAGAACTCGAGGACGTGCGCTGGTTCACGCGTGCGCAGATCGCGGCGGGTGAGGCCGGCCTGCCGCCGCCGCAGTCCGTGTCGTTCCGCCTGATCGAGGACTGGTACGACGCGGGCTCGCCGACGCCGCTGCGCCGGACTCCGGGCGTGAAACTCTGGGGCGCGGAGCGCCGCTGACCCTGGCCGCCGGATCGTGACGATCGAGATCAGCCTGGTGCTCGTCGCCGCGTTCGGCGCGGGGCTCATCGACGCGATGGCGGGCGGCGGCGGTCTCATTCAAGTACCGGCCCTCTTCGCGGCGTTTCCGGCCACGCCGCACACGACCCTGCTCGGCACCGGCAAGTTCGCCGGCCTCGCCGGCACGACGAGCGCGATCTTCCGCTACATCCGGCACGTGCGCCTCGACTGGAGGCTGGTCGGCGCCGCATCCGCCGGAGCATTCGGCGCAGCGCTCGTCGGCGCCTGGATCGCCACGCGCGTTCCGCCCGCGCAGTTCCGCGCGCTGGTGCCGGTGCTGCTCACGGTCGTGCTCTTCTACACGCTCGCGCACAAGAACCTCGGTCAGACTCACGCGCCCCGCGGCGGCCTCGTGCTCGCGGCAGCCTGCGCCGGCGTGATCGGCCTGTACGACGGTTTCTTCGGCCCGGGCACCGGCAGCTTTCTCGTGTTCCTGTTCATCCGCGTCTTCGGCCTCGACTTCCTGCACGCTTCGGCGTCGGCGAAGGTCGTGAATGCCGCAGCCAACATCGCGGCGCTGTTGCTGTTCGGGCTCACCGTGAAACTGATGTGGCTGCTGGGTCTCGGCATGGCGGCCGCAAACGTCGTCGGCGCGCAGGTGGGCAGTCATCTCGCGATCCGCGGCGGCAGCGCATTCGTGCGCAAGGTGTTCCTCGCCGTCGTCTCCTGCCTCATCGCCAAGACCGCCTGGGACGCGCACCTCCTCCACCTCTGGTAAATTGCGGCCATGGACGGAACGCTGACCTCCCTGATCAGCGTGGCGCTCGGCATCGGGCTGGCCGCGGCCACCGGATTTCGCGTGTTCGTGCCGCTGCTCGTCGCGGGCCTGGCCGCGCACGCGGGCTACCTCCCGCTGAACGACACCTTCGCGTGGCTCGCGAGCACGCCGGCGCTGCTCATGCTGGGCACGGCGGCGGTGATCGAAACCCTCGCCTATTACATCCCCGGCGTGGACCACCTGCTCGACGTCGTGGCGAGCCCCGCAACGGTGGCGGCAGGCGCCGTCGCCAGCGCGGCCGTGATGACGGACGTTCCGCCTGCCGTGATGTGGCCGGTCGCGATCATCGCGGGCGGCGGCGTCGCGGGACTCACCAAGGGCAGCACCGCCTTGTTGCGCGCCAAGTCCGGGCTGATGACCGGAGGCCTCGCCAATCCGGTGGTCTCCACCGTGGAAACCGTCGGCGCCACGGGCCTGTCGATCTTCGCGATCCTGGTGCCGGTCCTGTGCCTCGTCGCCGTGATCGCGGTGCTGGCCTGGGCGATCCGCAAGGCCGGCAAGGTGCTTTTCGGCCGTCGCGCGACCTGAGGGCGGCCCGGGGATCGTACAATTCCCGGTCTATGTGCCTGCTCGTCGCTGCCTGGAGATCGCATCCCCGCTATCGGCTGATCGTCGCCGCCAACCGCGACGAGTTCCACGCGCGCCCGTCGGCTGCGCTCGGCTGGTGGCAGGACGATCCGCGTATCCTCGCGGGGCGCGACCTCCAGGCGGCGGGCACCTGGATGGGCGTGGCGCGCTCCGGACGCCTTGGCATCGTCACCAACTTCCGTGACCTCGAGAGCCCGCCGTCGCCGGATGCGCCGTCGCGCGGGATGCTGGTGACGCGCTTCCTGACCGGCGCCACCTCGGCGAAGGAATCCCTCGACGACCTGCGCGGCTCGGCACAGCGCTACGCAGGGTTCAATCTGCTCGTCGGCGGACCGCGGACGCTCTATTACTTCTCCAATCGAGACGGTGCTGCCGCGCGCGCGCTCGGCCCGGGGCTCTACGGCCTCAGCAATTCGTGGCTCGACTCGCCCTGGCCGAAGCTGCTGAAGACGAAAATGCGTTTCGCGGAACTCGTCGCGGCGCCCGATCTCGAGCCCGAAGCACTGTTCGACATGCTGGGCAACCGCGAGCCGGCCGACCCGGACGAAGTGCCGGACACGGGATTGCCGCCGGAATGGGAGAAGGCGTTGTCCGCCCCGTTCGTCGTGCACGAGCGCTACGGCACGAGATGCTCGACGCTGCTGCTCGTCGAGCGCGGCGGTCGCACCGTGGTGCACGAGCGCCGGTTCGACAGCGCGGCCCAGCAGACCGGCACCTCGCGGATCGAGTTCGCAAGCTCCGACACGCCGGAGCGCTGGTTCGAGAACGAGAACCCCGCCGACGCCCTGCCCGCCGACCTGTCGTTCGACACCTCGCCCGAATGATTCGCATGCGCCGCCGCCCTGCTTCGTCGTTCGCCCGCGCGCTGGTGTGCGGCGCGGCGCTGGCGTGGAGCACGGTCGCGTGGT
The DNA here is from genome assembly GCA_963762315.1 of uncultured Gammaproteobacteria bacterium. Lineage (GTDB taxonomy): Bacteria > Pseudomonadota > Gammaproteobacteria > Steroidobacterales > Steroidobacteraceae > RPQJ01. The sequence goes on from CAVXKO010000005.1 coordinate 93,072, forward strand.
GCGCGCTGGTGGGCGGGCCCGCCGAGCATATCGAGATCAAGATCGACGGCGTCGAGAAGGACGTCGCCGACAACATCCGGTCCTACCTGACGCTCACGCGCTACGTGACGCGCGAGGATCTCACCGACGGCCAGGTGCGGCGCCTCGCCGACAAGGCGGTGGACGAGGCAGCCGACGCGATGCGGCCTTTCGGCTACTACTCGCCGACGATCCGCAGCCGCACCAGCCGCGACGCGCCGAACTGGATCGTGCGCCTGAAGATCCAGCCGGGCGACCCGGTCAGGCTGACGACGGTCGACCTGAAACTGGCCGGCGCGGGAAGCAACGACGCGGACCTGAAGGCGCTGGTCGCGGGCGCACCGCTCAAGGCGGGCAACCGTCTCGTCCACGCGACCTACGACGGTTTCAAGGCCGAGTTGCTGCGCACGGCGCAGGAGCGCGGCTACCTCGATGCCCAGTTCACGCGGCGCGAGTTGCTCGTGAACACCCGGGAGCGGTCGGGCGAAGTGCACCTCGAACTCGACACCGGCGGCCGGTATGAGTTCGGCGCAATCACGATCGAGCAGGACGTGCTCGACGAGGGAATCCTCCAGGGTTACATCCGCTTCGCGCAGGGGCAGCCGTTCTCCACCGAGAAGCTGCACGCGACGCAGTACGCGCTCGAGGACAGCAACTACTTCTCGTCGGTCTCCGTCTCCGCGGGCGATCGCGATCCGGCGACCCTCACCGTGCCGGTGACGATCCACGGCGAGAAGATCAAGCGCGACCGCTATGCCGTCAGCGCAGGTTACGGCACGGACACCGGCTTGCGCGGCCAGTTCACCTGGGACAACCGCCGCGCCAACACGCGCGGGCACCGCATGCGGGTGGAACTGACCGCCTCGCAGATCAAGCAGGAGGCCGTCGCGCGGTATCTCATCCCCATCGGCGACCCGAGCCTCGAGAAGCTCGAGTTCTCGGCCGGCTACGTGAACGAGGACATCGGCGACCTGCGCAGCGAACGCTACGAACTGGGGGCGGGGCTGACGCAGGTGTTCGGCCACTGGCAGCGCGTGCTGTTCCTCAAGGTGAACCAGGAACGCACCATCGTGCCGGGCGGCCCGGACACCGACGACCTGCTGCTGATCCCGGGCATCAGCTACGCGAGCCTGCCGCCGAATTTCCTCACCGGCTGGGTGCGCGATGCGGCGTATTACCTCGAGCTGAGCGGCAGCCCGAATTCGCTCGGCTCGGACGCTTCGTACCTGCGCTTCTACGGTCGCGGCGAGCGCGTGTGGCCCATCGGCGGTCCGTGGCACGTGCGCCTGCGCGGCGAAATCGGCGCGAGCTGGGTGGACAAGTTCTCCGAGCTGCCGGCCTCGCAGCGCTTCTTCGCCGGCGGCGACCGCAGCGTGCGCGGCTTCGCGATCAACTCGCTGAGCCCGCCGATCCCGCCGACGCCGGACAACCCGAACGGCAACACGAGCGGCGGCGGCGAGCACAAGCTGGTGGGCAGCATCGAGCTGGAGCGCGACATTCGCAACAATTTCCGCGGCGCGGTGTTCTTCGACACCGGCAACGCGTTCAACGACTGGAATACGCCGCTCGAGTACTCCATCGGCATCGGCATCCGCTGGAAGCTGCCGATGGTGATGATCGGGCTCGACCTCGCGCAGGCCCTCTCGGAGAAGGGCCAGAACCCGCGCATCCACCTCAACATCACGCAGGTGCTGTAGGTGACGAAGCGCCGCTGGATCCTGTCGATCGTCCTCGGCGCACTGGTGCTCGCCGCCGGGACGGGCGCGTTGTTCGTGCATCGCCTGCTGTACACGCCGGAGGGACTCGATCTCCTGCTGCGCCAGCTCGGCCGGCTGCAGACGGTGAAGATCGACGTGACAGGCGCGCACGGCGTGCTGGCCGGCGCGATTTCGGCAGACAAGGTAGTGGTCGATCACGAAGCCGTGCGCATCGAGGCGCGACACCTGCGCGTTCACCCCGGGTGGTACGGCGCGCTGACCGGCCACGTTTCGCTCGACGAGGTTTCGGTCGGCAAGATCGAGATCACGCTGAAGCAGCGCGAGGAACAGCCGCCGTCCGAAACGCACTTCCTGCCGGCGTGGCTACGGCTGTCCCTGCCGGAGTTCGTCGCGAACGATATCGGCCTGACGCTGGCGAGCGGCAGCCGTTTCCATGTGCGACGGATCGGCGGCACGGCCAGGATCTCGCGCTGGCGCATCGACCTCGAGCCGGTCGCGATCGACGACCCGCTCGGACGGATCGCGGGCGATGTGTCCTTGCGCGCCGGGAATCCTCTCGGCCTGCGCGGCAAAGTGGGCGGGCAATGGACACTGCCCGACGAACGGACGTACCAGTTCACCGCCGAGGCGCGCGGCGACCTCGACCGGCTCGGCACCGAACTCGCGTTGCAACAACCCGCGCAACTGACCTTCTCCGGCAACCTGCTCGACCTGACAGGAGAAGCGAAAGCCTCGGGCGTCCTGCGCATGGCCGACTTCGACGGCTCGCCCTGGATTGCCGGCGGCACGCTGCCGCCGCTGAGCGGATCCGTCGCACTCGTGGCGAGCGCCGCGTCGATCGGGCTGGGCGGCACGCTCGTCTCCCCGGCGATCGAAGGCGGCCAGGTCCGCGTGCGCGGAGGCGGCTCGTGGCACGAACGGCAGCTCGACGTGAAAGCGCTGCGTCTGTGGTTGCCGCGCTCGCAGTTTGCGTTGACGACGAAGGGCACGGTGGACTTCCGGGGCGAGGCGCCTCTGCTCGCGCTCGAAGGCGACTGGACTGCCTTGCGCTGGCCGCTCGGCGGCGAGCCGGTCGTCGAGAGCAGGCAGGGCGTGTATACGCTGCGCGGCTCGCTGCCGTATGCCTTCACCGCCAGGGCCGACGTCTTCGGGCCGTCGATCCCGGCCGCGGATTTCAGTGCTTCCGGCGTCTTCGACACTCAGAAGGTCGTGCTCAAGCGCGTCGACGGCATCGTGCTGAAGGGCCGTTTGCAGGGCTCGGGGCAACTCGCGTGGGTCGGCGAGCAACCGTGGCAATTCAGGATCGAGGGCACGGGCCTCGACGTGTCGCAGGTCCGTCCCGAGGTGCAGGGGCGCGTCAACGTGGCGGGATCGATCGACGGCAAGGGATTCGAGGCGAGTTCACCGTGGACCGCCCGCATCACGTCGCTCTCGGGCACGCTTTTCGGCCGGGCACTGACCGGGCGCGGCGAGATCGCGCATCGCGATGCGATCTATGACCTGAAGCAGGTGCGCATCAGCAACGGCGCGTCGAACGTCGACATCAACGGCCGCTACGGCGAGGTGATGGACCTGCGCTGGGAAGCGAACCTGCAGTCGCTGGCAATCATCGCACCGGGCCTGTCGGGTCGGCTCGTCTCGAGCGGCTACGCGAAGGGCACCGCGGCGAAGCCGGAGGTGACCGGCGAGGCGCGCATCCGCGACGTCCATTACGGCGACATCGCCATCGACAAGGCGGACGCGACGATCGACGTCGACGTGAGCGACCGCCGCGCCTCGCGCATCGAGATTCGCGCCGCCGACGTGCTGGCCGGCGCAGTCCGCTTCGACGAGGTGACGTTGAGACTCAGCGGACTCACGCGCGAACACGGCCTGGACATCGAGGTCGTCTCGCCCGGCAGCCCCGACCATCACCTGGCGGAGTTCCGCGGCCGCGCATCCGCAAGCGGCAGTTACGACGCGGCAACGCACGCCTGGAGCGGCAACCTCACCGAAGCGCGCGTGAAGTTCCCCGACGGCGAGGCGCGGCTCCTGCAACCGGCCGCGCTGGAGGCCGGGCCGGATCTCCTGCGCGTGGCGCCGCTCTGCATCGCGGCAGGCGAGTCGCGGCTGTGCGTGGAAGGCGAGCGCAAGTCGCAGCCGGAATCGTGGCGGTTCCTCTACAGCGCGCAGGACTGGCCGCTGCGCCGCATCCTGCGCACGCTGCTCGGGTGGCAGGAGTTCGACGGCGAACTGCAGGCGAGCGGCTGGGCCGAAAAGCTCCCGGGCCAGGAGTGGATCGGCAACACCACGATGATCCTCGATCACCCGACGCTCGACGTGCCGCGCAACAAGTTCCGCACCGAGCGCATCGAACTCGGCGGCGGGCGGCTCGACCTGTACGCGGAGCCGGCCAGCCTGCGCGCCAGCGTGAGCCTCGACGTCGTGGACGGCACCCAGTTGAAGGGCGAGGCGTTCGCCGACCGCCGGCCCGGTACGGACATCCTCGCGTCGCCGCTGCGAGGCAACCTGCACGGCGAATCCGCCGCCCTCACGTCGCTGCCGGTGCTCGTGCCGGAGATCGACCGCTCGTCCGGCAGGCTTGACGCCGATCTCACGATCTCCGGCACGCTCGGCGAGCCGCGCTTCAACGGCGCGTTCCGCATCCGCGACGGGCGCTTCGAGTTCTATCGCACGAATTTCACCCTGAGCAAGGTCGACCTCGACGGCAACTTCATCGGCGACGAGCTGACGTTCGCGGGTCGCGGCGAGACGGCCAAGGGGCCGGTGACGCTCGACGGTCGCTTCAACTGGCCCGAGGGCGTGATGACGGGCTCGATGCACCTGAAGGGCGAGAACCTGCTGGTCGCCGACACGCCGGAATACCGTGTGATCGCGTCGCCGGACCTGGTTTTTCGCGCGGGCGGCGCAGGCTACGACGTCGAAGGCGACATCGTCGTGCCGACGGCGAAGATCTCGCCGAAGGACCTCAGCACCTCCGTGAGCACGTCCCCGGACGAAAAGGTGATCGATGTCGAGGTGGAGGACACCGGCCCGACCACCTTGCAGCGCATCCGCAGCCGCATCCGCGTCGTGCTCGGCGACAACGTGCGCGTCGAGAGCTTCGGCCTCAGGGCGCGGCTCGGCGGCGAAGTCATCGTACTGACGAAGCCCGACGACGTCGCGCGCGGCCTCGGCGCGATCAACGTGGTCGAGGGCCAGTACAAGGCGTTCGGCCAGGACCTCAAGATCACCAAGGGCAAGCTGAGCTACGACAACACGCCACTCGGCGAGCCGCTGCTCGAACTCACGGCCGAGCGGGTGATCAAGGACGAGGACATCACGGTGACGGTGAACGTGCGCGGCAGCCTCGCCAGGCCGTTCATCACGCTGACCTCGACGCCGGCCATGCCGAACAACGAGGCCCTCTCGTACCTGCTGACCGGCCGCTCGCTCGATTCGCTGCAGACCGGCCAGGCGACCAGCGTGAACAAGGCCGCCGAAAGCCTCGCAATGAGCGGTGGCGGGTTGCTGCTCGGCGGCATCGGCACCAAGCTCGGGCTCGACGAGGTCTCCCTCGAGCGGACGGACACCGAGGACACCTCGGTCACGCTCGGCAAGTTCCTCTCGCCCAAGCTGTTCGTGAGCTACGGCGTCTCGATCGCCGAGGCCATCAACACCATCAAGCTGCGCTACACGCTGAACGAGCGCTGGTCGCTGAAGGCCGAGGCCGGCCTCGAGCAGGGGGCCGACATCGAATACAAGATCGAGCGCTAACGGCGCTGCGGGCCGAGCCCCATCGCCAGCGCGGACACGGCCAGCACCGCCACGCCGGTCCACAGCGCTCCGTCGACCCGGCCGGTCGTGACGAACAGGCCGGCCAGCGTCGGGCCAGCCGCACTTCCCGTCAGCTGCGCAGCCGCAAGGTGCAGTACGGCGCGACGTGTCGGATCCACGTCGATCAGCAGCCGCGTCTGCAACGGCAACGCGAACAGCCAGAGAAAACCGAAGGCCAGCGCCAGTGCGATCTGCAGCCACGGCGTCGTCCAATGCAGCAAGCCGAGCACCACGGCGATCTGCAGCACGGCGACCAGCAACAGCGCGGGCCGGCCCGGCAGCAACGGCCCGAGCCAGCCGGCGGCGGCGGCTCCCAGGACTTGCGCGGCGAGACTGAGGGCCGCTGTGGCGCCGATCACCTGATCGGACATCCCAATCTGGTGCTCCCAGACACCGAAATAGGCCCAGACGGCGACGATGGCCACGAGGTATGCCCCGCAACCGACCAGCGCCACCCAGGCGGCCTTTGGCACCGGCGCCGGCGCGCCGACCGCAGGCTGCGGCGGCACGAGGCGTTGCGGCAGGAGCGCCAGCCCGGGAAGACTCGCCAGGCCCAACGTGGCCAACGCCGCGAAACCGAAGTCTGCCGGCAGCCAGCGCTGGGCGCCGTAGGGAATGAGCGCCGCAACGCAAAGTTGCAGCAGTGTCTGCACTACGAGGAACACGGCGCTGAGCCTCTCGGGGCGCCGGCCGCGCGCAATCGCAACGACGGCCAGTCCGACCAGCATGCCTCCGGCGAGGCCGGATGCAGCCCGCGCGATGACCAGCGGGCCCAGGCCGTGCAGCCAATGCATCGCCAGGTTGGCCGCCGCGAACGGCAGCAAGCCCGCGGCCGCCACCGCGCGCGCAGGAAGCCGCCTGAGCAGGCGGGCGCCCAGGACCGACCCGATGGCGATCGCGAGGATCTCGACGGTGGCGATCGAACCGAGGGAGGCCTCGCCTATCCTGCCGAAGCGCACCAGCGGCTCGAGCACCACCGGCTGGATACCGAGGATCAGCAGCCCGAGCGAACCCAGCCAGAGGGTCGACGCGACGTTCGACGGCGAGACCGGCGCCTGCCCGGCGACCGCGACGGGCTCATTCACCGGCGAACGCCATCGCGTCTTTGCATCCCAGGTCGTGCCGATGGCATGGCGCTTCGATTCGGAGTCAATCCGGATTGTATTCTTAGTGCATTGCGCCTTTAATTTCCACTGCGTCACGAATTAGAAACGAGCGAAGACCGTTTTCACCGGGTGCGGCGCCATTGCGCCGGCCGGCAACGAACACACAGGGGGCGCCATGAAACTTCTTGCAGCATTGACGACGGCAGGCATGTCGGCGCTGGCGGCCGGACCGGCCATCGCGCAGACGGACGACACCGCGCTCGAGGAAATCGTCGTCACGGCCCAGCGACGCGAACAGAATCTGCAGGACGTCCCCATTGCCATCAGCGCGATGACCGGGCAGATGCTCGAGAACGCAGGCGTGCGTGACCCGCGCGACCTGCAGGCTTTCGTGCCCAGCCTGCAGTTCCAGAGCGGCACCGCCGCCACGACGAGCATCATCTTCCTGCGCGGCGTCGGTATCGGTGACTTCAACGCGAACACGACGGGTGCCGTGGGCGTGTACGTCGACGACGTGTTCCTGGGCGCCAACTCCGGCAAGCTGTTCAATATCTTCGACGTCGACGGCGTCGAGGTGCTGCGCGGACCGCAGGGCACCCTCTACGGGCGCAACACGACGGGCGGTGCGATCAAGTTCGCCTCGAAGAAGCCCACGGATGAGTTGTCGGCGAACCTGTCGCTCCTCTACGGCCGCTACAACGAGGTGCGCGTCGAAGGCGGCATCGGCGGCCCGATCGTCGAGGACAAGCTCAAGTTCCGCGTCTCCGGTCTCTACGACCAGCGCGACGGCTGGCTGCACAACCGCGTCACCGGCCACGAGCTCAACGATGTCGACCTCTGGGCCGCGCGCGCGATCCTGGATTTCACTCCGACCGACTCGCTGCTGCTGCGCCTCACCGTGCACGGCGGCGAGAACAGCGGCGGCGCGCGGCAGTTCCAGCACCGCGGCCAGGGGGTCGATTTCCTCGGCAACCCGGCGTTCGACGAGAACGGCGTGCCGCTCGACGGCACGGGCTATGCGGACACCGACCACAACCTCAACGCCGGCGACTACGACATCGAAGGCAAGGAGAAGGTGAAAGCGTCCGGCGGATCGCTGCTCGGCGAGCTCACGCTGGACGGCGTCACGCTCACGTCGATCACGGCCTACGAGAAAGTCGACCGCAACACGCTCGAGGACACCGACGCCAGCCCGAACGACGTGCTGACCGCCGTATACATCGACAAGCCCGAGCAGTGGAGCCAGGAACTGCGGATCCGCTCGAACGGCGACGGCAACCTCAGCTGGATCGCGGGTGCGTTCTATTTCGACGACAAGCTCGAAACCGACAGCTCGTACGACCTGCTGCGCGTGCTGCGCCCGTTCTTCGTCACCGATGAGAACCCCACCGGCTTCGCCCCCGAAAGCAGCGTCGGCCTGCTGCGCTATCCCTACACGCAGGACACCCGCAGCACGGCGCTGTTCGGCCAGGTCGACTACCGGTTCCTCGAAGCGCTGACCCTGACCGCCGGCCTGCGCTACACCGAGGATCGCATCGACCTGAAGTACTCGTCGTACTTCGACGAAACGATCTTCACGGTGCCGCTGATCGACGTGCACGAGTCGAAGACGTTCTCCAACCTCTCCGGACGTCTCGCCCTCTCCTGGGCGACGAACGACGACACGTTGCTGTACGGTTCGATTTCGAGCGGCTACAACAGCGGTGGGTTCGCCGGCTTCGCGGCGACCGACCCGATCCAGCTGCGGCCTTTCGACGAAGAGAATCTCTACGCCTACGAAATCGGCGTGAAGTCGGAGATGCTCGACCGCCGCGTGCGCCTGAACGCGGCCGCGTTCTACTACGACTACCAGGACCTGCAGGTGTTCATCTACGACACCTCGGGCGACGTCCCCGTCCAGATCAAGCTGAACGCGGGCTCCGCGCGGATCTACGGCCTCGAGGCCGAACTGACGGTCAAGCCGACGGCCCAGTTCGAGGCGTTCCTGTCGGCGAGCACGCTCAACAGCGAGTACCGGGACTTCGCCGACGGCCTCGGCAACGACTTCTCGGGAAACACGCTGATCAATGCGCCGGAGTTCTCGATGTCCGCCGGGCTCAGCTGGACCCAGCCGATCGGCGACGCCGGCTCGCTGCAGGCGGCCGCCTCCGGATCGTACCAGTCGAAGATCTATTTCACGCCCGCGAACGACAGCGCGTACAGCCAGTCCTCCGTGACGATGCTCAATGCGCGGCTGGCGTGGGCGCCGCCGAGCGGCAAGTGGGAAGTCGCGTTGTGGGGCAAGAACCTGACCGACGAACGGTGGGTCAATTTCATGGCGCCGGTCATCACGATGGACCAGCTCAATTACAACGATCCCGCCACGTACGGCGTCGAATTCACTTGTCGCCTTAACTGATGGCGCGCGACCAGCGGCACGGCCTCACGCCCGGGACTTCGGTCACCTAGGGCGCGGTCATGGACGATTCCGGCCCCTACGTGCTGGCGATCGACGTCGGGACCAGCGGTCCCAAGGCGGCCGTCGTGTCCCTGCAGGGACGCATCGTCGCCACCGCGCGCGCGCACGTCGAGACGATCTTCCTGCCGGACGACGGCGCGGAGCAGGATGCGGAAGCATTGTGGCGCGCGGTGAAGGACGCCAGCAGCGTCGCGCTGCGCGCTTCGGCCGTCGCGCCGCACGAGGTGCTCGCCGTCATCGTGAGCAGCCAGTACTCGTCGATCGTCCCGGTGGACGCGCAGGGCCGCCCGACGATGAACATGGTCCTGTGGCTCGACAAGCGCGGCTCCAGGCAGCGGCTGAGCCGGATCCCCGGCTACCCGCGGCGCTCCGACACGCCGCTGCAGTTGCTGCGCTGGCTGCACGTGCACGGCCTGCCACCGATCGAGGGCGGCATTTCACTGACACACATGCGCTGGATCCGGCACGCGCGACCGGACGTCTACGAGCGCACCGCCACCTTCCTCGAGCCGATGGATTTCGTGGCGCTGCGCTTCAGCGGGCGGGCGGCCGCCAACCAGTGCACCGCGTTCATGTCGCTGCTGACGGACAATCGCAGGCTGAACGTCACCGAGTACGACCGCAGCCTGCTGGGGCAATCGGGCATCGACCGTGACAAGCTGCCGGAGCTGGTCCCGCTCGACTCGATTCTCGGCACGGTGTTGCCGGAGGTTGCGGCGGAGCTCGGCCTTGCGCCCGGGACGCAGGTCGTCACGGGCATCAACGACACCCAGTGCGGCGGGATGGGCACCGCCGCGTTCAGCGGCCCGCACGCCGCGCTGTCGATCGGCAGCACGAGCGTGATGATCACGCACGTGGATTTCAAGCGCACGGACGTGCGCCACGTCATCCTGAGCATGCCGAGCCCGGTGCCGGACACGTACTTCGTCATGGCCGAGAACGGCATGGCCGGCGGGACGCTCGAGCATTTCCTGCAGAAACTGGTCTACGCGAGCGATCCCTTCGGCGAGCTGACGGCCACGAACCGATTCGCGCTGCTGCAGCGCGCGGTGAACGACACCCCGCCCGGCAGCGCCGGCGTCCTCTTCCTGCCTTGGATGGGCGGCTCGATCGCTCCCGCGGCCGATGCGCGGATGCGGGGCGGCTTCCTGAACCTGAGCCTCCACACGACGCGCAGCCACATGGCGCGGGCGGTGCTCGAAGGCGTCGCGATGAACCTGCGCTGGATGAAGAAGCCGGTCGAGAAGTTCGCCAAGCGCAGCTTCTCGCATTTCGTCTTCTACGGCGGAGGCGCGGAATCGGATGCGTGGTCGCAGATTCTCGCCGACGTGCTCGGCATCCCGGTGCACCAGATGTCGAACCCGCAGTACGCGACCTGCCTCGGCGCCGGCCTGCTCGCGTTCCAGCGCCTGGGGCGGCTGGGCTTCCAGGACTTCGCGCCGCTCGTGCCGATCCATCGCGTCTATGATCCGAACCCCGCCCACCGGCAGGTCTACGATGAGATGTCCGCGCAACTCGTGAATGCATTCGCCAGGACGCGCCCGATATTTCGCGCGCTGAATGCGCCGAGGACCGGCACGTGACGCGCCGGAACACGAGCCGCCCTCTCGACGCGGGACTCGCGGCCGTCCTCGAGGCCGGGCCGATCGCGCTCGAGTACTTCCGCCGGCCGATGAGCGTCGACGACAAGCGGCCCGGCGTCTACTACGACCCCGTCACCGAGGCGGACCGGCGCGTCGAGACACTGATACGCGAACGCCTCGGCGCGCAGTTCCCTTCGCACCGCATCGTCGGCGAGGAGCACGGCGACTCCGGCCAGGGCGACACCTACTGGATCATCGACCCGATCGACGGGACGCGCTCGTTCATCAGCGGCATGCCGACGTGGGGCATCCTGCTGGGCCTCGTGGAATCCGGCGCGGCGACCGTCGGCATCATGCACCAGCCTTTTACCGACGAGACGTTTATCGCCGATGCGGCGGGCGGTGCACGCTATCGGCGCAACGGCATCGAGAGCGCCCTCAGCACGCGCTCCGACGCCATGCTGGAGGACGCGATTCTCTACAGCACGCACCCGGACATGCTCCGGTACGCGGGCATGCTGCCCCGCTTCGCGGAGCTGACCGCGCGCTGCCGCCTGCAGCGGTGGGGCGGCGACTGCTACGGATTCGCCCTGCTCGCGCAGGGCTGCATCGACCTGATGATCGACAGCATGCTGATGCCCTACGACATCGTGCCGATGATTCCGATCATCGAGGGCGCGGGCGGCGTGGTCACCGATCTGCATGGAAAGTCGCCGCTGCAAGGCGGCACGGTCATCGCCGCGGCCAATGCCCGGCTGCATGCGGCTGCCCTGGAAATCATGACGCGACCCTCGGCCGATGGCTGAGGCGCCGGGAGAACGACGATGGATGCCGAGAAAGCGATTCGAGCCCTTTACCCGTATACCGAGGAATTCGGCGTCGTCCGCCAGTTCCCCGAACGGGGTCTCGACGCGGCAACGATCCTCGCGCAGATGCGCTCGATGGCCGAACGCGAGGACCGCAAATGGGAGAGCGGCAAGTGCTCCGGCACCATGTACTGCGGGGATCACGAGCACTACGCATTCCTGAACGAGGCGTTCAGCCACTTCAGCCACGTCAACGCGCTGCAGCGCGACATCTGCCCGAGCATGAGTCGCTTCGAGAGCGAGATCATCGCGATGACGCTCTCGATGCTGCACGGCGAGGCCGTCGCGCAGCACAATCCCGCGCAGAAGGCCTGCGGGGTCATCGGCTCGGGCGGCACCGAGAGCATCCAGAACGCGGTACTCGCCTACCGCGACCGCGCGCGGGTCGAACGCGGCATCGGGCAGCCGGAGATGATCTGGCCCGAGACGGCCCACCCGGCGTTCCACAAGTCCGCGCACATGTTCGGCCTCAAGGTGATCGTTGCGCCGACGGACCCGGTGACGACCCAGGTGGACGTCGACTTCGTCCGCAACGCAGTCACGCCCAGCACGGCCATGATCGTGGCGTCCGCTGGCAACTATCCGTACGGCACGATCGACCCGATCGCCGCCTTGTCGGAGGTGGCACTCGAGAAAGACGTCTGCCTGCACGTGGACGGCTGTCTCGGCGGCTGGATCCTGCCGTGGGGACAGGAACTCGGCTACCCGAACATTCCCGTCTTCGACTTCCGCCTCCCGGGCGTCACGTCGATTTCCGCCGACACGCACAAGTACGGCTACGGCCTCAAGGGCACGTCGGTGCTCGCCTGGCGCGACAAGTCATACCGTCAGCACCAGTACTACATGCTCACGGACTGGAAAGGCGGCGCCTATGCGTCGCCCGGCCTCGCGGGCAGCCGCTCCGGCGGGCTGATCGCCGCCACCTGGGCGTCGATGATGCACCTCGGCAGGCAGGGCTACCTGCAGCGCGCGAAGCAGATCTTCGACGCCGCGTTCCGCATGCAGGATGCCGTCACGAGCCACGCCGAGCTGAAGCTGATGGGCAAGCCGACGTTCTGCTTCTCGTTCTCGTCGGACGCGTTCGACATCTATCACGTGAACGATTTCATGAAGGAACGCGGCTGGCGCTTCAACGGACAGCAGAAGCCGAACGCCATCCACATGTGCGTCACGGGCCCCCAGACCCAGGCCGGCGTGGTCGACGAGTTCGCACGCGACCTCGCGGAAGCCGTGGCCTATGCGAAACATCCGCCGACTCCGAAGCCCCGGAGCGGCGGCGTGTACGGCGGCGGCGGTGACCTGGACTTGAGCAATCCGGCCATTGCGCGGATGTTCTTCACGTACGCGATGAACGCGTTCACGGATGGCCCGCCGTGACATCGACGACGACCGATGAGCGGAAGGTCGTACTGGTGACGGGCGTGTCGTCGGGCTTCGGGCACGCGATTGCGGCCGAACTGCACGCGCGTGGTCACCGCGTCTTCGGCACGACGCGGCGTCCGGCCGCCTCTGCGCCGGCGGGTTGTACGCCGGTGGCCATGAACGTCGACGACGATGCATCGGTGGTGGCGGGCGTCGCGGACGTGCTGCAGCAGGTGGGCCGCATCGACGCGGTCGTCAACAACGCGGGTTTCGGCTTTGCCGGTGCGATCGAGGACACGAGCATCGAGGAGGCACGCCGCCAGTTCGAGACCAATTTCTTCGGCATGCACCGCGTCTGTCGCGCCGTGCTGCCGCAGATGCGCGAGCGGCGCTCTGGCCGCATCGTCAACATCAGCTCGCTCGGGGGACTCGTCAGCGTCCCGTTCCAGGCCATGTACTGCGCGACGAAATTCGCCGTCGAAGCCTACACCGAGGCGCTGCGCATGGAAGTCCGGCCGTTCGGCATCCAGGTCGCGATGGTCGAACCGGGGGATTTCGCCACGGGCTTCACGTCGAACCGGCGCATGACGGCGGCGAGCACGCCTCATTCGCCTTATGCGGAGCGCTGCACGACAGCCGTGCGGCGCATGGGCGAGGACGAATCGAACAACCCGGACATTGCCCCCGTGGTGCGCGCTGCGCTCGCGGCACTCGACGACCGCAATCCGCGGCTGCGCTACCCGGCGGCGAACGCGTTGCAGCGCACGCTCGTCGCGCTGCGCCCGCTCCTGCCGCAGTCGCTGTTCGAATACCTGGTCATGGACAACTACAAGATCCGCTGACCGGCCGACTGCATCGACCGACCCCGCGCCGACTGGCATGATCGGTGTGCCATGTGCGACACCCTGGTCACCGTCCTCGCCGATCGCGTCCTGTTCGCCAAGAACAGCGACCGCGACCCCAATGAGGCGCAGTTCCTCGACTGGCAGCCGCGCCGCGAGAACGAGGATGGCGCGACCCTGCGCTGCACCTGGATCACGATCCCGCAGGCGCGCGTCACCCACGCGGTGCTGCTCAGCCGGCCTTTCTGGATGTGGGGAGCCGAGATCGGCGCCAACGAGCACGGCGTGGTGATCGGCAACGAGGCGGTGTTCACGCGCCAGCCTTACGCGGCGACCGGGCTGACCGGCATGGACCTGGTTCGCCTGGGGCTGGAGCGCGGCGCGACCGCCGCACAGGCCGTGAGCGTGATTACCGAACTGCTCGAGATCCATGGTCAGGGCGGTGGTTGCGGCCTCGAGGACCGCGGCTTCACCTACCACAACAGCTTCCTGGTCGCGGATCCACGCGGTGCATGGGTCCTCGAGACCGCGGGCCGGCTCTGGCAAGCGAAGCGCGTCGAACACGCATGGTCGATCTCCAATGGCCTGACGCTGCCCGGCCTGATCGAGCAGAGCGACCGGCTGAGAACGCACGTGTCGGCGTGTCGGATCCGCCGCGCCCTCACCCTGGCGGCCGCTGAACAGGCAGAGGACGTCGGCGACTTCATGCGGGCGCTGCGCAACCACGGTGATCGACCCGAGCCGAGCTACCACTTGCTCAACGGTGCGATGGCTGCACCGTGCATGCATGCCGGCGGCCTGGTGGCGGCCTCGCAGACGACCGCATCGTGGGTCGCCGAATTGCGGCCGGACGCGGTCCGCCACTGGGTCACCGGCACGGCGGCGCCCTGCGTCGGCCTGTTCAAGCCGGTGCGCGTGGATGATCCGCTCGACCTGGGCCCGACACCGACCGATCGTGCCGACCCGCGCAGCCTGTGGTGGCGCCACGAGCGCCTGCATCGGCAGGTGCTGCGCGACCCGGTGCGGCTGCGCCCGCTCTTCGCCGCGGAGCGCGACACGATCGAGGCGCGTTGGCGAGCAGCGCCGCCGGAGCCTTCGCTGGCATTCGCCGAGGGCGATCGCTTGCTCGCCGACTGGACGCGACGGGTGACAGCAGCCGCGGAGTCCGATACGCGTCCACGCACGGTGCGCCGCTACTGGAGCGTACGCGACGACCGTGCGGCGCGTCAGTGACCACGGGTCGCCGGTTCAAGTGCGGCCCAGGATGCGTCCGCGCTAACCTTTGGCCGCCCGCAACGCGGCCTCGAATCGCGTCAGCGCCTCGTCGCAATAGGCCCGATCGACGAACAACCCCGGCTTGAACTGCAGCACCGAACGATCGTAGCCCGCGAAGATCGCCCACACGCCGTGCCGGTATAGCGCCGACATCATCTGCACGCCGCCCGCCGGCGCGTCGAAGACGAGCCCCATGACCAGTCCTTTGCGGCGGATGTCCTTCAGGAACCCGAGCCGTGATCGGATGTCGACGAGGCCTGCGTGCAGGTAGTCCGACGTCTGTGTGGCGCCGGCCAAGGCCTGTGGCGTGCGACACAGGTCGAGCACCACGGAGCCGACCACGCAACCGGGCTCGGCGCCGCCGAAAGTCGTCACGTGGCCCCAGCCGTTGTCGGTCAGCCAGCGTCCTACGTCCTTGCTCAGGACCGCGGCAGCGATCGGATACAGACCGCCGGAGAGGCCCTTGCCGGTGACCAGGATGTCGGGCTCGACGCCCCACGCTTCGACGCCCCACAGGTAACCCGTGCGCCCGAGCCCGGTCTGCACTTCGTCGGCGATGTAAAGCGCGCCGAATTCCCGGCACAGGCCCGCCACGCCGGGCAGGTAGCCGTCGGACGGCACGGGGAACCCGTACGTGGCCGGGATCGTTTCGAGGATCACGGCCGCGACATCGTTCGAGCGCAGCGCGTGGCGCATCGCGTCGAGGTCGTCGAACGGAACCTTCACGAACTCGTCGGGATAGTCGCTGTGGAAATAGCGCGCCGTCGCGTCGTCACCGGCCGCGCCCGAAAGCCCGCTGCGCCCATGATAGCCGGACGCGATCGCGACGATCTTGCGGCGGCCCGTGAACCGGCGTGCCGACTTGATCGCGACATCCACCGCTTCGCTGCCGCCTGCGGCGTACACGGTGTAATGCAAGTCACCGGGCGTGTTTGCGGCCAGCTTCTCGGCGAGTTCGGCCCGTGCGGGACTGGGGAAATGATGGTTGCCGACGTCGAGTGTCTGCAGCGCGGTCTCGAGCGCCTCGAGCACGGCCGGATGACGATGGCCCACGTTGAACGTGCCGCCGTTCAGGTGGAAATCCATCAGCTCGTGCCCGTCGATGTCCCAGATGCGGTAACCCTCGCGCCGCCCGATGACGAGAGGAATACCCATGGCGAGGAACGCTTCGACGCGTCCCGGGATCAGGTACTCATGGGCCGCTGCAAGCACGCGGCGCTTGCGCTCGGAGTAGTCCGGCGAGTCCCACGGCTTGTTCATCGGCTGACTCACTTGCCCGCGCTCAGGAAGCCCTCGGCCAGCATCAAGGCCGCGCCGACGACGATGTGGCCTTTCTCCCTGGCGATCGCCGCGTCGGGCCGGCTGCCCACCCAGCCGACATACGTCATTGCGCGGGTGAGCAGGAACACGGGCAGCATCTCCAGGTGCTCGTCCGGCAGGGCGCGAACCGAACGGTAACCGCCGACGAAGCCGGCGAACGCGTCGTCGTATTGCGGCTCGCCCAGCAGGAACATCATCGACGTGGCGATGTCCATCACGTGCCAGCCGAAACCGCAGTCGTCGAAATCGATGATGCGCAGCTTGTCGCCTTCCCTCAACAGGTTTTCGGGCAGGAAGTCGCCGTGCGTGAGCCCGTAGCGGTCGGGCGTCTGTCCGAAGGCCGCGAGCGCGCCGCGGATGCCTTCGCGGGCCCGGTCGAGCAACTCCACCTGTTCCGGCGTCAGCAGCGGGCAGGCAGCGTACGGGCCGAGGTAGGGCCGCGATCCGATCAGGCCGTCGAAGTCCATGTGCAGACGCGTGAAGCCCTCAGGCCGCGGCCACGTCTCGCCGTGGTTGTGCATCAGTGCCGCGAGCCGGCCGGCGAGGTAGTGGTTGGTGCGGACCTCCTCCGCCGTCGCGACGTGCCCGCCCTCGACGCTGCCGATGATCGAGCCCTCGACCCAGCGCAGCAGATCGCACTGTCGCGGCTCGGGCACATCCGGGTGTCGGACGCTCACGAAAAGTTCGCCGGCCCGCGTCGGCACGGCCGACGGCGCCTCGATCCCGTCCGCGATCAGTGCGGCCGTCCACTGCAGTTCGGAGCGCAACTCCGCGTCGCTGCGATAGCCGACGCGGTGCACGCGCATCACGAAACGCTCGCCGCTCGACGGGGCCGTCACCTTGAAGACGGCATTCTCGCGGTACTTGAGCAACTCGAGCCCCGCGGACTCGAGACCCCAGTGCGAGAGCGCCGCACCGGCAAGGGTCTGCAATCGCTCCACCCGAGCGTCCTGCGACAGGGCGTCGAATTCCCGCTGCTGCATGTCTGTTTCTCCGGTGCTTGCCGCCCCAGACACTAATCCAATGGACTGCGGGTCACAATGAATCCCCGTCTAGTCGAAATCCGTCGGCAGCTCGCGCGTCACCCAGTGCTCGTGCATGCGCCGCACCTGCTGCGGCGTACTGCGGCCGGTCGACATGGCCGGCAGGGCATCGAGCACGAACCAGTCCACCGCGTCGGTCTCGTAGCTCGTGCGCGCGTGGCCGCCCAGGATCTCGCACAGGAAGAATGCCTTCCACGAGTGGAACAGCGTGGGACCGTGCGCGTGCTTGTTGCGGTCGTACAGCGCGGCGAGCTTCACCGCGCGGGCGACGTAGCCGGACTCCTGCTCGACTTCCTTCTCGACGGACTGCGATGGCGATTCGTTCACGTCGGCCCAGCCGCCCGGCAGCGTCCAGAGTCCGTCCAGCCGCTCCCGAACGAGCAGCACACGCCCCTCGCCGTCGAACGTGGCGGCCCGCACCTCGACCTTCGGCGTGACGTAGCCGGTCTCGCCGGCCCAGAGCGCGGCCAGGTGCGATTGTTCGGACCCCGAGGGACCGGCGAGCAACTCGATGGTGAGTGCCTCGATCTCCTCGTACCGCTGCCGGTCGTACTCCTCGGCGCAGAAGTGGAGCCCGGTCCGGGCCAGAGCGTGCAGGCGGCGGGCGATTTCCAGGCGGCGTTCGGCGGTCATGCGGGGCTCCCTGTGCGGGGGCGGGCTGGGAATGAGCGGCTCATTGTCGCCAACAAGGGCCTGCGCGAACGCATCTTGACAGCAGACTGTCATGATGACAGCCTATAAAAATCCAGTTCCAGGCCCCGGATCCATGAACGCCAACCTGCGGACCACCGAAGACGTTTTCCAGGACGTGCTGCTGGCCCTGTTCCAGCTGCATGGCCAGGTCCTGCACGCGGCCGACACGATGTCCGGCGAGTTCGAACTGACGGGCGCGCGCTGGCAGGTGATGAAGGTGGTGGCCCGCCAGCCGATGACGGCGTCGCAAATCGCGCGGCGCCTCGGCCTGCAGCGCCAGTCCGTGCAGCGCACGGTCGACAGCATCCGCCAGCAAGGGCTGGTCGAGGTGCGTCCCAACATGGATCACGTGCGCGCGGGCCTCATCGCCCTCTCGGACGAGGGCCGGCGCGTGCTCACGGCGCTCGAGCAGCACCAGCAGGCGTGGCTGTCGCGCTGCATGCGCGGACTCACGCGCAGCGAGCTCGAGCAGGTGGCCGGCTCGCTCGGCGAGCTGACGTCACGCGTCGAGCGGGCCACCGCTCGCGAGAAAGACGAAAAGCCGGCCAGGACGCGAGCCCCCTCGGGCGTGCGTCGGCGACTCGTCACGACCTGAACCCCAGTATCAACGTCTACGGAGCCTGCCGATGATCGCCAGCCATCTCGTCCTCAAGTGGGCCCACATCATCGCCATGGTCTATTGGCTGGGCGGCGAATGGGGCGTGTTCCAGACGTCGTACCACGTCACGAACCCGAAGCTCTCGCTCGAGGAACGGCGGCGCCACATGGAAACGGCGTACCGCATCGACATCCTCGCGCGGCTCGGCATCATCCTGCTGCTGCCCATCGGCCTGCACATGGGACACAACTTCGGCGTGCAACCGCTCGGCGGGCCATGGCTCGTCGGCATGTGGATCCTCGCCGCGGCCTGGGTCGCGCTGGCGCTGGCAGCCTTCGTGCATCGCGGCACCGACAAGGGCCTGAAGCTGACGATGTTCGACGACAAGATCCGCTACGTGCTGATCCCGGTGCTGATGGGCGTGGGTGCCTGGTCGCTGGCGACCGGCGGCCCGTTCACGGCCAAGTGGTACGCAGCCAAGGTGTTCCTGTACTCGTGGATGCTGGTGATCGGGCTGGTGCTGCGCGTGGTCATGCGCAACTGGACGGCCACGTTCCGCGCGCTGGCCGCAGGTGGCCCGCAGGCCGAACTCGAGGCCAAGCTCACGCGCGAGATCGGCCTCGCGCGGATCATGGCCTACATCTACTGGGTCGGCATCGGCACCATCGCCTTCATCGGCACGACGAAGTTCTTCTAGCCGGGCAACAGCTCAACTCGTGACGGTCTTCAAGGACGCGGCGCACGCCACGCCCACACACTGTGCGTGGGTGGCGTGGGGCCCGGCCCGGAGTGACCTTCATGAAGAATGTTCGTGCGTGGATCGTGTCCACAGCAATGGCCTTGGCGGCGTGGTGTGGTGCCGTGCAGGCCGAGGAGACGCTCGCGGTGGTACCGCGGACAGCCCCAGAGCAGGCGCGGACGATCGTGACGGACGCGCGTTTGCTGGCCGCCGCGAACCTCCGTTACTTCAACGAGGCCGGGCGTTATGCGGCCGACCCGCGTGAGCTGGCGGGCGATTACCTGCCGGCGATTCCTGCTGCGGATCCCACCGTAGCCGCGGATTCGTACGGATTCGGCGCCCAGCACCAGGTGGTGTTGCGATTGAAGCCGGATGCCTACGAGGTGTGTCGTCTGCTGAACCGAAGCACCGGCTTTTCGTCGGCCGCCGTGCCATCGAGCAAGCCGGCCAACTCGCGCGACGGGTGCTGGAAATCCGGCGACGGCTACCGATTCGAATACCTGCCCTGAGCATGGCGGGTTTGACCCCGGCATTCAGGAACAGGGATTCGCATCGTTCGTCCGTTGCAAGTCGTCGGCCCTTCGCTCCTTGGCGAGCAGCACGTCTCGCGGCCTTCGAGACCTTCGCCCGATATCCCGGCGCAAACGTTCCCGCGGAAACGTCAGTGTCGCGGCAGCGACCAACGTCAACAGGATCTACACAATCCTCCTTGGGCAGAGGCAGATCCGGCATTGCGGATTCCATGGCCTTCAGCACCAGCATCCCCGCCTCGGCCGGCAGCCGAGCCTTCAGCAGCAACGATCCATCCTCGTCGATGGCACGCTGAAACGACCCGGGGCGAGGCCTGGACAATGAACCTCGGAGCGACACGAACGACCAATCCGCGACACGGAAAGGAGGCATTCGCGTATCCGTAAAATCGACCACACAGGTCTTTGATTGACGCAGGGACAGCTTCCCGGAAGCGGCCATTCCTTGCGTTGTGCCCGACCGCCAGCATGGGTTCGATTCCCATCGCCCGCCCGATCCGCCTCCTGCGTCAGGGCCGCTCCCACAGTGCACGCATCGGTTCTTGGACAAGGGTGATCCGTCCTATACTTGCGCCGGCGTCAGTTCTTCACATCACATGGCAAGGAGAAGCGACATGAACGGAGAAGCAGCAGTGCACATGGGCGGCGTGCCGTTCGGGACGTTCATGGTCGACGTGTTTGTCATTTTCATGTTCGTGCTCTGGATCTGGCTGCTGATCTCGGTGTTCAGCGACCTCTTCCGGCGTGACGACATCTCGGGCGGGGCCAAGGTGCTCTGGGTAATCTTCCTGATCGTCCTTCCCTATCTCGGCGTGCTCGCCTACCTGCTCACCCAGGGCGGCGGCATGGCCGAGCGCAACCAGGCTCAGGCGACGAAGGCGCGGGAGGAGATGCGGAACATCGTCGGCTTCAGCGCCGCCGATGAGATCCGAAAGCTCGACGAACTGAAGGCGAAGGGCTCGATCACCGACGCCGAATACCAGAAGCTCCGCACCAGGCTGATCTGACGGCGCGGCTGCGGACCCTGGGGCCATTTCCCGGTTCACACTTCAGCCGGCTTGCCGCGTTCAGAACATAGAAGTTGTTGCCGTCGACCCGTTGCCAGTCGGTGGACGTCGCATCGTCGGAAGTCGTCTGGTCGGTGGCGACGACGACCGTGACCAACCGCGGCGACGTGCCGTCCATGATCGACCAGTTCGTCCAGCTGATCGTCGACACACTGAAGAAGGACTCGTTGATCTGACGTCCGGGCCGATCAGGTGCACGTGGAGCGAAGTCGCTTGAGCGTCCTGTTGCTCCTGGGCAGCAGGTCGCGGTTCTCGTCGGGAAAGTAACGCTCGCCGCTGGGGATGGCGTCGCTGCCGCGCGGCGGGAAGCCGCGCACGGCGACCACTCCCGGAACCAGCGTCGCAGGGTCGACCGAGCCGTTATCGATGTCGCGCTGGCAGACGTAGAGCAACCCGCCGCTGGCAACGACCCGGTCGCGCACCGCAGTGGCCGCCGTGGTCGCCGCCGTCGTCAGCGCCGCGGTGTTCGGCGGCAGTGCAAGCACGAAGAAGCGCTGGCCCGGAGGATTCCGTGCAAGGCCCTGTTCGGCCGCCCGCTCGAAGTTGAAGCGGTACCCGGCAATGTAGAGACCCCCTTCCGCCTGCGCGAGCGAGGTGCTGGGCAGAGCACAGGCGATCAATACCGCCGCGCCCAGGTCCACGAAGGATCTTTTCGTCGCGGAGATCAAGCGGGTCATGTCATTCCTCGGACGTCCAGAAGGTGTCGGCCTATGTGCACCAGTTTACCGCGCCGCGAGTTCCGGCTCGTACACCCAGGCCGACACCCTCTGGACGTCGATTCAAAACCCAGTCATGGCCGCTTTGGGTGCAGCTTGCCTACGAACTGTCCTGAGCCATCTTCCCAAGAATCCAACGGTCTGAAAATCACCCAGCCGGTCAATCGCATCCACCAGGCCGACGGAAACGGTTCCCGTCTGGCGCAAATACCGGTTGACAGGGCCTGCATAATTATGCACATTTGCCGCCCTTTTATTCACCTACCCGGGAAACCAGACCGTGTCCAGCGACCTCAACGCCCAGATCCTGCGCCGGGACGCCATCGTGCGCATCCTGCGGCAGACCGCTGTGGCGAGGCAGGCGGAGCTGGTCCGGCTGCTGCACCGTGAGGGGTTCGACGCCACGCAGTCGAGCGTCAGCCGCGACCTGCGCGAGCTCGGCGTGGTGAAGGGCGCGGACCGCTACCTGTTGCCGGCCGTCGAGGATGCGCTGACCCCCAGCCATTTCGAGACGGTGCGATCGTTCGTGAAGGGCTACCGGGCCGCCGGGACCAGCCTCACCGTGCTGCGCACGACGGTGGGGGCGGCACAGAGCGTGGCCCTCGCCATCGACAAGGCCCGCTGGCCCGAGGTCGTCGGCACGATCGCCGGCGACGACACCATTTTCATCGCGACGGAAAGCGCCCGCACGCAGCGCCAGCTGCACGATCGCCTCCGTTCCACCTTCGGACGCTGAGACTTCCCATGACCACGACGGCTGCGGGCGCCAAGCCCATCCTCCTCGCCTTTTCCGGCGGACTCGACACCTCGTTCTGCGTGCCCTGGCTCGCGGAAACGTACGGCCGCCCCATCATCACGGTCACGGTGAATACCGGCGGCATCGATGCGGAGGCTGCCCGCGTGCTCGAAGAGCGCTCGAAGCAACTCGGCGCCGTCGAGCACTACCTCGTGGACGCGCGGCAGGCCTACTTCGACCAGGTGCTGAAGTTCCTGGTGATGGGCAACGTGCGCCGCGGCAACCTCTACCCGCTCTGCGTCGGCGCCGAGCGCGTGCTGCAGGCGCAGACGGCCGCGCAGTGGGCGCGCAAGCTCGGTACCGATGCGGTGGCGCACGGCTCGACGGCCGCCGGCAACGACCAGGTGCGCTTCGAAGTCGCGCTGCGCACGCTAGCGCCGGAGATCGAGATCCTCGCGCCGGTGCGCGACCGGGCCTTCAAGCGGCCGGAGCAACTCGAGTACCTGCAGACGCGCAAGCTGCCGATTCCGCCGTTCGGCGCGGCCTACTCCGTCAATCGCGGCCTGTGGGGCGTGACGATCGGCGGCAAGGAAACGCTCACCTCGGACGGGTGCATTCCCGACGGCGCCTGGGTACTGACGAAGGATGCGTTCACGAATCCGCAGCCGGCGGAGCGCCACACGATCGGCTTCGAGGCGGGCGTACCCTGCTCGCTCGACGGCAGGAAGCTCGACCCGGTGACCCTCATCGAGCAGGTCGAGACACTCGGCGCGAAGTTCGGCGTCGGCCGCGGCATTCACCTCGGCGACACGATCATCGGCTTCAAGGGCCGCGTCGCGTTCGAGGCGCCGGCAGCCGAAGTGCTGCTCACTGCTCACCGCGAACTGGAGAAGCTCGTCCTCTCGGCGCGGCAGGCGCGCACGAAGGACATGCTCTCGGGCCCGTACGGCGACCTCGTGCACGAAGGCCAGCACCTCGACCCGGTGTGCCGCGACATGGAGGCGTTTTTCGTCTCCACGCAGCAGCGCGTCACGGGCGAGGTCCACGTGCTGTTCCGGCCGGGCGTCGTGTTCATCGAGGGCACCGCGTCGCCCTACTCGCTGATGAAGGCCTCGAAGGGCGCGTACGGCGAGGCAGTCGGCGAATGGACCGCGGGCGAAGCCCACGGCTTCTCGAAGATGCTGGCGTTGCCCGGCATCTTCTACACGCGGGCCGGCCGCAACTGAGCCGGGCACCAGGGGAACGAACCATGCAGATGAAGACCGTCGTCGTCGACAAGGTGGCCTCGATCGCGCAGGCCTGCGGCCTGAGCCGCGAGATCCGCGTCGCCACCACCGACATTCCCTGCGAGGAAGGCGTGGTGCTGGTCGTCGAGATCCTGAACAACAAGTCGACGTACAACACGCTCGAACTCACCAGCGGCCGCATGGCCAAGGTGTCGAAGGGCGACGTGATCGTCGGCGCGCTCGGCCACCGCCAGGCGCTGTTCGGCTATTCGGGCCACATCCCCGAGAAGGTCGAGGTCGGCGACATCATCCAGGTACTCAACATCGGCGGCGTGCTCGGCGTGTGCGACTCGGTGAATCCCGACAAGGGCAAGCCGTTCGACGCGCGCGTGCTCGGCTGCGTGCTGCAATTCCCGTTCCTCGGCGAGCGCATCGGCGTGCCCGCGCGTGCCGGTCACCGGCGGCTCGACCTCGCGGCGACCCTGGACACGCACGGCGTGCCGGTCGTGGCGCTCGCCGGAACCTGCATGGAAGCCGGCAAGACAGCGGCGGCCTGCGCGATCGTCAGCCGCATGCGCCATCGCGGCTTGAACGTGCACGCGTTCAAGGCGACCGGCGTGTCGCTGCGCCGTGACATCCTCGCGATGGAAGACGCCGGCGCGCGCCGCAGCCTGATCTTCACCGACTTCGGCGTGATGACGACGACCGCTGCTTCGGGCCCCGCGCTCACGCGCACGATGCTGACCGAGATGACGCAGGGCAAGCCCGACGTCGTCGTGTTCGAGCTGGGCGACGGCCTGCTGGGCGCGTACGGCGTCGAAGCGATCCTTTCGGCGCCCGACATCGCAAAGGCGCTCACCGCGGTGATTCTCTCGGCCAACGACCCGGTCGCGGCCTGGGGCGGCGTAAAGCTGTTGCGCGAGCGCTTCCACATCGAGCCTTGCGCCGTCACCGGCCCGGCCACCGACAACGCCGTCGGCGTGAACATCATCAAGGACCAGATGGGCGTGAGCGCGTTCAACGCGATCACGGCGGGCGCGGCGCTCGGCGATCACATCATCGACAGCCTCGGCCTCGCGACCCAGGCTCCCGTGGCGGTGGCGGAATGACAGCCCGCGTCCCCGCGATCGTGCTCGGCGGCACCGGCTACGTGGCCGGCGAATTGCTGCGCCTGCTCGCGTCGCATCCGTACCTCGACCTCGCGGCCGTCGCCTCCGACAGCCAGCCGGACGAGCCGGTGGCGCAGTTCTTCCGCCACCTGCAGCCGGTGCTGCCGCACCTGCGCTTTGCGAGCCACGAAGAAATCATCGAGTACGTGACTGCGAATCCCGTGTCGGCGGTCTTCTCGGCGGCGCCGCACGGCGTGTCGGCCGCACTGATCGATCGGCTGCTCACCGCCGCGGAGCAGGCCGGCACGAACCCGCGCGTCGTCGACATCTCCGCCGACTTTCGCTACACGAGCGCCGCGGCCTACGAGGCGGTGTACAAGCACGGCCACGGCGCGCCGGGCCGCATCGCGGAATTCACCTGCGCGGTGCCCGAGCACCTGAACGCGCTGCATACGCCGCACGTGGCGCATCCTGGCTGCTTCGCCACGGCAATCCTGCTGGCGAGCGTGCCGCTGCTGTCGCTCGGCCTGGTCGAGCCGCGACTGTTCGTCTCCGGCATCACGGGCAGCACGGGCTCCGGCCGTCAGCCGGTGGCCGGCACGCACCACCCGCAGCGCCACAGCGACCTGTATGCGTACAACGCGCTCGCGCATCGCCACACGCCCGAAGTGAAGGCGCTCGCGATGGCGGCGTCGGGCGTCGAGGCCGACTACTGCTTCGTGCCCCACTCCGGCCCGTTCGCCCGCGGCATCCACGTCACCGTGCAGGCCGAGGCGAAGGAATCGATCTCCACGCACGAGCTCGTGAGCGCACTGCGCGATTACTACGACCAGTCGGTGTTCGTGCGCGTGAGCGGCGAGCTGCCGCGCATGAAGGACGTGGTCGCCAGCAATTTCGCCGAGATCTCCGGCGTGGCCCACGGGCAGACGATCGCCGTCATGTGCACGATCGACAACCTGACCAAGGGTGCGGCGGGCGGCGCCGTGCAATGGATGAACCGCATGCTCGGCCATGAAGAGACCGCCGGCCTGATGGCCCCGGCGCCCGGCTGGACCTGAGGCACGACATGAACACCGCTGTATCCCACGCGGCCTGGTCGCCGCCCGCCGATCACCTCGCCCACGTCTACGCGCAGTGGCCGCTCGACGTCGTCGATGCGTCCGGCGTGCACCTGCACACGCGCGACGGCCGGCGCATCCTCGACCTGTACGGCGGCCATGCCGTCGCCGCGCTCGGCTATTCGCATCCGCGGCTGCTGGCCGCGCTCGAGGCCCAGGCGCATGCGCTGATCTTCCAGAGCAATGCGGTGCCGCTCGCAGTACGGGCACGCGCCGCGACGAAGCTGACGAAGTTCGCCGGACTCGGCCTCAACACGGCGTTCTTCATCAGCACGGGCGCCGAGGCGAACGAGAACGCCATGAAGCTGGCGTTCAAGATCACCGGCCGGCGCAAGATCGTCGCGGTCGAGGGCAGCTTCCACGGTCGCACGGCCGCGGCGGGCGCCGTCACCTGGGGCGCGATGCAGAAATGGTACGGCTTCCCGAATGCGCCGTTCGACGTCGAGTTCATCCCGAAGGGCGAATTCGCCGCGATCCCGCGCCTCGTCGGCACGGACACCGCCGCGGTCATCGTCGAGCCGGTGCAGGGCGTGGCCGGTGCGGTCGATCTCGGACGCGACTTCCTTGCCGCGCTGCGCGCGCGGTGCGACGAAGTCTGCGCACAGCTGATCTTCGACGAAGTGCAGTGCGGCATGGGTCGCACGGGCCATCCGTTCGCGGCGAACATGTACGGCGTCACGCCCGGACATGATCACGACGGCCAAGGCGCTCGGCGCCGGCTTCCCCTGCGCGGCGCTGCTGATGGCCGACCACGTCGCGAGCCACCTGAAGGTCGACGACCTCGGCACGACGTTCGGCGGCGGTCCGATGGCCTGCGCGCTGATCGAAGCCGTGGTCGACATCATCGAATCGGAGGGCCTGCTCGAGAACGTGCGCAAGCTGTCGCAGCGGATGCGCGACACGTGCGTGGTCGGGCCGGTCACCGGCGTGCAGGGCGCGGGGTTCCTCACCGGGCTGCGCACGCGCCGTCCCGCGAAGGACGTGCAGCGCGAGCTGCTGGAGCGCGACATCCTCACCGGCACCAGCGCCGATCCCCACGTGGTGCGCATCCTCGCGCCGTTCGTGCTCGACGAATCGCACATCGACGTCCTGCGTGACGCGCTGGCCTCCCTTCCGGCCTGACACAGCCACGCAAGGCAATCAACAGAAGCAGTCTTCATCATGCATCGCTTTCTCGATCTCGCCGATTTCTCCCGCGACCAGGTCGTCGACCTGCTCGACCTCGCGGCGCGCCTTCAGGCGCATCCGGAGCCGCACGCACTCGCGGGCAAGATCCTCGGCCTGCTGTTCCTGAACCCGTCGCTGCGCACGCTCTCGTCCTTCCAGGCGGGCATGATGCGTCTCGGCGGCAACGCCTTCGTCGTCACGCCCGGCCAGGGCACCTGGCAGGTGGAAACACGACTGGGCGCCGTGATGAATGCCGGCAACGCGGAGCACGTGCGCGAAGCCATTCCCGTGCTCGCGACCTACTGCGACGCGCTCGGCATCCGCTCGTTCGCGGAGGGCAAGGACCTCGCGACGGACCTTGCCGAGGGCCCGTTCCGGATGATGGCCGATCTGTGCGACAAGCCGTTCGTGAACATGGAATCCGCCGTCAACCATCCGTGCCAGGCGCTCGCCGACTGGAAGACGATGGACGACCTCAGCGTGCCGAAGAACGGCAAGTTCGTGCTGAGCTGGGTGTACCACCCGCGCGCGCTGCCGCTCGCCGTGCCGGCCGCGACGGTGCACATGGCCGCCCAGCGCGGCATGGAAGTCGTGGTGCTGCGGCCGAAGGGCTACTCGCTGCCCGAGCCGATCATGGCGAAGGCGAAGGCCGCGGCCGCCGCTTCGGGCGGCACGGTCACCGAGACGACCGACCGCAGCGCGGCGCTGAGCGGCGCGCACGTGGTCTATGCGAAGGAATGGGGCTCGCCGGTGCATTACGGCGACGCGGAGGCCGAGTCGCGCCTGCGCCAGCCGCTCGGCGACTGGTGCGTGCGGGAGAACTGGTTCCGCAACGCGCGCGCCGACTGCCATTTCATGCATTGCCTGCCGGTGCGCCGCAACGTCGCGGTCGCCGACGAAGTGCTCGACGGGCCGCGCAGCCGCGTGATCCGCGAGGCCGCCAACCGCATGGTCGTACAGATGGCCGTGCTCTATCGATTGCTGAGAGGGTGAGGACGATGATCGAACACAAGGGCGAACAGGCCGTGACGGTCCGGGCTCTGCGCGGCGCGGCCCCGTACATCCACATGTACAAGGGCAAGGTCTTCGTCATCAAGACCGGCGGCGGCGCGTTCCGCGACGTCGCGACCATGCGGGCCTTCATGGAGCAGGTGTCGATCCTGCACCACCTCGGCATCCGCGTCGTGCTCGTGCACGGCGGCGGGCCGCAGCTCGACGATGTCACGAAGCAGATGGGCGTCGAGACGCGCATGGTGCAGGGCCGCCGCGTGACGGACGCCGCGGCCATCGACGCGACCAGCATGGTGCTGAACGGCCTCATCAACACGCGGCTGCTCGCGCTGTGCCGCGAGTTCGGCATCGCGGCCGTCGGCATCAGCGGCGTGGACGCGGGGCTCGTCAAGACGCACCGTCGCCCGCCCGTAACGCTCGCCAATGGCGAGGTCGTGGACTACGGCATGGTCGGCGACATCGACGGCGTCGATGCGTCCGTGATCACGCGCCTGCTCGACGCCGGCTTCCTGCCCGTCGTCAGCCCGCTGTCGTCGGACAACTCGGGGCAGTTGCTCAACATCAATGCCGACACGGTCGCCGCAGCGATCGGCGTCGCGATGGTAGCGGAGAAGCTGATCCTCTGCACCGGCGCGCCGGGCATCCTCGAGCGTCTCGAGGACCCGCACTCGCTCATTTCGTACACCGACGTGGCCGGCCTGCGACGGCTGCGCGAAGAAGGCGCCATCAGCGAGGGCATGCTGCCAAAGTCGAGCGCGATCGAGGACGCCATCCGTGGCGGTGTGCGTCGCGTGCACGTGATTTCGTACTCGGCGCCCGATGCGCTGCTCGCCGAGATCTTCACGAACGAGGGCAAGGGCACGCTCGTCGTCGCGGACACCAAGGCGCTGAGTGCCGCGGAGCAGGGAGCCGGCTGATGTCACGCCTGTGGGACAAGGGTGCGCCCCTCGACGCGCGCGTGCTGCGATTCACGGCGGGCGAAGACCATGCGCTCGACGACCGCCTGGTGGCCTACGACGTGATCGCGTCCATTGCGCACGCGGAGATGCTGCACGACGCGAACCTGCTGTCGTCCCCGGATCTCGAGGCGATCAGGAACGGCTTGCGCGAGATCGCGGACGCGCACGCGCGCGGCGACTGGTCGGTCACGCTCGAACTCGAGGACGGACAGACCGCGCTCGAGACCCTGCTGACGGCGAAGATCGGGACCGCCGGCGCGCGCCTGCACGCGGGACGCTCGCGCAACGACCAGGTGTTGGCCGCCCTGCGCCTCTACCTGCGCGATGCCGTCGAGGCACTGGTCGACGATGCCCGCAAGGTCGCCGACGCGCTCGACACGCTGGCCCGCGACCAGGGCGAGATCGCGTTGCCCGGTTACACCCACATGCAGCAGGCGATGCCGAGTTCCGTCGCCCTCTGGGCCGGCGGCTTCGCGGCCGAGATCCGCGACGACGTGGATGCGCTGCGCCACGCGCACCGGCGCATCTCCAAGAATCCGCTCGGTTCGGCCGCCGGCTACGGCACGCCCAACCTGCCGGTGCAACGCGAGGGCACGCGCTCGCGCCTCGATTTCGCGGAGAACCAGGAACCGGTGACGGCCGTGCAGCTCTCGCGCGGCAAGGCCGAAGCGGAAGTATTGTTCCAGGTCACGCTGCTGATGCAGGACCTCGGCCGACTCGCGTCCGACCTGCTGCTGTTCTACACGCGAGAGTTCGGCTTCGTGGACCTGCCCGACGCGTTCACGACCGGCTCGTCGATCATGCCGCAGAAACGCAACCCGGACGTGTTCGAGCTGGTGCGCGGCCGCACGGCCACGGCGCAGGCCTGCCTGGCGGAAGTGCTCGGCATCACGGCCAAGCTGCCTTCGGGCTACCAGCGCGACCTGCAGCTCATCAAGGCGCCGCTGTTCCGCTCGCTCGACATCTGCCACGAGTCGCTCGACATCATGGCGGCCGCGATCCCCGGGGTGCGCTTCATGCCGGAGCGCATCCGGATGGACGACGACATCCATGCGGCCGCCGAGGCGAACGAACTGGTCGTGAAGGAAGGAATCCCGTTCCGGGAGGCGTACCGCAAGGTCGGCGCCCGGCACGCGAAGAAGAAATAGCGGCGGACAGGAGGCAACCGGAGGAATCGTTGATTCTAGAATCGGGCCCTGGTTCCCGCCGACGGCCCACGGAGTTCCCGATGTTCAAGATCCGGTTGATGCGTCTCGCCGCTCTTGCCCTGCTTTCGCCGATGCCCCTGGCCGCTGCGGCCGCAGCCGACTACTCCCGGCTCGGCAAGGACCTCACCCCGATCGGCGCCGAGCGCGCGGGCAATGCCGATGGCACGATCCCGGCCTGGGACGGCGGACTGACGAAGCCGCCCGCGGGCTGGACGCCGCAGCAGGGTTACATCGATCCGTTCCCGAGCGACAAGGTGCTGTTCACGATCACGGGCGCAAACGTGGCGCAGTACGCATCGAAGCTGACGGCCGGGCAGGTCGCGCTGCTGAGGACATTCCCCGAGTACAGGATCAACGTCCACCAGACGCGGCGCACGGCGGCACTGCCGAAGGAGGTGACCGATCGCGTGGCCGCGCAGGCCGGCAAGGTGACCTTGCAGGGTTTCGGCCTGCAGAACCTCGGCGGCTCGACCACGCCCTTCCCCATTCCGGAGAACGGCCTCGAGGCGATCTGGAACCACCTCGTGCGCTATCTCGGCGGCGGCGTCGAGCGCGCGGGCCATTCCTTCCCGGTGCGCGCGAGCGGCGACTATTACAAGATCGGCTTCCGCTCGAAGCGCATCTACGCGCAGAACGTCGAGGGCGCGGAGCCGAACCGCCTGTTCTACGCGATGGGGTATTTCACCGAGCCGGCGACGCTGCGCGGCACGATCTTCCTGGTGCACGAGCCGGTCGACCAGGTCGCCGAGCAGCGCTCGGCCTGGATCTACAACTCCGGCGCGCGCCGCGTGCGTCGTGCGCCCGACCTCGCCTACGACGGCGTCAACGACGGCTCGGAAGGCATGGTGGTGACGGACCAGGTCGACGGCTACAACGGCGCGCCCGACCGCTTCGACTGGAAGCTGCTCGGCAAGCGCGAAGTGTACGTCCCGTACAACACGTACAAGCTCTCGGACAAGTCGCTCAAGTACAAGGACATCATCGGCAAGCACACGATCAACGCGGACCTCGTGCGTTACGAGCTGCATCGCGTGTGGGTGGTCGAGGCGACGCTCAAGCCGGGGCAGCGTCACATCTACTCGAAGCGCACTTTCTACCTCGACGAGGACAGCTGGAGCGTGCTCGCGGAAGACGCGTACGACACGCGCGGCGGTCTGTGGCGCGTCTCGCTGCACGGCCTGCTGCAATGCTACGACGCGCTGGTGCCGTGGTACCGCTTCGGCATCTACCACGACCTCAATAGCGGCGCGTACCTGACGGGCGGCTACGACAACGAGATCAAGGAACCGATCCAGTTCGGCGTGAAGGCCAAGGTCGGCGACTTCAGCACGGACGCGCTGCGGCGCATCGGCGGCACGCTTTAGCGACCGCAGTTTGCTGTCGCGTTCGGACTGCGCGTGCGCTGGCGCGCGAGCTGGCGCGTTAGCGCAGGAGAGCGGCCCTGCCGCGTTCGGGGTCTCTTCGTGGGGACGCCGCAAGTACGTCCATGTAGGCTCCGCACGCGCCGTCCATGGCGCGTGACGGCCCCACGAAGAGACCCCGAACACGTCAACGCCGCTCGGAGGCGCCGTCCGGCGCCGGAGTGCGCGACTCACCGTCGCGCGGTCGAGAACGCGCTGCGTTAGCGGCGCACGAGCGTGCGGGTGCACGCGTTGCCTAGCCGCGCCTGCGGCGCACCGTGCGGCGCGCGGCAATGCGCGTCCGGCGGATTCGAGTTCCTGTCTCGTGGCAGGGCCGTCACGCGCCATGGACGGCGCGTGCGGAGCCTACATGGACGTACTTGCGGCGTCCCTGCAACGAGACAGGAACTCGAGGCCGCCAATGGGACGCGTGGCTCCGCGTGCCGCCCACGCGCCCGCACCAACGGCGCAGCCAACGCGAAGCCAACTGACGCAACCGGCGCCGCGCAACGCGGCTCAATCGAGCCCGAGCGAAAACGCGGCTTCGATGTCCTTGCGCGAGTAGACCTTGAACGCGATCAGCGTCTCCGAGCTAGTGATGCCCGCGAGCTTGCGCATTCTCTCGCTGATCACCCGCGCGAGGTCCTCGTTCTCCTTCACCCGCACGAGGGCGACGAGGTCGTACTGGCCCGCCACGGAGAACACCTCCGTCACGCCTTCGAGGTCCGCCATCTTCTGGGCGAGTTCCGGCACCTTGTCCGTCTCCGCCTTGATCAGCACCACGGCCGTCACCATGAGCGTAGTCCTCGTTGCGTCAGGGGCTATTCCGCGTCGGGCTGTGCATCCGGCCGCGCGGCGGAGAACGCGGGCAGGGACTCGAGGTGGGCGCAGATGGCCACCAGTCTCGGGTACGAAGTCAGGTCGACCTTGAAGCGACGTGCGTTGTACATCTGCGGCACGAGGCACACGTCCGCGAGCGTGACCGACGATCCGTAGCAGTGCCGGCCGTCTTTCGACACCTGGCTGACGCGCTGCTCGAGCGCGCCGAACCCGCGCTGGATCCAGTGCGCGACCCAGCGATTGATGCCCGCGTCGTCCGCGCCGAACTGCGCGCGCACGTACGCCGTCACGGACAGATTGTTGAGCGGATGGATGTCGCAGGCCACCGCCAGGGCCATGCTGCGGATCGCGGCGCGATCGAGCGCGCCTCCGGGCAGCAGCGGCGGCTCGGGGTGCGTCTCCTCGAGGTACTCGCAGATCGCGAGCGACTGCGGGATCACCTGCCCGTCGTCCGCGAGCGCCGGCACGAGTCCCTGCGGGTTCACGGCGAGGTAGTCCGCCTTGCGCTGCTCGCCGCCGTCGCGCAATAGATGCGTCGGGACCGTCTCGAACGCCAGGCCCTTGTAGTGCAGCGCGATGCGCACGCGATACGCGGCCGAGCTGCGCCAATACGAATAGAGCTGCAGTGCCATGGCGCCGCTCCTCAGACGATCGTCGTGCGCAGCGTGTCGAGGCCTTCGATGCCGCCGACGATGCTGTCGCCGCGCACGACGGAACCGACGCCGGCCGGCGTGCCGGTGAAGACGAGATCGCCCGGCTGCAGTTCGAAGAAGGCCGACAGCGCCGCCACGATCTCGGGGACGGTCCAGATCATTTCCGTGAGATCGCTGCGCTGCCGCGGCTCGCCGTTCACCTCGAGCCAGATCGCACCGCTCGCGAGATGGCCGACGTCGGCAGCTCGCCGAATTGCCGTCACGGGCGCCGAATGATCGAAACCCTTCGCGACGTCCCACGGCGCGCCGGCGTTCTTCGCGGCGTGCTGCAGGTCGCGCCGCGTCAGGTCGTTGCCGACCGCGTAGCCGAACACGTGCCCGAGCGCGCCGGCGACCGGAATGTCGCGCCCGCCCCGGCCGATCGCAACGACCAGCTCGATCTCGTGGTGCAGGTTCTTCGTCTGCGACGGATACGGCACCGGCGCACCGTTCGCGACGACTGCGTCCGCGGGCTTGGAGAAAAAAATCGGCGGATCGCGCTTCGGATCGGAGCCCATCTCGCGCACGTGGTCCGCGTAATTGCGGCCCACGCAGTAGATCCGGTGCACCGGAAAGCGCTCATCGGTGCCTGCCACCTCGACGGTGGGCAGCGCAAAGGGCGGCAACACGTATTTCATGGCGCCTCCGGGCCGACCTGGCCTAGCGCGGAAAGGAACACTTCCTGGACGACGATCGGGGCGCCCGCGAGGCGGTACACCGCGCGGCGGGCCCACAGCCTCGCTCCGCCTTCCGGATTCGCCGCGAGGGCGAGTGGATGGTCCGGCGCAAGCTCGGCGTACTCCAGCGGTTCACGCACGACTTCCGCCACTCGGCGCAGCGCTTCGCCTAGCGGCGACTCGCCGAGTTCGCGCAACCACGGATAGCGGTCCACCGTCGAGTCCGGGAACACCGACTGCGCAAAGATCCACCTTACGCTGCCGCGCGCGAATTCGATTTCGCGCACCAGTCCCGTTTCGTCGTCGACGGAGAGCCGGGCCCGCAGCGTCGGCGGGAGCGGCGCGGCCTCGAGCCGCAACATGTGGAAGCGCGTCGCGTCACCCGCCGCGGCGCGCACCCTCGCGGTGAGCAGTCCCGGCTCGGCGAGCCACGGCACGAGATCGGCCGGCACCCGCGCCGTGCAGCGCTCGAGGGGCACCCACGCCGCCTCGGCCAACGACGGCCGGGGGCGCAGGGATGCGGTGGCCGCGGGCGTGCTCATCGCACGCTGCTCAGTAGTTCTCGGCCGCGAGCGCCATGATCGTGCTGCTGCCCGCCCGCACGGCCGCGCCGTGGGCGAACGCGCGCGGCATGACCTGCTCGGCATAGAACCTCGCCATCAGCACCTGCGTCTGGAGGAACACGCGATCGGCGCCCGGCGCGCCGAGCTCCGCGGCCGCCGCAAGCGCGCCGCGCGCGAGCTGCCAGCCGCCGATCACGGTGCCGAGCAACATCAGGTAATTGAAGGCGGCGGAGCTGACGAGCTCGGGATCCTTCTTCTCGCCGGTGAGCAGGTACGAAGAGCAGAGCACCACCTCGTCGAGGCTCTTCGCGAGGGCCTGGCGCACGGTCGCGAACTCCTCGCCCGCGTTGGCCAGGCGCGCATCCTGCTCGCGCATCTCCGAGACGAAGGCCGACACGGTGGCGCCGCCGTCGCGCATCAGCTTGCGGCCGACGAGGTCGATCGCCTGGATCGCGTTGGTGCCTTCGTAGATCGAGGCGATGCGCACGTCGCGATAGAACTGTGCGGCGCCGGTCTCCTCGACGTAACCCATGCCGCCGTGCACCTGCACGCCGAGCGAAGTGACTTCCTGCCCGACCTCCGTCGGCCACGCCTTCGCGATCGGCGTCATCAGCTCGGCGCGCGCCTGCCAGACCGTGGCCGCTTCGGCGTCGGCGCCGTGGTTGCCACGATCGAGGCAGCTCGCCGTGTAATACGTGATCGCCCGCGACGCCTGCGTCAGCGAGCGCATCAGCATCAGCGTGCGGCGGATGTCCGGATGGCGAATGATCGGGACGACGCCCTTCTCGCCGGGCGCACGCCCCTGCTTGCGATCGCGCGCATAGGTCACGGCCAGCTGGTAGGCGCGATCGGAGCAGGCCCACGCCCTGCGCGCCCACGCCGAGACGCATGTAGTTCATCATCGTGAACATCGCGGCGAGGCCTTCGTTCAGCTTGCCGACGAGGCACGCCCTCGGCGCCGCCGTTGTCGCCGAACGCCAGCACCGCGGTGGGGCTCGCATGGATGCCGAGCTTGTGCTCGACCGACACCGGGAACACGTCGTTGCGCTCGCCGGGCGAGCCGTCGGCATTGATCTTGAATTTCGGCACGAGGAACAGCGAGATGCCCTTCGTTCCCGGCGGTGCGTCCGGCAGCCGCGCGAGCACGAGGTGCACGATGTTCTCGGTCATGGGGTGGTCGCCCCACGTGATGTAGATCTTGCGGCCGGTGATGAGGTAGCGGCCGTCCGCCGTGGGCTGCGCCTTCGTGGTGAGCGTCGAGAGGTCGGAGCCGGCCTGCGGCTCGGTGAGGCACATCGTGCCCGTCCAATGCCCGCTGATCAGCTTCTCGAGGTAAGTCTGCTTGATCTCGTCGGTGGCATGACGGTCGATGGCCAGGATCGCGCCTTGCGACAGTTCCGGGCAGAGCGAAAAGGCGACGTTCGCCGCGGCCCACATCTCATCGCAGGCGAGCGAGACCGTCTTCGGCAGGCCCTGCCCGCCGAAGTCCGGGTTCGATGCGATGCCGGGCCAGCCGCCTTCGCAGAACTTCTCGTACGCGGCGGTGAACTCGGCCGGCACCTGCACGGCCTGGTCGACCACCTGCACGCCCTGCTGGTCGCCGATCCAGTTGGTCGGCGCGAGCACGCCCGAGGCGAAGCGACCCGCTTCCTCCAGCACGGCGGTCGCCATGTCGAGGTCCACCGCGCTGAAATCCGGCAAAGCGACGACGTCCTTGAATTCCGCGAGGTGCTCGATCGTGAAGCGCATCTGCTTCAGGGGCGCCAGGTAGTCGGCCATCGTTCTGCTCCGGTTTTGTGCTGTGCAACAATTCTGCCCTGCCGGGACCGTCGGCGCCATTGCGGAAATGGCCGCTGCCGACCCGGGTACAATCCCACTCCCACCCCGAGGTTCGGATGAGCATCTGGTTTCGCCCCTATACGCTGGAAGAGCTCCAGCGCCTGAACGCCGTCACCATGGCCGAGCACCTGGACATCCGTTTCACCGAACTGGGGACGGACTACCTTCGCGCGACGATGCCGGTGGACGAGCGCACCCGCCAGCCATTCGGCCTGCTGCACGGGGGCGCCTCGGTGACGCTCGCCGAGACGCTGGGCAGCGTCGCCTCGAATTGCTGCGTGGACAGTCCGCCGATTCTACTGCGTCGGGCAGGAAATCAACGCCAACCACATCCGCTCGGCCCGCAGCGGGCCGGGTGACCGGCACGGCGCGCCCGATGCACCTCGGCAGCCGCTCGCAAGTCTGGGATATCCGGATCGAGGACGACCAGGGCCGGCTCACCTGCGTGTCGAGGCTGACGATGTCCGTGCTGGAAAGCCGGCCGGCCGCGACCGGCGGGGCCACGGCATGAGCGCGAAGCCAGGATCCTTGCTCGCCTGGATCGCAGCCCTGTCCCTGGGCATCGCTCTGGCGGGCTGCGGCCTCAAGGGCGCGCTGTCGCTGCCCGAGAAGTCCGGCAACGTAGTGATCCGGGGAGGGTCGACGGCGACCGCACCGGCGACGGAGACCAAGGTCCCGCCGGCTCCGCAGAAGATGCCGCCTCCCGACCTGCCGCATTCCAACGCCGGCTCGTCGCGGTGATCGCAGCGCGAAAACTGGTGCTGGTGGACGGCTCGTCGTACCTCTACCGGGCCTTTCACGCGCTACCGCCGCTGTCGAACTCGAAAGGAGAGCCGACCGGCGCGGTGCTCGGCGTGCTCAACATGCTGCTCAAGCTGGTCAAGGAGCAGGACCCCGCGCTGATCGGCGTGGTGTTCGACGCGCCCGGCAAGACGTTCCGCGACGAACTGTTCGCCGAGTACAAGGCGCACCGCCCACCGATGCCCGAGGACCTGCGCGCGCAGGTGCAGCCGCTGATCGACGCGGTGCAGGCGCTCGGCTTGCCGCTGCTGCGAATCGAGGGCGTCGAGGCCGACGACGTGATCGGCACGCTCGCGCAGCGCGCGGCCGCCGCGGGCCTCGACGTGCTGATCTCGACCGGCGACAAGGACATGGCGCAGCTGGTGGGCGAGCGCATCACGCTCGTCAACACGATGACCAACTCGTCGCTGGATCGCGAAGGCGTGAAGGTGAAGTTCGACGTCTATCCCGAGCAGATCGTCGATTACCTGGCGCTCGTCGGCGATTCGTCCGACAACATCCCGGGCGTGCCGAAGGTGGGACCGAAGACCGCGGCGAAGTGGCTCAACCAGTACACCACGCTCGACAACCTCGTCGCCCACCAGGACGAGATCGAGGGCAAGGTCGGCGAGAGCCTGCGCGCAAGCCAGTCGGACCTCGCGCTGTCGCGGCAGCTGGCGACGATCGACTGCGCGCTCGACCTGCCGCTGCAACCCGGGCAACTCTTGCGCGGCGCACCGGATACGGAAAGGCTGCGCGAGATCTATACGCGGCTCGAATTGCGCGCGCTGCTGCGGCAACTGCCCTCACCCCAACCCTCTCCCGCCGGGGCGGGAGAGGGAGCCGGATCACCTCTCCCGTCAGCGGGTGAACGGGTCACCTCGGCGTGGAGCCGGATCACCTCTCCCGCTTGCGGGAGAGGTCGGGCGCAGCCCGGGTGAGGGATCTTCCTCCGGACCCTCACCCGGCGATTCGCCGACCTCTCCCACTGAAGCGGGAGAGGTGGAGAAATACTACGACTGCGTCCTGACCGAGGCGCAGTTCGCGCACTGGCTGAAGGAACTGAAGCACGCCGAGCTGATCGCGTTCGACACCGAGACCACGTCGCTCGACTACATGCAGGCCGAGATCGTCGGCGTCTCGTTCTGCGTCAAGCCGGGTCACGCGGCGTACGTCCCCCTCGCGCACACGTATGCCGGCGCGCCGGAGCAACTCAACCGCGAGGATGTGCTCGGGCGCCTGAAGCCGCTGCTCGAAGACCCGAAGCACGCCAAGCTCGGCCACCACCTCAAGTACGACGCGCACGTGCTGCGCAACCACGGCATCGAGCTGCGCGGCATGAAGTTCGACTCGATGCTCGAGTCGTACGTGCTCAACAGCACGGCGACGCGGCACGACCTCGACTCGACGGCGCTCAAGTACCTCGGCGTCCACACGATTCATTACGAGGACGTCGCCGGCAAGGGCGCGAAGCAGCTCTCGTTCAACGACGTGCCGGTGGACAAGGCCGCGGAGTATTCGGCCGAGGATTCGGACGTGGCCCTGCGACTGCACCGCACGCTGTGGCCGCGGATCGAAGCCGTGCCGGCCCTCGCGAAGCTCTACGAGGAAGTGGAGCAGCCACTGGTGCCGGTTCTGCTCGACATGGAGCATCTCGGCGTCCTGATCGACGTGAACATGCTGCGCAAGCAGAGCCAGGAGCTGGCGAAGAGCCTCGTCGAGCTCGAACGGCGCGCGCACGAAGTGGCGGGGCAGTCGTTCAACGTCGACTCGCCGAAGCAACTGCAGGAAGTGCTGTTCGGCAAGCTCGGCCTGCCGGTGAAGCGCAAGACGGCGACCGGGCAGCCCTCCACCGCCGAAGACGTGCTCGAGGAACTTGCGGACGAGTACGAACTGCCGCGCGTCATCCTCGAGTACCGCGGCCTCGCGAAGCTGCGCTCGACGTACACGGAGAAGCTGCCGGGCCAGGTGGACCCGCGCACGGGCCGCGTGCACACCTCGTATCACCAGGCCGTGGCCGCCACGGGCCGGCTCTCGTCCACGGATCCGAACCTGCAGAACATCCCGATCCGCACGCCGGAAGGCCGCCGCATCCGGCAGGCGTTCGTGGCGCCGCCGGGCCACGTGCTCATGGCGGCGGACTACTCGCAGATCGAGTTGCGCATCATGGCCCACCTCTCTGGCGACACGGGCCTGCTGAAGGCGTTTGCCGAGGATCGCGACATTCACCAGGCGACGGCGGCCGAAGTGTTCGGGACGCCGCCGGGCCAGGTGACGAGCGACCAGCGCCGCGCCGCGAAGGCGATCAACTTCGGACTCATCTACGGCATGTCGGCGTTCGGACTGGCGCGACAGCTCGGCATCGAGCGCGGCGCGGCGCAGACCTACGTCGATCTCTATTTCGCGCGCTATCCGGGTGTGAAGCGCTACATGGACGAGACGCGCGCGATGGCCCGCGAGCAAGGATTCGTCGAGACGGTCTTCGGCCGTCGCCTCTACCTGCCCGACATCCGCTCGCCGAACGCGCAGATGCGCCAGTACGCTGAGCGCAGCGCCATCAATGCGCCGATGCAGGGCACGGCGGCGGACATCATCAAGCGCGCGATGATCACGGTGCACGAATGGCTCGGCCGCACGAAGCACGGTGCGCGGCTCGTCATGCAGGTGCACGATGAACTCGTGCTGGAGGTTCCTGAAGACATGGTCGACAAGGTTCGCGCCGGACTCGAGGAACGCATGTCGGAAGGCGCGAAACTGCGCGTGCCGCTCAAGGTGGAAACCGGCGTCGGCGCCAACTGGGACGAGGCGCACTGAGCGGATCCCAGCCCGGGAATCAGAGGGATTCGCTTTCAGGTAGGCATTGTTGACGACTGTTGCGGCGCGTCCGCAAGGGTGATCATTCCTTCACTGGGATAAATCCGTCTTCGTTGCCTTTGCGCAACACCGACACCCCAGGGTAGGAGGTTCCAATCATGAAGTTCAAACTCGCAACTCTCGCAGCGCTCGCGCTGCTCGCAAGCCCCGCGTGGGCGGCTACGGATGGCTCAGGGTTCTATGCGGGCGTCGGCATCGGCGCCAGCGACGTGTCGTCCGGCGGATTCAGCGGCAACGACTTCGCGTTCAAGGTCTTCGGCGGCTACGACTTCATGAGGTATTTCGGCGTCGAGGCCGCATACATGGATGGAGGCAGCCCGAGTGACCACGGCTTCAGTGTCGACCTGACCGGGTGGGACCTCGCGGTGCGCGGCATCCTGCCCATCGGGGATCGGGGCGAAGTATTCGCCAAGGTCGGCTGGGTCTGGTGGGACGCCGATTTCGAAGGTTTCGGCAGCGACAGCGGCGACGACCTGCTGTACGGCATCGGCGGCGGCTACCGCTTCACGGATCAGTTCGGCATGCGCGCTGAATGGGAGCGCATGGACATCGAGGACACCGACAGCGCCGACCTTTGGACGATCAGCGGCTACTGGAAGTTCTAAAGCCCACATCGTGTCGCAAATCCGGCGGGAACTCGTCGCAAGGCGGGTTCCCGTCGTTCGTTTGCTGAGGGCGCAGTTCCAGAAGTGGCGCCTTCATCGCGATTCACGGACCGGGAATCAAGAACGATTCGTTCCCCTAGGCATTGATGCCGATTGCTGCACCGCATCAGCCCATGGAAACTGTTGTTGTCCAAAGGGATTTGGGCCGTTTGCGTGACCGTTCCGTCGCGCAGGGTCATTTACCAGCGAAGGAGGTTGTCTCATGAAATTCCGAAACCACACACTGGCCATTGGTGCTGCCCTCGCGCTGCTGTCTGGCGCTGCCTCCGCAGCTGAAGGCACTGGCTTCTACGTCGGCGTGGACGCAGGCCAGTCAAGTTTCGACATGAAGAAGGGCGAAATCGACAGTGGCGTCGCCTTCGCGATCGAAGACGTGCTTGGCTTGGCGATCGTCGATGCGAGTTCCAAGCTGGATGACAGCGACACGACCTACAGCCTGTTCGTCGGCTATCGCTTCCTGCCGTATCTCGCGGCCGAAGCATCGTACCTCGACCTCGGGAAAGCGACGTACAAGGCTTCGGGCACCGTGACCGACGGCGAGAGCCTCATCGACGCCAACGTCAATCTGGACTGGGATAGCAAGGGCCCGACTCTGTCGGTGCTGGGTATCCTGCCGTTTGCGGACGTCTGGGACGTATATGCGCGCCTCGGCGTGTTCTTCGCGGACACCAAGGCCAACATCAAGCTGTCCGCCCTCGGCGATTCCGGGGCGGTTGACACCTCGAAGAA
Source organism: uncultured Gammaproteobacteria bacterium (assembly GCA_963762315.1). Taxonomy (GTDB): domain Bacteria; phylum Pseudomonadota; class Gammaproteobacteria; order Steroidobacterales; family Steroidobacteraceae; genus RPQJ01. The sequence goes on from CAVXKO010000005.1 coordinate 134,415, forward strand.
TACGACGGAGTTCCTGTGGGGCATCGGTGGCGGCTACACGTTCCTGGACAACTGGACCGTGCGGCTCGAGTACCAGATGATCCCGAATCTGGGCGACAAGAACGAAACCGGCGAGTTCGACGCGGATCGAATCACGCTCGGCGTGCTCTATCGGTTCTGAGCGCACGGACAGCACGGACGCCGGCCGTCTCGTTTTCAAACGTTCGACGCCCGCGGGAAGTCCTGAAAGCGGCTATTTCGTCGCAAATCCGGCGGGAACTCGTCGCAAGACGGGTTCCCGCCGTTCGTTTGCAGCAGGCACACCTCTAGAATTCGCGCCTTCATCCCCGGTGGAAGGAAATCACGATGTTCCGCAAGTCACTGCTCGCTTCAGCCACGCTCGCCGCCGCGTCCCTCGCCCTGCCGGCGCATGCGGCCGACAACGGCATCTATCTCGGCGCCAGCGTCGGGCAGTCCGGCGTGCATTTCGACGAACGCATCGAAGGGCAGAACCTCAGCTACGACGCCGATGCCACCGGTTTCAAGGTCATCGGCGGCTGGCGCGTCCTCAACTGGCTCGCAGTCGAGGGTAACTACATCGACTTCGGTTCCGGCAGCGACAAGGTCGCCGGCGAGAAATTCGAAACGAGCCTGGACGGGATCTCGGTGTCCGCGCTGGGACTCTGGGCGATCGGCCCGGTGGACCTGTATGCCCGGGCGGGCGCGATCAACTGGAATGCCGACGTGAAGAGTTCGTCGTTCGGAGTGAAGGCCAGCGACGACGGCACGGACCTCACCTACGGCGTCGGCGCCCAGTTCCGGGTCTGGAGCCTCAGCCTCCGGGCCGAGTACGAGCGCTTCGAGGTCTCGAACATCGACACCGTGGACCTGGCGACGCTCGGCGTCACCTGGACCTTCCTTTAAGCCTCGTCCCGAAGAATCGTAACTATTTGTAAGAGAAGGATTTTCACGGCATCCGGGCAGCGCAGGGTGAATCTGGAAAAGGCCGCGGAACTTTCCGCAGGCCCCTCCCTCTAAATTTCCAGAGCGTCCCTGACGCTTGACGCCGGCCTACCTCCCTGGGCCCGCGTCCGCCCGGTCATCCCCCAATACCGGGTCAACTTGCCCCGGTTGGATCTTCGGGTCCAACCGGGGCTTCTTTTTGTACCGGCCGGCCGTCCAGCAGGCGCTCGATCGCGCTGCGCGCCGCGATCAGGCCCTCCCCTGAATGCGCCGAGAACAGCTGCGCCGTCACCCCCGGCAGCTTCGCGACATCCCGTCGCACGCCGGCCAGGGCCTTCGCACCGGCACCCCGGCCCAGCTTGTCCGCCTTGGTCAGCAGGATGTGCACGGGTATCTTGCGGCCGAGCGACAGCTCGAGCATGCCCTCGTCGTGCTGCGTGAGCGGGTGGCGCACGTCCATGACGACGATCGAGCCCTTGAGCGTCTGGCGCTTCGCGAAATAGGCCTCGAGCAGCGCTCCCCAATGCTCACGCATGCTGCCCGAGACCTTGGCGTAGCCGTAGCCGGGCAGGTCCACGAGCCGCCGGCCAGGCTCGAGCTCGAAGAAATTAATCAGTCGCGTGGCGCCCGGCGCCTTGCTGGTGCGCGCCAGCCCCTTGCGCCCCGTGATCGCGTTGATGGCGCTCGACTTGCCGGCGTTGGACCGGCCGGCAATGGCCACCTCGACGCCGGTGTCGGGAGGCAATTGCGCAACGGCATTGGCGCTGGTGATGAACTGGACTTTGGGGTACGCGGACATGTCGGCACGTGCGGGGTGGCCCGGTCATGCGCCGGAATGGCTTAGTGTACAATTTACGGCTCGTCCGACCGTCCCTGTCACGAAGAAGCCGGTCGTGCGGAACGCCCTTTTTTTCGGAGTGGGTTACATGACCGTGAAGTTCGTCGCCACCCTGTCGCTGGTGGCTGTGCTCGGCTGGAGCGGCTCGGTCCTTGCCGCGGGTTCGAAGGAAGCCGGCCAGGCCAAGGCCGCCACGTGCTCCGCCTGCCACGGCATGGACGGCAACAGCGTCAATCCGGAGTGGCCCAACCTCGCCGGCCAGCACGCTTCCTACATCACCAAGCAGGTCAGGAACTTCAAGGCCGGCGAGCGGGCAAACCCGCTGATGTCCCCGATGGCGATGATGCTGGCGGACCAGGACATCGACGACCTCGCGGCCTACTTCTCCTCGCAGACCCTGCGTCCAACCGGCGAGACGGAGCCGTCGAAGCTGAAGCTCGGCCAGCGCGTCTATCGCGCCGGCAACGTCGCCGCCAAGGTGCCGGCCTGCGCTTCGTGCCACGGCCCCACGGGCGCCGGCATCCCGACGGCGGTGTATCCGCACATCGGCGGCCAGCACGCCACCTACGTGGCCACCCAGCTTCGCAACTACAAGTCGGGCACCCGCAACAACGACCCGAACGCCATGATGCGCACCATTGCGGCCGGGCTGTCCGAGGACGAGATCGACGCCGTCGCGTCCTACATCCAGGGACTTCGTTGAACCTCGGCCGTTGGTCCGGGTCTAGGGCTTCATGATGAACATCAACAAGACCGTTCGCGCGGGCCTTGCGGCCGCCGCCGTGTTCCTGATTTCGGCGCTCCCGGCCCAGGCGGCCGTGACGCTGAAAGAAGGCGGCAACTACAAGCTCATCCAGCCGGCCGTGCCGCCCAGCTCGCCGCCGGGCAAGGTCGAGGTCGTCGAGGTGTTCTGGTACGCCTGCGGCCACTGCTACCTGCTCGAGCCGAAGCTCGAGACCTGGGCGCGCACCGGCAAGGCTCCGTACGTCGACTTCGTGCGCCAGCCGGCCACCTGGAACGAGGTGCTCAAGACGCACGCGCGCGTGTTCTACACGGCCGAGCTGCTCGGCAAGCTGCCGCAGCTGCACGCAGAAATCTTCCGCGAGATCAACCTCAAGGGTAACCGTCTCGACAACCCGGAATCGATCGAGGCGTTCTTCGTCGCGCACGGCGTGCCGAAGGCGGATTTCCAGAAGGCGTTCTCGTCGTTCGCCGTCGAGTCGAAGCTGCGTCGCGCCGACGACCTCAACCGCCGCTACCGCATCACGGGCACGCCGGCGGTCATCGTGAACGGCAAGTACATGACCGATGTGGGCATGGCCGGCTCCGAGGAAAATCTCTTCGAAGTCGTCAACGCCCTGGCCGCCAAGGAAAAGCCGAAGGGCTGATCCCGGAGTTCGCTCGCCCTCCCGAACAGCCCCGCCTCGCGCGGGGCTTTTGCTTTCGGCAAGTTCCTGCGCGGCCCCGGCGGGTCTGTGCTAAAACGTCGCGCAACTTTCCGGGCGGTTCGCATGCTTCGTCTCCTCATTCCCACCGGCAGCGGATACACGTGGGTCGAGCACAGCCCGCCTGCGCCGTTCCCGGACGAATTCCTCTGGGCAGACCTGTTCGAGCCCTCGCCCGACGAGGAAAAAGCCGTCGAAGCGCTCCTCACCGTCGACGTGCCCACGCGCGACGAGATGAAGGAGATCGAGACCTCGAACCGCCTCTACGAGGAGAACGGCGCCGTCTACATGACCGCGACCGTGGGCAGCAAGCTCGATTCGGACACGCCCGAAAGCAGCGCGATCACGTTCATCCTCGCAAACGGCCGCCTGATCACCAACCGCTACGTCGACCCGACGCCCGTGCGCCGCTTCATGCAGTACGTCGAGCGCTCGCCGGCGGCCTGCACGTCGCATGCCACCCTGCTCGCGGGCCTGCTCGAGGGTTTCGTCGAGCGGATCGCCGACCTGCTCGAGCGCGTCCAGACGGAACTCGACTCCGTCTCGCACACGATCTTTCCCCGAGGTACGGCCGCGTACCCGAGCAGCGGCGACCTGCACGCGATGATCCAGAAGATCGGCTCGAACGGCGACCTCGTCTCGAAGGCGCGCGAAAGCCTCGTCAGCTTCCAGCGCCTGCTGATGTACGTGCAGCAGAGCAACAACGTCACGCTCTCGCAGGACCAGCGCAACCGCTTCAAGTCGACGCTGCGCGACGTGCAGTCGCTCTCGGACCACGCCACGTTCCTCGGCAGCAAGATCCAGTTCCTGCTCGACGCGGTGCTCGGGCTCATCAACCTCGAGCAGAACAACATCATCAAGATCTTCTCGGTCGCGTCCGTGATGTTCCTGCCGCCGACGCTGGTCGCGAGCATGTACGGCATGAACTTCGTGCACATGCCGGAGCTCGACAAGCCCTGGGGCTACCCCATGGCCATCGGGCTGATGGTCCTGTCGGCGCTGATCCCGTACATCTATTTCCGGCGCAAGGGCTGGTTGTAGAGCGCGCGTCCGCGCCCCGCCCGACAGGATGACTCCCGCCGTCTTCGTCACGCTCGCCACCACCGTGGCGGTGGTCGCCGTTACGCCGGGGCCGGCGGTCACCACGATCGTCGCCCGCGCCATCACCGACGGCGCGCGCCCGGCCCTCGCCATCAGCGCGGGCGTTCTCACCGGCGATCTCATCTTCCTCACGCTCGCCGTGGCGGGCATGACGACCGCGGCCAGGTCGATGAGCGGGCTGTTCACGGCGCTGCAGTACGCCGGCGTGGCCTACCTTTGCTGGCAGGGGATTTCACTGTGGCGCGCGAACCCGCGCGTGGCCCTGCAGGAACGCACGGGGCACGAGGCGCATTTCTGGCCGAACTACGGCGCGGGTCTCCTGCTGATGTTCGGCCACGTGCAGGCCATGCTGTTCTACGCGGCGTTGCTGCCCGGCTTCGTCGACCTCGCCGCACTCACGCTGCGGGACTTCGCCCTGATCGCGTTGATGCTGGTCGTGATCCTCGGCGGCGTGAATGCAGCCTACGCGATGGCTGCGGCCCGTGCGCGCGGTTTCTTCGCCAATGAGCGGGCGCAGCGCGCCATCCACCGGATCGCCGCCGGCCTGATGTTCCTCGCCGCCGCCCTGGTGGCGACCAGGGTGTAGGATATCGACATGGCAAAACCCACCATCACCAACATGGCCGTGTTCTGTGATTTCGAGAACGTGGCCCTCGGCGTGCGCGACGCGCGCTATGCGAAGTTCGACATCGGCAAGGTGCTCGAGAAGCTGCTGCTGAAGGGCAGCATCGTCGTCAAGAAGGCCTACTGCGACTGGGACCGGTACAAGGAATTCAAGGCGCCGATGCACGAGGCGTCGTTCGAGCTGATCGAGATCCCGCACGTGCGCATGTCGGGCAAGAACTCCGCCGACATCCGCATGGTGGTCGACGCGCTCGACCTCTGCTACACGAAGTCGCACGTCGACACGTTCGTGATCGTCAGCGGCGACTCGGATTTCTCGCCGCTCGTGAGCAAGCTGCGCGAGAACAACAAGATCGTGATCGGCGTGGGCGTGAAGAGCTCGACGTCGGACCTTCTCATCGCCAACTGCGACGAGTTCATCTACTACGACGACCTCGTGCGCAAGGAAGAGCAGCGCAGCGGTCGGCGCAAGGCTCCCGCGAAACAGGGCGCTTCGGCGAGATCGCAGGCGGCGGCTGCCGCGCCTGCGCAGAGTCCGCCGCCCGCGGAATCGCAGTCGGCGGCCGATTCCCCGCCAGCGCCTCCAGCCTCCCGCGCGGCCCAGAAGTCGGACGACGAGAAAAAGCAGGAAGCGTTCGATCACGTGCTCGCCACGATCGAAGCGCTGGCCGAGGAGCGCGAGCCGGACGAGAAGATCTGGGGCTCGATGATCAAGCAGGCGCTGAAGCGCCAGCGGCCGGGCTTCAACGAGAGCTACCACGGCTTCAAGAGCTTCAACCAGCTGCTCGAGGAAGCGCAGGCGCGCAAGCTGATCGAACTCGAGAAAGACGAGAAATCCGGCGGCTACGTCGTCAAGGCCGTCGGCGGCTGAGGCCCTTTACCTCTCCCGCTTGCGGGAGAGGTCGGCGCAGCCGCGTGAGGGCCTCTTACCTCTCCCGCTTGCGGGAGAGGTCGGCGCAGCCGGGTGAGGGTTCCGAAAGCCCTCACCCCTCGCGTCGACGCTACCGCATCGCCGCTCGCGCCCTCTCCCGCTTTCTGCGGGAGAGGGCATCGCCCACGCTAGCGCGGCTTGATCTCGACCGCGATCACGCGTAATTCCGACTCGCCGATGTTGTGCAGCGAGTGCGGCACCAGCGGTCCCGTCCAGACGGCCTCGCCCGGTGACATCCTGCGCGGCAACGTCCGCGAGTCGAGCAGCACGTTTCCCTCTGGGTCGTAGCGCACGAAGTCGCTAGTGCTGATCACGTAGAGCACGCCGGGCCACTCGTGGGCATGAACGGGCGTGCGTGCGCCCGGTGCCACGCGGGCATCGAGCACACGCACGTGCTCGTTCTCGAGCAGCAGCTCGTGCTCCGCGGCGGCGACGGCGCGCGCATCGAGCGGATGGGTCGCAGCGATGTCCGTCATGGCGCGCACTCCGCTTTGATCATCTGCAGCCGCCTCACAAGCCGAGATCCGACAGTCCGGGATGATCGTCGGGCCGCCGTCCGAGCGGCCACCGGTACTTGCGCTCGCTCTCGACGATCGGCAGGTCGTTGATGCTGGCGATGCGCCGACGCATGAAGCCGGACTCGTCGAACTCCCTGTTCTCGTTGCCGTACGAGCGGTACCACTGGCCGGAATCGTCGTGCCATTCGTAGGCGAACCGCACCGCGATGCGATTGCCGTGAAACGCCCACAGCTCCTTGACGAGCCGATAGTCGAGTTCGCGAGCCCACTTGCGCTTCAGGAATTCGACGATGGCCGCGCGACCCGACAGGAACTCGGCGCGATTGCGCCAGGTGCTGTCCGGCGAGTAGGCGAGCGAGACCCTTTCGGGATCGCGCGCATTCCACGCGTCCTCCGCGAGGCGGACCTTTTTCGCCGCGGATTCGGCGTCGAACGGCGGCAGGGGCGGCCTGGGGTTTTCCATCGAGGGCTCCTGTTGCGGCCGGTCCATCCTACTGCCGGATCCGCGACGCAGGGCGATCCCACGGCCCGGTCCGGGATGCTGCAATGCACATCGACGGGTGGCAGGACGCCCCGAGGTGGACGGGGCCACCGCACAAGGCCCATCATGGATGACCCCTGCGGAGAGCATTCCTTGACCCGAGCGACGATCGATCACACGCCTGCCTCTCTGCGCCAGCTCGTCGCGCCTTATGCCCGTGCCGACGCCCGCAAGGCTTCCTGGCAGCTTGCAAACACGCTGCTGCCCTTCGTCGTCCTGTGGACCATGACCCTCCTGCTGCTCGAACGCAGCGGCGGCTGGTCCCTGCTGCTGCTGCTGCCGGTCGCCGGGCTGTACGTGCGCCTGTTCATCATCCAGCACGACTGCGGCCACGGCTCGTTTTTCCCGGACGCGAAACTGAACCGGTGGACCGGCGCCGTCATCGGCGTGATGACGCTCTTCCCGTATGGGTACTGGCGCAAGACCCACGCGATCCACCACGCCACGTCGGGGAATCTCGACCGGCGCGAGTTCGGCGACATCGACACGCTCACGGTGCGCGAGTACCAGGCGCGCTCGTGGCTGGGCCAGCTCGCCTACCGCCTGTACCGCAGCATGCCGGTGATGCTCGGCATCGGCCCGCTCTACCAGTTCGTCATCAAGCACCGGGTTCCGTTCGACCTGCCGCTCAGCTGGCGCAAGGAATGGGCGAGCGCCCTGTGGAACGACCTGGTGCTGGTCCTCGCGATCACGGCGCTGTGCTGGGCGTTCGGCTGGAAAGCCGTCCTCACGGTGCAGCTGCCGCTGATGGTGGTGGCCGGCGCCGCGGGTGTCTGGCTGTTCTACGTCCAGCACCAGTTCGAGAAAGCCTACTGGGCGCGGGAAGCGGACTGGACCGCCGAAGCTTCCGCCATGCGGGGCAGCTCGTTCTACGACTTGCCGCGGGTACTCCACTGGTTCACGGGCAACATCGGCTACCACCACATCCACCATCTCTCGAGCCGCGTGCCGAATTACCGGCTGCGCGAGTGCTTCGAATCGTCGCCCGCGTTGCAGGCCGCGCCGCGGATCGGATTGTGGGAGAGCCTGCGCTGCGCGCACTGCAAGCTGTGGGACGAAGACAAGCAACGGATGGTCGGGTTCGCCTGAAATTCATGTCGTCGGCGCATGCCATTGCGTCGATCGGAGTGATGGATCGCGAATCCGGGCCGGGCGTACGCGGCGCTCAGTGCAGCAGATTCTTGTAGATCCTGCCGTCCTTCATGATCACGACGAGGTTCTTGCCCGGCTCGCCGACCAGCGCGAGATTGGCGATCGGATCGCCGTCGACGAGCAGCATGTCGGCGAGCGCGCCCTCTTCGATGACGCCGAGTTTCCCAGGGTAGGGATTGCGCGGGCCCGACAACGCCAGCAACTCGGCATTGTCGTGCGTCACTAGCTTGAGCACTTCGGCGGGCGTCATCCACTGCTTCAGCTTCAGGATGTCGGTGTTCTGGTTCTTCATCTGCGCCGGCACGAACATCAGGTCGGTGCCCCAGGCGAGCTTCACCTTGTACTTCCTGGCCCACTTGAACGCGTTGTCGGTGCCTTCGACTACGGTGTGCTTCTTCGCCCTGGTGGATTCGGGTGCCGTCGGGGGCGCCTCATCCAGTGCCTGCAGGCTGAGCCAGATCCCCTTCGCGGCGAGCAGCTGCATGGTCGCCTCGTCCAGCAGTTGCCCGTGCTCGATGCACTTCACTCCGGCCTCGACGGCCCGTCGCACGGCCCTGGGCGTATAGGCATGCACGGTGACGTAGGTGTTCCAGTCGTCCGCCGCTTCCACGGCGGCTTTCAGTTCGTCCAGCGTGTATTGCGACACGTCGAGCGGGTCGTACGCCGAGGCTGCGCCGCCTCCTGCCATGACCTTGATCTGGCTGGCACCGGCACGCAGGTTCTCGCGCGTCGCCGTCAGGACCTCGTCGCGGCCGTCGGCAATGAAGCCGATGCCCATGAGCTCGCCGGCCGTCATCTGGCCGCCGAACCGGCGGGAGCGATCCTCCGGCATCCGGAAGTCTCCGTGCCCTGAAGTCTGCGAGATCATCGCGCCGCTCGGGTAGATCCGTGGCCCGATGGTCTTGCCCAGATCGATCGATCGCTTGATGCCGAAAACGGGACCGCCCATGTCGCGTGCGGCGGTGAAGCCGCGCAGCAGCATCAGCCTCGCTTCCTCGGCGGCCTTCGCCTCGAGCGAGGCAAACGTGGCCTTGGGATCCAGCATCTCGGCCTGCGAGCTGGCGCTCATGAAGATGTGGACGTGGTTGTCGATCAGGCCGGGCATCAGCGTGCGTCCGCCGCCCTGGATCCGTGTGACCGTCGTGCCGGCCGGCGCCGTGATCGGCTTTGCGGAAATCGAGGTGATGACGTTACCCACGACCAGCACGTTCGACGGTCCCGAGAGGCGGTCCGAAGTGCCGTCGAAAATACGGACGTTCTCGAAGACGACTGCGGCGGGCAAGGCCGACACGTCCTGACCGGAGGCCGTCGCGACGGCGAAGCCTGCGACGAGCGCCGCGCAGGCTCCGTCGGCGCGAGCGTCGAGCGGACGAGAACTGACGAACATGCTCCTTCCGTTGGCCTCCTCGTTCGTCCGAAACGATATGGACGCGCGTCCAGGCTCTCATTTATGGGCTTCTACCTGCGGTCCCACCTGACCAAGCTGATGAACTCGAAGCCCGGCACGGAAGGCTGGCACTGACCCGCAGACACGCTCGCGTCGACCGGCCGCCCCGGGGCGTCGCCGGCCCCGACGGCTTGCCATGACGATAGGTTTTGTCTATTGATCCTAGCGTAATCATTCATTGGCGCTATCGATCTGCGCTCCGTATCGTTCGCATCCACGGGGCCGGTGCCCCTGCCCGCAACGACTACGGAGACATGCCAATGACCTCGCTGATCAATACGACCGTCAAGCCCTTCAAGGCCACCGCCTTCCACAACGGTGAATTCGTCCAGGTGACCGAAGCGTCCATCCGGGGCCAGTGGTCGGTTTTCTTCTTCTACCCGGCCGACTTCACCTTCGTCTGCCCGACCGAGCTCGGCGACGTGGCGGACCTCTACCCGCAGTTCCAGAAGCTCGGCGTCGAGGTGTACAGCGTCTCGACCGACACGCACTTCACGCACAAGGCCTGGCACGACGCGTCCGACACGATCAAGAAGATCGACTACCCGATGGTCGGCGACCCGACCCACGCCATCAGCCGCAACTTCGGCGTGCTGATCGAGGAGGAAGGCCTCGCGCTGCGCGGCACCTTCGTCGTGAACCCCGAGGGCGTGATCAAGGTCGCCGAGGTCAACGACCTCGGCATCGGCCGCGACGCGAAGGAACTGCTCCGCAAGGTGCAGGCCGCGCAGTACGTCGCCGCGCACCCGGGTGAAGTCTGCCCCGCCAAGTGGACGCCGGGCGCCAAGACCCTGGCCCCGTCGCTCGACCTCGTCGGCAAGATCTAACCCTCTCCTCCCTCTCCCGCCCAAAGCGGGAGAGGGTTGGGGTGAGGGCCTCGCTCCCTCTCCCGCCCAAAGCGGGAGAGGGTTGGGGTGAGGGCCTCGCTCCCTCTCCCGCCCAAAGCGGGAGAGGGTCGGGGTGAGGGCCTGATTTCCTCTTGATTCTTCCGCTTCTCTCTTCTCGGTGACCCCATGCTCGACGCCAACCTCAGGCAACAACTGGCCGGCTACCTGCAGCGCGTGACGCAGCCCGTCGAAATCGCCGCATCGCTCGACGAAAGCGCTGCATCGAAGGAGATGCAGGCACTGCTCGAGGACATCGCCTCGATGTCGGACAAGGTCACTTACGCGCGCCGCGACGACGCGACGGTCCGCGTGCCGTCATTCAGCGTCAACTGCGCGAGTGCCGACATGGGTATCCGCTTCGCCGGCATCCCGATGGGGCACGAGTTCACCTCGCTGGTGCTCGCGCTGCTGCAGGCGGGCGGCCATCCGCCGAAGGTCGATGCGCCGGTGATCGAGCAGATCCGGTCGCTCGAGGGCCGCTACGAGTTCGAGGTCTACATCTCGCTGTCCTGCCAGAACTGCCCGGATGTCGTGCAGGCGCTGAACCTCATGGCCGTGCTCAACCCGAACGTCCGCGCGACGATGATCGACGGCGCGCTGTTCCAGGCCGAGGTCGAATCGAAGCAGATCATGGCGGTGCCGTCCGTCTACCTGAACGGCGCGCCCTTCGGCCAGGGACGCATGTCCGTCGAGGAGATCCTCGCGAAACTCGACAAGGGCGCCGCAACGCGCCAGGCGGAACAGATCCGGACCAAGGCGCCGTTCGACGTGCTCATCGTCGGCGGCGGGCCAGCCGGTGCCTCGGCCGCAATCTACTCGGCGCGCAAGGGCATCCGCACGGGCGTCGTGACGGAGCGCTTCGGTGGCCAGGTGCTCGACACAATGGGCATCGAGAACTTCATTTCCGTGCAGGAGACGGATGGCCCGAAGCTCGCGGCGTCGCTCGAGAACCACGTCAGGACCTACGACGTCGACATCATGAACCTGCAGCGCGCCGAAGCGCTGCGGCCGGCCGATGCCGATGGCCTGCTGACGGTGCAGCTTGCCAGCGGCGCGAGCCTGCGCAGCCGCGCGGTAATCCTCTCGACGGGCGCACGCTGGCGCGAAATGAACGTGCCGGGCGAGCGCGAGTACCGCGGCCGCGGCGTGGCGTACTGCCCGCACTGCGACGGCCCGCTCTTCAAGGGCAAGCGCGTCGCGGTGATCGGCGGCGGAAACTCCGGAGTCGAGGCGGCGATCGACCTCGCGGGCATCGTCTCGCAGGTCACGCTCATCGAGTTCGACAGCCGGCTGCGCGCCGACGAGGTGCTGCAGCGCAAGCTGCGCAGCCTGCCGAACGTGCGCATCATCGTCTCGGCGCAGACGACCGAGGTGCACGGTGCGGGCGGCAAGGTCAACGCGCTCAGCTACAGGGATCGCGGCACGAACGACGCGCACCGCATCGATCTCGAAGGCGTGTTCGTGCAGATCGGCCTGCTGCCCAACACCGACTGGCTCACTGGCGCGGTGAAATTGAGCGAGCGCGGCGAAATCGAGGTGGACGCCAGGGGCCAGACGTCGTTGGCCGGCGTGTTCGCGGCGGGTGACGCGACGACGGTCCCGTACAAGCAGATCATCATCGCCATGGGTGAAGGCTCGAAGGCGGCGCTCGGCGCGTTCGACCACCTGATCCGCGCGTCGGCGCCGGCGCGGGAGGAAGCAGCAGCCTAGGCTGACGCCGGGCTACGGCAGCAGATACTCCAGCTCGTAATGGTGCGTCCCGCCCTCGATCCTGAGGCGGAACGTTCCGCTCAGGCCCGTGAGCCCGCCGGCGCCCGAACCGGGCACGACCGTGATCGAGAGCTGCTGGGCACCCGCATGCATGGTGCCGGAGTGCTGCAGCACGAAGCTGCCCTCGCGGCCATCGAGCGTTCCCGCGACGCGCTCGATCGCAACGTAGCCCGCGGAGCCCTGCGTGGAGGTGATCGCGGAGAGCATCTCGCCTTGGCTGGTGCCCACGAGGTCGCCCTCGAACACCTTGTCGATCGACGTGCGTCCGAGCTTGTTGCCGTCCGCTCCGATCGATGTCGACAGGGGCTTGAGGTCGACCTGGAACGTTCCCCTGGCGATCGTCGTCTTGGCCGGAATACCGATGCCTCCTGTGGCGCGCCCGACTGGATTCGAACCAGTGACCCCTGCCTTCGGAGGGCAGTACTCTATCCAACTGAGCTACGGGCGCGTGGCTGGACCCCGGAAAAGGGGCGTGAATCATAGCTTTGGCGGCACGGCCGCGTCCATTTGGGCTGGTCCCAAAGGGCCGGGGGGCGGGGTATACTGCGCCGCCCTGAAAAACCCTGCCCGGAGTGTTTCCGTGAGCGCCGACCACGACCGCACCTTTTTCGACACCTTCATGCTCGTCCTCGGAATTCTGGTCGTGGTGACGATCGGATTGATCGCGCTCGCGCGCAACATCGCCCACCGGACGTCGGACCTGCACCACCAGGAAGACCCGCTGAAGCAGGCCAAAGTGGCCTCGTACATCAGTCCGGTGGCCAGGGTGGCCGTCGCCGGCAAGGACAATGCCGCGCTGAACCCGCCGGCCGCAGCCCCAATCGCGGCTGCCGTCGACATGCCCGGTGACCAGGTCTACCAGCAGGTCTGCACCGCGTGCCATGGCGCCGCCGTTGCGGGTGCCCCCAAGACCGGCGACAAGGCCGCGTGGGGACCGCGCATCGCGCAGGGCATGGACACGCTGCACAAGCACGCGCTCGAAGGCTTCCAGGGCAAGGCCGGCTACATGCCGCCGAAGGGTGGCCGCGCCGACCTTTCCGACCAGTCGATCATGAATGCGGTGGATTACCTCGTCGCACAGGCGAAGTAAGGCTCGTCCCATGACGTACGGGAAGCTCGGTCCGGTGGCGGCACTGGTCGTGCTCGCTGCCATAGCCGCAGGTTGTGCCACGCCGGCGCCCGAGCCTGTCTCCATGCGCGACCCGTCGGTGAATTTCGCCGCGTTCAAGACTTTTGGCTGGGTGGCCGGCAGTACGTCGACGGATCAGCCGGTGATGCTGCTCGACCAGAACATCCGCTCCGCAATCACGGCGGAGTTGAACCGGCGGGGCTACGTGGCGGCGACGGAGAAGCCGGACCTGCTCATCGCCTACGAGACCGCCAGCGCGCAGAAGGTCGAGAACAACCCGGTGCGCGTCGGCGTCGGCATAGGCAGCTGGGGCGGCAATATGGGCGGGTCGGTCAGCATGGGCAGCCCGAGCGTGCGCAATTACAAGGAAGGCTCGCTGGTGATCCACGCCGTCGACGCTTCGCGCAACGCAGAAGTCTGGCAGGGCCAGGTGTCCGGGAAGCTGTCCAAGGGCAGCACCGAACCCGCAGCGATCTATCAGGCCGTGGGCAAGGCGATGAAGGACTTCCCGGCCCGGCCCGCGGGACAGTAGTCGCTGCCCTCACCCGGCCGCTTCGCTCGCCGACCTCTCCCGTAAACGGGAGAGGTAAGAGCCCTCACCCGGCTGTCGCAGACCTCTCCCGCAAGCGGGAGAGGTAAGACACCCTCACCCGGCCGCTTCGCTCGCCGACCTCTCCCGTAAACGGGAGAGGTGAGATCACTCTTCGGTCTGGCGGAAATCCACGCCGAGCGAACGCAGCTTGCGGTACAGGTGCGTGCGCTCCATGCCGACGCGCTTGGCGAGCTGGCCCACCTTTCCGTTACACAGCTGCAGTTGCTGCGTGAGGTACGCGCGCTCGAAATGCTCGCGGGCTTCACGCAGCGGCATCGCGAGCAGGTCCTGCTTGACCAGCGGCTCGTCGGCGGGCGCCTGCACCGCGATCTCGCGCTCGATCTCGTCGAGGCGGATCTCCTCCGGCCCGCCCTGGATGAGCAGGCGGTGCACGAGGTTCTTCAGCTCCCGGATGTTGCCCGGCCACGGATAGTTGCGCAGCCGGTTCTGCGCGGCCACCCCGAAGCGCCGGAACGTGAGGCGCTCCTCGTCGACCAGGCGATCGACGTAATAGCGCAGGAGTTCGGGCACGTCCTCCGCATAATCGCGCAGCGGCGGAATGCGCAGCGACAGTACGTTGAGGTTCGAGAGCAGGTCCACGCGGAACGGCTCGGCGCCACGCGTATCGAATCCCGGTTGCGCCGACGAGATCAGGCGCGCGTCGAACCGGACCGACGTGCGTCCACCCTTCGGCACGAACGAGCCCGACTCGATCGCGGAGAGCAGGAGTTTCTGCGCGGCCGGAGCGAGATCCTCGAGGCCATTGACGAACAGCGTGCCGCGCTCGGCCTGCTCGAACAGGCCCACGCGACTGCCATCGCCGCCCGCCGCGCCGCAAAGGATCTCCTCGGCATTCGCGTCGGTCAGCGAACCCGCGGCAACGGTCACGAACGGTCCGGACGAACGCGAGCTGAGCGTGTGGATGTAGCGCGCGAAGGCTTCGCGCCCCGTGCCGGACTCGCCCACGATCAGGACCGACGCTTCATGCGGCGCGAGCTGCTTGACCTGCTCGCGCAGGTCGCGCATCAGCCGGCTGCGGCCCACGGGCGCGATGAGCGGCGGCACCAGCGTGCGCGCGGCGTGCTTGCGGCGCTTGCCTTCGTCGAGCGAGCGCTGCACCGTGCGCAGCAGCTTGGCGAGCGAGAGCGGCTTCTCGACGTAGTCGATGGCGCCGAGCCGCGTGGCTTCGACGGCCGTCTCGACGGTTCCGTGCCCCGACATCATCACGACCGGCGCGGCCATGGACTGCGCCTGCTGCCATTCGCGCAGCAAGCTGATGCCGTCGGTGTCGGGCATCCAGATGTCGAGGAGCACGAGATCGGGCGCCTGCTTGGCACAGGCCGCGCGGGCCTCCGCAGCATTGGCTGCCGTCTCGACCGCGTATCCCTCTTCCGAGAGGATGTCACGGACTAGCTCACGGATGTCCGCCTCGTCGTCAACGACCAGTATTCGCGCAGAACTCATGCACGCTCTCTCCTGGGCTCGAACCTGCGCACGTCGGTGCGCGTCGTCGCGGCCCTCGTTTCATTCAACGGCAGCACGATGCGGATGCGCGCGCCGCCTTCGGCACGGTTCTCCGCCTCGATCGAACCCCCATGCTCCTCGACGATCTTGCGGACGATCGCGAGGCCGAGCCCGGTGCCCTTGGCCTTCGTCGTCACGTAAGGATCGAACACCTGGCCGACCAGCTCGCGCTGGAATCCCGGACCGTTGTCCGACACGGTGACCTCCGCCGCCTCGTCGCCGCCCCCGCGCCGCGCGAGCCGGGTCGCCACCTCGATCTCGCCGCCGGACTGGCCCTCGAGCGCCTCGACGGCGTTCGTGAGCAGGTTGTGCAGCAACTGGCGCAGCCGGCCCGGATCGGCCATCACCGCGCCGAGCTTCGGGTCGAGATCGAGAGCGAGCTGCACCCGCCGCTGCGGATCCTGCGCTCGATAGAGGTCGGTGACCTCGGTGACGAGACGATTCAACTCCACCGACGCCATCTCGAGCCGCGGCGCGCGAGCATACTCGCTGAACGCGTTCACCATCTCCTTCATCGCCTCCACCTGCTGGACGATGGTCTCCGTGGCGCGCTCGAGCAGCTGCGCGTCCTTCTCGTCCTTGATCGAGGGCAGCAGCCTGTGGCGCATGCGCTCCGCCGACAGGCGGATCGGCGTCAGCGGATTCTTGATCTCGTGCGCGAGCCGCCGTGCCACTTCGCCCCAGGCTGCCTCGCGCTGCGCCTGCAGCATCACGGTGATGTCGTCGAACACGAGCACCTGGCCGCCGGGCATGTCGCCTTCCCCGGGCAGCGGCGTGCACGCGCACATCAGGATGCGCCGGCCTGACGGGCCCTGCAGCACCATCTGCTCGCGCCATTCGGCCTCCCCGGCCTCCAGGTGCGCGCGGCAGGCGTCGGCGAACTGCCGTGCGAGGCTGCTGTCCGCACCGAGCTGCCCGAAACCGTCGCCGACGCGCGACTCGAGATCCTCGCCGAGGATCATGCCGGCGGCGCGGTTCGCGGTGCGCACACGCAGGTCCGGCTCGAGCGAGATGACGCCCGTCGACAGGCGCGCAAGCACGATGGCGAGCTTGGCGCGCTCGTTCTCCGCATCGGCCTGCGCGTGGCGCTGGTCCTCGCGCGCCTTGCGCAGGCGCCGGGTCATGTCGTTGAAGGAATGCACGAGGAAGCCCATCTCGTCGTGCGAAGTGAGCGGCAGGCGGGTGTCGAGGTCGCCCTGCGCGACGGCCCGCGTGCCCTTCACGAGGTCCTGGATCGGCTGCACGAGACGCTGCGCCGTGAAGATCGCGCCGTACCACGCGGCGAGCAGCGACAGCAGCAGCACCACGGTGAGCGTGAGGATGAAGCTCGCCTTGAGCGGCTTGCGCAGGTAATCCTTCTCGCCGAACTGCTTGTAGGCCGCCTGCACCGTGTCGGCGAGCGCGCTCAACCGGTCGGCCACCGGGTACACCGCCTGCAGCACCATGCGATCCTGCCCGGGCATCGACGCGCCGAGCGACACGGCCGTGCGGATCAGGTAGCCGCCGGACGGCTGCGGTTCGAGGCTCACGAACGGCCGTCCCTGGCGAATCTGCAGCAGCACTTCGTCCGGCACGTCGTCGGGCACCACGTCGGACGAGAGGCCCTTGCTCACGCCGATGACGTTGCCGCTCTCGGACGCCACCGTGATTTCGAGCGCGCCGACCTGCCGTCGCAACGACTCGAGCCGGTCAGGCGACGGGCCGCCGTTCGCGACGATCTGGTCCGCCATCACGTCGGTGGCGGCGAGATGCTCGCGCATGCGCACTTCGAGCGCCGAACGCGACAGCACCAGGGCGTCGTCGAGGCTGCGGCGGATCTCGACGTTGAACCAGCTGTCGATGCCCTTGTTGAGAAACTGCACGGCAAAGAAGTAGACGAGCAGGATCGGCAGCGTGGCGAGCACGCCGAAGATCCACACCATGCGCGCCTTGAGGCGCGAGCCGATCACGTGGCCGCGCCAGTCGCGCACCAGCTGGGCGAGCTTCACACCGAGCAACCCGACCAGCACCACGAGGCCGGCGATGTTGATCATCAGGATCCACGGGTGCAGGCGGCTGAACTGCTCCGAGTTCTGCGCCGTCTGCGCCATGAACAGGATGGCCGCCAGCCACAGGAGGCCGCCGACGCCCATGACCGCCGCATTGGCGGCGCGCTTCAGGGTCGGAGCGTCCATGTGTACCAGTCGCTTTGCGCGCTCCAGTCGTCGGTCCAGAACAGCAGCCAGCCGAACGCATCTTCCGCGCTCGCCATGTCGAGCACGGCGCGCACGCGCCCTTCGTATTCGGGGCCGGGCGGCAGCAGGCTCGTGTCGATCACCGGCATTCCCTTCACGTCGGTGATCCGGGCCAGCGCCGCTTCGATCGTTCCGAAGTCCTGCTGTTCACCCGTGTTGAGGTTGCGCACCAGGTAGCGCTGGCTCAGCGCGTGGTAGGAGAGCTCGAATTGCTGCTCGATCGACGACACGCTGGCGTCGGGCATCCAGCGTCGCACGCGGTTGACCTCGATCTGGTAGGTGAGGTGCAGCGTGAGCCCGCCGTCGATCGCCTTGAGCGCCGCCTTGGGCAGCTGCATGTCGAGCTGTGCGTCGAGTTCTACGGCATCGGCGTCGATCTCCGCCTGGGCGCTGCGGATCAGCAGCTGCGACTCCTTGGAGGCCGCATGGACGCTGGTCGTTGCGATAAAGCACAGGAGCAAGCCGACCCATAGCCGCATGAATCGCGGCCTATTTCGTCCCCTGGTCGGAAGGCTGTGGCTCATTTCCAACGATCATAGGCTCTTCCGCAGACAAGCAAAATAGAACCCGTCCATCCCGGTCTCGCCGGGCATGACCTGGTAGCCGGGACCCTCCCCGGGCCGCCGGGCCGGCCACGTGGCCGTCAGCCCCGGCGTCTGGTCCCCGGCGTCCGGCTGGCGGGACAGGAACCCCGCGACAGTCCGGCTGTTCTCGGCCGCGAGCACCGAGCAACTCGTATAGAGAAGAGTTCCACCCGGGCGCAGCAGGCGCCAGGCCGCGGCCAGCAGGGCCCGCTGCCGCTGGGCCAGGGCCGGGATGTCCTTCTCCCGCCGCAGGATCTTGATGTCCGGGTGGCGGCGGATCACGCCGGTGGCCGAACAAGGCACGTCGAGCAGGATCCGGTCGTACGGCCGGCCATCCCACCAGGCTTCCGGCGTGGCCGCGTCCCCGGCGACCAGCCGCGCCTTCAGCCCCAGCCGGTCGAGGTTCTCGCGAACGCGCTGCAGCCGCGGCTCGGAAACGTCGAGCGCCGTGACCTCGACCGCCCCGTCCGCCCGTTCGAGCAGGTGGCAGGTCTTCCCGCCCGGCGCGGCGCAGGCATCCAGGATTCGCTCGCCGCCCTGGGCCCCCAGCAGTTCGACCGCGAGCTGGGCCGCGGCATCCTGCACGGAGAACCGGCCCTCCGCGAAACCGGGCAATGAGCGTACGTCGGCCGGCGGCGTGACTCGCAAGGCATCCGGCGCGAACGGGTGAACCTCGGCCTGGAACCCGGCGGCCTCGAGATCGCGTTGCACGTCGGCGACGGTGGCACGCATCCGGTTCACGCGCAGCCACAGCGGCGGATGACGGTTGTTCTCGTCGAGCACGGCTTCGAGCATGTCGGGCCGCTCGTGACGCAGCGCCTCGACCAGCCAGCGCGGGTGCGCGGTGCGGACCGACAGGTCGCGATCCACTGCGTGGAGGATGGCTTCCCGTTCGCGCTGGAACCGGCGCAGCAGGGCATTCACGAAACCGGACGCCTTGGGCAGGCCGAGGGCCCGCGTCGCATTCACGGTCTCGGACACGGCCGCATGCTCGGCGACGTCGCCCGAGATCAACTGGTACAGCCCGACTTCGATCAACGCACGCAGGCTGGGCTGAAGCTTCTCGGGCGGCCGCTCGGCCAGCGCCTTGACGATCGCGACGAGCCGCAGATGCCAGCGCAGCGTGCCGTAGCAGAGCGAGCGCTTGAGACCGCGCGCGGAGCCCTCGTCCGATTCGGCGGCGAGCAGCTCGTCGAGCGAACGGCCCCGGTCCGTGACTTCGGCCACGATGCGCGCGGCATCGGCACGCAGCCGGGCGGTGGGCGCGACGTCATGCATCGGGCAAGCCCAGTCGCGCGCCCTGCAGCGGTGCCGCATTCAGGAACTCGGCGGCGCTCGTCGGCTTGCGGCCCGGCAACTGCAGGGTTTCGAGCTGCAGCGCGCCTTCGCCCGTCGCCACGACGATGCGTCCGTCGCGCGCCTCGATCACTTCTCCCGGCGCAGCCGTCGCGCAGCTGGTGCCCACGGCCGTCGCCTCCCAGATTCGCAGTTGCTGGCCGCGCCAGCGCGTTTCCGCGACCGGCCAGGGATTGAACGCCCGCACCTGCCGGTCGATCGCCGCCGCGGGTTGCGCCCAGTCGATGATCGCCTCTTCCTTGCGGATCTTGGCGGCATACGTGGCGCCCTCGGCGGGCTGGGCCACGGGCGCGATCCGTCCTGCCGTCCACTCTTCGATCGCAGCGACTGCCGCCTGCGCCCCGAGCACCGCCAGCCGGTCGTGCAACTGGCCGCTGGTCTCGCGCGCGCCAATGTCGGTCTCGCGCGTGAGCAGCATCGGCCCGGTGTCGAGGCCCGCGTCCATCTTCATGATGGTGATGCCGGTGCGCGCATCACCCGCGAGGAGGGCGCGATGGATGGGCGCGGCGCCGCGCCAGCGCGGCAGCAGCGACCCGTGGATGTTGAGGCAGCCGAGTCGCGGCACGTCGAGGATCGACTGCGGCAGGATCAGGCCGTATGCCACGACGACCATCAGGTCCGCGCCGTACGCGGCGAGCCGCTCGACCGCGTCCGGGGTCTTGAGCGTCGCGGGTTGCTCGACGGCGACGCCGAGTTCGAGCGCGCGCTGCTTCACCGGGCCGGCCGTCAGCACGCGGCCACGGCCGGCAGGTCGATCGGGCTGGGTGTACGCCGCGAGCACCTGGTGTCCGGCGGCGTGCAGCGCGTCGAGCGCCGGCACGGAAAACTCCGGCGTGCCGGCGAAGACGATGCGCAGTCGTTGGGTCAAATCACGGGCGCCCGCGTGCGATCGCGGCTCGTCGGGCCCGGGGCCCGGTTCTGCCGCTCCTTCTCCAGTTTCTTGCGGATGCGCGTGCGCTTGAGGTCCGAGAGGTAATCGACGAAGAGCTTGCCTTCGAGGTGATCCATCTCGTGCTGGATGCACACGGCAAGCAGGCCGTCGGCCTCGAGTTCGAAGGACCTGCCGTCGCGGTCGAGCGCGCGGACCACGACTCGCTCCGCGCGCGCCGTCAGCTTGTCGAAGATACCGGGAACCGAGAGGCAACCCTCCTCCGCCTCGACCGAGCCGTCACGCTCGAGGATCTCCGGATTGACGAAGGCGAGCGGCCGGGACCGGTCTTCGGTCACGTCCACCACGAGCACCCGCTTGTGCACGTTGACCTGGGTCGCCGCCAGCCCGATGCCGGGCGCGGCATACATGGTCTCCAGCATGTCGTCGACCAGCTGCCGCAGGTCGTCGTCGACGTGCTCGACCTGCGCCGCTTTGGTACGCAGTCGAGGATCTGGATACTCAAGGATGGTGAGCTTCGCCATTCGTTGGAAAATGCTGCTAAAGTTAAGTCGCGCTTGAGTTTTGGGTCCGCGGAAACGCTCTGGACACCGTCGCCGTCCTGCAGTGTGGTCCGAGTGAGACGTGGTCGGCAGCAGCCGTCCGGCGCGACGGATTATAAGGCGACGGTCGCGACCCCGATACCCGATGGAGAAAGGGATGGATCGTAAGCTGCGTGGCGTTTCTTCAGCCTTGCTGGCCCCGAAAACGTGGGCCCGGGCACTCGTCCTGGGGGCCCTCGTCGCCGGAACCGGGCTTGCGCTCGGCTTGGCCGCGCCCCAGCCGGTGCTGGCGGCCGATTCGGGCGACCGCTCCATGTCGGTGCCGCTCGCCCCGAACGCCCCGGAACGTTATGTCGTGAAGAAAGGCGACACGCTGTGGGACATCGCCGGCGTGTACCTCAAGGATCCCTGGTACTGGCCGGAGATCTGGCAAGTCAACCCCGACATCGTCAACCCGCACCTGATCTATCCGGGTGACGTGTTGTACCTCACCTACGTCGACGGCAAGCCGCGCGTCACCGTCGGCGAGCCGGGCACCGTGCGGCTCTCGCCACAGGTGCGCACGGAGCCGCTGTCGGGCGCGGTGCGCGCCATTCCGTACGAGCTGCTCATGACCTTCGTCGGCCGCCCTCAGCTGCTCAGCGCGAAGGAGGTCAAGGACGCTCCCTACGTGGTGGGAATGCGCGACCAGCACATCGTCGGTTCTACCGCGAACGAGATCTATGCCCAGGGCCTCGGCAAGCCGGAGGCAGGCTCGAACTTTACGGTCGTGCACGTGGGCGAGGAACTCCGCGACCCGGACGACGGCGCCAAGCTCGGCTACCTGACGTACTACGCCGGCACCGGCCGCGTCATCCAGACCAGCGGCGCGGTCGTGCCGGGATCCGACTCGATCTTGCACATGAAGCGCGAGGAGAACCTGACCCACCTGCGCGTGCTCGATACCGGCCGCGAAATCCTGCAGGGCGACAAGCTGTTCCCCGCCAAGGTGGATGTCGGCGACGACTTCGTGATTTCCGCGCCGTCCAACAATGAACTGCTCGGGCAGATCATCGCCGTCGTCGACGGCGTGCACGTGGCCGGCAAGTACCAGGTCCTGGCCATCAATCGCGGCGCGCGCCACGGCCTGAAGCCCGGCAACGCGCTCGCGGTCTTCTACCGGGGCGAGGAAATTCGCGACCGCTACAGCCGCGGCGAGGACTGGATGAAATACACCGCCACCTACGACAAGGTCCGCCTGCCCGACGAGCGCAGCGCCACGGTCCTGCTGTTCACGGTGTATGACCGCATGAGCTACGGCTTGGTCGTGGAATCGTCGCAGGTCATTCGCCGGGGCGATTTCGTGGCGCCGCCTTCCTTCGGGCATCGCGACAACGGGATCAAGGACTTCATCCGCTGAACCACGCCGGCGCAGCGCAACTGGACGATCGCGCCTGATTTGCAAAGAGCCTGCCGGGTACCCTCCCGGTAGGCTCTTTGCGCATGGACGACTCCTACGCCTGGCTCGCGCTCGCCCGTGCGCCCGGCCTGCATGCCCGGCAGCTCGAGCCGTGGCTGGCCGACGGCCGCACGCCCCCGTGCGTGCTTCGTGAATCGCCGAAGACCCTGGCGGCGCTGGGACTCGGCCAGCCGGCGATCGGCGCCCTGCTGAACCCGGATTCCGCGGCGATCGCACGCGACCAGCGGTGGCTGGAAGGATCACGCCGGTCGCTCGTCACCTGGGGATCGCCCCAGTACCCGGAGCTGCTGGCGCTCATTCCCGATCCGCCGCTGGTGCTGTTCGTCGAGGGCGAACCGGACGTGCTCGGCCTCCCGCAGCTGGCGATGGTCGGCAGCCGCAATCCCTCCACCCTGGGCCGCGAAACGGCCACGCAATTTGCGCAGCATCTCGCGCGATCCGGCCTCGCGATCACCAGTGGGCTGGCGCTCGGCATCGACGCGGCCAGTCATCGCGGCGCACTGCGGGGCCCGGGCAAGACCGTCGCGGTGCTCGGTTGCGGGCTCGATGCGATCTATCCGCGCGAAAACACCGCGCTGGCCGCCGAGATCGTGGCCTCGGGCGGCGCCCTGGTGGCCGACCTGCCGACCGGTACCCCGCCCCTGAAGCAGCACTTCCCGCGCCGCAATCGCCTGATCAGCGGCTTGTCCGTCGGAACCCTGGTGGTCGAGGCGGCCCTCCAGAGCGGTTCCCTGATCACGGCCCGCCTGGCCGGGGACCAGGGCCGGGAGGTCTTCGCGATTCCGGGCTCCATCCACAATCCCATGGCCCGGGGCTGCCACCGGCTGATCCGGCAAGGGGCGACGCTGGTGGAAGGCGTGGAAGACATCTTCCTGGAGCTGGGCGCGCTGCTCGCCGGCCTCAGCCCTGCCCGGGAGCCAGAAGCCACTGAACTGAAAGGGGATTTTGGGCAGAAGTTGGACAAGGACTATGAAATCCTGTTAGATGCGCTCGGCTTCGAGACGGCCGTCGTGGACACCCTGGTGGCCCGGACGGGGCTCGCAGCCGGTGCGGTCGCGTCGATGTTGCTCATCCTCGAGCTCGACGGAAGGGTCCAACAGCAGCCGGGCGGACGGTACAGCCGACGGTTGCCGGGGAAGGTGTAATGAAGGACGGCGTTCTCGACATCCTGATCTACCTGTTCGAGAACTACTTCGACACCGACACGGACGACGGCCTTGAACCCGACCGCGACACCTTGAAGCAGGAACTGGAGCACGCGGGATTTCCCACGGGTGAGGTCGAGCGCGCGCTGTGCTGGCTCGAGGAACTGGCCACCGACCCGGCGCGCCAGCACCCCTCGCCGACGACCCGCGCCATCCGCGTGTTCGCCGCCCTGGAGCAGGCCCGGCTCGACACGGACTGCCGGGGCTACCTCGTGCACCTCGAGCAGGTCGGCATCCTGTCGCCGACGCAGCGCGAGCTGGTCATCGACCGGTTGATGGCGCTCGAGGGCGACGAGATCGACATCGAGAAATTGAAGTGGGTCGTGCTGATGGTGCTCTTCAGCCAGCCCGGACAGGAAACCGCGTTCTCCCGGATGGAGGACCTGGTGTTCGAGGATCGCAGCGGAGCCATCCACTGAGTTCCCTTACCTCTCCCGCTTGCGGGAGAGGTCGCACCCAGTGCGGGTGAGGGGCGCATTTTTTCAATCTGCCGCGCACTGCCGCGGCATGTTTTTTTCGGGACATGACCAAGAACCTCGTCATCGTCGAGTCGCCGGCCAAGGCCAAGACCATCAAGAAGTACCTCGGGAAGGACTTCGAAGTGATGGCGTCGTACGGCCACGTCCGCGACCTCGTGCCCAAGGAAGGGGCCGTCGATCCCACGCGCAAGTTCGCCATGCGCTGGGAAGTGATCGACAAGAACAGGAAGCACGTCGACGCCATCGCGCGCGCGGTGAAGAAGGCCGACGCGCTGTACCTCTCGACCGACCCCGACCGCGAGGGAGAGGCCATTTCCTGGCATCTCTACGAGATCCTCAAGGAGAACGGCGGGCTGGACGGCAAGGCCGTGCACCGCAGCGTCTTCTACGAGATCACCAAGAACGCGGTACAGGAAGCGGTCGACAACCCGCGCGAAATCGCCGACGAGCTGGTGAAGGCCTACCTCGCGCGCCGCGCGCTCGATTTCCTCGTCGGCTTCAACCTCTCGCCGCTGCTGTGGAAGAAGGCCGGGTTGTCCGGCGCTTCCGCCGGCCGCGTGCAGAGCCCCGCGCTGCGCATGATCTGCGAGCGCGAGGAAGAGATCCTCGCGTTCAAGCCGCGCGAGTACTGGACGGTGGACGCGCAGGCCGAGAAGTCCGGGCAGAAGATCACCGCGCGCCTCACGGAGCTGAAGGGCCAGAAGGTCGAGCAGTTCACGATCACGACTGCGGCCCAGGCGGAAGAGGCGAAGCGCGCGCTCGAAGCCGCGGCCGCGGGCACGCTGACGGTCGCGAACGTCGAGAAGAAGCAGCGCAAGCGCAACCCGTCGCCGCCGTTCACGACCTCGACGCTGCAGCAGGAAGCGGCGCGCAAGCTCGGTTTCGGCGCGCAGCGCACGATGCGCATCGCGCAGCGCCTGTACGAGGGCGTCGACTTCGGCGAAGGCCCGGTCGGCCTCATCACGTACATGCGTACCGACTCGGTGAACCTCGGCGTCGACGCCGTGACGGAAATCCGCGGCGTGATCGGCGAGCTCTACGGCCGCGACTCGGTGCCGGAAGCGCCGCGCGCGTATCGCACGAAGTCGAAGAATGCCCAGGAAGCGCACGAAGCCGTGCGCCCGACGGCCGCCGCGCGGACGCCGGAGCAACTGGCCGGCAAGATCGACGCCGACGAGCACAAGCTCTATACCCTCGTCTGGCGGCGCGCCGTGGCGAGCCAGATGGAAGCCGCGGTGTTCGACACCGTTGCCGTGGATCTCGCGGCCGGCCAGGGCAACACGTTCCGCACCAACGGCTCGACGCTCGTGAAGCCGGGCTTCCTCGCGGTGTACCGCGAGAGCGTCGACGATGCCGCGCTCAACCCGGACGACGAGGAGAATCGCATCCTCCCGCCGATGGAGCCCGGCGATCGCATGAAGCTGCTTTCGGTCGAACACGAGCAGCACTTTACCGAGCCGCCGCCGCGCTTCTCCGAAGCGAGCCTCGTCAAGGCGCTCGAGGAATACGGCATCGGCCGCCCGTCGACGTACGCGAGCATCATCCAGACGCTGCTCTACAAGAAGTATTGCGAGCTGGTGAACAAGCGCTTCATCCCGACGGATCTCGGCAAGATCGTCAATCGCTTCCTCACCGGAAACTTCGAGCGCTACGTCGACTTCGGCTTCACCGCGTCGATGGAAGACGAGCTCGACAACATCTCGCGCGGGGAAGAAGAGTGGATCCCCGCACTCGACCGGTTCTGGAAGGGACTCAAGGAGCAGATCGACGACGTCGAAAAGAACGTCACGCGTTCCGACGTCGCGATGGCGCGCGACATCGGGGTGGATCCCGTCTCCGGACGGCCGGTGAGCGTGCGCTACGGGCGTTACGGCGCGTTCGTGCAGCTCGGCACCCGCGAGGACGTGGAGAAGCCGAAATTCGCGAGCCTGCGCCCGGGCCAGCACATGGACGACATCACGCTGGCGGACGCGCTCGAGCTTTTCACGCTGCCGCGCACGGTCGGCAACTGGGAAGACGGCTATCCGATCAAGGTGGCGGTCGGCCGCTTCGGACCGTACGTGCAGTACGGTGCGAAGAAGTACGCGTCGCTCAAGAAAGAGGACGACCCGTACACGATCACGCTCGAGCGCGCGCTCGAGATCATCCGCGAGAAGCGCGAGATCGAGGCGAACCGCATCATCCGGGAATTCCCGGAATCGGGCATCCAGGTGCTGAACGGCCGCTACGGCCCGTACATCACGGACGGCGCGAAGAACGGCAAGATCCCGAAGGACCGCGACCCGAAGAGCCTGACCCTCGACGAGTGCAAGGCGCTGCTCGCTGCGGCGCCGGCCAAGGGCGCACGCTGGGGCAAGAAGGCTGCGCCGGTGAAGGGCGCGAAGACCGCGAGCGCGGATGCTGCCGCTACGCCGGACGGCGCTTCGGCGGCGAAGCCAGCTGCGAAGCCGAAGAAGGCCGCCGCGAAGAAGAAAGCTGCGCCGAAGAAAAAGGCCGCTGCGAAGAAGAAGGCCGGGCCGGCGCAGAAAGTTTGATCACCTCTCCCGCTTGCGGGAGAGGTCGCGCAACGCGCGGGTGAGGGTGCGCGAGCGGGTGAGGGCTCTTTGGGCAGTGCCTGGGTAACGCACCATGAATTCCAACACGCCATCGACTGCCATCGTCATTTCCTACCTGCGCGATCTGCACGACCGCATCACCACCGCGCTCGAATCCGCCGACGGCGGCGCCGCATTCCGTCGCGACACCTGGCAACGTCCGGAAGGCGGCGGCGGCGAATCGCGCGTGCTGCGCGAAGGCAAAGTCTTCGAGCAGGCCGGCATCAACTTCTCGCACGTGATGGGCGGCAAGCTGCCCGCCTCTGCCACCGCGCAACGCCCGGAACTGGCGGGCGCGAGCTTCGAGGCCACCGGCGTCTCGCTCGTCATCCACCCGCGCAATCCCTACGTGCCGACGTCGCACGCCAACGTGCGCTATTTCGTGGCGATCAAGGACGGCCAGCCGGCCGCATGGTGGTTCGGCGGTGGGTTCGACCTCACGCCCTACTATCCGTTCGACGAGGACGTGTTGCACTGGCATCGCACCGCCAAGGCGGCGTGCGATCCGTTTGGGCCCGACGTGTACCCGAAGTACAAGGACTGGTGCGACAAGTACTTCTATCTCAAGCATCGCGGAGAGACTCGCGGCGCGGGCGGTCTGTTCTTCGACGACCTGAACGAGTGGGGCTTCGAGAAGTCGTTCGCCTTCATGCGCAGCGTCGGCGATCACTACGTGCCCGGCTACCTGCCGATCGTCGAAAGGCGCAAGGACACACCGTACGGCGAGCGCGAGCGCAACTTCCAGCTGTACCGGCGCGGGCGTTATGTTGAATTCAACCTCGTCTACGACCGCGGCACGATCTTCGGCCTGCAGACTGGCGGACGCATCGAGTCGATCCTGATGTCGATGCCGCCGCTGGTGCGCTGGGAGTACGACTACAAGCCCGAGCCGGGCAGCCCGGAAGAGCGGCTTTACACGGATTTTCTGAGGCCCAGGGACTGGCTCACCGAACTAAAGGGCTAGACACCATTCTTTACCTCTCATGCCATCGCGGTAGAGGGCGGCCGCCGGTCGGCTGAGGGCTGCCGCCTTGTCACTTATGTTGTGCCGCATTGCGGCGTCACTCGTTTGCGCCTTGTTTTCGTCGCGCGAACTGCGTAGGTTCCGCCCTACGGCATCGGTCGAGGGGCACACCCGCTGCGAGGCGGGGCCGCAAAGCCACAGCTCTTGCTTATTACGAGAACAAGGCAAGAGGGCTGGGCTGCCGGGTACGGGCAAGCGCGATCGCCTGAGGCAACTCAAGGTGGCGCTGCTCACCCAATCCGTCGGAATTCGATGCAACGCGTCTCGAACAGCCAGACCCTCGCGTTGCTTTGAGTCCCTACCTGCCAGAGACGTAACGCCAATATTACGAAGAGGGGACCTCGTCATGGATTCAAAGAGACTATTGTCGCTTGCGGGCGCGGCGGCGCTCGCAATGGCATCCGGCTTAGCCGGAGGGGCGCCATCGCCGGAGCGCGGTGCGAACCGCGAATTGCCGGCATCCATCGCGGCACTCAAACTCAATGCACCGGTCCAGTCGACCGGGTTTGACGTCTCGCGCCTCGACGAGAGCCTGCGATCGGCGGAAGGCGGCAGCAAGGTCATCATTCGTCTGCGCAACCCCTCGGTGGCACAGCTGGGCGTTACGGGCAACGACGCGGTTAACGCCAGGAACAACCTGCGCAATGAGCAGGCCGACCTGCTCGACCGGGTTCGGGTGCTCGACCCGAACGCGCGGGTCCTGGCCCGCACGCAGGTGGTTCTGAATGCCGTTTTCGTGGAAGTAAACGCTGCGGTCCTGCCAAAACTCGCCAACGACAAGGCAGTGATGCGTATCGCTCCGGTGGGCAACTACCAGCTCGATCTGTCCGAGACCGTGCCCTACATCGGCGGGTCGGCCGTTCAGGCCAAGGGCTACACGGGGAAGGGCATCAAGGTCGCCGTGCTGGACAGCGGTATCGACTACAACCACGCCGCCTTGGGCGGATCCGGCAACCCGGTCGACTTCGCGAACAACAACCCGGACATCGTCGAGAAGGGCACGTTCCCGACCGCCAAGGTTGTAGGGGGATACGACTTCGTCGGTGGCAGCTGGCCGAACAATCCGACGGAGGCGCCCGATCCGGATCCGATCGACGCCGGCCCGGGAGGCGGTCACGGCACCCATGTCGCCGACATCATCGCGGGCAAGAAGGGTGTGGCGCCGGGCGCCAGCCTCTATGCGGTGAAGGTCTGCTCGTCGGTCGCGACGTCCTGCTCCGGCATCGCGCTGATCCAGGGCATGGAGTTCGCGGTCAACCCCAACGGTGATGGCCGGCTGAACGACCGCGTCGACATCATCAACATGTCCCTTGGCTCGGACTATGGGCAGCCTTTCGACGACGACCTTGCCGCGGCGGTGGACAACGCGACCGCGGTGGGGGTCCTGACGGTTGCGTCGGCCGGCAACGGTTCCGACAAGCCGTTCGTGAACGGAACGCCGGCAGCGGCGAATTCGGCGCTGTCGGTCGCGCAGACCGCCGTGCCGAGCGCGTTCCAGCCGCTCATGGAGATCAAGGCCCCGGCGAGCATCGCCGGCAGCTTCCCGGCAGTATTCCAGCCATGGTCCCAGCCGTTGACGGCGGCCACCGAGGGTCCCGTGCAGTACGGCAACGGCGCCGGCGGCAATCTGGACGGCTGCGCGGCCTTCACGCCGGGGTCGCTGGCCGGCAAGATCGTGCTGGTCAACCGCGGCAACTGCAACTTCACGCTCAAGGTCAAGAACATCGGCGACGCCGGTGGGCTCATTGGGATCATCGGCCTGATCGCCCCGGGCGACGCCTTCGAAGGGGGTGACGGCGGCGACCGCCCGATCACGATCCCCGGGTACATGGTCACCCAGACCATTGCGAACCGCCTGCGCAGCGGTTTGCCGAACACCGTGGTGCGCTTCGACCCAGCGGTCGGTGTCGCGCTGGCGGGCAGCATGGTGGGCAGTTCCTCTCGCGGCCCGCAGCATGAAGACACGCACCTGATCAAGCCGGAAATCGGCGCCCCCGGCGCTTCGGTGTCCGCCATTGCGGGCTCGGGCACGGGCACGGGACCGTTCGGCGGCACCTCCGGCGCCGCGCCCATGGTAAGCGGCGCCGCGGCGCTGCTGCTTGAGGCGACGGGCGGCACCAAGGCCACAGCCAAGGGCACCCCCAACGGCCAGGCGATTGGCCATGGCCTGCGCCCGGTCGAGGTGAAGGCGCGGTTGATGAACAACGGCTACACGGACGTGGTCAACAACGCGTTGACCGGTGAGTTGGCGCCGATCACGCGCATCGGCGGCGGCGAAGTCAGGGTCGATTGGGCAGTCGCTGCGCCGGTCGCTGCATGGGACGACGCGGTGCCGCAGGGTGCGCTCAGCTTCGGCTTCGTCGACGTGGCCGACGATCTGGTGACGATTACCCGTACCGTCCGTGTGCGCAACTACAGCAACCAGCGCCTGACCTACTCGGTGAAGCCCACCTTCCGCTTCGCCAACGATGAGGCTAACGGTGCTGTCAGTGTCAGCGCTCCGTCCACGGTCGTGGTGGGCCCCGGACGCGGTACCGATACCCTGTTCGACGTCACCGTGACCATCAACGGTGCCATGCTGCGCGGGAACTACATGAACTCGGGCAGCAACGGTGCCAACCCGGCGACGCTGACGACGAACGAGTACGACGGCTACCTGGTGCTGGACGATGGCTCGCACCCGATCAACCTCGCGTGGCATGTCCTGCCTCGCAAGGCGGCCCGGGTCGTACCGACCACGACGCAGATCATCCCGGGCTCCTTCCCGCAGGTGATCGGCCTGGGCAACAGCGGTGTGGGCAAGGCGCAGAACGACGCCTATGCGCTGCTGGCGACCAGCGCGCGTCTGGCGACGGGCGCCCGCGGCGAGCAGAGCCCGACCCCGGATATTCGAGCCGTCGGCATCAACACGTTCCCGGTGCCCGCTGGGTTCTGCTCGGCTAACGAGTCGTTCCTCTGGGTCTTCGCAGTCAACACCTGGGAGCGCCAGCAGCATCTGCTGCCGGTCAGCCACGAGATCTACCTCGACACGAACCGCGACGGCGTCGACGACTATGTGGTGCTCAACAGGGATCAGTCCGGCCTGGGTACGATCACTGACGGCCGGCAACTGGCATGGGTTGTGGATCTCAATACCGGCACCGCCAGCGCGTTCTTCTACGCCGAGCATTCGACCAATACCGGCAACACCGCGCTGACGATCTGCGGCGAGCAGATCGGGATGAACGGGGCCAATCTCTTGGCTACCTCGGTCAACATGGCCGTGGTCGCGCAGGACTTCTATTACGGGGGTCCGGGCGATCTGGTCGAGGGCTTGACCGTCACGCCGCTGGGCGAGCGCTTCTACGGCGTAGCCAATGACGTGGCTGGCAAGAGCAACGACCCCGCCGGCTTGGCGGTGTACGACTTCGGTGCGTTCCCGGGCAATTCGCCTGAGCTCGGACTGATGCTGTTCACCAATGGGGATCGCGGCACCGGCAATCGCGGCGGTGCGACCAAGGCGTCGGAGGCGCTGTTGTTCCTCGCGAAATAGCGCCAAGACCTTTCGCGGGCTGCTGAGCGGTCCGTCAAGTGACCCCTCCCCGGCTGTGCCGGGGAGGGGTTTTTCTTTGCGCGTGTAGCAAGCCGCCTTCCACCGCTTGCCGCAACCGGAGCGGCGGCGAGCGAGCGAAATTTCGCCAACGCTCGCGCTGTTGCCGCACGAGCGGGTGGAGGGCTGCGCCTGAACCCGCAACAACGACGCGACTGTGGACTGCGCTCTTGGCGAGGTGGGCAAATGGGTTGCGCGCCGCCCTCGGCTGCATGGCCGGTTCGGCGCAGGCGTGGATACTCGGTCAGGGTCACCTCGCGGCTCGGGCCGTTCTCAACTGCCGTCGCATGGGGCAATCTGAGTTCATTAGCCCTTGTGCTACCTGTCGACAGCCCCAGGCAACGGATCCTGCGATGACCCGGACGGACAGAGGATCCAGTAGCCCTTGCGACTGGCGTGATAGCCCAGCGTTTGCTCGCCAGCCCTGATCCGAATCCGGTACCCAGGCACCGGTGCCTGCGTATGTTCGACCCCTGGCCGCGGACATCCGAGCGAGCCGTCGGGCCAGGTCACCGCCTCAGTACTCAGTAACTCAAGCGCTTCAAGGTCCAACCCGGTCCGTTCCATCGCGTCGGCCAGTACGGCCGAGACTATTGACTGGATCGGCGCATCTCCTCCCACAGGCGGCGCCGGCCCATCCACTTGGGCGGGCACGGCGCAAGCGGTGAGCAGCAGAATGCCGAGCACGAATCCGAGTCCGGTGGCTTTGGCCGCACCATTGTCACTCGTTAGTCTCACAGCAGGTAACATCCGCCACGTCTTCAGCCATTTCAAGCCTGTCGATGAACTACCGCCACGCATTCCACGCCGGCAACTTCGCGGACGTGCTGAAGCACGTGGTGCTCATGATGCTCGTCGAGCATCTCAAGAAGAAACCCACGCCTTTCTTCTTCCTCGATACCCACGCCGGCCGCGGCCACTACGACCTGAGCGAAGCGCAGGCCCAGCGCAGCGGCGAATACAAGAACGGCATCGGGCGGCTGCTCGATGCGCCTCGCGGTTCCCTGCCCGACGAGGTCGCGGCCTACGTGAAGCTGGTGCGTGAGTCCGCGGGCAAGGAGCACAGCGCCATCACGGCGTACCCCGGCTCGCCGCTGATCGTCGCGAAGATGCGCCGACCGACGGATCGCCTGGTGCTGGTGGAAAAGCACGCCAAGGAGGCGGAAGTTTTACGGGCGAGCGCAGGACGCGGGCGACTTGTGTCGGTGCTGGAGGCCGACGGCTACGCATCGCTCAAGGCGCACCTGCCGCCCCGCGAGAATCGGGGGCTCGTGCTGATCGATCCGCCCTACGAATCGGAGCAGGAGTTCGACCAGGTGCTTGGCGGCCTCGAAGTGGCGCACCAGCGGTGGCCCACGGGAACGTTCATGGTCTGGTATCCGCTCACCCAGCGCGCCGGCTCGCTGCGTTTTCGTCGCGACCTGGAACGCTCGGGGATCCGCAGGATTCTCGACGTAAGCCTCAGCGTGCTGCCCGACGACTCGGAAGTTGCGATGCAGGGATCGGGGCTCGTCATCGTCAATCCGCCGTGGCAGCTCGACACACGGCTCGAAGAGTTGCTGCCGCAATTGCACGCGCTGCTGTCGCCCGAAGGCGCCGGTCGCACGAGGGTCGAGTGGCTGGTGGGAGAATAGACAGGCCCTCACCCGGGCTTTGCCCGACCTCTCCCGTAAACGGGAGAGGTGACAATACCCTCTCCCGCTTGCAGGAGAAGTGGCGCTAACCTCTCCAGCTTGCGGGAGAAGTGGCAGTAACCTCTCCCGCCTGCGGGAGAGGCCGGGCAAAGCCCGGGTGAGGGCAATTTCCTGGAAACGTCCGTGACAAGACCAAAGCATCCTTTTGCACCCGACTCGCGCCCGCGCTGCGAGTGGTCGTACGGCGGCATGAGCGCGGACTACATCCGGTATCACGACGAGGAATGGGGCGTCCCGGCCCGCGACGATCGCACGCAGTTCGAGTTCCTGATGCTCGAAGGCGCGCAGGCGGGGCTCAGCTGGTCGACGATCCTCAACAAGCGCGAGGGCTACCGCGAAGCCTTTGCCGATTTCGACGTCGAGAAAGTTGCGCGCTTCGACAAGCGCAAGGTCGAACGCCTGATGCAGTTTCCAGGCATCGTGCGGAACCGATTGAAGATCGAGTCGGCGATCGGCAATGCGAAGGCCGTGCTCAAGCTGCAGGACGAAGTCGGTGGGCTCGCAAAGCACCTCTGGTCGTTCGTCGGCGGCAAGCCGATCGTGAACGCATGGACGTCGATGCAGCAGGTGCCGGCGACTAGCGCCGAGTCGGATGCGATGAGCAAGGACCTGAAGAAGCGCGGCTTCCGCTTCGTGGGCTCGACGATTCTTTATGCGCACATGCAGGCGACGGGCATGGTCAACGACCACACCGTCGGCTGCTTCCGTCGCGAGGAAATATCCCAGGAAATAGGGGACATTCTACCTTTTTCGGCACTCGCGAAAAAGGAGAATGTCCCCGTATTCCTTCTTACCGAGTCCACTCCAGCGCAGCCCCGACGCGGGCGGCGGCTTCCTTCACCTGCTCGTCCGAGCCGCCGATGACCGCGATGCTGCCCGGGCCCGAAGGTTCGAGCGTGCCTGAGTAACCCTGCTCGTGGAACGTCTTCGCGCGCGAGACCGTTTCGTTGCGCAACACGAGCACGGTGACCGGTCCGGCGGACGTCTGCACCACGAGGTGCGGCACCTCGTGTCCGCGGAACGGGCACGACATCACGTACGACACGCGCCCCATGTCGGACCGCAGGCGCACACCGTCCTTCGCGAGCACGGCACGCACGCTGCCGGCATCGGCCGGCACGCTCGTGACGGCCATTGCCTCCGGCTCGTGCGCCATGTGGGCGACGACATCTCTCGCGAGCACGTCGCGCGATCCGCCGGCCCACAGCAACGCGCCGACCGCGACGCCACCGGCGATGCTCGCTGCGAGCGCGTACCAGCGATTGCGGTTGCCGACCGACGCCTGGACCGCATCCGCGAGTCGCGGCTGCAGGTCCGGCGGCAACGCCGGGCGGGACTCCGCGGGTATCTGCAAAGCCTTGAAGATCGTCGCATCGAGGCGCTGGACCTTCTTCAGGAACTCGGCGCATTGCGGGCAGCCGTCCCGATGCGCGAGCGCCTCGGCCGTGAGGTGTTCCGGATCCGCTCCCGCGGCCCGGCGGAATTCCAGGCAGTTCATGATTCGTCGTCCTCCGCCGATCCCGCGACACCGAGATCTCGTCGCAAGCGCTGACGCGCGCGGAACAGCCGCGTCAGGACCGCACCCTGGGTGAGCCCCAGTTCCCGGGCGATTTCGCCGGTGCTGAACCCGAGCAGCACCTGCATTACCAGCGGTTCCCGATAGTCGGTCTCGAGCGCGAAGATCGCACGCCGCATGTCCATGACTTCGCGCTCCTCCGCGACCGCCAGTTCCGGGGACTCGTTGCTCACCAGGTCGTCCACCGGCACCGTCTCGAATCGCTTGCGTTCATACAGCCGAGCGTGCTCCCGCCTCACGATGGTCAACAACCACGGCTTGGCCGAGTCGGTTTCGCCGAGGCTCTCCCGCGAGCGCCAGGCCCGCAGCAACGCCTCCTGCACCACGTCCTCGGCCACCTGCCGGTCCCGCGCCAGCCAGAATGCGAACCGAAAGAGATCCGGCCGCAGCTCCACGCACAGCCGCGCGAATGCGGTTTCCCCGTCCTTTCCGGCAAACGGCGCGTTCATGTATAAAGACCGGGTCAGCGGCGGGCTTATTTCCTTGGAGGCCCGCACCTTAGCCCCCGGCCGCCACCCGCGCAAACCGGGGCCGTCGACCGCAGCGGAGCCGATCGAGATGAGCCACCATCACACCCCCCACCAGTATCCGCGTGTGCGCATGCGGCGCATGCGCCGCGACGATTTCTCGCGCCGCATGATGCGCGAAACCGTGCTGACCGCGGCCGACTTCATCTACCCGATGTTCGTCATGGAAGGCCAGAAGCAGCGCGTGGCCATCCCGTCCATGCCCGGCATCGAGCGGGTGTCGATCGACGAGCTGGTGCGCGAGGCGGAGGAGGTCCACAAGCTCGGCATACCGGCCCTCGCGCTCTTCCCCGTCACGCCGCTCGAGGCGAAGAGCCTCGACGGGAAGGAAGCGTGGAATCCGGACGGCCTCGCGCAACGTGCGGTACGCGCCGTCAAGAAGGCCGTGCCCGAACTCGGGGTGATCACGGACGTCGCGCTCGACCCGTTCACGACCCACGGCCAGGACGGCATCATCGACGAGTCCGGCTATGTCCTGAACGACGTGACGGTCGAGGCGCTGGTGAAGCAGGCCGTGTCGCACGCCGCAGCGGGCGCCGACGTGGTCGCGCCCTCGGACATGATGGACGGCCGCATCGGCGCGGTGCGCGACGCACTCGAAGCGGGCGGCCACATCTACACGAGGATCCTCGCGTACTCGGCCAAGTATGCTTCGAGCTTCTACGGCCCGTTCCGCGACGCGGTGGGCTCGGCCGGCAACCTCGGCAAGGGCAACAAGTACACCTACCAGATGGATCCGGCGAACACGAACGAGGCGCTGCGCGAAGTGCAGCTCGACCTCGACGAAGGCGCCGACATGGTGATGATCAAGCCGGGCCTGCCGTACCTGGACATCGTGCGGCGCGTGAAGGACCGTTTCGGCGCCCCGACCTTCGTGTACCAGGTGAGTGGCGAGTACGCGATGCTGATGGCGGCCGCGCGCAACGGCTGGCTCGACGAGCGCGCCGTGGTGCTCGAGTCCCTCACGTCCATCAAGCGCGCTGGCGCCGACGGCGTGCTCACGTACTTCGCGAAACGCGCGGCGCAGTGGTTGCGATGAGGCGACTGGCCGGCAAGACCGCGCCTCCCCTCAAGTCGTTCCTTGGCCTGTAGCCCTTGGTGTCTCCAATGCCTGCCGCCTACGTCCTCTTCGGCTACCCCGTCCAGCACAGCTGGTCGCCGTTCATCCACGGGATGTTCGCGAAGCAGACCGGGCAGGACATGACCTACCGCCTGGTGGAGTCTGCGCCCGAAGCGTTCCGGCGCGACGCGCTCGGCTTTTTCAGCGAGGGCGGCCGTGGCTGCAACATCACCTTGCCCCACAAGCGTGCCGCGGCCGACCTCGTCAACGAACTGACGCCGCGAGCGCAGCGGGCCGACGCGGTCAACACGATTCTCCGCCGCGATGAACTCCTCGTCGGCGACAACACCGACGGTGCCGGGCTGATCGCCGACCTCACGAAGAACCTCGGACTGACGTTCCGCCAGCCGCGAATCCTCCTGCTCGGGGCGGGCGGCGCGGCGCGCGGGGCGCTGGGCCCGCTGCTCGAACTGAAGCCGGCGAAGCTCGTGATCGCCAATCGCACGCTCGAACGCGCGGGCGAACTGGCGCGGGAATTCGAGGATCTCGGTCCGGTCGCGGCCACCGAGTTCCGGGGCGTCGAGACGCAGCCTTTCGACCTCATCGTCAATGCCACGTCGGCAAGCCTCAAGGGCGACGTGCCTCGGGTGCCGGACAGCGTGGTCGGCTCGACGACGGCCTGCTACGACATGGCGTACGGCGTGGGCGAAACTGCGTTTACCGCCTGGGCACGGCAACTCGGGGCGGGCACCGCAGCGCAGGGCTGGGGAATGCTGGTGGAGCAGGCAGCCGAAGCCTTTTTCCTGTGGCGCGGCGTGCGGCCCGACACGAGGCCCGTGCTCGCCGCGCTGCGCGGCCGCGCCGCCGCTAGGACTGATACTCCTTCTTGAGCGCGACGTAGTGCGACGCCATCAGCGGCGTGCGCGCGATCTCCGCATCGGTCAGGTCGCGAACCCGCCGCGCGGGGTTGCCCACGTACAGTCCGCCGGACTCGAGCTTCTTGCCGGGCGTGACGACGCTGCCGGCGCCGATGACGACGTCGTCGGCCACTTCGACTCCGTCGAGGACGATGGCGCCGATGCCGACCAGTACCCGGCTGCCGAGGGCGCAGCCGTGCAGCGCCACCTTGTGCCCCACGACCACGTCCTCGCCCAGGGTCAGCGGCCAGCCCCGGTCGTTGCCCGGATACGGCCTCGAGACGTGCAGCACGCTGCCGTCCTGCACGTTGCTGCGCGCACCGATGCGGATGTGATTGACGTCGCCGCGGATCACCACCAGCGGCCAGACGGAAACGTCATCGCCGAGCGCCACGTCGCCGATGACCAGCGCCATGGGATCGATGTACACGCCGGCGCCCAGGGCCGGGAGCACGCCGCGATAGGGCCGCGTGGGCATTGAATGGGACCCTCGTGGGGTTATTTGCGCCAAGTGTAGACGGTCGGGGGCCC
The DNA here is from genome assembly GCA_963762315.1 of uncultured Gammaproteobacteria bacterium. Taxonomy (GTDB): domain Bacteria; phylum Pseudomonadota; class Gammaproteobacteria; order Steroidobacterales; family Steroidobacteraceae; genus RPQJ01. The sequence continues at coordinate 172,116 of CAVXKO010000005.1, forward strand.
GGGACGGCAATCTGCGGGTCCGGGCGCGCTGCTGCGCCCAGCCAGGAGACCGAGCGATGTGGCTGATGCTGATCCTGTTCTTCGCGCTGGTGTTCGTCGCGCTGGCGTACGTCGTGCGCATCTTCAACGGGCTGGTCACGCTGCGTGAGAACGTGCGCAAGGCCTGGTCGAACATCGACGTGTTGCTCACCCAGCGCCACGACGAGTTGCCGAAGCTGGTCGAGACCTGCAAGCGCTACATGGCGTACGAGCAGGAGACCCTCGAGCGCGTGATGCAGGCCCGCGCCGCCGTGTTCAAGGCGCAGGGTTCCCGCGACGTCGCCTCGCTCGGCGCCGCCGAGGGACAGTTGCGGCAGGGGCTGGCCGGCTGTTCGCGCTGGCCGAGAACTACCCCGAGCTCAAGGCCGACCAGGGCTTCGCGCACCTGCGCAGCCGCGTCTCCGAACTCGAGGAAGGAATCGCCGACCGGCGCGAGCTGTACAACGAGGCGGTCAACCTGAACAACATCCGCCAGCAGACGTTCCCGGACCTGATCGTGGCGCGGATGTTCGAGTTCAAGCCGGCCTCGCTCCTGGAGTTCAGCGAGGAGCAGAAGCGCGACGTCGACGTGGGCAAGCTGTTTGGGTGAGGACTTCTGGTTCTGGAGGCTGACGATCGGCGTCGCCGCGCTCGGCGGCGGGGCGCTCTCGCTGCGCTCGATCAGGATCGCGCGCCTGATCGAGGACATGCCCACCTCGCGCGTCCGTTCGGCCGCGCAGGGTTACGTCGAACTCACGGGCCGCGGCCTGCCGCTCGCCGGCACGCAGAACCTGGCGCCGCTGACCCAGCGGCCCTGCGTCTGGTGGCGCTACCGGATTTCGCGGCGCGAGCAGTCGGGCAAGAGCCGCAGCGACACCTGGCGAACGGTCGCGTCCGGTCATTCCGGGCAGGCGTTCCTGCTCGACGACGGCACCGGTGAGTGCATCGTGCAGCCCGAGGGCGCCGAGATCGTCTCGAGCGAATCCACCACCTGGTACGGCGATACGCCCTGGCCCAGGGAACCGATGGGCAGCGGCCGGTCCGGGTCGCGGGACTACCGCTACTTCGAGGAGCGCATCTACGAGCACGAACTCCTCTATGCGCTCGGGGACTTCCGTTCGCACGGGCCGCAGGACGGCGCAGACCTGCAGGCGGCCGCGAACGCGCTGCTGCTCGGCTGGAAGGACGAGCAGGCCAAGCTGATCAAGCGCTTCGACGCCGATGGCGACGGGCGCATCGACCTCGCGGAGTGGGAGAAGGCGCGGGCCGAGGCCCGGCGTGAGGTCGAGGCCGCAGCCCGGGAGCGGCCTGCCGTGGACGTGCTGCACGTGCTGGCCCAGCCCGACGGCGAGCGCCTGTTCCTGATCGCGGCACTGCCGCCCGGGGATCTCGCCAAGCGGTACCGTCGCCGCGCCATCTTCGCCTTCGTCGGCTTCGTCGCGGGCGTCTACGCATTCGGCTGGCTCCTCCAGAGCGCGATCGGCTGAGCGCCGCTAGAATGGCCGCCATGGCCAATCCCCTGCTGACCGACGCCGCCCTGCCCCTCTTCAAGTCCATCGAGCCGGCCCATGCCGAACCCGCGATCCGCGAGTTGCTCGACTCGAACCGCCGCCAGCTGCAGGCGTTGCTCGCCTCCGGCGCGTCCGGGTGGAACGGCGTCGTGGCGCCGCTCGAGCGCATGCATCATCGGCTCGCGCAGGCGTGGTCGCCGGTCGGGCACCTCAACGGTGTCATGAACAGCGACGAGCTGCGGGCCGCCTACAATGCCTGCCTGCCGCTGCTGACCGCCTACCACACGGAGCTCGGGCAGAACGCCGAGTTGTGCGCGGCCTACCAGCGCGTGCTCGACGACGAGGGCAGTCGCCTGCAGCCCGAACAGCGCAAGCTCGTCGAAAACGCCCTGCGCGATTTCCGGCTCGCGGGCGTCGCGCTCCCCGCCGACCGCAAGGATCGCTACCGCGCCGTGATGGAGCGGCTCGCCGTCGCGCAATCGAAGTTCGACGAGAACGTGCTCGATGCGACGAACGCGTGGTCGCGCCACGTGATCGATCCGGTCGAACTCGAAGGGCTGCCGGCCGCCGTCATCGACCGGGCGCTGGCCGCTGCCAGGGTCGCGGACAAGGCCGGCTGGCTCTTCAGCCTCGATGCGCCCAATTACCAGGCCGTCATGACGCACGCCGCGAACGAAAGCCTGCGGCGCGACTTCTACACCGCCTGGGTCACGCGCGCCTCCGATGCGGGCCCGCATGCCGGGCGATGGGACAACACCGCGCTGATGGCGGAGATCCTGCAGCTGCGGCACGAGGCCGCACAGCTCGTCGGTTATGCAAGCTTCGCGGAGTACTCGCTCGCGACGAAGATGGCCCACGAGACGGGCGAGGTGCTCGACTTCCTGCGCAAGCTGGCGCGCGTAAGCCGCCCCGCGGCGCAGCGCGAGTTCAGCGAGCTGGAGGCGTTCGCCGGCCGCGCGCTCAACGCCTGGGACGTCGCTTTCTACTCGGAGCGTCTCAAGCGCGACCGGCTGCAGGTGTCCGAAGAGGAGCTTCGCCCTTACTTCCCCCTGCCCCGCGTGCTGGCGGGCCTCTTCACCGTCGCCTCACGCCTGTACGGCATCCGGATCGTGGCGCGCGCCGAGGCGGAAACCTACCACCCCGACGTGCGGTTCTTCGAAATCCGCGAGCGCGACGGGTCGCCACGCGGCGGTTTCTTCCTCGACCTCTACGCGCGCCCCAGGAAGCGCGGCGGCGCGTGGATGGACGAATGCGTCGGCCGCATGCGTCTCGGGCAATCCTCGGCGCTGCCCGTCGCGTACCTCGTGTGCAACTTCACGCCGCCCGCAGGCGAGAAGCCCACGCTGCTCACGCACTACGAAGTGCTGACGCTGTTCCACGAGTTCGGCCACGGCCTGCACCACATGCTGACGCGCGTCGATTACCCGAGCGTCGGCGGCATCAACGGCGTGCCATGGGACGCCGTGGAACTGCCGAGCCAGTTCATGGAGAACTTCGCCTGGCGCGAGGAAGTGCTGCCGCTCATCTCGGCGCACGTGGACACGGGGGAACCGTTGCCGGTGGAAACCCTGCGCAAGCTGCAGGCGACGCGCACTTTCCAGGCAGGCATGCAGACGGTGCGCCAGCTCGAGTTCGGCCTCTTCGATTTCCGCCTGCACGCGGAGTACTCGCCGCAGCACCCGGCCCGCATCGCCGAGACCCTGGCCGAGGTGCGCGAGGAAGTGGCCGTGGTGAAGGCGCCGTCCTTCAACCGCTTCCCGCACAGCTTCCAGCACGTGTTCTCCGGCGGCTATGCCGCGGGGTACTACAGCTACAAGTGGGCCGAAGTGCTCTCCGCGGACGCGTTCGGCGCGTTCGAGGAAAAGGGCGTGTTCGACGTCGCCACCGCCCGGCGCTTCCTGCGCGCCATCCTCGAGCGGGGCGGCAGCCGCGACGCGATGGAGGCGTTCGTCGAGTTTCGCGGCCGCAAGCCGGAGATCGAGCCGCTGCTGCGGCAGATGGGTCTCGCCGCGTAACCGAACCGGCATGAAGATCGCTACCTGGAACGTCAACTCCCTGCGGGTGCGCATGCCGCACCTCACCGACTGGCTGGCCGCCAATCCCGTCGATGCGATCGCGCTGCAGGAGACCAAGCTGCCCGACCCGGATTTCCCGAAGGCGGAGATCGAGGCGCTCGGCCTGCACGTCGCGTTCAACGGCCAGAAGACTTACAACGGTGTCGCCATTCTCGCGCGCCAGGCGCTCGAGGAGCCCGTGGCGGGCATTCCGGGGTTCGAGGACGAGCAGAGGCGCGTGCTGGCGGCGACGCTCGGCGGCGTGCGCGTCATCGACGTGTACGTCCCGAACGGCCAGTCCGTCGGCTCCGACAAGTACGACTACAAGCTGCGCTGGCTCGAGGCGCTGCGGGCGTACGTCGACACGGAAATGAAGCGGCATTCGAAGCTCGTGCTGCTCGGCGATTTCAACATCGCCCCCGAGGATCGCGACGTGCACGACCCGAAGGCCTGGGAAGGCTCGGTGCACGTCAGCCCGGCGGAACGCGCTGCGCTCAAGGGCCTGCAGTCGCTCGGCCTCGCGGACTGCTTCCGGCTGTTCGAGCAGCCGGAAAAGCAGTACTCATGGTGGGACTATCGCATGATGGGTTTCCGGCGCAACGCGGGTCTCAGAATCGACCTCATCCTCGCGACGGCCGAATTGGCCCGAAAATGCGCGGCGTGTCACATCGACAAGGCGCCGCGCAAGCTGGAACGGCCGTCGGACCACGCTCCCGTGGTGGCGAGTTTTGACATATGAGCGCCAGATCGAGCGGGTGTCGGTTTTCTTTACTCTGGCGTTCCCTGCAACCGCGCGTAGACTTCCGTCGAACAGGATCCTGGCGATAACGAAGACCTGATCTCGATGCAGTTCCGACGCAGCGATTACGACGTCACCAACACCGTGCAGGTGAGCTCGGTCGCGGCCACGAGGCGCGCGGTGGAGGAACTCGTCAACCAGACCTGGCCGGGCGCCCGTATCGATCGCCTCGCCACCGCCTTCGCCGATTTCGAACGCCTCTACTCCGGGCACTTCCCCGGATACTTCGGCTGCGACACCGTCTACCACGACATGCAGCATTCGCTGGACGACACGCTCGCCATGGCGCGGCTGCTGGCGGGTTACGATCGCACGCACACCACGGACCAACGGCTCGGCGGCGATCGCGCGCTGATGGGCCTCGTCACCGCCCTGTTCCACGACGCCGGCTACATCCGGCAGACGGACGACACCCAGCATCGCAACGGCGCCGAATTCACCCGCACGCACGTCAGCCGCGGCGCGCACTTCCTGGAGCGCTACCTCCCCACCATCGACATGGCCGAGTGGGTGCCGGTGGCGACGCAGATCATCCACTTCACGGGTTACGAAGTGCCGTTCGACCAGATCCGGCTCGACGAACCACGCGACCGCAAGGTCGGCCACCTGCTTGGTACGGCCGACATGATGGCGCAGATGTCGGATCGCTGTTACCTCGAGAAGTGCCGCGACCGCCTGTATCCCGAATTCGTGCTCGGCGGCGTCGCGATCTCGCGCTCCGAAGCGGGCGACCTGAAAGTCGTCTACGGCTCGGGCCTCGACGTGCTGCGCCAGACGCCGAAGTTCTTCGCCGACACGATGCGCACCCGTCTCGACGGCGAGTTCGGCGGCGCGTATCGCTACGTCGAAGCGCTCTACGGCGGGCGCAATCCGTACATGGAAGCCATCGAAGGCCACCTGGCCTATCTCGAGCAGGTCCTGAAGAAGCAGAAGTGGTCGATGCTGCGGCGAACACCGCCGGTGTTCACGTGGGAAAAGAACCCCCTGCAGACGATGCGGGCGCTCGTGATCGACCGCATCCGCAGCACGGTCGAGTCCGTGAGCTAGCCCGCCGGTCGGGCCGGTTGTGATGCCGGTCGCGAACCTGGCGCATCGTCCGCCCCCATCCTTGCGCCGTGCCCCGTGGGTGCCCTAAACGTGGGGCCATGAACACCCAACGCTTCGGATTCCCGGCCGTGGCCGCCTCGCTCGGCGCCACGTTGATTGGCCTGGCCCCGGCCAGCAGCGCGCTTGCAGCCGATCCGGCCGGCGCGACGAAGGCCGACGGCGCTGCGCTCCTCGGCGGTGCGTTGCCGGGCGGCGCGGTCATCAGCGCAAAGTCCGTGGCGATCGCCCCTGCCGCGGGCGGCCAAGTCATCGGGACACCCATCGCCGCCGACGGCAGCTTCCGCGCGGCCGGGCTCGCGCCGGGCACCTACCGGCTCGCGGTCACCTCGACGACCGTGGCAAAACAGACGCAGGGTGCGACGTTCGGGGAGAAAGTGAATGCCGGGCTGCACGCGGCCGGGTCGGCCATCGCCCAGGGTGCCGCCATGACGAAGCACGACACGGCCAAGAACTCGGTGGGCAACATCCGCGCCCGCGAGGCCTCCCCGCCCGCAGACACGGACGCCGACGCGGCACGCCTGCCCGATGCGAACAGCATGCCGAACCGGATCTCGATGAACGTGACCGTGGCGAAGCGGACGCAGCAGGTGATCGTGGACGACACGGTCGTCACCGTCGACGTCGGCGCTGACGGAGTCCTGGCGGGGCGCGCCGCCGCGCCCTGAGCAATCGCCCGATCAGCGCCCGGCTCGGCCGAGAGCGTCGAGCAGCGCGATCGGGTCCGACGAGACCGTCAGCAGGTCGCGTGCCGCCGAGCGCAACAGACCGTCGGTCACCGCTCGATCGAGGAACCTGATCAGGTCATCGTAATAGCCGGCGGTATTGAGCAGGCCGTTCGGCTTGTCCTGCAGGCCGGCGAGCGACCAGCTCCACGCCTCGAACATCTCGTCCATCGTGCCCACGCCGCCCGGCAGCGATAGAAACGCATCGGACAGTTCGCCCATGCGCTCCTTGCGCACGGCAAAGTCGTCGACGATCTCGAGCGAAGCCAGGCCATCGTGGCCGACCTCCTTCTCGTACAGGAATCGCGGAATGACGCCGTGGACGCGTGCGCCGGAATGGATCGCCGCTTCGGCGAGAATGCCCATCAGCCCGACGCGACCGCCGCCGTACACCAGCGTCCAGCCGCGACGCCCGATTTCGCCGCCGACGATCCGCGCCGCCTCGGCAAATTCAGGGCGCGTGCCAGGCGCGGAGCCGCAAAACACGCAAAGCGAAAGCGAGTCCACGGCCGATCAGCCCAGCAAGCCGACGCGCCACGCCATGCGCAGGATGGCGGCAATGCCGCCGATCAGCAGCAGGAATGCCAGCGTCAGGATAAGCGAGCCTGGCAGGTCCAGCGCCGGTGGCACGAGACCGCGGCCCTGCAGATCGTGCCGTTGTATCGCCAGCCGCCGCAGGAAAGCGAAGTGCGACAAGATGCCGAGCGCCAACACGCCGATGCCAAGCGCGGTCAGGCCGATGCCCACGTTGCGCCCCGCGGCCTGGGGCAGCGCATCGAGCAGGCCGAACTGGTTGCGCAGGTAATCGACGAATTCGAACATCGCGATTCCGAAGCCGATCATCGAGAGCGCCGTGCGCATGATCGCCATCAGCGTGCGGTCGGAACTCATGCGTGTCCGCTCGAGCGCAAGTCCCGTGCGCACGCCGGCGAGTTCGACCCGCGCATCGCCACGCGCCTCGGGTCCGCGCCAATCTGCGGGCGACACGTCATCGGGGGGCGCAGCACTCATGGGTCAGCCGCGCAGGCCGCGAATGAATGCGGCCGGATCTTCGCGCCGCTCGAGCACTTCGACCAGCGCCGAGCCCACGACGACACCGTCCACATGCCCCGTCATGAGCCGGACCTGCTCGGCGCTGCGAATGCCGAAACCTGCGCAGACGGGAATCGGGGACACCTTGCGCACGGCGTCGAGGTAATCGAGCACGTCCTGCGGCACGGCCACGGCCTTGCCGGTCGTCCCGGTCATCGTCACCGCGTACACGAACCCCTGGCTCGCCTCGCACAACATCCTGATGCGCGGCGCGGGTGTCACCGGCGTGACCATCTGCACGAGCGCGACGCCAACGCGATCGAGCGCTGCCCGCATGTCGGCGCTCTCTTCGAACGGAAGGTCGGGAATGATGAAGCCCGACACCCCCGCCCTGGCTACGGCTTCCGGCAGCTTGTCGAATCCGTACGCGAGCAGCGGATTGAGGTAGCTCATCATCAGCAACGGCGCCTTCGGCCGCCGCTGCATTGCGCTCAATTCCTCGAGCAGCCATGGCAGCGTGAAGCCGCCCTGCAGCGACGCGTAGCTGGCGCGCTGGATGGTCATGCCGTCCGCCATCGGGTCGGTGAAGGGTATGCCGATTTCGACGACATCGGCCTCGCCTGCAATCGCGGTGAGATCGGCGCGGAAGTTCGCACGGTCCGGGAAGCCTGCCGTCATGAATCCGACGACGGCCGGCCGGCCCTGGGCCGAGGCGGCGCGAATGGCCGCGCTGATGGTGTCGCGGGGCTTCGTCATCACAGCTTCCCCTTCAGCAGCGTGCGCTGCAGCGTCGGCATGTCCTTGTCGCCACGGCCCGACAGGCCGATGAGGATCCGGCTGCCCGGGTGTTCCTTCGCGTAGCGCCTGGCTCCGGCAAACGCGTGCGCCGACTCGATCGCCGGCAGGATGCCCTCGGCCTGGCAGCACTCGGCCAGTGCTTCGAGCGACTCGTCGTCCTCCGCGGCCTTGTACTCGACGCGACCGATGCTTGCGAGCAGCGCGTGCTCCGGTCCGACGCCGGGATAGTCGAGGCCCGCCGACACCGAGTGCGTTTCCTGGATCTGGCCGTGCTCGTCCTGCAGCAGCAGCGAGAAACAGCCCTGCAGCACGCCCGGCGTACCGTACGCGATCGAAGCCGCGTTCTGCCCGAGGCCCGTGCCTGTGCCGCCCGCCTCGAAGCCGAGCAGCTTGACGCTCGCGTCGCCGACGAACGGATGGAAGAGCCCGATGGCATTCGAGCCGCCGCCGACGCAGGCGACGGCCACATCGGGCAGCGCGCCGGCCTGCGCGAGCATCTGCGCGCGCGCCTCGACGCCGATGACGGACTGGAACTCGCGCACCAGGTAAGGATACGGATGCGGACCCACCGCGGATCCCAGCAGGTAGTACGTGCCGTTCGGATCCGACACCCAGTCGCGCAGCGCTTCGTCGATGGCCGCGCGCAGCGTCTTGTCGCCACCGGTGACGGGCACGACTTCCGCGCCGAGCAGTTTCATGCGCCCGACGTTCGGCGCCTGCCGTTCCATGTCGATCGAACCCATGTAGACGACGCAGGGCATGCCGAGGCGCGCGCACGCCGCCGCAGACGCCACGCCGTGCTGGCCTGCACCGGTTTCCGCGACGATGCGCTTCGCGCCGAGGCGCTTCGCGAGCAGCGCCTGGCCGATCGCGTTGTTGATCTTGTGCGCGCCGGTGTGCGCCAGGTCCTCGCGCTTCAGCCACACCTCGGCACCCCAGCGGCGCGACAGTTCGCCAGCGAACGACAGTGGCGTCGGGCGCCCGACCCACGTGCGCAGCTGCGACTCGAGTTCCGCGCGGAACGCCGGGTCGGGCAGGATGTCGCGCACGCCTTGCTCGAGGCGATCGAGCGCGGGCACCAGCGTTTCAGGGACGTAGCGTCCGCCAAACGGGCCGAAGCGGCCACGGGCGTCGGGAAACTCGCCACGCAAAGTTTGCGCGAGCAGCGCATCGCGATCGATCTTCAGGGCCCCGGTTCTCATCTCGATTTCTCCTCGATCGACGTCGCGATCGCTCAACCGGCGAGCCGGGCGTGAGCCGCCCGCGCCGCCGCAACAAATTCATGGATCCGCGCAGGGTCCTTCACACCGCGGCTGCTCTCGACACCCGAACTCACATCCAGGCCGAACGGCCGCACCCGCGCGATCGCCTCGGCGACGTTCGACGGTTCGAGGCCGCCGGCCAGCACGAGCTCAGCTTGCCCCGCGAGTCGTGCGGCTTGCTCCCAATCCGCAGTTGCGCCCGCGCCGCTGTGCGCGCTCTCGAACAGGATGCGCGCAGGCAGCGGCGCAACCGACGCGGCATCGCGCACGACGGGCAACACGCGCTGCGACGCAGGCAGGCGCAGGCTCGCGAGATCGGCAACGTCCGTCTGCACCCAGTCCGGCCGCACGGCTTCGAGCACGGCGTCGACCAGCGCCTGCGCAGGATGCAGGAAGACCGCCACACGCTCGACGCCCGGCGGCACTACGCGCTGCAGGGCCGCCGCTTCCAGGACGTCGAGGTTGCGCGGCGAGGCTTCGTGAAACACGAATCCGACCGCCTGCGCCCCGGCCGTCGCGGCTGCCACTATCGTGTCCGCCGTCCGCAATCCGCAGATTTTCACCCACAACCTCACGGCAACGCCTTGCGACCGGCCGCGAGCAGTTCCTGCACCGCGCGCTCAGGGTCGCCGCGTTGCATGAGCGAGGTGCCGACGAGTGCGAGTCGATATCCCAGCGAGACCACGCGTTCGGCATCGGCGGGCTTCGCCACGCCACTTTCCGCCACGCACGGCCAGTCGAGCGGCATCTGGCCGCGCAACTCGGCGAAGCGCTCGAAGTTGATCTGCAGGGTCTCGAGGTCGCGGCAGTTAAGGCCCATCAGGACCTGCTCGTCGCGGCCCGCCCTGTCCTTCGCCAGCTCGCACGCTACCTTCAGGTCTTCGGCATCGAACGCTTCGAGCAGCACGAACAGGCCGTACTCCGCGGCGCAATCGAGCATCGAGGCGAGCTGGTCGCGCGGCAGCATGCGCACGATCAGCAGCACGCCCGAGGCGCCGTTCGCGCGCGCCTCGATCACCTGATACGGATCGACGAGGAAATCCTTGCGCATCGCCGGCACGCCGTAAGGCTGCAGCACGTCGGCGGCAAGGCGCAGGTGTTCGAGATCCCCGTCGAACCGCGTGGGCTCGGTGAGGATCGAACAGACGGCCGCGCCGCCCTCGGCGTACGCCAGGAGACGCTTCACGGGATCGACCGTCGTCGCCGACAGGTCGCCGAGCGACGGCGAGCGCAGCTTGAGTTCCGCGATGAGGTCGAAACCGTGGTTCGCGAGCTTCAGCTTCGGCGGCGCCTCGCTCCCGAGGATAGCTGCACGCAGGGCCGCTTCCGGAACCCGCGCTCTCGCCTGCCGGGCTCGCTGTCGGCTGCTGAGGTTCATGTCGGAGAGGAGACCCATGGGAGGCAATAGGCAACAGGCTGAAGGCTATGGGGCGGAACGAAGAGAAGATCCGAAGGCGCAAAGGCGTTCGAGCAGACGCACGCCGTCGCCGCGATCGAGCGCGTCGGACGCAGCACGAATTCCGGCGGCGGCATCAGGAACGGTGCCGGTCACTTCGAGTGCGAGCGCGGCATTGAGCAGGATCGCGTCGCGATGCGGGCCGCGGTCCGTGCCCTCGAAGACGGCACGCAAGCCGGCCGCGTTGTGGGCGGCATCGCCGCCCGCCAGCGACTCCGGCGTGCAGCGCGCCAGCCCGAGGTCACGCGGATCGCGGACCGTGCGCTCGACGCGGCCCGGACGAACGTCGTACAGCTCGAAGGGACCGATCGGGGTCGGCTCGTCCCACCCCGCGTCGCCGTGAATCACGAACACGCGCTCGATCGGCATGCCGGACAGGGTTTCGGCCATCAGCTTCGCCGCATCGCTGCTGTAAGCGCCGATCAGGCTGAACGGCGGCCCGGCGGGATTGGTGAGCGGCCCGAGCATGTTGAACACCGTGCGCACGCCGAGCGCGCGGCGCACCGGCGCGATCTCCTTCATGGAAGGGTGGTAGTGCGGCGCGAACAGGAACGTGAACCCCGTGGCGGCGAGGCAGTCGCCCGCCGACTTCTCGTCGAGCGGCAACGGCAGCCCGAGGCTTTCAAGCAGGTCCGCACTGCCCGAGCGGCTCGAGATCGAGCGATTGCCGTGCTTCACGACGCGCACGCCCATCGCCGCAACGAGCAACGAGGCGCCCGTCGAAAGATTGAAACTGCCCGACGCATCCCCCCCGGTGCCGACGATGTCGATCGCCGGCGGGCCGGCGGGCAAGGCCGGGTGGCGCGCGACGCGGCGCATCGTCGTCGCGAAGCCGCGCACCTCATCGGCCGTCACGCCCTTGGCGCGCAGCGCCGCGAGCAATGCGCCGGCCATCGCAGGCGCAGTCGATGCATCCGTGAGCGCGAGCAGCAACTCGCCCGCCTCGGCCTCGGACAGGTCCCGGCGGTCGAGCAGTCGTTCGAGGATGTGGCGCAGCTCGGCCATGATCACGCGTCGCGACGACCGGAGCGCTGCTTCAGGAAGTTGCCCATCAGGATCGGGCCGTCCGGTGTCAGCACGCTCTCGGGATGGAACTGCACGCCCTCGACCGTCAGCTCGCGATGACGCACCCCCATGATCTCGCCTTCGGGGGTACGTGCCGTCACCTCCAGGATCGCGGGCAGGGTCTCCGGCTTCGCGATCAACGAGTGATAGCGGCCGGCCTCGAAAGGCTGCGGCATGCCGGCGAGGATGCCGCGCCCATCGTGGTTCACCGGCGAAACCTTGCCGTGCATCAGCCGGCCGGCCCGCACGACGTCGCCGCCGAACGCCTCGACGATCGACTGGTGGCCGAGGCACACGCCGAACACCGGGATCCTGCCGGCGAACGCGCGGATCATGTCCATCGACACGCCCGCGTCGCGCGGCGTGCCCGGGCCCGGCGAGATGCACAGGTGCGTCGGTGCGAGCGCCTGCGCCTGCTCGACGGTGATCTGGTCGTTGCGGTGCACGTGCACGTCGGCGCCGATCACGAGAAACGCCTGGACGAGGTTGTAGGTGAAGCTGTCGTAGTTGTCGATCAGCAGCAGCCGCGGCGAAGCGCCCATCAGATGCCCTCCTTCGCCATCTCGAGTGCACGGCGCAACACGGCGCTCTTCGCGAACACTTCCTCGTATTCGCTTTGCGGAACGCTGTCCGCCACGATGCCGGCGCCCGCCTGGAAGCTGTACGTGTCGCCGTGGAACACCAGCGTGCGGATCGTGATCGCCTGGTTCATGTCGCCGCCATGCCCGAAGTAACCGACCGTGCCGCCGTAGAACCCGCGCCGCACCGGCTCCAGCTCGTCGATGATCTCCATCGCGCGCACCTTCGGTGCCCCAACCAGCGTGCCGGCCGGGAACGCGGCGGCGAACAGGTCGAATGCGTCCTTGCCCGGCGCCAGCTCGCCCTTGACGCCGCTCACGATGTGCATCACGTGGCTGTAGCGCTCGATGGAGCGGTACGGATCGACGTGCACGGTGCCTGCCGTCGCGACGCGGCCGAGGTCGTTGCGTGCGAGGTCCACGAGCATGACGTGCTCGGCGTTCTCCTTCGGATCGGCGCGCAGTTCGGCTTCGAGCACGAGGTCCTTCGCTTCGTCGGCGCCACGCGGCCGCGTGCCGGCGATCGGGCGCATCTCGGCGTGGCGGCCGGTGAGCTTGACGAGCGCCTCCGGCGACGAGCCGACGATCGTGCGGTCGCCGAGCTCGCAGTAGGTGAGGTACGGCGACGGGTTGAGAAGGCGCAGCGCGCGATAGACCTCGAAGGGATCCACGTCGCTGCGGCCGGCGAAGCGGACCGAGAGCACCAGCTGGTAGATGTCGCCGGCCGCGATGTATTCCTTGGTGCGTGCGACGCGCTGCAGGAACTCGTCCTGCGAGAGGCTCGCTTCGGGCACGCTGAACTTGGGCTGCCACGCGGGACCGGGCAGCCCGCCGCGCAGCGCGCGGACCACCTCGCGGCGCAGGCTCTGCCGCTCGGCTTCCGTGCCGGCGTGCAGCAGCGCCGCACGACGCGTGAGGTGGTCGAACACGAGCAGCGAGCGCGGCGCGATGTAGTGCGCGTCCGGGCAGTTGTCGACGGCCACGGCCTGCGTCGGCAGCCGCTCGAAATACCGCACGAGGTCGTAGCTGGCCGCGCCGACGAGGCCGCCGAGCAGCGGAAAGCCGTTGTTCTCGATCTCCGGACGCGGCGCCTTGGCCAGCGCGCGGCGGAACGCAGAGAGCAACTCTTGCTGGTCGCGCGGGCGGTCGTGACGCTCGTCACCGATGCGCAGCCCGGCTGCGTCGAGCCGGAACTCGAGCTTCTCGCCGAACCCGATGAAGGAATAGCGGGCGAGCCGCTCACCGCCTTCGACGCTCTCCAGCAGGAAATGCGGCCGGAACGGCTTGAGCTTCAGGTAGGCCGACACCGGGGTGTCGAGGTCGGCGGCGATGTCGAACAGACTGGTTGTCACTCACGGTTCCCCTTGTCGTCAGGACCCGGGGACGGACAACAAAAAACCCATCCCCGATGACTGGCGGAGATGGGTCCTGGATTCCTGCGAACGAGACGAGCGCGTCCGGCCCCACTCCTTATGAGTGACGCCACCACCAACGGCGAACGAGCGTGCGGATCGGATGCGTATTCATCTCGCACCGCAGTATCCACAGGCAGTCGAATGGCGTCAAGGAAGGAACGGCCCGCCTTACAATGAGACTCATGACACTTTGCGCAGATCCCGGACCATGACCGGGCCCACCCTCGGCGGCATCCCGCTCGGGCGGATCGCCGCAGTCTTCGAAGAAGAGCGGACGGCCTACGTCTCCCGCCACCCCCGCTCCCAGCAGCGCACGGGCCAGGGCATCGCCGGCTTCTACGAAGGCGTGCCTATGCACTGGATGAAGGACTGGTCCATGCCTTTCCCCTTCCTGGTGGAGGCGGCCCACGGCTCGACCCTGCGGGACATCGACGGCCACGAGTACGCCGATTTCTGCCTTGGCGACACCGGTTCGATGTTCGGCCATTCCCCCGCGCCCGTGGTCGAGGCAATTCGCAGGCAGGCAGGCCAGGGCCTCACGTACATGCTGCCGACGGAAGACGCGCTGGCCGTCGGACACCTGCTGCGCGAGCGCTTCGGCCTGCCCCACTGGCAGATCGCGACGACGGCCACCGACGCGAACCGCTTTGCGTTGCGCGTCGCGCGCGCGGTCACCGGCCGGCCGAGGATTCTCGTGTTCAACGGCTGTTACCACGGCACCGTCGACGAGACTTTCGTGCGCCTCATCGACGGCAAGCCGGTCAACCGTCCGGGCCTGCTCGGGCAGGTCGTCGACCTGACGCAACTGGCCCGCGTGGTCGAGTTCAACGACCTTGCCGCGCTTGAGGAGGCGCTCTCGCATCGCGACGTCGCCTGCGTCATCGCCGAACCGGTGATGACCAATTCCTGCATGGTGCTGCCCGATGCGGGTTTTCATGCAGAGCTGCGCCGGCTGACCCGTCGCACCGGCACGCTGCTCCTCATCGACGAAACGCACACCATCTCGACGGGCCCCGGCGGTTACACGCGCGCGCACGGCCTCGAGCCCGACCTGTTCGTGCTCGGCAAGCCGATCGCGGGGGGCGTGCCCGCCAGCGTCTGGGGTTTTTCCGAGGCCGTCGCGCGCAAGCTCACCGAGGTGCGCGCCGCGTCTCCGCCGGGACACTCCGGGATGGGCACCACGCTTTCCGCGAATGCGCTGTCGCTGGCGGCAATGCGCGCGACGCTCGAGCACGTGATGACGCCCGAGGCCTACGCGCACATGGATGCGCTGGCCGGGACGCTGGCCGACGGACTGCGGCGGGTCATCGAAGCGCACGGCCTGCCGTGGCACGTCGTGCGAGTGGGCGCACGCGTCGAGTTCATCTGCGCGCCCGGTCCGCTGCGCGACGGGACGCAGGCCGAGGCGGCACATGCCCCGGCGCTCGAACAGGCGATTCACCTGGCGCTGCTCAATCGCGGCTGCCTGATCGCCCCGTTCCACAACATGATGCTCGTCTGCCCGGCCACGACCGCCCGGCAGGTTGAATCGCTTTGCACGGCATTCGACGAAGTAGTCGCACGACTGACGGGCCAGGATGGCGGTGCCCCTGGGGCGCCTGTAAGCTGATGCCTGGCCGGGGGGTGGCCGCATGGAAGCTTCGATCGTCACGGGCGTGCTCGTGCCACTGGCACTGGCCGCGATTATGTTCGCACTGGGGCTCGGGCTCTCGATCGAGGATTTCACGCGCGTCGCGAAAATGCCGCGCGCGGTGTTCGTCGGTCTCGGCACCCAGATGATCCTGCTGACGGCGGTGGCTTACGTCGTCGCGCGGCTCTTCCAGCTTCCTCCGCATCTCGCGACGGGGCTCATGATCATCGCGGCTTCCCCAGGCGGGGCCGCCGCCTGCCTCTACAGCCGGCTCGCACGGGGCGACGTGGCACTGAACCTCACGCTCACGGCGCTGAACAGCCTGCTCGCCCTCGTCTGGCTGCCACTGGTCGTGACCTGGTCGCTGGCTCATTTCTTCGACGCAGGGCAACACGTGCCTCCGCCCACGCAGGAGATCGTCAAGGTCGCAGCCCTGATCGTGCTGCCGGTGGCGGCCGGCATGACGGTGCGCCGGTTCGCGCCGGAGTTCTGCCGGCGGGCCGAGCAACCGACGCGCTATTTCGCGGTACTCGGACTCGCCTCGCTTGTCGCCACGGTCTTCGTCGAGGTCGGCGATTCATTCCTGCGGTTTGTCGTGCAAGCGGGCCCCGCCGTGATCACCTTCAACGTGCTCTCCCTCGCCCTGGGCTATGCGGTGCCGCGGTGGGCCGGGCTGCCACGCTTCCAGTCAAAAGCCATTTCGCTCGAGATCGGCCTGCACAACGGCGCACTCGCGATCTTCGTTGCCCTGAGCGTACTGCGGGATAGCGAGATCGCCGTCGCCCCCGTAGTCTACGGGGTGCTCATGTTCGTGACGGGCGGCCTCTTCTCCGCCTGGCTCGCACGCAGGGACTGAAGGCGACAAGACCCCGGAGGTGCTCGTGGATCTGGCAAGGCTGGCGGAAATCGTGGGCCGCGAGGCCCTACTGACGGGTAACGACGTGCGTTCACGCGCGACCAGCTGGGCCGACCAGAGTCCTTGCCAGGCGCTGGCGCTCGTGCGTCCGGCCAGCACCGAGCAGGTTTCGCAGGTGCTGGCCGCGTGCCACGCGGCGGGCCAACCGGTCGTGCCGATGGGCGGACTCACGGGCCTGGTGAAGGGGTGCGCGGCCGGGCCGGGCGAGATCGGCCTGCTGTTCGACCGGCTGAACCGCATCGAGAACGTCGATCCGATCGGCCGGACGATGACGCTGCAGGCGGGTGTCGCCGTCCAGACGGTGCAGGACGAAGCCGAGAAGCACGGCTTGATGTATCCGGTGGATTTCGGGGCGCGGGGCTCGGCGCAGATCGGCGGCAGCGTCGCGACGAACGCGGGCGGCAACGGCGTGATCCGCTACGGCATGACGCGCGATTCGCTGCTCGGCCTCGAGGCCGTGCTCGCGGACGGCACTGTCATCTCGTCGATGAACCGCATGATCAAGAACAATGCGGCCTACGACCTCAAGCACCTGTTCGTCGGCAGCGAAGGCACGCTCGGCGTGATCACGCGGCTGGTGCTGCGGCTGCGCGAGCAGCCGCGCAGCACGCAGACGGCGTTGGTCGCCTGCGCGTCGTTCGAGCACGTGATCTCAGTCCTGAAGCACATGGATGCGGCGCTGGGCGGATCGCTCTCGGCCTTCGAGGTGATGTGGAACGAGTTCTACCGCCTCGTCACGACGCCGCCGGCAAAGGGCACGCCGCCGCTCGCGCAGGACTTTCCGTATTACATCCTGCTGGAGGCCTCCGGCGGCGACGCCGTTCGCGACCAGGAACAGTTCGAGGCGGCGCTTGGCGAGGCCGTCGAATCGGGCATCGTGGCGGACGCGGCGATGGCGACATCGAAGGCCCAGCGGGACGCCATGTGGGGGCTGCGCGACGACGTCGAGCAGATGTTCCGCATGGGCATGCCCGTCGCCTTCGACGTGAGCCTGCCGCTCGCCGACATGGAGGCCTACGTCGCCGAAGCGGTTCAGCGGCTCGAGCGCGAATGGCCCGAGTACCGCCGCTTCGTGTTCGGCCACCTCGGCGACGGCAACCTGCACCTGATCGTCTGTGGACCACCGAGTCTTGAGGCCCGCCACGGGATCGAACGCTGCGTGTACGAGCCGCTGGGCAAACGCAATGGCTCGGTCTCGGCCGAGCACGGCATCGGTCTCGAGAAGCAGCCATGGCTGCCGTTGTCGCGCAGCCCTGCCGAACTCGAGCTGATGCGGCAACTGAAGCAGACGCTCGACCCGAAGGGCATCCTCAACCCGGGCCGCGTGCTCCCCGCCTGATCCACGCGGCATGCAGACACGCTGGCAGACCCTGATCCGCAACGCGCTTGTGTTCGACGGCACCGGCGCCGAACCGCGGGTCGAGGACCTGGCGATTGGCGACGGTCGCATCGCGGCGCGCGGACCCGCGCTCGACGCCGGCCGCGCCGACCGTGTGATCGACGCCGCGGGTCAATGGCTGATGCCGGGCCTGCTCGACATCCATACGCACCTCGATCTCGAGGTCGAACTTGCCCCCGGACTGCCGGAGTCTGTGCGTCACGGCACGACGACCGTGGTCGTCGGCAATTGCAGCCTCGGCACGGCCTTCGGCGCGCAGCGACGCAACGGGGACGATCCCATCCTCGACTGCTTCACGCGCGTCGAGAACATCCCGAAATCGGTGCTGCGCAAGGTGGTGGATCGCATCGATTGGAACACGACGGCGGGGTACCTCGAGCACCTCGCGTCGCTGCCGCTCGGCCCGAACGTCGTGCCGCTGATCCCGCACTCGATGCTGCGCGTCGAGGTGATGGGCACGCAGGCGGCCGTGACGCGTGCGGCGACGACCGGGGAACTTGCACACATGCGATCGCTGCTCGAAGCGGCGATGCAGCAGGGGTACGCCGGGTTCTCGACCGACTCGATCCCTTTCCACTACCTCGCGAACGCGCCGCACACGGACAAACTCATCCCGGGCCAGCACGCGTCGCTCAGGGAACTGAAGTCGCTGCTCGCGGTCGTGCGCGGTCACGATCGCGTCTGGCAATGCACGCCGGATGCGGCGCATCGCGTCGCGACGTTCCTGCGCTATTTCTTCACCAGCGGCACCCTGTTCGGCCGTCCGCTCAGGATGTCCGCGCTAACCGCCATCGATCTCGCGCACGAGCCGCGCGTGTGGAAGCTCTTCCCGCTGATCGGCCGGCTGCTCAACTCGCGGCTGTTGAACGGACGCATGCACTTCCAGGTGCTGGCGACCCCGTTCCGGATGTACGCGGAGGGCGCGATCTGCCCGATCTTCGAGGAATTCACCGCGTCGCGGCAGCTGATGGCCTGCGACATCGAAGATGCGTCGGCACGTCGCGACATCATGACGACACCGGAATTCGGCGAACTGTTCGTGCAGGAATGGCACGACCGCGGAGCCGTCTCGACGTTCAATCGCGACCTCGATGCCCTGCGCATCGATCGCTGCCCGGTGCCCGACTGGCAAGGCGAGTCGTTCGGCGACGTGTATCGCCGGCTGCGGAGATTCCAGTCCGGCGACGCGGCGGCCGCGCGCACTCCGTCCGAAGCCGAGGCGCTGGCGTCGTTCCCGAATCCCATCTCACGCGAAGGCGAGCTGCTGCTGCACCTCGTGCGTCGCTACGACCGCGAGTTGCGCTGGTGGTTCGTGGTCGGCAACGACCGGCCCGGGGTGCTCAAGGAACTGCTCTTCAGCGAGCATACCCTGCCGGGCTTCAACGACAGCGGCGCGCACCTGCTGAACCTCGCCTTCTTCGACGGCAACCTGCTGACGCTGCAGGTGGCTGCGCGCGAGTCGGTCGCCAAGGTCGCACATGCCGTGCGGCGGCTGACGCGTGAGCCTGCGGAGTTCTTCGGCATCGACGCGGGGCGACTGGACATCGGCGCGCAAGCCGACGTCGTGCTGATCGATCCGCAGGCCCTCCTCGACTACGACACCGACGCGAATCGACGCATGATTTACCGCGACATCTTCGAGTACGAGCAGTTCGTGAATCGCTCGGACGGCGTCGTCACGTCGGTCTTCATCGCGGGCGAGCGGGTCTGGGACGGACGGGAGATCCTGCCCGTGCTCGGCACTCGCAAGCTCGGGCGGCCGCTGACGGCAGCCCGCGACACGCGGTCTCCCGATGAACTGGGGCCGCCATTGCGCGACAGGGCGGCCTGACGCGCAGCAATCGATTCGCGGCCCCGATGATGGGGGAGGATGGCCGCGGCCATCCTCCCCGTTCGACACTCGGCCGTCGACGCGGCTAAGACCTCCCGCGCCGGGCTCTTACGGCCACACCGGTTCCGGCAGCCGCTCCCCCGTCTCCGTCGCGCAGAAACTCGCCGTGACGGAGCCGTCGATCCCCGTGCGGACCACTTTGGCGGTCGATGTCAACGAGTTGCCGTCTTCCCCAAGGTCGAACTTCCGCGTGATGACCTGCACGCCCGTGAAGGTGCCGGCCAGGTCGAACAGCTGGATCTCGGAACGGGCAATGAAGCTGCGCTTGCCCGCGCGTCGCCACGTTCCGTGGCTGATGGAGCGCAATGCCGGGCTGAGGCCCGAGCCGTTCTCGATCAGGTTGCCCCCCTCGAAGAACGAGTTCAGAGCGTCAAAGGGCGTGCGCAGCGCCGCCCCGGTGGTGCAGTTCGTGAAGGTCACCGTGTTCCTCCAACTGCCGACGATGCTACGGGTCGGGCCCGTTTGGCCGCCATTGTTGCCGGCGTGCACTGCACCGCAATACGAGGTGGCGAGCACGGCCGCCGTCAGGCTGGTGGCAAGGGTCTTGCGGAGATTGATCGAGGTTTTCATGTGTTGCTTCCTGATGGATGTAAGGTTGCCAGGTCGAGTTCAGCGTCGGCCTTGGGCGGCTGGCGCTGAGGTCGCAGGCTGCGGGCCCGGGCACCGCCAAGTCTTGAAGCGTTCTGAAAAGATCTGAAATCTTCTGGGAAGGGCATGGACGCGCGGTCACCACGCGCCTGGACCTTCGCTTTCGAGCACGGGCAGTTCGTGAATCGCTCGACGCGCGAGCTCGGCCGGCCGCTGACGGCAGACACCGCCCGGCGAGTTACCGCGGCGGCCTGAACCGTCCCGGCTTCGCTCTACAGCGCTCCGACGGCGCGCGCGAGCCTCAGCTGGGCGAGGCTCGCATCGAGAGTGGCATTGTCGCGATTGCCGAGCGCGTTGACGCGCAAGGCTTCCGCCTGCAGCAGCTGCGTCTGCGTGCCGAGCCCGGAACCGTACTGCTCCCGGGCGATGCGGAGGTTCTCCTCCGCCTGTTCGACGGCCGTCGCCGACACCTTCATTCGTTCCTGCGACTCCGCCACGCCGAGCCACGCCTGGCGCACCTGCAGGGCGATCAGGGACTCGACATCCCGGCGCTGGTCCTCGGTCGCGCGACCCGTGCGATCGAGTGCGGCGGCGCGCTTGCGCGTCTGCCCGCCGTCGAACAGCGCCCACTGCACGCCGATGCCCGCGGACAGGAATTCCTCGTCGTCGAGGAACTGGTTCTCGAGGTAGTTGTAGCCGCCCACGAGCGACAACTGCGGCAGCACGCGCGAACGCTCGGCTTTCGCCATCGCGTGGTAGGCCTGGGATTGCTGGTCGAGCGCCGCCAGTTCCGTGCGCTGCCGCAGCGCCTGCTCGACCAGGGCGTCGATTCCGGCCGGCAGTTCCGACGGCACGGGCAGGACTTCGGCCAGTTCGACCGGCCGGTCCATCGGCTCGCCGAGGTGCCGGTTGTAGCTGGCGCGCGCGATCTCAAGCCCGTTGGCGGCGCGCAGACGGACCTGCCTTGCATCGGCCAGCGCCACTTGCACCGCGAGCAGGTCGTTCTTCGGCACCAGCTCGCGCTCGAACATGCTCTTGACGTCGTGAGCGACCGACTCCAGGCTCGCGACATTGCTCTCCGCCACGGCCAGCGCCTTCTGCGCGCGCAGCACGCCAACATACGCGTCGGCGACGGCCAGCTTCGTATCAGCCTCTGCACCGACGGCAGTGGCGCCGGCACCCTTGCTGCGTGCCTCAGCCGCGGCGATGCTCCCCGAAATACGCCCGCTCGTGAAGATCGGGACGGACAAGGTCGCCGAGCCCATCATGAACTGGTCGTTCTTGAAGATCTCGGGCGCCGTGATCGGCAGGCCGGTGAAGGAAAAGTCGAACGCCGGCGCGTCGTCGAGCTTCGTGTAGGAGCCCCCGACCGCAAGCGTGGGCCAGCGCTGGGCGCGGGCGGCCGTAGCATCCAGAGCCGCCGCCTCGGCCTGCCCGCGCGCTGCTGCCAGGCCGCGATCCTGCTGGAGCGCCTTGGCCCACGCTTCGTCCAGCGTTTCCGCCGGGCTGGCGGATGCGAACAGCACGGCCGCAAGTGCCGTGGCGAGGCGTGCGGAGCGGGCCATCGTCATTGCTTCAAGGCCTCGATGCCTAGCGTACTCAGGACGTACTTTTCGTAGATGGGCGTGATCGACCCGGTCTTCACCTTGCGCAGGAAATACTTCTCGAACGCGATCTTGGCGAGATGGACCCATTTCCCCTCGCGCGCCCAGGTGACGTTGCGCGGCGGGATCTGCGGCAGCGCCACGAAGGCCGCGCCGGTGTCGCCGAAATCGGCGAGGCAGATCGCGTTCCAGGTGCCGCGGGCCTCGACCGGCTGGCCGGCGAGTTCGGCGCCGACGTTCTCGCAGATGGCATGCACCATCGACTCGATCATGAACCCGGTCTTGGGCGCTCCGGTCGGAACCGGGGTCACCTCGACCGGCGGGATCGCGACACACACTCCGGCCGAGAAGATGTTGCGGTACTTCTTGCTGCGCTGGTTCTCGTCGATGAGGACGAAGCCGCGCGGATTACACAGCTCCGGAACGCCGGCCACGGCATCCACACCTTTGAACGCGGGCAGCACCATCGAGTGCTTGAATGGCAACTTGTGCTCCTTCTTCACCGAACCGTCGTCGTTCACCTCGGTCACGTTCATCACGCCGGATTCGACCGACGTGATCTTTGCATTGGTGATCCAGTTGATGTGGCGCTGGCGCAGGATGGACTCCATCAGTCCCTTGCTGTCGCCGACTCCGCCGAGCCCCATGTGGCCGATGTACGGCTCGGCCGTGACGAACGTCATCGGCACGCGGTCGCGGATCTTGCGACGGCGCAGGTCGGTGTCGAAAATCATCGCCATTTCATAGGCGGGGCCATAACAGCTCGCGCCCGCCGCGGCGCCGACGATGATGGGCCCGGGATTGCCGACGAATTTCTGGTACTGGTCCCAGGATTCCAGCGAGTGCCCCTGCGTGCAGACGGACGTCGTGTGGCCTTTGGGCCCCAGGCCCGGCACCTCGTCGAATGCCAGCTTCGGGCCGGTGGTGATGACGAGATAGTCATAGTCGACGGTCGAGCCGTCGGCCAGAGTGAGTCGCGACCCCGGTGCGTCGATTGTCTGCACCATCTTGTCGATCCACTCGACGTTCTTGTCGGCCAGCGGCGCCGCAAGATCGACGCGCGTCTGCTCCGGCTTGCGCCAGCCCACGGCGATCCACGGGTTCGACGGCGTGAACTCGAAATACGGATTGCTGCCGATCAGCGTTACGCGATGCGCCTTGCCGACCTTCTTCTTCATCTCGTATGCGCAGGCCACTCCACCGAGGCCTGCTCCCATGATTATGACGTGTGCCATGTGTCACCCCTGAGTTGGCGCGGCCTTGGCTGCGCTGCGGTTGCGGTAACTGAAGTAGAAGATCGGGATCAGCACCAGCGTGAGCACGGTGGAGACCAGGATGCCGAAGATCAGCGAGACGGCGAGCCCGTTGAAGATGGGATCGTCGAGGATGAAGAAGCCCCCGGTCATCGCGGCGACGGCGGTGAGCGCGATCGGACGCGCGCGCACGGCGGCCGCGCCGATGACCGCGTCGGCGAGGCTGCGCCCGCGCTCGAGCTCGAGGTTGATGAAGTCGACCAGCAGGATCGAGTTGCGCACGATGATGCCGGCCAGCGCGATCATGCCGATCATGGACGTCGCGGTGAACTGCGCGCCGAGCAGCGCGTGGCCCGGCATCACGCCGATAATGGTGAGCGGGATCGGCGCCATGATCACGAGCGGCACGGCGTACGAGCCGAATTGCGCCACGATCAGCAGGTAGATGAGCACCAGGCCCACCGCATACGCGAGCCCCATGTCGCGGAACGTCTCGTAGGTGATCTGCCACTCGCCGTCCCACTTCACGCTCGCGCGGTAGGGATCCGCAGGCTGTCTGACGAACCATTGCTGCAGGTCGGTGCCCGCCGGCAGATCCGACTTCAGCGCGCTCACCAGCTCGAACATGCCGTAGAGTGGACTGTCTGTCTTGCCGACCGCATCGGCGGTGACCCAGCTGAGCGGCAGCAGGTCCTTGTGGTAAATCGAGTTGTCCCAGGCCGTCTTCTCGACCACCGCGATCTCCGACAGCGGCACCAGCGCCCCGCTGCGCGACCGCACGCGCAGCGCGAGCACGCCGTCGAGGTCTGCCTTGTCCGGCACGTCGAGTTCGAGCCGTACGGGAATCGGGTAGGTTTCGCGTCCGATGCGCGCGTATGTGGCATCGATGCCGCCGAGGCCGGCCGCGAGCACCTGCGTGGCCTCGGCCTGGCTCACGCCGAGCAGCGCGGCCTTTTGCCGGTCGATCGCGACGATCACCCGCGGCCGCGGCGCCTCGAGGCTGTCGTCGACGTCGACGATGTCCGGCCTGGAGTCGAAGACCTTGCGAATGTCCGCAGTGAGCTTCTGCTGCGCGCCCTGGAACGGGCCATACACTTCGGCGACCAGGGGCGCCTGCACCGGCGGCCCCGGAGGCACCTCGACGATCTTCACCGACGCACCGTACTTCTTGCCGATCGCCGCGAGGGCTGGCCGCACTTCGAGGGCGATCTCGTGGCTCTTCAGGTCGCGGTGGTGCTTGTCCACGAGGTTGACCTGGATGTCGCCGACCTCGTGCCCGGAGCGCAGGTAGTACTGCCGCACCAGGCCGTTGAAATTGATCGGCGCGGCCGTGCCCGTATAGATCTGGTAGTCGGTCACCTCGGGGCGTTCAGCGATTTTTGCGGCCAATTCGTCGAGCACACGACCGGTCTCCTCGAGCGCCGTGCCTTCCGGCATGTCGACGACGACCTGGAACTCGGACTTGTTGTCGAAGGGCAGCATCTTCATCACGACCCACTGCACGGCGGCCAGCGAGACCGCCAGCAGGATCGCGACCAGCACGCCCAGATAGAGCTTGTGCCGATGGCTGCGGGCGTCGTCGCCGCGCAGGAAAGGCGACATGATCTTCTCGAAGAAGCGCTGCAGCCGCGTGTCGCGCGGGTCCTCGCCGGCGTGGACCGCGGCGTGCGAGTGCGACAGCATCCGCTTCGACAGCCAGGGCGTGAACGTCAGCGCGATCGCGAGCGAGATCAGCATGCCCATGCTGGCGTTGATCGGGATGGGGCTCATGTACGGGCCCATCAACCCGCTCACGAACGCCATCGGCAGCAGCGCCGCAATGACCGTGAACGTCGCCAGGATGGTCGGCCCGCCGACCTCGTCCACGGCGCGTGGGATGAGCTCGCCCAGCGTGCCCTTGCCGAGCGCCATGTGGCGATGGATGTTCTCGACGATGACGATCGCGTCGTCCACCAGGATGCCGATCGCGAAGATCAGTGCAAACAGCGACACGCGGTTGATGGTGAAGCCCCAGGCCCACGACGCGAACAGCGTGGCGGCGAGCGTGATGACGACCGCCGCGCCGACTACGACCGCTTCCCGCCAGCCGACCGTGAGCCACACGAGCAGCACGACGGAGGCCGTCGCGAACATCAGCTTCTCGATCAGCTTCAGCGCCTTGTCGTTGGCCGTCTCGCCGTAGTTGCGCGTGACGGTGACTTCGACGCCGTCAGGAATGTGCGTGCCTTTCAGCTGCTCGATGCGGCTGAGCACGGCATTGGCCACGTCGATCGCGTTCTCGCCGGGCTTTTTCGAGACGGCGAGCGTGACGGCAGGCGCAGTGCCCTGCAGGTCGACGCCCTTTCGCGCGGCCGACCGGGCCGGCACCGAAAGTGACGTACTGCTCCGGCTGGGCCGGGCCCGCCGTGACGCTCGCCACGTCCTGCAGGTACACCGGCTTGCCGTCGTGCAGCGCCACCACCAGCTGGGCCACGTCGTCGCGATCGGCGAGGAACTCGCCCGCCTGGACGGGCACGTTCGCGCCGCCGTCCACGAGACGGCCGGCGTGCTGCACGACATTGGCGGCCTGCAGCGATACCACGAGGTCCGCGACGGTGAGTCCGTGGCCCGCCAGCTTCTGGGGATCGAGCGTGACGCGCACCGTCTCGTCCGGGCCGCCGATGGTCTGGACATTGCGGGTGCCGGGCACGCGCTGTATTTCCGCCTCGATCGCGTGCGCGACCTGGCGCAGCTCATAAGACCCGCGCTGCGGATCCTTCGTCCACAGTGTCACGGCAACGATCGGCACGTCGTCGATGCCCTTCGGCTTCACCAGTGGCTGCAGGACGCCGACACCGGCCGGCCGCCAGTCCTGGTTGGAATAGATGGCGTTGTAGAGCCGGACGATCGCGGCCGTCCGCTCCTGGCCGACCTCGAACTGCACGGTCAGCACGGCGACGCCGGGCTTCGAAACGGAATAGATGTGCTTTACGCCGGAGATCTCGGCGAGCACCTTCTCCATCGGCGTCGCAACGAGACTCTCGACCTGCTGCGCGCTCGCGCCAGGGAACGGCACGATCACGTTCGCCATCGTGACGTTGATCTGCGGCTCTTCCTCGCGCGGGGTCACCATCACGGCGAACAGCCCGAGCAGCAGTGCGGTCAGGCCGAGTAACGGCGTCAGCTGGTTGTCGAGGAAGTAGCGCGCCAGCCGGCCGCTGATGCCGAACTTTTCAGTCATGCTTCGGCGCCGGTTGACGGGCCTTCAGGCCCGCGGCCACGGGATCGAGTGCCACGGCCTCGCCTGCGGCCAGTCCCGCGAGCACTTCGATTCGATCGCCGGTCGGTCGCCCGAGCCGCACCTGGCGCAGCGAGACGCGACCATCGGCCGCCACGACGTACACCGCGCGCATTTCGCTGCGCTCGACGACGGACGCGCGCGGAACGGTCAGCCGCTGCTCCTCGCCCGAGGGAAAGGCCACCTTGACGAACATCCCTGGCGCGAGACCGGCCGCATTCGCGGGCAGGTCGACGCGTGCACGGAACGTGTTGGTCCGCGGGTCGGCCGAGGGGAAGACTGTGACGGCAGTCGCTTCGATGCTTTGCGTGCCGAAGCGCACGGTCGCCTTCTTCGCGGCCTTCGCCTGCTCGACGAGGCTCTCTGGAATCTCGGTGACCACTCGCAGCGCATCAAGGGCGGCAACGGACATCAGCGGCGTACCCGGCCCGACCGCTTCGCCAACCTGCACGAGTTTCTGCGTCACGACACCGGCGTACGGCGCGCGCAATTCCGTATACGAGACTCCTTCGCGCGCAGCCTCGACGCCTGCACGGGCCGCCATGAGTTGCGCGACGGCGCCATCGCGCGACGCGGTGGCTTCATCGAATGTCGCCTTCGCCACGACTTTGCGCGAGTACATGTCGCTGATGCGCGAATACCGCGCCTGTGCTTCCGTCTCTCGCGCCGCGGCCGCCTGCAGCGCAGCCTGTGCCTGGCCGAGGCTCGCGGCCTGCTCGGTGCCGCGCAGTTTCAGCAGCACGGTCCCCGCTGCGACCCGGTCGTTCACGTCTGCGGGAATCTCGGCGACACGGCTCGCCGTCTGCGCAGAGAGCGTGGCTTGGTGCACCGCTTCGACGGTGCCGTCGAGCAGGCGCTCGGACAGTCCGGACTGCAGCCCGACAATCGTCGTGGCAAGCGGTGCAGCCGCCGTTGCGGCATTGGCCGCGAGAGCACTCGTGCCCGGAGCCGCGGATGAGGCGAGCATCGCGCCCGCCAGAAGCGCGCGGACCGCGCGGTTCGATTGGGCGACGGGGCGCATCGTGGCGAACTCCCTGGCCGGCATCAGAATGCGGCGCCGGACTTCATGCCGACCTTGCGCAGCACGATCGCGACCGGGCAGAAGCCGGTGAACGAAGACTGCAGCAGGTTGGCGCCGACGAACGCGGTGAACCAGAAGAAGTACGGACTGACGAAGTACCCGAGCAGCAGGCTCAGCAGCACCATGAAGCCGGCGAAGCGGAAGATGAATTTGTCGATGCACATGGTGAGTTCCTCCAGGATTTCAGCGACGGCCGTCGTCGATCACGCGGCCTGTCTGGGGGTCGATCCGGACGGTCGGTAGCCCCGCCGCCTTCCAGGCCTGCAGGCCGCCCGCGAGATGCGTGACGTGCCCGAAGCCAGCGGCCTGCAGCTTGTGTGCCGCCATCAGCGAGCGCTTTCCGCCCGCGCATTGCAGCACGAGCTTGCGCCCCTCCTTCGGCAGCGCCTGCGGGTCGAACGTCGAGAGCGGATAGAGCAGCGCACCATGAATGCGCTCAACCGCATACTCGTTCACCTCGCGGACGTCGACGAGCAGGATTTCACCGTTGGCGAGCCATGTCTGGAGCTGCTCGGGCGTGGCGTCGGTGACGGAGTGGTCGTGGTGAGTCATGGGGGGTCCCGTGGGTAGCGGATAGTGGCTAGCGGATGGCGGATGGGATTCAAAGGGGGCGGCCGATCACGTTGACCGGCACGCGCAGGTAACTCACGCCGTCCGGCTCCGCGGCGGGCAACTTGCCGGCGCGGATGTTGACCTGCACGGACGGCAGGATCAGGTTCGGCACGTCGAGTGTCGCGTCGCGCAACTTGCGCATCTGCGCGTAGGCTTCCTCGGTGATGCCGTCGCGCAGATGCGTGTTGCTCGCGCGTTGCTCGGCGATGGTGGTCTCGCAACGCGCATCGCGGCCGCCGGGCGAGTAGTCGTGGCAGACGAAGACGCGAGTTGCGGCCGGGAGTTCGTACAAGTGCCGCACCGATCGATACAGCTGGGCGGCATTGCCGCCCGGGAAGTCGCAGCGCGCCGTGCCGCTGTCGGGCATGAACACGGTGTCGCCGACGAAGAGCGCATCGCCGACGTGGTAGGCAACGCTGTCGTTCGTATGGCCCGGGACTGGAATCACGCGGATCGACTGGTTCCCAAGGGGCAGCAGCTCACCGTCGGCCAGCAGGCGGTCGAAGTCGCGGCCGTCTGCCGCGAAGTCCTCGCCAAGCCCGAAGATCTTCTTGAACGTGGCTTGCACCTGCAGGATGCCGCGCCCGATCGCGACCTTGCCGCCGAGCGACGTGCGCAGGTGCTGGGCCGCCGAGAGATGGTCGGCATGGGCATGGGTTTCGAGGATCCAATGCACTTTCGCGCCTGCGGCGTTGCAGTGCGCGACGACCTGGTCGGCGCTTGCCGTGCCGGTGCGGCCGGAACGCCAGTCGTAATCGAGCACCGGGTCGATGATCGCCGCCGTCTTCGTCTGCGGGTCGACGATCACATACGTCCACGTACCGGTCGGTTTGTGGTGAAACGGCGTGACCAGCGGCTGCATCGGGAGCCCTCCCTGAGTTGCGGACCAGAATATTAGGGATTGCTAAATTAGTCAATTATGAAATATACTGCGGCGCAACCCTGGAGGCTGACGCATGCCCCGTGCTGCCCGGATCCCGCGACCCGAACCGCCCGCGATGCCGGATGCCACGCGCATCGCGGAGATGCATGCCCATGCGGGTGACGCCGCGCAGCTGCTGAAGGCGCTCGGCAACGAGCAGCGGCTGCTGATCCTTTGCAACCTGCTCGAGGAGCCGCTTTCGGTTGGCGAACTCAACGAGCGCGTGGCACTGAGCCAATCGGCGCTTTCGCAGCATCTCGCGCTGCTGCGCGAGGCGGGGCTCGTCGAAACCCGGCGCGAGGCGCAGACGATTCACTATTCACTCTCGCCAGGCCCGGTCACGCAGGTGATGGCCGTCCTGCAGGACATTTACTGCAGCGCACGCCCGCCACGCCGCAAGCGTCTCCGCTGAGCGCAACGGGCGCCCGAACCAATCCATGCTGCTCGCCGTCCTCGGGGCGTTGGCCATCGGTCTCAGCCTCGGGTTACTCGGCTCCGGCGGCTCGATCCTCACGGTGCCCGTGCTGCACTACCTCCTGGACCAGCCCGAACAGGCCGCCATCGGTGGTTCGCTGCTCGTCGTCGGCCTGATTGCCGCATCGGCAAGCATTCCGTACGCGATGGCGAAACAGGTGGATTGGCGCAAGGCGCTGTGGTTCGGGTTCCCGGGCATGGCAGGCGCATGGCTCGGCGCCTCGCTTGCGCGCTGGGTGCCCGGCCCGGTGCAACTCGCGCTGTTCGCCGCGGTGATGCTGATCGCGGCCTGGCGGATGCTCGGCAGCGCTCCCCTCCGCGCCGAAGCATCGGAGCCTCACCCGTTCGCTGTCGTGGCGAGCGGCGCGGCCGTCGGCGCGCTGTCCGGCCTCGTCGGCGTCGGCGGCGGCTTCCTGATCGTGCCGGCGCTGGTGCTGCTGGCTGCGGTGCCGATGGCCAGTGCGGTGGGCACGAGTCTCGTGGTGATCGCGATGAATTCCTTCACGGGCTTTGGAAAGTACCTGCACGTGCTCGAGGCGAAGGGCATCACCCTCGATTTCCGCGTGCTGCTCATCATCGCCGCGATCGGCATAGCCGGTAGCCTCATGGGCAATCGTCTCGCACGGCGCCTGCCCCAGGCGATGCTGCGAAGAATCTTCGGCGCGTTCCTCGTCGTGATGGGACTGTTCGTCGCAGCGGATGCCGGGCCGCGCCTTCTGCATTGACCTGACCGCCGGCGGTTTCGGTACTTCTGCGACTTATGGAGCCGCACGCGCCGGACTAACGTATCGCCATCCTGTTCTCTTGCAGGGAGTAATGCGATGCGTTTCGTTTTGATCACCGCCATCATTCTCGCTTCGACGCCGCTCGCGGCAACGGGTGCCGCTCCAGCCACCGGTTCCTGGCAGGCGCTGCCCGACGTGGCCCCGGCCCCGGCGGACAACCCGACGACGGCCCCCAAGGTCGAACTCGGCAAGATGCTGTATTTCGACCCGCGCCTGTCGTCGAGCGGCAACGTCTCTTGTTTCTCATGCCACAACGTCATGGAAGGCGGTGACGACCACCGGCCGACGTCGATCGGCGTGCACGGTCATGTCGGCGGCCGCAATGCGCCCACGGTGTGGAACGCGGCATTCCTCTCGAGTCAGTTCTGGGACGGCCGCGCGGCGACGCTCGAGGACCAGGCGAAAGGGCCGCCCGCGAACCCGATCGAGATGGGGATGCCCAACCTCGATGCGGTCATCAGTCGCGTACGCAATATTCCCGGCTACAAGGCCTACTTCGAGAAAGCGTTCGGCCCCGGTGACGTGGTCACCATGGACAACGCGGCCAAGGCCATCGCCGCCTATGAACGCACGCTCATCACGCCGAACAGCGCGTACGACAAATATGCCAAGGGCGACGCGAAAGCTCTGACGGAGCAGCAGGCCCGCGGTCTGCAGACGTTCGCCGATGTCGGGTGCACCAGCTGCCACCAAGGCCCGACGTTCAGCGGCCCGCCGCTGCCTGTCGGCACCGGCTTCTTCATGAAGTTCCCGACCTTCCCGGACAGCCCGTACGTCGCGAAGTACGATTTCCTGAGCGACACGGGACGTGCGAGCACGACGAAGAACGACGCAGACAAGAACCTCTGGCGGGTCCCCGGACTGCGCAACCTCGTGTACACGGCCCCGTATTTCCACAACGGCCAGGTCCATACGATCGGCGAGGCTGTCCGCGTCATGGCGAGCACGCAGTTGAACCAGACGCTCACCGATTCGCAGGTCGCCGACGTCGTGTCGTTCCTGGAAAGCCTGACCGGGCCGTTCCCGGATCAGCAGATGCCAAGGCTGCCGCCAACGCCGGGAGACCTCATCGACTAGGACCGGCAACGAAGCAGGTGACACTCACCAGGTTTTCGCCATCAAAGCGAAAACCTGGTGGGTGTCACCTGTTTTGTTCACTTGCCTTCGAGCTCGGCGATGCGCTTCTCGAGCGCCGTCAACTTCGCACGCGTGCGCTTCAGCACGTTGGCCTGCACGTCGAATTCCTCGCGGGTGACGAGGTCGAGCTTTGCGAGCTGCGACTGCAGCACGCCCTTGAAGTTCGCCTCGAGGTCGCGGCGCAGGGCCACCACGCTCTCGGGTACGGAGCCGGCGAGGCGGCGGGCGAGTTCGTCGATCAGGCGGGGGTCGAAAGCCATGGCGTGGGCGAGGTCCTGGATGTCAGTGGCCATAGTCTAGCGGCGTGCGAGCCGAAGAGCCCTCACCCGGCTGCGCCGACCTCTCCCGCAGCGAAGTAAACCCTCACCCGGCTGCGCCGACCTCTCCCGCAAGCGGGAGAGGTAAAGATGCCCTCGCCCGCTTGCGGGAGAGGGCGCGAGCGTCGGCGCGAAGGCGCCGATGCGAGGGGTGAGGGGTTTTTCGGACCCTCACCCGGCTGCGCCGACCTCTCCCGCAAGCGGGAGAGGTAAGAAACCCTCACCCGGCTGCGCCGACCTCTCCCGCAAGCGGGAGAGGTATAAGAGATTCGCTCCGCAGTGAGGCGCGCCCCGACCCGCTGCGCGCCATATTGGTGCACGAATCCCTGCCGTTCCGCCGGATTGCGCGCCGCCCCAACGGGAATTCCCATGGCACGCTTCCTGCATTGAGGTCACCGGGACCATTCGCCGCCGAACCGGAGACTGCCGCATGAAGCTCATCACCGCCGTCATCAAGCCGTTCAAGCTCGATGAAGTGCGGCAAGCCATTGCCGACATCGGCGTGCAGGGCGTGACGGTCACCGAGGTGCAGGGCTTCGGCCGCCAGCGCGGCCACACCGAGCTCTATCGCGGCGCGGAGTACCGCGTCGACTTCCTGCCCAAGACCAAGGTCGAGATCGCCGTGGACGACACGATCGTCGAGCAGGTCATCGAGGCCATCACCAACGTCGCGCGGACCGGAAAGATCGGCGACGGAAAGATTTTCGTGACGCAGCTGGACCAGGCCGTGCGGATCCGCACGGGCGAGAGTGGCGTCGAGGCCGTCTGACTCGCCCGCCCTCCGCAAGCAACCCCCTCAGACAGACAGACGACAGACAGGAGAACGCCAGTGAATACGTTGACCGCCGCGCGCAGCCGCCCCTGGGCATTCGCGCTCGCCCTGGGTGCCCTGCTCGCACCCGCGCTTGGATTCGCCGACGACCCCGTGCCCGACAAGGGCGACACGGCGTGGATGATGACGTCCACGGTGCTCGTCATCCTGATGACGATCCCGGGCCTCGCGCTGTTCTACGGCGGCATGGTGCGCTCGAAGAACGTGCTGTCCCTGCTCATGCAGGTCTTCATGACGTTCTGCCTGATCGCGATCCTGTGGGCCGTCTACGGCTACAGCATCGCGTTCACGAACGGCAATGCGTTCGTCGGCGGGTTCGACCGCCTGTTCCTGAACGGCATGACCACGACCTCGGTCGCGGCGACGTTCAGCAAGGGCGTCTACATCCCCGAGTTCGCCTGGTTCATCTTCCAGCTCACCTTCGCGTGCATCACGCCCTGCCTCATCGTCGGCGCCTTCGCCGAGCGCATGAAGTTCAGCGCGGTGCTGCTGTTCATGGTGCTGTGGTTCACGTTCTCCTACCTGCCGATGGCGCACATGGTCTGGTGGTGGGCGGGCCCGGATGCCTACACGGATGCGGCCGCGGGTGACGCAGCCCTCAAGACCGCCGGCTTCCTGTTCCAGAAGGGCGCGCTCGACTTCGCCGGCGGCACGGTGGTGCACATCAACGCGGGCATCGCCGGCCTGATCGGCGCGCTGATGGTCGGCAAGCGCGTCGGCTACGGCTCCGCCTCGATGGCGCCGCACAACGTCCCGATGGTGATGATCGGCACCTCGCTGCTGTGGGTCGGCTGGTTCGGCTTCAACGTCGGCTCGGGCCTCGAAGCCAACGGCTTCACCGCCATGGTGTTCGCCAACACGATCCTCGCCACGGCCGCGGCGGCGCTGGCCTGGTCGGCTGCGGAGTGGATCCACCGCGGCACACCGACCATGCTCGGCGGCGCCTCCGGCGCGGTCGCCGGCCTCGTCGCGATCACGCCGGCCTGCGGCTGGGTCGGCCCGATGGGCTCGATCGCGATCGGCATCATCGCGGGCCTCCTCTGCCTTGCGGCGGTCACCGGCCTGAAGAAGAAGTTCGGCTACGACGACTCGCTCGACGTGTTCGGCGTCCACTGCGTGGGCGGCATCGTCGGCGCGCTCCTGACGGCCGTGTTCTGCTCCCCGGCCCTCGGCGGCACCGGCGTGTACGACTACGTCGCCAACGCGGTGGCCGAGTACTCGATTGGCACGCAGTTCGTGGCGCAGGCCTGGGGCGTGGGCGTGGCCCTCGTCTGGTCCGGCGTCGTGGCAGCCGCCTCCTTCAAGATCGTGGACCTGGTGATTGGCCTCAGGGTCAGCGAGGACCAGGAACGTGAGGGTCTCGACACGGTGTCGCACGGGGAGCGCGCCTACAGCTGAACCTGACCGTGTCTGTGGAAGGCGGCCGGTTCCTGGTTCGGTCGCCTTCTTCCCCCGCTTGCGGGCGCTTCGGCGCCCGCTTTTTTTGGGTCGAATCTTTGAACTGGCCCCCGTTTTCGGGGGGTGGAACGGCGGCACCGCGGAGCGGTCCTGCTAGACTCGGCCGCATCATCATGGAGACCGCCGGAATGAAGCAGATCCTTATGCTCGTGGCAGCCCTGCTGGTCGTCGGCGGGTCCGCCCAGGCCAGCGAGGTCTACAAGGAGAAGGATGCCAAGGGCAACACGGTCTACACGGACCGCCCCGAAGCGCTGCCCGCCGAGAGGCTCAACGTGAAGACGCATCAGACCGACACGGTCGAGGCGAAGAAGCGTTACGACGATGAAATGAAGGGCTACGCGCAATCGAGCCAGTCGTCGGCCGACGCCGCCGCGGCGGCCGCCAAGGCGAAAGCCGGCCAGCCGACGGAAGAAGACCTGGCGAAGCGCTGCCAGGACGCCAAAGCCCGCTACCAGAGCTACATGAACGCGCAGCGGCTGTACGAGCCGGGGCCGACCGAGGGCTCGCGCCGTTACCTCTCGGACGCGGAACTCGACGCGGCAAGGGAATTCGCCAGGAAAAGCATGGACGCGGCCTGCGCCGGGCAATGAGCGCGTGAACCTGCGCGCGGGATTCGTCGGCCTCGGCGCCATGGGCCGGGGCATGGCACGCAATCTCCACAAAGCGGGCCTGCTGCAAGGCGTGTGGAACCGCACCCGCCCGCGGGCGGAGGAACTCGCCGCGGAGCTCGGTGTGTCCGCGCCGACCAGCCCTGCCGAGCTTGCCGCAGCCTGCGACGTGGTCGTGCTGTGCGTTTCCGCGGACGCAGACGTCCTCGAAATGGTCGATGCCCTCATTCCAGGGCTGCGGCCGAACTCCGTCGTCATCGACTGCTCCACCGTCAGCGCCGACACCGCGCGCGAGGCTGCTCGGCGGCTCGCCGCGAAGCAGGTGGAGTTCATCGACGCGCCGGTCAGCGGCGGCGTCGAGGGCGCGCGCGACGCGACGCTTGCAATCATGTGCGGCGGAACCGCAGAGGCGGTGGCAAGCGCCGCTCCCGTGCTGAACGCAATGGGTCGCGCGGTCACCCACTTCGGCTCGACGGGCATGGGCCAGGCCGCGAAGGCGACCAACCAGATCATGTGCGCCGGGATCATCCAGGCGGTGGCCGAGGCCATGGCGTTCGCCAAGGCCGAGGGCCTGCCCCTCGACAAGCTGATCGACACGCTCGGCAAGGGTGCCGGGTCGAGCTGGTACTTCGTGAACCGCGCGCCGAACATCGTGCGCGGCGCGTATCCGGCCGGCTTCCGCGTGCACCTGCACGAGAAGGACCTGCGGATCTGCCGCGAGATGGCCGCACGGCATGGCGTCGAGCTCTCAGTCGTCGAGTCGACCCTGGCGCATTACCGCAACCTGATCGAGCGGGGGCACGGCGACGAGGACATCTCGACGCTGTTCCGCCTCAAGGACGCGCTCTTCGCCGCGGCGGCGCAGACGAAGCGATGAGCACCCCGTCGCCGGCGCCGGACGCCGCGGGCGACGAGCGCAGATTCTTCCTGCCGGATTTCTGCGCCGCGCGCGCGGTGCTCGCGATCGTGCTGATCGCCGGGCTGCTCGGGCTGGTGCTGGCGCTCGCACGACAACCCCTGGGTGGAGGCTTCCGGACGGACCTGGGCCGCACGTCCGCCTTCCTGCTGTGGACCGGTCTGCTGTGTGCCGGCGTCCTGTGCAGGGCACGCCCCCGCCTGGCGCGGATGCCGCTCTGGAAGGCGTCGGCCGTGTCGCTGGGGCTCATCGTCGGCACGGTCGCGTTCGTTTGCGAAGCCGTGTACCTGTACGGCCATTACTGGGAAGAGCGGCTCGGGTTCCACACCGGCCTGTTCCCGACCCGGCACTGGTCGTTCCTGCTGCCGCAGCTCGGTATCGCTCTGATCGTCGGCGCGCTCGCGCTGCGCTACTTCTACGTGTCGAGCCAGTGGCGGCAAAGCGTGGAGTTCGAAGCCAAGGCCAGGGTGCGCGCATTGCAGGCGCGCATCCGGCCGCACTTCCTGTTCAACAGCCTGAATGCGATCGCGTCGCTGACGCGCAGCGATCCGGCGCGCGCCGAGGAGACCATCGAGGACCTCGCGGACCTCTTTCGCGTCAGCCTGAGCGAAGGCCGCGCGCAGATCACGCTGAGAGAGGAACTCGAGGTGGCACGCATCTACCAGCGCATCGAGCAGCTGCGGCTCGGCGAGCGGCTCAAGGTGCACTGGGATGTCGCCGGCGTGCCGCCGCAAGCCCTGGTGCCGAGCCTGCTGCTGCAGCCGCTGCTCGAGAATGCCGTCGGCCACGGGATCGAGCCGCTCCCCGACGGGGGCACGGTGACGATCCGCGGCCGGGTCGAAGCCGGCGCCCTCGTCCTCGAGGTCGCCAATCCCGTGGCCCCGGCGGCCCGCAGTTCACGGCGCGGCAACCGGATGGCGCTCGACAACATCCGCCAGCGGCTGGCCCTGGCGTTCCCCGGCCAGTCGTCGGTCGAGGTGCAGGAAGGGGAAGGCGCGTACCGGGTCCGGCTGCGCTTCCCGCTGGCCCTGGCCCTGGCCGAGTCCGCGGCCGGCGACGGGCCGTGACACGGACCGCCGCTCCATCGGAGAATCCCGCGGGCACATGCCGCAGTTACTCGCCCAGGCTCCCCGGGACAGGATGCGCGCGCTGATCGTCGACGACGAGGCGCCGGCGCGCGACCGCCTGCGCCGCATGCTCGAGGAACTGGTCGATGTCGTCGTGATCGGCGAGTCGGCCAACGGCGCCGAGGCCCTGTCCGCGTGCGCTGCCCTGGATCCCGACGTCGTCCTGCTCGACATCCGCATGCCCGGCATGGACGGCATCGAGACCGCCCGCCACCTCAACGCGCTCGAGGACCCGCCGGCGCTGATTTTCACGACGGCCTACGACGAATACGCGCTCGACGCCTTCGAGAACCAGGCCGTCGGCTACCTCATGAAGCCCGTGCGCCGCGAGAAGCTG
The DNA here is from genome assembly GCA_963762315.1 of uncultured Gammaproteobacteria bacterium. Classification (GTDB taxonomy): domain Bacteria; phylum Pseudomonadota; class Gammaproteobacteria; order Steroidobacterales; family Steroidobacteraceae; genus RPQJ01. The sequence goes on from CAVXKO010000005.1 coordinate 209,097, forward strand.
GAGCGCGCGCTCAAGCAGGCCGCGCGCGTCGCGGGCACGCAGCTTTCGCGGCTTGCCGACCAGGTGCAGCTCGGCAAGCGCCGCTCCCAGATCTGCACACGGCTCGGCGAGCAATTGAAGCTCGTGCCGGTCGAGGACATCTTCTTCTTCGAGGCAGACCAGAAATACGTGACGCTGCGTCACCGCGGCGGCAGCGACATCATCGACGATTCGCTGCGCGCGCTCGAGGACGAGTTCACGCCCGACTTCGTGCGCATACACCGCAACTCGCTGGTGGCCCTGCGCCACATCCGCGCCGTCGAACGCGGCACGGACGGCCGCTACGTGGTCCGCTTCAAGGAGTGCGACGCAGCGCTGCCCGTCAGCAGGCGGCACGCGTCGGAAGCATTGCGTCAGATCCGGAGCGGCCACTGAACCATGGAACGAAGCCCCGAAAGCCTCGGCGAATCGACGATCACGCTGCCGGACGACGCAACGTCGTCACAGCGCCTGTTCGTCGCGCGCGTCGGCCTGCTGCTGATGAGCGCGGCGCTGCTCTATCTCGTCTGGCGCATCGTCACGCCGGTGTGGCAGCCGCTGGTGTGGGCCGTCCTGCTCGGCGCGCTGCTTGCGCCGATGACGGCACGCCTGGCGAAAAAGCTCGGCGGCAAGCCGCGGCTCGCCGCGGGCATCGTCACGGTGCTCGCCATCCTGTTCTTCATGCTGCCCGTCGCCGTGATCGCGGGCGCGGTGGCCGCGCAGGCGGCGCAACTCCTCGGCAAGCTCGAGGGGCGCGTGCCCTCGCTCGAGAGCATGCAGACCCTGGACGTGGCGCGCTTCCCGTGGCTGCAGCAGGCGATCGACTCCATCGGCGCGCACACGGGCGTCACGCTGCCGCAGATGCAGGCCTGGGTGATCGGCGGCGCGCGCAACCTGCTGCAGGCGATCGTCTCGTCCGGCGGCTCCGTAGTGCTCGGGGCGCTCGGCACGCTGGTGAGCTTCCTGCTGATGCTGTTCGTGCTGTTCTTCGTACTGCGCGACGGGCCGAAGATCGCCGGCCAGTTCGTGCGCATGCTGCCGATCGAGGAGAGGCGCCGCTCGCGGCTCTGGCACCACCTGATCGACGTGACGCGGGCCGTGTTCATGGGCATCGGCCTCACGGCCCTCGCCCAGGGCATCCTGCTCGGCGTCGGCTTCGCCTTCGCGGGCCTGCCCTCGCCCCTCCTGTTCGGAGTGCTCGGCGTGTTCTTTGCGCTGATCCCGCTCGTGGGCACGGCCATCCTGTGGGTCCCGGGCGTGCTGTTCCTCGTCTCGCAGGGCGACTACGGCCACGCGGCCTTCCTGGCGGGCTGGTGCGTGCTGGTGGTCGGCGCGGCCGACAACTTCCTGCGGCCAATGCTGATTTCCGGTCGCGCCGAAGTCCCTACGCTTGCCGTCTTCGTCGGGGTCATGGGCGGGCTGTCCGCCTTCGGCTTCATCGGCCTGTTCCTCGGCCCGATCGTGCTCGGGTTGCTCGTGGCATTGTTCCGCTTCGAGAACGAGGAACAGGAATCCACCAAGCAGCGCAGCTGAGCCCACGGGCCGGCACGCACTGGAGCCAACGCTTGTCGAAACCGATCCGCATCGCCACCCGTCGCAGCCAGCTCGCGCTCTGGCAGGCCGAGCACGTCAAGTCGCTCCTCGGCGCGGCGCACCCGGGCCTCGTCGTCGAACTCGTCCCGATGAGCACGCAGGGAGACCGTGTGCAGGACCGCGCGCTCGCCGAAGTGGGCGGCAAGGGCCTGTTCGTCAAGGAACTCGAAGTCGCGATGCAGGACGGGCGCGCCGACATCGCCGTGCACTCCATGAAGGACGTGCCGAGCGAACTGCCGCCGGGATTCTGCATCGCTGCGGCGCTGCCGCGCGCCAACGCGCACGACGCGTTCATCTCACGGCGCTACAGGCGATTCGCGGACCTGCCGCAGGGCGCGCGCGTCGGCACGTCGAGCCCGCGACGCCAGGCGCAATTGCGGCACGCGCGCCGCGACCTGAAGCTCGAGCTGCTGCGCGGCAACGTCGACACGCGCCTGCGCCGGCTCGACGAAGGCGCGCTCGACGCGATACTGCTCGCCTGCGCGGGCCTCGAGCGGCTCGGCATCGCGCATCACGTCACGGAGGAACTGGACCTCGATCTCTCGCTGCCCGCCGTCGGCCAGGGCGTCATCGGGATCGAGTGCCGCGAGGACGATACGGAAGTCCGCCGTGCGCTGTCCGCGCTGCATCACGAGGAATCGTTCATCCGCCTGAACGCCGAGCGCGCGTTCGCGTCCACCTTGCTCGGCAGCTGCCACTCGCCGATCGCCGCGCACGCCGCACTTGAAAGCGGGTCGCTCGTCGTGCGCGGATTCGTCGGCGCACCCGACGGCAGCGAGACCTATCGCGACCGCGTGAGCGGTTCGCCCGCGGACGCGGCAAGGCTCGGCCGCGACCTTGCGACACGCATGCAGGCCGCGGGCGCCGGCACCCTGCTCGAGCGTCTGCGCCGCGAAGCGGAGGCTGCCGGGCACTCGTGACCGCGTCGCTCGCCGGATTGACCGTCGTCGTCACGCGGCCGCAGCACCAGGCCGGTCCCTTCATCGAGCGCGCCGCCCGCGCCGGAGCGTGGTGCATTGCCCTGCCGGCGATCGACATCGAGCCGGTCGAAATCGACGCCGCGGACCGCTCGCGCCTCGCGCCGGATGCCCATGACTGGGCCATCTACACCAGCGCCAATGCGGTCGAGGCATCGCTCGAACAGTTGCCGAAGCCTGTGCACTGCGGGATCGCCGCCGTCGGGCGTGCGACCGCGCGCGCCCTGGAATCGCACGGCTTGAGCGTGGACGCGCTGCCCGAAGGCCGCTCCGATTCCGAAGGACTGCTCGCCCTGCCCGCGTTCGCCGTGCTGCAGGGCCAGCGCGTGCTCATCGTGCGAGGGGTCGGCGGTCGCGAACTGTTGCGCGAGCACCTGCAAACGCGAGGGGCCGTGGTGAACGTCGCCGAGGTGTATCGGCGCCGAACCGCGAGCGCGGAGCCCGCGGTGCTGTCGGCGCTTGCCTCTGCGCTCACCGCCGACGCGCGCCGCATCGTCGTCGCGGTCACCAGCGTCGACGTGCTCGACGCGCTGCTCGGACTCCTGCCCGGCCCGCTGGCCGACCGACTGCGAACCTGCGCGCTCTTGTTGCCGGGCGAACGCGTGGCGTCCGCAGCGCGGGAGCGGCAATGGTCGGGGCCGATCCTCGTCGCGCCGACGGCCGAGGACGAATCGATGTTCACGGCGCTCGAAGCGCACGCGACGAACCGCGGAGCCGGTGCGCCGCCGTGATACGATCCGGGTGCGCGCAAGGATCGCCGGTCCCGCCCGATGTCCAGTGAAATCGAATCCCTGACCACCGACATGAACGCTCGCCGCACCGGCGGCGGCGTCAATCCGATGCTGGTCGCCCTCGCGGTGCTCGGCCTGCTGCTCGCAATCTACGCGCACTGGCGCTTCGGGCAGTTCGACAATCGCATGGACCGCATCCGCGCGCAGATCGGCCAGCTGCGGGCCACGCAGGATCGCATCAACAGTTCGCTCACGACCCTGACGACGCGCGTCGACCAATCGGACGCCCGGATGCGCGCCGAGATCAAGACCCTGCGCGAAATCCCGGCGCAGGTGAACGAACTCGGCCAGAACGTCGCCGAGCTGCGCACGCGCGCCGACGCCCCGCAACGCTCCTGGGTCCGCGCCGAGGCGTTGTACCTGCTCGAGCTGGCGGACCGGCGGCTGCGCCTCGAGCACGACGTGCCGACGGCCATCGTCGCGATGGAATCGGCCGACGCGCGGCTCGCCACCGTCACGGACCCCGACGTCGCCCAGGTGCGCCGCCTGCTCGCCGACGAACTGTCCGCACTGCGCGCGGTGCCGGTGCCGAATCTGCCGGACGTGATCTCGCGCCTCACGGCGCTCGAGAGCCAGACCGCGACACTGCCGGTGCTCGGCGTGCCCGTCGCGTCCGCACGGCGCCTGCCGCAGGCGACTCCGCCGGCGAGCGGCTTCGATCGCGCCCTGCGGCGCATCAACCAGGCCGTGCACGACCTGTTCTCGCTGCGCCGGGTGCAGCCGGCCAACGTGCGGCTGGTGACGGCGGAGGAGGAATCGCTGCGTCGACAGCACCTCCAATTGCTGCTGTTTGCCGCCCGCATCGCCGTCATGCAGCAGGACCGCGAGGCGTACGTACAGTCGCTGCGCGCCGCGGACGCATGGCTCGCCGAATTCTTCGACGACAAGTCCGCCGGCGTGCAGTCCGCGCGCACCGAAGCGGCGGCGCTCTCGATCATCGACATCGACCCGCCGCGCCCGGAAACCGGCGCCGCGGCGCAGCTGCTCCGTCGCGTCTATCGCAGCCCGCCGACGCAGGTCCCATGAAAGGCGCGGTCGTCATCGCCATCGCGCTGGTCTGCGGCGCCCTGGCGGCCCACGTGTTGCTCGCCGACCCGGGTTACGTCGCGATCCGGCTCGGGCGCTCGCTCTTCGAAACGACCGTGCCCGTCTTCCTGCTCATGCTGGCCGGCCTCTATTTCCTCACGCGCAGCATCGTCGAGGCGATTACCTCGCGGCGGCGACTCGCCTCGCTTCGCGCCGAACGGCGTCGACGCCGGGCGCGCGACGACACGCAGCGCGGCCTGCTCGACCTCGCTGCCGGTCGCTGGAAGAGTGCCGAGGAACTGCTGAGCCGCGCCGCACCCGACGCGGACTCCGCCGCGGCCAACTACCTCGTGGCCGCGCGCGCCGCGGACCTGCAGGACGCCGTCGAGCGTCGCGACGAATGGCTGGGGCGCGCGCAGGAGCAGGCGCCGGAGGAGCGGGCGGCCGTGCTGGTGACGCTGGCCGAAATGCAGATGCGGCGCGGGCAGGACGAGGCTGCGCTGCAGACGCTCGAGCAACTCGACGCCTCGGGCGACATGAACTCGCGCAGCCTCGAGCTGCTGGCGCGCTTGTGCCAGAAGCTCGGCAAGAGCGACCGCGTGCGCGAGCTCGCGCCCCGCTTGCGCAGCGCCAAGGAACTGCCGGAGGCACAGGTCAACGAGATTCTCGCCCAGGCGCAACTCGAGGCGGTGCGTGCAGCGGGCGACAGGCAGGACGCCGAGGCGCTCGCGGCCGCATGGTCCGACGTGCCGCGCGCCCTGAGGAAACTGCCCCAGGCCATCGTGGCGTATGCGCGCGCGGCGATCGCGTGCAACGAGCACGGCGAAGCGGAAAAGGCCCTGCGCGACCTGGTCGAATCCTCGGGCGATGCGGCGGCCACGCGACTGTACGGCGATCTCGTGCTGCCCGACCCGCTGGGCCCGCTCGACCGCGCGGAAACCTGGCTGCGAAAGCGCCCGGAGGACGCCGAACTGCTCGCCACCTGCGGCAAGCTCTGCCTGCGTGCGGACCTCATCGGCAAGGCTCGCAGCTACCTCGAGGCCAGCATCGCCCGGCGGCCGAACTCCGAGCACAGCCTGCTGCTCGCCGAACTGCTCGAGCAGCTCGGTGAGCGCGAGCGCGCGAGCCAGGTGCTGCGCGATAGCGTGATGCGCTCCGTCGGGCGGCGGCCGTCGTTGCCTCGCGTGCGCCTGCGACGCCGCTGAGCCGGCGTCAACCGGGCGACAATCCTGAGGCCTGCATGCGGGCGAGCGTATCGGGCGCGTAATCGAACGAATCGAAGAACAGCTGCTCGCGCGGCAGTCCGTGCGCCGAAAAGACCGTGCGGATCGCCTCGATCATCCCCGGCGGTCCGCTCGCATAGACGTCGCAGCCCGAGAGATCCGGGAAATCCGCGAGCACGGCTTCGTGGACGAGCCCCGTGCGCACAGTGCCGAACGCATCGGCGCCGGGATCAGAGAGCACGGGGCAATAGCCGAACGCAGGGCGCGAGGCAGCGAGGTTCTGCAACCACCCGTCTTCGTAGAGATCGTTGCCCGTGCGGCCGCCCCAGTAGAGCGTGATCGGCCGTCGATCACCGGCGGCGATCAACTGGCGCAACATCGCGCGCAATGGCGCATAGCCCGTTCCGCCACCCACCATGATCGCGGGGCGCGGCGACTCGTTGCGGAACCAGAACTGGCCGAGCGGACCTTCGACGCGCAGCAACGTACCGGCACGCATGTTGTCGAAGAGCTGGCCGGTGAAGCCGCTCGACGATGCGCGACGCACGTGCAGCTCGATCATCGGTCCATCCGACGGGGCGCTGGCGATCGAAAAGCTGCGCCGCCTCCCCTCGGACAACATGATGTCGAGGTACTGGCCCGCGCGAAAATGCAGCGGCTCCACGGCCGGCAGCCGCAGGAACACGGCCATCACGTCGTCCGCGACGCGCTCCAGGCGATCGATGCGACATGGCAGGCTCTTCACCTCGACCTCGGGCGCAGGCCGCATCTCCCGCACTTCGAGGGTGAGATCCGTGGTGGCGCGTGCCTGGCACAGCAGCACGTAGCCCTGCGCGGCTTCTTCCTCGGTGATGCCGGCGGGCCGCTCGCCCGGATAGGCGAACGATCCGGACAACACCCGCGCTCGACAGGATGAGCAGTGACCGCCCTTGCAGCTGTGCGGCAGGTTGAGCCCGGCACGCAGCGCGGCCGCCAGGACGTTCTCCTGGGGATCCGCAGCGAAGCGCTGGCCGGTCGGGACGATCGTGATCTGAGTCATACCCACGCAGAATGCCACGTGATGCGAATGATTGGCATTCCAGAGGGCTGATTCGCGTATCCTCGCGCCATGGATCCGGGTCGTCACTCCGGCGGCCACCCTGGCCGCCCGCCGTGCCTGATCGCGGGCTGCGGCTACGTGGGCACGCGCCTCGCGCGTCGGCTGGCCGCCGAGCGAGGCGTCGTCGCGCTGGTCCGATCCGCCGCGAGCGCGGCGGCCTTGCGCAACGAAGGCCTCGAAACGCTTCACGTGGACCTCGATGCCGCGGTCCCTGCACCCGAAGCGCTGCGGTCCGCAGCCGCCGACGCCGCCCTCTTCTATCTCGCCCCGCCTGCGGAGAACGATCTTTCGGACGTGCGCCTCGCACGTTTCCTGGCGGCGCTGGGCCCGGCGCGCCCGTCCGTCGTGCTCTACATGAGCACCACGGGCGTTTACGGCGACACGGGCGGAGCCTTGGTCACGGAACACGCAGAGCTGGCGCCGACCACCGACCGTGCACGCCGTCGCGTGGCGGCGGAACGCGCCATCGTCGACTGGTGCGCTGCCCGCCGCGTGCGCTACGTGATCCTGCGGGTGCCCGGCATCTACGGCCCCGACCGCCTGCCGCTCGAGCGCCTGCGTCGCGGCGAGCCGGTCCTCAGGCTCGAGGACGCAGGGCCCGGTAACCGCATCCACGTCGACGACCTCGTGAGCGTCTGCATTGCGGCACTCGCCTGTGGCGCCAGCGGCGCTTTCAACGTGACCGACGGCGACCACTCGACGACGACCGAGTACCTGCTGGCGACCGCGGAGCTTGCCGGCCTGCCGCCGCCGCGGATGGTGACGCGGGCGGAGGCGCAGGCGCAGATCTCGCCGGGCATGTTGTCGTTCCTCAACGAAACCCGCCGGGTCGACAACACCCGCATGCGCGAGGTGTTGCGCGCGTCCTTGAAGTACCCGGACCTGCGATCCGGCATCGCCGCGTCCCTCGAAGAAATGCGCGCGAACGTGCGGGCCTGAGGCCCGGCTCGGGTATCCTTGCCGCATGCGACTGTCGTTCACGAAGATGCACGGGCTCGGCAACGACTTCATCGTCTTCGATGCGGCCGACCCGGGCCAGGTGCCTTCGCCGAGGATCCTGCGCGCCCTCGCCGACCGTCGCACCGGCATCGGCTTCGACCAGGCGCTGGTGCTGCAGCCGCCGCGCGCCGCCGGCACCGACGTCTTCTATCGCATCTTCAACGCCGATGGCTCCGAGGTCGAACAGTGCGGCAATGGCGCGCGCTGCATCGCCCGGCTGGTGGCGAGCCGGGCCGGACGGCGGGACCGCGCGTACGTCCTGGACAGCCCGGGCGGCCTCGTGAACGCGCGCCTGCGCGCCGACGGCCTCGTCTCCGTCGCGATGGGAGTGCCGAACTTCGACCCGCGCGCGCTGCCGTTCACGGCCGAGGCCGAGGCTGCGAGCTACCGCATCGATTTGCCATCCGGCCCGGTGGAGTTCGGCGCCGTGTCCATCGGCAACCCGCACGCCGTGATCCGCGTACGCTCGGTGAGCGACGCGCCCGTGGACACGGTGGGACCCGCGATGGAGAATCACCCGCGCTTCCCGCGACGCGTGAACGTCGGCTTCCTGGAAATCATCGCGCCCGATCACGTGCGCCTGCGCGTGTTCGAGCGTGGAGTCGGCGAGACACAGGCTTGCGGCACGGGCGCTTGCGCGGCCGTCGCGGTGGGCCGGCGGCACGGACCGCTCGGCGAGGAGGTGCGCGTCGACGTGCCGGGCGGGCGGATGGTCGTGCAGTGGCCGGGGCCGGGCGAGCCGGTCTGGCTCACGGGGCCCGCCGAGACCGCGTTCGAAGGACAAGTGGACATCGTGGACGAAGGGCGAGAGGAACAAGTGGCATGAACAAGCAACCGATCCGCGGCGTCGAGCCTGGCGGCCTCGCCGATGAACAGATCGCCGAGTACCTGTCCTCGCACCCCGAGTTCTTCGAGCGGCACCCGAGCGTGCTCGCGCGACTCAAGCTGCCGCATCACCAGCGCGGCAACGCCGCCGTCTCGCTCGTCGAGCGGCAGGTGCTCGTGTTGCGCGACAAGCACGCGGTGCTCGAGAAGAAGCTGCACGAACTGATCGAGAACGGCCGCACCAACGACGCGATCATGGACCGCATGCACCGCCTCACGCGCCGCCTGCTGCGCGCGAAGGACGCGTCGGGCGTGGTCATGGCGATCGAGGCCTCGCTGCGCGAGGACTTCGGCGCGTCGCGCTGGGTGCTGGTGCTGACCGACCCGTCGCTGACCGGGCTCGCGGCGCTGCGCAACCCGCACGTGCGCGTGATGCCGAGATCGAGCGCGGAGCTGAAGATCTTCGAGACGTTCTTCGAGTCCGGGCGTCCGCGCAGCGGCCAGATCCGCGACACGCAGCGCGACTACCTCTTCGGTGGCGAAGGCAGCACGGTCGGCTCGACGGTGCTGGTGCCGCTCGGCGATCGCGGGTCGCTCGGCCTCGTCGCCATCGCGAGCCACGACACGGAACGCTACCTGCCCACGATGAGCACGGACTTCCTGGCGCGCATCGGCGAAGTCCTCACCGAGGCGATCACGGCCCGCGGCGCATGAACGAAGCGCTGGCAGGCGGCGTCCAGCGCTTCCTGCAGAGCCTGCGCAACGAGCGGCGGCTGTCGCCGCACACGGCAAGCGCCTACGCGCGCGACCTCGAAGCCCTGCTCGCCTATTGCGAGTCGCAGGGCGTCGACGCCTGGGGGACGATCGACTCGCAGCACGTGCGCATGTTCGCCGCGCAATGCCACCGGCGCGGCCTCGCGCCGCGCAGCATCCAGCGCCGCCTGTCGGCCATGCGCAGCTTCTTTCGCTACCTGATCCGCGAGGGCGAGCTGCGCCACGATCCGGCCGCCGACGTGCAGGCGCCGAAAGCCCGTAAGCGCCTGCCGACCACGCTGGATGCCGACACGATGGCGAGGCTGCTCACCTTCCGCGGCGACGACCGGCTCGGCGTGCGCGACAAGGCGATCATGGAGCTGTTCTATTCCTCCGGACTGCGCCTGTCGGAATTGCTCGGCCTCGACCTGCAGGACCTCGACCTGCGCGACCGGACGGTGCGGGTGCTCGGCAAGGGCGGCAAGGCGCGCATCGTGCCGGTCGGCAAGGAAGCGAGGGAATCGCTCGAACGCTGGCTCGAGGAACGCACGGCCATCGCGGACGTCGGCGAGCTCGCCGTGTTCGTGGGGGTGAACGGCAGGCGACTGGGGCCCCGCATCGTCCAGCGCCGCATCGCCCGGTGGGCCCAGCTGCAGGGACTGCCGGAGCACGTGCACCCGCACATGTTCCGGCACTCGTTCGCCTCGCACCTGCTCGAATCGTCCGGGGACCTGCGGGCGGTGCAGGAACTGCTGGGGCACGCCAACATCAGCACGACCCAGGTCTACACCCACCTTGATTTCCAGCACCTGGCCCGCATCTACGACGCCTCCCACCCCAGGGCGAAAAGAAGGCTATAGGCCATAGGCTGTGGGCTATGGGCCACAGGCTATAGGCCATAGGCTATGGGTTCCAAGCAAAGGCCGGAATTTGCCACAGCTTCTGACCTATAGCCCATAGCCTATAGCCTATGCCCATCGCCCATCGCCCATCGCCTTTCTCCAGGATTCCCCATGTCCTCATTCGATCCCCATGGCACCACCATCCTCTGCGTCCGCCGCAACGGCCTCGTCGCCATGGGCGGCGACGGCCAGGTGACGCTCGGCAATACCGTCATGAAGGGCAACGCCCGCAAGGTGCGGCGCCTGCACGACGACAAGGTCATCGCCGGATTTGCGGGCGGCACCGCGGATGCGTTCACGCTGTTCGAGCGCTTCGAATCGAAGCTGCAGCAGTTCGGCAACCTGACGCGCGCGGCCATCGAGCTGGCCAAGGACTGGCGCTCGGATCGCAGCCTGCGCCGCCTCGAGGCGCTGCTGCTGGTGGCGGACGCCGGCCACACGTTCGTGATCTCGGGCAACGGCGACGTGATCGAGCCCGAGCACGACCTCATCGCGGTCGGCTCCGGCGGGCCCTTCGCCCAGTCCGCCGCTCTGGCGCTGCTGCAGAACACTTCGCTCGACGCGCGCGCGATCGCGGAGAAGGCGCTTGGCATCGCGGCCGACATCTGCATCTACACCAACCGCCACCTGACCATCGAAACCCTGGGGGAGTGAGCGCATGTCGTCCATGACCCCTCGCGAGATCGTGCAGGAACTCGACAAGCACATCGTCGGGCAGTCGGCGGCCAAGCGCGCGGTCGCCATCGCGCTGCGCAACCGCTGGCGCCGCATGCAGGTCGAGGAAGGCCTGCGCGCGGAGATCACGCCGAAGAACATCCTCATGATCGGGCCCACCGGCGTCGGCAAGACCGAGATCGCGCGGCGGCTCGCGCGGCTCGCCAATGCGCCGTTCATCAAGGTGGAGGCGACGAAGTTCACCGAGGTCGGCTACGTCGGCCGTGAGGTGGACTCGATCATCAAGGACCTGATGGACGTCGCGGTGAAGATGACCCGCGAGCAGGAAATGGAAAAGGTCCGTCACCGCGCCATGGACGCGGCCGAGGAGCGCTTGCTCGAAGCATTGCTGCCGCGGCCGAAGTCGCAGATGGGGCTTGGACAGACGGAGCCCGAGCCGTCGGCCGCCCGCGACAACGACACGCGCCAGCGCTTGCGCAAGATGCTGCGCGAGAAGCAGCTCGACGATCGCGAGGTCGAGATCGAGCTGCGCGCCGTGCCGTCGAGCGTCGAGATCATGGCGCCCCCGGGCATGGAGGAGCTGTCGCAGCAGCTGCAGGGGATGTTCTCGAGCCTGGGCGGCAACCGCACCAGTTCGCGGCGGCTGAAGGTGCGCGAGGCGTTCAAGCTGCTCACCGACGAGGAAGCCGCGAAGCTCGTCAACGAAGAGGAGCTGAAGGTCCAGGCGCTGCGCAACGCCGAGCAGAACGGCATCGTGTTCATCGACGAGATCGACAAGATCGCGCGCCGGCAGGATGCGGTGGGCGTCGACGTTTCCCGCGAGGGCGTGCAGCGCGACCTGCTGCCGCTCGTCGAGGGCTGCACGGTCAACACCAAGTACGGCATGGTGAAGACGGACCACATCCTGTTCATCGCGTCGGGCGCGTTCCACATGTCGAAGCCGTCCGACCTGATTCCGGAGCTGCAGGGACGCCTGCCGATCCGCGTGGAGCTCGAGGCGCTCAAGGTGGAGGAGTTCGTGCGGATCCTCACGGAACCGGACGCATCGCTCTGCACGCAATACGCGGCGCTGCTGGCGACCGAAGGCGTGCAGCTGCGCTTCGACCCGGGCGGCGTGCGGAGGATCGCGGAGGTTGCGTTCGACGTGAACCTGCGCACCGAGAACATCGGCGCGCGGCGGCTGCACACGGTGATGGAGCGGCTGCTCGAGACGATTTCGTACGAGGCATCGGACCGCTCGGGTGCCGAGTTCGTGATCGACGCGGACCACGTGGACAGGAGCCTCGGCGAGCTGGCCCGCAACGAGGACCTCTCGCGGTACATCCTGTGACGCCGGCCGATCCGCACCCGACCGGGATCAAGCTGCGCAAGCAGTCGCGGCTGCTCGAGGTCACGTTCGACGACGGCCGCACCTTTGCGCTGCCGTTCGAGTACCTGCGGGTGTATTCGCCCTCGGCCGAGGTGCGTGGACACGGTCCGGGGCAGGAAACGCTGCAGCTCGGCAAGCATGAGGTGGGCATCCGTTCGGTCGACCCGGTGGGCAACTACGCCGTCCGTCTCGTGTTCGACGACGGCCACGACTCGGGCCTCTACACCTGGCCCTACCTGTACGAGCTCGGGGCCACTCACGCGGAAAAGTGGCCCCAGTACCTCGCCCGCCTCGCCAAGCTCGGCATCCCGTACCCCACCAAGCTCTGACGGGATGTTCCCTATTTTCCGTTACCGCCGGACACCTCTTGTAGAATGGCGGTTCGCATGAACGAATCCGCCCCACAGAAGCCGGGCCCGCCCGGCGCCGGCAAGTCCGTCGATTTCGGCTACACCGAGGTCCCGCGCGAGCACAAATCGAAGCTGGTGCGCGAGGTATTTGACTCGGTCGCGACGAAGTACGACCTGATGAACGACCTCATGTCGGCCGGGGTGCATCGCCTGTGGAAGCGCTACACGCTCGGGCAGACGGGCCTGCGTGCCGGCCAGACGGCGCTCGACGTGGCCGGCGGCACGGGCGACCTGTCCGCGGGCATGGCCGGGCAAGTCGGCGAAAGCGGTCTCGTCGTGCTCTCCGACATCAACGCGGCGATGCTGGGCGTCGGCCGCGACCGCCTGCTCGACCGCGGCCTGATGCGCAACGTCCGCTTCTCGCTCGCGAACGCCGAATGCCTGCCGTTCGCCGACGAGACCTTCGATTGCGTGACGATCGGCTTCGGCCTGCGCAACGTCACGGACAAGCCCGCCGCGATCGCTTCGATGCGCCGGGTGCTGAAGCCGGGCGGCCGATTGCTGATCCTAGAATTCTCCAAGCCCGTCGTGCCCGGCCTGAAGCCCGTGTACGACCTGTACTCCTTCAGCGTCCTGCCTTGGCTCGGCGCGCGAATCGCGAGCGACGCCGGCAGCTATCGCTACCTCGCCGAGTCCATCCGTCGCTTCCCCGACCAGGAAACGCTGCGCTCGATGATGGAGGACGCGGGTCTCGAGGACTGCAGCTACCACAACTTGAGCGGCGGCATCGTCGCCCTGCACAAGGGATTCCGGTACTGACGCCGGCCTGCCGGAACCACGCATGATCCTCGACCGACTCGAAGCCGCCCTGAACCGCAGTCTTGCCGAATCGCGCAAGGCGAAGTCGCTGGCGCGCCAGCTCGACGGCAAGGTGATGTCGCTCGTCGCGCAGGGCACGCCGCTCGCCATCCACTTCAAGGTCGAGGGAGGGCGGTTCACGCTCAGCTCGCGCCACGAAGGCCCGGCCGACGCGACCCTCGCCGGTACGCCGCTGTCACTGCTTGCACTCGCCGGCCCCGCGGCCGAGAACAGCCTTCGAGGCGGCGCCGTGCGCATCGAGGGCGATGCGGAAGTCGCGCAGAAATTCCGCGACTTGCTGCAGCAATCGCGCCCGGACTTCGAGGAGGAACTGTCGCGCGTGATCGGCGACGTGGCGGCCCGCCAGTTGGCGAACGTCGCCCGCGGGTTCCTCGACTGGGGCCGCAAGGCCTCGGGCGCCTTCGCGACGAACGTCGCGGAGTACCTGCAGGAAGAAGGCCGCGACGTGCCGGTGCGCGTGGAGATCGAGGAGTTCCTCGAAGCCGTCGACGACCTGCGCGAATCGACCGACCGCCTCGAGGCCCGGCTGGCGCGCCTCGAAGCGAAGCGCCGCTAGGCGAGCGCACGGATTCGACCAACCATGAATCTCCGCAGCGCCGCCCGCCTCCTGCAGATCCAGCGCGTGCTCGTCCGTCACGGACTCGACGAGATCATCCTCGACACGCACCTGTTGCGGCCGCTGCGCTACCTCTTCTACCTCTCGCCAGCCACGTGGTTCGAACGTCGCAAGGGCGGCACCCGCGAGGAGCGCATCCGCCTCGCGCTCGAGGAGCTCGGCCCGATCTTCGTGAAGTTCGGCCAGGCGTTGTCGACGCGCCGCGACATGCTGTCCACGGAACTCGCGGACGAACTGGCCAAGCTGCAGGACCGGGTGCCGCCGTTCCCGGGATCTGAAGCCCGCGCGATCGCGGAAGCGGCATACGGCCGGCCACTGTCGGAAGTCTTCGAGCAGTTCGACGAGACACCGCTTGCCGCGGCCTCGATTGCCCAGGTGCACACGGCGCGGCTGCGCACCGGCGAGGATGTCGTCGTCAAGATCGTGCGCCCCGGCGTGCGCGAGAAGATCGAGCGCGACCTGGAGGTCATGTACGTGGTCGCCCGCCTCGCGCACCGGTATGCGCGCGAGGGGTATCGCCTGCGGCCCGTCGAGGTCGTGCAGGAATACGAGAAGACGATCATCGACGAGCTGGACCTGATGCGCGAAGCGGCCAACGCCGCGCAGCTGAAGCGCAACTTCGAGGGCTCCAGCCTGCTGTACGTCCCCGCGGTGCACTGGGATTACTGCCGCCCGAACGTGATGGTGGTGGAGCGCATCCACGGCGTGCTGGTGAGCGACCTGGCGGAGCTGCGCGCGCGTGGCACCAACATCCAGCGGCTCGCGGAGAACGGCGTCGAGATCTTCTTCACGCAGGTGTTCCGCCACAACTTCTTCCACGCGGACATGCACCCGGGCAACATCTTCGTGCAGACGGACGACCCGGAGAACCCGCGCTACGCCGCGGTGGACTTCGGCATCGTCGGTTCGCTCGACGCGCGCGACCAGCACTACCTCGCCGAGAACTTCCTCGCGTTTTTCGACCACGACTACAACCGCGTCGCCCGGCTGCACATCGACTCGGGCTGGGTGCCGTCGTACGTGCGCGTCGACGAGCTCGAGGCGGCGGTGCGCACGGTGTGCGAGCCGATCTTCAACAAGCCGCTGTCGGAGATCTCCTTCGGCCAGGTGCTGGTGCGCGTGTTCGAGACGGCGCGCCGCTTCGACATGCAGGTGCAGCCGCAGCTGATCCTGCTGCAGAAGACGCTGCTGCAGATCGAGGGCCTCGGCCGCCTGCTCTACCCGCAGCTCGACCTCTGGAAGACCGCGCAGCCGATCCTCAAGGAATGGGGCGCCGAGCGATTCAGCGGCCGCACACTCGCGCAGCAGTTGCGCCGGCAGCTGCCGGACCTCAACGAGTCGCTGCGCATGCTGCCGCAGGTGATCCAGCATTTCGTGCAGCAGGCGTCGGAAGGCAAGTTCCGCATCAAGGTGGAACAGAGCGGCATCGAGGACCTGCGGCGCGAGATCCGCGCCAGCGCCCGGCAGCGCGACCTGACTATCGTCGGCTCGGTCACCATGCTGGGCGGCCTGGCGTGGCTCGCCGTCGGCCCGTCGTGGCTACCCGGGATCGTGCTCGCGGCGGCGGGCTTGTTGGCGATTTTTCTCGCCAGACGCTGACCCTCACCCGGCTGCGCCGACCTCTCCCGCAAGCGGGAGAGGTAAGACACCCTCACCCGGTTGCGCCGACCTCTCCCGCAAGCGGGAGAGGTAAGACACCCTCACCCGGCTGCACCGAATTCACCCGACCGCTTCGACGTCGATCCATGTCGAGCGGGCGCGGGCGCAGAGTTCGCCGTCTTCATCGAAGATGGCGGTGCCGGCGAAGTGCCTGCGCCCCTCCACGCCGAGCTTCCAGCCGATCACCGTGCAGGCCTCGCCGACATGCACGCGCCGATCCACGTGCGCCTGCATTTCGCCGAGCAGCATCCTGCGCCAGAGCGGCGTGAGCGCGAAGTAACCCGGGCAGTCGAGCGCAGCCCAGTGGAACTCGACCCCGACCTTGCCGTCGCCGCCGTCCAGCGAATCCGGCGGCAGCCACGGCGCTGCGACGATGCCGCTCTCGAGTTGTCCCGGGAAGATCCGCAGCCCGTCGCCGCGACGGCGATGCGGGCCGCAGACGAAGCAATCCGCGCAGACGTGGTCGCGAAACCCGGCGTAGTGCTGCGAGGCCCACACCGCGGACACATAGGGGGGCGGCGCGGGAACCTCGAGCCTCAGGCGGTCGGGTGTTCCAACTGCGATCAGCTGCTCCCCGGCGTGCAACCGGCACACGCCCGTGGCCGCGTCCCGCTCGATGCCGAGGGGAACCTCCAGCGGCGCCGGCGCCGCAAGGCGCACGCGCAAGTCGAGCCCCGTGGCCACGGCGAGCGCACCGCACACGTAACCGCCATTGCCCGAGTCCGGCGGCCCGTTGAAGCGTGGCGCGACGGTGAGCGTCTTCACGCCTCGCCACCCGCCGCGGGGGCGGCGCCACAGTTCCAGCACAGCGCGAACTGGCCTTCGATCGTTTCACCGCAGCCTGCACAGCGCCATGGCGCCGACGGCGTCGACGCATGCAGCAGCTCGTCGACGACGGATTTCGCCTTGAGGTAGTTCCCGGTCTGGACGACCCACAGCTCAGGCCAGCACTCGAGGAAGGGAATCTCGCCCACGATGCCGCCGAGCCGATCGTTGCGCACGACGCAGGCAATGCCCTCCGACTCGAGCAGGTTGCGCAGGTGCGCGATCTCGACGATCGACTCCGCGGTGTGGACCTTGCGCACGGCTCAGCCCCTCCAGAAGCGGTCCATCTCGAGGTACGTGAACGAGACGGACCAGCCGATCAGCACGAAGCCCGTGAGGCTCTCGAGGCCGGTGAGAAAGCGGATGTTGCCGAACGGCGTGACGTCGCCGAGCCCGAGCGTCGAATAGCAGACTGCGGAGTAATAAATGGCGTCCAGCAGGCCGATCGGGTGCACCGCGACCAGCATCCCGTGCGCCGGGTTCTGGATGAGGGCCCAGTATCCGAGCCCGAAGATCCAGATCTCCGCGACGTGGATCGCGAGGATCGTGAGGATCATCACCAGGATGCGGGGGCGTGGGCGGATGCGAATGCGCTTCAAGACGCCGGTCAACAGGGAGAGCGACTCGTAGTGCAGCAGGACGCAGCCGATCACGATCAGCAGCGAGACCGTCGCGACGACGAAGTACGAGCTGAAGTCGACGTCCTGCATTACATCCCGGTGCCCGTTGCGGCTAGCATGCGCGGATGAACTTCTCACCCTCGCTTACCATACTGTCACGGCGCTTCCCGGCAAAGCGTGTTTTCATCACCGGCGGCGGCAGCGGCCTCGGCCGCGCCCTCGCCCTGGAATTTGCGGCGGCCGGGTGGCACGTCGGCGTCGCCGATGTTTCCGCCGGGCGCCTCGCCTCGGTCGCTGCGGAGCTGCAGTCGGCCGGTGCGGCCACCGTATCGACGCATGCGGGCGACGTCGCGTCGGAACCGTTCGTGTCCTCGGCGATCGCCGCCTTCGCGGCAGCCCGCGACGGCCTCGACGCGCTGTTCAACAACGCAGGCGTCGCCGTCGCCGGGGACGTGGACGTGACCCCCGTCGAGGACTGGCGCTGGATCGTCGACATCAACCTCCTCGGCGTCGTGTGGGGCTGCCGCGCCGCCCTGCCCATCCTGCGCCGCCAGGGTTCCGGGCTGATCCTGAATACGGCCAGTTCGGCTGGGTTTGCCGCGGCGCCGAACATGGCGGCCTACAACGTGACCAAGGCCGGCGTGATCTCTCTCTCGGAGACGCTCGCGTCCGAACTCGGCGGCACGGGAATCCAGGTCTCGTGCGCCATGCCGGGGTTCTTCCGCACACACCTGCTCGACACCCTGCGGGCACCCCCGCAGGAAAACGCGATGGCGCACCGGCTCATGGACAACGCGAGGCACGACCCGGCAGATGCCGCGCAAGCCATCCTGGCGGCGGCCGCGAAAGGCGATCTCTACATCGTCTGGCCGCGCGAGTACCGGCTGGTGTGGCGGCTGAAGCGCTACTTCCCGATGTGGTTCCTGAAACGCGTGCAGGGCTTCCGCGACGCGCAGGTCAAGCGGGCGGAAAATCCACCGCGAGGATGAAGCGGGTGTAGATCTCGGGCAGGCGATCGAGCACGATTTCCTTGCCGAGCAGGTCGCTGGCCGCGATGGCCCGGCGCAGCACTGGCAGCGAGAGCTCTTCGATCGCGCGCCGCGCCACCGGTGCATAACTGATGTGCCATGGCTCGACACCCGTGCCGCCGCGATCCGAAGCGTATGGCCGGTGAAAGCCGAAGCGGTGCATGTTCCGGTCCAGCCACGCGGTGAGCCGCTCGAACACCCCGCCCGGCGCGTACTCCGACGGCAGCAACTGCACCTGGTAGCCGTCGGGCATGGCGGCGGCGTCGATCACGTCGATGTCCGAACCCCAGTGGTGGCGGCTGCCGCCCGGCACCGCAGACCAGCACAGGATCGCGTCCACTCGCTTGGCGTCCGAAAGCTGCACCGGATCGAGTTCGACGCCTGCGCGATCGTACAACGGCCGCTCGCCGCTCCACTTGCGGTTCCACAGCACCCTCTGGCGCTCGAAATCCCTGAAGCTCGAGACCGGGCGCAGGTCGATGCCGGCACGAGCCGCGTCGTCGCGCATGGCCAGGAACGAGGCGACCGTCTCGAAATGGAGAGCGCACTTCGGCTCGTCGATGTCGACGATGTGCGAGCGCGAGCGGCCGGTGAGTTCGAGTTCGTTCATGGGCGGGGCTTCCGGGGCGCAAGGATACCGGAGCCGCCGCCGGCCAGCAGCGCGGGCGAGCGCGAAGTGTCGGAAAAATTTCCACATTGCGGTCGCGGGCAACCGCCTTTTGCGATGCTCCCGGACGGGGGTATGATCGGTCGCCTGTTTCAGGGTACGAACAACAAGAACTGGACCAGCCGGGGGCTGCGTCACGGGGGCATCCGCGGAACATGGGCGCTTTTCGTCTTCGCTACCGCTATCTGATCGTGCTGGGGCTGTTCGGGGCCCTGCTCACGCTCGTCGTCGCCGTCCTGACGTTCGTCGGCGGCGCCTACGAGCAGCGGGGGATCGTCGATCTCCTCGCTGGACTGGCCCGCGGCAGCGGCCCCGAGGCTGTCGCGGCGCTCGACCAGGCGCAGGCCCTGCTGCTGGAACGCATCCACGGCGCGCACGTCGGCCGGTTGTGGGTCGTCGTGCTCATGGGCCCCGCACTGACGGTGCTGGTGGCCTGGCTCGTCTCGAGCCGCATCCGCCGCATCGATGCCGCCGTCGATGTGCTGGTCGAGAGCGCCGAACGCATCGGGCACGGCTCGTACTCGGAGCCGGTGCAACGCAGCGGGGTCGATGAAGTCGCCCCGCTCGAACGTTCGCTCGAACGCATGCGCCAGGCGCTCACGCTCACCACGATCTCGCGCGATTACCTGAACCTCCTGCTGAACAGCATGAGCGACGCCGTGCTCGCGATCTCGCCGGACGGGCGCGTGCGCACGGCGAACCTCGCGGCCGCCCAGCTCCTTGGCCTCGAGCCGGGCCAGCTCGAAGGAGCGTCCTTCGAGTCCCTGCTCGCGGACGCGCACCGCGCGGCCTTCAGCCTCGACAAGGTGGTCGCCGAGCCGGGCGAGACGGTGGTGCAGACCTCGCGCGGCCAGACGATCCCGGTGTCGGTCAGCGCATCCGTGGTATCGAGCGACAGCGCAGACTTCCGCGGCCACATCCTCGTCCTGCGCGACATTACCGAGCGCAAGCGCGCGGAGCGGCGCATCCGTTACCTCGCGCGCTTCGATGCGTTGACGAAGATGCCGAACCGCATGCAGTTCCAGCACCTGCTGCACCAGGCGATCACGCGCACCACGCGCCGGTCGCGCGGCCTGGCGCTGCTGTACGTCGACATCGACAACTTCAAGGAAGTGAACGACACGTTCGGCCACGAAGCGGGCGACCGCGTGCTCGAGACCATGGGCGAGCGCCTCGCGCGCGTGCTCCCGAAGGACTCCGTCGTCGGCCGCCTGGCGGGCGACGAATTCGCGATCTTCGCCGAGGGCTCGGACGACAGCCCCGCGAGCCACGACCTGGCGGGCACCCTGGCACGCATCGTGCTGCGCGAAGTGTCGCGCCCGCTCCACGTGGGCGAGCAGGAGATCGAGGTGACGGCGAGCGTGGGCATCGCGCTGTGCCCCGAACAGGGCGACAACGTGATCGACCTGGTCCGCAATGCCGACGCGGCCATGTACCACGCCAAGCGCGCCGGTCGCAGCTGCCACGTCTTCTACTCGCCCGAGATGAACGCCGCCGCGGTCGAGCGACTGCTGCTCAAGAGCAAGCTGCGCCGCGCGCTCGATCGCGACGAGTTCGTCGTGCGCTACCAGCCCAAGGTCGACCTCGGCAGCGGCGAGGTCGTCGGCGCCGAGGCGCTGCTGCGCTGGCGCCTGCCCGGCCACGGCGAGATCGCGCCTTCGCAGTTCATCCCGCTCGCGGAGGAGTCGCGGCTCATCCTCGACATCGGGGCGTGGGTACTGAACCAGGTGTGCGTCGACTATGCGCTGTGGCGCAAGCAGGTCCCGGACCCGGGCCGCGTGTCCGTCAACCTGTCGCTGAGGGAATTGAGCCACGCGAGCTTCATCCCGCGCTGCCGGTCCGTGTTCGAAAAGCACGGCGTGCACCCGTCCTGCGTCGAACTCGAGATTACCGAGACGACCCTGATGATGGACGCAGAGCGCACGCTGCCGCTGCTCGACGAACTGCGGTCGATGGGTGTGCACCTGTCGATCGACGACTTCGGCACGGGCTACTCGAGCCTGAGCGCACTGCAGCAGTTCCCGATCGGCACGCTCAAGATCGACCGCTCCTTCGTGACGAACGCGGCGACCGATCCGGACGACGCGACCATCGTGCGAACGATCATCGAGATGGGCCGCAGCCTCGGCTTGCAGGTGCTCGCGGAAGGCATCGAGACCGAGGAGCAGCGGCATTTCCTGCTGCACAGCGGCTGCCAGTTCGGCCAGGGCCGGCTGTTCGGCGAACCGATGGCCTCGGCCGAGTTCCTCGAGATGGTGTTGCGCCAGGCCACCGGCCAGCACCCCATCCTGCGACTCCCGGCCTGAATCCAACCCGCCCGGTCTGGAGAAAAAAGAAGGGCGAAACCAAGGTTTCGCCCAAGCGGGGGGTCATTCCACCCGAAATCTACCTTCTTCCGATCAGTCTGTAAAGACTAAGTCCAAACTTGACCTGTACAAATACTTTACAACGCGCTCGACATCCTTAAGATCCCACCATGTACTCCATCAAAGCCGTCTCGCGGGCCACCGGCCTGAGCGTGGAAACGCTCCGAGCCTGGGAGCGCCGCTACGGCATCGTCGCGCCCCAGCGAGACGACCTGGGGCGGCGGGTGTACCGGCCCGAGGACGTCCTTCGCCTGCGCCGCCTGCGGGAAGCGACGGACCAGGGCCATCCCATCGGTCGCCTGGCGCAGCTCGGCGACCAGCAGCTCGTCTCGCTGCTCGAGGGCTCCGGCAACGCCCCGCTGCAGGCCACCTGCAACGCGTTCGTCGAACGCATCCTCGAGTCGGCGCAGCGGTTCCGGTCCTCGGAATGCGAGCAGTCGCTGACCCTCGCCATCGCGCTGCTTCCGCCGCAGCAACTGGCACGCGACGTCCTCAAGCCTTTGCTGCACGAAATCGGCGAGCGCTGGCATCGCGGCGAGCTGACCATCGCGCAGGAGAGGATGGTGTCGGCCTCGGTGCGCAAGCACGTCGCGCTCGTGCTCGACACGTTCGACCGCTGCGCGCATCGCCCGGCCATCGTCTTCGCGACGCTGCCCGGCGAGCGTCACGAGCTGGGCCTGCTGATGTCGGCCATGATCTGCGCGAGCCAGGGTCACAAGGTGCACTTCCTCGGCGCCGACCTGCCGGCGCACGAGATCGCGCATTTCGCGCGCGAGGTGGGCGCGGTCGCCGTGGCCATCAGCGTGGTGCTGCTCGACTCGCTGGAAGGCGTGCCCGCGCAGCTCGACGAGCTGTCGCGCAGCCTCGGCAGCGGCGTGCCGATCTGGCTCGGCGGCGCGGGCACGAGCGCGCTGCCGCGGCGCGAGCTGCCCCCGGCCTGCATCGTGGTGCAGGACCAGATGGAGCTCGAGCAGCGCCTCGGGATGCTCGCCGCCTGAACGCGGCCGCTCTAGCGCCTTGGCGATTCACTCTCCGCGCGTATCCGCGCCACCGTCTCCCCGACAGCGGCCTGCGTCGCCTGCTGGAACGCGGCGATGAGCGCGTCGCGCCTGTTCTCGGCTGCAGCCGCCGTGCCCCCCACCTGGAAACTTGCGACGCGGGTTCCGGAGCGGGCGTCGATCAGCGTGGCCTGCCACTGCACTCGCGCCCGCGGCAACGCGTCCGACGTCTCGTAGTGCGCCGCGAACTCCCTCAGTTCGACATCCAGCAGGAAGTCCGCCGGCACGCGGCTCGGAGCCGTCACCGCCGTGGCGAATCGGCCATCGGCGACCAGCGCCTCGACGAGCAGCTGCTGCAGCATCTGCGGTGCGGGATCCGACCAGCGTACCCCCGCGAAGTATTCGAATGCGCTGCCGCGCACGACCGCGATCCGCTCGGTGTCGAGCGACGACGCGGCGCGGGGCCGCGCGACGGCGAGAGCGGCCGGCAGCGAGGCGCCACCCGAGGGCGCCGGGGCACCCGCGATGCGGTAGACCTGCGGCGCGTCTCCGTGCATGGCGAGCAGACCGCCTGAGCAGCCGGCGACGGCCAACGCAAGTGCGAACACGGCAAGTGCTCGCTTCACGGCGCGATCTCCACTCCGCTCTCGCGCGGCTCACGCAGGATCGCCGACGGGTTCTCGCGCAACTGGAGCGCCAGGGCGCGGACCTCGGCGGTGGCGTCGCGCGCGTCGATCACCAGCTGCTGCAGTTCCGCCAGACCGGTGCCCGAGAATTGCTTGAGGGTCGCCTCGTTGCCGACGACGATGCGATCGAGGCTGTCCGCCGTCTTCGCCAGCTTGTCGGCCGCGCTGCGAGCCCCGGCCAGCGCACCCAGCAATTCCGGCTGCGATTGGACGATGGTCTGCTGCAGGCCGGCGACGAGGCCCGCCGTCGCGGTTGAAGCCTGGTGCAGCTCGGTCGCCATCAGCTTCGCCTGGCTCATCGTTTCGGTGAGGTCGGCGGAGGCCTGGTGCACGTTCGCGAGCGTGCCGCCGATCAAGTTCAGGTTGTCGTCCGCGAGCAGGCGCTCCAGGCGATCCATCACGTCGGCGGCACGGGCGACCAGCCCTGGCAGGCCCTCGACGAACGCCTCGATGTCGCTCTTGCGCGAAGCAATCACCGGGTACTGCTGACCTGTCTGCAGCGGCTGCCGGGCCGCACCCCCCGCTTCGTCGAGCTGCAGGTCGATGTACAGCAGGCCCGTGAGGCCGAGCAGGCCCAGCCGCGCGCGCGTGGCTCCGGAGATCGGCGCGGTCGAATCGATCTCGGCAACGATCTTGACCTGGCCCGGGTTGCGCCGGTCCACCGACAGGCTCTTGACGCGACCCACGTCGACGCCGAGGTAACGCACCGGGCTCGCACGCGCGAGGCCGCTCACCGAACCGCTGAAATAGATTTCGTAGCGGGCATAATCCCGGTGGTCGCCGCGGTCCGAGTACCACCAGACGAACATGAAAGCGGCCGCCACCGCCAGCAGCGCGAACAGACCCACGGCGGCGTATTTCGCGTCACGTTCCAATGCGACTCCCCATCGACGCGACCACCGGCCGGCCGCGGCTGCCCTGGAAATAATCGTGGATCCACGGGTGCTCGTTGGAAACGATGGCGGCGACGGTGTCCACGATCACCTTGCGGTCGACGAGCACCGCGACACGGTCGCATGTCCGTACGAGGGTGTCCAGATCGTGCGTGACCATCACGACGGTGAGGCGCAGGGTCTCGCGCAGGTACAGGACCAGCTCGTCGAAGGCCGACGCGGCGATGGGATCGAGCCCGGCGGTGGGCTCGTCGAGGAACAGCAGTGGCGGGTCCAGCGCGAGGGCGCGGGCGAGCGCGACGCGCTTCACCATGCCGCCCGAGAGCTGCGCCGGATACTTGCGAGCCGTATCGAGCGGCAGCCCCACCATGCGCAGCCGCAGCTCGACGAGACGCGCGAGCGACGCCGCGCCGAGATCGAGCGCCTCGACCACGGGCAGGGAGACGTTGTCGGCCACCGTGAGCGAAGAAAACAACGCCCCGCGCTGGAACGAGACGCCGTAACGCCGCTTGACCTCGCGCAGCTCGTGCTCCGGCAACCGCGTGATGTCGCGCCCTTCGACCTCGACCGTCCCAGCGTCCGGCCGACGCAGGCCGAGCATCGTCCTCAACAGCACGGTCTTACCGCTGCCCGACCCGCCGACGATGCCGAACACCTCGCCGCTGTAGACATCGAGGCTGACGCCGTCATGCACCACCTGCGGACCGAAGCGGTTGACGACGTCGCGCACGGAGATGACGGGTTGCCGCTCCACCGGGCGCCTCAGAAATCGATCTCGAGGTAGAACACGGCGAACAGCGCGTCGGCGAAGATCACCAGGAAGATCGACTGCACGACCGCGACGGTGGTCAGTCGGCCGAGCTCGCGCGACGACTCGCGCACCTGCAGCCCGCGCAACGTGCCGGTGAGCCCGATCAGTAGCCCGAACACCGGCGCCTTGATGAGCCCCGCCCAGAACGTGGTCGGTGCGATCGCCTCGTCTAGGCGCGCGAAGAACTGCGGCCAGGGCAGGTCAGTCAGGTAGCGCGTGAGCAACGCGCCGCCCGCGAGACCCATGAAGTCCGCGACGATCGTGAGCAGCGGCAGCGAGATCATCAGGCCGAGCACGCGAGGCAGCACCAGCACCTCGTAAGGATCGAGGCCCATCGATTCGAGCGCGTCCACTTCGTCGTTCAAGCGCATGACGCCGATCTCGGCAGCGTAGGCGCTGCCGGTGCGGCCGGCCACCATGATGGCCGTCAGCAGCACGCCGAGCTCGCGCAGCATGCCGATCGCGACGAGGTCCACGGTGTAGATCTCGGCGCCGAACGGCCGCAGCTGCTGCGCGCCGATGTACGCGGAGATGACGGCGATCAGGAACGCGATCATCGCGACGACCGGGATCGCCTGCACACCGGTCTCGTGAGCGTGCCGCACGACCGAGGGAATGCGCAGGCCCCGCAGACGGACCCAGGATGACGCGGCGGTCACGACCACGCGGCCGCCGAATGCCAGGTCGTCGACCCCGCTGCGCGCGCGGGCCTCGATGGCCATGCCGAGCGAGACGAGGGGCGCGTCCGCGGCGCTCGTCACCGAGACAAGGGGACCGGCCTCCCGGGCGCTTCCGACCATGTCGTCGAGAAAGCGAAAGTGCTCCGGTTGCTCGCCGACGAAGGTCACGGACGCGCCCGCGGCACTCGCGTCGACGAGCGCCCGTCGCAACAGCCAGGACGGGCCGATGTCGAATGCGCCGGCCGACGTCAGGTCGAGCACCAGACTCCGGCCGGCCGCTGCCTGCAGTGCGGCGAGCGCACGCTCGAGCGCGGGTGCGTCGGCCATGCGGCAGTCGCCGGCGAGCCGCAACCTGGGTTCATCTGGATCGTAGTGCGCCTTGAATTCCATTGGCCCCGACGTCGATGGCCAGCGGGGCTCTCGCAGCCACCACGGCTTGACGCATTCCAGCCTCTTCGAAGGCCGCCATTGTCTTGCTCGAATGCTAGCATCGACCTCCGCGGACCGTGAGGGACAATGCCCGGCGACTTTCTCTCCCAGATCCTCATCCTGCTGGCCGGCTCGCTGCTGGTCCTGAGCCTGGTGCGTCGATTCGCGCTGCCGCCCATCCTCGGTTATCTCGTCGTCGGCATGGTGCTCGGGCCCCATGCGCTCGGGCTGGCTGAGAACGACGAACTCGTCCGCGTGCTGGCCGAGATCGGGGTGGTGTTCCTGGTCTTCACGCTCGGCCTCGAGTTCTCCTTCGCGCGCATGATGGCGATGAAGTCCGAGGTGCTCGGCGTGGGCGGCCTGCAGATGGCCGTCACGACGGCGGCCTTCGGCGCCATCGCCTGGGGAGCCGGCGTCGAGACCGCGCCGGCCATCGTCGTCGGCGGCGCGCTGGCGATGTCGTCCACGGCGATCGTGCTGCGCCAGCTGGGCGACCAGCTCGAGATCAACCGCGCGCACGCGCGCCTCGCCGTCGGCATCCTGCTGTTCCAGGACCTTGCGTTCGCGCCGTTGCTCGCGCTCGCCACGACGATCGGCGACACCAGCATCGCGCTCAACCCGCAGTGGCTGCTCAACATGGTGGGGCGCGCCATCGTGGCGCTGCTCGTCGTGCTCGCGGTCGGCCGGTGGCTGCTGCGCCCGCTGTTCCACGAGATCGCGCGCCATCGCAGCACGGAGACCTTCACGCTGACGGTGCTGTTCGTCGTGCTGAGCGGCGCCTGGGCCACGCACGCGCTCGGCCTGTCGATGGCGCTCGGCGGATTCCTCGCCGGCATGCTGCTCGCCGAAACCGAGTTCCGCCACGAGACCGAAGCGGTCATCAAGCCGTTCCAGGACATCCTGCTCGGCCTGTTCTTCGTATCGGTCGGCATGCTGCTCGACCTGCGCGTGCTGCTCGCCCAGCTGCCGCTGGTCCTGCTGATCCTGGCCTGCCTGTTAGTGGTCAAGGCGACGATCGTCGCGCTGATCGTGCGGCAGTTCGTGCCGAACGCACGCAAGGCGCTGCGCACGGGGCTCGTCGTCAGCATGGGCGGCGAGTTCGGCTTCGCGCTGCTCACGCTCCTGCTGAAGGGTAACAGCGTGTCGCCGGCGGTCGCGCAGGCGCTGCTCACCGCCGTGGCGCTCAGCATGCTCGCCGGCCCGCTCATCGTCCGTTACAACGGGCGCATCGCCGACAAGCTGCTGCGACGCGAGACCGTGGCGCCGTCGGACGTGGCGCTCGAGAACGCCGCGACGCGCGAGCTGGCGCGCCGCGAGCACGTCATCGTGTGCGGCTTCGGCCGCGTGGGGCAGAACCTCGCGCGAGTGCTCGAACGCAGCGGCTTCGAATTCATCGCGCTCGACCTCGATCCGCACCGTGTGCGTGACGCGCGCCAGGCCGGCGACCCGGTGGTGTACGGCGATGCGACCCACACGGAAGTGCTGCGCGCCCTCGGGCTCGAACACTCGAGCGTGGTGGTGATCTCGTTCGACGATCCGACGGTCGCCCTGCGCATCGTGCGCGCCGTCAGGCGCCTGCGCGCGGACGTGCCGATCCTGGTGCGCACCGAGGACGATTCGCAGCTCGAAGCGCTGCAGCAGGCGGGCGCCACGGAAATCGTCCCGGAGATCTTCGAGACGAGCCTCTCGCTCGTTTCGCACGTGCTGCTGTTCCTGAAAGTACCGCTGGGGGAAGTGATCGAGACGACGGATGCGATCCGGGGGGGCCGCTACGCCATCCTGCGCAGCGTCTTCCGTCGGCATGACGCGGCAACGCTCGATTCCACCCACAGCCACCGACAGCAGCTGCACACGGTGGTGCTGCCGCCGGGTGCTTACGCCGTAGAGCGCACCATACGCGACCTCGGTCTCGACCAGGGCGGGACCGTGGTCACGGCCATCCGGCGCGAAGGCATCACGGGCCGCGAGCCGGATCCGGATACGCGCCTGCGCGAAGGCGACGTGCTGGTGCTGTGGGGCACGCCCGAGGGACTCGCGACCGCGGAGAGCCGCCTGCTGATGGGCTAGGGATCGGCGGTGGCGACGGCCAGGGCGCAATCGTGATTGCGGGCGGGCTCAGCGATCGGCCTGCAGGTGGGCTTCGAGCAGCCAGAGGTTCTTGTCGGCGCCACGCGAGATTCCGGTGAACAGGTCGCTGGTGTCGGCGTCGCCTGCCTTGCCCGACTCGTCGATCGCCTTGCGCACGCTCTTGCCGAAGCGAGCGATCGCTGCCGCAAGCGCGTCGACGTGCGCGTGGCCGTCGGTGATGTCGAGCGGGTACGGGTCGAGCTTCGAGCGGCCCGAGACGGCCTGGATGGTGCCTGCCGCGACGCCGCCGAGGGCGGTAATGCGCTCGGCCATGTCGTCGATGTTGCCGCCGGTCTCGCCCGCGATCTTGTCGAACAGCTCGTGCAGGGCGATGAAGTTCGGGCCCTTTACGTTCCAGTGCGCCTGCTTGGCCTGCAGCTGCAGGTCGATGGCGTCGGCCAGCCGGGCATTGAGCAGGTCGATCACCTTGGCGCGGGCCTTGGCGGGCAGGTCGATGCGGGTCTTGTGCACGGCGGCTCCTCGGGTATGCGTTCGACTTCGGCGGGCGGCCATTGTCAGGTTCGAAGCCCCCGCGGCCAACAGGACCTGTCGATTGAAGCCATCGGCAGGGGCGATCCTGCCGGCAACCGCTCCGGCGGGCTGAACGAAATAAACCATTGACAGAACTATAGTATTTTTACATGTGTGCATCTTTTGACATGATGTCAATATTCAGGCAGGATGCGGCCATGTCCTCCTACATCGCAGAACGCCGCCAGGAAGAGCGCGACCGCCGCAAGGCGGAGATCATCGACGCCGCCGAAGGCCTATACGCCGAGATCGGCTGGGACGCCGTCACGATGGACCAGGTGGCCCGCAAGGCGCGCCTTTCCCGCGCCCTGCTGTACGTCTATTTCCACGACAAGGCCGACCTGCACTTCGCCCTCGTCGAGCGTTCACTCGAGGAATTGCGCCGGCGCTTCGAACTTGCGCGCCTCGGATGCGCCCGCGGCATCGACGAAGTCGAGGCGATCGGCCGTGCCTACCTCGCCTTCTCTCGCGAGCTGCCCCACTACTTCGACGCCTGCGCCCGCTTCCAGGCGCACCAACGTGAGAGCGGCCACGTGCAGGACAACGAACTGGCCTGCATGGAGACCGGCCACCGCGCGCACGAGGTGATCGTGGAATCGCTGCACAGGGGCATCGCCGATGGATCTGTGCGGGCGGACATCGGCAATCCCTACGTGACGGCGCTGACGCTGTGGGCGTTTACCCACGGCATGATCCAGATCGCGACCACCAAGGGCTCGAACATCGAGCACGAAGGCGTGCCGGTGCAGCAGTTCATCGAGCACTCGTTCGGCCTTGCGCTGCGCTCGCTGCGTCCGTGACGGTGCCCGCCCGTGCCGCTCACGACCGCACTCGCTTCCGTCCGCCATCGCACGCTGATGCTCGCGATCGGGTGTGCGTTGCTCGCGACCGCTTCGATCGGCGGTGCGAGCGCAGCACCGGCCGCAGACCGGGCCGTCCAGCGCAGCGACACGGTCCCCGTCGAGGACGGACTGCGGCAAGTGGTCGACGACGCGCTCGCCGCCAACCTCCAGCTGCGCGCCGGCTCGGCGAGCGTGGCGCAGCGCATGGCCGCGCTCGACCAGGCGCGCGCCCGTTACCTGCCAGTTCTCGATTTCGCGTCCCGCTACTCCGTCGCGGACGGCGGGCGCTCGATCGACATTCCGGTGGGCGACCTGCTGAACCCTGTCTACGTCACGCTCGAGCAACTGACCGGCGCGCAATACCCGCGCGTCGAGAACCAGTCGATCGACCTGCTGCGCGACCACGAGCAGGAGACGAAACTCGTCCTCGCCCAGCCGGTGTACGAGCCGCGCATCGGGCCGGCGGTGGAAGCCAATCGCCAGCTGGTCAATCGCTCCGAGGCCGACCTCGAGGCGTTGCGCTCGCGCGTGATCCGCGACACCAAGCAGGCCTACTACCGCTGGCTCGCCGCGCAGCAGGTGGTGCTGGTGCTCGACGCCACGCGCGAGGCGGCACGCGCCAACCTCGCTGCGAACGAGAGCCTGTACCGCAACGGCAAGATCACGCGCGACCTGGTGTATCGCGCCGAAGCGGACGTGCTCGAGATCGAGCAGCAGCGCATTGCCGCGGCGAGCGGCGTTCGCATCGCGCAAAGCTACGTGAACCTGCTGCGCAACCAGCCCCTCGAGGAGCCGCTGCCGCGCGCCGAGATCGACGCACAGGCCGTCGAGCGGTTCCGCAATCGCCTCATCGAGCGCATCGCGGGGCGCAAGCCCGACGTCGCGATGCTGCAGCAGCTCGCGACCGATCACCGCCAGGAGCTGCGCGGCCTCGATGCCGCCATTGCCGCCGGCAAGGCCCAGGAAGATCTCGCGCGCGCCGCGTTCAAGCCCGTGCTGGCCGTCGGCGCCGAAGCCGGCATCCAGGGCGAGGACTATGGGTTCGGCGACGACCAGAAATACGTCCTCGCGTCCGTGATCCTGCGCTGGAACGCTTTCAGGGGCGGCGCCGACCGGGCGGCCTTGAGCGAGGCCAGGGCGTTCACCGAGGAACTGCGGGCCACGCGGGACCTGGCTGAGCAGCAGGTGCGGCTCGAGGTCCAGCAGGCGTACGAGAGCCTCGCGGTGGCCGACGCATCGCTCGAAACGGCGCAGAAGCGCACCGAAGCCGCCGCCGGCGCCTTCCGCATCATCGCGCGCAAGCGCGATCTCGGGCAGGTCAACCAGGCGGAATTCATCGACGCGCGCCGAGCCTACACCGACGCGGAACTCAACCTGACCCGCGTGCGGACGGAGTTCCTGGGCCGCCTGGCCGAACTCGAGTACGCGATCGGCGATCGCCATCGCCTCGACCCGGAGCATTCCTGATGAAGCCCCTTGCCCTCGCCCTGCTCGCAGCGGCCGTGCTGCTCACCGCCTGCGCCAGGGGCGAAAGGACTGCGGCTGCCGCCGCGACCCCGGCTGCGCCCGTCCATGCCGTGCCCGTGGAGAGCGCGTCGGTCGCCGCGACCGTGCGCGCCGTCGGCATGCTGGTGCCACGTGACGAAGTGCGGCTCGCCTTCAAGGTCGGCGGCATGATCGACAGCATGTCGGTCGACGCCGGGGACCGTGTGAAGCGCGGGCAGGTGCTTGCAACGCTCAATCGCGGTGAAATCGACGCATCCGTCGCGCAGGCGAACGAAGCCGTCGAGAAGGCGCGGCGCGACCTCGAGCGCGCAAAGCAACTGCGTGTCGACGAGGTGGCGACCGAAGAGCAGGTGCAGGACCTCACGACGGCCTGGAAGGTCGCGCAGGCGGGTCTCGATGCGGTGCGCTTCAATGCGCGCTTTGCACGCATCGAGGCGCCGTCGGATGGCGTCGTGCTCGCGCGTCTCGCCGAAGCGGACGAACTCGTGGCGGGCGGGCAGCCCGTGCTGGTGATCGGCGCGTCGGACACCGGCTGGGTGGTGCGCACGGCGCTTGCCGATCGCGATGCCGTGCGCGTGAACCTGGGCGACACGGCCGAGGTCGGATTCGATGCGTTCCCCGGCCAGCCGTTTCCCGGCAAGGTGACGCGCGTGGCCGCGGCAGCCGATCCGATGACCGGCACGTTCGACGTCGAGGTGGAAGTCACTCCCGCGGGCGCGCGCTTCGTGCGCGGCCTGGTCGCAAAGGTGACGCTGGGGCTCGGTGGCGCCACCAAGTCCGCTGCGACCAGCACGCTGGTGCCGGTGTCGGCGCTGGTCGAAGCGAGTGGAACCACCGGGACCGTGTACGTGCTCGATGCAACGGGCACGATCGCGCGGCGCAAGCAGGTGACCGTGGGCGCGATCGTCGGCGACCGCGTGATCGTCGAAGCCGGCCTCGAACCCGGCCAGCGCGTCATCACCGACGGTGCGGCGTGGCTCACCGAGGGCCACCCCGTGCAAGTCGTCGGCCAGCAGGGCTGAGCCTCCTCCATGCGCATCTGGGCATTCAGCGTCCAGCGCTGGCAGTTCACGCTGGTGCTCTTCGGCCTGCTGATCGCCGTCGGCATCAGCTCGCTGATGAAGATTCCGCGGTCCGAGGACCCGGAGTTCCACGTCCCGATCCCGACTGTCGTAGTCGTCTATCCGGGCGCCGATCCGGTGGACATCGAGCGGCTCGTCGTGGACCCGATCGAGGACGCGATCAACGAGCTCGACGACATCAAGCGCATGGACAGCCGCTCGATGGACGGCGTCGGCGTGATCCAGGTCGAGTTCCAGTGGAGCACGGATCCGGAGAAGAAATACGACGAGGTGGTGCGCGAGGTCAATCGCATCCGGGCATCGCTGCCCGCGGACATCGCCGCACTGGAGGTCCGCAAGGCGGGCTCGGGACTGGTGAACATCGCGCAGGTCGCGCTCGTCAGCGAAACCGCGAGCTACCAGCAGCTGAAGGATCTCGGCAACGCGCTGCGCGACGAAGTGGAGACCGTGCCCGGCGTGCGCCGCAGCCAGGTCTGGGCCGCGCCACAGCCCGAGGTGCGCGTCGCCGTCGACCTCGAGCGCATGGGTCGCGCCGGCGTCACGCTCGGGCGCATCGAAGGCGCGATCCGCGGCGAGAATGCGACGATCCCGGGCGGCGCCGTGGACGTCGGGCTGCGCAAGTTCAACCTCAAGACGTCGGGCGGCTACGACTCACTCGACGAGATCGCCGAGACCGTCGTCGCGAGCAGCAACGGCCGCATCGTCAAGGTGCGGGACGTCGCCGACGTGGGCTGGGGCACGGCGGAAGAGCTCTACACGGGCCGCTTCAAGGGCCAGCGCGCAATCTTCGTCACGGCAAACGCCAAGGATCGCGTCGACGTCTTCGCGGTGCGCAACGGCATCCAGGCGCGGCTCGACACGTTCGAGAAGACCCTGCCGGCGGGCGTCACGCTCGAGCGCGGCTTCGACCAGACGCGCAACGTGAGCCACCGCCTCGGCCGGCTCGGCATCGACTTCGCGATCGCAATCGGCCTGGTGCTCCTGACATTGGTACCGCTCGGGTGGCGCGCCGCGATGGTGGTGATGATTTCCATCCCCCTGTCGCTGGCGATCGGGCTTTCGGCGCTCTACTTCACGGGCTTTTCGCTGAACCAGCTGTCGATCGCCGGATTCGTGCTGGCGCTCGGCCTGCTGGTGGACGACTCCATCGTGGTCGTCGAGAACATCGCCCGCTACCTGCGCGACGGCTATTCGCGCTTCGAAGCGGCGATTGCCGCGACGGACCAGATCGCGCTCGCGGTGCTCGGCTGCACGGTCACGCTGCTCTTCGCGTTCCTGCCGCTGCTGTTCCTCCCCGAGGGCGCAGGCAACTTCGTCCGGTCGCTGCCGGCCGCGGTGCTCTACACGGTGGCCGCCTCGCTGTTCGTCGCGATGACGGTCATCCCGTTCCTCGCGAGCCGGATCCTGAAGCCGGGAGGTGGCCACGGCGGGGGCAACCGCGTGCTGCAGGCGCTGCACGGCCTGATCCACGGCAGCTACGCGCCGACCCTGCGCCGCAGCCTGAAGCGTCCGCGGACCGCCATGCTTGCGGCACTCGCGTTCGTGGGCGCTTCGTTCGCGCTGGTGCCCTTCATCGGCTTCAGCCTGTTCCCGTCGGCCGACATTCCGCAGTTCCGGATCACGATCGAAACGCCGAACGGGGCCAGCGTCGCGGACACGGACCGCGCGCTGCGCTTCGTGGAGGACGAACTGGCGAAGCATGCCGAGATCAAGCACTGGTTCGCCAACCTCGGCCACGGCAATCCGCGCATCTACTACAACGTCTTACCCGAGGAGACCAACGCGAACGTCGCCGAAGTCTTCGCCGAGTTGAAGGCGTACGAGCCGCGGCGCAGCCCGGCGCTCTACGAGGAGCTGCGCAAGACGTTCGCGGGCTACGCCGGCGCGCGGATCCTGGTCGAGAACTTCCAGAACGGCCCGCCGATCGACGCGCCGATCGAGGTGGCCGTCTCGGGGCCGGACCTGATGCAGCTGCAGCAGATCGCGGCACAGGCCGAATCGATCATCGTTGCGACGCCGGGCACCCGCGACGTCGACAACCCGGCGCGACGCCTGCGCACCGACCTCGACCTCGGCATCGACACGCAGAAGGCCGCGCTGCTCGGCGTGATGCCGGTCGAGGTGGATCGCACCGTCCGCGCGGCGGTCGCAGGGTTGAACGCAAGCAAGTACCGGGAGAGCGACGGCGACGAGTACGACATCACGCTGCGCCTGCCGATGCAGGGCCGGCAGACGCTCGACGCGCTGAACCTCATCGAGGTGGCGTCGGCTTCGGGCAAGCCCGTGCCGCTGCGCCAGCTCGCGTCGCCGGGCTTTTCGTCGGCGCCGAGCCTGATTCGCCGCCACAACCGCGAGCGCGAGGTCGTGATCACCGGCTACCCGCAGGACGGCTACAACACCGGCAAGGTGACACGCGCGATCTTCAGGCAGCTCAAGGAAATCAAGCTGCCCCCCGGCTATTCGTTCCGCGCCGGCGGCGAAGTGGAAGCGCGCGAGGAAAGCTTCGGCGGCATCGGCGCGGCGGTGCTGGTCGCGGTGTTCGGCATCCTCGCCGTGCTGATCCTCGAGTTCGGCAGCTTCCGTTCCATGCTGATCGTCGCGGGCGTGATCCCGCTCGGCGTCGCGGGCGGGCTCATCGCGCTGCTGGTCACGGGTTACACGCTGTCGTTCACGGCGACCATCGGGCTCGTCGCGCTGATCGGCATCCAGATCAAGAACTCGATCCTGCTCGTGGACTTCACGAACCAGCTGCGCGAACAGGGCGTGCCGCTCGACGACGCCATCGCACGCGCCGCGGAGATCCGCATCCTGCCGATCCTGCTGACGTCGGCCACGGCCATCGGCGGCCTGCTGCCGCTCGCCGTGCAGGGATCCGGGCTCTATTCGCCGCTCGCCATCGTGATCATCGGCGGGTTGATCTCGTCCACGATCCTGGGCGGCATCGTCACCCCGGTCATGTACAAGCTGGTGCCTCCGGGCGTCGAGCCGAAGTCGCCCGAGCAGCACGACGCGGCGATGGCGTGAGAGGCGGGACGCGGCGTTACTGCACTCAATACGACTGTCGCAACGCCCGCCGCGCGGCTAGCCTGCCGGTAGCGGATCAGCCATCACACCGTGCAGGGGCGACGCAGTTTCCTGTTGCCGGCGGCCGGACCCACGGCTCGCCGGGCCAGCCTCTCCACGGGTCTGCCAGGAGAAAGCTCGTGAGTCACAAGATCCTGATCATCGACGGTCACCCGGACCCGAAAGGTCCGCACTTCGTCCACGAGCTCACCGACCTGTATCGGCAGGGCGCCAAGGAAGGAGGCCACGAGGCACGCGTGTTGCGAGTGGGAGCGATGCGCTTTCCGCTGCTTCGCAACGACAAGGCCTACGTCTCGGGCAAGGTGCCGGACTCGATCCGGGCTGCGCAGAAGCTGATCACGTGGGCCGACCACATCGTGGTCCTGTATCCCATGTGGCTGGGCACCATGCCCTCGAAACTGAAAGGCTTTTTCGAGCAGGTGCTGCGCCCGGGCTTTGCGTTCACGCAGCGCGGACCGGGCGAACCCCCGAAGCGCCTGCTGAAGGGGCGGTCGGCGCGCATCATCGTCACACGGGGCATGCCGGGACTCTTCGCGGAGGTGGACCGCAGTCCGCGCAGCATTCGTAACGTGGCGAGCGACGTCCTCAGCATCTGCGGTGTGCGCCCCGTGCGGACGATGGTGCTCGGCGGCACGGACACGCTGACAGTCGCGCAGCGCGACAAGGCGCAGTTCGACATGCGGAGACTCGGCGCCATCGCCAAGTGAGATCGGCGGTTCGCGAAGACCCGCTAGGCTCCGTTCTTGGCGTGCTTGCCGGCTGCGAGCAGTTGCGCCGGGTCGAGCCCGAGCTGTTCGATGCGCGTGAGCACGCGTGGCCATTCGGTGGCGAGGAAGCGCTCACGCTCGTCGAGCGTGAGTTTCGAGCGCGCACCCGTCGTGACGAACATGCCGCGGCCGCGCTTTTTCTCGACGAGGCCCTCGTCGACCAGCTGCTGGTAACCCTTGAGCACGGTGAGCGGGTTGAGCGTGTGCTCGGCCGCCACGCTGCGCACGGACGGCAACGGGTCGCCGTCGGCAAGCGTGCCCTCCAGGATCATCGCGACGACGCGGTCGCGAAGCTGGCGGTAAATCGGCTGGTTGTCCTGCCAGTGAGAATCCATCAGAAAGCTTCAAGGGCCTCAGGTGGTGCGCTGCATTACTGTAGCAGAACACCACTTTCCGCCCCGGTGGTCGAGCGGTTTCAGTTTGGTGAGAAAGACGGCCGCATCGAGAGCCGACGGCACGATGGCTGTGGAGCCGCCGGCCCCGATGCGACCGAGGGAGAAAGTACTCTGGTGTTGTAGTTAACTATAACACCATTGACTTGGCAAGCCCCCGCCAAGGTATTTGTCCTCGGCGTGGCGCAAATTCCGCAGCGTCCGGCTTCGTTGCAGCGCGTTAAAATGCTCGGCCCGTCTCCGACCAGCACTTTGGCTCCGCCGGGCCGGGCACAGACGCAAAACGGAGAAGACTTCATGAAGACCCCTGTCAACGTCGCGATCACGGGCGCCGCCGGCCAGATCGGCTATGCGCTCGCCTTCCGCGTGGCTTCCGGCCAGATGCTCGGCGCCGACCAGCCCGTCAACCTGCACCTGCTCGAAATCACGCCGGCCCTCGGCGCGCTGCAGGGCGTGGTGATGGAACTGAACGACTGCGCGTTCCCGACGTTGAACAGGATCGTCGCGACGGACGACGCCAAGGCGGCCTTCAAGGATTGCCACGTGGCGCTGCTGGTCGGCGCGCGCCCGCGCGGCCCGGGCATGGAGCGCAAGGACCTGCTGCTCGCCAACGCGCAGATCTTCTCCGCGCAGGGCAAGGCGCTCGACGCCGTCGCCGATCGCAACGTGCGCGTGCTGGTCGTCGGCAACCCGGCCAACACCAACTCGCTGATCGCGATGAAGAACGCGCCGAGCCTCAACCCGAAGAACTTCACGGCGATGGTGCGCCTCGATCACAACCGCGCGCTGTCGCAGCTCGCGGAAAAGACGGGCACGCACGTCACGCAGCTGAAGAAGGTGACGATCTGGGGCAACCACTCCGCGACGCAGTACCCCGACCTGCATCACGCGACGGTGAACGGCAAGCCCGCGCTCTCGCTGATCGACGAGGCCTGGTACAAGGAGCAGTTCATCCCGGTCGTGCAGCAGCGCGGCGCGGCGATCATCAAGGCGCGCGGCGCGTCGTCGGCCGCCTCGGCCGCGTCGTCGGCCATCGACCACATCCACGACTGGGTGAAGGGCACGCCGGACGGCGACTGGGTGAGCATGGGCATCCCGTCGGACGGCAGCTACGGCATTCCGGCCGGCGTGATCTACGGCTTCCCGGTGACCTGCAGGAACGGCCAGTACGAGATCGTGCAGGGCCTCGCCATCAACGAGTTCAGCCGCGCGCGCATGGATGCGACGTACAAGGAGCTCCTCGAGGAGCGCGACGGCGTCAAGGACCTGATCTGATCCGCTGAGCAAGCAACCGGCGGCGGCGGGCCCTCGCCCGCCGCCCCACCCCTCCACCGCAGCCATGAACACCCCGGAGAAGCGTCGCTTCCGCGACGTGCTGCTGGGCCCGCCGCGCGACCCGATGTCGCCGGACACGCGCAAGCACATCGCGCTCGCCGCGTTCCTCGCCTGGATCGGCATCGGCGCCGACGGCCTGTCGTCGTCGGCCTACGGCCCCGCTGAAGCGTTCATCGCGCTCGGCACGCACAGCCAGCTCGCGCTGTACCTCGCCT
The DNA here is from genome assembly GCA_963762315.1 of uncultured Gammaproteobacteria bacterium. Lineage (GTDB taxonomy): Bacteria > Pseudomonadota > Gammaproteobacteria > Steroidobacterales > Steroidobacteraceae > RPQJ01. The sequence goes on from CAVXKO010000005.1 coordinate 246,735, forward strand.
TCGCCACGGCGTTCACGGTGTTCGTGATCTCGCTCGCCTACAACCAGGTGATCGAGCTGTTTCCGAACGGCGGCGGCGGCTACAAGGTCGCCACGAAACTCGTCGGGCCGTACGCGGGCCTCGTCGCCGGCGCGGCACTGATCGTCGACTACGTGCTCACGATCGCAATCTCCGTGGCGAGCGGCATCGACGCGATCTTCAGCCTGCTGCCCGCCGCGCACCAGGTCGTGAAGCTCGAGTTCGAGATCGGCATGATCGTCCTGCTGATCTACCTGAACCTGCGCGGCATGCGCGAGTCGATCAAGGTGCTCGCGCCGATCTTCATCGGCTTCGTGATCACGCACTTCGCCCTGATCGCCTACGGCATCTTCAGCCACGGCGCCGGACTGCACAGGGAGGTCGCCCAGACGATCCAGGAAACCCACGACCTCGCCGGGTCGGCCGGCGGCTTCTTCGTGCTCGCGCTGTTCCTCAAGGCGTATTCGCTCGGCGGCGGCACCTACACGGGCATCGAGGCCGTCTCGAACAACGTCAACATGCTCAAGGAACCGCGCGTCCGCACCGGCAAGTGGACGATGTTCCTGATGGCGCTATCACTGTCCATCACGGCCGGCGGCATCATCCTGCTGTACCTGCTGTGGGACGTGCCGCCGGTGCAGACGCACGAGACGCTCAACGCCCAGGTGTTCCGCAGCATCATCGAGAGCATGGGAATGCACGGCACGGTCAGCCACACCATCCTCGTCGTCGTGCTGGTCTTCGAAGGCGCGCTGCTGTTCGTCGCGGCGAACACCGGCTTCCTCGGCGGCCCCGCGGTGCTGGCGAACATGGCCGTCGACCGCTGGGTGCCGAACCAGTTCGCGGCCCTTTCGTCGCGGCTGGTCACCCGCAACGGCGTGCTGCTGATGGGCGCCGCGGCGCTCGCCATCCTGGTCTGGACGCAAGGCGAGGTCGCGCTGCTGGTGGTGCTCTATACGGTGAACGTGTTCATCACGTTCACGCTCTCGCTGCTTGGACTCACCATCTACTGGTGGAAGCAGCGGCGCGACGATGACCTGGCGCGGCGACGCCTGCTGCTCTCGAGCCTCGCGCTGCTGATCACGTTCGCGATCCTCGTGGTGATCATGATCGAGCGCTTCCTGCAGGGCGGCAGCGTGACGCTGCTGATCACGTCGCTGGTGGTTGCGATGGGCCTGCTGATCCGCCGCCACTACAGCCGGGTGCGGCGCCTCACCCGGCGCTTCGAGCGCGAGCACCGCTGGCGTGTGCAGGATCTCGCCTGCGAACCGCCGGCCATCGACGCCAGGCGGCCCACTGCCGTGTTCCTCGTGAGCTCCAATCGCGGCATCGGCCTGCACACGGTCGAGCGCGTCGAAGCGCTGTTCCCGGGCCACTTCCGCAACTTCGTTTTCGTGAGCGTGGGCACCGTCGACAGCGAGGCCTACGGCAGCGAACAGTCGCTGCGCACGCTGCAATACGAGACGCGCGCCACGCTCGATGCGCTGGTGAACTACGCGCACGTGCAGGGCCGGGGCGCATGCTGGTTCGATGCGTACGGCAGCGATCGCCGCGTCGAGCTCGAGAAGCTGTCGCTCGAGGTGCGGCAGGCATTCCCGAACAGCGTGTTCTTCGCGAGCCGCCTGGTGTTCGAGACGGAGCACTGGTGGAACCGCTGGCTGCACAGCCAGACGCCGCTCGCCATGCAGCGCATCCTCAACGAGCACGGCGTGGAGCTGGTGATCCTGCCGGTCACCATCCGGGCGTCGGACTTCGAGAACGGCGCCACGCCCGCGCACGCCTGAGCGTCCGGCGGGCGCGGTGGTTCCCGCCCTATCCCCTTGAATCGACAGGCTTACTGCGCCGCACAAATCCGCGAGTTGCCCGCCTCGCCACCTGGACTGCTGCCAGGCGACTGCAAGTCCTTGATACCGCAGGCTGGTTTGCTATTGCGGCAGTGCAGCAATCCGGTGCATATTCGGGTCGCCGCGGGACACACCGTCCTGCCGACTGCGGGGGATCGCAGCTGTGATGACCTTGTTCTGGACTGCCCTCTTCTTTGGCGGCGCGCTCGTCCTCGCCTACCAGCGCGTCTCGCTACGGACCGCCACGATCGCCGCCGGCCTGATGCTGGTCGTGTACAGCCTGTGGGGCCACGGCTCGCTCGCCTGGCAGATCCTGCTGTGGGTCGCATTCGCCGTGCTCGCGCTGCTCAACATCGACGCGGTGCGCATGCACTACGTGACGCGGCCGTTCCTGCGCGTCTATCGCCGCCTGCTGCCCTCGATGTCGGACACCGAACGCGAGGCACTCGAAGCGGGCACCGTGTGGTGGGACGGCGAGCTGTTCACGGGCAAGCCCGACTGGCCGAAGCTGCTGTCCGCCAAGGCGCCCGTGCTGTCGGCGGAAGAGCAGGCGTTCGTCGACGGCCCCTGCGAAGAGCTGTGTCGCATGGTCGACGACTGGGACATCACCCATCGTCGCGCGGACATGCCCCCGCACGTCTGGGATTTCCTGAAGAAGAAAGGCTTCTTCGCGATGATCATCCCGAAGCGCTACGGCGGGCTCGAGTTCTCCGCCTACGCGCACTCGTGCGTGCTGGTGAAGCTCGCGAGTCGCAGCGCCACCGTGTCGTCCACCGTGGCGGTGCCGAACTCGCTCGGCCCCGCGGAACTGCTGCTGCATTACGGCACCGAGGAACAGAAGAACCACTACCTGCCACGCCTCGCGCGCGGTGAAGACATCCCCTGCTTCGCGCTCACCGCGCCGCGCGCGGGTTCGGACGCCGCGTCGATCCCGGACACAGGCGTCGTGTGCAAGGGCGTGTACGACGGCAGGGAAATCGTCGGCATCCGCCTCAATTTCGCCAAGCGTTACATCACGCTCGCGCCGGTCGCGACCGTCGTCGGCCTGGCCTTCAAGCTGCAGGACCCGGACAAGCTGCTCGGCGGCGAGAAGACGGACTACGGCATCACCTGCGCGCTGATCCCGCGCGGCACGCCGGGCGTCTCGATCGGGCGGCGCCACTTCCCGCTCAACGTGCCGTTCCAGAACGGCCCGGTGTACGGCAAGGACGTGTTCGTGCCGCTCGATTGCATCATCGGCGGCCCGAAGATGGCGGGCCAGGGCTGGCGCATGCTCGTCGAGCAGCTGTCGGTCGGCCGCTGCATCTCGCTGCCGTCGAGTGCGACGGGCGGCGCGAAGGCCGGCACGTACGCGTCGACGGCGTACGCACGCATCCGCAAGCAGTTCAACCAGCCGGTCGGCAAGTTCGAAGGCGTCGAAGCCGCGCTCACCCGCATGGCAGGGGCGACTTACATCATGGATGCGGCGCGTTCGGTGACCGCGGGCGCGATCGACGGCGGCGAAAAGCCGTCCGTGCCGTCGGCGATGCTGAAGTATCACTGCACCGAGCTCGGCCGCCAGGTCGCGAACGATGCGATGGACGTGCACGGCGGCAAGGGCATCTGCCTCGGTCCGAAGAACTACCTCGGTCGCGGCTACCAGGTGGTACCCGTGGCGATCACGGTGGAGGGCGCGAACATCCTGACGCGCAGCCTGATGATCCTCGGACAGGGCGCGATCCGCTGCCACCCGTACGTGCTGCGCGAGATGAACGCCGCGAAGGACAAGGACAAGCGCCGCAGCCTCGCCGAGTTCGACCAGGCGCTGTTCGGCCACATCGGCTACACGCTGTCGAATGCGGCGCGCTCGTTCGTGATGGCGCTGACCCTCGCGCGGTTCTCCGCCACGCCCGAGACGGGCACTACGAAGCGCTACTACCAGCACGTCAACAAGTTCAGCGCCCAGTTCGCATTCGCGACCGACATGGCGATGCTGAGCCTCGGCGGCTACCTCAAGCAGAAGGAGCATCTCTCGGCGCGGCTCGGCGACGTGCTCTCGTCGCTGTACATGGCGTCGATGGTACTGAAGCACTACGAGAACCAGGGCCGGCCGGAAGCGGACCTGCCGCTCGTCGAATGGAGCTGCCGCACGCTGCTCTACAAGGCCCAGGAACAGCTGCACGGGTTCCTGCGCAACTTCCCGAACCGCTGGGTCGCCGCGGCGATGCGCCTCGTGATCTTCCCGCGCGGCCGCACCTACTTCGCGGCCAGCGATCGCCTCGGCCGCCAGATCGTCGAGCCGCTGATGGTGCCGAGCGAGTCGCGCGAGCGGCTTTCGGACGGCATCTACAAGACGGTGGAGCCGGGCAACCCGATCGGCCTGCTGCAGGAAGCGATGGTGCTCGCAATGACGGCCGAGCCGCTCGAGAAGCGCATTCGCGTCGAGGGCGTGAAGACCGGTCGCATCACGGCGCTCGACCTGCCGGGGCAGATCGAGCAGGCGCTCGCGCTCGGGCTGGTCACGGCGGCCGAGGCGCAGCTGCTGCGCGACTACGACCGCAAGGTGATGGACATCATCCACGTCGACGACTTCGAGTCGGACGAGTTGGCGGCAGGCGTGCGCACGGATTCGAGCACGGTCTCTTTCCGCCAGACCGCCTGACGTCCTCTCACCTCTCCCGCTTGCGGGAGAGGTCGGCCGCAGGCCGGGTGAGGGTTCTTCCGGGAAATAGGGGACATTCTCCTTTTCGCGCGCTCGAAAAATGGAGAATGTCCCCTGTTTCCCGCAGGCGGGAGAGGGTCAATTGCCGAGGAGAAACCCGAGCACGGTCGCATTGAATGCGGCCGCCGCGCCGAGATTCGAGAGGTGCGCGGCCGGCAACTCGACGCAACGCGCACCGGGGATGGCCGCGGCCATCGCAAGCGCCGCGCTCGGGGGCGACGTCGGATCGTCCGTGCCGGTGATCACCATCGTGCGCGCCTGGATGCGCGACAGGTCGCTCCTGAGATCGTTGTCGCGCAGGGCCTCGCAGCACGCGATGTAACCCTCGGGTGACGTGGCGACCAGCTGGTCGCGGATCCGCTGCACCGTCTGCGGATCGGCCGCACGAAACTCCGCCGTGAACCAGCGCTCCATCGTCGCATCGGCCAGGCCTGCCAGGCCCGCCTTACGAACGAGCTCGATCCGGGCGTCCATGACCTCCGGCGGTCCGAGCCACGGGGTCGTGTTGCTGAGGACGAGCCGGTCGATCCGGTCGGGCGCGTTCACGCCCAGCCACATGCCGACGATGCCGCCCATCGACAGGCCGCAGAAATGCGCCCGCTCGATGCCGTGAGCATCGAGGAGCCGCAGCACGTCCGAACCGAGTTGCGCGATGGTGTAAGGGCCAGGCGGAACGGACGAAAGCCCGTGGCCGCGGGTGTCGTAGCGCAGGAGCCGGAACGCCGAGCAGAACGGGTCCGCCTGTGGCCGCCACATCTCGAGCGCGGAGCCGAGGGAGTTGGAAAGGACGAGCGCCGGCCCGGCGTTCAGGGCTTCCCAGCGGCAGTGCAATCGGACGTCGCCGATGTCGATGATCGCCATGTGCCGAGCTTAGCGGCTTTTGCGCTACTCTTGCGGCCGTGAAGCCCGCCGACGACAACGAATCCGTTCTCTACGAAGTGAACATGGAAGCGGACGCGGCCATCGAGGGCCCGTTCGACACCTGGCTGCGCGACCACATCGCCGACCTGCTGCAATTCGACGGCTTCCGCTCGGCGGAGATCCTCCAGGACAGCACCCAGCCGCCCGGCCGGGTGCGGCGCATCGTGCAGTACCGCCTGCGCGACCAGGCCGCGCTCGACGCCTACCTCCGCGACCACGCGCCCCGCATGCGCGCCCAGGGCGTCGCGAAGTTCGGCGAGCGCTTTTCCGCCGAGCGCCGAGTGCTCGCGCATCGCGAAGAGTTCATCCGCGGCCGGGTCTCGACGGAGAACTGCCTCAATTGCGGCGAGGTGCTGACCGGACAGCACTGCTCGCACTGCGGGCAGCGCGCGCGAGTGCGCGTGCTATCGCTCTGGGGACTGCTGCGCGACGTGCTCGGCGACGCGCTGGACTGGGACTCGCGCCTGTGGCGCACGCTGCGGCCGCTCGCCTTCAGCCCCGGCCTCCTGACGCAGGAATTCCTGCGCGGCCGGCGCGCGCACTACACGCCGCCCTTCCGCATGTACCTGATCCTGAGCGTCGCATTCTTCCTGAGCACGACGATCGGGGCCGACCCGGGGGCAGACCTGCAGTTCAACCTGGATGACGAGGGGGCCAACCTGCAGTTGCGCGACAACGAGCAGCCGCCCGCACCCGACGCAAAGGCGCCGGCCCCCGCGGACAAGGCGCCTTCCGTCACGACGCCTTCGGCTGCTGCGAACCCGGCGCCGGCGCCGAAGCTCGACCCGGACCGCCAGAAGATCGTCGACACCATCGTTTCGAAGCTGCCGGAGAAGGACCAGGCACGCGCCCGCACCGAGATGGAACGGGAATTCGCTGCGATGACACCCGAGCAGGCGAAGGCCGTGAATCGCGTGGTGGCCGACCCGTGCTCGCCCGAGAACCTCAAGATCGACATCGGGCCACTCGGGAAAAAGTACGCGCCGAGACTGCGCAGCGCGTGCAACAAGATCGTCACCGACTCGAAGGGCTTTGGCCGCGCGCTCTACGACAACATCCCGAAGATGATGTTCATCTTCCTGCCGCTGATCGCGCTCGTGATGTACGTGCTGTACCTCGGCTCGGGCCGTTACTACGTCGAGCACCTGCTGTTCTTCGTGCACTACCACGCGTTCTTCTTCCTCGGCGGCATCGCCATCGTACTGCTCGATCGCGCAGGAGGGCTGCTGAAGAACTACGGTGTCGGGGGAATCCTGGGCTCGGCCGGCAACGCGCTGACGGCGATCATGCTCTTCTACGTCCCCTACTACCTCTACCGCGCAATGCGGCGCGTGTACGGCCAGGGGCGCTTCGTCACGCTGGTGAAGTATTCCATGCTGGGTCTCGGTTACCTCTTCTTCCTGACCCTGACGGCCGTGGGTCTGCTGTTCTACACGGCGCTGACACTTTGAGGGCCGCCGGCCGCGCACTCAACCCGTGAATCCGGACCGCGTCATCCTGCACGTCGACATGGATGCGTTCTACGCATCCGTCGAGCAGCGCGACCGGCCCGAACTGCGCGGCAAGCCGGTGATCGTCGGCGGCAGCGGCGGGCGCGGCGTGGTTGCGGCCGCCAGCTACGAGGTACGCAAATTCGGCGTGCACTCGGCCATGCCCACGCGCGAGGCGTTGCGGCGCTGCCCGGATGCCGTCTGCGTCGCGCCGCGCATGTCGCACTACAGCGCGGTGTCACGGGAAATCTTCGCCGTGTTCCACGAATTCACGCCGCTGGTGCAGGGCCTTTCGCTGGACGAGGCTTTTCTCGACGTCACGGACAGCCTCTCGGCGCTCGGCAGCGCCGAGCACATTGCGCGCGAAATCAAGCAACGCATCCGCGCGCGGACCGAGCTCACCGCATCGGTCGGCGTGGCGCCGAACAAGCTGGTGGCCAAGATCGCCTCCGACCTGCGCAAGCCCGACGGGCTCGTGATCGTGCGTGCCGACGAGGTGACGGCCCTGCTCGACCCGCTGCCGATCCGCAAGCTCTTCGGGCTCGGCGCCAAGACAGCGCCGAAGGTCGAGGCACTCGGCATCCACACGCTCGGTGAGCTTCGGCAGGCGTCCAGTTCGAGGTTGCGCCCGATCTTCGGCCGCTACACGGAGCGCGTGCAGCAGCGGGCGGCCGGCATCGACGATCGACCCGTCATCCCGGATCTCGATGAGAAGCAGATCAGCGCGGAAGAAACCTTCGAGACGGACATCGCCGACCGCGCGAAGCTGCAGGCCGAGATCGCGCGCCTCGCGGACAAGACCTGCACACGCCTGCGCGCCAGGAATCTCGTGGCGGGCTGCGTGACGGTGAAGATCCGCCGCAAGGACTTCACCACCTACACGCGCCAGCGGCATTTCGAGCCGCCGACGCAGGAGACGAAGGTGATCGCGCGCATTGCGGCCGAGCTGCTCGACACGTGGCTGAAGACTCAACCGCGCGCGGCGTTGCGGCTGCTGGGCGTGGGCGTCGGCGAAATCGGCCCGGACCTGCAGCCCGATCTGTTTGCGGCCCCGCAGACGGAAAAGAACAAGCAGCTGGATGCCGCGGTGGACCAGATCCGGCAGAAGTTCGGCACGGTGGCGCTGAAGCGCGCGAGCTCGCTCGAGCCCTCACCCGCTCTGCCGAGCGACCTCTCCCGCAAGCGGGAGAGGTAGAGAACACCGTCACCCGCCGCGACCGGCGACCTCTCCCGCAAACGGGAGAGGTAAGATGGCTAGCCATGCCCCATCGGGGCAGGCATGATTGGCACCCGGTCAGAGTGCCGCTCGTCGGCCTAACTTCCTATGTACACAAGCTTTTTCGGACTCCAGGAAAAGCCTTTCGCGATCACCCCCGACCCCCGCTACCTGTACCTCAGTGAGCGGCATGCGGAGGCGCTCGCCCACCTGCTCTACGGCATCAACGAGGCCGGCGGCTTCATCCAGCTGACGGGCGAGGTCGGCACGGGCAAGACCACCGTCATCCGCAGCCTGCTCGAGCAGCTGCCCGGGCACGCCGAGGTCGCGCTGATCCTCAACCCCCGCGTCACGCCGGCCGAGTTCCTGCTGACCATCTGCGAGGAGCTGCACATCCAGGTACCGGAAGCGGGCAAGGGCAGCACCAAGACCCTGATGGACCTGCTCGGTCGTTACCTGCTCGAAACACACGCGCGCGGACGCCGCGTCGTGCTGATCGTCGACGAGGCCCAGAACCTCAGCGCGCAGACGCTCGAGCAGGTGCGCCTGCTCACCAACCTCGAGACCGCGACGACCAAGCTGCTGCAGATCATCCTCATCGGCCAGCCGGAACTGCGCGAACTGCTCGACCAGCCGGACCTGCGCCAGCTCGCCCAACGCATCACGGGCCGCTATCACCTGAGCCCGCTGTCGGTCGAGGAAACGTCGGGTTACGTGAAGCACCGCATGCGCGTCGCGGGCGCCACCGCCGAAGCCTTCACGCCGGGCGCCCTGCGCGAGATCTATCGCCTGAGCGGGGGCATTCCGCGCGTCATCAACGTGATGTCCGATCGCGCGCTGCTCGGCGCCTTCACGCGTGAAGATCACCGCGTCGGCGCTTCCTACATCCGCCAGGCCGCCGCCGAAGTCTACGGCCGCCCGGTGCCCGCACCGTGGCTCAAGTGGGCCACCGCCGGCGCGATTGCTGCAGCGCTTGCCGTTGCCGGTTTCGGCGCGTGGACGTTCTTCAATCATCGCGGCGCGGAGCCGGTCGCGGCTGCGTCGCCTGCGAACACCACGAACGGATCGTCGCCCGCCGCTGCCGCAACCGCGCCTGCGCCGCAGACTCCGGCACCGCCCGCCGCCGTGCCGTTCGACCAGCTGCTCGCCAGCAACGGCAACGCGACGACGACGGAAGCGGCGCTCGGCAAGCTGTTCGCGCTGTGGGGCGCGCGTTACGTGCCGACGCAGGGTCGCGGCTGCGACCAGGCGACGAAGCAGGAACTCGAGTGCCTGTTCCAGAAGGGCTCGTGGGCGCAGCTGCGCACGCTCAATCGCCCCGCCATCCTCACGCTCACGGACGACGTCGGCCGCACGCACCAGGTGGTGCTCACGGCGCTCGACGACGAGACGGCGACGATCGATCTCGGCGGCCAGCCGCACCAGGTTTCCATCGCAGGCCTTTCGCGCTACTGGTTCGGTGACTTCCTGCTGCTATGGCGCCCACCGATCACCGTCGCCAAGGCGCTCGCGCCCGGCATGCGCGGCGCCGACGTGCGCTGGCTCCGCCAGAGCCTGCGCTCGGCGCAGGGCCTGCCCGCCGCCCCGGCCGGCGGCGACGTCTACGACGAGGAACTCGTGCGGCTCGTGCAGGATTTCCAGCGCACGCATCGCCTCAACATCGACGGCGTCGCCGGCGTGCAGACGCAGATCGTGCTCGACACGGTGCTGAACGCCACCGGCTCGCCCACGATCGTCGCGCAAGTGGCGGGAGGCTGAACGATGTCCTTCATCCTCGACGCGCTGCGCAAGTCCGAGCACGACCGCCAGCGTCAGACCGGCCCGGGCCTCGCCGAGGTGCCGGTGGCGCCCGCCAAGCCGAAGTCCAACGTCTGGGCCACGGCCGCCATCGCGCTCCTGATCGTCAACCTGATCGGCGTGGGCATCCTGCTGCTGCGCCGGGCCAGCCATGATGCACCGGCTGCAGAACCGCCCGCGACCGCAGTACCGTCGACTGCCGCGCCGATTGCCACTACGCCTCCTGCGGCTGCGGCAACACCCGCGCCCCAGGCTTCCGTGACGCAGACCTTGCCTCAGCCGGTGTTGCAGCCGTCGGCCCCGCCTTCGAGTGCGCCGGGCCGCAATCCACTCGAGAGCGAAATCTCCGGCGGCCCGCAGGACATCGATGCCGGCATGGCTGCGAACGCCGCTTCGGTTCCGGCCGGGCCTCCGGCGGTGACGCGTACGCCCGCGTACGGCGGTCCCGGCAGCGGCACCGTCCACTACGAGCCGATCCCGGAAGCCGCGGCCGCTCGCGCGATCGCCGCCGAAATGCAGTCACAGCCACAGACTCAGGCGCAGGCGCAAGCACAGGCGGCGCAACAGGCGCTGCCCACCGCCGACGAGATGACCGCCAGGGCCGGCATGCCGCCGCTGCATCTCGACCTGCACGTGTACTCGACACGTCCCCAGGAGCGCTTCATCTTCGTCAACTCGCACAAGTACGGGGAAGGCGCCACGCTGCAGGAAGGCCCGACGGTGGAGCAGATCACCCAGCACGGCGCCGTGCTGAACTACCGCGGCAACCGGTTCCTGCTGACGCGCGACTGAGGGCGTGGGGGCGACAGTGAGCGCAACGGTCGCGGCGCTGGGCGCCGACACACTCGACGGGCTCCGGCTCAACCGTGCGTTGAAGGCCGGCATCCTGCGGCTACTGTCGCGCCAGGAGCACCTCAACAAGATCAACGTGTTCCCGGTGCCGGACGGCGACACGGGCACCAACCTCGCCCTGACGATGAGCGCCGTGCTCGGCGTGCTGCAGAAGTCGCCCGATCCGCATGCGGGGAAGACGCTGACGCGCATCGCCGATGCCGCGCTCGACGGCGCGCGGGGCAACTCGGGCGCGATCCTCGCGCAGTTCTTCCTCGGCCTGTGCGACAAGCTCGGACACCTCGGCCGGCTCAGTCCCGACGACTTCGCCGACGGCGTGCACGGCGGCGCGGCCTACGCCCGGGAAAGCATGAGCGAGCCGCGCGAAGGCACGATCCTCACCGTACTGACGGACTTTGCGCACGAGATCCACGACGCGCGCCGCGACGGGCTGCGCGACTTCCGCGCGCTGCTGCACCGTGGCGTGCAGGCGGCGCAGGTGTCGCTCGCGCGCACGACGTTCCAGCTCGAGGTGCTGCGCAAGGCCAACGTCGTCGATGCCGGCGCGCAAGGCTTCGTCGAACTGATGGCCGGCGTTTCGGACTACATCGAGAGCGGATCCGAGGACGAACCGGTGGTGCTCGTGCCCGCCGTCATCGACTCGGGCCTGGAGGAATCGGCGGGAATCGAGGAAGACCTCACGCATCGCTATTGCACGGAATGCGTCGTCACGGGCGAGCATGTGGACCGGCGCCACCTGCGCGAGCAGCTCTCGACGATCGGCAGCAGCGTCGTCGTCGCCGGCCTGCAGCGCAAGGTGCGCGTGCACGTGCACGTCAACGACCCGGCCGAGGTGTTCCGCCTCGCCGCGCGTTTCGGCGCCGTGTCGGGCGAGAAAGCCGACGACATGCAGCGCCAGCAGCACTCCGCGCACGTCACCGGCCGCAAGGTCGTGGTCGTGACGGACTCGGCGGCGGACATCCCCGACGACGAGATGGACCGGCTCGGCATCCACATGGTGCCGGTGCGGGTGCACTTCGGCGCGCACAGCTACCTCGACAAGGTGGGCATCACCTCCGAGGAGTTCTATGCGGAACTCAAGCGCAATCCCGAGCACCCGAAAACCTCGCAGCCGCCGCCTGGGGATTTCCGCCGGCAGTTCGAATTCCTCGCCTCGCACTACCCGTCGGTGCTCTCGATCAACCTGACGCGCCAGGTGAGCGGCACCTGCGGCGCTGCGGAGACGGCGGCCGGCCGCATCACCTCGCACGGCGAGGCGCTCGTCATCGACTCGATGAACGCCTCGACCGGCCAGGGACTCGTCGCGATGTACGCCGCGGAATGCGCGGACCGGGGCCAGGACCTCGCGCAGGTGGCGGCCGCGACGCGCGCGATCATCCCGCGCACCAGGACCTACGGCCTGATCGGCTCGCTCGAGTACGCCGTGCGCGGCGGTCGCGTGCCGCGCTGGGTGAAGAAAATTGCGGACGCACTGCAGCTGATGCCGATCCTGCATGCGGACAGGAAGGGCCGCGTGACCGGCGGCGGCGTGCTGTTCGGCCGCCATCGCATGAAGGAGAAGTTCGCGCGCTTCGTGAAGCGCCGCATGCAGGACGGCACGACGTACCGTGTGCTCGTCGGCCATGCGAACTGCGAATCCGACGGCCACTGGTTGCTGGAACAGCTGCAGGGTGAAAACGTCGCGTACGGCCGGGTAGTCACGCTCGGCAGCGCGCTCGGCGTGCACGGCGGACCGGGCATGCTGGTCGTCTCGCTGCAGGAGTACGAGGTGCCGGAATGAAGGTCGAAACCCTGGCGATTCATGCCGGTCGCAGCCACGACGCGGGGAGCGGCGGCCTGCGCGAGCCGCTGCAGCTGTCGACGACGTTCGAACGCGGCGCGGACGGCGCCTATCCGCAGGGCTATTACTACTCGCGCGCGGGCAATCCGAATCGCACGTCGCTGGAGCGCGCGGTCGCGGCCCTCGAAGGCGGCGCGGATGCCGTCGCCTTCGCCTCGGGTTCGGCGGCCACGCTCGCCGTCTTCGCGCAGACCGCGGCACGCGGACGCATCGTCTGCTCGACGGACTGCTATCACGGCACGGCCAGGCAGCTGCGAGAGATCGTGCCCGGATGGGGCGTCGAGGTCGTGTTCGTCGACACGACGGACCTAGTCGAGGTCGAGCGCGCGCTCGGCACGGGTGCCTCATTGCTCTGGTTCGAGACTCCGTCGAATCCGCTGCTGAAGGTGTGTGACATCGCGGCGCTCGTGGAACTCGCGCACGCGAAGGGCGCACTGCTCGGCTGCGACAACACGTTCGCGAGCCCCATCCTGCAGCGGCCGATCGCGCTCGGCGCGGACATCGTGATGCACAGCACGACCAAGTACCTCGGCGGGCACAGCGACGTGCTCGGCGGCATCGTCGTGCTGCGCGAAGGCCTGGAGGCGACGCAGGGGATCCGCGATTACCAGGGCACGGCGGGCAGCGTGCCCTCGCCGTTCGATTGCTGGCTGCTGATGCGCAGCCTGCCGACGCTGCCGTATCGCGTCCGCGCGCAGGCCGCGAATGCGCTTGCGGTCGCCGGATTCCTGAACGCGCACCGGCGCGTCGAAAGGGTCTACTACCCCGGTCTCGTCGATCATCCCGGTCACGCGATCGCCGCGCGCCAGATGCAGGACGGTTTCGGCGGGATGCTGTCGGTGCAGGTCCGGGGCGGCGTTGACGATGCGATGGCCGTCGCCGCGCGCGTGAAGCTATTTACCAGGGCCACGAGCCTCGGCGGCGTGGAGAGCCTGATCGAGCACCGTGCGTCGATGGAAGGCCCGCACACCCGCACGCCGCAGAACCTGCTGCGCCTGTCGATCGGCCTCGAGCACGCCTCGGACCTGATCGAGGATCTCGACCAGGCCCTCGGCTGAACGGGATCAGTGCTGGTACACCTCGGGCGGGCCCGTCGCCCGGACCGGACGGTGATTCTCCAGCCAGGCGTTCATGTCGCCTTCGAGGTGCAGAAGCCGCGTGTAGCCGTTCGCGCTGAGAACTTCGGCGGCGAGCGCGGTGCGACGGCCCGAGCGGCAATACAGCACCACGTCCTTGTCCTTCGGCACCTCGGCGAGTCGCGACGCCACCTGGTCATGCGGGATGTTCACCGCTCCAGGCACGTGTCCCTGCGCGAACTCCTCGGTCGAGCGCACGTCGAGCACGAGCAGCGTTGGATCGTGCTTTGCCTGCCGCGCGAGCAGCGCGTCCTGTGTGACGAGCGGAATTGCAGCAGCCGACGGCGCGGCGGGAACAGTTGCGGGAGCGGTGTTTGGAACCGCCGGATCGCCTGCCGATGCGTGCGCGCAAAACAGCAGTCCTGCCATGAGCGGGACGAAGGACGTCTTGAGATTCATGTTTGCCTCCCGTACCCGGGTGGCCGGCCGACGGGCCGCGGCCCGGGTATCACCAGCGCTGCGGGACTTTCTGCAGCTTCGAAACATCGTACCCCAGTTCGCGCACCATCTGTTCGAGGCGCGCGTAGTCCGCCTCGGGCAATGTGGGCTGGCGCGCCATGATCCACACGTAATCGCGCTTGCTGCGGGCGACGATGGTCTCGCGGTACTGCGGATCGACGTGCGAGATGACGTACTCGGCCTTGATCGGCCAGACGAACTGCATGCCCCAGACCGCGTTCGACGTGCCTTCGCGCACGAATCCGCGCGGCCGCATCACTTTCTGCGGGCCGTCGAAACCACCCTCGCGAAAGGTGAAGGTCGTGGCGATCGAACCGTCCTTGTCGATCCTGTAGGACTCGACGGCGTTGTAGGCGCCCTCCTCCGGCGGAGTCGGGATGTTGGCGATGACGTACCAGTCGCCCATGAAGCGCTCGAGGTCGACATTGCTGGCGACGGGCACGGTGGGAGCCGAGGTACAACCGGCGAACATGAGGGTAACGACCGAAAATGCGCCGCAACGGCGGGCGTGGAGCATGAGGATCTCCTGTCTATGGCGCCTTTCGCCCGGGGCGCGGGCGCGGATTCAACGGGCGGCGAGCGTTACCCGACGTACGCGTCCGCTTCGATCTCCACGAGCATGTCGGGATCGACGAGCCCGCTCACCTCGACCATGGCCGTGGCCGGGCGGATCGCGCCGAAGAACTCGCCGTGGGCGCGACCGATGGCCTCCCAGCCAGCAATGTCGAGCACGTAGATACGGGTGCGTACAGTGTCTTCGAGGCGCGCTCCGGCGCGCTCGAGCGCCGCGCGGATGTTCGCAAGGATCTGCCGGGTCTGGGCGCCGGCGTCACCGACTCCGACCAGCTTGCCATCGGGTCCTGTCGCCGTGGTGCCCGCGACCCACACGTGGGGCCCGACCCGGACCGCCCGTGAATAGCCGACGATGGGTTCCCAGGCGGTGCCGGTGGCGAAGTTCTGCCGGGTGGTCATGCGCGTGCCTCCAAAGGCAGGGAAATTTGGAAATAGGGAAAATTAGGGGACATTCACCGTTTTTTTGAAAACCGTGAATGTCCCCTATTTCTATTTTCGGGCGAGCGAAATCAGGGCGTCGCCGGTGACTCGGTAGACGGTCCAGTCGTCCATCGGGGCGGCGCCGAGCTTCTTGTAGAAGCCGATCGCGCGCTGGTTCCAGTTGAGCACCGACCACTCGAGGCGCGCGCAGCCCCGCTCCACCGCCAGGCCTGCAAGGTGCGTCAGGAGCGCCTCTCCGTACCCCTTGCCGCGGAATACGGGCCGGACGTAAAGGTCCTCGAGGTAGAGCCCCGGGCGGCCCGCGAACGTCGAGTAGTTGTGGAACCAGAGCGCGAACCCCGCCGCCTCGTCGCCCACCCAGACCACGGCTGCCTCGCAGTACGGGCGCGGACCAAACAGGTGCGCCTGCAGGTCCTCGGCCGTGATGCAGACCTCGTGGAGCAGGCGCTCGAACTCGGCCAGTTCCCGGATCAGGGAGATCAGGGTGCCGACGTCTTCGGGCCGGGCCGGCAGGATTCGGAACGGGTTTGAGGACTCCACGATCGGCGCTCCTTTCTTCAGATTCCCTCGACAGAGCAAGGCGCCCCGCCTTGCCTGCAATGCATTTCAACCGTATTGTTAACTGACATTTTACTCAAGGCCCGCCGGATGTCTGCCGAAATCGACCGCCTGCCGCTCAATGCCCTGCGCGTGTTCGAGGCCGTCGCCTCGCACCTGAGCTTCACCGCCGCGGCGCGGGAACTCGGCGTGACGACCGCGGCAGTGAGCGCGCAGATCAAGGCGCTCGAGGCCGACATCGGCGTGCCGCTGTTCCGCCGTCACACGCGTGCCGTCGCGCTCACCCAGGAAGGTGCAGAACTGCTGCCGGGGATCCGGAGAGGCCTCGACGAGATGCGCCGCGCGGTGGACCGCATCCGGCGCGAGCGTGTCGGCGGCATGCTCAACCTGAGCGTGCCGAACGAGTTCCTGCAGCGCTGGTTGCTGCCCCGCCTCAGCGAGTTCACGCGGCAACACCCCGAGATCGAGGTGCGCTTCGGGCCGTCGCGGGCCGCCCTCGATTTCAGTCGCGACGATTTCCACGCCGCGATCCTTTACGGCTCGGGCCAGTGGGCGGGCCTCAAGTCCGAGCGCCTGCTCGACGAGTGGGTGTTCCCGGTGTGCAGCCCGGCGCTCCTCGCGAAGCTCGGGCCGATCGACACGCTGGCCGACTTCTCCCGCTACCCGCTAATCCACAGCCGCTCGGAGCCCTGGCCGGATTGGCTGCGGCGCGTGGGCGGCGATACGACGCGCGCCGACATCCCGCCGGCGATCGAGGATTCCGCAGCCGCGCTGGCGGCGGTGGAACAAGGCAAGGGGATCGTGCTGGCGCGCTGGTCGCTGGTCGCCGCGGACATTGCCGCCGGCCGGCTCGTGCGGCCGATGCTGCCGAGCGTCCAGCAGCGGAGCGCCTGGCACCTGGTCGCGCCCCCGGAGAATTTCTCCCTCCCCAAGGTGGTGCGTTTCCGCGGCTGGCTGGTCGAGTGCTGCCGCGAGTTCCCGCCCCCGACCGGCGAGACGCTCGCCGCCGAGTGACCTGAGTCCCGCGAGCGGTGGCGCGATCGCTTCAAAACGGGTAGCGTTTGGCGGGTCGACCAGTGACGGAATTGCCTGGCCATGGCCACAACCAAGACCCGACTGCGCTACCACTGCGTGTCCATCGTGGGTGGGCGGAATGCGTGCGCTGCCGTAAAGGAACTCGCGCTGCAACGGCTGCTGTCGGCGGACGCGCCGCGCCTGCCGCTCGCCACGTGCGATCGTCCCGATGCCTGCGATTGCAGGTTCCGCCACCACGACGACCGCCGGGCGGGTCCACGCCGCTCCGTCGAAAGTGGCCGCGTCCGAGTAACCCATACGGATACGGAACGCCGTGACCGGCGCGGCCGCCGCGACAGCGATTACGAAGAACCCTAGGACCGCGAATTGCCGCCGAGCGGCAGGCGATAGGACGCGATGACGGGCCGGTGATCCGACCCGATGTCGGGCCCCACTTGCGCGTGCTCGATACAGAGCATCGGCGACGCGAACTGGTGATCGATGCGCAGCGCGAGCGGCCAGAATGCCGCCATCCACGTCGGATGCCAGCCCTGGCCCGCGAGGACGTCGCGCAATCCCGAGTCCTGCAGCAACTGCGCGAACACGGGCGAATCCGGCGAGAGGTTCAGGTCACCCACGGCCAGACTGGGAATCGTCTGCTCCCGGGCAAGCATGGCGACACGCTGCAGCGCACGGTCTCGAGCCCGTGCCAGGCCCGGCGTGATGGGCCAACGCGTGTGCAACGCGAGCATGTGGATCGGCTGGCCATGCACGCGCACGACGGCCTCGAGCGACGGGATGCCGTCATCGGCGAGATCCACCGGCCGCACCGAATCGAGGGGCCAGCGGCTCAGCAGCGCAATGCCATACGGATCCCTGCGCGGCACGATGCGCGCGTGCGGGTACTGAGCAAGCTTCGACAGCGCGGCCGCCCACTCCGGCGTGACCTCCTGCAACACGACCACGTCGGCCGGATTCGCGGCGAGCCAGTCGAGCAGTCGGCGCGTATCGTGGTTGGTGAATTCGACGTTGGCGGTCGCGACGACGAGGGCCTCTCCCGCGCAGGCCGGCGCAGGTTCGTCCGCGAGGAGCCGCTTCGCGCCGGGCGCGAACAGCAGCGCAGCCAGCGCGCCGCAGAGCAGCGCCGCCCGGGGCGAACTCACCGTGAGCAGCGCCGGTACCAGCAGCGCGGCCGCGACGGCCAGTTGCAGGCGGAAATGCGAAAAAAGCTCGAACGGCCAGCCGAGCGGCGCCAGCCACGCGGCCAGGGACGCCGCACAAACGCCGGCGAAGGCCACTAGAATCCAGCGATCGAGGATGCGGGGAAACGGCATGCGGTATTACGAGGACCTCGTCGAAGGCGTGGTCGAGGAATCGGGCACGCGCACCGTGACGCGCGAGGAGCTCATCGCCTTTGCCTCACAGTATGACCCGCAATACTTCCATGCGGATGAGACCGCGGCCAAGTCCTCGTTCTTCGGCGACGTCATCGCCTCCGGCATCCACACGATGGCGATCTGGCGGCAGCTCGACCACGAGATCGCGCAGGACATCAAGTGGATCTGCGGCGTGGCGTGGGACGACGTGCGCTTCCCGAAGGCCGTGCGGCCGGGCGACACGTTGCGCGCGAAGGCCCAGTGCCTGTCGAAGCGCCTCTCCGGGAGCGATCCCCGTCGCGGCGTCGTGGTCTACCAGTACACGCTGCTCAACCAGGACGACGAGGTCGTCTTCACCTGCCGCAGCACCAACCTCGTGGAGAGAAAGCCTTGAGGGGTGCCCGGCACGTCTAGCGAATCTTTCGCAGAAACGCCTCGATCGCGGCGACGCACTCGGGCTCCTCGAGCAGGGGCGTGTGGCCGCGGTTCGGCACCGCCAGCGTCTCGAGGTCCGGCTTCTCCCGTTTCATGCGCTCGAACGTCGCGACCGAGAGGATGTCGGAAGCCTCGCCGCGGATCGCGAGCACGGGGATCGGGCGCAAGGCCGCAAACAGCGGCCAGAGATCGGGCGCCGCCGCGACGGGGGTTGCGCGCACTGCCTCGCCGATCATCGGGTCCACGTCGAGGCGCGGCACGCCGTCCGCTTCCGTGAAGATTCGCTGCGCGTAGACGAGCCACTCGTCCTCGCCCAGGCCGGGCAACGCCGCCTCGTAGGTGGCGCGCACCTGGGCCACGGCCTCGTTCCAGTCCGCGACCGGCGCTTGCCGGCCGACGTAGGTCGAGATTCGCTGCAACCCCTCGGGAGCGATCTCCGGCCCGATGTCGTTGAGGATCACGCCCGCGACCCGTTGCGGTTGCGTCGCCGAGATCAGCATCGAGAGAATGCCGCCGAGCGACGTGCCGAGCAGCACCAGGCGCTCGACGCCCGCATCCTCCAGCAGCAGCTGCAAGTCCTCGATGTAGGTTCCGGGGTGGTAGTTCTGCCAGATCGGGTCGTGCTGCGAACGGCCGCGGCCGCGCAGGTCGGCGCAGAGCACCCGCCGCTCGCGGGCAATGCCCGGCGCGACGACGTCGAAATCGCGCGCATTGCGCGTGAGGCCCGGCAGGCACAACACCGGCGGCAACGGCGAACCGGGTCCCGCATAGTCGCGGTAGTGCAGCCGCAACCCGTCGCGGGAGCGGAAATAGCGCTCGGCCCAGGCCGTCGTCGTCATGTTGCCTCGTTGCGCGGCGGCGGACGTCCCGCAACGCGCGCTGCAAGGTAGATGAGCCCGGCGTGGAATTCAACGTGCGTTGCGCGCAAGGTGACGCTCGCCCAGACTTTGGCGTTACACCCGAGGAATCGAGGCTCTTGGTCAAGATGACGGACGACATTCGCGGGACCACGGTCGCCGGCCTCGTGCTGGCCGCGGTCGCCTGCGTGCTGGCCGGATGCGGTCCGCGCGAAGCACCGTCTCGAACGAGGCTCCAGGCACTTGCCATCGCTCCCGACTCCGTGACCGTGTCGGGCCTGTCCGGCGGCGGTTACATGGCCGTGCAGTTTCACGTCGCGAACTCCCGCCTCGTGCATGGCGCGGGCATCGTCGCCGCCGGGCCGTACGGCTGCGCGGAAGACTCGATGCGCCTCGCACTGGGGCGCTGCATGCAGGGCGGCGAGGCGATCCCTACGGAGGAACTGGTGAGCGCCACCAGCCGATTTGCGCTCGAGGAGGTCATCGACCCGATTGCAGAACTGGCCGACGACCGCGTGTGGATCTTCCACGGTGCAGCGGACGACACCGTGGCCAAGCCCGTCGTCGACGCCCTCGAAGCCTATTACTCGCTGCTGGTCGAGCCGCGGAACATCAAGCGCATCGAACACCCGACGGCGGCGCACACGTTCCCGACGAACTCCAGATCGAACGGCGCCTGCGGCAGGACTGCTTCGCCCTACCTCGGCTACTGCGGCCTCGACGGCGCGCGGGAGTTGCTGCAGCACCTGTACGGCCCGCTGCAGCCCGATCGCAAGCCTGCGAACGGCGAGTTGATCGAGTTCGAGCAGCGCCCGTACGCCGAGCGGGCGGGGAGCGAGTCCTTCGCCGAGCGCGGATGGCTCTTCGTCCCCGCTCAGTGCCGCGCGGACGCCAGGAAGGCCTGCAAGCTGCACGTCGTGTTCCACGGGTGCCGGCAGGGCCGGTCGTTCGTGAACGACGCGTTCGTCAGGCGAGCGGGCTACCTGGAGACGGCAGCCGCGAACGGCATCGTCGTGCTCTTTCCGCAGGTCGAGGCAAGCTACCAGCCGCTCAACCCGAACGGCTGCTGGGACTGGTGGGGGTACGAAGGCGACTGGTACGCCGTGAAGGGCGGGCCCCAGATGCTGGCGGTGCGCGCGATGGTGGGCGACCTGCTCGGCGAGCCCGCGCCCTCGGGCCAGTGACTCAGGCGAGCGCGCGCAACCGCGGCGTGCCGTAGAGCACCTGCACGCGCCGCACGCCTTTGACCCGCCGCGTCGAACGGCGGATTTCCTTAATCAGGCGCAGCAGCAGGTTGCAGTCCTCGAGGCTGCCGCCGGAGCAGTACTCCTCGCTCAGGCCGATGTGCAGCACCGTGATGTGCTCGAGGTCGGCGCGCACGTAGATGGCGACCCCGATCGGACGCTCCGTGGCGGGCTCGACCGCGAACAGGGACTGCACGTCCGCAAGGCCCGACACCTTGACTCGCAGGCACTCGCCATCGTCGACGATTTCGGGCGGTCCGAACTGGTCGATCGCATCGACGATCTTCTGGGCAACGCGATCCTGGCATTTGTTGAAGAACAACAACTGCTCCAGCGCCTGACGCTGGCTGCTCGCAATCCTGGAGGTGAACGAAACCGCGTTCCCCATGGCAAAGCCTTCGATTGCTTGGCAGGCCGCGGACCTCGGCCCGCTCGGGATCATGCTCGCGGGCCCGGAATATGTCGAGTCGGCCCCGCCGGCGCTGCCGCATGGCCGCATTGGACCGGGTCCAATCAGGCGCGGAAAATCTTCCTGAACTTTGAATTGCTTCAGGTTTTCGACACGTGGGATTGGACGCAAGGCGCGCGCTGGCGCGCAATCGCGAATGTGCCCGGACCGTCCGAACTTCGCCAACCCCAACCCTCCGCCATACCCGCCCGTTCCGGGGCGATGGTGGACGTCGTCGTGCTGTCCACGGATGCGGAACTCTACGACGCGATCCGTGACGCGGTCGGCGAACGCAATTCCGTCTGGCGCGCGAGATCGGCCGAGGAGTCGGTCGACCTGCTGATCACCGGACGCTGCGGCGTGCTGCTGCTCGACCTGGCGTCGGTGACGGGCCAGCCCGACAAGCTCGTCCAGCAAGTCGTCGAACAGTTCCCCGACGTGGTCGTCTGCGTCGCCGGTCGTCGTGAGGACGAGCCCGTGCTCGCGCCGCTGATCAGCGACGGCCTCGTCTATCGCTTCATGCACAAGCCGCTCTCGCCGCGGCGCGCCGGCATGTTCCTGCAGGCCGCGATCCGTCATCACTGCGAGCGCCGTGATTCCCTGGCGGCGCCGGACCCGGTCCTGGCGACGGTCAGGCGGCTCCCGAGTCGCTTCGACCCGATGAAGTGGGTATTCGTCGCGGTCGGCGTGGCGCTGTTCGTGATGCTGCTGTCCGTCGCGCTCGACGATCGCGCCCAGCCACCCGCCGAACCCGCTGCAGGCCCGGCCTACGTCAACACGCCCGCGCAGGCGGACCCGGTCCTTTCGCGCGCCCGCGCGGCATTCGACGCCGGCCGCTACGAATCGCCGCTCGGACGCAATGCGCTCGACCTGTACAAGGCGGTGCTGCTCGTGCACCCGGAGAACACGGAGGCACAGACGGGTCTCGACGATACGATCGAGCACATTCTGCTGAATGCGCGCGTCGCGCTCGACACGGGAGACGAAGTCGAAGCGCAGCGCCTCGTGGATCGTGCGCTCGAAGCGGATCCCGGCCGTCGCACAGCCCTGCAGCTCGCGCAGCAGATCAAGGCGATGAACGAGCCCGCGGTCGCGACCGAAGCCGCACCGGCCGTGTCGGTCGCGACCCCGGTGGCGATCCCGGCTGCAGCCCCGGCCCCCCGATCTCCGCCCGCACCGCCTGCCACCGTTGCCACGCCGGTCGCGGCGGTTCCATCGAAACCTCTGCCTGGACCCGTCACCAGGCTGCCGCCGGTGAACGGTGCCAAAGCTCCCGAGACAGCTGCAGTCGCGCCGGCGCCGATCGTCGTCCGACCGGACCCGCTCGCCGCGCGTATCACGAACGCGAAGGACAACATGGGCAGCCTGCCGCCGCGCCAGCCGATCTACGCGCGCAAGGTCGAGCCGCTGCCGATCGCCGGTTACGTGACCCCGCGCGAGGCGGATGCCCCGAATGCAGCGCCCGCGATGACCGAGCGCGCGAGCGGCGCGTTTGGGACGGTGGCACCGGCTTCACCCGGCGATTCGCTCGAACGCCTGGTGGTCGCCGATCCAGTGTATCCGGTGCAGGCGTTGCGCAATCGCACCGAGGGCTGGGTGCTGCTGGAGTTCACGGTCACACCGAAAGGCAACGTCGTCGACATCGCCGTGGTCGACGCCGAACCCAAGGGGATCTTCGACCAGGCAGCGGCTGATGCGCTGTCGCAATGGAGATTCCGGCCGCGCATCGTGAACGGGCAGCCGGTTGCCCAGCGCTCGACGCTGACGATGCGCTTCAACGTCGACGGCTGACCGGCCTACGGCAGCGTGGCGAGATCGAGGCGCTGGCCCGCTCGCGCCACTTCGGCACGAGCGCCGGCCTTCACGAGCGCATCCCGCAGTCCTTCCGCGCCGTCCGCCTCGCCGTGCACCAGCCACACCGGCGGACGGCCCTGCACGCCCGAATACCAGCGCAGCAGGTCGGCCTGGTCGCCGTGCGCGGAGAACCCGCCGAGGGTATGGATGCGTGCGGCGACGTGCACGGGCGATCCGTGGATGCGCACGACCGGCCGCTTGTCGACGATCGCCCGGCCAAGCGTCCCGACCGCCTGGTACCCGGTGAACACGACGTCGCATTCCGGCCGCGAGAGGTTGTGCTTCAAGTGGTGGACGATGCGCCCGCCGGTGCACATGCCGCTGCCGGCGATGACGATCGCGCCGTTGCGAAGCTTGTTGATGGCCATCGACTCGTCGACGCTGCGGCACAGCTTGAGGTTCGGCAACGGCGCCAGATCGCCGGTGCGCAGCCTCGCGGCGCGCGCCTCCTCGTCGTACAACTCGGTGTGCGACCAGTACACGCGCGACGCCTCGATCGCCATCGGGCTGTCGAGGAAGATCTGCCAGTCGGCGAGCTGCCAATCGTCGTAATGCGTGCTCATTTCGTAGAGCACGTCCTGCGTGCGCCCGACCGCGAAGGCCGGGATCAGCACGTTGCCGCCGTCGCGACTCGCGTCACGCAGGATCGCGCCGAATTCGCCCAGCGTCTCCTCGCGCTCGCGGTGCCTGCGATTGCCGTAGGTGCTCTCCATGAGCACCAGGTCGGCGGGGCCGTCCGCCTCGGGGTCGCGCAGGATCGGCGAGTCGTACTGGCCGAGGTCGCCGCTGAACACGATGCGGCGCTCCGTCGGCCCTTCGCGCAGGCGCAGCCAGACACTGGCCGAGCCGAGGATGTGCCCGGCATCGTGGAACGTGACCGCGAGGCCCGGCAACACTTCCGTCTCGCGCCCGTAGGGCACGGTGCGGATCTGCGCCACGGTCTCGGCGGCGTCGTCCACCGTGTACAGCGGCTCGGCCGCCCGGTAATTTCCTTTCTGTGAGCGCTTCTGCTCGCGCTTGCGGTTCTCGCGCTCGGCCTCGCGTTCCGACATGGCCGCGCAATCGGCCAGCAGGATGCTCGCGAGGTCGCGACACGCCGCCGTCGCATGGATGGGGCCGCGAAAGCCCCGCTTGCGCAGCAGCGGCAGCCGGCCGCAGTGATCGATGTGCGCGTGACTCAGGACGACCGCGTCGATACCTGCGGCGTCGAACGGAAACGGCTCGCGATTGCGTTCGTCGGGATGCTCGCCGCCCTGGATCAGCCCGCAGTCGAGCAATACGGTGCGGCCGCCGATCGTGAGAATGTGGCACGAGCCGGTGACTTCACCGGCCGCGCCAAAGAACTCGAGGTGCATCCTGCGGCCTCAGGCAATCCGCTGGTCGGAAACGGCCGCATGCGGTGTGCTCGCCGGTCCCGCCCGGTCGCGCAACACGTTGACCGCGGCCTTCACGACTCGCGCGTCGTAGCGCCGCCCCGCCTGCAATTGCAGTTCTTCGATACAGGCGTTGAGCGACAGCGCCGCGCGCTGGGGACGCGGCGATAGCATGGCCTCGACGGCGTCGGCCACCGCGACGATGCGGGCCTCGAAGAGAATCTCCTCGCCCTTCATGCCGCGCGGGTAACCGGAACCATCGAGGCGCTCGTGGTGCTGGCGCACGGCATCGGCCACCGGCCACGGGAATTCGATGCGCTTCAGCGATTCGGCGCCACGCTCGGCGTGCGTCTTGACGAGGTCGAACTCGGCGGCGGTCAGCGTGCCGGGCCGCCACAGGAGCTCGCGCGGTATCTGCAGCATGCCGACGTCGATCAGCTGCGCGATCACGCGCAATCCGCGCACCGTGTGGCCCGGCAATCCGAGCGCCACGCCGATGCCGGCCGCCAGTTCGGCGACGCGGCGCGACCGCCCGATCTTGCAGCCGTCCTGCGACTCGGACAGGGATGCCAGCGTCTCGATGGCGCCGAACATCACGCGTTCCATGTGATCCATCGCGCTCACGACCTCGGCGTCGGAGCGGCGGCGGCGCATCAGCTTCCAGAGACTGTCGGAAATCTGCGCGGCATGCCGTCGATCGTCGTCGTCATACGCTTCGGGCTTGTCGGCCAGGAGCAGCACGCCGACCAGCCTGCCACCTTCCGCGATCGGCGTTGCGAGCTGCCGGCGCAGCGACGCGGGCAGTCCGGCTGCGCGCAACGCGCCGGTTTCCTCGGCGGTTTCACGCACGATGGGCCGCTGCGAGCTGAAGCACTCGAACAGCGCGGTGCCGCCCGGCGGCTGGCCGCGCCAGCGCGCGATCATGGACAGCGCTTCGGGGGAGACTTCGCCACCGCGACGCGCGGCGAGCTCCAGCTGCGCGGCGTCGGGCAGCGCGAGGAACACGTAACCCGCCGGGCTGCCGGTCAGCTCCTGCACCAGTTCAAGCGCGTGCGCCTGAATTTCACTCTCGGTGAGCGAATGCGCACGCTGGGTCAGTTCGAGCAGGCCGGCGACGCGACGACTGTCGCGCTCGTTGCGTTCCGCATTGCGCAGGCGGCCGGTGATTTCCTGCACGGTGACGACCGACAGTCCTTCGGGCTCCCAAGGCCTCCGTGACCGCCACGTCGACATCGATGATTGCGCCGTCAGGCCGGCGCCAGCGCGTGACGCGAGCGGGCGGCCCGCGATCGTCCAGGGACGGGTTGCGCGCCGTGGCCTCCGCGTCCGACGCTACCTCGAGCTGCGACAGCGTGAGCTCGCCGATCCGATCGGCTTCGACGCCCAACAGCTTCAGGAAAGCGGGATTGGCGTATCTCAGCCGCCCCTCCCTGTCTGCGATGCAGCACGCGGCCGGCAGATGCTGCAGCGCGCGGGCTCGAAACTCGAATTCTGCCGCGTGCGCCTGCTCGACACGCTCGGTCGTGACGTCGCGCGCGGTGATCAGCCAATGTGCGCGGCCGCCGTAGGACACGGAGCGGCGGCGAATCTCGAGCACGACTTTCGTGCCGTCGGGGCGCGCGATCGTCGCGTCGAGCGGTTTCGCGACGTCCTCGCCGAGTTCGAAACCCGGCAGCAGGTCGCCGAGGATACGTCCGCGCAGCTTCTCGCCTTCCGTGCCGAAGAGGGCCGCAGCAGCGTCGTTGGCGAGCTGCAGCTTGCGCGACTCCATGTCGCACAACCACGTGGGCATGGGTTGCGCCATGAACAGCCGCTCGGTGTCGGCCGCGGCCGACTGGATGCGGAGACGGGAATTCTGGACTTCCGTCAGGCGCGACTCGAGGAGCGCCAGCTTGCCGGAGTCCGCACGCGACTCCTCGGCGTTGTTGCGGGCCTTCGACTCGGCCTGAACGAGGTGCTGTTGCGCGGTTTCGAGGTCGCGGATGCGGTTCTGCAGCTCCTTGATACGCTGCGATTCCGACGCTGCGAATTCGCTGCGTGCGCGCGCCTCGCGCTCGGCTCGTTCGCGGGCCGCACGCTCCGCGTCGACGAGGCGCGAGTTGGCCGCTTCCAGTTCGTGGATCTGTTTTTCGACGTCGGCGATCTTGCGCCGGTCCTGCTCACGCTTATCGATCAGTTCCGGAACGAGGGCCGGCATACGCATCGTGCCCGAGCCCGGCGCAGCCTCGGCGATGGCGGTGACGAGGTCTTCGAGCGTGGATCCCTTGGCGAGGAAGCGATCCGCGCCCACCTCGGCCGCGAACGCCTCGTACTTCGGGCCCTCGACGCGAGTCGAGAACAGCAGCACGGGCACGTGCTGGAGCGTCGGGTCTTCCTTGATCCGGCGGCAGAGGGCAAAGCCGTCGAGGCGCGGCAGGAGCACGTCGCTGACGACGAAGTGCGGCGCGTCGCGGCGGACGATGTCGATCGCTTCGATGCCCGACCGGGCCTTGACGATGCGAAAGCCGTGCGTCGACAGGAACGTCTCGATCGTCGAGAGATCCTGGTCGCGTTCATAGGCCAGCAGGACCGTCTTCATGGCAGCTCGCCGTCCTCCACTTGCAGCGGTCCGCCGCCCGCGCCAAACATTCGGGACACCATGATTCTCAATGGCTTAACCGTGGCCAAGTATGCTCCATGGGGCCCGCAGGGCCAAAACTGCGTCCTGCCGCAAGACACTCGTCACAGAATACCGGAACAGACCGTGCGGCAGGTCCGGATTGGACGGGCGCGCGCGGAGGCCCGGGCGTCGAGCCCGGGCAAAGCGGGCACCAACGTGGGCGCGCGCCGGCCGCGCCCGCGGCTTCAGGCCGGCAGCAGCTCCGCGGCCGACTTCGGCAAGTGCTTGTGCAGCGCCTCGACGGAGCTGTGGACGAGGTCCTTGCGGACCTCGTGCACGACCCGCTCGCGAGTCGGCTTTGAGAGCTCGTCGCGCATCAGGCCGAGGAACGGCGGCCCGGCGACGACGATCAGTTCTTCGAACTCATCCTTGCGCCGTGCCTCATCGAGTCGGCGGGCAATCCGTCGCGCGAAGCGGACGGCCTCGAGATATCGCGGGTCATTCTCGCGTCCGACGGCGTGCCTCGCGCTGCCAAAGCTCTCTCGGACACGTCCCGGACGATCGCTCGAGAAGTCGCGATCGTGCAGGTGGGCGGCCGGATCGGAAATCCGTCCCACTTCCTTCGGACGCGTACGGAGCGAAGAAGAATCGTAGAAGATGGCTTCGGCCTGGTCGGCCACGACGATACGGATACGGCTCATGGCTTTCTCCTGGATCACGGCCCCAGCCTGCTCCGCTGCCGCTCGCGGGGCAATGCGTGGAAAGTGCATGAATCCCTGCTGACCTCGGGCCTCGCAAGCGGTACGCTGCACTCGTGGAATCGA
The DNA here is from genome assembly GCA_963762315.1 of uncultured Gammaproteobacteria bacterium. Lineage (GTDB taxonomy): Bacteria > Pseudomonadota > Gammaproteobacteria > Steroidobacterales > Steroidobacteraceae > RPQJ01. Next base: position 274,605 of record CAVXKO010000005.1, read on the forward strand.
AAATGAATCGCATGAAGAACGGAACCTGGCTGCCGGCACTGGTGCTCGCCGCGCTCGCCGGATGCGCATCGCCCTGGTCGGTGGACTCGTTCGAAGCCCCCGACGCCGGTCTTGCGGCACGCGGCACTTACTTCATCAAGGGCGGCGACCTCGGCACGCCGATCTCCGTCGAACCGGGTGTCATGCAGCGTCTCGACGAGTCGCTGCGCGCCACGCTCCGGGACGAATTCGGCCGCAAGGGATATACGGAAGCGCCGGACGCCGCGACCGCCGAGTTGGTCGTGTCGTACCAGGTGGCGGGCACGCGCAAGTTCGTCATGGCCGACGATCACCGCGTCGGTGCGCCCTCGCCCAACTCGGTGCTGAGCCCGAGCGCCGCCCAGCCGCCGCCACTCTCGTCGGTGCCGCGCGAGCAGACGGTGCGCGAGGGCACGGTGATCGTATTCGTCGACGACCCGGCGAGCGGCCACCTGCTGTGGCGAGGCATGATCTCCGCGGAGACCCGCACCGGATCGTCCGATGAGACCATTCGCACGGTGACGGACATGGCGCGTCACATCGCGCAGGAAATTCCCGCGCGCGCGGGTCAGGCGCCGAAATAGCCGGGAGCGTTCCCCGCCTTCCACTTGATGTTGCAGCCGAGGCTCGGCCGCTGCTCGGGCGGCACGGGCCGGCCCGCGAGCAGTGCGTCGACTGCGGCGCGCAGGTCCGCACCCGTCACGGGAAGCCCGTTTCCCGGCCGGCTGCCGTCGAACTGGCCGCGATAGACGAGCCGGCGGCCCGCGTCGAACAGGAAGAAGTCCGGCGTGCAGGCCGCCTGGTACACCTTGGCCACGTCCTGCGTCGCGTCGATGAGGTACGGAAAGACGTAGCCGAACTGCGCGCTCTCCTGGCGCATCGCATCGGGCCCGTCCTGCGGATAGGCTGCGAGGTCGTTCGAGTTGATCGCGACCGTCGCGAGGCCCTTGTCCGCGTACTCGCGCGTGAATTCGGCGAACACCGGCCGGATGTGGCGCACGAACGGGCAGTGTTCGCACATGAACACCACCAGCAGCGCCGGCGAGGCGGCGAAGTCGTCGATCGCGTGCATGCGGCCGTCGAAGTCGGGCAGGCGGAACGCCGGAGCCCGGGTCCCGAGGTCGAGCATCGTCGAGGGCGTGCGGGCCATGCGGAGGCTCCTCGTTGCGGGCTCAGTTGCGGATGATCAGTATCACTCCGGCGGCCAGCAGCGCCACGCCGATCAGTCGCGCCGGCGTCACGGCGGTCTGTTCGAATCCGACGATGCCGAAATGATCGACGAGCAGCGCAGCCGCCATCTGCCCGAGCAGCACGAGCGCGAGCAGCGCCACGGCGCCGAGTCGAGGCCCGAGGACGGTGATGGCCGCCACGTATGCCGCGCCGAACAACCCTCCGAGCCAGGCCCAGCCAGGAACGGTGCTCGGTGAACCGGGCGCGATGCGCGCTCCGCCGACGACCGCGACGGCGACCAGCGCGGCAAGCCCGATGACGAAATTCACGATCGACGCGAGCAGCGGCGAGCCGATGCCGGTGCCGACAGCTCCATTCATGCCCACCTGCAGCGTCAGCCCCGCGCCGACGGCGATCGCCAGGAGATAAGGCCAGTAGCTCATCGATGGCTCCCTTCGCCGTCCCGGCAAGCCGCGTTCAGATCGCCGCCCGCACCACGCGTTCGCGACGTGACCAGGCCTGCCAGACGAGCGCGCCGATGCCGGCGAGCAGGGCCACGAAGCTGACCCAGCCGCCGACGACCGGAATGCGGCCGACCAGCCAGAGCACGACCAGGGCGAGGAACAAGGCGAGCAGGCGCCAGCCCGTCGTCGCGGGTTGCGAGCCACGCGCGAGCGAAAGGCCCTTCTGCCCGAGGAACAGCGCGCTGGTGACCCAGCCGAGGAAGAGCAGCAGCAGGTAGAGCGGCACCAGCAGCAGCGCCAGCGGAATGCCGATCACGGTGATCAGCAGCAGCACCGCAACGACCGGCACGCAGACCAGCACCGCAAACCCGAGACCGATGGCCTTGAGCGGCTCGCTCGCGATGGACTGGGCGGCGCGCGACGACAGGCCGGGGAAGATGAACAGGAACAACGCACCCGCGATGAACACCCCGCTGAACAAGAGGAAGGTGCCGACCCCGTGCGCGACAGTGCGCACGGTGTTCCCGGAATCGTCGAAGTACCGGTCCGGCGCGGCCTCGTGGAACTCCACGCCGCCCGTGATGACCGCGCTTTCCGGCACCACCGGCTGGCTCGAGGAATGCACGATCAGCCGGCCGCCGATGCGGGTGTCCGGGCCGATTTCCACTTCTTCGGCGCGCACGGTCGCATCGCCGTGCACCACGCCGTTGATGCGCACCTTGGCGCCGGACGCCTGCAGGTAGTCGTGCGAGTCGCCGTCGAATTCGATGCTCCCTCCGGTGAGGGAAAGCGCGCCCGCGACGACCGTGGCCGGCCCGACCGCAACCTCGCCGCCCGCGATGCGCGCGTTGCCCGACACGATGGCATCGAGCTGGACGTTGCCGCCCGCCGCATAGAGGTCGTCGCCGATGTTGCCGCCGACCGAAACCTCCCCGCCGGCAACGATCAGGTCTCCCTTCACTTCGCCGGCCACGGAGACGTGCCCGCCGGCGAGCAGTGCATCACCTTCGACGGGTTCAGTGAGGTTGAGCATGCCGCCCGCGCCGAAGAAATCGGAGCCGATTTCCTGTGAGAACGCGTCGCTGTCGTTGACGCGCACGTCGCAGCCGCCGAGCGCAAGACCCAGCGCAACCGCGGCGATGGCGAACACGAGCCGTCTCATCACGAAACTCCAGTGTGTGCGAACGCATGCAGTGTACGACAGCGTTCGCGACGGCCAGGACGGGCCGGCGCAAAAGGCATTCGCGCCGTCGCAAAAAAGAAAAAGCCGCGAGTGATTCCCACCCGCGGCCTTCCTGGTCTTCCTTAACCGGCCCTCAACCCCCCGGTCGGGCCTCCCTGATCATTGCGTCGCGTTACCGCTCCGCACCGTCTCCCCCGCTTGCGTGGGGGCTTTGTACGTGGATTTTCAGGGGCCGTCACCTTGCAGCGCAAAAACGACGGTAGCCCGAAATCCCCAGCCAGCCTTAGGAACCCGCTGTTGCGCCGAAGGTACAGGAGGCGGGACGATCCTTACCGGAACGCGAGCGTCGCCCTGAGCCCGTACGTGCGGGGCGCCTCGAGGAACGCGGTGGCGCCTTCGGGCAGCGGCGGGAAGTTGCTGCCGCCGGCCGTCGCCGCGATCACGGCGTTATTCTCGAGATTGCGCACCCAGGCGCCGACACTCCAGCGATCGTCGTCGGCGAAGTACGTCAGCGACGCATCCGACTTCGTGTAGCCGTCCTGTTCGCCGCCCGGCGTGTGGCTGAAGTCCGCGAAGAACGAACTCTCGTATCGCGTGCTGAGCGCCGCGCGCAGGTAACCGGTGCCGACCTGGAAGTCGTGCGAGTAGCCGGCGCTGACCGTCCAGTCGGGCGCGTACTGCATCTGGTACCCGTCGAAATTCGTGCGGCCGTTCCAGGTGACCGTGTTCGGCGGCACCTCGAAGTCGGTCGTGCGCGCATGCAGGTAGCCGACGGAGAGATTCACGCGGCCGTTGTCCGTCGGCAGCCAGACCAGGTCGAGCTGGTTGCCGTAGATCTCGGCCTTGTCGACGTTGAAGCTGAGGTTGGAGTTGGTGACCGTGTTGTACGCCGAGGCAATGAGGCCGTCGTACGTATAGAAGAACACCTCGTCGTTGATCTGCACCCGGTCGTTGAACAGCCGCGACTTGATGCCGATCGTGTAGGCGGTGATGTCCGCCGAATCGACGGCATTGGTCAGCGCCGGCGAGCTGGCGAAGCCGTTGAACGTGCCGGGCTGGTAACCCGTCTGCGTCACGGCATACAGCATCACGTCGTCGCTCACGTCGTACTCGACGCCGAGCTTGTAGTCGACGTTGCTGAAACCCTTGTCGTAGCCGTACGGGGCGAGGCCCTCGCCGTCGAAGTATCGGCCTGCGCCCGTGCGGTCGTCTTCCTGGTAGCGGCCGCCGACGGTGACGCGCAAGCGGTCCGTGAAGTCGTAGGTCGCTTCACCGAACACGGCGGTGCCGCGCAGGTGGTTCTCGTCGACGATGCTCACCGGGAAGAGCGCCGTTGCGAGGTCGAAACCGCCGAACGAGAAGATGCCGTGGCTCGTGAGGTCGTAGTAGTACAGGCCCGCGAGCCACTGGCCCCAGCCGTGCTGGCCTGCGGCGCGCAGTTCGTGGGTCTGCTGCCTGTAGCCGTTGGTCTGGTCGCCGGGGAACGCGCCGAGCCAGTAATCGGCCGACGTGCTCATGTCGAGGTACGACGGGATGTAGGTCAGCGTGATTGCGTCGGTGATGCGGTAGTCGAGCTGGCCGCTCACCATGTTGTTGTCGTACTTCTGGTCCTGCGCCTGGGGCTGGCCGAACAGCACTGCGTCGGCGATCGAACCCCAGGGCTCGGGCAGCTGGTCGTTCCAGGGATCCGACTGCAGGTACTTGTCCGGATCGAGCTGGCCGGTCTTCGGATCGACGCCCTTCACCACGAGGTTGGCCGGGTGGCCGTCCTTGTCGGCCGTCGCGACCCACAGGTACGCCGACAGGTTGTCCGTCGGTTCCCAGAGGAACGAGAGCCGTGCGCCCCAGTCCTTCTGCGAATCGGCGCCCGACTTCATGTAGCCGTCGTGACTCAGGTAGTCGGCCGCGAGACGAATGGCGAAGGTGTCGCCCACCGGCAGGTTCTGCGCTGCGCCGACGTGGAACAGCGAGTCGCTGCCCACCTCGAGGGCCGCGAGCGTCTCGAAATCCTTCGTCGGCCGGTTGTAGGTGACGTTGACGGTGCCGCCCATGACGCTGCGACCGTAGAGCGTGCCCTGCGGGCCCGGCAGCACTTCGATCTGCTGCACGTCGTAGAGCGGCACGCTGGTGGCTTCGCGCGGGATGAAGACGCCGTTGAAGTTGAGCGCGGTCGGCGTATCGATCTGCGGCAGGTCGAGCGTGCTGCCCACGCCGCGGATGTAGATTTCGGTCGACGACGTCTGCGCCTGGAAGCGCACCGAGGGCACGAACTGCTGCGCGCCCCGGATGTCGGTGACGCCGGAGAACACCAGGGACTCGCCGTCGAGCGCGGTGATGGCCGCGGCGGTCTTCTGCAGGTCCTGCGACTGCTTGGTCGCGGTGACGATGACTTCCTCGAGCTCGCCCGAGACGGTGCCGCCGCCGGACGCGTCGGCCAGGGCCTCCGCCACGGCAACGGAAATGGGCGACAGCGCCACGCCAACGGCCATGAGCGTCACGAACGACGCCCGGGAATCGGTCTTCCGGGTCATTACCAGTCCTTCTGGATAGTCAGTGCTTGATGGCCGCGCCTTCCGTCATGTAGCCGACGAAACGCGGCAAGCGTTTGAGGTAATAGTTTCTCACATCCTGCAGAGCCATTCCCGTCGCGCCGACGAGTTGTGCCGTCGGCCGGTCGAGATGGCAGCCTCCGCCGATGCGCCGCTGCAGCGGAGTGAGGCGGTGCTGCCAGCGGGCGGTCTTCGGGTCCGGCGAGAGCCCGTGCTCCAGGAACAGGAACCTGCCGCCGGGCTTGAGCACGCGACGCACTTCGCCGAGCGCGTGCTCGACGTCGGGAATGGAACAGAGCGTGAGCGTGCACGTGACGGTGTCGAACGACTCGGACTCGAACGGCAGGTGCTCGGCATCGAGATGATGGAAATCCACCTCGATGCGGGATGCGGCAATGCGAGGGCCGGAAAAGCGATCGAGGTCCACGTCGGGATCGATCGCTTCGATGCGCCGCACCGAGGGCGGGTAGTACTGCAGGTTCATTCCCGTGCCGAAACCGATCTCGAGGATGCGTCCCTGGGCCTGCGCCAGCGTGCGCCGGCGCGGTTGGCGGAAGACCTTACTCGACATGGCAAAGTCGAGCAGATAGGGAAAGACACAGTGATGATAGAGGCCCACCGCGATTGCCTTTCAGCGGCCGGTCTGCGCGGCATCCGGCGGTGCCAGAGCCTGCATGCGCGGGATGGAAACGAGTTGCCGCATGATCTTCCCCTTCTGGCGGCGCAGGACAGCGTCCGCGACGCAATTTCGATGGTGGAAATTTATCAGTTTATCTTGATGGATACGAGTCAGAATATGGCTTGATTACGGCCGTTTACGTTACAAGGCTTTACAATATGAGCGATCATCGGGGCTCGGCCCGGCGTGCGATTCGGACGCAGCTCAGGTAGATTGCGCGCCCTCCTGCGGGCCGCCCGCAAACCCAATTTTAATAGAGCAGCCATGGGACGCATCTTCGAAGTCAGAAAGCACGCGATGTTCGCGCGCTGGAACCGGATGGCGAAGCAGTTCAGCCGCATCGGCAAGGACATCACGATCTCGGTCAAGAAGGCCGGACCCGACCCAGGCACCAACTCCGAACTGCGCCGCGCGATCCAGAACGCGCGCGCCGTGAACATGCCGAAGGACAAGATCGAGTCGGCCATCAAGCGTGCCTCGGGCAGCGATGCCGCCAACTTCGAAGAGGTGATGTACGAGGGCTACGCGCCGCACGGTGTCGCCGTGCTCGTCGAATGCGCCACCGACAATCCGACGCGGACGGTGGCTTCGGTCCGCAATGCCTTCAACAAGAACGGCGGCAACCTGGCGACGACCGGCAGCGTGTCATTCCAGTTCAAGCGCATGGGCGTGTTCCGCCTCAATCCCGAGGGCATCGACCAAGACGACCTCGAGCTGTACCTGATCGACCACGGCCTCGAGGAGTTCGGCGAGAGCACCGGCGAGAAAGGCGAGCCGCAGCTCGTCGCGCGCTGCCTCTTCGAGGAATTCGGCACGCTGCAGAAGGCGCTCGAAGACCGCGGCATCAACCCGATCACGGCCGAGCACGAATACATCCCGCTCAACCCGACCGAACTGCCCGAAGCGCAGGCGACGGAAGTCATGGAGCTGATCGACAAGCTCGAGCAGGACGAGGACGTGCAGAAGGTCTACCACACCCTCGCCTGAGCCACCTCTCCCGCTTGTGGGAGAGGTCGGCGCGCAGTGCGGGTGAGGGCTCTTCACCTCTCCCGTTTGCGGGAGAGGTCGGCGGCACGCCGGGTGAGGGCTCTTCACCTCTCCCGTTTGCGGGAGAGGTCGGCCGACTGGCCGGGTGAGGGTTCCCACCTCTCCCGTTTGTGGGAGAGATTGCACGCAGTGCGGGTGAGGGGCCTTCACCAATCGCATTCATCGCTGACGTTCCACGGACGTTCCCGCTGGAACTTCCAAAGAAATCTACGTAATGAAGAGCCGACACGATTCTCGGCCCTGCCGGATCGCACTTGGAAGAACTGACTTTCGGGAGCGCGGAAGATCGCCCAAGAGCGGACGCACATCAGGTCGCTAGGACCCGCGCTTCACCTGCGTTCTGCGGGATACCAGGAACCACACGGCAGCAAATAGCCCCAGCGCAGGCAGCACGCCCTCGACTAGCCAAGTGCGCAGCAACGGCCACCACCATGAGATCCCACAGTAGCTATCGGGAACCGAGGCGTTGGCAAGAGACTGAAGTCGTAGCACCTCGGAATAGACGCACTCACCCGCCTCGGAGTTGAACGGATACGGCCAAGTCGCGTCCGGATGCTGGCCAGGCTTACGAGTCTGAATGACCGTAATGCCCGATACCACGTTGGTCACGAAATCCCACGACGACTGGCCAGGAGGCAAGGTCAGCTGGTTCCCTTGCATCCGATCTGGGAAACAATCGGCTATTGGCCGCGCTACACGAAGCCATGGCCCACCATCGGGTCTCAGTGATCCTTTGAGACCGCTTTCGACGACTTCTACGCCGTCGTCTGGTCTAACCAGGCGCACGTAGGCTGAAAATCGCATCGCGTCGCGTACACCTTTGCAGTCGCCGTTTAACGCGAGTACGAACTTGGCATCTAGCCATGCCCAAGTGATGCCGAGCAGCATCGCTGACACCAGCGCGCAGATGCGCCATCCCGACAGTCTCATTGCGGCCATGGTTGTCTCTGGTTCCTATGGGGAGCATGTGCCACCCATTTCGGCCACGCATCGCGGATGACCGCCAATCGGCAGGCGCTTCCGGTCGGCTGGTACGACGATTCATCAGCCCACAACACCCTGCCGCAGGCCGAACAATAGCGCGACGAAGTTCGCTGCCGAAAGAATCGCCACCGACACGATCGCGTGGATCGTCAGAAGCCGCCGCAACTCCTGGCCGCGTGAATTTTCGGCTACGCCGGAGGCAGCCGCCAGCTCAACACGATGCCGCTGAGCGGCAGAAGGCAAGAGACGAGCGGCAAGTTCGGCTCGTCCTCGAAGAGTGTGCGACGCGCTGACCAAATGGCGTCTTAGCCGGCCGCGGCTTCACACACCCTTCGGTCGTTATCTCCCCGTACGACGTCTGCTGTCAGCGCATGACTCAACGGGACGCTCCTAATGCCCCACAGGAGCGGCGTATCGATTGACCCGCGCACGGAGCGGCGTATGTTAGGACGCCAGACGCTGCGCAGTGTGGCCGTCACGACGCGAGGGGTAGCCCATGCACACGGGATCGGAAGAATTTCTCGCCCAGCAGAAGAAGGGCCTGGCGGAACTGGTGAAGACTTTTCGCAAGGCGAGGGTTGCGGCCGCACGCAAGGCCGCGCTCGAGTCGGCGCAGCGCCTCAAGGCGATCAACGCGCGGGTGCGGCGCCTCGCCGGCTCGGGGGTCCGGCTCTCGAGCATTTCGCAAGGAACCGCCGAACGGTTGATCGAACTGCAGTCCGAGATCGTCACCGCCGCGCTGGACGACGCGGCGGCGCAGTTGCAGCGCATCGCCGACACCGAGCATGTTGCGGACCTGGCACGCGGCCAGGCCGCAGTCCTGCAGGCGACGCGGCAGCGCATCGTCGAGGACATTGCGCGCGCGGTCTCGATTCTCAAGGGCGCAGCGGGCGACGTGCGCAAGGTTGCGGAAGGCGCGACGCGTGCGAAGCCGGCGAAGGCGACGCAAGACGGCTCGCCGTAAGGCCAAGCGTGCCGCGGCCAGGAAGGCGACGGTGAAACGTGCTGCGCCCAAGGCACGGGCGAAGTCGCGGGCGAAAGAGGCAACGCGGGCGCGGTGGACGCAGTACTCGGACTCCGCGCGCGCGGCGGCATCGCGGAAGAACCATCGAACGGCGCGCTTCCGCGTGCGCCACCGGAATTGAGCCGACGCCAGCGTACTTCTTCGACGTAACCATCGAGCGCTACGGAAACCCTCGTGATACGGCACGTTCTGCGGTCGCGATGGGCCTCGAAGAAATCTCCGCCCGCGTGACTGAGCGCGATCGTCAGCGGACGCCGGCTTTGCTCCGTGACGCCAAAGACGCGCTCGCGGAGCAGGTAGTCGTGCGCGGCGACCTCGACCTGGCCGCAGCGGCCATGATCTGGCGGACTTGCGAGTTCGCTCATAAAGCCGTTTGCCGTCTGCGCCGATAGCCTGCGTCAGGATAGGATGCGCAGCTCGAAGGTGAAGCGAACGGCGGGACGCCATCGGCAACGAGCGGCGAAAACCGAGTAGAACGCGCGGCTCCGACTGGCCGTGATCCACAGTCCCGCGCGATGACGCGTCGCCGGTCCATGAATGCTTCCTGCGCCTCGGCGAAGGAGACTCCGTGCTTGCGCAAGTTCGCCCATCCTTGTCGTGGTCCCAATCGACGTGCGGTCACGGCTTTCTATCATAGCGCACGGAAAGTCCGCCATATGCCTATATGGCTCTGTGGCTCGACGTCCTGCCACCGTGTCAATGGCGCGGCGGCCAGAACAACGACTCCAGCTCGTACCACGGGTCTGCCTGTTGGGGCAGCGAGGTGACAATGCCTCCGCGCGGCGTTTGCCGGCAGATGCAGACCGTTCTGGTCCGAGTCTCGTGCCGCCGGTTAGGTGATCAGATACCGCATAGGTCATTGATCAAACAGCTTTATGGTCATCGGCTAAGTTCATGGTGGCGCAGCGGTTGGGACGTCGAGCGGGCAATCACCCCGATGCTGCGGTCCTGGAGCACCACCGCGCCAATGGAATTCGCCCTCGATGCGACCGGATTGACCGCGCCGACGAATGGGACGGCGTGCAAGCCGTCTAAACTGCGCGCCATGCAACCCGCCCGCGAACTCTTCTCCTACCGCAAGCACTGGGCCCACCGGTTCGGCCCCGCGCCGTTCCTGCCCATGTCGCGGGCGGAGATGGACGAACTCGGCTGGGATTCTTGCGACGTCATCATCGTCACCGGCGATGCGTACGTGGACCACCCGAGCTTCGGCATGGCCATCGTCGGCCGCGTGCTCGAAGCGCAGGGTTTCCGCGTCGGCATCGTCTCGCAGCCCGACTGGCACTCCACGCGGGACTTCATGAAGCTGGGCAGGCCGAACCTGTTCTTCGGCATCACCGGCGGCAACATGGATTCGATGGTGAACCGCTACACCTCGGATCGCCGCATCCGCAGCGACGACGCGTACACGCCGCAAGGTGTGGCGGGCGCGCGGCCCGACCGCTGCGTGATCGTCTATTCGCAGCGTGCGCGCGAGGCGTACAAGGACGTCCCGGTCGTGATCGGCGGCATCGAGGCCTCGCTGCGCCGGATCGCGCACTACGACTACTGGTCGGAGAAGGTGCGCCGCTCGGTGCTGATGGACTCGAAGGCCGACCTGCTCGTCTTCGGCAATGCCGAGCGGCAGATCTGCGAGATCGCGCATCGCCTTGCGGCGGGCAAGCGCATCGAGGAGATCGATGACCTGCGCGGCACCGCGTTTGCGCGCAAGGCGACGCCGGAAGGCTGGATCGAAATCGACTCGACCACGCTCGACACGCCCGGGCCGTTGAATCCGCCGGTGGATCCGTACCAGATGGAACCGACGATCGCGACGGCGGGGAAGGACACAAGACCCTCACCCCAACCCTCTCCCGCTGTGGCGGGAGAGGGAGCCTCTGCACCTCTCCCGCTTGCGGGAGAGGTCGCACAAAGTGCGGGTGAGGGTCCGATACCCTCACCCGGGCTGCGCCCGACCTCTCCCGCAAGCGGGAGAGGTGAGGAAGCACCCTCACCCGGGCTGCGCCCGGCCTCTCCCGCAAGCGGGAGAGGTAAAGACGTCCACATCGTGAAGTTCGTGCGCAAGGTCGCGAACGAGGACCGGTCCCGCAGCGTCATCCGCATGCCTTCATACGAGCAGGTATCGAACGACGCCATCCTCTATGCGCACGCGTCGCGGATCCTGCACCAGGAATCGAACCCCGGGAACGCGCGCGCGCTGGTGCAGCGCCACGGCGACGTGGACGTGTGGCTGAACCCGCCGCCCATTCCGCTGGCGATGAAGGAAATGGACGCGATCTACGAGCTGCCCTACCAGCGCGTGCCGCATCCGTCCTACGGGAACGCGAAGATCCCCGCCTACGAGATGATCCGCTTCTCGATCGCGATCCAGCGCGGCTGCTTCGGCGGCTGCACGTTCTGCTCGATCACCGAGCACGAAGGCCGGATCATCCAGAACCGCTCCGAGGACTCGATCATCCGCGAGATCGAGAACATCCGCGACACGGTGCCGGGCTTCACGGGCGTGATCTCGGATCTCGGCGGGCCCACCGCCAACATGTATCGCCTCGCGTGCAAGTCGCGCGAGATCGAGGCCGCATGCCGCCGGCCTTCGTGCGTATTCCCGGGCGTGTGCCCGAACCTGAACACCGACCACTCGCCGCTGGTCAAGCTGTACCGGCGCGCGCGGACGCTGCCGGGCATCAAGAAGGTGCTGATCGCCTCGGGCGTTCGCTACGACCTCGCGATCGAGTCGCCCGAGTACGTGAAGGAACTGGCGCAGCACCACGTGGGCGGGTACCTCAAGATCGCGCCGGAAGCGATCTCCGAAGGCCCGCTCTCGAAGATGATGAAGCCGGGCGTCGGCGCATATGACCGCTTCAAGGAACTCTTCGACAAGTACTCGAAGGAAGCGGGCAAGGAGCAGTACCTCATCCCGTACTTCATCGCCGCGCACCCCGGGACGCGCGACGAAGACATGCTCGAGCTGGCGCTCTGGCTGAAGCGCAACGGCTTCCGCGCCGACCAGGTGCAGGCGTTCCTGCCTTCGCCCATGGCGACCGCGACGGCGATGTACCACTCGGGCAAGAATCCGCTGAAGCGGATTTCGCGGGCTTCGGAAGAAGTGCACATCCCGCGCGGCATTCGCGTGCGGCGCCTGCACAAGGCGTTCCTGCGCTATCACGACCCGAACAACTGGCCGCTGCTGCGCGAGGCGCTGCGGCAGATGGGGCGCTCCGACCTGATCGGCAACGGCAAGCAGCACCTCGTGCCGACCTACCAGCCGATCGGCACGGGCCGCGCGCACGAGGGCAAGCGTAAGCCGGCTGCGCCGGCGGCCACCGTGAAGACCACGCCGTTCAAGACACAGCACACCGGGCTGCCGCGCACACCGCGCGTGCCAGGGCCGAAAAAGCGAAAATAGGGGACATTCTCCTTTTTCGGGACGTCACGAAAAAGGAGAATGTCCCCTATTTTTCCGAACCCTCACCCGGCCTGCCGGCCGACCTCTCCCGCGGGCGGGAGAGGTGCGGAAGCTCAGCCTTTCTTGGCTTTCTTTTCCGCGCGCCTTTCCTTCAACGTCTTCTGCGGCTTCTTCTTGTCTTCCTTCTTCCGTTCCATGCCCTTGCCCATGTCGCTCGCTCCTCTTCAGTTCTTCCACTCGAACGTCAGCCACACCCGACGTCCTTCGAGCCGATAATAACTCGCGTCGGCGAGTTCGCTCTCGGCCACGGGATCCCGACGGTCGGAAAGGTTCTCACCGTCAACGCGCACCTCCCAGTGCGGCGCCCGCCAGCCGACGCCGGCCGACCAGCTCGTGAACCCCTGTGCCAGCGCGGTATTGCGCTTGTTGAGGTACCGATCGCCGGTGTAGCGCACGTCGGCGCGCGCGATGAAACCGGCCGGCGGCGCCCACACGAGGCCGACCGCGCCGAGATCACGCGGCGTCATCTCCTGGCGTTTGCCCTCCAGCTGCGTCGGCACGCCGTCGAAGTCGCGGACGTAATCGAGGAAGCGGGCGTCGTGCAGGCTCCACGCCGCGCGCGCCATCAGGTTGTCGGTGATGCGTCCGCGCACCTCGGCCTCGATGCCGCGGAAGCGCTCCTGGCCCGCATTCTCGAGCGACGGCAGGCCGTTCGAACTGCTCGGCAGCACCAGGTTCTTCAAGTCCATCTGGAAGGCTGCGAGTTCGAACTCGAACCGGTGCTCGAAGAACGCGCCGCGGGCGCCGATCTCGAAGCTCTCGCCTGTCTCGGGCTCGAGGATTTCGGGCTCCGCTTCGAGCCCGAAGTCCACGGCCGCAGGCTTGAAGGTATTGCGGTAGCTGGCGAACAGCTTCACGTCGTCGGCGCCGTCGGCCCAGGCCGTGAGCACCGCGCCCGCACTGCCGCTCAGCCGGTTCGTATCGCGTTGATCCGACCCTTGTTCGACACCGTCGCCGAACTCCTCGGCGTACGTGTCCCGCGACTCGTTGACGAGATTCCACCGCAGGCCGGCGTCGAACCGCAGTCGCGGCGTGGCCTGCCAGGCGGCGTAACCGTACAGGCCGCCGAAGTTGCGCGTGACGTCGATGCGCACGTCGCTGTTGAGCGGAATGCTGCCGGCCCGAGGCGCACCCGAGCCGTCCGGCGCAACGGTGTAGTCGTAGTCGCCGCCGCGGGATGAACCGTCGCCGTACAGGTAGTCCGCACCCGCGACGAACTCGAAGTTCTGGACGGAGCCGACCGTCAAGTGGGCATCGAGATAGACGTCGTCCTGCGTGGTCTTGGTGCGAAACCCCTGCGCCGTGAACTCGGGCAGCGAAAGATCCGTCAGGAAACCGCGCTCGGTCCGGGTGTCCGTGTGCGCGTAGGAGGCGAGCACCGACCAGCTGCCGTAGGACTGCGGATGGCTGTAGCCCGCGTTCAACGTCAACCGTGTCGGATCGAGGCGCGCGTCCTTCGGGTTGTAGTTGGCGTCGATCGGCACCAGCGGCGACAGCCTCGGGCCCTGGCGCGGCACCGGACTCACCGGCGATTGGTTCACGTCGGCGAAATCGAGATCGAGGCGCAGCCTGCCGCCGGCCAGCTCGCGAACGTTGCGCCATGCCGCATGCACGCGCTCGAAATCCGCGCGGTCGTCCGAGAGCCCGCGCTTCTCGGCGTCGAGCGCGATGCGCGAATCGAATCCCGCCAGGCTCGGCAAGTCGAACGCGCCGCTGAGTCCCGCACTCGATTCGGTGCCGCCCCAAGCGGCGAGGCGTGTGGCTCCACTGCCCGGAGCAGTGTGCACGACATGGATCACGCCGACGAACGACGTGGCGCCGTACATCACTGGCGCAGCGCCCCGCAGGATCTCGATGCGTTCGACGTCCCGCAGGCTCAGCGTTGCAGTGTCCGGATTGAACGCGCCGCCCCGCGGCACGTCGTCGACGACCAGCAGGAACGCGTCGAACTCGCGGAAGCCCCACATCTCCGGCACGGCTGCGGCTGGGCCGCCGTCGCCGCCCGGCGCGATGTCGACGCCGGCGACGAGCGCCAGCGCGGAGCGCAGGTCCGTCGCACCTCGATCACGCAGGTCCTTGCCCTGCACGACCGTCGTGGAGGCGGAGAGATTGGCCCGGTCCTCGGGAATGCGCGTCGCGATGACGACGATTTCTGCCTGGTTCGAAACCGCCGCCGGCGACATGTCCATCGCCATCAACCAATTTCCTTCATTTCCTCGGCGGTGAAGTGTATCGCCGCGGCCGCCACATTTTCCTCAAGATGCTTGCTCTGCGACGTGCCCGGAATGGGCAGCATCGCCGGCGAGCGGGCCAGCAGCCAGGCGAGCGCCGCCTGCGCACTCGAGATGCCGCGCCGGGCGGCCACCGCCTCGAGTGCCTTGCGGCTCGGCGATTCGGCTTCGTTCGGGTTACGCGACAACGGCGACCATGGAATGAACGCGATCCCGGCCTGCTCGCAGGCCGCCAGCACCGGATCGGAGGAACGGTCCGCGACGTTGTAGCGATTCTGCACGGAGACGACGTCGACGATGCGCCGTGCCTTTTCGAGCTGGGCCGAGGTCACGTTCGACACGCCGACGTGCCGGATCTTGCCGGCCTTCTGCAGCCGCGCCAGTTCGCCGACGGAGTCCTCGAGCGGCACCCGCTCGTCGACCGCATGCAGCTGGTAGAGATCGATGCGCTCGACCTTGAGCCGCTTGAGGCTGGCATCGCAGGCCTCGCGCAGGTGCTCGGGCCGGCCGTCGCGGTCCCAGCGTTCGCGGGACGGCCGCACCAGCCCGCCCTTGGTCGCGATGAGCAAACCCTTCGGATACGGGAACAGCACCTCCGCGATCAGGTTCTCGCTGACGAAAGGCCCGTATGCGTCTGCCGTGTCGATGAAGTTGACGCCAAGCTCGACCGCACGGCGCAACACGGCACGCGCTTCGGCCGGGTCCTCCGGATCGCCCCAGATGCCGGGGCCGCAGATGCGCATGGCGCCGAAGCCGAGTCGATTGACCTTGAAGTCCTTGCCGATGGCGATCGTGCCGGCGCCGCTCGCCGGCGAGGCAGCCGCGCCTTTGGCGGCCGTGGAACCTGCCGCGGACGCTCCCGCCGCGAACACTTCGCCCCGTGACAACACCAGCCCGGAGAGGACGGCTCCGGTCCGCGCCAGCAATGCCCGCCGCGACAGCTCTTCGTTGCGCATGGTTCACCTCCGCGGAAATGAGACGCACAGCTTACCCGGTTTGACTTAAGCGCTTCGACGGCCGTGATGCACGTCACGCGATGGGACTTGGCTCGGGAAGCGCGGGCACCTTGGCGCTAGCGTGTCGACACCCGTCCGGTCCGACTGGACGGGACCGTCGATCCGCAAGGGGGTGCACATGAACGTCGCCATCGTCCACACGGAGCTGTTGAATCTCGTCAGCCAGCGCACGTCGCTCAGCCCCCGGGCGCGCCGTCTCCTGCGCCGGTTCGGGCTCGTCCTGCTGCTCACCCTGCCCTGCATCGCCCTGGCCGACCCGCCGGACTGGGCTCCGGCCCACGGCTGGCGGAAGAAGCACGACCCCTACTACGAGGGCTACAGCGGCCGGCAATGGGGCGACGACTACGGGGTGCGCTCGGGGTCCTGCAATCGCGCGGAAATCGGCGCGGTCGCGGGTGCCGTCGCGGGCGGCGCCATCGGCTCGCAGGTCGGCAAGGGCGACACCCGTGCGGCTGCGATCGTGGTGGGCGCGGTGATCGGCGCCACGATCGGCGCGGAGATCGGCCAGCGCATGGACCGGACGGACCGCTCGTGCGTCGGGCATGCGCTCGAACTCGCCGCGCCGGGTGAGAACGTCTCGTGGACCAACCCGAACACGCAGGTGACCTACCAGCTCACGCCCCTCGGGAGCGAGCGGCGCGAAAACGGCTGCCGCAAGTTCCGCCTGATCGCGCACGGCACCTTCGGCCTGAGCGAAGGACGCACGGTGGCCTGCCCCGATGCGCAGGGCGTCTGGAGCCTCGCGCCGGTACAGCAGGCCTCGACGCGTTGAGGCCCGGGTCTATTTGCAGGGATACGTGGCCTGCAAGGCCTCGTAGAACACTTCGTCGATCGGGCGCTTGGCGTCGGCCGGTGACTTCTCGAGCTGCTTGAGCACCGCGCGCACGTAATCCGGCGTCGTCTGCGTGGCGGGCGCGCAGACGCCGAGCAGGCGCGACGGGTCCTGGGCCGAAAAGAGCTTGAAGACCTCGTCGGAGTCGAGCTTGTACTGCACGACCATTCGCGAAGCGAAACTCAGGGCGCCGATCTGCGAGCCGGTGCGCATGCCGTTCAGCAGTCCCTTGGTGACGCCCAGGCAGTACGTGACATCGAGGTCGCTGATGGTCGTGTCGCCATCGACGGCCTTGATGTACGACTGGCAGTAGCTGCGCCACTCGCTGGCGGGCGGCGACAGTTCGTCGGCTCGCGCAAATGACGGGATCAGGGCGATGGCGGAGAGACAGAAGATGAGCGTACGCATGGCGCGCATCCTAGCGTGAATTCCCTCTCCCGCCACAGCGGGAGAGGGCGCGAGCGATGTGGCGCAGCCATGTCGCGAGGGGTGAGGGATTTTCGGACCCTCACCCGCACTGCGTGCGACCTCTCCCGCAAGCGGGAGAGGTAAGGAACCCTCACCCGGGCTCACGCCCGACCTCTCCCGCAAGCGGGAGAGGTGCCGACTCAAGCGGGAGAGGTGCCGACGCAAGCGGGAGAGGTGAAGGCACCTTCGCCAGCACTTCAGCGGCATAGGACGGCGCCACGTCCGCCAGCGGCATGTCGTAGCCCGCCCTTTCGGACAGGTACCAGCGGTGCTCGAGAATCTGGTGGAAGATCTCGGCATCGTCCAGCTTCGCGCGCTCCTCGGCCGGCAGCATGCCGAGCGTCGGCCGGTAGACCTCATCGAGCCAGCGCCGCGCCGCTTCACGTTCGCTCATCGACCGCCCGTCGAGGTCCGCATGCCATGCGCGGAAGCGATCGAGGTCGTTCAGCATCCGCCGAGCCTGGTTCTCCTGCACGTCCAGCCCGGTCAGGGCTTCGAGGCGCCGCCGATGGTGGCCGGGCTCCACCACCTTCACGCGCAGCCGGATGCGGTGGCCGGCATCGATCGTCTGGATGTCGAGTTCCTCCACGTCGAAACCGAGGTCGTTCAGCCGCTTGATGCGCGTGTCGATGCGATACTGCTCCAGCGAGGAGAACACCTCCTCGCGGGTCAGCTCGGCCCACAGGCCCTCGTAGCGCGAGACGAGGCCGGCCGCGAGATCCGCCGGATCGAGCCCCTCCGGCAATCCAAACCCCGCCGCAATGTCCATGAACTCGCCGGCGACGTTTTCCTGCGCGATCATCAAGTCGTGCTGACGCTGGCCGCTCGAGAGGCTGACGTGAATCTCCGCCGTCTCTGCATCGACGAGATACGCGGAAAACCGCCCCGCATCGAGCCGGAAGAGCGCGTTGGACAGCGAGCAGTCGCCCCAGAAGAAGCCCGCGAGATGCTGGTTCACCAGCAGGTCCGCGAGCGCGTCGAGCAGCTGGTGCGCCTGGGGCAACGTGACGCCGCGTGCAATGACGTGGCGGAACGGCATCGAATGACTGAGAAATCTCGTGACGACCAGGCCCCGCGGTTCCTGCCCCGTCGCCTGCGGGCGCTCGGTGACCAGGCCCACGGGTTCGACCACCGGCAGCTGCAGCTCCTCGAGCGCGCGCAGCATCGTGTACTCGCGCAGCGCGACGTGCTCGAGCAGTTCCTTGATGGTGTAGACCGAACCCTCGTGCGTGACGAAGCGCACGGGATTGCGGTGCAGGCCGCGCTCGACCTCGGTGCAGATCTCGTCCGGCCACTGCTCGAGCGGCGTGGCCCAGGGCAGCTTCAGGCCCGCCGGATACTCTTCCGCTTTCGCCAGCCTGAATCGCATGCGCGCTCCGGCAGACCGGCAAGGGTCAGGACGATCGGGCGAACTGGACGTCCTCGAGGAACTGGGCCGTCGGCTCGTCCTCGAAGACGTCTTCGATGGTCGCGGTGATCTTGCGCTGCCAGTTCGCGTGCTCGCTGCTCGTGCCGGGCACGTTCACGGGTTCGGTCATGCCGATCAAGTCCTCGATCTGCAGGACCGCGAGCGCGGCAGCGCTGCGGGCGAGGTACAGCTGGATCGCCCGCGCGAGTTCCTCGCTGAATGGCGTGTCGCCACCCCTGGCATCCGCGGGACGCAGCCCGGTGGATTCGAGCGCGGAGAGCAACTGCACGCGGTCGCGACTGCGCTCGTCGAAGACGTGGCGGCGGATCTCGTCGCCCGGGAACAGCTGCAGGCGATCGCGCAACGCGAGGTCGCGCCCCTCCCAGTAGCCGCGGAGCGTCGGCAGGTCGTGCGTCGTCACCGTCGCGATGGCGCGGCGCACGTACTGTTCCGGACGGAGGAAGCTGCCGTCGCCGTGCTTCTCGAACAACAGTACCTTGTAGTGATACACGGCGTACTCGGCCATGGCGCGGCGCATCTCGTCCGGCACGGTGCCGAGGTCCTCGCCGACGACGAGGCAGCGCGCACGCTCGCTCTCGAGCGCGAGGACCGACATCAGGTCGTCGAGCGGGTAATGCACGTAGCCGCCTTCGGTCGCGCCGAGGCCCACGGGCACCCACCACTGCCGGAACAGCGCCATGACGTGATCGAGACGCAGCGCGCCGAAGTGGCGCATGTTCGCGGCGATGAGGTTGCGGAACGGCCGGTAGCGCGCGGCCACGAGCGCGTACGGGTCCTGCGGCGGGATGCCCCAGTCCTGGCCCTTGAGGGCGAGCGGATCGGGCGGCGCGCCGACGCCGGCGCCCATGCGATACACGGACTGGTCGGACCACGTCTCGGAGCCGCTGGGGTTCACGCCGACGGCGTAGTCGCCGTAGAGGCCGATCGGCATGCCGAGATCGGACGCCAGGCGTTGCACGGCCGCGAGCTGTTCGTCCGCGACCCACTGCAACCAGGCGTGGAAGCGCACGGATTGCGCATGCGCGGCGGCAAAGACCTGCACGCCGGGCCGCGCAGGATGACGCAGTTCGTCCGGCCACACGGGCCAGCCCCAGTAGCGGCCCGCGTCCTCGCCGCGCAGGTGACCGTCGATGGCATCGTGCAGCGCATGCAGCCGCAGGGTTTCGCCACGCTCCTCCTGGAACGCGAGAAACGCCCGGGCCCGTGGCGTGCCGCGTGCCAGGTGTTCGCGCGCGAAATGCTCATAGACGAGGCGCAGCAGCGGCAGCTTGGCCTGGTTGACGCCCGCGTAATCCACGACGTCGGTCGCACGCAGGCGATCCAGTTCGGCCAGGAACGAGGTGTCTTCGGACCTGCGGACGGCCTCCGCGCACTCCGCGAATTCCGGGACGCGCGGCAGCGAGATGTACAGCACGTTGAGGAAATGCCGCGTCGACGGGCTGTACGGGCTGAAGTGCCCCGGGTTCGACGGGAAGAGCGCGTGCAGCGGATTGAGGCCGACGAACGCCGCGCCATGCATCGCGCAGTGGCGCACGACGAACTCGAGGTCCGCAAAGTCGCCGATGCCCCAGTTGTCCTTCGAGCGCAGCGTGTACAGCTGCACGGCGACGCCCCACATCTTCTCGCCGCCCGCCAGCACTGCCGGTTCGAAGCAACGTCCCGGCGCGACGGCCAGCGAGCATTCCCCGGTGGCGCCGCCGGGAGCAGTGGCCTCGAGCGCGAGGTAGCCGCGCGGAAGGTCTTCGGGCAGCACGAGGAGGCGTCGTGTGAGCCACCGGCCATCGATCTCGCGGCGTTCGACCTCGGTCAGGTCGCCGGCGCGTGTCGATCCGCTGCGGCGCGTCCCGTCCGCGCCGGCGACACTCCACGCGAGCGGCTGGTCGAGGAGATCCGCTGGAATTGCGACTACCACGGCGCTGCGGCCGGGACGGATCAACGCGACGGGCGGCAGCAACGTGCGCCAGCGCGCGGCGTCGAGATCCTCGATCTCGCGACGGATAGCATCGCTGTCGGTGACGTTGCACCCCATCGCCGCGAGGATCGCAGTCTTGGTGTGCGCGCTGAACGGCTTCAGCTCGCCGCGATAGTCGTGGTACGCGTCGCCGATGCCCCGGCTGCGTGCCAGGCTGTCGAGCAGCGAGTCGAGCATCACAGCTCCGCGAGGATCTTGCGCCTCATCTCGTTGTACTCGGCCTGGGTGATCAGCCCCTCGGCCAGCAACTCATTCAGCGTGCGCAGGCGCGCAGGCACGGTACGGCGTTCCGCAGGCGCCTTCGTCGCCGTCGGGCCAGCAGCCGGCGTGAGCCCGAGGTCGATGCGGGCCAGCTGGTCGGGCGTCGGCTCTTCGCCAGACGCCGCCACCGCGACGTTGCCATCGGGTGCGACCCCGGGCACGGCGGCCAGGCGGCCTGCGACCATGTCGTAGTTCGACAGCACCTGCGCTTGTATCTTGCGGGTCCGCCGCAAGGACGTCGATGACGGGAGGCGTCGCCTCGTCGGCTTCGGAGCGCATGCCCCATCGGTCGGCGCCGATGCCGCGCCCGACCCCCATCGTCATCATTCTCGCCTTGCCCGAATTCAGTTGTGCAGTCTGTCCCGCCTGTTCGAGATCCGCACCGGTCACGACGACCGTGTAGGCCCAGGACTTACTTGGGACGCCGCCGAGGAAATCGGTCGGCACCAGGAACTCCACCTTGCGGCCGGAGACACGGACCTTGTTCGGAAAGAAGAACAGGTCGTTGACTCGCGCCTCGGAGCGGCCCTGCAGCTCACCAAGCTCGTCCTTCGACACCTTGCCCTGCTTGGCGCGCAGGTCGGCCTCGAATACCGTCGTCGAAGTACATCTGCAGCATCGTGCGCGCGGTGTCGGGGCGCGGCGTGAGCACGATGCACTTTTCCCAGGCGAACTGCCGATCGACGGTCACGCCGCGCCCAGGGACCGTGCCCGTCTGGCCGGAGCCGCCCACGCGGTCGGTATCGACG
The DNA here is from genome assembly GCA_963762315.1 of uncultured Gammaproteobacteria bacterium. Taxonomy (GTDB): domain Bacteria; phylum Pseudomonadota; class Gammaproteobacteria; order Steroidobacterales; family Steroidobacteraceae; genus RPQJ01. The sequence goes on from CAVXKO010000005.1 coordinate 296,144, forward strand.
TAGATATCGACGTTGAACGTGAAGAAACCGTTGCGTGCGAGCTGCTCCAGCGGCGTCTGGCCGAGCTTAGTGGCGCGTCCCACCGGACTGCGGACCGATTGACCCATCTCGACTACGAACCAGACACCGTCACCGCGCTGCTCCGCCGCGACCCGCACGAGATCGAGGTCGCCCTTCTGCATGTCGGGGGTGTTGGGATAGATCAGCGAGCCGTTGCCGTCGTCGTCGCCCCGCACGTCGTCGAGTGCGAACAGCTGCTGTGCCCTGGCGCCACCCGGCGCGGCCAGGAGCGCTGCGGCGAGCAGGACAGGAATCAATCGTTGCGTCAGCGCTTGCATCGGTACCACCGAAAAATCGGGGCGGCCACGCGAGCATGGCCGCCCCGGATGTCACGCCAATCAGCGTCTCAGAAAACGACCTTCAGCCAGACCTTCATCCGGTATTGACTGAGGCTCTGCGACCCGATCGGAATGTCGCCGAGCGGCGTGGATATCGTGTTGACGCCTTCGCCCGGGATCAGCTTCACCCGCTTGCCGCCGGAGTCCGTGTAGAACTCGGGGTCGTAGGTTCCCCATAGGTAGTCAATCGCGCCGCCGATCTGGAGGCCCGACAGGAAGTAGGTGAAGTTCATGCCGACGCGATTCTTGGTGGTCTTGCCCGTCAGGTACTCGACGTAGCCATAATCGTTGCTTGCCTCGAAGCCGAGACCGACCGGAGCGACATCGACCGTGCCATCGATCAGTTCCACATCGTTCAGCTCGTAGAGCAAGGTCGCATAGAGGTCGGGCATGATCTGATAGCCGCCACTGATGCCGTACGTGTCGTAGTCGGCCCGACGGTTGTCGCAAGACACGCAGCCGCCCAGGCCGATGTTGGGAATCCAGTCGCGGATTGATGGAGCCGACCGACTTCGGAAAACCGTCGTACGCATCCGTCAGCAGGCTCGACTTCGTGACGCGGTCGTCCTCGTCGGAGATGTACTTGTAGCGCGCCATCAGGTCGATGCCGTTGCCGACGTCGAGCGTGTACTTCGCCTTGAGGGCGAAGATCTGCATCAGGCGGTCCTGGTAGGGTGCATACGGGGAGCGAGTGTCGCCGCCGTAGCCCCACGCGTGCGTGCCCTCCATGCGCGGGTAAATGCAGTTGACGTCCTTGTCCTGGCCGCCGCAGGCCTGCCAGTCGGTGTTGAAGTCGATGTAGCTGTACTCGCCCGAGAACTGCCAGTCGCCGACCTGATACTTGGGCACCAGCGTGACGCCCTTCCAGCCGATGACGGAAAACGCGACAGTTTCGTCGAAGTCGGTGACGTCGTTGTCCGCCAGGCCCGACACGACCTGCTGCACTTCGCCGTTCCAACCGCCATAGCCGAGGCCGGCATTGGAGCTGGCATTCCCGCGGTTGCCGAAGTTGTAGTCGGGCCGCATCCACTGCCACGTGCCTTCCTGGCCCTCGGTCAGAAGCACATCGGCCTCGCGACGTGCGGCCGGAGCGGCCACGTAGTCGGAGCCAATGTCGAAGACCTGCACGGCCAACGACAACCCGTCGACGAACAGCCGGTTGAAATCAAGGTTCAAGTAGAACGCTCCGTCGCTGGTATCTTTCTTCGGCAGCGGACTGAAGCGGCAGCTCTCCAGGTCATTTGCGTTGCACACGTCATCGGCGATGTTGTACGTGCTGTAGTAATAGGCTCCCTTGATGTCGACGAAACCGAGGCCGGAATACTGGCCCTTCGCGCCGATCACCGAGTTGTCCCAGCGCGTGATCTCGCCGACGCCATTGAGGTTGTTCGTGTCCTTGGGGTCCCGTTCCTTGTCGCTGGCGTACATGCCGATCAAGGTCGCGTTCCACGCCGCGCTCGGGGCGTACTTGAGCTGGCCGACGTAATCGGCGTCGTTGGCGAACAGGTCACCGGTGGTGAAATTGGCGCCCTGGTACGACGGCGAGCTCACCCGCGCGAAGTCCCAGCGCAGGGTCTTGCCTAGTGCCGAGCCCTGGAACAGGAAGCCGCTCAGGTTGTCGCGGTCGATGTAACGGGTCTGGCCGTGGGTCCAGGCGTCGAACATGCCCCAGTCGTTGCTGCCGATCGACGCGGAGTCGATCCAGTCGTAGCCCGGCGTGAGAATCACCCTGGCGCCCCGCAGCTTGATGTACCAGTTGCAGCGCGGGTCGGCCTCGGTGCAAGCCCCCGGCGTACTTTGATTCGGGTTGCCAGGAACGGCAAAGCCGTCGTAGTTCGCCCAGAACCCCCGGTGCAGGCGGCTCTGGATGCGTGCATAGAACTCGACCTGCTTGTTGAGACTGGCTGCTCAGCGTCAGATCGAATTCCGTGGCCTGGCCCTGGTCGCCACCGGATTCCCCGGGTGTCGAGTCGAAATTACTCGACATGCTCCAGTTCTGCTGCCGGTTGCCGTCCAGGAACTTCATGTAGATGTCGCCGGACCACTTCAGCTTGCCATAGTCGCTCGACTGCTGGGCGTTGCCCGCACCTGGCGCCATCCCCAGCGCCGCTACCACTGCCGCCAGTGCCACTCTGTAATGGTTCATCATTGTTGTCCCCAGTATATGGGCTGCAATCCGTTACTTGCGCACCATGGTGAGCGTCGCCTTCTTGACCGAGCTGCCGTCGGCGCCGCACTCGTACTTGAGCATGTCGTACTGGGCCTGCGCCTCTTCCGGCTTGCCCTCGCCCTTGCCCGCGAGGATGTCCATGAGTTCCGGATCGCAATCGCTGTCGTTGCCGCCGCCGAAGCGGTGCTGGCCCTCGAACTCGTTGGCGTTGCGCGTCAGGAGGTCGGCCTTGTCCGGGAAGCCTTCGTTCGATTGCACGACGACCTGGTAGCCCCAGGTGGCCGGATCGCCACCGCCGAGATCTTCGAGCTTGATCTTGGCGCTGATCGTCTTGCCGGAGCCGGTCGTGCGGCGAGGCACCACGATGTCAGCCGCGAGAGCAGCGGCCTTGACCTTGATCTCGGACAGGACGCGGGACTGCGGCTGCGGCGAAAGGATGATCACCTTTTCCCACGCGCTCTCGGGTGCGAACTGCACGTTCAGGCCCGGCAGGCCCTCGGTATGGCCGCTGCCGGCCTTGCCATCCTTGTCGATGAAGATGAACACCATCTGCGTGGCGAATCCGACGCCCATGCCCCACGGATCGGCGAGTGTCTTGTTTACGGTGACCTTCACGTCCGGGCTGTCGCCGGCGGTCATCTCGAACTCGGTCAGGTCGAAGGAGCCCGGCGTGTACACCGCGTCCGTCGGATACGACGTAGTTGCCCGGACCCTTGTCGTCGCCGGTCGGGTCCATGAACTTGACGCCTTCGGCCCGCGCCGCGCTCGCGAGCGTGAGGCCGACCGCCAGTGCACAGATGGAAATGCGATTCTTGTGGTTCATCTGTAATCCCTCTTTGTCATCCGTTACGACGCCCCGCGAGGGGCCGGTTTTCGTTATCCCTTGACGCCGCCGGCGGTAAGGCCGGAGACGAGGTATTTCTGCAGGAACAGGAACAGCACGACGACCGGCACCGACACGATGATCGAACCGGCCGCGAAATAGCCCCACTGCGAGGTGAACCCTCCCACGAAAAACTTGAGCCCCACCGGCGCCGTGTACTTGGTCTCTTCTTCGAGGAACGTCGCCGCGAGGATGAACTCGTTCCAGCCGGTCATGAACGAGAACAGCGCGGTGACGGCCACGGCCGGTTTCGCCAGCGGCAGGATGATCTTGAAGAAGATCGTCTGCCGGGAGGCCCCGTCCATGATCGCCGACTCCTCGATCTCGAGCGGGATCGTATCGAAGTATCCCTTCAGCATCCATACGCAGAAGGGGATCGCGGTGACGGAATAGACCAGCACCAGCCCGATGAACGAATTGCCCAGCTTCAGCCAGCTGACGATGATGATGTACAGCGGCACCAGCAGCAGGGTGCCCGGGAACATCTGGGACACCAGGAACGACATCATGCCGGCCTGGCGGCCCGGAAACCGGAACCGCGAGAACGCGTAGGCGGCTGTACAGGCTAAAAACACCCCCACCACGGTCGTGGCTGTTGCGACGATGGCACTGTTCATGAGCCAGGTGAGGAACGGCTGCTCGGTCAGGACGTCCACGAAGTTCTTCATGGACACGGTCTCGGGCCAGGGCAGGATCGCCCGCAGCCGGTCGAGGAAGCCCGGATCGGGCGGCACGTCGGCGAAGGCGAGGTTCTGGGTGCCCGAGAACGCCACGCTCACCACCCACAGCACCGGATAGATGGCCAGCAGCGTGAACGCGGTCAGGAACACGTGCAGCAGCACGTGGGAGCCGTCACCCTTGCGCCGGGCGTCCGGGTTGCTCATGCGTTCACGGCCTCCGTGGCGCGGGTCATGCGGGTCTGGAACACGCCGTAGACCAGCAGGATGAGGAAGATGACGACCGAGTAGGCGGCCGAGTAGGCGTAGCGGTACTCCTCGAAGGCGATCTTGTAGGCCTTGGTGATCAGGATCTCGTTGGCCCCGGCCGGCTCACCGCCCGAGACGAGGTAGATCACGTTGAACATGTTGAACGTCCACACGACGGAGAGGATCACCGCCGGGATGAGCGTCGGCTTCAGCAGCGGCAGCGTGATGCGCCAGAACTGCTGCGAGCGGGTCGCGCCTTCGACGGTGGCGGCCTCGTACATGTCTGCCGAGATCGACTGCAGGCCGCCGAGGATCACCACCATCATGAACGGGAAGCTCAGCCAGCCGTTGGTGGCGAGGCCCGTCAGGAACGAGGTGAACACGCCGTCGAACCACTTCACCGGCTCGCCGCCGAACATCTGGATGGCCTGGTTGACGGCGCCGAACTGCTGGTGGAACAGGGCCTTCCAGATCAGGGCCGTGATGTAGTTCGGGATCGCCCAGGGCAGGATCAGCAGGACCCGGTACGCGGCCTTGAATCGCAGCCCGGGGGTATTGAGCGCCAGTGCGAGGACCATGCCGAGGAACACGCCGATCGCGACGTTCGAGACGGTCCAGCAGATCGGTGATGAACAGCGTCCAGTAGAAGTTCTGGTAGTTGATGACCCAGCCCGAGGCCGTGTGCTTCGCCACCGCCGTGTCGCCGATGATGTCGACGTAGTTCTGCACGCCGACCCACAGGTCGCTGAGCGGCAGGTTGGTGTTGAAGATCGTCTGCCCGGTGAACGAGAGCGTGATGCCATACAGGAACGGGAAGAAGACCAGCACCAGCATGCCGAGCATCGCCGGCGTGACGTACAGGTAGGCGGCGCGGTATTCGGACAAGGTCTCCCGCACCTTGCGGGCGGCCCCGAGAGCGAAGAACGCGAGGATCACCGCCCCGAGCGCGAAGTTGCCCCACATCGAGCGCTGGAACGGCTGGGTGAACTGGCCGATGGCCCGGGCGGCCGCCGCCGCATCGGGCGCGCCGTCGGGGCCAAGCAAGCCGCGCGGCCGCTGGAAGACGTCGACGTCCCAGGTCGCCGGATCTGCGGCCGGCGCAGGCGCCGTGTCCGTGCCGAGGCCCGACACTCGCGCGCGCAGGTCCTGGAAACCCTGGGCGATCCCGGCATTGCCCGAGGTCGCGAGGTCCTGGAGGCCGGCGCCGGCGCGCGCCGCGTAGAAGTACCAGGCGGCGCCGAACAAGCCCAGTGCCACGACGAACAGGATCCAGCGCGCAGGCCCGGCCACCTCGCCGCTGCGATTGACGAAGAACGCGACGGCCAGCAACAGTGCCACGGGCACGAGCACCAGTAGCAGGAGCGGAATCGGGGGCGGCTGCCGCGCGGCAGCGGCCGTGGCCACCGGGCTTTCCCGCTGCACGAAGCCGGCGATCTCGCCGTCCACGAGGTACGGCACCGTGATGCGCAGCACCCCGTCCGACGGTCGGCTGACGTCGATCTGCGGCTTGCGGAACACGCCCTCGGCGCGGTTCGTGTCCGCGGCGGCGCGCAGTTCCTTGCCGAGGTCGAACAGCCACTTTTCTTCCTTGGCGAGACGCCTCGGCAGCTCGCCCTGCGCATCCGCGGGATGCGTGGAGGCCAGCAGTTGCGCCCCCCCGATGCGCACGACGCGCGCGCTATCGTCGGCCGGCGAGCGCGCGATCCAGTCGGCGACCGCAGGCTGCAGCACCGCCGGATCGTCCGGGCTCGCGGCAAGGCGGGCCGTCACGAACTGCGCGAGCGCGGACGCCTCGAGAATCGCAGCGCGCGACTGGCGGCCTTCGCCAAGGCTCGTCGCCGCCTGCGAATAGAACCAGTTGCCGAGCAGCGCCGTGGCGAGCAGCGCCAGCAGCAAGCCGAGCGCCGCGGGCTGCAACAGGAAATGCAGCGCGCGGCGGACAGGCGTGTCGGCCTGCCGCTTCACGACTCGTGTGTGCGCGAGCTCGATCATCGTCCCTTACGCAGTTTCCCGATGCTGGCCTTGACCGTGTCCTGTGCTTCCTTGAGCGCCTGCTCCGGCGTCGCGGAGCCCTTCACGATCTTGTTCATCGCCGTCGTCACGGGCGACCACATCAGCGTCATCTCCGCGTAGTTCGGCATCGGGATCGCGGTCTCGAGCTGCTTGCGGAAGCCCTGGATCGTCGGGTTGCCCTTGACGCGCGGGTCGTCGTACACGGACTTGTTGGTGGGCAGCTGGCCGCCCTCGGTGGCGAGCACCAGCGCGGCTTCCTTCGTCACGAGGAACGACGCGAACGCATACGCCTTTTCCTTGTTCGCCGAGCCCGCGGAGACGTACACGCCCTCGACCGTGAGCCAGGGCTTCATCGGCTTGCCGCCCGCCTCGTCCACCGTGGGCAGCGGCGCCACCGCGTACTTGATCTTGTCCTGCACCTCGCCGAGGAACCACGGGCCCGAGAACACGATCGGCGCCTTGCCTTCGTTGAAGAGGCTGGCGATCAGCGTCGAGGACGGGTCGGCCGGCAGGATGCCGTCCTGCTTGTACCACTTGAGCATCGTCTTGACGGCCGCGACGTTCTGCGGCGAGTCGATCGTCGGCACCGCGCCCGGGCCGAACACCTGGCCGCCGAACGCGTTCATCAGCGCCGCGTGGAAGAAGAAGTTCGAGTACTCGTAGGCGAGGCCGAAGCGCCCCGCCTTCACGTCCGTCATGCCCTTGGCGAGCTTGACGAGTTCGCCCGTCGTCTTCGGCGGCGCCTTCACCAGCGCCGTGTTGTAGATCATCGCGATGCTCTTGTAGTTGAGCGGCAGTCCGTAGACCGTGTCGCGATAGGTCATCGCCTTCATCATGCCGGGCACGAGCTGCGAAGTGACCTTGTCGTCCACGAAGAAGTCGATCGGCTCGATGGTCTGTCCGGCCTCGACCCAGCCGCCGAGGCGGTCCTGCGCGAAGATGAACACGTCCGGGCCCTTGCCGCGCGGCACCGAGGCGGAGATCTTGTCGGCGTACGCGTCGTACGGCACCGCGAGCGTCTTGACGACGACGTCCTTCTGCTTCGCGTTGTACATCGCGACGACCTTCTCGAAGGCCGCCTTCTCGTCGCCGCGATACGCGTGCCACACCGTCAGGTCCGTCGCCGCCTGTGCCAGGCCGCCCGCCAGCAACGCTCCGGCCGCGACGCCCGCCGCGAGCCACCTGCCGATCCGTCCGAGTCGAGTCCGAGTCATTGCCTTGGCTCCGTTTGCTGGTGTGATGCCCGGCCCTCAGCCGGGCAGCCTCTGTTCCGTGTCCGGATCGAACAGATGGATCGCGTTGCAGTCCATCGCCAGTTCGATGCGCTCGCCGAAGCGCGGAATGTGGTGCGCGCCGAGCTTGGCGATGATGAGGTCCTCGCCGCTGCGCAGGTGCACGATCACTTCGTGGCCGATGGTCTCGACGATGTCGATGCTGCCGCCGAGATTCGCCGTCAACGTCCAGGAGTGCGCGCCGGGCTCGCCGACGTGCTCGGGCCGGACGCCCATCAGCACCTGCCGGCCCGCGTAGGGCTTGAGGCCCGCGCGCCAGTTCTCCGGCACCGGCGCTTCGAAGCCGCTCGTCGCGAGCCGAGTGCCGTCGCCGTTCACGGTGGCCTTCATCATGTTCATGTTCGGCGTGCCGATGAACTTCGCGACGAACACGTTCTGCGGCCGGTCGTAGAGCTCGAGCGGCGTGCCGACCTGCTTGAGGTTGGTCTTGCGCTCCTTGCCCATCGGCGCGAGCACGGCGATGCGATGGCCGAGCGTCATGGCCTCGACCTGGTCGTGCGTCACGTACACCGTCGTCGTCTTGAGGCGATGCTGCAGCTTCGCGATCTCGGCGCGCATCTGCACGCGCAGTTCCGCGTCGAGGTTCGAGAGCGGCTCGTCGAAGAGGAACACCGACGGCTTGCGCACGATGGCGCGGCCGAGCGCCACGCGCTGCCGCTGGCCGCCGGAGAGCGCCTTCGGCTTGCGATCGAGCAGCGGCTTGAGTCCCAGGATGCCGGCAGCCTCGTCGACCAGACGGTTGATCTCGTCGGGCGCGACCTTGCGGATCTGCAGCCCGAACGCGATGTTCTCGCGCACCGTCATGTGCGGGTACAGCGCGTAGCTCTGGAACACCATCGCCACGTCGCGGTCCTTCGGGTGCACGTCGTTCACGACGCGATCGCCGATGACGAGCGTGCCCTCGCTCGGGTCCTCGAGACCCGCGATCATGCGCAGCGCGGTGGACTTGCCGCAGCCCGAGGGCCCGACGAACACCATGAACTCCTGGTCGTGGATCTCGAGATCGAGCTGCTCGATGACGCTGACGTCGCCGAAGCGCTTCGCGATTCCCTGGAATGCAATTCGCGCCATGTTTCGTTGCTGCTCAGGTTTTCTTGATGTACACGCGGGCCGTGCGGGGCGGCACGTTGACCGCGATCCGCCCGGCATTGACTTCCAGCTTCGCGCCGCCGACCGCGTCCTGCGCCTCGCCGGATGCGCCCCACGCCGCCGGAGCGTCCACGACCGACGTGATCTCCGCCTTGCCGCGATTGATGGCCACGACCACCGCGTTGCCCGAGGCGGCGTCGCTGCGCTCGAACACGAGCAGGTCGCCGTCGGACGACAGCCGCTTGAACGTGCCGTCCGACAAGGCGCGATTCTCGCGGCGCGCCCGGATCAGCTTCTGGTAGTACGCGCGCAGGTCTTCGTCGCGCGTGAGACCTTTCCCGGGCAGCACCGCGCGCTTGCCCCAGGGCATGTCGCCCCGGTTGAGCGGCCACGTGCTGCCGGCGCGCGCGACTTCCTCGCCGTAGTAGATCGTCGGGATGCCGAGCGAAGTCATCTGCACGGCGACGCACAGCTTGAAGGCATCCTTGTCGCCGCCGAGGTTGGCGAGCGCCATCGGCTCGTCGTGCGACGAGAGGTAATGCGCGAGGTAGTGGCCCGCGCGCACCTTGTGGCGCTTCTCGAGATAGGAGGCGAACGCGATCGTGCGGCCCTTGCCCTGCACGAAGCTCTCGCAGCTGCCCTTGAAGGTGAAGTCGAACCCGGCGTTCATTTCGTCGGCGGCGAAATAGTCGTCCAGCACCGTGGCCGACCCGCCCCACACTTCCGCGAGCAGGAAGAAGTCGTTGCCGAGCTGCTCGCGCGTTTCGCGGCGGTGGCGCTGCCAGAATTCGTGTTCGACGTGCTTGACCGTGTCGAGGCGGAAGCCGTCGAGGCCGGTGCGGCGGGCGAGGCCGAGGTGCGCGGCGAGCAGGTAGTCCTGCACCTCCGGCAACTCGGTGCGCAGGTCGGGCAGCCCGCCCACCTGGCAGTGGAGCGCGTCTGCGGCGCAATCGACGGGCTTCGTGCGGATCCAGTCCTTCGTCGCGGGATCGAGCAGGTAACGCGCGTCGTAGCCGACGTGGTTGTAGACGACGTCGAGCAGCACCTTCATGCCGCGCGCGTGCGCCGCATCGACGAGCGCCTTCAGGTCGGCCTCGGTGCCGTAATGCGGATCGAGCTTCGTGAAATCGTCGGCCCAGTAGCCGTGGAACGCGCAGTGCTCGAACCAGCCGCCCGGTACGGTCACGCCGACGGGCGCCTGCGAAGGCGGACAGAACTCGATCTGCTGCACCACCGGCGTGATCCAGATCGCCGTGGCGCCGAGGCTCGCGATTTCGTCGAGCTGCGCGGTGAGTCCCTGCAGGTCGCCGCCGTGCCAGCCGCCGGGATTGTTGCGATCGACCTTGTCGTCGTTCGCGCCGTTGCCATCGGCGAAGCGATCGAGGATGACGAAGTAGAGAACCGCATCGGACCAGTCGCGTTGCGGGACGACTTTGACGATGCCGCGTGTCGAAGCTGCGGTAGTCGAACCGGGAGTCGATGACGTCGCGCAACCGGCGAGCGCGAGCGTTGCCGCAAGGCACGCGCAGACCGCGACGGAACGCGCTCCTGCGCCCAGCCGCAAGCCAACGGCAATCGCTCCCCACCCAGTCCGTGTGCGCATCGCCTGATGCCGACCTGATGTTGTAGTTCTGCCGCGTCCGCATGGCGCGGCTTCGACGCAGGGTTGCACGGTGCATCGCAAAAAATCAACCCTGAACAAATGCTTGCCAAACCCGCGCTAATCGCGGATTTCGCGGCTTGCGAAACCGCCTTTTTTGCAGTCTCAGAAGATCGTGTAGATGAGCGCGGCCAGCGCCGATTGTTGGCTCATCACAACAAGCCCGCCGAGCAGGACGAGGACCAGGATGATGGGCAGCAGCCAGACCTTCTTCCGGACCTTCATGAACCGCCACAGGTCGCGCAGGAACTCACCCATCTCAGAACGGCTCCTCGAGGCGCGTGACGTGGTCGTCCGGCACCCGGATTCGGTAGGTCGGCGCCCCAGGGTCGAACCCGGTGCGGTATTGCAGCCGGCCGAGGCGACGCAGCACCCAGCCCGCAGGCAGGAGGATGCCAAAGAACACGCCGCCGAGCAGCAACCACGTGTTCACCGTCGCCAGCACGCGTGCGACGGGCAGCAGCGCGCGGTGGATCGGCCAGACGCTCGGCGGCCAGATCCAGCGCCATCATCACGAGCACCCACGCCGTGACGAGCGGCCAGAGCGGCTGCGGCCGGCCGGTCAGCCAGGGCCCGATGCCCCAGAACGCGATGACGATGAGCGCGGCGAGGCCGAGCGCGAAATAGCGCAGGCCCTTCGAGTCGGACCGGTCGAGGATCTTCATGGCGTGCGCATCCGGTGTGGCCCTCAGTCCGGTTCGAACTCGTGGCGTGTGGCCAGCAGCGGGTGATCCTGGCGCTGCCCTTCCCGGCGCAGCAGGCAAGGGCCGATCACGAGGGCGTCCATCGCCGTTGCCATGAAGCAGCGGAACGCGTCGGCCGGGGTGCAGACGATCGGCTCGCCGCGCACGTTGAAGGACGTGTTCACCAGCACCGGGACTCCAGTTTTGCGTCCAAATGCTTCGATCAGGTCGTAAAAAGCCGCGTTCGTGTCGCGATCCACCGTTTGTACGCGGGCGCTGCCGTCGACGTGGGTGATGGCCGGCAGTGGCGATGCTACCGCGCGCAGCCGGTCCATGCCGTGCAGGCCTTGTCCAGCTTCGGTCTGCGCGACCCGCACCGGCGCGACCAGCAGCATGTAGGGGCTGGCGCGATCGAGATCGAAGAATTCGCCCGCGCGCTCGGCCAGCACGCTCGGCGCGAAGGGGCGGAACGATTCCCGGAACTTGATCTTCAGGTTGAGGTCGCGCTGCATCGCGGGGTTGCGCGGGTCGGCGAGGATCGAGCGATTCCCGAGCGCGCGGGGCCCGAACTCCATGCGCCCCTGCATCCAGCCCACGACGGCGCCGTCGGCAAGCAGCCCTGCCACGCGTTCGGAGCGATCTTCGTTCGGCATGCGCTCGTACGGGATGTCCTGCTCGTCGAGGAAGCGCTCCACCTCGTCGTCCGCCCAGGCGGGACCGAGGTAGGCGCCCGACATCGAATCGGCCGGCGCGGGTTCGCGAACCGAGTCCGCGTTTCGATACCACGCGACCAGCGCCGCACCGAGCGCGCCACCGGCGTCCCCGGCCGCCGGCTGGATCCACAGTCCGTCGAAGATGCCCTCGCGCGCGATCAGGCCGTTCGATACGCAATTGAGCGCCACGCCGCCCGAGAGGCACAGGTTCGACTCGCCGGTTTCCGCACGCAGTGTGCGCGCGAGGCGCAGCACGATGTCGTCGGTCACCTGCTGGATGGACGCGGCGAGGTCCATCGTCCGCTGGTCCACCGGTTCGTCGGGCCTGCGCGGCGGGCCGCCGAAGAGCGCGTCGAAGCGCTCGTTCGTCATCCTGAGGCCGGTCGCATAATCGAAGTAGCGCATGTCGAGCCGGAACGTTCCGTCGGGCTTCACGTCGACGAGGTGCTGGCGGATCGTGTCGGCGAAGCGAGGCTCGCCGTAGGGCGCGAGGCCCATCATCTTGTATTCGCCGGAGTTCACCTTGAACCCCGTGTAGTACGTGAACGCGGAGTACAGCAGCCCGAGCGAATGGGGAAAGTGCATTTCCCAAAGGGATTTCAGCTGCTTCCCGCGCCCGACCCAGGCCGACGCCGTGGCCCATTCGCCCACGCCGTCGAGGCACAGCACGGCCGCCGATTCGAAAGGACTCGGGTAGAACGCCGACGCCGCGTGCGAGAGATGGTGCTCGCTGAACAGGATCGGCGGGATCTTCCCCCACGCGCCGGCCAGCGCCTCGAGCTGCCTGCGCAACTCGGACTTCAGGAACAGCTTTTCCTTGAGCCACACCGGCATGGCCGCGACGAACGAGCGCAGGCCGCGCGGCGCATTGGCGAGGTAGGTCTCGAGCAGCCGCTCGAACTTGAGGAACGGCTTGTCGTAGAACACGACGGCATCGAGGTCGCGCAGGCGCAGGCCCGATGCCTGGAGGCAGTACCCGACCGCGTGCGCGGGGAACGCGGCGTCGTGCTTGCGGCGCGTGAAACGCTCTTCCTGCGCGGCCGCGACGATGCGGCCGTCGACCACCAGGGCCGCGGCAGCGTCGTGATAATATGCGGACAAGCCGAGAATTCGCTTCACGCGCGCTCCTTGCGAGCGTGCGAATCTACTCGAAAAGCACCCTGCAAGTCGCGAGGACCCCGTGAGCAGACAGCGCCTGCTCCTGCTGATCACCGTGCTGACGCCGCTCCTGCTGCTGGGGCTGGCGGAGGCCGTCCTGCGCGTCGCCGGCATCGGCCAGCGCGAGCCCTTGTTCGTTCCGGTGGCATCGGCGCCCGGCTATCTGCAGCCGAACGACCGGGTGATCCAGCGCTTTTTCCCCGACCCGCGCCGTGCGCCCGACGTCGCGCATCGACACGACGTGGTTCCCGGCCCGCAAGGCGCCGGGCACGCTGCGCATCTTCGTCCAGGGCGAATCGAGCGCCGCCGGGTTTCCCGTACGGGCGCTGGGCGTCGCCGGCCGCCCTTGCTGCAGCAGCGCCTGCAGCGCGCCTACCCGGATCGCAACGTCGAGGTGATCAACACCGCGATGGCGGCGGTGACGAGCTACGTGCTGCTCGATTTCGCCGACGAGATCATCGCGCAGCAAGCCTGACGCGATCGTGATCTACACCGGGCACAACGAGTACCTCGGCGTCGGCGGCGTGGGCTCGTCGCTAGGTCAGCGCGAAGTCGCCGACCCTCGCGCGGGCCGTGGCGGCCCTGCGGCACCTGCACCTCTATCGCGCGCTGGAGAAAGCTGGTGTCGTCTGCGGGCCCGGCGCCGGAGCCCGTTGTCGAATGCGCGACGGCACGCTGATGTCGCGCGTGGCGCGCGAGCGCTCGATCCCGCTCGATTCGCCGCTCTACCGGCAGGGCCTCGAGCAATTCCGCGGCAATCTCGACCGCCTGCTGCGGAAATATCGCGAGGCCGGCGTGCCCGTGTTCATCGGCACGCTGGCGAGCAACGAGCGCGACCAGCCGCCGTTCGTGAGCGAGCCTGCGGCCGCCGGCGAGCGCGTCGGCGGCGCAGCGTTACGAACATGCGCGGGCACTCGACGCCGCTGGCCGATTCGACGAGGCACGCGCCGAGTACATCGCCGCGAAGGATCGCGACGAACTGCGCTTCCGCGCGCCGGAGTCATTCAATGCGTTGATCCGCGAACTGGCCGCGGCACGACGGCGCCACGCTGGTCGACGTGCACGGCGCGCTCGCGGCCGCGGCCCGCAACGGCATCATCGGCTCGGACCTGATGCTCGAGCACGTGCACCCGAACGTCGAGGGTTATTTCCGGCTCGCCAGCCGCGTTCTACCCGGCGATCACGCGTGGGCCGGACGCCGACGGTCGCGATCGACGACGCGACCGCGCGCACGGGAGATGCCCGTGACCGAGATCGACCGGCTCGCGCGGCGAGTACCGCGTCGCGGTGCTGAAGAACGACTGGCCATTCGTACGGCAGCCGCGGACGACGTGAGATGCCGCCGCCACGAACCGAATCGAGGAGATTGCCCAGGCGTGGTTCGCGAAGCGGCTGTCACTGGGCTGATGCAATGAACAGCGCGCTGGGCGCATACCAGCAGGCCGGCAACGCCGCCGAGGCGGCGCGCGTGGCCGTGAACCTCGCAGACGGCTTCGTCGACTCAGGACGACGCGCAGTACACGGCAGGGCGTCTGCTGCTGCGAGCCGACGCCGCGGACCGCGCGCTTCATTACCTGCGGCGCGCGATCGGCATCGATGCCGAGCCGATCGAGTACCAGCTGTCGCTGGCCCAGGCCCAGTTCATGCTCGGCCGGCCGGCCGACTCGATCGCGACGCTCGAGGCCATCCTCAAGCGAAGCATCCCGGCGAATCGCGCGCGCGAAGTACTGGCTCGCCGAGATGCGTCGACGCTCACCGGGCGGGTGAACCGAGCTGCTGCAGGACGTTGCGCGCGGTCGCGTTACCGGGCTCGAGCATCAGCACCTTTTCGAGCAGGACGCGTCCCTCGTCGCGGCGTCCGGTGAGGATCAGCGCGTGCGCATGGACGAGCAGGTGATTCACGTTGCGCGGCTCGAGCTCGACCGCTATTTTCGAGTAACGCAGCGCATCGGCCGGGCGACCGAGCTCGATCAGGGCAGCAGCGCTCTCGAACTGGAGCTGCCCAGCAAACGGAAACGCATCGGCGAGAATCGCCGTGACGCGGGTGTAACCAGCCTTGTCGCCGGTGGCCTGGTAGTACCGCCGCAATTTTTCCTGTGCGTCGGGCCAATGTCGTGCGCTGAAAGTAGAGGTCCTGCGCGAGCCGCTCGCCTTCTGAAACCGGCGTCGGCAGCTGCGGCTCGGCATACGAAGCGGCGAACGGCCAGCCTGACTTGACCCGCAGCACCTTGTAGTCGCCGAGATAGCGGTCGATGTCGCTCACCGGCATCTCGGTGCGTGCGACGGCGTCCGGCACGACCACTTCGGGTCGGCCCGGTAAGCCCTGTGCGACCATCGAATCGAAGAAAGCATCCGCCAGCAGGAAATAGCCATCGAGGTTGGGGTGCACGTGCTCGAGCAACAGGCTGTTGCCGATGAGCCCATGCGGGCTCGCGCGCTCGAACGCTGTGTGCGGGTCGACCAGCGTGGCGCCATGCGCCTTTGCCACTGCAGCCACCGTCTCATTGAAGACGGACGGCGCGCGGAAGCGCAGCGGGTCGAGATCGCGGGCCCACGCGTAGCCGCTGCGCGCAGCGTCGAAATCCTCCGCAGCCTCTGCATCCTGTGCCGCGTGGTAGGCAGTTTTCGCTGCACCGGCGGCGTCCGTCTCCGCAGCACCCAGGACGGCCAGCGGCATCTGGTCTCGCTCGTTACTCACCAGCGTGCCGATGAACACCGGGATGCCGGCGCTGCGATACTTGTCGAGCAGCCGCCCGAGATTCGATTCTGAACTGTTCGAGGCCACGCCGGTACACCGCCGACTCGAGCGGGATGGAGCGCTCGCCTGCGACCCGCGCCATCAGCGAGTCAGCCGCCGCTGCAGGCCCCTCGCCGCCCCCTGCCATTCGATTGCCGAGCAGCCGGCTCATGAGCTGGAACAGTCGAACCTCGCGCACGGCCAGGAACGCCCGCGTCAGCGCCGGGCTCGACGCCATGCGCAGCGAGGAGCCGACGCCGAGAATGCCGAGATACTCGTTGTGGCCCACGTAGATCACCACCGCATCCGGACGCTGCGGGATGATCTCGTCGGCGAAGTCGAGCAGCGCGTAGGAGTTGACCGCTGCCATGGCGGTCGAGATCACCTCTATTTCCCGGCCGGGAAAGCTGCGCTCGAAACGCTGATCGAGCACTCCCGCGAGCGAGGCCCCCAGGCCGTACGGAAATCCCGCGGCGCTCGACTCGCCCTGCACGAACACACGAAAAGTTCCGGGCGCCTTTTGCGCGCGGAAGTATGCCGTCTCGATGCTGACGGACGGCGCCTGGGCCGGATCCGTGAAGAAGCGCGTCACTACTCGCGGATTGGCCTGCAGGTACTGCGGCTGCTCGGGGCTCGGCATGAAGAGCGGCTCGAGGTCGTGGCCGTAGCTGGCGAGGCGGAGCCCCCCCTCGACCAGCCCCAGCAGAACGACTGGCAGCAAGAGAGTCAGCGCCGTGAAGATCGCACGTCGAGCCGAGTTCGGCGGGTTTGCTGTTGCGCCAATGTCCGCGGCGTCCGCGAGGTCACGCCGTCTCGTCAGCTTGCGACTCACGAACTGATCGACACCCTCGAAAAACCAAGGGCAGACCGGGGTCTGCCCTTGGGAGTCCACGCTCTGCACCATCTGCAGAGCCAGCGCCATGGAACCGAAGCGTCCTATGGGCCTTTAACGGTCACCGTCGGTGCGGACGGATTCGTCGCATCCAGCGTGAACGAGTAGTAACCGTCCGCCGGCACCGTGAACGACGTGTTCGGCGACGATCCTCCACAGCTGAGCGTGACGGGCGTGCCCAACGTGACGGTTCCGCCACCGCAGTTGAATATGTTCCAGCTCGCGTCCGCCACCTTGAACGCCTCGGCGGCTGGAGCCAGCCGCAGAGTACGGGCGAGGAGGCCGCCTCCCAACTCGAACAATGCGGCGCTGGCAGGCGGCGGATCTGCCCAGCCGTTGAAGCTGCCCCGCAGGAAGACGCTGACGTCGAATGCGGCGCGCGTCACCGTCAGCGACGGGGCCGCCGGGTTGCCGAAGTCCGCGGCGAAGACATAGCTACCTGCCGTCGGCAAGGTGAGCGCCATGTTGTCGTTACTTGGACACAACATCGAATAAGGCTGCCCAGGCGTGACGGCGGAACCGCCGGCGCTTGCGCCACAGTTGCTCGCACCTGCGTTGCTGCCGCCCCAGCCGGCGTCCGCGACCTTGAAGTTGTAAGAGGCAGCGCTCAAGCCTGACAGGGTCACCCTGTACTTGCCGATACCGTCGTACGACATGCGCGCCGACGCAGGAGGCGGATCTGCCCAACCGTTCATCTCGCCCCGGATGTAGAGGTCCACGGCGAACGGCGCCGCCTTGGTCACCGTCAGCGTCGGATTGACCACGTCGCTCGCATCCAGCGCGAAGACGTAGTCGCCGGCTGCGACGCCGGGCAGCGACAGGTTACCCGAGGTCGAATTACACGCCAGCAGCGCCGGCTTGCCGATCACGACGACCTGATTGGCCACCGATGCGCCGCAGTTGGTTGACCCAGTCCAGGCAGCATCGGCCACCTTGAAAGCCTGATCCCCTGCCGATACCGGAGCGGTGACCGAGTAGGCCGTGCCGCCAAGGAACAGCAGCTTATATTGGCCAAGGGGCGGATCCGCCCAGCTGTTGAAGCTGCCGCGGACGTAAAGATCACGCGGGTAAGGCGGGGGCGGCGCGCAGGACGTCTGCACAGCCCGCCGGAACACCGCCGTCGTGCGCGCCGGCACGAAGAACCCGTTCGCATCGTGCGTGGCCGTCTTCACGACCGGATCAGTCGAGCTGGCCAGCACGGGGTGCAGGGTCCACGCCTCGGTGCCGAACAGGTTCAGCGTTCGCGGGTCATCCGAGGCGTTGAAGATCACCATCAGCGCGCCGTCGGTGGGCACGAAGTCGGACTCCGTGCATCCGTCGATGCCCATGGCGATCACGCCGGGAATCTGGGACGGTCCCGTGTTGTAGAACTTCACGCGTAGTTCCACTTCCGCCTCGTTCTGCAGGCGGAACAGCGGGGAGCTCTTGCGGATGCGCAGCATCTCCCTGACGTGATCGAAGGCTCGCTGCAACTGCGCGGGGCCCGGATACGTGGTCAGGTCGAGGTACTTGTTCAGCAGGATCGGCCACTCACCGCTGTTCTTGTCGGCGACCGGCAGGCCCTGGGCCCATTTCGTGCCGGACAGCGTCCAGTCGAGCTCGTTGAACCAGTCCCCGGAGTCGTATGAGTCCCGGTCGCCCGACTTCGAACGCAGGATGTCGGAGCCAGCCTGCATGAACGGCACGCCCTGGCCGAGGAGGATCACGGCCTGGCCAACGTTCTGCGCGCGGACGCGGTCGTTGATCGACGTCCCCGTCGGATGCTTGTACGCACCGTAGTCCCACAGCGTCTGGTTATCGTGCTTGTCGATGTAGTTGATCGCTTCCTGCGGGTCCTGGGTGTAGCCGGACGGCTGCCCGTTGTAATCCACCTTTGACCCGGAGACCGACGCACCCGCGGCGTTCGTGAGCTGGTAGCCGGCGAGGCCACCCGCGAGCCAGACGCGGATGTTGTCGCTGGCCTTGATCAGGGCCTCCCTTTCTGCGGTGCTGCCCGAGTTCTCTGAGTTCGGGTCGTAGAACCACCCGGAGATGAAGCCCTGGTTCTTGACGTACTGGGTGCCGCTGTCGAACGGCCCGCCGCCGCGTACCGGGTCGCGCATGCGGTCGCTGAAGCTGCCGATGCCCGTGCCGCCGAGGTTGGCCTGGCGAGCCGCCTTGAACCGCTTGTCATCCTGGATGGCACCGAAGTTCCAGCCCTCGCCGTAGATGTACACGGTCGGATCGACCGCCTTGACCGCGTCCCGGAAATCTTCCATGACGTTGAGCGGATGGAAGCTCATCAGGTCGAAGCGGAAGCCGCTGACCTTGTAGTCCAGCACCCAGCGCACGCCGGTGTCGATCATCAGCTTTTCCATCATGCGGAACTCGGAGGCCGTGTCCTCGCAGCAGCTGTCACCAAGGACCTCGCCGCTCTTGTTGTCACGGCGGTGGTAGTAGCCCGGGACGATCTTGTCGAACACCGAGCGATTGTCCTGCCCGGATGCGTTGGTGTGGTTGTAGACCACGTCCATGACCGTACGCAGGCCGATGTCGTTCAACCCCTTGACCATGCGACGGAATTCGCGGATGCGCGCCACGCCGTTCGGGTCGGTCGAATAGCTGCCCTCCGGCACGCCGAAGTGGTACGGATCGTAGCCCCAGTTGAAACCGTCGAGCTGCCGCATCCACTGCACGATCTGCGGCGGACGATCCAGCTGGTTGGCGGCGATGGCGTCCTCGATCGCCTTGCGGATGGTCTTGCCCGCATCGGTGGCGCACAAACTGGCCGCGGCGGGGTTCTTCGCACACAGGTTCTCGACCGGGTCGTCGAGCTCAACGCGATCCGCCCGATTCTCCTTGACGGTAGCGATGTCGAAGGTGGGCAGGATGTGCACGTGGGTCAGGCCCGCTTGCGCCAGCTGCTGCAGGTGCTCGCGTCCCTTCGTTCCCGGGTCGTCGAAAGCCGTGAACTTGCCACGGTCCGCTGCCGGAACCGAACTGTCCGCAATGCTGAAATCGCGCACGTGCAACTCGTAGATGACGCTGTCCTCCGGCGCTGCGAGTGCGGGCTGCACGAGGGTGTCCCAGCCTGCGGGCTTCAGGTCCGCGTCGTTCAGGTTGACGAACTGGCTGCGGACGCTGTCAGTCGCCAGACTGACCGAGTACGGATCCGTCACTTCGTTGGTCACGATCGCGTTGGCGGCGTAGGAGAAGACCTTCAGCGAGATCGTGTAGAACTTGCGATCCCAGCCCGAGGTACCGGTCACGCTCCAGATACCCGTGGCGTCGTCGAGCGTCATCGCCTTGGTCTCGAGCTTTGTGCCGGCCGCGTCATAGACATTGACGCTGACGCCCGGGTTCTTGAGCGCGGTGGGTGCCCAGACGGCGAGCGTCGGCACACCGGACGCATAGGTCACGCCCAGCGGCTTATCGTAGGCAGCCGTCGCGTAGAGGGCGTCGAGTGCGCCTGCCGACTGCACCCGCGTGCCGCCCAAGACTTTGCCATTTGCGTCGCGACTGATGAGGACCAGCTGGCCCCGGGCGATGTCCTTGGCCTTGGCAACGGTAACGGTTGCCGGCAGGCTCAAAGCCGGCAGATTGTGCAACTGCTTGTTGAACGCGGGCTTCGGGTTGGTACCAGCGGAGAGCGGGATAACCTCGTACGTACCGGAAATACCCTGCGGGCCCGTGCTGATCGAGGCATCGGGCGAATACAGCAATTCGCCCTTGATACCCCCGGCTGGCGGATCGAAGAACACCAGTGTGGATGCATCTACCCAGTGCGCGTTCGCGTTGGAGATGATCGGCGCGGGGGGTGGTGTGCCTGTACTCGCGAGGCTATTGCCCGAGAACGCGTAGATGTCCTCGGCGCCGCTGCCACCGTTGAAAATGATGGATTCCGAACTGCCGTCGGCGTTCTGCACGGTCATCGTCGTATTGGCGTACGGGACCGCCGGAACGTTCTTCGCCACGCAGCCAAACGCGGATCCTGGAGGCGGCGGCACGCAGTCGTAGCTCTTGCCGCCCACGACGATCTTGGTGCCCACCACGCTGCCGGTCGGGCGAGAGTAGTAGATGTCGACGGGCTGGGACGCCAGCGCGAACTGCGCGTCTGCGGTCCAGCTGAAATCCTTGATGCCGATGTTACCGGCCGTGCCGGTGTTCTCGATCTCGATCTGCGTGATGCGGGCGTCGCCGCCCTTGCGCAGCTCGTCGACGCTGAGCGAGCCAAGACCCTTAACTTCTGTGACGCTCTTCGTACCCTTCGGTCCTGCGGCGCTGTCTACGACGGTTTCGGAGTGAATGCGGATGATGGTGCTGTCCTGGGGCACTTCACCGCCACCACCGCCACCGGAAGTGAATTTCGCCACCGTAATTTTCGGGGCTGGTCTTGTCGGCGCCAGTCGCATCGAAACGTGAACTTGTAATCGCCCGTCGTTGCGATCTCGAGGCCGCATGTCCTGCTGAACCGCTGCTGCACCCCATTGTGAAGGGCACGCCGAGCGGCACCGGCGCACCGGCTTCTCCGTTCCTCCGCAATTTGCAGTGGGCCCCCAGCCCGCGTCGGCGATCTTGAAGGCGTAGCTACCGGCCTCGATCGGCAACGTCACCGTCGAGACGTTGTCGGGGTGGCGTGCGGCACCAGCTTGTTTGCAGCAGGTCGGCGGCACTGCCCAGCTGTCGTTCACGGTGCCGCGGACATACATGTCGCATCGAACGGAGGATCCATTTTCTGAGCGGCGCCCGCGCCCGGTCTTGTTGGCGACCGTGCCGGACGCGAGGCCGTGAAATTGTCCTCGGTCGAGAACTTGACCGCGTCGGCAGGAGTGCCGAAGTCCACGACGCCGGTCTTGCCCGCAGGAATGATCCAGGCGCCGTTGTTGGCGGCGACCCGCCGAGGAAGCGCGCGTGGATCGGCGGCGTGCCGACCACGAAGAAATCGGCGGTCGCACTTGAAGTTGAAGGAATCTCGTCACCGTGACCGGTGGTGGCGGCGTCGATACCGACCCCCGCCTCCGCCAAGATCGGCGGAACCATTGCTGCCGCTGCCGCACGCTGTGAGCGCGAAGGCCGCGACGGAGACGAGGATGGAGGACTGGAAGAAATTGCGGAACGAGCGCGACATTGACACACACTCCTGAGGTCAAGCGTCGAAGGACTTAACGGAGCATTCCCCTAACGTGGCTCCGAAAGATTTTCTACCCGAGGAGTCCGCCCCGGCTTGTTGCTAGGCCGGGTAAGGACTCGCGGCGACGATGCCACTAAACCACATGGCTCGCAAGAGACGGAAAACCTTGTACAGCCTGTGTCTAATCCGGACGCTCGGGTCCACCACCGGAGCCCGGTGTTGCAGCGGCGCTACGCCGGGCACGATTCCAGCAGTACGGTGCTGCGCGGGCCGATCTCGAGCGCCTCGCTGCACCGCAAAATACGCTCGGCTGCGGGCTGGACATCGTCCACCGTATCGAACACCACGGCCCAGGCCTGGCCATGCGAGGCGCGCGGCAAAGCCATGGTCGTCGGCGCGTCGTCGGCATTGAACACGACCAGCAGGTCGCCGCCTTCGACGGTCTTCTTCGACGACGCGCCCGCGTTCATGAGGATCCCGAGGCCGGACAGGTTCGCGTCGTTCCAGTCGGCCTCGGCCATTTCCCGTCCCGACGGATGCAGCCACGCGACGTCGCGCGGCGCGGCCGCCCGATGGGAGCCCTTGAGGAACGTGTCGCGGCGCAACCAGAGCCGCGACCGGCGCAGGTCGATCAGGCGATGCGCAAAATCGGCGAGCGCGGCGTTGCGCTCGAGCAGGCTCCAGTCGACCCAGCTGACCTCGTTGTCCTGGCAATAGGCGTTGTTGTTGCCCTGCTGGGTGCGGCCGAACTCGTCGCCGGCGAGCAGCATCGGCACGCCCTGCGACAGGAAGACCGTGGCGAGAAGGTTTCGCATTTGCCTCGCGCGCAGGGCGAGCACCTGCGGATCGTCCGTCGGCCCTTCGACGCCGCAGTTCCAGCTGAGGTTGTGCGCGTGGCCGTCGCGGTTGTCTTCGAGATTGGCCTCGTTGCGACGGTGGTTGTAGGTCACGGAATCGGCGAGCGTGAAGCCGTCGTGCGCCGCGACGAAGTTGACGCCGGCGGTGGGCTTGCGCCCGTCGTGCCGGAACAGGTCGCTCGAGCCGGCGAACCGCTCGGCAAACGCGCCGAGCAGAGGACGGTCGCCCCGCCAGAACGAGCGCACGGAGTCACGATAGCGGTCGTTCCACTCGGCCCAGCCCGCCGGGAAATGACCGAGCTGATAGCCGCCCGGGCCGACATCCCAGGGCTCGGCGATGAACTTCACGTACGAAAGCACCGGGTCGGAGCGCAACGCCGTGAAGAACGGCGCGTTCACGCTGTAGCCGCTCGCGTCACGGCCGACCACCGGGGCGAGATCGAAGCGGAAGCCGTCGACACGCATCTCGGTGACCCAGTAGCGCAGGCAGTCGATCACCAGCGCGCGGACGGCGGGATGATCGAACTTCACCGTATTGCCGCAGCCCGTGAAATTCTTGTACGTGGCGAGGTCGTGCGGGAACTGCCGGTAGTACGCGAGGTTGTCGAACCCGCGCAGGCTGAGCGTCGGCCCGCCCTCGTTGCCCTCGGCGGTATGGTTGAACACGACGTCGAGGATCACCTCGAGCCCCGCATCGTGGAGCGCGCGAACCATCGTCTTGAACTCGCTGACCGGATCGGCGACGGCATACTGCGCATCCGGCGCGAACCAGGCCATCGGGTTGTAGCCCCAGTAGTTGACCAGCCCCTTCTCGGTGAGGAACTTCTCGCTGGCGAACGCCTGCACGGGCATCAGCTCGATGGTGCTGACGTGCAGGTTCTTCAGGTAGTCGAGGACGGCAGGTTCCGCCAGCGCGAGGTACTTGCCGCGCAGGTGCTCCGGTACCCGAGGGTGGCGCTGCGTGAAACCCTTCACGTGCAGCTCGTAGATGATCGTGTCGCGCCACGGCACGTTCGGCGAGCGCACGCCGCCCCAGTCGAACTCGTCGTCGACGACGCGGCATTTCGGCACGTACGGCGCGCTGTCCTCGCGGTCGGCAATCCAGTCGTTGCCTTCTTCAGCGCCGTTCAGGGCCGGGTGCCACGTGAGATCGCCATGCAGCGCCTGCGCGCACGGATCGATGAGCAGCTTCGACGGGTTGAAACGATGGCCGTCGCCCGGCTGGTACGGTCCGTGCACGCGGTACCCGTACAGCAGGCCGACGTCGCCGAAGCGCGCAGGCAGGAAGCCGTGCCAGATGTCGCCGGTGCGGCCGGGCAGCGTGAGCCGCGCCACTTCCTGGGTGCCGGTGGCGTCGAACAGGCACAGCTCGACGCGCGTCGCGTGCTGCGAGAACACGGCGAAATTGGTGCCGCGCCCGGTGCGGCTCGAGCCGAGCGGTTGCGGAGAGCCCGCTTCGAGATGGGGTGACGTCACACGAGTCCTCGCCAGTCGCCGCCCTGTTTCTCGAACGCCGCGCGGATCGCGGCGTGCAGGCCCGGCTCGAGCGGGCCCTTGGTCACTGCCGCGAGATTGCGCTCGACGTGCCGGGCGTTGGTGCCGCCAACGATAACGCAGTCTACCGGCTCTTCGTAGGCCGCAAACCGCAGCGCGACCTCGTCCCAGTCGCCGGGCGTCGCCTGCAGTGCGCGGAGCAGGGTCTCGAAGCGCCGGTAGTACTCGCCGTGGGTCGGGTCCTCGGGCGCCGACCGCGCAGCCCACGGCCGCCCGGCGAAGGTTCGCTTGGCGATCGTGCCGGCGCCCTGCGCCCGGGCACGCGCGAGGATGGGCAACGACCGCTGGTCGCAAACGCTCACGGAAGCCTGGAAGCTGCCGAACGCACCGCTGGCGACCGCGAAGTCGAGCGCGTCGTCATCCCCGGAATACGCCGCGACACGAATCTTGCCCTGCTCCACGCACCGCAACAGTGCACCCGCGACCTCGCCGGATCGCAGCGTGTCGAGTCCGCACGAATGCAGGTGGACGATGTCGATGGTCTCCGTGCGCATCCGCGCTCGCGCCGCGTCGACGCCGCGCAGGATGCACTCGCCCGTCCAGTCCGGCACGCCGGGCACGCCGTATCCCAACTTGGTCGAGAGGATGAAGTCGCCGCGGCGATGGGAGAGGTGCCGGCCAATGCGCTCCTCGGAAACTCCATACGAACGCGCGGTGTCGATCAGCGTGAGGCCCGCGTCGACGACCGCGTTCAGCAGGCGCCCGGCTTCGCCGTCGTCGAGGCGCGGGTCGCCGAGTTGCATCGCGCCGAAACCGAGAACGGGGACCCGCAGTCCGGTGCGGCCGAACGCGCGCGGGTGCATGGGAGGACGTCAGCGTTCGAGGCGATAGAACAGCGCGCCGAGGGCCGGCAGGTTCAGCCGCAGGCGGAAGGGGAAACCGTGGCTCGGCTGGTCCTCCGCGGCGAGCCGCGGCTGCTGGTTGTACGAACCGCCGCCGAAGCGGGCCTCGTCGGTGTCCAGGATGCGGACGTACGTGCCGCCGGCCGGCACGCCGACCCAGTAGTCGTCGCGCGTCACGGGCGTGCAGTTGAACACGCACACGATCGCCGAGCCGGGATCGCGCGGATCGCGCCGCAGGAAGGCGAAGATGCTCTGGTCCGCATTGTGCAGGTCGATCCACGCGAAACCCGCGGGATCCGTGTCGCTGGCGTGCAGCGCAGCCGTACCGTTGTAGAGGCGATTGAGCTCGCGGTTCAGGTCCTGCAGGCCGCGATGCTTCGGGTCCTCAAGCACGTGCCAGTCGATCGAGTGCTCGTCCTTCCACTCGCTCCACTGCCCGAACTCGCACCCCATGAACACCAGCTTCTTGCCGGGATGGGCCGTCATGTAGGCGCGGAACCACCGGTAGTTCGCACGCTTCTGCCATTCGTCGCCCGGCATCTTGTCGAGCAGCGAGCCTTTGCCGTGCACCACCTCGTCGTGCGAGATCGGCAGCACGAACTTCTCCGACCACGCGTAGACGAACGAGAACGTGATGAGCGAATGATGGTGCTTGCGGTGGACCGGGTCGAGCGCCGTGTACCGCAGCGTGTCGTTCATCCAGCCCATGTTCCACTTGAAGTGGAAGCCGAGGCCGCCGAGGTGCGCCGGCTGCGTGACGCCCGGGAACGCCGTCGATTCCTCGGCGAACATCATCGCGCCGGGGTGGTATCGCCCTACGGCCGTGTTGAGCTGGCGCAGGAAGTCGATCGCGTCGAGGTTCTCGCGGCCGCCGTAGCGGTTCGGCACCCACTCGCCCGCCTTGCGGCTGTAGTCGAGGTAGAGCATCGAGGCCACCGCGTCCACGCGCAGGCCGTCGACGTGGTAGTGGTCGAGCCAGTAGAGCGCGTTCGCGACGAGGAAATTGCGCACCTCGTGGCGGCCGTAGTTGAAGATCTTCGTGCCCCAGTCGGCATGCTCGCCGAGGCGCGGATCGGCGTGCTCGTACAAGGCGGTGCCGTCGAACTCCGCCAGCCCGTGCGCGTCGCGCGGGAAGTGCGCGGGCACCCAGTCCATGATCACGCCGATGCCCGCCTGGTGGCAGCGATCGACGAAGCGCATGAAATCCTGCGGTGAGCCGAAGCGCGCGGTGGGCGCGAAGTAGCCGACCACCTGGTAGCCCCACGAGCCGTCGAACGGGTGCTCCGCGACGCCCATCAGCTCGATGTGGGTGTATCCCATGTCGAGCACGTAAGGGATCAGCTCGTCGGCGATCTCGTTCCAGTTCAGGAACTGTGGCGTGCGGCCGTAGTCGCGCCGCCACGAGCCGGGATGCAGCTCGTAGATGTTGATCGGCAGCGAGGCCGGATTGACCGGGCGCGCGCTCATCCACGCCTCGTCGCCCCAGGCGTAGCCGTCGATCGCCGCGACGACCGAGCAGTTGTCCGGCCGCAGCTGCATCGCGAAGCCGTACGGGTCGGCCTTGAGGATCGCCTGGCCCGACTTGGTGCGGATCTCGTATTTGTACGCGGTGCCCGGGCCCACGTCGGGAACGAACAGCTCCCAGATGCCTGACCCGCCCCGGACCTGCATCGCATGCCGGCGGCCGTCCCACAGGTTGAACGGTCCCACGATGCTGACGCGGTCCGCGTTCGGCGCCCAGACGGCGAAGCGTGTGCCGGCCAGGCCGTCGAGCGTGACCGGGTGCGCGCCGAGCTTGTGGTAGATCGAGTAGTGGTTGCCTTCGCCGAACAGGTAGAGGTCGAAGTCGGACAGCTGCGGCGCGAAGTAGTATGGATCGTGCTTGGTCAGCTCGGTCCCGTTCCGGTACTTGATGCGCAACCGGTACGGGTGCAGCGGGCGCCGGTGCGGTACGCGGCCTTCGAAGAGGCCGCGGGCATCGATGCACGACAGCGCGTTGGCGGCGCCGAGCTCGTCCCACTCGACGGTGACGCTCGTGGCGTCCGGCTCGAGCACGCGTACGACGCATACCGGGGCGTCGTTCTTGCGGGGGATCTCGTGATAGCCGAGCAGCGAGCGCGGCTCCGGGTGACGCGCGTTCATCAGCGCGTCGATTTCGGCGGCGGTCAGTCTTTGCTTCGCGGCCACGAGCGCAGTCTACCTCGTTTTGGGACCCTCACCCGCGCTTCGCGCGAGCTCTCCCGCAAGCGGGAGAGGTAAGACACCCTCACCCGGCTGCGCCGACCTCTCCCGCAAGCGGGAGAGGTAAGACACCCTCACCCGGCTGCGCCGACCTCTCCCGCAAGCGGGAGAGGTGGGGATCTACAGGACCGGCTTGATGCGCCAGATGCGCTGGGCGTATTCGCGGATACTGCGGTCGCTCGAGAACGTGCCCATGCTGAGGGTGTTGAGCACAGCCTTGCGGCTCCACTCGTCCGGCTTCAGGTACAGCTCGTCGACCTCGTCCTGCGTCGCGACGTAGGAGTCGTAGTCCGCCAGCACGAAGAACGGCTCGCCTTCGCTCAGCAGGCGATCCACGACCGGCTTGCCGTCGGCGACGTTGCCCGGCGAGAAGAACCCGGAGTCGATCATGTCGAGGGTCTTCGCCAGGTCGGCGTTCCCCGGCACCATCTGGCTCGGCGAGTACCCCAGCTTGCGCCGCTCGTCCACCTCCGCCGCCGTCATGCCGAAGATGAAGATGTTCTCGGCGCCGACCTGCTCGCGGATCTCGATGTTCGCGCCGTCGAGGGTGCCGATGGTCAGCGCGCCGTTGAGCGACAGCTTCATGTTGCCGGTGCCCGAGGCTTCCATGCCAGCCGTCGAGATCTGCTCCGAGAGGTCCGCCGCCGGCATGATCTTCTGCGCCAGCGACACGTCGTAGTCCGGCAGGAACACGACCTTCAACTTGCCCCGGATGGACTCGTCGGCGTTCACGACGCTCGCAACGTTGTTGATCAGCTTGATGATGGCCTTCGCCATCACGTAGCCCGGGGCCGACTTGCCCGCGAAGATCACCGTGCGCGGCACCGCGTAGGCATCGGGATCGGCGCGCAGCCGGTGGTAGCGCGTGATCACGTGCAGCAGGTTGAGCAGCTGCCGCTTGTACTCGTGGATCCGCTTCACCTGCACGTCGAACAGCGAGTTCACGTCGATTTCCACCCCGACGCGCCGCTGGATCACGGCCGCGAGGTGCTGCTTGTTCTCGAGCTTGATCGCGCGGAATTGCCGGCGGAAATCGGCGTCTTCCGCGGCCCAGCGCAGCCGCTCCAGCTCCTCGAGGTCGTTCTCCCAGGCATGGCCGAGCCGCTCGGTGAGCAGCGACGACAGCCCGATGTTCGACTGCTTGAGCCAGCGCCGCACCGCGATGCCGTTCGTGACGTTGGTGAACCGCCCCGGGTACTGCTCCGCGAAGTCGGCGAAGATCGTCTTCGTCATCAGGTCCGAGTGCAGCTTGGCGACGCCGTTCACGGTGTGACTCGCGATCACGGCGAGATGCGACATGCGCACCTTGCGGCCATTGTTCTCCTCGATGAGCGACATGCGACGGCGGCGGTCCGGGTCGTTCGGGTGGCGCGCGGTCACCTCGTCGAGCAGCGCGCGGTTGATCAGGTAGATGATCTGCAGGTGGCGCGGCAGCAGCCGCTCGAACAGCTCCACCGGCCAGACCTCGAGCGCCTCGGGCAGCAGCGTGTGGTTCGTGTACGAGAACACCTGCCGGGTGATGTCCCAGGCGCGGTCCCACTCGAGGTCGTGCTCGTCGACGAGCAGCCGGATCAGCTCCGGGATCGCGAGCGCCGGATGCGTGTCGTTCAGCTGGATCGACACGGCGTCCGGCAGGTCCTCGAACGCGCGGCCCTCGGCGAGGTGCTGCGCGAGCAAGTCCTGCAGGCTGGCGCTGACGAAGAAGTACTGCTGCTTGAAGCGCAGTTCCTTGCCCTGCGGCGTCGTATCGTCCGGGTAGAGGATGCGAGAGAGGTTCTTCGCCTCGACCTGCTCGGCCGCCGCTTCCGAGTGACGGCCCCCGTTGAACAGTTCGACGTCGAACGGCGCGATCGCGCGGCCCGACCACAGGCGCAGGTGGTTCACCGTGGGGCTGCGATTGCCGGGAATGAGCAGGTCGAAGCCGACCGCCCAGATGTTCTTGGTGTCGACCCAGCGATACTTCGTGCGGCCGCGCGCGTCGTTCGTGGCGGCGCTGCGGCCGCCGAAGCGCACGACATAGCGCGCGTCGTCGCGCGGGATCTCCCACGGATTGCGCTGGCGCAGCCAGCTGCTCGCGACCTCGCGCTGCCTGCCGTCCTCGTCGATGACCTGCGTGAAGATGCCGTAGTCGTAGCGGATGCCGTAGCCCACCGC
The DNA here is from genome assembly GCA_963762315.1 of uncultured Gammaproteobacteria bacterium. Lineage (GTDB taxonomy): Bacteria > Pseudomonadota > Gammaproteobacteria > Steroidobacterales > Steroidobacteraceae > RPQJ01. The sequence continues at coordinate 325,516 of CAVXKO010000005.1, forward strand.
GGGAAACTGCAGCGTGGCGAGCGAGTCGAGGAAGCACGCGGCGAGACGGCCGAGGCCGCCGTTGCCGAGGCCGGGATCCATCTCCTCCTGCGCGACGCGGTCGAGATCGAAGCCGAGCTCGGCAAGCGCCTCGCGAGCCTCCTGCACGAGCTCGCCGTCGAGGGCCGAGAGCCCGTTGACGAGCGTGCGGCCGAGCAGGAACTCGACCGACAGGTAACAGACGCGCTTGACGCCGGCCTGCGTGACGCGCCGCTGCGTCGCGAGCCAGCGCGCGGCGAGTTCCTCGCGCACGGCGAGCGACAGCGCGTCGTAGATGTCGCGCTGCGTGGCGGTGTCGGGATTCTTGCCGAGCGAGCGGGTCAGGCGGTCGAGCAGCACCGCGCGCAGCGTCCCCGGCTGCAGACCGATGCCACTCAGCAAGGCAGTGCTTCTCACGGGCGGGTCTCCACCGGGCCGCTGTCGATAGTTATTGTTGCGTCAGAGTACTTCGAGCGTGCGCTCGAATACGATTCGCCAGCCTTGCGCCTCGCGCACCAGCGTCAGCTCCTTGCGGACGCGATCGTCGCCGAAGCGCTGGACGAACGTGACGACACGCTTGTCGGCCCCGACCGTGGTGACGTTCACGTCCTCGAGGCGTGGCGAGGGGCTGCGGCCCGTTTCGACCTGCTGCCGGCGCTGGTCGAGATAGGCGGCAGAACCGGCCGCGTCCGGCGACTGGAACGTCGATGAATACAGCATGATGACCGCGTCGGGCTTCTTGCCGGCCCACGCCGCGGCCCACGCGTTCACGGCCTCTTCCGCCGGATCGGCCGCCACCCCTTTGCGGCCGAAGAACGACGGCGGCTCGTCGATGCAGCGCGGCTGCGGGTCGAGCTTGCCGACATCCGGCGGGACCGGCGGGATCGCGAGCCCGGCAATGCGTTCGCTGCCCGCGACGCCCTCCGGCATCTGCAGGCGAGGCCGGTCGACCGCGGCCTGGTAATCCGTATTGTCGAAGCAGGACTTGGTCGTGCCGCAGCCCGCGAGGCTGGCCAGGAGCAGGCTGGGCAGGAGCAGGGAACGAAGCGAGGTCAGGGAGATCAAGAGGGGCAACCGGAAGCAGGGGCGAAGGGCGCGGATTGTAGCCTTCTTGGGACCGCTTGCGCCGAATCCGGTTGCCGGGGTGGACTGCGGCATTCAGCCGCGCCGTGGCCGCAGGACCTCCACCTGGTCCAGTTCCCAGAGATGAATCGGCGCGCCCCGCCTCACGAACATGCCCGAGCCGGCATTGATGAACGACGGGGCGAGCCGTCGCCGATACCACGTCGCCGGCCGGATCGAGACGCTGCGGTCGGTCCGCCGCTTGTCGCAGTAGAGGTCCCAGTCCTCCTGAGTCAGCGCCCCGAAATGCAGCACGCCTCGGCACAGGCGAGCGAGGTTGCGCAGGGCTGCCGCCGCCTCACGGGTACCGAGGTACTGCATCACGTCGTAGCAGACCACGATGTCGAACGGCCGCTCACTCTGGAACGTGGCCGCCGATTCCTGGACCCAGCCATGCTTGCGGCAAAGGTATTCGCTGACCTCGAGCCCGGTGTAGCGGGCTTTGGGGTAGTGCCGGAGGAGTTGCTGGCGCATCAGGCCGAGGCCGCACCCCACGTCGAGGATCGTGCGCACCGGCAGTTCGCCGTGCCGGACGAATGCGGCCAGCAGGTCGGCTCGCCGCGCCATCTCGGCGCGGGTGACGACCCGCGTCTTCGGGTCGAGATAGAAGCGGCGGTAGAAGTCGGCGCCGAAGCGCTCGGAGGGTTGGTTCTTCGGCACCGGCGGAGCATACGGGTCGGCCCGGCCTCTGACAAAGTACAATCTCCGGAGACCTGTATTATCAATCTGTACTTATCTATACGACATATATCTATTCCCCATCAATAAGATAGAGAATTTTCTATTTATAACGGAGTCGAGCTCCTCGGCGGCCAGGATACCGGCGCCATTGAGTCCGCGGTTCACGCCCCCACTTCTGGCGCAACGACCCCGATTGGTACGGCAGAACCTCATGATGAAGCGACGCGACCCGGCCGCGTGGATGTGGGCCGAGGCAGTGGACCTCATGGAGCAGGCGGAGCGCATGCATCGCCAGTTCTTCCGCATTTCGACAACGGGGGCGCCGGAGCGCCCACGCTGGGAACCGCCGGCCGACGTGTACTCGAGCGACGACGAAGTGCTGGTCGAGATTGCGCTGCCCGGGGTCCCGACCGACCGTATCGAACTGCTGCTCGCCCACGGCGAGCTGGTCGTGCGAGGCGAGCGGCGTCCGCCGCGTGCGCCGACCGGCACTGCGATCCACCGGCTGGAGATTCCTTACGGGCGCTTCGAGCGCCGCCTCGCGCTGCCGCCCGGAACCTGGGAACTGGCCGCGCAGGACCTCGCGAATGGCTGCCTGAAACTGCTGCTCGCCCGGCGTTGACCGGGCAAGGGTGAACGGATGAGCACGACGAACGAAACGCGCGACAACACGACCGAACATGGGAAGCCCGTGCCGGGCCTGCCGGATGACATGCTGATCATCCTGCCGGTGCGCAACATGGTGCTGTTCCCGGGGGTCGTGCTGCCGGTCTCGATCAAGCGCGAGAAGACGGTCGCGGGCGCGCAGGAAGCGGTCCGTGCCGAGAGCAAGGTCGGGTTCCTGCTGCAGAAGAACGCCGAGACGGAGGATCCGTCCTTCGACGACCTGCACCGCATCGGCACGGTTGCGTCGATCGTCCGCTACATCACGGCGCCCGACGGCACGCACCACCTCGTCTGCCAGGGCGAGCGGCGCTTCCGCGTGCTCGACGCCGTCGGGGGCTTCCCCTACCTCGTCGCGCGGGTCGAATACCTGAACGACCTCGGCGCAAACAATCCGGAAGTCGACGCGCGCACCTTCTACCTCAAGCAGAAGGCCGTCGAAGCCATCTCCCTGCTGCCGCAGGCGCCCGCGGAACTCGCCACCTCGCTGCAGGGCATCGAGTCGGCCTCCACGCTCGCCGACACGATCTCGAGCTTCATGGACATCAAGCCCGCCGAGAAGCAGGAGATCCTCGAGACGACCGAGGTCAAGGACCGGCTCGAGAAGGTGGCCACGCACCTGACCAAGCGTGTCGAGGTGCTGAAGCTCTCGCGCCAGATCGAGCAGCAGACCAAGGAAGCCATCGACGACCGCCAGCGCGAGATCGTGCTGCGCGAGCAGATGAAGCAGATCCAGAAGGAACTCGGCGAGGACGGCGGCGGCGAGGAAATCGCCGAGCTGGGCGAAGCGATCACGAAGGCCGGCATGCCGCCGGACATCGAGGAGCACGCGCGCAAGGAATTGAAGCGCCTCGAGCGGATGAACGAGGCGAGCGGCGAGTACTCGATGGCGCGCACCTACCTCGACACGCTGATCGCGCTGCCGTGGTCGAAGCTCGACGAGGAGTCGATCGACATCGCGCGTGCCCGCGGCATCCTCGACGCGGATCACTACGGCCTCGAGAAGATCAAGAAGCGCATCGTCGAGTACCTCGCGGTGCGCAAGCTCAACCCCGAGGGCCGCAGCCCGATCCTGTGCTTCGTCGGCCCGCCGGGCGTGGGCAAGACGTCGCTCGGCCAGAGCATCGCGCGGTCGCTGGGGCTCAAGTTCCAGCGCACCAGCCTCGGCGGAACCCACGACGAGGCGGAGATCCGCGGCCACCGGCGCACCTACATCGGCGCGCTGCCGGGCAACATCATCCAGGCGATCCGCAAGGCCGGCACGCGCAATCCGGTGCTGATGCTCGACGAGATCGACAAGCTCGGGCACGGCATCCAGGGCGACCCGGCCTCCGCGCTGCTCGAGGTGCTGGACCCGGAGCAGAACTCCACGTTCCGCGACAACTACCTCGGCGTGCCCTTCGACCTGTCGAAGGTGCTGTTCATTGCCACGGCGAACCAGCTCGACACGATCCCGGGGCCGCTGCGCGACCGCATGGAGATCATCGAGCTCACCGGTTACACGGAAGAGGAAAAGGTGGAGATCGCGCGCCGGTATCTCGTCCGTCGCCAGCTGGAAGCCAACGGGCTCAAGGCGGAACAGGCGACGGTCAGCGACGAAGCGCTGCACCAGATCACGCGCGACTACACGCGGGAAGCGGGTTGCCGCAATCTCGAGCGGCAGATCGGCGCCGTGCTGCGCAACGTCGCAGTGCGCATTGCGGAGGGCCAGGCGGAGTCGGTGCGCATCGACGCGCCAGAAGTTGCGGAGATCCTGGGCGCGCCGCGCTTCGAGAACGAGGTGGCGATGCGTGTCAGCGTGCCGGGCGTGGCGACGGGTCTCGCGTGGACGCCGGTGGGCGGCGACATTCTGTTCATCGAGGCCAGCCGCGTGCCGGGAGCCGGGCGCCTGATCCTCACCGGTCAGCTGGGCGACGTGATGAAGGAGAGCGCGCAGGCCGCGATGAGCCTGGTGAAGGCCAATTCGGAGGCGCTCGGCCTCGACCCGGCGATGTTCGAGAAGAGCGACATCCACGTGCACGTGCCCGCGGGGGCGATCCCGAAGGACGGGCCGAGCGCCGGCGTCGCGCTCTACACCGCGCTGGTCTCGCTGCTGACGGCGCGCACGGTGCGCAACGACGTCGCGATGACGGGCGAAATCAGTTTGCGCGGCCTCGTCCTGCCCGTGGGCGGCATCAAGGAGAAGACCGTGGCGGCGCATCGAGCGGGTATCCGCACGGTGATGCTGCCGGCGCGCAATCGTCGTGATCTCGACGACATTCCCGAGAGCGTGCGCAAGGAGCTGACCTTCGTGTGGCTCGACCGCGTCGAGGACGCGGTGGCGAACGCCATCGACGGGCCGATGCCGAAAGCCGCGTAAGCCCCTCTCCCGCTTGCGGGAGAGGGGCGAGCGATGCGGCACTGTCCGCGTCGCGAGGGTGAGGGTTCTTAACCTCTCCCACGTCAGTGGGAGAGGTCGGACGCAGTCCGGGTGAGGGTGTCTTACCTCTCCCACGTCAGTGGGAGAGGTCGGACGCAGTCCGGGTGAGGGTTCGTTACTCTCGCGGCATCGGCCATCCGTTCCGATCGACGACCCTCACCCGCCCTGCGGGCGACCTCTCCCGCAAGCGGGAGAGGTAAGACACCCGGCCACTTCGCTCGCCGACCTCTCCCGCAAGCGGGAGAGGTAAGGGATCAGATCCTGATCTGGCGCCAGCGACCCGAGCGCCAGCGCAGGAACAGCGCGCTGCCGAGCAGCACCACGTAGACGAGCATCGCGAGCCAGCCGCCCGCGGCGCCGAGGCCGAACTGCGGCAGGAAGTCGACCCAGCCCTGTCCCGGCGCGAACGAGAGCGAGTGCGCGAGCGGCACCCACACGCCCCACGACAGCACGAAGAACAGCAGCGCCGGCACGCGCACGTCGCCTGCGCCACGCAGCGCGAACCCGCTCGCCAGGTTCAGCCCGTCGAAGAGCTGGTACCCCGCCGCGATCCATAGCAACAGCAGGCCGAGTTCGATCATGCGCGGCGCCGACGGATCGGTTTCGATGACGAACGTCGGCAGGATCCACGGCCCGGCCAGCGCCAGCACCACACCGAGGGTGCCCATGAAGCCGACGGTCAGCACGATGATGCGATTGCCGAGCTTGCGCGCCCAGTCCGGGTCGCCGGCGCCGATCGCCTGCCCGACCAGTGTCGTCCCCGCCATCGCGATGCCCATGCCGGGCAGGAACGCCATCGACGTCAGCATCACCACGACCTGCGTCGCTGCGCCGTCCAGCGCGCTCAACCGCACCTGCATGAGCTGGAACAGCGCCATGCCGAACAGGTCCGACGCGTACATCAGGCCCATCGGCAGGCCGAGGCGGAATTGCCGCGCGAGCGTGTGCAAGTCGGGCCGCCAGGTGAGATGCGTGCGATAGCTGCGGCGCAGCTCCGGCCGCAGGAACAGCGTGAGCGCGAACGCCACGCCGCACGCCATGCTGAGGTTGGTGGCCCAGGCCGATCCGGCGACGCCGAAGCCGAGCTTCAGCACGAACAGCCCGTTGAGCAGGGCATTGACGGTGGCGACGAGCGCCGTCGTGGCCACCGCCACGCGCGGTCGCGCAATGCCGTTGAAGAACCCGAGCACGGCCCACAGCGCGACGCCGATCGGCGCGCCGAGCATGCGCGGCTGCCAGAACGCGAGCGCCTGCCGCTGCACCTCGGCGTCGAGGCCGAATGGCCGCAGGATCGTGCCGCCGAGAAAGGCGAGCCCGGCGAACAGGGGCAGCGTCAGCATGGCGGCCCACATGGCGACCCAGGCGGCGTGGCTGGCGCGCCAGCGCCGGCGGCTGCCCTCGGCCTGCGCGACGAATGTCTGCACCGAGAGGCCCACGCCTCCGATCACCATCAGGAACAGCAGCACGATCCAGTACACCGCGCCCATGCCGGCGATCGCGGCGGTCGAGATGTGCCCCACGAACCACGTGTCGGTCAGGCTGATGATGGCCTGCAGGCTGCTGTTGAGCATCAACGGCAGCGCGAGCGCCGCGACCGCCCGGTAGTCGACGTGCGGCCGCCCGTTCGCGTCGATCCGCTGCGCGGGCAGGTTGACCTTCACGCGCGCCGGCTCAGCGCCGCATGTGGCGATGCACGAAGAAGTAGTACAGCACGCCGAGGAACAGCATCAGTCCGCCGACCCACAACGAGATGCGGTGGAAACTGCCCTGCATCAATTGCTCGTCCTGGCCGGCCGTGACGCCCACCCAGCAGAGCACGCTGCACCAGAGCGCCGAGCCGAGCATCGTCGAGATCGAAAAGCGCCAGTAGTTCATGTGCACGATGCCGGCCGGGATGCCGATCAGGTGCCGGATCACGGGCAGCAGGCGCGAGATGAACACGCCCACCATCCCGAAGTGCGACGACCACGCCTCGGCCTTCTGGATCTTCTCGGGCGTGATCATCACGTACTTGCCATAGCGCATCAGCAGCGGCCGCCCGAGCCAGTACGACGCCCAGTACATCACGCTGGCCCCGACCCACGAGCCCAGGGTTCCTGCGAGGACGATGCCGGGCAACGAGAAGATGCCGTCGCGGTGGGCCAGGAAAGCCGCCGGCGGGATCACGAACTCGCTCGGCAGCGGGATGATCGAGCTTTCCATCGCCATGAGCGCGGCGATCAGCCAGTACCCGCCCTGGTCGAGCGCGCCGAGGTACCAGTGCAGTATGGAGGTCAGGAAATCGCGCATCGCCGGGGCCCGGGGAACGAATGGAATGCGACCGACGATTATCGGCTGCAGGGGCGCGCATTCTGCCAGATCGCGGCCGCCCGCACTGCCCGGCGGCGGCCCTTTGGGAACGAGGCCGAGGGGATGCGACAATGGGCGCCTCGTCCGGCCATGAACCCTGGAACAGCGCCCATGCACCGTTTCCTGAAGACCCTGGCTCCGCTCGCCGCGGCGTTGCTGCTGATCGGAGCGCCCGCGGGACAGGCCAAGGAGGCAGCCCCGCCGAAGGAAGGGAAGCCGCAGGTCGAGATCATCTCGACGGGCGACATCGCATTGCGCGCCGACACGGACGAGCGCTTCCTCCAGGACGTGTTGTCGCATGCAAGTCGCAAGGACCCGGCCGAGAAGCTCGGGCCTCGCCTCGATCAGCTCTCGCGTGGCGTGGCGAATCTCGCCAGCCACTTCAAGTCGGACGAACTGCTGCAGCTTTCGGTGATCCGCCTCGACAGCCTGCAGCGTCACTGGCGGTTCTACGGGGTGCAACTCGACGATTGGCGTCGCGACCTGCAGAAGGCGACCGCCGTGTACTCGGAAGATGCGGAAGCACTCGCGAAGCGCCGCGCGACCTGGGAAGCCACCAAGGCGGCCGCGCAGGGCGGCGGCGTCGCGATGGCGCTGGTCGATCGCATCGACTCGACGCTCGCGCAGATCCAGCTGGCCGAGCAGGCCATCTCGGGACCGCTCGAATCCCAGGCCCGGCTGAGCCGGCGCGCGAACGCGCTGCAGTCCGGCATCGAGGCGGGACTGCGGGGCGTCGACGCCGCGATCAAGTACTACGACCAGCGCCTGCGCATGATCGACTCGCCGCCGTACCCGAAGGTCTGGGGCAACACCAGCGTTTCGCAGGAAGCGACTCGTGCGGCGCAGACCGGGCTCGAGATCGAGGGAGAGTTCCTCAGGGAATACACCGCGGCGAACGGCAACAGGATCCTCGCGCACAAGATCGGCGCGGCGCTGTTGCTGCCGCTGCTGATCTGGCTGAGCCGGCGCAGCCGCAGGATCGTGACCGACGACCCGGAGCTGAAGTCGTCCGCCCGGGTGCTGCTGCGGCCGATTTCGTCGTGGCTCGTGCTCGTGCTGGTCGGGGTACTGGTGCTCGAACCCGATGCGCCGCTGTTCCTGCACCAGACGGCGCTGCTGTTCGCGCTCGTCCCCGTGCTGCGGCTGCTGCCGAAGCGTCTGTACGACGTGATGGGCCCGTGGCCGTACCTCGTCACGGCGCTGTTCGTACTCAAGGGCCTCGGCTTCTTCCTCTTGCCGAGCTCGTTCCTGTATCGCACCAACCTTCTGCTCGTGGCCGGCCTCACGTTCGGCGTGCTGGTGTGGCTGCTCGTCAGTCGGGCCCGGCACGGTCGACCGGAAGGCGTCGCCCCGGCGCTGGTCACCCTGACCCGGACGTTCGGCTGGATCGCTGCGCTCGCCATGCTCGTCTCGATCATCGCGAATTTCGTCGGCAACGTGTCGCTGGCCGAAATGCTCTCGAGCGCCGTGCTCGACAGCGCCTACGTCGGCCTCGCGCTCTACGCCGGCGCCAACGTGCTGGGGGCCATCGTCAAGCTGCTGCTCGCGCGCCGTACGGCACTGCGCTTCCGCATCGTGACCGAGCATGCAGGCCCGCTGCTGAAGAGCATCAGCAAGTTCATCAATTTCGCCGCGCTCGTGATCTGGGTGGTCGTCGTCCTGAACGAGTTCCGCGTCTATCGCCCGCTGGCGGGCTGGGTGCGCGGCGTGCTGACGCACCCGCTGCAGATGGGCCAGATTTCCATCACGCTCGGCAGCGTCCTGCTGTTCGCACTCTCGATCTACGTCGCCTTCTGGATCGCGAAGACGATCCGCCTCGTACTGCAGGACGAGATCCTGCCGAAGATGGCGTTGCCGCGCGGCGTCGGCAACAGCATCTCGACCCTGAGCTATTACGCACTGGTGATCATCGGCGTGTTCACCGCGCTCGCGGCGGCGGGCTTCGAGCTGAGCCAGCTGACGCTCATCATCGGCGCTCTCGGCGTCGGCATCGGCCTCGGCCTGCAGAACGTCGTTAACAACTTCGTGTCTGGCCTGATCCTGATGTTCGAGCGCCCGATCCAGCCGGGCGACGTCGTCGAGATCTCGGGGACGTCGGGCACGGTCCGCGACATCGGCATGCGCGCCACGACGCTCAGCACGTTCGAGGGCGCGGACGTCGTCGTGCCGAACGGTTCGCTGCTCTCCGAGAAGCTGATCAACTGGACGCTCTCCGACATGAACCGGCGCATCGACGTGAACATCGGCGTCGCGTACGGCTCCAACCCGCGCCAGGTAACGCAGCTGCTCAGGGAGGTGGCGACGTCGACCCCCGGCATCGCGACGCACCCGGAGCCGAACATCGTGTTCCACGGCTTCGGCGCCAGCTCGCTGGATTTCTCGATCCGCGCCTGGACCAATGACTTCGGCGACTGGGTCAACATCCGCAGCGAGATGTCGATGCGGTTGTACGACGCCCTGCAGGCGGCCGGCATCGAGGTTCCGTTCCCGCAGCGGGACGTGCACGTACGCAGCATCGACGCCGCGTCCCGCAAGGTGCTGTCCGACGCTCTGTCGCCTGCACCGTCGTCCACGCCCCCGGCGCGCGACCCGGCGACCTGACCGCCCGCGATGCTCATCGAGTCGGAGCTGCTGACGACAGGAACGCGGCTCGCGACCAGTCTCGTGACGGCCACGGGCCTCGTCGTCGCGGCGCTCACGGCGCCGTGGCGAGCCTGGCTCGGCGACCGCGAACGCCAGTGGGTATGGCTCGGGTTTGCCGGATTTCTCGTCGCGCTGTGGTCGATGAAGGCCGGCATCTCGCCCGGGTTGTCGGTGCGTTTCCTGATGATCACCGCCCTGACGCTGATGCACGGCTGGCAGCTGGCGGTGCTCGGCGCGGCGCTCGCACTGGCGGTGCTGTGTTTCACGGGGCAGGCGGCCTGGAGCAGTTTCGGCGCCGACCTGCTGTGCATGGCGCTCGTGCCGGCGCTCTTCACGGCCTGGTTCCACGAACAGGTGCACTCGCGCCTGCCGCACAACTACTTCATCTATTTCTTCGTGACGGTGTTCCTCGGCGCCGCGCTGGCGTTCAACCTCGCGGGCCTCGTGCGCATCGCCATCCTGGCGGCAGGCGGGACGCTGGACGCCGCGCACGTTGGTGACGAGTACTTCGCCATCCTCCCGCTGATGAGCTTCGGCGAAGGCGTCGTGAACGGCATGTTCATGGCAATGGCCGTCGTCTACCGGCCGCGCTGGGTCATGAGCTTCGACGACCGGCTCTACCTGGTGAGGCGCGACGGAGGGGATTGAAGAGCCCTCACCCGACCTTGCGGTCGACCTCTCCCGCAGGCGGGAGAGGTGAACGGAGGGATTGAAGAGCCCTCACCCGACCTGCGGGCGGCCTCTCCCGCAGGCGGGAGAGGTGAAGTTAGGAGAGATCGAAGACGATCACCTCGGCACCCTTGCCGTCGCGCAACGTCAGCGGCGAGCTGTCGGTGGCCATCAGCGCATCGCCGGCGCCGAGCGCGACGTCATCCACCTTGATCGCACCGCGGGCGACGTGCACGTAGGCGCGACGGCCCGGCTCGATCGCGAGGGCGGCGCGCTCGTCGCCATCGAACAGGCCGGCCAGGACGCGCGCGTCCTGGTGGATGCGCAGCGACCCGCTCGCCCCGTCGGGCGACGCGATCAGCCGCAGCCGCCCGCGCTTCTCCTCCATGCCGAAGTGCTTCTCCTCGTACTGCGGCTCAATCCCGCGTACGTTCGGCTGGATCCAGATCTGCAGGAAGTGCACCGGGTTCGCGTGCGAGTGGTTGAACTCGCTGTGCATCACGCCGCGGCCGGCGCTCATGCGCTGGACGTCGCCGGGACGGATCACCGAGCTCGTGCCGGTCGAATCCTTGTGGGCAAGCTCGCCCTCCAGCACGTAGCTGATGATCTCCATGTCGCGGTGGCCGTGCGCGCCGAAACCCGCGCCCGGCACGACCCGGTCCTCGTTGATGACGCGCAAGGCGCCAAACTCGACGTGGTCGGGGTCGAAGTAGTCCGCGAACGAGAACGAGTGGTAGGAGTCGAGCCAACCGTGGTCGGCGTGGCCCCGTTCATGACTGCGGCGGATCTGGATCACGGCGTACCTCCTTGGGTGGAGGCCAGAATATGATTGGTCAAGTCGATATGAAAGTTCATTTTTTCGAACTATATCTATCGATACAGACGATTAAACGGCTCGCGCTGAATCAATCCTGGCCGCCTGGCTGCCCGGTCGGGCATGCCATGGGTTTCCGCTAGAATACGCGCCCGTTTGTGTCGTGAACCCGCGCCGCACCCATGCCCACCTACGATTACCACTGCCCCGCCAACGGTCGCGTCGTCGAAGTCAGCCACAAGATGGCCGACAAGGTCTCGACCTGGGCCGACCTGTGCAAGCGGGCCGGCATTGCGCTCGACGGCACCCCCGGCAACGCCAAGGTCGAGCGTCTCATCACCGGCGGCAACGTGATCACGGGCGCCCTCGGCGCCTCGTACGAGCGTCCATGCGACACGGGCCCCTGCGGCGCCCCGGCCTGCGGCGGCGGCGGCTGCGCGTTCGAATAGGTGTCGACGCCCCCCAAAGTCGGCTTCGTCAGCCTCGGCTGCCCGAAAGCGCTGGTGGACTCCGAGCGCATCCTCACGCGGCTGCGCGCCGAGGGGTATGACGTCGTCGGTTCCTACGAGGACGCCAACCTCGTCGTCGTGAACACCTGCGGCTTCATCGACGACGCCGTGCACGAATCCCTCGACGCGATCGGCGAGGCGCTCGCCCGCAACGGCAAGGTCATCGTGACCGGCTGTCTCGGGGCCAGGCCCGAGACCATTACCGACCGTCATCCGAACGTGCTGAAGGTGACCGGCCCGCACGCGTACGAAGAAGTCGTGAACGCCGTGCACGACGAGCTGCCGCCGCTGCACGACCCGTTCGTCGACCTCGTGCCGCCGCAGGGCATCCGCCTCACGCCGCGCCACTACGCGTACCTGAAGATTTCCGAAGGCTGCAACCACCGCTGCAGCTTCTGCATCATCCCGTCGATGCGCGGCGACCTCGCGAGCCGTCCGATCGGCGAGGTGATGCTCGAGGCCGAGCGTCTCGTGAAAGCCGGCGTGAAGGAACTGCTGGTGATCTCGCAGGACACCAGCGCCTACGGCTCCGACCTCAAGTACGCCACGGGTTTCTGGGGCGGCAAGCCCGTGAAGGCACGCTTCGAGGATCTCGCCCGCTCGCTCGGCACGCTCGGCGCGTGGGTGCGTCTGCACTACGTCTATCCGTACCCGCACGTGGACAGCGTGATTGCGCTGATGGCGGAAGGCAAGGTGCTGCCCTACCTCGACATCCCCTTCCAGCACGGCAGCCCACGCGTGCTGAAGCTGATGAAGCGGCCCGCGCATGCGGAGAACACGCTCGAGCGCATCCGCCGCTGGCGCGAGACGTGCCCCGACATCACGCTGCGCAGCACGTTCATCGTGGGCTTTCCCGGCGAGACCGAGGACGACTTCCAGGTGCTGCTCGACTGGCTCCAGGAAGCGCAGCTCGATCGCGTCGGCTGCTTCAAGTACTCGCCGGTCGAAGGCGCCGCCGCGAACGAGCTGCCCGATCCGGTGCCCGAGGAAGTGAAGCAGGAGCGCCTCGATCGCTTCATGTCGCTCGCGGCCGGGATCAGCGCGGCAAAGCTGGCCACCAAGGTGGGCCGCACGATGCGCGTGCTGGTGGACGAAGTGAACGAGGACGGCGCGGTCGCTCGCTCGAGCGCCGACGCCCCCGAGATCGACGGCACGGTGAGGATCGCGAAGCCCGGCAGGAAACTGCAGGCCGGCGACTGGGCCGACGTCGAGATCACCGCGGCGGACGCCTACGACCTCGCCGGAAGACTGGTCAGACCAAGAAGGTGAGTTTGCCGATGACGCGAGTACCGTTGCGCGCTGCGCTGGCCTGCGTCGGGTTGCTCTTTGCCCTCAACGCCTTCGGCCAGGTGCAGGCGGGCCCCGACCCGCTCAGCGAGGCGATCCGCGATCGCGTGGATCACCTGCGCTACCAGAAAGACGATGACGTCCGCGGCTCGCGCGTGATCCTCGGCAACTATGTGGCGCAGTACTTCGAAAGCCAGCAGTTCCGGGCCGACTGGACCGACCCCGCGCGACTCGACGACCTGATCACCGCGATCAAGGGCACTGCGACCGACGGACTCGACCCGCAGAACTACCACCTGGCGGCGCTGCACGCCTATCGCGAGCAGATGAAGGGCCGGCCCCTGCCGCCCGCCGAACAGGCGGACCTCGAAGTGCTCGCGATGGACGCGGTGATGCTCGCCACCTACCACCTGTACGAGGGCAAGGTGGATCCGGTGAAGCTGAGTTCACAGTGGAACTACACGCCGCGCCCCGTGCCGGACGGCAACCCGCTCGAACTTCTCGCCCAGGCGATCGACACGCGACCCATCACCGAGATCTTCGATCGCGCTCGTCCGCAGCACGTGTGGTACCAGCGTGGACGCGAACGGCTGCGCGAATATCGCGAGATCGCCGCGGCCGGCGGCTGGTCGCCGATCGCGGACGGCCCGACGATGAAGCTCGGCATGAGCGATCCGCGCGTGCCCGCGCTGCGTCATCGCCTGCAGGTGACTCGCGATCTCGACGCGACACCGGAAACCTTTCCGCCGTCGCAGGAATTCGACGCATCCCTCGAAGCCGCGATCAAGCGCTTCCAGGAGCGGCACGGCCTCACGGCGGACGGCGCGGTCGGGCCCGGCACGCGCGCGGCGCTCAACGTGCCGGTGAGCGCGCGCATCGACCAGATCCGCGTGAACCTCGAGCGGGCCCGCTGGGTGCTGCACGAAATCCAGGGCGAGTTCGTGCTGGTCGACGTCGCGGGTTTCTACGTTTCGTACTTCAAGAACGACGAGCCTGTGTGGACGTCGCGCGTCATCGTCGGCAAGGAAGGCCGCGAAACGCCGATCTTCAAGTCGACGATCCGTTACGTGGTGTTCAATCCCACGTGGACGATCCCGTCCGGCATCCTCGTGAAGGACAAGCTGCCGGTCCTGAAGCGCGACCCCGGTTACCTCAAGCGCAGCCGCATCAGGGTGCTCGACTCCGCGGGCCGCGAAGTGAATCCATACGCCGTGAACTGGTCCGCCTACGGCGCGGGCCGCCTGCCGCCGTACCAGTTCGTCCAGGTTCCGGGGCCCGACAACGCGCTTGGCCTCGTGAAGATCATGTTCCCGAATCCGTACCAGGTGTACCTGCACGACTCGCCGGCCAAGAGCCTGTTCGAACAGGACACGCGGCTGTTCAGCTCGGGCTGCATCCGCGTGCAGAAGGCTTTCGAGCTGACGGAGCTGGTGCTGAACGACCCGGTGAAATGGAACAAGGCCGCGATCGACGCGGTGGTCGCGACCGGGAAGACGCAGACGGTGAATCTCGCAAAGCCGGTGCCGGTGCTGATCCTCTACTGGACCGCCCAGCCCCGTTCTGACGGGCAGGTGATCTTCCGCAACGACGTGTACGACCGCGACGCGACCACGCTCGCGGCGCTCGACAGCGACTTCAAGCTGCCGTCGCCCTGAGCGGCGACGGCAGACTGACCGCAAGACAAGTCGGCCTTACCGGCCCCAGGTTCCGCGAATGCCGACGCCGTAGGTCGTGGCGTCGTTGCTGTACGATCCGGAAACCGTCAAGGCGACCGCCGGCGTGAAGTACCACTGGGCGCCGATGCCGACGCTCGTGACGCTGTCGAGGTCGGAGAAATCGGCATACTGCACGCCGCCCTCGACCTCCAGCTGGTCGATGAACCGGGCGCGAGCGCCGATGCCGAGCGCATAGGCGTCGTCGTTGTAATCACCGAAGCCGTCGGTGCCCACCTTTGCCCCGACCCAACCGACGCGACCGATGAGATCGATGTTTTCCGCGAGGCTCCAGGCGTAGCCGAAGCCCGCAGACGTGTCCTTCTCGGTCACGTTGACGCCGGCGACCGACGTGTCCGCCTGCACATAGTTCGCGTACAGGAACACCTGGTCGGCGATTTCGACCGAGCCGCCCACGCCGAACCCTTCGAGGTTCCGGCTGACGCCGTCCACGTCGGCATCGACATACTCGAGTTCCCAGTAGTTGTAGCTGAGGCCGTCCGCGTGCGCGGAAAGCGGAAGCAACGCAAGCGCGGCGAATGTCGCGAACACGGGTTTCATCGGATCCTCCATGGAGCAAGGTCGGGCATTCTTGGGCCTGGCATGACGACGTCACTGCCGGATTTTTGCGCAACATTCCGCCCGAACACCGCGCAAATCAAGCGCGGCTTTCCGAATGTGACTTATTCTCCCGGGACGGGCCCGGCGTCAGCCGTGATGGTGACCGCCCGGGCCGTGCACGTGGCCGTGCGCCATTTCCTCTTCCGTGGCGTCGCGCACTTCGGTGATCTCGACGTCGAAGTTCAGGTTCTCGCCGGCAAGCGGGTGATTGCCGTCCACGGTGACCATGTCGCCCTTCACCGCCGTCACGGTGACGACGCGCGTGTGGCCCTGCGAAGTCTGCGCGTGGAACTGCATGCCCGGCTTGATGTCCGGCACTCCGCCGAACGAACGGCGCGGCACCGACTGCACGAGCGCGTCGTCGCGCACGCCGTAGCCTTCCGCCGGATCGACCTTGACGCTGACCTTGTCGCCCTTGCGCTTGCCTTCGAGCGCCTTCTCGAGGCCGGGGATGATGTTGCCCTGTCCGTGGATGTAGGCAAGCGGATCGCCGCCCGACGAGCTGTCGATCACCGCGCCGACGTCGTTGGTGAGCGTGTAATGAATCAGTACGACTTTGTCCTGTGCGACGTTCATGGCGATGCCTGTCGATGTGTGGAATTGAAAAGCGTGGCTGCGCGGCGGCCGGCTCAGGGCTCGCGGCCGTCCTTGAGTTTCAGCCAGCCGCGGACGATGCGATAGACGGCCCAGAAGCCCACGCCGATCATGCCGGCGAAGAACACGAAGGCGAGCGGCAGTCCGATGATGGTGATTGCAAAGACGGCAGCCAGCACCGCCAGCACGAGCATCCACAGCAGCGCCAGCCAGAACGTGCGCAGCTGCCAGGCAAAGTGACTCTCGAGGTAGGTGCCGCGCGCATCCCCCCGGCGCACGTAGTTCATGACGACCGCCACGATGGACGGCATCCCGAACACGAACGCGGTGATGATGAACGCCGAGCCGAAGATCCCGATCGCCGCGCTCAGGGCGTGCAGCGCGTACATCCAGTGCGTGTAGCTCACGAGCGAAGGGTCGGGGGCACGCAACGACGCGGCGCCCGTGGAGTAAGACGGTTCGGTCATGGGGGCGGGGCTCTCGCGGCCGTTGGAAGGGCCGAAATTATCTCAGAACGGACGCGTCACTTCACCCGCGACATGGCCCGGCCGTCGTACCAGGCCACTCCGCCGGGCGGGGCAGCCGCGGCGCGAGGATCAGGAAGGCCCGCAGGAATCGCTGATGTCGGCCGCGATGTCCTCGATCGCGCGCGCCGCCACGGGCGTCAGGTGCGACAGTCCCGCAAATCCGTGCACCATGCCCGTGTAACGGCGAGACACGACCGGCACGCCGGCGGTGCGCAGTTGCGCTGCGAGCGCATCGCCTTCGTCGCGGAGCGGATCGAATTCGGCCGTCGACACCGACGTCGGCGGCAGGCCTTGCGCATCGGCTCGCATGGGCGCCGCGAGCGGATTCGCAGCGTCCTTCGGATCGGCCAGGTACAGGCCCCAGCACCACTGCACCGCCGCGCGCGAGAGCAGGAATCCCCTGGCGAACTCGTGCATCGATGCCGTGTCGCATGCGGGATCGATCATCGGATAGAGCATCGCCAGGTGACGGACCCTGGGTCCGCGCGAGCGCGCCAGCTGTGCGGTCGCGAACGCCAGGTTTGCTCCCGCGCTGTCACCGCACAGCGTGATCCGTGTCGCATCGACGCCGAGCGCGCCGGCCTGCGCGACGATCCAGGCAAGCGCGGCGTAGCAGTCTTCGGCCGCACCCGGAAAACGCGTCTCCGGCGCGCGGCGATAATCCACGGAGACGACGACTCGATTCGCGCTTCGTGCCAACTGGTGGCAGATCGAGTCATGCGTGTCGAGGTCGCCCAGCACGAAGCCGCCGCCGTGGCAGAACAATGTGGCCGGCAAGCCCCGGTCCGGGGACGGACGGTACAGCCGCACCGCGAGCGACCGTCGGTGCCCTCGATCACGGCATCTTCGACGGAGTGGATCTCGACCTTCGGTGTTGCCGCGAGGTACGCCTTGTTGCCAGCTCGCATGTCCTGCAGGGTGACGTGCGGTGGCGGGGGACGAAGCTCGCTGCGCTTGTCGGCCAGCAGCGCTGCGAAGCAATGATCGACGGGCATGCGTGCTTACCGGCGGCGGGGACCTCGGGCAGTCTACCTTGAGCTGCGATCGCACGACCCGAAGTGACCGTGAAACGGATGACCGGACAGCCGAATCCGGAGTACGCCATCCGGGTGGAGCAACCGTCTGCGATTGTGAAATTCGGCTGCACATTCCGGCGGGAACGTCGCGACGGTGATGGTGGAATGGCGGCCTCAGTCGATCTACTTCCCGCAGGATCGGAAGACGAGATAAGACAGCCAGCCGCCCAACGACAGGCCGGCGGTGAGCAGGGACGGCGCGCTCGAATGCGCTACTTGCAGTCGCGCTTCACGTACGGCGTCCCGTCCGAGTCGTACGCAACGCTGTCCCGGCACTGCTTCGGCGGAGAACTCGCCGCCGGCGCAGATGCGGACGCTTCGGCCGAGGCTTGCTCGACGGCATGGACGATCAACCCGCCCAGCACGAGTCCGCCGATGGCCCACAGTGCATCGTCGTCGTCGTGATCGTGGTGATGACCGCCGCCGTAGTAATAGCCGGGGTAACCGTAGTAGTAATGCGGGGCGCCGGCATGGCCGTAGTATCGGTAGCCTCCTGGGTAGCCGTAGTACCGGTGGCCGTCGTCTCGGTCGCCATGGTGTTCACCGCCGTGATAGGACGGCGGAGGTGGATGACCACCCTGCGCCCGGTAATGAGCCTGCGGCGGACGGTCGTCGTCCGCGATCGCGGCAACGGGTAGGGCGAGCAGCGCGCAGACCGTCGTGACCAGAAGCTTGCTCATCGAGTTCTCCCGTCGTGGCCGGGGATACCGGAGTGGGCGGGTCCCGCGCCATTGCCCAGGACTGGCTGTCGAACAGCCCCCGGATCGCTGGTGACGGACTGCCCATCTACGGACAAGAACGCGGCGGCCGGGGGTTGGTTGACGCGCTGTTGGGTGCGATCCTTCGGTTCCACGTCCGGGAGCCCGCCATGTCGCACCAACGCCTGAGTTTCCTGCGCGGCCTCGCGCTCGCCACCTGTCTTGCCGCCGTGGTCGTGGCAGCAGAAGACGCTCCCGCGCCCGGCAAGCCGCAATACGGCGCCTGGGGATTCGACCTGGCCGGCGCGGACTTCGCCGCCAAGCCCGGCGACAACTTCTTCCGACATGCCAACGGCACCTGGCTCGACAAGACGGAGATCGCCGGGGACAAGACGGGCGCGACGCTGCGCATCGAGATGTCCGACCGCACGGAAGCGCGGTTGCACGACATGCTCGAGGCCGCGGCCGCAAAGGTGGAGCGCCAGCCGGCGACGCTCGAGGGGAAAGTCGGTGCGTTCTACAAGTCGTTCATGGACGAGGCGCGGATCGAAGTCCTGCGCACTTCGCCGCTCGCATCGCAGCTTTCAGCCGTGCGCGACGCACCGTCCCGGGCCGATCTCGCGGCGCGCATGGGCCGCACCAACGTCGACTTCGATCCTTCGCTGTTCAGCACTCACATCAGCGCCGACCTGAAGGATCCCAGCCGATACGCCGTCTATCTGTCGCAGTCGGGTCTCGGCCTGCCGGACCGCGACTACTACCTGAACCCGCAATTCGCCTCGACCAAGGCCGCGTACGAGGCCCACGTCGCGAAAGTGCTCGGCCTGCTCGGCTGGCCCGAGCCGGACGTGCGGGCGAAGGAAGTCGTCGACTTCGAGACGAGGATCGCCGAAGCGAGCTGGACCAAGGTGCAGCAGCGCGATCCCGTCGCGTCGTACAACCCGATGACGATCGCCGAGCTGCAGAAATTGACGCCGGGCTTCGCGTGGAAGGGATTCCTCGCGAAGGCGGGGTTGTCCGAAGTCACTCGCGTCGTCGTCGCGGAAAAGTCGGCCTTCCCGAAGATATCGTCCGTCTACGCGGCCACCTCGCTGCCGACGATCCGCGCATGGCACGCGTTCCACATCGCCGACAACGCGTCGCCGTACCTGCCGAAGCCGTTCGCCGACGCGTTCTTCGAGA
This sequence comes from uncultured Gammaproteobacteria bacterium, assembly GCA_963762315.1. Classification (GTDB taxonomy): domain Bacteria; phylum Pseudomonadota; class Gammaproteobacteria; order Steroidobacterales; family Steroidobacteraceae; genus RPQJ01. The sequence goes on from CAVXKO010000005.1 coordinate 345,100, forward strand.
TGCACGAGAAGACCCTGGGCGGCCAGAAGGAACAGCAGGCACGCTGGAAGCGCGGCATCGCCGCCGTCGCCGGCAGCGGGCCAGGCGAGAGCTTCGGCCAGTTCGGCACGCTCGGCTTTGGCGTGGGCCAGCTGTACTCGGCGCGCTATTTCCCGCCGAGCGCGAAAGCGCAGATCGAGGACCTGGTGGCGAACCTCAAGGACGCCTATCACGCGCGCATCGTGAAACTCGACTGGATGGGTCCCGACACCAGGAAGGAAGCACTCCGGAAACTCGACACCTACAGTATCAAGGTGGGATATCCCGATCGGCCGCGGGACTATTCAGCCGTCGTGATCCTGAGCGACGACCTCATCGGCAACGTGCGTCGCGCGGCAGCCGCGGACTGGGCGTTCCAGACCAGCCGCATGTCCGGCCCCGTGGATCGCGGCGACTGGGAGATGACCCCGCAGACCAACAACGCCTACAACGGCGCCCTGCGCGACATCGTGTTCCCGGCCGGCATCCTGCAGGCGCCGATGTTCGATCCGAACGCCGATCCCGCCATCAACTACGGCGCGATCGGCGGCGTGATCGGGCACGAACTGACGCACGGCTTCGACGACGAAGGCCGCCAGATCGACGCCGACGGCGCGCTGCGCGACTGGTGGACGAAGGAAGACGCCGCCAAGTTCAATGCGAAAGCGAAGGTGCTGGGCGCGCAGTACTCGGCGTTCGAAGCGCTGCCCGGCCTGCACGTCAACGGCGACCTGACGATGGGCGAGAACATCGCCGATCTCGGCGGGCTCACGCTCGCGCTCGATGCCTATCGCGCATCGCTGAAGGGCAAGCCCGCGCCGGTGCTCGACGGACTGACGGGCGACCAGCGCGTCTTCCTCGGCTGGGCGCAGGCGTGGCGCGGCAAGATGACGGACGACTTCGTGAAGAAACAGGTCGTGAGCGATCCGCACAGCCCCCGGCGCTTCCGCGTGCTGGGCCCGACCCGCAACATCGATGCGTGGTACGAGTCGTTCGGCGTGAAGCCGGGCGACGCGATGTACCTGCCGCCGGAGCAGCGCGTCAGGATCTGGTGACCACGACCCTCGGCGCGGGCTGTCAGGCTCGCGCGCTGCCGATGGCGCCCAGCAGTCCGTAGAAACTTTCGAGCAGCGGGGCCGGCACCTCGAGCCGCCGCGCCATCGCGACCACGTGACCGATCGTCTCGTCGAGTTCGAGCGGGCGACCCGCCTCCAGGTCCTGCAGCGCGGAGACGCGATGGGTCGGCGCATTTTCGCGGAAACTTCGACCAATGGCCGTGACGATCTCGACCGCGCGCGCGTCGGGGGCTTCGCACAACTCCTGGACCGGAAGCACCGGTGCGCCGACGAGCGGGATCCCGCGAGCCGCTGCCAGCTGGGCGACTTCACGAATGAGACGCACCAGGACGAGCGCCGCGCCGGGATGGCACAGGTACTCCCACGTGTTGCGTCGGGTGGTGACGGACAGCGCCATCAGCCCGACCCACGCGGCGAACTTCGACCACTCGTCGGCGACGATCCTGTCCGAAGCAGTCGCGCGAATGCCGGCGCCGTCCAGCGCGTCGACGATGCGCCGGACCCGGGACGAGCCGGCGCCGTCCAGTTCGCCCACGGACAAGCCGTTGTTGCGCGTGAAGAGGACCGTGCCCGAGGACTGCAATTCGCCGCTGAAATTCGCCAGCGCGCCGAGTACTTTGCCCTCTCCGAAAGCAGCGCCCAGCAGGTCGTCCTTCAACAGTCCGTTCTGGATGGAGAGCGCCGAGCCGATGTCCGAATGACGCAGAGGCTCCAGGGCCTGTGCGGTAGAGATCGCCTTGGTTGCGACGATCAAGGTTTCGGCGCCGCGCAGCTGGCGCGGGTCCGTCATGACTGGAACCCGCACGCCCAGGTCGACGAGCCCTACGACGCGCAGGCCGTCGGCCTCGATCTGCTCGGCCCGGCGTCCACGAGCCAGCAAGGTGACGCCGTGACCAGCCCTGACGAGGTGCGCGCCGAGGATCGAGCCGAGCGCGCCGGCTCCGAGGATTGCGAATTCAGTGTGTGGCATGTCGAGCAAGTGAATACGTCGCCCGGCGGCGGGTCAACTCCGACGCAGCCGGCGGAACCGGCCCGCTGGAAACCCGCGATCCCGAAGCAATGCGGGAACCGGGTATTCTTGCGCGCTAGCCTGAATCCCCCGGGATCCCGCATCCCGGGCACAAGACCGGAGCCCGAGCATGGCCAACCCCCCGACTCTTCCGAAGCATGCCCGTGTGGTCGTCGTGGGCGGCGGCGTCATCGGCACCTCGACCGCGTATCACCTCGCGCTGATGGGATGGACGGACATCGTGCTGCTCGAGCGTCACCAGCTGACGGCCGGCACCACGTGGCATGCAGCCGGGCTCATGGTCACGTACGGCTCCACGTCCGAAACGTCGACCAACATCCGCAAGTACACGCGCGACCTCTACAGCCGATTGGAGGCGGAAACGGGGCAGGCGACCGGCTTCATGCCGATCGGCTTCATCGAGGTGGCGTCGGACAAGGACCGGCTCGAGGAATTCCGACGCGTCGCGGCTTTCAATCGATACTGCGGCATCGATGTGCAGGAGCTTTCGCCGCGCCAGGTCGGGGATCTCTTCCCGCTCGCGAAGGTGGACGACATCGAGGGCGGCTTCTACGTGAAGGAAGACGGCCGGGTAAATCCCGTCGACGTAACGATGGCGCTCGGCAAGGGCGCGAAAATGCGCGGCGTGAAGATCTTCGAAGGCGTCCCGGCGACGGGCGTGCTGCAGAAGAACGGGCGGGTGACAGGAGTCAGCACGCCCTTTGGGGACATCCAGGCGGACTTCGTCGTGAACTGCGCAGGTCTTTGGGCGCGCGAATTCGGCGCGCAGAACGGCGTCGTGCTGTCGAACCAGGCCGCGGAGCACTACTACCTGATCACCGAGCCGATCAAGGACCTGCCGAAGAACATGCCGGTGCTCGAAGATCCGTCGTCCTACGGCTACTACCGCGAGGAAGGCGGCGGCATCATGGTCGGCCTGTTCGAGCCGGTGTGCGCGCCCTGGAAAGTGGAAGGCGCACCAACGGACATGCCGTACGCCGACCTGCAACCCGACTGGGAGCGCATGGGACCGTATCTCGAGACTGCGATGGCGCGCGTGCCGATCACGTCGCAAGTGGGCATGAAAAAATTCTTCTGCGGGCCGGAGAGCTTCACGCCCGACCTGTTGCCGATCGTCGGCGAGGCGCCGAACCTGCGCGGCTACTTCGTCGCGGCGGGCTTGAACTCGATCGGCATCCTGACGGGCGGCGGCCTCGGCCGCGTGATGGCGCACTGGATCATCAATGGCCTGCCTGACGTCGACGTCACGGCGATGAACATCAACCGCGTGCTGCCGTACCAGGCGAACCCGGACTACCGTCGCGCGCGCACCGTCGAGTCGCTCGGCATGGTCTACAAGTGCCACTATCCGACGCATACGCTGAAAACCGCCCGAGGCGCGCGGCGCTCGCCGTTCCACGATCGACTGGCCGCGCAAGGCGCGTACTTCGTCGAAACCAGCGGCTGGGAATCGCCGGGCTGGTACGCGGGCGCGGGCAAGGTAGCGGATCCGGGCCCCAATACGTGGGGACGGCCGGCGTTCTGGCCGAACTGGCAGGCCGAGCACCGCGCCGCGCGCGAGAACGTCATCGTCATGGACATGTCGTTCATGGGGAAATTCCTGGTGCAGGGGCGCGATGCCGGGCGCTGCATGAACCGGATCTCCGCCAACAACGTCGACGGCGCCGTGGGCGAGATCACCTACACGCAATGGTTGAATGCAAATGGCCGCCTCGAAGCGGACCTGACGGTGACCAAGCTGGCCGACGACAGGTTCTTCGTCGTCGTCACGGACACCATGGTCCGCCACGCGGAAGCCTGGATGAAGCGCAATATCCCCGAGGATGCCCATGCGTTCGTGACGGACGTGACTTCGGGCTTCGCGCAGCTCAACGTGCAGGGTCCGCGCTCGCGCGAGTTGCTGCAGAAGCTGACGAGCGTGGATCTGTCGAACGAGGCGTATCCGTTCCGCGCGGCGCGCGAGATCGACATCGGCTATGCGCGCGTCCTGTGCACGCGCATCACGTACCTGGGTGAGCTCGGTTACGAGTTGTTCATCCCCACCGAGCAGGCCGTGCACGTGTACGACAAGGTGGTCGACGCCGGCACGGAGTTCGGCCTGGTGCATGCCGGCCTGCGGGCGCTCGGCAGCCTGCGCATGGAGAAGGGATATCGCGACTACGGGCACGACCTCGACAACACCGACGATCCGTACGAGACGGGTCTCGGCTTCGCGGTAGATCTCAAGAAACCGGACGGGTTCATCGGCAAGGAGGCGTTGCTGGAGCGAAAGGCGAAGGGTCCGCTGCAGCGCAAGCTCGTGTCCGTGCTGGTGAAGGACCCGGAACCGCTGATGTTCCACGCGGAGGTCGTTCGCCGCGACGGCGTGCCGGTCGGGTACGTCCGGGCGGCTTCGTACGGCCACACCGTGGGCGGCGCCGTCGGGCTGGCGTTCCTGGAGCCGAAGCAGACGGTCGATGAGGCCTATTTGAGTTCAGGAAAATGGGAAGTCGAGGTCAACGGGAGGCTGTACCCGTGCGTTGTCTCCTCCAGGCCCCTGTACGATCCGAAGGCCGAACGCATCAAGCTATGAGGCGCAACATGAGCCGGCTCCAGGTCAGACCACTGCTTGCGGTCGCGGCGCTTGCTGCGATCTCCGGCTGTGCGGCCGAGACCGGCTACCAGCTCCCGGAGCTCCCACAGAGCGGCGGCGGTGTGTATGCACCTTACTCCGTGTACCGGCCCGGCTATTACTTCGGCTATCCGGGCTACGACCCGCGCTATTACGGCTACGGCGCCTACAACCCCTACGCCTACCAGGGCGGGCCGTACCCCTACGGCTACGGTCTACTACCCCTACCCGCGTTACGTCGTCGTGCCTTGCGTCGACAACAATCACGACGGGCGTTGCGACCGGCATCCCGGCCGCCATGACGACGACCCGCGCCAGGGTTGGAACGGCCAGGGCGGCCACTCGCCTGGCGATCACCATGACGGCGGCAAGAATCGCGGCGGCGGCAAGGATGGACGGCCGCGGGAAGGCGAAGGCAGCACGACGGCTCCGGTGAGGCCGTCCGTCCCGGACTGGAAGCAGCCCAAGGCCACGCGGACTCAGCCGCAGCGTGAGCGGGACGACCCTACGCGGCAGCAGTGATGCCGCTGCAGCGGTCGTCCGTCAGTCGTCGTCGTCGATCGTGATCGTGACTTTGCGATTTTGCCCGAGCGCGGCGGAAGCGCGACGCAAGGCTCAGCGTAAAGAACTCCTGCAATTCCCGCGCCTGGTCGTTGACCAGCGGAATATAGAGGGCGCGACTCGTCTGTCCGGCGGGGAAGCGAACGGTACCCTTCTTCGGACCTTCGTAGTCCTGGCCGGCGCGGGCACTGCCGTCGGCCAGTCGCCACGTCACCTGCACGGGCGCGGAGCGATCACCTTCCCGCCGTAACAGGATGACGGCGGACGGCGCGCCTTCGGACACGGTAATCGACGGACTGTCAGCCTCGATGCGCACATTTTCCCGAACGGCCGGAGCCGGTTGCGAGGACTTGGTCGCCGACGGAACCTCCCGCTTCGTTGGGTCCGCCTTCGCGGTCGCTTTGGCGGGCAGCGGCTCGGGAGTGACTGCGGGGGCCGGCAAGGCCGGCACTGCGGGCTCGAGCTGAACCGGCGCCGGAGCGGCCTCGGCCGGAGCCTTGCTGACGGCCGCCACCTCGTCGTTACGCTCTGCCGCATGGAAGGCGAACCACAGCCCTGCGCCCAGTACTGCGGCAGCCAGCAACCAGACTGGCCATCGCAGCGGCCGTGAACGAGCCTGCGTGGACGATGGGACGGATGCCGCCTCGGGTGACACCATCGCGGCCGCGACATCCGCTTTCAGCACCGACTGCATCAACGCCTGTGCCGAGTTCGGTCGTTCGGCTCGAGTCCACGCAAGTCCTTTGGCCAATGCCGCGTTCTGGCGCGGGGTCAGCTGCGGCAGTGGCGGCGCCTCGCGGGAAGCGTCGCGCGCGTCGTTGGCGGGAACGCGATCGAACGGATGCCGTCCCGCGAGCATCTCGTAAAAAACACACGCGAAACTGAACACGTCGTCGCGCGGCTCCGGCGCGAGGCCGTCGAGAACCTCCGGACTCGCGTAGCTGCGAGTTGCCGAGCGCGGGATGGTTCCCGCATCGGGGTCGGCCGGGCCCGACGTCGGCGAGATATCTGCAGCGGCGCCGAAATCCAGCACCTTGACCGCACCACTCTCGTCGAGGAACACGTTGCCTGGCTTGAAATCGCCGTGCGGCGTCCCCTGCTGATGCGCGTTGTCGAGAACGTCGGCGCAGGCGAACGCGATACGGATGGCTTCTGCCGTATTCAGCGCGCGCCCCGGCTCACGCTCCAGCCGGCTCCGTAGGGAAACGCCCTCGAGCCGTTCCATCGTGATGAACCAGGTATCGCGATCGCAGTCGAGGTCGTACATGCGCACGGCGCCGGGGTGGCGCAGTGCCTGCGTCTGGCGAAACTCGCGCTTGAGGCGGGCGATCGCCGCCTCCGAGGGCCGCTGGTCCTCGCTCAGGACCTTGATGGCAACCTCCGATGATTCGCCCGCGCCCGCATCGCGCCGCAGGTCCTGCGCGGCGAAGACGATCGATCGGCCGCTTTCCGCCAACGATCTGCCGAGGATGTAGCGGTCGCGCAGGATCGCGCCCTCGCGCACCTGCGCCACGGCTGCAGGCGCCGTCATCGCCACGGACCGCGCCGGGAGGGGCGTGGGATGGAACTCGTCGAGTTCTTCGGTACGGTCGATGTCGTCGTCGGTGGGGTATCGCATCGTTCTTCAGGCGGCGGGTGCGCATGCGCTGGCCGTCGATGGTGACAAGTGTACGGAACGCCGGCCGCCGCCGTGTTAGCCGATCGTCGTCAATCTGTGACTTTGTGCAAGAATCGCCATTGACCGGGGCCGGCCGCGCGATTCAAGTCGTCCGCAGTACCTGCTCGATCTTCGCCGCCACCGCCTTGAAACCCGCTTCGGTCGGGTGCAGCTCGTTGCCCCACTGGGAGTCCCTGAGCGTGCCGCGCAGATCGACGTAGCGAATGTTCGTGCCCGCCGCGGCGGCCTTCTTCAGCATTTCGTTGAACACATCGATCAGCTGGCGAATGATCTCCCGGCGCACGACCGCGTCGGCTGCGCGGTCGTACCCCTTGCGCGAGAGACTCGGGTCGAGCCAGGGGCCGGGTAACGGGCCGAGCCCGCCGGCCCAGCCCCGCCCGTCCGGAATCGCGTAGTCGTAGCCGTGCACGACGATGGGAAGGTCCGCGAGTCCCAGCTGGCGCGCCTTCCACCGGACCAGCGCGAACATGTCGAGATAGGCCTGCCGGAACACCTCGTCGATGAGGCCCTCGATGATCTTGCGGTTGATGCGCGGCAGGCCCGCGTGCATCTCGACCGCCTTCTTGTTGTAGAGCATCACGAACAGTTCCTGGCCGGCGATGTCGTTGCCGCCGCCCGAGAACAGGAAGGCCTGCGGACGGTGCTTCTCGAGCAACTGGTAGGTGTCGACCATGTCCCGGCCGTACACCATGTCGTTCAGCATCGCCCCGGACTTGGCGCGATCCGCGATGTCGTAGACCACTCCGTCCCAGGACCTGCGGCGCAGCTGTGCCAGGACGTCGTAGGCGGGGAAATAGCTGAACCACGAATCGCCTTCGGCGACGACCTTGATGGTGCGTTCCGCCTTGCGACCGGCGCCTCGACGTTTCGTGGCATATGCCGCCGACCGTTGCGCTTCGAAGTACTCCGCCAGCCTGGCCTGGCCCTTCGAGATTCGCGAAGCCATCGTGTGCTCCTTGCTGCAATCCGCCGCGGATGTGCCCGCAGCGTCACCCCCGCCACTGTAGCGATGGAGAATGACTTGCGCGAGGCGGCTCGTTCCTGTCTTCTTCGGGACCATGAATCGGCGCGGCGTCATCGAGCATGTCAGGAAGCAGGAATGGACCGCGATCGCCATCGACCTGGCCATCGTCGTCGTCGGCGTCTTCATCGGCATGCAGGTCTCGAACTGGAACGCCGAACGGGAGGCGAATCAACGAGGCACGATATTTTCGGAACGCCTCAAGGCCGACCTTCGGGAAGAAGCCTGGTATTACCAGCTGCAGATTCAATACAACCGTAACGTGCTCGCCAACGCGGAACGAGCCGTCGCTGCGCTCAGCGGAAAGTCCGCGGAATCGAATGAAGCGCTCCTCGTCAGTGCTTACCGGGCCACCCAGTACAAGCAGAAAGCCCGGCGCCGGGCGACGTACGACGAACTCGTCTCGACCGGCACCCTCGGCCTGATCAGGAGCCAGACGTTGCGCAACACGGCTTTGCAGGTCTACAACTTTCCGACCCTGGAAAACATTGCCAGGGAAGGCATGCAGTCGCGCTATCGGGAGGCGTTGCGGATGAGCCTGCCGAACGACGTCCAGCGTGCGCTCAACAAGAATTGCGGCGACCGCTTCGTCGAGCCCGGCGACTACAAGGGCCTCGACAACCTGATCGATTACCCGTGCAGGACGGGCCTGCCGGAAGCGGTGATCGACGAAGCCGTGGCGACGCTTCGGGCGAACAACAGCCTCGTGCCCCTGTTGCGCCTGCGCGTCGCGGACATCGAGACGAGACTGTTCGACCTGACCGGGAACAACAGGAACATCATGCAGGGCCTGCAGGCCATTGCGCGGGAAAAGCCGTGATCCCCTGCGGCCCGGGCGAATTCATTGACCGCCAACGAGGACAGAGCCATGGCACTTGACCCGCAGGCCGTCGCAAGGATGGCGCAGGCGTATACGGCCGCGTGGAACTCCGCATCCGCCGCGAACGTGGCTGCACATTTTGCCGAGGACGGCCAGATCGCCATCAACCGCGGCGAACCGTGGCGTGGGCGCTCCGGGATTGTCGAGATGGCAACGGGCTTCTTCACCGACGTTCCCGACCTTTCCCTGACGTGCGACGAAATCAGGTGCGCCGGTTCGCATGCAGTCTACGTCTGGACCTTTACCGGCCACGACGCGAAGACCGGGAACCCGCTGAAGGTGCATGGCTGGGAGGAATGGGACCTCGGCGACGACCTGAAGGTGCATACCTCGCGTGGTTGGTATGACGCCGACGACTATGCGCGACAAGTTGCGGGCGCCTGACTCGAGGCCCTTTGGCCTGGTGGTAGAGCGATCGCCAGATCGTTAGAAGTATCTTGACGTTCCCGCCGGAACGTTCCGGCGGCGTTTCCGCGGGAACGTCAGTGCCATCCCAGTGGCCATCCTTTGGATGGCCTTGGTTTTCGGCGCACAACCACTGATTCGGGACAATTAAGTCCGTACGACGTCGTGGCGCCAATCCAGGGAGTTCCCTAAGCAGTCCCCGTCGGCAAAGTCCGTACGGCTTTGCCCGTCGCACCCGACTATTGGCGCTGACTCCTTCCGTGCACGGGAAGTGGCTGGCGCCTCAATCACCGCACTCGGATCACTCCCGGAAAGTCCGCTTTGTGCCATCGGCAAGGTCTCGAACCGACCCAGTCCGGCCGGTCGCTTGCAAGGTTACCGGACGTTCGCGAAGTGCCGGAGACGCCTGGAGGCAGACGGGTCGATTGGCTGGGCTTGCAGTTCAAGCACGCATACCTGAGTTCGATTCCCATTACCCGTCCCGGTCATTCAGGCGCCACACGATCGCGGTTCAGTAGTACCACTTGAAGACGACGCCGATAGCGTTGAGATTCCTATCTTCCGGCAGACGATCGACCTGTCGCGCGAAGTAGAGCTCGTAGCGGAAATGATCGTTCTGGGTCACTTCGGCGCCGAGCGTCCATAGCGTCCTTGCCCAATCGTCGTAGCGCGTGTCGTAGATCCATTCGTAGTTGAAGTGGGGAACGACAGTGTGGTCCAGGACGGTGAACTCACGGGTCGCGTCGACCCGAAAGCGGTAGCGATTCGACTGTTCGTCCCCGAGCCAGCGAAAGTCTGATCGAGCGCGGGTTTCGAGCCAGAGCGCAGCGGGCAATGGAACTCGCCCGTAGATCGCTATCACGGCGCGATCTTCGGCAACCTCCGTTCCCGTTGAATCGGTCGTCTCGAAGATGCGGTCGTAACCGATTCTTGCCCACAGATACTTGCTTCGCTGCCAGTCTTTCGACAGGAGCTCCGGTCGAGCGATCGGCTTGAGGGCAATATCCAGGCAAGCCGCAACATCCAGCGACCGGACGTCGGATTCCTTGCCGCGGGCGTGCGCCGCGTCGAAGCAGGCCCGCGACCGGTCGTTCATTTGCACGAATACGCCGATCTCCGGCCAGAACTCAGACGCAACTTCCGCGCGAGCTGGACCAGCAAATGCGAGGCATGCAGGCAGCAAGGCGAGCAGACACGCGGGCTTGCGGCCCGCTCGAACGACGCACGCCTGCGTGTCGCCCGGCCTGCACCTCGGTGTCACGGAGATCTCCTCTCGCGTGCTACTCGCTCTGCAGCCGCTTCGAGCCTTCGATGATCGGGTGCCACCCTGCGACCAGAGAGATCATGAACACGTCCATCTGCAGGTCGTCCGGCGCCTGGTCACTGGCCGTCGACTTGTAGCTGAAGGTGAGGCCGAGGTTGTCGTTGATCTGATAACCAAGCGTCATGCCAAAGCCGTAGTTGTTCAGCTTGTCGCCCTCGACACCGCCGATGGTCGCCTTGGCGCCGTTGTACCAGGCCGCATCGAGCGAGCCCCACATGTGTGCGGTGAAGTCGCGCGTGAGGTGCGCCTCGATCTGATACAACGGATCGGTTTCCATGGTCTGGCCGACGTAATCCGTGTTGTCGCCGAAGAGCCACACGACCGGCAGGAATTCCAGGGTCGTCCGCCGGCCCGGCACCCATGCGCCGAGTTGCCAGACGATGGGAAAGCCGATGCGGCCGTACCAGCGGTTCTGCCCGACGTTCAGTGGCTGGCTGCTGTCGTATTCACCGATCGGGATGGCGAGATCGGCCAGCACGTCGAGCGAGAAGCCCGGCTCGTAACGCACCACGTCCGGGATGGTCTTCTGCGACTTCGGACCGATCACATTGATGTCGAACTCGACAGTTGGATCGCCAAAGCCGCTCGCCGACTGCTTGGCCGTCCGGCCAGCAGGGCCCACGACGTCGCCAGAGAGTCGCCCCATCGGCACCAGGACCGCGCCCATGGCCGAGCGATCGAACAGCGTGAATGTGCGCGCATACCCCGCCAGCGCGAGGGTGCCATCGAAGTTGGCCCCGGGCGTCACGTTGTGCGACGCATCGAACGGATTGGTGTTTCCACTCATGGACGTGACGATCAGCGGCACCGCGTTCGCGCCGGACAAGGTCTTCCAATAGAAGCGCGGTGGCACCTGCGACATAGCAGTCAACGGACAGAGGATGCCCGTGGCAAGCAACGCCAGCCCGATGCCGCGCAGGCAGGCCACCGAATTCGTCAGGGTCCGTACGATGTTCATGGATTGATCGTCCTTCTTGCGTGTCTTGTGCGCCGACCCGCCGCCGTCACGGCTTGGGCTCCGCCAGCATGTCGGGTGGCGGTACGTACTGCTTCTTCAGGTTGACGGGCGGGTAGCCGGCCTGGACCGGCACCCGCTGCGGGAGTGACTTCTCCAGGGCCTCGTAGGGCGAGCGGTTGGGCAGGACCACGTTGTTCCGCCGGACGTAGTCGTCCCAGAGCACCACCATCTCTTTCACCTTGTCGGGTCGCTCCGCGGCCAGGTCCTTCAGCTCGCCGGGGTCCGCCGCGACGTCGAAGAGTTCCCAGTCGGCCTTACCGAACGGCTTGACCTCCCAGCGCAGCTTCCAGTTCCCCTGCCGGATGGCGCGATTGCCGAAAAGCTCCCACGCGAGCACGTCCTTGTCCGTGCGCGGCGATTCGACCCGGCCCTCCAGCATCGGCAGCCAGGACTTGCCCAGCGCTGGAAGTACTTCCTTGCCCTTGTAATTCGCGGGATAGCTCGTGCCGGCCACCTCGAGCAGCGTCGGCATGATGTCGGCAACGTGCATGGTGCCGCGGTTGATGCTCCCCTTGGGCCGCTTGACCACCGGCCCACTGACGATGAGCGCGTTGCGGATGCCGCCTTCCGCGAGCCATGCCTTGTACTGGCTGAAGGGCGTCATCGAGACCTGCGCCCACATGGGTCCGTAGGCGAGCCAGGACCCCGGGTCGCCCCACGCGTTGGGATTGTTGTTCGACCAGTGCATCGCCGCCCAGAGAAAGTCGCGCGAACCGGGCGAGCCCGCGATCAGCTCGAACAGGTCGCCGCCTTCGGCGCCGTTGTCGCCGAACACAATGAAGATCGTGTTGTCGTACTCGCCGATCTTCTTCAGGTGGTCGATCAGCCGGCCGACGTGGTGGTCGAGGTTCTCGACCAAGCCGGCGTAAATCTCCATCTTCTTGCCGAGGATCGCGCGCGAGGCCGGCGCCAGCAGGGTCGAGTCGGGCACGAACCACATCCGCTCGGCGAGCTGGGTTCCCGCGGGCATGATGCCGAGTTCGACCTCGCGCTTCAGGCGCTCCTGCCGGAATGCGTCATAGCCCTTGTCGTACTCGCCGACGTGGCGGCTGCGCCACTCCTTCGGCAAGTGGTACGGCTCGTGCGGCGCCTGGTGCGAGACGTAGGCGAAGAACGGCTTGCCGTCGCCGTGGTTGGCGTCGATGTAGGAGATCAGCTTGTCGGTGTAGGTCTTCGTCGCGTAGAAGTCTTTCGGCAGGCTCTTCAGGTAGCGCCCGTCCTCGGTGTAGAGCGACTTGGGGGTGGCGGCCGAGAAGCCCATGTCGTCCCAGTAGCTGCCCATCCCGTCGAGCAGCGTGAAGTCGCGCTCGAAGCCGCGCGCGGCCGGGATCTGGTTGGGCTCCTTCCCCAGGTGCCACTTGCCGACCATGTAGGTGTGGTAGCCGGTGTCCTTGAGGAGCTGCGGCAGCGTGACCACGCGGTCGTTGAGGTTGCCCTCGTAGCCGTCGCGGCCCATCTGGTTCGGGGCGGTCCACTCGCTCATGTTGCCGAGGCCGTTGACGTGCGTGTCCACACCGGAGAGCAGCATCGACCGCGTCGGCGAGCAGCTGGCGTGCGTGTAGAAGGTCGTGAAGCGCAAGCCCTCCCGCGCCAGCGAGTCGAGGTTCGGCGTCTTGATCTCGCTGCCGAACGAGCCCATGTCGGAGAAACCCATGTCGTCACCGAGGATGATGACGATGTTCGGCCGCTTCGGCGGGACCTGCATCTGAGCGGGAGCACCGGCGGAAAAAAGAGCTGCGTGGAGACCCGCTAGCACGGCGACAGAGACTCGGGTCACGTTCACTGCTGCCACGAGATTTCTCCCCTTGCGGGCCATCGACGGGATGGGACGCGGTAAACTGTGGGATTGAAGAACAACCGTTGCCGGGTGTGTCCTACAAGAACATGAATCAGGCCGTAGCCAGTCTCCGGTCAATCGTTGACCGCGGTCTATCGGAAATCCGCAGAACGAAACGACGATGGGACATTCCACTACAACCACTCAACCGGCCGTCACGGTAATCGACATCAGCGACCTGACCGCCGCCAACGCGGGCATGGCCGTGATCGAGCAGGATGGGATGCCGCTGCTTTCCACGCCCCTGCGCGCACGTCGCGTGATCGTGCGACTCAAGTCGGCCATCGTCGTCTATCACTCGACGAACCTGCCCGTCAGGACACGAACGCGAGTGCACGACGGTCTGCTCGCCTACGTCACCTTCGGTTCGCGGGCCGCGGGCACCGTGGAAGGGATCCGGGTTCGTCCAGGCATGCTGGTGGTGGCAGAGCCGGAAACCGAAGCCGGGTTCGTCGTCGATCCGGGCTATGAGAGCGTCACCTACCTGGTGCCGCCGGATGACATCCGGGAACACCTGTCGGCCCGCCAGCGCGAAAGCGAATTTCGCTGGCCGCGCGGCCTTGAAGTCCTGGGCACCGATCCGGTCCGTGCCCAGGAACTGTTTCGATGGGGCAAACGACTGACAGCCTCCGCGTCGAGGAAGCCCGCCAAGTTCGACGATGGACGCAGCGAGCGCGATGCCGCCCAGGTGGAGCTGCTGGAAGCACTTCTCGCCGCGATACGCTCGGCCGACACTCTGCAGCCAGTCGGCACGGAGATCACACGGCAGACGCACAACCGCGTCGTGAAGATCGCAGAAGAACACGTGTTGTCCCGTGCCGGCGAACGGGTGCATGTATCCGACTTGTGCCTTGCCGCCAACGTCAGCGAACGCACGCTTGAACTCGCATTCAAGGAAGTCATGGGACTGTCGCCCGTGACGTACCTGACTCGATTGCGACTGTACCGCGTACACGCAGACCTGCTAGCTGCAGAGCCTGCGTCGACACTCGTGTCGACGCAGGCGCTCAAATGGGGGTTCTGGCACTTCGGTGAGTTTTCACGGAGCTACAAGCAGTGCTTTGGCGAATCGCCGTCGGAGACACTGCGCCGAAGACCCGGCATGCGCGAACTAAGTAGCAATACGGTGGCAAAGCGCTGAGCGCTGCACTTCACTAGGGGCCGTGCCTATTTCGGCCGCGCGTGACGCACCCCGTGAGCGCATCGGATACATCGCAGGTCCTGGGACTCGACAAATACAGCGCCCCGCAATGGCTCGGGGCACGCGGCAATCGACGTTTCCATGTCATGGCCAAGCCGGCAGGCTCGGCCTGCAACCTCGACTGCGGTTACTGCTTCTACCTCAGCAAACGCGCGCTGCCGGGCGGTCCGGGCAGTGGCCACATGCCGGACGAAGTCCTCGAGCGCTTCGTCAAGGACTACATCGACAGCGTCACCAGCGACGAAGTCGTCTTCTCGTGGCAAGGCGGCGAACCAACGCTACTCGGGCTCGAGTTCTTCGAGAAGGTGGTCGCGCTGCAGGCAAAGCATGCCAAGCCCGGTCAACGCATCGAGAACGACCTGCAGACCAACGGCACGCTGCTCGACGACGACTGGGCCCGGTTTCTCAGGCAACACCGGTTCCTCGTCGGCCTGAGCATCGACGGTCCGCGCGAGATTCACGATCAATGCCGGATCACCAAGCACGCGGAACCAACGTTCGACCAGGTGTTTGCTGCGGCAAAGTCACTGCAAAAGCACGGTGTCCGCTTCAACACGCTGACCTGCGTCCACCGCTACAACGCCTCGCGGCCGCTCGATGTCTACCGCTTCCTGCGCCGCGAGATCGGCTCGACGATCATACAGTTCATCCCGATCGTCGAGATCAGGGGATTCGAGCACACGGCCCCCGGGACCTGGGACACGGCGAGGTTACCGATACTCGGCGATCCGCGCTGTCACCCCGATCACCCCGACTCAGTCGTCACACCCTGGTCTGTCGTCGCCGAGGAATACGGCCGCTTCCTGTGCAAGATCTGGGACGAGTGGCAGGCCCGCGACGTCGGCAAGGTGCTGGTCAACCTGTGCGAGACGCTGGTGGCGCAGCACATGGGGCTGCCGTCGCAGGTCTGCGTCCACAGCGAAATCTGCGGCAAGGGCGTCGCGCTCGAACACGACGGCGACGTGTACAGCTGCGACCACTATGTCTACCCGGAGTACCGGCTCGGCAACATTCGCCAGCGGTCCCTCGGCGACATGGTCTTCTCGCCGCGCCAGGTGAAGTTCGGTTATGCGAAATCGGAGTCGTTGCCGGCTTACTGCCGGCAGTGCGAGTTCCTCAGCGACTGCTGGGGTGAGTGCCCGAAGAACCGTCTGTTGCGGACGCCCGATGGCGAGCCGGGGCTCAACTATCTCTGCGCGGGCCTCAAGCGCTTCTTCGCGCACGCGGTGCCCACGGCGAAAAGAATGGCCGTTCGGCTTCGTGCCACAACGGCTCCTGCATGACGTGCAGTATCAGCGTCTTGTCCCGTTCAGGCGAAAGTGAGCGAGCGGGAGGTCTGGCTGCTCAACGGCCTTCGGACTGTGGAGCCGAACGTCTGCTCTTGGTGCCCCTTCCCCAGCGACTGCTTGTGGCCGGTTCCCGCCGGTCAGGTCACGGCCGCAAAGCGGTCGTTCGCCATTCTGGGCGAAGCGTACGGACTTTGCATTCGCCTCGCGGAGCCCCTTTCCGTGCGGACTTAATTCACCGTGTACGGACTTTGTTCCCCCCGATCACCACTGCCGCGTTGTAGGTCGACTTACTCGACGGTGACGCTCTTCGCCAAGTTCCTGGGCTGATCGACGTCCGTGCCCTTCAGAATCGCGCAGTGATACGCGAGCAGCTGCAGCGGAATCGTGTACACGGCCGGCGCCTGGAAATAGCTCACGTGCCGCGGCATCTCGATCACGGTGACGCCTTCCGACGACACCATCCCTGATTCCGGATCCGCGAACACGTACAGCTCGCCGCCGCGCGCGCGTACTTCCTGCAGGTTGCTCTTCAGCTTCTCGAGCAGGTCGTTGTTCGGCGCGATCGCGATGACCGGCATGTCCGCATCGACCAGCGCCAGCGGGCCGTGCTTCAGCTCGCCCGCCGCATACGCCTCGGCGTGGATGTAGGAGATTTCCTTCAGCTTCAGCGCGCCTTCCATCGCGATCGGGTGCATGGGGCCGCGGCCGAGGAACAGGGCGTGATGCTTGTCGGCAAAGCGTTTGGCCAGGTCCTTGATGATGGGGTCGAGCTTCAGCGTCGCCTCGATCAGCGACGGAATGCCGATCAGGCGCTGCACGAGGCCGCGCTCACGCTCCGCGTCGGCGCTGTGGAACTTGGCCAGCGCGACAACCAGCATACCGAGCGCAGTCAGCTGCGTCGTGAACGCCTTGGTCGAGGCCACGCCGATCTCGGGGCCGGCGCGCGTCAGCATGACGAGCTCCGACTCGCGCACCAGCGAGCTCTCGGGCACGTTGCAGATCGCCAGCTGCGAGAGATACCCCGCCTGCTTGGCCGAGCGCAGCGCGGCCAGCGTGTCGGCGGTTTCACCCGACTGCGAGACGCTCACGAACAGCGTGTTCTTCGGCACCACCGGGTGGCGGTAGCGGTATTCGCTGGCGATTTCCACCCAGCACGGCAGGCGGCAGATCTGCTCGATGAAATACTTCGCCACCAGCGCGGCGTGGAAGCTGGTGCCACAGGCGACGATGCGCACGGCCTCGGTCTTCGCGAACACGGCCTGCGCGGCCGGACCGAACGCGGCCTCGAGCAGCTTGCCGCCCGCGACGCGCTCCTCGAGCGTCTGCGCGACGGCGCGCGGCTGCTCGTGGATTTCCTTCAGCATGTAGTGCGGGTACTCGCCCTTTTCCGCGGCATCCGCGGAAAGCTCGCTCTCGTGCACCTTGCGCTGCACCGTGTTGCCGTCGTGGTCGATGACACGCACGCTCTTGCGGCGCACCTCGGCGACGTCGCCTTCCTCGAGGAACAGAAACTTGCGCGTCACCGGCAGCAGCGCGGCGACGTCGGATGCGACGAAATTCTCGTCCTCGCCGAGGCCGACGACGACCGGGCAGCCTTCGCGAGCGAGCACGAGCCGCTCCGGTTCCGTCTGCGAGATCACTGCGAGCGCATACGCACCTTCCAGCTCGGCCACCGTCGCGCGCACGGCCTTGAACAGGTCGCCCGTGTTCTTCAGGTGGAAGTGGATGCGGTGCGCGATGACTTCGGTGTCGGTTTCCGACGTGAACACGTAACCGAGCGCCTTCAGCTCGTCACGAAGCTCGTCGTGGTTCTCGATGATGCCGTTGTGGACGATCGCGATGCCGTCCTTCGAAATGTGCGGGTGCGCGTTGCGCTCGCTCGGCACGCCGTGCGTCGCCCAACGCGTGTGTGCGATGCCGAGCTGGCCGTGGGCAGGATCGGTCTCGAGCGCATCCTGCAGCGCCTTCACCTTGCCGACGGTTCGCAGGCGCTTGATCGTGCCCGAGCCGTTCAGCACAGCGACGCCCGCAGAGTCGTAGCCGCGATACTCGAGCCGACGCAGCCCCTCGATCAGGATCGGGACGACATCACGTTCCGCTACGGCACCGACGATTCCACACATGGACGATCCTTTCTCTGCGGGGGCGGCGAGGCTAGCAGTTTTTGCTGTTGCATCAAAGACCTACGCCCCTCCGGCCCGGTCCTCTGGGAGCGCATTCAAAGGGAAATTCTAGGGATCTCGGGGGCTTACGACAGTGCCCGATTTAACAGTTCGGGCATCCGGCCCTGAAATCAGGTTCCCGGGGGCCCGCGCCAGCCGGGATACAGGTCGGCGGCCCAGCGTCGGCAAAAATCGTAGTCTGCTGGCGCAAGCGGCCCGACACGCTCACCGAGTTCCATGACACGGGGGCTGGCCGAATCGAACTGGGGCCAGGCGTCGCCCTGCTTGCCGTTGGGATTGCCGTAGCGCGCGAAGTTCGACCAGAACTCGATCATGCGCGTGGTCAGCGCATCGTCGGCAGCATTGCGGGAGAACCAGGCATCGTGCGTGTCGAAGACGTACGGAATCTCGGCGCCGTGATACGAGCGCAAGGCGGCGCCGCCGGGGCCCGGGCGCACGCGTGTGAAGTGATAGACCCATGCCGAGTGGCCCGCTGCACGAGAGGCCCCAGCCATCAGGTAGGAAGGACACACCATGTTGACCAGCGTGCCGGTCTTGTCGCGCGCCGTGCGTACGTCCGGTTCCTGCGCAGCCCGCGCTTCGAGTGCCGCGCGCGCACTCGGTGCGAATGCATCGAGGTCGCGGGCGAGGCCGCGCGGGTCGTCGTCGACGTACATGTACCACTCGTCCTGGTTGCTGCCGATGAGCACGTCGTGCTCGATGCCGTGTTTCGAATAGGCCGCGGCCGGGCTCTCGATCACCGACGTGCCGTCGATCACGGGTGCGTAGTCGTGGCCTGGCAAGCCACGGATCGCCGCGTCCCAGATCTCGCGACTGGACATGCGGCGCATCGCCGCAAGACCGGGCTGGCCAGCAAGAGCTGCGCCCAATGTCGTGCCTGTCTTCTCTGCGTCGGCCAGCGGGTAGTGGTCCTGCATCTGGAACCCGCCGCTCTGGCTGATCGCGCGATTGAACAGGCCCTGGGCCAGCGGCGAATTCACGAGGTAGCCGATGTTCGAGGCCCCCGCCGATTCGCCGGCCACCGTGACGTTGTCCGGGTCGCCGCCGAAGGCTGCGACGTTGTCGCGCAGCCAACGCAGCGCGGCAATCTGGTCGAGCAGGCCGAAGTTGGCCGGCGCCTTCGCGCCGCGCAGTTCCGGGTGGCCGAAGAAACCGAAGATGCCGACCCGGTAAGCGATGGTCACTACGACCACGTCGCCACGGGCAGCGAGGCTCTCGCCGAAATAGTTGGGTTCGTACGTCCAGCCGGACCGGTTGCTGCCGCCGTAAATCCAGACGATGACCGGCCGACGCGCCCCTGCGGAGAGCGTCGGCGTCCACACGTTCAGGTACAGACAGTCCTCACTGACCGGCGGGGCGGCAAACAGCGATCCACTCGCGCCGAAGGCTGCGCCGACCCGGCGGTACCAGTTGATGAGATAGCTGTCCTGGTAACAGGCGGCCGCAAACTGGTCCGCGCGTTGCGGGCCCGCGCGCGGTGCGGGGGGTTGCGGCTCGCGCCAGCGCAGCTCGCCGACCGGAGGCGCGGCGAATGGAATGCCCTTGAAGCTCGCGACCTGCGGGTACTTTGCGCCGAAGGTGCCGTGCAGCACCTCGTGGTTGGCTTTGACGGTCGGCGCCGCGGCGGCGCGAACCTCACCGTGGAACGCGATTAGGCCCAGGCAAACAGCCATCGCGCCCAGGATGCGACGGACTGTGCTCTCAGCCATGGCGCGCCTCCTCGCGTGACCAGTCGATCGGCGCGATCTTCGGCAAGATCACCAGCCAGCCGATCAATCCGAGGAGGTTCACGCCGGCGGCCAGCGCGAAGGCGACGCCGAACTTCCCCGTCTGGTCGACGAGGATGCCGGTGATCGCCGGCGCAAGCAGGCCGGCGACGTTGCCGGCGGCATTCTGCACGCCGACCCAGCTGCCCGAAGCCTTGGGACCGGCGAGGATCTGCGGGATCGCGAACACGCCGGGATACGAGAACCCGGCGATGATCTGCAGGATGAACAGCGAGATGATGGAGCCGGTGACCGGCAACAGCACCATCCCCGCCATGCATGCGATGCCGGCGAGGTGCGACAGGGCCATGAGCCCCTTGTAGACGGTATTGGTGCTGCGCCCGGCGCGGATCCACCGATCGGCAAACCAGCCCATCGCCAGCGCGCTCGACGCGTTCAGCAAGTACGCCCAGGAGGCGATCAGCGCCATCGTCCCCATCGAGAAGCCGCGCGACTTGACGAGGTAGAACGGCAGCCACGACAGGATGAAGTAGAAGCTGTAGTTGGAGGCAAAGTGCCCGAGGGAGGCGCCCCACAGCGCGCGCTGGCGAAGAATGGTCCGCAGCGGCGGCACGTCGCGGTCCACCGCCTGTTCCTTCGGCTCCAGCGCGAACTTGACCTTGCGCCACGGCAGGAGCCACAGCAGCGAGAGCCCGCCGAACAGGATGAAGACGGGCCGCCAGCCGTAGAGACTCATCAGGTAGCCGCCGAGCAACGTGCCCACGGCGGGGCCCACGAGATACCCGAAGCCGAGCACGCCGTTCGCGACGCCGAGGTGCTGCACCTCGACCGCGCTCGCGAAGATCTTCGACGCGCAGGGAAACGCCACGCTCTCGCCGACGCCGAGCAGGAGGCGCAGCAGCAGCAGTGCCACGAAGCCGTGCACCAGGCCCGTCGCCATCGTTGCGACCGCCCAGATCGTCAGGCCCGCCGCGAGGACCCGGTGCGCGCCGAATCGCTCGGCCAGCC
Source organism: uncultured Gammaproteobacteria bacterium (assembly GCA_963762315.1). Classification (GTDB taxonomy): domain Bacteria; phylum Pseudomonadota; class Gammaproteobacteria; order Steroidobacterales; family Steroidobacteraceae; genus RPQJ01. Next base: position 365,967 of record CAVXKO010000005.1, read on the forward strand.
GGCCGGCCGGCGCCATGCACACCACGTAGCTGTAATAAAAGGCGGACAGCAGGAAGCCGAGCTGGCTGGCGCTCAGGTGCAGCTCGTCCTGGAGCAGCGGCGCGGCCGTCGCCAGGTTGCCGCGATCGATGTAGTTGATGAAAAGCGCGGCTGTCACCAGCAGCACGAGTCGCTTTGCCGAACTGGAATCCTGCATAGCACCGGCTCCTGTCTGCATCACGACGCTACGCGGACCACGACGCAGCCGCCGAGTCCCCCTTGGGCTCCGTCAATCGTCGAGCCCGTTGGACAGCGATTCAGTATGCCCGTCCACACCGAGGATCTGGCCGGAGATCATCCGTCCTTCCCTCGACGCCAGGAAAAACGCCGTGTTCGCCACGTCCTCCGCGTCGACGAACTGCCGCAGGGACACCTGCCGCTCGTAGACCTTGCGGATCTGCGCCGCGGTCATGCCGCGCGCGGCCGCGTCGCGCTCGATCACGCCATCGATGCGAGGCCCCTTGACGCTGCCCGGGCAGATCGCATTCACGCGAATGCCCTCGGGCCCGAGTTCCATCGCCAGCGTCTTGGTGAAGCCCACCAGCGCCCACTTGCTGGCCACGTACGGCGCGCGCAGCGGACAGCCGAACAACGCCGCGCTCGACGCGATGTTGATGATCGAGCCGCCGCCACCTGCCTTGCGGATCAGCGGCACGGCGCGGCGCGTGCAGTAGAACTGGCCGTTGAGGTCCACGGCGATGGTGCGGTCCCAATCGGCGGGCTGGATGTCCTCGACACGCCCGGTGGGTCCGGCGATGCCCGCGTTGTTGATCAGCACGTCGATGCGTCCGTGCTTCGTCGCGATCTCGTCGAACCAGGCGTCGACCTGTTTCGAGTCGCTGACGTCGACGACCGAGGCTTCCGACCGCGGGTGCGTCGCGCGGAACTCTTCGACGGCGGCCGGGTTGGCATCGCAGACATGGGTACGATAGCCGCCCGATTCGAAGCGCTCGACTATCTTGCGGCCGACGCCGGTGGCGGCGCCCGAGATGACCATGACCGGTGACTGGCCCATGCGACGGCATCCTCACGGCCCCGGCCAACGGCGGGGTGCTTGAATTCTACGCAAGCTTGAGCGCTTTCGAAGCCGCAGCGCTCAGGCCTTCGGCTTTTTCTCCGGCCGCTTCCAGCCGTCGAGCGTGACCTGCTTCGCGCGCTCGAGCGTCAGCTTGTCGTCGGGCGCGTCCTTCGTGATCGTCGATCCCGCGCCGATGGTTGCGCCCGCCCCGATCGTCACCGGCGCCACCAGCATCGAGCCCGACCCGATGAAGGCGCCGTCGCCGATCTGCGTGCGCCATTTGTTGGCGCCATCGTAGTTGCAGGTGATGGTGCCTGCGCCGACGTTCACCTTGCTGCCGATGTCCGCATCGCCCACGTATGCGAGGTGGTTCGCCTTGCTGCCCGGTCCGAGGTTGCTGTTCTTCACCTCGACGAAGTTGCCGATGTGCACGCCCGCATCGAGCGTCGAGGTCGGCCGGAACCGCGCAAACGGCCCGATGTTGCAGTTCGCTCCGATGGTCGCCTTCTCGATGACGCAGTTCGGGAACACCACGGTGTCGTCGCCGATCGTGGTGTCCTTGATGACGACGTTGGGGCCAATGCGCACGCGATTTCCGAGCACCACCTTGCCTTCGAGGACCACGTTCACGTCGATGAACACGTCACGGCCCGCTTCCACGGCGCCGCGCGCGTCGAATCGCGCGGGATCGGCGAGCGTGACGCCCTGCAGCATCAGCTCCGTGGCGCGGCGACGGCGATACACGGCCTCGACTTCGGCGAGCTGCACCTTGTCGTTCACGCCGAGCACCTCGTCCTCGCGATCCGCGAGCACGGCATTCACCTTGAGGCCCGCCTTGGCCGCCATCACCACGATGTCGGTCAGGTAGTACTCGCCCTGCGCGTTGTCGTTCTTGAGCTGCCCGAGCCATTCGCGCAGACGCTTGGCCGGCACGGCCATCAGGCCAGTGTTCACCTCGTCGATCGCGCGTTCCTTCGCGTTCGCATCCTTGTGTTCGACGATGCGCGCGACGTTACGGGCGCCGTCGCGCACGATGCGGCCGTAACCGGTCGGATCCTTCATGCGCACGGAGAGCACGCCGATCGACGTGTCGCTCGCTGCTTCGACGAGGCGGCGCAGCGTGGCCGCTTCGACCATCGGCACGTCGCCGTACAGAATCAAGGCGAGATGGCCGTCGGGCACGCCCGGCATCGCCTGCATGACGGCGTGTCCGGTGCCGTGCTGCTCGGCCTGCAGCGCCCAGGTGAGGTCGGGGCTGGCGAGCGCATCGCGGACGCGTTCGCCGCCGTGGCCGTAGACGACGTGGATGTCGGCCGCGTCGAGCTCGCGCGCCGTGTCGATCACGTGCTGCAGCAGGGGCCGGCCGGCGAGCGGCTGCAGCACCTTCGGCAGGTCGGATTTCATGCGCTTGCCCTGGCCGGCGGCCAGGATGACGACGGAGATTGCCATTGAACGATCCAGCTTCCGCAGAATTCCCTTCGATTATAGCGGACGCCCTTCGGCGGCTTTCCCCTCCCTGACGGACTTCCGGACAGCGACGTGCCCCCGTGAGACGGGGCTCACGAGGGCACCTGGGACCGATGGGCCGTGACTCGCGAGGCTTCAGTACTTGGTAGGCACGGGCGCGAAATTGGCGTGCACCAGCTGCCACTTGCCGCCGACCTTCGCATACACCCGCGTCGACTTGGCGACGTTGGGGGTGACCTTGCCGTCCTTGTCACGCAGGACGCCCACGTAGTTGTAGGACAGGATCGCCGTGTCGCCGTATACCTGCACCTTCGGGTTCACCATGTCGGCGGACAGCGTCTTCGTGCCATCCGAGGAGACGGCCTCGCTCAAGCGGGAGTTGAGGTCCTTGCCGTCGATTCGTACCGGGTAGTCCTGGTTGAACTCCGTGTAATCCTCTGCGGTCGCCGCCATCTGGTCGGCAACGGACTTTCCGGCCACTTCAGCCGCCCATTGCGCGCGTGCCATTCCCATGATTTCCGCCGCGACTTTCGGATCGTCGCCGGCCGTTGCCGAGCCGCAGATCAGCAGTGTGGCCAGCAGTGCGGTCCCGGTCTTTGAAGTTTTCATTGGTGTTTCCCCCTTTTGCATTGGTTTCCAGTCACCGCACCGACAGGATCGCGCGCGGCAACGTGCTCGACGTATAGCATGGGCGCGTACCTGCCAGGAGTTGCGCTGCAGCATGTGACACGCCCCACCAGCCTCGAGGGTCTCGTTGCAACGCGGAATGACCCGGGATCCATGACTCGCGTAGAGTACGCGCGCACGGGGAATTACCCCCGCAGCCACGGCACGGACCACAACGTGCCGGTCAATAACCAACCGAAGGGGTTTTTCAGGATGAAGATCAGAAATCGCGCGCCCGGCGCGCTGCTGGGATTGGTTGCGCTCACGTTCCTGGCCGGCGCCGCCGTGGCCGCTGACCGGCCCTACAAGGACGGCCCAGTGACCGTCGTGTCGTCGATTCGCACGACACCCGGCCACTTCGAAGACTACATGGCCTGGCTTGCGGGCCCGTGGAAGCAGGTCGCGGAGGCCGAGAAGGCCGCCGGCGTGATCGTCAGCTATTCGGTGTACACGACGGTGCCCCGGGGTCCCAACGACCCGGACATCTACCTGCTGCGGACGTACAAGAACATGGCCGCGCTGGATGACCTCGATGAGAAGACCGATGCGATCGGCGAGAAAATCATGGGCGGTCAATCGCAGCAGAACCAGGCGACGATCGACCGCGGCAAGCTGCGCACCGTCATTGGCAGCGAGATGATCCGCGAGGCAGTGTTGAAGTAACGGCAACCTGTCGCTCGGACGAGAAGGGCCCGTGCGCGGGCCCTTTTTTATTGAAGCGGAATGGCATGGCGCCCGGCTCACCCGCCCGCATGCTGTCTTGCGCTGCGGCATGACCGCGACCGTGGCGGCTGACCGGCCCTACTCGGAAGGTCCCGTCGCGGTGGTTTCGGCGATCCGGACCGAGCCGGGCATGTTCGACGAGTACATGAAGTATGTGTCCGGGCCCTACAAGCAACTGATGGAAGAACAGAAGAAGGCCGGGATCATCGTGAGCTGGGATGTGTATTCAGTGGTACCCCGGGGCCCCAACGATCCGGACCTCCACCTGACCACCACCTTCAAGAACATGGCCGCGCTGGACGATCTGAACGCGAAAACGGACCCGATCGACGAAAAAGTCTTCGGCTCGCTGGACAAGTCGAACAGCGCCGCGATCGACCGCGAGAAGATTCGCAAGCTGATGGGCGACACGATGATGCGGAAACTCATCATCAAGTAAGCCTCTTGCACCTCTCCCATGCAAATGGGAGAGGTGAAGAGCGCCCTCACCCGCCCCACGGGGCGACCTCTCCCACTGACGTGGGAGAGGTAAGGACTCCCTCTCCCGCTTGCGGGAGAGAGTTGGGGTGAGGGTCCCGCCCGGATCAGCGGCGCTGTTTGCGCAGCTTCTGGATCGCCTGCAGCTGGGCCGTGAGGGCCGACAGCTCGGCTTCGACGCTGGCGATATCCTGCTTCTCGCTGCGCGCCCGCAGCGACTCCTCGGCGATGCGCCTGGCGTCGAGCACCTTGGCTTCGTCGAGGTCGGCCGCCCGGATCGCCGTGTCGGAGAGGACGTTGATGTGGTCGGGCTGCACTTCGAGGAAGCCGCCCTGCACGTACACCATTTCCTCCTCTTCCTTGCCCGGCACCTTGATGCGTACCGTGCCGGCCTTGATCTGCGTGATCAGCGGGGCGTGGCGCGGGTAGATGCCGAGCTCGCCCATGACGCCGGGGAGCACCACGAACTCGGCTTCACCCGAGTAGATGCTCTCTTCGGCACTCACGACGTCGATGCGCATGGTGGCCATGGCGGTTCCTTACTGGAGCGTCTTCGCCTTCTCGACGGCTTCTTCGATCGCTCCGATCATGTAGAACGCCTGCTCCGGCAGGTGGTCGTACTCGCCGTTCACGATGGCCTTGAAGCCGCGGATCGTGTCCTTCAGCGGCACGAACTTGCCCGGGCTGCCCGTGAACACTTCGGCGACGTGGAACGGCTGCGACAGGAAGCGCTGGATCTTGCGCGCGCGCGACACGGCCAGCTTGTCCTCGGGCGACAGTTCGTCCATGCCGAGGATCGCGATGATGTCGCGCAGTTCCTTGTAGCGCTGCAGCACGGCCTGCACGGCGCGAGTCGTCTCGTAGTGCTCCTCGCCGATGACGTTCGGGTCGACCTGGCGCGACGTCGAGTCGAGCGGGTCCACGGCCGGGTAAATGCCGAGCGAGGCGATGTCGCGCGAGAGCACGACGGTCGCGTCGAGGTGGCCGAACGTTGTGGCCGGCGACGGGTCGGTCAAGTCGTCCGCGGGCACGTACACGGCCTGGATCGAGGTGATCGAGCCGACCTTCGTCGAGGTGATGCGCTCCTGCAGGCGGCCCATTTCCTCGGCCAGCGTCGGCTGGTAACCCACCGCCGACGGCATGCGGCCGAGCAGCGCGGACACTTCGGTGCCGGCGAGCGTGAAGCGGTAGATGTTGTCGACGAAGAACAGGATGTCGCGGCCTTCGTCGCGGAAGCGCTCGGCCATCGTCAGGCCGGTGAGCGCGACGCGCAGGCGGTTGCCCGGCGGCTCGTTCATCTGGCCGAACACCATCGCCACCTTCGACTGGCTCAGGTCTTCCTGCACGATGACCTTGGCGTCCGACATCTCGTGGTAGAAGTCGTTGCCTTCACGGGTGCGCTCGCCGACGCCGGCGAATACCGACAGGCCCGAGTGCTGCATCGCGATGTTGTTGATCAGTTCGAGCATATTCACCGTCTTGCCCACGCCGGCGCCGCCGAACAGGCCGATCTTGCCGCCCTTCGCGAACGGGCAGATCAGGTCCATGACCTTGATGCCGGTCTCGAGCAGCTCGACCGACGGGCTCAGCTCGTCGAACTTCGGCGCGGTCTGGTGAATGGCGCGACGTTCGTCGGACAGGATCGGGCCGCGCTCGTCGATCGGGCGGCCGAGCACGTCCATCACGCGGCCGAGCACGCCCGGGCCGACCGGCACCGAGATGGCGGCACCCGTGTTGCGCACCTTCATGCCGCGCTGCAGGCCGTCGGACGAACCGAGGGCGATCGTGCGCACGACGCCGTCGCCGAGCTGCTGCTCGACCTCGAACGTCAGGCCCTTCTCGGCCAGCGGGTTGCCGCTGTCCTCGAGGACGAGCGCGTCATAGACCTTGGGCATCCCGTCACGCGGGAACTCGATGTCGATGACCGCGCCGATGGTCTGGACGATGGTGCCGAGAGCTTGTGACATGATCGTTACTCGACGTGAAAGTTGATTGATGAACGGTTGATGGCTTGAGGAGCCGCGCTACACGGCCGCCGCGCCGCCGACGATCTCGGAAAGTTCCTTCGTGATCGCGGCCTGCCGGCTCTTGTTGTACACGAGCTGCAGCTCGTCGATGATGTTGCGCGCGTTGTCGGACGCGGCCTTCATGGCCACCATGCGCGCCGACTGCTCGGACGCGATGTTGTCGGTGGCCGCCTGGTACACGGCGGTCTCGATGTAGCGCACGAGCAGCTGGTCGAGCACCGACTGCGGGTCCGGCTCGTACAGGTAGTCCCAGTTGCCGGCCCCGACGTTCGCCTTCATGACCTGGCCGGTCGGCAGGATCCACTCCTGCGGGATCGGGATCATCGTGCCGTGCGTCGGCTCCTGCTTCATCGTGTTGACGAAGCGGGTCGAGAAGATGTGCACCTCGTCGAGGCGGCCTTCGAGGAAGCCGTCGATGAGCATCTTGACCGGGCCGATCAGGCGCTCGAGCGCCGGGTGGTCGCCGTAGTTCACGACCTGCGACACGACCTTGCCGCCCATGCGGCTCACGAAGCCGAGGCCCTTGTTGCCGATCGTGCAGTACTCGGCCTCGACGCCCTTGGCGAGCCATTCCTTGTGCTGGTTCAGCACGAGGCGCAGCAGGTTGGTGTTAAGGCCGCCGCACAGGCCCTTGTCGGTGGTGATGACCACGACCCCGACGCGCTTGACGCTCTCGCGCCGCGTGAGCAGCGGGTGCTTGTACTCCGTGTTGGCGCGCGCCGCATGCATCGTGATGTCGAGCAGGCGCTGGGCGTACGGGCGGCCGCGCCGCATGCGCTCCTGCGCTTTCTTCATCTTCGACGCAGCGACCATTTCCATCGCCTTGGTGATCTTGCGCGTGTTCTGCACGCTCTTGATCTTGAGGCGGATTTCCTTGGTTCCGGCCATGTCTTGTTGCTACCTGTGCTTCGAGTGCGAAACGGGGCTCAGTACGCGCCGTTCTTCTTGAAGTCCTCGATCGCGGCGACGAGGGCCTTCTCGTCGTCGGCGTTCAGGTCCTTCGTGTTCTCGATGCGATCGAACAGGTCCTTGTACTTGCTCTTCACGTGGCTGCGCAGGGCGCCTTCGAACGCGAGGGCGCGCTTCACCTCGACGTCGTCGAAATAGCCCTTGTTCACGCTGAACAGCGTGATCGCCTGCTCGGCGACGGAAAGCGGCGAGTACTGCGGCTGCTTCATCAGCTCGGTCACGAGCTTGCCGCGCTCGAGCTGCTTGCGGGTGGCGTCGTCGAGGTCGGACGCGAACTGCGCGAACGCCGCGAGCTCGCGGTACTGCGCGAGCGCGAGGCGGACGCCGCCGCCGAGCTTCTTGATGACCTTGGTCTGGGCCGCGCCGCCGACGCGCGACACCGAGATGCCTGCGTTGATGGCGGGACGGATGCCGGCGTTGAACAGGTCGGTCTCGAGGAAGATCTGGCCGTCGGTGATCGAGATCACGTTGGTCGGGACGAACGCGGACACGTCGCCCGCCTGCGTCTCGATGATCGGCAGCGCGGTGAGCGAGCCGGTCTTGCCCTTCACGGCGCCCTTGGTGAACTTCTCGACGTACTCTTCGTTGACACGCGCGGCGCGCTCGAGCAGGCGGCTGTGGAGGTAGAACACGTCGCCCGGGTACGCCTCGCGGCCCGGCGGGCGGCGCAGCAGCAGCGAGACCTGGCGGTAGGCCCACGCCTGCTTGGTCAAGTCGTCATAGATGATCAGCGCGTCCTGGCCGCGGTCGCGGAAGTACTCGCCCATGGTGCAGCCCGAATACGGCGCGATGTACTGCATCGCCGCCGATTCGGAAGCCGAGGCCGCGACGACGATGGTGTAGGCCATCGCGCCCGTTTCCTCGAGCTTGCGCACGACGTTCGCGATGGTCGAGGCCTTCTGGCCGATCGCGACGTAGATGCAGATGAGGTCCTTGCCCTTCTGGTTGATGATCGTGTCGACCGCGACGGCGGTCTTGCCCGTCTGGCGGTCGCCGATGATCAGTTCGCGCTGGCCGCGGCCTACCGGCACCATCGCGTCGATCGACTTGAGGCCGGTCTGCACCGGCTGGCTGACCGACTTGCGGGCGATGACGCCCGGGGCCACCTTCTCGATGACGTCGAATTCCTTCGCGTCGACCGGGCCCTTGCCGTCGATCGGCTGACCGAGAGAATTGACTACCCGGCCGATCAGCGCGGTGCCGACCGGCACCTCGAGGATGCGGCCGGTGCACTTGACCGTGTCGCCTTCCGAGATGTGCTCGTACTCGCCGAGGATGACCGCGCCGACCGAGTCGCGCTCGAGGTTGAGCGCCAGGCCGTACGTGTTCTTCGGGAACTCGAGCATTTCGCCCTGCATCACGTCCTGCAGCCCGTGGATGCGCACGATGCCGTCCGTCACCGACACGACGGCGCCGACGCTGCGCGCCTCGGTCGCGGCGGTGAAATTCTGGATGCGTGCCTTGATCAGTTCGCTGATCTCAGAAGCCTTGATGGACATGTTGCCAATCCTCTGCAGGCCTGCCGCAACACGCGGCGTGGGCCGTTGATTCGTTTCCGGTCGTCAGCCAGTCAGTTCGGTCCCGAGACGCTCGAGCTTGTTCGCGAGCGAGCCGTCGATGAGCATGTCGCCCGAGCGCACCACCGCGCCGCCGATCAACGCAGGATCGACAGTGCATTGCAACCGCACGTCGCGGCGCAGTCGTGCGCGCAGGGCTTTGGTGAGGCGCTCGCGCTGGGCATCGCTCAACTCGGCCGCAGAAACGACCTCGACGTCGGCGACGTTCTGGTCCTCGGCCTTCAGCTCGTCGAAGCGGTCGGCTATCTCCGGCAGGTAGTCGACGCGGCCGTTCTCGGCGAGCAGGTCGAGGAATGCCCGGGCATGCGCGTCGAGCGCGCTGCCGCAGACGCCCGCGATCAGCTCCACGAGCTGGCGCTTGCCGACTCCCGGGCTGCTTTCGAACGCGCCGAACTCGTCGCTCAGCACGACCGAACGCGCGGTCCCGAGCCAGCCCGACCAGGTGTCGAGCTTGCCCTGCTCCCTCGCGTAGGCGAACGCCGCCTTCGCATAGGGTCTCGCTACGGTGGCTTTCTCAGCCATGCGTCGTTACTCCAGGTCCCGTTTCGATGGGTGCCGCGGCCCTCAGGCCTTGGCGCCCTCGATCTCGCGGGCGAGCTGTTCGATCAGGTCGGCGTGCGCCTTCGGATCGATCTCGCGTTGCAGCAGCTTCGAGGCTCCGGCCACGGCCAGGGCCGCCACGTCCTTGCGGAGCGCGTCGCGGGCCCGCGCCTGCTCGAGGTTGATCTCCTGCTTGGCATCGCCGACGAGCCGCTGGCCTTCCGCGATCGCGGTGCCGCGCGCCTCCTCCACGATCTCGTTGGAGCGCTTGCCGGCCTGGTCGATGATCTTCACGGCTTTCTGCCGGGCTTCGTCTACGATCGACTGGGCTTGGCCATGCGCGCTCGACAGCTCGTTCTGGCCGCGCTCGGCGGCAGCGAGGCCTTCGGCGATCTTCTTCTGGCGATCATCGACTGCCTTGGTGATCGGCGGCCAGATGAACTTCCAGGAGAACCAGATCAGGACCCCGAACACCAGCATCTGGCCGAGCAGCGTCGCATTGATATCCATGACGACGTCCTCGCGTGGGGCCGGTTAGCCGAATTTCGCGAGCAGCGGGTTCGCGAACGCGAAGAACATCGCGAGCGCAACGCCGATCAGGAACGCCGCATCGATGAGGCCGGCGAGCAGGAACATGCGGGTCTGCAGCGTCGGGATCAGTTCCGGCTGGCGAGCCGCGGCTTCGAGGAACTTCGAGCCCATGATGCCGATGCCGATGCAGGCGCCGATGGCGCCCAGGCCGATGATCAGGCCGAGTGCGATCGCGGTGTAACCCTGGACCTGTGCGATGAGCGCGAGGTTTTCCATCTCTATCTCCTGGCGGAAAGTGCGGTTGCAGTAAACGGGAAACGAATGCAGTGCGGCGGCCAGCCGTTTTCTAGTGGTGCTCGGTGGCCATCGCGGAGTACACGACGGTGAGCATCATGAAGATGAACGCTTGCAGCGTGATGATCAGGATGTGGAAGATCGCCCAGACGGCGCCCATGGCGACCTGGCCGAAGAAGCCGAACGTGCTGCCGACGGTCCACGTGAACAGACCGGCACCGAGCAGGGCGATGAGCATGAACACCAGCTCGCCGGCGTACATGTTGCCGAACAGTCGCATCGCGAGCGAAACGGGCTTCGAGAGCAGTTCGACCAGGTTGAGCACGAAGTTCGGGATCCACAGCAGCGGATTGCTGCCAAACGGGGCCGTGAACAGTTCGTGGATGTAGCCGCCCGCGCCCTTTGCCTTGACGCTGTAGAAGAGCACCACGGCGAGCACGGTGAGCGACATCGCGAACGTCGTGTTGGCGTCGGCCGTGGGGACCACGCGCCAGTAGTGCAGGCCGAAGAGGCCGGCGATCTTGCCCGGCAGGTCGAGCGGCAGCAGGTCCATCGCGTTCATCAGGAACACCCACACGAAGATCGTCAGGGCGAGCGGCGCGAGGAAACTGCGGTCGAGGTGAAAGACTTCCTTGACGGTGGTGTCGATGAACTCGACCACGATCTCGACGAAGGCTTGCCACTTGCTCGGGACGCCCGTGGTGGCCTTGCGCGAGGCGGACCAGAACAGGCCGATCGTGACGATGCCGAGCAGCACCGACATGAAGATCGTGTCGACGTGGAAGGACCAGAACCCCTCACCGACCGTCAGGTGGGTCAGGTGGTGGGTGATGTATTCCGTGCTGTTCGCGGGGCCAGCGGCGGCGGCGTGCTCTGCGGCGGACATATCGTTATCCACTCCGACCGATCGTTCGTTGTTGCGCCTGCCCGCTCGCGCGGACAGCCCCAAACCAGTACCCGGCGAAGGTCGCGAAGTACGCTGCGAGCAGCGGCACCGCCTCGACCTTCTGCGACCGGAACGCCGATCACCAGCACGGCGACGGTGAACCCCACCTTCACCAGCCAGCCGACAAGCAAGCCCATGGCCACCCGGCCGAGGCTCGCGCCCTCGCCCGGACGGAGCATCGCGAACGCCATCAGGGACGTCGCGGCCACTCCGATGCCCGCGCCAACGAGCGCTGACGCGCCGGCGTGTGCACCCCTGGCGAGGAAGCAGGCGATCGCCACGACCGCCCCGAGCATCACCTGACTCGCGACCACGCCGAGCGCCTGGCGCCGGCCCATCTGCAGGTCGAGGTTGCTCAAGGCCTCACTCAAATGCGTCCGGGCAAGGAACGCCGCGAGACTCGAGTTGTCCCGGCATCACGCGGCCTCCGGTAAGCCGCGGAATTATATCCGGTCTTTTTGCAGTGCTTCAATCTGGTGAAGTCCCCGGTTGCGGCGCCGCGTGCCCTGGTCTCGCAGACCGTCCGCTGACCGGCTGGAAGCCTTGCGGCAGAGCCAGGTTTCGGCGTCCACAGCCGCGGCGAGCGGATGCGAGTCGCCCATGGCGGGATGATACGGATCAGGTTAACTAGTATGAAAAACTATCTAATCGACTGAAATTATAAACTAAAATCTGACAATGTGTGTTTCTTCTAATGAATCAGGCAACGCGGATCGAGCCGTGTTCACCGTATAGGCTCCCTCGACGCTGATCGCACATCGCCTCGCGCGACCGGCTACTGGATGTGGGCGAGGATGCCGTCGAGTTCGTCGAGGCTGTTGTAGTTGATGACCAGCTTGCCGCGCCCGCCGCCGGAGTGCTGCAGTGCGACTTTCGCGCCGAGCTTGTCGGCCAGGTCCTGCTCGAGGCGCGTGATGTTCGGATCGCGGCGCTCGGGCTCGCGTTCCTTTTTCGGATCGGCGGCGTGCGCCACCATGCGCTTCACCAGCGCCTCCGTCTCGCGCACCGAGAGGCCCTTCTTCGCCACCAGCGCACCGACCTCGGCCTGCTGCCGGCCCGTCGCCAGCGACAACAGCGCCCGCGCGTGACCCATCTCGATCTGTCGCTCCTCGACCAGCTTCTTCACGTCGTCGGACAGCTCGAGCAGGCGCAGCAGGTTGCTCACGGCGGCGCGCGAGCGGCCCACGGCATCGGCCGCCTGCTGGTGCGTCATCTCGAACTCGCGGATCAGGCGATCGAGCGCCCGGGCCTCTTCGAGGGGATTGAGGTTCTCGCGCTGGATGTTCTCGATGAGCGACATCGCCACCGCGGCATCGTCGGGCACGTTGCGAATGACCGCGGGAATCTGGTGCAGGCCCGCCATCTGCGCTGCACGCCAGCGGCGCTCGCCCGCGATGATCTCGTACCGCAGCGGCTCGCCCGGGCGCTGCGCCACCAGCGGCCGCACCACGATCGGTTGCACCACGCCCTGCGCGCGGATCGAGTCGGCCAGTTCCTGCAGGCTCTCGGGCCGCATGTCGAGGCGCGGCTGGTAGCGGCCGCGCTGCAGCAGGTCCACCGGGATCTTCGCGAGTTCCTCGTCGAGGCCGCGCGGCGCGGGTGACGCTGCGTCCGCCCCGGGGGCGGTTTCCGCCGCGGACGTCTTGGTGCTGCCGAGCAGGGCCTCGAGGCCGCGGCCCAGCGAAGGTCGCTTGGTTGCCATAGTGCGGTAAGTTTAGCGTCAGTAAAGGTCGCGCATCGGGGACTGATGGAATTCAGGGCAAGAAAGAGCTTCGGGCTGCGGACCGCCCTGATCCTGTTGACCGCCGCCGCAGTCCCCACCCGAGCCGAACTCGCGCCGCCCCCGGACCGACGTCCGGCCCTCGAGCTGTCAGCCGGCGTCTCGGGCATCTTCGATGAGGGCACCCGGCCCATGCGCTTCGGCGCGGAGTTCTTCTGGCGGCCCGTCACCCCATGGTTCGTTACGCCCGGGCTCGGCCTCGCCTACACCGAAGGCGGCGCCAGTTTCGTCTTCGCCGATCTGCGCAGGGACTTCTGGATCGACCCGCGCTGGGCCGTCTCGATCAGCCTGGGCGGCGGCCTGTTCCACGAAGACGGCGGGCTGCACCTCGGCAACGAGATCGAGTTCAGGTCCGGCCTCGCGCTCTCGCGCAGGTTCGGCGACCGGCTCCGCATCGGGATCGGCTTCGTCCACGTCTCCAACGGCGGGCTCAGCGACAGCAATCCAGGCACCGAGGCCCTGGACCTGCTGATCCACTTTCCCCTGGGAAGTGCGCGAGCCGCGGCGGCGAACTGATCACTCGAGCGGCTGCCCGTCCTCGTCCAGATCGGACGGCTGCACGCCGAGGCGCGCTTCCTCTTCGCGGCGGATCATCTCGCCCGCCAGCGCGAGGTAGGCCAGCGCACCGCGCGAATCCTTGTCGTGGTACAGCGCAGCCTTGCCGAAACTCGGCGCCTCGGCAAGCCGCACGTTGCGCGGGATGACGGTGCGGAACACCTTTTCGCCGAAATGCAGGAGCAGCTGGCCCGACACCTCGTTCGACAGGTTGTTGCGCGGGTCGAACATCGTGCGCAGGATGCCTTCGAGCTCGAGGTCGGGATTCACGCTGCCCTTGATCTGCTCGATCGTGCCCAGCAGCGCCGAAAGCCCTTCGAGCGCGTAGTACTCGCACTGCATCGGCACGAGCACGCTGTCGGCCGCCACCAGCGCATTGAGCGTGAGCAGGTTCAGCGCCGGCGGGCAGTCGATGATGATGACGTCGTAGAGATTGCGGACGGGCTTCAGCGCATTGCGCAGCCGCACTTCGCGCCCGATCTTGGTCATCAGCTGCACTTCGGCCGCGACGAGATCCTGGTTGCCGGGCAGCACGGTGAAGTGCCCGGGCTCCACCGGCAGCAGGGCGGCGGCGAGTTCGCAATCGCCGAGCAGCACGTCCGTCATCGAGTGCGTGAGGTTCGACTTGTCGACGCCGCAGCCCATGGTGGCGTTGCCCTGCGGATCACTGTCGATGAGCAGCACCTTGCGCTGCGTCGCCGCGAGCGACGCGGCGAGGTTCACGGCGGTGGTCGTCTTGCCGACGCCGCCCTTCTGGTTCGCAATGGCGATGACGCGCTTCATGGGCCGTCAAGCATACCTGACGGAAAAATAGGGGACATTCACCGTTTTCCGGAAAGTCGGTGAATGGCGCCTGTCTTGCGAAGGCTCTGTCGCCGAATCGCGTTGCTGCGGAGGTGGAATTGGAAGAAGCGGACGTTCGCCTATGTCCGAGTTCGCCAACTCCGGGTCGTCTTTCGTTGCAGATGAGCGCTGTGACGGGGAGCTACTGTGTCTCTGACCGGTTCGAGTGGCGGGGGGCGCCGAGCCGCTCGAGCAGCAGGTCGCCCCCCGGGAATGGCGGCAGCGGAAATCGCGTGAATGGCCGGCTCACCGACCACTCACGCGAGACGCTCGCCGCCCGAGTGGCAGAACTGGGACGCTGAGCGGCCTCAGAACGGGCAGTTGCCCGGATTAGGCGCATCGATGCGCTGCGGCAGACCCGGCGGTACATCGAAGTACGTGGCCCAGAGTTCGAGGTTCTTGCTTGCGCTCAGGTTGCGTGCGAAATGCACGTGGCCCTGCCCGCGGTCCACGAAGACCTGCCCCGCGACGTACGTCCGCGGCGTGCACGACGGGTCATCGCCGTCGTAGAACGTCAGTTCGCCGGACTTCACGACCACGACCACCGGCCCTGGGTGGCTGTGCCAGCCGAAGTTCCCGCCGGGCCCGATGACGATCTGCTGCACGACCGTATCGAGAGAGTTATCGACGTGGATGACCTCCTGCCCGCGGCCGGTGATCTTGAACTTGACGTCGGTCGCGTCGGCGAACGCACCCCGCGCCACGACCGGTGCCGTCACCACGCCCGACGGCGGTGTCGCGAGCGCCGTGCCGACGGCGCATGCGGTCACCAGGGCGAACGCGAAGGGGATACGGACGGCACGGGCCTGGGGGACGACCTTGAACCGTGTTCTGAACTCGTTCATGACGTTTTTCTCCTGTTGGTGGACGGGTCCAGGCGGGACGCTAAGGGCCAGGCCGTCCGCGAGTAACGACAATCCAGCTAAAAAACGGCTATAAATGAGCGAAACTCGGGTGTGCGCGCGCGGGATGCCGGCGCGCAGGGGCAGGGAGGCGGGATGCTGGCGCATCGAAGGTACCGGTTCGGCGATTTCACCCTGGATCTCAAGCGGGGCTCGCTGTTCAGGGGGGCGACCGAGGTCAGGTTGCGGCCGAAGTCGTTCGGGGTGCTCCAGGCGCTGATCGAGCGGCACGGCGAACTGGTGACCAAGGACGAACTGCTCGAGCGCGTCTGGGGCCGGACCGTCGTCACGGACGGGGTCATCACGCAGTGCCTGATCGACGTGCGGCGCGCCATCGGCGACGAGTCGCAGGAAATCATCCGCACCCTGCCCAGGCGCGGTTACCTCTTTGCCGCCACGGTCACCAACGCGGACGACGAGCCCCCGAGGATCGAGGCAACGCAGGCCACGCCCGACCCCGAACCCACACCGCCGCCCGAACCCTCGCCGACCCCATCCCGTGAATCGACGCCGGGGCGGTCCCCTTGGTCACGCCGGGCACTGGCGGCAGTCTTGCTGCTTCCCCTGCTCGGAGCACTTGTCTGGTGGGGGCTCGCGTCGAGGCACGAAGCCCCGTCGTCCCCGGGTGCCGCGCCGGACGGAGCGGGAGAGGGCCGCAAGTCGATCGCCGTACTGCCCTTCGTGAACCTGACCGGCGAACCTGACGGCGAGTACGTCGCCGAGGGCATCGCGGACGAGGTCCTGCATCTGCTCGCACAGGGCGACGGACTGCGCGTCATCGCCCGTACTTCGTCGTTCGCGTTCAAGGGACGCCCGACCAGTATCGAGGACATCGCCGGGACGCTGCATGTCGACTACGTGGTCGAGGGCAGCGTGAGACGGTCCGGGACGAACCTGCGCGTCAACGCGCAACTGATCGATGGGTCCAGCAGTTCGCAGGTCTGGTCGAAGGCCTATGAGCGCGACGTCGGCGACCTGCTCGCGGTGCAGCAGGACATCGCCCAGCACATCGCGACGGCGCTGCAGTCGAGCCTTGTCGACAGCTCGCGCGCGGAGCGCCACGTGCCCGACCCGGCGGCTCACGACGCGTTCCTGCGCGCGCGCTTCTACTACAACCGCCGGATGGACGGCGACATCGATCGAGCCGAGGCCGCTTACAGGGATGCGTTACGCCTGGATCCGCGCCTTGCACGGGCGTGGGCCGGCCTCGCCGGCGTCTACGGCGTGCGACTCGACGAAAAGGGTGCCAACCTGCCCGCGCTGCGGCAGAAGCAGCACGAGGCCATCGACGCCGCCATTGCCCTCGATCCGGAACTCGCCGAGGCCCGCATGCGCGCGGCGGTTTACTACTTCCAGATCGGCGACGTGGCTCGCGCGAAGGAACAACAGGCGATGGCACGCAAACTGGCCCCGGACGATCCGCTGGTGCTCGCGTCGTACGCGAATGAGTTCACGCTGCAGGGACGCTTCGACGAGGCGATCGAGATCGAAAAGCGCATCGTGGCCTCAGACCCTGTGTCGCGCGTGGCCCGCGTGAACCTGGCGACCAGCCTGCTGGCCGCCGGGCGCCTGGACGAGGCGCGCGCCGAGTTCCTGAACTTCGTGGCAATGGGAGCACGCCCCGATCCGGAAGTGACCGTCGAACTCGCGCGGATCGATATCCTGGCGGGCCGTTACCCGCAAGCCATCGCGGCAGCCGAAAAATGGCCGGACGGCCCGGACCGGGATTTCGTGCTCGCAGTGGCAGGCGATGCGCTCGGACGACACGACGTCGCCCGCGCCGCGCAATCGCGTCTGCACGAGGGCAATGACGCGGCCGACGCGGTCCGGCTGGCGGAGTTGCATGCGCACCGCGGGGACGGTGACGAGGCCTTCCGCTGGTTGAACTTCGCCTTCGACCGCCTCGGCCCGAACCCGTGGCTGTCGGACCAGTGGCAGTGGGTGTACCAGGTGAAGCTATCACCCTTCCTCAAGCCACTGCACGCCGATGCCCGCTGGCTGATGACGAACCAACGCGGCGGGGTGCCATAACGCGTTCCATTGCCGGGCACCTGACACCGAAAGAATCAGCTCTGTCACTAATTCGCGTTGTTCGGGTATGGCGGACATCCTCAGCATGCGCCAGACAGGCTGCACGGGACCAACACGATTTGGTGACTGAGCCTTTGCGAAAGCGGTGAATGTCCCCTAATTCTTGTCGTGGGAGCGGATCAACTCCACGAGGTGGCGCTCTTCGTCCAGCCCCGGCACCCGCAGCTTGTGCACAGCGGCCACTTTCCAGCCGTTGAGCTTCTTCGCCAGCTCGTCCTCGGGGTACCGGCCCTTCATGGCCAGGAATCGCCCGCCCCCCACGACGAGCCCGCCCGCGAACTTGACGAGATCCGCGACCGGGCCGACCGCGCGGGCCAGCACCGTGTCGAACCGCTGCTCCGGCTTGTAGGTCTCGGCGCGCGACTGCACGACTTCGACGTTGGCCAGTCCCAGGGAATCGCGGACCTCTTCCAGGAACCGGCACTTCTTGCCGACGGACTCGACGAGCGCGAAATGCATCTGTGGAGCGACGATCGCGAGCGGGATGCCCGGGAAGCCCGCGCCGCTGCCGATGTCGGCGATGCGCGGCCCCTGCAGCCACGGCAGCATGGTGAGACTGTCGAGCAGGTGCTTGGTGATCTGCTGCGGGCGCTCGCGGATCGCCGTGAGGTTGATCCGCGTGTTCCAGTCGTCGAGCAGGTCGAGGTGCGCGACGAGCTTGTCCGCTTGCTCGGCCGTGAGTTCGATGCCGAGTTCGCGGGCACCGTCGAGGAGGGTGGTCATGCGGGAAGGATACCAGCCCTCACCCGACCCATCGGCCGCCCTCACCCGCACTGCGTGCGACCTCTCCCGCAGGCGGGAGAGGTGAAGAACCCTCACCCGCACTGCGTGCGACCTCTCCCGCAGGCGGGAGAGGTGATGAGTTACCCGGGAACGCGTACCCAGCCTTCCATGAGTACCCGCGCGCTGCGGCTCATAATGGCCTTGGTCACGGTCCACTCGCCGTTCACCTGCCGAGCTTCGGCGCCGACGCGAAGCGTTCCGGAGGGGTGCCCGAAGCGCACGGCCGTGCGCGATCCGCCGCCGGCGGCGAGGTTCACCAGCGTGCCGGGGATGGCCGCGGCAGCACCGATCGCGACGGCGGCCGTGCCCATCATCGCGTGATGCAGTTTGCCCATCGACAACGCCCGCACCAGCAGGTCGATGTCGCCTGCAGACACGCGCTTGCCGCTCGACGCCGCGTAATCGGCGGGCTTGGCGACAAACGCCACCTTCGGCGTGTGCTGGCGCTTCGCCGCCTCATCCACGCTCCTGATCAATCCCATGCGAATGGCGCCGTGCGCGCGGATGGTCTCGAAAATCGCAAGCGCCTTTGGGTCGCCGTTGACGGCGTCCTGCAGCTCGGTGCCCGTGTAGCCGATCGCGTCGGCATTCACGAAGATCGTCGGGATGCCCGCGTTGATCAACGTGGCCTTCAACGTGCCGACACCCGGCACGACGAGATCGTCGACGAGATTCCCGGTCGGGAACATCGAGCCGCCCGCGCCTTCTTCTTCTGCTGCCGGATCCATGAACTCTAGCTGCACTTCCGCCGCGGGGAAGGTCACGCCGTCCAGTTCGAAGTCGCCCGTTTCCTGCACGGCCCCGTTCGTGACCGGCACGTGCGCGACGATCGTCTTGCCGATGTTCGCCTGCCAGATGCGCACGGTCGCCACGCCGTCCCTCGGCACGCGACTCGCGTCGACCAGGCCGTTGCTGATCGCGAACGGACCCACGGCCGCCGAAAGATTGCCGCAGTTGCCGCTCCAGTCGACGAAGGCCTTGTCGATGGACACCTGGCCGAACAGGTAATCGACGTCGTGATCGGGCCGGGCGCTCTTCGACAGGATGACCGTCTTGCTGGTGCTCGAGGTCGCGCCGCCCATGCCGTCGATCTGCTTGCCGTACGGGTCCGGGCTGCCGATCACGCGCAGCAGCATCGCATCGCGCGCGGCGCCGGCAACCTGCGCGGCCGGCGGCAGGTCCTGCAGGCGGAAAAACACACCTTTGCTGGTACCGCCGCGCATGTAGGTCGCGGGAATGCGGATCTGCGGTGCAAATGTCATGGTCGGAGACCCCTCACCCTGGCCCTCTCCCGCAAGCGGGAGAGGGAAATTACGCGGCGGACGCCTCGAGGAAGTCCTTGGCGAAGCGCTGCAGCACCCCGCCGGCTTCGTAAATCGAAACCTCTTCGGCCGTGTCGAGACGGCACGTCACCGGCACGGCCAATCGTTCACCGTTCTTGCGATGAATCACGAGCGTGAGATCGGCGCGCGGCTTGCGTTCGCCTGACACGTCGAACGTTTCGGTGCCGTCGATGGCCAGGGTCTTGCGATTGACGCCTACCTTGAACTCGAGCGGCAGCACGCCCATGCCGACGAGATTCGTGCGATGGATGCGCTCGAAGCCCTCGGCGACGATCGCTTCCACGCCGGCGAGGCGCACGCCTTTTGCCGCCCAGTCGCGCGACGAGCCCTGCCCGTAATCGGCGCCCGCGACGATGATCAGCGGCTGCTTGCGCGCCATGTAGGTCTCGATGGCTTCCCACATGCGCGTGATCTCGCCTTCGGGCTCGATCCGCGCGAGCGACCCCGGCTTTACCTTGCCGTCCACGACGACCATTTCGTTCTTGAGCGTCGGGTTAGCGAACGTCGCGCGCAGCGCCGTAAGGTGATCGCCGCGATGCGTCGCGTAGGAATTGAAGTCCTCTTCGGGCAGGCCCATCTTCGCGAGGTACTCGCCCGCGGCGCTGTCCGGCAGGATCGCGTTCGACGGCGAGAGGTGATCGGTGGTGATGTTGTCGCCGAGCACCGCGAGCGGGCGCATGCCTTTCATCGTGCGTTCACCCGCCAGCGCGCCTTCCCAGTAAGGCGGGCGGCGGATGTACGTGCTCTCGGCACGCCAGTCGTACAGCGGGCTCACTTTCGGGCCCGTGTCGACGGCGAACGTGAACATCGGCTCGTAGACCTTGCGGAACTGCTCGGGCTTCACGCTCGAGGCGACGACCGCATCGATTTCGTCGTCGGACGGCCAGAGATCCTTCAGGAACACAGGCTTGCCGTTCTTGTCGGTCCCGAAAGAGTCCTTCTCGATGTCGAAGCGGATCGTGCCGGCAATGGCATACGCCACGACCAGCGGCGGCGAGGCCAGGAAAGCCTGCTTCGCGTACGGGTGGATGCGGCCGTCGAAATTGCGATTGCCCGACAGCACGGCCGTCGCGTACAGGTCTCGATCCACGATCTCCTTCTGGATCGCCGGGTCGAGCGCGCCCGACATGCCGTTGCACGTGGTGCAGGCAAACGCGACGATACCGAAGCCGAGCTTCTCGAGGTCGGCCATCAGGCCGGCCTCTTCGAGATAGAGCGCAACTGCCTTCGAACCCGGCGCAAGCGAACTCTTGACCCACGGCTTGCGCGTGAGGCCGAGCCGGTTGGCGTTGCGGGCCAGCAGCGCGGCAGCAATCACGTTGCGCGGATTGCTGGTGTTCGTGCAGCTGGTGATCGCCGCGATGATCACTGCGCCATCCGGCATTCGGCCCGGTTCATTCTCCACTTTGCCGGAAATGCCCTTGGCGGCCAGGTCCGTCGTCGCGACGCGCGCATGCGGATTCGACGGGCCCGCCATGTTGCGCACGACGGTCGACAGGTCGAACTTCAGCACGCGCTCGTACTGCGCCGACTTCAGGCTGTCGGCCCAGAGGCCTGCCTGCTTCGCATACGTTTCGACCAGCTTCACCTGCGCGTCGTCGCGGCCGGTGAGCTTGAGGTAGTCGATCGTCTGCCGGTCGATGAAGAACATCGCCGCGGTGGCGCCATATTCCGGTGCCATGTTGGAAATCGTCGCGCGGTCGCCGAGCGTCAATGCCGAGGCGCCCTCGCCGTAGAACTCGAGGTAGGCGCCGACGACCTTCGACTTGCGCAGGAACTCCGTCAGCGCCAGCACCACGTCGGTGGCGGTGATGCCCGCCTGCGGCCTGCCCGAAAGCTCCACGCCGACGATGTCAGGCAGCCGCATCCAGGACGCGCGGCCGAGCATCACGTTTTCGGCTTCGAGGCCGCCGACGCCGACGGCAATGACACCCAGCGCATCGACGTGCGGCGTGTGGCTGTCCGTGCCGACAAGCGTATCCGGAAACGCCACCCCGTCCTTTGCGTGCACGACCGGCGACATCCGCTCCAGGTTGATCTGGTGCATGATGCCGTTGCCCGGCGGGATCACGTCGACGTTCTTGAACGCGAGCTTCGTCCAGTTGATGAAGTGGAAGCGGTCCTCGTTGCGGCGATCCTCGATCGCGCGGTTCTTGGCGAACGCGTCGGGATCGAAGCCGCCGCACTCGACGGCCAGCGAGTGGTCGACGATCAACTGCACCGGCACGACGGGATTCACCTGCGCCGGGTCGCCGCCTTGCTCGGCAATGGCATCGCGCAGGCCCGCGAGGTCCACGAGCGCCGTCTGGCCGAGAATGTCATGGCACACGACACGGGCCGGGAACCACGGGAAATCCCGCTCGCGCTTGCGCTCGATGATCTGCCTCAGGCATTCGTCGAGGATCGCGGGGTCGCAGCGGCGCACGAGGTTCTCGGCGTGTACACGAGCGGTATAGGACAACGTGTCGTAGGCGCCAGGCCGGATCGCCTCGACGGCCGCGCGCGCGTCGAAGTAATCGAGCTTCGTGCCGGGCAGCGGCTTGCGATGCGCCTTGTTCATGGAACTCAACCGCGCTTGTCGATCGGGACGAAGGGTGCGGTCCTCGGGGCCGGTGTAGTTCGCGCTCGGGCGGATGATCTTGCCGTCGATGCGCTGCTCGATGACGTGCGCGCTCCAGCCGCTGGTGCGCGCAATGACGAACAGCGGGGTGAACATCGCGGTGGGCACGCCCATCATGTGGTACGAGACCGCACTGAACCAGTCGAGGTTCGGGAACATCTTCTTGATGTCCCACATGACCGTCTCGAGGCGCTCGGCGATGTCGAACATCTTCATGTCGCCCGCTTCGCGCGACAGGCCGCGTGCGACTTCCTTGATCACCTTGTTGCGCGGATCGCTGATCGTGTAGACCGGGTGGCCGAATCCGATGACCACTTCCTTGCGCTCGACGCGCGCGCGGATGTCCGCTTCCGCCTCATCCGGGGTCTCGTAGCGCTTCTGCACCTCGAACGCGACTTCATTGGCGCCGCCGTGCTTCGGGCCGCGCAGCGCGCCGATCGCGCCCGTGATGCACGAGTACATGTCGGAGCCCGTGCCGGCGATGACGCGGCCCGTGAACGTCGAGGCGTTGAACTCGTGTTCGGCATACAGGTTCAGCGAGACGTGCATCGCCTTCACCCAGGATTCCGGCGGGCGCTTGCCGTGCAGCATGTGCAGGAAGTGGCCGCCGATCGAATCGTCGTCGGTCTCTACGTCGATCGACGTGCCGGAGTGGCTATAGTGGTACCAGTAGCAGAGCATCGAGCCGAGGCTCGCCATCAGGCGGTCAGCGATGTCGCGCGCGCCGGCGGTGTTGTGGTCGTCCTTCTCGGGCAGCGTGCACCCGAGCACCGACGTGCCGGTGCGCAGCACGTCCATCGGGTGCGCGGAAGCGGGCAGCGCCTCGAGCGCCGCGAGCACCGGCAGCGGCAGTCCGCGCAGTCGCTTCAGCTTCGCCTTGTACCCCTTCAGTTCCGCGCGGTTCGGCAGCTTGCCGTGCACGAGCAGGTACGCCACCTCCTCGAACTCGCACTTGTCGGCCAGCTCGAGGATGTCGTAGCCGCGGTAGTGCAGGTCGTTGCCGCTGCGCCCGACGGTGCAGAGCGCCGTGTTGCCGGCAGTGACGCCCGAGAGGGCGACGGACTTCTTCGGCTTGAAGCCGGTGGCGGGGGTCGTCTCGCTCATGGTTCGCTACTCGTTCGGGTGGAAACTGTGCGCCTACTTCTCGTCGAGGCCCTTGCTGAACAGCTCGTCGAGCTTGCGCTCGTAATCGTGGTAGCCGAGCACTTCGTACAGCTCGGCGCGCGTCTGCATCCGGTCGATCACGCTCTTCTGCGTGCCGGCGCTGCGGATCGCGCTGTAGACGCCCTCCGCCGCCTTCGACATGGCACGGAACGCGGAAAGGGGGTACAGGACGAGCTGCGCGCCCGCACTGGCGAGCTCTGCGACCGTGAAGAGCGGCGTCTTGCCGAATTCCGTGATGTTGGCGAGCACCGGCACTTTCACGACGCCGGTGAACTGGCGGTACTCGTCGAGCGTGGTGAGCGCCTCGGCGAAGATCATGTCGGCCCCCGCCTCGACGTAACGCTGCGCGCGCTCGATCGCCGCCTGCTGGCCCTCGACGGCGTGCGCATCGGTGCGCGCCATGATGACGAAACTCGCGTCGGTGCGGCCGTCCACGGCAGCCTTGATGCGATCGACCATTTCGTCGGTGGACACCAGCGCCTTGCCGGGACGGTGGCCGCAGCGCTTGGCCGCCACCTGGTCCTCGAGGTGGCAGGCGGCGGCGCCCGAGCGGATCAGGTCGGCAATCGTGCGCGAGATGTTGAACGCGGCGCCCCAGCCGGTGTCGGCATCGACGAGCAGCGGCAGGTCGCTGGCCGAGGTGATGCGCCGGACGTCCTCGCAGACGTCGTTCAGGCTGGTGATCCCGAGATCGGGCAGGCCGAAAGACGCGTTGGCCACGCCGGCGCCGGACAGGTAGATGGCCCGGAACCCGGCCCGCTCGGCGAGCAGGGCGGAATAGGCGTTGACGGTGCCGACCACCTGCAGGGGACGCTCATGGGCGAGGGCGGCTCGGAAGCGGGCGCCTGCGGAGGCGGTCGTCGTCATGTCGGGGCCCTTTTTTGGCAGTGCAGTAAGCCCCCGAATGTTAGCCCGATTCCGGGTCGACGACATCTGCCCGGGCGGCGCGCCCGGGCCCTGGGCCGTGTCCCGTGGGGCATCCGGGGACACGCCGCAAGTACGTCCTTGTAGGCTCGCACTCGCCGTCCATGGCTCGTGACGGTCCCCGGTGCCCCACGGGACACGGCCCAGGACCCGGAGCGCTTACAGCGCTGAGCTGATGACGCCCGCCTTGCGCAGCGCCTCGACGATCTGCACGGCGGCCTGTTCCGGCGTGGCCTGGGTCGTGTCGAGGTAGATCTCCGGGTGCTCCGGCGGCTCGTACGGCGAGTCGATGCCGGTGAAGTTCTTCAGCTCGCCCCGGCGCGCCTTCTTGTACAGGCCCTTCACGTCGCGCTCCTCGGCCACCGCGAGCGGCGTGTCGACGTGCACCTCGAAGAATTCGCCCGCCTCGACCAGGCCGCGCGCCATGCGCCGTTCGGCGCGGAACGGCGAGATGAACGACACCAGCACGATCAGGCCGGCGTCCACCATCAGCCGCGAGACTTCGCCCACGCGCCGGATGTTCTCGACGCGGTCGGCGTCGGTGAAACCGAGGTCGCGGTTGAGGCCGTGGCGCACGTTGTCGCCGTCGAGCAGGTAGGTGTGCTTGCCGAGCGCCAGCAGCTGCTTCTCGACCAGGTTCGCGATCGTCGACTTGCCCGCACCCGAGAGTCCCGTGAACCACAGGACCGCGGGCTTCTGGTGCTTGGCCTCGGCGCGCGAGCGCTTGTTCACGTCGAGCGCCTGCCAGTGGATGTTCTGCGAGCGGCGCAGCGCGAAGTGAATGAGGCCCGCGCCGACCGTCGCATTGGTCAGGCGATCGATGAGGATGAACGAGCCCGTGTAGCGGTTCTCGTCGTAAGGGTCGAACGCAATCGGCTGGTCGAGCGAGATGTTGCAGATGCCGATCTCGTTCAGATCGAGCTTCTTCGCCGCCAGGTGCTCCATCGTGTTGACGTTCACCTTGTACTTCGGCTCGGTAACCGTGGCGGTGACCTGCTTGGTACCGATCTTCAGCCACAGTGGGCGCCCGGGGAGCATCGGCTCGGCAGCCATCCAGATGAGGGTCGCCTCGAACTGGTCGGCCACGCCCGGCAGCGCCTCCGGCCTGGCGATGACGTCGCCGCGGCTGATGTCGACCTCGTCGGCGAGCGTCAGCGTGATCGCCTGTCCGGCGACGGCATGGTCGAGATCGCCGTCCATGGTGACGATGCGAGTGACTTTGCTTTCACGCCCGGAGGGCAGGACGCGGATCTTGTCGCCCTTGCGAATCGTGCCGCTCGCGATGGTGCCCGCGAACCCGCGGAAGTCGAGGTTCGGGCGGTTCACCCATTGCACGGGAAGCCGGAACGGCTGGCCCTGCGCGAGATCGTCGATCTCGACCGTCTCGAGCCAGGCCATGAGGATCGGGCCGTGGTACCACGGCGTGTGATCGCTCGGCGACGTGATGTTGTCGCCCTTGAGGCCCGAGACGGGGATGGCGACGATGTCCTTCAGGCCGATGCGCTCGGCGAACGCGGTGTACTCCGCGACGATGCGATCGAAGATGTCCTTCGAGTAATCGACCAGGTCCATCTTGTTGATCGCCAGCACCACCTTGCGGATGCCGAGCAGGGACACGAGGTAGCTGTGGCGGCGCGTCTGCACGAGCACGCCCTTGCGCGCGTCGATCAGGATCACGGCGAGGTCGGCCGTCGAGGCGCCCGTCACCATGTTGCGCGTGTACTGCTCGTGTCCCGGCGTGTCCGCGACGATGAACTTGCGCTTGTCGGTCGAGAAGAAGCGGTAGGCCACGTCGATGGTGATGCCCTGCTCGCGCTCGGCGGCGAGTCCGTCTACGAGCAGCGCGAAGTCGATGTCCCCGCCCTGCGTGCCGACTTTCTTCGAGTCGGCTTCGAGCGCGGCCAGCTGGTCCTCGAAGATCATCTTCGAGTCGTACAGCAAACGGCCGATCAGCGTGCTCTTGCCGTCGTCCACGCTGCCGCACGTGATGAAGCGCAGCAGGCTCTTGTGCTCGTGCTGGTGCAGGTACGCCTCGATGTCCTGGGCGATCAGGTCGCTGACGTGTGCCATCAGAAGTACCCCTCCTGCTTCTTCTTCTCCATCGACGCCGACTGGTCGTGGTCGATGACGCGTCCCTGCCGCTCCGACGTGGTCGTGAGCAGCATTTCCTGGATGATCGCGGTGAGCGTGTCGGCCTCGCTCTCGATGGCGCCCGTGAGCGGGTAGCACCCGAGCGTGCGGAAGCGCACCTTCTTCATCATCGGCTTCTCGCCGGGCCGGAGCGGCATGCGGTCGTCGTCCACCATGATCAGCGTGCCGTCGCGATCGACGACCGGGCGCTCCGCGGCGAAGTAGAGCGGCACGATCGGGATGTCGTTCAGGTAGATGTATTGCCAGATGTCGAGCTCGGTCCAGTTCGACATCGGGAACACACGGATCGATTCGCCCTTGTGCCTGCGGGCGTTGTAGAGGTTCCACAGCTCGGGGCGCTGGTTCTTCGGATCCCAGCGGTGCTGTTCGCTGCGGAACGAGAAAATGCGCTCTTTCGCGCGGCTCTTTTCCTCGTCGCGTCGCGCGCCGCCGAAGGCCGCGTCGAATCCATGGAGATCGAGCGCCTGCTTCAGCGCCTGCGTCTTCATGATGTCGGTGTGGATCGCCGAGCCGTGCGTGAACGGGTTGACGCCCTGCGCGAGGCCCTCGGGATTGGTGTACGTGAGAAGCTCGAGCCCGTACTTCTTCGTGATGCTCTCGCGCAGCTCGTACATCGCACGGAATTTCCACTTCGTGTCGACGTGCAGCAGCGGGAACGGCGGCGCCGCCGGATGGAACGCCTTCAATGCGACGTGCAGCATCGCGGCGCTGTCCTTGCCGATCGAGTACAGCATCACCGGCTTTTCGCACTCGGCCACCACCTCGCGCATGATGTGGATGCTCTCGGCCTCCAGGCGCTGCAGGTGGGTCAGCCTTTCAGGGGTCACGAGGTTCTTTTCGGTCTTCGGCATGATGGAACGGTCCCGGTTCAGGCGATCTTCACCAGCGTGCGGCCGGTGCGGTGAATGCGATACGCGCGGAAGGGTTGCATGGGAGGTCCTGGGGATAGGCTATAGGCTATAGGCTATAGGCTATAGGCTATAGGCAAGAAGAAGGTGTGCTGCGGTTCGGCCCATAGCCTATCGCCTTTGGCCTATGGCCTCTTGTCCAGCCAGACTTCGAGGCCGGACGGTGTTGAGGCGCACGTCGTCGTCGAGGAGCGCGTGGCGCTTCGCAAGGTCGCCGGCATAGCCGTGCGCATCGAGCCGCGCGCTGAAGTACCGGAACATGTCTTCCTCGATGCGGCGCCGTCGATCGGGCGCCGACGCGTGCTGCCGTGCGATCTGCACCAGCTCGACGATGTTCGCGTGCAGGTCCGCGCCGAGGCGCTCGATCGCGTCCACCGGCCCGAAGTGCGTCTGGAAGATCCGCTTCGGCTGGTACGAGAGCAGGCGATCGAGCGTCGCGTGCATCGCATCCGGATCGAACTGCACGGGCGTGGTGGTCGGCAGCATGAACGGGCCGGCCGCCGTGTCAAATTCGCGGTAACAGATGCCGAAATTGTCGCCGCTGTAGATTTCGTCGTGGTCGAGGTCGATGGGGCAATGGTGGTGCTTCGCGTGCCCGGGCGCGTCGATGAACTCGAACGTGCGGCGGCCGAGCGTCAGGCGCGCGCCGTCTTTCACGGTGATGACGCGTTCGGCGGGGATCGGGATCAACTCGCCGTACAGCTGCTTGAAGGCCTGCTCGCCGTACACCTCGATCGAACCCGCGATGAGCTTCGCCGGATCGATCAGGTGCGGCGCGCCCCGTGGGTGCAGCACGGCCTTGGCATTGGGCAGCGCCTGCATCAGCTGGCCCGCGCCACCCGCGTGGTCGAGATGCACGTGGGTGAGGAACAGGTAGTCCACCTGGTCCCGGCCGACGCCCAGTTCGTCCAGCGCACCGAGCAGGCGCGGCGCCGCAGGCCCCGGTCCGGTATCGATGAAGGCCGCCCGCCCGTGATCGACCACGAGGTGGCTGCCGGCCAGTCCCGGACGCACGTACAGCGTGTCGATCAGGTACACCCCGTTGCCCTGAGGCTGGGCGAGTCGCGCACCGGCGGCGGTGGGGGCTGCTGCGTTCATGCGAAAGGGTCGAGCGCTGTCTGGCGGGGCAGACTAGGTTGATGGGGGTTGCCCCCGAAAACAAGAAGGCCGGGACGAACCCGGCCTTCCTGGCATGTGCTTATGCCGGCTCCCGGTTCAGAAGCCCGGGCACTTGCCGTTCTTGCGGGTCTCGTTCGTGGCGCACAGGCCCGGGCGCTGGCTCGAGTAATACCGGGCCAGCTCGACGATGTCCTGGTCGGTGAGCGCCGCCGCCATGCCCGCCATGATGGCGTTCTTGCGCACGCCGGTCTTGTACGAGTGCAGCGCCTGGCTGATGTAGTCCTCGTGCTGGCCTGCAAGGTTCGGGTACTCGGGGAGAATGCCGACGCCGTCGTTGCCGTGGCAGGCGACGCAGGTCTGGCCGGCTTTCGGCGCGGTGCCGACCGCCTTGCCGGTGGGCTTCGCTTCCTGGCCGGACAACGCCGCAGCGACATCCTGCATGTCCTTCTCGGACATCGTCACCGCATGCGCGTGCATGGTGGCGTGGTTGCGATCCTGGCTCGCGTACTCCTTGAGCGCGGCTACCATGTATGCGTGGTGCTGCCCGCCGAGCTTCGGCACGTGGTACACGGGATAGGCGTTCTGGTAGTTCGGGATGCCGTGGCAGCCATGGCAGGTGTACGCCAGCTTGGCGCCACGCGCTGCATCCGCCGCCGAGGCGACGCCGGGCGCGGCCAGCGCCGCGATGGTCAGGCTCAGTGCGAGCCAGGCCGATCTGAAAGTCATTTCGTACTCCGTCCGGGTCTAGCTCGGCCTGCCTGCGGCCGAGGGTCGGGCATGTTAATCAAAAGCGTTTCGGGAGTCGAATGGGCCAGATTCCACGGACCCACGGCACCGGTCCCGCTGTCATAGACTCCATGGCAACGCGTCGTGGCCTTGAACCGCAGGGGAATTCCGATGACATCGATCCAGGGATTGCGATTGGGCGGGCGGCTGGCCGGGCTCGTGGCGCTCACTGCCTTGTCTGGACAAGCTTGGGCCGACGGGGCCCCACTGCGAACCGTGGCAGTGACCGGCTCGGGTGAGGTCTCGGCGAGCCCGGACATGGCGCGGGTGACCCTGGGCATCGAGTCGCGCAAGCCGACGATGGCCGAGGCGCGCTCGGAGGTCTCGGCGACGGTGGACCGGGTGCTCGCCCTCACCCGCAGTCTCAAGATCGACCCGAAACTGGTCGACTCGACGCGTCTCCAGGTCTCGCCCGATTACGCCTGGAACGAAAAGGACCGCAAGCAGGTCCTGCAGGGCTACGTGGTGGGCCGGCAGATCGAGGTCACGGTGAAGGACCTTGACCAGCTCGGCCCGCTGCTCGAGAAGGCGGTGGACGCGGGCGTGAACCAGGTAGGCGACCCGCAGCTCGACTCGAGCCGGCGCAAGGAGCTCGAACGCGAAGCGATGGTCCGGGCGGTGCAGGACGCGAAGCTGAACGCCGAGACGCTCGCGACGGCGGCGGGCGCAAAGCTCGGCGCGGTGCGCACGTTGAACGGGCAGTCGAATGCCATGCCGATGCCGATGTACCGGAGTCGGCCCGTCGCCATGGCCGCGGATGTCGCAGGCGCGCCGCCCGCCGAGACCTACCAGGCGGCCGAGATGAAATTCACGGCCAACGTCAGTGCGGAGTACGACCTGGCCGCGGGTCCATAAGGCCTGACGATTATTTAAATTAAATAGTTAATCAGCCTGCATGGATAAATATTCGCGCTGATTAACTTATTTTTCTGACTAACACACTTCGGCCAGGTCGGCCATCAATCCGCTGTCCGTAGGTTTGGTGCCGGACGGGTAGCGCTGCAGCACCTGGCCGTCCCGGCCGACCAGGAACTTCTCGAAGTTCCAGTGAATATCACCCTTCTCCCCGGGCCCCGACTGGGTCAGCCACGCGTAGAGCGGATGGCGTCCCGGGCCGTTCACCTCGAGCTTGGCCGACAGCGGGAAGGTCACGCCGTAGCGCGTCAAGCAGAAGTCCTTGATCTCGGTTTCGGTACCCGGCTCCTGCGCCCCGAACTGGTTGCAGGGGAACCCGACCACTGCGAACCCCTGATCCGCCGTCTCCTCGTGCAGCTGCTGGAGTCCGGCGTACTGGGGCGTGTAACCACAGCGGCTGGCCACGTTCACCGCGAGGATCACCTTGCCCCGCAGCGGGCCGAGCAGGTCGGGCTCGCCGTCGATCCCGCCGACCTTGAACTCGAAGAAGTTGGGCATGGGCGCGGCTCCTGGTGGGTGATCAGGAGTTCGGCCCGCGCACGCGAACTAGATTCATCTAAGCCCTCACCCGCGCTTCGCGCGACCTCTCCCGCAAGCGGGAGAGGTGGGAGGTTAAGAGGGCAGGCGGTCGACGATCAGGGTGCTGCCGTCGACGCCGGTGACGCGCACGCGCGCGCCGGCCGGCACGTTCGGACCGCGCAGGCGCCACTGGCGGGCGCCCAGCTTCACGCGACCGGAACCGTCCTCGATGCCGTCGGGCAGGGTGACGACCTGGCCGATGTAACGCTCGCCGGCCCGGTGGGGAGCCATCGGGCTTTCCATGTCGGCACGCTGCACGCGGTACTCGCGCCAGAACCAGAGGCCAAAAGCAGACGCCGCGAATACGACAAACCAGGTCATGAGAGTACTGCGCTCGAGGGGGCCTTATGTTGGCAAGGGCGGTGTCCGGAGCTCAACTCGGCAGCCGGTGCAACGGCAGGAACTGTGATGCAGCCCTCACCTCACCGGGCCGAATCGGAGGTCCTTGCTGTACTGGACGTTCATGACGTTGTCGGTCCAGCCCAGGACACCCGGTTTCACGAGGTGCTTGTTCACGTAGAAGTAGATCGGCAGCAACGGGTGATCCAGGAGCATCACGCGCTCGGCTTCCTCCAGGATCGCCCGGCGCTTGGCGGGATCGGCCTCGCGGATCGCGTCGGCGAGCAGCGCGTCGTAGCGGGGGTTCGAATACCCGGTGAGGTTGATGCCGAAGTCGCTCTGCAGCAGCTGCGCGAAACTGTAGGCGTCGTTGAAATCGCCGACCCAGCTCGAGCGGAAGACCTGCGTGTCCTTGCGGGCCTGGACGCTCTGCAGCAGTGCGCGGAATTCCTCGGCGTACAGCGACGTCTCGACGCCCAGCGCCTCCTTCCACATCGACGCGATCGCCACCGCGAGGCGGTTGTGCACCTCGCCCGAGTTGTAGCGCAGCTCGACCTTGAGCGGCTTCTCGGCGGAGTAGCCTGCCTTGCGATACAGCGCTCGCGCTTCCTGCACGCGCTGGGCGTACGGCTTGCTCGCATAGTCGAACTGCTGGGCCGTGTAGTTCGCGACACCGGGCGGCACCCAGCCGTAGGCCGGCTTTTCGCCCACCCCCGTCACCGCGGCGGTGAGCTTCTCCCGGTCGATCACCATGGAGAGCGCACGCCGCAGGTCCGGATTGTCCTTGAACGGCGGCCGCGTGAGATTGAAACCGTAGTAATAGACGCTCAGCTGCGGCGACACGTGCAGCTCGGCACCGAGGTTCTGCCTGATCCACGCGAATTGCGGCGGCGGCACGACGTAGCTGACGTCGATCTGCCCGGCGCGGTACTGGCGGAACTCGTCGCCCGGGTCCGCGACGTGGACGAACTCCACTTGCTCGATGTGCGTGGCCGCATCGTTCCAGTAGCTGCGATTGCGCTGCAGGACGATCTTCGAGCCGACCACCCAGTCTTCGAGCACGTAGGCGCCGTTCGAAACCAGCTTGCCCGGCTTCGCATACTCTGCCCCGTTCGCCGCGAGCGAGGGACCGTGTACCGGGAACGTCGGCGGCTGCGCGACGAGTCCGATCAGGTAGGGCGCCGGATTGGCCAACCGGATCACGACAGTGCGATCGTCCGGCGCGCTGACGCCGAGCTCCTCGGGCTTCTTCTCGCCCTTGGTGATCGCCGTGGCGTTCAGCACCGGATCGATGAACTGCCCGTAGGGCGACGCGGTGGCCGGCGTCACGAGGCGGCGCATGCCGGCCACGTAATCGGCAGCCTTCACCGGATCGCCGTTCGACCACTTCAGGCCCGCGCGCAGGTGGAACGTGTACTCCAGCCCGTCCGGCGAGACGGTCCAGGATTCCGCGGCTGCTGGCACGGCCTGTCCATCGGGGCCGACGGCCGTGAGGCCCTCGAACAGGTCGCGCAGGATGTTGAACGCGCCGTCGGTGCGCGCGAGCTGCGGATCCACGGTGTCGGGTTCGGGGCCGTTGCCCCGGCGCAGGGTCGTGCGCTCGGCTTGCACGGGCGCAGCGGCGCCTTCTGTCCCGGCCGGTTTCGAGTCGCGACCGCAGCCGCCGAGCAAGGCGAGGCCGAGCGCGGCGAGTGCGGCCTGCAGGGACACACGCCGGGTGATGGCGAACGAACGCATGGATTCAGCCTCCGGGCAATGCACGTGCCATGGCGCGGTCGGCCAGCTCGCGGCGCTTCAGGTGGATCAGGAGCAATGAGACCGCCGCGGGCGTGACGCCAGGGATGCGCGCGGCCTGTCCGAGCGTGACCGGGCGATGTTCGCTCAAACGCTGGCGCGCCTCGTTCGACAGGCCGTGCACCTGCGTGTAATCGAGCGAATCCGGCAGGCGGGTTTCCTCGTTGCGACGCTGGCGCTCGATCTCTTCGTGCTGGCGGTCGATGTACCCCATGTACTTGGCCTGCACGTCAACCTGCAGCGGCACCTGCGTCGCCAGCCGTTCGTCGTCGCGCCAGTCCGATTCGCCGGGGCCGATCAATTCGGTCAGCGCGGCATAGGAAACTTCCGGCCGGCGCAGCAGCTCGAACCCGCGCTGCTCGCGAATGATCGGCGTGCCGAAGAGCCCCTCGGCGTGCACGGCCGCTTCGGTGCCGGGCCGCACCCAGGCCTGGTGCAGCCGGGCCATCTCGGCGTTCACGGAAACTCGCTTGCGCTCGAACAGCGCCCAGCGCTCGTCGTCGACGAGGCCAAGCTCGCGACCGATCGGTGTGAGGCGCAGGTCGGCATTGTCTTCGCGCAGCGTGAGCCGGTACTCCGCGCGGCTCGTGAACATGCGATACGGCTCGGGTGCGCCCTGCGTGATCAGGTCGTCGACCAGCACGCCGATGTACGCCTCGCTGCGCTTCGGCCACCAAGGCTCGCGTCCCAGCACTTCGCGCGCCGCGTTGAGTCCGGCCAGCAGGCCCTGCGCCGCCGCTTCCTCGTAACCCGTCGTGCCGTTGATCTGTCCCGCGAAATAGAGGCCCGCGACGTGCTTCGTCTCGAGCGTCGGGCGCAGGTCGCGCGGATCGAAGAAATCGTATTCGATCGCGTAGCCGGGCCGCGTGATGTGTGCATTCTCGAAGCCGCGAATGCTTCGCACGAACTCGACCTGGACGTCGAACGGCAAGCTGGTCGAGATCCCGTTCGGGTACACCTCGTGCGTGTCGAGCCCTTCCGGTTCGATGAAGATCTGGTGGGACAGCTTGTCGGCGTACCGGACGACCTTGTCCTCGACGGACGGGCAGTAACGCGGCCCCACGCCTTCGATCACCCCGGTGAACATCGGCGAGCGGTCCGTGGCGGCGCGGATCAGCTCGTGCGTGCGCTCGTTGGTCGAGGTGATGTGACACACCACCTGCCGCGGATGTTCGCTGCGCAGGCCGAGGAACGAGAACACCGGCATGGGCTCGTCGCCCGGCTGCACCTGCAGGCCGGAATAATCGATGCTGCGCCCGTCGATGCGCGGCGGCGTCCCGGTCTTCAGGCGCCCGACGCGCAGCGGCAGTTCGCGCAGCTTTTCGGCGAGAAGATTCGAAGGAGAATCGCCGGCGCGTCCGCCCTGGTACTGGTTCAGGCCGACGTGGATGCGCCCGCCGAGGAACGTGCCGACGGTCAGCACCACTGCGCGTGCGGAGAACTCGAGGCCGACCGGGGTGATGACGCCGGTCACACGACCGCCTTCGAGGCGCAGGCCTGCCACCTCCTGCTGGAACAAGGTCAGGTTCTGCTGGTTCTCGAGCAGGCTGCGGATGGCCCGGCGGTAGAGCATGCGGTCGGCCTGGGCGCGAGTCGCGCGCACCGCCGGACCCTTGCTGGCATTGAGCGTGCGGAACTGGATTCCGGCACGATCGGTCGCTCGGGCCATGGCGCCGCCGAGCGCATCGATCTCGCGGACGAGGTGGCCCTTGCCGATGCCGCCGACGGCCGGATTGCAGCTCATCTGGCCGAGCGATTCGATGCTCTGCGTGACGAGCAGCGTGCGGCACCCCATGCGCGCGGACGCCAGCGCGGCTTCGGTGCCGGCATGGCCGCCGCCCACCACGATCACGTCGAAGGGTTCCGCAAAACGCATGAGGGTCCCGCTGTCAGGCCGATCGGCGGATTGTACTCGCCAACTCGCGTTGAAAAGCCTCGAGGCGCAGCGCCACGAAGCGACGGGCCTGCCGCTCGTAGCGGTTGCGCCAGTAGCCGTTGCGGCGCCATTCCGTGAGGTAGCTCCAGAGGTTCATGCGGCCCCGGTTCCATTGGCGCAGCACGTGGAAGTACTCGTGCAGCATGAGCGCCGGATCGGCAAAGAACGCCTCGGCCGAGTCGCGCAGGTAGATGCGATTGCGGCGCGTCGTCGCCGTGGCGTGGCCGTGCAGGCGCGCGAACCACGAGTTCTCGATGATCTCGACGCCGTCGACGTCGTCACCGAGCACCGCCTTGAGCGCCGCGCGCAGGTGATCCGGCATGAGATCCGCGGTGCGGGCCATGGCGGGTCCGTGCCGCTCGCGCGACTACGCTGCCTTGCGCTTGCGCGGGGCCCGCTTGGCCTTGGCGGCAGCCGCGCGCGGCTTGCGGGCGCGGGCGGCCTTGGGCGGCGGCGGAGTTTCGTCGGCCTTGCCGAGGTCCGCCGCGGCCTGCTTCAGCTCCGCGAAAGCCTGATTGAGGCAATCGGCGAAGAACGCCGGATCCGGCAGCATGTCGCGACAGGAGATGGCGCAGATCCACATCGTGCCCGCGTAGCTGAAGCCCGTGACGTTGAGGCCCATGCCGTCGACCGCGATGCTGATCGGCGCGTAGTTCACGAGCCGCGCGCCGGCCATGTAAAGGGGCACGTCCGGTCCGCGCACGTTGGAAACGACCAGGCCGACGCCCGGCAGCCTCACGTTGCGCAGCAGGTTGTGCGTGACGACGTTCGGGAGGTGCTCGAGCAGGTCGCGCGCGAGTTCCTTGCCGAGCGCGTCCGAGACTTCCTTCGCCGTCTGGGCTCCGGAATGGATCGCGCGCAGGCGCTCGATCGGATCCTCGATCTCGGTGTGCACCGGCATGGCCGTGAAGCCGACCTGGTTGCCGCGATCGCCGCCCTTGTCCGCACCGCGCAGCGTGAGCGGCACCATCGCGATCATGCTGGCGTCCGGCAGTTCCTTCTTTGACGACAGGTAGCTGCGCAGCGCGCCGCCCACGATGCCGAGGAACAAGTCGTTGACGGTGATGTCGCCGACCTGTTCGCGTATCGCCTTGAAGTCGGTGAGCGGCAAGCCGACGGCCTCGAAGACACGGTGCGCCGAAACCTTGCCGCTGAAACGCGTGGACGGCGGCAACATCGACATCAACGGGCTGATGTCGCCGCTCAGCAGCGCCTTGAGCGCCTGCAGGCTGGCGCCGCCGTCGGCCGTCATCTTCCCGAGCTTGCCGGCGCCAAGCGACGCCATCTTGCGCGCCGTCTCGAGCGAGAACTTCGCCAGCGAGGGCATCTTCTCGAGGTTGTGCACGAGCGCGCGGGAATACAGCTCGACACCCGTCGGTTCGCGATCGGCGTGGTAGCGCACTTCGGCTTCGTCGTCTGCATCGAGGTCCATCGGTTCGGGCGACAGGCTGTGCAGCGCCTTCATCAGCTCGGTGCCCGACTCGCCGTCGACGATGGCGTGATGCATCTTCGTATAGAGCGCGAAGCTGCCGCGCGGCAGCCCGGGAATGTGGTCCAGCCCCTCGATGACGTAAGCCTCCCAGAGCGGCTTGCTGCGGTCGAGCGGGCGCGAGTGGATGCGCGCCACCTGGATGCAGAGCTGGCGCCAGTCGCCCGGGTACGGCACTGCGACGTGACGGACGTGGAACTCGACGTCGATCGAAGCGTCCTCGATCCAGTACGGGCGGTCGAGCGAGAACGGCAACGTGACCAGCCGGCGCCGGAACTGCGGGAACTGGGCCACGCGGGTCGTGAAGAACCGCAGCACGTCCTTGAAGCGCACGCCGCCGGTCGGCGCCGTCGAAGGGTCGTAGATGGCGAGCGAGGCCACGTGCATGTGGTTGTTGCCCTGCTCGAACTGCAGGAACATGGCATCGGCACCGGACAGCTGTTTCATGGGATTTCCAGACTCTTCCCCAGACCCGGGGCCGGTGAGACTACTGCCCGCGGGGCGGGGCGTCCATCCTGGCGGCGGCGGCGACCGGCGGAGCGGGCTCGGGGCCCCAACCGGGCGCCCAGTCCGCCCCGATCGCCCCCCGTCCAGCGACATATACTTCGGCGCTTCGCTCACCCGGGGACCCCGACATGAAGCCACTGGCCGCACTGCTCCTCGCGCTCGCTATATCGGTGTCACCGCTCTCGCCCGCGTGGTCCGAGGAACCGAGCGACAAGCCGGACACGGGGACCAAGGGCGATACCGACAAGGCGGACAAGAAGGACGAGGTGCCCGAAGCAAAGGTCTGGGTAACGAAGCACCAGGTCCAGATCGGAGGGACGAAACTCGCGTACACCGCCACTGCGGGCACGATGCTGATGAAGAACGACAAGGACGAGCCGGTCGCCCTGTTCGGCTTCACGGCCTATACGAAAGACGGCGCCGACCCTCGCACGCGCCCGATCATGTTCGCCTACAACGGCGGCCCGGGCTCGGCGTCCGCGTGGCTGCACATGGGTATCCTCGGCCCGAAGCGCACGGTGTTGAAGGACCTCGAGCCGAACACGCGCGGTCCGTTCCGCACCGTCGACAACGACTACAGCATCCTCGATCGGGCCGATCTCGTCATGATCGACCCGGTCGGCACCGGGTTTTCACGGGCGGTGGGCAAGGCCGAGGGCAAGGATTTCTGGGGCGTCGACCAGGACATCACGTCGGTGTCCGATTTCATCGTCCGCTACCTCGGGGAGCACGGCCGCTGGGCCGCGCCGAAGTACATCCTCGGCGAAAGCTACGGCGGCATGCGAACTGCGGGCGTCACGTACGAATTGCTGACCAAGCACGACGTCGCGCTGAACGGCATCGTGCTGGTGTCGCCATACCTCGACTACGGTTCAGGCAACGCGGGTGTCGGCCTCGACGTGCCTTACGTCAATTTCCTGTCCACGTACGCTGCGACTGCCTGGTACCACGGCGTGGTGCCGAACCGGCCCGCGGAGCTGCAGCCGTTCCTGCGCGAGGTCGAGGCGTTCGCGCAGGACGTCTACGCGCCGGTTCTCTTCAAGGGCGTGCGCGCCACGCCGGAGGAGCGCAAGGCCGTCCTCGCCGGTCTGGCACGCTATACCGGCCTCAGCGAGGATTACTGGGACAAAGCCAACCTGCGCATCGACGAAGGCC
Source organism: uncultured Gammaproteobacteria bacterium (assembly GCA_963762315.1). GTDB lineage: Bacteria > Pseudomonadota > Gammaproteobacteria > Steroidobacterales > Steroidobacteraceae > RPQJ01. The sequence goes on from CAVXKO010000005.1 coordinate 403,924, forward strand.
ATTTCCTGCAGGAGCTGATGCGCAGCCGTGGGACCGTGGTCGGGCGCGTCGACACGCGATATACCGGCGGCACGCTGAACCCGCTGTCCGAAACCATGCCGTACGACCCGTACGGCAGCGCCATTGGCCCGGCGATCGTCGCGACGTTCAACGACTACTACCGCGGCGAGCTGAAGGTGGAGTCGGAGCGACCGTACATCCTGTCGGGCGGCCTGTACCGCGACTGGGACAACCGTCACGAGGAGCCCGGCAAGGGGGGCAAGGTCCCCTACGCCAACACCATCACGGATCTGTCGCACACGATGACGCTGAATCCGAAGATGAAGGTGCTGGTGCAATCCGGGTACTTCGATCTCGCCTGCCCGTATCGCACCGTCGAATACGCCATCGAGCATCTCGATGTGAGTCCCGCCGTGCGCGGCAACGTCTCGGTGCAGTACTACGACGCGGGCCACATGATGTACGTGCACCCGGCATCGATGCAGAAGTTCAAGCGCGACCTCGCGGCGTTCGTCGACGCGAACGGTGGCTGAGGACGCCCACGCCGTCCGATCGTTCGGGCCCGGCTGAAGCGTGGCCCGAACGCGGGCCGTTACTGCAGACGCTCGCCGGTCGCGGTCATGCAGCCGCTCGGCCGGACGATCGTCCCAGCCTCGTCAAGAAGCGCGACGGATGCCGAACTGGTCCAGTGGTCCTTGGCATCTGGTGAAACGGTCGGATTTGTCCTGATAGGATCCGCTGCATGTTGTGCCGAAGAACCCGCGTTCTGCTCGTGGCGGCACTTTGCGCCATATCCGGAACGGTCCGGGCGGTCGAGCCACCGCCGATTCCGGACTTTGCCGTGGACAAGGCCCTCAGGCCCACGGACGCCATGCCTGAGCGCGTGATCCAGTGGTCGCACCCGGGCGTCACCATGACTGACATGGTGTATTCGACGATCCCGGGGTTCCGCGCGCTGCACCTCGACCTGTACCGGTCGGCGGCTGCCCCGGCACCACAGCCGTTGATCGTCTTCGTGCACGGGGGTGGATATACGCACGCAAACGCACGGGCCGGCGCGGCGTTCATGGACCTGCCTGCGCAGCTCGCGTACCTGGCAGAGCGAGGCTATGTCGTGGCGTCGATTGAGTACCGCTTCAGCGGTGAGGCGCCTTTTCCGGCCCAACTCGACGACCTGCAGGCGGCCATTCGTTTCCTCCGCAGCAACGCGGCGCGCCTCGGCATCGATGGCGCCAGGATCGGCTCCTGGGGCATGTCCGCGGGCGCGCATCTTGCGGCCTTGAACGCGGTCCATTGTGCCGACGACGCGTGCGTTCAGGCATTCGCCGGCTGGTTCGGGACCTATGACCTCCCGGCCCACCTGCGCGACATACCGCGCGATCCGGTTGTTGCGGCGCTCTTCCGGTGCGGCAACGCAGGCTGTGAAACGGGCGTGCTGGAGGCGGCGAGCCCGATCCACCATGTCGATCGCAACGACCCGCCGACGCTGTTGATCCATGGCCTGCACGACACGCTCGCCTTGCCGTCACAATCGGAACGATTCGCCAAAGAGTTGCAGGACGCCGGCGTAGACGCGCGACTGGTGCTGATCCCCGAGGTCGATCATGGGTTCGTCGGGTCGACGCCAGCGGTGACCAAGGACGCCTTGCGGCAGGCGCTGGCGGCCACGTTCGATTTTTTCGACCGGGTATTGAAAGGCGCGCCGGCGGCAAAAGTGCCCTGAATCGAAGGAGGATTCTCAGGCGAGGCCGATCTCCTTCGCGATGGCGCGCACGCGCGGCTCGTCACGGATTGGATCCAGCGCCGGATCCACGTTGATGTAGCCGATCGTCTGCGAATGGTCGTCGAGGGCACGCTCCATCGATGCGAGGGCGGCGTCACGCTCTCCGAGCGCGAGGTGGATCAGCGCAAGATCGAATCCGACGCCAAACCCCCTGGCGCCCAATGCCTCGATGCGAGCGATTTCGGCGCGAGCGGCCTCGACCCGGCCCGTCATCGCATATGCGCGGCCGAGATTCGCCAACGAGCTGGGCGCCACTTCGTTGTGCTCCTCGAGCATCCGGACCACCGTCTGCGCGTCGCCTTGCTGAAGCAGCACTCGCGCGAGGAACTGCCGCGGCAACACGGCGCCCGGCGCGGTCTCGAGTACGCTGCGCAACTGGCGTTGCGCGAGATCGAACTGCCGCGCCATACAGCGAATCCACCCTCCGATCGCCATGAATCCGACCGCCGCCGGCTCAAGGGATTGCGCGCGGCCGATATGGTCGATCGCATTCTCGACCCGACCGCTTTGCACCACGTTCAGGGCCAGGAACGCGTGCGTCCACGCAGCTCTCGGATCCAGGGCCAAAGCTTGCTGGCACAGGCGCCGCCCGCCCTCCCAGTCGTGATCGAGCTGCGTCTTCACGTGGCCCAGTGCAACCATGGCGGCCGGGAGTTGCGGATTGATCTCGAGGGCGCGTTGCGCAGCCCGCCGAGCCTGCTCGAACGCCTCCGCGGGCGGCACGAGCATGAATGCGCCCGACAGCGCCCATGACTCCGACAGGCCGGTGATGGCCTCGGCGAACTGCGAATCGCGGGCGATCGCGGCCTGGAAGAACTCTTTGGCCCGCAGGATCCCCTGCGGGTCACGGCGCTCGAGCTGGTAGCGGCCGTTCGCGTAGAGCTGCCACGCCTCGGCGTCGGCCGTGCTGCGCGCGACCAGCCGCTTGCGGGCGTCGGCGGGAATCTGCACGGCGAGCGCATTGACCACCTGCGTGGCGAGCGCATCCTGCACGGTGAAGAAATTGCCGAGTCTTTCTGTGTAGTTGCCGGCCCACAGCGATTCGCCCGTCGCGACGTCCAGCAGGCGCGCCGTGAGCCGCACGTCGTCCTGCTGGATCTGGACGTAGCCGTCCACCACGGCCGCGACCTCCAGCTCGCGGCCTGCCTTCAATGGATCCTGCTCGGCCGACGAGTAGCGGCGCACCGAACTCAACGGCTTCACGACGACGCCCGGCAACGTGCTCAGCCGATTGATGAGCAGTTCCGCCACGCCGATTTCGATCGCCTCGTTACGCGACGTTGAGACCAGCGGCTTGAACGGCAACACGGCGATGGACGCCGGCAGCCCTGCGGTGGGCTTCCTGCGCATCAGCCATGCGGTGCCAGCGGCGACGGCAAGTGCTGCCGCACCGACGCCCGCAAGCAGGGCGCGTCGCGAGACCGTCTGCGAATCGGCGACCGGCACCGGGGGATCGACGGCCGGTTCGGCTTCAGGCACCGGGGGAGGATCGGGTGACGGCGGCAACGCCGAAGGAATGGGGCTCACGGCGCTCGGCTCCGGGCCCCAGTCCACGACCGGCTTCACGTCGCCGACGAACTGGTAGCCACGGCCGGCGATGGTGGCGATGAATTGCGGCGACTCACGGGAATCGCCCAGGGCGCGACGCAGAGTGGAGATCGCCTGCGTGAGGTTGTTCTCCTCGACCACCATGCGCGGCCAAACTGCGTCCATCAGTTCGCGCTTGGGGACCATGCGCTCGCGATGGGCGAGAAGGTACGCGAGGACCTCGAAGGCTCGATCGGACAGCGGCAAGGCATCCTGCCCGTTGCCGCTCAACCGCCGCCGCGATAGATCGAGCGTGAAATCCGCGAATCGATAGCCGCGGATCGACTGTGACTGCATGGACGTCCTTGTTGACGGGCGACAGGGGCCAAGGTCCCGGCGGACGGCATCGGCGTGGGGCGATCGTAACCATCCGCCCGGGGCCCCTCAAGCAGGTAAGATCCAGCCGCACGCCAACGGAGGACCGTGGGAGAGGGGCTGGATGACTGGCGCATCGAGCATCGGAGCCGCGATTGCAGCTGTCTTGATCACCGGCACGGTGTTCGCGGACGACACGGGCCTCGAAGATATCGTCGTCACTGGGTCGCGCATCGCCCGCTCGGACTTCGAGTCACCCAGCCCGATCGTCACGGTCCCGGCACAGAGGTTCCTGCAGACTGGCGCGATCTCCGTCGAACGCTCGCTGAACGCCTATCCGCAGTTCGTGCCGACAGCGACTGCCACCTCCAACGACCCGTCGAACGACGGACAGGCGAATCTCTCGCTCCGGGGTCTCGGCGCGTCTCGGACGCTGGTGCTGCTGGACGGCCGACGGGTCGTGTCGGCGGACGGGCGGGGGAACGTCGACCTGAACGTGCTGCCGCCCGAGCTGATCGGCAGCGTCGACGTCGTCAGCGGCGGTGCCTCGGCGGTCTACGGATCCGACGCCATTGCCGGCGTGGTCAATATCAAGCTCAAGGACGCGTTCGACGGCGTGGCGCTCGACGGCAGCTGGTCCGGCACCGATCGAGGGGACGGCGAGGAATATTCGGCAGGGGTCACTGCCGGGACGTCCTTCGCGGCCGAGCGTGGTTCGATCGTGGGCTACGTCGGGTACGCGAAACGCGACCAGATCAACCAGGACGCTCGCCAATTCTCGCGCTATCCACTCGAATATTTCGCCGATGTCACGGATGGACGCGGGCCCGGGCATCATTTCCTTGCCTCGGGATCCGGCATCACCGCGGACGGCATCAGTATCGTGTTCTCGGACCCGACCGCATTTCGCGAACTGTTCGCCGGCTACGGCTATCCGGGCGGATCGGTGCCACTGGACGTGCAGCGCGCCTTTGGAGTCAACGCGGACGGTACCGTGTTTTCCGCCGGCACGGGCGCCGCGGGCAGCGTGATGAACTTCCGCGGCGTCAAAGACCCGGTCATGTTCAGCGACCGCAACTACAACGTCTACAACTACGCGCCAGACACCGCGCTGCAGATGCCGCTCGAGCGATCCACCGCGTTCGTGCGCGGCCGGTTCGCCTTCACCGACCGGATCGACGGGTACCTGCAGGCGCTCTACACGCATTACTCCGTCGACCGCCAACTGGCGTCCGCGCCGATCGGGATCGCGCTGATCTCTGCGGCCAACCCGTTCATTCCAGCCGACCTGCACACGCTGCTCGCCTCGCGTGCAAATCCGTCCGCCCCTTTTCGCTATTTCCGGCGTGCGAGTGAAGTAGGCGCACAGGTTGCCGCGAACGATCGCGACCTGCTGCAGGCCACGATCGGTACCCGCGGGCAGATCTACGGCGACTGGAATTTCGACGTCTACGCGCAGTACGGAGAGGTCGACCGTACGGAACGGCAGACCAACAATGTGAGCCTTGGGAAACTCCAGGATCTGACATTCGCGGCGGACGGTGGTCGTTCCCGCTGTGACGGCGGGTTCAATCCGTTCGCCGCGGGCTCGCTCTCGGCCGATTGCGTCAAATACATCTCCGCCGACGCCGCCAACCAGGTGACGACCAAGCAATCGATTGTCGAGGCGTCCGTCAATGGTCCGCTGGTGGCGATGCCGGCCGGTGCGCTCAGCGCGGTGGCCGGGCTGTTCTACAAGCGCGACGAGTTTTCGTACGACGCCGATCCGACTTTGAGCGCCGTGCTGCCGGGCGTCCCCGGGGTCTTCGGTCCTCGTCCCGACATTTCCGGATTCGCGGCCGCACCGGATCGCGCGGGACATGAGAGCAACACTGATGCGTATCTGGAACTGCTGGTGCCCTTGCTGAAGGATCAGCCGGGCGCGCAGTCCCTGGACGTCGGCCTCGGGTATCGGCATTCGGACTACTCGAAGGCCGGTGGCGTGAGCTCGTACAAGGCCGAACTGATGTATCGACCCGTCTTGCCCTTGCGCATGCGCGGCTCGTACCAGCATGCGGTGCGCGCGCCGAGCATCGAGGAGCTGTACTACCCGCCGGTGCAGAGCCAGTTCGAGATTCCGATGCCCGATCCCTGCACTTACGACAGCGATGCGCGGACCGGATCACACGCGGCGCAGGTGGCAGCGCTGTGCCTGGCGCAGGGGCTGCCCGCGGCGCTGCTGCCGGATTACGTTTACGACTTGCGGCGGACGGACGGGGAGTCCGGCGGGAATCGGGACCTCAAGGCGGAGCAGGCCGATACGTACACGGTGGGATTGGTGGTCACGCCATTGGGCGGCGATGCGGTGCCAGGTGACCTCCAGGTGTCCGTGGACTGGTACCACATCGTCATCGATGACGGGATCGGTCGCTGGGACGCCAAGTCCGCGGTCGAGCGCTGTTTCGATCCCACGTACAACCCAACCTTCAACAATCAGAACGTCTATTGCAGTTTCTTCACGCGCGACGCGGACACCGGGAACATCTACGCACTTATCCTCGATCGCAACATTGGCGGCATCGAGACCACGGGTGTCGACGTGCAGGTCGACTGGAGTTTCGCGGCCGGCCCCGGACGGATCGACACGAACGCGTTCGTCACCTACGTGGACACCTGGCAATACCGCGATCCGAGCGGAGGCACGATCGAGTACGCCGGCACCGTGGGCGGCGGCGGCCTCGGCAGCACAATTCCACGCTGGAAGTCGCTGCTCAACCTGAGCTACGGCGTGGACGTCTGGTCGCTGTTTGCGCGCTGGCAGCACATCGACGGTGTGCGCGACATCAAGCACCCCAACTTCCGGGTTCCCGCCTACGACTACGCGGACGTTGGCGCGAGCTACACGGCCCGTTCCGGCGCTCTCCAGGGTCTCACGGCACGCGTCGGGGTGGACAACCTCTTCGACAAGGATCCACCCATCTTTCCGACGTGGCAGCAGGCGAATACCGATCCATCGCAATACGACGTGCTCGGCCGTCGCTACTACCTGCGGCTGCAGTATCGATTCCAGTAGTGCCGGCGCCGATCACCGTGGCGGTCGGGCGGCCACGGTTTCATCTCGCGCCGTCGCGTGGACGTCGACGGTCCATGATCAGACTCAGCCTGGTGACTGAACCAGGGTTCACCACGAATCGGCGCGACGTCACCTTGCCTGGCTGCACTTGCTTCGCGCTCGCCGGCGAGCGTGTCCTTGAATTCGACCTCACTGTTGGCGTCGGTCAACGGATCCGACGGAGTCACACTGCCATTCAGCGAGACCCCGGCACCGCTGATCGGGGTGCCCGCCGAGTTGGCCACCTTGACGATCACGATGCCGACGGCGGGTGGCTTGGACGAATCGCCCCCGCCACTGCCGCAGGCGGCGATCGAAAGGGCGATGACCGTCAGGAAGGCCGTTCGGATGAATCGAATCGTCGGCCGGGTCGTGGGGGCCGGGGCAGGATCGCGGTATCGAGTCAGCATGGTCGTCTCCCTCTGTTGCGGGGCCGGATACCTCGCGGTCGGCCGGCGTTGATCACTGGTACGGGAGGGGAGTCTTCACGGCGCTTCCGCAACGGTCCTTGGGAAATACTGAGACGTTCTGAAACGATCTGATTCCTGGGCTGCCGCGGTTTTTCGCAGCGGGTTGGAGCTCAGGCGGACGCTGAATGCCCCGGTGGGGGCCCGACGGCGTCTGGCGAAGTCGCAACGGATCGCGCGGCCGGACTTTTTCCGATCTGCAGGGCACTTGCGGGCCCGGCATTCACAAGGATTCAGATCGCTTCAGTTCTTGCCAACGATCTCGTCCGAGTCGCGCGGCAACCTCTGGTCACGGTGACAGCGCACCGGGAATCCACCAGACAGGGGAAGATCGATGAACAGCGCAATGACGGGAGTTGACTCCGAAAATGCCTCTGGCCCGATGCGTGGCGCATGCCTCGCGCTGCTGCTGGCCGTCATGGCAATCGGTGCAGGCGGCTGCGGCGGAGGGACGGGCGGCGGCACTGGCGGCGGCACCGCTTCGGGAGGTGCGACGGGAGGTACGACACCGCCGCCGCCGGCGCAACCGTCGGGCCGGGGCACCGTGGTCGTGACCGTCAAGGACGTGCTCGGGGCGCCGGTGCCTGGCGCTGACGTGCGCATCAACACATATTGGGAAAACGAGGACAAGCGAGCCGTCGCGGATGCGAGTGGCCGGGCCGAGCTTAGAGGCGTCATTGCCTCCGACGTTTCGGTCGCCGTGTATGGACCGGACTCGATCGGGACGACGCCGAGCAGACGGCTCGCAGCGGACACTGTCATGACGGTCGACGTCACGGCGCAGCCAACCGCCGATGCGACGGGTGGCATTGCCTCGGCCTGGGTGTCTGCGGGGGGTGTCCAAGACGGCGGCCGGGCGCTCGAGTTCTCGCTGAAGATCCTGCAGGTGCCCGACGGGTACTACGGTGAGTACTGGGCCTGGGGCACGGATGCCGTGCGAATCGTGGCCTGTGCGCCAGACGCCGGTAACGACGTCCCGCGGTTCCGGGCGGATTGCGTGTCCAGCGCCGACGGCTTCGATGCCGCGTACGAGGGCGTCAACGATGGCCGTGCAGTGTCGGTCAAGCGGGTCGAGAATCCATCGGGCGGTGTCTTCCCGGCCTCGACGTACTCTGCCGCTTTGCTGCTCGATCAGGGCGCGCACATCATCGTCGATGACCCCGCCGATGCGCGCTTGTTTGCTGCGAAGTACTTCCTGAACGCCGCAAGCTCAAATGACGATGTCCTGCTGTCGGCATTCGCGTCCGACGATGCGGTGTCCGGCCAGAACAGCTTGTTGCTGCAGAAGCCGGTCAGCCTGTTTCCGCTCGAGAATCCGCAGTACACGCACGGCGGTCGGGGCCTGTTCTCCACGGTCGATGCACTGGCAACACTCGAAGGTGGCGCGTCACCGCTCTTTGCGGCCATCGACCGGATGCTGGATTTTGCGGCCGCCCATCGGACCGGCCAGAACCACGCCGTGGTGGTCGTGACGGACGGGCACGACGACACCTGCGGTTCACGCGCCGACTGTCAGAAGGCCCGCGACGCTGTGATCCAGAAGAGCCGGGCCACCGGCGTGGCTATCGTGACGGTCGGCCTGGCAAGCGCGACAGGGAACGCAGACCACGAGACGCTCGGTCTGCTGGCACAGGGTGCAAATCACGGCGCAGCATTCTGGGCGCAGAACCCGAGACAACTGGCCACGATCGCACATAGCGTGCAGTGGTACCTGACGGATACGAAGGACCAGCTGGAGGCCACCTTCCGGATTCAGTCGCCAGTGGCCGGCACGTTCGCATCCGGACGCAAAGTGCTCGGAACGGTGCGGCTGGAAGTGTGTCCGTTTGACTGCTTCTACATGTCGATCCCGTTTGTCGTGCAGATTCCCTGATTCGACTGCACGGGACATGGCCGGATTCGACCCGGCGGCGCAGCCTGCGTGGCTGCGCCCGCCGTCCTACACATCGGCTCGCAACTACAGGAACACATCCCCGCCGTTCGGGCTGATGCACTGGCCCTGGTAGTGACGGCCGTCTTCGCTGGCGAGGAACACGTAGCTCGGCACGATGTCGTCCACCTCGGCAATACGGCCGAGCGGAATGCCCTGGCGGATCTGTTCGAGCAGGGTGGGCGGCACGTCATCGAGGATCGGCGTGCGCGTTGCGCCGGGCGCGACGCAGTTGATGGTAATGCCGCGGTCGCCGATTTCGAGCGCGACAGACCGCGTGAAGGAGAGAATGGCGCCCTTCGCAGCCGTGTAATGCGCGAAGCCGGGCGCGCCTTTGTAGGCCAGCTGCGAAGCCGTGTTGATGATGCGGCCGCTGCCGCGCGCGTACATCTGCGGCAGCACTTCGCGCGTCATCAGGAACGTGCCGCGCAGATGCACGGCGATGACGCGGTCCCATTGGTCGACGGGGATGTCCTGCACAGGCGCAGCGGCCGCGATGCCGGCGTTATTCACCAGGATGTCGATGCGGCCGAACGTGTCGTTCGCGGCCGCGCAGAGTTTCTTGACGTCGGCTTCGAGTGCAACGTCGGCCTCGATCGCGATGGCCTTGCCACCGAGCTTCGCGATTTCGCTGCATGCTGCCTGGGCGTTGGCGGCCTGGTCGCCCGTCGGGTAGTTCACCACCACGTCGGCGCCTTCCCGCGCGAACGCGATCGCCACGCCGCGCCCGATGCCGGAGCTGCTTCCCGTGACGAGCGCGACCTTGTCTTTCAATTTCATGTCATTTCCCGATGCAGGAAGTAGCGCAGGCGCCGCGGGAAGGTGACCACCCACCGGCGCACCGGCACCTGCGGGAACAGGTGCTTGACGAGGTAGGCGCGCAGCTCGCTCTCGACATGGGTCGCAATCGGAAGCCCGTAGGGATCGGCTTCACGCCTGACGACGAGCCAGGTCTCGAGGCGCTGCCGCACGGGGCAGGACGCGGTCGCGGCACTGAAGTGCGACTGGACGGCCGACATCCGTGCCGGCGCTCGCGCCAGGCAGAATTGCGTGGCCGCTATCCACCAACCGGTATCGTGGCAAAGGCCCGGAGCCCGTGACCGTTATCAGCGGACCAACGGCAGTCGCGCCAAAAGGCCTCCAAACAGAGCGCCGCGAACCTACGGGTTCGCGGCGCCTGCAAGTCTCGCCGCAGGTCGAGGATCAAATATCCTCGCGGCTGAGGATCGTCAGCGGCGCACTGTCCGGATCCGCGAACAGGCCCCAGCGGTTGTGGTGGATGTAGAAGGTGACCCGGGTGCCCCGCTGCAGGCGCGAGACCCTGGTCTGGGTCCCACTGACACTGATTCGCGCGTCCGGATTGTTCACGGCGAAGACGATTCTCGAGACCGGCTTGTTGTTCCGATCGAGAAAGTTGACCGTCACCGTTTCCGCATTCGCACTCTGCACCTCGGCCGTAAACCGGGCGAACGGCTCGCCATTCTTCGTCAGCAAACCCTGGCAGGCTTCGGCGATCTTCGGAAACGCCGCAAGTACCTGCGGGCCGAAATTCACGCTTTCGCAACCTTGGGCGGCCTGTGCACTCGCGATTCCCGGTAGGGCCAGCATCGCAATACACGCCACGGTCGCTAGTTTCTTCATCTTCATTCTCCTGTGATTGTCGTTGATCGAAATGGACGACCGGCAGCCAGCCCGGCCCGTCGGCGTTCCGCGCCGAGCAAGAACGCGCGCCAGCCCATACTTATACTATTCGAGTTCTCCGCCGACGAGAAAGGGATAGGAAATTCAACCGGCCTTTGCCGCGGCGCGGCAGGTGCGCGACGGGTGGACTGACCACGCCGGAGGCAGCGGGCTGGTCGGTTCGCCGAGGTGGGCGCGACCTTCGACAGTCCCGTCGCGGCGGCAATCTGGCGGAAGCCCATCGAGGCTGAGCTATTTCCCGATGCAGAAGCTGCTGAAGATGCGGCCGAGCAAGTCGTCGCTGGTGACCTCGCCGGTAATCTCGCCGAGATTGCGCTGCGCGTCGTGCAGCTCCTGCGCGACCAGTTCGCCCGCGTGGCGCTCGGTCAGCAGTCGATGCGCCTCCTCGACGTGGGCCCGTGCCCGCCGCAGCGCATCGAGATGGCGCGTGCGCGCAGAAAGCGCCCCGCCGGCGGTCGGATGAAAACCGATGCAATCCTTGAGGTGCGCGCGCAAGCCATCGAGGCCGCGGCCCGACGACGCGCAGAGATATACGCGGGTGGGCGTCCCCTCCTCCACGCGCGCCGGCTCACCGCTGCGATCGATCTTGTTGAAGACGATGGTGCGGGGCACATGCGGCGGAAGTTGGGCGAGGTCGTCGTCGATCCCTGCCATGGCTGCCGGATCCGAGGAATCCACGATGAACAGCACGCGATCGGCACGCGCCATTTCGTGGTGGGCGCGACGGATGCCTTCGATCTCGACTTCGTCGGCACCCTCGCGCAGGCCGGCCGTGTCCAGCACGTGCAGCGGCAGGCCGTCGATCTCGATGCGCTCGCGCAGAACGTCGCGCGTGGTGCCGGGGACGGGCGTGACGATGGCGGCGTCGTAGCCCGCCAGTCGATTCAACAAGCTCGACTTGCCCGCATTCGGGCGGCCGGCAATGACGAGGCTCAGGCCGTCGCGCAACAGCGCGCCCTGGCGCGCCGTTTCGGCCAGTTCGGCGAAACGTTGGCGGATGCCGGTCAGGCGCTCGGCGAGGGCGCGGTCCTTGAGGAAGTCGACCTCCTCCTCGGGAAAATCGATCGCGGCTTCGATCCACATGCGCAGTTCGAGCACGCGCTCGGACAGCTCGTGGACCTGCATCGAGAACTCACCCTGCAGCGAGCGCACTGCGGCGCGAGCCGCCTGTGCCGATCCGCTGTCGATCAGGTCGGCGATGGCTTCGGCCTGGGCGAGGTCGAGCTTCTCGTTGAGAAACGCGCGCTGCGTGAATTCGCCGGCCGACGCGGGTCGCGCGCCGAGTTCCAGCACGCGGCGCAGCAGCAAGTCGAGCACGACCGGACCGCCGTGGCCGTGCAGTTCGAGCACGTCCTCGCCGGTGAACGAATTCGGTGCCGGGAAGTAGAGCGCAAGTCCGCTGTCGATCGGCTTGCCGTCGGCGGCGCGGAAGGTGTGCAGCTCGGCGGTGCGCGGCGATGGCGTGCGTTCAATCAGGCCGAGGGCGATCGAAGCACATGACGGTCCGGAGATACGCACGATGCCGATGCCGCCCCGTCCGGGCGCCGTCGCGATGGCAGCAATCGTGTCGGTCATGCGGGGTTCCGGGTCAGGTGGCGGGCGTCGGCAGCGCGCCGTCGACGAGAAATTGCTGCAGTGGAAACTGCCTCACACGCTGCGCTTCGTGCGAATAGAAGCGCACGACATCGGCACCTGTTTCGCACAGCCATTCGACCTGGTGGTGCGGACGACGGGAAGCGAGTGCGGACGGCGTGAACAGCGCCACGTTCAGACCGCCTTCCGCATCGCGAGCAGAGCGGTATTCGAATGCCTCGATGCCCGCTTCCCGCATCGCGGTGCCGAGTGCCTGGGTGGCCACATAGCTCGCGCGGTGCCGTATTTGCGCAGCAAACGAGGCAAAAGGCGCCTCGTGCAGTCGCAAGCCGCGCTCGGTCTGGATTCCGGTCTGGAATGCCGTGTGCCGGGTCTTGAGCGGTGCATCGGGCGCAACTTCCATGCCGCTCCAGAAGACGAACCGGTAATACGCGCTTTCTGCCAGCACCGTTGCCGTGTCGCGGGCACCGTAGAACAGGCTCGGCTCGGTGTGGCGCCCGAAACGCGAGCCGTAGCGCAGCGGCGGATAGCGAAATGGCGTCAGCAGCAGGTGGTGCAGGCCTTCGGCCGCAGCGGGCGGCGCAGGCTTGGTGCCTTCGAGCATCTGCTCGAGCAGCGCTTGCTCCGCCAGCGTGTGCACGAGCGCATTGGTCGCAACCTGCTCCTCGCTTTCGACCAGCCGCTGGACGGTGCCTTCGAGGGCGATGGGATGGGCTGTCGATTCGCAGGCAGTCCAGATATCGCTCGTCACAACCGTCCCCGGATCGCGTCGAGATACTCGACCACCCGGTTCAGGCCCTGCACGCTGCGGAGCATCTCGGCCGGCACGCCGCCCAAGTGACGGTTCGACGTGTGCATCCAGTGCTTCATCTGGCGGCCGTCGCCACCGACCAGCACGTACAGCGCGCGGTAGGCGCGAATCACGAGCAGCGCGAGTTCGCCGGACTTGCTGGTGGGTTCGAGAGACTGCCGGCTGATCGCGGTGCGGTCTCGCCCGACGACGACGCCGAGGTCCGCCTGGGTCAGGCCGAGCTCCTTGCCAGCCTTGACGAGCGCCTTGCCGAGGACCCGGTGCGGTTCGGCGGAAGCGTCAGCGACAGCAGTCGTCGGGTGCCAAGCCTGTTCCATTGGCACATTTTACCACTGAATGTGGCATTTACGACAAGACGAAAACAGGGGAAATAGGGGACATTCTCGGTTTCGACTCAGAAACCGAGAATGTCCCCTGTTTTCTATTTTTCTCAGCCACCCTTCTTGGATTCGGCCTCGACGACCTTGTTGATCTTCCACTGCTGGGCGATCGACAGGCCGGTGTTGGTGATCCAGTACAGGACGAGTCCCGCCGGGAACCACGCCATCATCACCGTCATGATGACCGGCATCAGCGCGAACATCTTCGCCTGCATCGGATCGGGCGGCGCAGGGTTCAGCTTGAACTGCCCGAACATCGCCACGCCCATGATAATCGGCAGGATGAAGTACGGATCCTTGGACGAGAGGTCCTGGATCCAGCCGAAGAACGGCGCCTGGCGCATCTCGACGCTCTCGAGCAGCACCCAGTAGAACGCGAGGAACACCGGGATCTGGATCAGGATCGGCAGGCAGCCCGCGACCGGATTGATTTTCTCGCGCTTGTAGATCTCCATCATCTGCTTGGCGAGCTGTTCCTTGTCGTCCTTGTACCGCTCCTGGATGCTCTTGATGCGCGGCTGGATCGCACGCATCTTGGCCATCGAGCGGCCGCTCGTTTCCGTGAGCTTGTAGAACAGCAGCTTCAGCAGGATCGTCACGATGATGATCGCGAGGCCCCAGTTCTGCACGACCTTGTGGACCTGCTGGAGCAGCCAGAACAGCGGCTGCGAGATGATCGTGAGCTTGCCGTAGTCGACGGTGAGCTCGAGCTTCGGGCCCGCGGTCTTGAGCTGCTCTTGCAGCTTCGGGCCGATGAACATGCGCTCGTTGAACGTGGCAGACGCCCCCGGGGCCACGGCCTTGAGCGGGCCGCGGTAGCTGACCAGCGAGTGATCGCCTTCGCGCCGCACCGTGTATTCGTAAGCCTCGCCGCGCGGCGGCACGCCGGCCGTCACGAAGTGATGCTGCATCTCGGCCATCCAGCCGCCGACGATCGACTGCGTGTACTTCGCATCGTCGTCCTTGCTGGCGTCGAGCTTCTCGGGCCGCTTGCCGTCGTAGATCGCAGGTCCCCGATACGCATAGCTCTCGACGTCGAACATCGAGCGCTTCTGCGAATAGATGTGCCGCGCGAACTGCAAGTAGGACGCCGCCTTCCATTCCGTGGCCGACGCATTGTTCACGTCGTAGACGACGTCGATGGTGTATTGGCCCGGCTTGAAGACATAGGTCTTCGTGACGGTCACGCCCTGCTCGTCCGTCCAGGTCAGCGGCACGCGCAGTTCCTGCCCGTTCGCCATGCGGTACTCGGTCGCGCCGCTCGTGAACGTCGCGAGATGCGTCGGGTCCGCGCGGCCGTCTGCGGCGCGCAGTCCCGAGCGAGCGATGCTGTAAGTGGCGTCTTCCGTCGTCAGCAGTCGCACGGCCGGGCTGCCCGGCTTCTTGTCCTGTGGGTAGGTCGACAGATCCGCGCGCACCAGGTCGCCGCCACGCAGGCTGATGTCGAGATCGAGCACGTCGGTCACGACGCGCACGATCGGTTCGGTCGTGTCGGAGGCGGCCGCGGGCGGCGTGGTCGCAGGCATTCCAGGCGCAGCCGAGTCCGCTGTGCCGGTCGCCGGCTTGGCTGCAGCCGATTCCGTCGGCAGCGAGGGCAACTGACTCGCGGGTGTCGCGGGTGCGGCCGGGGTGCCGGGGGCACCGCTGGTTGCCGTCGCCGCGACGGGCGCGGCGTGCTTGCCGTAATCGCGATCCCACTGGATGACGTTCATCCAGACGAGCAGCGCGAGGCCGATCCAGAGGTATAGGCGAGGGTTATCCATGACTCGGTCGCTTGATGGGGTCGGTGGTCGGTTCCGGCACGGGGTCGTAACCGCCGGGATTCCAGGGGTGGCAACGGCAGACGCGGCGCGTGGCGAGCCACGAGCCGTGCAGCGCGCCGTGACGCTCGAGCGCTTCCATCGCGTAGGTCGAGCACGACGGATGGAAACGGCAGTTCTGTCCGAGCAGCGGACTGACGAACCACCGGTACAACTGGACGAAGGCGATCAGGAGCGTGCGCATCGGCGGACGATCCTATCCCAATGCGCAGCAAGGCTGGCGCGGATCTCGGTGTTGGTGGCCTTGCCGGCCGCAACCCTGGCATTCACGACGAAGTCCAAGGGCGGCAATTCCTGCTGGCGGTGGCGAAACGATTCGCGCGCGAGACGCTTGACGCGATTGCGGTTGACGGCATTGCCGGCCGCTTTCACGCCTACCGCGAGTCCCAGCCGCGCGTGGCCAGTGGGATTCGGCCGAGTGATCACCATGAACAGCGCATCGGACGACCGCTGGCCTTCACGGTGGACGGCGTCGAACTGCGGCTTGTCTGTGAGTCGGCGCTCGCGGGGAAAGCTGAGCGCGGTGAGCGTAATGGCGGCGTGCTGCCTGGCTGCGGTCAGACCGCGAGGCGCTTGCGGCCCTTGGCGCGGCGACGGCTCAGCACGAGCCGCCCGCCCTTGGTGGCCATGCGCGCACGGAAGCCGTGGACTCGCTTGCGATGCAGGTTGCTCGGGTTGAATGTGCGCTTCATCGTCGGCTCCGTAGTGCCCTAAACCGGACCAGAAACAACAAGATGCACTGGCCTGCAGAGGGCCGGCAAGAATACGCATCCGGGGTACCATCGTCAACCACCGGCAAAGATATCCACAGGCGGGTCTGCGGTATACACTCCCCGCCCCTTTCCCGCTCGCACCCGTTTCCGTCCCTGTCAGAAGGCCCGCCGGTTGTGGAGATTTCGCTCTGGAATCAGTGCCTCCGCCGTCTCGAAGCGGAGCTTTCGGAACAATCCTTCAACACCTGGATCCGCCCACTGCAGGCCGTCGAGGACGAGGGCCGGCTGCGGCTGCTCGCGCCGAACCGCTACGTCGTCGACTGGGTGACCCAGAATTGCGCCGCGCGCATCGGTGAACTGGTCGACGAGCTCGTCCCGGCCCCCGCGCCCCAGGTCGTGCTGGAAGTGGGATCGCGCCGGGCTGCCGCGCCCGGTCCGACGCCGGTGACGGATGGTATCGCCCTGCCCTCCGCTCCCGCGGCACGCATCGCAGCCGCGATTTCGCGTGCCAAGGCGGATGCGCCGGTGCTGCAATTTGGCGGCCGGCTGAACCCCGATTTCACGTTCGCGAATTTCGTCGAGGGCAAGAGCAACCAGCTCGCGCGCGCCGCGGCCGTGCAGGTCGCAGAGAATCCGGGCCGAGCGTACAACCCGCTGTTCATCTATGGCGGCGTCGGCCTCGGCAAGACGCACTTGATGCACGCGGTCGGCAACCAGGTTCGTGCGAAGAACAAGGACGCGAAAGTCGCCTACGTGCATTCGGAGCGTTTCGTCGGCGACATGGTGCGTGCCCTGCAGCACAACACGATCAACGAGTTCAAGCAGGCGTATCGCACGCTCGATGCGCTGCTGATCGACGACATCCAGTTCTTCGCCGGCAAGGAACGCTCGCAGGAAGAGTTCTTCCACACGTTCAACACCCTGCTCGAGGGACAGCAGCAGGTGATCCTCACCTGCGACCGCTATCCGAAGGAAGTCGAAGGCCTCGAGGAGCGCTTGAAGTCGCGCTTCGGCTGGGGACTCACGGTGGCGATCGAGCCGCCCGAGCTCGAGACCTGCGTGGCGATCCTCATGAGCAAGGCGTCGGCGAGCGGTGCGGAAGTGCCGGAAGAAGTGGCGTTTTTCGTCGCGAAGCGCATTCGCTCGAACATCCGTGAACTCGAGGGCGCCATGCGCCGCGTGATCGCAAACTCGCAATTCACTGGGCGGCCAATCACGCTGGAATTCGCCAAGGAAGCGCTCAAGGACCTGCTCGCGCTGCAGGAGCGCCTGGTCACGATCGACAATATCCAGAAGACGGTCGCGGAGTACTACAAGATCCGCGTTGCCGATCTGCTCTCGCGGCGGCGCAGCCGCTCGATCACGCGTCCTCGGCAGATGGCGATGGCTCTCTCGAAAGAACTGACCAATCACAGCCTGCCCGAGATCGGCGATGCCTTCGGCGGGCGTGATCACACGACGGTGCTGCATGCGTGCCGCGTCGTGAAGGAATTGCGCGAATCGCAAACGCGGCTCGGCGAGGACTATCAGAACCTGTTGAGAACCCTGGCAGGGTGATGTGACCAACCTGTGGATGAAACCGGGGCCAGGATGCTCCACATTTCATGCACAGCCTGCGGACAGGCAACAGGGCAGTTACCCGCCTGTGTGAAAGACTCGCAACTGCGTGCCATCTCAGGGGAAAATGGCGTTTTGCACAGGCCCGGGCTGTGCTAAATACAGTAATCATAGAATTCTTAGATAAAAATCCTTGGAATTAAGAAGATGAAGATCATCGCGAAGCGTGAAGCCATCCTGAGCCCGCTGCAGGCCGTCATCGGCGTGGTCGAACGCAAGCAGACGATGCCGATCCTGGCGAACGTGCTGATGGCGGCGAAGGGTGGCAAGCTCTCGATCACGGCGACGGACCTGGAAGTCGAACTCGTCGCGACGTCCGAAGTCGACGTGCAGCGCAGCGGTGATATCACCGTTCCAGGGCGCAAACTGCTCGACATCTGCCGCGCACTACCGGAAGGCACCGAGATCACGCTCACGCTCGAGGGCGAGCGAATGCTGGTTCGCGCTCGAAAGAGCCGTTTCACACTCTCGACTTTGCCTGCGTCGGAATTCCCGACGGTGGACGAGATCAACGCCGAGCAGACCGTGAAGGTGGCGCAGAAGGACTTCAAGCGGCTCCTGGAAAAGACGCACTTTTCGATGGCGCAGCAGGACGTCCGCTATTACTTGAACGGTCTATTGCTGGAAACTTCGGCGAAAATGCTTCGATCAGTCGCGACTGACGGACATCGTCTGGCATTGTGTGAGGTTGAACTGCCTGAGGGCGCCAAGTCAGGCCAGCAGGTCATCGTGCCGCGCAAGGGCGTGCTCGAATTGCAGCGAATCCTGGGCAATGAAGACCAGATCCTGGCCGTTTCGATCGGAAGTAATCACCTTCGCGTCCAGATCGGCGAAATTCGCTTCACATCCAAGTTGATTGATGGCCGTTTCC
This sequence comes from uncultured Gammaproteobacteria bacterium, assembly GCA_963762315.1. GTDB lineage: Bacteria > Pseudomonadota > Gammaproteobacteria > Steroidobacterales > Steroidobacteraceae > RPQJ01. The sequence continues at coordinate 422,603 of CAVXKO010000005.1, forward strand.
CGGAATATAGCCGCGTGATCCCGGCCAATCCCCCCAAGCTGGTCGCAGCCGTTCGCGAGGATTTGCGCCAGGCGTTGCAGCGGGCTGCCATTCTTTCGAACGAAAAATATCGCGGCATCCGCTTTGCCTTGAAGCCGAACCTGCTGACCATCCAGGCGCACAACCCGGAGCAGGAAGAGGCCGAGGAAGAGGTCGAGGTCGGGTACGAGGGCGAGGAAGTCGAGATTGGCTTTAACGTCAATTACCTGCTCGACGCGCTGGCGGCGGTCGATGGCTCGGACGTTCAGATCGGCCTCACGGACGGTAACAGCAGCTGCCTGATCCGGGCGGGCACGGACGGCTCGGCCCGATTCGTCGTGATGCCGATGCGCCTGTGACGGCGGGTCCTGCCAACCATCGATGAGCTTGCAGGGACTCGGACTCCGGGACTTTCGCTGCATCGAGTCGGCTGAGCTGGAACTCCACGGTCGCTGCAACGTGATCAGCGGCGAGAACGCCTCGGGTAAGACCAGCTTGCTCGAGGCGATTTTCTTTCTGGGACGCGGACGTTCGTTTCGAACCGCCCGGAACGAGACGCTGGTCCGAAAGGGCACACACGAGCTGATGTTGACCGGCCGAGTCCTCAAGGGCGGGAGCACGGTACCGGTTGGCGTCCGCTTCGGCCGTGCAGGCATTGAAGCCCGGGCGGGAGGGGACCGCATCAACAGCTTGGCGGAATTGGCGGGCGTCATGCCTGTTCAAGCTATCGACCCGGAGGTTCACCGGCTGGTCGAGGAGGGCCCGCAGGAGAGGCGCCGCTATCTCGACTGGGGAGTGTTCCACGTGGAACCAAACTTCGTGGAGCACTGGCGCCGGTACCAGAAGGCACTTCGGCAGAGAAACGCCGCCCTCAGGTCGGGCCAGCCGACCGCGGTCGTTCGAGCGTGGAACCCGGAGCTGGTGGAGGCGGGCGAGCGGGTCGCGGATTTCCGGGTCCGGTACCTGAACCTTCTGAAGCCTCACGTTGCAGCTGTCGGCGAGCGGCTGCTAGGCATGCCGGTTGAGCTGAATCTGAATCGGGGCTGGGTGGCGGAGCATTCCCTGGCGGAGGCGTTGGAAGCGGCTTGGGTCCGGGACGTCGAGCGGGGCGTGACTCACGCCGGGCCTCATCGGGCCGATGTCTCGATCCGCGTGGGCGGTGACCTTGCTCGAGATCGAGTGTCCCGAGGGCAGCAGAAACTGACGGCCGCTTCGATGCTCCTGGGACAGCTCCGATGTGACGCGGAGCAGGGCTCGGAGGTAGCGGCGCTACTTGTGGATGATCCTGCGGCGGAGCTCGACGCTGGGAACCTGGAACGGCTCCTGAATGAGGTGCTGGACCTGCCGGCACAGCTCTTCGTGACCGCCCTCGATGCCCAGAACCCGTCCATTCGCGCGTTGCCGCAAGGACACATGTTTCACGTGGAACACGGGGTTTTGACGCGTCTGATATAATCCGCCGTCCCCTCGAACCGGGTATCCCATGAGCGGCGCCGACGTCTACGATTCAAGTAAAATCAAAGTCTTAAAAGGCCTTGACGCCGTCCGCAAGCGGCCCGGCATGTACATCGGCGACACCGACGATGGCACCGGTCTACATCACATGGTTTTTGAAGTCGTCGACAATTCCGTCGACGAAGCGCTCGCCGGTCACTGCACCCACATCGAAGTCACGATCCACGCCGACCAGTCCGTCACGGTGTCGGACGATGGCCGTGGAATTCCTGTGGATATCCATCCGGAAGAGGGCGTGTCTGCGGCCGAGGTGATCCTCACCGTCCTGCACGCCGGCGGCAAGTTTGACGACTCGTCGTACAAGGTCTCGGGCGGGCTGCACGGCGTTGGCGTCTCCGTCGTGAACGCCCTGTCGGAGGTCCTGCACCTCACGATCTACCGCGAAGGGCACGAATATCGCCAGGAGTACCGCCTGGGCGATCCGGTCTCGCCGCTGGCGATGGTGGGCCCAAGCGACAAGCGCGGCACTACCATCCGCTTCAAGCCGAGCGACAGCATCTTCACGAACATCGAGTTCGAGTACGAGATCCTGCAGAAGCGTCTGCGTGAACTCTCGTTCCTGAACTCCGGCGTGCGGATCGAACTGATCGACGAGCGAGACGATCGGCGCGAAACCTTCCATCACGAAGGCGGCATCCGGGAATTCGTGCGCTTCCTGAATCGAAGCAAAACTTCAATTCACGAATCAGCTTTCTGGTTTCGAGCGGATCGCGACGGCATCGGCGTCGAGGTGGCGATGCAGTGGAACGACTCCTACGCGGAGACGATGTACTGCTACACGAACAACATCCCGCAGAAGGACGGCGGCACGCACCTGGCCGGCTTTCGCGGTGCGCTGACTCGCACGCTCAATGACTACATCGAGCGCGAGATGGCGAACAAGAAGGACAAGGTGCCGACGACGGGCGACGATTCGCGCGAAGGCCTCACGGCCGTTCTCTCGGTGAAACTGAGCGACCCGAAGTTCTCGTCGCAAACGAAGGACAAGCTCGTCTCGTCGGAAGTGAAGAGCGTCGTCGAATCGCTGGTCGCCGAAAAACTCGGTGAATTCCTGCTGGAAAACCCGCTGCAGGCGAAGGCGATCGTCGCGAAGATCGTGGATGCCGCGCGTGCGCGCGAAGCGGCGCGCAAAGCGCGCGAGCTGACGCGCCGCAAGGGCGCGCTCGACATCGCCGGTCTGCCCGGCAAGCTCGCGGATTGCCAGGAAAAGGATCCGGCGCTCTCGGAACTCTTCATCGTCGAGGGCGATTCCGCAGGCGGCTCTGCCAAGCAGGGCAGGGACCGTCGCACGCAGGCAATCCTGCCGCTGAAGGGCAAGATCCTGAACGTCGAGCGCGCGCGTTTCGACAAGATGCTGTCGTCCGCCGAAGTCGGTACGCTGATCACCGCGCTCGGCTGCGGCATCGGCAAGGACGAGTTCGACATCGACAAGTTGCGCTATCACCGCGTGATAATCATGACTGATGCGGATGTCGACGGAAGCCACATCCGCACGCTGCTGTTGACGTTTTTCTACCGGCAGATTCCGCTGCTGATCGAGCGCGGCCACATCTACATCGCGCAGCCGCCGCTCTACAAGGTGAAGAAGGGCAAGTCCGAGACGTACGTGAAGGACGACGTCGAATTGAATCAGATGCTGCTGCGCGCGGCGCTCGAAGACGCCGTGCTTCAGGTTTCGGCGACGGCCGAGCCGATGACCACGACGGCGCTCGAAACTCTGGCGCGCAAGTACTTCGATTTCCAGAACGCCGTCCGTCGCTCGCCGCGTCGCTACGACCAGCACGTGCTCGAGCAGATGCTGCACCTGCCGGAGCTGAGCGCCACCGAGCGTGAAGACGGCGTGCGCCTCACGGCCTGGGGCAAGCAGCTCGAGGCCTTGCTGAACGCGACGATTTCGGCGGGCCGCACGTACACGGTCACGCTGCAGGACGGCACGCCGCCGCACCTCGTCGTCACGCGCATCGAGCATGGACTCACGGTGGAGAAGCACCTGCACAAGGAATTCTTCAACTCGAGTGAATACCGCCGCATCACCGACCTGTCGCGCACGCTTGCCGGCCTGTTCGGCCCGGGCGCGTTCGTGCAGCGTGGCGAAGCGAAGCAGGAAGTCGCCTCGTTCAAGGAAGCCATCGGCTGGCTGCTCGACCAGGCCCGCAAGGGGCAGTCGATCCAGCGCTACAAGGGCCTCGGCGAGATGAATCCCGAGCAGCTCTGGGATACGACGATCAACCCGGTGTCGCGACGTCTCGTGCAGGTGAAGATCGAGGACGCGCTCGGCGCCGACGAGATCTTCTCGACGCTGATGGGCGACCAGGTCGAACCGCGCCGCGAGTTCATCGAGCGCAACGCGCTGTCCGTCTCCAACCTCGACGTGTAATTCCCACCTCTCCCGTGTTCGCATGGGAGAGGTCGAGCGCAGCTCGGGTGAGGGCTCGTCACCTCTCCCGCTTGCGGGAGAGGTCGCGCAGCGCGCGGGTGAGGGTCCTTCGCCTTGCGCGATGACAGAAACGTCCCCCGGATGATCAGGGAGCACACGCCATGAATCTCGACACGCTCGTCGCACTGGCGCAGATCGTCAACGCCGTTGCCGTGATCGTCACGCTGCTGTTCCTGATCGTCTCGATCCGCCAGAACACCCGGTCCCAGAAGGCACTGGCCGTCGATTCGCTGGCGGCCGCCATTGCGGCCATCAACGTCCCCGCGATGAGTTCGCCTGGGCTCGGGTCGGCTGTTTCGCATGCCGTCAACGACTGGGCCTCGGCCACGCGGGATGAACGCATCATCGCGCACTACTTCCTGTTCTCGTATTTCAAGCTCTCCGAGAACGCCTGGTACCAGCAGAAAGCCGGCATTCTCGAAGCCGGGCAGTGGCAAGGCTGGGAAAAGAACGTGCGCAAGCTCTATCACGGCAAGGGCGTTCAGGACGTCTGGTGGCCGGCGCGAAGGAATTCGTATTCGGCGGAGTTCCAGGCGTACCTGGCCGGAACCAGCGCGCCCGACGAAATCGGCGGGTTGAAGGACATCTTCGACTACGCGCCGCCCGGCATGTGAACGTTGACCGGCGGGCCGTCCCTCGGTAGCGTCCTGCGACCGAGAATCAACCCGGAGGCCCCGATGATGAAGAAGCCGCTCCTGCTGATCGTGCTGACCATGTTCGGCGCAGGTTCCTTGCAAGCAGCGGATCCGGCGCCCGCCGCGAGTCCTGCGATAAAGCCCGGCGTCTTCTGCGACACGCAGCAATCGAAAGACTGCCAGGCCGCCGTGACGCCGCAGCAGGTGCTCGAGCGCTTCAAGAAGGGCAACGAGCGGTTCGCGAACGGGCACGGCACGCATCGGAATTACTCGCAGCAGGTCCAGGCCACGGCTGCCGGCCAGTATCCGCTCGCTACGGTCCTGTCGTGCATCGACTCGCGCGCGCCGGCCGAAATCCTGTTCGATCAGGGCATCGGCGATCTCTTCAATGCGCGGGTCGCCGGCAACATCGTCAACGAGGACATCCTGGGCAGCCTCGAGTTCGCTTCGAAGGTCGCGGGCTCGAAGCTGATCATCGTGCTGGGCCACACGAGTTGCGGTGCCATCAAGGGGGCCTGCGACAACGTGAAGCTCGGCAACCTCACCGGACTGCTCGCCAGGATCATGCCTGCGGTGGCAGCTGTTCCCGACGACGGCACGGATCGGACTTCCAGGAACTACGGATTCGTCGAGAAGGTTGCCGACCGGAACGTGCACATCACGGTGCAGCAGATTCGCGAGCAGAGCCCGATCCTCAAGGAAATGGAGGACAAGGGCGAGATCATGATCGTCGGCGCCATGTACGACGTGAAGAGCGGCAAAGTCGCCTGGTACGACTGAAGGCGCGAGAACAATCCCACGACCCGACGAGGAGACCTAATCTTGGACATGCAGGCCATCCACCAATTCCTGACCACGACGGCGATCGATCTCGGCATCAAGATCCTGGCGGCGATCGCCTTCTGGTTCATCGGCCGGTGGCTCATCCACCGCGTGATCGACGTGATGCGTGCCGCGCTCAACCGCAACAACATCGATCCGACCCTGATCAAGTACCTCGGCTCGATCGTCGCCGTCGCGCTGAACATCACTCTGGTCCTCGGCATCCTCGGTTACTTCGGGATCCAGACGACCTCGTTCGCCGCGCTGCTTGCCGGCGCGGGCGTCGCCATCGGCGCCGCCTGGAGCGGCATGCTCGGCAATTTCGCGGCCGGAGCATTCATGCTGATCCTGCGCCCGTTCAAGGTGGGCGATTTCGTCAGCATCGGCGGCATCACCGGCACCGTTCACGAGCTCGGGCTGTTCGGCACGACGATCGTCACGCCGGACAACGTCATGACCCTGGTCGGCAACAGCAAGGTCTTCGGCGACACCGTGCAGAATTTCACGGCGCTGCCGCACCGTCGCGTCGAGCGCACGGCGCAGCTTGCGGGCGGCGTGGATCCCATCGACGCGATCGCGCGCTTCCGTGCTGCGGTCGCGAAGATTCCGAACGTGGCGACGAACCCCGCCCCCGAGGTCAACCTGCTCGACATGAACCTCGTCGGTCCGGTGATCTCGGTGCGGCCGTACACGGCGAACGAGCACTACTGGCAGGTCTACTTCGACACCAACGAGGCGATCGTGCGCGTATGCCGCGATGCCGGCTGGCCCGCGCCGACGCCGACGCAGATCATCCGCCAGGGCTGAACCAAGAACGGAAACGCCCGGAGGGCCGACGAGGCTCTCCGGGCGTTTTGCTTATCGGCGCAGTTGCGGGCCGGCGCGGCCCGGCCTCGTCAGTCGTGGTGGATGCTGACCTTGACGCCCTTCACCGTGTTGCTCACGAGCACCAGCGAATACTCCTTGCCGCCGCTGCCCTCGATGATGACGTTCTCGCCGTCTTCCATCTCGATGCTGTAGCCCTTGGTCCCGAGCTGCTCCTTGAAGGCAGCCTTGATCGGCGCCGGCGACGTCGTTCTCGTTCGTGCCTTTCTTGACCTGCGCCGTGATGTCCGTGGTCTGTCGGGTCTTCTTCGTCACGACCTGGAAGACGATCTGGCCGTCCGAGTCGGCATCGTGATTCACGTTGATGCGGTAGTCGTCCGTATAGCTCAGCTTCTTGGCCGGAGCGGCAGGGGCGGCGGCCGGCGCTGCGGCGGCCTCGGGCGCGGTCGTCGCCTGCGCGAAAGCCAGGGTCGACGACAGGAGGGCTACGCCAGCCAGCATCAAGCGAAAAGTCTTCATTGCCGGTCCTTTGTGGTTCGGGGGTCGGGGAGACCGAGTCTAGTGGAAGGCCTGCGCGTCGAGAAGGCTCGGCGCCGCCCGCTCAGAGCAACGTGCGTTGAGGCGGTAAGTCGCGCAGGGAGCCGAAGACTTCCAGCGCGGCCAACGCGTCTGCCGAGGTCAGCCAGCGCAGGTTGCGCGTGGCGGGCGCCATGCAGTGCATCTGGAGGGCGTCCCGGTCGAGGCTGCCGAGGCCGCGGTACCGCATCGCCTTGAACTCTGGACGCCCGCGATTCCGCAGCGCGGCACAGATGGACTGGAACTGGGCATCGCTGAAGGCCAGGACCGGAGCGGTGTCGCCTTCGCATAGGATTTCCCCCATCGGCGCGTGCACGACCCCCAGGCGCCCCGCATCGAGCAACGGTTGCATCCAGCGGTAGAAGAACATCAGCAGCAGCGCGCCGCAGTGGATGCCGTCGGCGTCCGGATCCGTGAGCAGGACGACACGATCGTAGCGAAGCTTTCCGGGATCGAACGCGTCGCCCCATCCGGTGCCGAGGCTCTCCGTCAGGGCCCGGTAAAACGGATCCCCAGCGACTTTGCGATCGGGGGCGCGCACCGCATTGAGTGGCTTGCCCTGCATCGGGAGCACGGCCTGGCACCTGGCATCGCGCGCCTGTGTCGCTGCGATCGACGCGGAGTCGCCTTCCACGATGAACAGTTCCGCACCGGAGCCCGGTCCATGGACATCGCAGTCCGCGAGCTTGAGGACTCTCGACCGTCCTTTTGAATAGGAAATCAAAACTGAACAATCGCGCGATTTGATATTAATCTGGTGTGGAACAATTCAGTAAAATTGATCTCACGCCCAGCTCTGACGAAGCCATTCCCGGCTTCGACGCCCGCGCGGGTCAGCGTGGCTGTCCGCCCGGCTGCGCGACGATCTCGGCCACCTTTGCCTCGATCCACTGCTGGGCCTGCTCGTTCACCTCACGGGCCGTGCGGCCTCGGGTCTCGATCGGCGGACCGATGACGACCCGGATCACGCCGGCCTTCTTGAGCATGCTGTGCCGGCGCCAGAAATACCCCGAGTTGTGCGCGATCGGCACAATGGGTGCGCCGGTCTCTGTCGCGAGCAATGCGCCGCTGATGCCGTACTTGCGCGTCTGCCCGGGCGCCACGCGCGTGCCTTCCGGATACACCACGATGCCCATGCCGGCCTTCAGCCGTTCGCGTCCCTGGCTCACCACCTGGTTGACGGCCGAGTGCCCGGCGCGCCGATTGATCGCGATCGGCTTGTAGGTCGCCACGGCCCAACCGACGATCGGGATCCAGGTGACCTCCCGCTTCAGCAGCCATGCGGCCGGCGGCACGACGAACATCTGCGCGAACGTGTCCCAGGTCGACGAGTGCTTCCAGAGTGAGACGAACGGCTCCTGCGGGAGGTTCTCCCGGCCTTCGACGGTGTAGGTCAATCCACAGACCACCCCCGCCAGCCAGGTCAGGAACAGCCCCCACGCGCGCGGGATGACGTAGCGCTGCTCGATCGAAAGCGGCATCAGCGCCGAGACTAAAACGATCACCCCGAACACCGCGGTGGTCGCTACGAACAGGACGAAGTAGACGAGCGACCGGACGTACTGCATCCGTGAGCCCTCAGCCCGGCAAGCGGGAGAGATCCGCAACGTGCATGAAGAGGCCCTGCATGCGCTTCAGCAACGCGAGGCGATTGCGCCGGAGCGCCGGATCCTCGGCCATCACCATGACGGAATCGAAAAAGTCGTCGACGGCCGGGCGGAGAGCCGACAGTTGCCGCAGCGCGCTCGTGTAATCGCGCGCCGCAAACCGCGGTTCCACCTGCTTCGCCATGGCGGCCACCTGCTCGCCCAGCACCTGCTCGGCCGGGTCGCGCAGCAGGGACGCGTCCACGTGATCGCCGACTGGTTCCGTCGCCTTGCGCAGGATGTTGGCGATGCGCTTGTTGGCGGCCGCGAGGCTGGCGGCATCGGGCAAGCTCAGGAACTGGCCCAGCGCGCGCAGGCGTGAATCGAAGTCGAGCGGCGAGCCGGGCCGCGTGGCCAGCACCGCGTCGAACATCTCGGCCGTGACGCCGAAGCCCGGGTTGCCCTCGAGGTAATAGGCGCGCAGGCGATCGAAGATGTAGTCGTAGACCTCGAGGTGCAGCTTGCCCGCGTCGAATGCCGCGGCTGGCTGGCTGCGCTCGGACGCGACGCGAGCGATGTCCGCGCCGGCCCGATCCACGGCATGCGCGATCAGGGCTGCGCAAATCGAGGTCGAGGCGCCGCTCGATGGCGATGCGCAGCAGGCCGAGCGCGGCGCGGCGCAGGCCGAACGGATCGCGCGTGCCGGAGGGCTTCTGGCCGATCGCGAAAATGCCCGCGATCGTGTCGAGCTTGTCCGCCACGGAAACCGCCATGCCCGTGCGGGTCGCCGGCAGTGCGTCGCCGGCGAAGCGTGGCAAGTACTGTTCGCGCTGTGCTTCGCAGACGTCCGGCGTTTCGCCGTCGTGATGCGCGTAATAGCGACCCATCAGGCCCTGCAGCTCGGGGAACTCGCCCACCATCGTGGTGAGCAGGTCGCACTTCGAGAGCTGTGCGCCGCGGTCGGCCAGCGCCGTGTCGCCGCCGATCGCCTGGGCGATCTGCGAAGCCAGCGCACGCACGCGCTGCGTCTTGTCGTGCAGGGAACCGAGCTGCGCCTGGAACGTCACCTTGCGCAGTGCTTCGAAACGATCCTCGAGACGCTGCTTGCGGTCCGTGGACCAGAAGAATGCGGCATCCGACAGGCGAGGGCGCACCACGCGCTCGTTGCCGGCAATCACCTGCGTCGGATCGGAGCTCTCGATGTTCGAGACCGTGACGAACCAGGGCATCAGCGTGCCGTCCCCGTCGCGGACCGGGAAGTAACGCTGGTGTTCCTGCATCGTCGCGATCAGAACCTCGGGCGGCAGCTCGAGGTACTTCACGTCGAAGCGGCCGGCGAGAGGCACCGGCCACTCGACGAGGGCCGTCACTTCGTCGAGCAGGGCGTCCTCGATGACGGCGTGTCCGCCGAGCCGCTCCGCGGCCGCAGCCACGCCCTGGCGGATGGTCTCGCGCCGCTGGTGGATGTCCACCAGGACCTTGCCGCGCTGGTGCAGGGTCTTCACATACGCCGACGGGTTGCCGATGCGCAGCGCCTTCGGCGCCATGAAGCGGTGGCCGTAGGTGACATCGCCGGCGGATACGTCGAGGATCGACGCGTCGACGATCTCCTTGCCGAACAGCATCAGCACCCAGTGCACGGGGCGCACGAACTGCGCGTCGCCGTCGCCCCAGCGCATGCGCTTGGCGATCGGCAGCGCGTCGAGCGAGGTCTGCACGATCCCAGGCAGCAACGCCAGCGTGTGCGCGCCCGCTTCGGTGCCGCGAAACACCATCCACGCGCCCTTCGGGGTCTCGAGCTTCTCGAGGGCGTCCACCTCGACTCCGCAGGTCTTGGCAAACGCAGCTGCCGCCTGCGTGGGCGCGCCCTGCGCGTCGAACGCCGCCTTGAGCGGCGGGCCGCGCTTTTCGATCGGGCGGTCCGGCTGCTGCTCGATCAGCTTGCGCACGCGCACCGCCAGACGGCGCGGCGTGGCGAAATGCTCGACGCCTTTGTGCGTCAGCCCCGCGCCGGCGAGTCCCTTCGCGATGCCGTCCGCAAACGCGGCGGCCAGCGTGAGTAGCGATTTCGGTGGCAGCTCTTCGGTGCCGATCTCGACCAGGAAATCGCGTGAGGCGCTCATTCCGCACCTCCGGAGAAATTGGGGACATTCTCGGTTTTCTCGAAAACCGAGAATGTCCCCAATTTCTTCTCTTTCACCATAGGGAAACCCAGGGCCTCACGGCTCGCGTAGTACGCCTCGGCGACGCCGCGCGCGAGTGTGCGCACCCGCAGGATGTAGCGCTGGCGCTCGGTCACCGAGATCGCCTTGCGCGCATCGAGCAGGTTGAACGTGTGCGAGGTCTTGAGCATGCGCTCGTAGGCCGGCAGGGCCAGCTTCGCCTCGAGCATGCGCGAGCACTCTTTCTCATGCGCGTCGAACTGGCGGAACAACTCGTCCACATCGGCCAGCTCGAAGTTGTACTTCGACTGCTCCACTTCGTTCTGGTGGTAGACGTCGCCGTAGGTGACGCGCCCGAGCGGTCCGTCGGTCCACACGAGGTCGAACACGCTCTCGACGCCCTGCAGGTACATCGCGAGGCGCTCGAGGCCGTAGGTGATCTCGCCCATCACCGGCCGGCAGTCGAGCCCGCCCACCTGCTGGAAGTAGGTGAACTGCGTGACTTCCATGCCGTTCAGCCAGATCTCCCAGCCGAGGCCCCAGGCGCCGAGCGTCGGCGATTCCCAGTTGTCCTCGACCAGGCGGATGTCGTGCACCAGCGGATCGATGCCCACGGCCCGCAGCGAGCCGAGGTACAGCTCGATGAAATCGGGCGGCGACGGCTTGATGACCACCTGGTACTGGTAGTAGTGCTGCAGGCGGAACGGGTTGTCCCCGTAGCGGCCATCGGTCGGCCGGCGCGAAGGCTGGACGTACGCGGCGCTCCACGGCTCCGGGCCCACTGCGCGCAGGAAGGTGGCGGTGTGGAACGTGCCGGCGCCGACCTCCATGTCGTACGGCTGCAGGATCACGCAGCCGCGGTCGGCCCAGTAGCGCTGCAGGGTCAGGATCAGGTCCTGGAAGGTGCGGGGCGGGGAAGAGACGGGCTTGGCCATCGGGGGTCCGCGATCGGTGCGCTGCAAGGGCGCGAAGTATAGCGAACGGGCCGCTGGATCCGTGGTCGGTTCGGGCCAGTGACCGGTGTTGCCGGAGCGCCGGAATGCCATGCGGCGCTCGGCGTGGCAGGATCGGCTCCGGAGGATCCCCATGACCGACGCCCGTGATCCCATCGACCGATTTCTGGATTCGCCCGCCTTCGGGGTGGTCGGCGCCTCGCCGCGCCGTTACAAGTACGGCAACAAGGTGTTGCGGTGCTATCAGCAGAACAAGCGCCTCGCGATTCCGGTGAACCCTCGCGAGTCTGTCATCGAGGGCGCAGCCTGTGTCGCCAGCGTGACGAGCCTGCCCGACGACGTGAAGAGCATCTCCGTGATCACGCCGCCGGTGGTCACCGAAAGGGTAGTCGAGGAGGCGGTCCGCAAGGGCATTGAGAACGTCTGGATGCAGCCCGGCGCGGAGAGTGATCTGGCGATCGAAACGTGCCGCCGCGCCGGCATCAACGTCATCGCCGACGGGGCCTGCGTGCTGGTGGTGCTTGGCTATCGAGAGCGGGTCGGTTGAGCTGGGGCGGCGCGAAGCGACTATTCAACAAAATAAGTAAGTTAGCTCGATGATCATCGTAGATAGCGCTGTAATATAAAAATAAATTATACAAACAGAAAGCGCTATGGAGGCCGGATGGCGGGCGATCAACCGGCTCCAGCGGGCCGTTTCTTGGGATCGCGAATGACGACAGTGCCGGCCAGCTTGTCGTGGAAGCCCTGCTTGCGCTTGTCCCAGGCGACCCAGAAGAAGCCGAGGCCCAGCGTGAAGATCGAAACGTAGTAGCCGAGGTACCGGCCGATCATCTGGCCGGTCGTCGGCTTGCCGAAAGTGGCGGCGTCGACGATACGGGCGTGCACCAGCATTTTGCCGGGCGTCGCCTGCCGCGCAATCCAGAACGCAATGACGGCGAGGGCTGGCAGCACCCACGTGACCAACGCGTCGACCGGCCCCTTCGGCGTCATGGAGTCGAGCAGCGCGGAAGTGAGCGCCTCGGCCGACCCACCCGACAGCCCGAGGTCGATCGCCTCCTCGTGGCCGTAGATCGACGAGAGGATGGGTTGCAGGATGACCGCGCTCAGCACGGTGTCGATCAGCGTGGCCACGGTGCGCGACCAGAACCCGACGTACTCGACGTTGCCAGCCTGCTCGGTCACGAAACCTCCGGTCTATTCGCGGAACCAGTACATCGCGGCGCACAGGCTGATGCCGGCAAGGTACAGCAGGGTCGTATCGGGAATCAGGAACGTGATGCCTACCAGCCCCGCGCCGAACAGCATGGGCGACCATTTCGCCTGCTTCTTGCCGTACAGGAACGCCCCAACCCCGATCGAGCTGAAGAGAATCCCTGCAAGCAGGACGCTGGGCTCGGGCATGTGCGGTTCCTGGGTGCGAATGAAAGGATCAGGGAATGATCAATACCTTGCCGACCGCGTTGCGCTCGAACACGTGGCGCAGCGCCTCGCGGCCTTCGGCCAGCGGATAGCGCGCGGAAACCGTCGGTCGGATCTTGCCCTCGCGCAGCCATCCGGCGAGCTCCATCAGTTCCTGGCCCCCGCGCTGCGGATCGCGCCTCATGAAGTCGCCCCAGAACACGCCGACGATCGAGCAGCCCTTGAGCAGCACGAGGTTGAGCGGGATCTTCGGGATCTCGCCGGCCGCGAAGCCGATGACGAGGAAACGGCCGCCCCAACCCGTCGAACGCAGCGCCGCCTCGGAAAACGGTCCGCCGACCGGATCGACCACGACGTCGACGCCCTTGTCGCCGGTGATCTCCTTGATCCGCGCGCGGAGGTCTTCATTCGAGTAGTCGATCAGGTGATCCGCGCCGCACTGTTTCGCGGCTGCGAGCTTCTCCGCGCTCGACGCCGCGGCGATCACGGTGGCGCCGGCGATCTTGCCGAGTTCGATCGTGGCCGTGCCGATGCCGCCGCCCGCGCCGAGCACCAGCAAGGTCTCACCGGCCTTCAGCTGCGCGCGATCGGTCAACGCGTGATGCATCGTGCCGTACGTCGTCGGCAGCGTCGCCGCCAGGTCGAGGTCAACGGCGGGGTCGAGTGGCAGGACGCGGCGAGCGTCCACGACCACCTGCTCCGCGAACGCCCCGGTGCCCGAAATGCCGACCACGTGCATGCCGGGCTTCAAGTGCTTCACGCCTTCGCCCGTCGCGAGCACGATGCCCGCCAACTCGCCGCCCGCCGCAAACGGCAGCGCCGGCTTGAACTGGTACTTGCCCTGCACCATCAGCGCGTCGGGGAAGTTGACCGACGCGGCCTTCACGTCGATCAGCACCTGGCCGGGGCCCGCGACGGGCGCCGGCACGTCCTCGACGGTGAGGTCATCGAGCGATCCGAACGTTCGGCAGAGCAATGCCTTCATGAGTGGGTCTCGTGCTTGCGGGGCGGACGGCCTGTCGGCGATGGCGGGTATTGTACAAGTCGTTCAGCCCGCGATCGCTCGATTACGCCGGACCTGGTTGCCGAGACCGCTTGCCACGGGCACCGCGCAGCGTGCGACGTTCAAAACGCTATAAGATGGCCGCGTCCTCCTGAGGCCATGAGCAGGCGTCGCGGCGCCGCAGCGAAATGAGAAAGCTCGGACCGTTCACCATCCGCGAATACGTGCCGGGCCTCGTCGTCGCCGGCCTCGTCGCACTGGCGGCCTCCTGGCTGTCGGAGCACTACCACGCGCCCGTCATGCTGTTTGCGCTGCTGCTCGGCATCGCCGTGAATTTCCTCTCCGCCGACGCACGCTGCCGTCCCGGTATCGACTTTGCCTCTCGCACCGTCCTGCGCGCCGGCGTGGCGCTCCTCGGCATGCGCATCACGTTCGACCAGATGCAGTCGCTCGGGTCCTCGGCACTGGTGCTCACGCTCGTGGCCGTCGCCGCGACCATCTGCGTGGGCTGGCTGCTTTCGCGTGCGGCGAAACTGGACGCGGCGTTCGGCGTACTGACCGGCGGGGCCGTCGCCATCTGCGGCGCATCGGCGGCCCTGGCGATCGCCGCCGTGCTGCCCAAGGGCCCGCACCACGAGCGCGACACGGTCATGACGGTGGTGGCCGTGACGGCGCTCTCGACGGTCGCGATGATCATCTACCCGCTCATCGCGCATGCGCTCGGCTTCGACGCTCACACGAGCGGCATCTTCCTCGGCGCCACGATCCACGACGTGGCGCAGGTCGTGGGCGCCGGCTACAGCGTATCCACCGAGGCGGGCGACACCGCAACGATCGTCAAGCTGTTCCGCGTGGCGCTGCTGCTGCCGGCGGTGTTCGTGATCTCGTTCCTGTTCCGCAAGGACGTTCCCGCGGGAACGTCCGGAGATCGTCCGCCGCTGCTGCCCGCGTTCCTGCTCGCATTCGCACTGTTCGTCGCGGTGAATTCGACAGGGAAGGTTCCGACGGCCGCCACGTCCGCGCTGCAGGAGGCCTCGCGCTGGTGCCTCGTCGTCGCCATCGCGGCGCTGGGCACCAAGACGTCGCTCGGCGATCTCGCGAAGGTCGGCTGGAAGCCGGTCGCGCTGATCGTCGGCGAGACCGTGTTCGTCGGCTTGCTGGTCCTGGCGGGGCTTGCGCTGGCCTGACGCCTTCCCGATGGGCGCATCGGAGGCAGATCACGGGAGCGACCGCCAATGGTTCGCGGTTCCCCTCGGTTTTCAGCGATTCGGCTCCCCTCCCGACAGGGTCAAGATCCGATCCTTCCGGACCGCGGACGAATCAGGATGCCCGACATGTCTATCGCAGCCCCGCTCGACACCCTGCTGGGCGAATTCCAGCCCGACCCGGCCATGCCATATCCGGCGGCCGTGCAGAAGGCGCTGCACCTGGCGCGCCATCTCCAGAACCGGGCCCGCGAGTTGCAGACGCCGTCGGAACGGCGGCAGCAGGCGGAACTCGACCGCATGCTGCAGACGCCGTCCGACAAGGCGACGCTGGCGATGATGACCGACCAGGCCTTCCGCACCAGCGACCCGGCCCGGGCGGTCGAACACCTCACGCACATCCTCGACGTGCAGGGCGTGCCGCGGTTCTTCGGCCCGGTCGACCGGACGCTGATGAAGGGTTTCCAGTCGTTCGGAGCCTACGTGCCCGGCGTCGCGCTGCCGCTCGTCAAGGAGCACATGCACAAGGAGACCGCGAACGTCATCCTGCCCGGCGAGCAGGAGGTGCTGACGCGGCACCTCGGCGAGCGCCGCACGGAAGGCGTGCGCATGAACGTGAATTTCCTCGGCGAAGCCATCCTGAGCGAGGAGGAGGCGGAGCGCCGCCTGCAGCAGTACCTGCAGGGACTGCAGTGGCCGGAGATCGAGGTGGTGTCGATCAAGATCTCGACGCTGTACTCGCAGATCTCGCCGCTAGCGCGCGAGCACACCGTGACGGTGCTCTGCGATCGCCTCGAGCGCCTGTTCCGCACCGCCGATCGCTCGACGTTCACGCGTCCCGACGGGACGATGGTGCCGAAGTTCGTCTACCTCGACATGGAGGAATATCGCGACAAGGAGCTCACGGCCGAGACCTTCATGCGCACCCTCGATCGAAAGGGCCTCGAGCACGTGCGCGCCGGCATCGCGCTGCAGAGCTACATTCCCGACTCGTACCGCACGCTGCTGCAGCTGCAGGCCTGGGCGCGCAAACGCGTCGCGGGCGGCGGCGGCCGCATCACCATCCGCCTCGTCAAGGGCGCGAACATGGAGAGCGAACGTGCCGAGTCCTCGATGCGCGGCTGGCCGCAGGCCCCGTATCGTACGAAGGTCGAGACGGACGCGAACTACAAGCGCATGGTCCACGAGGTCATGAAGCCCGAGAACCTCGCCGCCATGGACGTGGGCGTCGCCTCGCACAACCTGTTCGACCTCGCCTATGGCGTGGTGCTCGCGCACGAGCGCAATGCGCTCGACAAGGTCCAGTTCGAGATGCTCGAAGGCATGGCGAATGCGCAACGCCGTGCGCTGTTCGAACTCTCGCGCAACCTGCTGCTCTACGCGCCCGCGTGCCACAAGGAGAACTTCATCAACGCGATCGGCTACCTGATTCGCCGGCTCGACGAGAACACGGGGCCGGAGAATTTCCTGCGCCATGCCTTCAAGATCGAGGTGGACAGCCCACAGTGGGGCCAGCTCGAGCAGGGGTTCCTGGCGGCGTTCGACGCCATCCCCCGCACCAGCGATGCGCCGCGCCGCGACCAGGACCGCAACCGACCGCCGGTTGCCATCGCGGCCGTCGCGAAGGGTTGGCAGCACCTCGAGAGCGAACCCGATACGGACTTTGCATTGCCGCAGAACGGCGCGTGGGGGGAAGCCATCATTCAACGGTGGCGGCCGCGCGTCGGCGACAACGCGGTGCAAGTGCCGCTCGTGATTGCCGGCGAGGAACTCCTCGATGGCCGGTCCGTGCGCGACTGCCTCGACCCCTCGCGGCCGGGAGTCGTCGTTGGGCGGTATCGGCAGGCGACGGACGCCGACGTGGCGCGAGCCGTAGAGTGCGCTGCGGATGATCCTGATGGCTGGCGCATGATGTCCGTAGAGCGGCGTTTCGAGGTGCTGGGCAAGGTCGCGCAGGAGTTGCGCATTGCGCGCGGCGACCTGATGGGCGCGGCGCTCGCCGACGGCGGCAAGACGCTGATGGAGTCCGACCCGGAGGTGTCCGAGGCGATCGATTTCCTTGAGTTCTATCGCGACTCGGCGCGCTGGTGGCAGCAGATGCCCACGCTGAACGCGCGGCCGAAGGGCGTGGTGGTCGTGGTCCCGCCGTGGAACTTCCCGGTGGCCATCCCGTGCGGCGGCGTCGCTGCGGCGCTGGCGGCGGGTAACACCGTCATCATCAAGCCCGCTTCGGACACGGTGCTGGTGGCTTGGGAGATGTGCCAGTGCTTCTGGCGCGCGGGCGTGTCGAAGAATGCGCTGCAGTTCGTGCCTTGCTCGGGCGCGAAGGAAGGCCGCAAGCTCGTCAACCATCCGAAGGTGAACGCGGTGATCCTCACCGGCGGCACCGAGACGGCGCTGACCATGCTCGGCGACAATCCGCGGCTGCACCTCTATGCAGAAACGGGCGGCAAGGACGCGACCATCGTCACGGCCCTCTCGGACCGTGATCTCGCCATCAAGCACATCCTGCACTCAGCGTTCAGCCACTCGGGCCAGAAGTGTTCCGCGACGTCGCTGCTGCTGCTGCAGGCCGAGGTGTACGACGACCCAGTGTTCCGCCGCTCGCTCTGCGAAGCGGTGCAGAGTCTCGCAGTCGGGTCGGCGTGGGCGCTCGACACGAAGATGGGGCCGATGATCAAGCCACCGTCCGGCGACCTCGAGACCGCGCTCAAGGTGCTCGAGCCGGGCGAGGAGTGGGCGGTGATGCCGCAACCCGTCGAGGGCAATCCGTGCCTGTGGACGCCCGGCGTGAAATACGGCGTGCGACCCGGCAGCTACACACACATGACCGAGTTCTTCGGGCCGGTGCTGGCCGTGATGCGTTTCGAGAACCTGAGTGAAGCCGTGGCGCTCGTGAACCAGACGGGCTACGGCCTCACGAGCGGCCTCGAGAGCCTCGACGACCGCGAGTGGGACTACTGGAAGGAGCACATCCGCGCGGGCAACCTCTATCTCAATCGCGTCACGACCGGCGCGATCGTGCTGCGCCAGCCCTTCGGCGGCATGGGCAAGAGCGGCTTCGGGCCCGGCATGAAGGCAGGAGGGCCGAACTACGTCGCGCAATTCATGGACTTCGAGGACGTGGCGGTCGCGCTGCCGGAAGGGACCTGCCAGTCGCCGTCATTGGCGGCGCTTTGCGAAGGACTGCGCGCAAAGCCGCAGGATGGAGACGATCGCATCATGTCGGCCACCCTGAGCTGCGAGCGCAACCAGCGCGAGGAGTTCGGCGTCGAGCACGATCACTTCCGGCTGGTGGGCCAGGACAACGTGCGCCGCTACCTGCCGGTGGGTGCGGTGCGCATCCGCGTACATGCTGACGACTCGGCATTCGACGTGTTCGTGCGCGCATGCGCGGCACATGCGGCGGGTTGCCGCGCGGTGATCAGCTCACCGCCGGGACTCGACGCGCCCGCGGTGCAGGCGGCTGGAGAATCTCACGCATTCCTGGGCCGGCGCGATCGAGTTCGTGGAGGAGACGGACGCCCAACTGGCACAGGCGATCGCTGAGGGGCAGGTCGACCGCGTCCGTTATGCCGCGCCGGAGCGAGCTTCGATGGAGGTGCTGCAGGCGGGAAACGCTGCGAATGGTTGCGTGGTGAGCGCGCGCGTGTCGGCGGAAGGGCGGCTGGAGATGCTCTGGTACCTGCGCGAGCAGAGCATCAGCACGGACTACCACCGATATGGCAATCTCGGCATTCGGGCGGACGAGACACGGGCGGAGGTGCTTTGAGCGGGACGCAGCAGCGGCGGGGCCGAAAGACGCGAGATGCGGCCTGTGCGGTGATCGCCATGGCGGCCATTCTTGCCTCAGGCTGCGCATCGCTTCCGGATCACGGCATGCCGGCGGACATCCCGCCTCCGCAGCTGCAGTTGATCGCGGCCGGGACGCTGGAGCTGCCACGCAACTGCGAGCTGCGCGACGGCGTGGTCTACCGCACGGATTTCGTCGTGCAGAGCGACGGTCGAGTCGCAGATATCCAGCCCGAGCCCGCGCCGGGCTGTCTGCAGGCGGCGCTCACCGCATGGGTGAACAGCTTCCAGTACTCGCCGCCTGGGGAGACCGTCCCGACCGTGATCGACTGGATGGCCGTCAGCGCGAGGCGTGGCGACTGAACCAACCGGGCCGATTCACGTGTACGCCCTGTACTTCTCCAGGTAGCGCACCGGCTTCGACAGCGCGTCGCGCCGGAACGGATCGCCCAGTTCCTGCGTCACCATCATCTCGAGCACGGTGCACTTGCCGTGGGCCTGCGCCTGCACGGCAGCCTGCAGCGCCGGGCCGACGTCCGACAGCTTGTCGACCGTCACCCCTTCGCAACCGAACGCCTGGGCCACCTTCGCCCAGCTCGGGCTCTCGAGATTCACGGCCTGGAAGCGGCGGGAGTAGAAATCCACGTGGTTCTTCTTCTCGGCGCCCCACTGGCCGTTGTTGAAGACGATCACCGTCACGCCGATCTTCTCGCGCGCGCAGGTCAGCAGTTCGTTCAGGCTGATGCCCCACGCGCCGTCGCCCACGTACGCAATGGCCGGCCGATCGGGCGCCGCAATCTTCGCGCCGCAGGCCACCGGGAACGCGTAGCCGCAATTGCCGAAGCTCATGGCGGCGAACATCGAGCGGGGCTCCTCGAAGCGCAGGTACGAGTTCGACACCGAGCAGATGTTGCCGATGTCGGTCGACACCATCGCGTGCCTCGGCATCGCTTTCTCGAGTTCGCGCAGCATCTGCCGCGGGTGCATGTGCTTCGAGCTCTTCGCCACTTCGAGCGAGAATGGATCGCGCTCGTGCGTCCAGTCGGACAGTTCCTTCTCCCATGCCGCCTTCTCGGCCGAGATCTTCGCCTTGCGCTCGTCTAGGTTGGCGATGCACGCGAGCGAACGGCCCTTCAGCCGTTCGATCAGCGCCGCCGCCGCTGCCCTGGCGTCTCCGTGGATTGCGACGGAAATCGGCTTGACCAGGCCGAGCACCTTCGCGTCCGCATCGACCTGGATGATCTTCGCGTTCGCGGGCCAGTAGTCGAGGCCGTGCTGCGGCAGCGTGCCGAACGGTCCGAGACGCGTGCCGAGCGCCAGCACGACGTCGGCCTGCGAGATCAGCTTCATCGCCGCTTTCGAACCCTGGTAACCGAGCGGGCCGCACCACAACGCGTGCGAGGCCGGGAACGAGTCGTTGTGCAGGTAGCTGTTCGCCACCGGTGCGTGCAGCAGCTCGGCCAGTTTCACGGCTTCGTTCGTGCCCTCCGACATGATCACGCCGCCGCCGGCGAGGATGACGGGGAATTTCGCGCTGGACAGCAGCGCCGCGGCTTCATCGAGTGCCGCAGCATCACCGGCGCCGCGGCCGATGCGCATGGGCGGACTGATCACCGCCTGGATGTCGCCGTAGAAGTAGTCGCGCGGAATGTTCAGCTGGGCCGGGCCCATCTCGAGCATCGCGCGATCGAAGCAGCGCCCGGCGATCTCGGCCATGCGCTTGGGGTTGTTGACGTGGCCCTGGAACCTGGTGATCTTCGAGAAGATGGGCAACTGCTCCGTCTCCTGGAACCCGCCGAGGCCCATCGTGGCCGAGCCCGTCTCCGGCGTAATGAACACGACCGGGGAATGCGCCCAGTAGGCCGCGGCGATCGCGGTGACGAAGTTGGTGATGCCGGGGCCGTTCTGTGCGATGCACACGCCGTGGCGGCCCGAGGCGCGTGCGTAGCCGTCCGCCATGTGCGCCGCGCCCTGCTCGTGGGCCACCGGGATGAAGCGGATGCCGGCGGCGGGGAAGATGTCGAGCGCGTCCATGTACGCCGAGCCGACGATGCCGAACACTTCGGTCACGCCGTTTGCGGCCATCGTTTCGACGAGGGCTTCGGAAGGGGTCATGCGGACGGGCATCGGTGTGGTCACAGCGCTCTCCTGGCGGGCCGCGCGAAATGCCGGCGAGTACGTGAATTGCCGGACGGCCCGCAGGGCAAGACTACTGCAGCGATCCACGGGATTTCAGTCGCACAAGACGAAACCGGCGCGGGCCGCCCGAAGGCAACCCGCGCCGGTGTGTCACGAAGAGACCGACGGGATCAGGTCGCCGGAGTCGCGTCCTCCGCCGGCGGGACGATCGCCGTCCAGGAGCTGTCGGGGTCGAAGGCTTGGATCGCCTCGACCGCCGTGGCGGTGTCCTCGCCCAGGTCCTTCTGGAAGACCACGCCGTCCTGGTTGACGATGAACGTCTGCACGCCGCTCGAGCCGTAGTCCGCCGGCCACGCAACCAAAGCGAAGCCCTCGGTCAGCAGGCCGTCCTTGAAGTACTCCTTCGCCCCGCCGTTGGCGTTCGTGCCCTGCTTGAACAGCATGCGGTAGTAGTAGCCGTGATACGGCGTGCGGGCACTGCCTTCCGCCTTGCGATAGCCCTCCTCGGCTGCGGCGGCCACGAACGGACCGGCGGGGCTCGCCGGCTCGTCGTCGGCCGTCGGCCAGTAAAGGCCGTTGTGCATGCCTTCGTCGCTGATCAGCTTCAGTGCATAGATGCCGGCCGGATCGCCGTCGCGGCCCTGCGACGCGTACTCGTTCTGCGCGCTGACGAAGCCGCGGCAGACGTCGATCGCGCCGAGTTCGTTGCGGCCCACGCGGCGATAGATCAGCTCGTCGTCGCCAGCCTCGCCGTCGAACACCCACTTGCCGTCCTTCTTCACGATCGGGAACGGCATCGGCCACGCGTCGTCGCCCACGCTCAGCACCATTTTGTCGGCGCCGTCGGCATCGAGAGAGTGCTTGGTGTTGTAGGCGGAGACGAACCACTCGCGGTCCGACTTGTCTGCCACCGCGTCGCCCGACGAGAGTGCGTCGGCCCCTTCCGCTCCGAGCAACTTGGCGATCGCCGCGCTGTCGTTGCCTTGCACGGCAGCGACGAACGCCGCCGCCGCGTCTTCGGGCGTATTGAAGCTGGTCTGGCTCGGGGCGGCGGCTTCCTTCTTCGCGCAGCCGGCGACGAGCAACGCCGCGGCCAGCAACACGAACACGGCACGCAGGGGACGGAATCATCTTGATGTTCTTCATGGCGTGTCTCCTTACCGTGCCTTCTTCTTGCCGCCGCCGCCGCCCTTGCTCTTGGCGCCCTGCGGCATGCTCTGCTTGCCGCGCTGGCTTGCCTGGCGGTCTGCGTTGCCGCCGCGGTTCGCGCCGGAGACCGCGGAGGGCTTGTTGCCCCCGCCGCCACCGCCTGCGGAAGGCGACGGACGGTTCATCGGCTGCGGTTTCGCCGCGGGCGAAGGCTTGTTCATCGGCTGCGGCTTCGCTGCCGGCGAAGGCCTTTGCTGGCCCTGGCCACTGTAGCCACGGTCGCCCTGGGGCTTCTTGGCCTGGTAGTCCTTGGCACCCGCTGCTGCGCCCGGCTTTGCGCTCGGCTGCGGGCGCTGCGCGTCGCGCGATGTCGGGCATCGGCGTCGTCGGGCGCTTGTAGTCCTTCGCGCGATCCGGCGTGGCGCCGGCATAGCTGCCCTGCACCTTCTTCGGCACGTCGCGGGTGCTCACGCCCGGTGCAGCGGAGCCGACGGCGGCCGGACGGGCCGAAGCCTTGTCCTTGCCACCCTTGGCGCCGGCGTAGCCGCTCTGGCTCTTCCAGTTGTCCTTGGTCGTGGTCGGCGACGGGCGCTTCACGTCCTTCGGCATCGGCTTGGGCTGGCGCTTGTTCAGGTCATTCAATTCCGGCCGATTCGGCTTGGCCGCCGTGATCGGGCTGTTTGCCTTGTAGGCGCCAGGCTTCTGGTAGCCGGTGTTGCGCTTGTTGCGGTCGTTCCAGTAACCGCCGTTGCCGCCGCCCGGGTTGTTGACGACGACGACGTTGTTGTTGTTGAAGCCGTGCTGGTAGTTCGGCGGGCGGTTGTAGCCGTTCGACGGGTAGTAGCCGTTGCCGTACGAAGGACGGTACGGATACGGCGGGTAGTACGGCATGCCGCCGTGGCCGTAGTTCGGGTAGTAGTACCCGTTGTTGTGATTGTCCCAGTCGTCGTCGTCGTCGAAGATCTCGTTGACGAGCATGCCGGCGCCGAAGGCGAGCAGGCCGGTCGTCACGAGCGCTCCCGTGCTGTGGCCCGTGGTCGCAGTCGTGGTGGTGGTCGTCGTCGTCGCGCGGCGCGACAGCCGCCGCCGGAGCGGGCGCATACACCGCCTGCGGGTCGTATTGCGGCACGTAGACCACTTCGGGGCTCGGCGGCGACACGACCACGACTTCCTTGCCTTCCTGGACCTGCGTCTCGACCTTCAACATGTCCGAGGACTTCAGGTTGCCGACGTCCTTTGCCTGCTTGCGCAGGCGCTGCACGGCGTCGAGCACGCCCTGCTGGTCGGCGACGAACGCCTGGCCGAGCTCGGTCGTCCAGTCGAGCTCCATGCACATCATGTCGACCGTCTCGGGGAACTGGATCAGCGCGCGGATCGGCGGCGTGAAACCGACCTTGAGCGCGGCTTCGTCGAGCGCATTGCCCTTGAGGCTCTGGTTGGAGAGCAACCAGTTGCCGGCGTCGAGCACTTCCTGCGGGTTCGTCGAGGCGATCAGTACCTGCGAAAGCACCGGATCCGGATACAGCGCGATCGGCGCGAGCAACTCCTCGAGCGCTTCGGGCGACCAGCTGCCGACGACGGGCGCCTGCGTCGCGACGGGCGCGACGATCGGGGGAGCGGCATCTGCGGTGGTCGCCGCGGGTGCCGGGGGTGGCGCCGCAGCGGGAGCGGCGGGGGGTGGTTCCTTGGATCCGCAGCCTGCCAATGCGATCGACAGGCCGAGTGCTAACGCCATCGCCGGTCCGGTAGGACGACGATCCCTGGCAGAAAACTTCATCGAGCGCCTCCGCCGCATTACCTGCGGGTTCGTTTTATAAGGTGTCCGTGCCCCTCCGCCGACCGAGATCGGCAGTGGGCAACGAACTCAAGCACCCCCCGCGGTCGAACTCTAGCACGACAATATGTCAGCGGCAGGCACGTGGGGCCAAGCGCTGCCAGGGCATGCACTATTTCGGTGCGCCATACCTGTGACAATAGCACCATATAATGGTGCGCAAATAGACTCATTTGCGAACTCGCGCCGCAATAACTTCCGGCTGGCGCGCCACTTAGGTGCGCTGGCATACTATCTGCATCCGATTGGTTCCCACAGACAGGCTTCCGGGCCGTCGCGGCGAGCGACCCGAGCCATCCGATTTCGCTGCATCCCGCTAGGAGAACCCATGAGCACCGCTGGCGACGTTCTGAAGATGATGAAGGAAAAAGAGGTCAAGTTCGTGGACCTCCGCTTTACCGACACGAAGGGCAAGGAACAGCACGTGACCGTGCCGACCCGTGTCGTCGACGAATCTTTCTTCGAGGACGGCAAGGGCTTCGACGGCTCGTCGATCGCCGGTTGGAAGGGCATCCAGGAGTCCGACATGATCCTCATGCCGGATCCGTCCACTGCGGTGCTCGATCCGTTCTTCGAGGAGACCACGCTGAACCTGCGCTGCGACATCGTCGAGCCGTCGACGATGCAGGGCTATGAGCGCGACCCGCGTTCGCTCGCGAAGCGCGCCGAGGCGTACCTGAAGTCGACCGGCATCGCGGATGCCTCGATCTGGGGCCCCGAGAACGAATTCTTCATCTTCGACAACGTGCGTCACGGCAGCTCGATGAACGGCTGCTACTACGAAGTCGATTCCGCGCAGGGCGCGTGGAACTCGGGCGCCACGATGGAAGGCGGCAACCTCGGCCACCGTCCGGGCATCAAGGGCGGCTACTTCCCGGTGCCGCCGGTGGACGCCTACCAGGACCTGCGCTCGGCCATGTGCCAGGCGATGACGGAGCTGGGCCTGCACGTCGAAGTGCACCATTCGGAGGTCGCCACCGCCGGCCAGGCCGAGATCAACGTTTCGGCGAACACGCTGGTGAAGAAGGCCGACGAGGTGCAGATCCTCAAGTACGCCATTCACAACGTGGCGGCGAGCTACGGCAAGACCGCCACCTTCATGCCGAAGCCGCTCGTCGGCGACAACGGCAACGGCATGCACGTCAACCAGTCGCTCTCCAAGGACGGCAAGAACATTTTCGGCGGCGACAAGTACGGCGGCCTCTCGGAGATCGCCATCTACTACATCGGCGGCATCATCAAGCACGCCAAGGCGCTGAACGCGATCTGCAACGCCAGCACCAACAGCTACAAGCGCCTGGTGCCGGGCTTCGAGGCACCCGTGATGCTCGCCTACTCCGCGCGCAACCGCTCGGCGTCCATCCGCATCCCGCACGTGATGAACCCGAAGGGCCGTCGCATCGAAGTGCGCTTCCCGGA
Source organism: uncultured Gammaproteobacteria bacterium (assembly GCA_963762315.1). Lineage (GTDB taxonomy): Bacteria > Pseudomonadota > Gammaproteobacteria > Steroidobacterales > Steroidobacteraceae > RPQJ01. Next base: position 448,095 of record CAVXKO010000005.1, read on the forward strand.
CTCGACCGCGAATCCGTACCTGTGTTTCGCGGCGATGCTCATGGCGGGACTCGATGGCGTGAGGAACAAGATCCACCCGGGCGACCCGGCGGACAAGGATCTCTACGACCTCGAGCCGGAGGAGGCGAAGCACATTCCGACCGTGTGTCACTCGCTCGACATGGCGCTCGAAGCTCTCGACAAGGATCGCGGCTTCCTGAAGGAAGGCGGCGTGTTCACCGACGACGTGATCGACGCTTACATCGGCCTGAAGATGCAGGAAGTCACCCGGCTGCGCATGTCGACGCACCCGGTCGAGCTCGAGCTGTATTACAGCGTCTGAGGTTCCCCAGGGCGGCGGTGCCGGACGGTCGCGCAAGGCGGCCGCCCGGTCCCGGCCGCCGGACTCATGACGCGCGTCGCAATCGTCCGCCGTGACTTTGTCAGCAGGTAAGCATGGGGCTATGCTCTTGAGCCATGAAGACAAGGATGCTGTGGCTCGTCGGCTGCATGCTCGCGTTGTCGAGCCAGGCCGAGACGACGAAGCGCGAGATGTGGGTCTGGAAGGACGCCAATGGCGTCACCCACTATTCCGACAAGCCTGCGCCCGGCGCCAAGAAGCTGGAGATCGTCGGCACCACGCCCGCGGCCGTGCCGCAACCTCCGCCGACACCGGCGACCTCGTCTGCACCGCCTGCCCGCCCCGAGCGCGAGTACACCCTGTTCGAGTTCACCAAGCCAGTGCCGGACGAGACCTTCTTCGGTCCGGAAAGCGAAGTCTCGGCCGCGTTGAGCGTCGAGCCGGGACTGATGAATGGCGACCAGGTGACCTGGTATCTCGACGGCAACCGCGTCGACGAGGCGCAGGGCTCGCTCTCCTACACTTTCAAGGCGCTGCCGCGCGGAACGCACTCCTTGAATGCCGTGATCCGCGACGCGGAGGGCGTCGAGAAGATCCGCAGCCGGTCGCGCTCGCTTCACCGTGCGGCAGAACACCATGGACAATCCGCGCAACGTCGGGCCGGCGTTGAGGCCGAAACCCACGCCGCGACCGGCGCCCACGCCGGCGCCACGGCCGCCGTCCAGCAAGTAGTCCCGGCGCCGCGTCCGCGCCCAGGGGAGGCGTGACGTGGCAGCCGAGCCGCGCGCCGTCATCCGTCCGGCGATCGCCGAACTCGTCGACCTGCTCGACGGGATGGCGACCTGCGTCGCTCTGGCTCGACGCGGACGGCGCCGTCGTGCATCTGAACGAACCTGCCGAGGACCTCTTCGGCATCAGTCGCAACCAGGCGGCCGGCCGCGCCGTGCGCGACCTGCTCAAGGCCAACACCGAACTCGAAGGCGTGATCAGCCGCGCGCGCGCCGCCGGCGCGCAGTACTCGCGCCGCGAAATCCCGTTCGAGGCGGGGCCGGGCGCCCCGCTGCGCACGCTCGACGCGACGGTCACGCCGTTCGACCAGCCGGGCCGGCCCGGCGGCGTCCTCGTCGAGCTGGCCGACACGACGCAGCACCAGCGCATCACGCGGGAGAACGCGTTGATCACGCAGCTCGGCGGCAGCCGCGCAATGGTTCGCCAGCTCGCGCACGAGATCAAGAACCCGCTCGGGGGCTTGCGCGGCGCTGCGCAGCTGCTCGAGCGCCAGTTGAAGGATCCGGCGCTGCACGAGTACACCTCCGTCATCATCGCCGAAGCAGACCGCCTTGCGTCGTTGATGGACGCGTTGCTCGGGCCCGGCCAGCCACCGCGCAAGGAACCCGTCAACATCCACGAGATCGTGCAGCACGTGGGGCACCTGCTCGCAGCGGAAGCGCCGGCGGGCGTCGCCATCGAGCGCGACTACGACCCGAGCCTGCCGCGCATGCGGCTCGACCGCAACCAGATCATCCAGGCGCTGCTCAACCTCGGCCGCAACGCCATCCAGGCGGTGGGCGAGCGCGGCCGCATCGTGCTGCGCACGCGCGCCATCACCAATGCGAGCATCGGCAGCCGGCGCTATCGCGTCGTCGTCGGCATCCAGGTCGAGGACGACGGCCCGGGCGTGCCGGTCGAGTTGAAGGACACCGTCTTCTATCCGCTCGTCACCGGGCGCAAGACGGGTACGGGCCTCGGTCTCGCGGTCGCGCAGGACCTCATCGGCCGCCACGACGGCCTGATCGAATTCGACAGCCGGCCGGGCCGCACGGTCTTCACCATCCTCCTGCCTTTCGAAGCCAATGAACCCGCCGAAAACGCTTGATGTCTGGATCGTCGACGACGACGCGTCGATCCGCTGGGTCCTCGAGCGCGCGCTGAAGCAGGCAGGCGTGCAGGCCACCGCGTTCGAGGATGCGGATTCCGTGCTCGCGGCGCTGCGGCACGACGAACCCGACGTGCTGGTCACCGACATCCGCATGCCCGGCAAGAGCGGGCTGGACCTGCTCGAGGAGATTCGCGCGAAGCGCCCGCGGCTGCCCGTCATCGTGATGACGGCGCACTCCGACCTCGACAGCGCCGTCGCGGCGTACCAGGGCGGAGCGTTCGAGTACCTGCCGAAGCCGTTCGACATCGACCAGGCCGTCGATCTCGTGCGGCGTGCCGCGACCCAGACGCACCGCTCCACGGAAGCGCAGATGGAATCGCGCCGCATCCCGGAGATGCTCGGCCAGGCGCCGGCGATGCAGGAAGTGTTTCGCGCGATTGGACGCCTGTCGCGCTCGAGCATGACGGTGCTGATCACCGGCGAATCGGGCACGGGCAAGGAACTGGTGGCGCGCGCGCTGCACCGGCACTCGCCGCGCGCCGCGAAACCCTTCATCGCGCTCAACACGTCCGCATTCACCGCGGACCTGCTCGAGTCGGAGCTGTTCGGGCACGAGAAGGGCGCTTTCACGGGTGCGACGGAATTGCGGCGCGGGAGGTTCGAGCAGGCCGATGGCGGTACGCTGTTCCTCGACGAGATCGGCGACATGTCGCCGCAGCTGCAGACGCGCCTGCTGCGCGTGCTGGCCGAGGGCGAGTTCTACCGAGTGGGCGGGCAGCTGCCGGTGAAGGTGGACGTGCGCGTCATCGCCGCCACGCACCAGGACCTCGAGTCGCGGGTGGCTGAGGGGTTGTTCCGCGAGGACCTCCTGCACCGTCTCAACGTGATCCGCATCGAGGTCCCGCCCCTGCGGCAGCGTCGGGAGGACATTCTCGAGCTGCTGCAGCATTATCTCGACGTCGCGGCGATCGAACTCGGCGTGGCGCCGAAGGTGCTCACGGAAGAAGCGGCGCAGGCCCTCGCGTCGTTCGCGTGGCCTGGCAACGTGCGCCAGCTCGTCAACGCGTGCCGTCGCCTCACCGTGCTCGCCGCCGGGCGCGAAATCACGCGCGGCGACATCCCGGCCGATCTCGGCGGCGGCGAGACGCACCAGGGCGGTTCGAGCTGGTCGCAGGCGCTTGCCAGCTGGGCGCAGTCCCGGCTGTTGTCGGGCGGTGCACCGCTGCTCGACGACGCCATGCCGGAATTCGAGCGCACGCTGATCCGTGAGGCGCTGAAGGCGACGCAAGGCGGCCGGCAGGAAGCGGCGAAGCTGCTGGGCTGGGGACGCAACACCCTCACGCGCAAGCTCAAGGAACTCGGCATGGAGGACGCCTGACCGGACACCGCCAAAAAAAGAAGAACATGAAAGCCATTCGAATTCATCATTACGGCGACGCAAGCGTGCTGTCGCTCGACGACGTGCCGACGCCGGTCATCGGCGACGACGACGTGCTCATCCGTGTCGTCGCAGCTGGCGTCAATCCCGTCGACTGGAAGATCCGCGAGGGGTATCTCAAGGACTTCATCCCGCACCGACTGCCGCTGACGCTCGGTTGGGACGTGTCCGGCGTAGTCGAGGCCGTCGGGCGGAATTCGCGTCGACTGCGCGTCGGGGACGCCGTGTACTCGCGGCCCGACATTGCGCGCGACGGCAGTTACGCCGAGTACCTGGCGGTGCGCGAAAGCGAAGTTGCGTTGCGACCCACGACGATTTCGCACGTTGAGGCTGCGTCGTTGCCGCTTGCGGGCATCACGGCGTGGGAAGCGATCGTCAACGTCGGGCAGGTCACGAGCGGCCAGAGTGTGCTCATTCATGCCGCGGCTGGCGGTGTCGGCTCGCTCGCGGTACAGCTGGCCAAGTGGCGCGGCGCGGAAGTCATTGCGACCACTTCTGCGCGCAACGCCGATCTAGTGACGTTCCTCGGCGCCGACGAGGTGATCGACTACACCAGGGATGATTTTACGGAGCGCGTGCGAGGCGTCGACCTCGTCTTCGACACGGTCGGCGGCAAGGTACAGGAAGCGTCGTGGCGCGCGTTGAAGCCGGGCGGGATGCTCGTGTCCGTCGTCGATCCGCCGGCTGAGACCGTCGCGAAGTCGCACGGCGTGCGCTCGGCATTCATCTTCATCAAGCCGAGTGCGGAGATTCTCGAGCAACTTGCGGGTTTGGTGGACGCAGGCCAGGTGCGGCCCGTGATCGGCGCCGAATTTGCGCTAAAGGATGCCGCCGCCGCACATCGACTGAGCCAGTCCGGGCGGGCACGAGGCAAGATCGTGCTCTACGCCGGTATGCCCTGAGCGGGCTTCTCTCAACAGCTGCAGGCTTCGACTTTGCGCTTCGGTGCGTCGAGGCTGCCGATCAGCTCGCGGATCGAGGCCATGCCGTTGGCCGCGAGATACTCCGCGATGCCCGCATTGATCTTCCTGCACACCAGCGGGTCGTAGAACAGCGACGTGCCGACGCCGACCGTCGTGGCGCCGGCGATCAGGAATTCGAGCGCATCCTCGGCGGTGAGGATCCCGCCCTGCCCGATGATCGGCACGCCGAGCGGACGGGCCACTTCCGCCACCTGCATCACCTTCAGCAGCGCGATCGGCTTGATGGCCGGCCCGGACAGGCCGCCCTGGATGTTGCCGATCACGGGCCGCCGCGTCTTCACGTCGATCGCCATGCCCATGATGGTGTTGATCACCGCGAGCGCGTTGCTGCCGGCCTCGATGCAGCGCCGCGCATTCTCGCGGATGTCGGTCTGGTTCGGCGACAACTTGGTGATGAGCGGCTTGGTCGTCACCTTGCGGCAGGCTTCGACGACGCGCGCCGACATCTCCGGGTAGTTGCCGAACTGGACGCCGCCTTCCTTGATGTTCGGGCATGAGATGTTGATCTCGATCGCGTCGATCGGCGAATCCTCGAAGCGGCGCGTCACCTCGACGTAGTCGTCGATCGTCGAGCCGCACACGTTGGCGAAGAAGCGCGTCTCGCTGAAATCGAGCGTCGGCAGGATCCGGCCCACCACCTGGTCCGCGCCGGGATTCTGCAGACCGATCGCATTCAGCATGCCCATCGGCGTCTCGTAGACGCGATGCGCCGGGTTGCCGAGGCGCGGCTCGCGGGTCGTGCCTTTCAGCACGATGGCCCCGACGTCCGTGTTCGAGAACCCTTCGACCCGGGTGTATTCCTCGCCGAACCCGACGCAGCCGGAAAGCAGCACGATCGGCGATGCCAGGTGCAGGCCGCAGAACTCGACGCCCAGGGAAGGGTCGGGCGGGACGGTGTCGGGAGCCATGGGTCGAATCGTGTCGTCAGCCCGAGATGAATTTCTCGAGCTGCTCGATCGTCGTCTGCTGCTCTTCGATCACCGCTCGCACCAGGTCGCCGATCGAGATCATGCCGATCATGGCCTGGCCGGGCCCGAGCACCGGCAGGTGGCGGATGCGCCGCTCGGTCATCAGTTCCATGCAGTGACGCACCGTGTCGTCCACGGCCACGCTCACGACGGGCGCGCTCATGATCTGCGACACCGGCGTGTCGGCCGAGGAGCGCCCCATCAGGATCACCTTGCGCGCGTAGTCGCGCTCGGAGACGACGCCCACCAGGGCCCCGCCGCGCATGACCGGCAGCGCACCGACGTGGCGTTCGGCCATCACCCGGATGGCTTCCAGGACCGGCGAGTCCGCTTCCACGGACCAGACCTCGCGACCCTTGTTATCCAGCAAATGCCTGACGCGCAGCATGCAACAATCTCCCTTGCTGGCCCCTCGGGACCGATTCTATGCCACTCCACGTCGTTCTGGTCGAACCTGAGATCCCGCCCAACACCGGCAACGTGATCCGGCTGTGCGCCAATACCGGCGCGCGCCTGCACCTCGTGAAGCCGCTCGGGTTCCGCCTCGATGCCAGGGCCGTGCGCCGTTCGGGTCTCGATTACCACGAACTGGCGGACGTCGTCGTGCACGACAGCTTTGCGGCCTGCCTGGCCAGTATGCCCGGCCGCGCGCGCTGGTTCGCGTTCTCGACGAAGGGAGACGCGCGCCACGACCAGGTCGACTGGCGGGAGGGCGACCTGCTGGTGTTCGGCCCGGAGACGCGGGGCCTGTCGCAGGAGATCCTGGCCGCTTGTCCGGCGAGCCGGCGCCTGCGCATCCCGATGCAGCCGGCGGCGCGGAGCCTCAATCTCTCGAACGCCGTGGCGGTGGCGGTCTACGAAGCCTGGCGGCAGCTCGGCTACCCGGGAGGAATCCCGGCATAACGGTGGCTCAGTCGTTCTCGGTCTTCACGGTGCGCTGCATCAGCGCAACGACGGCGTCCTTCGGCGGAAGGCCTTCGTAGAGCACGCGATAGATCTGCTCGGCGATCGGCATCTCGACGCCCACGCGGCGCGCCACCTCGCGCACGGCCTTCGCGGCGAGCACGCCTTCGACCACCTGGCCGATCTCCCGCTGCGCCTGGTCGGACGACTTGCCGGCCGCGAGCGCGAGGCCCATGCGGCGGTTGCGCGACTGGTCGTCGGTGCAGGTGAGCACGAGATCGCCGAGGCCGGCGAGCCCCATGAACGTGTCCTTGTCGGCGCCGAGCGCGACGCCGAGTCGTGTCATCTCCACGAGTCCGCGCGTGATGAGCGCGACGCGCGTGTTGGCGCCGAAACCGAGGCCGTCCGAGATACCAGCGCCGATCGCGAGCACGTTCTTCGTGGCGCCGCCCACCTCGACGCCGATCATGTCGGTCGATGCGTAGGCGCGGAAGTTGACGCCCGAGATGCCGCGCGCCAGTTCCATCGCGTAGGTCTCGTCGCCGGACGCGACGGTCATCGCCGTGGGCAGGCCGGCGCCGACTTCCTTCGCGAAGGTGGGGCCGGAAAGCACCGCGGTGGGCACCGAGGCGCCGAGCACTTCGCGCGCCACGTCGTTCGGCAGCTTGCCCGTCGTGAGTTCGAAACCCTTGGTGGCCCACGCGACACGCTGGCCCGGGCGCAGCACCGGTTTGAGGCGCTCCAGCACTTCGCGAAACGCGTGGCTCGGGACGACGAGCAACAGCTGCTGCGCCTGCGCCACGGCTCGTTCGAAGTCGTGCTCGATCTCGACGGCCGCCGGCAGTTCGACGCCCGGCAGGTAGCGGCGGTTGGTGCGATCGCGAGCCATCGCCGCGAGTTCATCGGTTTCGATGCCCCACAGGATGGTGCGGTGCCCCGTGCGCGCCAGGTGCACCGCCAGCGCGGTGCCCCACGAGCCAGAGCCCAGGACGGCGACGGTGGGCTTCGCTGCGGAAGTCGCGGTGCCGGCCATGGCTTTACGGATCGCCGATCAGTTGACCGCGGCGGGGGCCTGCTGCTGCTGCGCGGCGGCCGCGCGGGCGTGCAGGCCCTCGAACGTGACGAGCGGCAGCAGGAACGGCGGGAAGCCGCCCTTGATGACCATGTCCGAGACCGTCGCGCGCGCGAACGCGAGCAGGTAGTTCGGGGCCATGATCGACAGCACCTGTCCGACGTCCGTCGCCGAGAGGTTGCGGATGACGAAGGCGCCCGCCTGCTGCAGTTCGAGCAGCCAGACGGTCTTGTCGCCGGCCTTGGCTTCGAGGTTGATCTGCAGCACCACCTCGTGCACGTCCTGCGCGAGCGCCGACGCGCGCGTCGCGATGTTGAGGTTCACGGCCGGCTGGCCCTCGGCGTTTACGAACGGGCCGTTCGGCGACTCGAACGAGCAGTCCTTGATGTAGATCGCCTGCGCGTTCACGAGCGGCGCATTCGGGTCTGCGGCGGGGGTCGGGTGTTCTGGTCAGTCATCGCGTGTTCATCCTTCGTGGAAGTCTTGGCCAACGGGGGCCGTTCGAGGGCCGTTCAAGCCCGGCCGAGCAGTTTGTCGAGTTCGCCCGCCTTGTCGAGCGCATACAGGTCGTCGTACCCGCCGACGAGGCGGTCGCCGACGAAAATCTGCGGCACGGTGCGCCGGCCGCCGGTGCGCTTCAGCATCGCATCGCGCTGCGAGACGTCTTCGTCCACCTTGATCTCGCGAAACGCGACGCCCTTGCGCTCGAGCAGGCTGCGCGCCCGGTCGCAGTAGGGGCACCAGCCGGTGGAGTACATCAGGACGTCGGGTGTGGCAGCTCCGCTCATGCGGACCGGCCCCCTTTCTTGTTCGATTCACCCTTGACGAGCGGCAGGGAGTCCGCACGCCACGCCTGCAGCCCGCCGCGCAGGTTCACGACATTGGCGAACCCTTGCGCCTGCAGGACGCGGGCCGCCGCGCCGGAGCGCGCGCCGCTTTCGCAACAGGTCACGACGACCTTGTCCTTGTAGCGCTTGTAGGCCTCGCCGGCCTGGGCGAGTTGCTCCTGCGGGACGTGCTTCGCGTCGAGGATGTGCCCCGAGTCGAACTCGGCCTGCGTCCGCACGTCGAGGAGCAGGGCGCCCTGGTTGAGGAGTCGCACGGCGTCCGCGGGGCCGACCGACTGGCCGCCCGAGCGCAGCTTGCTCAATTCGTACACCGCCACCGCAATGGCCAGCAGCGCCGTGCCGCCCACGAGGAAGGGGTGATGGGAGGCAAATTCGAGGAAACGATCCATTTGCGGGCCGGGGAAAAAAGGGGGCGGATTATAGCAGTCCGGGCCGACAGGCTAGACTTACGCGCTTTGGCCCTCCCCGGACCCCCTTTCCCGCCGATGCCGACCCCCGCTTCCCTGCCCCTGTCCCCGCCGCGCCGCCCCCGGGGGTACCCCTGCCGCGCCCTGGCGGCCAGCCTGCTGTTCGGGGCGTGCCTGGGACTGGCGTCCCCGGCTGCGGTGGCGGAGCGCAAGCCCACACCCGCCCAGAAGGAGGCGGAACTCAAGAAGGTCAACGCCCGCATCGAGAAGGTGCGCAAAGCGGTCAACGCGGACGTCGAGAAGCGGGACCAGCTTTCGGCACAGCTGCGCGACGCCGAGCTGGCCGTTCAGTCGTCCAAGCGCGAGCTGGACGCCGTTCGGGCGCAGCGCATCGAGGCGGAGGCGCGCTTGCGCACGCTCGAGTCCGAGAAAGCCGAGCGCCAGCGCGAGCTGGACGGCGAGCGCAGCGCGCTGGCGGGCGAGCTGCGCGCCGCGTACGTGAACGGCAAGGAGGAGCAGCTGAAGCTGCTGCTGAACCAGGAGGATCCGGCCGCGTTCGGCCGCATGCTCGCGTACTACGGGTACTTTGGCCGCGCCCGGGCGGATCGCATCCAGGGCATCAAGGACAAGCTCGAGCACCTCGCGCTGCTGCGCGAGAAGATCGCGGCGGAGACCGCCCGGCTGCAGGAGCTCGAATCGCGCCAGCAGGACGAGCTGGTTGCGCTGAAATCCGCGCAGGACAGCCGTGCGCGCGCCGTGTCCGCCATCGACGGCCAGATCAAGTCGAAAGGCGGCGAACTGCAGCGGCTGCAGTCCCAGTCGCGCTCCCTCGAGAAGCTGATCGCCGACCTGCGCAAGGCGCTCGAGGCCGCGCCCGCACCCGTGGCGAAGCAGGCGCCGTTCGAACCGTTGAAGGGCAAGCTGCCGTGGCCGGTGCAGCAGGGGCGCGTGCTCGCGCGCTTCGGCCAGCCGCGTGCAGGCGGCTCCCTGAAATGGCAGGGGATGTTGATCGGGACCGATCGCGGGGCCAGGGTGCGGGCGCCCTACGCGGGCCGCGTGGTGTACGGCGACTGGCTGCCCGGCATGGGCCTCATGATCGTCATCGACCACGGCGGCGGCTACATGAGCCTCTATGGCCACAATGAAGAAATCTTCCGCAAGGTCGGGGAACCGGTGGCCGCGGGGGACGTCATCGGTTCGGTCGGCGATTCGGGCGGGCACAACGAGCCGGCCCTGTATTTCGAGGTGCGGCGAGGCCGCACGCCGGTCAACCCGGAAATCTGGCTGCAGCGCCGCTAGGTTTCGGGCGCGCGAACCTGCCCGCTGCGACAGGACGCAGCCCGGCGCGCCCAAACTGAGGCGTGCGTCAAGGATTGGCGGGGTCCCTTGCCGGACCATAGGGCCACTTAAGTCCAGATCGGATGGATGTGGGCGCCATGCAGAACGCATCGGCGCTGGACGAAGCCCCGGCCTCGTTCAGCGCCACCTCGCTCGACCCCTACGGCCAGCTCATAAAGATGCTGCTGCCGCGTTCGCAGTCGATCGTCATCTACGATCGGATGGGCGTCGCCATGTGGGTGAGCGAAGGCCTCGACGACTCCTCGCTGCACCAGCTCGTGCAGGAGACGCTCGCCCTCGAGTTTGCCGAGACGGGCAGCCAGGAGGGGTTCGCCGAAGAGACGGGGCGCGAGCAGGTGTCCTACGTCTTCCTCCTGCGCGATCCTGCCGGCGCCTTGCTCGGCTGCGTCGGGTTGATCAGCCGGGAATCGTCGCAGACTAACGGATTGCGGCCATTCAACCTGGTCAGGGGCCTGTTGCGTCCGGCGCTCGAGTGCCTCGAGCGCGAGCTCGTTGCGCAGTCCAGCATCGGTGACCTGCAGCGGAACCTGGTCGTGCGTGACCGCGACCTCGAGCTGCTGCTCGGTGGCGCGAACGACGAGACGCCCGGGGGAGAATCGACCGACGACTTCGCGAAACTCATGCAAGGCTGCGTCGATCATCTCGGCTGCAGCGTCGGCGCGCTGCTGATCCCCGACAAGAACATCGCCGTCTGCCGTACGGGCAACGGCACGCCACCGCGGGCTGGCGCCGACCTCCTCACGCGGAGTCACCGGCACCTGATCGGCTGGACGCAACTGCACCGGCAGACGCTGACGGCCAATCGCCCGTTCACCAGCGGCCCGATGGCCGGGATGCCGCTCAAGACGCTTTCCTGCCCGGTGATGCAAGGCGCGCAACGCGTGCTCGGCATCCTGGTGCTCTTCAAGCCCGAAGAAGCGCCCGACTTCGACCTGCGCCAGGTGCGGATCGTCGAGCTGCTCGCGCGCCGCGTCGCCTACATCCTGCTGAACGCCTACGACCCGGCGACCGGGTTGCTGACCCGCCCGGCGTTCGAGAAGCGCGTGCAGTCGGTGCTGACGCCGGAGGCGCTCGCGGGCAACAATTGCGTGATCTACATCGATCTCGATCGCCTGCACGTGCTGAACGAGAATCTCGGCATGCACGTCGGTGACGAGATCATCGTGCGCGTCGCGGAGGTCATTCGCCGCAATCTCTCGCCTCGCATGCAGGCCGCGCGGATTTCGGGCGACCGCTTCGCCATCTTCGTGCCGGACAGCAGCGTCGACACGACCCACGACATAGCCGAGAACGTGCGCGCCGGCCTGGAAAAGCTCGGCTTCGTCGACGGGCAGAAGACGGTCGAGGTCACCGCAAGCCTCGGCGTCGGTTGCATCGCCGACGGGAAGCAGCCACTCTCGCACGCCCTTGCGTCCGCGGAGATCGCGTGCAAGGCGGCCAAGGACCGCGGCCGCAACCGGGTCGAGATCTTCGAGGACGCCGACCAGAGCATCGTGCGCCGCTATGCGGACATCACCTTGATCAGCACCGTGCGGTCCGCGCTGCTCGACGAGCGTTTCCGCATGGACGCGCAGATGATCGTCCCCCTCAATGGCGGGTCGGGCGCGCCGAAGTACGAATTGCTGCTGCGGATGACGGATGAGGGCGGCGATGAGCGTCGCCCCCGAGAGGTTCCTCTCGGCGGCGGAGCGCTACCAGCTCGCACCGGCGATCGACCGCTGGGTGGTCGGCAAGGTGCTCGCGACGTTGAAGCCGGTGGCCGCGCAGCTCGTCGCCAAGGGCGCGTGCTTCGCCGTCAACATCTCCGGGCAGTCGCTCGGCGACCAGGACTTCGCGTCCTTCCTCGACGGCGCGCTGCGCGAAAGCGGGTTGCCGATGCAGCTCCTTTCATGGGAAGTGACGGAGACGGCGGCGGTCGCGAACATCGTCCGCGCCGAGACGCTCATCCGCCGCCTGCGCGACCTCGGCTGCAACGTCGCGCTCGACGACTTCGGGCGCGGCCTGAGTTCGCTCACCTACCTGAAGGCCCTGCCCGTCACTCACCTCAAGATCGACGGGACGTTCGTGCGCGACGTCGTGGGCGACGAGCGTACCCAGGCCATGCTGAGCGCCATCGTCCAGCTGGCCCGGGCGATGGGCCTGCAGACCGTGGCCGAGTGCGTCGAAAGCGATGAAATCCGCGCCATCACGGCCCGCCTCGGCGTGGAATACGGGCAGGGATTCTCGATCGGGCGGCCGATGCCCTTCGAACGCGTGCTCAATGCGCTGGTTGGCGCTAACATTCCCGGCCGTATCCCGCAGACAGCCTGAGACCCGTGCACCCGCGCTTTGCATACTGCCCTGGCCGTTTCGGCCGGCGTCCTCGTCGGCGCCGGCCTGACGTTCGTGGGCGGCGTCCTCGCCGATCGCGAACCGGCCGTCAATGCGCCCGCGATCTCGCGGGCGTCCGCGGGCAAGCCTGGCGACCATCGACTGCTCGACGAAGTCGTCGCGCGGGTGCGTCGCGAATACGTCGAGGCCGTGCCCGACGCCAAGCTTGGAGCAGGCTGCCGTCGAAGGCGTGGTCGCCGGCCTCGACCCGCATTCGGCTTTCCTCACCGCCGCCGAATACGACGAGATGCGCGTGAGCACCGCGGGCAGTTACTCCGGTGTCGGCATCGAAGTGTCCGCGCAGGACGGGAAGGTCGTCGTCGTCTCGCCGATCGAGGGTTCCCCGGCCGCGCGCGCCGGCGTGCGCTCAGGCGACGTGATCCTCGCGGTGGACGGCCAGGCCGTGTCCCCGAGCCAGCTGAACGAAACGATCGATCGCATGCGCGGCAACGTCGGTTCGCACGTGCGTCTCGCCGTGGGGCGCGCCGGCGAGCCGGAACCGCTCATGTTCGACCTGGAGCGTTCCGAGGTGCACGTCCACACCGTACGCGCGGAGTCGCTGCCGGGCGGCTACGGCTACGTGCGCATTACGCAGTTCAGCGATTCGACGCCGGCCGACCTCGACCAGGCGCTGGCCGGCCTCGTCACGCCGTCGTCGAAGTCGCTGCGCGGCCTCGTCCTCGACCTGCGCGGCAACCCGGGCGGCGTGCTCGAGTCCGCCGTCAGCGTCGCTGACGAGTTCCTCGACTCCGGCGTCATCGTGCGCGCCGACGGGCGCACGCCCGACGCCCGCTTCGAGATGGATGCCACGGCGGGCGACGCGATCGCCGGCGCGCCGCTGGTGGTGCTGGTGGACGGCGGTTCGGCGTCCGGCTCGGAAATCGTCGCCGGCGCGTTGCGCGACCACGGCCGCGCGACGCTGATGGGCGAGCGCACGTTCGGCAAGGGTTCGGTGCAGACGGTGATCCCGCTGCGCGACGGGCAGGCGCTGAAGCTCACGACTTCGAAGTACTTCACGCCGTCGGGCGTGTCGATCCACGAACGCGGCATCGAACCCGACGTCGTGCTCGCCAACCTGCCGAAGGCGCCCGAAGTGCCGCCGCGGACGATGGCGAAGGATTCCGCCGTGCAGTCGGCCGTGCAGTACCTGCGCGATCGCGGGCTCGGTGCGCAATACGCCCAGGCCGCTCGCCGCTGATCGCGCCGGCGCTTGCGCGCCTCGCTCAACCCAGCAGCTTCAGTCCCGTGGCGATCAGCACGCCGATCACCATCGCCATGATCGGCAGCATGCTCAGTCCGAAGCCCGCGCCGCGCTTGGCCGGGTCCGCGACGTAGGACTTCAGGTACAGCACGCGTCCCACCAGGTACACGGCGCCGAGGATCGATGCCAAGGTCGCGCTCACGTACTGGCCGAAGAGCCAGACGGCCGGGACGAAGATCACCAGCAGTTCCAGGGTGTTCTGCTGCACGCGGAAGTAGCGCTCGAAGACCTCGTGGCCGGTGACGGCGGGCGCCTTGACGCCGTACGTCCCGCGGGCGCGCCCGACGAGCACGGCGAAGACGATGTACTGCAGCAGCGCGAGCGCAAGGACGAGCGCGACGAGATCCATGGGTAGAACTCCTGGTCCCCGGTCTGGGTGAGGTACGCAGATTCCATTACCATGCAGGCTACGTCAACGGCCGCAGCGGCCTTCCCGGAGCACACACCATGGTCGGATTCCTGTTGCGAGCCGCGATTTCCGCGCTCGGCCTGTGGGTCGCCAGCCAGATCTTCGGCGGCTTGCACTTCGCCTCGCCGCAGAAGCTCGCGGTGGCGGCCGTCCTGCTGGGCATCGTCAACGCGTTCGTGCGTCCCCTCGCGTTCATCCTGACGCTGCCGCTCACCGTGCTCACGCTCGGGCTTTTCCTGCTGGTGCTGAACGCCGGCATGGTCGGGCTGGTGGCGTGGATCGTCCCCGGCTTCACGATCTCCGGTTTCTGGACCGCCGTCGGCACGGCCGTCATCGTGAGCCTCGTGTCCTGGGCTGCCTCGAGCGCGATCGGCTCGTCGGGCCGCGTCGAGGTCTTCCACGGCGAGCGCTAGGTTCTTCACCTCTCCCGTTCACGGGAGAAGTCGCGCACGGCGCGGGTGAGGGCTCAAGCCCTTGTGGACGGCAGCGTCACCAGCGCGACGCTGAAGAGGATCACGATCGTCCCCGCGACCTGCAGGGGCCCGAGCGTCTCGCCGAGCACGACCCAGCCCAGCACCGTCGCGATGGCCGGGTTCACGTAGGCGAACGTCGCCACGTGGTCGGTTCGCGCGTTCTTCATCAGCCACGCGTACGCCGTGTAGGCGACTGCGGAGCCGAACACCGCGAGATAGATGAGCGCCAGCACGCCGCGCCGCTCCCAGTGCCATTGCGGCAGCTGCCCGAGCGCCGCGCCGCCGGCGAACGACCCGGTGGCCCCGAGGAACATCAGCACCGAGTTGAAGGCAATGGGCCCGACTGCGAGATGCGCATCCCGGTACAGGATCGAGCCGACGGCCCAGGAAAAGCCGCCGGCCAGCACGAGCAGCTGCCACGAGAGATGCCCTGAATAACCCGCGCCGCGCGGCCACACCAGCAGCGCGACGCCGGCGAGTCCGAGCAGCAGGCCGACGATGCTGCGCATGGGCAGCGCGTGGCCTTTCGGTCCGATGGTACCGAGGGCCGCCAGCCACAGCGCGAGGCTGGCGGTCAGCAATGCCGCCTCGTTCGAAGGAATGTGCTTCATCGCCGTGGTGCTGCAGCCATTGCTGATCGTGATCATCAGCAGGCTGAGCAGCACCATGTAGCCCCAGTCGCGAGCCGTGCGCGGGAAGCGGTCCTTCATCGCCACCGCGACGACGAACAGCAGGATCGAGGCGAGGTAAGACCGCGCTGCGCTGAACAGCAGCGGCGGCAGGTCGCGCACCCCGAGGCGAATTGCGAGGAACGTCGAGCCCCAGAACACGTAGATGATCGCGAACGACGCGATCGTCCTGAGGCGGCGCTGTGACTCGGCGCTTCCTGCGTCGGCGCCGCCGCTCAAGCCCGGCCCAAGGCTGTCTTGTAGAGCCATGCCGCGAGGCCGCCCACCACCAGCAGGCCGAACCATTCGCCGAACTGCACCGACTCCGGCATCGCAAGCACGTCCGCGCGGCCGGACATGACGATCGGCACCGCGATGAAGATGCCCATCAGCGCCTCGCCGGTGATCAGTCCCGCGGCGAAGAGGATGCCGTTCTGCTTGGTACGCTCGGACTCCGGCGAATCCCCGCGGATCCCGAGCTTGCGCTCGACGACGTGCGCGATGAGTCCGCCGATGAAGATCGGCACCGACAGCTCGAGCGGCAGGTAGATGCCGACCGCCACCGCCAGCACGGGCGCACGGAACGGCGCGTTGCGGCGCTTCAGGTACTGGTCGACGAGGATGATGGCAACGCCGATCACGGCGCCGATCGAGATCATGCCCCAGGGCAGCTGGCCGCCGAACATGCCCTTGGCGACCGACGCCATCAGGGTGGCCTGCGGCGCGATCAGCGGGTTCGGATGCTCGGCCGACGGCACGCCGATGCCGTAGGCCTTGAGCAGCAGGTTGAGCACCGGCGCCATCACGAGCGCGCAGCTGAATGCGCCGATCGCCAGCATCACCTGCTGGCGCCACGGCGTCGCGCCGACGAGGTAGCCGCACTTGAGGTCCTGCAGGTTGTCGCCGCCGATGCACGCCGCGCAGCAGACGACCGAGCCGATCATGATCGCGGCCACGGGGCCGAGGGCCGCGCCCTTGCCCATCAGCAGGAGCAGCAGCAGCGATGCAAAAAGTATGGTGCAGATCGTGATGCCGGACACCGGGTTGTTGGACGAACCGACGAGGCCCGCCATGTACGCCGAGACCGACGTGAACACGAAGCCGGCGACGATCATGATCACCGTCATCAGCAGGCTGACGCCGATGTTCTGCACGATCAGCTGGTAGAGGATGAACAGCGGCACGGTGAACAGCACGAGCCCGATGAGGATCGACTTCATCGGCAGGTCCTGCTCGGTGTGCGAGACAGCCTTGGCGGCGCCCTTGCGCGTCGCGTCGAGGCCGCTCTTGATGCCCGAGGCGAGCGAGCTGCGGATCGAGATCAGCGCCCAGATGCCGCCCACCAGCATCGCGCCCACGCCGAGGTAACGGATCTGTGCCGACCAGATCGCGCCGGCGATCGTTTCGGCGTCCGCGCCCGCCACGCTCTGCGCAAGAGGCGCGTTGTCGGCGAGGAAGTGCGCGGCGTAGATCGGGATGGCGATGTTCCAGGAAATCATGCCGCCGATCAGCGCGAGCGCGCCGATGTTGAGGCCCACGATGTAACCGACGCCGAGCAACGCGGGCGAAAGATTGGTGCCGAAGTACGCGAGCCACTTGCCGACGAATCCGCTGGCGGCTGCGGTGTCGGGGATCACGCGCAAGCCGCTGCCGGCTGCCAGCTTGGCGAGGCCGCCACCGAGCGCGGACACGCCGAGGATCTTTACGCCCTGCGCGGGATTGTCGCCGGCCTTCAGGACCTCCGCCGCGGCGACGCCTTCCGGGAACTTGAGGTTCTGTTCGACGATCAGCGAACGGCGCAGCGGCACCGAGAAGAACACGCCGAGTATGCCGCCGAGGCCCGCGATGGCGAGCACCCAGAGATACCGGAAGTCGGTCCAGTGCCCGAGGATGACGAGCGCCGGCACCGTGAAGATCACGCCGGACGCGATGCTGGAGCCGGCGGAGGCGCCCGTCTGGACGATGTTGTTCTCGAGGATGCTGCTGCCGCCGAGCACGCGCAGCACCGCCATCGAGACCACCGCGGCGGGGATCGCCGAGGCAATCGTGAGTCCCGCGAACAGCCCCAGGTAGGTATTCGCCGCGGCCAGCAGCATCGCCAGGATGATGGCGAGCACGATGGCGCGAACGGTGAGTTGCGGCGGCGGCAAGGCCGTGCTGGACATGTGCGGGATCCCCCAGTGATCGGTGGCGGCATTAGAGGGGGGCAGGCGGCCATTTGCAACCGCCGCCCCGCCGGCGAGCCGCCCGGGACGGCACGCGACTGCAACTCCCGCAATGCAACGCCCGGCGGCCGTGGCGCAGAATCGTCATCCGTATGGCACGCCCGTGGGACGGGGAGCGACGATGACCAAGGCAATCTTCATCACCGGCGCCGGCTCCGGCATCGGCGCAGCGACCTCGCGGTTGTTCGTCCGCAATGGCTGGCGTGTGGGCGCATCCGACGTCGACGCGGCCGCGTTGCGCGCGCTGCAGGCGGAACTCGGATCGGAGATGCTGAGCACGCACCTCGCGGACGTGCGGGACTTCGACGCATTGCAGGCGGCGATGCGCTCCTTTACGGATTCGACCGGTGGCCACCTGGACGCGGCGTTCGCCAACGCGGGCGTGCTGTTCATGGGTCCCGACGAGCAGATCACGCTCGAGCAGAAGGCCCTGCAGGTGGACGTGAACGTCAAAGGCGTGATCCACACCGTCGTTGCGGCGTTTCCCTACCTCAAGGCGACCCCCGGTTCGCACCTCGTGGCGATGAGTTCGACCTCGGCCGAGTACGGCTCACCGCAACACGCGGTGTACAGCGCGACGAAGTTCTTCGTGCGCGGCTACGTCGAGGCACTCAACATCGAATACGCGGCCCACGGCATCCAGGTCTCGGCGATCTACGTCGCCTATGTGCGTACCCCCATGGTGCTCGACGCGCAGGTGAAGGCAGCGTCGATCGAGAGGCTCGGCGTGAAGGTCACGGCGGAGCAGGTGGCCCAGTACGTCTGGCGTGCCGCGCACGGGCGTCGGTCGCACTGGCGTGTCGGCTTCGATGCGCGCGCGATCAACCTGGCGTCCCGGATCTTCGGGTCTGCGCTCGCGCCGATCTACCGGAGGCTGATGAAGGCCTGACCCTCTTACCTCTCCCACTTCAGTGGGAGAGGTCGGGCAGTGCCCGGGTGAGGGTCTTACCTCTCCCGCTTGCGGGAGAGGTCGACCAACGGTCGGGTGAGGGTTCTTACCGCTCCCGGGCTCAGGCGTGCTTGACGTCTTCCGCGCCGTGCATCCAGCGCACGAGCATGTCGGACAGCAGCCAGAGCACGACGGCAAAAGCGAACAGCGTCCCGGCGAGACCGCCGAAGATCGTCAGCTCGCCCATGCTCTCGGCGTACGAGCCGATGATGCCCGCGAGCCAGTTCGCCACGAAGTTGATCATGAACCACACGCCCATCATCAGCGATGCAAGGCGCAGCGGCGCCAGCTTGGTCACCATCGAGAGGCCGACCGGGGAAATGCACAGCTCGCCGGTGGTGTGGAAGAAGTAGGCGAGCACCAGCCACATCATGCTGGCCTTGGCCCCGCTGGCGGATTCGAGCGCAGCGGCGACCATCGCGAGGAAACCGATGCCGGTCAGCACGAGGCCGAGCACCATCTTGCGCGGCGTCGCGGGGTTCTTGCCCCTCTCGCCGAGCCGGCTCCAGGCCATCGAGAAGATCGGCGCAAGCAGGACGATGAACAGCGGGTTGAGCGACTGGAACCAGCCGGCCGGCACTTCGAAGGCGCCGACCATGCGGTCGGTCTTGTCGGCGGCGTAGAGGTTCATCAGGCCGCCGGCCTGCTCGAACGCGGCCCAGAAGAGCACGATGAACACGAACAGCATGAAGATCACGCGCAGGCGATCGACTTCGTCCGGCGTGAGCGGCTCTTTCCTGCCGCCGGACTGCGCCAGCGCGCGGTGCGCGGCCGGCACGGTGCCGATTTCGGCGAGGTAGCGGCGGGCGAAGACGAGCTGGATGATGACGGAGAGGATCATGCCAATGCCGGCGGCCAGGTAGCCATAGCGCCATCCGCGCTCCGGATCCTCGCCGAGCGTCGAGCACACCAGCGGCGCGAGGAACGCGCCCGCGTTGATGCCCATGTAGAAGATGGTGAACGCGCCGTCGCGACGTGCATCGCCTTCGGGGTACAGGTCGCCCACCATCGTCGAGATGTTCGGCTTGAAGAAGCCGTTGCCCAGCACCAGGATCACGAGGCCGACGTAGAACAGCCCGAGGTTGCCCGGGATCGCCGAGGCCAGCGTGAACTGGCCGGCCGCCATCAGCAGGCCGCCGATGATCACGGACTTGCGCTGCCCGAGGTAGTTGTCCGCGAGCCACCCGCCGATGAGCGGCGTGAAGTAGACGAAGCCGGTGAACAGCCCGTAGAGCTTGAGTGCTTCGGACTGCGACCAGCCGAAGCCGGGGTTCGCCGATTCGACGCCGGCGACCAGCGACAGCACCAGCAGCGCGCGCATGCCGTAGTAGCTGAAGCGCTCCCACATCTCGGTGGCAAACAGCAGGAACAGGCCTTTCGGGTGACCGAGCCAGGTCTCCCGCGTCACCGCGGGCATCGCGTTGCTGGACATGGATTTTTGCTTCTACTTCAGGTGTTTGCGCGAACGCGCGCGAGGAGCGCAAGTCTCCGCGATCTTGCGGTGCAAGCGCAAGGGACCTGCGGGCATCTGTCTATCGGATGCGCCGAGTCATCGAACGCCGCCGGCCATGCGCTGCACGCGGCCGGAGAGCGCCAGCAATGCCGCTCCTGCGAAAAGCGACATCAGTGCGATCCCGAGGTACTGGCCCGGCATCGATGCGGGATTCTGCGCGTCGAAATGACCCGCGATCAGGCCGGCGAGCACCAGGCCGAGCGAGGTCGCCAGGAACCACAGTCCCATCATCTGGCCAACGAACCGCGGCGGTGCCAGCTTGGTGACGGAGCTCAGGCCGACCGGGCTCAGGCAGAGTTCGCCGAACGTGTGCAGCAGGTACGCGATCAGCAGCCACTGCGGCCCAGCGAGGCGGCCCGAGGCGACGATGGAGGCCGCGCCCACCATGACCAGGAACCCGAGGCCGAGCAGGATCAGACCGAAGGCGAACTTCGCCGGCGCGGACGGATCGAGATTGCGGCGGCCGAGTTGCACCCAGAGGGCCGAGAAGACCGGCGCAAAGACCAGGATGTACAGTGAACTCGGGGCCTGGAACCAACCGGCCGGTATGACGAAGCTGCCGACGACCCGGTCGGTAAAGCGCTGTGCGAACAGGTTCATCGACGAGCCAGCCTGCTCGTAACCGGCCCAGAACAGTGCCGAGGCAATGAACAAGGCCAGCACGACCAGCACGCGCTTGCGCTCGACGGCATCGAGCCCGGACATGAACAGCAGGTAGGCGAAGAACAGCGCGGTGATGGCGAGGATCGCGCCCACGGTGAAGCGGGCGGCCAGCAGCGGATTGAAGGCCAGGATTCCCGCCGCGATCAGGCCGAAAATCACGACACCGGCGGCGACCAGCATCCACACGGCTCGCCAGCGACGGCGGTCCTGTGCTTGAGCGTCGGGATGCGCGGGCCTTTGCCGCAGGCCGGCGTCCCCGAGGCGATGCCGGGTCGCGAGGTATTGCCAAAGGCCCAGTGCCATGCCCGCGGCGCCGCCTGCAAATCCCGCGTGCCAGCCGTAGATCTGCGCGAGCCAGGGGGTCGCGAGCGAGCCCAGCAGCGCGCCGACGTTGATGCCCAGGTAGAACAGCGTGAAGCCCGCATCGCGCCGTGCGCCGCCCTCCGGGTATAGCTGCGCGACCATCGCGCTGATGTTGGGCTTCAGCAAGCCCACGCCGAGCACGACGAGCGCGCAGCCGGCGTAGAACAACGATGCGCCGCCCGGCATCGCCAGCGTGAGATTGCCCGCAAGGATCAGCACCGCGCCCCACAGCACTGCGCGCTGGGCGCCGAGCAGGCGGTCCGCGAGCCAACCGCCGGGCAGCGCCATCAAGTAGGTCGCGGTGGTGTACAGGCCGTAGACGGCCGCGGCCGTGCGGTCGTCGAGCCCGAGGCCGCCCGTCGCGACCGCATCCACCAGGAACAGGATCAGGATGCCGCGCATCCCGTAGTACGTGAAGCGCTCCCACATCTCCGTCATGAAGAGCGTGGCCAGGCCTTGCGGATGTCCGAACCAGGTGTTGTTCATCGCCGGGCCTTGTCGTGTCGGGGCGTGCTACTGCTTGTACACGACTCGTTACTTCGTGACGAAAGCAACGTGTTCGAGCACGCCGACATCCGCCAGCGGAACGGCCGGCACGGCGATGATGTTCGCCGAGCAGCACCGTGTGAATGGGTCACCGCCTTCTCGATGCCGAGCGCCTAGGCGGCGACCTTCGTGGCTGCCTGGATCGCCTGCATCGGGGTCGTGCCGTACCTGACCATCCACGCGAGCTGCTAGCGCACGCCGCCCATCAGCCGCGTCACGCGTCGGCTGACGAGCAGCAAGACGAGCCCGACGCCGCAACCGTACAACACGATGTCGAAGTAGCGCCCGGGCATGGCGGCCAGGTCGTTCGGGTCGAAGCTACCCGCGATCAGGCCGGCCATCAGCTTGCCGAGCGAACTGGCGAGAAACCACACTCCCATCATCTGGCCGACGAAACGGGCCGGCGCGAGTTTGGTGACCGTCGAGAGCCCGACGGGGCTCAGGCACAGTTCGCCGAACGTGTGCACGAGGTAGGTCAGGATCAGGAAGTACGCCGGCGACAGCATGCCGCCCGCGACGAGCGTGGCCGCCTGCACCATGAACAGGAAGCCGGATCCCATCAGCAGCAGGCCGAACGCGAACTTGAGCGGCGCGGCCGGGTTCAGGTTGCGCCTCGCAAGCTGCACCCACACCGCCGAAAACACCGGCGCGAACAGGATCACGAACGCCGGCTGCACCGATTGGAACCAGCCTGCCGGGACCTCGAAGCCGCCGATTACCCGGTCGGTGTACCGCTTGGCGAACAGGTTCATCGACGAGCCGGCCTGTTCGAAGCCCGACCAGAAGAGCGCACAGGCGACGAACATCACCAGCACCACCACCATGCGGCGGCGTTCGATCGCATCGAGCCCGGCGCCGGCGAACAGGTAGAGGAAATACGCCGCCGCCATGCCGACGAGTACGTAAGCCGCGCTCTTCGCGAGCCGCGCCGGATCGGCGGGCGCGATTCCCGAGAACAGCAGGAAAGCGATGCCGCCGAGCACCACGAGCGCGATGCCGAGCCTCCGCCAGTCGGTGTCGATGCCGCGGCCCTCGTCGTCGCGATTCGGGGTGGCGCCGGCGCCGTGGAGCAGATGACGCGACAACCAGAACTGCAACAGTCCGAGAGGCATGCCGACTGCCGCCGCCAGGAAGCCGACGCGCCAGCCGTACCGTTGCGCCAGCCAGCCAGCGATCAGCGGGCCGATGAATGCGCCGAGATTGATCCCCATGTAGAAGATCGTGAATCCGGCATCGCGTCTTCCGCCGCCTTCGGGATACAGGCTGGCCACGAGCGTCGACACGTTCGGCTTCAGCAACCCGACGCCGAGGATGATCACCACGAGGCCGGCGAAGAACAGCGGCGGCGATCCCGGGATTGCGAGCGTGATGCTGCCGAGCGTCATCAGCGCGCCGCCGGCCATCACCGCACGCTGCGCGCCGATCAGCCGGTCCGCGATCCAGCCGCCCGGCAGCGCCGCCATGAAGACGGCGGCGGTGTACAGGCCGTAAATGGCCGTGGCCGTCTTGTCGTCGAGACCGAAGCCGCCTTTCGTGACGGCATCGACGAGGAAAAGCACGAGCAGGGCGCGCATGCCGTAGAACGTGAAGCGCTCCCACATCTCCGTGAAGAACAGGGTCGCGAGCCCGCGCGGGTGCCCGAAGAACGAACCGCCCGCGTGCTCCGCCGGGGCGACGCTACTCACCGCTGTGCGCCGCCTTGTTCTCTGCCGCCGCTTCCGCGTCGGCCTCGGCGCGCGTCTTGAGCTTGTCCCTCAGCAGGACCCCGGCGAACAAGATGCCGAACTCGTAGAGCACGTACATCGGCACCGCCATGAAGCACTGCGACACGGCATCGGGCGGCGTCAGGATGGCGGCCACGATGAAGATGCCGAGGATCACGTAGCCGCGATTGGCCTTCAGCGTCTCGATCTTCACCATGCCCGTCGCGACCAGCAGCACGGTGGCGACCGGCACCTCGAACGCGACGCCGAACGCGAAGAACAGCAGCAGCACGAAGTCGAGGTAGCTCGAGATGTCCGTCATCATCTTGACGCCCACCGGCGTCGTCGATGCGAGGAACTTGAACATCAGCGGGAACACGACGAAGTACGCGAACGCCACGCCGGTGTAGAAGAGCACGATGCTCGAGAGCAGCAGCGGCAGCGCGAAGCGCTTCTCGTGCTTGTAGAGGCCCGGCGCAATGAACGCCCAGACCTGGTACAGGACGTAGGGCATCGCGACGAAGAGCGCACCGATGAGCGAGAGCTTGAGCGGCGCCATGAACGGTGCGACGACGCTGGTGGCGATGAGCGACGTGCCTTCCGGCAGCTTGTCGATCAGCGGCCGCGCGATCAGCGTGAACATCTCGTTCTGGAAGAACGCGAGCGGCACGAAAGCGATGAACACCGCGATGACCGACCGCAGCAGCCGGTCGCGCAGCTCGAGCAGGTGCGAGATCAGCGTGCCTTCCGCGAGCGGTTCGGGCTCACCCGGCGGGGTTGCGCTCATCGGTCGTCGCTGCCGCGGGCTCGACCGCGGGTTCTTCGGAAGGGGTGACGGCGGCGGCGACCGGCTCGGCCGGCTCGGCCGGCGGCGAATGAATCGTGGGGGTCGCCGGGGCCATCGGCGTGGCACGGGCGTGGTCCTGCAGCGGGTCGAACTGGACTTCCTGTTCGAGCTGAGTGCGCAACTGGCGGGCCATCGAACGGGCGCGGCCCGCCCAGCGGCCGACGTCAGCCGCGAGCTTCGGCAATCGCTTCGGCCCGAGGACGAGCAGCGCGATCCCGAAGATCAGGACGATCTCGGTGAAACCCACCTCGAACATGGCGGGATCAGGCGCCCGGCTTGCTGTCCGACTTGCTGGCCGAGCGCTCCGCGAAGTCCGCGTCCTTGCTTCCGGTCAGGTCCGAGAGCTGCTTGCTCTGCTCGTCGTCGCCGTCGTTCATCGCTTTCTTGAAGCCGCGCACGGCGGAACCGAGGTCCGAACCCACGTTCTTCAGCTTCTTGGCGCCGAACAGCACGAGCGCGATGAGCAGGATGATGAGCAGTTCGCGAAAGCCGATTCCCATTGAATTCTCCGGGCCCACGAAAGGGGGGCGCCATCATACGACAATCGCGAACCGCTACCGTTCTACGGTCCTGCGGAAACCCGCAGCCAGAACGTGACTGGCCCGTCATTTGTGAGGCTTACCTTCATGTCGGCGCCAAATTCGCCCGTCGACACCTTGCCCGGCAAGCGACGGCGGGCCACGGCCACCGCGTACTCGAACAGCGTGCGCCCGAGTTCCGGCGATGCGGCGCTCGTAAAGCTCGGGCGCATGCCCTTGCGGGTGTCGGCGGCCAGGGTGAACTGCGGCACCAGCAGGAACCCGCCGCCGATGTCGGCAACGCTGAGGTTCATGCGGTCCTCGGCGTCCGGAAACACCCGGTAGCCCACCAGGCGTTCGATGAGCCGGTCCGCCTCGGCCTCCCGGTCCCCCGGCTCGACCGCCAGCAACACCAGCAGGCCGCGCCCGATCTCGCCAGCGGTGATCCCGGCAACCACTACTCTCGCTTCAGAGACCCTTTGGAGAAGTCCGATCACAGAATTGAGTCAGAAAGCCGAACCTTTTTGATGGAATCATCCCACAAGTTCTGAAATTCGAACAAACTAAGTTTACAGTCCCTGTAGGAGTCGTGAAATCACGAAAATATGGGATGTACGATCAGGAAAATCGACACAGTTGCCAAAGAAAATTGAAATCTTTTATCAATTGGACGCAGCAGATCGCCCGGTAGTGGAAAATCAAAACTGTGATAGTTCCTTGGACTTCGCGAGCGCTTCCTGCGCCTGGGGGTTCTTGCCCCGGGCTTTCAGGGAATCCGATATGAGGAGCCACGCCTGGGATTGCGTCCGGTTGTCGCCCACCGACATGCTCAACGCCTTCCGGCCCATTGCCTCTGCCTGCGGGTAGTTGTGCTGGTCCATGCGCAGGCGGCCCATCTCGATCCAAAGCAGCGGGTTGCTGGGCTCGATGCGCAGCGCGCGCTCCAAAGACGCCGTGGCGCCCGGCAGGTCCCCCTTCTTGCGCTGGGTCTGCGCCTGCCCGACGAGCGCCTTGCTCGCCGGGCTGAGGGTGGCCGGAGGAGTCCTCGGGCGTTCACGCGGGAGCGGCGTGGGGGCTGCGACCGAGCCCGGTTCGGCACCCGGGGCCGTCGGGGACACCTCCGGCACCGACGTGATGATCGGACCGCTACCCGGGGCAGGCGGGGTCGGGGTGTGCGTGCCGGTGCCTTTCGTTGTGTCTGACTCAAACGGAGTGAGGGTGCAGCCCGATGCGATCAGCAGCAGGACAAGGATGGGAACGGGGGCCAGACGCATCGGGGGTACCTCGACCGGGGATTGTCCGGTCCCGATGGCCGCGAGATCAAGGCTGGGTCGGCGGAATCGGACTCGGTAACGGCGCGCCGTCGGGGCCGACCGTGCCTTCCGCCGGCGGCGCGAACAACGCGGCCTCTTCGGGCGAGATCCCCGGCGGGCACGTTTCGCTCGGTTCGAGCACCGCGCCGTAGGTGAACGGCAGGCTGACCGCCGAGCCGTTGCAGTACGGCGAGGTTTCCTTGCCGGAGAAGTAATCGATCCAGCGATCCTCCATCTCCTCCGGCATCAGCGGCTCGAACGAAGTGGTGCTGATGGACGACATGAGCTTCGCCCACGCCGGCAGCGCGCCCGTGGTGCCGGTCAGTCCGGTCGGCGAGTTGTCGTCATGGCCCATCCATACGACGATCAGGTGGCCGCCGGAGAAACCCGCGAACCAGCTGTCGCGGTAGTCGTTCGACGTGCCCGTCTTGCCCGCAACCACCAGCGTGGGCGGCAGCGAGCGGCGCGCGGGCTTGCCGGTGCCGCGCTCGAACACCTCGATCAACACGCGATCGAGCGCATAGATGGCCTCGGCGGGCGCCGCCTGCGACACCTCGAGTTCCGGCGCCTTGAGCGGCTTGCCGTGTTCGTCGATGACCGCGCGCACCGCGCGCAGCGGCGAACGAAAACCGCCGTTGGCGAGCGTGTTGTACATCTGCGCGACCTGGATCGGGGAGAGGTTCGCGGCGCCGAGCAGCATCGACGGATACGCGGGCGGGGCTTCGTCGAGGCCGAGCTGCACGTACGTCTTCGCCACCTTGTCGAGACCGACCGCCATGCCGAGGTTTACCGTGGCCAGGTTCAGCGACTGGGTGAGCGCGCGAACGAGCGGCACCGGTCCACGCAGCTTCTTGTCGTAGTTGCCGGGCTTCCAGACCTGGCCGTTCGGCAGCTTCAGCTCTACGGGTGCGTCGTCGACGATCGAGGCCGGCGTATACCGGCCCGACTCGAACGCCGCGAGGTAGACGAGCGGCTTGGCGAGCGAACCGATCGGCCGTTGCATGTCGAGCGCGCGATTGAAGCCGTCGAACGACGCGCGCTTTCCGCCGACGATCGCGATCACCTCGCCCGTCTGCGGCGTGGTGACGACCATCGTGCCCTCCAGGCCCTTCGCCGACTTGCGGCCCGACTTCTCCTGGCGGTCCAGCTCCTCGGACAGCGCGTCCTCGGCCTTCTCCTGCAGCAACGGATCGAGCGTGCTGAAGACCGTGAGCCCCGCCTCGGTCAGTGCTTCCTCGGGATAGTCCTCGCGCAGCTGCCGGCGCACGAGGTCGAGAAACGCCGGGAAATAGTTGGCGGACCGGCCGGCGTTGTCCGTCACGCCGAGCGGCTTCTTCGTCGCGCGCTCGGCCTCCTCGGGCTTCACCACCCCGCGCTCGGCGAGCAGCTTCAGCACGAGATTGCGCCGCTCGAGCGTGCGCTCCGGGTGGCGCCGCGGATCGTAGTACGACGGCCCGCGCACGATCGTCACGAGCAGCGCGATCTCGTGCAGCGCGCACTCCGAGAGCGGCTTGCCGAAGTAGAACTGGCTCGCGAGGCCGAAGCCGTGCACCGCGCGCCGGCCGTCCTGGCCGAGGTAAATCTCGTTGATGTAGGCGTTCATGATGTCCGCCTTCTCGAAGCGCGATTCGAGAATGACGGCCATGATCGCTTCCTCGGCCTTGCGGCCGAGCGTGCGGCGGCTGTCGAGGAAGTAGCTCTTCACGAGCTGCTGCGTCAGCGTGCTGCCGCCCTGCTCGACCTGGCCCGCGCGCACGTTGGTGAGGAGCGCGCGCAGGATGGCGAGCGGATCGACGCCGTGATGCGTGTCGAACTTGCGGTCCTCCACGGCC
Source organism: uncultured Gammaproteobacteria bacterium (assembly GCA_963762315.1). GTDB lineage: Bacteria > Pseudomonadota > Gammaproteobacteria > Steroidobacterales > Steroidobacteraceae > RPQJ01. Next base: position 475,945 of record CAVXKO010000005.1, read on the forward strand.
TTGAGTGCCGCGGGCAGCAGCGGCGGCACCTGGTCCGGCGACACGACGATGCGATCCTCGCCGTGGATCGGGAAGATGCTGCCGATCAGCAGCGGGTCGAGCCGGATCACCGGCACGTCCGTGCCCTGCGTATCGGTCAGCTCGGTGATCGCGTCGCCGTCGAATGCGACGCGGAGCTGCAGCGCGGGCTGTTCCTGGTCGGAGAAGTGGAACGCGCGCACGTACAGGTCGATGCGATCGCCCTTGCGCCGGTAGGTGCCCGGGCGCGCAGCCGGTCCCTGGGCGATGTATCCGAGGCGACTCAATTCCTGCGTGAACTTCGCGGCGGACAGCGTCTGGCCGACGTACAGCTCGAGCGGCTGCGCATAGACGCGCGCGGGCAGCGTCCAGCGGCGGCCTTCGAACTGCTTGGTGACGCGGTGATCGAGTACGGCAACGACCACGACGGCCACCACGAGCAGCAGCAGCGCGAGGATGGCGAATCCCTTCTGCGCACTGCGCCTGGTCCTGGCGGATCGCTTGGACTTGGCCATGGGCTACTTGCGCCAGTAAGCCGGCGTGAGCAGGACGAGGAAACTGAAGATCTCGAGTCGGCCGAGCAGCATCGCGAGGGCGCACACCCATGTCTGGAAGTCGGTGAGCCCCTGGAAGTTGCTCGAGGGCCCGACGACGCCGAGTCCAGGGCCCGCATTGTTGATGCAGGCGATGATCGCGGAGAATGAACTGACGAAGTCGAGCCCGCTCGAGAGCAGCATGAAGGTCAGCGTCACGACGGTGCCGAAATACAGCACCACGAACGCGAGGACGGCAAACACGATCTTGTTCGCGACCACCTGGCCGCCGATCTTCACCGGCGTGACCGCCTGGGGGTGGACCAGCAGGAACAGCTCGCGTACGGCCTGTCGGAACAGCACCAGCGTGCGGAACATCTTGATGCCGCCACCGGTCGAGCCCGTGTTCGCGCAGTAGCAGGACAGCATCAGGATGATCATCGGCGCGAACATCGGCCACGAGCCGTAGTCCTGGCTGACGAAGCCGCAATCCGTCGCGATCGAGACGAGGTTGAAGGCCGTGTGCCGCAACGCCGTCAGGTAGCTCGGGTACACGCCGTGCAGCCAGATGTAGAAGGCCACGCCGAACGTCGCGATGCCGATGATCAGCAGCATGGCCTTGGCTTCGACGTCCGTCGCGTACGTCCTGAGGCTCTTCTGCTGCCAGGCGATGAAGTGGCGGGCGAAATTCATCGCGGCGATCAGCATGAACACGATCAGCACGAACTCGATGGCCGGCGAATCGAAATAGCCGACGCTCGCGTCGTGCGTCGAGAAGCCGCCGAGCCCCATGGCCGCGAATGCGTGGCACACGGCATCGAACCAGCCCATGCCGGCGAGCCGTAGCGAGCCGATGCAGGCCATCGTGATCAGGAAATACACGAACCACAGCGCCCGGGCAGTCTGCGTGATGCGCGGCGTCAGCTTCTCGTCCTTCACCGGGCCGGGCGTCTCGGCCTTGTAGAGCTGCATGCCGCCGACACCGAGCAGCGGCAGGATTGCCACCACGAGGACGATGATGCCCATGCCGCCGTACCAGATGAGCGCGTGACGCCACAGGTTCAGCGACGGAGCCATCGTATCGAGACCCGTCAGGACCGTCGCTCCGGTGGTGCTGAGCCCGGACATCGTCTCGAAGAATGCGTCGGTGAACGTCAGGCCCGGCAGGCCGAGCAGCAGCGGCACAGTGGCGATGGCGGACATCAGCACCCAGCCGAGCGTCACCAGCAGGAAGCCGTCGCGGGAACGCAGCTCGCGCTTGTGCCTGCGGGTCAGCGAGACGATCGAGGCGCCGACGAGCAGGCACCCGGCGCCGGCGTAGATGAAATCGACGAGCATGCCGTCGCGGTAGATCAGCGAGGTGACGATCGGCATCAGGTACGTGACGCTGAACAGCATCAGCATCGACCCGAGGACGTTGAGTACGGCAAGCATCGGGGTGGTGGCGCCGTCCGGACGGAGTTCAGGCCTGGAACAGGCGCTCGACCTGCTCGACGTGCCGCTTGTCGGACAGGAACAGGATCACGTGATCCCCGTTCTCGATGACGGTGTCGTGGTGCGCCATGATCACTTCGTCGCCGCGCACGATCGTCACGATCTTCGCGCCCTCGGGCAGACGAATGTCCTCGATCGGGCGGCCGACGACCTTGCCGCCGCGGGTGCCGTGCGCGATCGTCTCCATGGCTTCGGCCGCGCCGGCGCGCACCGAGTGCACCTGCACCACGTCGCCGCGGCGCACGTAGGCGAGCAGCGAGCCGATGGTCACGGACTGCGGCGAGATCGCCACGTCGATGGGGCCCGTCTGCATCAGGTCGGCGTAGGCCGGGCGGCTGATCAGCGCCATCACGCGGTGCGCGCCGAGCCGCTTGGCGAGCATGGCAGAGAGGATGTTCGCTTCCTCGGAGTTCGTCAGCGCGCAGAAGACGTCGGCGCTGTCGATGTTCTCCTCGACCAGCAGCTCCTCGTCCGCCGCGTCCCCGGCAAGCACGATCGAGTTGCGCAGCTGTTCGGAAATGCGGCGTGCGCGCTTCGTGTCGCGCTCGATCACCTTGACCTGGTTCTGCTCCTCGAGTGTCTGCGCGAGCCTCAGGCCGATGTTGCCGCCACCCGCGATCACGACGCGCTTCACCGGGTCCTCGAGCTTGCGCATCTCGCTCATGACCGCGCGGATGTCCTGCGTGGCCGCGACGAAGAAGATCTCGTCGCCGTCCTCGATGACCGTCTCGCCTTCGGCGTCGATGCTCTCGCCCTTGCGGTAGATCGCGGCGACGCGCGCGTCGGTCTTCGGGATGTGCAGCCGCAGTTCGCGCAGCGGCCGGCCGACCAGCAAGCCGCCCTTCAGGGCGCGCAGCCCGACGAGGCGGACGCGGCCGTCCGCGAAATCCACCACCTGCAGCGCGCCGGGATAGCGGATGAGCCGCTCGATGTAGGCCGTCACGGCCTCTTCGGGGCTCAGGTACATGTCCACCGCGAAGCCGGCGAGCTTGTCCGGGACCGTCGTCTCCGTGGACACGAACAGTTCGGAACGCGACGTGTAGTCGCGCGAGCGGATGCGGGCGATCTTGGTCCTGGTGCCGAACAGGCTCCAGGCGTTCTGGCACGCCACCATGTTCACTTCGTCGCTGTTGGTGAGCGCGACGATCATGTCCGCATCGCGGGCACCGGCCATCTCGAGCGTGTGCGGGCTGGCGGCGTTGCCCTGCACCGTGCGGATGTCGATGCGATCCTGCAGGTCGCGCAGCAGGCGCTCGTCCGTGTCGACGACGGTCACGTCGTTCGCTTCTTCGCGCGCGAGGTGCTGAGCCGCCGTCCGGCCGACCTGGCCGGCCCCGAGGATGATGATTTTCAAGGTTCCGGAACCTGTGGGGCAGGACGGTATTCTAGCCCTAGACGGCCTCGAGGTTGGCGTAGCCCGCCATGAGCCACTTGGTGCCCTGGCGCTCGAAGTTCACCTGGACCCGCGCATTCGACCCGTTGCCCTCGACGCTCAGGACCACCCCGTCGCCGAATTTCGGGTGACGGACGCGTTGGCCCAGCTTCATCCCGCCCGGATTCTCGTCCTGGAACCGCTGCCCGCCCATCGAGGGCCGGACCGGCGTGGGCGCGGTTGCCGGGCGGGACGGGTAGCCGCGCCCCGCCGAGGGGTTGTACATAGGCCGGCTGACCTGAACCTTGGGCCGCACTTCCTCGACCAGTTCGGCCGGGATCTCGGCGATGAAGCGCGACGGCGCCCCGTAGCTGTCCACCCCGTGCATGCGGCGCTGCTCGGCATAGGTGATGTACAAGTGACGCATGGCGCGGGTCGTGCCGACGTAGCAGAGCCGGCGCTCTTCCTCGAGGCCCTGCACGTCCGTGATGGAGCGCTGGTGCGGGAACAGTCCGTCCTCGAGGCCGCACAGGAACACCACCGGGAACTCGAGGCCCTTGGCGGAATGCAGCGTCATCATCTGCACGCAGTCTTCCCATTCCTCGGCCTGGCCTTCGCCGGACTCGAGCACGGCGTGCGAAAGGAACGCCATCAGTGGCGGCATGTCGCCGTCCTCGGGCTCGAAGCCGCGCGCGGCGCTGACGAGTTCGTCGAGGTTCTCGAGCCGGGCCTCGCCCTTGTCGGCTTTTTCCTTCTTGTAGTGATCGACGAGCCCGCTCGCCTGGATCACGTGGTCCACCTGCTCGTGCAGCGGCAGTCCCCGCGTGTCGGCGTCGAGGCGCTCGATCAGCACCAGGAACGCCTGCAGGCTCGCGGCGGCTTTCGTGCCGAGATCGTCGTTGCTCGCGTTCGCCGCGTGCCACAGCGACACGCCGTGGGCGCGCGAATGTTCGCGCAGCAATTCCAGGGTTCGTGCGCCGATGCCGCGGGTCGGAAGGTTCACCACGCGCTCGAACGAGGCGTCGTCGTCTCGATTGGAAATCAAGCGCAGGTATGCCAGCGCGTCCTTGATCTCCTGGCGCTCGAAGAACCGCAGGCCGCCGTACACGCGATACGGGATGCGCGAGGCGAGCAGATATTCCTCGAACACCCGCGACTGCGCGTTCGAGCGATAGAGGATCGCCGTGTCCTTGCGGTTGCCGCCGCGCCCGGCCCATTCGCGGATCTTCGTCACCACGAACTCGGCTTCGTCGCGCTCGTTGAACGCGCGGTACAGCCGGAGCGGCTCGCCGCGGCCGTCGCTCGTCCACAGCTTCTTGCCGATGCGGCCGCTGTTGTTCGAGATGATCGCGTTCGCGGCCGCGAGGATGTTGCCGGTGGAGCGGTAGTTCTGCTCGAGCCGGAACAGCTGCACGCCGTGGAAATCGCGCTGGTACTGGCGCAGGTTCTCGACGCGCGCGCCGCGCCAGCGGTAGATCGACTGGTCGTCGTCGCCGACGACGTAAGGAATGCTGGTGGCGCCGACCAGCGACCTCATCCAGCGGTACTGGATGGTGTTGGTGTCCTGGAACTCGTCGACCAGCACGTGGCCGAAGCGCGAGCGGTAGTGGTCCCCGAGCCCCGGCACTTCGGTCCACATTTCGCAGCTCTTGAGGAGCAACTCGGCGAAATCGACGACGCCGTTGCGACGGCAGGTATCCTCGTACGCCTCGTAGAGCCTGATCATCTGGCGCCGCGTCGGGTCGCCGTCATCCTTCAGGTGCTTCGGGCGCAGGCCCTCGTCCTTCTGGGCGTTGATGAACCAGGTGACCTCTTTCGGCACCCAGCGCGCTTCATCTAGGCCGAGTCCGCGGATGATCTTCTTCACCAGCCGCTGCTGGTCCTCGCCGTCCAGGATCTGGAAGCCTTGCGGCAGGCCCGCGTCGCGCCAGTGCGTGCGCAACAGGCGATGGCAGATACCGTGGAACGTGCCGATCCACAGCGGCGCGGACGGCAGCCCGAGCTGCGTCTCGATGCGGTGGCGCATCTCGCCCGCGGCCTTGTTGGTGAACGTCACCGCGAGGATGCCGTGCGGCGAGACGCCCTCGACGGACACGAGCCACTCGACGCGGTGCGTGAGCACGCGCGTCTTGCCGCTGCCGGCGCCGGCGAGCACCAGCGTCGGCATCAGCGGCGCGGTGACGGCTTGCCGCTGCGCATCGTTCAGCGGATCGAGGATGTGTGAGACGTCCATGGGAAGGGCGCGGATTCTACAGGAGTCGCGGCGCGGGTTGGGCTAGAGTAGGCGTCTCTTATGCACGGCCTTGCGGGGGATCTAGAGTCACCTCTGCCGTTTACGGGAGAGCAACTGTCTTGAGGGTCAACTGATTTCGGTCAGTTGGCCCTCAGCATTTGGGGATTCCACACGGTGTGGTCACGCACCATGGCGTTCATGATGAGCAGCAGTTTGTGCATACAGGCCACCAGGGCCACTTTCTTCGGCTTCCCCGTGGCGAGCAGGCGTTGATAGAACGGGCGGATCTGCGGGTTGCAACGGGTCGCCGAGAGGGTCGCCATGTAGAGCACCTGTCGGGTCTGGGCGCGCCCGCCCCAGCAGTGGCGCCGACCGCGCAGGGTGCCGGAGTCGCAGTTGTAGGGGGCCATGCCGACCAGCGCCGCGAGCTGCTTGCGCGGGATCCGCCCAAGCTCCGGCAGTGTCGCCAGGACGGTGAGCAGCATCTGCCGGCCCACCCCGGGGATGGCCTTCAGCAGCTGCTCCTTCTCGCGCCACACCGGGCTCTGGCGCAACTGGTCGTCGAGGTCACGATCGGTCTGCTTCAGGCGCTTGACCAGGAAGGCGATCGTCTCGCGGATGTCGGTGCGGATGGGCCCGAGCGCGTGTTCGAGCCGGTTGCGCTCGGCCTGGATCATCTCCAGGAGCTGCTGGCGGCGCGTCAGCAGCGCATCGAGCAACTGCGTCTGCGCGTCCGCCAACGGCCGCACCTCGGGCGCCGCCTGCTGGCCGAACTGCACCAGCACCTCAGCATCGATGCGGTCGGTCTTGGCGAGCTTGCCGAGGGCGCGGGCGAACTGGCGTACTTGGCGCGGGTTGACCACCACGACCGGCAGGTTCGCCTGCGCCAAGGTGCTCACCAGGGCCGTCTCATAGCCCCCGGTTGCCTCGACGACGATCAGACCAACCTCGCCCTGGCGGAGCCTCTCGCGCAGGGCGCGCTGCCCCTTGGGGTCATTGCTACACGCCCACCGCTCGGGTGCCGAGGTGGCAATTTCCAGGGTGTCCTTGGCCACGTCGATCCCGACGACAATCCGTGCACTCGCGTTCATACGGTTCCTTCTCCCTGCCTTGTGAGATGCGGGCTCGGGGCCCGGGCAACTGTTCGGGATGAAAGAGATCAACCGACGCGACGACCCATGCTCTCCCACGTGCTGCTGGGCACCGGGTCGCTTACGGCCTGTCGCGTCAGTTGAAACCGTAGCAAATCGTGTTCTGGATGACATCAGACCTCGTATCCTCTAGATACAAGGTCGCGTGACACGCGGGTGAGGGTCCTTTCTTCACCTCTCCCGCTTGCGGGAGAGGTCGCGCAGAGCGCGGGTGAGGGTCCCTTTGTTTGATCACGCGCACGAATGAAAGGAGCGCGCAGATGAACACTCGAGAAAGCACGTTGGCACAGGCCACCGCCACGGCGATCCTCGGGATCGACGCGCTGTGGGGCGGGGACGTGATGAATCCGTCCGGCACCGGGCGTTTCATTGCGGACTCCTGGTTTTCCGACGAACCGCTGCCGAGGGCCTACAAGCATGCAGCGGCCGCGAAGCTGCGTGAGACTGGCGGCGTGGCCGGGAAGAAGATCGACGTCCCGGCGGTCGACGCGTACATGAAGGCCGTGGACATCCCCGCTGCGATCGGCGAGCTGAACGAGGCGGCGGGCAACCTCGACCCAATGCGCGGAGCGTACATGCTGGGGCTGTGCGAGTGCCTCGGCGTGATGTGGGACCTGGTGCAGGAGCGGCTTGGCCGCGGGCCGGCGGTGCCGTACGAGCGCTGCGTGATTGCCTCCACCGGCGCGGCTCCGACGCCTTCCGATCCCAGCGCGAAGCGTGAGCGCCTCGCCGAGCTGCTCTCGAAGCAGGGATTCCGGTCCGGCACGCGAGCGAAGCTGCTCGCCGCCGTCGATGCGTGGCGTCGCGAGCGCATGGTGCCGAAGAAGTCGATTGCCATGCTCGCCGACGCCTGTATCGCGCAGTTCGACGCCGGTTCGGCGAAGCACATCACGCCTTACCTGCCTCGATCGCTGCGTGACGTGCCTCGCGCAAACATCCGGTTCCTGGCCATCGAGAACGCGTGGTTCTCCGGGTCGATGAACTACATCGGCCGGGCGCGCAACCGCGACGGTTCGCCGCAGTACGAGGCGACGTACGAGATCAACGCAGCGCTCGAGATCTCCGTGCCCGAGTTCATGCAGCTCGTCTCGCACGAAGTGGTGCCCGGCCACGTGACCAACTTCGCGTGGATCCAGGCGCTGTACGCGCGCCGCAAGCTGGGTTTCGAGTCCACGGTGCTCACGATGAACACCCGTGGCGCGGCGCTGTCGGAAGGCATCGCCAACAACGCGATCCTGATGGCTTTCGGCGTCACCGGCATCGACGAGTTGCCCGATGCCGACCTGCGGATCGGGACCCTGCTGGCGTTGCTGCAGGACGACGCGAAGAATCAGTCGTCGTTTCTCACCTGGGGCAGGAATCGGGAGGCGGACAAGGTGCGCACCATCCTGCGCAACGAATACCTGTGTTCCGACGAGCGCGCCGACAAGCTGTCGGGCGCGTGGGGACGTCATCCATTGCTGGGCCGGATGTACCTGCCGTGTTATCGGGCCGGCACGGACAAAGTTGCGGCGCTGCGCAAGAGATATCCGCCGGAGAAGATCATTCCAGCGCTCTACGGCGCGTTCGGACTGGTCGATCTCGTGACGATCGACCAAGTGCTCGGCGATGGGAGCTCGAGGAAGAGTCATGTCCGAGGCCGCTGAAGGCACGGCGCTCGACGATGAGCTCGTGGAGGCCGCGGCTGGCGCGAAGCCCTGGGCTGTCTATCTGCTCCATTGCGAAGGCGGCAAGAGCTACATCGGTATCAGCCCGTCGCCGCAGGAGCGCTTCGAGGCCCATCGGTCGGGCAAGGGCGCGGCCTTCACACGCGCCAATCGTCCTCAAGGTCTTGCAGCAGTCGTCTGGTTCGAGAATCGAAGTGCCGCGTCATCCATGGAGGCGCGGCTGAAGACGCTGGCGCGGGCAGCAAAGCTCGAGTGGTTCAAGGGATTTGCAGCGGCGACGGCCGCGAGTCCCGCGACGCTCGGGGATGGGGTGGCGAGTCTTGCAGGCAAGCGGCGATAGTTCCCGCTGACGGACACGGAACCTCTGCGGCCAGAACGTTCCAGCGGGAACTTCCAATCTAATCTAAGCAATGAAGATCCGGCACCGGTTCCGGTGGATCGCGCCTGGAAGAGCGGACTTTTAGGCGTCTTGAGTGTGGTGATCAGTGGCCCAGAGGCGGCGAGCGTGGTGAAAGCGTTCGCGGGTCCGCGGCGATTCAGACGCGGTTACAATCTTCACGAAGGACTCACCTCACCATTCTTCAGAGTATTGCGAATGTCGCGACGCCCGCTCGCTTCCGTCCTGTTGTTGTCTGCGCTTGCCAGCGGCGTTGCTCACGCGCGCCCGTACCCACTGGGCACAGGCATGGCCGCGTCCGCGGACAGCGCCCAGACGGCGAGTTCGAACCCCGCGGGCATCTCCCGCTTCACGGGGCGCGCGGTGGATGCCGACGTTCTGTGGCTTACCAGTGAGTCCGAATGGGAGAGCGAATTCAGCGGCACCGGCACCCGGTCCAGCTCGAAGAACTCCAGCGACACCGTCGTGCCCCGGTTCGCGATCATCCAGCCCATCAACGACAGATTCAGCACGTCGTTTACCTTCCTCGGGACGGGCTTCTCCGACGATCTGGGCGACTGGCCGGGCCGCTATTTCATCGAAAGTTACGACTCGGTCTTCGTCAGCGCATTTCCGAGCCTCGCGTATCGTATCGACGACCAGTGGTCGATCGCCGCCAGCGCAGCCATCACCTACTCCAGCTTCGAGCAGCAGCGGGCGGTGCGAAACATTTTCGATCCGGGTTTCGGGGACGGCAGATCGAAGATTTCGGCCGACAGCGTAGAGGTCGGCTTTGGACTTTCTATGCTCTACCAGAGCAGCGAGCGCACGCGCTGGGGCCTGACTTACAGCTCCGAGATCAATCCAAGTCGGAAGGCCAGCAACAACCTCTCGGGCCTCGGGCCAAACACCGAAAGGGCGATGCAGCGGCTGGGCATACTGCACGCGGATCTCACCATCAAGAGCACCTCGCCCGAATCGATGGTGGCCGGTGTTTATCACGAGTTCGCAAACAACGGCGCGGTGACGGTCGACCTGGCCTGGATCAATTTCAGCGACTTCCGCCTCTCGGAGTTCTATTACAACGGCCAATCCTTTGCGCCTTCCAACCCCAGGTACAACGATATCTACGCCTTGAGCGCCAGCTACAGCTGGCCGGTCTCCAGGGACTGGATGCTGGGCGTTGGCGGACTCGTCACCAACCAGATGATCGACGACGACGAACGCACCATGACGCTGCGCCTCGATGCACTGTGGTCGCTTGGGCTCGCTGCGGAAAGGCGCTGGACGGATTCGCGCAGCATCAGGATCTCCGTGAGCTACGTGGGCATGGACGATGCGCCGGTATCTACGCCCGGTATTCCCGGCTTCGGCTCGCTGGAAGGGAAATTCACCAGCCGGGATACGCTGATTTTCCAGGTCGGCATGGGCTGGAATTCGCTTTAGACGCAGGGGGATGATCCGGTCGCCGATCTCGATGCAGCCGCGCTCAGCGGCGTCTTGATCGAGGCCGCTGCGGCATTGAAATCAAACGACGATCTAAGTGCTCCCGGAATATGATGCCCGGGTGTATGCCGAGTCACTGTGCGACCGTCGCGGTTCGCCGTGCCACCGGCTGTAGTAGCGTTGTGCGAAGCCGGCTATAAGGTCATCGCTCACGACACGGCCTATGTTTCCCGCGTTGCCACAGGAGCAGCCTCAACATGACGAATCTCGAAGGGTTTTTTTCGCGAACCTTCCGGCCCTTTTACCTGCTGACCGGTGCCGGGACAGCGCTCGTGGGAATCTTTGCATTCTTCCCCTCCTGGGCCATGCCGAAAATTGTGCAGCTTCCCTACCTGGTTGAATACACGATCATCATCCAGCATTGGGGAATCATGGTCGGGCTCATGGGCCTGTTCATGATGGGCGCAGGGATTTTCTCAGCGTGGCGCTTCCCGATCGCCCTCTACAGTGCTTTCGAGAAGGCGTTCATGGTCTGGCTCGTGCTTGCCAACGCCCGGCAACCCTACGCCGCCGGCTTCTGGATTCCCTTTGCTCTCGATCTGACGGTCGTGGTGTACACCGTCGGCTATTTCGCGTCGTGCGGATTCGACATCCCCGTGCCGGACCAGCCGGATCGACGAGGGTGATCAGCCTGCGCCGCGGAACTGCGCGAACAGAGGCGTGATCAAGCCTGCCGCTCAGAACTTCCAGACCGGCGAGACGAGATGCTAGCGGCTGGAAGCGACCTTGCTGCGGTAGGTCTCGAGTTCCTGCGCGTAGCGAGCCCGGTCCTGCTCGAGCAGGTCGATCTCCGACTTGAGGCGTCCGATACGTTCGGCAGCCTGCTTGGTATCGAGCACGGCCTGTGCGCGTTGTTCCGGCGTGGCCGCCTTGTTGATGAAGTCGAACGCGTTCCGTGAAACCGCATCCTCGAGACGGGCAATCTCGGCACGCCTGGCCTCGATCTGTTCATCGGCGTCGGTTACGCGGCGCTCGAGATCGTAGAGCTCGCGGCCGGATTCGTACGCCGCGACAAAGGCGGGGGCGAGATCAGCCGGGCAGACGTCGTAGTACGAAGCGCCCGTCGCTCCAGCGCGGTAGCCGTTGTGCGGCTGGCAGTAGTCACGCAGGCCCTCGGCACGACCGGTGCGATACGCATCGAGGTCGGGAGTGACGCCGTATTCGGCGCAAGCCCTGCGGTGCTGGCCGATCTGCTCGCCTGAGCGACCCGCCACACCGTCCTCGTAGCCGACGGTGCGCCAGTCCACGGTCCGGCACTCGTCCTTGTTCATCGTCGTCGAACAGGCGGCGAGCAACAGCGTGCCAAGGGCAAGCAGGGGTGCGGTCGATTTCACGGCGTCTCCATTGCGTTGGCCTGCTACGGCCGTCGCCCCGGGGGATATGGCACGGTATTGCGGACGTTAGTCGTGTGCGACCGGTGGCGGCGTGCACGGGGTCACGAATCTGGGTCCCGCGGGTGAGGTATGCGGCGCTTCGGTTCTCCAGGCAGCGGCCGAAGGAAATGTCCGCGGGTCCGAAGCCCACGAGGGCGTAAACTGCACACATGACGTATCCGACCCATAGCCTTGACCACGTTGCTGCAACAGCTGCCGACTGGGGCCTCTCCCAGCCGAAGGAGCGCGGTGAAGACGACCGGAAGCGCCCGCTCGCCGCGGTCGCCACGGACCTGAACGGGCGGCTCAAGCAGTGCTGCAAGAGCGCCGATTCGCCGTCCGGAGCCGCGCTGGAGATGCGCCGCCATGTGACGCTTTTTGCGCGCTACGGGCTACCCAACCCGAAGGCGACGCAGCTGGTCAGAGACCTGACGATGAAGGCTTTCGCCCCGCACAAACGATGAATCCGCGCGGAGGCGGCGCCTACCTGCGCTTGGTCGCAGCCGGCGCGCTCGAAGGCATCCACCGCGCGACGACGTAGGCCGCGCCGAGCGCAATGACTACGTCGACCCAGCCAAAGACCGGCGAGCTGGCCCCGAGCTGCACCAGCGTCAGCAGCAGCACGAACAGGAACATGATGCCGGCGGCCACGTGCGGCACGAGGCCCGCGCCGGCGAGCAGCCAGCCGAGCGCGATGTAGCTGAAGCCCTTGCCGGCCAGCTGCGGCGGCGGTGGCGGGTTGCGCGCGATGAATTCTGCGAATGCCGGCAAGTCGGTCGAGATGCGCGCCGTGCCGGCGAGCAACGGGCTCAGCGCCATCCAGGCCAGCCAACCCGCGAGCGTCACGGCCACGAGCGCCGACCGTGCGCCATCCTCGAGCCGGCTCAGCGCGACCAGCACCGGAAGCAGCAGCGCGATCGCAGCGACCTCCGCGGTGACGAGCGTGTTGCCCTGGGTGAACGTGCGGCCCACCAGCACCGTCGCAATCACGATCAGGAACAGGTCGACCGCCCGCTGACGCTTCGCCAGGGCGAACACGGCCTGCGCGACGACCAGCCAGCCGAGCACGAAGGCCACGAGTTCGGCGACCTCCATGTGGGGCGTGAACAAGGGCCGCACGGCCCGCTTCAGCTGGCGCAGGCCCGGATCCGGAATCAACGGCCAAAGGCGAGCGATGAGCCACAGCACGAGGATGGTCACGGCGACCGCTCCCGACCGCCCGCGCGAAGAGCCCTGCGGCGCCATGCGCGCGCCGAAGATGTGCCACGTCGAGCCGAGCACCGCGCCGATCAGCGTGCCGAGGGTGTTGAGCGAGAGGTCCGTCAGGCTCGTCACGCGCGTCGGCACGGACGCCTGCAGCAGCTCCATGCTGCAGGACAACGCGGCCCCCGCGAGTGTTGCGACGACGATGCCTGCGACGCGACCAAGGCGTGATTCGAGCAGCAGGACGCAGCAGAACCCCAGTGGTGCGTACAGCAGCACGTTGCTGAACATTTCGGTGCGGCCGGCGCGCACCCACGTCAGCAGGTGCAGGGCTTCGACCATGGTCGGTCCGTGCGGGTTGAACTGGAACGGGAACAGCGAGACGTAGGCGATCAGCCCGACGAACACGACGAGCAGAAGCGGCGCGGCAAAATGCGGGCGGCTCGCCATGGTCCGCTCAGAACCGGATGCTGACGTAGTGATCGATCAGCAGCGCGGCGAACAGCAGCATCAGGTACGTGATCGAGTAGCGGAACACCGTCATCGGCAGGTGGGCCGGCGCGTCGTCGCGACGCAGCTGGAGAGCGTAGCGCGTGAAGATTACGCCGAGGATCACGGCGACGGCGAGATAAAGCAGGCCGCTCATGCCGGTGAGGTAGGGCAGCAGCGTCGCGATGAACAGCAGGATCGTGTAGAGCAGGATGTGCAGGCGAGTGAACGCGACGCCGTACGCCACCGGCAGCATCGGGATTCCGGCCTTGGCGTAGTCGTCGCGCCGTGCGATCGCGAGCGCCCAGAAGTGGGGCGGCGTCCACGCGAAGATGATCAGGAACAGCAGCAACGCGTACGGATCCACGCTGCCCGTGATCGCCGTCCAGCCGAGCACGGGTGGCGCGGCGCCGGCAGCGCCGCCGATCACGATGTTCTGCGGCGTCACGTGCTTCAGCCACACCGTGTACAGAACGGCGTAGCCGATCAGCGACGCGAACGTGAGCACCGCGGTGAGCGGATTGACGAGCAACCACAACATGATCATCGACGCGACGCCGATCACGCCGGCATACGCGAGCGCCTGCCGCGCGGTGAGGTGACCCGTCGGGATCGGGCGCTTCATGGTGCGCGCCATCTTCTCGTCGAAGCGGCGGTCCACCACGTGGTTGATCGCGGCCGCGCTCGACGCGGCGAGCCCGATGCCGATCGAGCCGTAGATGAACGCGTCGAGCGGCGGCATCCCCGGCACCGCCAGGAACATGCCGACGATCGCCGTGAAGACGATCAACGCCACGACTTTCGGTTTGCCGATCTCGTAATAGTCCCGCCAGGTGGCGGAACCGGGAGCGACTTCTTGTGCGGGGGAGTACGGCACGCGCTTAGGGGGAGTGGCGGCGGGGCCGAGATTTTACCGCAGCGCTACAGGTTGCGTTGCTGCGGCCACAGGAACCGCACCAACGCGACCGTGGACAGTACCAACAAGGCCGCGACTGCGTTGTGGGCGGTGGCGAGAGACAACGGGAACGTCATCAGCACCATCACGGGACCCAGGATCAGCTGCGTGACCAGCACCACCGCGACGACCGCGCCAGCCATCCGAGCGCCGCGTGACCTGGCGGTGCGGATCGCGCGAAACGCCGTGAAGCCGAGCACCAGCGCCGCGATCAGCGCCCCTAGCCGGTGCACGACGTGGATCGCGACGCGCGCGGGGTGATCGAGCACGCCGCCTTCGTAATCGATACCCAGCCCGCGCCACAGCACGAACGCGTCCTTGAAATCCATGTGCGGCCAGAAGGAGCGCTGGCAGGTGGGGAAGTCCGGGCAGGCCACCGCCGAGTAGTTGGTGCTCACCCAGCCGCCGAGCAGGATCTGCAGCGACAGCACGCAGAGCGCGACGATGGCGAGCTTGCGCAAGCCGCGCTCCGATGCGGGCCGCGTAGTGCGCGTCGGATTCAGCGACAACCACCACAGCAGCGACATCGTCGCGAGGCCGCCCACGAGGTGCGAAGTGACGATGAGCGGCTTCAGCAGCAGCGTCACCGTCCACATGCCGAGCAAGCCTTGGAACACCACCAACGCGACCAGAGCGAGCGGCAGCTTCACCGGCTGCTGCCGGTCCTTGCGGTTGCGCCACGCCATCACGGCGAGCGCCACGATCACGAGACCGAGCGTCGAGGCGAAATAGCGGTGCACCATCTCGAGCCACGCCTTCTTCACCTCGAGCGGGCGGTCCGGGTACGCAGCGTTCACGCTGGCCGCGTTCTGCGCGGCCTGCCCGACCGTGAGGTGCCCGTAGCAACCCGGCCAGTCCGGGCAACCGAGGCCGGCGTGGTTCAGGCGCACGTAGGCGCCGAGCACGACGACGCACAGGGCGAGCACGGTGCCGAACAGGGCGAGGCGGCGGAAGGCGGTGAGTCGCATGGCGGCTTATCCGATGTGCGAGAGGCGCAGGAGCTTCTTGATGTCCGTCAGCAGTGCCTTGTCCGGCGCGCTGCGGGGATAGCTCATCATGAGGTTGCCGAGCGGATCGACGAGATAGATGCGGCCGGCCGCGCCCGGGGCATCCGCGTACGACGGGAACTCCCGGATCAGCGCCGCGCCTTCCGGGCTGTCCAGCTTCGCGACCAGCAGGTCGGGGTGCTCCGCGACGAAGTACTTCGTGTCGCAGCAGCGGCTCGTCACGAGGAACACGCGCTGCACACGATCCATGTCCTTGTTGAGCGCGATGCGCGACTGGCGCATGAGGTACAGCGACTTGCGGCAATCCGGGCCGCAGGCGCCGTCGTCGACGTAGATCATCGTCCACCTGCCGCGCAGGAACTGGTCGCCCGTCGGCGTGCCGTCAGCCTTGAGCAGTGACACGGCTGGCAGCGGGCGCGCCGGGTCGATGATCTCGCCCTGGTTGGTGCCGCCTTCCGGGCGCCAGTGGCCCGCGCCGTAATACAGCCAGAATGCGATTGCGAGCGGGACGAAGAAAATCGCCGCCAGGCCCGCCAGTTGCCACTGGCCGCGGCGCGTCAGGTTCGGTTCCGGGGAAGTGCTCATGAACGGTTCGTTTCCGGGACAGGGTCGCGCTGCGTGCTGAGCGCGACGAAAATGACGAGGGACACCGCCGCGAGCGCGAGCCACTGCACAGCGTAGCCGAGGTGGCGCTCCGGCGGGAACTCGAGCGCCGGGCGCCATGCGCGCTCGTAACCGTCGGGCTGGTCGGCGTCGAGCAGCACGATGCGCGACTCGACCGGTTCGCCGTAGACCTGCTCCAGGTCCGCAGCGGTCGGAAAGAGCAGGATGCGCGGCCACTTCACATCGCCCGCGGCGTCCGCCGTGCCGACGCGCAGGCCGGGGACCGGCAACTGATCGAGTCGTCCAGCCGCCTCACGCATGCCGTCGGCGACCGTCACGACCGGCAGCTGGTCGCGGTGCAGTCCCAGCGGCACCCAGCCGCGATCCACGAGCAGCAGCTTCTGGCTGCCCGGCCGCACGAAAGGCGTCAGCACCCGGAAACCCGCCGTTCCCGCGCTCGACGGCATGTTGTCGATCAGCACCTGGCGCGACGGGTCGTAGGAGCCGCGTGCGGTGACGTGTTGATAGCGCGGCAAGGCGTCGACGGTGCCCAGGCCGAGTTCGACGCTGGTGCTCGCGCCGCGTTCGAACGAAGCGATCAGCGCCTGCTTTTCCCGCGCACGACCGAACTGCCACGAAGCCAGCGACAGGCAGCCCGCGACCGCCGCCACCGTCAGCAACGCAGCCCACCACCGCGGCGCGAATACGCGATTGCCGACCTGGAGCCTCATTTATACTGGCCGCCTCGTGCACGCGACTGTCGGATAATGATCAAGCTGCTCATCGTGCTCACCCTGGCCGCGATCGTCGCGAGCCTCTTCTCCGGCCTCTTCCATCTCGTGAAAGACGAGGGCCAGTCGAAGCGCATGGTCAATGCGCTCACCGTGCGTATCGCGCTGTCCGTCCTGCTGTTCATCCTGCTGTTCGTGGCCTGGCGCAACGGCCTGATCGAGCCGCACCACGTCCGCTGAAAGCGCTCGGCCGCCCGAAGGCGGCCGAAAAGGTGCACGTCAGGCTATAGGCTATAGGCTATAGGCTATAGGTCAGACCAAGAGGCTGCGGCTCTGTATTCCGACCTATAGCCTATCGCCCATGGCCTATAGCCTTCATCTTCGTTTACAACCAGTAAACGAAGATGAAGAGCCCAGCCACACCACGTCGACGAAGTGCCAATACCAGGCCACGCCTTCGAAGGCGAAGTGGTGCTTCGGCGTGAAGTGGCCCTTCATCGTCCGCAGCCAGATCACCGTCAGCATGATCGCGCCGATGGTGACGTGCAGGCCGTGGAAGCCCGTCAGCATGAAGAACGTCGAGCCGTAGACCCCGCTGCCGAGCTTGAGGTTCAACTCGGTGTAAGCGTGGTGGTACTCGGTGGCCTGCAGGTAGACGAACAGGAAGCCGAGCAGGAACGTCGCCGCGAGGAAGATCTTCAGGATGCCGCGGTTGCCGGCCTTGAGCGCGTGGTGGGCGATGGTGATCGTCACGCCCGAGGTCAGCAGGATCGCGGTGTTCCACGCCGGAAGGCCGAACGCCGGGATGGTCTCGAACTCGCCGCCGACCGCCTTCGGGCCGTTTGTCGGCCAGGCCGGCACGAAGTCCTTCCACAGGAAGATGTTCGTCAGGTACTTCGTGCCCTCGCCGCCGAGCCACGGCACGGACAGCTGCCGCGCGTAGTACAGGGCGCCGAAGAACGCCGCGAAGAACATCACCTCGGAGAAGATGAACCACATCATGCCCATGCGGAAAGACTTGTCGACGCCATCGTTGTACATGCCGGCCTGGCTCTCGCCGATCACGGTGCCGAACCAGCCGAAGAACATGTAGAACACGGCGAGCAGGCCGACCAGCAGGACCCACGGGCCCATCTCCACGCCGTTCAGCCAGGACGCGACGCCCAGCATCGTGGTGAACAGCGCGAGCGAGCCGACGATCGGCCACTTGCTGCCGTGCGGGATGTAGTACTTCCCCGCGTCATGAGTGGAATGAGCGTGAGCCATGGTCGAGCCTCTTCGTTGGAACCTGTGGTCAGCGTGCCGCGAGCTTCTGGCCCGGCACGACGTACATCGAATACGCGAGCGTCATGCGGTCCACCGACGCCGGAAGCGCCGGGTCGACGATGAAGCGCACGGTGAATTCCCGCTCCTCCGACGCCGCGAACGACTGCGGCGTGAAGCAGAAGCACTCGGTCTTCTGCAGGTAGCGGGACGTGGTGATCGGCGCGATGCTCGGCACCGCCTGCGCGACCACCGGTACGGTGGACTTGCTGCGGATGCGGAACTTCGCCTCGTAGAGCTTGCCCGGCTGCACGGTGAGCTCGCGCGTCTCGGGGGTCAGCTCGAAGTCGCTGCCGTCCGGCAGCAGCGACATCATCTCCAGTCGAACCTGGCGGCCGGCACCGGAATCCGACGCCTGGATGGCGGACGGTCGGTCGTTGACCTTGATGCCCGCCGCCTCGCAGACGACCTTGTAGAGCGGGATGAGCGCAAACCCGAATGCAAAGCTGCCCGCGGTCATCAGCACGAGGCCGCGGACCAGCGAGCGATCGAGCTTGCGTCCGTCGCCGGCCACGTCAGTGCTGCGACTTCATCATCGCCGAGGCGATGAACGCGACGTAGATGCCGATGGCCGTCAGCGCCAGCACGATCGTCGTCCAGCGGATGCGACGACGCTGCTGCTCGGTCGGGCCGTTGCTCATGCGGGTAGCCATTTACTTGACGACCGGAGCCTCTTCGAACGTGTGGTACGGCGCCGGCGAAGGCACCGTCCACTCGAGGCTGGTCGTGCGGGCGCCGTCCCACACCACGGCCGAGGCCGCGGCGCCGCCGCGCGCGCACTTCCAGATGATGTACACGAACAGCAGCTGCGAGAGGCCGAAGCCGAAGCCGCCGATCGACGAGATCATGTTCCAGTCCGCGAACTGCGTGGAGTAGTCCGGGATGCGGCGCGGCATGCCGGCGAGCCCGAGGAAGTGCTGCGGGAAGAACAGGACGTTCACGAAGATCGCCGACAGCCAGAAGTGCAGGTTGGCGAGCTTCATGTCGTACATGTGGCCCGTCCACTTCGGCATCCAGAAGTACACGCCGGCCATGATGCGCGAACACCGCGCCCGGCACCAGCACGTAGTGGAAGTGCGCGACGATGAAGTAGGTGTCGTGATACTGGAAGTCGACCGGGGCGATGGCCATCATCAGGCCCGAGAAGCCGCCGATCGTGAACAGGAACAGGAAGGCGAGCGCGAACAGCATGGGCGGCTCGAACGAGAGCGAGCCCTTCCACATCGTCGCCGTCCAGTTGAACACCTTCACGCCCGTCGGCACGGCGATCAGCATCGTCGAGAGCATGAAGAACATCTCGCCGGCCAGCGGCATGCCGACGGTAAACATGTGGTGCGCCCAGACGATGAACGACAGGAACGCGATCGAGGCGGTCGCGTACACCATCGAGTCGTAGCCGAACAAGGGCTTGCGCGAGAACGTGGGGATGATCTCCGACACGATCCCGAACGCCGGCAGGATCATGATGTACACCTCGGGGTGCCCGAAGAACCAGAAGATGTGCTGGTAGAGCACCGGGTCGCCGCCGCCCGCCGCAGCGAAGAACGTGGTGTGGAAGAAGTGGTCGGTGAGCAGCATCGTCACCGCGCCGGCGAACACCGGCATCACGGCGATCAGCAGGTAGGCCGTGATCAGCCACGTCCACACGAACAGCGGCATCTTCAGCAGCGACATGCCCGGCGCGCGCAGGTTCATGATCGTGACGATGATGTTGATCGAGCCCATGATCGACGAGGCGCCCGCGAGGTGGATCGCGAAGATCGCGAGCGGGAACGCGTCGCCGGTCTGCAGCACGAGTGGCGGGTAGAGCGTCCAGCCGCCGGCGGGACCGCCGCCCGGCATGAACAGCGACAGGATCAGCAGCGAGAACGCTGCCACCAGCAGCCAGAAGCTGAAGTTGTTCATGCGCGGCAGCGCCATGTCGGGCGCGCCGATCTGCAGCGGGATCATCCAGTTGGCGAGGCCCACCGTGGCCGGCATCACCGCGCCGAATACCATGATCAGCGCATGCACCGTCGTCATCGTGTTGAAGAAGCCCGGGTCGACGAGCTGCATGCCGGGCATGAACAACTCGGCGCGGATGATGAGCGCCATCGAGCCGCCGATCAGGAACATGATCAGGCTGAACACCAGGTACATCGTGCCGATGTCCTTGTGATTGGTGGTCGTCAGCCAGCGCATGATGCCCTTGGCCGGGCCGTGATCGTCGTGACCGTGCGCGGCGTGGTCGTGAGTGTGGGTCGAGCTCATCGTGCGATTACTCCGCGTTCGCGACCCGGAGGGCCGACTCAGTCTGTTGTGCAACCGGGGCAGCGAGCTGCGCCGTCTTGGCGGCGGCGGTCGCGGCGGCCTGGCGCGCGCTCTTCTGCGCGGCGAGCCAGGCGGCGTAGTCGGCCTGCGACTTCACGACGACCACGATCGGCATGAAGCCGTGGTCGCGGCCGCAGAGCTCGACGCACTGGCCGCGGTAGGTGCCTTCCTTGTCCGCCGTGAACCACAGCTCGTTGATGTAGCCCGGGATCGCGTCCTTCTTGATCGCGAAGTCCGGCACCCACCAGGCGTGGATGACGTCGGCCGACGTGATCAGCATGCGCACCTTCTTGCCGACCGGCACGACGAGCGGGTTGTCGACGTCGAGCAGGTAGTTGTCGACCTTGTTCACGTCGACGCCCGAGTCGAGCTGGCGCGCCTCGTTGCTCGCGCTCGCGAGCGTGGAGAAGAACGACACGCCTTCGTCGACGTACTCGTACTGCCACTTCCACTGGTAACCGGTCGCCTTCACGGTGATGTCGGAATTGCTCGTGTCGTCGATCTTCACCAGCGTGCGCGCGGCCGGCACGGCCATGGCGACGAGGATCAGCACCGGGATGACGGTCCACACGATCTCGGCCGTCGTGCTGTGATCGAAGGTGGCCGGCACGGCGCCCTTCGATTTCCGGAAGGTGGCGATCGAGTAGATCATCACGCCGAACACCGCGACGGCGATCGCCACGCAGACCCAGAGGATCAGCATGTGCAGGCCGTAGATCTCGCGGCTCAGTTCGGTGACGCCGACGCGCAGGTTCACGTCGGACCAGGCAGCCAGGGCCGGACCGGAAGCGAGCACCGAGAGTGCTGCACCGGCCGCGAGGGCACGCTTCACCATCTTCATTGTCACCAGGACTCCCATTTGTTTACCGGCACTTGCCACCGCGGACAGCCTCCGGACCCGCGTCGACCCGTCAGGGCCTGAGCGCGGGTGATTCGCTCGTCTTCCCCACCAGTTGCTGGAGGCGCGACGCGAGGTTGCGTCGCTCCTCCTCCGTGAGAAACCGTCCCACTTCGCAGGCGCGGCCGTGCGACTCGATGACGAGCCGGCTCGGGTGTTGCGACCTTTGCGGGTCGCGCAGTTTAACCCTCGCCCAATGGCGAGGAAATACCATCAGACTCAATCTATTGCCTGCGCCTCGCTCGATCGTCACCGTTTCATCCGAAACGACGATCACCTCGCGCTGGGCGCCGCTGCGCATGCTCGCGCGGACGGCCCACGCGAGCAGCCCGATTTCGAGGCCGGCGAACGGAAGTATCGGCCAGAGGCCGCGAAACGCGAAGAACAGCGCCACGGCGAACGTGAGCGCGGCCAGGCTCCCCACGAACAGCCGCGCGCCCTGCGGCGTGAGGGAACAGTTCGGCGCGAGCTCGATGCGGTGCTCGAGTTCGTGCGGCGGGGGGCGGTGTGAGGCAACGACCATCGCGGGACCGGCAGCGCAAAGGTCGCAATGTAGCTAGGTTGCGGCCCGTCGACAACGCGCAACCTAAGGAAAGATTGAGCTTTTTCGTCAGGCCGGGGCCGCGGCGTCCAGCATGCGGCTCACGACCGAGCGGGCGATCGGTCCGGACAGGTGCCCGGCCGCGGCGGCTGGATCCGGATTCGGACCCAGGGGCGGCACGAGCGCGATGGGTGGGCCGCCCAACAGCCGCTCGAGCGAGTGGAGGTTGGCGTCGAGACGCTCGAAGTCCGGGTCGACCTGGTTGCCGATCCAGCCGAGGAAGGGGGACCGGCCGGCGTGCTGGATCGCCTCGACCGTCAGCCGGGCATGGTTGAGGCAGCCGAGCGTGAGGCCGACCACCACCACGACCCCCAGGCCGAGGCGCTCCGGCAGGTCGCTCAGGAATCCGAGCGGGTGCAGGGGGACCCGCCAGCCGCCGGCTCCCTCCACGACGGCGAGTTCCGCCCCGGCGGTGGCCTCGCCGTACCAGGCAACCAGGTCGTCGGCGGTGATTACCTGCCGTGCTTCCTCGGCGGCAAGATGCGGGGCGATCGCCGGTTCGAAGCAATAGGGGTTCACGAGTTCGTACGGCAGTTGGACAGAGGCGGCGGCCAGGAGCGCGAGCGCGTCGGTGTTCCGGAGCCTGCCTTCAGCGTCCCGCTCGGAGCCGCTCGCCAGGGGTTTCAGGCCCACGACCCGATGGCCAGCCTCGGCGATGGCGCGAGTCCAGGCGGCCGCCACGACGGTCTTGCCGACGCCGGTGTTGGTGCCCGTGATGAAGATGCCGGGGGTCATGAGGCGCACACGATATCGTCTACCTGGAGTTCACAGTCGGTACTCTGGGGATTTACTTGCATATTTACTGTAAGTACAAATTGAACAATTGCGGAGCGCTTTCTGCACCCTGATCCGAATGGGTGGCGGGTTCAGGAGCGTCCGGGCGGCAATCGGCGGCCAACGCTCCCCACGGGGATGCGCGTCTCTCCTATGTCAGCAGTCTTCGTCCGGACAGGACCGACCGGACCCCAGGCCTGGCCGAACACCACCTCGTAGGTCGCGGGCAGTCTTCCGTCCTCGCGCCGGAAGGTTTCGTAGGCCTCGATCATCCGCCCGAGCGTGCGCTTGCCGGTCAGTCCTTTCGGCCGGCCGGTCGCGGCGTTGTGCGCGCCGATCGCCTTGAGGTCGCGCATCAACCCCCGCACCTCGTCGTAGGTCAGCGTGTAGCGTTCGACGTCCATCACCGGTTCGGCGAGCCCCGCCCGTACGAGGGCATCGCCGAGGTCGTGCATGTCGAGGAAGGTGTTCACGTGCGGATGGCTGGCATCGGCCGCGAGCCAGGCGCGGCGTAGCTCGACCAGCGTGTCTGGGCCGAGGGTCGTGAACGTGAGGAGGCCGCCCGGCTTCAGCACACGCCGGCACTCCCGGAGGACGGCGTCCGGGTCCGGGCACCACTGCAGCATCAGGCTGCTGAAGATGAGATCGACGCTGCCGTCGCGCAAAGGGAGTGCCGCCGCATCGGCGCCGACGCGGTCGAAACGGCGCAGCAGGGTCTGGCGGCGGCCCGCCTCGCGCAGCATGCCCTCGGCGAGATCCGCGGCCACGACGCGGCTGCCGCGATACCGGCGCTTCAGCTCAAGAGTGGCATGACCCGTGCCCGCGCCGAGATCCACCACCACCTCGGGCTCGAGCTTCACCAGGTCCAGCCGGTCGAGCAGTTCGTTGCGCACCTGGGCCTGGAGAACGGCCGCCGCGTCGTAGGAAGCTGCCGCACGACTGAAGGAGTCGCGGACGACGTCGTGGTCCAGGCCCAGCGTGACGGTGGGCGGCGGCGTCATGTCGCGTCCTCACCTCTCCCGCTTGCGGGAGAGGTCGGCCGCAGGCCGGGTGAGGGCTCTGTACCTCTCCCGCTTGCGGGAGAGGTCGCGCAGAGCGCGGGTGAGGGCTGTTCCGCAACCCTCACCCCTCGCATCGCTGCTGCCGCATCGCCGCTCGCGCCCTCTCCCGCCGTGGCGGGCGAGGGCTCTTTATCTCTCCCGCTTGCGGGAGAGGTCGGCCGCAGGCCGGGTGAGGGCTTCTTGAGGAACGACACGACCTCCCACAGCACCTCGTCGGGGTGTGAAAGGAACGGCGCATGCCCGGCGCGCTCAATGACGTGAAAGCGCGCCGACGGCAATCGCATCGCCAGTTCCCGCCCCGCTTCGGGTGGCGTCAGGCGATCACGCTCGCCGACGATCACGAGCGTGGGCGTCGCGATGCGCGGCAAGTCGTCGCGCAGGTCCACGTTGCGCAGGACTCCGAGCCCGGCGACCAGCGCGCGGGGGTCGGGTTCGCCATGCGTGGCGAGTTTGCTGCGCAAGGTGCGCAGCGCCTGCGCCGCATTCTCGTCTCCGAGGGCCTGCAGGGCGAGGAAGTTGCGCACCGTCGCACGGTAGTCGTCGGCGAGGCCGCGGGCGAAGCCGTCCAGCACGTCGCTGCGCATGCCGTGTTCCCAGCCGTCGCCCGCGACGAAGCGCGGCGTCGTCGCGATCAGCACCAGCGAGCCGATGTGCTGCGGATGCCGGCGCGCGAGTTCGAGCGCGACCATGCCGCCGAGCGACCAGCCGAGTACCGTGGCGCCGCGCGGGATCGCCGGGAACACGCTCGTGGCAAGGCCTGCGACATCCGTGATCTCGTTGCGCCACGCGCTGTGCCCGTGCCCCGGCAGGTCGACGACGTGCAGGCGCACGTGCTCGGCGAGCGAATCCAGCCACGGCCCCCACATGCCGCCGTGCAGCGCCCAGCCGTGCAGCATCACCACGTCCGGGCCGAAGCCGAGCCTCTCGATGTGCAGGGCGCTCACGCGATCACGCCTTGCATGGCGAGCGCGCGCAACGCTTCGACCAGTCGCGCGACGTCCTGGTCCGAATGCGCGGCGGAGAAGGTCACGCGCAGTCGCGAGCTGCCCGCCGGCACCGTCGGCGGGCGGATGGCGGGAACCCACAACCCCTGCTCGAGCAGTGCGCGGCTCGCATCGAGCGCAGCGGACTCGCTGCCGAGGACGATTGGCTGGATCGGCGTCAGCGACGGCATCACGTTCATCCCGAGATCGCGCGCGGCCACGGCAAAGGTCTGCGCGAGGCCCAGCACGCGTGCACGACGCCACGACTCGTCCTGCATCACGCGCAAGGCTGCGCGCGTCGCGGCCGCCACCGCCGGCGGCAAGGCGGTCGTGTAGATGTAGGTGCGTCCGTGCTGGATCAGGCTTTCGATCAGCGTCTCGGAGCCGGCCACGAAAGCGCCGAACGTGCCGAGCGCCTTGCCGAGCGTGCACATCAGCACGGGCACGTCGTCGAGACGCAGGCCAGCAGCCTCCACCGAACCGCCGCCGTTCGCGCCGAGCACGCCGAACCCGTGCGCGTCGTCGACGAACAGCCACGCGCCGAATTCTGCGCACTGCCGCGCCACCTCGGACAACGGCGCAACATCACCATCCATGCTGAAGACGCCATCCGTCGCCACCAGCGTATGCCCTGCGTGGTGCGCGGCGAGCCGGCGTCGCAACTCCGCCGCATCGCCATGCGGGTAGCGAGCAAAGTCCGCGCCGGTCGCGAGGCCCGCATCGAGCAGCGACGCGTGATTGAGCCGGTCCTCAAGCACGCGATCGCCGCGCGTCAGCAGCGTCGAGCCGACGGCGAGGTTCGCCATGTATCCGGTCGAGAACAGCAGCGCGCGCGGGCGACCGGTGAAAGCCGCGAGTTCCTCTTCGAGCGCGTGATGCTCAGAGCAGTGGCCGCTCACGAGGTGCGACGCGCCGCTGCCCACGCCCCAGCGGCGCGCAGCATCGACGAACGCTTCGGTCACGAGCGGATGATCGGCGAGGCCGAGGTAATCGTTGCTGCAGAACGCGACGACGTCGCGACCGTCCACCTGCACGCGCGCCGTGCCGGCGACGCGCGACTCGACCGTGCGCCGCCGCCGGTAGCGATGCGCGCCCTCGAGCGCCGTCAGTTCGGCGGCGAGGACCTCATCGAGCCGCGGCATTTTCCGGCGCGAGGCCGAGGCGGGCGAACAGCGCCTGGTCGTGGGTCTCGCCGGGATTCGGCGTAGTGAGCAGCTTCTCGCCGTAGAAGATCGAATTGGCGCCCGCGAGGAAGCACAGCGCCTGCACCGCATCGCTCATGTCGGTGCGCCCGGCGGAGAGGCGCACGTACGATTTCGGCATCAGCAGCCGCGCCGTGGCGATCGCGCGCACGAAGTCGAGCGGATCGAGGGGCGGCAGGCCGTGCAGCGGCGTGCCTTCCACCTGCACCAGCTGGTTGATCGGCACGCTCTCGGGGTGCTGCGGCAGGGTCGCGAGCGTGTGCAGCAGCGCGACGCGATCCTGGTCGGTCTCGCCCATGCCGAGGATGCCGCCGCAGCAGACGTTCAGGCCCGCATCCCGCACGGCCTGCAGCGTGTCGAGGCGGTCCTGGTACGTGCGCGTCGTGATGATCTCGCCGTAGAACTTCTCGGACGTGTCGAGGTTGTGGTTGTAGTAGTCGAGCCCCGCCTCCTTCAGCTCCGTCGCCTGCTGCGGCGTCAGCATGCCGAGCGTCGCGCAGGTCTCGAGGCCGAGCGCGCGGACCTCGCTCACCATCGCCTTGACCTTCTGCAGCTGGTGCGGCTTCGGGTTGCGGTAGGCAGCGCCCATGCAGAAGCGCGTCGCGCCGTTGGCCTTCGCGGCCTGCGCACGCTCCACCACCTCGCAGACTTCCATCAGTTCCTCGCGCTCGAGGCCGGTGTCGTAGCGAACGCTCTGCGGGCAGTAGGCACAGTCCTCGGGGCACGCCCCGGTCTTGATCGAAATGAGCGTGCTGACCTGCACCTTGTTCGGGTCGAAGTTCGACCGGTGCACGCGCTGCGCATGGAACATCAAGTCGTTGAACGGCAGGCTGAAAACGGCCCGCGCCTCGGCGAGCGTCCAGTCATTGCGCACTTCGCCAAGGCGGTTCGGATCGAGGATCGGCATCGGGATTCCTGGCTGCACGCTGGAAGTGGCCGTTCCGGCGAGAAATGGCCCGTGCAGACGGGCGGGTTGCCGCGGAAGCTGGCCACAGCGGCGGGCGGCAGTATTCAAAGCCGAACCGCTCCTTGTCAACCGACCATGGTTATTCAAGTTGACAGAGTCCTGGATCGGCTCGGGGGCTGGCTCCTGCCGCCCCGCTGCATCCTGTGCCAGGGCCGGGGGCAGCGACCGGCCCTCGACCTGTGCGCCGCCTGCGAGGGCGACCTGCCGGCGCAGACCGGCTGCTGCCCGCGCTGTGCGCTGCCGATGGATCCCGACGAGGCTCTCGGCGAGTGCCCCCGTTGTCGCGCCGATCCACCTCCCTTCGACCGTTGTCACGTCCCTTTCCGATACGAGTTTCCGCTCGGCGGACTCGTCCGGGCGCTCAAGTACGACGGTCACCTCGCCCACGCGAGGGTGCTGGGCACGTTGCTCGGCCGCTCGCTGCTCGCAGCCGGCTTGCATCGGGAAGTCGATGTACTGCTGCCGGTGCCGCTGCACCCGGACAAGCTGGTCGAGCGCGGCTTCAACCAGTCCATCGAGATCGCGCGGTGGGTGGCGCGCGAGACGCTTCGACCCTTCGAGACGCGAACGGTCGTGCGCTGCCGCCCGACGCGCCCGCAGGTCGGCCTGCCGCTCGTGGAGCGCGTCGCGAACCTGCAGGGTGCGTTCGAGGTCCCGGGTCTCGTCCGTGACCGTCGCGTGGCGGTGATCGACGACGTGATGACGACCGGCAGCACGGTGCGCGAGATTGCGTGGGCGTTGCGCCGGGCCGGGGCCGGCACGATCGACGTCTGGTGCCTGGCGCGAACGCCCGGGTGAAGCAGGTACACTCGCCGCCAGTCGAAGGGAGCACGGACCGGCATGAACCTGACGGAAGAATTCAGACCGCTCGCGGCCCTGCGCGAGTTCCTCAAGATGGAATCCGCGGGCGGCATCGTGCTCGTCGCCGCCGGCGTGGCCGCCATGGTAACGGCCAACAGCGCGCTCGCGCCGTGGTACCACGCCCTGTTCGAGGTGCCCATCAAGATCCAGGTGGGCAGCTTCACGCTCGACAAGTCGCTGCTCATCTGGATCAACGACCTGCTGATGGCGATCTTCTTCCTGCTGGTCGGACTCGAGATCAAGCGCGAAGTCGTGATGGGCGAACTGTCCGACGGCGCGAAGGTTGCGCTGTCGGGCATCGCGGCGATCGGCGGCATGGTCGTGCCGGCCGCCATCTATGCGTGGATCAACTGGAACGATCCGGTCGGCATCCGCGGCTGGGCGATTCCGTCGGCGACGGACATCGCGTTTGCGCTTGGCGTGCTGTCGCTGTTCGGCCCGCGCGTGCCGCTCGGCCTCAAGGTCTTCTTGATGACGCTCGCCGTGCTCGACGACTTTGGCGCCATCGTCATCATCGCGCTCTTCTATACCAGTTCGCTGTCCGTGACGGCGCTCTCGGGCGCGGGCGCGGCCCTGCTCGCGCTCTTGGCGCTGAATCGCCTCCGTGTGATGCGCATCGCGCCCTACATCCTCGTCGGCACCGTGCTGTGGATATGCGTGCTGAAGTCCGGCGTGCACGCGACGCTCGCGGGTGTCGTCACGGCGCTCTGCATCCCCGCGAAGGACCCGAAGCATCCCGAGCACGCTCCGCTCAAGGTCCTCGAGCACGCGCTGCACCCCTGGGTGGCTTTCGGCATCGTGCCGCTCTTTGCATTCGCCAATGCCGGCGTGAATCTCGCGGGCATCAGCTTGCAGGACCTTCTGCAGCCCATCCCGCTCGGCATCGCACTCGGCCTCGTCGTCGGCAAGCAGCTGGGCGTGTTGACGTTCTCGTGGCTGGCCGTGAAAGCCGGCATCGCGCGCCTGCCCAAGGGCGTCGAGTTCAAGCACGTCTACGGCGCGTCCATCCTGTGCGGCATCGGCTTCACGATGAGCCTGTTCATCGGCTCGCTCGCGTTCGAGAACAACGCGACGGGCGAAGTGATCGTGAGCTACCGGCTGGGCATCCTCGCCGGCACGCTCGTCTCGGCGCTGGCCGGGTATCTCGTGCTGCACTTCGTGCTGCCGAAGCAGCCGACGCCGCACGCCTGACGCGATCGCTCAGGCGCGGAACAGGTAATCGAGCAGGATCCCGCCGAAGACCGAGAGACCGAACAGGTTGTTATTGAGGAACGCGCGGAAGCAATCCGATGGATTGCGGCCGCGGATCAGGTACTGCTGGTAGACGGCGAGAGCCGCGGCGACGGCGAGGCTCGCCCAGTACCAGCGCCCGAGATGCGCCAGGTGCCCCACCAGTGCGAGCCCGGCCAGCGCCCCCGCCTGCAGCAGCGCGATGATGCCGCGATCCGCCCGGCCGAACAGGATGGCGGACGAGCGGATGCCGATGACGAGGTCGTCCTCGCGATCGACCATCGCGTAGATCGTGTCGTAGGCCGTCGTCCACATCACGCCCGCGACGAACAGCACCCAGGCGATGGGCGGCAGCTCGCCCGTCTGCGCGGCAAACGCCATCGGCACGGACCAGCTGAACGCGAGCCCGAGGTACGCCTGCGGCAGCGCGAAGAAGCGCTTGAGGAACGGATAGGTGACGGCCAGCACGCCGCCGATCAGCGCCAGCACCTGCGTCGGGCGATTGAGCGGGATGAGCAGCGCGAGCGCGATGATGCCGAGCACGCCGAACAGTGCGAGCGCTTCAGCCGGCGACACCGACTGCTTCGCGAGCGGCCGGTCGGCGGTGCGGCGCACGTGCGGGTCGAACTCGCGGTCCGCGAAATCGTTCATCACGCAGCCCGCCGAGCGCATGACGAAGGTGCCGATCACGAACAGCACGAAGATCTTCTCGTCGGGATGGCCGTTGGCCGAGATCCACAACGCCCAGAGCACGGGCCACAGCAGCAGCCAGATGCCGATGGGGCGGTCGAGCCGCATCAGGCGCATGTACTCGCGCAGCCGGCTGCGCCAGGCGGGGATTGCCGCCGGCTCGCCCTGGCCGATTTCCGTCCGGTTGCCCATCGCGCGTGACTGCCGAATGCCTCAGACCTTGCGAAACCTTTCGCCCTCGCCGACCCACCGGGCGACGAGGGGCGCTATGTTGGACTTTGGATCGCCCAGCATCAATGCCGCCGCCTTCTGGACCCCCGGCAGGAGGTCTGCGTCCCGGACCAGGTCGGCCACCTTGAGCTGCATCAGGCCCGTCTGGCGGGTGCCGAGCAGTTCGCCCGGCCCGCGCAGCTCGAGGTCGCGCCGCGCCACCTCGAAACCGTCGTTGGTGTCGCGCATGACCCCCAGCCTTTCGCGGGCGATGGGCGACAACGGGGCGTGGTACAGCAGCACGCAGGTGCTTTCGACCGAGCCGCGGCCGACGCGCCCCCGGAGCTGATGCAGCTGGGCGAGCCCCATGCGCTCCGCGTTCTCGATCACCATGAGGCTGGCGTTCGGCACGTCCACGCCCACTTCGATGACGGTCGTGGCGACGAGCAGGTCGAGCTTGCCGGCCTTGAACGACACCATGACCGCGTCCTTCTTCTTGCCGGTCATGCGGCCGTGCACGAGGCCGATGCGCACGTCGGGCAGGGCGGACGCGAGCACCGCCGCGGTTTCCTCCGCGGCCTGGTAACGCAACTCCTCGGATTCCTCGATCAGCGGGCAGACCCAGTAGGCCTGCCGGCCCGCGCGGCACGCGGCATCGATGCGCGCCACGACTTCGTCGCGCCGGTTGTCCTGTAGCACGACGGTCTTGATCGGCGTGCGTCCCGGCGGCAGCTCGTCGATCACCGACACGTCGAGATCCGCATAGGCCGTCATCGCGAGCGTGCGCGGAATCGGCGTCGCGGTCATCACGATCTGGTGCGGATAGCGGCCGTCGGCGAGCCCCTTCTCGCGCAGCTGCAGGCGCTGGTGCACGCCGAAGCGATGCTGCTCGTCCACGACGACGACGGCGAGCCGCTTGAACGCCACGCCTTCCTGGAACAGGGCGTGCGTGCCGATGGCCACCTGGATCTCGCCCGCGAGGAGGTCCTGTTCGAGCGCGGCGCGCACGCGTCCCGTGTGCCGGCCCGTGAGCAGCGCGACGCGCACGCCGAGCGGCTCGAGCCACGCATAGAAGTTGCGCGCGTGCTGCTCGGCCAGCAGCTCCGTCGGCGCCATCACCGCCGCCTGAGCGCCGTGCTCGACCGCGCGCAGTGCCGCAAGTGCCGCTACCACCGTCTTGCCCGATCCCACGTCGCCCTGCACCAGGCGCATCGTCGGATGCGCCCGCTCGAGGTCTGCCGCGATCTCATGCCATGCCCGAGCCTGCGCGCCCGTCAGCTTGAACGGCAGGTTCGCAAGGCAGCGCTCGACGAGGTCCGCGTTGCGAGGCAACGGCCAGGACGAATCGCGATCGGCGGCCTGGCGCATCAACCGCAGGCTGATCTGGTGCGCCAGCAGTTCCTCGAACGCGAGCCGCCTCTGCGCGGGATGGCGGCCTTCGTTCAGCAGCTCGAGATTCGCGTCGGGCGGCGGCCGGTGCACGTAGCGCAGCGCCGCTTCGAGCGCCGGCAGGTGCAGCGCGTCGAGCACGCCAGGCGCAATGTAATCGCGCAGCCCGCCGCCCGGCAGCATCGCGAGTGCGAGGCCGGTGAGGGAACGCAAGCGCCCCTGCTGCACGCCTTCGGTCGTCGGATAGATCGGCGTCAGCGATTCGCTCTGCGGCGCCGCGATGTCCGGCGCCACGCGACGATATTCGGGATGCACGATCTCGAGGCCGCCCGGTCCGAGGCGCGCCTCGCCGTAGCAGCGCAGCCGCGTGCCGCGCGCCAGCCCTTCCTGCTGCGAGTTCGAGAAATGAAAGAAGCGCAGCGTGATGAACCCGGAGCCGTCGGCGAGCCGCACGAGCAGTGCGCGGCGGCGCCGGAACACGATCTCGGCGAGCTGCACCTCGCCCTCGATCACCGCGCGATCGCCGTTGCGCAGCGTGCCGATCGGCACGACGCGCGTACGGTCCTCGTAGCGCAGCGGCAGGTGGAACAGCACGTCCTGCACCGTGCGGAGGCCGAGCCGCTCGGCCAGTGCGCTGGCCAGCGCGGGGCCGACGCCCCGCAAGGCGGTGACCGGCCGCTCGGCGAGCGGGGCGGCGACGGTCACCTTGCTGCTCCCGTCGTCCCTCAGAGCACCATGACGCAATCGATCTCGACCGCGGCGCCTCGCGGCAGCGACGCCACGCCGACCGCAGCGCGGGCCGGATAGGGCTGGCTGATGTACTCGGCCATCACCTTGTTCACCAGCGCGAAATTGCCGAGGTCCGTGAGGTACACGTTCACTTTCACCACGTTCGCGAAGGAACCCCCGGCGGCAGTCGTCACTGCCTTGAGATTCTCGAATACGCGGCGCACCTGCGCCTCGATGTCGCCCTTCACCAGTTCGCCGGTCGCGGGATCGAGCGGAATCTGGCCGGACAGGTAGACGGTGTTGCCCGCGCGCACGGCTTGCGAGTAGGTGCCGATGGCGCCCGGCGCGTGGTCGGTGTGGATGGGGGTGAAAGACACGGGGAGTCTCCAGAAGGCTATGGGCTATGGGCTATGGGCTACAGGCTATAGGCTATAGGCTACAGGCTATAGGCTACAGGTCAGGCGCGAGAGGCTCACGGCGCACGGCTTATGGCTATAGTCCATAGCCTATAGCCCATCGCCTATAGCCTATAGCCTATAGCCTATAGCCTGTAGCCCATAGCCTATCGCCTTCCGCTCTCTACGCCAGCGTCCGGATCACTTTCAGCACCTCCGGCATCGAGCGCACGGAGCGGATCACCGCGGCGAGCTGCTTGCGGTCGTGCACCAGCAGCTCGAATATCAGGCTCGACGTGTCGACGTCGCGCTCGACGACCGACACGCGGTCGATGTTGGTCTGCGTGCCGGCGATGGCCGACGCCACCTGCGCGAGAACGCCCATGCGGTTCGTGACCTCGACGCGGATCTCGACGTGGAACAGCCGGTCGGTCGCGGGCTGCCACGTGACCGAGATCCACTTCTCAGGTTGCTTGCGGAACGACGCGAGGTTGCCGCAGGCCTCGCGGTGAATGACGACGCCGCGGCCGCTCGAGAGGCTCGCGAGGATCGGGTCGTTCGGGATCGGGAAGCAGCAGCGCGCGTAGGTGACGACCAGGCCTTCCGTTCCGGCGATGGCCAACGGGCCCGCGGTGCCTTCGGCAATGCCGTCCGAGTCCGGCGGCAGCAGGCGCCGCGCGATGAACGGCGCGACGCGCTCGCCGAGGCCGATCTTCTCGTACAGTTCTTCGCGCGTCTTGAGCCCTAGATCGACGGCCACGGTGTCGAGCGCCGATTCCGGCACCTTGCGCAGGTTGAGCGAGAACTCCTCGAGCGCCTGGTTCAGCAGGCGCTTGCCGAGCTCGGCCGCCTCGCCGCGCTTGAGGTTCTTCAGGTACTGGCGGATGGACGCGCGCGCCTTCGCCGTGACGACGAAGTTCATCCACGCCGGGTTCGGCGTGGCGCCCTTCGCCGTGATGATCTCCACCGTCTGGCCGTTGCGCAGCGGCGTGCGCAGCGGCACCAGCCGGCGGTCCACCTTGGCGGCCACGCAGCGATTGCCGACGTCGGTGTGCACGGCGTACGCGAAGTCGACGCACGTCGCGCCCCGCGGCAGCCTGCGGATCTCGCCCTTCGGCGTGAAGATGTAGGTCTTGTCGGGGAACAGGTCGACCTTGACGCTCTCGAGGAATTCCTCCGAGTTGCCGCCCTGCTGGATCTCCACGAGCTGCTGCAGCCACTCGCGCATGCGGTCGCCCTGCTCGTCGGCGCCCGAGCCGCCACTCTTGTACTGCCAGTGCGCCGCGATTCCGCTCTCGGCGACGCGATGCATGTCCTCCGTGCGGATCTGCACTTCCACCGGCGTGCCGTTCGGCCCGAACAGGGTGGTGTGCAGCGACTGGTAGCCGTTCGCGCGCGGAATCGCGATGTAGTCCTTGAAGCGCCCGGGCATCGGCTTGTACACGCCGTGCACGATGCCGAGCGCGCGGTAGCAGGTGTCGGGCTGGTCGACGACGATGCGGAAGCCGTACACGTCCACGATCTCGTTCAGCGAGATCTTCTTGCGCCGCATCTTCTCGTAGATGCTGTACGCGTCCTTCTCGCGGCCCTCGATGCGCACCGGGACGCCGGCTTTCTCGAGCGCTTCCTTCAGCGCGGACGCGATCCTGCCGACGAACTGCTTCTGGTTGCCCTTCGCGTGGCGCACCGCGGTCTCGATGACCTTGTAGCGCCTCGGGTACAGCGCGCGGAAGCCGAGGTCCTCGAGCTCGCGCTTGATCGAGTGCATGCCGAGGCGGTTGGCGATCGGCGCGTAGATCTCGAGCGTCTCGCGGGCGATGGTGCGGCGCTTCGCCGGCGGCATCGCGCCGAGCGTGCGCATGTTATGCGTGCGGTCGGCGAGCTTGACCATGATGACGCGGATGTCGCGCACCATGGCGAGCAGCATCTTGCGGAAGCTCTCGGCCTGGGCCTCGGCCCGGCTGCGGAACTGGATCTGGTCGAGCTTGCTGACTCCGTCGACGAGGTCGGCCACCTCGGTCCCGAAGCGTGAGGTGATTTCCTCCTTCGCGATCGCGGTGTCCTCCATGACGTCGTGGAGGATGGCGGCGATCATGGTCTCGGCGTCGAGGTGCAGGTCGGCGAGGAGGTCCGCGACCGCGACCGGGTGCGTGATGTAAGGCTCGCCCGAGCGGCGGCGCTGGCCGTCATGGGCCTTGAAGGCGAGGTCGTAGGCTTCCTGGACCCGCTCGACGTCCTCGGGCGGCAGGTAGGTCTCGAGCTTCGAGACGAGCTGGTTGATCCCTATGGACCGTCTTCCGTAGGGCAGCAGGCTGCGCAGGGAAGACGTGACGTCCATGGGCGGGCGCGGGCGGGGTTAGTCTCCCAACCCGAGCTGCGGCGCGCGGAGCTCGCCCATGAATTCGGGTTCGGGCACGAATTCCTGGGGCGGAGGCAGGTCCGGCTCCTCGAGGATCTCGAGGCCGACGTGGCCCGCGGCAATCTCACGCAGCGAAAGGACTGTCGGCTTGTCGTTTTCCCAGTCGAGCGTGGGCTCGGCCCCGTTGGCCAGCTTGCGGGCGCGCTTGGAGGCGACCAGCACCAGCTGGAACAGGTTGGGAACGTTCTGCAGGCAGTCTTCGACAGTGATGCGGGCCATGGTTTGCGTCGTCAGTCGGGCAGGGACAAGGGGCGTGAGCATAACACAGGCGCCGTGGGCGTAGCCTCCAGGCCGGTCCTGCTGCGCTCAGGCGGGTGGCCGGTGACAGGCGCCCGGCTGGGGTTCGCCCCGAGTCGCCACGGAACGCGGCTTGGTCGGGGCGAACCCCAAGCCGGACGCAGGACCCGCCGCGCCTGAGCTGCGCCTCCTCCGTCCCGGAGGCTACGCACGGCGCACGCAGGGAGAACCGGATCCAGCGTCAAGCGCGGCTGCGGTAGGGGCAGCCGTGCCGGGTGTCGCACGCCGGTTCGGGCTGCATCCGGCGGACTCTGCTTGCGCCGTGCGAGCTTTCGGTCCTCCGAAAGCTCGCTCAGGCGCGTCCATTCGAGGGGCGGGGACCGGACCGTTCGACCAAGCGGCGCCGCACCGCGCCGCGACTCGAACGTGTCTGGTCGCTGCCCCTTCAACGTCGCATCTCTGGGCGCCAGTTCTTCGCCGAGCGCTGGCGACCGGAACAGCGGCCGCTCAGGCCGCCGTGAGCCCAGCCGCCAACTCTGCCAGGCCCGGCCGGTCGCGCCGGGAGGCGTCGCCGTGCCCGGCCACGATGGCCTGCAGCTCCTCGAGGGCTGATTCGAAGTCGTCGTTGACCACCACGTAGTCGAACTCACGCCAGTGCGTCATGTCCGCCGCGGCATCGCTCAGCCGACGCCGGATCACGTCCTCCGCGTCCGTGCCCCGGCCTCGCAGCCGCCGCTCGAGCTCCGCGCGGGACGGCGGCAGGATGAAGATCGAGATGCAGTCCGGCATGGCGGCGCGAATCTGCGCGGCGCCCTGCCAATCGATCTCGAGGATCAGGTCCTGCCCGGCCGCCAGCGAGTCCTCGACTTGCTTGCGCGCCGTGCCGTAGCTGTTGTCGAAGACGCGCGCGTGTTCGATGAATGCACCGGCGGCGACCATGCGCTCGAACTCTTCCTTCGCGACGAAGAAATAGTCCCTGCAGTGCACCTCGTTGGGCCGCTGCCTGCGCGTCGTGAAGGAGATCGAGAACCGAAGGCCCGGCTCGCGCTCCATCAGCGCGCGGACGAGCGACGTCTTGCCGGCGCCGGAGGGGGCGGCGATGACGAACAGGCGGCCGCGGGATCCGGAATCAATCATGGTGGACTGCCCTGTGCGCAGGCGCGAATGCCGCCCGTCGTGTCTTCCGCGCAGTTTAACCGGTCAGTGTCCCGCCGGGCTCCCGTGCAGAAACTCCTCGATGGAGCTGCGCTGGTCCGTCCAGAGCTCGTAGCGTTCGGCGAGGCCATCGCGGGTCGCCACGACACTCAGTTCCTGCGCCCGAACCAGGAACTGCAGCACTTCGCGAGTGGTGACCGAGACGAGCGGAACCGCTGCGTGGGCGGGTGGCGGGAAGGGCGCCTCCCCGAACCCAAGCGAGCGCAGCGGCGCGCCGGCCGGCGTGAGCGGGATCTGCCGGCCGTCGGCGACGATTTCGAACTGCGCGGGTTTCTCCGCGGCGACAGGCTTGTCGATGGTCGACCACGCGTAGCAATAGAAGTAGAGCGCGTGCGTCCCGGCGCGATTCACTTCGACCGGCACGACGGTGAGGTAGTCGCGCGCATTGATGGCGTACTCGGTCCGCGCCCGCGCAAACACAAACCCACCGTTCGAGGCCGTGACCGTCGCCGCCGAGACTTCGTCGAGGTACTGGCGAGGCGCGGTCTCGTCCGTGGTCGCGCACGATGACAGCAGGGCGCAGGCGCAGAGCAGCGGCGGACACCCTGGCGGCGCGCGATCTTCTGGGTCGGGCAGGTTGCATCGTATGGCGGGCCGGCGAGGACTGGCCTAGAAATCGTAGCGATAGCCGAGGCTGAAATAATACCGCGTGGTGTCCTCGGTGGTCTGCCCCATGTCGCGCGAGCCGATCTCCGCGCCGCCCTCGAGCTCCATCGTGAAGCGCTTGACGCGCAATTCCGTGCGCAGCGTCGGCACGTAGGTGGTCTGGGTCGAGCCGTCCGCATCGAACGTGCGCCGGTCCACGCGCAGGCGCGGCTGCAGGCGCCAGCGCTCGCCGATCGGGAACTGCGAGCTCAGGCCGAGCGACATCGTCTCCATCGTCGAGCCGGTCTGGTACTGCAGTCCCAGGGTCGACACGTCGCCACGGCCGAACAGGCCGAAACCGAGCAGCTGCGTCGCGACGGCGACGTCGGTGCCCGGGTCCGGCGTGGCGGCCACGCCGCCCGAGGCCGGCGTGCCGCCGAGGTTCATGCTCGCCACGTCGATCGACCACTGCCAGCGCTCCCCGAACGGACGCGATGCCGAGAGCGTGATCGTGTCGGACTCGGCGGTGCGGTCCCGGGCCAGCTGCTCGATCTCGTCGGTGGTGAACAGGTCGAACAGCTCGTCGAAGCTCGTCACCGGCTGGCCGATCATCGCGTTGCGCGTCGTCAGGCTCGGGCTCTTGCGGTGGTCGAGGTTGAAGTTGACCGTCCAGCGCGCCGGCAGCGCGAACGTGCCGAGCAGCAGCACGTTGTTCAGGTCCTGGTAGTGGATGTCGTAGTCGAGCAGCCCGACCATCGTGATGCCCGGCTTGAAATAGCGGACCTCCGTACCGATCGCCTGCCGGTCCGTCGCGCCGAAGTAGTCCTGCGAGACGGCGTACACCGAGAAGTCCCAGGCGTTGGCAAACGTGCCGAAGTCCGCCGAAAGTCCGTAGAACTGCCGGTCGGTGTTCGGACCGTCGCGCGTCGACTCCACCGGGTATCCGAAGTTCGCGTTGAGCCGGAATCGCGGACGGACCTGGTATCCCGCATACACGCCGTCGAACGTACCGAGCAGGCCGCCCGCGCTTCCGGACTGCCGGCCGGCGCGCACCGTCCAGTCGAGCTCGCGGTCGTTCAGTTCCGCGAACAGCATCGTGACGCGGGACTGGTCGCCCGGACCGTTCGACAGCATGTCAAACGTGTAGCCCGCCGCGGCGCGGGTCGAGAAATCGAAACGTTCGCCCCGACGGCGCGCGACGAGCCCGACGTCGTTGATCAGCGCGTTCTGCGTCGTGAGGTCGGTCGAGGTCGTGTCGTTGCTGAAGCTCGTCGAATCCTGGCGGTAGATCTGCGAAAAGCCGCCGTAGAACTTCCACGCCGAATCCTCGTCGCCTGCGACCCGCCCGCCCTGCGAGGGGCGCGTCGCCAGCGCGAGCGCGCGCAGGCGCTTCTTGACTCGATCGGTCGCCGGGCCCTGGGGATAGCGGCGCAGGTATTCCTCGTAGTCCGCCTTCGCGTGCGCGAGCTGGCCGCTGCGTTCGTGCGAGAGGCCGAGCAGTTCCTGCGCCTCGGCGCGCTGCGGGAACTCCGGCTGCTCGAGCAGCTTCGTCAGCAGGGGGATCGCCGTCGCATAGTCCTTGCGGCGGAACGCGTCCTTGGCCTGTTTCAGTGTCTTCTGGAGATCCGGGTCCGTCAGCGTGGCGGACGAAGTCGTCGGGGCCGCCGCCACGTGACCGATGGCCGTCGGCGTGCCCACCGCGGTGAGTTCCTCGTCGTCGGCGATGGCGATCCAGGACTTCGGATAGTTCATGCGCGCTTTCGTCAGCACGCGCTTTGCGTCCGCTTCCGTGACGAACGGGCCAGCGCGCAGGCGGTACCAGCGCTGCTCGTCGACCACGACCTCGGAGACGTAGGCGCGGACGCCCGTTGCGGCTGCGGCTCCCGCCAGCGCCTCCTGGCTGTACGGTTCCTTCGACGAGTCGAGGTTGACCGCGTAGGTCGAGGTGCCCTGCGGCATGGCCTCCACGGTCACCTTTGGGCGTCTCGGGCCGCAGCAAGCGGATGCGCAGGCCCCGGCCGTCGAACGACGGGACGATCACGAACTGTTCCGCGCGCGTCCAGCCGATGCGCAACTCGACGTTGGTGCCGAAGGGGCGGACCACGTCCACGGAGCGCACGAATCCGGTGCCACCGACGCTGAGCGGCTGCTCGATCGTGTTCGACGGCGGCCCGCAGTCGGGACCGGCGCTCAGCCGCACCTGCACCATGTCGCCGCTGCTGGCCGGGGTGTGGCTGACGTAGCGCAACGTGCAGCCGAACAGCACGGTCACGGCGACGTAGCCGCGCTGCTCGGAGGCGCCGACGTCCTCGACGAGGCGCACGGACTGGCCCTGGGCGGCCGTCGAGGCCAGTGCGAGCAGGGCGCAGCACGCCAGGCGTTTCACGAACGTCGCCATCAGTTATTGAACGACGTGTCCGTGATGCGATGCTCCGGACCGGAGCGCCGGGTCAGGATCGTCGTCAACGTCGAGTCGGTGTAGATGTGGCACGCGCCCGAGCAGTTGCGCAGCTCGCTCACGGTGTACTTCACGTCGAGGTACTTCTTGTGAGGGTCCGGCTTGAAGTTGCTCGCGTGGCAGCCCGCGCAGGCCGGCTTGTAGGCCGGCGCCGGCCACGTCGCGGCGTCAGTGTTGGTCTTGTGGCAGCTCAGGCAGGTCAGCGCCACGCGGTGATCGCCCGGATACCCGCCGCCCGCGACGTGCTTGAACGTGTTCGGCGACCAGGCCGTGACGGTGTGGCAATGGTTGCAGTCGAAGTTGTTGACCGGGAAGGTCATGTGGCCGGTCGACGGGCCCGTCGCGGACGTACCGTCGTGGCAGGTCTTGCAGCCGCCGGTGATCTTGCTGTGATCGACCTTTGCCGGCAGCCAGGCCAGCGTCGAGTGGCACGAGCCGCATTCCTGCGTCGTCGGCACGTGCCCGACCGGCTTGCCGGTGGCCTTCACGCCGTCATGGCAGCTGCTGCACACGCCGATGACGTGCGCATGGTCGACGTTGATCGCCGGCTTCCAGGCCGTGGTCGTGTGGCAGGCGTTGCACGTATTGTCCGACGCGATGTGCGTTGCGTTCTTGCCGGTCGCGACGGTCCCGTTGTGGCAGGAGTAGCAGGTGCCGGTGACCTGCGTGTGGTCGACGCGGACCGCCGGCTTCCAGGCCGTGGGCGTGTGGCAGGCCTCGCACGTGTTGGTCGTCGTGATGTGCGTGGCGTTCTTGCCTGTCGCGTTAGTGCCGTTGTGGCAGCTGTAGCAGTTGGCGGTGATGCCGTCGTGCGTGAAGCCGGTGGCGGGCTTCCACGCCAGGGTGCTGTGGCACGCGCTGCACTCCGCCGTCGTCGCGATGTGCGTCGCCGGCTTGCCGGTGGCGATCGTGCCGTTGTGGCAGCTCGAGCAGGTGCCGATCACCTGCGCATGATCGACCTTGGTGGCCGGCTTCCAGGCCGTCGTTGCGTGGCAGGCTTCGCACGTGTTGCTCGTGAAGATGTGCGTCGCATTCTTGCCCGTGGCGTTCACGCCGTTGTGGCAGCTCGAGCAGCCGCTGGTGATGCCGGTGTGCGTGAACGTCGCCGGCTTCCAGGCCAGCGTCGTGTGGCAGGTGCCGCACTCCTGGGTCGTCGCGATGTGGGCCGTGCCTTTGCCAGTAGCCTTGGTGCCGTCGTGGCAGGACGAGCAGGTGCCCACGACCTGCGCGTGGTCGACCTTGGTGGCCGGCTTCCA
Organism: uncultured Gammaproteobacteria bacterium; assembly: GCA_963762315.1. Classification (GTDB taxonomy): domain Bacteria; phylum Pseudomonadota; class Gammaproteobacteria; order Steroidobacterales; family Steroidobacteraceae; genus RPQJ01. The sequence goes on from CAVXKO010000005.1 coordinate 516,449, forward strand.
GGCCGCGGTCGTGTGGCACGCGTCGCACGTGTTCGACGTGTTGAGGTGCGTCGCGTTCTTGCCGGTCGCCGTCGTGCCGTTGTGGCAGGAGTAGCACGTGCCGGTGACCTGCGTGTGATCGACGCGCGTCGCCGGCTTCCACGCGGCCGGCGTGTGGCAGGTCTCGCACGTATTGGTCGACGTGATGTGCGTGGCGTTCTTGCCCGTGGCGTTCACGCCGTTGTGGCAGCTGTAGCAGCCGGCAGTGATCCCGGCATGCGTGAAGCCGCTCGCCGGCTTCCAGGCGACCGTGCTGTGGCACGCACTGCATTCGGAGGTCGTCGCGATGTGGGTCGGCGGCTTGCCGGTGGCGATCGTGCCGTTGTGGCAGCTCGAGCAGGCGCCGATCACCTGCGTGTGGTCGACCTTCGACGCGGGCTTCCAGGCGGAGGTGACGTGGCAGCTTTCGCACGAATTGGTCGTGAAGATATGCGTCGCATTCTTGCCGTTCGCGTTCACGCCGTTGTGACAGCTCGAGCAGCCGCTGGTGATGCCGGTGTGCGTGAACGTCGCGGGCGTCCAGGCAAGCGTGGTGTGGCAGGTGCCGCACTCCTGTGTCGTCGGGATGTGGCTCGGTCCCTTGCCGGTCGAAATCGTGCCGTTGTGGCAGGAAGTGCACGTGCCGGTGACCTGCGTGTGGTCGACACGGGATGCGGGCTTCCAGGCGGCGACGGTGTGGCACGCCTCGCAGGCATTGCTGCTGAGGATGTGCGCCGCATTCTTGCCAGCGGCATTCACGCCGTTGTGGCAACTGAAGCAATTGGTCGTGATGCCGGTGTGATCGACGCGAGCCGGCTTCCAGGCGAGCGGCGAGTGGCAGTTCTCGCAGTTGTTGTCGCTCGCGATGTGGCCGGGGGCTTGCCCGGTGGCAGTCGTGCCGTTGTGGCACGAAAGCAGCTGCCGATCACCTGGTTGTGGTCGACCTTCGTGGCCGGCTTCCAGGCGACCGTCGAATGGCACGCGTCGCAGGTGTTGCTGGTCAGGATGTGCGTGGCGTTCTTGCCGGTCGCCGTCGTGCCGTTGTGGCACGAGAAGCAGCTGCCCGTCACCTGCGCGTGGTCGACCTTGACGGCCGGCTTCCAGGTCACCGTCGAGTGGCAGGACTCGCAGCTGTTGCTCGCGAGGATGTGCGCTGGTGCTCTTGCCGGTTGCCTTCACGCCGTCGTGGCAGGTGGCGCAGCCGTCCGTAATGCCGCCGTGCGTGAAGGAGGCGGGCTTCCATGCGAGCGTCGTGTGGCAGGTGCTGCAATTGTCGTCCGAGACGATGTGTGTCGGCGTCTTGCCGGTGGCGATCGTGCCGTTGTGGCAGGAGGCGCAGGTGCCGATGACCTGCGTGTGATCGACCGTCGTCGCCGGCTTCCAGGTCGTGGTGCCGTGGCAAGACTCGCAGGTCGCGGTGCTCGCGATGTGCGTCGAGTTCTTGCCGGCGGCCTTGACGCCGTCGTGGCACGAGGAGCAGTTGTTGACGATGCCGGAGTGCGCGAAGTTCGCGGGCTTCCAGGCCAGCGTGGTGTGGCAACTGTCGCATTCAGCCGTGGTCGGGATGTGGTTGGTATCCACTCCGTCGCAAGCGTTCCATTGTGGCAGGACGCGCAGGTGCCCAGTACCTGGGCGTGGTCCACCTTGGTCGCGGGCTTCCAGACGGTGGTGCCGTGGCAGGTGTCGCAGCTGTTGGTCGTCGTCAGGTGCGTGAGGTTCTTGCCGGTGGCCGTCGTGCCGTTGTGGCAGGAGTAGCAGCTGCCCGTCACCTGCGTGTGGTCGACCTTCGTTGCCGGACGCCACGTGAACGTGGCATGGCACGACTCGCAGCTGTTGGTCGAGAGGATGTGGTTGACGCTCTTGCCGGTCCACTTCACGCCGTCGTGGCACGACACGCAATTCGCGGAGATGCCGTCGTGCGCGAACGTCGCGGGTTTCCACGCCGTGGTCGTATGGCAGCGGTCGCAGGTGTCGTCGCTCGGAATGTGGGTCGCGCCCTTGCCGTCCGCGGTCGTCCCGTTGTGGCAGGAGACGCAGGTGCCCAGCACCTGCAGGTGGTCCACGCGCGAGGCGGGCTTCCACCCGGCCACGACATGGCACGACTCGCAGCTGGTCGTCGACTGGATGTGGGTGGCGTTCTTGCCGGCGGCCTTCGTGCCGTCGTGGCAGCTCACACAATTGCTGACGATGCCCGTGTGGTCGAACTTCGCGGGCAGCCAGGCCAGCGTCGAGTGGCAGTTGTCGCACTCGGCATTGGTCGGGATGTGGTCCGCCTTCTTCCCCGTGGCCTTCACGCCGTCGTGGCAGGACGCGCAGCTGCCGAGCACGTTCGTGTGGTCGACCTTCGTCGCCGGCTTCCAGGATGTCGTCGAATGGCACGCCTGGCAGTTCGCGGTCGACTGGATGTGCGTCGAGTTCTTGCCCGTCGCCTTGGCGCCGTCGTGGCACGTCGCGCAACCGTCCACGATGCCGTCATGAGAGAAGCGCGCCGGCATCCAGGCCGAGGTGGAGTGGCAGTTCTCGCAGCCGAGGCGCGTCGGGACGTGGCTCGGGCCCTTGCCCGTGGCCTGCGACCCGTTGTGGCACGATTCGCAGCCGCTGGTGATGCTCGCGTGATCGAACTTCGCCGGCGACCAGGCGGTGTTGCTGTGGCACGCGCCGCAGTCCTGGCTCGTCTGGATGTGGCCCGGCGGCATGCCGGGCGCTTCCACGTTGTTGTGGCAGCTGGCGCAGCTGCCGCGCGTCAGGTCGTGATCGAACCGGCTCGCCGGCATCCACGCCGCGGTGGTGTGGCACCCGCCGCAGTTCTCCGTGCTCATGATGTGGTCGGCCGTCTTCGGCGTGGCGCCGATGCGAGAGCCGGGCGAATGGCAGGTGAAGCATGCGCGCGGCGTGCCCTTGAACACGGCGTCGACGTGGCAGGACTCGCACGGCTGCAGGCGATGGGCGCCGGTCAGCTCGTAGCCGGTCGTCAGGTGATCGAACTTCTTGCCGGGGCTCTGTGCAAGGGCAGTGCCGCACACCAGGGTGAGCAGCAAGAGACAGCTTGCGAGCAGCTTTCGCATGAGAGGCCCCCCCGTCATTGCAGGCGCGCGCCCTTGAAGGTCGAGCTGTTGTGGCAGCGCTGGCACTGCCGACCGAACTGGCCGAGGTGCACGTCGTCCTGCGTGTGACAGGATGCGCAATCGCCGGCGAGCTTGACGACATCCGGCGGCTGTTTGTGACAGCCTTCACAAGTGGCCCGGGCATGCGCGCCCGTCAGGGCGAAGTTCGTGGCCTTCGCGTGGTCGAACTCCCAGATTCCCCAGCCGTTCGGCGAGTGGCAGCTCTCGCAGTCCTTGCCGAGGGAGCCCTTGTGCCGGTCGTCGCGCTGGTGGCAGTCGTTGCACGTCTTCGGCGCGCCCTTGAACGACGGCTTGCTGTGACAGGCATGGCAGGGCACCGCCACGTGCAGTCCCACCAGCGTGAAGCCCGTCAGGTCGTGGTCGAAGGCGATGTCCTTGCGCCAGCTTTCGACGCCGTGGCATTGCGCGCAGTCCTTGCCGAGCTGGCCGGAGTGGACGTCGCGCGTGCGATGGCAAGCCACGCAGTCCGTGCCGAGTTTCTGGGTCGCGACGGGCGCCGTGTGGCAGGTGTGGCAGTCGAGTTTCGCGTGCGTGCCGACCAGCTCGAACTTGCCGTCGCGCGTGTGATCGAAGCTCGCCTGCTTCCACCCGGACGCCGAGTGGCACTTCTCGCAAGCCGTGCCGAAGCGCGTGGCGTGCGCATCCTCGGCGCGATGGCACCCGACGCAGTCCTTCGGCAGCGGGTCCTTCATGCTCGCGGTCTTGTGGCAACCCTGGCAGGTCAGGCTGGAGTGCGCTCCGGTGAGCGCGAAGCCCGTCTCCTTCAGGTGATCGAACTTCGTGCCCTTCCAGGCCGCCGTGTTGTGGCACGCACCGCAGTCGGTACCGCGGCTGCCGCGATGCACGTCGTCCGGGGCGTGGCAGGAAACGCACTGCGTCGGTGTCCCGGCGTAGCGATTGCCCGCGTGGCACGACTCGCAGGGAATCTCGCCGTGGCGCTCGCGCAGCGCGAATTTCGTCTTGGCGTGGTCGAACTTCGCCTTCGTCCAGCCGCTCGATTCGTGGCACGAGCCACAGTCCTTGCCGAACTTTCCGTCGTGCGGGTCGTCGTTGCGGTGGCAGTCGAAGCAGGCGCTCGTCGCCTGCCGGTACTTCGCGCCTTGCTTGTGGCATTCGGCGCAAGGTGCCGTCGAGTGCGCGCCCGACAGCGCGAAGTCGGTGCGCGAGTGGTCGAACGACGAACGGCTCAGTTTCACGATGTCCGCTTCCCGGCCGAGATGCTCCGTGTGGCAGGCCTTGCACTGCGCGCCTTCGATTCCCGCAAGCCGGCCATGGAACCCGGTGCGGGCGCGCACGTCCGCACCCACGTCCTTGTGGCAGTCCATGCATAGCTGGGCCTGGCGATTGCGGTCGGCACGGTCATGGCACTTGGCGCATTCGGACTCGAGCTTGGCGTGCGCGGTCGACACTTTCCCCGGCATCAGCAGCGTCTCGATTCCGGAGGCGCGCGCCTGCAGCGGCACGACGATCGCCAGCAGGGTAACGAGAGTTGCGAGACGTGCCGGTGCGCGGCGCATGGGCGTGCCGCTCAGTACACGTGCACCGCGACGACGTGGACCGTGCCCGCGATCAGCAGCATCAGGAACAACGGCATGTGCAGCGCGTGCCACAGCGAAAAGAGTTGCTCGAACGCCGAGAACTCGACCACGCGGCGGGTGGCTGCCAGCCGCGAGTCGATGTACTGGAAGGCCACCGTCTGCAGCCGGGTGCCCTGGGCGGTCGTTGCACTGCCGACGGCATGACCGGCCCGCAGCTCGCGGCGCACGTAGCGGCGCAGGTGACGGCGTGCCATGAACGTGCCGTACGCACCGACGAGCGGTCGGGCCAGCACGAACGTCTTCTCGCAACGGCGGATCAGCACCTGCTCCTCGGCCCCGATGCGGTCCACGAGCTCGGGCAGGAACGAAACCTCGGTCGACACCTGGCGCAGGCGCTCGGCATAGTCGCGAAGCTCGGCGAGGCTCGCCTTGCGACCGTGCAGGCCATGGTGGATGTGCGCGTAGAAATACCGGCCGAAGAATCCGCTGCCGGCGACGACGAGCATGCAGAACAGCGCGACGTTGCTGTTGGTCGCGCCGAGGCGGAAGTTCGAATGGAACAGGATCAGCAGCGGCCCGACGACGCCGAAGGCCATGTGGATCTGGAACCAGAGCTTGGTCGAGCCGATCGCCTTCAGGCCCGGGATGCGCTTGCGGGCGGGGTAGATCAGCAGCAGCAGCATCAGGCTGCCGCCGAGGATGCCGAGCGCATAGCCGAAGCCCGACTGCGGAGTGATGTACTGCTCCGTCGGGAATGAATAGCCCCAGGCCAGCAGTACCGCCGCGACGAGGAAGCCGAGGCTGGCCGGCGTGACCCAGCGTCGGCGCTTGCTCTTCACGGGCACCTCGCTCGAAGGCGTCGGGACCGGCTGCAGCCGTGGACGTTCCGTGGACGCCTCGCTGCGGAAGGAAGTTCCGCCCTGTCGATGGTGCGTTTCGCGGTCGTGTTCATGGGCGGTTCAGCCTTTCTTGCCGGCGAGGCGCTCCGCCTCGGCGATGTTTGCCTCGATGATGCGTGCGTCGGACGAGCCGGGCGGCATCGAGCGCGAGCAATTTGCGCCACGTCGCGAGCGCGTCCTGGTAGCGGCGTTCTTCGTGCGCGAGGCTTGCCTTGAGCCACAAGCGCCTTGGTGTGCTTCGGATCGAGGCGAGCGCCTGGTCGATCGCCTTCGCGGGCTCGCCCGCGAGGCTGCCGGTCGGCGCGGAGGACGCGAGCGCATCCGCATAGTCGGCCCACGCGTCGGCGGTCATGCCGCCAGCCGCGATCACCTTGCGATAGACGTCGCACGCCTGCTTGAACTCACGCTTGCGTCGGTGCTCCTCGGCCTGCGCGAGCAGCGCCGACGTCCTTGCCGCCGGGCGCGGTGGCCTGCGGCATCAGCGCCGGGCGCGCCGGCGGATCGGCCGGACCGGCGCCGTCGCTGCCATGGCGTCCTGCAGGCTGCGCTGCGGCGACACCTTGTGCTCGCGCGCCAGCTTCGCGTCTTCGGTGCGGCCGAGGAAGTCGTACGACTGCGCGAGCAGCTTCCAGTCTTCGTCGGTCCCGCCCTTGGCGGCCAGTCGCGCGGCAAGCGCGGCAGTCGCCGCCTCCATCGACCCGCCCGTGCCAGGGTTCGAGGCCGTCGCTCGGTGCCGGGGCGCGTCGACGGTCATCCGGGCTGCGGGAGCCGAGGCCTTATCAGTAATGAGAAGCATTGCGATTGAGAGCGCAGGCGATGCCGGCCACCGAGCCCCGCAGGACCCAGGGGTTGAGCGACGTCAGAAACTGCAGTGCGCCGCGGCTTGCGAGCAGCGTGATCAGCAGGCCGGCGCTCAGGCCGAGCCCGAACCATCCGATCGCCGTCAGCGCCGACATCTCCGCTCGACCATCTCAACGCCTCCAAAGCAACTATCGCCGGCCGTACGCCGACGATTCACGCAGTTACCCCGGAACCCGCTGGATCGCTCGTATTTGTTATCCGACACACGACGTTCGGCGGAGCCTAGCCGTGTCTGGCGAGGATTATCAGCCAAATGCCGAGCGCGTTTATCCAATATTCGTGACCTCGATCTGCAGGATTGCCGCCAGAGGCGACGGGAGCTTTAGCTTGTGTGTTCGGTATCTTTGGCAGACCGTGACAGCCATGCATGATGTCCAAGCCGGTTTCGGGTTCGCCAAGCGTGCGCCAAAGCGCAGGGCACGGCCATGGATAACACGCTGCTGCTGGTCTATGCGGCGCCGCTTGTCGCGATCTGGGTCTGGTACCTCGGCCGCCGCAGCCGCAAGGAGCGGCACAATCGCGCTGTGCAGGAAAAAGCGGCGGCCTCGGGCCTCGCGGAACCCGCTTCCCTGCATCCGGTGATCAATACCGCCAAGTGCATCGGCTGCGGCTCCTGCGTCAAGGCCTGCCCGGAGCAGCCCGAACATCACGTGCTCGGCCTGATCGGCGGCAAGGCCCAGCTCATCGGCCCGTCGGACTGCATCGGTCACGGCGCTTGCCGGGCCGCCTGCCCGGCCGACGCGATCACCCTGGTCTTCGGCACCGAGCAGCGCGGCGTCGAGATCCCGCTGCTCAGCTCGAATTTCGAGACGTCCGTGCCCGGCATGTTCATCGCCGGCGAGCTGGGCGGAATGGGTCTCATCCGTAATGCGCTCTCGCAGGGTCGGCAGGCGGTCGACGCGATCCACCAGAGGCGGCCCAAGGCGCGCGACAAGCTCGACCTGCTGATCGTCGGCGCGGGCCCGGCAGGCTTCTCGGCATCGCTCGCCGCCAAGTCGCACGGCATGAAGTTCATCACCGTCGAGCAGGAGTCGCTCGGCGGCTGCGTGTTCCAGTATCCGCGCGCAAAGCTCGTGATGACGGCGCCGGCCGACATCCCGCTGGTCGGCAAGGTGCGCTTCACGCAGACGTCCAAGGAAGAACTGCTCGAGTTCTGGACCGGCGTCGAGCGCAAGACCGGCGTCGGCGCGCACATGCGCTATCGCGAGAGGCGTCAGTTCGATCGACAAGGATCCGCACGGGCGGATTCGTCGTGCGCACGACGAAAGGCAGAATACCGCGCGATGAGCGTGCTGCTGGCGATCGGCCGGCGCGGCACGCCGCGCAAGCTCGACGTGCCCGGCGAGAACCTGCCGAAGGTCGTCTACCGTCTCATCGATCCCGAACAGTACGCCGAGCAGCGCGTGCTGGTCGTCGGGGGCGGCGACAGCGCGCTCGAGGCCGCGGCGAGCATCGCCGAAAGCGGCTGTCCCTCGACGTGACGTTGTCCTACCGCGGCGACGGCTTCGCGCGCGCCAAGCAGCGCAATCGCGAGCGCATTGCCGCTGCTGCAGCGAGCGGCAACCTGACGTGTCCTGCTCGAATCGAACGTGCGGCGCATCGAGCCCGACAAGGTGGTCCTCGACTACCGGGGGTCGGACATCGAACTGGACAACGACGCGGTGATCGTCAGTGCGGGCGGCATCCTGCCCACGGATTTCCTGCGCAAGATCGGCATCGATGTCGAGACCAAGTATGGGACGGCCTGACGTGCGGCCTGCGTTTCGCCGACGCATCGCGGCGACCGCTGCCGTCGCAGCGGCGTTGCTGGCATTCGTTGCCGGCGCGTCGCCGGCGACGACCGATCCGCTCGAGCCCGCGAAGGCCGCCATCCGGTTGAAGGACTACGGCGGGGCCACGACCAAGCTCGCGGCGCTCGCGCAGGCGGGCAATCGCGGACGCGCAATACCTGCTCGGCACGCTGTATCTCGCCGGTCTCGGCACGGCTGCGCCGGACGTCGACCGCGCGCGGCAATTGTTCGAGCAGTCCGCGGCCAAGGGCAACGGCCGGGCGGCCTTGGCGCTCTCGGCCATCGCTGCCACTCAGCAGCCCCCGGACGCTGTCTCAGCACGCTCCTGGCTGGAGCGGGCGGCCGCGGCCGGCGACCCGCGGGCGCAGGAACTGTTGAAGAAGAACGCGCTGCCGCTCGAGTTCCGGCCACAGGACGAGTTCAAGGACGACCTCACGCGCATGGCGGCGTTCCTTGACGCGGCCGACCGCAACGATGCGCACACGCTCGAAGCGCTTGCGAGCGCAGATCTGGTCGCCGCGACCGACGAATTCGGTCGAACGGCACTGCATCACGCGGCGGAGAGCGGCTCGGCGGACGCCGTGCGCTTCCTGCTGTCGCGTGGTGCGAAGGTGACCGCGACCGATCGATACGGTGTGACGCCCCTCATGCTGGCCGCAGGTTCCGAATCGCCGCAAGTGAGTGCCGCGCTCCTGAAGGCGAAAGCCAGTGTCGCGGACAAGGACACGGCTGGCAGCACGGCGCTGTTCTACGCGGCGCGGGGCGGACGGATCGAGCAGACTCAGCAGCTCCTCGATGCCGGCGCGGACGTTCGCGCGCGCAATTCCGGCGAATGGACGGCGATCGATTATGCGCTGCAGTCCGATGCCCGGGAGGTCGCGGACCTGCTGCGCTCGAAAGGCGCCGTGGCGGCGCGGCGCGCGACGAGTTCACCGTCCGCAATGGTCGGCGAAGTCTCGCGACCGGCTCCAGGCACGCCCGATGCCTACGCGGGTTGGCCGGACGTGGTCGTCGCGGCCAGCAGGAACGACCCGACGATGCTGAAGGCCGTGCTGGCGCGCGGTGGCGATCCCAATGCCGTGACGGCCGGCGGCGCGTCGGCGCTGCTCATGGCGGTCCAGTCCGGGGCCGCCGAGAACGTGCGCCTGCTGCTCGACAAAGGCGCCAATCCTTCGCGCGGCGGAGCGAATCAGCCCACGCCGCTCGTCGCTGCGGTACGCCGCGGCGAGCCGACCGCCGTGCAGGCCCTGCTCGACCGCAAGGCGGACGTGAACGGTCACGCGGCAAACGAATGGCCGCCGCTGATCACGGCCGTGCAGTCTGGCAACGCGGTGATCGTGCTGCAGTTGCTGTCGGCGGGCGCGAATCCGAACACCAAGGACGATCACGGCAACACGGCGCTCGCGCTCGCGGCCGCGCAGGGCAAGGTGCAGATCGTCGGGCACCTGCTGCAGGCGAAGGCGGATCCTTCGCTCGCGGATGCGGACGGGCACGCGCCGCTCTGGAGCGCCGCGTGCAACGACCAGGCGGAGATCGTGTCCCACCTGCTGCAATCCGGAGCCGCAGCGGACGCCGCCGACGCGGACGGTCTTGCGCCGATTGCGTGCGCTGCGGCGCGAGGTCACACCGAGAGCGTCGATCGACTCGTGCGAGGCGGTGCGAGCGTGAAGGTGCACACGAAAGCAGGCGACACGCCACTGATGCTCGCTGCGGGCGCAGGGCACGCGGAGACCGTGCGCCGCCTGCTGGCCGCTTCCGCCGATGCGAACGTGCAGAATCGCTACGGCGACACCGCGTTGATCCTCGCCAGCCAGTCCGGCCGTGCCGACGTGGTGAAGCTGCTCGTCGGTTCCGGAGCCAGCAAGGCCATCCGCAATCGCGACGGTGTCGCGGCAGCCGATGCGGCCAAGGCGCGGGGATTCACGGAGATCGCCGCGCTGCTCGAGCGCAGCTAGGCGCGGCTGGCTGCGCTCAGCGTTCCGGGCCGTCACCGTCCAGGAAGGCAGTGATCGCCGCGCGGCTGTCTTCCCACAGCTCGTAGCGCTCGAGCGCCCCGTCGCGGTGGCCGAACGCGCTCAGCTCCCTGGCTTGCGCCACGAGCCGCAGGTCGGCCCGACTGGTCACTGCGATGACCATGCGGGCATCGCTGCTCGGCGGCTTCACCGGCGCCTCACTGAGACCCAACTCGCTCAGCGCCGCGTCCCGCAACGCGATCTTGATCTGCCGGCCGTCGGCGTCCAGCGTGTACTCGAGCGGCGGTTCGTGGCCGAAGCTCTTGTCGAGCGTCGACCACGTGTAGCCATACCAGTAGAGCGTGCGGGCCCCTCCGCGATTGATCTCGACGGGCGCCAGCGTGAGGAAATTGCGCGCATTCGCCGAATAGGTCGCCTGCGCCTCTCCGAACAGCAGCCCGGGGCCTGCGACCGTGACCGTCGCGGCCGTGCGCTCGTCCTGGTATTCGCGAACCGCCGGCGGCGCGGCGCAGCCGGCGAGGGCGCACGCGAGGAGTGCGGCGGACAGCAGCGCCGGGTGACGGGATCGTTGCTTCGCGGTGCGGGGCATGGCGTTGAGGGCTACTCGACGTTCTGGACCTGCTCGCGCATCTGCTCGATGAGCACCTTGATGTCCACCGCGCTGCGCGTGGTGTCGACGTCCTGGGATTTCGACGAGAGCGTGTTCGCCTCGCGATTCAGTTCCTGCATCAGGAAATCCAGACGCCGGCCGGCGGGTTCCTTCGAATCGAGGATCTGCAGGGTCTCGGTGAGGTGGCTGCCGAGCCGGTCGAGTTCTTCCTCGAAATCCATCTTGTAGGCGAGCAGCACGAGTTCCTGCTCGAGGCGCTCCGGGTCCACCTGCGTGCCGAGCTGCGCGATCCGCTCCGTCACGCGGGTGCGAATGCGCGCGCTCAGCTCCGGCAGCCGTGCCCGCACCAGCGCGACGCTCTGCTGCAGCGACTCGCACCGGGTGCGCAGCATCTCGTGGATGCGCGCGCCTTCCCGGGCACGGGCCTCGTTGAGGTCCGCGGCCGTCTCCTTGACCAGGCTCATGGCCTCGGCCAGGACCGGGGCCAGGTCGCGCTCGGCTTCGCGCACGACACCCGGCCAGCGCAGCAGGTCGAGCGAATTGACGTTGCCGCGGGACAGGCCCGCAATCTCCGCGACTTCCCCGGCGCGCTGCACCAGCTGCTCGAGCAGCGGCCGATTGATTTCGAGCGTGCCCCCCGTCGCGGACGAACTGCGCAGGTACAGGCCGGCGTCGACCTTGCCGCGGCGGAGCGTGGACGTGAGCAGCTGCCGGGCGTCGTTCTCGAGGCCGCGCAACTCTTCCGGCATGCGCAGGGACAGCTCGAGGTAGCGGTGATTGACGGCCCGCAGTTCGCAGGTGAGGGTGCCCCACGGGCCCTGGCGCTCGCGCCGGGCAAAGCCGGTCATGCTGCGGATCATTCGGGTGTGTCCGGAAAAAGCGCCATGAAACAAGGGATTCCGGCGCGCGTGGCCCTTGGGGAAACACGCTGCGGGATGTTATAAACAGGGCAGGAGTTTACATGAGAACAGGCGTGCCGGAGCCAGCCTTGCAGATCGAGCACGCGGATCTGAGCCTTCTCGGGAATCGCGAAGAAAACCAGGATCGTGTCGCCATCGCCGTCGGTGAAGGCAGCGCGTTCCTGGTCGTCGTGGACGGCATGGGCGGCCATGCGGATGGCGCGCGTGCAGCCGAAACGGCGATCCGCACGATGGTGGGTGAATTCTGGGACGCCAGCCAGCCGCTGTTCGACCCGGAAGGCTTCCTGCACCTTACGATCGGCCGCGCCCACGATGCCGTCGTGAGTCTCGGCGAAGACCTGCCCCCCGAGATCCGCCCGCGCGCCACGTGCGCCGTCTGCCTCGTGCAGGGCTCGAGCGCCTACTGGGCCCACGTCGGCGACAGTCGCGTCTATCTGCTGCGCAACGGCGAGATCTTCGACCGCACGCGCGACCACAGCCACGTCGAACTGCTGCTGCGCGCCGGACGCATCACCGAGCAGCAGGCGCTCGTGCACCCGATGCGCAACTACGTCGAATGCTGCATCGGCGGCGATCCGGTGCTGCCCGAGATGACGCTGAGCGGCCGGCGCGCGCTCAAGCCCAGCGACGTGATGCTCCTGTGCTCGGACGGACTGTGGTCCGGCCTGACGGACGAACAGGTCGCCACGCTGGGCCGCAGGCCCGACCAGGAATTGCGTGAATCGCTGGCCGACCTCGGCCAGCGCGCGGTGCTCGCATCGGCGCCCTTCGCCGACAACACGACGGCTGCCGCGATCCGCTGGATCGGGCCCTGACACACACGGAGTCCACCCCTTGAGACCGAGCGGACGCGCACCGGACGAGCTGCGCCACGTGCGCATTACCCGCGGCTTCACGCGCCACGCGGAGGGTTCCGTGCTCGTCGAGTTCGGCGACACGCGCGTGCTCGTCACGGCGTCGGTCGAAGACGGCGTGCCGTCGTTCCTGCGCGGCAAGGGCGAGGGCTGGGTCACGGCGGAGTACGGCATGCTCCCTCGCGCGACGCACAGCCGCAGCGCGCGGGAAGCGGCGCGCGGCAAGCAGGGCGGGCGCACGCTCGAGATCCAGCGCCTGATCGGACGCTCGCTGCGCGCGGTGATGGACATGCGCGCGCTCGGCGAGCGCACCGTCACGCTCGACTGCGACGTGCTGCAGGCCGACGGCGGTACGCGCACGGCGGCCATCACGGGCGCATACGTCGCGCTCGCGGATGCGATGGAAACGCTGTCGCGCCGCCAGGCGCTGAAATCGAGTCCGCTGCACGGCCAGGTCGCGGCCGTCTCGGTCGGCATCGTCAATGGCGCATCCGTCGTCGACCTCGACTATGCCGAGGATTCTTCGGCCGAGACCGACATGAACGTCGTGATGAACAACGGCGGCGGTTTCATCGAAGTCCAGGGCACGGCCGAAGGCCATGCGTTCCGCCGACACGAGCTCGACGAGCTGCTGAACCTCGCCGCCGGCGCGTGCCAGCATCTGTTCGCGGTGCAGCTCGACGCGCTGCAGGCGCCGCTGCCGGAGCGCCAGGGCTCGGGCAAACCGGGCAAGGGGCGGTGATGCCGGGCCGCCCCGCCTTCCCGGCGCGGGTGGTCCTCGCGACGGGCAACCCGGGCAAGTTGCGCGAAATGCGCGACATCCTCGCGCCGTGGCAGGTCGAGGTCCGCCCGCTCGCCGAGTTCACGCCGCAATCGGCCGATGAGACCGGCCTCAGCTTCGTCGAAAACGCCATCCTGAAGGCGCGTTTCGCGTCGGAGGCTGCGGGCCTGCCCGCCATCGCCGACGATTCGGGGCTCGAGGTCGATGCGCTGCATGGCGCGCCGGGAATCTACTCCGCGCGTTACGCCGGCCCGGGGGCCGACGACGCGGCCAACAATCGCAAGCTGCTCGCCGAACTCGCGCAGGTGCCGGACGAGCGGCGCACGGCGCGCTACCGTTGCGCGATGGTCTACCTGCGCTGGGCGACCGATCCGTCACCGGTGATCGCGCAGGCGGCCTGGGAAGGCCGCATTGCGCGCGGGCCGCGCGGCACGGGCGGCTTCGGCTACGACCCGCTGTTCGTCGTCGCGGGCGGCGAGCGCATGGCCGCCGAGTTCGACGCGGCCGAGAAGAACCGCGTCAGCCACCGTGGACAAGCGCTGCGCGCGCTCGTCGTTGCGCTTGGGCGCAGCCCCGACCGGCGCATGACCCTGCTGCGCGACGTCGCCGCTCGCGCTGTACGTCCACCTGCCGTGGTGCGTGCGCAAGTGCCCGTATTGCGACTTCAACTCGCATGCGGTGCCGGGCGCAGGAGTGCCGCAGGAACCCTACGTCGCCGCGCTGCTCGACGATCTCCGCCATGCGGCCGCGCAATGCGCCGGCCGCGACATCGTCTCGGTGTTCTTCGGCGGCGGCACGCCGAGCCTTTTCTCGCCGGATTCCGTCGCGCAAGTGCTGAGCGGCGCGCGCGGCCTGCTGCCGTTCGCCGCGGACGCCGAGGTCACGCTCGAGGCCAACCCTGGAACGCTCGAACGCGGCCGGTTCGCCGACTACGCGGCGGCGGGGGTCAATCGGGTGTCGCTCGGCGCGCAGAGCTTCGACGACGACAAGCTCGAACAGCTCGGCCGCATCCACGCAGGCCGCGAGATCGAGGCCGCGGTCGAGGACCTGCGCGCGGCGGGCATCGGCAATTTCAATCTCGACCTGATGTACGCCTTGCCGCAACAGACGCTCGAGGAAGCGTTGGCCGACGTTGCGCGCGCGGTCGAACTCGCGCCGACGCATCTCTCGCACTACCAGCTGACGCTCGAGCCCGGCACGCCGTTCGCGCGCCGGCCGCCGCAGCTGCCGGACGACGAGGCGGCCTACGACATGCAGTTGGCCTGCCAGGAAGCCATCGCTGCGGCCGGTTACGCGCAGTACGAGGTGTCGGCCTACGCGCAGCCGTCGCGGCGCTGCGCCCACAACCTCAACTACTGGCAGTACGGCGATTACCTCGGCATCGGCGCGGGCGCGCACGGCAAGATCACGGACAGCGCGGGCGGCAGCATCGTGCGCACGGCTGCGTGCGAGACATCCGGCGGCGTATCTCGCTGCCGCCGAACCGGCGGAGCGGGTCGTGGAGTTCCGCGAAGTCGCGCGCGGGCGAACGCCCGTTCGAGTTCGCGCTCAACGCGCTGCGACTGCTCGAGGGGTTCAGCTTCGAGACCTTCGAAGCGCGCACGGGACTGGCCCGGCGGGTCCTCGACCGGCCGGTTGCGGAGGCGGTTGCGCGCGGTTTGCTGGTCGAGCGTGCCGGGGGCGGCTGGCGGCCGACCGGGCTCGGCGCCGCTTCCTCAATGACTTGCAACGACTTTTTCTGCCGGAGTAGCCCGGATCCCTTCGATCGGGCTTGTGCGATGGCGCCCGGTGAGGCGCCCGGAGGAGCGTGAAAGGCTTGCGGAACGGAGTCGGATCGGCTAGGCGCGAATCCAGTTATGCACACGCCGGGTGGGGCGATTGAGATACGCCATGTTACAGGCTCTAATCGAAGTGAAACATGAGCGTACCATCTTAACTTATTGTTTTAATAAGCAAAAAAGGCGTGGTCAAAATTTAACCAAAGCAGAAATCCTCGCATTCCACTCGCATGCCGTCCGGTGTCGGACCTGCTCATCCACAAAGTTATCCACAGGTTTTGTGGATAACCACGGTGGCTAAAGCCTGGACCCGGTCCCGATGGCCGCCTGCCACCGGCTGCGGGGCTTACGAGGGCGCCTGAACTTGATCCACCGTCCGCCGGCCCCTATACTTCGCGGCCCACTTTCGACGACGTGCCAAGGGCCCCGGCCATGAAGAGCGGAATCCATCCGGACTACAAAGCGATCAAGGTCACCTGCAGCTGCGGGAACGCATTCGAGACGCGCTCGACGCTCGGCCAGGACCTGCAGATCGAAGTCTGCTCGAACTGCCACCCGTTCTACACGGGCAAGCAGAAGATCGTGGACACCGGCGGCCGCGTCGATCGCTTCCGCAAGAAGTACGCCAAGGGCTGATCCGGGTTCTTCCCGGGCGGTTTGCCAGCGGGGCGCCTTGTGCGCCCCGTTTCATTTCAGGCTTGCGGGAACTTTGTGCCCTGGCAGACCCACTCTAGACTCAGGATCCCCCACTAGACGAGGGTTGCCCGCATGACCGTCCTTCGCCGCGCCCTGCGCCTCCTGCCCGTCGCGGCCCTGCTCGCACTGGGGGGCTGCGCCACCAATCCGGTGACCGGCGGGCACGACGTCGTCCTGATGAGCGAGGCGCAGGAGATCGAGCTCGGCAAGCAGCAGCATCCGCAGGTCCTGCAGCAGTACGGGCGCTACGACGACGAAGCGGTGCAGGCCTACGTGAACGAAATCGGCCAGCGCATCGCCGCGAAGAGCCACCGGCCGAACCTGCAGTACACGTTCACCGTGCTCGACAGCGAAGATGTCAACGCCTTCGCGCTGCCGGGCGGCTACGTCTACATCACGCGCGGCATCATGGCCTACCTCAACAGCGAGGCCGAACTCGCGGGCGTGCTGGGCCACGAGGTGGGGCATGTCACCGCGCGCCACTCCGTTCGCCAGCAGACCGGCGCCACCGCCGCGGGCATCGGGGCCACGATCGTCGGTGTGCTGACGGGCAGCGGCGACCTGGCCAACATCGCGGGTGCGGCTGGCTCGGCGCTCATCAGCGGCTATGGCCGCGACATGGAGCTCGAAGCGGACGGACTCGGCGCGGAGTACCTCAACCGCCTCGGGTACGACCCGAAATCCATGATCGACGTCGTGCGCCTCCTGAAGAACCAGGAGATGCTCGAAGTGCAGATGGCGCGCGAAGAGGGCCGCCAGCCGCACATCTACCACGGCGTCTTCGCGACCCACCCGGACAACGACACGCGCCTGAAGGAAGTCGTACAGGCGGTGGACAAGGTCGAGACGACGCAGCACCTGCCGGACAATCGGGAGACCTACCTCCAGCACATCGCGGGCCTGCCCGTCGGCCCGAGCCGGGCGCAGGGCGTCATCCGCGGTGCGCGCTTCTATCACGCCGACCTCGGGATTCACGCTCGCGTTCCCGTCCGGCTGGACCGTGGACAACCTCCAGGACAAGGTGCTGGCCTTTACGCCGACCAAGGATGCGGCGATGGTGGTCACCGCACAGCCCATCCCGAACGGCATGACGCCGCAGCAGATGGTGGCGCGCATGGTGAACGGGGTGGTCGCCTCGGACGGGGCGCCGCTCACCGTCAACGGCCTGCCGGGGTACACCGCGATCGCTTCGAGCACCCAGCTGCCCTGGGGCAACCAGGGCCCGATGCGGCTGGCCGTCGTCTACTACAACAACCTGGCCTACGTATTTCGCGCAGCGACGCGCACGGGGGGCGCGCTGTCTTCCCAGGACCCAGTCTTTCTCTCGAGCATCAAGACATTTCGACGCCTGAAGGACAACGAGTACGCGCTCGCGGAGCCGGACCGGCTCCGGATCATCCAGGCGGGCCCGCAGACCCGCATCGAGGATCTCGCCAAGTCCTCGCCCATCAAGAAGTTTCCGGTCGAGCGGCTGCGGCTGCTGAACGACCTGTATCCGGACAAGGAGCCGGTCGCGGGCCAGAAGCTCAAGATCGTGGAATAGCCTGTCTTGATCAAACCGCTCCGGCATGCAAAGGTGGCTGGCCAACCTCGGATTGCCGGGGCGCGCCCCTGAAAGGTATGCGTCGATGAGCGGAAAGAAATACGAACTGGTCAACCTCGAGATCGGGAAAGAAATCGACGATGGAGGCCCTCGGCGGCTCCGTCGGCCCCGATTGCCTGAACATCGCCAGCCTCGGCAAGGACCACGGGATCTTCACGTTCGACCCCGGGCTTCATGGCCACGGCGTCGTGCGAGAGCAAGATCACCTACATCGACGGCGACAACGGGGTGCTGCTGTACCGCGGCTACCCGATCGAGCAGATCGCGACCAAGTCGAACTTCCTCGAAATGGCCTATCTGCTATCAACGGCGAGCTGCCGGCCGCCGGCCAGCTCGAGCAGTTCGACCGCTCGATCAGCCGCCATACGATGATCAACGAATCGCTGCTGCGGTTCTTCAACGGCTTCCACTACGACGCGCACCCGATGGCGATGGTGTCCGCGGTCGTCTCGTCCATGGCGGCGTTCTACCACGACTCCATGGACAACAATAACCCGCGGCACCGCGAGATCTTCGCGCACCGCATCCTCGCCAAGATCCCGACGGTGTCGGCCGCCGCGTACAAGCACATGCTCGGCCAGCCGTTCGTCTATCCGCGCAACGACCTCGATTACTGCGCGAACATGATGCACATGTTCTTCGCCGTGCCGGCGGAGGACTACGTGGTCGACCCGGTCGCGGCCCAGGCGCTCGACCTGCTGCTGATCCTGCACGCGGACCACGAACAGAACGCCAGCACCTCCACGGTGCGCCTCGCGGGCAGCACGGGCACCAATCCGTATGCCGCGATTTCCGCAGGCGTCTCGGCGCTGTGGGGCCCGGCCCACGGCGGCGCAAACGAGGCGGTGCTCGCCATGCTCGAGGACATCGGCACGGTCGACAACATCCCGAAGTTCCTCGACAGCGTGAAGGACAAGGACGGCGGCAAGCGCCTGATGGGTTTCGGCCACCGCGTCTACAAGAACTTCGACCCGCGCGCCAAGATCATCCGCGAGATGTGCCACAAGGTGCTCGCGCGCCTCGGGCAGAACGACAACCCGCTGTTCGAGCTGGCCCTGCGTCTCGAGGAGATCGCGCTGAAGGACGAGTATTTCATCGCGCGCAAGCTCTACCCGAACGTCGATTTCTATTCGGGCGTGATCTACAGCGCGCTCGGCATCCCGCGCTCGATGTTCACGGTGATGTTCGCGATCGCGCGCACCGCGGGCTGGGTGGCGCACTGGCAGGAGATGATCGCCGACCCGGCGATGAAGATCGGCCGCCCGCGCCAGCTCTACACCGGCCCGGTGCAGCGCGACTACGTCGAGGTCGACAAGCGCGGCTGACGCGCCAACGCGCAGCCAACCCGGTCCCGCGACGGCGCGTTCCCCTTCCGGGGCGTGTTCGCGGGATCGTCCGCGGCACGGATGCCGCGGCCGAAGCCTACAGGGATGTATTTACGGCGTTCCCGCGAACACGCCCCGGAAGGGGAGCGCTGGCGTCGCGGGCCAGACCTCGCGAAGCTCCAGAACGCAGCAGCGCTAGATCAGCGACTCGACTTCCGCAGTGCTGGCACGCCGCATCGGCTTGCCGTCGACCGGGCTGCACGGCGACTGCCGGATCCCGTCGAGCGGGAACACGACGGCGTCGACGGGCTGGCGCCCCGCGACGAAGCGCAAGGCCGGATAGGACACCATCCGATCGCGTTCGAATCGCAAGCGACGCTCGCTGCACGTCGTGCGGCACGCCGCGTTCCTCGAGCTGCAGGGACACGGCTTCCGGCGATTCCGAGAACAGGTGCAGGTTGATTTCCGAATGCGCCGACGCCGTACCGGCGAGCACCGGACCCACGAGC
This sequence comes from uncultured Gammaproteobacteria bacterium, assembly GCA_963762315.1. GTDB lineage: Bacteria > Pseudomonadota > Gammaproteobacteria > Steroidobacterales > Steroidobacteraceae > RPQJ01. Next base: position 535,729 of record CAVXKO010000005.1, read on the forward strand.
CGCGGCTCGAAGTCCGCCATCAGGCGCATCGCCTCGAGCGCGGAGCGGCGCAGCGACGCAATTTCCGCCGCGTGGCGTTCGCCCGCGAACAGGCGCCGCCTCGCGAAGAGCGCGGCCTCGATCTCGGTGTTGCGCGGCAGGATCGAGGCGTCGGTGACGCCGAGCCGCTCGGCGGCCTTGCGTTTCGCCTGCAGGAAATCGTCGACGCCTTGCTCGCCCATGATGCGCGCCGCTTCTTCCGCCACCGCCAGCCGCATCAGCTCGGCGCGCGGATTCGGTCGTCGACTCATCGCCAGCCCCTTCAGAACAAGGACTCGTCGCCGCTCGCAGGTTGCACGGTTTCGGCGCCGACCTCGTCACTGTAGTCGATCGCACCCGGCTGCGGCGCGTATTGTTCGAGGAACGCCTCGAACAGCGCGCCCGGCGCCCCGGCTCTCGTCGGCTGGCCCGTCTCGCGCGACACCCACATGCGCACCACGCCCGGCGGCTCCGGCTGCCGGTGCAGAGGCTTGTCGCGCAGCGCTTCCTCCATGAAGTAGATCCACATCGGCAGTGCCGTCTTGCCGCCTTCCTCGTTCTCGCCGAGCGAGCGTTCCTGGTCGAAGCCGAGCCAGACCGCCGCGGCGATGTCGGCGTTGAAGCCGACGAACCACGTGTCGCGCCGGTCGCTGGTCGTGCCGGTCTTGCCCGCGATGTCCGTGCGACCGAGCGACTTGGCCCGCTGCGCCGTGCCGCGCTGGATCACGTCGGTCATCATGTCCGTCATGATGAACGCGTTCGCCGGGCTGATGGCCTGCGGCGCCCGGCGCTCCGGCGGCACCAGTACCGGGTCTGCAACCGAGGGCGCGGCGTCCGTTGCCGAAGGCTCCGCGGTCGCAGGGGTGGCCGGGGCCTGCCCGGCCATCGCGCATTCCGGGCACGCGAGCGGAGGTCGTCGCGGTGAAGACCACCTTGCCGTTCGCATCGGCGATCTCGCGGATGAAGTACGGCGAGACGCGGAAACCCCCGTTGGCGAACACGGCAAACCCGCGCGCCATGTCGAGCGGCGTGACCTGTCCCGTGCCGAGCGCGAGCGTCAGGTTCGCCGGCAGCGCCTCCGGTCCGAAGCCGAACGCCGAGATGTGCTTCGTCACGTAGCCGATGCCCGCGCCGCGCAACAGGCGAATCGAGACCAGGTTGCGCGAACGCACGAGCGCCTCGCGCATCGGCGTCGGTCCGTAGAAGCGGCGGGTGATGTTCTGCGGCCGCCATTCCTCGTCGCCTTCCGCGCCACCGCCGCCGGGCAGCACGATAGGCGCATCGTTGACGAGCGTCGCCGGCGTGAACCCTCGCTCGAGCGCCGCGGAATAGAGGAATGGCTTGAATGCGGACCCCGGCTGGCGCTCGGCCTGCACCACGCGGTTGTACTTGCTGGCACCGAAATCGAATCCGCCGACCAGCGACACGATGGATCCGTCGCGCGGATCGAGCGCGACGAGCGCGCCCGAGACGATCGGCACCTGCGCCAGCCGATACCGCCCCGGCTCCAACGGCTCCAGGTAGACCACGTCACCGACCCGGGCGACCTCTCCCGCCGATTTCGGCGAGGGTCCGAGCGCGTCGTCCGGCAAGGCGGGCCGCGCCCAGGCGAAATCGTCCCAGCCGATCACCTGGCCCCCCCCGTCCTGCCGGCGAACCACGATTTCCCGGTCACGCACTGCCTGCACGATGGCCGGCACCAGGCTGCCGCGGGCCGGGACAGACTTGAACGCCGCGCCGATCGCCGCTTCGTCCGCGAGCGCCGCGCTCTCGAGGTGTCGCGCCGGGCCGCGGTAACCGTGCCGGCGGTCGTATTCGAGGATCGCGCGCCACGCGGCCGCGTTGCCTGCCTGCTGCAGGCGGCCGTCGACCGTCGTCGTCACCTTGTATCCGCCGATGAGGGCTTTCTCGCCGTACTGGCGCACCATTTCGGCCCGCACCATTTCGGCGATGAAGGGCGCCTCGAGCTCGATGCTCGGCCCGTGGATGTGGTGCGGGATCGGCTCCGCCGCGGCCGCGTCGTGGGCGGCCTGGTCGATCTTCCCGGTCTCCTGCATGCGACGCAGCACGTAGGCGCGCCGCTGGGCGGCGCGTTCGACGCTTGCGACCGGATTGTCGCGTGACGGGGAGCGAGGGAGGCCGGCAATGAGCGCTGCTTCGGCCAGGTTCAAGTCGCCGACCTTCTTGTCGAAATAGACCTCCGCCGCTGCCCCGACACCGTAGGCGCGCTGGCCCAGGAAGATGCGGTTGAGGTAGAGGGTGAGGATCTCCTGCTTCGTGAAGGCGCGCTCGAGCCGCAGCGCCGTGAAGACTTCCTTCAGCTTGCGGCGGATCGTGCGCTCGGACGTCAGGACGGTATTGCGGGCCAGCTGCATCGTGATCGTGCCGCCGCCTTCGCGGACGCCACCTGCCGAGACGTTGCTGGCCACCGCGCGCACCAGGCCCTGCCAGTCCACGCCCGGGTGCTCGAAGAAGCGGTCGTCCTCGGCCGCGAGGAACGCGTCGATCACCGGCTGCGGGATCTGCTCGTACGCGACCGGGATGCGCCGCTGCTCGCCTATCTGGGCAATCAGCTTGCCGTCGCTCGAGTACACGGTGAGAGGCAGCTGGCTCGGCACCTCGCGCAGGCTCTCCGCAGCGGGGAGCTCGGGCTCGAGGAACTGGTAGGCGCCGGCTAAGCCGAGCACCAGGAGCAAAGCGCCGAAGAGCGCGGCCGTGACCGCGATCAGGAGCCATCGAACTGATTTGAGTGGCATTGCCAAAACTGAGACCCATTCCTTGCCGCACCAACCGGCGCTTGTGCATAGTAGCCGCGACACAAGGGCAAACTCATCGAAAGGTGAGGGCGCAAAGCCTCCGGTCTAAGGGCAGCGGTCTACGACAGCGGGGTTGCACTCCAGGAATTGAGGGGCGAGAACCCCGTGGAGCGGCGCCTGACCTCGTGCACGGGTCCTGATTTCCATGCATCGCCAGGGGGGCGTGCTTTGAAAATGCTCCATTTTGCTAGCGCACTCACAATTCTATTCGGCGGAACCCTGATATATAGTGGCCCGGGGGCATGGAATCTGCCACACGATTTCTGCGCAACCATTTGAACTAGAAGGACTCCATCGTGCTGTTCCAGCGCAGGTTTCGACCGATCATCGGACTCGACATCACGACGTCCTCGATCAAGCTCATCGAGCTATCGAGGAGCGGCGACACCTACCGTGTCGAGTCTTACGCCGCGGAACCCACCCCGCCGAACTCGATCAACGAGAAAGCCATCGTGGACGCCCAGATCGTGGGCGATGCCGTCCGCCGCGCCGTGAAGCGCGCCGGGGCCCGCAGCAAGGAATGCGCAGTCGCCATCAGCGGCGACGCGGCCATCACCAAGGTCATCCAGATGCCGCGTAACTTGCGCGAGGCCGAGCTGGAGTCCCAGGTCGAGATGCAGGCCGACCAGTACATCCCCTTCCCGATGGAGGAGGTCAGCTTCGATTACGAAGTGGTCGGCCCCTCGGAGAAGGATCCCGACATGCTCGACGTACTGCTCGTGGCGACCCGCTCGGAAAACGTCGAGCAGCGCCAGTCGGCCGTGCAGGCTGCCGGCCTCGATGCCCGGATCGTCGATGTCGAGGCGTTCGCGCTCGAGAACGCCTGCCGCCTCCTCACCCACCAGATGCCGGACGGCGGCATGGAGCGCAGCATCGCGGTCATCGATTTCGGCGCCAGCAGCACCACGTTCTCGGTGCTCCGCGACCTCAGGGTTACCTATACGCGTGACTTCGCATTCGGCGGGCAGCAGCTCACCGAGGAGGTCATGCGCACCTACGGCCTCAGCGTGGAGGAGGCCGGCCGGGCCAAGAAGGAAGGCGGCCTGCCCGCCAACTACCAGTCCGAAGTTCTCGACCCGTTCATCGACGACATGTGCCAGCAGGTGAGCCGCTCGCTGCAGTTCTACCTGGCCTCGGGCAGCGGTCGCGAGCAGCCGGAGCAGACTCCTGATCTGCGGCGGCTGCGCGAACATCCCGGGCGTCGCCGACGTGATCGCGAGCCGCGTGGGCATTCCCGCCGAGCGCGGCGATCCGCTGGGGCAGATGAAAATCTCCACCCGGGCGCTCGCCCAGGGTGTGAAGAAAGACGCGACCGCGCTGCTCACGGCGTGCGGTCTGGCGCTGAGGAGCTTCGACTGACATGCCCAGAATAAATCTGCTGCCGTGGCGCGAGGCGGAACGCAAGCGCAAGCGGCAGGAGTTCCTACTTTCCCTCGGTGCCGCCCTCGCGACGGCGGCGCTGGTTGCGCTGCTCGGCCGCTGGCAGATGAGCTCCGCGATCGCACACCAGCAGGATCGCAACACGGTGCTGCAGCAGGAGATCGCGAATCTCGACAAGCAGATCGAGGAGATCAACGGCCTCGATGCGCAGAAGCGCAGGCTCCTCGCGCGCATGGAGATCATCGAGCGGCTGCAGCGCAGCCGGCCCGAGATCGTGCACGTCCTCGACGAGATCGTGCGGGTCCTGCCGGAGGGTGTCTATCTGACGTATCTCAAGCAGACCGGCGACAGGTTCGAGTTCCGCGGCGTGGCGCAATCGAGCACCCGCGTCTCCACGCTGATGCGCAACATCGAGGCGTCCGAGTGGTTGTCCGACCCGGCGCTGCAGATCGTCGAAACCCGCGCGAAAGACGCGACGGGCGGCGCGAACTTCACGCTCTTCGCCAGGCAGCGCAGCAAGGTCAAGTCCGGCGATGATGTCCAGGCGGGCACGGCGGCGCCGGGCAAGCGCAAGAAGGCGGGCGCGAAATGATGAAGCCACAGGAACTGCTCGACCAGCTGCGCAACCTCGACCCGAACGACCCGGGCCGCTGGCCGCTCGGCGTGCGGATAGGCACGGTCGCGCTGCTCTTCCTCGTCGCTGCGGCGGGCGCCTACTACTTCTTCGTCTGGAAGTCGCAGCACCCCTTGTTGCTGGACGCCCGGGCCAAGGAAACCGAGCTCTGGAGCACGCTCGACGGCAAGGCGCGCAAGGCCGCCAACCTGCAGGCCTACAAGGCCCAGCTGGCGGACATGGAGAAGTCCTTCGGCGCCATGCTGCGCCAGCTTCCGAACAAGACCGAGGTGCCGAACCTGCTCGTCGACATCTCCCAGACCGGCCTGGCGGCGGGCCTCGAGGAGAAGCTGTTCCAGCCTCGTGACGAGTCGCGCAAGGATTTCTACGCCGAGCTGCCGATCAGCATCCGCCTGACGGGCGGCTATCACGAGATGGGCAAGTTCGCGAGCGGCATCGCCGCGCTGCCCCGCATCGTGACGCTGCACGACATCGAGATCTCGTCCGGCGCGCGTGACCGCGGGGCCACGGTGGATCCCAGAGCGCTGACGCTGGACGTGACCGCAAAGACCTACCGCTACCTCGACGAAGACGAGCAGGAGCAGGAAAGCGCCAAGGCCAAGAAAGGCGGGCAGAAAAAGCCTGTGAAGAAGGGCTGAGGCGGCACCATGGCGAACAAGACACAAGTGACTCGCATCGTCCTCGCCGTTCTGGGGCTCGGCGTTCTTTCGGGCTGCTCGAACGACATCGACGAGATGCGCGTGAAGATCGACGAGATGAAGAACCGGCCGAGCCGCGGCATCGAGCCGCTGCCCGAAGTGAAGCCGTACGAGACTTTCGAGTACGCCGCCGCCGACCAGCGTTCGCCGTTCGAAGCCGGCGTCCCTGCTTCGGTCGCGAACAACGGCATCCGCCCCGATTCCAACCGGCCGCGCGAGTTCCTCGAGCAGTTCGCGCTCGACACGCTGCGCATGGTAGGCACGCTGAAGCTGCAGGGCCGGACCTTCGGCCTCGTGCAGACCCGGGACGGGCTGGTTCACCGCGTCCTGCCCGGCAACCGCATGGGACAGAACGACGGCCGCATCACGGCCATCGAGGATGGCAAGATCTCGCTCATCGAGATCGTTCCAGACGGCATGGGCGGATTCATTGAGCGCCCCGCCGCACTCGCACTGAGCGAATGATCTGCAAGGAGACCCGAGAATGACCGCTGCATCGTCGCACGTGAACTACCGCCGCACGGAGGCTCGCCGGGAAGCCCGGACACGCCTGCCCACGGCGCTCGTCGCGCTGGCCGGGGTACTCGCATTCGTCGCACAGGCCGCATTCGCCCAGGCGCAGAGCCGTCTGACGAAGATCGAACTGCAACCGCAACCGGGCGAGCAGCTCGAGGTTCGCCTCGTGCTCGACGGGCCGGCGCCGCAGCCCGTCGCTTTCACCATCGACAACCCGGCACGACTCTCGGTCGACCTGCCCGGAACGTCGGTGGCGCTCGAATCGCGCCGTGTCGACGTGAAAGCGGCCGGAGTGGACTCCATCGTCGCGGCGGAGGCCTCGGGCCGCACGCGCGTGGTGTTCAACCTCGACTCGATGCAGCCCTACACCACGCGGGCGTCGGGCAACGTCGTCTACGTGACCCTCGGCCGCGGCCAGGCGGCGACGGCAGCGACAGCGAATGCTTCGACGACCGGCGCGGCCTACGCGGGAGGCTGGGCGATCGACAAGGTCGATTTCCGCCGTGGCACCGACGGCGCCGGCCGAATTCTCGTGCATACCAGCGACGCGAAGGTCCAGGCCAGCCTCAAGCAGGAGGGCGGCCGCATCGTGGTCGACTTCCCGCGCACCTCGCTCGCCGGCGATCTCGCTCGCCGCTACGACGTGGTGGACTTCGCCACGCCGGTCAGCTCGTTCGACGTCAGCGCCTTTGCGGGCGGCACCCGCCTGGTGGTGGGCGCGACGGGCGACTACGAGACGCAGGCATACCAGACCGATCGCGATTACGTCCTCGAGCTGCGCCCGCGGGCGAAGCAGGCCGTCGTCGATCCGAGCAAGAAGGAATACAAGGGCGAGCGCCTCACGCTCAACTTCCAGGACATCGAGACGCGCGCCGTCCTGCAGCTGCTCGCCGAGACGAGCGGCCAGAACATCGTGGTCAGCGACTCCGTGTCGGGCAACGTGACGCTGCGCCTGCAGAACGTGCCCTGGGACCAGGCGCTCGACATCGTCCTGCGCACCAAGGGCCTCGACCAGCGCCGCGAAGGCAACGTCATTTACGTCGCGCCCGCGGAGGAACTCGCGGCGCGCGAAAAGGCCCAGCTCGAGTCGCGCAAGTCGTTGACCGAACTGTCGCCCGTGCGCACGGAGTACCTCCAGGTCAACTACGCCAAGGCTTCGGACCTGGCGGCGCTGATCAAGTCGCAGGGCCGGAGCTCGCTCCTGTCCGACCGGGGCAGCGTCGCGATCGACGATCGCACGAACACGCTGCTGCTGCAGGACACCGCCGAGCGGCTCGCGGACATTCGCCGCCTCGTGCAGAACCTCGACATCCCGGTGCGCCAGGTCCTGATCGAGGCGCGCATCGTGATCGTCAACGACGACTTCAGCCGCGAGCTGGGCGTGCGCTTCGGCGGTGCCGTCGTCTCCAACTACGGCAGCAGCAACGGCCTCGCCTACCTCGGCAACAGCGGCCTCGATTCCGTCAGCGGCGACTCGGGTCCGACGATCGGCACGGGCGGCACGGGCGGCACGCAGGGCAACACCACGGTACAGACACCGCCGGCCAACGAGCGTTACATGGTCAACCTGCCGGTCGCGAACCCGGCGGGCCGCCTCGCGCTCACGCTGCTCGATTCCGATTACATCGTGGACCTCGAAATCACTGCCGCCCAGCGCGAAGGCCGGGGCGAAATCGTCTCCGCGCCGCGCGTCATCACGGCGAACGGCAAGGAAGCGAGCATCGAGCAGGGCGTCGAGATCCCGTACCAGGAGGCCGCGTCGAGCGGCGCCACCACGACCCAGTTCAAGAAGGCCGTGCTGTCGCTCAAGGTGACGCCGCAGATCACGCCGGACGACCGCGTCATCCTCGACCTCACGGTCAGCAAGGACAACGTCGGCGAGCTCGTGCAGAGCGCCACCGGCGGCGAGGTGCCCAGCATCGACACGCGCGAGATCACCACCCAGGTGCTCGTCAACGACGGCCAGACGGTCGTCCTCGGCGGCATCATGGAAACCGAGAAGCGCGAGTCGGTGAACAAGGTGCCGTTCCTCGGCGACATCCCGGGCCTTGGCTTCCTGTTCAAGAGCAAGTCGCGGACGGACAACAAGGACGAGCTGCTGATCTTCGTCACCCCGAAGATCCTGCGCGAAGGCGCCGACATTTACTGACGCCCAGCCATCCCTTTGACAGAATGAGCGGCCGCAGCGACCCTGCGGCCGCTTTTCTTTTGCGGGTGGCACTTTGACCGGGAACATCTTCCTCGTGGGGCCCATGGGTTCGGGCAAGAGCGCCGTCGGGCGGCGCCTGGCGCGCGAACTCGGCCTCGAGTTCGTCGACAGCGACGACGAGATCGAGCGCCGTACCGGCGTCGACATCCCGTACATCTTCGAGAAGGAAGGCGAGGCGGGCTTCCGGCAGCGCGAAGCGGAGATCGTCGCCGACCTCACGGACCGGACCGGCCTGGTGCTGGCGACCGGCGGGGGCGCGATCCTCGACGCGGGCAGCCGCGAGCGCCTGCGCAGCCGTGGCTGGGTCGTGTATCTTCGAACCACGGTGGACCAGCAGATGGCGCGCACCCGTCACAGCGCGGACCGCCCGCTGCTCAACAACGCCGATCCGCGCGGTACCCTCGAGCGCCTGATGGCCGTCCGGGCGCCGCTCTATGACGAGGTCGCGGCAATCACGGTGGACACGGACGGGCGCAAGGTGAAGACAGTCGTGGACCAGATTCTTCGTGCGTTCGGCGCGCAGCCCGGAGCCTGACGCCAGATGCAGACGGTTCAGATCGACCTCGGTGAGCGCAGCTATCCGATCCTGATCGGCTCCGGCCTGTTGGACCGGCCCGCCGTCGTCGGGCAGGTCGTGGCCGCGCATGACGTTCTCGTCGTGACTAACCGGACGGTCGGCCCGCTCTACCTCGACGCACTCCTTCGCGGCCTCGAAGGCAAGCGATCCGGGTCCGTCGCCCTCGAGGACGGCGAGCAGTTCAAGACCCTGGACACGCTCTCGTGGGTGCTCGACGCGATGGTGGCGCAGCGACTCAACCGCGATGCCTGCATCGTCGCGCTCGGCGGCGGCGTGGTCGGCGACGTGGCCGGTTTCGCCGCCGCGTGCTACCAGCGCGGCATCGACTTCGTGCAGGTGCCGACGACGTTGCTCGCGCAGGTGGATTCGTCCGTCGGCGGCAAGACGGGCGTCAATCACCCGGGCGGCAAGAACCTCATCGGCGCTTTCCACCAGCCGCGCGCGGTGATTTCCGATCTCGCCACGCTCGCGACGCTGCCCGCGCGCGAGCTGCGCGCCGGGCTTGCCGAAGTCGTCAAGTACGGCCTGATCGACGACGCGGATTTTCTTGCGTGGCTCGAATCGAACGTCGCGCCGCTGCTCGCCCTCGACCTCGACGCACTCACGCACGCCGTGCGCCGTTCCTGCGAGATCAAGGCCCGCATCGTGGCCTCCGACGAGCGGGAGCAGGGCCAGCGCGCATTGCTCAACCTCGGCCACACGTTCGGCCACGCGATCGAGAACGCGATGGGGTACGGCGAGTGGCTGCACGGCGAGGCCGTCGGCGTGGGCATGCTGCTCGCAGCCGACCTCTCCAGCCGTCTCGGCTGGATCGCGACTGCGGACGTCGAGCGCGTGCGGACCCTGCTCGAACGCATCGGCCTGCCGACGGGCGCCCCCGCCATCGGGGCGCGCCGCGCGCTCGAGCTGATGGGCATGGACAAGAAGGTGCTGGCCGGCCGCATTCGCCTGGTGCTCCTGCGCCGATTGGGCGAAGGCGTCGTCAGCGGCGATTTCCCGCCCGCCGCGCTCGAGGAAACGCTCGGCGCGCACTTCGAGGCACGGGCCGCATGAGCAGCACCGAGCGCGATCCGTCACTTGCGCCCTATGCGCAGCAGGACGCGGATTCGCGCGGCCGTCGTTTCGACGAGCCGCCGCCGCGGCACCGGACGGAGTACCAGCGCGATCGCGATCGCATCGTGCACTCCACGGCGTTCCGGCGCCTCGTCTACAAGACGCAGGTCTTCGTCAACCACGAAGGCGACCTCTACCGCACCCGCCTCACGCACTCGCTCGAGGTGGCGCAGATCGCGCGCAGCGTCGCCCGGGCCATGCGCCTGAACGAGCCGCTTGCCGAGGCGGTCTGTCTCGCGCACGACCTCGGCCACACTCCGTTCGGCCACGCCGGCCAGGACGCGCTCAACGAGTGCATGCGCGAGTTCGGCGGCTTCGAGCACAACCTGCAGTCGCTGCGTGTCGTCGACGAGCTCGAGGAGCGCTATGCGGAGTTCACCGGGCTGAACCTGACGTTCGAGGTGCGCGAAGGCATCCTCAAGCACTGTTCGGCGGCCAACGCGCGCCGGCTCGGCGAGCTAGGCGTGCGCTTCCTCAAGCGCCAGCAGCCGAGCCTCGAGGCGCAGCTCTCGAACCTCGCCGACGAGATCGCCTACAACAACCACGACGTCGACGACGGCCTGCGCGCGGGCCTGATCACGATCGAGGACCTGCGCGAGCTGGCGATCTTCCGCCGGCAGTACGACACCGTGACCGGCAAGTACCCGGACCTGGGCGGGCGGCGGCAGGTTCACGAGGTGGTGCGCCGCATGATCGACTTCCTGGTGAACGACCTCATCGATGCCTCGCGCGCCGCTGTGGTTGCGGCGGCGCCGGCCGACGTCGAAGCCGTGCGCGCGCTCCCAGAGCCGCTGCTGCGTTTCAGTGACGAGGTGCGGACCGAGCATCTCGAACTGAAGCGCTACCTGCGCGACAACCTGTATCGTCACTACCGCGTGCTGCGCATGACGAACAAGGCGCGCAAGGTGATTCGCGACCTGTTCGAGACCATGCTCGAGGACGTGGACCTCATGCCGACCGAGCACCAGGCGGCGGCGCGACGGATGGAGGCCGAGGGCGGCCGTGCCGGACGGGCCCGCGCGGTCGCGGACTACATCGCCGGCATGACGGACCGCTTCGCGATCCTCGAACACCGCCGCCTGTTCAATCCGGCGGAACGCACCTAGGCAGGCCGTCCTGGAGGACGGATGAGGGGTTCCCGCGAGGCTCCGCGCAGGCCGGTCTGGTAGCATTCCGGGCTGGTCGTCGGAGGCTGCCTTGACCCCCAAAAACATCCCTGTCCATGAGCGGCTGATCTTCGCGATGGACGTCGCGGATCCCGCCGAGGCCCGCCGACTGGCGGATCAGCTCGGCGATTCGGTGCATTTCTACAAGCTCGGGCTCGAGCTGTTCATGTCCGGCGGCTACTTCGAACTGCTCGAATGGATGGTCGCGCGCGACAAGAGAGTGTTCGTCGACCTGAAGTTCTTCGACGTGCCGGCCACGGTTGCGGCGGCGGTGAAGCAGCTGCGCAATCGCGGCGTGACGATCACGACCGTCCACGGCAACCAGGCGATCATGGAAGCGGCGGCCGCGGCCAAGGGCGACGTGAAGGTACTCGCCGTCACGGTGCTCACGAGCCTCGATCGCGGCGACCTCGACGACCTCGGATTCGCGTGCGACGTCGAGAAGCTGGTGTTGTCCCGCGCACGCCGGGCGCTCGAAGCGGGTTGCGACGGGGTCGTGTCCTCGGGCCTCGAGGCGCCGAAGCTGCGCGAGTTCATCGATCAACGCCTGCTGGTCGTCTGCCCGGGCATCCGCCCGGTCGAGAACAAGCCGGTCGACGACCAGAAACGCACCGTCGATGTCGCGCAGGCTTTCGCCAACGGCGCGGATTACATCGTCGTCGGGCGCCCGATCCGGGACGCGAAAGATCCGCGCGAGGCCGCCGCCGCGATTCAACGGACGATTGCCGGCGTGTTCGGCACGGGAGCCCGTTGATGAGCGCACCGCTGCAGAACGACTTGTTCCTCCGCGCGCTGCTGCGTCAGCCGACGCCGCGCACTCCGCTGTGGATGATGCGCCAGGCTGGCCGCTACCTGCCCGAGTATCGCGCCACGCGCGCGAAAGCCGGCAGCTTCCTGAAGCTCTGCATGAATCCGGAACTCGCCTGCGAAGTCACGCTGCAGCCGCTCGATCGCTACCGGCTCGACGCGGCAATCCTGTTCTCCGACATCCTGACCGTGCCGCACGCGATGAACCTGGGCCTCGAGTTCGAGGCGGGCGAAGGACCGAAGATCGCGCGCCCCGTGCGGACGGCCGCGGAGATCGACCACCTGCCGATTCCCGACCCCGAGACGGAGCTGCGCTATGTGATGGATGCCGTGCGCACGATCCGTCGCGAGCTCAAGGGCCGCGTGCCGCTGATCGGCTTCGCCGGCAGCCCCTGGACCGTGGGCACCTACATCGTCGAAGGGGGAAGCAGCCGGAACTTCGAGCACATCAAGGGCATGCTGTACGGCGCGCCGCGCGAGCTGCATCGCCTGCTCGACAAGATCGCTCGCGCCACTACGCTGTATCTGAACGCGCAGGTCGCCGCCGGCGCGCAGGCCCTGATGGTGTTCGACACCTGGGGCGGCTCGCTCACGCCGTCGGATTATCGCGAGTTCTCGCTGCGCTACATGCAGCAGATCGTCGACGGCCTGACGCGCGAGGCCGAGGCCCGCAAGGTGCCGGTAATCCTGTTCACCAAGGGCGGCGGACAGTGGCTCGCAGACATGGCAGCGACGGGTTGCGATGCGCTCGGTGTCGACTGGACGACGGATCTCGTGGACGCGCGCCGCGCCGTGCAGGACAAGGTGGCCCTGCAGGGGAATCTGGACCCGAGCGTGCTCTACGCGCCGCCCGCGCAGATTCGCGATCAGGTCGGCCGCGTCCTCGCGAGCTACGGCAAGGGACATGGGCACGTGTTCAACCTCGGCCACGGCATCCACCCCGAGGTGCCGCCCGAGCACGCGCTCGCGATGGTCGAGGCCGTGCACGAGCTTTCACCGCAGTACCACGTCTAGCCCGAGGCATCCGTCATGGACATCAGCAAGATCGGCATCGGCGAGGATCCGCCGCGCGACGTGAACGTCCTCATCGAGATTCCGCAGGGCGGCGTGCCGGTCAAGTACGAGCTCGACAAGGAATCGGGTGCGCTGCGCGTGGACCGGTTCCTCAACACGGCGATGTTCTACCCGGGCAACTACGGGTTCATCCCGCACACGCTGTCGGGCGACGGCGATCCGGTGGACGTGATCGTCGTGGTGCCCAGTCCGGTCGTCGCGGGTGCCATCGTGCGCGTGCGGCCGGTCGGCGCGCTGCTGATGAAGGACGAGGCGGGTGACGACGAGAAGGTCATCGCGGTGCCGGTGGACAAGCTGCACCCGTTCTACGAGGGCGTGAAGTCCTACAAGGACCTGCCTTCGACGCTGACCAACCAGATCGCGCACTTCTTCCAGCACTACAAGGATCTGGAGAAGGGCAAGTGGGTGACGATCGTGAACTGGGTCGGCCCCGATCGCGCGGAGAAGATGATCATCGAAGGCATCCAGCGCGCCGCCAGCGCCGGTGACGACGTTGCCGCGCACTACGTTGCCGGCAAGTCGCTCGGCATGAAGAAAAAGAAATAGGGGACATTCTCGGTTTTCCGATAATTAGGGGACATTCTCAGTTTCCGCCCCGTCCAGTTTGGGGTGATCTGCAAGCTGAGGAAGTCACCCGCTTCCTGAGAATCCGTGTCTTCGCACCCGATTCGGCGCTCGCCGTCTCGCGGTCGGGACCCCCATCATCCCGACATGCCAAGAAGTGCGCGTGCCATCGTGGCGGGCGGGTGCTACCACGTCCTCAATCGTGGCAACAATCGATCGACTGTTTTTCCTGCGACGGCCGACTACGCCGGGTTCGTCGATCTGCTGACCGCTGCAAAGCAGCGAATTTCGCTGGATCTCTTCGCGGTCTGCCTGATGCCGAACCACTTCCATCTCGTCGTCCGGACCGCAAAACGCGACGACATCAGCCGCTGGATGCATTGGTTGTTGACCACCCATGCGCACCGATTTCACATGCACAAGGGGTCGATCGGCCGCGTCTGGCAGGGCAGGTTCAAGGCGTTCCCGATCGAACAGGACGCGCATCTCCTGACGGTCATGCGTTATGTCGAGCGCAATGCGCTGAGGGCAGGCCTCGTGGAGCGCGCACAGGATTGGGAGTGGGGGAGCCTGGCCTGGCGCTTCGGCGGCACTTGCGACAAATTGCTGGCCGAGCCGCCGGTGGCGCGACCGTCAAACTGGGCCGACTACGTAAATGCTGCACAGACAGCCGCCGAACTCGACGCCATTCGCATCAGTGTCAACCGCCAGCGTCCCTTCGGTAGTGACGCATGGGTCCGGCACGCTGCGCCGGGCCTGGGACTGATGGGATCCATCCGCCGTCCGGGACGTCCGAGGAAGCCGGCGGCCACACTGCCGCTGTCGAGTTGGGAAAGCTCGTGAAGAAAACGAGGATGTCCCCGAATTCTCCAAAAAACCGAGAATGTCCCCTATTTTTTCAGTTGGTCCTTCAGCTCGCGGCGCAGGATCTTCCCGACGTTGGTCTTGGGCAGCTCGTCCCTGAAGTACACGCGCTTCGGCACCTTGTAGCCGGTGAGCGACTTGCGGCAGAAGTCGATCAGGTCCTCCTCCGTCAGCGCCGGATCCTTCTTCACCACGAACAGCGCAACGACTTCGCCCGCGCGCTCGTCCGGTTGTGCCACCGCCGCCACCTCGAGCACGCCCGGGTGCGTGACGGCCACGCCTTCCACCTCGTTCGGGTACACGTTGAACCCCGACACGAGGATCATGTCCTTCTTGCGGTCCTCGATGTACACGTAGCCCTGCGGATCGATGTAGCCGATGTCGCCGGTGCGCAGCACGTGCCCGGGCAGCATCACTTTCTCGGTCTCGTCCGGGCGGTTCCAGTAGCCTCGCATCACTTGAGGCCCCTCTACGCAGATCTCTCCGGACTGCCCGAGCGGCACTTCGTTGCCGGCATCGTCGCGGATCGAGATGATCGTCGAGGGAATCGGCAGTCCGATCGAACCGTTGAAATCCGCACCTGGCAGGTTGATGCACGCCGCGGGCGAGGTTTCGGTGAGGCCCCACGCCTGCGTGAGCACGTTGCCCGTCACTTCCTTCCAGCGCTCGGCCACGGCGCGCTGCACCGCCATGCCGCCGCCGAGGCTCACGCGCAGGGCGCTGAAGTCCACCTTGTCGAATCCCGGCGTGTGCAGCAGCGCGTTGAAGAGCGTGTTCACGCCCGCCATGAACGTGAAGCGATGCTTCGACAATTCGCCGACGAAGCCCTTGAAATCGCGCGGGTTCGCAATCAGCAGGTTGTGGCCGCCGAGCTTCAGCATCGTGAGGCAGTTCGCCGTGAGCGAGAAGATGTGGTACAGCGGCAGCGCCGTCACCACCACTTGCCCCTCGATCGCCCCGAGCATCGGCACGATCCACGCCTCGGACTGCAGCACGTTCGCGACGAGGTTGCGATGCGTCAGCACCGCGCCTTTCGACACGCCCGTCGTACCGCCCGTGTACTGCAGGAACGCGATGTCCTCCTGGCCGAGCTCGACCGGCACGAGGTTCTCGTACTTGCCCTTGCTCAACGCGTCGCCGAACGTGACGGCGCCCGGCAGGCTCCACTCCGGCACCTGCTTGCGGACGTGGCGCAGCACGAAATTCGCGATCACGGACTTCGGGAAGCCGAGCAGGTCGCCGGCGCCCGTGACGATCACGGTCTCGACGTCCACATCGTGGTGCACTTCGGTCAGCGTGTGCGCGAAGTTCTCGAGGATCAGGATCGCGCGCGCGCCGGAATCGTTCAGCTGGTGCTCCAGCTCGCGTGGCGTGTACATCGGGTTGACGTTGACGACGGTGAGCCCGGCGCGGAACGCGGCGAGGATGGCCACCGGGTACTGCAGGACGTTCGGCAGCATCACCGCGAGGCGGTCGCCCTTCTTGAGGCCGGCGACCTTCTGCAGGTAGGCCGCGAACTGCCGGCTCAGCACGTCGAGGTCGCCGAACGTCAGCGTCCGGTCCATGCTCGTGTAGGCGGGCAGGTCGCGGAACTTCGCGAGGCTGCGCTCCATGATCTCGAGCAGCGAGCGGTACTCGGACGGATTGATTTCTGCCGGCACGCCCGGCGGGTAAGACTTGAGCCAGATCTTGTCCACGGCGAATTCCTGGTTGTCGGTGTCGCGGTCGAATCGGGGGGCCGCGATTGCTTGTGGAAAACTATATAGCAGGCTTTTTGAGCAGCGGCTTCAGCATCGGCCACACCTCGTCGAGCAGCCGCGGCTGGGCCCGGGCATTGGGGTGCAGGCCGTCTTCCTGCATCAGCGAATCTTCCAGCGCGATTCCGTCGAGGAAGAACGGCACGAGGGGGACCTTGTGCCGCGCCGCCAGCTCCCCGTAGAGGCCGTGGAAGGCCTGGGTGTACGCCGGCCCGTAGTTGGGAGGGATGCGCATGCCGACCAGCAGAATCCTGGCCCCCGCCTGCTGCGAAAGGCGGAGGATGGAATCGAAGTTCTTGCGCACGTCCGCGATCGGCAAGCCGCGCAGGCCGTCATTGCCACCCAGTTCGACGATAACGATGTCGGGCCGCTGCTTCTCGAGCGTACGCGGCAGGCGCGCCAGCGCGCCGCCGGTGGTCTCGCCGCTGGCGCTGGCGTTGACCACCCGGTACTCGTACCCTTCCTTTTTCAGCCGGCCCTGCAGCAGGGCCACCCAACCCTGCTCGACCGGGACCCCGTAGCTCGCGCTCAGGCTGTCGCCCAGCACGACGATCGTGCGCGGGGTGGCGGGCGCGGCATGGCCGGCACCGAACGGCACCAGACACAGGCACGAGACGAAAGCGATGCAGAGGGATCGAATGGACACAGTGCTGGCCGTCGAAGGAGTCGGCAAGCAGGTTAGCAGCCCCGAGGGAACGCTGACCATCCTGGACGGGATCACGTTCGCTATCGGGCGGGGCGAGACCGTGGCCGTGGTCGGCGCGTCCGGCGCAGGCAAATCGACCCTGCTGGCATTGCTGGCGGGCCTCGATACACCCACGACCGGACAGGTGCGGCTCGCCGGGAACGAACTCACGGCGCTCGACGAGGACGGCCGGGCGGCGGTGCGCGGTTCCCATGTCGGCTTCGTCTTCCAGTCATTCCACCTCGTGCCGTCCCTCACGGCGCTCGAGAACGTCATGCTGCCGCTCGAACTGCGCGGCCGCGGCGACGCGCGCTCGGCCGCGACCGAAGTGCTCGGTCGCGTCGGCCTGGCCAGCCGCGTGGGTCACTACCCGAGACAGCTCTCGGGCGGTGAGCAGCAGCGCGTCGCCATCGCACGTGCCTTCGTCACGAAGCCGGACGTGCTGTTCGCCGATGAGCCCACGGGCAACCTCGACACCGCGACGGGCGAGCGCATCATGGACCTGCTGTTCGGCCTCAACACCGAGTCGCAGACCACGCTCGTGCTGGTGACGCACGACCTTTCGCTCGCGGCCCGTTGCGGACGCATCATCCGCCTCGACGCCGGACGCCTCGTCGCGGAGTGAGCATGGCTTTCCTGCGCTTCGCACTCCGCAACCTTTTCCGCGACCTGAAGTCCGGCGAGCTCGCCGTGCTGGTGCTCGCGCTGCTGGTCGCCGTCGGTTCGCTGACCGCCGTGGCGTTCTTCACCAGCCGCATCGGCCGCGCCGTCGAACAGCAGGCGGGCGAGGTACTGGCGGCCGACCTGCGCCTCGAATCGTCGCGCGCGATCAGCGAAACCTACGATGCCGAGGCAAGGGAACGCGGCCTGCAGGTCGCGCGCGTCATGTCGATGCCGAGCGTGGTGTTCTACGGCGAGCAGTCGTCACTGGTCGCATTGCGCGCGGTGGGCGAAGGCTACCCGTTGCGAGGCAAACTGAAGGTGGCCGGGCGACCCTTCGGGCCGGCCGTCGAGACGCGCGAGATTCCCGGGCCGGGACAGGCCTGGGCGGACTCGCGGCTCCTGGCGAAAATTGGAGCGGACGTGGGTACGCCGCTGCAGGTGGGCGCCGCCACCGTCGTCGTGACGCGGGTGCTCGACTACCGGCCGGACCAGGGCAGCGGCTTCGCGGATCTCTCCGCCACGCTGATGATCAACCTGGAGGACATCCCGAAGACCCAGCTCATCCAGCCCGGCAGCCGCGTCAGCCGCTCCCTGCTGATCGCGGGAGACCCGGCGGACGTCACGGCGTTTCGAGAGTCGCTCGAGTCGGAGAAGAAGCCGGGCGAGCGCCTGCAGAGCGTTGCCGATGCCAGCCCGCAGATCCGCGCGTCCAGCGATCGTGCGGGCCGGTTCCTGTCGCTGGCCAGCCTCGTGAGTGTTCTGCTGTCCTCTATCGCCGTGGCGATGGCGGCGCGGCGCTACGCGCGCCGCCATCTCGACAACGTCGCGCTCATGAAATGCATGGGCGCCACGCAGGGATTCGTGATGCGCCAGACGACGCTGCAACTGATCGTGATAGCGGCCATCGCGAGCATCGTCGGCACCGCGCTCGGCTACGTCGCGCAATGGGGCCTCGCATGGTTGCTTCGGGATCTGATCCGTGACGACCTGCCGCCGCCCTCACTGCAGACGTATTGGCTCGGGCTCGTCACGGCCATCATCGTGCTCGTCGGGTTCGCGCTGCCGCCACTGCTGAGCCTGAAGCGGGTCCCTCCCGCGCGCGTCCTGCGCCGCAACCTCGAGCCGCCCCCTCTGCGCCATGCCTTCGTGTACGGCATCGCGGTGGCCGCCGTGCTGGCGCTGCTGTACTGGATCGTGCGCGATACGCGCCTCGTCAGCTACGTCGCCGGCGGCATGGCCGCCACGTTCGCGATGCTGGCCGTCGCCGGCTGGCTGCTCGTGAAGGCACTGGCACCCCTGCGCGGCGGGGTCGGCGTGGCCTGGCGCTACGGCCTCGCGAACATCTCGCGGCGCGGCGGCGACAGCGTCGTGCAGATCGTCGCATTCGGCCTGGGGTTCATGGTGCTGCTGCTCCTCGCGCTGGTGCGCAACGACCTGCTGCGTGACTGGAAGGCGAGCCTGCCCGAGGGCGCGCCGAACTACTTCATGATCAACATCCGCCCCGACGAGGGCGACGCCGTGCGGGCATTCTTCTCCGATCGCGGCCTGCCGCCCACCGAACTCGTGCCGATGGTCCGGGCGCGGCTGGCGTCGATCAATGGCACCGAGGTCGGCAAGATCACTTTCAAGTCGGATCGCGCGAAGGGCTTCGTCGAGCGCGAGGCCAATCTCACCTGGACGGGCGTGCTTCGTGAAGACAACAAGATCACGGCCGGCCAGTGGTGGAAGCAGGGCGACGGTGGAGGCGCACGCGTGTCTGTGGAACAGGACTACGCGGAGCGGCTCGGCATCGGTCTCGGCGACACGCTGACCTACGACGTCGCCGGCGAACTGATCAGCGCCAGGGTGACGAGCCTGCGTGAGGTGCGCTGGGACTCGTTCCAGCCGAATTTCTTCGTGGTGTTCTCGCCGGGCGTGCTGGACGACGTCGCCGGGACGCTCATCACCAGTGTGCACGTCGAGCCCTCGCAGCGACCCGCGCTCGTCGACCTGGTGAAGCGCTTTCCTGAAGTGACCGTCATCGATCTCGACACCCTGCTCGGGCAGGTGCGAGACGTGATGGACAAGGCGACGCTGGCGGTGCAGTACGTGTTCGTGTTCACGCTGCTGGCGGGCCTGATGGTGCTGCTCGCGGCCGTGCAGTCCACGAAGGACGAGCGCCGCTACGAAAGTGCGATGCTTCGTACGCTCGGTGCGAGTCGCAAGGTGGTGTTCCAGGGCGTTGCGGCGGAGTTCGTGGTGCTCGGCGTGCTTGCCGGGTTGCTTGCCGCGGCCGGCGCCACGGTCGCGGGCTATTTCCTGGCGACTGAAGTATTCAGCCTCAAGTACACCCCCGATCCGTGGGTGTGGATCTTCGGCATCGTCGGCGGCGCGATGCTGGTCGGTACGGCCGGCGTGCTTGCTGCGCGGTCGGTCGTGACGCAGCCGCCGATGTCGACGCTGCGACAAGGCAACGGGTGATGCTCTTGACCTCTCCCGCTTGCGGGAGAGGTCGCCGGTACGGCGGGTGAGGGTTCCGAAAACCCCTCACCCCTCGCATCGCCGCTGCGGTGCCGACGCTCGCGCCCTCTCCCGCACGCGGGCGAGGGGCTCTTACACCTCTCCCGTTCTCGGGAGAGGTCGCCGGTACGGCGGGTGAGGGCTCTTTCGTCCTGCACGTTCCCGCTGGAACGTCCAGGGCACCCACACTCGTTTGTCGAACCACTCCCGGCAAGCGCGTCGGTGACATCGAGCGAGACGTGGGGGACGATGCACTGATGGCAGGCTCGAACGAATCAGGTCACGCGCAAGAGAACTGGCCGTCCGCTTGCCGGCGACGCGAGTGCCCGCTTCGGCCGAAACTTTCGGTCTCGGGCCGGGTCTCAAGTTGGTCTGGTCGGATCTAGGATCAGCCGGAGCGCCTGTGAACGATCGTTTGGTAGCGAAGCGGGTAGCGCTTGTCGTCAGCACTTTGCCCTGGCTCCTGGTCGTCGCGTGTACTTGCGAAAGACACGTGCAGACGCCGGAACCACCCCCTCCGGCACTGGTGACTGCGCCGACCGCGGTTCCTGAGCCGGCTGCGGTTCCTGAGCCGGCCGTGGTTCCAGTACCCGAGCCCGCGTCTGTTGCTGTCGGGCCTCCTGAGCCTGTCGCGACGCCCGTCTCACCGGGTCCGGTCAAGCCGGTGCGGCCGGCGGCGCCAGTTGACAAGCCGGCTCCTCGGGCTGCGCCAGCCAGGCCGTTACCCGTCGCTGCGGCGCCGCCCGTGGCCACCAGGCCGCCATCGAAGGCAGCCCCAGCGCCTGTTGCGGCCAAACCAGCCGCACCGCCTCTCGATCTGAAGTCTCTCGAGGCTCGACTCCGCGAGACCAAGGCCATCGGCGTGTTCACCAAGCTTTCGCTCAAGAATCAGGTCGATGACCTGCTGAACCAGTTCCGCGCGTACCACAAGCAGCCCGTTGCGACGAGACTCGCCGAGCTGCGGCAGTCGTACAGCCTGTTGCTCCTCAAGGTGCTTGCTCTATTGCAGGACAGCGATCCAACGCTGGCCCGCGACATCGTCGCGTCGCGTGAAGCGATCTGGGGCATCCTTTCGGATCCGAGAAAGTTCACCGAATCCAATCTGATGGCGGGAGTAACGCCGTGAAAAGAAGTGTCATGCGCCAGCTTTTGGTGGTTCTGACGACGACGCTGTATGCCGCGACGTCGCTTGCCGCCGATCCCGCTCCCGGCGAAGTTCCAGTGGCGAAAGACCTGACAGCGGTGATAGCCCTGCAAGGACTGCCGTGCGGACAGGTCGTCAGTGTCAGCCAACAGGGCGAGAACGATTATATTGCTGCATGTCAGGACGGCAACCGCTACCGCGTGTACGTTAACGCTGACGGGCGTGTCGTCGTGGAGAAGCAATGAGGGCGCCTCGCGTATCGCATCACCGCAGTTGAGGTGGCGGAGCGCGCGGTCCCGCGCGCGCTCCAGCAGGAGAGAGGCGGCAGGTGGCGGAGGATCGCTCATGAAGTTCGTCGGGCAGGTGTTCAACGGCGGCGAGGTGACGCTCGACTACAACCAGTTCGTGGACTGCGAGATGCGTGACTGCGTCCTGGTGTATCACGGCGGCGACTTCTCGCTGGTGCGCACGCGGCTGATCGGGGTGCAATTCGGGCTTGGAGGTGCGGCCAACAACACGCTGTCCTTCCTGCGCCTGGTGCGCGCCAACGGGCAGGCGTTGCTCGACGGGTTGCTCGATGCAGGGCCGCAGCCGGTGCCGGAGCAGAGCGTCACGATCAATTGATGGGCGACTGATTGCGTTCGGCTGACTTGCGGCTGAGCCGGACCGGGAGATTGGTAATAGTGCGAGATCTCGCTCCGGACATCCTTCGGCAACGACTGCTGATTGAGGGCCACTACTCGATCAACGTGGACAGCGCCGCCGTTGCGGACTATCTGATTGGCGTTGCAGCCCATCTCGGACTGCGAACGTATGGAAATCCCATCGTGCATGCGCCGGGTGGCGTGGGCAAGGAAGAGAACGCGGGCTTTGACGCCTTCATCCCCCTGATCGATTCCGGAATCTCGCTGTACGTCTGGACCCAGAAACGGTTCTTCGCCACGGTGCTGTTCACCTGCAAGGGATTCGAAGTCGAGCACGCGCTCAAATTCACGCGGAATTTCTTCGGAGCGCCGGACGTGGAGCATCGATCGTTCTGATCGTCGGGGGCTGACGGCAAGATCGTCCCCAGGGTCCGGTCAATGTGTTGACGAGAACGGTTCGCATTGAATTGCGCCCATTTCACGTGCATGTAAATCGGGAGCAGAATCAGCCCAGAAGAGGGCACAAGGAACATGAGGCTCAGGGGGATCCTGGCCGAGCTGCGGCATCGCGGCGTGCTCAAGGTGGCGACTGTCTATCTCGCCAGCGGCGTGGTCGTGCTCGAAGCCGGCAGCCACCTGCTGCACAACTTCGAAGCCCCGCACTGGGTGGTGAAGGTGTTCACCGCGCTGGTGATCTTCGGCTTTCCCATCGCCTGCCTCATGGCGTGGGGATTCGAGTTCAAGGATGGGAGCGTACACCCCGCACCACCGATAAACCCCGACGCGCCCGCCAAGCCGGGCCGGGCCGATGCGTTTCTCGCCGGGCTGCTGCTGCTCGTTCTTGGGCTGCTCGCCGTTCTCGTCGTGCAGCAGTGGCGAAGGCCGGCGGCGGAAGTCACCCAGGCTGCGGCGATCACGACTGCGTCGCAGCGGGGCAGGCAGGCGACGACACACATCGCCATGGGTCCTCCGTCGATCGCGGTGCTGCCGTTCGCCGACATGAGTGCGGAACACGACCAGCAGTACCTTGGCGATGGGATCGCAGAGGAACTGCTGAACGCACTTGCGTCGATCGAGGGACTCAACGTCGCGGCGCGCACCTCGTCGTTCAGCTTCGCGGGCAAGGGCGTGAGCATGAAGGAGATCGGTGACACGCTGCACGTGCGACACGTGCTGGAAGGCAGCGTGCGGCGATCCGGGCAGAAGCTCAGGGTGACGGCGCAGCTGATCGACGTCGAGAGCGGGTTCCATCTCTTCTCGCAATCCTACGATCGCGAGGTCAAGGACATTTTCGAGATTCAGAACGAGATCGCGCGGGAGATCGTCGGCGCGCTGCTGCCGAAGCTCGGCCTTAAGAAAGACGCGAACCTCGTCAAGCAGGGCACGACGAACCTCGAGGCGTACAACCTCAGGCTCAAGGCGCACCAGTCACTCACCTCGCTGAGTTATGACACGGCCAGGGCCGGCATCGCGCAGTTGAAGCAGGCCATCGCCCTCGATCCGTCTTTTGGCGATGCGTGGGGCGATCTTGCATACACGTATGCCTACATGGCGCTCTGGGCGGGTGATCCGGCGCCGCTGATGGTCAAGGCCTCCAGCGCGGCGGCCGTCGCGCTGGTTCATTCGCCGAACAACGTGCCCGCGCTGCTGACACAGGGCATTGAGAACAATCTGATGGACCATGACATGGTTGCCGCCGCCAAGGCTTACGAGCAAGCCCGGGCAATCGGCACGGATCCGTCGGTCTGGGCCGTGAACAAGGCCCTGTTCTTTGATGCGCCCAAGGGTCGCTACGACGAGGCGATCGCCACGCTCAGGGAAGCCGAGCTGAAGGATCCTCTTGGGGTCACGCTCAAGTACGCACTAGTGGTGATCAACGTGGGAGCCGGTCGAATCGACGAGGCTGTCGCGGCCAGCATTCCGCTGGGCAAGCTTGGATCCAAGTCGCCCGGCGCACTGGCGTTTCCGGGCTGGGCCTATCTTAAGGCCGGAGATGTCGAGCGCGCGCGCGAATACCTTCTGCAGCTGCACGATGTTTACGGAACGGACAACTGGAACGCAGTGTTGCTGCGGTTCGGCATCGACGAATCGACCGGCAATCGCGGAGATGCTCGGGCGCTGCTGGATCGGCAACTCGCGCGGTACGAGGAAGGCCAGTACGTCTCAGCCTACGTCATCGGCGAGGGCTACAAAGCGCTGGGCGCCTACGATGAGGCGATCAGCTGGTTCACCCGCGCCGTCGAACAGCATCATCCGCACGCAGTCGCCATGATGCCGCTGTTCAATCGCAATCACCCCGTCATCGGCAAGGACGCCCGATTCCTGGCGCTGTTGAAGAGGATGGGGCTGGAGGGGGGTCCTGCCGTGAGGCTGCCGGATTAGAAGAGGTCGTCGAGTTCGCAGATTGCAACGGGTGACAGGCTGATCGATCGCATCCGATGCGAATGGGGGATGGTATGGGTACCGGCTTCGTTTGGCACGAGCGCTATTTCTGGTTCGACACCGGCGGCGTATTGCCCGCATTGCCAGGCTGCGAGCCGTATCCGCACTGGGACACACCGAGTTCGAGGCGCCGCATCAAGAATCTGCTGGATGCGAGCGGCCTGATCGACTCCCTGCGGGTCCTTCGGCCGACGCCTGCGTCACGCGCGGACCTGCTGCGCTTCCACTCCGTCGCCTATGTCGACAAGGTCAAGGCCCTCAGCGATGCCAACGGAGGCGATTGCGGTGTGATGGCGCACCTCGGACCGGGAGATTTCGACATCGCACTGCTAGCACTCGGAGGGTGCATGAGAGCCGTCGACGCCGTGCTGGCCGGTGAAGTCGGCAACGCCTACGCGCTGGTGCGGCCTTGCGGCCATCACGCAACACGCGACCTTGGCATGGGCAACGCGATCTTCTGCAACATTGCGCTCGCTGTCATGAAGGCCCGCGCGGAGCATCGCGTCGGGCGTGTCGCGATCGTCGACTGGGACGTTCATCACGGCAACGGCACGCAGCAGGCCTTCTATGCGGACCCCGATACGCTGACCATCTCTATCCACCAGGACAACAACTTCCCACCCGGCTCCGGCACCATGGATGAGCGCGGCGAGGGAGCCGGGCTCGGCTACAACATCAACGTGCCGCTGCCGCCCGGTTCAGGTCACGGGGCCTACGTCGCGACGATCGAGCGGGTCGTCGTGCCCGCCGTCGAGCGCTTCCGACCCGACCTGATCATCGTGGCCTCGGGACTCGACGCCAATGGAGGCGATCCAATGGGCCGCATGATGTGCCACGGCGGGACGTATCGCGAAATGACACGCCTGCTGCTTGCCTGCGCGAGCCGTTGCTGTGGCGGCAAGCTGGCGGCCTGCCACGAGGGTGGCTACTCGGAACTCGTGGTGCCATTCATGGCGCTGGCAGTAATCGAAGAACTGTGCGGCGTCAGGAGCAATGTCGTGGACTCCGTGTCGCCATTCATCGCGGCCTTCGGTGGTCAGGAACTGCAGCCGCCTCAGGACGCGGTGATAGCCCGGGCGTCGGCATTCGTGAAAGCAATCGGGACGTGAATGGCGTCAGTGGCGACCGCGGGGTCGCCCGAGCGGACGCTCGCTTCAGGAGGGAGAGTTCAAATGTGTGACCTCAAGGGCAAGGTAGCTCTGGTCAGCGGGGCCGGGCAGGGGATTGGTGCGCGAACGGCGGAAGTGCTCGCGGAAGCGGGTGCGGTCGTGATCGTCACCGGCCGCACGGATACGCCCTGCAAGGCGGTCGTCGAGCGCATCCGCGCTGCAGGTCATGAAGCGCATTTCCGGCACCTGGACGTGACGCGGGAGGATGACTGGCGGAAGGTCATGGACGACGTCTGTGCCAAGTTTGGCGGGCTCGACGTGCTGGTGAACAACGCAGGCGTGGAGCTTGTCAGGCGCCTCGCGGATATCACGCTGGAAGAATGGCACTGGATCTGCCGAATCAATCTGGACGGTGTCTTTCTCGGCAGCAAGTACGGGATCCATGCGATGACGGAGGGCTCGACCACGCGGCCGAAGGGCGGATCGATCATCAACGTCTCGTCGGTGGCGGGCCTCGTGGGGCTGATGGGCCAAGCCGCCTACTGCATGACCAAGGGCGGCATTCGCCTGTTCACCAAGTCCGTGGCCCACGAGTGTGGCCTGCTGGGCAACGGCGTGCGCGTGAACTCGGTCCACCCCGGCCTCGTCCGATCTCCCATGATGTACACGCAGCTGCCGAACTGGACAGCGGTCGGTTACGGGCGCGACGCAGCGGAGACGGAGAGGAACGCGCTGTCGATGCATCCGATCGGCCGGCTCGGCGAGGTGGACGACGTCGCGAAAGCCATACGTTATCTCGCGTCGGATGACAGCTCATTCGTGACCGGGGCGGAGCTCGCCATCGATGGGGGATTCACGGCGGTGTGAGGTGCGGCGGCCGGGCCATCCAGTCTGAGAGCCACTTCGTCAATCAGACATATGGGGGAGTTTATGAAATGGACGCTGGCATCGTTGTTTTCGTTTGCGCTGCTGTCTGTCGCGTTCGCGGGCCACGCCGGCCCTCCGCTGGCCGTGTCTGCCGAGGATCAACGGCCGATCCTGGATCTCATCTTCGCGTCCTCGTACACGTACGACGACAAGGACACCGAGGGCTATCTCGCGCTGTTCACGAAGGACTGCGTCCTCGAGATATTCCCGATTGATGCCACGCAGCCGACAGTGAGGGCTGCGAACAGGAATGAGCTCGGTGCCGTGGTTGCGAAGCGTTTCGCGATGCTGCGGGAAAACGGGATTCAGTCCCGTCACTACCAGACCAACACGCTGCTCACGCAGCGTGCGGACGGACGGGTGGCGGGGACCACGATGCTGAACCTGGTGTGGCAAGTGGCGGGCGAGAAGCCCTACACGGTGACGACGGGGATCTACCGCGATCTGTTCGTCAAGACGGAAGGAGGCTGGAAGTTTGCGAAACGGACGTTGCTCATGGACCAGGGCGAGATGGGCAAGTAGGCGGAGAACCCCATGCCCGCAGTACCGACAAAGACAGGTGTCTGGGCCCTTGCGCTTCTGGTCTGGGTGGGGCTGGTACAGGCCGCCGGGTTTGAGCGCCGTGACGTCACCTTCCCGAGCCAGGGACTCACCTGTGCGGCGTGGTACTACGTGCCCGCGGGCCTGAAGCCGGGCGAGATGCGGCCCGTGATCGTCATGGCGCATGGCTACAGCGGCGTAAAGGAGCAGTACCTCGGCAACTTCGCGAGCAGGTTTGCCGATGCCGGCTTCGTGGTGCTGGTGTTTGACTACCGCTTCCTCGGCGCGAGCGGGGGTGAGCCGCGACAGCAGATCTTCTGGTACGAGCAGATCAAGGACTACCGCAACGCGATCACTTGGGCGTCGATGCAGCCCGAGGTGAATGCGTCCCGGGTCGGGGCGTGGGGCACTTCCTACAGCGGCGGGCACGTCATGCTGCTCGCCGCCTTCGACAAGCGGATCAAGGCGGT
The DNA here is from genome assembly GCA_963762315.1 of uncultured Gammaproteobacteria bacterium. Taxonomy (GTDB): domain Bacteria; phylum Pseudomonadota; class Gammaproteobacteria; order Steroidobacterales; family Steroidobacteraceae; genus RPQJ01. The sequence continues at coordinate 563,045 of CAVXKO010000005.1, forward strand.
GGTCGCGCAGGTCCCGGCGGTGGGCGCTTGGGAATCGTACTTCGCAAAGCTGCCGTCCGAGCAGATTGCGCAGATCTCGGCCTCGCATGCCGCCGCGCGAACGGAGCGCATGAAGACCGGGAAGATCCTGTACGCGCCCGTGGTCGCGCCGCCCGGGCAGCCGGGCGTGATGACATCGCCGGGAGCGTATGAGTTTTTCACGACGTCGGCGAGGAACGCGCCGCGCTGGGAGAACCGGGTGACCGTCGAGTCGCTCGAGACGGGGATGTACTACGACCCGACCGAGTTCATCGAACTCATCGCGCCCGTGCCGCTGTTGATGATCATCGCGGACGATGACGTCGTAACGCCGACCGCGGTGCAGAAGAAGGCGTTCGAGCGGGCGCGCGAACCCAAGTCGCTCATCGTCGTGCCGGGGCAGCACTTCGATCCGTATGTCGGACCGAAGCACCTGCAGTACGTTTCGCCGGAGGTCGAGTGGTTCGAGCGGTATCTCATGGGGCGGTGAGGGGGCGGCTGGCGGAGTTGGCGCCAGCGTCGTCGGCGCTCAGCGCAATACGGTAATCAACCTGGGGAGATCGGCAATGACAGAAGCAGAGCTTTGGCACATGCAGCTGCTGGCGGTCGACAACTCCATCAGCGGGGTCTCGGTCCTGCTGACGGTGATCTCGGGCTACTTTGCAGTGGCGTATTTCGTCGGCCGACGCCTGGGTCGATTCCAGGCGGCTGATTTCGACGTTTTTCACGCTTGGCGCGGGGCTTGGCGCGTTCATGGCGCTGGTGCAGTTCCGGCGCGTCGATCGTATTTCATCGAGCAACTCAATGCCCAGTTCGGCGTGCACAGTTACGTGCCTAACACGGCCGTGAACTATGTCAGCGGGACACTAATGTTCCTGCTGATCCCGGCGGCGCTATTCTTCATGTACCAGATTCGCGGGAATCCGCAGCTTGGGGCGGATCGGCTGGATGAGCGGTCCGGCGCCAGCCTCACGTGGACGCTCCGCAAACCGAGCGCCAATGCCGTACGTTCAGATGGCGGGATGGTGCGCGGCGTAGCCGGCGGCGGCCTCATAGGCGGCCCCGGCCGAAAGGAGCGTGGCCTCGGCGAGATCCGGACCGATCAGCTGGAAGCCGAGCGGCGCGCCGGACGGCGCTCGCCCCATGGGCAGTGTCAATGAAGGGATCCCTGCGAGGTTGAACGGTATCGTGTACGCCAGCAGCGGTGCGACGACCAACGGGGGGGCGTTCACCGCTGCAGCCATCTCGGCGATCGTGGGCGGCGACATCGGAAGCACGGGCGCGACGAGCACGTCGACATCCCGGAAGATCCGCAACAGTCGTCCACGGAACTCGCGCCGCCAGATGGCAATCGCGGCATAGTCCGCCGCCGGTGTCGCACGACCGATGTCCAAGAGCGCGCTGTAGCCGGCGCTGTACGAGGATTTTTCGGACGGATAGGTCGGCGCGTGGGAGATCGCGGCCTCGACAAAAGCTGACGCCACCGCGCGCTCGAGGAACTCGCCGACGCTGGGCATGGGCACGTCCACGATCACGGCGCCCGCGGTCTTCAGCAGGGCGATCGCGCCCTTCAGTGCCGTCGCCGTCGGCTCATCCAGGCCACCCAGCGAGTAGACTGGATCGACGCCGACTTTTACGCCGCGGAGTGTTCCTGCCTGCGCGGCGCCAACCCAGTCGACGGCAAGCTCATCCAAAGCGGTGGGATCGAGTGGGTCGGGACCGGCGATCGCCGCGAACATCAGCGCGACGTCCGTCACGGTGCGAGCCATGGGGCCGACGTGATCAAACGTATCGGACAAAGGAAACACTCCATGACGGCTGACACGGCCCCACGTCGGCTTCAATCCCACCAGATGGTTGCAGGCTGACGGGAAGCGAATCGAACCGGCCGTGTCCGTGCCGATGGCGCCATAGGCGAGGCCCGCCGCAACACTGACGCCCGAGCCGCTCGAGGACGTGCCCATCCAGTGATCGGGCGCCCAGGGATTGACCGGTGGCGTGACGTCGGGGTGGTGGGCGCCCCAGGCGCCTTCGGTCAACTGCGTCTTGCCGATGATGATGGCCCCGGCGCTCTGCAGGCGTGCGACGACGGTCGCCGAGTCCGTCGCGTCAAATCGCGTGCGAAAGAAGCCGCCCGCGCGCGTCGCCGTGCCCGCCATCGCGCACAGGTCTTTGACGGCGATGGGAACGCCATGCAGCGGACCGAGCGGTTTCCGGCTGACCCGGGACGCGTCGGCGGCGCGCGCCTCGGCCAGTGCAGACTCCGCGCGCACTTGAGCGAACGCGTGAAGGCGCGGCTCCAGCGCCGAGATGCGGTCGAGCGTTTGTCGCGTCACTTCCTCCGCAGAGAGCGCACCGGAGCGAAGGTCGGCGGCGACCGCCGCGAGACTGCGATAGTGCAATGCCTCCGTGTGGTTCATGGCCGGGTTCCTCCTGCGTGCGACGGGGACCGTAGCACGACGTCCTGCCCATAGAAACGCGTACGCGTCGATCATCGGCGGATCTGCGAGTGAATGAAGGCGGTCCAGGAGCATGAAGGTTCGTGCGGCTCATGGCCCGTCTCCTTTGCGCGGGACGGTAGCAAGGGCGCAATCGCGCACGCGCTAGGGAATGCTGAGGGCCTGCCCGTGGTGGCCCGCAGGGGATCTGGCACCTGTTCCTCGGGCCGCACCCGTTTGCGATCCCATGCGACAAGGCGATTATCCGGTAGCCGCGAAGTCAGGCCAGTGAGCAGAGTGCTTCCGTTTGGTGACAGCGGGGTGATGCGCGTGGCCTTACCTGTTGCGGCGATGCTTGTTGAGAACGAGATTGAATGCGCTACGGCGAGCGTCGAGCGCGAGTGCGGGGCAGATCCTGGCCCGGATTCGAATCCTTTCGATCCGCGGTAAGTGCGATTGCGGGTACCTGGGGGTGGGGGTAGGTTGCGCTGATCGCTCCATGGAAGCGGGGGGAGCGGAACTGGAGTCGGATCGCGGGCGCGACGGCAGGAGTGCTCATGGAAACCTTCGACTACGTCGTCGTTGGCGGTGGCCCCGGCGGATGCGTCAGTGCCAGCCGCCTGAGCGAGGACCCGTCCGTGAGCGTCGCGTTGTTCGAGGCCGGTCCGGATCGCTCCGGGCTCCTCGGAGACTGCACTCCCATCGGTACCATCGTGCTCGGCCCGCGCAAGAATGCGAGCAACTGGGCCTTCTGCACCGCGCCGCAGCCCGGACTCAAGGGTCGCTGCGATTTTCATCCGCTGGGCCGCGGCCTCGGGGGCGGCACGGTCATCAATACCCTGATCTACATGCGCGGTCACCGCAGCGACTACGACGAATGGGCGGCGCTCGGCAATCCGGGCTGGAGCTATGCGGAGGTCCTGCCCTATTTCCGGAAGTCGGAGAACAACCAGGCCTACCGCGACGAGTACCACGGCAACGACGGTCCTGCCTGGGTCGAGGACCTGCGCACCGACAATCCGTATCACGAGCTGTTCAAGCAGGCCTGCGCCGAGGCCGGCGAGCGCTTCAACCCGGACTTCAACGGGGCTGAACAAGAGGGCTACAACACCTCCCAGGTCATGATGAAGGAGGGCGAACGCTTCGGGGTCAACAAGGCGTTCATTCGGCCGCACCTCGGCAAGCGCGCCCATCTCAGGGTGTTCACGGAAACGCAGTGCACGCGCATCCTGTTCGAGGGCAAGCGAGCGGTGGGCGTCGAAGTGATCGCGAACGGCCAGCGGCGCACGGTGCGCTGCCGGCGCGAAGTCATCGTGGCCTGCGGCGGCATTCTGTCGCCCAAGCTGCTGCAGCTCTCGGGCGTCGGCAACGCGGCTGACCTGCAAGCGCTCGGCATCGCGGTGGTCCAGGACTTGCCCGGCGTCGGGCAGAACCTGATGGATCACCTCGACTTCATCCTCGCCTATCACATCCCGGCCGATCCGAACCTGCTCGGGATATCCCCGACGGCGGCCGTGCAGCTGCTGAAGTGGGTGCAGCGCTACCGGAGCGAGCGTCGAGGCATGCTCACCAGTTGCTTCGCGGAATTCAACGGCTTCCTGCGCCTGGCGCCGGATTCACCAAGGCCCGAGATCCAGTACGAGTTCGTCGTCGCCATCGCACTCGATCACGGTCGCAAGCTGGTGGCCAGGCACGGAATCTCGCCGCACGTGCTGCTGCTGCATCCGAAGAGCCGCGGCACGGTGAAGCTGGCTTCGAGCGACTTCGCCGACGCGCCGCTGATCGATCCCCGCTACTACTCGGACCCGGAGGACCTGGCCACCCATGTCGCGGGCGTCAAGCGCGTGGCGCGATTCTTCGAGACGCCGACCTTCGAGCGGCTGATCAAGCGCGACCTTGTGACCGGCCATTGCCGCGCGGACGAGGACTGGGCGGACGTGATTCGCATCAGGTCGGCACCAACTATCACCCGGTCGGAACCTGCCGGATGGGGCCCGGCGCGGACGCCGTGGTCGACTCACGGCTGCGCGTGCATGGCCTCGAGGGATTGCGAGTCGTGGACAGTTCGATCATGCCGACGATCTGCGGCGGCAATACCATGGCGCCGTCGATCATGATCGGCGAGAAGGGCGCCGACATGGTCAAGGAAGACTGGCACTAGCCGGAGGTGCGCCGGGCCGGGCGCAGTCACACGTGGCGAGGATGTCGTCGCGGGCGGGGTCGCCCGCGACGATTCCTGTCAGGGCGTTGAGAAATGCTTTCCATGCATCTCTCGACGTCGCTTACTTCGCGACCTTCTCGAGCTTAATCGCCAGCGACTCGGTGTACGTCACCTGGACGACGTTGCCCGGCGACAGCTTGGCCAGCCTGGCTTGGGCCGTCGGGTCCTGCACGGTGATCGATCGGGTGTTGCCCTTGGCGCCAGTTCCCCACAGGACGTGCGTTTTCGGATCGTACGAGTCGATCTTGAAATAGCTGGTCACCTGACGGCCAACTTCGCCACCGCCGGTGGTCCGCTTCGCGGTTTCCGACACGCCTTGCGGCTTCTCGCCCTTCGGCACCACCTCGAAGGCCAGTGACTCCGTGTACGTGACCGACACCACGTCACCGGGCTTGACCTGGTCGAGGTGCTGCACGGCCGGGCCCGCCTCGACATCGAACGTCTTGCCGTCCTCGCCCTTGAGCGTGACCATGCGCGTCTTCTGGTCGACGGTCATCACCGTGGCTTTCGCCTGGACCGATTCGCTCTTCGTGATGGGCTCGTCTTTCGACATCGACACGGCGGGCAGCGCCAGCGCTGCAGCCAGGAATAGGGTGAGGAACTTCAGGTTGGACATGCTGGTTTCTCTCGTGAAGAGGGGGTAATGGGATCGCACGGTCGACGTGAGGTCATTGACCGGTCCCGCATGATATCCGGACCTCGGGGAAGTTGCCGCCGCGGGCATTGACGGCCTTGCGGCATCGGTGGTCTAGTCGGCGAAGACGCGCCTGGGCGGACGCATGCCTTTCCGGCAATGGCCGCGTGGCGGAGCGGGGGGAAGTCGTTGAAGCAAGGGAGCGCAAGATGAAGCAGGTCCGCCGTTTGAAACCGTGGCTGGCATGCGTGAGCACGGCGGCGGTCGGGCTCCCGTTGCTGGCGAGCGCCCAGACCTACAACCAGGCCGAGCCGGCCGGCGACTACCTGGAAAACATGGAGTACTTGGTTCGGCTGGGCGGCGCCTGGAGCGAACCGGACAGCGGCAGCTTCACGTTCGCTGACGGCTCGACGCTGACGATGGACGGTGACGGTCCGGTCATCGCCGGCGACATCACCTGGATGCTCTCGCGGCACGTCGGGCTCGAGCTGTGGGCCAGCGACAAGTTCAGCAGCGGCCCGCGCCTGGACTCGGCGACCGGCGGACGCATTGTCGACGGCGAGCTCGAATACGCGGCGCCCGCACTTTCACTGCAGTGGCATTTCCTGCCGCACAGCTGGTTCCGGCCGTACATCGGTGGCGGTGCCGCTTACACGATCTTCAACAGCAAGGGCGACATCCAGGCGGACGACGAGTTCGCCTGGCAGGCGGGTGCCGGTTTCGACATCGGCAAGCCCCATGGCGGCTGGTTCGTGAATGCCTTCGTCAAGTACTTCGACATGTCGCCAGACGTGGCGCTCAAGGGCAACGGCGTCACGCCGGTGCAGCTCGCGTCCGGCAGCAGCGGGAATGCGTCGCTGGACATCAACCCGATGGTCTACGGATTGAGTTTCGGCTACCGGTTCAACCATCGGCTGCCTGCGCCTGCGCCGACACTCCGCTCCTGTCTTGGCGGCACCGATGGCTGCAGCCGCTGTGCCCGTCGACAGCGACGGCGATGGCGTGCCGGATGATGCCGATCGTTGCCCGAACACACCGCCGGGCGATCGCGTAGGTCCGTACGGCTGCTCTTGCGACGTCACGATCCGGACGAATTTCGCATTCGACTCGGCCGAACTGACGCCGCAGGACAAGGCCACGCTCGACACCCTCGCGATGAGGCTGAAGGAGCTGGAGTTCATCGGTGGTGTCGCAAATGGCCACACCGACAACGTGGGTGAAGAAGCCTACAACCGCGAGTTGTCCGAGCGTCGTGCCCAGGCCGTGGTGGATTACCTGGCAACCAAGGGGGTGGCACCGGGGCGCATCAAGGCGGTGGGTTACGGCGAGTCGAAGCCGCTCGCGGACAACTCGACCGAGGAAGGCCGTGCGCAGAACCGTCGTGTGACGATCCGCCGGACGGATTGCGGTCCGACGAACTGATCAAGCGCATTGATGCGAGGCGGCGTGCCGCGCCACGTCGCAACATTGTGCGAAGCGACGAGGCGTTTTCCGCGGAAACGTGAAGCGAATCTTCGCGATGTTCGGGAATTCAGCGCGGACCCTCACCCGCGCTGCGCGGCCGACCTCTCCCGCAAGCGGGAGAGGTAAGCACCCTCGCCCGCCGTTACCGGCGACCTCTCCCGCAAGCGGGAGAGGTAAGACACCCTCACCCGCCTACCGGCGACCTCTCCCGCAAGCGGGAGAGGTGAAGAGGTTACTTCACCACGAGTCTCACCCAGCCGGCATCGACGCGATTTCCGTTCCAGGTGTAACCCTGCAGGCGGATCCGGTACTCGCCCGGCCCGAACGACGAGCTGTTCAGCGACAGCCTCAGCTCCTTGTTCGAGTCCGGCGCAATTCGCTGCACCACCAGGACGCGGCCCTGGTCCACCTTGTCGATGGCGAGCCAGAACGACGTGAAATCCGAGTACGCGACCGGCAGGAAGACGTCGAGCAACTCGGGCGGTTCCGGCCAGTCGATCGTCGCGTCCGGGTTCGCCGAAAAGCTGCGCGGATTCGGGTTGATGCGCAACGGCCGCTCGGAGGTAACCGCGCGCAGCGTCAACGTCTTCGCACGCTCCTCGGCCGCCGCCGCGATCCCGCGATCGCGATGCGCCGCATAGAGCGAGTATCCCGTCACCAGCAGCAGCATGGCGGCGATCGCCGCAAGGCCGCCCACGGCGGACGGCTTCTGCCACCACTCGAGCTCCTGTTCGTAGACCTCCGGATCCTCGCGATCGCCCAATGAGAAGGACGATGCCGGCGGTGGAGGAAGCTCCAGCTCCGCCTGCACGAGATGCCGCCGCCACCGCGGCGGCGGTTTGCGCTTCTTTTTCCTGCCCACCTTTGCGCTCATCCACCCACCCGAGGCCGCTCAGAATTCGAAGGGATTCGCCGTCCCCGCGAACAACCGCTCCATCGACCGCCACTCGCGCTCGCGAATGGTGGCGAGGAACTCGTCCGCGCCGTGCATGGCCTCGAACGCTTCCAGCCCGCGCTCGAGGAACTCCTGCAACAGGCCGAATCCTGCCGCGTGAGCGGGTCCCCGCGCCAGTCTCACGAGCGCCCGGATGATGGGTTTTTTCACCACGCCGTCCAGATAGCTGCCGATTTCGCCCGTCAGGACGATCTGTCGCTCCCGGTCCGGCCTCCGGCCTGCGCCCCGGTAGCCCTTTGCATAGTTCTCGACGGTGATCGGCCCGGACGGCAACGACTCCACGACGCCCGCGTCCAGCTCCTGGGACAGGATCTCGAGCTCGATGGCGAGGCACAGGGCCCGGAGGGCTTGCGCAGGCAGCAACCGCTCCATGACGCGCTGGACCTTCAACAGGTCGCGATCGCGCGCCCGCGGGTCGCCGACGCCGTACAGCTCGTTGAAGAAGAACTCGATGGCCAGCCGGTACCGCGGTTGGCGATGCAAGTCGTCGTGCGACTTCATCAGTCGCTGCGCTTGCCACTTCTGAAGCTCCGCGAGGCGAGCCTGCAGTTTCGGTTCGGTGGCGAACACGTCGCGCAAGGCGGCATTGCGCTCGAGGAGGTGGCCGAGCGTGCCCGGCTCGCTGCGAGCCCGGCGGCGCTCCCCGCTTGTTTCGACGCCGAGGATCTTCATCCGGTCAGGCGGCGCGCGCGGCCACAGTCGTTTCGAGCTGGTCGAGCGTGCGGTGCAGCGGACCCGTCAAGGGCAGCTGTCGGCGCCGGCGCTCGCGCACCGAGTCCACGAACGTGCGGTGCGTATCGCGCAGCACGTCCAGACGCAGCTCGAGCCCGTGCCGCGGCAGGATGCGACCGAGCCTGTCGGCCTGGGCAAGCAGGTCCCTGCGCGTGCGCTGGTAGGCATGCTCCGCCAGCCGCTTGCGGTCGGCGTAGCGGAACACGTTCTGGAAGAACATCTCCTCGTCGCCGCGGTCGGGCTCGAACAACAGGACGTCGGTGTCCGGATAATCCTGCTTGTAAGTGCGCATGCCGACCTTCATGCGCGACTGGATCATCGCGCGGAAGGTCTGGCTCAGCACCATCGGCAAGCCGCCGCGCGTGAGGTCGCGCGGCTTCGACGCGTTGGCTCGGCGACGGCGTGGCGCGCTCGACGCATCGAACGCCACCAGCGGGTTCACGCAGATCACGAAATCGGCGCCGGCATCGAGCAGCAGCGACGCGTTCATCGTGCGCAGCAACGCGCCGTCCGCATACGTGTGGCCGTCGATCTCGACCGGGGGATACAGCCCCGGCAACGCCGTGCTCGCCTGGATCGCCCGCGAGATCGGCACGTGGTCGAAACCGGGCTCGCCGAAGCGCACCGAGTCGCCCGTGTTGAGTTCCGTCGCGACGATGAAGAGCTTGCGGCGCAGCTTGCGGAAGTCGTTGGTACGCCCCTGGCCCGAGAACAGGTGCGCGAGGAACCGCTCGAACGGACGGTTGTCGCACAGGCCGGTGGGCAGCAGCCGGCCGAGCGGGTCGAGTGCCTCCGCCCAGTCCTTGCCCGGATCGCGCAGGTATTGCGTGAGCACGTCGGCCAGCAGGCCCGGGAAGGTGGCCAGGCGGCGCAGGTACTCCTCGAACGCCGGGCGCAGGAACAGGCCGGGCGACGCGGGATACTCGAGCGACGCGTTGTGGATGAACACGACGCCCATGTCCGCCGTGTCGAACCCGTTGGCGAGCCCGGCCGCGATCATCGCGCCCGAACTCACGCCGCAGTACATGTCGAGGTCGGCGAGGTCGAGGCCGCCGATCGATTCGCCGATGGCGTGCAAGGTGCCGACTTCGTAGAACGCGCCGAGCGGCCCGCCGCCCGCGAGGGCGAGGCCGAACTTTCGATCACTGCGGGGCAGTCTGCCCTTGGCCGGTTGCAAGTCGAGCATGGTCGGCCCCCGTTGCGAGGTTTATCGGCGCTTGCGCGCGGCCGTCCGCCTTCTCTTCGCAGCCGGACGGCGCACGGCGGTCTTCACCGGCTTGCCCGACAGGTCCTGTACCGCGTCGTACAACTCCTCGACGCGCCTGGTGAGCAGCCGGATCTCGTCCCCGTTCGGCACGCCGATCTGGCGCAGCGCCTTGTGCACGCGGTTCTGGAACAGCGCCTCGAGGTTGTCCCAGGTTTCGCCGGCCTGGTCGCGCACGCCTTCGACGCGCGTCTGCATCGTCGACTGCGCGGTCTCGAATGCGTCGCGGATCACCTTCTCCGTCTGCGTGCGCGAGCGGTTGAGCAGCTTCAAGCCCTCGGCCACGGCGTCCTGGAACGCGGCGGGGCCTTCCTTCTGCGCGCGCGCAATGGCGCCCATGCCGGCGAGCCACACCTGTTGCACGTTCTCGACCAGCACAGCCCGCGCCTTGGTCGCCTTGGAGCGCGGCCTGCGGACCGTGGACCGGGACTTCGTCGATTTCCTGCGCGCAGCCATGGACGCCCCTCGCGGCAGCCGCCGCTGGTTGAGTGAGGACCCTATTTTGGCCGAATCCGCGCCCGATGTTGCAGTGTGTCAAACCACCGCTAGGTAGTTATCCCTAATGCCTTTTCTTCTTACTCCCTCTCCCGCTTGCGGGAGAGGGCCGGGGTGAGGGTTTCGAGCTCCCTCTCCCGCTTGCGGGAGAGGGTTCGGGTGAGGGTTTCGAACTCCCTCTCCCGCTTGCGGGAGAGGGCGGGGTGAGGGTTCCTTCCTCCCAGCCAGCTTCCCGACCGCCACGGCCAGCAGCAGCCGCTCGAATTCCGGGGCAAAGCGGTCCACGACGGCTTGCGGGTCGTCGATCAGGGCCTCGTCGGCGATGATCCCGAAGAACACCTGCCCGGCGTACGACAGGATGCTGATGCCGATGCCCATCGACCCGCTCTGGGGCACCCAGAAATACATCTCCGAGATGCGTTGCCCGCACATGTAGAGCGGCGCCTGCGGGCCCGGCACGTTCGAAGCGACCAGCGATCCCTTGCGGCTGAACAGTTCGATCGCCGGCGCCTGCAGGGCCCCCGGCAACAGGCCGAGCAGCCCGAGCACCATCAGCGACATCGGCGGTTGCAGCGAGCCCTTCAGCGACACCATCGTGTCGTGCATCGCGTACACGCGCTGCAGCGGGTTGCGGATCCCGATGGGCAGGTCGACGAAGATCAGCCCGAACTTGTTGCCGAGCGCCATGGGCTCTTCGGCCGCGCGCAGGTTCACCGGCATCGAAGCCCGGACCGAGAGCGCATCCGTGTCGAAGTCATGGTCGCGCAGGTGACCGCCGAGCGCGCCGGCCACCGTGGCCATGAGCACGTCGTTGACCGTGCAATCGAGCGCGCGGCCTACTGCCTTGACCTCGTCCAACGGGACCGGCGCGGCCCAGGCGATGCGCTTGTGGCCGCTCAGGCGGCCGCGCAGGGGCGTCGCAGGATCGTCGGGCAGCGCGAGCACCCGCGCGAACTCGCCGACGAGGCTGCCGGCCTGCTTCGCCATCGCCGCAGCCTGTTCCGGGTGGAACAGCTTGTGGATGCCGCCCTCGAGCAGCTTTGCGCCCTCGGCCATGACGCTTTCGAGGATGTCGTTGGCTGGCCGGGACAATTGGTCGACCCAGTTGAGCAGCGGCAGGAGTTCCGCGCCGAGCCGAGGGGCGGGCGACGACTTCTTGCCGCGCCGGCCACCGGCGCTCGCGCCCGCCATGGCCGGGCCCGAGTCCTGTTCCGTCATCGAGAGCAGCACCTTCACCATCGCGATGCCGTCGGCGTAGCAGTGGTGGATGCGCATGACCCAGGCGCTGCCGCCGAGGTAATCCTCGACGAGGTGCACCTGCCACATCGGCCGGTCCGGGTTGAGCGGTCGGCCCGCGAGATCGGCCGCCAGCGCCTGCAGCTCTGGCTTGCCGGCCGGTGCGGGCAGCTTCACGCGCAAGAGGTGATTGTCGAGTTCGAAGGCGTCGTCCTCGATCCACGAGGCGCCGAGGGGATCCTGCGCGGGACGGAGCCGGAAGCGCGGGAAGCACAGGAACCGCGTCTCGACCATGCGCCGGAATTCGGCAAGTCGCAGCGGCGTCTGCGTCGCGGTGACGCTCACGATCATCATCGCGTTGCCCGGGCTGTCCATGCGCAGCCAGGCCGTGTCCACGCTGGACATCCGCTCGTGGTTGGGGGGCGTCATCGCGGTCTCCCGCCGGTTTCTTCGGTCCCGGCAATCTTAGGCCAGCGCCGGGCCGTTGCCACGTTGACCTGCCTGCGGTACGACCCCTAAGGTAGCCTGCAAAAACCAGGGGAGTTCACGATGACGTATTTCGTCACCGGCGCGACCGGATTCATCGGCCGTTTCCTCGTGCAGTCGCTTTTGCAGCGCGGCAAGGGCACGGTCTACGTGCTGGTGCGGCCCAAGTCCATCGGCAAGCTCGACGAACTGCGCGAGTTCTGGGGCAAGGAAAGCCTCAAGCGCGTCGTCGCGATCAAGGGCGACCTCGGCCAGCCGAAGCTGGGCGTCGGCAAGGCCGACCTCGCGAAGCTCAAGGGCAAGGTCAAGCATTTCTATCACCTCGGCGCGGTGTACGACATCGAGGCCAGCGCCGAGGCGATGGAGAAGGCCAACATCGCGGGCACCAAGGGCGCGCTCGAGTTCGCCGAGGCCGTCAAGGCCGGTTGCTTCCACCTCGTCAGCTCCATCGCCGCGGCGGGCCTGTATCGCGGCACGTTCACGGAGGACATGTTCGAGGAAGCCGAGGAACTCGACCATCCGTATCACCGCACCAAGCACGACTCCGAGGCGATGGTGCGCGCCAACGGACGCATTGCCTGGCGCGTGTACCGCCCGGGCGCCGTCGTCGGTCATTCGCAGACGGGCTTCATCGACAAGATCGACGGCCCGTACTACTTCTTCAAGGCGCTGCAGAAGCTGCGCGAGTCCTGGCCGCGCTGGGTCCCGCTGGTGGGCATGGAAGGCGGATACATCAACGTCGTGCCGGTGGATTTCGTCGTCGCCGCGCTGGTGCATCTATCGCACCAGCCCAAGCTCGACGGCCGCTGCTTCCACCTGACCGATCCGAAGTCCGCGCCGCGTCGGCGAGATGCTGAACGTCTTCGCGCGCGCTGCGCACGCGCCGGAGATGGCGTTCCGCCTCGATCCGAAGATCTTCCAGATGGTGCCGGAGCCCGTCACGAAGTCGGTCGATCGCAGCAAGCCGATCCAGAACGTGATGAACCAGGTGCTGCGCGACCTGCAGATTCCCCGCTCCGTGCTGCAGTTCGTGAATTACCCGACGCGCTTCGATTCCACCGAAACGCAGAAGATCCTCGACAAGGCCAAGATCCGCGTGCCCGCGCTCGAGGACTACGCGTGGCGCCTCTGGGACTACTGGGAGCGTCACCTCGACCCGGACCTCTCGATCGACCGCAGCCTCAGGGGCGCGGTGAAGGGCAAGGTCGTCGTCATCACCGGCGGCTCGTCGGGCATCGGCGAAGCCGCGGCGATCCGCGTCGCGGAGGCCGGCGGCAAGGTCGTCGTGGTGGCGCGCGACGAGGAGAAGCTCGCGGAAGTCCGCAAGAGGATCACCGACGCCGGCGGCTACGTGAAGACGTACTCGTGCGACATCACGGACCTCGCGGCGAACGACAAGCTCGCAAAGGACATCCTCAAGGAGTTCGGCCACGTCGACGTGCTGGTGAACAATGCGGGCCGCTCGATCCGCCGCTCGCTCGCGCTGTCCTACGATCGCTTCCACGATTTCGAGCGCACGATGCAGCTGAACTACTTCGCCTGCGTACGCCTCACGATGAACCTGCTGCCGTCGATGACGGCGCGCAAGGACGGCCACGTCATCAACGTCTCCTCGATCGGCGTGCTGACCAACGCGCCGCGCTTCTCGGCCTACGTCGCGTCCAAGGCGGCGCTCGAGTCGTTTGCGCGCTGCGCCGCGTCCGAGTTCCACGACGAGAACGTGCACTTCACGATCATCAACATGCCGCTGGTGCGCACGCCGATGATCGCGCCCACCAAGCTGTACGAGGAGATGCCGACGGTCATCTCCCCGGATGAGGCCGCGGACATGATCGCCGACGCGATCATCCGCAAGCCGCAACGCATCGCGACGCGGCTCGGCGTCGTCGCCGAGATCATGCACCTCATCATGCCGAAGATGTCCGAGGTGGTGATGAACTCCGCCTACCGGATGTTCCCGGACTCGGCCGCGGCGCAGGGCAAGAAGGAAGGCGAAGCGCAAAGGCCGCCGACGAAGGAAGCGATGCTGTTCGCGTCGCTGATGCGCGGCATTCACTGGTAAGGAATGAGCCGGGGAAACGAATGCGTCGAGCGACGGCTTGGATGGGATTGTTCGCGGGTGTCGCCCTGGCGTACGGGTCGGCGGCCGGCGCGCAGGCTTTCTCGCAGAAAGGCGCCGATGCGCCCGGCACGCGCTCGGCCAAGAGCGACTGCGAGAGCGAAGCCCGCCGGCGCGGCTACGCCGTGCTCGCCACCGGCAACTACCAGCAGTACCGCGACGGCTGGTCGATCGACATGCGCGTGCGCGACTACCGCGGCCGCGAGTCGACCGGCAGCTGCTTCGTCGAGACGCGCTCGGGCGACGTCAGCCTGTACGGCTTCGGCTGGGGCAACGACGGCGGCAGCAATAATTCCTTCGAATTCAACTGCGCTTCGATCGACACCAGGTACCGCGAATGCCAGTTGCCCGTCGATGGCCGCGCCCGGCTCGTGAAGCGCTACTCCGAGGCCAGGTGCGATGAAGGCCGCGGCTGGGGGCAGCGGGGCGATCGTGTGTGGGTCGATCACGGCTGCCGCGCGCGCTTCGAGGTCGTTCGCTGGGCCGGCGGCGGCGGAATCGGCGGCAACGGCCGGGTCGATTGCCGCTCGCAGACCGGCAAGTACACCGAATGCCGCATCGATCGCGGCTACATCGGTCGCCTCGAACGCGACTACAGCGGCGGCCGCTGCACCCGGGACAACTGGGGCAGCAGCGACGGCATCGTCTGGGTGCGCAACGGCTGCCAGGGCCGCTTCACGCTCGAGCGCATCATGGGCGGCGGCAATTCCGGCCAGCAGCAGCGCGCGGAAAGCCAATGCCGCAACGAGGCGCGCAAGCGTGGCATGGACGTGCGCAACGTGGCCCAGGCGCGGCTGCGCGGTTCGTACTGGGAGACGAGCGTCGAGGGCTATTACCGCGGTTCGATGACGCGCGTGAACTGCCGCTTCTACCCGGATTCGAACCGCGTCGACATCGGGCTTTGACGCAAGCACGATTTCTGCGAAACAGGACCGGATAATCGAGTCCCCACGGGGCTCGAACGGGCGTATCTTGGGTCCCTGGGTTCAGGAGTCGCTGCCGGTCTCACCGGCGTGCAGGACCCGTCGTCGGGACAGGGAAGGGAACGCTCGTGACCATCGTACTCTTGATCATCGTCGCGGCCGCCTGTGGCCTCATGCTTCTTTACAGTGCGCGCAAGCGGGCCGAGCGAGCCGCTGCCGCAGCGTTGCTCGTGAGGTCCCGTGCGGCCCGCAAGAGCCGGATGCCGGAGGTCTCGAACAACCTCAAGGGCGTCACCGCCAGCCAGGCGATCGAGCCTATCCGCGCGGATCGCGAGGATCGCGCGGCCTGAGGCTACCCTTCGCTGAGGTGACGCAACGCGTCCGCCGACTGTTCCCAGCGCTGCCCGTCGAACGGCTCGAGGTCGATTCCGTCGATGGTCGCCGGGTCGAGGCAGCGCGCATTCACGCTGAACCCGTCCGGGTTCGAACGCGGCACGTAGAAAGACTTGATCCCGCAGGTGCGGCAGAACAGGTGGCGCGCCGTCCCCGTATTGAACGCGTAGGCCTGCAGGTCGCCTTGGCCCTGCAGGAGGCGAAAGCGGCTGGCCGGCACGATCAGGTGCCAGTAGCCGGTCATCCGGCAGATCGAGCAGTTACAGTCGTGAACGTTCAGCCGGGCGGGGGCATCGACTTCAAACCTCACGGCGCCGCAATGGCAGCCGCCGCGGTGGGTGACGAGGGTGGGTGCGCTCATCGCCGCACCTTACACCCCGTCACCGGCCCGATCACCCGGGCCAGGAGCAGGCAAACCTCACTTAACGTCGCGGCTGACTTGTTCCACGAACCAGGCGACGACCGAACCGATCAAGACGGCAGCTGCAACTTCCATGGTCGGAATCTCCAGTAATGCGCACCGGGACGGTACGAGCAGGATCATCCCGAATCATGATTGCTGCGATGCGGCAAATCGTTGACGGAATCGTGAATTTGGCGCGAAAGGGACCCTGGCGGCGCGAGTCCCCAGGTTATGTCGCATTCCCGCGCACGACCCGCAGCGCCCGCGGCTGCACCGAGATCTCGACGGGCGTGTGACCGACGACCTGGCCGTCGGCCTGGACAGCTGCGGTCCGGTCGGTCTCGATCCGGATGCGCGCGCCGTGTGCCTCCCACAGGAGCGGATCGCCCTGCAGTTCGCCGCGGTACAGCTTGGGCAGCTTGAAGAGCGCCTTCAGCAGGCTGACACCACGGATCGCGATCACCTCGAACCGGCCGTCATCGAGCCGCGCGTGCGGCGCCACGTGCATGCGGTTGCCGCAGTACTGGCCGTTGGCGACGAAGGTGAGCAGCAGCCTTTCGTCAAGCGAACCAGAATCGGTGGTGACCCGAAATCGCGGCGCGCGGTAGCGGGTGAGTCCCTTCAGGGCCTCGCGCAGGTACGCAAACTGCGTCGGAACCTGCGTCGGCAGCCGCTCGATCACGTGCGAGTCGAAGCCCGCTCCCGCGATGTTGATGAACCAGTGCCGCCGCGGGCGGCCGCTCGCGTCCGGTGCGAACTCGAGCAGCCCGACGTCGTGCAGGAACGTTTCTTCGGCCGCGATGGCTGCGGCGAGGGCGGCCGGATCGCGCGGCATGCCGAGCGAGCGGGCCCAGTCGTTGCCGGTGCCTAGCGGGATCGGCGCGAGCGTCACGAGGTCGTCCGTCGGCCGCGGGATCATCATGAGCCCGTTCACGACATCGTTGACCGACCCGTCGCCACCCACGGCGAGGATGCGCCGGCGACCTTCGATTACGGCGCGCCTCGCGATCGCGCAGCCGTCGCCCGGAGCGGCCGTGAGCACGGTGTCGATGGCCACACCGGCGTTGCTCAGCGCATCCGCCACCCGCGGCCACTGCCGGCCGGAACGCGAGCTTCCGGAAGCGGGGTTTACGATGGCGAGCCACGCGTCCTTGCCGACCATGAGTCCTGCGGCCGCTGCCGCACCGTCAGCGCACTGGCGCCGTGCAGTGACTCTCGACGAAGTCCTGCTGGGCGACGACCTGTTCGCGTGTTGCTTTCGACCCCGGCTCGAGCAGGGTCGCCAGTCGGTTGCGCGCTTCCACGCAGGACGGGCTGTTCGCGACGCGCAGCTTTGCGGCCATGGCCTCCTGCTCGCGTCGGCGCGCCGGATCCTTGCTGCAGTTCAACTCCGCCGTCTGCTGCAGGCGGCGCAGTTCCGCGGCGCTCGTGGGCTGCGAACCGCTGGTGAGACGGTCCAGCGACTCGAGCGCGATGACGCATTCGCGCGTGCGCAGGCTGCCGAGCACATCCTCACGCTGCGCCACCTGCGCGGGCGTCGCGCTCGAGCGCGGCGCCGAGGCGCTGCCCGAAGAGCTGCGGTTGCCGGACGACGAGCTCTTGCCCGAGGACGGCGAGCTGCGGATGTCGATGCGCTCGGCCTGCACGCCCTTCGGCGGCTTCTCGCTCGAGATGTGGATGACGCCTTCGGCATCGGTCCAGCGGTACACCGCGTCCGACCACGCCAGGGCGGGGACGAGCAGCAACAGGACGAGGAGTAGCTGTCGCAAGCGAGATCAGGAATGGGGAACCTCTCCCGCTTGCGGGAGAGGTCGGCCGCCAGGCCGGGTGAGGGCCAGAATCATGCGTAACGCTGGAGGATCTTCGTGAGTCCCGCCTGGCCCGGGTGCAGCTTCTCGTAGGGCAGCTTGTTGAGCGGCACGTCGGTGGTGCCGTTCATGTCGTGCATGTCCTTGCCGCCTTCGGACACGAAGATCAGGCCGGTTACGTGCTCGCCCTCGCGCAGCTTGCTGCGCAGGTACTCGAAGGCCTTGCCGCGGTGCGTCGGGTCGTAGCTCCTGTCGAGCTTGCGCAGCAGCAGCGTGCTGCCGTCGTGCACCTGCACCGGCAGCACCTCGCCCTCGCCGTACGACGCCTTGATCTCCTGCCGCAACGGGATGTAATCCGCATGCACGGCCTCGTGATAGTGCTCGCGCGTGAACGTGTAGCTCTTGGTCGAGCCCACGTGGTCGTTGAACGTCACGCAGGGCGAGATGATGTCGATCATCGCGAAGCCCTTGTGCATCAGGCCGGCCTTGATGAGCGGCACCAGCTGTTCGCGGTCGCCCGAGAAGCTGCGCGCGATGAAGGTGCCGCCGAGCGAAAGCGCCGCGAGGCACGGGTCGACCGGCGCCTGCAGGTTCTCCTCGCCCTTCTTCGACTTGGTGCCGATGTCGGCCGACGCGGAGAACTGGCCCTTCGTGAGCCCGTACACGCCGTTGTTCTCGCAGAGGTAGAGCATGTTCACGTTGCGCCGGATCGCGTGCGCGAACTGCCCGAACCCGATCGACAGCGAGTCGCCGTCGCCCGAGACGCCGATGTAGATGAGGTCGCGGTTCGCGGCATTGGCGCCGGTCGCCACGGAGGGCATGCGGCCGTGCACGCCGTTGAAGCCGTGCGCGCCGCTCGCGAAATACGCCGTGGTCTTCGACGAGCACCCGATGCCCGAGAGCTTCGCGAGCTGCTCGGGGCGCACGCTCAGCTCCCAGATGGCCTGGGTGATCGAGGAGGTGACCGAGTCGTGGCCGCAGCCGGCGCAGAGCGTCGACATGGCGCCCTCGTAGTCGCGGCGCGTGAGCCCGATCTCGTTCTTCGGCAGGTCCGGGTGGCGGACTTTCGGCTTGTTGATGAAGGACATGGTCGGTAACGGGTGTCCGGTAAAAGGGGTTACTTCGCCGCGGCGAGCGACGCGCGCTTCGCGTCGCCCAGTTCGGCAATGACGGCCTCGACGATCTCCTTCGAGGTCATCGGCAGGCCGCTGTAGTGCAGGATGGAGTGCAGCTTCGACTTCGGCACGTCGGTCTCGAGCGTCAGCAGCGAGCGCAGCTGGGCGTCGCGGTTCTGCTCGACCACGAAGATCTTCTCGTGCGAGGCCATGAACGCCTCCACTTCCTTCGTGAACGGGAAGGCCTTGATGCGCATGTAGTCGATGGGGATGCCGCGCTTCGCGAGGATGTCGCGCGCCTCGTTGACGGCGCCGCGGCAGCTGCCGACGGCAACCAGCCCGATGTCGCTGGTGCCCGTGGCCTCGATCACCGGCGGCGGCACCAGGGCCTTGGCGCGCTTGAACTTGCGCAGCAGCCGGTCGAGCACGACCTGGTACTCCGCGGAGTCCTCGGTGTAGCCGCCGTACTGGTTGTGCCCCGAGCCGCGCGTGAAGTACGCACCCTTCGGCGAGACGCCCGGCAGCGTCCGGTAGGTGATGCCGTCGTCGTCCTTGTCGAGGTAGCGGTGGAACTTCGGCAGCGCCTCGATCTCTTCCTTCGAGAGCACCTTGCCGCGGTCGGGACGGTAGGCGTCGTCCCAGACGAGGTCCTTGCACATCCAGTCGTTCATGCCGATGTCGAGGTCCGACATCACGAACACCGGGGTCTGCAGGCGCTCGGCCAGGTCGAACGCCTGGATCGCCATGTAGAAGCATTCCTCCGGGTTCGACGGGAACAGCAGCACGTGCTTGGTGTCGCCGTGCGAGGCGTAGGCGCAGAGCAGGATGTCGCACTGCTGCGTCCGGGTCGGCATGCCGGTCGAGGGGCCGACGCGCTGCACGTCGAAGATCACGGCCGGAACCTCGGCGTAATACGCCAGTCCGATGAACTCGCTCATGAGCGAGATGCCCGGGCCGCTCGTCGCGGTGAAGGCGCGTGCGCCGTTCCAGTTGGCGCCGAGCACCATGCCGATCGCGGAGAGCTCGTCCTCGGCCTGGATCACGGCGAAGTTGTTCTTGCCGGTCTCCGGGTCGACGCGCAGCTTCTGGCAGAACGACTTGAACGCGTCCATCAGCGAGGTGGACGGCGTGATCGGATACCACGGGCCGACGGTCGCACCCGCGTACACCGCGCCGAGGCCGGCGGCCGTGTTGCCGTCGATCATCACGTGGCCCTTCGTCTTGTCCATGCGCTCGACGCGCAGCGGCAGGGGGCAGGGCAGGTTCGCCTTGGCGTAGTCGTAACCGAGCTGCACGGCCTTCATGTTCGCGTCGACGAGCGCGGGCTTCTTGGCGTAGCTCTCGTTCAGCAGCTGGCGGATCACCTCGACGTCGAGGTCGAGCAGCGCCGCGAGCAGGCCCGCATACATGACGTTCTTCATCAGGATGCGGTTGCGCACGCCGACGAAGTTCTCATTGCAGATCTTCGCAAGCGGCGCGCCGAGGATGGTGATGTCCTCGCGCGAGAGCACGGCCGAGCGGGGCCAGGTCGAGTCGTAGATCAGGTAGCCGCCGGGGCTCACTTCGCGGACGTCCTTCTGGTACGTCTCGGCGTTCATGGCGACCATCAGGTCCACCCGGCCGGAGCGCGCGACGTAGCCTTCCTTGGTGACGCGGATCTCGTACCACGTGGGCAGGCCCTGGATGTTCGACGGGAAATAGTTCTTTCCCATCACCGGGACGCCCATCCGGAAGATGGACTTCATCAGCAGCGAGTTGGCACTGGCCGAGCCGGTGCCGTTCACGTTCGCGAGCTTGATGACGAAGTCGTTTACGCGGTCTTGGTTTGCTTGGGACTTGGCCATGAGTGGTCGGTGGCGTGCGGAAGGTGGATCTTGGATTTCTGCATGTCCCAGGCGGCCGTGGGGCAGCGCTCGGCGCAGAGCCCGCAGTGAACGCAGAGGTCTTCGTCCTTTACCATGACGCGGCCCGTCTGCTTGAGCGCGTCGGACACGAACAGGGACTGGTTCGGGCTGTGGCGCGGCGCCCTGAGGCGCGTCGAAAGCTCCGCTTCCTCGCCGTTCTTCGTGATGGTGAGGCAGTCGGTGGGGCAGATGTCGATGCAGGCGTCGCACTCGATGCAGAGCTTCGCCTCGAACACCGTCTGGATGTCGCAGTTGAGGCAGCGCTGCACTTCCTGCGCGGTCTGCTCTGCGTCGAAGCCCAGCTCGACCTCGATGTTGATCTGCTTGAAGCGCTCCTTGAGGCTCACGTGCGGCACGAGCCGGCGCTCGACCGGGTTGTAGTCGTTCTTGTACGACCACTCGTGCAGGCCCATCTTGCGCGACGAGAGCTTCATCGTGGGCGGCAGCCGGTTCGTGACGGGCTGCCCCATGCAGTGGTTGTGGATCGAGATCGCGGCCTGGTGGCCGTGCTCGACGGCCCAGATGATGTTCTTCGGGCCGAACGCTGAGTCGCCGCCGAAGAACACGCCGGGACGCGTCGACTGGTACGTCGTCGCATCCACCACCGGCACGTGCCACTTGTCGAAATCGATGCCGAGGCCATCCTCGATCCAGGGGAACGCATTTTCCTGGCCGATGGCGAGGATCACGTCGTCGGCCGGCAGGAATGTCTCGCCCGTGACGCGCTCGGCCGTGATGCGGCCCTTCGCGTCGAAGTCGTACTCCATCGTGTCGAACATCATGCCCTTGAGGCGGCCGTTCTCCACCACGAACGCCTTCGGCGAGTGGTTGACCACGATCTCGACGTTCTCGGACTCGGCGTCCTCGAGTTCCCACTCCGAGGCCTTGAAGAACTGGCGCGGCTTGCGCGCCATCACCTTCACGTCTTTCGCGCCGAGGCGCAGCGACGAGCGGCAGCAGTCCATGGCCGTGTTGCCGACGCCGATGATCAGCACCTTCTCGCCGATCCTGTCGAGGTGCTTGAACGCGACCGACTCGAGCCACTGGATGCCGATGTGGATGTTCGCATCGCCCTCCTGGCGGCCCGGCAGCTTCAGCTCCTTGCCCTTCGGGGCGCCGCTGCCGACGAATACCGCATCGTAGCCGCCGGTCTCGAGCAGCTTCTTCATGCTCTCGACGCGCGAGTTGTAGCGGATCTGGGCGCCCATCGACTCGATGTAGCCGATTTCCTCGGTGATCACGCTGTCGGGCAGGCGGAAGGCCGGGATGTTCGTGCGCATGAGGCCGCCCGGCTTGTCCCACTGCTCGAGCACCACCACCTCGTAACCAAGGGGCAGGAGGTCGTTCGCCACGGTGAGCGAGGCGGGGCCCGCGCCGATGCACGCGACGCGCTTGCCGTTCTTCTGCTTCGGAATGACGGGCAGGCGCTTCGTGATGTCGTCCTTGTGGTCGGCCGCGACACGCTTCAGGCGACAGATCGCGACCGGCTTTTCTTCCACGCGGCCGCGCCGGCACGCGGGCTCGCAGGGCCGGTCGCAGACACGGCCGAGGATGCCGGGGAACACGTTGGATTCCCGGTTGACCAGGTAGGCTTCCGAGAAATCCCCCAGTGCAATCAAGCGGATGTACTCGGGCACGTCGGTGTGGGCCGGGCAGGCCCATTGGCAGTCGACGACCCGGTGGAAGTAGTCCGGATTCGACGTATCGGTCGGTGGGCAGCTCACGGAGGTCCCTTGCGCGTTGGCGAAACGCGAGCTTAGCGGTTTTGCGCTACAGCGCAACGGCTTACGCCCTGCTGTGCTGCGCCTCCCGCGGCCAGGGTTCGAAGGCCGGATTGCCGTAGAAGACATAGTCGGCCCAGTCGACCGATCCCGACCCGAGGACGCGCTGGCGGGCGGCCAGGACCGCCTTGCCCAGCGACGTGCCGTCCATCAGGTCCTCGTACAAGCCCGTGGAGAAACTCAGGGCGGCCGCATCACCCACGGGCCAGTGCGTGCCGATGAAGTTGGCGACGCCGCCCGCGAGAAAGGCTTCGGCGACGCTCGCCGACCGGCCGGACCTCGAGGGGGCTTGCGCCGCGCCTTGCCGCGCACTGCGGCGCCGGACGCGAGCGGCTTCGCATGCGTTGCAGAACACCAGCGCGGGCAGGCTGGCAAGGCTCTCGAGATCCCCGCCGCGCAGCACCTGGTCGCCGGCGCAGATCAGGCCGCTGCGCCCCGGTTCGTCGGCGTCGAAATACGCGTGGCCGGCGAAATGCAGCACGTCGTATCGGTTCGCGCCGAGCTTCGCGAGGATGCGAGCGTGCGTCGCGGCCGCGCCGTCCAGCACGTCGAGGGCAGCGCGCTCCGGGGAGAGCATCCGTCGCAAGGCCTCGGCTTCGGCCGCTGCGCCGGGCAGGTCACCCGTCGGGTTCGCGACCAGCAGGACACGGATCCGCGCATCGGTGGCCTGGGATTCGCGCCACCTCGCGACGGTGAGACTCTCCGATTCGTAGCGGCGGCTGAGTCCGCGCGTGAGCGCCGGGTGCTCGTCGGCGATGCGCAGGACCTCCCACGGAACCTGCGAAGCTTCGCGATCGTGCACGATCACGAGCGGGCGGCTCGCCATCGTCGCCAGGCCTTCCCGCACGCTCGAGGCGATCAGCAGCCTGGCGAGTCCCGTGCCGAGCCGCTCCACGTCACGCGGCGCGAGCGTGCCGGACGCGATCGGCGAGAGCAGCCGCTGCAGGTCCTGCTTCGCAAAGGCCGTCGTCCCGGACAGCACGGCTGCCTTGGCGCCTGCCGTGAGCAGCGAGCTGCGGCATTCGTATTCGTTGCGCCCCGGCATGCGCATCGACACCAGCAGGTACGACGGGTCCGTCGCCATCGTGCGGGCGCGCGGCCGAGCCTGCGGCGCGGGAGCAGGTTCGACGCGCGGCGCCGGCAGGACGCTCTCATCGATGGCGATTTCGAAGTCGTCTGCCGCGAGGACGGGCGCGAGGCGTGTGGCCGCACGAGTCAGCGCCGCGAACTTGCGCGCATCGATCTCGCAGAGCGTGATGCGGCGGACGGTTCCCTGCGGGTCGCCGTGCCGGAGGCCCGCAATGAAGCCGCGCAGCTGATGCTCGAGCGCGACCGCAATGCCGATGCCGGAGCCGGCGCCGAACAGCACCGTCGCGAAATCCTCGACGCGGCTGCGCGCCAGGGTCCGCACAACGTTCTCGGCCACGAACTCGTGGGCCTCCGCGCCGAACGTGTCGAAGTTGCCGAGGCCGGCGAACAGCACGAACTCGGCCCGGAGCGTGCTGCGAGCCGACGGCAGCACGAACACCTGGCCCAGCTGGCCCGAGAACATGCGGCGCATCGTGAATTCGCGGATTGCCCCGCCGAGGCTGCGATCGACGGCGCCGGCCGCGCCGGTCGGGTCGACGTTGCTGAACACCCCCAGGACGAGCGCGCGTGCATCTGCTGCCACGATGCTGCCGCGCACGAGGCGCAGTTCGAGCAGGCGTTTGCGATGTGGAGTGGCGGCCGTGGCGGTGCCCATCGCGTGCCCTCGCTCAGGGTTTGCTGGAAACCGGGGGAGGAGCCGTCGGGGATTGCACCCGCACGTCGACCACGCGGTCGCCGCCGTGTGCGAAGTGCAGGGTGAGCGGGAAGCGTTCGCCCGCCACGAGCGGCTTGTCGAGTCCCATGAGCATGATGTGCAGGCCCTGCGGCGCCAGCGCAACGGTCTTGCCCGCGGGCACGTCGAGGCCCTCCACGGCGCGCATGCGTGCCATGCCGCCGGCATCGTCGACGGAATGCAGGTGCGTCATCGCGGCGCGCGGCGTATTCGCGCTCTCGAGGCGGTCGGCAGTCGCGCCGCCCACGAGCGTGACGTAGACGGCTGCCACGTCGGAGCCCGGCGGCGTGGCGCGCGCCCATGCATCGCGGGCAAGGGGTGCTTCGGCTCGCGCAAGACCCGCGCAGAGCAGGCCGACAAGCAGATACGCAGGCCAACGCAGCTCACGGATGGTCACTTGCGGGCCTCCTCTTTCATGGCGGCCCGGATCGCCCCGGCGACCGCGGCGATCGCCGTTCCGCGGGTCGTGGACTTTCGCCACACGGCGCCGATCGTGCGCACGGGCGCCGGCTTTACGAACGGCTTGACGCGCATGCCTTTCGCGGCCCCCACGGGAGTCTCGGCCGCAAGCTGCGGCAACAGCGTGATGCCGTGACCGGCCGCGACCATCTGCCGCAGCGTCTCGAGGCTGGTGGCGCGGTAATCCTGGTCTTCGTTGACCCGTATCCGGCCGCACACCTCGAGCGCTTGGTCGCGCAGGCAGTGCCCGTCTTCGAGCAGCAGCAGCGTTTCGCCCTTGAGGTCTTCGATGCGCACTTTGTCCCTGTCGGCGAGCGGGTGATGCGCCGGGACCGCGAGCACGAACGGCTCGTCGTACAGCGCCTGCGACTCGAGCCCGTCGGGATCGATCGGCAGCGCCAGGATGCCCGCGTCGATTTCGCCGGCTCGCAGTTTCTCGAGGAGCGGCTGGGTCTGGTACTCGTAGAGCATCAGCTTCACGCGCGGCACTTCGCGTCGCAGGCGTGCCGTGACGTGGGGCAGCAGGTACGGGCCGACCGTCGGGATCAGCGCCAGCTTGAGCGGCCCGGCGAGCGGATCGCGGTCCGTCTTGGCCAGCTCGACGATGGCGTCCGCCTCCTGCAGGAGCTTGCGCGCCCGCTCAACGATCTTCTCGCCCGGCGCGGTGAGCGCAACGCGCTTCGGCTGGCGCTCGACGAGCGACACGCCGAGGTACTCCTCGAGCTTGCGGATCTGCGCCGAGAGCGTGGGCTGGCTCACGTAGCAGCGCTCGGCCGCCTTGCCGAAGTGCCGCTCGTCCGCCAGCGCGACGAGGTAGCGGAGGTCCCGGAGGTTCATGCCACCATCATAGCCTCTGCCTATCGTTCAGAACAAAGCCATCCACCTCGCACATTGGGCGTCGGCCCGGCGGCCGGCTTTGTCCTATACTCGCGGCCATGATCTCCCGCTCACCGAGGCTGTCGGCCGGCGTCGTCGTGGTGCGGCAGTCGGACGAAGGCTGGCGCTTCCTGCTGCTGCGCGCGTTCAATCACTGGGACTTCCCGAAAGGCATGGTGGAGCCGGGCGAGGAACCGCTCGCCGCGGCCATCCGCGAGGTGCGCGAGGAATCGACCATCGAGGACCTCGAGTTTGCGTGGGGCGAACTGAATACCCAGACCGGTCCGTACAGCCGCGGCAAGACGGCGCGCTATTACCTCGCCCGGACCAAGACCCTGGACATCGAACTCCCGGTCAACCCCGAACTCGGCCACCCCGAGCACAGCGAGTTCCGCTGGGCGGACTACGACGAAGCGCTGGAGCTGGTCTCGCCGCGCGTGCGGCCCGTCGTGCAGTGGGCGGCGCAGGTCATCAACCTGCAGGACGGCTAGCAACCCTCGTCAGCGTTCACTCGCTGCGAACGCTGGCCTTCGGCGCAACGTTGATGTTGACCGCTTGCGCGTCTCCCTCAATGACGCGGCATCTGCTTGCGATTCGCCGAATCGTTCGCAACTCGGATAGCGAACTCCCAAGAGTTGGGATATAAGACCAGCCGCGCCTAGAGCGGGCCAACCCATTCCGCGCAGGGGATTCTCAATGGCAAGAATTGGTATCGCTTTGCTTGTCTGGCCTGTTGACGGTCGCCGCCGCTCATGGCGAGGACACGGTCGATCGAACGGTGCTGCCGATCCCGGCGCCACCCTTCAGGGGCACATCGCGATCAATTCCAAGGACTCCAAACCCGCATGGCCGGCCAAGGTCACTCCACCGGCAGGCGCTCCGAACGTGGTGTTGGTATTGATGGACGACGTGGGATTCGGGGCCACCAGCACTTTCGGCGGTCCGATTCCCACGCCCACCCTCCAGAAACTGGCCGATAGCGGGCTCCGATACAACCGCTTCCACACCACCGCCGTGTGCAGCCCGACGCGCGCGGCCCTGATCACCGGGCGCAATCACCATTCGTCACATACCGGCGCCGTCACCGAAATGGCAACGGGATACCCCGGCTACGACACCTTGCTGGGCAAGGACATGGCCGGCATCGGCGCCATCCTGACGCTGAATGGCTACAACACCGCATGGTTCGGCAAGAATCACAACGTCGCCGACTGGGAGTCCAGCCAGGCAGGTCCTTTCGACCGCTGGCCGACCGGCCTTGGCTTCGAGAAGTTCTACGGCTTCATCGGCGGCGTGGCCAACAACTGGCGGCCGGCCCTGTTTGACGGCACCACGCCGATCGAGCCCTATCTGGGCAAGCCGGACTACAACCTGGACTTCGACCTTGCCGACCAGGCGATCGGCTGGATCCAGATGCAGAAGACGATGGCCCCCGACAAGCCGTTCTTCGTCTACTACGCCACCGCCGCCGGGCATGCGCCGCAGCAGGCCACGCCCGAGTGGATCGCCAAGTTCAAGGGCCAGTTCGACCAGGGCTGGGACAAGCTGCGCGAGGAGACTTTCGCGCGCCAGAAGAAGATGGGCATCATCCCGGCCGACACGAAGCTGACGCCGCGGCCGAAAGAATTGCCAAGCTGGGATTCGCGCAGCGCGCGAGAGAAGAAGGTCCTGGCTGCCCAGATGGAACTGGGCGCCGCGCACGTGGCGCAGGCAGATTACAACCTCGGTCGTGTGATGAAGGCCATCGACGAGATGGGCCAGACCGACAACACCCTGGTGATCTTCATCATTGGCGACAATGGCGGCGCCGGCGAAGGCACCTTGCAGGGCGCATTCAACGACCTGAACATCGTCAATCAGAGCGCGGAGTCGCTTGACTACCTCGAGAAGCCGTCTGCCCGATTTCGGCACCTGGAAGTCATCCAACCTGTATGCGGTGCCGTGGGCCTGGGCGACGAACACGCCATTCCAGTGGACCAAGCAGATCGCCAGCCATTTTGGCGGCACCCGCAACGGCATGGTCATGTCCTGGCCGAACGGCATCAAGGCCAAGGGCGAGATCCGCTCGCAGTTCTCGCACGTGATCGATGTCGTTCCGACGATCCTGGAAGCCGCGAAGCTGCCGCAGCCAACCGTGGTCAACGGCACCACGCAGAAGCCCATCGAAGGCATCAGCATGGTCTACACGTTCGACGACGCCAAGGCTCCGGATCGCAGGAAGACCCAGTATTTCGAAATCTTCGGCAATTCGGGGATCTATCACGAAGGCTGGTTCGCATCGACCACCCCATTCCGTTTGCCCTGGAGTGGCGTCGGCACCGACGTCGATGTCCGGACCACCAAGTGGGAGCTCTACAACATCGACAAGGATTTCTCCCAGGCCAATGACCTGGCCAAGAGAATCCTGACAAGCTGCAAGGAGATGCAGGCGCTGTTCTTTGCCGAAGCGGCCAAGTACAACGCCCTGCCGATCCAGACCTCCGCCGCCGAACGCTTCGGCGAAGGCATTCGCCCGAGCCTGACCGGTGACAGGAAATCGTTCACTTATTCGGCGGGCATGAAGCGGATTCCGGAAGGCGCCTCACCCAACATCAAGAATCGGAACTGGTCCCTGACCACGGACGTCACCACCAAAGGCGCCGATTCGGGCGTTATTGCCACGCAAGGCGGACTGTTCGGCGGCTGGGCCGTGTACCTGGAAAAGGGCAAGCCGGTATTCAGCTACACGTTCGCCAGCGGTGAAAGTTACCGCGGCGTGGCCGCAGATGCCCTGCCGGCAGGCACCCACAAGCTCGTGATGGACTTCACCTATGACGGCGGCGGCATGGGTAAGAGCGGCACGGCCAAGCTTCGTGTCGATGGCAAGGAAGTCGTGAATGTGCGTGTCCTGAAAACCGCTCCATTCCGCTTCTCGACCGAAGAGACCTTGGATTTCGGTCTAGATACCGGAACTCCCGTGGACCTGTCCTACGATGTTCCTTATGAGTTCACCGGCGAGCTCGGCAAGATCGCGATCGACCTGAAGTAACTGCGCGGCAGTCTCAACCGCCGTGGATCAGCGCGTCTGGAAGGAAATGGAACTCCTTCCCGTCGGCGCCGACTCACGAGTTATCGTCCTTGCGCTGCCAGGCGAGCTTCGACGCGCCATCCGCGGTGCCAACAGAAGGTCAGGATTGGACCCGGCGTCGCAGCGTCGTCGAAGGAGATTCGCCGAACCGCTGGCGATACATCGTCGAGAACCGGCCCATGTGCGCAAATCCGCACGCCATCGCGACCGACGTCACGTCGACGGTGCCGATCGCCCCCAGCAACTGCGTGCGGGCAGCCTCGAGCCGCTGATTGATCACGTATTGGATCGGCGTGGAGCCGCGCCGCTCGAGGAACGTCTTCTGCAGGCAGCGACCACCGACTCCCGCCACCTCGCACAGGCGACCGAGCGTGATGGCCTCGCTCAGATGGGCATCGATCCACTCTTCGACCAACAGAGCGCGTTCCGCCGAGAGCTGCGAGGCATGTTCCGCGCCACCACTGTCGGCGAGGAGTTCCGCCAGGGAGGCCAGCACGTCGACCTCGCATTGTTCCAGCGCGGCCTCAGGTACCTCTGCCGCACTGGTTAGGAGACGGATCTGGTCTGAAATCTGCTCCAGCATCGCGGTCGCAACCTCGCTCGCAAGGCTCAATTTGCAGATGCGAGGCAACCAGACGCAGTCGGCACTGCGGATGTATGGGTTGATCTCGCGCTCGAGGCTGGCGAGCGAGAAGCCCAACGAGAACGAGGTGCCAGGCGGCGTCTGCACGTCATAGTGCTGGCCAGGCACGATGAACACGGCGTGCCCCACGTCGACTCTGAGCCGACGGCGCCCGAACCTGAACCGCAAAGTGTCCGACAGAGGCACGTGGAGCATCGCATCCACGGTGTATCCACCGCGGGCGATCTGGCCGAGTCGCTGTGTAACCCAATGCAGTTGCAGCGATTGCCCGGGCAGGAGGACGTGCTCCCAGCCGAGCCGCCCTGTGTCCAGAACCTGCCGCGAGTGCTCCGTATCACCTCGCGCGATATATGCTCGCACCTCATCGACGCTATCGGATCGGAACCGCGGCGCCACCGGCGGCACCTGCAGGTGGCCCATGCCGATCGCAGAACTCGAGGTGCGCCCTGATGCTTGAGACATTGGGTCGGTGGTTGGTTCAACAGCCGGGCACATCTTGCTGATAGCCGCGGGGTACGCGGCGCTCTGGGTACTGCTACGCACCACGATACTTCGGGCTGCACCGCGCGCCAACGTATTCCTCGTTCCGGCAGTCCTTTGCCCGGCCTACGCCGCGTGGGAGTGCTGCCGCTCCCGAAGAGTCCCGAGGCCGACATTCGGGTCTACCTGCTGCTGATCTGGCTGGTCATCGCCTTCGCAACCGCCAGGGCGGTTGTTCGAGCGGCGAGAGGTGGCTGGCAGCGGAAGATACGGGCCGGCGCCTGCGAGAGAATGTGACCGACTTTGCTGATGGTGCGCCGGATGAGGGTGGCCGGCCCTTGCCGAGACTGGAGCAGGTGATGGGAATCGAATCCGCATGACCGGGTTAGGAATCACCGGACCCGACTCGCTCAATCGCTAACCAAGGTACGTCGCGCTGTGATTAAACGTCTGCTTTCCGCGAGGCGACAGTCCGCAACGGGTCGACTGGAGTCACCCGGCTCACTTCGCCATTGCGTAGCTTAATTTGACGTTCCGGCGGGAACGTTCCGGCGACGAGTTCGCGGCAACGTCAGCAGTGCAACAGCGCCCGACGTCCGCGCTGTGCTGACGGCCACGACGGGCGATGGAGCCTTCAAGCGCGTCGGGACCGACCGAGCAGCCGACTCGCGGATCAAACGACCCTTCCGCGCCGCCCACCCCGCAGGAAATCCTCGACGTTCGCCGCCATCTCGTCGATGCAGCGCTGCCGCGCTTCCCGCGCTGCCCACGCGATATGCGGCGTCACGATCAGGTTCGGGATGTCGGGAGCGAGCAGGGGATTGCCGTCCACCGGCGGCTCCTGCGCGAGCACGTCGATCGCCGCGCCGCCGAGCCGTCCCGCGCGTAACGCATCGGCCAGTGCAGCAGCGTCCACCAGTCCGCCCCGCGCCGTATTGATCAGCACCGCATCGCGCTTCATTCGCGCCAGGCGCTCGGCATGGATCATCCCGGTCGTCGCGGGCGTCAACGGACAATGCAGGCTGAGCACGTCGACCTGTGGCAGCAGATCGTCGAGATCCAGCCGGCCCGCCATGCGTTCACCACCCGGACGATTCGCGATGAGCACTTCCATGCCGAGCGCCTGTTGCATTGCGTGCGCGACGCCCTTGCCGAGCGCGCCATAACCGACGATGCCGAGCTTGCGGCCCGGCCAGTTCGCGGATCGGATGATCGAGCAGGCAGAACTCCTCGCCGCGCTGCCATGCGCCCTGCCGCACCAGCGCGTCGTATTCGCGCAGCTTCTGTGTCAGGAGCAGCAGCACGCCGAGCGTGTGCTGCACGACGGATGCGGTGCAGTAGTCGCGCAGGTTGCACACCGCGATGTTCCGGCTGCGGGCGGCGTCCAGGTCGACGTTGTTGGTGCCCGTCGCCGCCAGGACGATCAGCTTGAGCGACGGGGCCGCTTCCATGATTTCGCGCGTGATCCGCAGCTTGTTCACCAGCACGACGCTGCAATCGGCGACGCGGCGCGCGACATCGTCCTGCGCCGTGTGCTCGTGCAGCTCGAGTCCGGGCAGCACGCGCTGCAGGGATCCCGGGTCGAGGTCGCCATTGATGGTCGCCGTCGCGTAATCGAGAAATGTGGCTCGCATCGTGAGGGTCACCGGGACGTGGCGTGCACCTGGTGCAGCAGGCGGTGCGCGAACGGGGCGATGAGGATCGCCGTGACGGCGACGAACACCAAGCCGCTGTAGAGCGCGTAGAACGAGGCAAACAGCTTGCCGCCCGGCGTGGCGAGCGGCGACACCGGGCCCATGCCGGTGAGGATCATGCTGGCGTTCAGCAGCGCGTCGATCCAGGGCATGCCCTCGGTTTCCCGGTATCCGAGCGCGCCCATGGCTAGCGAGCCCGCGATGATGGCGAACCCGACCAGTCCGTGACGCGTCACCCGGTTCCAGAAGCGCCGCAACGGCAGCAGCGGTTCCACGTGTCGTTCGTACATCGCCTTGCCTCCTCGAGGAGCGTGAGGGCGCTAGCGTAGCAGCCGTCGCGCCCGGTCCGTGTATCCTGCGCGGCGTGGCGAGCCGCAAACCAACCGTGCGCCGCGCCCGGCGCGCGCCGAAAACGACCTCCCCCGCTGATCGACCGCTGCGGTCCCTCGACCGGGACACGATCCGCGCGCGTTTCGCTGAAGCGCTGCAGCAATCCGACGGCCTCCAGGGTGCGCACTGCATCCACGAACTGTGGATGCGCGGCGAGATCGGCTTGAACATCGAGTCGGCGCTGGCGCAGCTGTGGGGTCGCGCCGCGGACTCCGTGCCCGACTGGCTCCCCATGCGCTACGTCGAGTGGCTGCCGCTGCTGTACGAGGTTGCGGGCCGTTGTCGTGCGCAAGGCCGCGGCCGCAGCAACATCTACCTCGTGCTGCTCGATTACGCCGACAGCCGGCCCGAACCCTTCGGCGTGTACGTCGGTATGAGTCGCTACCCGGCGGCCGAGCGGTTCGACCAGCACAAGCAGGGCATTCGCGCCGCGGGCAGCGTGTTGAAGCGCGGACTCGAGGTGCTCACAGGCCCGGCGCTGCACCTGCAGCGCATCCCCCAAGCGGAGGCAGCCCGGATCGAGGAGGAACTCGCCGAGGCGCTACGCGCCGAGGGCTTGTTCGTGCAGGGCGGTCACTGATTGCCGCCGTGTCCCTTGCTCGCTGCCTTCGGTCCCACCCATTCGATCTCCGACGTGTCGAGGAATCGATGCTGATAGGCGAAGAGCGAACTCTGCTCCTCGCTCGTCAGTCGCAGGAACATCAGCTCGAGCGGACGGTCCGTCGCTGCGGCACGCCGGGCGATCGACTCCAGTTCGGCCAGCGAACGCACCGGTTGCCCGCCGGCGGCCGTCAGCAGGTCGGCCGGTTGCAGCCCTGAGGCCTCCGCTGCGGAGCCCGGCTCGACGTGATGCACCATCAGCGCCGGCTCGCCCGCGAGCAGACCCGCTGTGAACAGTTCCGCCTCGGAGAACAGCGCCCCTGAAACCCACAGCCCCTCGCGCTCGGTCAGCTTCGGCGTGGCCGGCCAGCGACCCTTCACCGTGACGATCTTCCCGTCGCGCCTGACGTCGAGGCTCACGTCATCGAGGTGGCCGCGCAGTGCATCGACGAGATCGGTCTCAGTTTGCAGCGGACCGCGCGCCGTGGCGGCGCCGACCAGTTCGTCGCCGACCCGCAGGTCGAGCATGTCTTTCGGCAGGCGCGTGCGGGCTACGAGCAGCGTCTGCTCGTCGTCCGCATCCACGGCGAAGTCGACGAGGCGCTGCGGCGGCGACGGATCGCGCCCCTCCTGCAGCAGGCGAATGATGGTGCAGGCGAAAGGCGCGGGCACTGCGAAGCTGAGCCCTTCCGCTTCGCCCTTGCGCATGGTCGAGGCGTTGATGCCGACGACGCGCCCTGTCTCGAGGCTGATCAACGGGCCGCCGGAATTTCCTTCGTTGATCGGCGCGTCCGTCTGCAGCATCTCCGGGCCGAGCCGCGACGTGACGGCCGACGCGATGCCGCGCGTCCCGGTGAATCGAAATCCCCAGGGATGGCCGAAGGCGCCGACCGGATGCCCGACGGCCGGGATCTGGGAACACTCGAGCGCGGGTTCGGAGGGCTGGCGGGCCAGGCGCTTCGGGTCGTACGCGACGATCGCGAGGTCGAGAAACGGATCCACGTACACGCGCTTCGCAGGCATCGACTTGCCGTCTTCGAACGCGAGCACCATCTCGCTGTACGAGTGGCTGGCGACGTGCGCATTCGTCAGCACCCACCCGCGCGCGGCATCGACGACGATGCCGGCGCCCTCGAACGAGCCCTGTTCGTCCTCGGCGAAAGCTTCCTGCACCGACGTGCGGATCTGGACGGTCCAGCCCCGTGCCGCCCGGAACGCATCCTCGGCCGTCGATTCCGCGAGTGCGGCCGTGGCGAGGAGGGAGAGCGCGAGGCCCGTGAGAAAACGCATGGGGGATCCTTGTGGAAACGCTGCGGGCGCATTATCAGGGACAATCACCCTGGCTGGAAAAATCTCGTGACGAAGGTCTCGGACGCCCTTGCAGAACTGCTGCGTGAGGTTCGCGCCTGCCGGCTCTGCGAGGCGCACCTGCCGCTCGGACCGCGGCCGGTGCTGCGCGCGGACAGCCGGGCCCGACTCCTGATCGTCGGGCAGGCGCCCGGCACGCGAGTGCACGCCACGGGCATTCCCTGGAACGATCCGAGCGGCGACCGACTGCGGGCGTGGCTCGATGTCGATCGCGACACTTTCTACGACGAAAGCCGCATCGCCATCATTCCGGCCGGCCTGTGCTATCCGGGGCGCGGCCGTTCCGGCGACCTGCCGCCGCGTCCCGAATGCGCGCCCTTGTGGCATCCGAAACTGCGGGCCTTGCTGCCGGACATCCGTCTCACGCTGCTGGTCGGGCAGTACGCGCAGTCGTTCTATCTGGGCAGCCGCCGCAAGCCGACGCTCACCGAAACGGTGCATGCCTGGCGCGGGTACCTGCCGGATTTCCTGCCGACGCCGCACCCCTCGCCGCGCAATACGCGCTGGCTGCAGGTGAATCCGTGGTTCGAGCGCGAGGTCCTGCCGGACCTGCGTGCACGCGTACGGCCACTCCTCCGTGACGCCGGGCGCAAAGCGCATTTGTAGCGAAGGATCCGGGGTTTTCCGCGATGATCGGGCCCTCCGGCCGCGAGTAAAGTTCGCCTGTGCCGGGCCGGGTTCGGCCCGGCGGTGCCATGAACGAACACCGTGACTGACAACAGCCCCGACCTCGAATTGCGGGTACGAGCGATCGCCACACGCTGGCGCCACGACCCGACCCGACTGGTGCAGGTCCTGCGCGAAGTGCAGGAGGACTGCGGTTACGTGCCGCCCCGTGCGATATCGCTCGTGGCGCGCTTCCTGCGCCTGCCGCACTCGCGCGTGAAGGGCGTCGCCGGCTTCTATTCCTTCCTCGCCACGGAGCCGCGCGGCGAGTACCGCATCCTCTTTTCCGACAACGTCACGGACCGCATGCAGGGCAGCCAGGAGCTGCATGGATGCGCTGTGCCGGCAGCTCTGGGCGGAGCCCGGCAAGGTCGCGGGCGACGGGCTCGTCAGCGTGGACCGCACGTCCTGCATCGGCATGTGCGACCAGGGGCCGGCGCTGCTCGTCAACGGACGCACCGTCCCGGCGCTGACCGCCGATCGCATCAGGACGATCGGCGAACTCGTGCTGGCTCGCGTGCCGCTCGCCGACTGGCCCGCCGAGTTGTTCGTCGTGCACGACAACGTGCGCCGCTCCGACATCCTGCTGGCCCAGTCGCTGCAGAGCGGCGATGCGATCCGGGCCGCCCTGCAGCGCGGCGCGCGCGGCTGGTCCGAGCATCCGGCCAACGAGCGATCCTGGCGCGAGGCTTACGTCGGCGCGGCCCAGGGTCCGGTGGCGACGCTCGAGGAAATCAAGCGCTCGAACCTGCGCGGCCGCGGCGGTGCGGGCTTCACCACCGGCATCAAGTGGGAAGCGTGCCGTCATGCGACGGGACTCGCGCGCTACGTCGTCTGCAACGCCGACGAGGGCGAGCCCGGCACGTTCAAGGACCGCGTGCTGCTCACCCGCCACGCCGACCTCGTGTTCGACGGCATGACGGTCGCGGCCTACGCCGTGGGCGCGAGCTACGGATTCCTCTACCTGCGGGGCGAGTATCGCTACCTCCTCGAGCCGTTGAACGCGGTGCTGCAGCGGCGGCGTGAAGCGAACCTGCTCGGCGCCGGCATCTGCGGGCAACCGGGCTTCGATTTCGACATCGAGATCCACGTCGGCGCGGGGTCGTACGTGTGCGGCGAGGAATCCGCGCTGATCGAGTCGCTCGAGGGCAAGCGCGGCGTGCCGCGCAACCGGCCGCCGTATCCGGTGACGAACGGTTACCTGCAGCAGCCGACGATCGTGAACAACGTCGAGACGCTCTGCGCCGCGGCGCTCATCGCCGTGCACGGCGGCGACTGGTATCGCAGCATCGGCACGCTGAAATCCTCCGGCACGAAGATCCTCTCCGTGTCCGGGGACGTCGAGCGTCCCGGCCTCTACGAGTATCCGTTCGGCGTGCCCGTGCGGCAGGTGCTGGAGGATTGCGGCGCCCGCGGCACGCAGGCGGTGCAAATCAGCGGCCCGTCGGGCGTCTGCATCGACGCCACGGAATTCGACCGTCGCATCGCGTTCGAAGACCTGCCGACGGCCGGCGCGTTCACCGTGTTCGACGCCAGCCGCGACATGTTCGAGGTGGCGCGAACCTACGCGCACTTCTTCGCGCACGAGAGCTGCGGGTTCTGCACGCCGTGCCGCGTCGGCACCTCGATGCTGGTCGACGCGATGGACAAGATCCACGACGGCAACGGCACGCAGCACGAGCTGCAGGAGATGAGCCGTCTCAACAAGGTGCTGCTGATGTCGGCGCACTGCGGCCTCGGGCACACGGCCTGCAACCCGATCCTCGACACGATGAAGCGCTTTCGCCCGGCGTACGAGCGCAAGCTGCGCTCGCTCGACTTCGCGCCGGCCTTCGATCTCGACGGAGCGCTCGCCCGTGCCCGCCAGATGACGGGCCGTGACGACGCGGGCGCGCACCTGGAGTCACACCCGTGATCGGCGGTCCCACGTTCCTGCTCGACGGCGAAGAAGTGCCCTTCCAGCCCGGCCAGACGGTCCTGCAGGCGGCGCTGACGGCGGGTCGCTACATCCCGCACCTGTGCTACCACCCGGAGTTCACGCCGCACGGCAGCTGCAAGGTGTGCACCTGCAAGGTCAACGGCCGCACCGTGGCGTCCTGCACCACGCCCGCCGAGGCGGCGATCGAGGTGGAGAGCAACACCGAGGAACTCAACGAGCTGCGCCGGACGCTGGTCCAGATGCTGTTCGCCGAGGGCAACCATTTCTGCCCGTCCTGCGAGAAGAGCGGCAACTGCGGCCTGCAGGCGCTCGGCTACGACCTCGGGGTGATGACCGCGGGCTTCCGGCACCTGTTTCCGGTACGGCCCGTCGACGCCTCTCACCCCGAGATCTGGCTGGACTTCAACCGCTGCATCCTGTGCGAGCTTTGCGTGCGGGCATCGCGCGACGTGGACGGCAAGCACGTCTTCGCGCTGGGCGGTCGCGGTCTCGAGAAGCACCTCATCGTGAACGCGGAGTCCGGCCGCCTCGCCGATACGGACGTGGCCGTGACCGACAAGGCCATGGAGGTGTGCCCGGTGGGCGTGATCCTGCGCAAGCGCGAAGGTTTCAAGGTGCCGATCGGGCGGCGCCGCTACGACTTGAGCCCCGTCAGTGCGCAAGCCCGCGAAGATGCGCCGCGGCCGATGGAGAAGCGGCATGAGTGATCCCGCCCGCCGCAAGCTCAGGGTCGCGACGACGTCGCTCGCGGGCTGCTTCGGCTGCCACATGTCGCTGCTCGACATCGACGAACGGCTGTTCCCGCTCCTCGATCTCATCGAGTTCGACCGCTCGCCGCTGACCGACATCAAGCACTGCGGCCCGTGCGACCTCGGCATCGTCGAGGGCGGCATCTGCAACGCCGAGAACGTGCACGTGCTGCGCGAGTTCCGCGCCAACTGCAAGATCCTCGTCGCGATCGGCGCCTGCGCGGTGACGGGCGGGCTGCCCGCGCAACGCAATCATCTCGATCTCGGGCAGTGCCTGCAGGAGGTCTACCTCACCGAGCCGAGCGTCTCGCAGGGCCTGATCCCGAACGATCCGGAGCTGCCGTTGCCGCTCGACAAGGTGCACCCGCTGCACGAGATCGTGAAGATCGACTACTTCATTCCCGGTTGCCCGCCCTCGGGCGACGCGATCTGGAAGTTCCTCACCGACCTGATCGAAGGCCGCACGCCGAAGCTCGGCTACGGCATGATCCATTACGACTGAGAGACCATGGACACCACTGCGCTCGAAACCGCCAGCCAGCCGGAGCGATTGCGCCGGGTCGTGATCGAGCCGCTCTCGCGGGTCGAGGGCCACGGCAAGGTCACGCTGCTCATGGACGAGGACGACCACGTGCAGCAGGCGCGGCTGCACATCGTCGAGTTCCGCGCGTTCGAGAAATTCATCCAGGGACGGCCGTACTGGGAAGTGCCGGTGATGGTGCAGCGGCTGTGCGGCATCTGCCCGGTGAGCCACCACCTCGCGGCCTGCAAGGCGCTCGACCAGGTCGTGGGCGCCACCGAAGTCACGCCGACCGCCGACAAGATCCGCCGCCTGATGCACTACGGGCAGATCCTGCAGTCGCACGCGCTGCACTTCTTCCACCTGTCGTCGCCCGACCTGCTGTTCGGCTTCGATTCCGACGTCGCGCGCCGCAACATCGTCGGCGTCGCCGCGGCGTACCCGGACGTGGCGAAGCAGGGCGTGCTGCTGCGCAAGTACGGCCAGGAAGTGATCCGCCACACCGCCGGCAAGCGCATCCACGGCACGGGCTCCGTGCCGGGCGGCGTCAACAAGAGCCTCGGTGCGGACGAGCGCGCGGCGCTGCTTGCGGACATCTACCAGATCGTTGCCTGGAGCCGCGACGCGGTGCGCATGGTGCGACAGCTGTTCGAGCAGAACCTCGAGATGTACCGCTCGTTCGCCACGTTCCCCGCGCACACGCTGAGCCTCATTCGCGCCGACGGCGCGCTCGATCTCTATCACGGCGGCCTGCGCGCCGTGGATGCCGAAGGCGGGACGATCTTCGACCACCTCGACTACGACCGGTACTGGGAGCAGATCGCCGAGGACGTGAAGGCCTGGTCGTACATGAAGTTCCCGTTCTTCAAGGCGCTGGGACCGGAGCTGGGCTGGTACCGCGTGGGGCCGCTGTCGCGCGTGACGCGCTGCGACTTCATCCCGACACCGCTCGCCGACCGCGAGCGGCGCGAGTTCCTCGCCTTCGACGAGGGCCGCGCCGCGCGCTCGACGCTGGGCTTCCACTGGGCGCGCATGATCGAGATGCTGCACTCGGCCGAGGCGATCAAGGACCTGCTGCACGACGACGACCTCGTCGGCACCGACCTCATGGCCAGCGGCGAACGCCGGGCGCGCGGCGTCGGTGTCATCGAGGCGCCGCGCGGCACGCTGATCCACCACTACCGCGTCGACGAGAACGACCAGGTAGTGCGCGCGAACCTGATCGTCTCGACGACGCACAACAACCAGGCCATGAACCTCGCCATCCGCGAGGTGGCGCGCAAGTACCTCGACGGGCGCAAGCTCACCGAAGGCCTGCTGAACCACATCGAGGTGGCGGTGCGCGCGTTCGATCCGTGTCTGTCCTGCGCCACCCACGCGATGGGCAAGATGCCGCTGTCCGTCCAGTTGCTGGATGCAGCGGGCGAGCAGGTCGACCAGCTGGTCCGCGGATGACCGCGGCTCCGGCTCCGGCACCGGTGCTGGTGCTTGCCGTCGGCAATCCTAGCCGCGGCGACGACGCGCTCGGCCCGGTGCTCGCCGAGCGTCTCGAGGCCGCTGCGTTCCCTGGCGTCGAGGTGCTCACGGATTTCCAGCTGCAGGTCGAACACGCGCTCGACCTCGTCGGCCGGGAGCGGGTGATCTTCATCGATGCCGGGGCGGGCACGCCGCCGCCCTTCGAGTGGCGGGAGGTCCGGCCGGCGGCCGATTTCCTGCACACGTCCCACGCGCTTTCTCCGGAGGCGGTACTGGCGACCTATGTCCGCGTGCGCGGCGAGCCGCCTCCCGAGTCATGGGTGCTCTGCGTGCGCGGCGAATCGTTCGAGCTCGGCGAGCCCTTGTCGGTTGCCGCAGCGGCTCACCTGGAGGCCGCCTGGCCGGAACTCAGCCGCCGCCTCGCGAAACCCCCGAGTCGCGCCGAGCACGGATTGCACGCCGCCGCCACAAGCGATATGTAGTCTCGTACCGGAAAGGCCGGTGCGCGTCGGACGGCCGGGCGGTATCCATGGGGGCGAAGGAAAAGGTCGCCGCCCTGCTGAGGGCGGCCGGCATCGAGATCAACGGCAGCAATCCCTGGGACCTGCGGGTCCAGGACGAGCGCTTGTACGCGCGCGTGCTGGCGGACGGCACCCTGGGCGCCGGCGAGGCCTACATGGACGGATGGTGGGACGCCGCGCAACTCGACGAGTTCTTCGTGCGCATCCATGGCGCGCGGATCGACCGCCAGCTCGTGACCACCGGGATGCTGGCCCAGGTCGCGTTGAGCAAGCTCGCCAACCGGCAGGGGCGCCGGCTTTCGAAGCGGGTGGCACGGCAGCACTACGACCTCTCGAATGAGCTGTACGTCGCGATGCTCGGCCGCACCATGCAGTACACCTGCGCGTACTACGGCCTCGATGGCGCGGACCAGACGCTCGACGAGGCGCAGGACCGCAAGCTGGACCTGATCGCGAGGAAGCTCCGCCTGCAGCCCGGCATGTCGGTGCTCGAACTCGGCGGCGGCTTCGGGGGCCTCGCCCGGCATCTCGCAATGCACCACGGGTGCCGCGTCGTCAGTTACAACATCAGCCGGGAACAGGTCGAGTTCGCCCGAGCCTGGTGCGACGGGCTGCCGGTGGAATTCCGCCTGCAGGACTACCGGGAGGCCGCGTCGGATCCGCGGACGTACGACCGGGTCGTGAGCATCGGCCTGATGGAGCACGTCGG
This sequence comes from uncultured Gammaproteobacteria bacterium, assembly GCA_963762315.1. GTDB lineage: Bacteria > Pseudomonadota > Gammaproteobacteria > Steroidobacterales > Steroidobacteraceae > RPQJ01. Next base: position 603,413 of record CAVXKO010000005.1, read on the forward strand.
ACCGAAGAACTACCGGCCATTCTTCGAGATTGCACAGGCGCGGCTCGCGCCCGGCGGGCTCGCCCTCGTGCACACGATCGGTGGCAACGTCAGCATGACGACGGCCGATCGGTGGATCACCAGGTACATCTTCCCGGGCGGCGTCATTCCGTCCGAGCAGCAGCTCAGCGCGGCCAAGGAGGGGCTATTCGTCCTGGAGGACTGGCACAACTTCGGGCCGGACTACGACCGGACGCTGCTCGCATGGGATGAAAACTTCCGCGCCGCATGGCCGATGCTCGTCAAGGACCTCGCGCTGGACGAACGCTTCTACCGGATGTGGCGTTACTACCTCAACTCGTCCGCCGGCGCGTTTCGCGCGCGCGCGCTCAATCTCTGGCAGCTGGTGCTGAGCCGGGGCGACGTCCCGCGCTACGTGCCGGCGAGATGAGCAATGGCGCCCACGACGGTCGACGCGCACCGCGATCGGGTTGAGCGGCTCGCGGCCGCCCTGCGCAGCTCGACCGGTTCCGTGCGCCTGCGCAAGCGCACCAGCAACCTGTTCCGTCCGCGGCTCGCGGCCGACCGGGTCTTCATCGACGGCACGACGCTCGATCACGTGATCTCGATCGATCCCGACGCACGCACCGCGGACGTGGAGGGCATGACGACCTACGCCGCCCTCGTCGACGCGACGTTGCCCCATGGTCTCGCGCCTGCGGTCGTCCCCGAACTGAAGAGCATCACCGTCGGCGGAGCGACTACCGGCCTCGGCATCGAGTCGAGTTCGTTTCGCCACGGCCTGGTGCACGAGACCGTCGTCGCGTTCGACGTGCTCGTGGCCGACGGCCGGGTGCTGCGCTGCTCATCGACGGAACGCGCGGACCTGTTCCACGGCTTCCCGAATTCCTACGGCAGCCTCGGCTATGCGACACGACTGACCCTCAGGCTCATCCCCGTCGCGCCTTACGTCCACCTCAGGCACGAGCGCTTCGCGGATGCAGGACGGTATTTCGCCGCCATTGCCGCGGAGTGCGCGGATCCGACCTGCGACTATCTCGACGGCGTGTTCTTCGGAACCGGGGATTTCGTGCTCACGCGTGCGACGATAGTCGAGGCCTTGCCGCCCGGCCGTCGGGCGAGTGACTACACATGGATGAAGCAGTACTGGAAGAGTCTGCGTGAGCGTTCGGACGACTACCTGACCACCCGCGACTACCTGTGGCGCTGGGACACGGATTGGTTCTGGTGCAGCCGGAACGTCGGCGCGCACCTCGCGCCTGTCCGCCTGCTCGCCGGTCCCCGACTCCTGTCGAGCGTCACCTACCAGAGGATCATGCGCGCGGGACAGCGCTACCCTCTGAAAGCGCTCGAGCACCTGCGGCCGCGCGCGGAATCGGTGATCCAGGACGTGGACATTCCGCTCGCGAACGCCGCCGCTTTCCTGGCGCAATTGCACGCCGAGGTCGGCATCACCCCGGTCTGGGTCTGCCCGTTCAGGGTCACGACCGACCGGTGTCCCTTGTATCGGTTGCGCACGGACACGCCGTACGTCAACTTTGGATTCTGGGACACCGTGCGCAGCCGGCAACCGGACGGTCATTACAACGCGATCGTCGAGCGCCTCGTGGCGCAGCACGACGGCAAGAAGAGCCTGTATTCGCGCAGCACCTTCGACGAGGAGGCGTTCTGGGCCACTTACGATCGCCGGGGATACGACGAGCTGAAGCGGGAGTACGACCCGACGGGCCGGTTCCCCGGGCTCTACGAGAAGGCCGTCCGGCGCCTCTGAAACCGTCGAGCAACGAGGGAGAGGCCGGGCGCGCGGCCGCTTCGCCGAGTGCGCGATGTGCCGGCGGGTTGCGGGTATCGACGGGCGGGCGCAAAGTCGCCCGGGCCCGTTGCATCAATCGGCGGCGGGCTCGCGCTGCACGTCACCAGGGAGCGTTGCATGAAAGTGCTTGCGATTGCCGCAATGGCGTCACTCCTCGCGGCGTGTGCCGGGCGCAGCGACGGCCGGCGATGACGCCGTGCAACCGGGCTCCCGCCCGTTGTCGCTGGTCGGTGAGATGGATCCCGGCCCGCTGAAGACGAAGCTGCTGGGCTGCTCGGCCGGCCCGTTCCGGAGGACCGATTTCTCGATCGGGCATCGCGGCGCCGCGCAGCAGTTTCCGGAGCACACGCGCGAATCGTACGAGGCCGCCGCGCGAATGGGGGCCGGCATCGTCGAGTGCGACGTGACGTTCACGCGGGACCGGGAGCTGGTCTGCCGTCACTCGCAGTGCGACCTGCACACGACCACCGACATCCTGGCCACGCCGCTGGCGGCGAAATGCTCCGAGACCTTCACGCCGGCTGCGTTCGACCCGAGGACGGGCAAGCGCATCAAGGCGGCGTCCGCGAAATGCTGCACGACGGATCTCATGCTGGCGGAGTTCAAGACCCTGCGCGGCAAGATGGACGCGGGCGATCCGAACGCGACCACGGTCGAGCAGTATCTCGCCGCTCCGCCGGGCGGCCGCGCCGATCTTGCGAGCCTTCGCGGCAAGCTGGTCAGCCACAAGGAGAGCATCGAGCTGCTGCGCAGGCTGGGCGTGAAGATGATCCCGGAACTGAAGGCACCCGAAGTGCCGATGCCGTACCAGGGCAACTACCGCCACGAGGACTATGCCCGGCAGATGATCGACGAGTACCGGGCGGCGGGAGTCTCCGCGGCCGAGGTCTGGCCGCAGTCCTTCAACCTCGATGACCTCCTCTATTGGTTGAAACTCGAGCCCGCGTTCGGCGCGCACGCCGTCTATCTCGACGACATCGACCCGACCGACGGCGATCCGGGCAACGACCGCGCGCCCACGCTCGCCGAGCTGCAGGCGCTGGCGGCCAAGGGGGTCAGGATCGTGGCGCCGCCCATGTGGGCGTTGCTCAGCCTCGACCACAAGAACGAGATCGTGCCGTCGCAATATGCCCGCGATGCGAAGGCGGCCGGTCTCGACATCATCACGTGGACGCTGGAGCGCTCCGGCCCGCTCAAGTCGGGCGGGGGCTGGTACTACCAGTCGATTGCGCCGGTGATCAACAACGACGGCGACATGCTCACCGTGCTCGACGTGCTGGCCCGGCAGGTGCGCGTCCGCGGCGTCTTTTCGGATTGGCCGGGCACGGTGACGTACTACGCCTCGTGCATGGGCCTCGAGTAGCGCCTGAGCCGGGCGGGCTCCACGGCCGCTGATCGCGGCCGCGACCGAGACCCAATAAGCACTTCTGGATCAAATAGTTACCGATACGCCGGCGAAGTGCGGGCCCGGCGCGTAAACTGTCTGGCGATTTGCCATGTGGCACCCCCCGCTTCCCTGGTAATTCCCTGATGCAAAACGAATCCACGGCGCGCCAAGAGCACGCTCCGATCAACTGGGTCACCACGATCCTGTTCACGCTGACGCCGCTCGCCGCCTTGATCGCCGTGCCATGGTTCGGCCTCGCGCAGGGCTACAGCATGGCGTCCGTAGTCGCTTTCGTCGTGGTGCTCTGGGCCTGCGGCATCTCGATCACCGCCGGCTACCACCGCCTCTGGTCGCACAAGGCCTACAGCGCGCACTGGTCGGTGCGCCTGTTCTTCGCGATCTTCGGCGCGATGGCGATGCAGAACAGCATCCTGATCTGGGGCTCGCAGCACCGCACGCACCACCGCTTCGTGGACGACGTGGACAAGGACCCCTACAGCGCCCGGCGCGGCTTCTGGTTCTCGCACATGGGCTGGATCCTGCGCAATTACCCGAGCGGCGTGAACGATTTCTCGAATGCGCGCGACCTCGAGCGCGACCCGATCGTGATGTGGCAGCACCGCTATTACCTGCCGCTCACGCTGTTCATGAACATCGCGTTCCCGCTGCTGCTCGGCTGGGCGCTCGGCGACGTCTGGGGCGTGTTCCTGCTGGCCGGCCTGCTGCGGCTGGTGGTCAACCACCATTTCACCTGGTTCATCAACTCGCTGGCGCACATGTGGGGCTCGCAGCCCTACACCGACGAGAACACCGCGCGCGACAACCCGTTCCTGGCCCTGCTGACCTACGGCGAGGGCTATCACAACTTCCACCACATCTTCCAGAACGACTACCGCAACGGCATCAAGTGGTGGCATTGGGATCCGACCAAGTGGCTCATCGCGACGCTGTCGGGCCTCAAGCTCGCCACCGGCCTGAAGCGGGTGCCGGACCTCTGGATCCAGCGCGCGCAACTGGCGATGCAGTTCAAGCGGATGGAAGCGGCGCTCGCCAGGCGCAGCATGCGTGAATCCGCCGACGAGCAGATCGAGCGCCTCAAGGTCCGCGTGGCCGAGGAGTACGCTTCGTTCAGGAAGTCGCTGGAGGAATGGGCGAAGGTGCGCGACGAATGGGTCGCCAGCCGCAAGCAGCACCTGACCCAGAAGTGGGAAGAGACGAGCTTCCGCCTGCGCCTCAAGCAGATCGAGCAGGGCCTGCGCATCCAGCGCCGGCGCCTGCGCGTGATGTCGAAGGCGTACGCCTGAGGTTCAATCCCGGAAGTTGGTGAACTGCAGCGGCATGTCGTAGCCGCCCTTCTTCACCAGCGCGATCGCGTCCTGCAGGTCGTCCCGGCTCTTGCCCGTGACGCGGACCTGCTGGTCCTGGATCCCCGCCTGCACTTTCAGCTTGGAATCCTTGATCTGCCGCTGGATCTTCTTGCCCAGTTCGGTATCGATCCCCTTGCGCAGCGTGACGATCTGCTTGGCCGTCTGGCCGGTCACGACCGGCTCGTCGACCTTCAGGCAGGCGACGTCGATGCCGCGCTTGGCGAGCTTCAGCTTGAGGATCTCAATCATTTGTTTAAGTTGAAAATCGGCCGGAGCGCTGAGCGTAATGACCGTGTCTTTCAACTCAAACTTGGCATTCGTACCCTTGAAGTCGAAGCGCTGGCTGACCTCGCGGCTGGCCTGGTCGACGGCATTGGTGAGTTCATGGGCGTCGAACTCGGAGACGATGTCGAAGGATGGCATGGGGTGGAAGGCTACAGGCCCTTGCGCAGTCCCCACAAGGTCGCGCCGTTGATCGCGAGGCACACGGCGAGCGCGAGGCTGTAGGCCGCGACGGCGCCCATGGGCTCGAGCCCGAGCGCCACGACGAGGAAGAACGCGGCGAACGCATACATCCCGATCAGGAAGCCGCGCAGCACCCGCACCGCGCCGTCCACCCCGAACTGGTGATGGGCGAATGCGGTGAGCAGGATGACCACGATCGGGAACGGGATCACGAGCCCGCTCAGTTGCGGGCCCAGCCAGCCGGCGATCCCCGTCTGCACCAGCACGAAGGTGGCGGCAATGACGAGGCGCATCGGCATGTCCCAGGCGGGCGGAGCGACGGGTGCCGGCTTCGCAGTCGGCGCACGAAGGGTCCTCAGGCAGATCGCTGCGCCGGCAAACACGCCCGCAATGCCGAGCCAGGGCGACACATCGGCATGCAGCAACAGGGCCGTGCCGGCGGTGAACGCCGCGATTGCTGCAATCGACGCCGCCGGCCACCCGGAGCGACTCGCGGCGTAGTAGGCGAGGCAGAACGCGCAGGACGACCACATGCCGAGCAGGGTCGTGCCCGCCGCGTGGGCGGCAAAGGCAGGTCCCTGCTCGATGCAGATGAAGATCGAGATCGGCCCGGCGAGCAACGGCAGCCCGGTCAGCCACCCGGACACCCCCGGGCCCCAGCGCCGTCCTGCGGCGCTGGCCAGGTACATCATCGACGGCGTCAGGACCAGCTTGGCGAGGAAGAGGCTCACGGAGCTGCGACCGCCGGCTCGTCCGCACCCGCTGCGACGGGTGCTTCCTCGAGCGTGGCGTCGGGATTGCGGACGGCGACGAAGCGCAGGTGCGTCGACGGCAACAGACCAGGCCTCGCCCTCGAGTTCGCCCTTCTTGTTCGCCTTGGCGACGTAGAGCTAGGCCGGCCCGGCCATCGAAGAACGAGAGCAGCAACTGGTCGCCGTGCACCTCGCCGGCGACCCGCTGCTCGGCATCCTTCGTGATCACGCTGCCGGTCACACGCTCGAACTTCTGCCGGAACTCGGCGACGCCCCGCACCTGCACGCCGCGATCGTCGGTGAACGTCACCGCCCAGCGTCCGGCGGCATCCATGTTGTCGCTGAGCGGTTCCTCGAAAAACCGCCAGGTCTGGCCGAGCACCGCCTTGAACGGCAGCTTCTTCGTCCTGCCGCCCGGCGCCGCGAAAGCGATGTCTCCGCGCAGTTCGCCGCCCGAAATCGATGCCGTCAGCGTGCTCGCTCCGCCGGGGAAGACCGCGGAGACCTTGCCTGGCTCGATGCGAAGGTTCATCGCGGCCACACGCTCCTCGCCGTTGACGAGATACAGCGCGAAGCCCTTCTCTTCCTTTGCGATGTCGATGCCGAACGGCAGGTCGCCGCCCGGCGAGTCGACCACCGCGCGATAACTGCCCGCCTGCAGGTCGCGGCTAGGCGGCGTGCACGCGGCAAGCCAGGCCGATGCGCAACACACGGCGGCGAGGACGCCGGCAATGCTGCGCGGCGCGCGTCGAACGCGTGTATCGGTCATGCGGGGCATGTCCTCGGGGCGGATGCGGCTAGATCTTGAGCGCGGCGCGGATCTTTTCCACGAGATCTTCGCCGCCGTGCTCGCGCACGTGCTCGATGACGATCGGCCCGAACTTGCGCGCGGTGGTGAGGTCGATGCCGAGCTCGGTGAACGAGGCGGCAAGGCCGGCCCAGCGCCCGGGGCTGCTGCGGCCGCCGAGCAGCGAGCCGAGCCCGCCCGCGAGCGAGCTCAACGCGCTAGGCGGCGGCGCCTTCGCCAGCAGCTTGTCCGCGCCCGGCACGTCGGCCACGAACTGCTCGAAGTCGCGCTTGCTGAGATTCTGCTGGCCGGCGCGCAGCAGCGCGACGAGCCCGCCCTCGGCCTGCTTCTTCGTGACGCCGAGGTCCTTCGAAAGTTTCCTGACCAGTGGTTCCATCGCGCCGCTCCCCGATCGATCGAGCCCGGATTCTACGTCATGGGCACCCAGACGAGCCCCAGGTCCTCGACGGCAATGTCTGCCTTCTTCGGCTTCACCGCGGCCGTCTCGATCCGGATCGTCGCGGGGTCGAGCTCGGATTCGAGGCGCTGGATCTCGGCCTCGAGTTCCGCGGTCAGCGCCTCCTGCTGCTCGCGCAGGGCCGCTGCGTCCGCCTCGGCGCTGGCGACGTCCGCGCGTTCCTTGCTCGCCCGCCCGAAACTGCGCGCGGCCGTCGAAGCCTGCCGCATCGCGCTCGAACGGCGGCCGCCGAACAACGCGCCCAGCAGGCTCCCGCCCACGGACAGTGCCGAGGACACCGTCTGGCTGGTGGCCTGCGATTTCTGCACCTCGATCTTCTGCTCGGCGCGGCGCTGCCGGTCGCCGAGCGCGTCGAGCTTCGTCGCGTACTTCTTGCGCAGCGCGTCGACGGCATCGTCGCGCTTCTCGCGCAGGGTCTGCGCCAGGTGCGCGCGGAACTCGCTCTCCGTGCCGCCCGGCGCCGCAGCCATCTTCAGGTCGGGGCACCGGAAAGTGTGCAGTGCCGCCGTGCGATAGACGTGATCCTCGAGGGCCGACGTCCAAGCCTTGTAATTGCGGGCCGACGCGGCCGCGGCGGGAGCCTCGCCAAAAGCGGCGCCGGCCGCCGGGCCGTCCGCAAAACTCGGGCCCGGTTCAGGCACCACTTCGGCCTGCGCCCAATCGGGTCCGTTGCTGTCGCAGGGCGCGAGGTAGTACCACGACTCCCACGCATCCATGCCGGCCTTCGCGTCGATGAAATGCGCGCGCACCTTTGCGCCGATGCGCGGTTCGTAGGTCACCGGCTTGCCGCCGGCGGTCGGTGCAATGAATTTCTCCGTCACGCCCGCCTGCAGCACGGGTCGCTTCGAAGCCGCCGCCGCTGCCGGTGGCGTCGCCACGGGTGCCGCCGCGGTTGACGCCTTCACCGGCGTGAGCTGCTTGATCTCGTTGAGCGTCAGCGGCCCGCGCAGGTACGACAGCGCCCAACGCGTGCGCATCAACACCGGCGCGTCGTCGTGCACGTTGCGCATCAGGAACGTGCGCTGAGAGAGGCTCGCCATCAGCGCCTCGAACGCGGCTTTGTCCATGCCCCCGGCGGCGTCGGTGCCGAGCAGCCCTTCGATCACGCGTGCCTTGTCGCGCTCTGTCTGCAGCCGCCCGATGAACCAGGTGCCCGCGTTGCCGAGACCCTTGTAGTCGAGGTCCACGGGGTTCTGCGTCGCGAGCACCACGCCGAGGCCGAACGCGCGCGCCTGCTTCATCAGCGTGAGCAGCGGCGTCTTCGAAGGCGGCATCGCCGTCGGCGGGAAGAAGCCGAACACCTCGTCCATGTAGAACAGCGCGCGCAGGCTCGTGGTGCCCGACTGACGGCGCATCCACGCGACGAGTTCGTTCGCGACCAGCGTGACGACGAACATGCGCTCCGCGTCGTTCAGGTGCGCGATCGAGATGATCGCGATCCGCGGCTTGCCGGCATCGGTGTAGAGCAGCTTCTGGATGTCGAGCGCGTCGCCCTTGAGCCAGGCTTCGAATCCCGGCGAGGCCAGCAGGCCGTTGATCTGCAGCGCGAGGCCCATGCGCTCCTTCGCCGGGTAGAAGCTCTCGAGGTCGAACACGCCGATCTTCTCGAACGGCGGCTTCTGCACGGCCTGGATGATTGCGGCGAGGTCGGCGCTTTCGCCCTTGCGCCACGCGGCGTCGAGGATCGCCGAGAGCAGGATGTACTCGCGGCTCTTGATCGGGTCGGCGTCGACGCCGAGCAGGCCCAGCAAGCCGGCGACCGCCGAGCCGATGCGTTCCTTCGAGCGCCGTGGCGTCGCCGGCCACGGCCGGATCCGGCGCGGCGAACGACTTCAGGATCGACAGCGAACGTCCCGACTCGGAGCCCGGCGTGTAGATCGTGACTTCGGCGGCTTCACGCAGCCGTGCGATGCGCGCGCCATCCTCGTTCCACTCGGCCAGGCCCTTCTTCCAGGTTGCGCTGGTCGCTGCCGCGAATTCATCGACCGACTGCCCCTTGCGCGAGGCCTCGCCAGCGTCCACCCACGGCTTGAAATCCTCAGGCCGCAGCTCGGGGAAGGTGAGCATCAGGTTGCCGATGTCGCCCTTCGGGTCGATGGCGATCGCCGGGATGCCGTCGAGCGCGGCCTCCTCGAGCAGCGACACGCACAGGCCCGTCTTGCCGCTGCCCGTCATGCCGATGCAGACGGCGTGGGTCGTCAGGTCGCGCGAGTCGTAGAGCAGCTCGTCGCCGAGCTGCTGCGACTTCGGGTCGAATTCCCGGCCGAGGTAGAAGACTCCGAGGCGTTCGTAGCAGGGGAGGGCCATGGTGGAGGACGTTCTGGAGGGTGCGGTACACCGCGATAGTGACCAGCGGCACGCGGATAGGGAAGTGGCGGGCGGAAGTTAACAGATCGCCGGATGGCGGCCGCGTTCCGCGGCCTGACGTCGAATGAAACCCCGCGCACGGGGGTTCCGCCTTGGCGTCGTCACGGAATGGAGATGGCCCGCGGACCCGTTGTCAGGCAACGTTGCGTCGTCTGGCAAGCTGAGAGCCGCCAGGCTGAAATCGAGCTGCATCCTCACTCGCGGCTCCCGGCTCGCGGCTGGCCGCCTGTTGGCGAGCCATGAGCAAGACGAGTGCCGGACCGTAGCGACTGGCGGACCATCGGCTGCGAGCGACGGTGACGTGCCGGCCGCTCCGGCGAGCGCATAAGCGGCCAGCACCGCAAGGCCTGCGCCGAATACGTTGGGTTGACTTCGAGCCGACCTCGAACGTCCGTAAAGGGCCGGCCGGGCCGAAGGCCTGCGCGAGTACTCGCCACCCGCGAACGCTACCGGGCGACGGCGTCACCGTCCGCCAGAACGATTCGGGTACTACGATGGTGATAACGCCCGGCCCTGAACTCGACGCCTGCCTTCCTCGAGGCGTATCACGACGGGCCGGGAGCGCTACCTGGTCGAAAGCCGCGTCACCGATGTCGACGAGCAGATTGCGTACAAGCGCCACCAGATCGCCGAGCTCGAGGACGCCGTGGCGCGCAACGCATTCGACAGTCATCAGCGAGACCGCCACGCCGGCAGGGCCGCACGGAAGCCGTGCTCGACGCCAAGCAGGCGGCCGACCGCATCGGCGAGGCTCAAGGCCGAAATCCGCCAGCTCGAAAGGACCGGGTCCAGTATGTCGCCGACCTCGAGGTCTACCGCAGCACCCACGCGCCCCGCTGAGGTTCCGGTTCGACCGGCCGGCCGGCTGGTTCTGTCACCGTTTTGTTACCTCCCTGCGACTGACGGCGTAACCTCGCCCCCCTAGGATGACGGATCCAGCTCCGTCAAACCGGGATCGTCATGTCCATCGCGCTCGACCAGGTGACCAAGCGGTATCAGTCCGTGCCGGTGGTCAACGACGTCTCCCTGAAGGTGGAGCAGGGTGAATTCCTGGTGTTGCTGGGCCCCAGCGGCAGCGGCAAGAGCACCCTGCTGCGCGCCATCGCCGGGCTCACCGAGATCGACCACGGGCGCGTCTTCCTGCACGGCCAGGACGTCACCCACGTCAACGTCCGCGACCGGCAGGTCGGCTTCGTCTTCCAGCACTACGCGCTGTTCCGCCACATGACGATCGGCGAGAACATCGAATTCGCCCTGCGCGTCCGCAAGGTCAAATCCGCCGAACGCCGGGCGCGCCGCAAGGAATTGCTGCGGCTCGTCGCGCTCGAAGGCATGGACGACCGCCTGCCGAGCCAGCTGTCGGGCGGCCAGCAGCAGCGCATCGCCGTGGCCCGCGCGCTTGCGCACCGGCCGCAGGTGCTGCTGATGGACGAGCCGTTCGGCGCGCTCGACGCCAAGATCCGCGAGGAGCTGCGCCGCACCATCCGCCAGATCCAGCGCGAACTCGGCATGACGACCATCCTCGTCACGCACGACCAGGAAGAGGCCTTTGCGCTCGCGGACCGCATCGGCGTGATGCACCAGGGACGACTGCTCGAATGCGGCCGCCCGGACGACCTGTACACGCGGCCGCAGACGCGCTTCGTCTCGACGTTCCTCGGCGCGGCCAACCTGTTGCTCGGCTACCGCACCCAGCAGGGCGTGCGCTTCAATTCGCAGGTGGCGCAGGGCGAGGCCGTGCCGCGTGAAGTCGTCGCCGTGCTGCGGCCGGAAGAAGTCGAACTCGGCTCCGGCGAGGCTCAGGTGCGCTCCAACTTCGTCGGCCACGGCGAGGTGGAAGAAGTGTTGTTCTCCGGCGCCGTCGAGCGCCTGCGCGTACGCATGTCCGGCGACGGCCCGGTGCCCGTTGCGCCGGGGCGCGAAGGCCAGGCGGATGCCGGATCGCTGCTCGAGGTGTCGCGCACCCTGCCCGAGCAGCGCGAATTCCCGGTCTCGGCCGGGCAGCGCGTTGCGGTCGGTGCCCGGCGCGTGCACGTGCTGCCGACGCCCATATCGAGCTTCACGGCGGTGGGAGACGAACCGAGACCGCAGCCCGGATTCTGCACGATTCGCCGCTGCTCTCGACGCTCGGCACGCGCATGGCCACGCGGGTGGCGACGCGCATCGGCCGGGGCGATCGCGCTCCTCCCGGCATGCCGGCGGTGGCGACGGGGCCCGGCAGCGCGCAAGCCGCCGAATGGCTGCTGCGCCACGGCGCCGCGCAGCTGCTGTGCGTCCCGCCGACGGCGCCGCTGCCCTCGCACATCGTGATCCATACGGTGGATGCCGAAGCGCGCCGCGCCGCCGTGCCGGTCGCTGCGAGCTTGCTGCGACACGTGGCGGCGGAGGCCGTGTACCTAGGCATTCACGCGGCCGGTTCCGCCGAGAAGGACCGCGGCACGTACATGCGCGACCTGCTCGACACGCGTTCGGCGGCGCTCGCCGAGCACGGCCTCGACATGCGCACGGAGCTGCGGTTCGGCGACGTCGCGGACGAGTTGCAGCGCGAGCTGTCGCTGCACCCAAATTCGATGCTGGTGCTCGGCACCTCCGATCCGGACCACGTCGACTGGAAGTGGCTCGGCCAGATGCTCGAAGGGCAGCCAGATCGTCCCGTGCTGATCGTGAACGCACGGGCCGCGGGGTACTGAGCGCATGGGCAATCACTGGTTCCGCCAGCCGAGCATCCTGCCGGGCTTCGGCCTTACGCTCGGGTTCACCGTGTTCTTCCTGAGCGGCATCGTGCTGCTGCCGCTCGCGGCGCTGGTGCTGAAGACCGCGAGCCTGAGCGGGACCGAGTTCGTCGCCATCCTCACCGATCCGCGCGCCCTGGCGTCGTATCGCCTCAGCTTCGGCGCGGCCATGGTCGCTGCGGTGATCAATGCAGTGTTCGGCTTCATCGTCGCGTGGTCGCTGGTGCGCTATGACTTCCCGGGCCGCCGGCTGGTGGACGCGCTGATCGACCTGCCTTTCGCCCTGCCCACGGCGGTGTCGGGCATCGCGCTCGCCACCGTCTTCTCGCCGAACGGCTGGCTGGGCCTCAAGCTCGCGGCGGCGGGCGTGCAGGTGGCCTACACGCGGCTCGGCGTCGTCGTGGCGCTGATCCTCATCGGCCTGCCGTTCGTGGTGCGTTCCGTGCAGCCGGCGCTGGTCGAGGCGCAGCGCGATCTCGAAGAGGCGGCCGAAAGCCTCGGCGCGGGTCCGTTCACCATCTTCCGCCGCATCATCCTGCCGGCCGTGTTCCCGGCGCTGCTCACGGGGTTCACCCTCGCGCTGGCGCGCGGCATCGGCGAGTACGGCTCGGTCGTGTTCATCTCCGGCAACCTGCCGCTCAAGACCGAGATCACGCCGCTGCTCATCGTCATCAAGCTCGAGCAGTTCGACTACCAGGGCGCCGCGGCGCTCGGCTTCATCATGCTGGTGATGTCGTTCGTGATGCTGTTCGCGATCAACCTCGTGCAGGCGTGGGGACGCCGCCGGCACACGCAGGCGGGGCGCTGACATGGCCGGCGCCGCACCGCGCGTCGAAGCGCGCCGCAACGCCTCGGTCGGCACACGCGCCGGCCGCGCGATGCTCATCTTCATCTCGATCGCGTTCCTCGCGCTGCTGCTGCTGGCGCCCTTGGGCGCGGTGCTGGCACAGGCGCTCGCGAACGGCGTCGCGGCGTATTTCGAGAGCTTCAAGGACCCGGACACGCTCGCCGCGATCCGCCTGACGCTGCTCACGGCCGCCATCGTCGTGCCCGTCAACACGATCTTCGGCATCTGCGCGGCTTGGGCGATCGCGAAGTTCGAGTTCCGTGGCAAGAGCCTGCTCATCACCCTGATCGACCTGCCGTTCGCCGTGTCGCCGGTCATCGCGGGCCTCGTGCTGGTGATGCTGTTCGGCGCGCACGGCTGGTTCGGCCAGTGGCTGCAGGAGCGCGACATCGCGATCATCTTCACGGTGACGGGCATCGTACTGGCGACCATCTTCGTCACCTTCCCCTACGTGGCGCGCGAACTGATCCCGCTGATGCAGCAGCAGGGCAGCGAGGAGGAGGAGGCCGCGATCACCCTGGGGGCCAGCGCCTGGGTGACCTTCCTGCGCGTCACCCTGCCGAAGATCCGGTGGGGCCTGCTCTACGGCATGATTCTCTGCAACGCCCGAGCCATGGGCGAGTTCGGCGCGGTGTCGGTCGTGTCGGGCCACATCCGCGGCATGACCACCACGATGCCGCTGCAGGTCGAAATCCTCTACAACGAATACAATTTCGTCGCGGCATTTGCCGTGGCCTCGCTCCTCGCGCTGCTCGCCATCGTCACGCTGGTGATCAAGACGCTCGTGGAATGGCGAGCCGACCGGCGCACGGGTTGAAAGGATGACGAATACGCTCAAAGAATGGCTGGCGAGCCTGCGACGCCTGGCGGCCGGCCCGAAGTCGCTGGAGCGTTCGCTGGCCTTCACGGTCGGCGGGCTGCTGCTGGCCGCCATCGTCGTGCTCGCCTTCAGTGCGGTGAGCCTGCTGCGCAAGCAGGCCGAGCAACAGGCGCTCTCCCGGGTGCAGCTCGCGGGGGTTGCCGCTCGCGAGGAAGTGCGCCGCATCGGCGAGGACACGCTCACCGCGGCCCGGGTGCTTGCGGCGCGACCCGCCCTGCAGCGCTTGATCCGCGAGGGCAATCGCGAGCAACTCGAGCTCGTGCTGCACCGTTCCTGCGACGCCGCTGCCTTGAGCGCCTGCGCCGTCGTCGTCGGGCCGGATGTCCTGCTCGGATCCACGCAGCCGGCCTTGAACTGGGCGCCACTGCTCGAGAGCGCGGCAGAGCAGGGTGAGCGCTTCATGCTTGCGCCGGCCGGGGTGCCGGACGGCCTGCTCGGCGCGACGGCAACCATTCCCAACCTCGTCGACACGCGCGTCGTGGTGCTGCGGTATTTCGACGCGAGGCTCGCGCGGTCGCTGACGGAAGCCGCCGGTATCGACGTCCGCCTCGTGCGGCTGTCCAAATGGCTCGACAACGTCGAGCCGACCTTCAAGGAACTGCATTCGACGGCGCTCACGAACGGCAGCACGTTCGCGGAGCGGATCGACGCGCTCGACTTGTACGCGTCGAGCACGCCGATTGCCGCGTCGACGGGCGAGGGTGTCGCGCTGCTCGAGGCGCGCCTGCCCGCGTCGGGCGTCGACGGGGAAGTGGACGGTTTCGTGCGCCGCCTCGCGTGGACCGCGGTCATCCTGGGCTTGCTCGCCATTGCTGCGGCGCTGCTGCTGGCGCGGCGCATCGTCGGGCCCCTGCAGACGCTTGCGGAGTCCGCCGGGCGCCTCGGTCGCGGCGACTTCTCGACGTCCATCCCGGTTTCCGGCGGTCCAGAAACCGCGGCGCTCGCCCGCACCATGGAAGACATGCGGCGCAATCTCGTCGACCTCAACGGCGCGCTGAGGCGCCGCGAAGCCGAGGCGCAGGCGATGCTGCGCGGCGTGGTGGAGGGCGTGTTCGCGGTCGATGGCGACCGGAACCTGCGCTACCTCAATCCGCAGGCCGAGCAGATGTTCGGGGTCTCGTCCAGCGACGCACTTGGGCAATTCTGCGGCGACGTCTTGAAGCCGTGCACCACGAAGGACGGCAAGCGTCCGTGCGAGTCGGACTGCCCGATCGTGGCGGCGCGCAACCAGGGGTCGGCGCAGGCCACGGAGTTCCTGCCGAAGCCCGACGGCAGCAAGCGCACGGTCATCATCACCAGCGCGCGGATGGTCGACGGCCTGCAGGTGCAGGTGATGCGCGACGAAACCGATCTCGAGCTGGCTCGTCGTGCACGGGATTCGATCCTGGCGAACATCTCCCACGAGTTCCGCACGCCGCTTGCGGCGCAGCTCGCGTCGCTCGAACTGCTGCAGGACAACCTGCAGGAGATGCCGCGCGAGCAGCTGCAGGAACTCGTCGCCTCGCTGCAACGAGGCACGCTGCGGCTCACGAGGCTGATCGACAACCTGCTCGAGAGCGTGCGCATCGAGTCCGGGCAGCTCGGCATCCGCTCGCAGCGGGTAGCGCTCGAGGATGTCGTCCGCGACGCGGGCGAGCTGGTCGACGGCCTGCTGACGCAGCGCAACCAGTCGCTCGAGATCGCGTTGCCGGAATTCCTGCCCGACGTGATGGGCGATGCGCCGCGGCTGACGCAGGTGTTCGTCAATCTGCTCGCCAACGCCAACAAGTTCGGGCCGGAAGGCAGCACCCTGCTCGTCTCGGGAGACATCGCCGGCGGCGAGGTGAACGTGTGGGTCGAGGACGAAGGCCCGGGAGTCGCCGATCCGGAGCGCGGCTCGATCTTCGAACGCTTCTACCGCGCGGCCGACCAGGAGCCGGAGCCGCGCGGGCTCGGGCTCGGGCTCTGGATCGTGAAGTCCATCGTCGATCGCCACGGCGGTCGCGTTGCGGCGGCTCGCACGCGCGCCGGTCGCACGCGCTTCACCGTGACCTTGCCCGTGGCCGGTGAGGACGTATGAAGATCCTCATCGTCGACGACGATGCGGATCTCCTTTCATTGGTCGGCTTCGCGCTGACGCAGAGCGGCTACGTCGTCGTGAAGGCCGCCAACGCGCAGACCGCGATCCGGCAGTTCGCCGCGGAGTCGCCCGATCTTGCGATTCTCGACATCAACCTGCCGGACGGCAGCGGCTTCGACATCTGCAAGGCCATCCGCGAACACTCACGCATTCCAGTCATGATGCTGACGGCGCGCGGCGAGGAAGAAGACCTCGTGCGCGCGCTCGACCTCGGCGCGGACGATTACCTCACCAAGCCGTTCAGCCCACGCACGCTGCTCGCGCGCGTGAAAGCGTTGCTGCGGCGCGCCGGCCTCGAATCCGGCGGCGCGGCGAGCGCGGGCCCGTTCAAGCTCGACCTCGAGGCGCATGCGCTGCAGGTCGGCGAGGCCGCGCCGGTGAAGCTCACCAAGCTCGAGACACGGCTGATGCAGATCCTCATCGCGAATGCCGGCCACGTGGTCAGCACGGAGCGCCTGCTGACGCACGTGTGGGGACATCGTGGGAGCGGGGACCGGCAGCTGCTCAAGCAGCTCGTGCATCGGCTGCGCCAGAAGATCGAGGCCGATCCCGCCGCGCCGCAGATACCTGCAGACCGAGTCTGGTGCGGGCTATCGGTTGGACGCCGGCGCCGCCGGATAGCTGACGACGCCCAGGACGTTCCGGCTGGAACGTTGCCGCGGCAATGTCAGCGACTTCTCAGCGGTATCCCTTCGCCTGCAGCTGGAACAGCTGCGCGTAATGCCCGTTGAGGGTCATCAGCTGCTCGTGACTGCCGCGCTCCAGGATCTGCCCGCCCTGGATCACCAGGATCTGGTCGGCCATGCGCACCGTCGAGAACCGATGCGAGATGAGGATCACCATCCGCGCCTTCGCCAGTTCGCGGAACTGCTCGAACACCTGCGCCTCGGCGCGCGCGTCCATCGCGGCCGTCGGCTCGTCGAGCACGAGGATGTCCGATTCCCCGCGCATGAACGCGCGTGACAGCGCGATCTTCTGCCACTGGCCCCCCGACAGCTCGCGCCCGTCCTTGAACCACTTGCCGAGCTGCGTCTGGTAGCCAGCGGGCAGCTCCTCGACGAACGGGGCGGCCATGCCGAGGCTCGCCGCCTCGTGCCAGCGCACCTCGTCGTCGAAGTGCGTCACGTCGCCGGCGCCGATGTTCTCGCCCACCTTCAACTGGTAGCGCGCGAAGTCCTGGAAGATCACGCCGACGCGACGGCGCAGCGCCGCAGGGCTCCACTCCGCGAGATCGAGCCCGTCGAGCGTGATGCGGCCGCTCGACGGAGCATAAAGGCGCGTCAGCAGCTTGATCAGCGTGGTCTTGCCGGAGCCGTTCTCGCCGACGAGCGCGAGGCTCTCGCCCGGACGCAGCTGGAAGCTCACGTCGCTGACGGCGGGCTCGGTGGCGCCCGGATACGTGAAGCTCACGTGATCGAACTTCACACCATCGGACGGTTGCGGTCCGGCCGTTGCCGTACCGCCGGCGTCATCGACCGGCGTGTCGAGGTAGTCGTACAAGGTGGAGAGATACAGGTTGTCTTCGTACATGCCGCCGATCGCGGAGAGGATCGACGACACCGCCGACTGCCCTTGTCGGAACAGGAGCACGTACATGGTCATCTCGCCGAGCGTGATACGGCCGCGAACCGCGCTTACGGCAATCCACGCGTACGCCGCGTAGAACGCGGCCGTGCTGATCAGCCCGAGAAAGAATCCCCAGGTGTCGCGCCGGATCGTGAGCCGGCGATCTTCCTTGAACACCTTCTGGAATATCGAGCGGTAGCGCTTGAGCAGCAGCGGGCCGAGGTCGAAGAGCTTCACTTCCTTCGCGTGGTCTTCGCGCGCCAGCACCGTCTCGAGGTACATCTGCATGCGCGTCTCGGGCGAGCGCCAGCGGAACAGCCGGAAAGCATCGCCCGAGAACTTCGCTTCGGCGATGAACGACGGCAGGCCCGCGAGCAGCAGCACCGCGACGGCCCACGGCGAGAACTGCACCAGCAACGTGCCGAAGCTGAGCAGGGCGATGCCGTTCTGCACGAGCCCGAAGCTGCGCATGACCAGCGACAAAGGACGGCTCGAGGCCTCGCGTCGCGCGCGCGTCAGCTTGTCGTAGAACTCCGAATCCTCGAAGTGGCGCAGCTCGAGCGTCAGCGCCTTCTCGAGGATCATCTCGTTGACGCGCTGGCCGAGTTGCGCGCGGAGCAGCGACTGGCAGGTGGAGAGTCCGCGCTGCGTGGCCGCCGTCAGCGCCACGAGCACGCCTTCGAGCGCGACGTAACCGAGCACCGTCGTCAGGTCCGTCCCGCCCGAGGCCTGCGCCCCGATGGCGGCCACCACAGCGTCGACGATGCGCGCGCCGATGAACGCGATGGCCGCCGGCAGGACGCCGGCGAGCACCGTCAGCAGTGCCAGCGAGATCGTGAGCCGGCGGCTCGTGGCCCAGACCAGATCGAGCGCCTGGCGCGTGTACTGGAACACTTCAGGCAGGGCCCGCAGCGTGGCCATGGCGCCTGAGCCCGGCGTGGAGGAGGGGTTCAGCCTGCGGCCAGCGACCATCCGCTCACCGTGTCGCGCGCCTCAGTGGGCATAGATGCGGTCGAAGACGCCGTCGTCGTCGAAGTGCGTGGCCTGCGCCTCCGCCCAGCCGCCGAAGTCGGCAATCGTCACCAGCTGGCCGACCGGCGGAAACACGTCCGCATGCCGCGCCGCGACGGCAGGGTCCCGCGGCCGGAAGTAATGCTTCGCGACGATCTCCTGGCCTTCCGGGGAATACAGGTATTCGAGATAGGCGCGCGCCACGTCGGACGTCTCGCGCCGCAATGCCACCTTGTCTACGACGGCGACCGGCGGCTCCGCCACGATGCTGACCGACGGCACCACGATCTCGAGCCCGCCTCTCTCGAGGTCGCGGCTCGCGATGAGCGCCTCGTTTTCCCAGGAGATCAGCACGTCGCCGATGCCGCGCTGCGCGAACGTCGTCAGCGCGCCCCGGGCGCCCGTGTCGAGCACCGGCACGTTCTGGTAAAGCTTGCGCATGTATCGTTCGGCCGTGGCCGGACTGCCGCCCGGCTGCTTCAGCGCCCAGGCCCAGGCCGCGAGATAGTTCCAGCGCGCGCCGCCCGAGGTCTTCGGGTTCGGGGTGATCACGGACACGCCCGGCTTCACGAGGTCGCCCCAGTCCTGGATGCCCTTGGGATTGCCCTTGCGCACCAGGAACACGATCGTCGACGTGTACGGCGCGCTGTTGTCCGGCAGGCGCGTCTGCCAGTTCGCGGGCAGCAGCTTGCCCTTCGTGGCGATCGCGTCGATGTCGTAGCCGAGTGCGAGCGTGACGACGTCCGCCGGCAGGCCGTCGATCACCGTGCGCGCCTGCTTGCCCGAGCCGCCGTGCGACTGGTGCAGCACCACCGTCTGGCCGGTCTTCTCCTTCCAGTGCTTCGCGAACACGGCGTCGTAGTCCGTGTACAGCTCACGCGTGGCGTCGTACGAGACGTTGAGCAGGTGGACGGTGCCGCTCGTGCTGTTGCTGCAGGCGGCCGCAACGATCGAGACGGCGACCAGGATCGCCAGCCGCTTAAGCACGTGATGCAACCCGATCACCCGACTCCCGCCAAGAAATATGAACCACCGTTGCGGAAGTTCCGCAGCGCGCATGGTAGCGCGCCGGTGGTTCGAGCGGGGGTCCGTGCGACGACTCGTCCCTGAGTCGCCGCCGGCGGTGAGTGGATCAGCGGGCGTAGATCTTGTCGAAGAGGCCGCCGTCGGCGAAGTGCGTGGCCTGGGCCTTGCCCCAGCCGCCGAAGTCCGCAATCGTCACCAGGGCCGGGATCTTCGGGAACACGTTCGCGTACTTCGCGGCCACTTCGGGGTCGCGCGGACGGTAGTAGTGCTTCGCGACGATTTCCTGGCCGGGTTTCGAGTACAGGTACTCGAGGTAGGCGCGGGCCGTGTCCGTCGTGCCGCGGCGCAGGGCCACCTTGTCGACGACGGCGACCGGAGGCTCGGCGAGGATGCTCACCGACGGCACGACGATCTGGAACTTGTCCTTGTCGAGGTCCTTGGTGGCGAGGAACGCCTCGTTCTCCCACGAGATCAGCACGTCGCCGATGCCGCGCTGCGCGAACGTCGTGAGCGAGCCGCGCGCGCCCGTGTCGAGCACCGGCACGTTCCTGTAGAGCTTGCCAATGTACGCCTCGGCCGTGGCCGGACTGCCGCCCGGCTGCTTCAGCGCCCACGCCCAGGCCGCGAGGTAGTTCCAGCGCGCGCCGCCCGAAGTCTTCGGATTCGGCGTGATGACCGACACGCCGGGCTTCGCGAGATCGCCCCAGTCCTTGATGCCCTTGGGGTTGCCCTTGCGTACCAGGAACACGATCGTCGACGTGTACGGCGAGCTGTTGTTCGGCAGGCGGGTCTGCCAGTTGGCCGGCAGCAGCTTGCCTTGCTGTGCGATCGCGTCGATGTCGTAAGCCAGCGCCAGCGTCACCACGTCCGCCGGCAGGCCGTCGATCACGGTGCGCGCCTGCTTGCCCGAGCCGCCGTGAGACTGGCGGACTGTGACGTCCTTGCCCGTCTTCTGCTTCCAGTACGTCGCGAAAGCCTTGTTGTAGTCCTCGTACAGTTCGCGCGTCGGGTCGTAGGACACGTTGAGCAGCTGCGTGTCCGCGCGCACCGCCGGCGCGGCCAGCGTCGTCGCGGCGAGTGCAGCGAGCGCGAGCAGCTTGAAGATCCGGTTCGTCGTCATGCCATTTCTCCGTCAGAAGCCGAGTGCAAAGCGGGTGAGGAAGACCTTTTCGTCGTCACGGTCCTCGCCGGCGGGGGCGCCGCCGTCGAAGCTCGTCTGCTCGTAGTCGAGCACCCACTTCAGGTTTTCGTTGAAGTACCAGTTGAGACCCACGCCGTACGCACTGGCCTTGCGAGCCGAGACAGCCGGATCCGCGAAAGAGGCCGCGCCGCCCACGAAGGCATCGTCGTCGGGATCGAGCACATGGTAGCGCGCCACCAGTTCGAAGGCGCCCCAGGTATGGTTGTCCAGGGAGAACACGTTGTTCGGTTTGAAGCCACGGAAACTCTCCTCTTCGCCGGTCAGGAACCACGAGGCCTGGATCTGCCACGCGGACGTGTCGAGGGTGTCGGTGCGCCGCCCGGCCGTCGTCGTCCGGGCGACGTCCTGCGAAACCTCCGTGTACTCGCCGAGCAGGCCGAAGCGCCCGGCATACCAGTAGAACTGCGGCGCGAGGCGGGTGCGGGTGCCGTTGGCCAGCGTCGGCGTGGCTGTGCCGCCGCGGTAGCTGAAGAACGTCGACTGTGCGGGCGTGCGGTAAGACGCCACGAGTGGCTGCGCGGTCGTGCCGTCGAACGAGCCGTACGTGCCTGCGATGCCGATGCCGAGGCCGCGCAGCGCGAAGCTCTCGCTCTCGCCGAAAGGCAGCGCGAACAGGCGCGCCGACCATTCCTTGCCGCTGTTGGTGTCCACGTCGGCGAACGTCTCGGTGCTGCCGCCGTCGTTGACTCCGTTGGTCCAGGCCACCGCGTAGTTCAGCCGGTCGCCCAGCAGGTTGCCGCCCACCTGCAGGCCCATGTCGCGATTCGGCGCGAGGCTGGTGGGGAACGCGCGGGCGACGAATCGGATGTCGTTGGCCGACTGCAGTCGCTCGAGGCCGACCGGGGCCTTGAACTTGCCGGCCGTGACCTGGAACTGCGGCTTGAAGCGCGCCGTCACGTAGGCGTCCTGGATGATCGTGCGCCCCTGGCCGAAATCCGGCATGAACTTGAAGTCGTAGATGCCGCCGACGGTGCCCTCGAGGATCGGGCGCACGCGCGTGGCCTGCCACGTGTCCTTGAGGCCGTTCGGGTCGTCGCTCTCGAAGAAGCGTCCGTCGAAGTGCAGCGTGCCGCGCAGCTTGATCTGGTTCTGGCCGTCGGGCGACGCGAAGTTGAAGCCCTTCGGGCTCGCTTTCACGACCGGCGTGGTCGTCTTGGCCGTCGCCGCGGCCTCGTCCTGGATCTCGAGCTTGCGCTCGAGCACGAGGATCTTCTGTTCCTGTTCCTCGATGCGCTGCAGGAGGTCCTGGATGGTGGGCTCGGCCTGCTGGGCCTGCGCGGCGCAAAGGGGTAACAGGACGGCGGCAGCGAGGATCGCGCTACGCCGACGGTTCGAGGGCAGGGACATCGTCGTTCTCCCGGAGCAATCCGTAACAGGAGAACGCAATGCTAGGCAGCGGCGGTTACACCGTCAGTCGAGATCCGGTGACAAAACGGTCACTTCATCCGAACGATCGGCTATCTGCAAAGAATCGGGCCGCCGACCTGGTGTCACGGTGGCAGGGGCGACACAGCGGTGTTCTGTGACGCCGCGATCCGCCATCGGCCCTCGACTCGAACCAGAACGTGCTTCAGCCGCGTGACGAGAACGCCGGGCTCCGTGGGCTGAATGCCGTTCGGCATGCTCGGCGCGCCCGTGACGCGGCAGTCGGTATCGACGACTGCTGCGTCCAAGCCAAGACGGCGCACGCGTCGCACCGACATCGAAATGCGGCTGCCACGGAACGGTCCTGTGAAGATTCCTGCGTGACGCATCTGGCTGGCGAGTCGATCCTGCATCACGTCGCCGCGGATGTTGATGAAGTCACAGTCTTCCAGGCAGTCCCGCACCCACGCCTGCGCGTCGCCGGCGTTCCACGCCTCCGCAAGGTGCTGCACGAGCGCGGCGATTTCCTGGTCTGATTCGGCGACCATGACGTTTCTCCCCCTGCACGAAGCTAGTCGAGTCCGGCCTCTCGCATCGTCTGCTCCAGCACGGCGCGCGCCATCCACTGGCTCGTCTGGATCGCCTGCGACTCGGTCAGTCCACGAATGTCGCGCAGCACCAGCAGCGCCTCGATGCCGACGATGAGGCTCAGCGCTGAAGTCAGCCGGGTATGGGCGGATCGCGAGAGACGTGGCTTGAGCGGCGCCAACGCCAGTTCGACCCAGTCCACGCGCCGGCCGCCGCGCGGCAGCGTTCCGGGCTGCGGCTTCTCCAGCACCGTGAGGTGAATCATCGTGCGCAACCGGTGCTCGTTGACCACCGCTCCTTCCTGCACCGCGCGCACGAGCGTATCGACTCTTGCCTGCATTTCAGCATGAGTTGGTCCCGACGGCGCCGAGGCAAGCGCCCCTTCGATCTCCGGCCGGACACCCTCGAGCGCGGCCTCGACGAGCATTTTCGTTTGCGTGGGGAAGTAGCGATACGCGGTGCGGCGCGACACGCCTGCGGCGTCGGCAACGTCGCCCACGCTCGGCCGCTGACCCTCGGCGACGAGCCGGCTGGCGGTGGTCAGCAAGTCGCGGCGCGTCCGCTGCTTCTGCTGCGTCCGGCCGCTGTCGAGGCCGGTGGGCGGCGGGGTGGGGCGTTTTCTTGTTGACACGCGCGTCATTGTAGCAATAATGCCGTCATGGCATAGTAGTGCCATAAAGGCACAATAAAGACATCTACGAGGAGAGTACGATGAAGACAAGGAAGGCGGGAATGACGAGGGCCGCGGCGTGCGCCGGCATTGCGGCGGCCCTGGCGCTGCCGGCGGCCCTGGCGGGCACGGCCGAGGTCGTCGCCACGGGCCTGGTCAATCCGAAAGGCATCGACCAGTCGCCGAGCGGGGCGCTGTACGTGGCGGAGGCCGGCAACGGCGGCAGCGATTGCACGACGGTGCCGGGCGTCTGCTTCGGCCTGACCGGCGCCGTGTCGCGCGTCGATCCCACCGGCGTGCAGCCGGCGCAGCGCGTCATCACCGGCCTGCCGTCCGTGTACAGCGGCAGCTCGCGCCTCGCCGTGGGTGCGAACGACGTGTCGTTCTCCCGCTACGGAGCGCCAACGGTCGTGATGGGTCTCGGCGGAGATCTCGCGCTGCGGGGCAAGCTCGGGCCGTCGGCCTCGAAGCTCGGCAAGGTGCTGCGCATGGACCTCGACGAGAACACGACCAAGCCTGCGGCAGACATCTCGGCGTTCGAGCAGTCGAACAACCCCGACCACGGGACCGTCGACAGCAATCCCTACGGCATCGAAGCACAGCCGGGAGAATGGGCCGTGGCCGACGCTGGCGCCAACGCGCTGGTGCGTGCTCGTGCCAACGGCAAGACGTCGCTGCTCGCCGTGTTCCCGCCTCAGATGGTGCAGGCCCCCGGCGCGCCGGCAGGCACGCTGATGCCGTCGCAAGCCGTGCCCACCTCGGTGACGAAGGGACCGGACGGCTACTACTACGTCGGGACGCTGACCGGCTTTCCGTTCGCAACGGGCAAGGCGAACGTGTGGCGCGTGGCGCCCTGGGGCGGTCCGCCCGAACTGTGCGCTTCCGGATTCACGACGATCGTCGATGTGGCGTTCGATCCGGACGGCCGTCTCTACGTGCTCGAGATCTCCTCGGGCCTGCGCACACCGGTGGGGCCGCCTCCTCCACCGCTCAAGACGCCGGGCAAGCTGAAGCGCGTCGATCGCTGCGGCGCGCCGATCGAGACTGTCTACGACAACGCCGACTCGAGCGCGGGCGTCGTCCTTGAGTACCCGGGCGGCGTGGTGATCGGGCTCGACGGCGCGGCCTACGTCACCAACAAGACGCTGTCGTCAGGAGGCGGCCAGGTGGTGCGCATCCCACTGGACGACTGATCGTCACGGGTGCGCGGCACAGGGACGTGCTGCGCGCCTTTCTATTTCAACGGCAGCTCGAGGCCGGCCGTGATCTCGTCGACGTCCGCCTGCGTCGAGGCGTTGGCCGCCCGCTCGATCACGCGGCGCGTGAGGTGCGGCGCGAAGAGCTGGATGAAATCCAGCTGGTACTTGCGCAGCAGTCCACCGCGGCGGAACCCCACCCAGGTGGTGTGCGCGGGGAAGAGATCCGACGTGTCGATGTGCACGAGGTCCGTGTCGTCCTGCTTCTCGATCGCCATGCTGGCGACGATGCCGATGCCGAGCCCGAGCCGGACGTAGGTCTTGATCACGTCCGCGTCGCGCGCCGTGAGCACGACGTTCGGCACCAGGCCTTCCTTCGTGAAGATGTCGTGCAGCGACGAGGGGCCCGTGAAGCTGAACACGTAGGTGATGATCGGGTACGCCGCGAGCTGCTTCAGCGTCGGCTTCTTCACCTTCGCGAGCGGGTGGCCCTTCGGCACCACCACGTGCCGGTGCCACCGGTAGCACGGCAGCAGCGTGAACCCTTCGAACAGCGACTGCGAGCCCGTGGCGATCGCGAAGTCGATGCGATCGAGCGCGGCCATCTCGCCGATCTGCTCCGACGTGCCCTGGTGCAGGTGCAGGCGCACCTCCGGGTACTTGTCGCGGAATGCCTTGATCACCTCGGGCAGCACGTAACGCGCCTGGGTGTGCGTCGTCGCGATCGACAGCGAGCCGCGCTCTTCGTCCTTCAAGTCGTCCGACAGCCGCTTGATGTTCTGCACTTCGCGCAGGATGCGAACCGCCCGGTCGATGACCTGCTGGCCGGCGGGCGTCACTCGCGAGAGGTTGCGGCCGTCGCGCACGAAGATCTGGAAGCCGAGCTCGTCCTCGAGCAGCTTGATCTGCTTGCTGACCCCCGGCTGGGAAGTGTGCAGCTTCTCGGCCGCCGCCGTGATGTTGAGGCCCGTCTGGGCGACGGCGGCGAGGTAGCGGAGCTGGTGCAGTTTCATGGCGTGATTCTATTCGAACGCAAACGATTTGCGGTTTGAACGTGCCGCGGCGGGCGGGAAATGTCTCCGGGTTGTCACCCATCGGAGCCGCGCCATGACCCTCGCCACCATCCTCAGCCGCAGTTCGCAGGGCATGGAAGCGCCGCCGGTGCGCGTCGAAGTGGACGTCGGCGGCGGCTTGCCCGCGTTCTCGGTCGTCGGCCTGCTCGAGACGGCAGTGAAAGAGAGCAAGGACCGCGTCCGGGCCGCGCTCGCAAACTGCGGCCACGAGTTTCCGGCGGGGCGCGTCACGGTGAACCTCGCGCCGGCGGATCTCCCGAAGGAAGGGGGGCGGTTCGACCTCGCCATCGCGATCGGCATCCTCGTCGCCAACGACAACCTGCCCGCCGGTCCGTTTCATGGAACCGAGCTCTACGGCGAGCTGTCGCTGGGCGGCGACCTGCACGGCATTCGCGGAGTGCTGCCGACGGCATTGCAGGCAGCGCGGGCGGGTCACGCCATCATCCTGCCGCAGACCAATGCGACGGAGGCCGCCCTCGCGCGCAACGGGCGCGTCTTCTGCGCCAAGCATCTGCTGGAAGTGTGCCGTCACGCCCGAGGCATCCAGGCATTGCCGATCGAAGCACCGCGCGCGCTGCCGGTCGGGACGCGGCGCGTGCCGGACCTTGCCGACGTGCGCGGCCAGCCCGGAGCGCGCCGCGCGCTCGAGATCGCCGCGGCCGGAGAGCACAGCCTGCTGCTGATCGGCCCGCCCGGCGCCGGCAAGAGCATGCTTGCGCAACGCCTGCCCGGCATCCTGCCGCCGATGAGCGAAGACGATGCGCTCGAGACCGCCGCCGTGCGCTCGCTGTCGACGCGGGGTTTTCGCACCGATGAGTGGCGGCTGCGGCCGTTCCGTTGCCCGCACCACACGGCATCGGGCACCGCGCTCGTCGGCGGCGGCAGCCATCCGCGACCGGGCGAGATCTCCCTCGCGCACAACGGCGTGCTGTTCCTCGACGAGTTGCCCGAGTTCGATCGCCACGTGCTCGAGGTGCTGCGCGAGCCGCTCGAGTCGGGGCATATCGTGATTTCGCGCGCGGCGCGCCAGTGCGATTTCCCGGCGCGCTTCCAGCTGGTCGCCGCGATGAATCCCTGTCCCTGCGGGCACTTCGGCGATGCGCGCGGCCGTTGCCGATGCGCGCCCGAGCGCATCGAGAGCTATCGCGGCCGCGTCTCGGGCCCACTGCTCGATCGCATCGACCTGCACGTCGAACTCGGGCGCGTCGAACCGTCCGCACTGGAAGGCGCTCCCGATGCAGAGTCGTCGTCCCGTGTCGCCGAACGCGTGGCGGCGGCCCGCGAGCGGCAACTCGACCGGCAGGGCAAGGCCAATGCCCGACTGGACAATGCGGAGGTGGCCGCGCTGTGCCTGGCGGAGGACCGCGCGCTGTCGGTGCTGGGTCGCGCGATGAAGCAGCTGGCGCTCTCCGCCCGCGCGTATCACCGCGTCCTGCGCGTGGCTCGCACCATTGCCGACCTCGCGGACTGCGCGCCGGTGCGCAGCGAGCACATCGCCGAGGCCGTGGCCTTGCGCAGTCTCGACCGGCGCGCCTCGCACGCGTCGAACGAATTCATTTCGCCCTGATCACGGCAGATTATCGAGCAGACGCACGGGCCGCCCGGCTGCAACCTCTCGCGACATGGAGTCTGCATCGGGCAGGCCGTCGCCAGGGAAGGCAAGCCGTCATGAAAGCGATCACAGGGATGCGATGGAGCGCGTGGGTGATGGGGTGTGTGGCGAGTGCGCTGGTGCACGCCCAGTCGCTCGTCGGCCGCACGGCAGGGGAGGCGGGCGTATCGGCCACCGGGGCCGCGCGATACGCCGCTCCCCTGTCGCTGCCGGCCGGCACGAACGGGCTCGCGCCGGCGCTCTCGGTCGCCTACGACAGCCGTGGCGGTTACGGCCTGCTCGGTGCGGGTTTCCAGCTCAACGGGTTCTCCGTCATCCAGCGTTGCGCAAAGACGTTCGCGCAGGATGGCGCCATCGCTGCGGTCGCGCTCGAAGCCGGTGACGGCTACTGCCTCGATGGCCAGCGACTGCGCCTCACGTCCGGTACGTACGGGCTTGCGGGCTCGCAATACCAGACCGAGGTCGAGGAGTTTTCGCGGATCACGGCTTACGGGTCGGCGGGCAACGGCCCGGCGTACTTCCAGGTCGAGGCGCGCGACGGGCGTGTCTACGAATACGGCGCGACGAACGATTCCCGTATCGAATCGGTCGGCTCCAGCACGCCGCGCCTCTGGGCGCTGAATCGCATTCGCGATCGCTCCGGAAATTACGTCGATTTCGCGTATGCGGAGGACGCGGTCAATGGCGGCTATCGCCCGCTGAGCATCGGCTACACGGGCAATGCAGCCATGGGGGCTGCGCCTTATTACTCCGTGCGCTTCGTCTATGAACCGCGGCCGGGGAGCGACGCGGTTTCCGGATACTTTGCAGGTGGTCCGGTCGTCGAGACGCAGCAACTCGATCGCATCGACGTGACGCACGTCGCGACGGGCACCGTCGTCCGCCGGTTCGACTTCACGTATGCCGCCACGAGTTCCTCCGGGAGAAGCCGGCTGGCCAGCCTGCAGGAATGCTCCGGCGCGGAGTGCCTGCCCGCCACTCGCTTCGACTGGGAGCAGCATCTGGTGGGGTGGAGCTGGTGGGACGTCGGAACCACGATCAATCCCGCCAGCAGTGTCTCCGTCATGCCGGGCGACACGGACGGGGATGGCTGCGAGGACCTGACCTACTTCGATACGGTGGCAGGACGATGGTACGTCCTGCGCGGCAACGCCGTCGGATATGCCGGGCCCGCCATCAATGCCGCCCCGGGCAGTCCCAGCTGGGCCGCCGAGGCGGTCAACATCGATCTCGACGGCGACGGCAAACGCGACGTGCTGACGCCCGGCTTCTCGCTGACGATTGGTCCGACCTGGTTCTGGCTGCACCACACGACGGGCGCGACCTATCTCAACACGCCGACGAACGTCGCCAACCCGTCCGCCCCCGGCGGCACCATTGCCGCTGACATCGACGGCGACGGCCGCGAAGACCTCGTGTATGCCAAGAAGAACAGCACGTCGATCTTCTGGCGTCGCAGTCTCACCGCCAACGGTGCGCCGTCGTTTGCGGCGGAAGCCGTGCTCTGGAATTCGCCCTACCCGGCGTCGACGCCGTCCGCGCCGTTCGGCACCAATTCCCTGCGCTTCCGCTCGACCGTCCGCCGAGGGGACTTCAACGGCGACGGCCGCACCGACCTGCTCTTCATGCAGCAGTACAACTATCGCACCGAGTGGCATGCCCTCGTCTCGCAGGGCGCGTCGCTCGTCTCGCGCGCCGTCTTCGTCGCGAACGTCATGCCGCTGCTCGGCGACTTCAACGGCGACGGCCTGACGGACGTCATGTACTCCCAGCCCGCAGCCGACGGCTCGAGTGCCTGGACGACGCGACTCGCGACGGGCGCCGCATCCATCGCGACCACACCGTTCACCGCGCCGGTCGCGACGACGGTCGGCGCGCCGGAGTCCGGCGCCACGGTGCTCGACTGGGACGGAGACGGCCGCACCGACGTGCTGTATCCGACGACTGACTCGGGCTGGCAGTACTGCCGATCCACCGGCGCATCCTTTGCAACCTGCGCGCCCGCCGGGTCCATCTCCGATGGGTTCACGGCCGCGCCGATGGCGACCGACGTCAACGGCGACGGCGTCGCCGACATCGTCTATCCGACGACGGACTGGCGGTACCTGATGCGCCAGCCGGGCCAGCGCGACCTGCTGTCGTCCGCGACGGATGGGCTCGGCAATACGGTCCGCTTCACGTATTCGACGCTCTCGGATCGATCGGTGCACACGCCGCGCAGCGGGGCAGTGTTTCCCGTGCGTGAGTTCTCGATGCCCGTGCTGGTCGTGTCGCAAATCGTCCGCTCGGACGGCGCCGGCGGCACGTTTACCACGTCCATGACGTATGAGGGCGCTCGCCTGCACGTGCAGGGGCGCGGGTTCCTTGGCTTCGCGCGCCGCACGGCAGTCGACAGCCGCACCGGCCTGGCGCGAGTGGAAGACTCGCTGCAGGACCCGGGCAGCTACGAGACCCTCGGATTTCCCGCATCCGTCACGTTGCGCCAGGCGAACGGCCTGCCGCTGGTGCGCCAGACGTTCACGTGGTCGAAGAAGGAATTCGGCGCCGGCACGCAACAGCGGCGGTTCGGATTTCCGTCCACGGTCGTCGTCGACCGGTACGAGCTTGACGGCACGCGCATCGCCAGTTCGACGATCGGCAGCGTGTTCGACGACTTCGGTGCACCGACGGACCGCACGCTCACGGTGACCGAGATCGCTCGCGGTTCGAATCCGGGCGCGCAGCACGTCCGTCGCCTCACCTCGAGCGTGCTGAACGACACGACGTTCTGGTGCCTCGGTCGTCCGTTATCGGTCGTCGAGCGCCGGTCGCACACGTTGCCCGGCGGCATGGAGATCGCGCGGACGCGCGGCAAGGCCTGGGATCCTGCCAGGTGCCGGCCCACGCAGGAGACGGTCGAGCCCCTCAGTTCGTCGCTGAAGGTGGCCTCGGACCTTGCGTACGACGCCTACGGCAACCTTGCGAGCGTGGCGGTGACGCCGGCGGGGCAAGCCGTGCGCCGCACGAACTACACGTGGATCGAGAACGGTCGCTTCCTCGGCACGGTGGATGCTCCGGAGGCGCATACCGTCAACCTGACGTGGAACCCGGTCACCGCCCAGCGCACGCAGGTGCGGGACCCGAACGGCCTCGTCACGCAGTGGCGCTACGACGCGCTGGATCGCGTCACGCAACAGATCGATCCCGACGGAACCAGCCGCACTTTCGCGCGCGTTCCTTGTGCCGGCTCGACGTGTGCATGGCCGGGGTCTGCCTACCTCGTTCGAGAAGCGCTGGTCGGTGCCGGCGGGGTTGCCGTGCGCACCGACGAGACGGGCTTCGATGCATTCGAGCGCCCGGTCTATCGCAAGGAAGAGCAGCCGGGCGGCGCGTATGCGTTGTCGGTGCAGCGCTTCGATGCGCGTGGGCTCACGTCACAGCAGAGCGTGCCGGGCGCCTGCTGCGCGGCACCGAGCCGCTGGGTGACGTTCGCCTACGACGCCCTGGGGCGCGTGCTCTCGATGGAGCGCCCGAACAGCCAGTCCGATCCGACGGTGGCTGCGACGCGCTATCGCCATGACGGCTTCAACGTCGTCGAGACGGACCCGCTCGGCCGGGCCTCGACGCGGCGCACGGACACCCTGGGCAACGTGCTGCAGAGCGTGGACGCCGCGGGCGCCGATACCGACTACGAGTACGACGCTTTCGGCAACCTGCTCAAGGTCAGGGACTTCGCCGGCAACGAGACGAGTCTCGCCTACAACGTGGGCGGCATGCGCACGCGCCTTGCCGATCCCGACACGGGCACGTGGACGTTCGCCTACTCGGCGCTCGGCGAGCTGACATCGCAGACGAACGCACGCGGCCAGACGACGGCGTATGCCTACGACCTGCTGGGTCGCCCGCTCACTCGCACCGAGCCGGAGGGCGTCACCAGCTGGACCTGGGGACACGCGGCGGCGGCCATGAACGTGGGCGCCCTGTCGTCCGTCTCATCGCCCGGCTTCCAGGAGTCCTACGCCTACGACGCATACGGCCGTCCCGCCAGCGTCACTCGCACGGTGGCTGGAACGACACTCGTCACGAACCTTGCGTATGACGCCGCGACCGGGCTGCTCAGCACGCTGACGTATCCGACGGTACCGGGCCTCGCGCCGTTCCGCCTGCAGCACGTGCAGGACCGCGGCCAGCTGGTGCAGCTCGTCGATGCGGACGATCCCGCCACAGTGTTCTGGAAGCTCGACGCGCTGAACCCTGCGGGGCAGGTGACGGGCGCGACGCTCGGGAACGGTGTGAAGGTGTCGAGCGCGTTCGACGCAGTGACCGGGCTGCTGACGTCGCGAACGGCGGGTCCGGGTGGCGGCACGGGCCTGCAGAACGTCGCGTACGGCTGGGACGCCGTCGGCAACCTGCGGGATCGATCCGACGCCAACCGCAACCTGGCCGAACAGTTCACGTACGACACCCGCGACCGGCTCGACTACGTGACTCGCAGCGGCGTCACGACGCTCGATCTCGCGTACGACGACCTCGGCAACGTCACGTTCAAGTCCGACATCGGCAGCTATCGATACGACGCGGTTCGCAAGCACGCCGTGGTGGCGGCCGGATCGAATACGTACGCGTACGACGCCAACGGCGCCGTGACCAATGCGAGCGGCAGCCTGATCAGCTGGCTCAGCTACGACCTGCCGAGCCAGATCACGCACCCGAACGGCAACTACTCGGCGTTCTACTACGGACCGGACCGGGCCCGCCACCGCCAGGTGGCGCACGCCGGGGCGAATCTCACCGACACGCTGTACGCCATGAACGGCCGCTACGAGCGCGCCTCGCGCGGCGGCGTCGTGTACGAACGCCAGTACATCGTCGCGGACGGCGATACCGTCGCGGTTCGCAATCGCGCCGGGTCCGCGGCGCCGACCGTCACGTACCTGCTGCATGACCACCTGGGCAGCACGGACGCCTACCTGTCGTCAACCGGCGCGCTGCTCGCACGCGCGTCGTACCAGCCGATGGGCGCGCGCCGCGCCGGCGACGGGTCGGCTGCAACGCCGACGACGGCGGAGTGGCAGCAGATCGATGCCGCCACCTCGCGCGGCTACACGGGGCACGAGCACCTCGACAACCTCGGCGTGATCCACATGAACGGCCGCGTGTACGACCCGGTGCTCGGCCGCTTCCTGAGTCCCGATCCGTTCGTGCAATCGCCGTATGACGGCCAGAGCCTCAATCGCTACAGCTACGTGCGGAACAATCCGCTGCGCTACACGGACCCGAGCGGGTATTGCTTCAACGATCACCCGGCCGCCGATCACCTTGCCGAGAGCTGCCTCGAGCAGATCTTCGTCAACGCATCTCGCGGCATGGGCGACCTTGGGGACATCTGGGGAGCGAGCATCCAGACAGGATCGCTGGCGCAGGCGGCTGCGGCGGCTGCGGCAGTTCCGCCTGGCGACCTGGCCGCAGCCAACAAGGGAATCGAGGAGTTCGTGGTCACGGGATCGCGCATCGACAACCCCGACAGGTTTGCCCTCGATGCGTCGATGTATGCGCAGTACCCCGGATGGCTCGCCGACGCGCTCACTGGAGACACGGCACAGTCGATTCTCCTCGCGGTTCTGACCGCAGCTTCTCTAGCCGAGCCGACACCGCTAGGAGAGGGGGCGGTCGTGGTAGTGACGGCATCGCGTTCGCGTGCCGTGAGTACCCTTCGACTCACCCGGGAAGGCGAAAAGTTTGTTCGCTACGAGTCTGGTCACCCAGCATTCAGTCGCATCACGCAAGCCGGCGGCGTGAAGCCAAATACATACGCAGCACCGCTGTCAGATGGCTTCGTGCCTGTTTCCAGAAGGGCGGCGGTCTACAATCTGCCTGATCCCATGATCCTCCGCACCGAGTCTTACTTTCTGAGCCCGCCGCCGAATACGCTGATTATCGGGCCTCGAAGTGTCATGGGTGGGTCTGGTAGCGAAGTCCTGTTTCCTTTCGGGTTCTAGGTCATGTTCACACTAAGCACAAAATGGGCGGAACTCCTTGGATCACAACCTGAAACAGGCATGGGCTACCAAGTGGCAACCGTTACGACACATGACGGCCGGACTTTCCATGGTCGTCGTCATCGTGGGCGGGGTCGTAACCAGCGTTCGTGACGACAGGGACATTCCATTTGCCGAAGATGACATTGCAACAATCATCGTCACGGGGCGGTGAGCGTGAGTGATTTCTGTCGTGTTTCTTGCAGCGTCTAAGACAATGACACCGCAATTTGGATGGCGGCATGCGCAGTGGATGCAGAATTTCATGTTGGACATCGTGGTGCAGTCGACGGACCAAGAGTCTTGTGGGTCCCAATGCAGCTCAACAGCCGACCTCGATTTGCGTCTCTGCCTCGCCGCTCTTTGCCGAGCAGCACGTCGATCGCGAGCCCGTAGTCCATGGATTCGCCGCGCCAATGCGTGCGGGCGGTGTGCGGATCGATGTGGATGCCGTCTTGCTCGTGCCGCGTGGAGAGATCCGTCCATGATGCAGCCATGGATTGCGTGTGGCCCGGAGCCGAAGAGGCCCACGACTCACCCTTGGCATTCACGAACCGCCACGCACCGTCGTCCAGCCGCTCGATGCGGATGCCGCCTTCGTGCACCTGGCGGTGATGGAAGCGGCACAGCGAGACGAGATTGCCGAGTTTGGTTTCGCCGCCCTCCGCCCAGTGATGCACGTGGTGCCCATCCACGTATTTCTTGTGCGTGCAGCCCGGGAAGACGCAGCCCTTGTCTCGTGAATTGAGCGCGCGCTTCAAGGCGGGGGGGATGCTGCGTGTCTTGCGGCCCACGTCGAGCGGCTCGCCTTTCTCGTCCTCAGTGATTTTCACGTAACTGCAGTCGCAGGCGTGGCGCCGAGCAGTCTCTGCGGACATTCCAGGCCCGTCTTCGAACTCGCTGCGGCCGGCAGTGCGCTCTTTCAGCGTCTCATGGTCGACGTGAATCACGATCTGGTGCCGCTCACCGCCAGTCAGCGCTTCGGCGCCGTGCTTGAGGAAGCTCTCGGCCACCAAAGCCAGAGCATCGGCACGTTGCGCCGTCGGCGGAATCTTCGGTGCAAGGCTGCGCTGGAACGTTCCAGACGTTCCCGCTGGAACGTCAAATGAAACTTCACAATCTTCCGGCGGCAACGGCAGCTCGGACTTCGCCGCCTCGAGTGCCTTCAACACCAGCATCCCTGCTTCGGCCGGCAGCCGTGCCTTCAACACCAGCGAACCGTCATCGTCGAAGAAGTACGAAACGGATCGTCCCGCCTGTTGCCGCTCTTCCCGCGACAGCTCCTCGACCTCCTGCACCCGCCGATACTGCCTCACGAGTCTCTCAACATGACTCGCCGTGCCGTGCAGCGCAATGTCCAGCAGGTACTTCTCCGTCGCCGGCGTGGCGACCCGCGTCAGCTCCCGCACCTTGGAGTAGCTCAGCTCACCCCGACGCCATCGCCGCACCGATCAGCGGCAGCTCATCGAGCGCATGCGCCACCCGCACCTTCTCCCGGGCGGCCCCCAGCGCCAGACCGCACTGCCAGTTGAGCCAATGGGCACAGGACTGGGTGACCGAATCCGACCAGCCCTTGCGGCGATCGAACTCCGCGATCAGCGCCAGCCAGCGGCGGGTGGCGGCGTTCAGGTGCCCGGCCAGCTCGGTGATCGAGGACACCAGTTCGCGGGTGCTGAGCTCGCGCAGGGCATCGGCGGAGGGGCTGTCCATGGCACACTCCAGGGACTGGTTGGATATCCAGTAACGATATCAGATTCGTCATATAAAGCAATCGGGTTAGGACAAAAAATAGCCTGCGAAAACAGCCAGATTCCCGCGGCGCCAATCATCGCTGGACCGCGTGCAGCGCCTGCCTGCGATGGATGGTCGCCGGTACCGCCGCCACGCTAATCTGCGGTGCATGACGCAGCACATCCGCGCCGGCGTGTCCGGCACCATCGGCAATACGCCGCTCATCCGGCTCAACACGTTCAGCGACGAGACCGGTTGCGAGATCCTCGGCAAGGCCGAATTCCTGAACCCCGGCGGTTCGGTGAAGGATCGCGCGGCCAAGGGCATCGCTCGACGCGTTCGAGCGCGAGGGCTTGTTGAAGCCAGGCGGCACGCTGGTGGAGGGCACGGCCGGCAACACCGGCATCGGCTTCGCGCACCTGTGCAATGCGCGCGGCTATCGATGCGTCATCGTGATGCCCGACAACCAGTCGCCCGAGAAGGCCGCGCTGTTGCGTACGCTCGGTGCGGACGTGCAGGTCGTCAAGACCGTGCCGTACGCCGATCCCAACCACTACCAGAAGCTCGCGCCTAGGGTGGCCGCCGGGATACCCGGCGCCGTGTGCGGCAACCAGTTCGACAACACGTCGAACCGCCAGGCGCACTACGCCACGACCGGTCCGGAGATCTGGCGCGACACCGAGGGACGGATCGACGCATTCGTCTGCGCCACCGGCACCGGCGGCACGCTCGGTGGCGTGTCGCGTTCGCTCAAGGAGCTCAGCGCAGGGCGAGTGCGCGTCGTGCTGGCCGATCCGATGGGCAGCGCGCTGTACAACTGGGTGAAGCAGGGCGAACTGAAGTCATCCGGCTCCAGTGCCGTGACCGAAGGCATCGGCATCGGGCGCGTGACGGCGAACCTCGAAGGCTCGCCGATCGACGATGCCGTGCAGATCGAGGATCCCGAGATCGTGCGCACCACCTA
Organism: uncultured Gammaproteobacteria bacterium; assembly: GCA_963762315.1. Lineage (GTDB taxonomy): Bacteria > Pseudomonadota > Gammaproteobacteria > Steroidobacterales > Steroidobacteraceae > RPQJ01. The sequence continues at coordinate 639,427 of CAVXKO010000005.1, forward strand.
TCGGCTGCTGTACGAGGAGGGCCTGTTCCTCGGCAGCACCAGCGGCACCAACGTCGCCGCCGCGGTGCGCGTGGCGAAGCAGCTCGGCCGCGGCCATACCATCGTCACGATCCTGTGCGACGGCGGGCAGAAGTACCTCGCGCGGTTCTACAACCCCGAGTGGCTGCAGCAGAAAGGCCTTGCCGAGTATGCTGCCGCGCGCGCGGCACGCCTGGCCTAATCCGCGACGAGGGTCTTCGTCTTCTTCAGCACGCGGGCCGTGGCCCACAGCACGAACGCCGCGATCCAGATCCACAGCAGCAGCCTTGCCGATGGATCGTCCATGCTCAGGCGCCCGAGGCGGCGCAGGTGGATCGCGCCGATCACGCACAGGCCGGTGATCCAGCCGAACGGCGTGCCGTATTCCTTCACGATCACGCGGCGCCACTTGTACTCCATGCCCTGCAGCGTCGTGCCCAGTCCGGAGAGACGCGGCAGCCAGCGCGGCACGTCGCGGCAATAGGCGTCGAACGCCGCGCCGAACTTGTTGCGCAGGAAATTCTCTTCCGCCGCGATGATCGCCACGTAGATGAACACGCAGAACGGCACGGCGAGCAGGACGCAGGTCCAGGTGTTGCAGGCGAGCGCCACGCCGCAGAGGATCAGCACGTTGCCGACGTACATCGGGTTGCGGGAGTGGCTGTAGAGCCCCTCGGTGACGAGGTCCACGGCGTAAACCCGGCGATCCTTGCCGCCGCGGATGATGTACTTGAAGCCGATGGTCGTGCCGCGCACCAGCTGGCCGAGTCCCGCCACGACGAAGCCGAGCCACACCGCGTCCATCGGGTCGGCGAAGACCTTCGGGCCCGGCAGCAGCACGAACAGCAGCGCGAACGGGAACAGGAAGTTGCGATAGTGGAAGAAGAAGTTGCCGACCTTGACCAGCATGACTACTTCACCGCGACCATGCCGCAGAAGTTGTACCACTTGAAGAACGTGTCGACGTACCGGAATCCGGTGCGCAGCAGCAGCTCGCGGTTCTCGAGCAGCTTGTAGGGCACCAGCACGTTCTCGAGCGCCTCGCGCTTCTGGGTGATCTCGAGCTCCGAGTACCCCTTGCGGCGCTTGTAGTCGTAGTAGTACTTGATGAAGAGCCGGTTGAAGAGCGAATCCTCGCCGAGCACCTTTTCGCACAGCAGCAGGCAGCCGTTCTCGTTGAGGCCCTTGTAGATGTCCTGCACCAGGCGCTCGCGCTGCAGCGGCCGCACGAACTGCAGGGTCAGCACCAGCGTCGCGACGGAAGCGTTCTCCATCACGACGCCCTGGTTGAGGTCGGCGTAACGCAACTCGTGCTCGCGGGTCAGCCCGTGCTCGGCGAACTTCCTGCCGCACTTGATGAGCATCTCCTCGGAATTGTCGAGGCCGATGAACTTCACGCCCGGTTCCACGGTGCGGTCGAGGAGCAGCAGGGTCGTGCCGGTCGAGCAGCCGAGATCGTAGACGTTGCTGCCCGGCACGGCGAAGTCGGCGGCGATCTCCGCGACCATGCGCTGCTGTTCGGCATAGAACGGCACGCTGCGCGTGACCATGTCGTCGAAGACGTTGGCGACTTCTTCGCCGAACTTGAAGTCGGAGACGAAATCCTTCTCTTCACGGAACACTTCGTCCCGCGGTGTCGTGGTCGGCGTGGACATGCTTGAGCGGGCCCCCGGATTTGTTCGCTCCAGTCTACGGGATGCCGCGAGAGGGTGGCAGGGCGGCACTCGAGGGTCGGATAATCTTACAGTTGCTTTGGACCGGGTCCTGCGGAACTACTGAAAATAATTCTGCAGATTTCCGATGTTTATGAAAGTTCTTAGTGCGACTCACGGGGATTCTGTAAAATCCGACCAACCGAAGCGCCCGCAGAACATGCCGGTGGGCTTTGCAGGTGATCCGCTGCAAAGCGCCAGGAAGCTTCACAAGACATTGTTCTTATTGGCTTTTAATAGTCTGGCACGGGCTTTGCATCGATGACGCAGGGACGATTGTGTCTATGCACGCTCAGGAAGGACTGAACCTCAATGATCCGAAAGAAGAATCTCAAAGGCCTGGCCAAGGCTGCGTTTCCGGCAGCGATCGTCCTCGCCCTCGCGACCTCGCCCATGACCGCTGGCGCAATCCCCGTGGACTCGCCCAGCGCCTTCGGCAGTTCCCCTTCCCCCAGTTCCACCACCTTCAATGACCCGACCTCAGCCAAGTTGTCGCCCGGGTCTTCCGTGACGGACAGGGCTGCCCGGAAGGCGACGCGGCAGTGCGCCAAGTGGAAGAGCAAGATGGGCAGGAGTGCCAAGGCTCGCGACAAGTACAAAGCATCCTGCGCCACCTCGACCGTCGTGTCAGACACGAGCACTTCGTCCGTCGGTGGCGGTCAGCAGTCAACGGAACCGACCAGCGAGGTTCCGGAGCCGGGCACGCTTGCGTTGCTGGGCCTCGGCCTCATCGGATTGGGGATGTCGCGCAGGAAAGTGAAATAAGACTGCAAGGGGACGCACCCGCGATATTCCGGGCGTCCCCAGCATCCTCGTCGACCGGGCCTCGCTGTCACCAGCGAGGCCCTTTTCATTTGGGCCCCGGGATCAGGGCGGAGGCGCTTTGTCGGCGCGCGCAACCGGGGTGACGTCGATCTCTTCCTCGGCCAGCTTGGTGCGGATGGCGTCGAGTTCCTGGACCGTCGCGATCGGGCCGATCTGCACGCGGTACCAGGTCTCGTCGTCCATGGCGTAGCGCACGACGCGGGCATTGACGCCCAGCGTCGCCAGCGTTGCGACACGCTTTTCCGCTTCGGCGGGTTGCTTGAACGATCCCGCCTGCAGCATGGCTTCGCCGCCGGGCGCGCCGGGGCGGCTCCCACCGCCCTTGCCCCTGGTGTCGGCCGGAACCTCGACCCCCTGCTTCTTCAGGATGTCGTAGAACGTCAGTTCGTCCGCGGGGTCGGACACCGTCGCTTCGTCGGTGGCCACGTCCGATTTGGGCACGGCCACGGGCTGCGCCTGCGGCTCGAGGGGACCGAGACCCCGGTAGTGCAGGAACACGGCGAGCGCCACGCTCAAGCCCACCGCGAGCCCGACGCCGAGCCCCATCCACCCGCCGAAGGCCTCGTTGCCGCGCGTCGTGGCGTGCCGCTTGACGTGCTTGTAGTCGCGGCTGAGCGTGCGCCCGCCGCCGTTCTCGCCTGGACGGTTGCTCACGTCACATGGCCTCGGGGGCCGAGACGCCGAGCAGGCCGAGCCCGTTGCGAACCGCCTGTTTCACGCCCTGGATCAGGACGAGGCGCGCATCGCGCAACTCGCCGTCCTCGACCAGGAACTGGTGGGCGTTGTAGTACGCGTGGAAATCCGTCGCCAGCTCGCGCAGGAAATGCACCAGCGCGTGCGGCGCGCGCTGCAGCGCCGAGGCTTCGACGACCTCGGGGTAGCGGCTCAACGTGGCGAGCAACGCCTGTTCGTGCGGTTCGACGAGACGGTGGAGGCCGGCCCGGCCGCGTGCCGCGTCCAGTTCGAATCCCTTTTCGCGCAGCTGGCGCAGCACACTGCACACGCGAGCATGGGCGTACTGGATGTAGTAGACGGGATTCTCGTTCGAATGCGACGTGGCCAGCTGCATGTCGAAATCGAGGTGCTGCTCGTTGCTGCGCATCACGTAGAAGAAGCGGGCAGCGTCGTTGCCGACTTCGCGGCGCAGCTCGCGCAGCGTGATGAACTCGCCCGAACGAGTGGACATCTGCACCTTTTCGCCGCCGCGGTACAGCGTGACGAACTGCATCAGCCGCACTTCGAGGCAATCCGCCGGCTGGCCCATCGCGACCAGGCCCGCGCGCACGCGGGCGATGTAGCCGTGGTGGTCGGACCCGAGCACGTCGATCAGCTGCTCGTGGCCGCGCTCGCGCTTGTTGAGGTGATAGGCGATGTCGGACGCGAAGTACGTCTTGAGGCCGTTTTCGCGGACGACCACGCGATCCTTCTCGTCGCCGAAGTCCGTGGCGCGGAACCACTCGGCGCCGTCCTTCTCGTACACGACGCCGTTGCTGCGCAGCAGGTCGAGCGCGTGGTCGATCGCGCCGTTGTCCGAGAGGCTGCGCTCGCTGAACCACTCGTCGTAGCGCACGCCGAACTCCGCAAGGTCGTCGCGGATGTCCGCGAGGATGTCGCCGAGCGCGAGATCGAACGCCTGGCGGAAGCCGTCCGCACCGAGGAGTTCCTTCGCGCGCGCGATGACTGCATCGATGTAGACGTCCTTGTCGCCCGCGGGTGCGTCGGGCGGCAGGTTCGCGAACACCTCCGCCGCGGGCCGCACCAGCGTCCGTCCGCAGCGCTCCACCAGCTTGTCGGAGATCGGATGGAGGTAGTCGCCGCGGTAGCCGTTGCTCGGGAACGCGAACACTTCACCGAAGCACTCGAGGTAGCGCAGCCAGACGCTCGTCGCGAGGATCTCCATCTGCCGGCCGGCGTCGTTGATGTAGTACTCGCGGTGCACCTTGAACCCGGCGGCGTCGAGCAGGTTCGACAGCGATGCGCCGAACGCGGCGTGGCGGCCGTGACCGACGTGCAGCGGGCCCGTCGGGTTCGCCGACACGAATTCGACCATCACGCGCCGGCCCGCACCGACCTGGCTGCGGCCGTAGGCGGCGCCGAGATCGTGCACGCGCAGCAGTTCCGCGTGGTACGCGCTCGGCGCGAGGAAGAAGTTGACGAAGCCGGGGCCCGCGATCTCGACTTTCGCGACGAGATCGTTCTGCGGCAGCGCCGCGATGAATGCCTGGGCGATTTCGCGTGGCTTGCGTTGCGCGCTCTTCGCGAGCTGCAGTGCCACGTTGGTGGCGAAGTCGCCGTGCTTGGGGTCGCGGGTGCGCTCCACCACGAGGCCGATTTGACCTAATGCGGGGCTCTGCAGGTCGCTCGGGAGGCCCGCGAGCGCATCGCGGACTAGTTTTTCTACAAGGTATTTCAAGGTGTTGCCGTCGAGTAGGCCGGCGAGGGCGGGAAGTCTAGGGAATTACGCTACGCGAAGCGAGTCCAACTTTTCACAGCCGCGACCGCGGGATTGTCCGCCATTCGATAGTTTGGCGGCTGCGGTAGTTTCCGATGCGCGGAGGTTTTTGCCATGACCCGATCGAATGTCACAGCGGTGCGGGCGCCCTTCCTGGCTCTCGCGGCGCTCACCCTGGCGGCCTGCGGAGGAGGGGGCGGCGGCGGTTCCGGCGGTACGACCGGTACCCTCAAGCTCGGCATCACCGACGCGCCCGTGGATGCGGCCGAAGCGGTCCACGTGCAGTTCACCGGCGTGGAGCTCAAGCCAGCCAACGGCGCTGCTTTCTCGATCGACTTCGCCGAGGCCAAGCCCCTCGACCTGATCAAACTGCAGGGCACGACTCGCGCGATGCTGCTCGATGGGGAGAAAGTCCCGGCGGGCGACTACGAATGGCTGCGGCTCAAGGTCAATGCCGACCCGAACGTTCCGTTAGATTCATGGGTCACGATCGACGGCGCGGACTGCGAAATCCGTATTCCGAGCGGTGCCGAGACGGGCCTCAAACTGATCCGTGGCTTCACGGTCGGCGTCGGCTCGGTCACCGATTTCACCATCGACTTCGACTTGCGCAAGTCGCTCGTGCGGCCGCCGGGCCAGCGCACGACGGTCGAGACTTGCAGTGGTCAGGCTTACCTGATGAAGCCGGTGCTGCGGATCGTCGACAACCTGCAGGTGGGTTCGATCACAGGCACGATCGACCCGACGCTGGTCAGCCAGAAGTGCGGCACCGATGCGACGGTCTCGAAGGTTGCACCGGGCAACGTCTACCTGTTCGGCCCATACACCGATACGGCCCCTGTGCCGGACGACGTGGACGGCAGCGCGACGGACGGCGCCGACCCGATCGCATCGGCGATGGTGATGTCCGGCGCCTCCGGCAACACGTACACGATCGGCTTCGTGCCGCCGGGTCAGTACGTCGTCGCGTACACCTGCGATCCGGACCAGCCGGACGTCGATGCGGACGCTGTAGATACGCCCGCGGGTGCCGACGAAGTCGTCACCTTTACGCCCGCGGCGGGCATCACGGCCACGGTGACGGCCAACACGGCCAAGACGGTCGACTTTACCGTGCCCGTCGGGCCATAAGTCCCGGCGCGGACGCAACGCATCGAGGGCGCCCCGGCAACGGGGCGCCCTTTTCTCATCGGCAACCCTTCACGAATGCCAGGGCGAGGTCGCGAGGCTTGCGCTGCTCGCTCCTCGTTGGCGGCAAAGTCATCGGGCTTCGGGTCGCTCAGGCGAGCGCGCGGTCGAGTTCTGCGCCGAGTGACGTGACGAAACGGTCGTCGCGCATGCAGAGGTAATGTTCGCGCAGCCGGTGCGACAGAGCGCCGGCGATCGCTGCGACACGGGCATCGGGCGGGCCGACACGGATCGCCCGGAATTCCAGGTTCGGCACGTGCGGGCGCAGCTGCAGTGCGATCAGCCCGCAACCGCTGCCCTGCGGCTCGACCAGCAGCACGCGGCCTCGTAGCGATGCAGGGGATAGGACTGCTGCGCAGGCACCTGCAACCCCTCGTACTGGTCGAAGATGCGCTCCACCGCGCCCGTGTCGAGTTCGGGCGCAGCAGTGCGGGCACGATCCAGGAACGCGGGGAAGTACCGGTCGGGCGGCAGCGCCGAGAGCTCGGAGTCGCCGATGCCGAAGGGCATCCCCGAGTTCAGCTGCATGAGCGCGGCGAAGGCGCGCACGCTGGTCGGGTTGCGACGTGCCCGCAGCACGCGGTCGCCGAACTGTGCGGCACTCACCGGGATCTCGACCGGCCCCGCTTCGGCCGCGGCCACGCTCGCAGCCGCCCTCCCGCGCCACCAGCCTTCGAGTCGAATCGCCCAGCGGCGGTAAGGCCGATCGAAGCGCGATTGCATGGCACGGAACCCGAACGTTTCCGGAGACGGACGATCCATGCTGAGAGGATCGATCAACGCCAGCAACGCGACTTCGTCGCCCTCGTGGCGCAGGCGTCGCGCGATCTCGTAACCGAATGCGCCGGCCGACGAGTACGCCACGACGTGGTAGGGCCCGCGCGGCTGGCGCTGGCGGATCGCTGCCAGGTAGAGGTCGATCCACGCGCGAAATCCGCAGGTCGCCTCGCGCCCGCCCCAGATGTACGGATCGCGCACGCCGATGATCTCGCGCCGGGTCCGCAGCGTTTTCGCGAGCTTCGCGTACGCGCCCAGCGTGCCGCCGGCGGAAGCGATCAGGAACACGGGCGGCAGGGCGGGATCGGCGCCACCGCGCAGTGACACCAGCACCTGGCCCTCCGCGAGCGACGCGGGTGCGGCGCCGGCGCGCAGCCGATCGACCAGGGCGGCCATCGCGTCGGGCGTCGGGTACTGGTAGACCGCCTGGTCCGGCAGTTGCCCGCGGTCCAGCCCGAAGGCTTCGCGCAGGCGGTGCATGGCAGCGAACGCGGTGAGCGAAGTGCCCCCGGCTTCGAAGAAGCTGGCGTCCGCCGCAAGCGGTCCGGCCGCGAGCAAGGTTCCCCAGATCGTGCCGACCTCGTCGGCCGTCGTCGCTTGCCCTGTCGTCGCGCCTGCGGACCGGCTGGCCCGCTCGCGATGGTCGTCGAGCAACTGGCGACGATCCGTCTTGCCGCTCGACGTGCGCGGCAGTGCCTCCAGCCCGACGAGGACCGACAGGCACCATGTAGGAGGGCAAGTGCTCCACGAGGTGGCGCCGAACGCTCGCGCGGTCGACGCTTGCAGGTGCGTAGAAGCCCAGCAGCGAAGCGCCGCCTGCCGCCGCATCCTCGCTCAGCAGCACGGCAGCCTGATGCAACTCCGGATGCAGCAGCAGGGTCCGCTCGACTTCCTGCAAGTCGACGCGGAAACCCCGCACCTTGACGGTATGGTCCGTGCGGCCGACGAAATGCAGCTGCCCGTCGGTGGTCAGCCGGACCTGGTCGTGAGTGTCGAACAGCGGGCCTTCGATGACCGGGGAGCGAACGAAGGCCGAGGCGGTCAGTTCCGGGTCGTGGAAATACTCGCTGAAGAGGGCCGAGCCGCCGATGTGCAGTACGCCGGCCTCGCCGGCTGCGACGGGTTGCAGGTCTGCGCCAAGGACGTGCGCCTGCACGGCCGGCGAGATCGGCGCGCCGAGCGGCAGTTCCTGGCCGGGCCGATACGATTCACGCAGGTCGCAGAGCAGCGTGGAACTCGCTTCCGTGCTGCCGTAGATCGAATACAGGCACGTCCGCGGCGGGAAAGACTCGAGCGCGCGGCCGGCGAGCCTGGGGTGCACGTACTCGCCCATCAGCACCAGGACCCTGACGGAGGGCGCGGCGAATCCCGGGAACTCGAGCGCAACCTGGAGCGCCGATGGAACCACCAGCAGCCGCGTGATCGCCAGCGTGTTGACCTTGTCCCAGAAGCCCGCGAGGTCACGCGCCTGCTCGTCGTCCAGGATCCAGACCGGGACGCCCCGCAGCAGCGGCTCGAACAGTTCGTAGAGCGAGTGCGTGGTCGTCATCGCGGACTTCTGCACGCAGCGTTCGTCCGGGCCGTACGGGTGCCGCTCCCAGGTCCACTCCAGCCGGTGATAGAAGGACCGGTGGCTGCGCACGATCATCTTCGGCTTGCCGGTCGAGCCGGAGGAGCACAGGACGAAAGCCGCCCGCGCGGGGTCGTCGGCGTCCGGCGCCGCGCGGTCGCCCCCGTGCGCCGCGAGTTCGGCCAGATGCAGGACGCGCGCGCCCGGCAGCGGCTCGAGCGGGCTGCCGGCGTCGTCGATCACCGCCTCCAGGGCGGCGTGCGTGAGGATCTCCTGGATCCGTGCCTTCGGGTACGACGGCGGCAGCGGTACCGCGGCGGCGCCCGTCCGCAGCAAGGCCAGGACGGCCGCGTAGTAGTCGATCGAGCGTTCCAGATGCAGGCCGACGAATGCGCCGAGGCCGATGCCGGCCCGTTGCAGCGCGCCGGCCAGCCGGAGTGAACGCGTGCGCAGTTCCCCGTACGTGACCGTCGATCCGCCATGGCTCAGCGCGACGGCGTCCGGAGTCCGGTTCGCCTGCGCGTCGAAGTCGGCGTGCAGCAGTCGCCTGGACTCGTGTCGATCCATTGTTCCTGGCCAGGGTCCGTGTTGATTGGATTATAGGAGCCGCCGGCGGGCCAGGTCGCCTTGCCGGGGTCGTGGCACTGCAATTTCGTGGAATACTTCAAGCGATGACCCACGACGAAGACGCAGTGTCGGACCTGGGTGACGATTGCGCGATCGAACCGATCGCGCAGTCGTTGTCCGCGGATCTGCGGGTCTGGCGAGTGAGCCTCGACGCTTACCCGCAGACCGGCATGCATTCCTGGTTCGCGCCCGACGAAACGGCGCGGGCCGCGCGGTTCGTGTATCCGGACGACCGCCGGCGATTCCTCGCGGCTCGCCATGCGCTGCGGCGGATCCTCGGCGCGTGCTCGGGTCGGGATCCGGCCGCGTGTGCCTTCACGGCCGGCGAATTCGGCAAGCCGGGCCTCGCCGGCGACGAGGGGCCCGAATTCAACGTCAGCCACAGTGCCGGCGATTGCCTGATTGCCGTGAGCGGGCGGCAGGCGGTCGGTGTCGACGTCGAAAGGCTCGCGCCGCTGCGCGACATCGACGCGCTGGCCCGCCTGCACTTCACCGCTCGCGAGCGCGCGGAACTGGCGCGACCCGATGATCCGCAAGCGCGGGTACGCGCATTCCTGGTCGGCTGGACGCGCAAGGAAGCCTGCCTCAAGGCGCTCGGCGTGGGACTCTCGGTGCAGCCTGCCTGCGTGGAGGTCGGCTGCGAAGAAACGATGCGCGACGCCGAGGTCGTGATCGCCGGGGTGCGTTGCGGGATTGCCCTCGCATCGTTGTCACCGGGCGAAGGTGCGGTCGGCGCGGTGGCCCTGGCGTCCCCTGACGATGTGGCGAAGGTGCACAGCCTCGTCGCCCAGTCGCGCGGCGGCCAGTCGCGCGGCTAGCCGCGCGGCTCAGAACAGCTCGAGCGGATCGACGTCGAGCGACCAGCGCACCTTGCGCGCCTCGGGCAGTTCCTCGACGAGCGGCAGCCAGCGCGAGAACAGGCGCTGCAGCTGCGAGTGATTCGCGCCGTGCACCAGCAGCTGCGCGCGATAGTGTCCCGCGCGCCGCTCCATCGGCGCCGCGGCTGGCCCCAGCAACTCGATTCCCGCGACCGCGCATTGCTGCGCGAGGTCGCGCGCGAGATCCAGGAACGCCATGGGTGTCTCGCGGCCCGCCGCTTCGGCGCGCAGCACGGCAATGCGCGTGAACGGCGGCCACTGCGCCTCGCGCCGCTCGGCGAGCGCCGCGTTCGCGAACGCGTCGTAGCCGCCGGTCACCAGCTGCGCGAGCAGCGGGTGCTCGGGGAACTCGGTCTGGATCAGCACTTCGCCGGCGCGCTCGGCGCGACCCGCGCGTCCCGCCACCTGCACGATCGTCTGCGCGAGCCGCTCCGACGCGCGGAAGTCCGTGCCGAACAGCCCCTGGTCTGCGTTCAGCACGACGACGAGGCTGACGTCCGGAAAGTGATGGCCCTTCGTCAGCATCTGGGTGCCGACCAGGATGCGCACTTCGCCGCGGTGGATGCGTTCGATGGCCTCCTCGAGCGACCCGCGCCTGCGCATCGCGTCGCGGTCGATACGGGCGAGCGGCAGCTCCGGGAACAAGCGGCCCAGGGTTTCCTCGATGCGTTCCGTGCCTTGCCCCACGGGCTTGACGGGCTCGAAGCAGTTCGGGCACGTCTCCGGGATCGGCTGGTGCGTGCCGCAGTGATGGCAGTGCAGCGCGCGCTCGCGCTGGTGCACCGTCAGCCGCGCGTCGCAGCGCGGGCACGGCGCGACCCAGCCGCAGGCCGGACAGAAGAGCGACGGCGCGTAGCCGCGGCGATTGAGGTAGAGCAGCACCTGTCCGCCCGCATCGAGGTGCTTCTTCATCGTGAGCAGCGTCGGAGTGGCGATGCCCTGCGTCTCGGCGTGCTTGCGCAAGTCGACGAGGTGCAGCAGCGGAGGCCTGGCGCCGCCCGTGCGGTTCGGCAGTTCGAGCAGCGTGCCGCGACCCGAACGCACGCGCTCGAGGCTCTCGAGCGAAGGCGTCGCGGAACCCAGCACCACCGGAATGCCGAGGCGCTGCGCACGCACCAGCGACAGGTCCCGCGCCGAGTAGCGGAAACCTTCCTGCTGCTTGTACGACGCGTCGTGCTCCTCGTCGATCACGATCAGGCCGGCATTCGCGAGCGGCGCGAAGATGGCCGAGCGCGTGCCGATCACCACCGGCGCCGCGCCACTGCGCGCTGCGCGCCACGCACGCAACCGCTCCTGGTCCGTGAGCGACGAGTGCAGCACGGCGAGCGGCGCGTCGAAGCGCGCGGCAAAGCGCGAGACCAGCTGCGGGGTCAGCGCGATTTCCGGGACGAGCACCAGCGCCTGCTGGCCGCGCGCCACGACGGCTTCGATGGCGCGCAGGTACACCTCGGTCTTGCCGCTGCCGGTCACGCCGTGCAGCAGGAACGAGACGAAGCCGCCCTGTGCTGCGTCGATCGCCGTGATCGCCGCGGCCTGCTCCGGCGTCGGTTCGGGTCCCGGGACGCGCACGATGGTGTTGCCGGTCGCGTAGGGCAGGCCTGCGATGTCCTGGCGCAGCCGCGTCACCCAGCCGCGCTTCTCGAGTTCACGCAGGTGATCGCGCCAGCGCGGCGAAAGTGTCGCCAGTTCCGCGGCGCCGGCGTGCTCGCGCTGGCCGAGCCACGCGGCCATGTCGCGCAACCGGCTGGCGCGCGCCGTGATCTCGGGCAACGAGCCCGTGCGCGCGGCCGCGCTGAGGCTCCAGCGTTCCTCGGACTCGTGGGCGCCGGTGCCGCTGCGCAGCGGCGCCGGCAGCGCCGCGGCGATCACTTCGCCGAGCGGATGGCGGTAGTAGTCCGCCGACCAGCGCAGCAGGTCGAGCAGCTTCTCGTCGATCACCGGCTCGTCGTCGATGAGTCCCGCGGCCGCCTTGAGCTTGTCGAGCGGAAACTCCGATCGATCCCGGATCTCGACCAGCACCCCGACGACACGGCGCCGCCCGAACGGCACCCAGAGACGGAGGCCGGGTTTGAGCACGGAGGGGTCGACCTGCGCCGGCGGCAGGTAGTCGAACAGCCGCCGCAGCGGGGCCTCGATCGCGATCGCGAGCACCGTGCTCACGGGCGCTCGGCCTTATGTGAAGTTGTCCACAGACGCTGTGGATAACGCTGTGGATGGGCTGCGCGAATCGGGTCCAAGTGCTGATTCCGCCGGGGAGTTTGACGGTCTGGCGAGATTTTCGCCGATTCCGCAAACAGTTCAAAAAATCAATAAGTTACGTAAACGCTGTGGTGTGCGTCGGGTCGCATTCCGGAAGCGGGGGCCTCGCCCCGCGACCGGATCGGCGCAGGCCGCGCCGGGCAGTGCACATCTTTTCTCACCAAGTCGCGTCAACCGCTTGGTGCACAAAGCGTTTTGCTCTCTCGAGGCCACCGATCCGCGACCTGTCGACCCGTGAGTCTACCCGCATGACGCCCTCTGGTACTCTCGAAATGACCCTGAACCTCCGGCTTGCGGATGCCGCGTCCACGCCTCGAGAGGAGTCCGTTCTGCAGCAGTCACGCGCGCTCGACCGATTCCTAGCCGGCATCGAACGTCGTGCCTACCGCATCGCGCAGATGGCCTTGCGCAATGAGGACGACGCGCTCGACGTGGTCCAGGGCGCCATGCTGCGGCTGGCGCGCAACTACGGCCAGCGGCCGAGCGAGGAATGGCAACCGCTCTTCTACCGGATCCTCTACAACGGCATCCGCGACGCGCAGCGCCGACGCACGGTCCGTTCGCGCATCTTTGCGCTCTGGCCCGGCTCCAGCCGCGACGGCGACGAGGAACCGAACGATCCGTACGAGCACGTCGCGGACGGCGCACCCGAGCCGAGCGCGCGGCTGATGGCCGCCGAGGCGATGGAGAAACTCGAATCGGCGCTCGGCCAGTTGCCGGCGCGCCAGCAGGAAGCGTTTACTCTGCGTTGCCTCGAAGGGTTGGACGTCGCCGCAACGGCAGCGGCGATGGGCTGCTCCGAAGGCAGCGTGAAGACGCATTATTTCCGCGCGCTGCAGACCCTGAGGGCGCAGCTCGGGGAGGTGTGGTGATGACGAACGAAAACGAAAAGTCCGGCGCGTTCGAGCAGCGCGCTCGCGAAGTCTTCGACGCCAGCGTCGACGGGCTCGATGCCCGCACGCGTTCGAAGCTCAACCAGGCGCGCCACGCAGCGACGGCCGAACTCGAGCGTTCGCGCCGCTCGCCGTGGCTATCCTGGGCTCCGGCGGGCGCGTTGGCGGCCGCCGCGCTGGTGGCGGTGTTGCTGTGGCGCGGGCCCGGCACGGCCGAAGCGCCTGCGGTGCAGCAGGCACGGGTGCAGCAAGCGCCCGCGACGGACGCGTCGGGCGATGCCGCGGAGATCCTGGCGGCCGGCGACGATCTCGACCTCGTCTCCGAGGACCTCGAGTTCTACGAGTTCGTCGCCTATGCGACCGACGACTCCGGGAACGGGGTCGGTTGAGGCGATGCCATCGCGAACCGGTATGCGCTTGCGAGGGCTCTGCGTCGCCGCGGCCGTCGCGGCGAGTGCTCGAGCCGTCGCCGCAGATCCGGTGCCGCCGCCGAGCGACGACTTCCTCGCCTACCTCGGCAGCTGGGAAGGCGACGACGAGGACTGGCGGGTGGTGCAGGAAGCCATGGGCGCGGAGAACGCCCGATCGACTTCCGCGCCGTCAGCGACGAATCAGGCCCGCCGGGCGCCGGCGGAAGGCGGTGCGACGCCGCAGGAGAAGAAGTGATGAAGCCTTGGATTGCAGGCCTGCTTGCCGCCACCTTGCTGCTCGGGATGCCGGTCGCGCGCGCCGACCAGGGCGGGCCGCAGGGCATGTCGTGGGAGCAGTTGTCGCCGCAGGAGCGGCAGGTGCTTGCGCCGTACCGCGAGCGCTGGAACCAGTTGCCGCCGGACCGGCAGCAGGTGCTGAAGCGCGGCGCAGAGCGCTGGCAGCAGATGACGCCGGAGCAGCAGCAAGGCGCGAAGCAGCGCTACCAGCAGTGGCAGCAGATGCCTCCTGAACAGCGCGACCAGTTGCGCGAGCGCTATCAGCAGTTCAAGCAGCTCTCGCCCGAGGAACAGGAGCGCCTGCGCCAGAATTTCCGTCGCTACCGTGACCTGCCGCCGGAGCAGCGCGAGCAGCTGCGCGAGAAGTGGCGCGACATGACGCCCGAGCAGCGCGAGAAGATGCGCGAGAAGTGGCGCAACGCTACGCCCGAGCAGCGCGAGAAGATGCGCGAGAAGGCGAAGAAGCGCAAGCACGACGACGGCTGAGTGTCCGCAGTCGGCGCACTATGTGGCCGGCAATACGGGCCGGCGCAAATCCGGTTCCACAGGCCGCACGTGTCGACTCATCACCAGGTCGTGTTGCAGATCATTGCCGAGCTTGAAGGTGTGTTCGCCGACCGCCTCGAAACCCCACTTGCGATAGAACGCGATTGCCCGGGGATTTCGCTCCCACACGCCGAGCCATATTGTCGTGAATCCGGCGGCCTCGGCTCGAGCGAGGACGTGCTCCATGAATGCGTGGGCCAGGCCGCCGCCATGGCGAGACGCGTCCACATAGAATCTCTGGATCTCGACCGGCCGGTCGCATCGGATCATCGGGGAGACCGCGTCGAGTCGAAGCTGCGCGTAAGCGACCAGGCGACCGCCGGCGTCGGCCACCCAGGTTTCAAGTCCTGGCCGGCGAATTTCCGCCCGCTGAATGGCTTCGCTGTAGGTCGCCGCACAGTGCGCGTGCATGTCCGCCGCGGTATTCACGGCCGCGAATGCGTCGCGAAAGGTTTTCTCGGCGAGCGCCGACAGCTCGAGCGCATCCGCGTCGCGGGCCAGGCGAAACTGAATCGGTGTCTCCATCGGTCGATCGCGCTCTCGACGGTGTCTGGCCGCCACCTGCGCGGACGTCGCCGAAACGTTCCCGCCGGAACGTCAAGTCAAGCTACGCAGATGCGAAGCGAGCCCAACGATTCGAACGGCGCCCGGCGCACTGCATCCGGTCACAGGGTCCAGTTGCCGTACACCGTGAGCACGACGGACAGCGTCTGGTCGTACCCGCCCACGAGGTTGCCTCGTCCGCCGAGCACCGGGGGCAGCGTGCTGCGCTTGTCCACGTCAATGTTGCCGCCGTAGAGCAACTCGCCGGTGAAGCCCCACTTGAACGATTCGCTGGACTGGCGTTCGCCGCCGGCACCAAGCCGCCACGCTGAGTTGGCCGGGAACAGCGGCGAGACGTCCTTGCTGTCCTGGAACCCGGAGTCGTAGGCGAGGCCGAAGTTCACTTTCCACTGATCGTTCGTGCGGTATTGCGCGCCCACGGCGACGTGCCACGTGTCGTCGAACGACAGTGGGTTGGTGAGGCTGGTCGGGTTCTGCGTGTTGTCGATGCCGATCTCGACCTCGCCGAACTCCGACCAGTCCTGCCAGCCGACGTTGCCCATGAGGGCCCAGCGGTCGCTGATCTCCGAGTACACGCTCCCCATCACCTGCTGCGGCACCTTGGCGCCGACATCCACGTTCGCATCGAGCAGGCCGCGCGACTGCAGCAGCGCGGTCAGGATCGGGCCGAGCCCCGAGAATTTCGCACGGCCGCTGAAATCGAGGTCGATCTCGGACGTGTAGGTAAGCCCGAGGCGCGTGCCCGGCACCGGCTCGTACAGCACGCCGACATTGCCGCCCCAGCCCCAGGTGTTGTCGTCGATCTCGAGGCGACCATCGCTCAGCGACGGGACCGCGTTGTTGATCGCGACCTTCTGGTCGAATATGCCGTACATGCCGTTGATGCCGGCGCCGAGCGACAGCTTGTCGTTCACGCGATACGCGATCGACGGCATGACGGATACGCCGACGAGGTCGCCGACCTGCACGCGGTAGCGACCCACCCAGTCCTCTTCGTAGTCCAGCATGGAGCCGAAGTTACCCGCCACGGCGAAGCCAAGCGCGAGATCGGGCGACACGCGATGCGTCAGGAAGGCGCCGCCGCCCGGGACGTAACCGTTCGAGCCGAAGGCGCGGCCGCCGTCGCCGCTGCCGAGGCCGGGCGAGGTGGCGCCATCGACCGAGAACTGCGTGTTCAGCCACATCAGCTGGCCGCCCACGAGCACTTGCGTGCCGTCGAGTTTCGTCATGCCTGCCGGGTTCGTGAACGCCGTCGATGCATCCTGCGCACGCGCGGCATAGCCGGCCGCGGCGAGTCCTGGCTCACCCGTGCCGAATTCGTAGAGCAGCAGCCCGCCCGCTGACGCCGGCGCGGCGGCCAGCACTGCCACTGCGAGCGCCATCGTCGTCACGGCTTCGCGCCGGGTCCGGGTACGCGTGTCGATCATGATGTTCCCTCTCGATTGCTGCACGAGCGCCTGGCCCATGGTCGCGGTCGCTGTCAGCGAGGCTCCGGCGCGGCCAACAGTGTAGCGAGACTGGCGTTCAACCGCATCCGCAGGTTCACGCAGCAGGCGTCGGATCACTTCGACGAGCCGGCTCAGGTGTCAGGGCGTGTACCAGATCGGCGACGTCCACGCCCGTTCCTGCTGCTTCATCGGGACGTCGTCGCTCATCTTTACGCCGAAGCGCACCTGGTCGTACGCCGTCCAGCGGGGCGTCGGGATCTCGATCACGCGGGCGTAGTAGAAGGCCCGCTGGCCCCGCTGGAAGTCCGGGTCCTTCCACACCGCCGACAGTTCCGCCGCGCCGATCGTGTTGGTGAACGTGGCGCGGGCGACATCGACCGTGTCGCCTACCGGCGGCAGCTTGCCGTCCGTGCCGGGCTTGCGGTCGCCGGCCCACACGACGTCATACACCTTCTCCTGCGCAGTGCCCGAGGCATCGAGCCAACCCTTGACCACCTGGATGCGGTCGAGGTTTGCGCCGGTCGGGTCCTTCATCGCCGCCACCAGGAACAAGGGCGCCTTGCCGGGCGCAGCGGGCTTCAGGTCGCCGCCCATCGGCACGCCCTTGGTGTAGCCGACCTCGGCGAGGTAGCGCGACTCGGCGTCCTCGGGCACGTAGTCGTAGCCGCCGAAGAAGCGCACCGTCATGCGCGTGCCGGACGTGCCGTAGGTCTCGCGGCGCATCATTGCGTCGAAGATCGCGTCGCGCGTGTTCTCGGTGGCCCAGACGGCCGCGTAGCCAGCCGCGAGGTACTGCCACGTGTAGCGCGCCGCGCCGTCACCCCCTTCGCCGGTGTTCGAACGCTGCTTCCAGCGATCCGGGCTCGGCTCCTGCCCGGGGAACTTGCCGAAGAAGTTGTCCTCCTCGACGAAGGGCAGCGCATTGTGCGCGTCGGAGCTGCCGATGATGCCGGACTTGAACGGGTTCACTCCCAGCTTCGCCTCGTGCTCGAGGCCGCGCATGAATCCGGCGCGCACGTAGCTCGTGGGCATCATCTCCGGGGTGAGTTTCCCGCCGAGCGTCAGGTTGCCGAGTTCCCAGCCGGCGATGCCGTACTCGAGGAACTCGTCGTTCGGGGACAGTTTCGGATGGCTCTCGGAGGCACCCTTCATCTGCACGATCTCCTGCACCGGCTCCCAGCGCTGCCGGCGCTCGGCGTAGTCGCGGGTCAACGGCGCGCCGCTGAAGGTCTGCGCAGCGTACATGCGGCCGTTCGACAGGTTGCCGTTGTGCGGAATCGCGAGCGCACGGCCCCCGGTGCGCTGCTCGTACGCGGCCATCCACTCCCAGAGCTTCTCCGGGTCTTCGCTGTTCCAGGACGAGAAGGGAAATACCTGGCTCGCGCGAGCCTGGCCGTCGCGCAGCACCACGTTGCGGTGCAGGTTGTCGCCGCCCGGCGTCGGCGTCCACTCGAAGCCGATGAAGGTCGTGAACCTGCCGGGGTCGTTGTACTTGTCGGCCATCACGGCCGCGCGCTGCCACACCGACATCATGAGAGGGCCCGCGACCTTCGGGTCGGTCAGCACCGATGGCAATGTGTTGCTCGCCTGCGCGCCGATCACTTCAGTGACCGCTGCGGCCGCCTCGGCGCCGCCGGCCTTCATCATGCGGCCCCAGCGCTGAATGGTGCTGTCGCCCATCAGCTTCGGGTGGCCCTCGTAGACCTGGGTCATGAGTCCGAGCCCCTCGCTGTGGTCGCTGATGACGACGAAGTCGAGGGGGCGCGGCAGACGCGCCGGCAGGCCGGTCGTCGAGATCACTTCTTCACCGCGCGAAATGCGGTAGGTCTCCTCGGGCGTGAAGCGGGTGCCGGTCGTGAACGCATCGCCGGAGTTGGCGCTGTGCAGGTGGGTGTCGCCCCACAGGACGCGCGTCGGGTACTTGCGGCCGGCGTACGGCGAATAGGCCTTTGCCTTGGGCTGCGGTTCGCCGGCGGGCAAGGGAAAGGCAACCTTCTCGGTGTCTTCCACCACGCCACGGACGGTCGTGTCGGGTGGCTGGGCGGGTTGCGCGCCGCTCTGCTGGGCAACTGCCAGCAGTGCACAGACGAGAGCCCCGGCAATGGTGTTTGAGATCGGCCGAACTTCGAGTTTCATCTGCTCCCCCTGTGGCCCGCGCACGACTGCGGTCGTCAGCGTGCGCCGAAGCGGCACATCACGCCCGCGTTGATCATGAGTATCCCGGACTCCGCGACCAGTGTCACTGGCGCGCCGTGCTCCGCGGGAACAGCAGCGTCATCGTGAAGCGGAGCCCGAAGCCTTCCGGGCCGCTGTCGGGGCTTTCGAGCCAGTACCGCACGCCGCCGCCCAGGCTTACCAACTGGGTGCCGAACCGCAGCAGTTTCGAGGCGCTGGCGTTGACCGGCACCGACCACTGCTCGTTCTCCCAGTCGTAGCTCGATTCGGTATTGACGGCGAACGTCCACTGGGTCGGCGTGGTGTAGGTGAGGAACGGCTGCAGGAAGGTCGCGTTGACGTCGGCACGATCGCCGTCACCCGCGAACGACCAGATGTGGTTGGCGAGCACGCCGCGCGTCCAGCCGTTCGATTGCTTGAGCACCACCGCCGTCGGGCCCGCGCCCCACTTGTCGGTCGTCAGCAGGTCGTTCGAGCCGGTCGGCAGCAGCAGCACGGGACCGGCGCCCCAGATCCAGCCCGAAGCCGTCGGCGCCTTGGGCGAGAAGAAGATGCTCTGGACCACGTCGCCGACCCCGGTCTGCGTTCCCGCGCCGGGGAAGATGTCCGACTGTCGCACCACCGGCAGGATGGTGCGCGAGATCAGGTTCCAGTCGTCGTTCAGGTCAAACGGGATGACGGGCTGCACGTTGAGCAGCCAGCGATCCCCGTCGTCGGCCGGGCCGATGTCCTGGTCGTAGTTCAGTTGCAGCGGCACGCTGATCAGCGCTGCCACCGGGTTCGACAGTTGCATCGCGAGGCTGGTATCCGACGCCTCGTCCGCCTGGGCGGTGATGGCGATGAGGGCTGTCGCCGCGAATGCAGCCCTCGCTGAGCCTGCCAGGACTGCCCTGCGTACCTCGGTCATGATCGATCCTCTGATGGTTTGCAACTGACTGCCCCGGACTCCGCGACCATCGTCAATGGCGCGCACATACGAAGCGCGGCTATTGCTCGGCGTCGCCGCCCACCTTCATTCCCTTCATCACGGACTCCACCGCGCCGGGGGGCATCAGGTGGCTTCGATCGAGCACGCGGTCGAGCTGGCTCAGCGCATCCGCGGTCGACGGCGAGCGTGTGCCGAGCACAAAGGCAGCGAGCTCCTGTCGCGAGAGTGCGAGGTGCGTCGGTGCCGCGGCGTCCGCATCGGTGATCACGAGCACGCCGTTGCGCAGCTCGAGCCGCCGGATGCGCGGGTCGCCTTCGACGACGAGCGTGAACGTCTGGCGCAGCCCCTCGGCCTTGCGCGGATCGACGAGGTAGCGCACGAACTGCAGGTTTTCGTCCACGGATGCCGCGACGAGCGCTTGGGCGGTCGGCGTGCCGAGGAAGGTACGGATCACGTCGATCGTCAGCGGCTGACCCATGAACTGCATCCCGCCTTCGATCTGCAGCGCCTCCGTCAAGTACCAGCCGCGTACGTTGGCCGCCGAGGTGCGCTGACCGAGCTGGCGCGACGCCGCGGCACGGAGCCGGCGCGCCTCGGCGTCGCTCGCGTCGAGTTCCAGCAGCAGGGACGTCAGCCGGAGCGTCCACCGCCAGTTGGCGAGCCCGCCCTGTGCGTTGGCGCCGGCGGCAGCCTTCCGCACCGCGGCGGCGCCGCCCATCAGTTGCACGGTACGCGCCGCTTCCTCGTTCTCGGACAGCGGATTGATGTCGTACACGTCGCCGCCGAACCAGCCCATCGTTCCGTTGAAGACCTGCTCCACGTGGCTCTCGACCTGCCCGTAGTTTTCCCAGTCCCCGCGCAGATCGCGCGGCATGTACACCTGTTCGGCCGCCTGTCGTGCGTCGAGACCATGCGCGATCTGGCGCAGCGTCTGGTCGTGGATCAGCTGCACCTGGTCGACGGCACGCTGCACGGCGTCGCGCACCGCGTCCTGGCCCTTCAGCGTCGGGCCATGGATGTCGAGCAGGATCTGCGCGTTCTTCGACTCAACCCAGCGCGCGTCCTGGATGAACACCGCCGGATTGCGATACGAACCGCCGCGCAGCGAGTAGATGTTGAACACCGCGCCGTATGGCATGCAGTTGGTGACAAGCAGGCGCTTGCCCGGGAAGTAAAAGCCGACGCTGTCGCTCGTGTCCGTCCGCAGGGGCGCCACCTGCACCGGCATGCCGGCCACGACCACGTCGACCACGCGACCGTCTGGGAACAGTTTTGTCGGCGGCTGGTAGCTGGAGCCCGCCAGCAGCTTCTCCGGCGTGAAACCGAGTTTGTTCGGGAACGCGTCGGGCCCGCTCGTCGGATGGAATACGCCGAACTGCGCGGCCGCCCGGGCCTGGTAAATGCCGCTCAGGACGTTGATCCCGGTCGTCGCGCGGAAGTTGCGATCGAGGTGCTCGTGTCCCCAGACCTCGGCACCTGGGTCCAGAAATGCACCGGTGCCGTTCGCATAGTGCAGATGGGTCAGCAGGATCGCGGCCACCTTGATCTTGCGGCCGAGCGTCTGCTCGAGCATCGCGCGCATCTCCGCAGCGGCCTGCGTGTGGTCGCCGGTATCGATGACGATCCAGCCGGCCGGCGCTTCGATCGCGAAGCTGCTGGCGATTCCCCAGCCGCGCATCGCGTACACGCCGTCGGTGACCTTCTCGACGCGCTTCCGGTCGCCGATGCCCCACTTGTCGTTGGCGAGCAGCGCAGTGCTCGTCGTGACCGCGCCGTTCGGGCCGACGACGGTTTCGCTGCGCAAGGAAGGGCTGCTCCAGGACGGCGCCGACGCGGCAGCGGCGGGCTCCGTCGTTTCCGCGCGGGCGCCGAGGGACGGGGCCAATGCCAAAAAAGAGCAGGTCAGAATGGCAAATATACGGTTCTGCATGGCTGGTCTCCCGAGGTTCGGTACTTGCGATTCGCCGACGCGCCTGTCGATTGCGGAACCAATAGCACGGCGCAGCGACGCAATTTGCCCGAAATCGTACAATTTAGGTGGCACCCAGTCACTTTCGGCGGTGAGTCAGCATGGCCAGGACCCGTGGCCCGAGCGTTCCAACCGGCTTCCCGATCCGTGGGTGGTTCGCGGACTGCCCGCCGCGCTTCAGGCGCGAGTTCCTCGCGCTGGGGCGCCCGAAGTTCTACGCAGCCGGCAGCGTGATCTATCAGGCGGACGACGTCGGGCAGGACGTCTTCGGTATCAGCTCCGGTGTGGTCACCGTGCAGAGCAAGTTCACCCATCCGGACGCGGTGCTGCTGCACATGCTGCGGCCCGGAGATTGGTTCGGCACCGTGCCAGTGCTTCTCGAGCGGAGTCGTGTCGTCACCACCGTCGCGAGAACCGACGTGAACCTCCTGCGCGTTCCGGGCGACGAGCTGCGGGCACTGCTTCGACGTCGCCCGGAGTGGTTCGCCGAGCTCGGGCGCGAACCGATCTACACCATCGACCTCGCCATGCAGTTCGCCGCCGACCTGCTGATCCGCGATGCCTCGGCGCGCTGCGCGGCCGTCCTGCTGCGCCTGGCCGGCCGGCGTTGGGCGTCGGGTGCGGATGCGGACCTACCCTCCGAAATCCCGGCTTCGCAGACCGAGCTCGCGATGCTCTGCAACCTCTCCAGGAATACGTTCAGCCGCGTGGTGCGAGAGTTCTCGAGCCGTCGACTCGTGACCCTCGACTACAGGTCGCTGACCGTGAACGATCCTGCGCGACTGCGTGACGTCGCGGATTCCGGCTGAGAACGAGCCGCCGATGCATCGGGGGCACTTTGGAATTTCGGCGGCTCAATTGGTCACGGCTTTCAGCGAATTCAAGGCGGCGCGCAGCGCGAGGAAGACGCCCGACCAAATCAATATCCGCTCCACCGCATCCAGCGACGCCTGATCATCCCGCCGGTCGTGCAGCCCGGTGGTGCGCGCCGATTCATGATTCGCCATGCGCTGCGCAATCTCGAGCTTGCCGCCGATGCGCAGGTACTCGGTGATCCCGGTCGCGTCGTGCCAGCCGCCGTCTCAGCCGCCCGGCACCTGCGACTCGATAGCGGCCCGCCGGCGCTCTTCCAGGTGCTGCTTCAGCCGGGCAATCTGCTGCGGCGTCCAGTCATCGCGGCCGGTCACCTCGATCCAGGCAGCCAGGTAGTCTGCTGGGGCGTAGGCATGGCCGAAGCCGAGCGGCGTGTTCATCGACAGCGGCATGTCCACCGCGGTCTGCACCATCGTGACCACCGGGTACCAGCGCATCTCCGGTGAAACATCGGGTCCACGTGGCGGCTGCAGCCAGTCCGGCTCGCGGAAGAACCAGGCCTCGTTGAAGAAGGTCACCGCATCGCTGGCGTACTGCAGGTAGACGATGTGCATCGGTCCCCATGCCGCACCCGGCAGTGCGCCCGAGCCCCGCTGGTTCATGAACCGCACGAAAGAGCTGTCGCCGAACTGTGGACGCCACGCGGGCGTGCCTGGATTGCGGGCTTCGGTCGCGGCGCGCCAGTGCCGCGCGGTCCAGGGTGGTCCCACCCACAGCGCGCCGTCGATGGGGTCCCCCATCAATTCGAAGAACTCGAACGACCATTCCGAATTCTGCGCCCCGAGGCTGAGGCCGTGCAGGTAGAGCTTCGGCCGCTTGTCGCGCGGCAGCGTGTGCCAATAGCCATAGATCTCACGGAACAGCGCGCGCGCCGTCTCGCGGCCGGTGTAGGGATCGACGAACATCGTCAGCGGGCTGGACAGGTAGGAGTACTGCGCCGCGACGCTGGCCACGTCGCCGTGCGTCAGGTACTCGATGCTGTCGATGCCGCCCGGATCGACCCAGCCGGTGCCCGTCGGCGTGATCAGCACCAGCACCGAGCGCTCGAAGCCGCCAATGCGCTTGAGTTCCTCCAGCGCGAGGTGGGCGCGCTCGGCCGGCGTGTCAGCAGCCGGCAAACCGACATAGGCGCGCAGCGGGCGCAGCGCCGGCTTGCCGGTCAATGCACTGATCTCCTCGGCGGTCGGACCGGTGGATATGTAACGCCGACCCATGCGACCGAGTTCGTTCCAGCGTATCAGCGATGCCGGGCTGCCGGTGCGATCGGCCTCCGAAGGCGGCGTGATCTCCGGCGCGATCAGCGAATCGCGCGCGGCGAAGGAGGCTTCGAGTCCGCTGAGGATGGAGCGGATGATGACGCCATTGAGAAGCAGCACCAGCAGCACGCCCGTTGTGATGACGCCCAGCACCTTGGCCACCCGCCGCGGAAGCACGCGCTGGGCCATCCGGCCCCCGGCGCGCACCAGCAGCCAGACTCCGCGACCGAGCACGATGAACAAGGTGCCCGCCACCAGTGTGCCCAGCCCGACGACGAGGACGCGGACCGCGGATGATGGCGGGATGCCCATCAGCTTGCGCAGCACGCCATCCCAGTCCTGGCCCCACCACAACCCGAGCACGACGATCACCGCGCAGAGCAGCAGCACCAATTGCCAGCGGCGGGGATGCCTCGCGACGCGCGGGACCGGAATCTCGAGGTATTGCCACAGCCAGCGCAGCAGCACGCCGAGGCCATAGCCGATCGCGAAGCAGGCCCCCGACAGCGCGGCCTGCGCGAGCGCAGCGCGCGGAATCAGGCTCGGTGTCAGTGACGCAAAGACGAACAGCGCGCCGAGCAGCATGCCCGCGTCGCAGTAGTCCGGCAGCAGCCGCCTGAAAAATCTCGTGGCCCCACCGGCTCCGTGCGCTCGGGCGTGGGCCGCGGTGCTTGTTGTTGATTTGTTCATGGGCGGCAAGCATAGAGGTGGTCCCAGCATTTAGACAGATTCTGCAGCCGTGACCGGTGTTGCTGTCTCTCGGATCGGGCCTCGTC
>CAVXKO010000006.1:0-701563 GCA_963762315.1 uncultured Gammaproteobacteria bacterium
CTGACCCCTCACCCCTCGCAATGCGGCTCCGCCACATCGCTCGCGCCCTCTCCCGCTTGCGGGAGAGGGGCTACACCTGCTTTATGAGCGAAGCCAAGCTGCGCGTATCGATGGTGCTCGCCTGCTTTTCGATCTGCTGCCGGTACTGCGGCGCCATGCCCCGCGCCTCCTGCACCAGCGCCGCGAACGTCTCCTTCAACATCGCCGTATCCATCGAGCGTCCCGCTGCGTAGTAGCGCTGGGCCAGCCGACCGAGCGCATACGTCGTCGCAAAGGCCATGCCGGAACTCGCCGCCTGGTGACCCGCCGCGCGTCCCAGCCCGCCCGCGATGGTGCCGAGCAAGCCGCCCAGCAGCTTGCGGCCCAATTGCTCGACGTACTGGCCCGTGAGCCCGACGCCCAGCGTCGCGACGAAGTCCCTGGCGTTCGACATGTCCATCGGGTAGCCGTACGACTTGCCGATGCGATACACGAGGCGCAGCTGCAACGGGATGATCGCCATGCTCGCGATCGATTCGGGCAGCAGCTCGAGCGCCGCATTCATGATTGACGCATCAAGGATGAGCTTGTCGTATTCGGCTTGTGAAAGGCTCGTCTTGCCGAGCACGGCGCCCTGGGCGGGCGTGGCGGTCGTGGCCTCTGCCGCAGCGGCCGCAACGGTTTCCGCCTGGGCACTCGTGGCGCTCGCCTGCGCCGCCGGCAGGTTCAACGCCGCCGCAAGGCTTTGCAGGAACGCCTTCTCCGCTGCGTTCTGCGCCCCATCCGCGTTCGCGACGCCCACGGCCATCTCGTACGCGTACTGCTTGAGTTCCGGGGACGCCAGCGGCGCCACGACCTGCGCGAGGTCCGGCTTCGACAGCAGCACGTCGCGGAACAGCGCCGGCAGGTCGACGCCGGATTCGCCGCCCAGGGCATCGGCGACCTGCTTCACCGCCTCGCGCTCGCGTTCATCCTTCAGCCCGTCGGCGAAAGCCGCCATCAGGGCCACCGTCAGGATTGCTCGGGTCTGCTGATTGTCCATGGCTGGAAGATACCGCACTACGCCGCCACACGGCCCGGCTTCACAAGCAAGAACGCCCTCGTGGCCGGAATCAGAACTGGAGCGGCAGCGCCACGCGGCGCCCATCCCGGGCAGAGAGATAGCTCGCAATGATGATCTCGAGCGATTTTAGCCCCTCACGTCCGTCCGTCTCCGGCTCCGCCCGACCACGCAAGGACGCGATCACGTTGTCGTAATAACCGAAGTGACCAAGCCCGTACACGGAGGGCGCGGTGTAATTCGCGCTACGAACCGCTTCGTCCTCCGGCCGGGTGTCGGCAAACTCCCAGTGCTGGATCTCGTTCACGGCGACTCCGCCGACGCGCACCGTCCCGTGCTCGCCGATGATAGTGATCGAACCCTCCAGGTTGCGCGGATACGCGAGCATCGTGACGTTTACTGATCCGATCGCCCCGGAACGCCAGCGCACGCTCACGGTGGCGGTGTCCTCGACTTCGATGCGTCGCGCCAACGTGGCGACGTATGCCTGGACACTCTCGACGGGCCCAATCAGCCAGTCGAGCAGGTCCACGTAATGGCTCGCCTGGTTCATCAGCGCGCCGCCGTCGAATTCCCAGGTGCCGCGCCACGGCGCGCTGTCGAAATACTCCTGCGGGCGAGCCCACAGTACGTTGACGACCACGGAGAAGATCCTGCCGAAACGACGCTCCCGCATGGCCCCCTTCAGCAGTTGCAGCGTCGCGTTCATGCGGTTCTGCTTGACGACAAAGAGCCGCACGCCCGCTTCATCGCACGCCCGCACCATCGCCAGTCCGTCCGACCAGCGAGTCGCCATGGGCTTTTCCGTGACGACATGCCGGGCGGATTGGGCCGCCTTGATCGCCTGCTGCGGATGCAAACCACTCGGCGTGCAGATCACCACCACGTCGCAGTTCGATTCGGCCAGCATCGATTGGTAGTTATCGAACGCTGGGGCGCCCGTCGCGTGATGGGCCTTGCGCAGCGCCTCGGGGTCGACGTCGCAGACCGCGACAATCTCCGCGTCGTCCTTGTGCCGCGCCAACGCGTCGAAGTGCCGCTCCGCAATCCGCCCGCATCCGACGATCCCGAAGCGGATCCGCCCGCCCTCAATAGGGCTGAAAACTCCGTATTTCATCGATATCCCCCCACAAGCGATTCCGAATCAGACCTCAACGCGCGAACCAGTCGCGTCAGGCAACTCCTGACAACCCGCCGGATCGAGCCGATAGCGTTTTCCGCAAGCTTCGCACTGAATGTCCCTAGGGGCGCCCGCACT
Source organism: uncultured Gammaproteobacteria bacterium (assembly GCA_963762315.1). Taxonomy (GTDB): domain Bacteria; phylum Pseudomonadota; class Gammaproteobacteria; order Steroidobacterales; family Steroidobacteraceae; genus RPQJ01. The sequence continues at coordinate 2,298 of CAVXKO010000006.1, forward strand.
CGACGGGGTGCGCAGCGTGATCCCGCATATGCACGCCCAGCCCCGTAACCGCGCCGGGTTGCCGTAGACGATCGCGAAGTCCGGAACGTCACGCGTGACGACGGCACCCGCCCCCACCAGGCAATACCGACCCAGAGTGACACCGCAGACAATGGTAGCGTTGGCGCCGATCGTGGCGCCGCGTCGAACCAGGGTGCGACGATATTCTTCCTTGCGCTCGATGAATGCCCGGGGATTGATGACGTTCGTGAACACCATTGACGGGCCCAGGAAGACATCGTCCTCGACCTCGACGCCGGTGTAGACGGACACGTTGTTCTGGATCTTCACGCCATTGCCGACGATGCAGCCGGGCGAAATGACGACGTTCTGGCCGATGTTGCATCGAGCGCCGACGCGGGCGCCGCGCATGATATGGCTGAAATGCCAGATCTTCGTGCCTTGGGCGATTTCGCAGCCGTCGTCGACGATGGCCGAGGGGTGCGCGAAGTACGATACGTCCATGTCTCAACGATAGCGCAATTCGCAGAGCCGCTCACCCGCCGCGTTGGCCGGAATCCAAATCTCGGAGGGAGGCGAGGATCAAACGACGAGAGAATCAAGTTCGCCGGAGCGCCGAGGTTCGAATGCGAGATCACTTGCGCCGCGCGCACATATTATGTCTGATGATGTCTGAGATCGGCTGGAACGGACCATCACGCTGTCGGCTCTCGAGGACACTGCTTTGGTAGGCTTCTGGCAACGCTTTTCAGCACTCACCCTATTGCAGTACAGTCCCCAGCGTTGCAGCGGCCGCCGTATATTGAGCACTTTCCCGCAACCGCCCTGTTGCCGAATTGGAGTACCCGCGAGGCATTCGAACGACTCGACGGGATCATCGAACGCGCCCCCGACGATGGCGAACCGTGAAACGGCCTTAGGCGACCAGACCGGCGGAGCAGTACGCGCTCCGCGTTTGGAGCACTTGACGCAGGTCCTGCTGGTCACCGTCCAGCGACGCCGCAAGCACGCTCTCGCAGGCGGGCAGGACGTGACCCGGCCGGGGAGAGAGCCACATAGTCGAATTCCCGCCGAGCACTGAAGATCCGGCGCACCGCATACGGCATTGCTCGCCTGTGAAGCGGTCCGAGACTTTCAGGGATTGCGCAAGATCGTAGGCGACCGCAGTTTCATTTAATTGACCAAGAATGGTAGGGCCGCGGCCAATCCTGGACCGATAGGCCGCCGCCGTGGATGAAAACATCCGCCTGCCGCTCGAGGAACCCGGCGGCGAACTGGTCGCGACCATGGCGTTCATCGCTGCACTCGGCTATCCCGAGAGCACTACGCAACGCGCTCGCGAATCGACTCGATGAATGCGCTCGTGGTAAGGCGCGCAAGCACGGCCGCGTCATGGACGCGCCGGGCGAGTCGCCCAAGTTCAATTGCGAGTCGGAATTATTTACATGCTGCGGCGCCACAAGACTTGATCCTGCACTCGCCGCACCTGCAAGTCGCTGATCCGACTACGTATGCCTGAGGCTGGCGTGGAACTTGCACATCCTTCACGCAATTAAGAAGAAGTCGGCGTGAAAAGCAGGGGGAAGGGCCGTGATGACTACGATCGTCCGTCGTGGCGGCGTCAGGGTATTCCTGGCGCTGATCTTCACCGTCTCTGCGGGTCTTGCGACCGCCGCGCCCAACGTAACGGGTGCATGGTCGACTGTGATTCCGTGGCCCCTGATACCGGTTCACATGGTGCTGATGCCCGACGGCCGGATCCTCAGCTTCGGCACGAAAGCCGACGGCACGCAGACTGGCAATTTCATCTACGACGTTTGGGACCCGGCGGGGGGACTGAGCGGCGGACACTCCACACTGACCAACAACACGGGAACCGACATTTTCTGCAGTTCCACGCTGGTGCTGCCGCAGGGCGGCAACGTGTTCATTGCCGGTGGTGACAACTGGACCGGCACCGGCACCACCAACACGGGCAACAACAACAGCAACCTCTTCGACTACACCAACAACACGCTCACGCGCCAAAGCAACATGAACCGGGCGCGCTGGTACTCGAGTTCCATCGTGCTGCTGAACGGCGAGGTCTACACGCAGGGCGGTTCCGGCGGCACCGATTATCCCGAGGTCCGCTCGACGACTGGCGCCTTCCGCCTGCTGACCGGGGCGGGCACGGGCGCGTTTGACTTCATGTATCCGCGCAACTTCATTGCTCCGGATGGCCGCGTGTTCGGCTACGACAGCAATGGCAAGATGTACTACATCAACACAGCTGGCAGTGGCTCGGTCAGCAACGCAGGCCAGTTCAGCGGACCCACCGGCAGCGATGCAAGCGCAGCCATGTTCCGTCCCGGCCGAATCCTGCAGTTCGGCGGCAATTCCAACGGCGCTGTCGTGATCGATATCCGGGGCGGCACGCCGGTCGTGACAGCGACCGGGTCCATGTCATCCCAGCGCCGACTGGTCAATGCCACGATACTTGCGGACGGCAAGGTGCTGGCCACCGGCGGCAGCCCGGTCTGGAACGACATGACCAACGCCAGCTACAGCGCCGAAATCTGGGATCCGAGCACCGGGACCTGGACGGTCGGCGCCAGCGGCAACCGCGCGCGCCTTTACCATTCAACCTCCGTGCTGATGCCGGATGCGAGCGTGCTGGTGGCCGGCGGTGGTGCACCCGGTCCGCAGAACAACACCAACTTCGAGGTTTACTACCCGCCGTACCTCTATGACTCCACCGGAGCACTGGCATCCCGCCCGTCCATCGTATCGGCCCCGTCGGTCATCGACATCGGCCAGACCTTTGCGCTGGACTTCTCTTCGGCGGCAGGCGTCGGCCGGGTGGTCATGATCAAGACGGCGGCCGTGACGCACAGCTTCAACATGGAGCAGCGTTTCATCGAACTGACGTACACGACCGACGGCAACCGGTTGATGGTGCAGTCGCCGACCCACGCAGCCGATGCGCCACCCGGCTTCTACATGCTGTTCGTACTCGACACCGCAGGCGTGCCGTCGATCGCGCGCACCGTGAAGGTCAACGTCGCCGCGGTGCAAAATCCGTCGGTGACCCCGGTTCTCGCCGATCCCGGCAACCAGGCGGGACTCGTCGGCGCGACCGTGTCGTTCCAGCTTTCTGCCACGGACCCGAATGGCGACGTCCTGGGCTTCAGTGCCAGCGGCTTGCCCGCCGGGCTTTCGATCAACGGGATCACGGGCCTGGTTTCCGGAACACCGACTGCGCCCGGGATCTACAACGTCGTTGTGGCCGCAAGCGACGGCGTCAACAGCGACGTCAAGAGCTTTGTTTGGACCATTACCCAGGCAGGAGTGTTGACGATCAATCCCATGCCGTCGCCGACGCCGCAGCTCGCCGGCGATGCGGTGACCTTCAGCGTCAGCGTGACGGGTGGAACGAACATCCGTTACAGCTGGGAGTTCGACGACGGTACGCTGGCGTCCAACTATTCCACGGAGCCGACCATTACGCACAGCTTCGCGAGGCCCGGCATCTACTACGTGACCGTCACGGTCATCGACGACAGCGGCTTGCCGCAGTCGAAGACCGTGGTGCAGACGGTGCACTTGCCGCTCACGGCAAATCGTCCCACCGTTTCCTCCAATATCGCCTTTGAGGACCGAACCGCTGCCAACGACCGCCTGTGGGTGGTCAACCAGGACAACGACTCGGTGAGCGTCTTCGATGCCGTCACCAACGCCAAACTGGCGGAAATCACCGTGGGTACCGCGCCCCGCAGCCTCGCCATCGCGCCCAATGGCGAGGTCTGGGTGACCAACAAGCAGAGTGCCACCATCAGTGTCATCAGCCCGTCGACACTCGCCGTCACCCGCACGCTCACCCTGCCCTTCGCATCGCAGCCGTTCGGCATCGCGATGGCACCCACGGGCGGTTACGCCTACGTGGCGTTGGAGGCCGCGGGCAAGCTGGTGAAAATGGACGTCGCCGGTTACACGCAGGCGGGCAGTGTCGACGTCGGCGCGAACCCGCGGCACGTGTCCGTCAACAGCGACGGGAGCCTGGTCTACGTCTCGCGATTCATTACACCGTTCCAGCCGGGCGAGAGCACGGCCATCGTCCAGACATCCGCTGGCGGCGTGCCGACCGGCGGGCAGGTCGTCGTCGTGAGCGCTGGTTCCATGATGCCGCAGAAAAGCATCGTTCTGCGCCACAGCGACAAACCGGATGCCGAGAATCAGGGCCGCGGCGTGCCGAACTACCTCGGCGCCACCAGCCTGTCGCCGGACGGCCAGTCCGCATGGGTGCCTTCAAAGCAGGACAACATCCAGAGGGGCACGCTGCGCGATTCCCTTGGCCGCGGCCTCGACTTCCAGAGCACCGTGCGCGCCATCGGTTCGCGCATCGACATCGCCAGCGGTACCGAGGACTACGCGGCACGCCTCGATTTCGATAACTCGGGAGTCGCGAGTGCCGCCCTGTTCGACCAGCTGGGCGTATACATGTTCGTCGCATTGGAGACCAGCCGTCAGGTCGCGATCGTCAGCGCGCATGACAAATGGCAGATCTTCCGCATCGACGTCGGCCTGGCGCCGCAGGGTCTGGCGTTGTCCGCCGACGGCCGTACACTCTACGTCAACAATTTCATGGATCGGACCGTCAGTGTGTTCGATCTCACGTCGCTCCTGGTGGACGGCACGATCGACGTCCCGCTGCGCGCGACACTCGTGTCGGTCGGCGCCGAGAAGCTGAGCGCTTCCGTGCTGAAGGGCAAGCAGCTCTTCTACGATGCGAAAGACACTCGCCTCGCGCGCGACGGCTACATCAGCTGTGCGTCATGCCACAACGATGGCGGCCACGACGGCCGGGTCTGGGACCTGTCCGGCTTCGGTGAGGGGCTTCGCAACACCATCAGTCTGCGTGGCCGCGCAGCCACTGCGCAGGGCTTCCTGCACTGGAGCAATAACTTCGACGAGGTACAGGACTTCGAGGGCCAGATCCGCAGCCTCGCGGGCGGCAACGGGCTGATGACCGATGCACAGTTCAACACCGGCACGCGCAGCCAGCCTCTCGGCGATGCGAAGGCGGGCGTGAGCAGTGACCTGGACGCGCTGGCCGCTTACGTTGCATCGCTGAACACGTTCGCGTCCAGTCCGTGGCGCAACTCGGACGGCAGCCTCAGCGCTGCCGCCACCCAAGGACGGGCCGTGTTCACGGCAAAGAACTGCGCGGGCTGCCACGGGGGCGCCGCCTTCACAATCAGCGGTGCCAGCAATCCACAGAATATCGGCACGCTGAAGCCGAGCAGCGGCTCCCGCCTGGGCGGCGCATTGACCGGTATCGACATTCCAACGCTGCGTGACGTCTGGGCTGCCGCTCCCTACCTGCACGACGGCTCGGCGTCGACCCTGGCCGATGCGATCTCGGCCCACAACAACGTCAGCGTCACAGGCACGGACTTGGCGAATCTTGTCGCATACGTCCAGGAAATTGGCGGCCAGGAGATTTCAGCGCCGACGAGCGTGCAGAACGCCGGCAAGGGCCTGGTGGGTCAGTACTTCAATAACATGACGTTGGCCGGTAGCGTGGTTCTGCAGCGCATCGAGGCCGTGAACTTCAACTGGGGCAACGGGTCTCCCGGCACCGGCGTCAACAAGGACAAGTTCTCGGTGCGGTGGACCGGCACCGTGGAGGCGTCCTCGACCGGCGACTTCCAGTTCCAGACCAACACAGACGACGGCGTGCGCCTGTGGATCAATGGGGTCCAGGTGATCAACAGTTGGAGCAACGGCGCCGCGTCGACGAACACCGGCGCCCCCATGGCGCTGATTGCCGGCAACCGTTACACGATCAAGATGGAATTTTATGAAAACGGCGGACAGGCGTTGGCGCAACTGCGCTGGAAGACGCCCGGCACGACATCCTACGTCGCAATCCCGGCGACCCGGCTTTACACGAATTAGGTTGCTCATGTGCCTGGCGTCAGGTCTACGCCCGTGCGAATTGCCTGTCATGCGCGCGCCATGAGGACCGTCCGCGGCTGGGCGCCGACGCTGCTGCATTGCCTGCTGCTGATTCCCGGGGCCGCGGGGGCCGCGGGCACGATGGCACCGTTGCCTCAATTGGACCGGGTGACGGTGATGGCCGCGCCAAAGGCGATTGCGGACTTCGAGCTGACGGACCAGAACGGTCGACCTCGCGCCCTCGCGAGCCTGCGTGGCGCGCCGACGCTCATTTTTTTTGGTTTTACACACTGCCCGGACGTTTGCCCGGCCGCCCTGACGAAATTGAAGATCCTGCACGAGTCTAGCGGCGGAGCGCTCCGGACCGCGCGGGTGGTCATGATCAGCGTGGACGGCGAGCGGGACACTCCCGCCGTCATGAAGAAATACGTCGCGTCCTTCTCCCCGGACTTCATCGGCCTCACCGGCAACCCTCGTGCCGTCGCCGACATCGCAGCGCGCTTCTCCGCAGTGGCATTCAAGGAGCAGCCGGACCCGAAGGGCAATTACGAGTATTTCCACTCCAGCCAGGTGTTCCTGGTCGACAAGGCTGGGCGGCTCCGAGCGTCGTTCTCCGATGCATCCGTCGAGAACATGGTTACCGTGACCCGGCTTGTGCTCGACGAATAGGGCAGCGGAGCCCGGTCGTAGCTTCGAAGCGACCGCTCTGCCACTCGTCCCGCCCGAACCGCCGTATGGTAGCGGATAAACGGTAGAGGCATGTCAGCGCCGTATTGGTGAACCATCCACCGAAATTAACGGTTCGCACCAGCAGCAGCATCGCAGGCGGTAGGCGTACAGTTCGGGCGGCTGTTCCGTGCCGGAAGGCGATGATGCTTCCCGAGTCGATCGGGGTAAGCGGTAGCACCGGCCATCTCCTGAGCTATCAGTGGACCGAAGAAGGACGGCACGTCACACGCCTAGCTCCGATGACGCCGGCGACCGTCCCGTCATGGAAAGCCGACAGACGTGTCCCCAATCAGCGCGCGGTCACATTCCGACCCCGCTGCGCCCGCGGTACGGACGGAACAATCGACATCGCCCCTCGCGCGCGGCCGCATACCAACCTGACTGATCCTAGGGCATTACTGAATTCTGAAATTGACGTTGCTTGTGTCGGACACTGCCCCGTTTCTGGTCCACGTCACGCGAATCCTAGCCGTCGCCGAGGGGGGGCCGGTCACAGTCCAACTGAATGTGCCCGATGTCAGTGCCGTATTGATTACGGATCCCGCGACAATCTCTGAATAGTTGACGCCATCCCTCGCGAGCTCAATTGTCACGGACTCCAGCGTTCCGAGATTATGGCTCCACTTAATGCTCTGCTTCGATCCAACCCCCCACGCGACGTTTGTATTCGGTGCTGTCACGGTGACGGCCGGTGTCGCCAGCGTAAAAGGCACATCGCTTACGTCGCCCGATACGGGATCCATCGTTGGGCTGACTCGAATCAAGGCGACCGCCGTGACAGTTGTTGGCATCGGACCGCTGTAGCTGCCCGTTGTGGCTGCAGCACTCGCTACGGCCGAAGCGACCATTACCCACGTCGCGCCTTTGTCGGGGCTGAACTCGATATCCACTTTGCCGCCCACACCGAGATTGTGGCTCCATGAAACAGTACGGGTCGAGCCTGCGCCCCAGACTACCGCCGTATTCGGAGCAGTCACGGTAGTGCGTGGAAGGATCTTGAAGTTGACGTCACTCATGTCGGTAACCGACGGATCCACTGCCCAACTCACGCGAATCCTGGCCTGATTCGAGGCAGGACCGGTTACTATCCAGGCAAAGCTTCCGGAGGTCGCCGACGTCGTTACAAACGATGCGAGCCGACTCCATGTCGAGCCCCCATCGCGGCTGACGTCGATCAAGGCTGTCTGTCCGATTCCCATGTTGTGCGAGAAGGTTATATTCTTTGAGTCTCCTGCACGCCAGCTCACAGCAGTGTTCGGTGCCGTAACCGTGATGACAGGATTGACGATTGCGAAATCCACATCGCTCATGTCTGTCACGAGGGCATTTGCTCCGGAGGTGACACGGACCCTCGCCTGAATCGTGGGCGGGCCGGTGACCTTCCAGGAATACGTTCCCGTTGTGGCTGAGGTCGTCGTGAACGCCGTAATTGGACTCCACGTCGAACCGCCGTCCCGGCTCACGTCGATGTTCATGACGTGACCGACACCTTGGTTGTGCGTGAAAGTAATGTTCTGTTGTGTCGTGGCCCGCCAACTTACCGCGGTGTTAGGCGCCGTAACCGTGACCCCGGTCTGCACCGTCAATGACACCGTAGCGCTGTGTATGAGACCGCCGCTGGTACCTGTGATCGTGATCGGATAAGTCCCGCTGGGCGTGCTAGCGCTCGTTGCGACCGAGAGCGTCGACGACGCGGTAGTGGGATTCGGCGTGAAATTGCCGCTGGCACCAGCCGGCAGCCCGCTCACACTAAGATCGACTTGCCCGGCGAAACCGGCCGTCGGGCTGATCGTGACACCATAAGCCGCCGAGCCGCCAGCCGTTGCGGTTTGAGTCGATGGCGAAGCGCTCACCGTGAAGTCCGGCACGCTGACAACAAGGGAAGCCAACGTGGTATGCACGAGGCTACCGCTGACCCCCATGATGGTGAGCGGATACGTGCCGGGCTGGGTGGTTGCGCTGGCCGTTATTGATAGCGTCGATACTCCGGTCGTCGGATTCGGACTAAAGCTACCGCTGGCGTCGCTCGGGAGTCCCATCACGGTGAGGGTGACCTGGTCGGCGAAGCCACCGGTCGGATTGACGGTAACGCCGTAGGTCGTCGAACCACTTGGCGTGATCGTCCGTGTCGACGGCGAAATGCCGAGGATGAAATCAGTCCGCCCGTTCGCGACAAATCGGTCGAGAATGTTCGCGGTTGACTGTTGGATACGTGCGTCTAAGAAAGTCGACCCGACGCTGTAGCTGTCGAGCGCCCAACTCCAGTCGATGGTCCCGGATGCGAAGACCCAAGCCCCGCTTGGCGCCTGGTAGATCGATGAGTTGGAGTAGTCCCCAGGGTATGGCGAGCGTGACAAGAGCTTGTAGGTGCCGCTCAATGCGTTCGGTCCAGCGTACTCACTAAAATAGCGATCGGCCTCGTATCCTACGATCCCAGGCACTCCGTCGCCGTCCATGAATCCGGTGTCCGCGTAAACCCAGTTGCCGCTATTGGTGACGACGTGCGTGGCGAACCCCCCGCCCGAATACGGGGGATTGCCGCTGTACTGGACGCCGATCAACGCTTGCTCCGGGCGACTAACCGGCGGATCGCGCCAGAGTGAGGTCTTCAGGTTAGGATCCGATACCGGATCGATGGTGGGATCCCTGTAGCAAACCATCACGCGACTCGCCACACCGTTGCTTGAGGGCTCGAAACGCACCTGCCAGTAGATTGCGTTTGCGCCGAAGAATCCGAGGCCGACCCCAGCATCGCGAGCGGCCTCGGCAGCGTCAAACATCTGCTTCGACCAATACTCGTCGTGCCCGACGGAAAGGAAGCCGCGGTAGTTCCTCAGGCGTTCGCCATTCGTGTGGGTATCAATGTCGGTCGAATACGCCACGTCATACCCGGACTTCTCCATCCAGCGGACGAAGCTTATCTCCCACGAACGGAAATCATCGGAGATGCCCGAGTCCGCATATGGCCGGTCGAACGAGACCTTCACTGCGGCCTTGGTTCCGCCCACCGTTGTCGAGCCATAGCTGTTGTAGTCGTACAGGCCTTTGCCGGTGCGGCCATCATTCGGATAGTCGTTGTATGCCTGATAGGTCGTCACCGGCTGCTGGTAGATAAGATCCGCGACCCGCCCGTCGTCTCGGACGACAAACGTGATGTAGTTCTGGTACGACTGCGCGTTCGTGAGGACCGCCATGTAGATTCCGCTGGTCCAGGAATTCTGCGTGGCCAAGGTGAACGCCTGCGACCAGTGACACTCGATGACTCCAGTCGTCGCATCCGTTGGGCAGCTGGGCTGCTTGACGCCGTTGAGCGGGCCGATATGCTGCATCAGCCGCCCGCCAAGACCTTGGTACCAACCGATGCGATAGACGTCCACGGTGAACGTTTGCGAGGGATTGACACTCACGAAGAAGGTGATGTCCTCACCCTTGTTGACGCTGGTCGCCGATGCGTACCCCTTGATCTGGCCGACAGCATCCGTTCCGACACGGTCCGTTGGGATGTCCCACGCGGCGGTTCCGGACTGCTGGTTCTCACTAATGATCGGGTTGCTCTGTGCCGCCGAAATGGCGGGGAGCAACCCTAAACCGAGGGCAACAAGCAGTCCCACCCTCCTTGTCACTGACCTGGAAACGCAAGAGTTCCCGAACTGGCTCATGGCCATTCTCCTTGTCAGTCGTCCCTGTCGCGCCTTGCACGCCGACGCGATCGGCCGTTTTCGTGGACCTTTAGAAACGTGCCAATCTCCTCAGCTGGCAGGCCGATTAGCACCTTGTGAACCGGCACAGCGTGCCGAGGCCTGACTGGCGGTGATTGCGTAGCCAGACCCAGCGTCGACCGCAACCCAACGAGGTTGGCGTTCGACCTCTCGATCAGGAATCGGGAAATCTCAGCTGCTTTCCGGACGGCGACGGGGTACGCAAGAACCATCAACAGGACGAAAATCCGTCCTTTCTCATCGCCCACGCTACGCCAAACCACATCTTCGAAGGCACTTGCGAACAAGCCGCCCATTGCCGCTGACTCCCCCTCTTGCCGAACCAACGTCCCAGTCACTCTTACTTATGCTTATGCGTTCGAGATTCGGTTTATGTGCCCATCTACGCCTGCCGGGCCTAACGCGTCAACTTGCGTTGCAGCAATTTCCTGTCTTCCAAACCGAAACCTCAGAACAAACATCAAGCGACTTGCGGGTGCGCGCCGCTAAGCGAATCTTCATCTTGCTAGCTGGATGCAACTTCGCCAATTCGGGAAGGAATTCACCCGCGCGAACGGGGACGTATCGTCAAGGTACCGCGGGATTCGCTAGCGAACTCGCTGCGACAGTTCAATGCTCACCCGGGAGACCGAAAGCCCTCCCGACGGAGGATTTCTCTCCGATTTAGGTCCGCATGTGCTCCGCTGACCAATGGCCTGAGACCCTGAACAGTAGCGAGGCGACCCTTGCATTGGCAGAACTCAAGATTGCCCGGCGGGATCGTGTTGCGGGGGTGGATGCACCGGAACCGCGCCAGAAGGGCGAGGCCCGAGACGGCTCGTCAACCGATCAAGCAACGGGCCGGCAGGATATTCCTACGGCGACTTGGTTGGCGAGAACGGACTCGGGGGAGCGACGCAAATCTTGCGCGAGATTGCCGACGACCTCGAGGGGCTGGCGGCTGAAGCGGCCGCCCCCCTCACTTCTATTGGGTGACCACAGAAGTGACCAGAAGCGCTTATTCTGACAGGGGGGTTGAATTGGTCGGAGCGCCGAGATTCGAACTCGGGACCCCTTGCACCCCATGCAAGTGCGCTACCAGACTGCGCCACGCTCCGACCGGACGCGGATTATAGCGGAACTCGTCAGCGGCGCAGGATCTTGATCAGTTCCTCGAGCTCGGCGCGCAGCTGGCGGGCCAGCTGGTGGCTCTGGGTGACGTCCTCGCGGGCTTCCTCGCCCTCGAGGCGGTTGCGGGCGCCGCCGATGGTGAAGCCCTGGTCGTACAGCAGCGCGCGGATCTGGCGGATCACCAGCACGTCCTGCCGCTGGTAGTAGCGGCGGTTGCCGCGACGCTTGACGGGCTTGAGCTGCGGGAACTCCTGCTCCCAGTAACGCAGCACGTGCGGCTTCACACCGCACAGGTCGCTGACTTCACCGATGGTGAAATAGCGCTTGCCCGGGATCGCCGGCAGTTCGTCGTTATTGCTGGGTTCCAGCATACGCTTCCACGCGCGCCTTCAATTTCTGGCCGGGACGGAACGTCACGACACGACGCGCGCTGATCGGGATCTCCTCGCCCGTCTTCGGATTGCGGCCGGGCCGCTGGTTCTTGCTGCGCAGGTCGAAGTTGCCGAAGCCCGACAGCTTCACCTGTTCGCCGTTCGCGAGAGCGGCGCGCAATTCCTCGAAGAACAGGTCGACGAGCTCCCGAGCCTCCCGCTTGTTGAGGCCGAGCTGGTCGAACAGCGCTTCTGCAATTTCTGCCTTCGTCAGTGCCATCTTATTTGTCTCGTATCGTGGCCTTGCACTCCCGCACCAGGTCGGTCACGACCTGCGCCACGACGGCATCTGTCACTTCGTCGGTAAGGGTGCGCGAAACGTCCTGCAAATTCAAGCCTATTGCCACGCTCTTTCGACCGCTTTCGATGCCGGTGCCACGATAGATATCGAACACGTTGACTTCCGTCAGAAGGTCCCCCGCGCTCCGGCGGATGCAATCGACGAGTTCCTGCACCGCAACGGATTCGTCGACGATCATCGCCAGGTCGCGGCGCACGGCCGGAAAACGCGAGATTTCGCGGTGCTGCGGCACCACGGCGCGCAGGCCGGACTGAGTCTCGAGTTCGAAGACCACCGCGGAATATGTAATGTCCAGCTTCGACTCGAGTTCCGGATGCAGGCGGCCGATCCAGCCGACCGGCGTGCCATCGCGAAGGATGCGAGCCGTCTGACCGGGATGCAGCGCCGGGTGCTTGTCGGGAACGAAGCGGAAGCTGTCGGCCGCGCCCGTTGCGCGCAACAGGGCTTCGACATCCGCTTTCACGTCGAAGAAATCGACACCGTCTTTCGCAGCGCCCCACTGCTCCGGCAGCGCCGCGCCGCCAGCGACGCCCGCCAAGGCCTCGACCTCACGGAACTCGCCCGCGACCGTCACAAACTTGCGTCCGGCTTCGAACAACCGCACGCGTGATTGCTGGCGACGCTGATTCGACTGCAGCGCGCCGACGAGCCCGGGCCACAGCGAAACGCGCATGGCGGCAAGGTCCGCGGAAATCGGATTGGCGAGCGTGAGCACGCTCTCGCCCGGGCAGAACGCTTCCTGCAGGCCAGGCTCCACGAAGCTGTAAGTGATCGCTTCAAAATAACCGCGCTGCACGAGTACGTCGCATGCGGCATCGATCGCAATCCGTGTTTCCGTGAGCGCCGGCATTGCCTGGCGCGCCGGCTGGATCGCTTCCGGAATCCGGTTGAAGCCGTGAACGCGCGCGATTTCCTCGATGAGGTCTTCCTCGATCCCGATATCGAAGCGCCACGTCGGCGGCACCACGTGCCAGGAATCTCCGCCCGCGCTGACCTGCATCCCAAGGCCGGCGAGGATCGCCGCAATCTGTGCATCGGAAATGTCCGCGCCGATGACGGTACGCGCCCGTTTCGGCCGCAGCACGACCGGCGGGTGCACAGTCAGTTCTTCGCGCAGCTCGGCCAGCTGCGCCGGCCCCGGCGAACCGCCGGCACAATCACACAGCAGCTGCGTGGCGCGTTCGAGCGCTCGCTCCTGCAAGGTCGGATCGACGCCGCGCTCGAAGCGCTGCGACGCGTCCGTCACGAGCCCGAAACGCCGGCCGCGGCCCGCGATGGCATCCGGCTGGAAATACGCCACTTCGAGCAGCACGTCGGTGGTGTCGTCGCCGATGCCGGAGTGATCTCCGCCCATCACGCCCGCCATGCCGATGGCCTTGCTGCGATCGGCGATGACGAGGATGGACTCGTCCATCGCGATGTCGCGGCCGTCGAGCAGCTTGAGCGGCTCGCCCGCCTTCGCCCGACGCACGACGACCGCGCCGTCGAGCTCGCGAAGGTCATAGGCATGCATCGGCTGGCCGAGTTCGAGCATCACGTAGTTCGTGACGTCCACGGCGGCGCTGATCGGCCGCAGACCCGCGCGACGCAGGCGCTCCTGCATCCAGCCCGGCGATCGGGCGCCCGGCTTCAGCCCGCGAAACACGCGCGAGGCGAATCGCGTGCAACCGGCGCCGCGCGTCAGTTCCACCGGGAACGTGTCGGTGATCTTCGCGGCCACCGGATCGATCTTCGGCTCGCGGAGCGCAGCCTGGGTGAGCGTCGCGACTTCACGCGCCACCCCTCGCACGCTCATGCAGTCGCCGCGATTCGGCGTGAGGTTGATCTCGAGCAGCGTGTCGTCGAGGTGCAGCGCCGTCACCAGCGACTCGCCGGTCTTCAGCTCGGACGGCAACTCCAGTAATCCGCTCGAATCCTCGGCGAGCCCGAGTTCGCGTGCGGAGCAGAGCATGCCGAACGACTCGACGCCGCGCAGCTTGGCTTTCTTGATCTCCATGCCGCCGGGCAGCTTGGCGCCGAGTGTCGCGAGCGGAGCCTTCATGCCCGCGCGGGCATTCGGTGCGCCGCAGACGATCTGCACGATCTCCGTGCCCGTGTTGACCTTGCAGACGCTGAGCGTGTCGGCGTTCGGGTGCTTCTCGCGCTCGACGATCTCGCCGACGACGATGCCCGGCAGCGGCGGCGCTGCGGCCTCGATGCCCTCGACTTCGAGGCCGGCCATCGTGAGGCGCTCGGCCAGCTCCTTCGGCTCGGGCACCGACGGCAGCCAATCCTTCAACCATTGCAGACTGATGCGCATTGCGTAATGACCCGGCGAATCAGCCGAACTGGCGCAGGAAGCGCAGGTCGTTCTCGAAGTACAGGCGGATGTCGTTGACGTTGTAGCGCAGCATCGTCAGGCGCTCGATGCCCATGCCGAACGCATAGCCGGTGTAGCGCTCCGGGTCGATGCCGACATTGCGCAGCACGTTCGGGTGCACCATGCCGCAGCCGGCCACTTCGAGCCAGCCAGTGTTCTTGCACACGCGGCAGCCCTGCCCGCTGCAGAACACGCACTCGATGTCCACCTCGGCCGAGGGCTCGGTGAACGGGAAATACGAGGGGCGGAAACGGATGCCGAGGTGCCGCTCGAAGAACTGCTCGACGAACTCGTGCAGCACCGACTTGAGGTGCGCGAAGCTCACGCCCTCGTCGATCACGAGGCCTTCGACCTGGTGAAACATCGGCGTGTGGGTCATGTCGGAATCGCAGCGATAGACGCGGCCCGGCATGATCATCCGGAGCGGCGGCTTCTCGCGCAGCATGGCGCGGATCTGCACCGGCGAGGTGTGCGTCCGGAGCAGGCGCCCGTCGGGAAAGTAGAACGTGTCGTGCATCGCCCGCGCCGGGTGGTTGGCGGGGATGTTGAGCGCCTCGAAGTTGTGCCAGTCGTCCTCGACCTCCGGCCCCTGCTCCACCGAGAAGCCGGCGTTGCGGAACAGCGCTTCGATGCGCCGGCGCATGCGGCTCACCGGGTGCAGGCCGCCCGGCTGCTGGCCGCGGCCCGGCTGAGTGACGTCGATGCGGCCCGCGCTCAGTCGGCGTTCGAGATCGACGCGCTCGAGATCGGACTTGCGCGCCTCGATCGCCGCGGCGAGTTCGTCGCGCACGGCGTTGATGTGCGCGCCCGCTTCACGTCGCGCGTCCGGCGTGAGCGTGCCGAGCGACTTGAGCTGGGCGGTAATCGCGCCCTTCTTGCCGAACAGCTCGACCTTGAGCGTCTCGAGTTCCGCGAGACTCGCGCAGGACTCGATCCGCGAACGTGAGTCCGCGGCGAGCCCTGCGAGGTCCGTGCTGGTCGTCAAGGCGGCGGGAGCGCAGCCTTGGCCTTCGCCGCGATGGCGCCGAACGCCTCGAGGTCGTGCACCGCGAGGTCCGCGAGGGCCTTGCGGTCGATCTCGATGCCGGCGGCCTTCAGGCCCGCCATCAGGCGACTGTAGGACAGGTCGAACCCGCGGGCCGCCGCGTTGATGCGCGTGATCCACAGGGCGCGGAAATCCCGCTTCTTGGCCTTGCGGTCGCGGTACGCGTACTGGCCGGCCTTGATGACGGCCTGCTTCGCAGCGCGGAAGACCTTGCGGCGGGCGTTGTAGTAACCCTTGGCCTTGCCAAGGATCTTCTTGTGTCGGCGTCCAGCGATGACGCCACGCTTAACTCGTGCCATGGGTCACCTCAGGCGTGGGGAAGCAATTGTTCGAGCCGGACCAGGTCCTGCTTGGCAACCATGGTGCTGCCGCGCAGCTGGCGCTTACGCTTGCTCGACTTCTTGGTGAGGATGTGCCGCTTCTGCGACTGGCCACGCTTGAAGCCTTTCGCCGTCTTGCGAAAACGCTTAGCCGCGGCCCGGTTGGTCTTCAACTTGGGCATGTACGAACTCCTATTTTTTACTAGCCCGTTTCCCCACGGCTTGCGCCGCAGTTCGAGGGCGAAGAAACGGCCGAAGCCGCTCTTACTTCTTTTTTGGCGACAACATCATGACCATCTGCCGGCCTTCCATGAGCGGGTGCTGCTCGACCACGGCGACTGCCGCAAGGTCGTTCTGCAACCGCAGCAGGAGCTGCCGGCCGATATCCGTGTGCGCCATCTCTCGGCCACGGAACCTCAGGGTTACCTTGGCCTTGTCTCCTTCCTCGAAGAAGCGAATAAGATTCCTGAGCTTGATCTTATAGTCGCCTTCATCGGTTCCGGGACGAAACTTGACTTCCTTGACCTGGATCTGCTTCTGCTTCTTCTTGGCGATCGCGGACTTCTTGTTCTGTTCGAACTGGAATTTTCCGAAATCGATGATTCTGCAGACCGGCGGATCCGCCATCGGCGAGACTTCGATGAGATCGAGTTCCTGCGACGCTGCGAGCTGCAGCGCGTCGAACCGGGACATGACTCCGACCTGTTCTCCGTCTGCGCCGATGATGCGCAGCTGAGGGGCCGTGATCTCTTCGTTGCGCCGAATGCGCTTGGTCGTTGGAGCTGTGATGCGTTAATCCTCTAAAACGTTACGGCCGCGGCTCGCGACTTCTTCGGCAAGCTTCGAGGCGAGGGTTTCGAGGCCCATCGACCCGAGGTCCTTGCCGTTGCGCGTGCGCACGGCCAACGAGTTTGACCCCGATTCGCGGTCGCCCGCGACCAGCAGGTACGGGACCCGCTGCAGGGTGTGTTCGCGGATTTTAAAGCCGACTTTCTCGTTTCGCAAATCCATTTCTACCCGAAGCCCCTGATTTCGCAGGAATTCAGTGGCTTTGCGGACGTATTCGGCCTGGCCGTCGGTGATATTCATCACCACCGCCTGGACGGGCGCGAGCCAGGTCGGGAACCGGCCGGCGTGGTTCTCGATCAGGATCCCGATAAAACGCTCCATGGAGCCCAGGATGGCCCTGTGGAGCATGACCGGGCGGTGGGCCGCCCCGTCCTCCCCGATGTACTCGGCCCCCAGGCGCTCCGGGAGGACGAAATCGACCTGGAGGGTGCCGCACTGCCAGTCCCGGCCGATGGCGTCCCGGAGCACGAACTCGAGCTTGGGGCCGTAGAAGGCACCCTCCCCCGGGTTCAGGGTGTATTCGAGCCCAGCGGCCTCGACGGCGGACTTCAGGGCCCCCTCCGCCTTGTCCCAGGTGGCGTCGCTGCCCGCCCGCTTGACCGGCCGGTCCGAGAACTTGACCCGCACTTCGTCGAAGCCGAAGTCCTTGTAGACGCTCATGAGCAGGTCGCAGAAGGCGACCGTCTCGGCGTTGACCTGGTCTTCGGTGCAGAAGATGTGCGCGTCGTCCTGCGTGAACGCGCGCACGCGCATGAGGCCGTGCAGCGCGCCCGACGGCTCGTTGCGGTGGCAGGAGCCGAACTCCGCTATGCGCAGCGGCAGGTCGCGATACGACTTGATGCCCTGCCGGTAGATCAGTACGTGCCCCGGGCAGTTCATCGGCTTGACCGCGAGGATGCGCTCCTCCGACTCGGCGATGAACATGTTCGGGCGGTAGTTCTCCCAGTGCCCGGACTTTTCCCAGAGCACCCGGTCGATCAGCTGCGGCGTCTTCACCTCGACGTAGCCGGCGTGCTCCAGCCGGTCGCGCATGTAGTGCTCGATGGTCCGCCAGAGGGTGTGACCCTTCGGGTGCCAGAACACGCTGCCGACCGCCTCTTCCTGCGTGTGGAACAGGCCGAGTTCGCGGCCGAGCCGGCGGTGGTCGCGCTTCTCGGCTTCCTCGAGACGGGTCAGGTAGGCCTTGAGGCTCTTCTCGTCGGCCCACGCCGTGCCGTAAATGCGCTGGAGCATCTCGTTCTTCGAGTCGCCGCGCCAATACGCACCCGCGACCTTCATCAACTTGAACGCGCCGAGTTTGCCGGTGCTGGGCACGTGCGGGCCGCGACACAGGTCGAACCAGTCGCCCTGCCCGTAGAGGCTGATGTCCTCGTTTGCCGGGATGCTCGCGATGATCTCGGCCTTGTAGTGCTCGCCGAGCTTCTTGAAGGTCTCGACGGCGGCGTCGCGCGGCATGACGCGGCGCTCGACCTTGAGGTCGGCCTTCGCCAGTTCGTGCATCTTGGCCTCGAACTTCGCGAGGTCCTCCGGCGTGAACGGCCGGCTGAAGGCGAAGTCGTAGTAGAAGCCGTCCTCGATGACGGGGCCGATGGTGACCTGCGCGTCGGGGTAGACCGCCTGCACCGCCTGCGCGAGCAGGTGTGCGGTGGAGTGACGGATGATCTCGAGGCCTTCGGGGTCCTTGGCGGTGACGATGGCGAGCTTGGCGTCGCCCTCGATCACGAACGAGGTATCAACCAGCTTGCCGTCCACGCGGCCCGCCAGCGCGGCCTTGGCGAGGCCGGGGCCGATGTCGGTTGCGACTTTGACGACAGAGACGGGCGCCGGATAGCTTCGCCGGCTGCCGTCGGGCAGCGTGATGACTGGCATGGTTATGCAACTGACCTTCAGCCCGCTCAAACGGGAGCGGCAAGTCTCGATCATAGCAGCCAGAACCCTAGGCTAGCAGTTGTGCGACCTTTGGGACCAGGACGAATGCGGTTCCAGCCGCTACCGTCAGGCCAGCAGCGCAAGCAACACACAGAAGAAGGTCGCGCCGATATGCCGTGTTGTACTGATCGAGCGAAGTCAAACTCACCACTCCGTAAACCGGAAGGCCAGTTGCTTCCTCCAGTTCGCGGCCATGACTGAAAACGGGCCTGAAGGCGCTCAACAGGAAGGCGAGTACGGCACCGAGCGAAACGCCGGCAACAAATACGTGCAAGACCAGAAGACGCCGGTTCGGCTTGATCGGCTGGAAACTCGCGGTTGGCGGGTCGATCACGTCAAAGCGCACTGACGAATTCGCTTCCGCGTCCTGACCTAGTCTCGCTTTCTCCAGGCGCTCTACCAGCGCACTGTACTGAGCACGAGTGACCTGGTAGTCGCGATTCAGCCGCGCGAACTCCGCTTCCACCTCGGGCACGGAATTCATCAAACGGCGAAGTGACGCAATCTTGCGCTGGTGCTGGGCAATCTCTCCCCGCAATGAAGCGATCTCGACGTTCGCTTCGTTCACCCCACGTTGAATGCTCTGATACACGGGACTCGTGCCGGCGCGGCTCGACATCACGGCGTCCGGATCGCCCCGACGCAATGCATCCAGCTCCTTGTCACGGCGCGCCTTCAGCTCTGCGATTGCCCCACGCAGAGCGATGACTTCGGGATGTTTGTCAGTAAACTGAAGTAACAAGTCATCCAATTTCGCCTGCGCCGCAGCGATTTGCCCCTGAGTATCGGAACTCAGTCCTGGCTGAGCGCCGGCTGGTCCGTAGCCCGGATTGACGACAGCGGGGGCCGCCGCAGCAGACAAAGCCCCATCTCGCAATTGCCGTGCCAACTCATCACGTCGCGACGTTGCCACGGACAGAGCAGTCTCCGCCTTGGCGTTGGCATCGATTTCGCTCTGCAGACGAGTAAAGTAGTCGCCCTCCTCCCCTGGCATTGTGCCGACATTATCCTTCTTGAATTCAGCCAGCCTCTGTTCCGCTTCGCGCAAACGCTGCTCGTTCTCCTGGATTTGGCGAACCAGAAATTTCTGAGCCATCTCGGAATTTACCAGTTTCCCTCCGAGCGTATCCTGGACAAATGAGTTGAGGAGAATCTCAACCACTTTCAGACTCCGGGCACGGTCAGTGTCCTGATAACTGATCGAATAGATGGTGCCGCCGGGTTGACCTCGCTCTCCAATGTTCTCCACATTTACCCGCGTGCTCTGGCGCAGATTGTCGATCGCGCGTGCGCGCGCTTTTGGTGTGTCGGCCTTCGCGTCGAGCCCTGTTGCGTGCAGGATCTTCTCCAACTGAGCATCACTCAGCATTGATTGCTGCACTAGGCTGAGCTGCGCCGTCACATCCTGCTGAATAGCGAGATCCTTGATCACGCTCGAGAGCGCAGTGCGAGTGTCGACGAAGACTCGTGTTGAAGCTTCGTATTTTGCAGGCACGATCGTGACGACAAGCCACCCGGCCAAGCAGACGCACCACGCCGTCACCAAAGCCGGCCAGCGAAATCTCGCAGCGCCCCGAATCCGATCAATAATGGTACTTAAAATCTGCTGCATGGATTTAGAGTCGGGATGCCGGTTCCGGCGACGGACCCGACATGAAATAGTAGCATCCATCGCTCGGCAAAGGCCGCGCGAAGTCGATGCATAATCGGTTTCTGAACGCTCAATGGCTCAAGCGTGCCCGGAGGCTTCGACAATGTCCATCCTTAAGTAAAATCAAGCGCCGCTGAGGCACGAGCCGTGTATTCTGCGATTGCCCGCCCATGCCCGAAAACCTAGAAGACTTGGCCAAGCGACCGCCATTAGCAATCGTAGTGCCAGCGCAACATGGTCGGACCGAGGGTTGATACTTCCTCTAGTTAAGCAAGCGCATTCTTCTTGATGAAGACAGTTGTCGGAGTTGTCAATGAAAACCATGTATGCACGGAACCGAGCGATTCACGCAGGTCACAGACTCGTCGCAACAATGGCGCTGGCCGCGATCGCTTTGTTGGTAGCGAGCCCCGTGCGCGCCGATGGTGGAAGAGAATTCGCCGGAGGCTATGAGGTCCGTAACAGTCAAGTCATCAGCCCGGCTGTTACTCGAGTCACGCTGCGAGTTCGTATTCAGAACGTCAGCGGTCACACAGTGAGCAGCGGATCGCTGTGGGTACTCGGGTCGTCGGACCCCAAATCGATAGGGCAGTTCGTCACACCGCTGTCGCTTCAAGATCGAGCGATCGCAGTTTATCAGGCGGACTTCGACGTCCCCGCGCGAGATGCGGCCGATTGGGCGAAAGGCAGGCCACCTCGACTTGCGGTGCGGTACCTGGATGCGGCCGGCAAGGAACGCGTCGGGCCGGTCGAATTGAGCCGAATGCCGATCCCCGAGGAGGGCCAGCCGTGAAAACGCTTCACTCTTTGGTGCTGCTTGTCGGCTTGGCGCTGCCCGCATCGCTGCCGGCGCAGGTCATCAGCACAGTGGCGGGGGGCGACACGGTAGGCCCCATCGATGCGCTGGATGCGGCCCTCCGCGAGCCCGTAGGTGTTGCAATCGACGGAGACGGCAACCGGTACATCGCCAGCGCGGGCAGCAATCGAGTCTACAAGGTCGACGCAGCCGGCGTCTTGACGGTCGTAGCCGGCAATGGAATCTACGGATTCAGCGGCGACGGCGGCTCGGCGAAGGCCGCGCGCCTGGCGTCACCATATTCGGTGGCACTGGACACGAACGGCAATCTCTACATCGCCGACCAGGGCAACCAGCGTATCCGCAGGGTAGACGCAGCCACAGGCACGATCAGTACGGTTGCAGGAAACGGCAGCGCGGCGTTCGGCGGTGACGGCGGTCCCGCGACGAGCGCCGCGATCAGCTACCCCCGAGGTATCGCCATGGACGGGGGCGGCAACCTCTACATCGCCGACTACGAGAATCATCGCATCCGCCGGGTCAGTGCCGCGACGGGTCTGATCAGCACGGCTGCGGGCAATGGGACCAGTGGATTCGGCGGGGACGGTGGCCAAGCCACGAGCGCTACTCTCTCCTATCCCGTTAGCGTCGGCGTTGATAGCTCCGGCAATCTCTATATCGCCGACACTAGCAACAATCGGGTCAGGAAAGTCGATGCGACAACCGGAACCATCGACACGATCGCCGGCAACGGTTCCGGCGCGTTCAGCGGCGACGGCGGGCCGGCCATCAGCGCGAGCCTGGCGTTCCCGCGTGGTTTGGACATCGATTCCGCCGGCTCCGTCTACGTGGCTGACACTGGCAATAATCGCGTGCGCAAGATCGAGGCTGGAACGGGCACGATCCATACAGTCGCCGGCAACGGCAGTTATGGCTTCACCGGTGACGGTGGCGCCGCAACCGGCGCTGGTTTCAATTATCCGTATGATGTCGCGGTCGACAGCGGCGGCAACCTATACATTGCCGACCGTGATAACGGCCGAATCCGCAAGGTTGCATTTGCATCAGGCATCATCAGCAGCGTGGCCGGCGGTGCGATTGGCGATGGCCAGCCAGCCACGGCAGCCTTCCTGAATGCCCCGTGGGACAGCGCCACGGACGCGGCCGGCAACCTGTACGTTGCTGATCGCGAAAATCAGCGCGTGCGCAAGGTGGATGCGACAACCGGCCTGATAACTACCGTCGCCGGCACCGGCAGTTACGGCTATAACGGCGACGGGGGACCCGCAGTTGCCGCGAACCTTGGCTGCCCGTCAGGCGTCGATCTGGATGGAGCCGGCAATCTGTACATCGCTGACACCTGCAATAATCGAATCCGTAAGGTTACCGCCGGCACGGGCGTCATAAGCACCGTCGCGGGCGACGGAAGCTTCGGCTCCGGTGGTGACGGCGGCTCGGCCATCAGCGCGAGCCTCTATTACCCGCATGATGTCGCCGTAGACGTCAGTGGAAATCTGTACGTCATGGACACAGGCAATTACCGTGTCAGGCGGATCAATGCCGCGACGGGCGTAATCTCAACAGTCGCGGGCAATGGGGCCACTGCGTTCAGTGGTGACGGGGGCCCGGCCGTGAGCGCGAGCATCGGCTTCGCCCTCGGACTGACCGTCGACAGGACCGGCAACCTGTACGTCGCGGATACCGGTAACAACCGTGTCCGCCGGGTTGACGCCACAACGGGGGTCATCGGCACCGTCGCTGGCAGCGGCAGCTACGGTTTCAGCGGCGACGGCGGTCCCGCAGTCAACGCGAGCCTTTATTATCCCTATGATGTGGCCGCCGATGCGGACGGGAATATCTTTGTCGCCGACTTTAGCAACGGTCGAATCCGCAAGGTAGAGGCCACAACTGCCTTGATCAGCACAGTCGCTGGCGACGGCAGCTTTGGATTTGGAGGCGACGGCGGCCCCGCAACGAGCGCGAGTTTCGCATATCCGATTGGGGTCGATATCGACGACTCGGGCAGCCTCTACGTCGCGGACCTCAGCAACGGACGGATACGCAAAGTTCCTGGGGTTGGTGCACCGGTTGACCGGACGCCCCCGATCATCACACCCCTGCTGACAGGCACCTTGGGGAACAACGGCTGGTACCGCAGCAACGTGGGCTTGATTTGGAGCGTATCCGATCCCGAATCTGCCGTCAGCACTCAAAGCGGCTGCGAAGATCAGGCAGTCACGACGGACTCGGCCGGAACGACGTTCACCTGCACGGCCACGAGCCTGGGCGGCACGGCGTCCAAGTCGATCACGATCAAGCGTGACACGACCAAGCCGACCATCAGCATCACGACGCCAAGCGGTGGCGCCTACCTGCTCAACGCGAGCGTACTCGCTGGCTACACGTGCAGCGATGCACTTTCCACGATCGCCACGTGTTCCGGAACCGTAGCGAACGGCTCGCCGCTCAGCACGAACTCTCCAGGCAGCTTTGCATTGACGGTGAGCGCGACTGACATGGCGGGCAATACCGCCACTTCCAGTACCACATACTCAGTGACCTTTGGGTTTATCGGGTTCTTGCAGCCGGTCGACAACCTGCCGAGCGTCAACTCGATGAACGCGGGCCGCACTGTTCCCGTCAAGTGGCAGCTATTGGATGGTAACGGAGCGTACATCCCGTCCTTGTCCACGTTTAAGTCGCTTGGGTCGTATGCCGCGGCCTGCGATGCATCCGTCCCGACCGCGGACATCGAAGAAATCGTCGCCACTGGCGGGACCACTCTCCGTTATGACTCCACGTCAAACCAGTTCGTTTTCAACTGGTCGACTGTTTCGTCATGGAAAGGCAGATGCCGCATGTTGGTGCTCGAACTCGCGGACGGAAAACGGACGGAAGCGCTGTTCCGTTTCAAGTAGCCGCGTTTTCACCGCTCTAATTGGTGGAGGACAGGCAGTGCGGCGCTGCCTTCACGCCCCTGCCGCGACGATTTCCCGGAAGGTCAGCGCGGCTGGCACCGGCTGAAATGGACGCGGCTTGCCGATCTGTCGATAATTCAGAATGATTCATCGTGCACGGCTGAATTGCCCCGCAGCCGTAGCACGGATTGCCAGGTGCAGTGATGCTCAGGAGTAGAAGGCGGTGTACGAGGCAGAAGTCAATAGTGTCGTCGAGCCAATTGAGACCCTGCCCGAAGAGATCCGGAGGCGATTCGCGGAATACCGCGACAAAGTTGTCTCGCGTACGACATTGCCTTGGGGTGAGCACTGCACCGAGTGCGTCTGGCCGACCTGCTACACGACCTGCGAGTTGTACTCTCCAAGAATGGACGGTGCGTGCCGGCAGTTCATCGACGGCATGGTGCGAATCGACAACAAGGGTGGGCTGAACCCGTACCTGCTCAAGCTCCGCTTCAAGAGTTGGGCCAAACTGTGGACCGTCGGCAACCTTCACCTGCGCCGTCTTTCAGAGGCTGACTCACAGGAGCGGAGCAACATTGCCATCGGCGCGATCAGCCGCAACGCCCCGCTGCCTGAGGCCATCAGGCCTAGACTGCTCACGAAAGTCGGCTACCTGAGACGACGAGCCGCCGAAGGCGCCCCCGCCTCCGATCCGCGTCCAGACGCCTTCGTATTGGAGTGCTACAACCCGAACGCCCGGGACGTATCGCTGACATTGACCTTCAAGGCCGCCGGCACGCGAACTCAATTCTTCCAGACAAGGATCGCACTGCCGAGCGGATATACCAGAGCCAGGGTTCCGCTCTCAACCGTTACGGCGTCAGTCGATCTGACGTCGCCGTTCGAGGTTGAGGTCGTTCCAAACGACTGCACTGACACAATCCTGTATTTCGGGCTCATGGATTTCGTGAGAGACCATCAGCCGGTTGCAGCGCCAAGCGCGCCGAAGGAAGTCGGAGACAAGTGGAAGTGCATCGTGTGGGACCTTGATAACACGCTGTGGGATGGCATCCTCATCGAGGATGGCCCGGACCGCATTCGCGTTCGCCCGGAGGTAATACGCGTCATCAAGGAAACAGATCAACGTGGCATCCTGCACTCCATCGCAAGCAAGAACAATCTCGATGACGTTCTCGCCGTACTGAAGACCCACGACCTGACGGACTACTTCCTGTACCCCCAGGTCAGCTGGAAGCCCAAGAGCGAGGCCGTGGGGCAAATCGCCACATTGCTGAATATCGGCATCGAATCGATGGCTTTCGTCGACGACCAACCGTTCGAGCGAGCGGAAATCAAATCGGCGCTGCCGCAGGTTGCAGTGGTGGATGCGGCAGAGGCCGCCAGCATCCCGCACCGGCTGGAGTGTCAGGTACCTGTCACAGAAGAGAGTCGAAACCGGCGTCAGATGTATCGCGAGCAGGTCCGCCGCGACGCGACGCTACAGGAATACGGCGGGGACTACATCCGGTTCCTGAGGGAGTGCGGCCTGGAGGCGCACATTCGACCGCTGGATGAAGCGAATCTAAAGCGGGTGTACGAGCTTGCGCAACGCACCAATCAGATGAATTTCTCCGGAAGCCGGTATCCTGAGGCGAACCTGAGGGAGATCATGTCCTCCAGCCGTTTCGAAACCTACGTCATTGACTGCAAGGACAAGTTTGGCGACTACGGCATCGTGGGCTTCGCACTGGTGGACCTGCAGGCTCCCCGGCTCCTCGACTTGATGTTCAGCTGCCGCATTCAAGCAAAACGGGTCGAGCATGCGATTCTGGGTTTTCTGCTCAAGCGGTTTGCCCGCCCGGGGCAGCGCGATTTCTATGCGAACTACCGCAAGACGGCCAGGAACGCGCCGTCCGGTACCGTCTTCGAACAAATTGGATTTGAGCCGGTGGCTGACCTGGACGGCGTCACGTCGCTGGTCTTCAAGGCAGGACGCGAAATCCCCGACGACGAAATCGTCGCCATCCAGTACAACCTTGCTCCGCCGCCGTGACGCCGGGGCGCCCCTCTACGATATCGGAACCGGACTGGAGCATATGACATCGCCCAACGAATTGACCATGCAGAGCTCCATGGCTCGCAAGACTTTGTTCGCCGTGACGAAGGCTATTACGTCCCCTCGCTCGACCATCTCGTGGATTTTTCGAGGCCATCTGGCGAAGGACCGTCTGCTCGCGAGCCAGATGTACTGGTTCACCGGCGCCTTGCCCCGAATCCCGGCAAACGAAGTGTTCCCAGGCATCCGGGATGCAGAGGTCGTGCTGCCGAGGGCCTTCGACCGCAAGAGCGGCACTTCGATAAGCGTCGAGGAAGCATGCCACCTGGGCGCGATCGCAAGGCACACCAAGGCACGCAAGGTCCTGGAAATCGGCACCTACGACGGGAATTCTGCTTTGGTGCTCGCGGCAAATCTCAGCGCTGGCGGTGAGGTCGTCACTGTCGACCTGCCACCGGAGTTCGCCGTGCAGGACCAGGCGTCGTTGGCGTACTCGGACGGAGAATTCAATCTAACGCCGCGGGATGAGTTGGGAAGGCAATACAAGGGACACACCCTCTCGGCCCGGATCCGGCAGGTTTATGGGGATAGCGGGAAGATGGACTGGGCTGCGCTGGGTGGCCCGTTCGATCTCGTCTTTATTGACGGCTGCCATACCGAGGACTACGTACGTTCCGACACCGAGAACGCCATGAGGTACCTCCGCCCGGGTGGCGTGATCGTCTGGCACGACTACGGAATGATTACGGACGTCTCCCGAGCCGTGGATCGCTTCGCGCAGGAGAACTCCGGCATTCAATCTGTTGTGCTCGAAGGCACTCGTCTGGCTGTTGGGCTGACCCCGGCCCAATGATATGTTTCGGCCCGCGCCCGCCGCCGCGCCCTGTCTGGCTACTGGAGTTTCCGAAACCCAGCCCTTGGATCTGACGTGAGCGTTCACTTCGGCGACAACAAGCTCGCCGCGGATCACGGTCGAAAGTCGCTGCACAGCGGCGCAGTTGTGATTGCCGCACGTGCCTGCATCGCCGTCATCCAAGTCGGCGCCATTCTTCTCCTGGCCAGGTTGCTCTCGCCAGAGGACTACGGGCTTGTCAGCATGGTGACCGTGATCACGGGCTTTGCGCCCCTGCTGGTCAGTCTCGGAACCCCGGACGCCGTGGTCCAGCGCAGCAGCATCACTGAGGAAGAAGTCAGCTCGCTGTTCTGGATTTCACTTGCACTCGGCTGTGGATGCGCCCTGCTGCTGGCCGCAAGCGGCCCATTGATCGCCCGGTTCTACGGCGAACCGAGACTGACGACGATTGCCGTTGTCTCCGCGATCACGTTCGTGGCTTCGGCGTTGACCTGCCAGCATTACGCCCTGCTCCGGCGCGGGATGAAATTTCAGGAACTCGCCGTGCTGGACGTCGGGTCGAACCTGATAAGTGCTGCAGCAGCGATCGGCATGGCGTTTTACGGGCTTGAGTACTGGGCGCTCGTGATGCGGCCCGTGCTCATGAGCGTGCTCCTGGCAATCGGCGTCTGGCTGCGCTGTCGATGGATACCTGGCCGAGCGTCGATGACCCAAGGTGTGAGAGAAATGCTCGGATTGGGAGTGCACAGCACGGGCTTCTCGATAACGGACCTCATCGGAAGGTCGAGCGACCGCATCGCAATCGGCTATCGAAGCGGCGCTACCACGCTCGGCTACTACCAGAACGCCTTGTTCGTGTATGACAACCTGCTTGACCTGCTCGTGTCGCCACTGCATGGCGTGGCCGTGTCGAGCCTCAGCAAGACCAAAAGCGACATTTCGGAGTTGCGACGGCTCTGGAGCAAGGCCCTCACGACACTCGCGTTCTATGCCATGCCGGCATTCGGAGTCCTGGCGGTCGTCAGTCAGGACCTGATCGTCCTGCTTCTGGGAAGCAAGTGGGCCAGCTCCGGCGTGCTGCTCGCAATCCTGGCGGTGCGGGGCATCCCGCATACCATCGAGCGCACGCTTGGGTGGCTGCACGTGACCGCGGGAAGAACGGATCGCTGGATGCGCTGGGGCATCTTTACTACGTGCGGACAAGTGGTGGCGATGTTCTGCGGTCTGCCCTTTGGGGCGACCGGTGTAGCGGTCGCGTATGTCATCTTCATGTTCATTTTGTTCGTGCCCGCAATCGCCTATTCCGGCCAGCCATTTGGAATCGGTGCACGGGACGTGATCGCCGTGGTTTGGCGCCCGTTGGCAGCATCAATGCTGGCATTGGCCATTGGCTTTGTACTCCGGTACACCCTCCTCGCTGACCAGTCAGCCATCTTGCGAACAGCCGTGCTGGGGCTTGCATACGCCAGTGTGTACCTTGTGATCGCGTCTGGATTGCTAGGCGTCCGAATGCCACTTGGCGTCGTGCTCGGACTGGTGAGGGATGTCCTGCCAGCCCGGTTTTCGCGACTTGGCGGAGCCAACACTTTGACCGACGATCGCCATTAGTCCGCGCGCGCGGGCAGCACCAATCACTGTTGCGAAACCTCGCCGAAGGCTGCAAAGACAGATGAGTTCACAAGCCGAACACGGACCAGCGAGACCCCTCGGAGAAGCCACCAATTCTGGCAGGCGACCGCGGATCTGCATGCCGACTGCGAGGCGATTCAATCGGCGGGCGTATCAGTGCAGCCTCTACGAGGCGCAGGACGTACTCGTCGACGTCGACGACGTCGACTTGATTCTTCTCGAACCCGGCCGCGCCTTCCGGTTCAAGGAGGGCTGGCAGAGAAGACTACTGTATAGGGACTTTGCGAGGCCGCTGGTGCATGTGAATCCCGGACTGCGCAGGGTTGCACTGAAACAGGACTATGACCTTTTTGTCGCCGTCTGCCAGAACCACTGGGACCTGCTCTACATCAACGCGATCGACGGATGGAAGGACCGCTGTCGGACAAGCGTCTGCTGGATCGACGAGATCTGGGCCGCCGACATACCGTTGTGCGGCAATTGGCTTCACGCGCTCACGAAGTTCGACCATGTATTCGTCGGCTTCCGAGGTACGGTCGAACCCCTGTCAAAGGCTATCGGCAAACCATGCCGCTGGCTCCCTGGGGCAGTGGACGCTCTTCGGTTCAGCCCATATCCGGAACCACCGCCACGAGTAATTGACGTGTACAGCCTTGGACGGAGGTGGGAAGGAATCGACCAGGCATCGCTGAAATCGGCAGCGCAGGATGGAATCTTTTACCTGCATGACACGTTTCCGGCAATGGCAAATATGAAACCGTATGACCTACAGCAACACCGCAGCCTCTTCGCGAACGTGGCCAAGCGAAGCCGTCATTTTATGGTGGCGCCGGCAAAGATGAATCTCTCCAGCGAAACTCAAGGCCAGGTCGAGATCGGTTATCGGTATTTCGAAGGAGCGGTCGCCGGCACGGTGATGATCGGGCAGCCGCCTGATTGCGCAGCGTTCAAGGAGACATTTCCCTGGCCCGATGTCGTTATACCAATCCAGCCGGATGGATCCGACGTTCTCGACGTGCTGGCGGAACTGCGCAGTGACCAGGCGCGCACAGCGAAGATTGGGCGTCGCAATGCAGGGGAAGCACTGTTACGCCACGATTGGGTGCATCGCTGGAGGGAGATCTTTCTTGTGGCGGGCCTCGAGCCATCACCAGGACTGGTTGCTCGGGAACGGCAACTCCAGCACCTTGCCGATCTCGCCTCCAACGCCAACATGGGCGCAGGGGCCACTTCAACCCACCTACCCCAGGGCTGCCAATGAATCTGTCAAATCTGACGGCGCGCGCTCATGGCCGTTATCAAAGGACTGCTGCTCGTTTCTTCTTCAGGCGTCCGTTCGTCATCAACAGCGAGGTGCCGCTGATTTCGTTCACTTTCGACGACTTCCCGCGATCAGCACTGCACACTGGAGGCGCCATTCTCCAGGACTTGGGACTCCGGGGAACTTACTACACGTCTTTCGGCCTGATGGGCAAGACGGCTCCCACGGGAGAGATTTTCGTGGCCGAGGACATAGAATGTCTTGTTGCAGCAGGACATGAACTGGCCTGCCACACATTTTCTCATTGCGACTCGTGGGGAACCGCGCCCAGCACGTTCAAACGGTCAGTCATTGAGAACGCAATCACGCTTGACCATTTGCGCCCGGGGGCACGGTTCAGAACATTTTCGTACCCCATCAGCCCACCACGACCGGGGACCAAACGTGCGGTTTCCCAGCATTTCACGTGCTGCCGCGGCGGGGGACAGGCCATCAATACCGGAATCGCGGACCTGAATTACCTGTCAGCCTATTTCATGGAGCAGAGCAGAGCCAGTCCTGGAGCGATCATGAGCATTATCGACCGTAATCGAGAGGCCCGCGGATGGCTCATTTTTGCGAATCATGACATCAGCGACGCTCCGACGCCCTTTGGGTGCACCCCACGTCTATTTGCAGACGTCGTGCAACATGCTGTGAATTCGGGCGCGAGGATACTGCCAGTCGGTGAGGCCCTGGATGTTCTTCGCGGGCATGCGCCGAGGGCTACTTAACGATGACGCTCGATGGCGGCGATGGTACCGGCGTCTGCCCGTAGCAATTGTTTGCATTGAAACTCAGTGGCGATGCTTCACTGCCAGTGCCGCGCATAACACTCTCGAAACACATGCGAGCCGGGATTCGAACCACCTTGTTTCCTGGACCCGTATCACCATTGACGTCAGGTCCGATGGACGGCCATGCAATGCCACCGTACCAAGCAGGTTTAGACGACAGGTAGAACGACGCAGGGAGGTTCTGTCCCGCCGGCACGGCGTTCGCGTATTTGGCAAGGCCGCTTGGAACTTCACTGGAAACGAATCGGGAAGAGTCCGTCACGGTGTCATAATTTCCCCAGCGCATCATTGTATTACGCACGTTGACATCATTCCGAACCCCCGTCGGGTTCACCAATTCTTGGTTACCAGGGAACCCAAGCATGTAGATGCTTTGCTCCCGATTGGGCGCCACGCTTGGAGTCGAGGCGGAAGTCACATAGTTCTCGTAGGTATTGTGCGGGCGTCGGTCGTCGCCCAGCACGTTTCCGATAACGTTGAAATAACGATTGTAGGCGTATACGTGGACGGGGATCGTCTGTTGCATCTTCCCAGCTGTCGAGCATCCCTCCGGGTCATACCCCTGCCATCTGTTGCGGAATGCCGTCATGAAGTGTGACGTCCCGTGAATCGCGTCAGCGGTAAAACCAGTCCCGTCGTTGCCTTCGA
The DNA here is from genome assembly GCA_963762315.1 of uncultured Gammaproteobacteria bacterium. GTDB lineage: Bacteria > Pseudomonadota > Gammaproteobacteria > Steroidobacterales > Steroidobacteraceae > RPQJ01. The sequence goes on from CAVXKO010000006.1 coordinate 33,660, forward strand.
AAAGGGTGTAATCGATCCCCGCTGTGTGGTGATAGGAACTCGCCTGCATCCAATCTGCCGGGATTGCCGTTGCCGTCGCAATAATACGAGTCAATGGCAAAGTTATAGGCCCACACGGACCCTTGCGCCGCCTGGCCCATCGTCATCGCACTGGTAAGGTGATGGAAGATGTTGTTTTCGACCAGGAAGGATGAACTGATATCCGTCTCGATCCCATAGCTTCGAACCGTGGCGTTCTGCGTTCCAAAAAAGTATGAATCCCTGACCGTGATTCGTAGCGCCCCATACAACAAGACATGCGATCGTTCGCTATTCAGCGAACGTACATTCTTGATCCAGCTATCGCGGACGTTACCGAAGCTGATATTGCTACCCGACACCGACCCATTGTTCTGAACTGAAAGATCCTCGATACCGATACCCGCGGCTGTTCCGTTCATCCACCATGCGCCGGGGCTCCGAGCCGCGCGCCAATTGGGCATGTACAAACCCGGGCGGATACCGACGGTGTATGGACCCGTTCCGCTGATCGAAGTGACTTCGACCGCTTGAACCTGCGCCCGCCCGCCTCGATCAATTCCGCTGTCCCCTTCGGTTGCGCAGGTGGTCGGCTCGGCACACATGAACACTTCTGGGAAACTTTCAGCAGTGTCATTCAACTGGTCCAAGAACATGATGTCGCCAACATCGAGGTTGTTCCTGCTGCCGATCGTGACAGTTGTTGCGCCCTTGGAATACCCTGCCGTCCAAGCCGCCGTGTTCTGGGGGGGCTGGGGGTTGATCGAATCCGGCCCGACTCCACATATGAGCGTGTCGTAGACACAACCGACATTGCCCGAAAAAATCAGCAACGTGGAATCCGGACCAGCCCCTCTGAGCGTGACATTGCTCTTGCCATTGAACGTGATGCCCGAGGACAGCTTGTAGGTTCCGGCGTTCAGCTTGACGACCTGCCCGCCATGACAACTCGCAATCGCGGAGTTGATCTGGGCAGCAGTCGCGCCAGCGAACTAAGCGTCTGACAAATTGTCGTGCGGTTTGGAATACCACCCGCAACCCCCGCATCGCTCCAGTTCACTGCCCGAGATGCATCGACGATTCCTGTCCAAGGCTCGGCTCCTGCCTGGAATGACGAGAGGCCGGCAACCGCAAGCAATGCCAATACGCGCATGGAGATGTCCTTCGTCATGACGATTTCAAATCACTAATGTCCAGCACCGATGTTGTTTGCGGATGCCCATGTCACGTGCCGTGGCATCATGCGGGTTCCTAGCTGCCGACAGTCCAAAAGTTCAGCTGACGACGTCGTGTAATACGCTGATCTGACTGGGGGCACTTGTCAAGGCAGTTGCCCCGAGGGTTGGATAACCGGTCGAATTCTGTGGCCTAGATCACGACTTTCACCATTGACGCGACTGCCGCCAGTGAGGCTGTCGAAGACGGCGCTCGATCACAGGAACTCGCCTTTGAGCCACTCTGACGCCCCCCTGCTTTCGGTCGCGCAAGGCGTCAGCGCCTCAGGGCATCTGACTATCGTCCGATTCTCGAACAACTCGTAACTGGAGATCAGATGCCACGGGGCCTGCTCCCCGACGTTTCAACGGGAGCTCGCTCGCGACCAGATTGACGTCATGCCGAGCATTCTGGCGGCGACGTCCGACAAGTCGCCTAAACCGCATGGTCGGCGCCGGATCGTGCGAACTAGCGCTCCCGCGGAAGCCGCCGCCTCCAGAAGCTTTGCTTCGTTTGGCCTTGAGATGCGACGCCACCGGAGCGGGAGAGCGTGGAACGGACATGATTGCCAGGAGGAAGAGCACCCATACCGGGGCCATCATCTTGAATGAAGCCTCCGTGAAATTGACAACGACGCCGACGAAGAAGTACGCGAGCCGTAACTTGCCCCAGTCCGGATCCTCTTGCAGTGCCGCGGTTGCATTCCGATAGCCCGCCAAGAGCAGGATTGTCAGGCACGCAATTCCCGCCCAACCCAGATTGACAAAGACTTCGATGTAGCCATTGTGCGACTGGTTGATTCCCCGATAGAGCGACAGCATGTGCTCAAGACGCTTCCCCAGCCAGAAACTCTCGTAGCCTGTGCCGAATGCCGGTCTCTCCACCATCGCCAGCACCCTCTCCCAGATGACAGTTCGTCCCGTGAGAGTTGGATCTCGTCCCAGCGCCTCAAGCAGTCCACCGCCCAGGCCCGAAAAAAGCACCACAAAACAGCCGATCAACGGGACTGCAACCAAGAAATGGATCGCGACCGGCCTAGCGGCTATCGACCGACTTGCGGTTGCCACCATCAACCCAGACGCCAGAATAAAGCAGGCCATGGAGGTCATCGAATGCGCCCACAGGAAGAGATACATCGCCATAAGGACAATGGCGCCGTGCGCCAGAAGGCGCCCATTTCCTTCCGCTTGTCCGGACTCTCGCCAAGCTTGCAGAAATCTTGCTACCGAACCTAACCCGAACAACATGCAGACCATCCCGAGGCTGTTCTTCGACGTAGCAACACCCGTGTATTCCGGCTCCCCCGTGATCGGATTGAAACTCCTGGCCATCTCCGGGAAATACTTCATCAACAATATCGAAGCGGGAATCAGGATGAACCCGACTCGCGCAGGCAGCTTCAACGGTGCTGCTGGATCACGATCCACAAGAACCACCAGCACCATCACTATATCGCCCAAGGACTTGACCCATCGCCTGAGCGTTACTTGCGGAAATTCAGACCAGTGCGCGCTGATGCCACAGTAGGCGAAGAAAAGCAGGATTGGCAGATTGCTTCTTAGGATCGCTCCAACCGCCCGTCGTTTCTTGGCCAGCACAATCAAGCCAAGCAAGAGAAGCGCCGACTGGAAGTACCGGTCGATCGGATTTCCCTCCATGTAGGCGTTGGCGACCGAAACATCCGGCGTTGGGTCAAGCCAGGATGAGAGAACCCGCGATCCCCCGATCGCCAGCCAAGCCATAGGGATCAAGAGGGCAACGGATATACGGCCCTTGGGGTCACGGTCGAGGTAAAACAGTCCGGCAATCAGAAGCGCGAAAACTGCAATTGCTATCTTCGGACTCATCGCCGAACTACGCAGCCAACCGAGTCGGCACCCTCAACCATGGAGGCCCTCGAGTCCCGGACCAACTGAACATTCAGGCAAACACCGCTTTGTAGAGCCTGTCCACAATCGGCAGCCGAGCTCTGGATCGATCCAAGATTACGACGGAAGTAATCGTCAATGCGAACGAAAGCATGAATGACAGCACCAGATCCACGGTATCCAGACCGCCACGTGCACCGGCGCGATATAGCACCTGAAGGATCGCAATCTGCGCGATGTAGCCAAATAGCGAGTATTTACCGAGCAAGCTCGTCGTTCGCCGAATCGCGCCATAGTCGCTGCCTGCCTGTCCGAGCATGTAGATGACTAAGAGGCAGATTACGACACCCGCAACTTGCAACGGGTAGTTGATACCTAGAACCGCAATGACTGTCGTATATGAGAGATACGCCACCAATATTGGGTACTTGTGGCTCGCGACCGCGTCTATTTTTTCGATGGGGACATAACCAGTCATGACACCAACCAGTCCGATCACCATCAGATCGAGGTTCCCGAACTCGATGCCATCGATTCGAAGCCAAATCAAACACACGATGCCGATCAACGCGGCCAGGTGAAACGTGTAGCGAAAGACCCTGCATGCCCTAGACAGGAGTGCGGACAGCAGCAACAAGTAACTGATCGGAACCAGAATGTTGAACGAGGAAGCCTTGCCGCCGCTGCCTGTCGCAACGTTGCCGGTCACGAAGATGGCCGTCAGATCCTCGACCGACCACATCCGCGACGGCATCACATCTTCGCGGGCATCGGGCATGAGGAAAGTACGCGCCACGTTAAGAACAACGAAGACTGCGAGCAGCTTCAGCCCTCTCTGCATCAGCCGCATGGGAAGCCTCGAGTCAGCCAACTTGTAAGCAGCAAGATAGACGTGCGAAATCAAGAATCCCGTAATAAAAATGAACGAGGGAGTAAGAAACCGAAGGTATCGGTAGAAATCCCCTTCCGTCGACACGAAGTAGTTGAGCCAATGGTACAGAACCATGATCAGCACCAATGCACCCTTCGTGAAATCGAGCGCTGGAATCCTGCTCGGGCCGCTTATTGCTGGCGACATGTGCTCACCTCAAATGCTCGCATGAGATTGCACCGCTGATCGGGGGCCCTGCCGCCCTAAGCGGAAAGCAGCCCGTCGGCTGACGGCTCTCCAGCAGCGCTTGAGCGATGCCCGTTGACTCAATTTCCATCGATAAACATCCGATGAAAGATCTCCAGCGACAGTAATTGATGTATTGTCGAAGTGTAATTCCGTGTGCCCTTGAGGTGTCCGTCCACGACATCCCACACCGTTCCTGCATTGAGGTAGGGACGAGAGAGCGCCCTTGTGTCCAGCAGCATTTCTCTAACATACTCGCCGAGTACGTTGCGATACCAGATTCGGAAATGGGCGAACTTGTGCCGCCCAAGAAAAAGCTGCTCGAGACGAGCCGCTGCAACGAGGTGGTCGATGCGCGCCAACCATTGGGGCATTCCGTCCCCATACGCGTACTCGGCCTTTGCGGTCAAATCAAGAATTCGCCGCAATACAGCGGTGCCTAAAATGCTCCCGTTACCTGCCAGACCACGGTCGGTCCGGATCCTCACGAGCGCCGGATTGCCATCGGCGACCAGCCGCAGACTGGTGGCCGTGTCCGGACTGCCAGCGATGGGCGCTCGAAAAACGGTGCGTACCAAGTCATTATCGAGAAATGGCGAGCGCAGCGATAGTTGCGTCTGCTCGAGCGCAAGCAGACCGTAATGGTGCCAGGGTGCCTGCCGAAATGCGGCGAAGGAGACCGGGTGACAGCGGACCAGTTCAGCGTAGGTTTCATGCGCCTGACGCACATGGCGCATCATCTCCCGGTCGTAAAGGCCAGGCAATGGATCCACCGGCTTGAAGGCACGCACCCCGCGCAAGACTTCACCACCGTAATTCCCCGTCATCCTTACCGGGGCGATGTCTCGAGCCCGCTCATTGGCAAACAGATCGGGCGCGTGCGCCGCACCCGCACAGCCGTCCGTCAGATACACGGATCGCTCCGCATAGTGAGGGAACCTTGACAGAAATTCGTCTCCGATCTGGATCACCTGATGCGGCTGACCGCAAGCCTGGGCCACCTTTCGCGCAAGTATTACGTCCTCACAGTCACGGACTGCTCCGCCAAACGAGTAACAAGGCATGGATCCAGGCGGCGACTTCTGCCATGCCATGATCATTCGGGTGTCTAGCCCTCCCGTGAGAGACATGCCTACGCGCTCATCCGCACCGAAATACAGGGGTACGGTTCTCGAGAAGACGTCTCGCAACTGATGATAGAAAGGCTCCGACTCCAGCGGCTCCTGATCCTCCCACTCGGACGGTCGGAAGTAGGCGTCGCGAGCCAAAGGCTCCCCGTTGCGAAAGGCCCACGCTGACGCCGGTGGCAGCACCGAGATACTGCTAAAGAGCGATCGATTCTCTAAGGTGCAGCCGCACGCGATGAATTCGCCAATGCCTTGCAGATCGCCACGACGCGTTTCCGGGAGTACGGCTAGGATCGCCTTCGCCTCCGCTGCGAAGTAGAAGCCCTCCCGAGACTGATGGAAATAGAGCCGGTGCATTCCCCATCGATCGTTGAACAGGGTTGCGGTCCCCTGCCGCCGGTCCACTAGGAGGCCATGAAACCTGCCATTCAGGACGGATGGAAAAGATGCCCTGTCCTCGCAGAGCCGGACGAGATACCGTCCCCTAGCCACCCTGGCGCCAACATTGCTTCCTTGTGGGGAGTCGACCGTACGTGCGGCGCGGAAGTCCTCTCCTGAGAAGATGAGCGAGAGGTCACCTCGCTCATTTTCCAGCGGCATCCCATCGCTGAACGAACCCTCCAATGCCGCCCAGCCGACATAAACTCCTAACGAATGATCCGAATACGTCCCAACCCGGTAGAAATTCTCATGGCGAAGGGAATCGGCCATCCTCAGGACCTCCCCTTCAGCTCGCTGTCGAGGCATTCTTGTCAAGATGCCCACAATTCCCGGCACTTGAGGATCCTCCCGAGGCTTTCGCTTTCCAAACAGGCCGTCTGCAACTCGCTCGCTTTCCGACGGCATCCTGCAGCGCAGTCGGCACTGGTGCCGTGCCAACTGTTGCACCCGCGTAGGCCACGACGGGCTTTCTACCTGCCGGCCAAGAAGCCAACCCTCGAGCAAGGCTCGCCACGGGGGTACGATCCAGTCACCGGCCCTGGACTATTTTGTCATCTTGCCCAGTACGCGCGAGACTCCCGGGCGCCAATCCCTGGCACTGAGTGGAGCCGGCGGGGGGAATTGAACGCCCCATCAGCCGATTACATTTCGGCCGCTCTACCGTTGAGCTACACCGGCAAGTTGTGTCGTGCCTACAGGTCACTTTTTCGAGCCTTCCTCGATCGGTGCAATCCTAGCGCGAAATGCCCCAATGGAGCGGCCCTTCGCACCCCTGAATTCTTGCCACTTCTCCCTGGCTCTTATGCCGACGTCGATGGCGCTGTCGGGAAGCATGCCAACCAGGCCCCGATGAAGTCCCAGCTTCATACACAGCGATCCCCGCCAGCAAAGAGGCACGTAATAACGAGGAACCCGAAGCTCCTCAAAGCCATTTCTGATCTTGAATTCGAGCAGAGGACTTGCGCGCCGTGTGCTATACGTGAACAATCCATAAGTCAAATAGGAAATGTGCTTTTTTTCACACACTTCAACGGCCTTCGCAATAAGAGCATTAGCCGGGTTCTTGTCGAGATGAGCTGCTTTCGGAAGGCACTGAAGGATGGCGGCGACGTCACCCCGGTATACGAGCTTCAACAGCCCGATCAGCTCGTCGCCAAAATAAGCACAGATCAAGTCACTTCGATCCAAGAAAGACGAATAGTCCCTTTTCACCTGGTCGAACGACTTGCCGAAGTGCCGGTTCGGCCGGCCCTGTCGGACGGGTGAGTCGTTGTTCAGTTCGACCAAGCCCCGGACAATCTCGTCGCTCCATGGCCGAACCTCGACCACGACACCACGCTTCTGCGAACGCCTCACGTTCTTTCGCGTCCCCTGCGGCAGGCCGTCCCACCAAGCCTCGAAACCGCTCACTCGTATCGCCGCAACGCTCTCCCACTCCATCTGATACGAATACTTCGGGTGCACCGCAGGCAGTTTCTGTGCAAATGTAAATACATCTGCGCGGAGCCCCGACGAGCGCTGAGACTTCAGAAGCGCGATATACGTCTCTGGACTTGCAATCTCTGTTTCGCTCCATGCCTCGTCGTGAACGGCCGCCATCCTGGGCAATCTGCCCGTAACCACGAGTGTTTCTCCATTGACATGCAGCGCTGGGACCCCGACCCAGCGCCCCTTGATGCTGATCTCAATACTGCTGAAGTTCTTGTCAGACAAGACTAGTTTCCCCGCGGTCACCGAGTTAGTTTTCGAAGTCTCGCTGCCTGGGCGACACGTTTGCGGACCGATCTGTGGCCCTCCGCAAGCCCGACAACAGTTCTACTGACGGCGTTTGCACACGACTCGAACTGGCCAAGAAACGCCACTTCCCGCCCGTTGATACCTGCAAGGTCGGCTTTGAACTTGTAGGTGCCAGGATTATTGACCGCGTTGACTCCGTTGAGGTCATACACCGCCCGCCCCTCCCGCTTCAGACGTTCTATGAGCTGCCAGTGCAGAAGATATGCACCGTTGCTCTTCATTCCCACATTACCTGTTGCACCGAAAAGATAGATTGCGGCCGCACCAACCGCGCTCCATACCAGACCGGCGCACGGTCCGAGATCGGAGCGACATAACATAATCCCGAGCTTGAAACGATCGGGCAACTGCCCTTGCATCTGTCTGAACTGATTAATGTCACTTCCTTCGACGAATTTCTTCCGGGCAAGCATCTCGCCATGTATCTCTATCATAGCTTCAAAAAGTTCGTCGCCGGACCCCTCAACCACCTCCAGCGCCTTTCGCTCGGCAACTTTCAACTCGCGCTTCCAATGCGCCCTCATGCCCTCTCGAATCTCGCCAAGCGACGAACCAAGATCCATCAGAATTGTTCTGCTCGGGGCGTCGTCGCCCGATCGCGAAAACCCCTCCTCCGCCAAGATTTGACCATAGCAAGGATCGTCGCTGTCGAAGAGAAGCGGCAGGAGACGCACGACCAGCCCACGTCCGCACGCAAACTCGTTTCGAAGCGCCCGCACGGCCTGTCGGAAAACATCCGGCCTCGCGCCCGATTCATACCGCCGCCACAAGGGTCCCCACCGAACGTACGCAATTCCGACCGGAAGGCCCGGCAGCTTGGCAATTCGCGCCTCGGCGATCGCCACGACATGCCCGTTTTCCTTCAGAAGCATATGAGCAATGTTGCGTGGACCAGCTGTCACCGCACCGTACGCCCATGTCTGAAAGATATTCGCGTCGGAGAATCCTTCGAGAATCCGATACCATTCGCGCTCATCCACCGAGTCGAACTCGGAGTCGAAGCCGGGATCCAACGCTTTGACATTCTTCCTGAACACAGGCTCACCCCACCGCCCATGCATCGATCGACCGTGGCTCCTCTGAGCAACCTACGCCGCGTGGGTGGCTACGCGCCATCGGATGCATCTGCATCGCCCTTCAAGATCCCAGCAGACCAATGATTCCCCTGCCGCAGCGTTCGGTCGATCTGCGAAAAAATACTATCCATGATCGTGGCGGTGAGCACGATCTCCCGATATGGAATTGGAACGGGCGTACCTTCTGTAATCGATCGATAGAAGGACCGGATTAGGTAGTACATGCCGGCCTTTGCATGGAAATCGTTCCCGGCGAACGCTCTAGCACTGTGAGCCAGGTTCGCCAGGTTCTGGCCTGCGAATATTATCGGCGGGACGAACTTCTCCAAATAGCTCTTGAAGGGCTTGCCGCGCAGTTTCAGCAGTATCTCGTGATCCTGATCGAGCAGCAGTCCATTCTTTGGGCCGTAGACGGCGAATTGATGCGCCAGCGGCCGCATCTGCGATGAGAACGTGAAGTAGGCCGTCGTGCGGCCTTCCTCCGCGATGATCACTCGCAATTCATCGAAGATCTCAGTCTCGCCCACGCCCCGGAGCAATGGACTCGTGAAGCCGTACGCAACGACGTCCGGCGAGTCGGTCACCAGGAACTCTGCAATACGCGCAATGCCATGGCTGATAATGTTGTGGAGGAGCTTGCCTGGCAACTGACGAACCCAATGCTCCCGGTCGCCAAAGAGCGCGCGCGCATATGTCTGCCCAAGTTCGTAGCAGAAGGTGCTCTCCATGTGGACAGGGTCGCCGCCCAGGTAGCCGCTCCGAACCAAGGCGCGCATCCGCCGTGCCACGTGGCTGAACTGGTCGTCGTGCCCCGCCGTCAACTTCAGATTCCGATCATTCGCCAGAGCAACCAGCGCCCTCGCCTGACCTGCGTTCAGAGTGAACGGCTTCTCAACGTAAACGTTGCATCCTCGCTCGAGGCATGTCTTGGCTATTGCGAAATGACTGGCCGGGGGAGTCGTGATGTGAACGACATCGGGTCTCGCCTCGCTCAGCATTTCTCCCATGTCGCTGAAGCACTGTTTTACAGGAAAACGATCGTACAACTGCCGTGCCATTAGCGGCTCTTGATCGCACACTCCCACGATTTCGCATCCCTCGATGCGTTGAATCTGCGACGCGTGCGAGTCCGCGATCTTCCCGCACCCGAGTATGGCGACCTTAAGCATCGACTTCCGCAGCCCGATAACCGAGGAAGCACCGCTTGAGCGCCTCGTCCATCTGCACTTTCGGCGCCCAGCCCAGTCGTGCCTTCAGCTTCGCGTTGCTGTAGTTCGTGCTCTTCCAATAGGCGTGCCAGTGCAGTCGATTGAAGTTGGGTGGCAACTGGCCCTCGGACCAAGCCGAATACCTTTCCCAGATGTAGCAAAGTGAATATGAGACGAAACCCGGAACATAGATCGACCTGAATTTCTTCACGTTCTTCTTGTACTGCTTCAAGAAACTGCGGCTCGAGGGCAAGTCGTCGTCCACGACATTGAAGACCTCCCCCTCCACGCCCTTCTTCAATCCGGCAAGCGCGATCGCTTCCGCACAATTGTCGACATAAGTGAATGGAATCGTGTTCGCGCCCCCCAGGTGCAAGAAGACGCCAAAAGTATCGATGCCGACCCGGCTGCTGATTCCCGGCTTTTCGGGCCCGAGGACGTATCCCGGCCTGACGATTACGTACGGAACGTTGAACCGCTTGCCATACTCCTCGACTATCTCGTCCTGCTTGACCTTTGCAAAGCAGTAGGCGTCTCCGCGTCTTTCCGAGCGCCTTTCGACGGGGCAAGTCTCGTCGAGCAGGCGACCGGCGGCCTTATGGCGGTTCGTATAGACGGCAAACGAGCTGATGCTGACGAACCGCTTGAGCCGCTTGTCCAATAGCGATGCCTCGAGAAGGTTTCTGGTTGTGACAACCGCATTCATGAATGCATCCGGATAGGACTTGCTGTCCCTGCCAGTCGCCAGATGATAGACGACGGACACATCCTTCATCGCGGCCGCGCAATCCGTTCTCGACAGGAGATTGCCCTCGAATATCTCGATTCGCGCCCCTTCATACCGACTTTCGGACAACGCACGAAACCCTGCCATTTCGCTTGTGGGCCTTGCGAAGCATCGCAGGTTGCGAAACCCGCGCTCCAACAGACACTCCACTAGCTTGGCGCCGACGAATCCGGAGCCTCCTGTCACCAGTATGAGGTCATCTTTCCCCACCAACTCACCGTCACAGTCCATGCTCATTACGCGTCTTCTTTCTCACTCGGTCACATACGACTCTTTGATCGGCCGGACACCGATCAGCGCCAACAGCCTACCGAGGTGATCGCACAACCTGATCAGGCAACTCATGAAATGATGCTGACCCGCCAGCAGCGTAAACGGCAACACGAAGCCATATCCCGGTACGGCAATCACGGATTTTACGATGTCCCGCGATCCAAAGGTTGGCTCCAACACAGACACGGAGCCTCGCAGCAACGCCCTTCTTAACATAAACGCCCGTTTCCATCGCACCGGCGGGACGACCTCGTATGCGACGGCCTCGTTGCACCAGATGAATCGGTGCCCCCGCTCAATCATCCGCCTGAAAAAATCCTGATCCTCCCCCGACAGAAACTCAGGCCGAAACGGCTGAACTTCGGAACTGAAGAGGCTGCGCTTCAGAAGCACGTTCCCGGTGCGCCCTTGTCTCCAATCGATGACCAACCCGGTCGGGTACGTTGCTCGATCGTAAAACCGCCCCTTCACAACCCAGTCCGGCGGCTTCTGATCGAAATGCGGCTTCACAGGCCCGAGCACGCCCGAAACCTGGTACTCGTTGCATGTCTCGAGCAGGGTCCGTAGCCAGCGTTGCGTCGGAAACTCATCATCATCAATGAAGGCGATGTAGTCACCGATGGCACTCTCGACGGCCTTATTGCGCGCAAGCGCAATGTTCTGCCTCGGCTCGGCCACATAACTGATCGCAATGGCAGAACCGTCAGCCACGTCGTGCACGACCTTCCGCGCCGACTCTTGCGCGTCATTGTCCGCAACGACGATCGAATACGTGAAATGCCCGCCCGTCTCCTGCCGGCACAGATCGCGCAGCAGGCGCTTGAGAAACTCCTGCCGCCTGAACGTACAGATGCACACCGTGACATGCGCCATGTCAGTCCTCCCTGGGATCAGGACAAGGCGGCCGATAACGCAGGGGACCCGAAGTCAAAGCCCTTCGTGATCGTCAACCCCCCGATCCGCCCAAAGATCTCACCGCCGGCAAGAAACAGGTATTCCTCCGGAACGATTGGGTGGACCTCGAGTTCCACGATCCGCGAGCGCGCAATTGAAAAGATGCGATCCAGTCGGCTCGCAGGATGGAGCGGTGGAAGCGTGAACAGGCAGTCCGTCAATCGATGACGCCGACCGAGGATAGCATCGACTGACCGCCGATAGAGCCGGTTAACCCGCCCCTTCTCGCCCGCGAAAAACGTGAAGTTCCTTCTGACGATCGTACCGGCGGGGAGCAGCTTAGCAAGCACCACATTTGCGCACAGATGCATGTGATGGTGCCCGTCGATCCGCCGTGGCCCGTGCCCGTACAGGCGCTCGAACTCATCAATTTGTGCCCTGACGACATAGCCAAAGGATTTCGCAAGAGACGGGCTGAAAAGAACCTGCGCGTATCTGCTGCCGCGCAAGAATCGAGTCAATCGCTCTTGGTGCTCCAAGAGCGGATCCGAAGCCGTGCTACGCGAGAATGGCGTCGTGAAATTCAGGTGAAGCCCGGCATCGATTCCATGCATCCTCGCCGCTTCCGCGGCCCGCTCGGAATCCTCCATGAATACCATTGCACTTACAGCGGAAATGCTCCCACGAAGAAAGCACTCCAGTGTCCTGCCGGAGGTTTCACGATCGCGCCCCCAGTCGTCCGCATTGACGATGAGCGCTCCCGTCTTGGACGGGGCATTCGAGGCCGGCAATCGCTCATCCATCCAAGTGCCGCCATGGTCGCGCGAGCGCGCTTCGCAATCGCTGCATCTGGTCTCGGCGTCGAATCTTCATGAGGTCCATTGGCATCGTCCTCTCGACTCCGCAGAGCATTGCCCAAAGGTAGCCAGCCAGCATCAGGACGCCGCCGACAACATATGGACGCACACGCAATTGGTTTGCACTTCGGAAGACCTCGAACAGCGGGTGGCTGCCGAGCAGGTAGTCCTTGCGTCCCCTGGTCAGCAGCCGCCGATAGCTTTCGGCCTCCATGCCACTACCCACAGGCCGATGGTGGAGACAGACACGCTCGTCAAACCTCTTCGTCTCCCAACCCTTTGCCTGCGCTGCAAGCAGCGCAATCAGGTCGATGCCTCCAGTCCTGATTGGCGGATAGCCCCCGATCTCCTCGAAGCATTGTCGGCGGAACAACTGGCACGCCCCCGATACGTGATCGGGACTCTTGAAGTGCTCGTCGTGCTCGGCGTTGTCTTCCCGATAGGGTGTTCCGGCTACGCCCAAGCGAGGATTTGTCGCGAATTGCCTCAATAGGAAGGCAATATAGTCCTTGTCGTCAAAAGAGATGTCGGCGTCCAGATTGCCAATGACCCCAAACTCGAGGCCCTTGACCCTCTGATATCCGGCGTTGAAGGCATCGACCTTGCCGGCGAAGTGTCGCTCGGCGCGCTCCGGCACACGCACCAGTTCCATCCACCGATACCTGGCCGTGTACTCTTTGACAATATCATCCGTGCCGTCGGTCGACCCATCACTGACAATGATCCACCGATGCGGTCGAATCGACTGAGCCACGACCGACTCGATCGCATGCCGAATGAAGCGCTCCTCGTTACGCGCAGGAGTAATCAGCACGTAGCTTGGCACTTCCGCTTCCCGCGGGCAGGAAGACTCCGATTGTTCAGGTGCTGCCATGAGTGAGCCCGCCCACCAGACTTAGATATCGCCCTTTCATGACGGCCCAGCAGATCGGCTCGTATTCCATCTTTGCCAATTCTGCGTACCGCCTCCCGCGATCGGGATTGCGGTACATTCTGATCATCTGTCTTGCCAGGTCTTGCGCGTCATTCGGCTCGAAGAAGGCCAGTGCATTTTCGCCGAAATAGCGATTGATGGCCTTCAGGCGCGACACAATTGCCGGCTTGCCCATGATTATGTACTCGGACAACTTGTTCGAAAAAGAGTAGTCGAGGAACACGTCCTTGCGGGTCGGCAGAACCCCCACGTCGCAGCGGCCAAGCCATTCCGGAATCTCATCCGGCGACACTGAACCGACAAACCGAACCTTGGACTCTAGACCAAGCTGACTTGCCTGGAGCTCGAGGCCGGCCCTCTCGGGGCCTCCCCCCAGAATCCAGAGTTCCGCGTCAGGCAATTCGGACTGCGCAATGCCCAATGCCTCAATTGCGATATCGAGACCATAAATCCTCGTCAACGTACCGTGATACATCATCACGAACTTCTTGCCTGCAACAGGGCCGTCTTCCCGCCGCGCCTGTCTCGCCACTGCGGCCGCAAACATGGCCTCGTCCACGGCGTTCATGATCACAGTGGACTTCGAGCGATCCAGCCCTCTGCCGACGAGCAGATCCTCAATAGGCTCGTTGATGTTGATGACCCGATCCGCATACTCGAAACTCAGTCTCTCGATCAATGTCAGCAGGCGCACTGCCAGAGAGCGGCGATCAAGTTCATACTTGGACATATAGAATTCGGGAGTAATTTCGTGCATGTCGAGCACGATCTTTGCCCCCATCCATCGCGCCGGCGCAGCCGCAAACACCAGGAAGTCGGGGAGGGTATTCACGTCGATCACCGAGTAACGGCTCTTTCTGGTCAACTGCGCCAGCTTGAAGGCGGACCACAAAAAGAACGCGGCATACTCGAACGCGTAGCGAAACAAGCTGCCCCGATTCTTTCCCAAGCCGAGCGTGTAAACGTTTACCCCCGCAAGCGAGTAGGTCGCCGCTGAGGAGTTCGGCGACCGCAATGCCAAGACGTCTACAACGTAGCCGGCCGCAACCAAGGCCTCAGCCTTGCGTCTTACGCGCACGTCTATGGCGTAATCATTCTGCAACAACATGCAAACGGACTTCATGCGCACTCGGGATCTAAAGGTTCTCAAATGCGGGAATGATTCCTATCGTCGGGCCCCATGCCCGACCGACCCGGAATGATGCCGTTGGCCAGTTCTCGCGCCAGGCGGTCAAGATTGATGGACGAGTCGCCGGACCACGGGACGTCCATGCAACGAGATGGCCTCTCGCCGCCTTCAACTGACGCTTCCGCGCCCACGGGCAGATGCACCCTGACAGTGAGCCCAGGCCCGTCGCAGCGGCCCGCACCGTCAACTGGCGCAAGCCAGATATCATCAGTTCCCGTCACATCACGTTCAAAGGTCGCGCCACGCCGCTTGCGAAACCAGCCTACCGCCTGCGAGGCGGTGGCGAACCAGACATTCAGAAATTTCAGTCGCTGCACGAGCCGAACATAGAAATCGCCCCAGAAACGCTCCGCCGCGTGGCTACGATCGTGCCACAAGATCGTCAGCGCGCCGCCCGACGAATTTGCGTGCCGAATGAACGCTTCGCACAGTTCCCACGCGGCCGTCTCAGACAGATTCAAGCGCTGAGGCAGGAACAGCGCCCCATCCTGAATATGCATTGGCAATTCCAGCAGCGTACGGCATTCGAAAGGCATGAACACCTGGCTTGTACCATTTCGATAGCCAACGGTCTCGTTGTACCCAGCCGTCGAGTCGTACTCGTAACCCGCGTCCTCCAGACGACGATGAGTCGTGCGCTCCTGCAGCAACCAATGCATGCGGATTCCGCGCTCATCGGAGGATGACACCTCACGAATTCGCCCCAGTTCCTCCTGCCCCAGGACCACGCTATGCCAGGAATCTATCCCGTGCACCCCAATCTCGCAGCCCGTACGCTCCAACTTGGAAATCCAGTCGCGTACGTCCGCCAATTCGTAGGCGCAGGCGCGCCTTCCCGGATGAGGCCCCGGTACGCGCTGACCGGGTCGCCCCTTGAACGGGATCATGTAATACGTCGCTGGCAGGTCCTTCTCGACTCGCATGTACCATTCAAATGGAATCCAGAAATCCCTCGCAAGCCCGAGGTGGACGAAAGGCAGGGCAGCGGCGTACCGGAAGCTTGCGATCGCTCTTGATAACGAGATCCGGCGACTGGCAAGCCCGCGAACCGCACCCAGCGTTGCACGGTACAGGAAACCCCACATCGTATGGTCGAACTTGTGCTGCCGGATTCCCGCGAAATCGATGTCGTGGGTCAAACACGCAATGAAGCTACACCCGGCCGGCACAGGAGGAATTTCCACTAGACCGATTCCGGCATCGAGAATCCATTGCCGCAGCAATGCAATGTGGGTATCGATCGTCGGATAGCCTGCCCTGTCGATGGGTTGACCGACCGTCAGGAGATGGCGCACCTCCCGCAACAAGTCGTAACCAAGCCGAACCACGCGCTGATCGCCCCGCGCCACGGCCACGCCCGCGCTACCCTGTTCCGTTGCGACACAGGAAGCTGCCGCCGAATTGTCGAAGGTCAACGTATCGCCATAGGTCGGCACGGCCCCAAGCTTGCTGCGGAGGACCGCCCCCTGCACCCGGCGACCGGGCTTGATGCCGTACTGCGAATCAATGCTCGTTTCAGATGAGCAGAACACCAAGAGAAGCCGTGCGCCAACGTCCGGAACCGTTTCGATCGTCGCAACCACAACCTCGTACGCCCTGTCCGGTCGAAAAAACTCCCAAGGTGTCTTGAAGAGTTGGAACAGCTCTTCAATGACCCTGCGGTCGACGGAATTGGCGACTATGCCGATCATCACGACCACTGCAGAAGGGCAATCTTTCGAAGCCGGTGCCAAGGCCGCGAACGCGCCGCTCGGACGAGTGCCGGGCATCTCATCGGCTACACCGCCGCCGCGCTACCGATACGGCCGCCAAAGTATCTAGCCTGCTCTTCACGCAGGTCGTCACACAGACGACCCTTTGGCAGTTGCACATCCCGATAACTGATCGGCTGATCCTTCGTGATGTCGCGCTTCAGCTTGCACCCATGCGACAGCGGAATCGGCAGGAAGTCGCCCGCTTGACAAGCCTCATATGAATCTACAAGCCCATAACAGGTGAAACCGCCCATGCCATCCAGAACCTCCCCTGCCTTGAGGTCGCGCTTGGCATAGGAAATCGTATCGCACACGGGCGCGCCCCGCGGCGTGAGCGTCGGATCTCCAAATAGCACAGCGCGGGCGACCGAGTGTGGCAACTGAAGATGCGGGAGGTGGTACGGTGTGTAAAACATGTACAGCGGTCCGTCACCCATCTTGAAGTAGCTCATGTACTTGCGCCAAAACCGGATGGTCGTTGTATCCCATCACGAATGCCCCAGTGTGGGGCTCCGCACCCAGCACGAAGTCGACCAGGCCGCCGTTCTTGAAGTCGTCGGGTGAAAACAGCTTGAGCAGGTCCTTCACATGCCCACATTCGTGACCGTACATCCCTCTCTTGCCTGGCACGAAGCCGGTCGCATTGCCGATGATCGTCGACTCGATAGCAAGTTTTGACCCGTCCGCGAACGACGCAACCATCGCCGCCTTCTGTTTCGTCTTTTCTGCAAATTCTTTCTGAGTCTCGGGATTGCGATACCGATTCAGGAAGCCCTTGATCTGGCCCATCAACACGGGCTTGTAGCCGATGCTGTCGACGAAGCGATACAGATTCATCGCCACACCGGGCTCATCGCCGTCCGTATACGTGTACACCACGCCGGCGCGATCCGCATGGACCTTCAGGATCGGACCGACTGTCGAGTCGACCTCCGCATTCATCAGGATGATGTGCTTGCCGTGTCGAATTGCTTCGAGCGCGACCAGGGCGCCAATCTCCGCGTCTCCGGTGGTTTCGATCACCGCTTCGACTTGCCCGGCGCGGCATAGCAGGGCTGCAGTCATCCGTAATGGCGAACTCGCCCTTCCCGATCGCATCCTCGAGAGCCGCGACGGTCCCGACCCGACGAACCGTGTCGACGCCGGCTTCCCGATACGCCCGTTCCGCCTGCTCGATCGACCGATTGGAGATCGCTACGACCCGCATGCCCCGCATCGCAGACATGATCTGCAGCGCGATGCCGCGCCCCATGTAGCCGGCGCCTACCAGCGCTACCCGGATCGGATTGTTCTCCTGCTCCCGTCGCTTCAATGCCGTGTCGACGATGATCATTTTCTGATCCCTCCCAAGCCTAGTTTTGTTCGACAAGCCGAGGCCCGGATCGGAACGCCGTCCTACCGGGTGAATTACCGCTCATAATCGGGCCATTGCCGGTCGACGTCCGAGATCACACCGGCGATCCTCGGCCAGGCGATGGCGAATGCCGGGTCGTCGTAGCGGACGCCGGCGGCAGACTCCGCGGCATATGGCGCAGATGTGAGGTACAAGAGTTCCGTGGAGTCCCGGAGTGTCAGGTAGCCGTGCGCACACCCTTCCGGTACATACAGCATCCGAGCGTTCTCGGCCGTGAGTTCGACGCCCATCCACTTCTTGTGCGTGGGTGAGTCCGTCCGCAGATCGACGAGAACGTCGAATACCGCTCCCCGCAGGCAGCGAACGACCTTCACTTCCTGGTGTGGCGCCTTCTGATAATGCATTCCTCTAAGGGTTCCCGCCCTGTGGCTATACCCCGTGTTGATCTGCCTGATCCGATTCACGAGCCCGTGCGCCTCGAATTCCTTGTCGCACCAGAAGCGCGCGAAGAATCCACGTTCGTCCTCGCGCTTCTGCAGATCGATGACACATGCGCCCTCGATGTCGCCTTTCGTAAAGTTCAACTCGCCTCCCTCGGTCCAGCCCCTGTGTCCTTACCGCCGCCAGATCAGGTCGCCACCACCGACCGCAATCAAGAAACGCTCGCTACCGCTTCCATCTCATCCACGGACAATTGCCGGAAGACTCCATACGATCGAAGGCAATCTTGTCCTTGAACGTGTCCATCGCGGCCCAGAATCCATCGTACTGCTGCGCCCATAACCGCCCTTCGCCGATCAGGCGCTCAAACGGCTGCTCGACGAGTTCCTCGCCGTCCTTCATGTAGTCAAAGATCTGCCGCCGCAGACAGAAGAATCCACCGTTGATCCAGTAGTCCGAGGTGCTCATGGCCTCGATGGCTGTGACAATGCCTTCAGAACCGGTTCGGACCGAGTGGAAGCTCTGCCTGGGCCTGACTGCCACGAAGCCGGCCACGGCTTTGCTGCGATTGAATTCCTGCAGATAGGAATCCAGCGGCAAGTCGCTCAGACCATCGGAATAATTGGCGAGAAAGACCTCCTCGCCATCCAGATATCGCCTGACTCGGGCCAGCCGCTCCACCGATATTCGAATGCATCCCGGTATCCACGAACGTGATCTTCCAGTCGTCGATGTCGCTTGAGGCAAGTTCAATTCGCTTGCCGCCTTCCGACAGCGTGAAGTCATTGGACATGCACTCGTTATAGTTCAGGAAGTACTCGCGGATGAGGTCGCCGCGGTATCCGAGGCACAGGATGAAGTCCTTATGGCCATAGTGCGCGTAGTAGCGCATGAGGTGCCAGATGATGGGCCGTTCGCCGATGTTCACGAGCGGCTTCGGTATCGTGTCCGAATGCTCACGCAGACGCGTTCCCAGCCCTCCACAGAACAGCACAACCTTCATAGGCCAATTCCCGCGTATCGTGGCAACGACCCCTTCTCCAGCATTCGGCGGCCATCGACAAGCAGCGGCGCGTCCGACATCTTCGCAATCAGGTCCGGCAGCCGAATGAACTCGTCCCAGCGCGTGACGAGCACCACCGCGTCGACGCCGACAATGGCGTCCTCCAGGTCGTTCTTGAACGTGACGCCACTAGGCGGCAGGACCACACGCGCGGAGCTCGTCGCTACCGGGTCATAAGCGCTTACCAGCGCGCCGCGCTGCAGCAGCATATTGATGATCGGGATTGCCGGTGATTCACGCACGTCGTCCGTATCGGGCTTGAATGCCAGGCCTAAGACACACACACGCTTACCGGCTAACGTGTCGAAGTGCTTCTCGAGTATCCCGATGATGCGCGTCGGTTGCGCCTGATTGACCCCAATCACCGCATCGAGAAGGTTCATGTGCTGGCCGTGTGCAACGCCGTGCGCGGAAAGCGCCTTTACATCCTTGGGCAGGCAGCTCCCGCCGAAACCGCAGCCGGGCCAGAGAAATGACGTGATCGGCGCTCTGACGCGACGCCCATCCTCAAGGATCGGCGTGAAGTACTGGGCGTGCTGGACTCCAGACATGACATCTGCCGCGTCCACGCCACCGAGCGCCTCGCACAAGTTACCTATTTCATTAGAGAACGAGATCAGGGTCGCCAGAACGGCATTCGAGGCATATTTGATCATTTCTGCAGTCTTGTTGTTCGTACGCAATAACGGCACCCCTACGAAGGGAGCGTACAAACGGTCCAGTACATCGATCGTCCGGGCGTCGATTCCCCCGACAACGATGCGGTCCGGACTCATGAAATCCTTGATCGCAACCCCTTCTGTCAGGAACTCCGGATTCATGCCCAAGCCGAAATCCACACCGGCCCGCTTCCCAGAGGCCTGCTCGAGAATCGGGCGGACCACATCGTCCGTGGTGCCAGGCACCACCGTGCTCTTGACCACCACAACGTGATACCCGGCCTTCGCCTTGAGTGCCTCTCCGATCTCGGCTGCAGCCTGACGGATGTACGAAAGATCGATCCGGACGCCGTCGAAAGGCGTCCCCACCGCGATCAGCGTCAGATCCGTTTCGAGCACCGCCTCCCGCAGGTCCGCCGTCACAGTCAATCTGCCGCCCCACCAGGCGCTTGAGCATCGGCCCAAGACCTTCCTCATGGATCGGCGTCTCACCGCGTCGAATCCTTTCGACCTTGGCGAGGTCGATGTCGACGCAGACACAGCTATGGCCAACTTCCGCAAGACAAGCCCCGGAGACGAGCCCCACATACCCAGTCCCGATGATCGAAACCCTCATCATGCTTCCTCAGCCTCGCGATTGTGGTGGTACCAGATCAGCGATCTGCGAATTCCCTCGTCAACCAGTATGCTCGGGTGCGTAACCCAGCTGGGTCATGCTCTTCTGCATGTTCGGGCAGCGTCTGTTCGGATTGTCCACAAGATAAACCGTCTCCGCGCTGGCCGCGTGCACCAGCCTCCCACCGTAGCCAAACAGCTCCCGTGCAGTAGAGATGATCTTTTCGGCGAGCGCGTTCATCGAAATCTCGGGCCGGTCGATGCCGATGTTGTATGACTCCCCGGGCTTCCGTTGACGAGCACCTTGTAATAACCGCTGATCGAGTCTGCCGAATAACAGAACGTTCTGGTCGGCTTGCCATCCGAGAACATGACCACATCGCGACCGGCGAGCACATCCCGCACAAAGTCCGGAATGACCCGGCCGATCGGTGATTTTCAGGCCGGGCCCGTAGTTGTTGAACGGCCGTGCAATCTTGACCGGAATACCGTGCTGCTGGGCGAACACCACGCAGAATGTCTCGCCAAACCGCTTCGATTCATCGTAACAGGCTCGCGGCCCGGTGCAGGATACGAAGCCACGATAATGTTCCGGAGTCGGTATCCACTCGGGGGCTGGATCACCGTAGATCTCGCTAGACGAAAAGAACAGCAGGCCCTCGACCGGGAGGCCCTGATCCCGCTGGCTGACGCAATACTCGAGGAGATTGCGTAATCCATTGATGTTCGAGTCGATGGTCTCGAGCGGGTACTTTCGATAGTAGGTTGGCGACGCGATGCCCGCCGCATGGATGATCCACTGGAAGTCCCGCATCGGCGATGGCAGCGGCTTGATGAGGTCGCGATTCTCAATCGTCAGATGGGGCGTGCCATGCAGATCGGAGAGCCACCGTGGAGTCCCGCGGATGAAATTGTCCCAAATCGTCAGGTCGATCGCGTCGCCGGGTCCCGCGGTCTTGTTGTGGTGCAAGACGGACAGCGCGAGGTAATAGCCGAGGAAACCCGCGCCACCCGTGACCAAGAGCCTCTTTCCCGCAAGTCTGCTGAACTCCTTGCGTACACCGCCACAAATGTAGTTCAGATCCGTCTCGAGGAATTCATGCAGTGCCGGTAACGAAGAACTGTTCATTTCACGATCCTTGGATGCTCCGGATACGACGCCCGCTCAGACTTGCAGGACAACCTTCGGACAGTAAAAACCCTCTGCGTAGCCCTCGTCCGCATTCGACTCGATGCCGCGCAATCGCGCAATGGCCTCGAACGTGCCACGCGTGAACCACGGTCGCCCAAGCTGGCTTGGGAAAGATGTCATGAGGATGTCGATCTTCTGCCGCAAGTCCCGGGCCGACACCGCGACATAGCAATTTGGGGTGCGCAGGTCGCCGTCGAATTTTGGTATCTCATATTCAAGTATCAGGTGATTCCTGAAGGTATTCCAGGTCAGTTCGCTGGTTACTCGGTGGTCCTGGTGCAAGTCGTGCCGGCAGTGCGTAAAGACGACATCAGGAGCCAGACTGGCCTTCAAGGTTTCGAAGAAGTTCTTGATTTCTGCGCCTACGTAAGGAAAGTAGCTGCCCCGGAACGACTCGACGATTACGCGCCTGTATTTCGCCCCTTCCAACAGGGCCTCCGCAGCCGTCCTGGTCTCCCGCTCACGCTCCGGGTCGGAACTGAGCGTCACCCAACAAAAGTTGGCTTCCGGATACCGCCTGACCAACTGAAGGATCGTCGCGCCCATCCCGATCTCGATGTCATCGCAGTGAGCACCGAGGAGGAGAATCGAAGCGCCCGACTGCAAGTCAGGAAAGCTCATCCCTATCATTGCTCATCCCCTGCCCTTTTCCAGCAGCGACACGCATCTAGTGGCCGCACCACCTTCCCCGTACAGCGGACGCCGGACCGCTGGCCGATCGAATGATCTGATGCGATCAGCGATTACGTCACGGTCCGCGCCGGCAATTACGTTCCAGCCCGAAGCGACCGTCTCGACCCATTCGGTCTCGTCGCGGAGCGTCACGCATGGAATGCCCAGCCAGTAAGCCTCCTTCTGCAAGCCTCCGGAGTCCGTCAGGATCATCCTTGCGGATTCCGCCACAGCAACCAAGTCGATATAGCCAAGCGGCTCGATCGCGCGGACGTGAGGCGCAAGAAGCAATCCTGCCGACTGTACCGCCGCTCTTGTCCTGGGATGCAAGGGGAAGACGACCGGCTCTTCGAGCGCATTGAGCGCATTGACGATACCGCCAAGCCGCTCCGCGACATCCGTATTTTCGCTACGATGCACGGTAGCGAGGAAGTAAGAATCTTGCCGCAAGTCCAGTCGTGACAAGACGCCCGCTGCGCGCTCTTTCGCCAGACTTCGCACCAACTGCAACGCATCCCACATGACATCGCCGACCAGATGCACGTTGCGCGTGATGCCTTCGCTCCGGAGGTGGCTACCGCGGTCTCGCTCGGACACAACAGCAGGTCGGACAAATGGTCGGCCACGACGCGATTGATTTCTTCCGGCATGGATCGGTTAAAGCTCCGCAGGCCCGCCTCGACGTGCGCCAAAGGGATTTGCAGCTTCGATGCCGCAAGAGCTCCGGCCAGTGTCGAATTCGTGTCCCCATAGATGAGCGCCCAGTCCGGCTTCTCGACCATCAAGACTTCCTCAATCTTGGCGAGCATGGCGCAGTCTGTACGCCATGAGTCGCCGACCCGACACTCAGGTTGTAATCAGGAGGCGGAATCTGGAGTTCGTCGAAGAACTGCCCCGACATTGCGTGGTCATAGTGTTGTCCGGTATGAACCAGCACTTCTCTGTGGCGCCGCCGGAGCTCGCGGCTAACCGACGCAGCCTTGATGAACTGCGGGCGGGCGCCAATGACAGTCACTATCTTCATGTCAGGAAGAGACCTGCCATGGCACGCACAAGCTGTTGACGGCCGTTCGAACTGCTCATTTTGCGAAACAGATCATCTTTGGAACTCGCGCCCATTTTTCTACGGGCTCAACCTGCGCGCGGCCAATTGCGCGCAATCGACGCGGAAATCAGTGTAATCGGTATTCATCGGAGTTGTACGCAAAAACGGCCTCATTCCTCCTTGAATTTCGGCGCCGGGCGGCAACAGCACGTCTGGCTGCCGCGAACTGAACATAATGCCTCGGCAGCTCCATTTACACCCGCAGGAAGATCCGTCGTCGGTACATCCAGTACAGGACCAACCAATACCCAGTCACTACGGTAGCGCCGTACACGAGAGGCTGAAGAGCCTCACCGAGAATCATGAACGGCCGCTGGCCGACAAGCCTCTCAAGGCTATGAAATGCCAGAGCCGGATATAGCTGGGCCAGCAAGTACGCCGCAATCGAGTTGACTCCGACCACGACCAGGGGAAACGCGAGCTTTTTCCACCGCCAAATTTCGACTGCAATGAAGAATGCCGCAAGTATCAGGTAGGTCCACCCGCCGCTAAAAAGTACCCAGCTCGGCGACCAGATCCACTTGACCGCAGGGCAGAGTCCAAACCGATCCAGCAAGAAGCCAGCTGCCATCAGCGCGGCCCCAACCAGGACCAGCCACCGCACCTTCGCCCATGGCGTTGCATCGCTGCCGAGCCGAACTCCCGCGATGAGCCCGAGGATCATCGTGCCAATCGTAGGAATGAAATTGAGTGTTGCGATCCCGGTCGGGAAATGCGTGAAGGGCTCCGCCCTTGGCAGCAGGTTCTGCAGCCATACGTCGAAGGCCCACGCCAGGTTGCTGTTCTTCTGCCAGTGCGCCGCAAATCCGCTCAAACCAAACTCTCGCAACCAGGCCTCGGACACCCCGACGCGTGCGTAGTCGAATTGCGGCGCTGGCAGAGGATACAGAGCAAAAGCGAGCCAATATCCGACCAGGATGACCGAGAGCCAGAACCATGCCTCTCGAATCGGGCGGAACGCAAGCGGGAACAGAAAGACATATCCAAGCGCGATCTGCGGCAACACCCAGTCGAACGGCCACGTCAGCCTTCGCCCATGCGCGGCCGCGACGACCGTTCCGAGAAGAATCAGGAGCATCGCCCGACTTGCCGCGTGCCGTGCCAGATCGGCGAATTCATCGCCCTGCGCACGCCTCCTGGAAATCGAGAATGGCAGCACCACGCCGACGAGCATGCAAAAGCTCGGCATGATGAGATCGTGCAGCGAGCAGCCCGTCCACTGTACGTGCGTCTGATGCCGACAAAGGAATTCCCATACGCACGAGCCCGGCAGAGACGCAGATACCGCGCAGAATCGGAGCGCCTCCGCCTGCATCAGCAACATTACGGCACCACGGTACGCATCGACCGAGGCGAATCTGCCCGACACGACTACGCTTGCTGCAGTTGCCACGCCGCTGTCGCGGTGATCCCGCCCCCCGATCTGTCGTTACACCGTCACATACTCAACCACGATCCGTGTCGTCTGATCGGCACTCTCCTGTCGCGCTCATCGGCCGTTGCCCCGACCCAGATTCCACTCGCTCCAGCCAGATTTCGCGCCAATAAGGGTAGCAGGATCTCGGGCACAAGAGCGGGTTCGTGTACTTTCCAACGCAGTCCGCACCTTCGAGAACCAGACATTCGTTCTTCAAGACCATGAGTTGTCCGGTTCTCTCATTCATAATCTTTCGCGCGCGCTGCAGAACACGAAATGACTTGCCGCAATAGGGCACCATTGTCGGGTGGAAGCCCATCCCCCGATTCCGCAATTGCTCGTCCACCGTAGCAAGGATGGCGGCGTGATCCCTCACTCGCACCAGGTCGCCGACCTGCACATTGAGACTCACGGAAGGCGTACGACTATTATTCGGCAGTCGCCCAGGACGCGACGGGTATGGCGCCCCACCTCGAATTCTCTGAATAACGTCATATAGCCAGCGCAGCGCCGACCCGAACCCGAGCCCTGAGGACACGAGGTTCTCGTAGACGATGAACAGAAGCCCCGCCAGAATCTCCGAAGCTCGCGCATTTCCCGAAGTGTAGTCTTCGATGTACTGTCCGACGGCCCATCGAGACAGCGGCTGGGTCGCGAACGGCAGTTGTGTCGCCTGGCACACGTAAGCTGTGTCCGTTTCACCCGGCGTAACGGGTCGTCGACGAGTAGCGGCCAAGACATCATCCGCCGAACATGGAGTTCCGACGCCTTTCGGATCGGCCCGTTGGGGCTCGATCATCGACTTGGCACGACCCCCTGCACCGCCTGGCTCCACTCTTTTCAGCCACGCTTCCTTCCAGAGAATCAGGCACCGCAATTCACAGCCGCCGTAGGCCACTCCGTCGCAGCGAAGATCGTCCAGGAACACGGCGCTCGACATCTTTCTTCCACCGGTGTTGTTGGCCGTGTCACACAACTTGTGCGCACGCTTGCGCACCTGGAACCTCTGCCCACATAGGCCCAGCATCTGCGGCATCAGCGGCAATTCATCCAGCCGGCCATTCTTGTCAAGTGTCGCCAGCAATTCGTCCCTGCTCCGAACCTCCACCCACTCTCCTGTCTTCAGTCCCAAACCACCATCCTTCGCGTGTTCGTCCATGGATGCCCTCAACTTCTGACAGTGCCGTCACTTGCCTTCGAACAGCGCGCCGCCGTCTGCCACTCTCCGGCGCCAAAACCACTCGCCGATTCCCCCGCTCGTGATACAGAAGATCGCCAACACTGCACCCGCGCCGGACAATTGTCCTGAGAATACCGCGTAAACTGCCATCCCCGTTCCGATCCACAAGAGTTTCCGCCATTGGTACGAATCGAAGCGCTTGGCCATCATTCGCCGTCCCGTCCATACCGCTATCGCCTCGCTCGAGAACGGCAGCATCTTGCGTAGAACCGCGGGAACCAGCCTGAGCGAGAAGAGCACGCCGAGGAATCCGAGGATGTGGACCCACAGAGGGTTCCCGCCAGGGCAAAGATGCGCGCACAAGGCCAGCGTCAGGTAGCCAATGACCACCCGGTAGAGCACGCTCCACGGAGGATGTTCGAGAAGAATGATTGCGCGCTCGAGAGTAGAAATCATGCTATGCGAAGTCTCTTGATTCATGTCGGTCGCCGCCCTACGACGCTTGCCCGCTCGGCGGAGCCAATGTCTCAGGTGACTGAATAGATCCCACAGTTGCGTCCTGCTGACCCGGCGACTGAATGAACAGCCATTCGCCCTGATCGACCTCAAGCGCCGCACTCGACACGGAACGTGCCCGAAAGATCCGAATCTCCAACCGTGAATGCGAAACCTTGGTCACGTCTCCAGACCACCCACCAGCCGTCCCCCCTTACGAAGCCGCATACCGGGCGCGTGTTCTTCTTCTCTACTCGATACTACCTCGCGGGCTACCAGCGCTGGAAGCATTGCGCAGCCACGATTATCGCATTGACTCCGCCCTCCGCTGGCGTTTGGATTCGGTTGTCCTCCGGTCCCAACAGTCGCTGCGGCAACCCCATCGCCGCAGTGGCATGTGCCGCATTGACGCCTCCTCCTGCGGTCGCGACTATGCTGCTGCTTGTTTACCATAAGGTGATGCCGCCGACGGCCGTACTAGTACGTGCCGCTCCACATTCGGGCTCGGACACTCTATCCTGCTTCTTCCAAGTCGCCGACAGAGCAAGTCTTGATGACGGTAATACGCCCTGATTCCGTGGAGCAGGTTGCGACAACCGTTACGCCTCCTCAAGCCTACGCCCAGAACGAGCAATTGTTCCGGGCCATGGAAGCCCTGTTCCCGGTGACTTTTCGCGCCCAACCGGAAAGCGACGCGCAAGATCGGGGCCCCGCGCTGCTCCTGGGTTGCTCGCGCGCCGACGCATTAGCCATGGCCGGCAAGGGGAGACGTTGCCTTGCGTTCCTCGGCGGCGACGCGGCAATCGGAAACGGAAGGACACGCAGAGTCGTTTTCGGGAACATGGATGCCGTTCCGCGCCATTTCCGGCGAAGAACGCTGGTCGAACGGTCGCCCACAGACTTCTGTTGCACGCCACTGGAACCGGATCTCGGGGATGTAGTCATTGCGACGATTGACGAGCGTCCCCTCTGGGTACACCGGCCGGCTCGCGAGGGGCGAGGCGCGCTGGACATGGTGGCAGTTTCTCCGTTCCTCACCGATTCAAGCTCGCTGCTGGCGGAGGAATTCAGCCGTGAGCGGTTTATGGGACTTCTCCCCCTGTTGCACTTTCTTCAGCAGATCTGCGCCGCGAGGAATTGGACGTCGCCTCCACTCCGGGCCTGCTTCGTATTCGACGATTTGAACCTCCGTCGGAAGTCTTACGGTTGCCTGGATTACCGCAGCCTGGCGGCACACGCGCGACAGCATCGCTACCACGCTGCGATCGCGACGATTCCTTTGGACGCCGGCCGGACCTCACCGGACACGGCAGCCTTGTTTCGGGATTACCCAGGTCAGCTGTCATTGGCGATTCATGGCAACGACCACCTGTCATTGGAGCTCGCCCGGGAATGTCCGGAATCCGAACGGATCGCCGTGCTCGCCCAGGCGCGCCGGCGGATGGCAGCGCTTGAACAGCGCTATTGCCTGTCGGTGTGCGCGGTCGAGGAACCACCCTTTGGCGTAATACGAGCAGACTATTTCCCCGCGCTTGCTGCGCTTGAGTATGAGGCGACGCTCCTGACCTTGCGCCAGTTCCGCCAGTGCAACTCACCGGCATCGCTGCCTCCGGCATTCGGGCTGGCGGCTGCCGAGTACCTGCCCGGCGGGTTGGCAATGATTCCTCGCATCACCGCGGCGCCCGGCTGGGAAACCGAGGCCACGCTGGCTGCGTTTCTCGGCCAGCCCGTGGTTATCGCCGGCCATCATTTCGACGCGAGCGGCGGATTGCGCTTCCTGGAATGCATTGCAGAGTACGTGAACGGATTGGGGCCGGTCGTCTGGTCCAGTCTCTCGACGATCGCCCGGTCCAGCTTTCTCCAGCGACGGGACGGCCGAACGCTATCGGTACGGGCGGCGAGTCGTCGGATTGAGGTGGCCGTCCCGACGGAAGTCGAAGAGATCCTCTTGCAGCGGCCGTGGGTGACCGACGACGACATGGAGGAGCTGGCTTGGGGCAAACCGGGCCAGGCCGCGCTTGGCAGGGTGGCGTCTGGCGGAAGATCCACGCGGATCCCGACTATGGGCGAGGCTTTGCTCGAAATCGTATCACCGGTGCAAGGCCCCGTGGATCCGATGCTCGTTGCACCGCCGCCGCCGCGCGCCTGGCCAGTCGTCCGACGGGCATTTACAGAAGCTCGCGACCGGTATTACCCGTTCCTGCCCGGATCATTGCGGCGAAGACTGGCCACGATGTCGTCATGACATCCGCCCCTGGAAGTACGGCCGTCAATAGCGAGGTGATGGGATGACAGTGGGGACCAAGCCGTTGGGTCAGACGGGCGTGATGATTCCCGAAATTGGTTTGGGGACGTCGGGTTATTACGCCGGCCCGGGCCCCCTGCGGGCGGGCCTCGACGCCGGCGCCCTGTTTGTTGATACCGCCGAATCGTATGGCAGCGAAAGCGTGGTCGGCGAGGCGATTCACGGCTTGCGGGAACGAGTGTTCTTGGCGACCAAGGTCTCGAGGGCGCACTTCCGGCACGCGGACGTCCTGGCTGCGGCCGACCGAAGCCTTCGTACGCTGCAAACTGACTACATCGACCTGTATCAGCTCCACGAACCGAACGATGACATCCCATTGGATGAGACTCTTGGGGCGATGGAGATCCTCGTGGACTCTGGGAAGGTCCGATTCATAGGAGTCTCGAACTTCTCTGTCGCCCAGTTGCAGCAAGCGGAGAAACTCTGTCGGTACCCCGTGGTCGCAAACCAGGTGCGCTACAATCTGGCGGATCGAACCATCGAGAGCGGCCTGCTGGAGTATTGCGCAGCACGCAACATCACAGTCATTGCCTACAGCCCGCTCGCACGCGGTCTGCATTACCTATTCGACAGCGATACAGCAGGGGTCTTGCGCGAGGTTGCCCGGACGCTCGGAAAGACCCCGGCACAGGTTGCCCTGAATTGGTGCCTTAGCCGTGATCCTGTCGTTGTGATTCCCAAAGCCAGCAATACGGGCCGCATGCTGGAAAACTGCGGAGCGTCGAACTGGCGGCTTTCCGACGAGCAGATCCACCAACTCGACGCTGAGTTCGTCTTCCGACGACGCAGCGGATTGGAGGTCGCCCTGCGCAGGGCGTTGCCTCAAGGACTGAAGCGGGCCATCCACGGTGCCGTGCAGCACTTTCCGGCCGGACTAAGACGGCGCTTTAACTGACCACCTCTGATCGATCGCGCCGGCGTCGAACATGAGCTACAGGGAGACCAACTCCATGAAGAAAGGGTTCTTCCGTCGTGTCGCCAACCGCTGGCTGCATCTTCTGGCGCAAGTGAGCCCGGGGGCCACGACACTGCGTCCAATGCTGCATCGACTGCGCGGGGTGACGGTTGGCCGAAATGTGTTCATTGGAGACGGCGTCTATCTCGACAACGAGTTCCCTGAATGCATTGAGATACAGGATGGCGTCCAAATCAGTATCCGAACGGTTTTCGTCGCGCATACGCGGGGGTCCGGGAAGGTTGTGGTGGAGCGCAATGCCTTCGTGGGACCAAATTGCGTGATCGTTTGCAGTGCGGGCCGAACGCTGCGGATTGGACGGGGCGCGGTGGTCGGCGCCGGGTCGGTGGTTACAAAGAGCATCCCGGCTGGCATTTATGTTGCGCCACCTTCGCCGACACCGTTAGCGCGTGTGACGTTGCCGTTTCCTCTTGCGGAAAGCATGGAGGAATTCTGGGCGGGCCTCACCATGCTCGATAAACATGGAACGGGCCGGCGGCCGCGTCCGGGCGTCCCTATTCGTGAGAAGCCTGCGGATCCGATGACATAATGCTGTAAAGGCTGCACGGCATCCGCCGGTGCTGCGCCTTTCGAGCAAGATACTTAGTTTCAGGTCATAATTTATTTTATGGATCTTCATAGAGCCAACATGGACGATCGAAGACGCGTCAAAGACTTCATTCTTAGGAACTTCCTTTTTACGGAGGATGACGCGGCTCTGGCGGACGACGCCTCGCTGATTGGCGATGGGGTGATCGATTCGACCGGCATCCTTGAATTGGTCATGTTTCTGGAAGAGTCATTGATGATCACGGTCGCCGAGGGGGACATGACCCCGGCCAATTTTGATTCGATCAACTCAATTGATGCTTTCATCGCCCGAAAGCGAAAGACCTGACTGCGACGACCGTCCGCATGGATTTCCTACCGGAAGCATTGCTGGAATATCATCGTCGCACGCCCGACGCCGTTGCCCTGATCGATGACAACCGCCGGGTCACATACAAAGAGTTGCATTCGCGAGCGCAAGAAGTGGCGAGGGGACTCCTGGAGACAGGACTGCGTCCCGGTGACCGGGTCGCTACGGTACTTCCCAATTCCACACACGCTGTCGAATTGATCTATGGGACATGGTTCGCCGGGGGCGTGATCGTTCCCCTCAGCACGCATGCCCGCGCTCATGAGGTAGCATCACTATCGCGCCATGCTGACGTCCGTCTGCTGGTTCACGAACCCGAGTACCGCGATCTCGGTGCGGTCTCAGAAGCGATTAGCGACTCTGGGATCAGGGCCGTGACCATGTCGGAACTTGTGACCATGGAGGGCCCAGGCCTCCCGGCATCGCCCGCATCACGCAAGCGGCTGGACTCCAATGGTCTTGCGATGCTGCTCTACACATCTGGCACCAGCGGGCAGCCCAAGGGCGTGATGCTGACGCATGGGAACCTGGCGGCCAACGTGGCGTCGATCGTGGACTACTTGGAGCTTTCGAGCCGCGACCGCGTGCTTTCAGTCTTACCCTTCAACTACTCGTACGGCAGTTCGGTGCTGCATACCCATCTTGCGGTGGGCGGCAGCGTCGTCATCGAGAGGAACTTCGTTTTCCCTCAGGTCATTGTCGAGACGATGGCCAGAGAGCGAGTCACCGGCTTCTCCGGGGTCCCTTCCACTTTCGCGCTGCTTCTTTCTCGAACGAACCTGGCAGCAGTGCAGCTCGATGCGCTGCGCTATGTCACGCAGGCGGGCGCCGCGATGTCTTCGTCTCTCGTCACACAATTGCGAGCCGCCCTGCCAAAGACCCAGATCTTCATCATGTACGGCCAAACGGAAGCTACGGCGCGCCTCAGCTATGTTCCACCGGAGCGCTTGTCCGATAAGTTAGGCTCCGCCGGAATACCCGTCCGCGGTGTATCGCTGACAATCCGCGACGATCACGGACGCAGCCTAGGGGCGCGGGAAACGGGCGAGGTCTGGGCACAAGGTCCGAACCTGATGCAGGGCTACTGGCGCGACGAGGCCGGGACGCGCGAGGTCCTGAGGGACGGCTGGCTGAAAACGGGCGACATGGGGTATCTCGACGAGGATGGCTATCTCTTCCTGGTTGGACGCCGAACAGACATCATCAAGACAGGCGCCCATCGCGTCCATCCCCTTGAGATAGAGGAGGCAATCTCAGGCTTGCCCGGCGTGCGGGAGGTTGCCGTCGCCGGAATCGAGGACGAGATCCTGGGCCAGGCCATCACAGCCTTCGTCGTGCGGGAGCACGGATCCGACCTCTTCGCGGACCGGATCAAAGAGCGATGCCGCGAGAGGCTGGCCAGCTTCAAGGTTCCAAAGCATGTCCATTTCGTTGAACAGTTGCCGAGAACTTCTTCCGGGAAGCTCCAGCGATCCAGACTGGCATCCGGCAACAGGAGGGAATCGGCGTGACTGAAATTGAGGCAGGCGTCCTGGAACTGAATTACGGACGTGAGGCGGATCTGATCGCGCAACGGCTTCGCGACATAGTGTCCCGCGAACTTCATCGCCGCGGACTGGTTGTCGCCATTTCCGGCGGCATCGACAGTTCTGTCTCGGCTGCGCTGGCTGTCCGCGCCCTTGGACCAGACCGGGTGTATGCATTGATCCTGCCTGAGCGGGATTCATCGGACGACAGTGCCGTCCGCGCCGGAATCCTCGCCGAACATCTTGGCATCCGGGCCGAGACCTTCGATATCGCGCCCACGCTCGAAGCGATCGGCTGCTACCGCTGGCGCGACGAGGCCGTGCGGTCAATAATTCCGGAATACCACGCCGGATGGAAAATGAAGATCACGATCTCCGGCGGAGTGGCCGGGGCCATCAATCACTTCAGGATTATCGCGCAGGCACCGGACGGTACCATCACGGAACTGCCGCTCGGCCTCCGGCCGTATCTGCAAATTGTCGCCGCAACCAATTTCAAGCAGCGTATCCGCAAGACGCTCGAATACTTCCATGCTGATCGCTTGAACTTTGCGGTGGTCGGAACTCCCAATCGTCTCGAGTACGATCAGGGATTCTTCGTGAAGAATGGCGATGGAGCAGCTGACGTCAAGCCGATAGCCCACTTGTACAAGACCCAGGTGTACGCAATGGCGCGTCATCTTGGATTGCCGGAACGCATATGCGCGGCCAAGCCAACAACCGACACCTACAGCCTCCTGCAGGGTCAGGATGAATTCTATTTCG
Organism: uncultured Gammaproteobacteria bacterium; assembly: GCA_963762315.1. Classification (GTDB taxonomy): domain Bacteria; phylum Pseudomonadota; class Gammaproteobacteria; order Steroidobacterales; family Steroidobacteraceae; genus RPQJ01. Next base: position 66,878 of record CAVXKO010000006.1, read on the forward strand.
CATTGCCATATGCACAAATGGACCTCGCAGTCTGGGCATTGAACCACGCTCGCCCAGCGCTGGACCTCGCGAAGGCCATAGGGGTCGACGAGGCCACGGCGAAGTCGATCTACGCAGACATTCGAACCAAGCGACAAACGACCCGCTACCTGCACCTGCCGGCCATGCTTGCCGGGGAAGTGCCCGAAGTCGTCAAGTGACGGACGGCGCGGACCGCGCAGGGAGCTGAATCGCAATGTGCGGAATCGCCGGAGTATTCGCGCCTCCTGGGGAACGTCCTGCGGAACGGCCGGAACTCGAACGGATGATCCACACGCTCCGCCATCGCGGTCCCGACGGATTCGGCTATTACATCGCTGGCGGCGTAGGACTTGCTCATGCGCGCCTGAGCATTATCGACCTCGCCACCGGTGACCAGCCGATTCGCAACGAAGCGGGAACGGTCTGGGTCACCTTCAACGGGGAGATCTTCAATTACGTCGAACTTCGGGCGGAGCTCAGTAAGCGCGGTCATCGGTTCTACACAACGTCCGATACCGAAGTACTGGTGCACTTGTACGAAGACTTCGGCGAACGATTCGTTGAGTACCTCAACGGTCAGTTTGCCATTGCGCTGTGGGATGCCCGGACGAATCGCCTTGTCCTGGCGCGCGACCGCGTCGGCATCCGCCCGTTGGTCTATGCATGGTCGCGCGGTCGATTGCTTTTCGGCTCCGAGGTGAAGGCAATCCTGGCCGAGGGCAGCGTTGCGCCGCGACTCGATACAAGAAGCCTGTTGGAAACCTTCAGCTTCTGGTCCCCCCTAGAGGGGCGCACTGCCTTCGAGAACATCAAGTCGCTACCACCCGGGCACGTGATGGTCGTTGAGGGAAGCAGTTGCCGAATACGGTGTTACTGGGATTGGGACTTCGGCGACATCGCATCGCCGGCCTCGATTGACGAAACGACGGTTGAAGAACTCCGGGCGTTGCTGGAAGATGCCGTGCGTCTGCAGTTGCGCTCGGATGTGCCGGTCGGCGCCTACTTGAGCGGCGGCCTCGATTCTTCAGCGATCACCAGCATCACTCACCGGATCACCCATCATCCGGTCCGAGCGTTCTCCCTGACATTCGAGGATGCCGAGTTCGATGAGAGCAGCTATCAGCGCTCCATGGGGGATACTCTTGAACTGCAGAGGACAGAGGTCCGCTGTACGCGAACAAACATCGCGGCTGCATTTGCGCGGGCCATTTGGCATACCGAGACACCCATCGTCCGCACGGCGCCAATTCCGCTGATGCTCCTGGCCGAGCGCGTCAGGGAGAGCGGCTACAAAGTGGTTCTGACGGGAGAGGGAGCTGACGAGGTCTTCGCGGGCTACGACCTGTTCAGGGAAGCGAAGATCCGCCGATGGGTTGCCCGAAATCCGACGTCGGCATGGCGGGGGCGACTTCTCGAGCGTCTTTATCCCTATCTGGCGAACTCTCCTACGCGCAGCGCCGCATTCTCACAACGGTTCTTCGCCGAAGGCCTGGAAGATCCGTGGCGCGCGGCGTTTGCTCACCTGCCCAGGATCCGGGCCACCCAGCGTACGCTGCAGTTTCTGTCACCCGACCTGCGCGCCACAGCCGCCGCATTCGATGCGCCCGCAGCGTTGGAGGGTTCCTTCCCAGGCATCGCGCCAAGCTGGCCACCGTTGGGGCGTGATCAGTACGTCGAGGCACACACTCTGCTTTCCGGTTACCTTCTGTCCTCGCAAGGCGACCGCATGGCCATGGCGAACTCCGTGGAAGGACGGTTCCCTTACCTCGATCACCGCATCATAGAGTTCGCCAGCCGGCTTCCGCCCTCCGCGAAATTGTTTGGTCTCCATGAGAAACATATTCTCAAGCGTGCTGTTTCGCCTTATGTTCCAGAGAACATTCGTGCAAGGGTCAAGCAACCCTACCGAGCACCGGATAGCCAGAGCTTCTTCGAAGCCGGCCAGCCTCACCCACTCGTGGACAGCATGCTGGCTCCCTCACTCGTGCGCGAAGCGGGTTATTTCGACCCCGAAGCCGTATCACGCTTGGTGGAAAAATGTCGCTCCGGGCGCGCCATTGGCTTCGGCGACAATATGGCGTTCGTCGGGATATTGTCGACAATGGTCCTGCACTCGACATTCATCGCAGTCCCGAAGCCGCCCGGCTGATCCTCCGGCGATCGCGTCGACACCTTAAGAAAGGCTTGCATGCGACGGCTTTCCGTCATTTCGCTAGGTTGCACCGTCTCGTCTAAGCACAACCGCCACGGTTCTTAGAAGTATCTTCAAATCGAGCAACGGGGAGCAATTCTTGATGTATCGCAGATCGAGCCTGACCATCTCGTCAAAGGATGTCTTGCTGCGCCCTTCGACTTGCCACAAACCGGTGATCCCAGGCCGGATTTCCAGTACCCGTCTGAGATGCCACGACTGATACTTCTCAGCTTCATAAGGCAGCGGCGGCCGCGGACCTACAAGGCTCATGTCCCCTTTCAAGACGTTAAACAGCTGCGGGAGTTCGTCGATGCTGGTTGCCCGGATGATCCGGCCAATGCGGGTCACCCTGGGATCGGACTTGATCTTGTAGTAGGGATTCCCGGTGTCACCCTGATTGACGGCATAATGATTTCCATCAATCAGATTCGCCACATACTCGCGGTGAATCGAGTCGTCGGCGTTGACCGACATCGAGCGGAACTTATAGAACGTAAACGGGACGCAGCCTTTGCCCAGACGAATCTGCCTGAAGATCACGGGGCCAGGTGACGTTGCCGCAACCAATACGGCCGTAACGAGCATCACCGGGGAAAACAGGGCGATCGCGAGTAAAGAGCCAAAGACGTCCATCGCCCTCTTGACGACCAATTGCAGCACTGAATCAGGCGCGACTTCAAGCAGCATCGGGTGCGTATCGGGGAGATCGCCACTGTCGGACAGAAGACTGTCGAACAAGTTATCGGGATACGTTCCGGTACTGATCGAAACTGACAACCCTTTCGCGCGTTCAATCACCTTTTGCCGTGCGACCTGCGCGCCAGCCGCATTCGTATCAGGCAGAAGATACGCAAGAGCATCGTCGCCGAGATACCCGATCAAGTCAGTCTCTCGCTTACTGAAACGCAACAGTTCAACGAGTTGCCGGATCGGATCCGGCTGAGCCTCTCCTCGAGGGTCGATTTTCAGCAGAAGAATCGACAACGCGGACTTCGAACGGTCCGAACGCCGCTTTTCAAGCTGCAATGCGCTGAAAAACTGCCTTCTGGATAGAATTGCACCCTTCGGAACTGCGTCTGCCGACCGCAGCGATATCGTTTCCCGTCGAAGAATGCCACCGGCAACAACTGCCCCATCGGCGCTCGGCAATACGTCTTCGCCCGAAACACGTCGCGCTACGCTAGCCATATTGGTCTTTGTTCCTGAGAAACCTTCCCGAACGGCGGTCCTATCCCGAACCGCCGCGCACCCCAGCCGGACATGAGATCAAAGCAAGTAGCGTGCCAAATACTTAACGCACTGACTCATAAGACTTTTCTTTCTATTTCGGCAAGTCTTGGTCTTCCAATCGCCGGAGCATGTAAGGTATTCCGACATGATGCCGGGCCACACCGGATCAGCTATGCGTTGCGATCATTTGGTTCCAGGGTGAGTTTCCGGATGGTGCGGCAGACGGTCTCGGATTGGTCGACCGTTAGTTCCGGGAACATGGGCAGCGACAACACCTCGTCCGCCGCTTTTTCCGAATGGGGGAACTGCCCGCGCGAATAGCCAAGGTCCGCGTGTGCCGGCAAGAGGTGGATTGGTATCGGGTAGTGAATGCCTGTCTGCACGCCGGCGGCGAGCAGAGCGTCCTGCCACTCTTGGCGGTGCTTCGTGCGAATCGCGTAGATGTGATAGACGTGTCGATTGTGCGGCAGAGCCTCGGGCGTTGGCACTCCGCTGCCCGAAAGCAGTTTGTCGTAGCGAGAAGCAGCGTCCCGGCGCGCCTCCGTCCATTTCTCGAGGTGCCGAAGCTTCACTCTCAGCACGGCACCCTGGATGCCTTCCATACGAAAATTGTAGCCCTTCAGCACGTGCTGGTACCGCTTCTCCGCGCCCCAGTCTCGCAGCATTCGGATCGTGCGCGCATATTCCGGGTTAGCTGTTACCACCATTCCGCCTTCGCCGTACGCGCCGAGATTCTTGCCGGGGTAGAAGCTGAAGCAACCCATGTCCCCCATGCTCCCGGCGCGTCGCCCCTTGTATTCCGCAGCATGAGCCTGCGCAGCATCCTCGATGACTATCAATCCGTGCTTGCGCGCGATCGCGAGTATGGGATCCATGTCCGCCATCTGCCCGTAAAGGTGCACGGGCATGATGGCCTTGGTCCGCGGCGTGATCGCAGCCTCGAGGCCAGCGGGATCCATCGTGAACGTGCGCGGCTCGATGTCCACGAAGACCGGCTTCGCACCCGTGTAGCAGATTGCCGCCACGGTCGCTACGAACGTGAAAGGCACGGTGATGACCTCATCGCCCGGACCGATGCCGGCTGCCAGCAATGCCAGGTGCAGGGCGCTGGTGCCCGTATTCACACCTACGCCAATCTTCGTGCCCTGGAAGGCCGCGAATTCCTCTTCGAACTTCACCACCTCGCTGCCCAACGTGAACTGGCAGGAGTCCAGGATGCCCTGGATGGCGGCATTGACCTCGGTCTTGATGCCCGCGTATTGGGCCTTCAGGTCGACGAATGGAATCACGATGCTTTCCCCTGTCGCTGCACGTACACCGTCTCACCTTTGCCGCGCATCGAACTGGTGGCGGCTTCGATCAGTTCCACGACACGGACACCCAGCCTGCCATCGGTGTCAGGCACCTTGCCGTTCGCGATGCAGTCCACGAAATGCGCGGCCTCGACGCTCAACGCCTCACTGCCAGCGAGTTTCGGAGCCCACATGTCACCCGTGCGGTAGCCGACCCGCATTTCCTGGATCTGCTGAGGATCGTCGGTAAAGCTCACTCCCTTGTCGTATACCTTGATCTTCTCGCTCGGCTCGAGATCGTCGTAGGTGATCATCTTCTTGCTGCCGCCGAGCAGGATCTGGCGCACCTTGACGGGGGCCAGCCAGCTGACGTTGGTGTGCGCAATCGGGCCGGACTCGTAGAAGAGCGTGATGAAGGCGAGGTTCTCTGGAGTACCCGGGAAATGGTTGACTCCGCTTGCAGAGACGGCCGAGGGATGCTCTCCCAACAGGTAGTCGAGGATCGCAAAATCGTGAACCGCCAGGTCCGAGATGACGCTCACGTCCCGCTGGAACAGACCGAGGTTCACTCGGGTCGAGTCATAGTAGTACACGCGCCCAAGATCGCCTGACTTGATGATCTCAGCCATCTTGCGCACCGCGCCGGTGTAGATGAAGGTGTGGTCCACCAGCAGCACGAGCTTGCGCTTCTCGGCCTCCTCGACCAGCTTCCGCGCCTGCAAGGCGGTCTCGGTCATGGGCTTCTCGAGCCAGAGGTGCTTGCCAGCCCTGAGCACCGCCATGCCGAGCTCAAAATGCGTGCTGACCGGCGTAGCCACCGCGATGGCGTCGATACCGGGATCCTCGAGCAGGTCCTGGAACCTCGTGGTCGTTTTCGACGCGGGAAACCTCTTGCGGACCAGATCCAGCTTCTTGGTGTCCAAGTCAGCCACTGCGGCGACGTTTGCACCGTTGGTCTCGGCGAAATTGCGCACGAGATTCGGACCCCAGTAACCATACCCGACGACGCCGATATTGATCACGATCTTGCTCCAAGCTATCCGGCGAACCACGTGTGATTCGCCGACATCAAATGAAAGACAACCCTTTGCACAGCGCTCCTATTTTCTTCGCGTGTCGCCGATGACTCTCGCTGGCACACCGGCCACGATGGCGTGGTCGGCCACATCTTTGGTCACCACGGCACCTGCGCCCACGAGCGCGCCGAAGCCGATCGTGACGCCCGCGAGAATGGTCGCATTCGAACCGATCGACGCCGTTCTGCGCACGACGGTCGGAACGACCTTCCAGTCCGCCTCCGACTGCGGGCTGCCATCCGCATTTGCGGCGCGCGGAAATAGATCGTTCGTGAACATCACACCGTGGCCAATGAAAACCTCGTCCTCGATCTGCACGCCCTCGCAGATGAAGGTGTGCGAGGAAATCTTGCACCGGGCACCGATCGTCGCGTTCTTTTGAATCTCGACGAATGCTCCGATTCGGCTATCGTCGCCGACCGCACAACCGTACAGGTTGACGAGCGAAGGATGGAAAATTTTGACGTTGACGCCAAGTCGTACAGTGTCAGTGATGGGCATTTTCGTTCCCTTTTTATGTTCTTATTCTAGTGCGAAAGCCTCGACAGCGGACCCGTAGGCTGCGCAATCCGGAATCAGTCGCGCGGGTCATCGCACGAGCCGCCGCGACACGAAAAGTTCCTGGGCCAGCTACTTCGCAGGCTATACGATAACAGGCCGCATGTCAGCATCAGGTCATCGTCACTTGATGACACGCGATACTTGAGAAGAACGCCTGATTACGGGCGCGCGCAACCACGAAGCTCCGCGCTTCGGGCAGCTATTCGACATAATGAACTATCTGGCGTGGACAAGGCCTATTGCGCAATCGTTGGCGAGCCCATCGCATCTATTGCATTGCGCGGTGACGCAACTTGGTTTCCGTGTCTGTTCAGGCAGAGGCGCACAGAGCCCTTACAACCTGCCAACGCCCGCTCAGGCCCGCATTGCACGTTGCCAAATTGTTCGCAGGTGAAAAGAGGTCACGGCCGTCGCCAAACGCCCGCCGGCTGGTCCACGTTGCCGGTTTCGTTCTGCGAGCGGGACGCATTTTGTGTCCACTAGCGGCGCGAACGCGGCGCTCGTTCAACGCACTTAACGAAGGCCTACTTGCCCTCCCCTTTCGCGCTGTCTCCGTACGACCCGTAGTAGGCTCCGTAACCGTAGGCACCATAGCCGTAGTAGTCACCGGGACCGCCCGCTTTGCTTTGGTTGAGGATCAGGCCTAGTGGCTTGCCCTCGTCAAGGTAACTGATCGCTTCTTCCACTGCTTGCTTTGGCGTCACATCGGCCTTGACGACGAGCACGACCTGACCGACCACGGCAGCCAGTGCGCGGGACTCGTTGGTCAGCAGCAGTGGTGAGGAATCGAAGATCGCGATCCGCCTCGAATTCTTCGTCCCAATCCTTGCGACAATTTCGTCCATACGTGAACTGGTCAAGAGTTCGGTCACCACGTCTTCCTCACAGTTCCCGGCCGGCAAGATGCTCAGGCTCTTGGTGTCGGTCCTCAGAATGACTGACTCGACGTCGCGTGCGTCGTCCATTAGTACGTCAAGCAATCCTTCCTCGCGCTCGACACCCAAGATGCAACTGATCTGCTGCTTCGCCGAGTCGGCATCGATGACGACCACTTCAAGATCCTTCTCGCGCGCGAGGCTGAGGGCCAAATTGAGGACACTAAACGTCTTGCCCTCTCCCGGCAGGGCGCTCGTCACCATGATGAGACGTCCGTTCGGAACGGCGGCGCCACCCCGGCCGATTGCATTGGCCAGCAGCGAACGCTTGATATGACGAAACTGGTTCGCCACCAGTCGTTCCTTGTCTTTGGGAGGCAAGTGACCGAGAGCCTGCAACCTCTCTCGATCGATATTGACGATACGTGCTGACGTGGGATGGACGGTCGGCGCCTCAACTGTCGGCTCCGCCGCCACCGGACTTGTGACGTCCCTTATGATCGCCTCGAGCGGCTTGATTTCAGCTGCATCGGAAGCTATCTCGCCCCCCTCTTGCTCCGCGATCGTCTCGTGTTCGCCAGTTGATTCCCCGCCCGTGATCGCCTGCTCACCCGTCGTGACGGATATGTCATCTGCGTGGACTTCGTATTCACCGGTCGCTACGGCCATGTCACCCGCGTGGATCTCATGTTCGCCGGTGGTCTCGAGGATCGTAACGGTCTTTCCACCTACGTCCTCCGGCGGCTGGACCGGCGCGCTATGTGACTCCTTCATGCGATGCGAGTGCGGCACGCTGCGGGGGCGCTCGCGGAACCTGACCAGAACTTTGTACAGCCCGATCCCGAGTCGGTCGCCGTCGCGCAGTCTCACTTCGTTGAGGTAACCGATGGGTTCCGCGGCGTCATTCAGGAAGACCCCGTTGCGGCTCGTGTCGGTCAGCCAGTACACGTCTCCTCGCCGCTCCACAGTGCAGTGATGGCCGGAGACATAGCGTTTCGGGTCGGGCAGCAACCAGAAACTGTCGAGAGCACGCCCGATCACTCCGCCCTTCTCGCCGAAGACGCGAATGCTGTGCTTGCCGACGTCGCGACAGGGGTCCTTGATGATTTGAAGGTCGAGTTCCATGGAAAGCCTTACTAGACGCGGCCGTAGGTCATGCCTCTAGATCCCTGATTCTATTTTACTTATTTGGCCTGAGCGATCTCGTGAACTACGGACCCTACCACGCCGCGGCCGGGACTTGTAGGCAGCCGGAATCCCTTGCCGCGCTTCACGACGAAACGAGGGGCGTAAGGTGCCGGAGAGATTGCCGAAGGAGTCAGCCAATGCCAGGAACTTGGCAAGCTTGGCTGGTGGGCGCACGTGGGATCGAACCACGGACCCCTACCATGTCAAGGTAGTGCTCTACCGCTGAGCTATGCGCCCTTCAAAGAGCGGCGGAGGATACAGGAAGCGGACTCAAGATGGCTAGAGGGAAGAGCCCCTCACCCGCGCTCCGCGCGACCTCTCCCGCAGGCGGGAGAGGTGAAGGCGCCCTCACCCGGCCGCTGTCGCGCCCGACCTCTCCCGTGAACGGGAGAGGTGAAGGCACCCTCACCTGGGCTGCGCCCGACCTCTCCCGCAAGCGGGAGAGGTGAAGAATGCGCTAACCGGCCATAGAGCCGGGGGCGCCGAAAGCAGCCTTGCGCAGCCGCTCGATCTGGTCGCGGATTCGCGCCGCTTCCTCGAACTCGAGGTTTCTGGCGTGCTTGTACATCTCCGCCTCAAGCTTGCGGATCTGCTTCATCGCCTGCTCCGGGCCGAGGAAGACGCCCGCATCGTCGAGCGCGGGACCGCGGCGATCCGACTGAGCATCAGCTCGCGCCCCTTCCATGACGTCCATGACCGCCTTGACGATGGTCTTCGGCGTGATGCCGTGCTCCAGGTTGTAATGGATCTGCTTGGTCCGGCGGCGCTCGGTCTCGGCCATCGCGCGCTGCATCGAGCCGGTCATCCTGTCCGCGTAGAGGATCGCGCGCCCGTTCGAGTTCCGGGCCGCGCGCCCGATCGTCTGGATCAGCGAGCCTTCCGACCGCAGGAAGCCTTCCTTGTCGGCGTCCAGGATCGCCACCAGCGACACCTCGGGCATGTCGAGGCCTTCGCGCAGCAGGTTGATGCCAACCAGCACGTCGAACTTGCCGAGGCGCAGGTCGCGGATGATCTCGACCCGCTCGACGGTCTCAATGTCGGAGTGCAGGTAACGCACCTTCACGCCATGCTCGTGAAGGTACTCGGTCAGGTCCTCGGCCATGCGCTTGGTCAGGGTCGTGATCAGAACCCGCTCGTTCTTGGCCACGCAGCGATGGATTTCCGACAGCACGTCGTCCACCTGGGTGCGCACCGGGCGGACCTCGACGGCCGGATCGATGAGCCCGGTCGGGCGCACCACCTGCTCGACCCGGGCACCCGAATGCTCAGCCTCGTAGGCGCGCGGCGTCGCTGACACGAAGATCATCTGCGGCGAGAGCGACTCCCACTCGTCGAAACGCAGCGGGCGGTTGTCGAGCGCCGACGGCAGCCGGAACCCGTACTCGACCAGCGTCTCCTTGCGCGAACGGTCGCCGCGGTACATCGCGCCGATCTGCGGAATCGTCACGTGACTCTCGTCGATCACGAGCAGCGCATTCCTCGGCAGGTAGTCGAACAGGCAAGGCGGCGGCTCGCCCGCCTCCCGCCCCGACAGGTAACGAGAGTAGTTCTCGATGCCGGCGCAATAGCCGACTTCCATCATCATTTCGAGGTCGTAGCGCGTGCGCTGCTGGAGGCGCTGGGCCTCGACGAGCTTGTCGAGCGCGCGCAGTTCTGCGATACGCGATCGAAGCTCCTCGCGGATCTGCTCGATCGCGCGGTCGATGCGCTCGCGCGGCGTCACGTAGTGCGAGGACGGATAGATGGTCAGCCGCGGCACCTTGCGCAGCACCTCGCCGGTGAGCGGGTCGAACCACGCAAGCGCCTCGATCTCGTCGTCGAACAGCTCGATCCGCACGGCCTCGCGCTCGGATTCCGCGGGGAAGACGTCGATCACGTCGCCCCGAACCCGATAAGTGCCCTGCGAGAGGTCCAGCTCGTTGCGCGTGTACTGCATGTCGGTGAGCCGTCGCAGCAGCTTGCGCTGGTCGAGCCGGTCACCGCGTACCAGGTGCAGCACCATGCTGAGGTACGCCTGTGGGTCGCCGAGGCCGTAGATCGCCGACACCGTCGCAACGATGATCGAGTCCGGGCGCTCGAGCAGCGCCTTGGTGGCCGAGAGGCGCATCTGCTCGATGTGCGCGTTCACCGACGCGTCCTTCTCGATGTAGGTATCGGACGACGGGACGTAGGCCTCGGGCTGGTAGTAGTCGTAGTAGCTGACGAAATACTCGACCGAGTTCTGAGGGAAGTATTCCTTGAACTCGCCGTAGAGCTGCGCCGCCAGCGTCTTGTTGTGCGCCATGACCAGCGTCGGGCGCTGCACGCGCTGGATGACGTTCGCGATGGTGAACGTCTTGCCCGAACCGGTGACGCCGAGCAGCGTCTGGTGCGCGAGGCCGTTCTCAAGACCCTCGACCAGCTTCTCGATCGCCTGCGGCTGGTCGCCGGCGGGCGCGTAGTCGGCCTGCAGCTGGAACGGGCGGGGAGCGTCGGTCATCGAGCGGGGGTCAATCGAGCTTGGGGGACGCTCCAGATTACCCTAAAATGCCGCCCGTCCTCCTCCTTGGAATCACCCCAGTGCCAGTGGTCCTTTCCGAGCGCCTCAAGCGCGTCAAGCCCTCTCCCACCGTCGCATTGACCGGCCGCGTAGCGGCGCTCAAGGCCGAAGGCCGCGACATCATCGGTCTCGGCGTCGGCGAGCCGGATTTCGACACGCCGGTACACATCGCGGACGCGGGCGTGGAGGCAATCCGCAAGGGCTTCACCCGCTACACCGCGGTCGAGGGCATTCCGGAGCTGAAAGACGCGATCATCGCGAAGTTCCAGCGCGACAACGGGATCACGTACAAGCGCCCGCAGATTCTCGTCTCGACGGGCGCCAAGCAGACCATCTACAACCTGATGATGGCGTTGGTGGATCCGGGCGACGAGGTCATCATCCCGGCGCCCTACTGGGTTTCGTATCCGGACATGGCGCTGCTCGCCGAGGGCGAGCCGGTCACGCCGTTCGCGGGGCCCGAGCAGGGCTACAAGATCACGCCGCAGCAGCTCGAAGCGGCCATCACGCCAAAGACTCGGCTGCTGGTGATCAACAGCCCGAGCAACCCGACCGGCGCTGCGTACACGCGCCACGAGTTCGAGGCGCTCGGCGAAGTGCTGACGAACCACTCGCACGTGATCATCGCCACCGACGACATGTACGAGCACATCTACTGGGGTAGCTCACCGTTCTGCAGCTTCCTCACGGCGTGCCCGGAGCTGTACGACCGCACGGTGACCATCAACGGCGTGTCGAAGGCCTATGCGATGACCGGCTGGCGCATCGGTTACGCCGGCGGCCCGGCCGAGATCATCAACGCGATGTCGGTGATCCAGAGCCAGAGCACGTCCAACCCGTCGTCGATCGCCCAGAAGGCGGCGACGGTGGCGCTGAACGGCGACCAGGCCTGCGTCGGCGAAATGAACAAGCATTTCAAGGCCCGCCACGATTTTTTCGTGGACGGCCTGAACAAGATCCCTGGCTTCAAGGTGCTGCCGTCGGCCGGCACCTTCTACGCCTGGTGCGACGTGACCGAAGCCATCCGTATGCTCGACATGGCCGGCGACAACCACTTTGCCGAGTTCCTGCTCGACAAGGCCGGCGTGGCGGGCGTGCCGGGCTCGGGCTTCGGCGCCCACGGCCACATCCGGTTCTCGTTCGCGGTGAGCATGCAGACGCTGGAAAAAGCCCTGGATCGCATCGGCAAGGCCATGCGGGGGTAATTCTCACCTCTCCCGCCTCGGTACCTCTCCCGCTTGCGGGAGAGGTCGCCCGCAGGGCGGGTGAGGGTTCTTTACCTCTCCCGCTTGCGGGAGAGGTCGCGCATAGCGCGGGTGAGGGTCGGTAAATTGGGGACATTCTCGGTTTTCAGTAAAAACCGAGGATGTCCCCAATTTCTTGACTAACCCCCCCGCAATCCGGACAATTCCGCGCCCTCCAGTTCCGACATAGCTCAGCGGTAGAGCAGCTGACTGTTAATCAGCGGGTCCCAGGTTCGAATCCTGGTGTCGGAGCCATTCTTCTTTGCAGGGGTCTGCGCATTGTCGGCCCCTTCCCCCGCTGCCCGTCGAGGTCATTGCCCGTGCCATCAGGCTCATGGGCAGCCGAAATTGGCCCCCGGTTCTGGCCGCGACCCTCGATTTGGACAACGGGCCAAGTCCATACTACTGCAGGATGGAAATCTGGTTCGTATCAAGGTGGGATCGTCGGGTGGCTCAAGGCCCCCTAAACAGTCCCACGTTATCTCCGCGTCTTTCTGGCCGCCTTCTCACGGGGCGCAGTCGCGGTCTGATGTAAGAATACTCAAGCTGGACAAGGGTGTGCGCAAGATCGGACATGAACTTGCGAGGAGTCGCAAAGCTTCAAGTGCGCTCGCCCTATGGCAGCGCGATTCAGCGCCGCGGCATGTGTGTCGCCCGCCAGGCGGCTCGCGCATTAGGTCCGACCTCCGACTCTTCCAGAGCAGTGGACGTGAAAGCACCCGCAGGAACTCCTTTTTCGTCTCACGAGGGCTTGTCGCACGCGGGCACCCAAGACTTCTGCGCCCCTTTTATAGCTTTGAAACAGTGTTGCTGACAGAGTTGGACACCCAGATATTTGCGCCGTCAAACGCCACATTCTCGGGGGCGGTTCCTACCGAAAATGTCCCCAGATTGCCTCCGTCGCGAGCGCGCAGTTTGGTCACGTTGTTGCTAGACGTATTCGCCACCCAAATATTGGCACCGTCGAACGCTACCCCCCGGGGACCGCTGCCCACTGCGTACGTCCCGCGACTAGTGCCGTCGCTGGCGCGCAACTTGGTCACATTGTTGCTGTTCGCGTTCACGACCCAGATATTGACGCCGTCAAACGCGACGCCAAGCGGGAAGGCGCCTACGGCGAATGTTCCGCAAATGGGCGCCATCGCTGGCCCGCAGCTTGGTCACATTGTTGCTGAGGCGATTCGTCACCCAGACATGCTCCCCATCAAACGCGGCCGACCGGGGTTGATTCCCCACCGCAAATGTCCCCAGAGTTCCACCGTCGCTGGCTCGCAACTTGGTCACGTTGTTGCTGCTCGAATTCGCGACCCAGACATTGGTGCCATCAAACGCCAGTCCCTCCGGCCCCTTTCCGACTGAAAAAGTGCCGAGGGTCGCACCATCGCTGGCACGCAACCTGGTTACATTGTCACTGCCGAAGTTCGTTACCCAAATGTTGGCACCGTCAAAGGCCACGTCCTCAGGGAACGCCCCGACCCCAAATGTCCCTACGTGGTCACCATCACACGCACGCAGCTTGCTGACACTGTTGCCCGCGTTGTTCGCCACCCAAATGCTGGCTCCATCGAATGCCAAGCCAAACGGGAACGGTCCCACAGCAAAGGCCGCCGTCAGATTCGCTTGATACCAGCGCTTGATCGCAATTTGGGAGAAGTTCATGGTCGTGTTGCACCTTTCTGAACGTAGGTGAATCTTTCGTCAGATCATACGCTTCAAAGCAGTGACAATATGGACAGGCATGTCAGTCGAGCGATCGACCAAAGGATCGACCGGCACCATGGCTCGAACGCGTCTCTTAGCACGCAACGGACTGCTCCACATGCTTGTTCAGAAATACGTTCCCCGGTGCGGAGCCACAAGGTCACCGGACTGTTTTCGAGCCGATCTTCGAGTACGCGCTCACTGAACCACCATTTCCCACGGCGGCAACCGCGAAGTACCAAGTGCCTGGGGCGAGACCATTAACCGTCCAAGTCGTGGCCTTCGGATCGCGAATGTCGATGCGGTGATCAAGCCTATTCTGGTCGGTGCCGTAGTAGATGTAATAGCCGGCCACGCCATGCAGCGCAGAGCCATCTTCGTTCGTTGTCGGTGCGACCCAATGAATGCTCGCGCTTCCCGTCGCATTTGACTCAGGCATTCCTCCGCCGCGACCGCAGGCGGCGACGGTCGCGAGCAAAAACAGGAATACGCATCGAATTACGCGCAATAACACCACGGCTGTCATATATGAGGTTGCAGGCAGAACATCCAGTTGGACCCAGGCGCGCTGACTACCTACACACTACATCCAACTGTTACGGCTTTCCATATCTTGGCCGGCACGCTCACAAGAACTGCGCCGACGAAGGAAACGGGAGCCTTGGCGTGATGCCAGGCCCCTGCCGTTGAGGGTGTCGCTCACGTGAGTGAGCCGCTATGACGGAACCGGACCATTCTGAAGGTTAGATTTTCGGCAAACTGGCCCCTGGAGGGGCAAGGAGTTTGCCGTGAAGAAGAAGCGGTTTTCGGTCGAGCAGATCGTGGCAACGTTGAAGCAGATCGAGCTCGGGATGTCGGTGGCGGCGGCCTCGCGGCAGCTAGGCGTGTCGGAGCAGGCGATCTATCGCTGGAAGAAGGTCTTATGGCGGCCTGCAGTCGGACCAGGTGCGGGAGTTGAAGCTGCTGCAGGAGGAGAACGCCCGGCTAAAGAAGCTGGCCGCGGAACTCAGTCTGGACAAGGCGATCCTGCAGGACATCAACTCAAAAAAATGGCCTGGCCTGCGGCGAGGCGTCAGGCGGTGGACTACGTGACAGGACACTACGCGACGAGTCGCCGGCGGGCCTGCCGCGTGGTGTGCCAACATCGCAGCGTTCAGTAATACCATTTGCGCAAAGACCCGAAGACGGCCCTGCGACTCCGGACGCGGGAACTCGCGCAGGTCCGCATCCTGTCACCGGGCACCTAAAAATCCCCAGTTGAGGGCATCGGATTTTCCCCACCCTCCAACCTGCAGGAGGGTGTTCCATGACATCGCTCGACGTGCGCAGCATGGTCCCCGAGGCGGACGCCGCCGCGGGGGATACCATGCTGCATCAGGACCGTTGGCAGGAGATCCGCCGACTGCATTTTCAGGAGCCCCGGTCGGTCGCGGCGATCGCCCGGCGGCTCGATCTCGATCGCAAGACGGTGCGACGTTGCCTGCAGGACGGCCTGGCGCCCTACCAGCGCGCGCCGCGGCCGGACACGCTGCTGGCCGCGCACGCCGAGTTTCTGCGGCAACGAGCGCCCGAGGTCGGGTACTCGGCGCAGATCCTGTTCCAGGAGCTGCGCCGGCAGCGCGGCTACCGCGGCAGCTACGAGACGGTGAAGCGCTTCGTCGCGGCCGCTGCGGAGCTGGCGCGGCCTGCCGAGCGCTGCCACGATCCGGTTCGAGACGCCGCCCGGCCACCAGAGCCAGATCGACTGGGGCCAGGCGCGCGTGCATTTCGGCAGGCGCCGTGCGCCTGCACATCTTCGTGCTGACGCTGGGCTTCAGTCGCCGCGGCTTCTACTGGGCCTGTCCCGACGAGCGGGTGCCGCAGTTCCTCGATGCGCACGAGCGGGCGTTCGAGCACTTCGGCGGCCACACCCGCGAGCACCTCTACGACCGCCCGCGCACGTCTGCCGGCCCGACGGCGAGGGCCGCTCGCTGGAACCGACCTTCATGGCGCTTCGCCAGCTACTGGGGCTTCGAGCCGCGGGTGTGCCGGCCGTACCGGGCCCAGACCAAGGGCAAGGTCGAGTCGGGCGTGAAGTACGTCAAGCGCAACTTCCTGCCGGGCCGCGCTTCGTCGACATCGTCGACTTCCAGCGAGCAGCTCGCGAGTGGAACGCGACCATCGCCGACGTGCGCATCCACGGCACGACGCACGAGCGGCCGATCGATCGCTTCGTCGCGGAGCGCGCGCACCTGGTTCCCGACACGCGAGCAGCCGAGCTACCGGCTGCGACGCGCGCCAGACCGCATCGTCGCCGACGACTACCTGGTCAGCCTCGACACCAACCGCTACTCGGTGCCGTTCTCGCTGATCGGCCAGACGGTCGAGGTCGAGGTCGCGACGAGCAGGTCCGTGTCTTCCATCGCGGAAGCCCTGGTCGCCACCCATCCCGAGCTGCCGGGCAGCACCAGCTCCGCGTCCTGCCCGAGCACGGGCCCGGCGCCGTGCAGCGCGCGCAGCGCCCGGCAACGCCCGTCGCCGTTCGCCGCTACCACCGCGCCACGCCGCCTTGCCCGGGTCGAGATCCGCGACCTGGCCGTCTACGACGCGCTCGTCGTCACCCCGCGGAGGTGCCCGCATGAACGCCGCCCAGCTCGAACGCCTGCACGAGCACTCGTCCGGCTGCGGCTGTTCAAGAGCCGCGAGCGCCTCGAGGCGCTGCTGCAGGAGGCGACCACCAAGGAACTGCAGCTACGCCGACTTCCTCGAACAGCTGCTCACCGAGGAGGTCGCCTCCAAGACCGCGAAGAACGTCACCATGCGCACCAGCCTGGCGCGCTTCCCGTTCGTCAAAGAGCCTCGAGCCTTCGACTTCGGCTACCAGCCCTCGATCGACAAGAAGCAGATCCAGAACCTGGCCACCTGCCACTTCATCGAGCACGGCGAGAACGTCGTGATCCTCGGGCCGCCCGGCGTCGGCAAGACGCATCTCGCCGTCGGCCTCGGCCTCAAGGCGATCGAGCACGGCTACCGGGTGCTGTTCACCACCGCCGCCGCGATGATCGCCACGCTCACCAAGGCGCTCGCCGAGGGCCGGCTCGAGGAGAAGCTCAAGCTCTACACCGTGCCGCGGCTGCTGATCATCGACGAGATCGGCTACCTGCCCATCGACCGCAACGGCGCCAACCTGTTCTTCCAGCTCATCAGCCGCCGCTACGAGAGGGGCCCGATGATCCTGACCAGCAACCAGAGCTTCGGCGCCTGGGGCGAGGTGTTCGGCGACCGCGTCATCGCCACCGCCATCCTCGATCGCGTCCTCCACCACGCCATCACCGTCAACATCCGCGGCAACTCCTACCGGCTCAAGGACAAGCTCAAGGCCGGCCTCGTCCGCGCCGAGGAGCCTGAGGCCATCAACTGACCGGGTGGGGAATTTTCAATGCCCGAACCTGGGGAAATTTGGGTGCCCGTTGACACATCCGTTACGGCTACCGCCGTCTGCACGTGCTGCTGAGGCGCGAGGGCTGGTCACTGGGCAAGAACCAGACGTACCGTCTCTACACCGAAGAAAGCCTGCAGTTACGCAGCAAGCGGCCACGCCGCCGCAAGATGGCGGTCGCTCGACGCGAGTGTTACGTCCCGAAGCGAACCAACCAGGCGTGGTCGATGGATTTCGTCGCCGACCAACTCGTCAACGGCACGCGGTTCCGAGCTTTGACCATTGTCGACGTGTATACCCGCGAAGCGCTCGACATCGTCGTCGGCCAGCGACTGCGAGCCGAGCATGTGGTGGAGGCCTGCAATCGACTGGTGGCGACTCGAGGATCGCCGGTGCGCATCTTCGTCGACAACGGCAGCGAGTTCTCCGGGCGCCTGTTCGATCTCTGGGCCTATCACCGCAAGGCCGCCATCGACTTCAACCGACCCGGCAAGCCGACCGACAATTGCTTCGTCGAGACTTTCAACGGATCGCTCCGGGATGAATGCCTGAACGTTCACTGGTTCGAGACGATTGACGAGGCCCGGGCGAAGATCGAAGCTTGGCGAGTTGAGTACAATGAGAGTCGCCCTCACCAGGCTCTCAATGATCTGACGCCGGCGGAATTCGCCGGGCAGGCAAGGCAATTGGTAACGTCGGAAGAGTTCAGCAACGCCGAAATCTAACCGTCGGATTGGTCCTGGGAACCCAAGCGCTACAGTCCATGCGCTCACCCTCCCCCGATTCGCATGATCATCCTACTGAGAAGCCGGTAGGTGCATTGCAATTCTGGCCACGTTATGTTGAAACGAGTGCTGCCTGCTGCAGGCTTCTGATATGCGCGATCTGTGTCCGGTTACCAAAGGAGCAGCGACGCATTTCCTGGCCGCGATGAGTACAGACCAAGCAGCAGTCGAAGTTAAACGCGGGTTGCCAGATACACAGAATGGCAATGACATCTTATCGCTTGGTGCCGCCGGTCTAGACGAGTTTGACAGCCCCACGTCATTAATCGTCGATGACTTAGGATACGCGTTCATCGACAACGCGCGGTTCCTGTCGATGATCGCGATCGTCATGCGACACTGCGAGCAATCTCTTTACGACGTCACCCCCGCACCTGCCCTAGAGGCGGCGATAATCCAGTTCCGAACGTTCGGTGTTCAGCTGTTTTTCTTGTCTAGCGGGTTTCTGATGGCTGACTGGCTGGCGCGTCGAGACAACGACGTCCGTGGCTATTGCATGACGCGATTACATCAGGTTGCAGTACCCTGGCTGATTTGGGCAGGAGTCTATGTCGTCGGCGACACCCTTGGGTTCTTCATCGGCCCCCGCCACCCGATCGCTGGTATTACCGAGGCAGTGATCGGCGACATCTTCTATCAAGCTTATTGGTACGTGCCCATATTGCTGATTTCGGTCGCAGTCCTGCTTTCCCTCCGCCGCTGCTGGGGTTCCAAGTTGCAAGGAGTCTTGTTTGGTCTGCTTTCGTTGCTCTACGGAGTCAATCTTTACACACGCTGGTTTCCCACGTCTCACACCATAGCGGTGTTTGCATACTTGTTTCCGCTTTGGTTCGGAATTTGGCTGTGTGACAATTTCCAGGCTGTTTCAGGTTGGGCGAATAGAGTTCGATGGCCCCCACTCCTCGCCATTGCCTTTCTCGCCTTCTGCTGCACGCTCGTAGAGGATCGGTTCATGGCGCAAATCGGCATTCCCGATACCTACAATGCCTTGCAGATATCCAATCAGATCTACGCCTTCGTCGCGCTGTTCGTATTGATAAAACTGCCCGCACGTATCGCGCCCTCTTTCGTCGATGTGCGGAAGGATACATATGGAATCTATCTGACGCACCAGGTGGTCACGCTGGTAGGACGGAAGGCAATCAACCAAGTGGCCGGGCGCAGCGCCACCGGCCTGTCTTTCTTCATGCGACTACCGCACTCGTTCATGGCCCGTTTGCACGTGTAAGTCTTTGGCTAGTCTGGACAGTACTTGTGTATGGAATCTCGCTTTGCGCTACGAAAGCAATCCGAAAGAGTCCGCTGGCGTGGACCGTCGGAGTGCGAAGCTCTCCCGCAGGTCAAGAACGTTGAATGGCATGAGCCGGGCGCGGTTCGATGCCCGTGTCCTTCATGCAGCGCGGCGATTCTATCTTCCCGACCTTTCTACGCAAGGGACTCGCTTTCGAGGATCTTGCGCATGATGGCCACCTAGAATGGATGCAGGACGAAGTCCAGAAGTAATTTCTCAAGCTCAACAAGTTCCGTGCGAACGCCATCACGCGTCTGCCACCATCTCTCAGGTTGAAAATCCGAATAGCGGGTAGCATGAACCCGCGCGACTATCCCGTGGCCCTTCATCGAGCGGCCCAGGGTGCGGCTGAGGCGACGCGAGTGATCAGGCGTCGTAATCACGACCGCCGAACGGAATCCTCGCTCTAGGCAGATGTCGCGCAACACGCGGGCTTCGTCACCCGTTCCGGAAACTCGCCGAATGTCGACACTGCTTTCGACGCCGAGCGCGGCCAACAGACGCGAATATCTCGCCACAGTATCCTCGTTCGGAATGCGCCGGCGCTGAAGTTCCAGATCTTCCAAGCGCAGTGGCGGCACGAAGACGACAACATTCGTGGCGACGCCGCCGTGCACGAGATCCGCAGCTTCCAGTAGCCCGGCGACCTCGGCATCAACAGACACCACGAGAAGATCTGTTGTCGTGACGGGATCGTTGAATATCAGTGCCGATCCCAATTGCTTCAGTATTGCATTTTGAATGCTTGGGACAGCAAGGCATGCCGAAGCTGTCAGCACCGCTACCCCCAACACTAGAAGTGTTCCGCGGAACCTACTGGATTCTTTCTTCATGACTCATTCGGCCGCGGTCGCGCGTCGCATGATCCGCGCGAGGGACTTTCTTGAATTGCAGTGATAATGATGTCTGGTCATCAGGCTTGAGGGCCACACACAGAGAAACAAGACCCCTATCATGATAAGGTCTGCGCCTTGGGCTTGAGCGCGCCCCGAACGCGACGCCTCACTTTAGCGCTACGGCCTCGGCAAGGTGGATGGCGAACTCAGCATCGGGGGCTCTTCGCCCTACCAAGCATTCGGGCAGCCTTCGCCCTGGCTTTGGGAGTACGTGACTCGGTGGTGGACTGGCGTGACGTCCTCCAGGACCGAATCGGCTCCAATGGTAGCGCCCGCTGCCCGTGGAGAGTCAGGCAACACGCACGTGCGCAGACCGAGACCGAAGGCGATCCTCAACGGGACGTTAGTGGCCTCGAAGCAGATACTCCGGCGTGGGGCGAGAGCGCCAGACCCCACGTCAGGAGTGGCGGTAAGCAAGATTCACGTGATGTGGGCCAAGGGAATCATCCTTGATTCGCTGCATGGGTGATGATGCGATTGATCAGGCGGCGCTACCCCGGGTTAGTTCTTGCCTCTGAATCAGCGGACCCCCGCTAGAATCCAGGTGTCGGAGTGCCCCCCTCACCCTAGAAGTTCACCGCCGCCCCACCATCCACCGCCACACCGGCACCGGACACGAACTTCGCCTCGTCCGACGCCAGGAACAGCGCCGCCGCAGCGACGTCCTCCGGATCGCCGATCCGGCCCATCGGGGCCTTCGCTTCCCAGTACTTGCGGAAATTCGGGTCGTCGAAGAACGGCTGCGACAGCGCCGTCCAGATCGAACCCGGCTGCAGGTAATTCACGGTGATCTTGTACTTGCCGAGATCGACGGCCATGCCCTTCGACAGGCCCGCAACCGCGTGCTTCGTGGTGCCATAGGCCGCCAGGTTCGGGCCAGCCGTGTTCGACATGATCGAACCGAGATTGATGATCCGGCCGCCGCCACGCGCCTTGATGTGCGGCACGGCGGCCTTCGAGAGACGGAAGATCGCGGTGACGTTGATCGCCAGGATGCGATCCCATTGCTCGTCCGTCGTATCCTCGAACTGCGCGCCGAGCGCGATGCCGGCGTTGTTCACCAGGATGTCGATGCCGCCGAACTCGCCGACGGCGGCCTGCACGATCGCGGCCGGCGCATTCTTGTGGGTCACGTCCTGGTCGAGGCACCAGACCTTCGCATTGCCCTCATACGCCGCCTGCCATTTCCGGCCGGGCAGGTCGACGGCCAGCACCTTCGCCCCGTTCGCCGCGAAGAGCGTGGCGATGGCACGACCGATGCCGCTGCCCGCGCCCGTGACGATCGCCGATTTGCCGGCGAGGCGCTCATGGTGGCTCATGCGTTCACCGCGGCTTTGACGCCCGGGCTGGTCAACTCACGCAGCGAATCGATGACGATGCCGAGACCCTCGCGGACGATCTCGTCCGACGCCGTGAGCGGCGCGAGGAAGCGGATCACGTTGCCGTACAGGCCGCAGGAAAGCAGCACGAGCCCCTTGCTCGCCGCGTGCTTGACCAGCGCCTTGGTGAGGTCGGCATCGGGCTGGTGTGCATCGCCGTTCTTGACGAGTTCGATGGCGACCATGGCGCCGAGGCCGCGAACCTCGCCGATCGCCGGCAGTGATTTCTGGGCGGTCCGCAGCGTGTTCACCATCGTCGTGCCGATCTGCTCCGCGCGCTTGCAGAGGCCTTCCTGCTCGATCACGTCGAGCACCGCCAACGCTGCAGCGCAGGCAATCGGCGATCCCGCGTAGGTGCCGCCGAGGCCACCCGGCCCGGGCGCATCCATGATGTTCGCCTTGCCGACCACTGCCGCAAGCGGGAAGCCGCCTGCGAGGCTCTTCGCCATGGTCATGAGGTCCGGCTCGATGCCGGCATGCTCAACGGCGAACATGCGGCCCGTGCGCGCAAAGCCCGTCTGGATCTCGTCGATGACGAGCACGATGCCGTGCTGGTCGCAGAGCTTGCGCAGCGCCTGCAGGAACTCCGGCGGCGCGATGTAGAAACCGCCCTCGCCCATCACCGGCTCGATGATGATCGCGGCGACGCGCGACGGCTCGATGTCGTACTTGAACAGGTGCTCGAGCGCGTCGAGGCTGTCCTGCACGCTGACGCCGTGGTACGCGATCGGGAACGGCGCGTGGTACACCTCCGGCGGGAACGGCCCGAACCCGGCCTTGTACGGCGCGACCTTGCCGGTGAGCGCCATCGCCATGAAGGTGCGGCCGTGAAAGCCGCCGCCGAATGCGATCACGCCGGAGCGGCCCGTGTGGGCGCGCGCGATCTTGATGGTGTTCTCGACGGCTTCCGCGCCGGTGGTGACGAAGATCGCCTTCTTCGGTGTCGGGCCCGGCGCCAGCTTGTTCAGCTTCTCGGCGAGTTCGACGGCCGACTCATACGGCGTGACCATCAGGCACGTGTGGCTGAAGGCGTCGAGTTGCTTGGCCACCGCGGCCTGCACCTTCGGATGCAGATGCCCGGTGTTGAGCACCGCGATGCCGCTGCCGAAGTCGATGTAGCGATTGCCCTCGACGTCCCACAGCTCGGCATTGCGCGCCCGCTCGATGTAGACCGGCAACTGGTTGCCGAGCCCACGTGCGAAGGCCGCGTCGCGACGGCCCTGCAGATCCTGGTTCCTGGACATGTCGATCCTCCGGTGGTGACGCGGCTTCAGCGGAGCAGGTGCTCCGCGACCAGCTGCCTCAGGTAACTCGAAAACTGGTCGCCGAGGTGGTCGTGCTTGAGCGCGAACTCCACCGTGGCCTCGAGATAGCCCAGCTTCGAGCCGCAGTCGAAGCGCTTGCCCTCGAAGATGTAGGCATACACCGCCTCGTCGGCCAGCAGCGCCTGGATGCCGTCGGTCAACTGGATCTCGCCACCTGCCCCGCGGCCGATGGTCTCGAGCTTGGCGTAGATGGACGGCATGAGCAGGTAGCGACCCACGACGGCGAGGTTCGATTTCGCGTCCTTCGGCTTGGGCTTCTCGACGATACGGGTCATCTTCAGCAGGCGATCGTGGATGGCCTCGGCCTCCACGATGCCGTACTTGTCCGTGTCCTGCGGCTGGACGGTCTCCACGGCCAGCACGCTGGAACCCCGCTCCTGGAAGGCCAGTGCCATCTGCTTGAGGCACGGCACTTCGGCGTCGATGAGGTCGTCGGCCAGGTGGACGAAGAACGGCTCGTTGCCGACCGCCGGTCGCGAACACAGCACGGCGTGCCCGAGGCCGAGCGGCGCGGACTGGCGGATAAAGATGCAGCTCGCGTACGAGGGGACGATGCTGCGCACCGCCGCCAGCAGGTCGTGCTTGCCCTGGTGCTCGAGTTCCTTCTCGAGTTCGTGATCCTTGTCGAAGTGGTCCTCGATCGCGCGCTTGGAGTACCCGGTGACGAAGACCAGCTTGTCGGCCCCGGCCGCCAGCGCCTCCTCGGCCGCGTACTGGATCAGCGGCTTGTCGACGATCGGCAGCATTTCCTTGGGGCTGGCCTTGGTGGCCGGCAGGAAGCGGGTGCCTCGCCCGGCGACGGGAAATACAGCAGTCCTTACTTTGGTCATGATGGATCCCTGGAGCCCCGCTCGGGCAGGCAAGGATCATACTG
This sequence comes from uncultured Gammaproteobacteria bacterium, assembly GCA_963762315.1. GTDB lineage: Bacteria > Pseudomonadota > Gammaproteobacteria > Steroidobacterales > Steroidobacteraceae > RPQJ01. Next base: position 90,767 of record CAVXKO010000006.1, read on the forward strand.
GATGGCGCACCCCGCCCTCCACGCGGGGAGCCTGGTTATGTGAAGACCCTCACCCGGCCTACGGCCGACCTCTCCCGCAAGCGGGAGAGGTAAGAGACCCTCACCCGGACTACGTCCGACCTCTCCCGCAAGCGGGAGAGGTGAATCCCTGAAAGCGGGAGAGGTGGAGAGGTGAAGATGCCCTCGCCCGCTTGCGGGAGAGGGCGCGAGCGACGGCGTGACGGCGCCGATGCGAGGGGTGAGGGCATTTTCGGAACCCTCACCCGGCCTGACGGCCGACCTCTCCGCAAGCGGGAGAGGTGAATCCCCGCAAGCGGGAGAGGTTAAGACCAGGACTCAGCCCTTCTTCGCGGGCTTCTTGGCGGGCTGGCCCGCGGCCGGGGCCGGAGCGGCCTTGTCGAGCCGGATGTTGCCGCGATTCTGGTCGAGCACCTTCTGGCCGATGCCCTCGACCTTCAGCAGGTCCTCGGGGGCGCGGTACGGCCCGTTCTTCTGCCGGTAGTCGACGATGGCCTGCGCCTTGGCCTTGCCGATGCCGTCGAGTTCCTTCGCGATGGTCGAGACGTCCGCCGTGTTCACGTTGACCGGCCCGGCGAGCGCCACGGCCCCCGGAATCAGGCTGACGATGAGCCCACGGACGAGCGCTCGGGTTTCCCTGTACTTCATGATTCGCCTCCTTGGCTGTGCCGTGCCGCGCCGGATTCGGCGGCGGTCACGAGGCGAACTTAGCGCCAGCCAGTGGCGTCGGCGCGGGGTGTTTCTCGCGGCTTCGCGCAGATTCGGGTCAGGCGTCCGGGCGAACGCGGACGCGCGGCACGCGGCAGGAACTCGAGCGCGGCGATCGCTCGCGACGTGTCCCACGAATGGCAACCCGGGCAGTGCCAGAGGAACGAAGAACTGTCGATGCCGCAGACGCGGCAGCGATAGCGCGCGTGGCGTACGACGACGTTGCGCAGCGCCGATGCAATCGCGCGGACCCTGTCCACGGACAGGTCGGCCGTGCCCTCGGGCAGGAATGCCGCGGCGAGATCGCGCAGGTCGCTGTCGCTCGTGAGCATGTCACGCACGCATTCAAGGATCAGCGGGTCGTCGAAATAGCCGCTCACGATCGCCGCGTAGGCGATCTCCGACTTGCTGCCGGCGCCCTGCTCGATCAGCGCCTCGATGGCGGCGTCGAAGGCTTGCCCGTCGCCGGAACGGCGCGCGGCCTCCGCCAGCTTCGGCAACACGACCGCGAGCAGGTGGAAATCCTTCTGCACGACCCGCCGGTACAGCGAGATCGCGAGCTGCGGATCGCCTTCGGTCAGTGCGAGGTCGCCGCGCAGGATGGCGCTGCGGCTGAAGTCGGGCTGCTCCCGCTCGGCGGTCTCGAGGTGCGCGCGCGCCGTCGCGTAATCGCGCTCGAGCATCGCCTCCTCGGCCATCTCGCAGTAGTAATGCGCGATGGCCGCAGGCTGCTCCGGCGCACCGACTTCGCTCAGCCTGCGGTGCGCGGCGGCGGCCTGCTTCCAGTCGTGCTGGATCTCGTAGATACGCACGAGGTGCGTCAGCGCGACGGCCGGTTCCTTCCCGCTGTCCGCCATCTCGTGGAAGATCGTCTCGGCGCGATCGAACAGCCCGGCGCGGAAGAAGTCCTTCGCGAGTTCCGCGCGCGCCGTTTCGCGGTGGCGCTCGTCGAGGCCGGTGCGATCGACGATGTGCTGGTGCACCTTGATGGCGCGCTCGACCTCGCCGCGGCGCCGGTACAGGCTGCCGAGCGCGAAGTGCGTGTCGACCGTGCTGTCGTCGAGTTCGGCGAGCCCGAGGAACACCTCGAGGGCGCGATCGGATTCCTCGTCGAGCAGGTAACGCACGCCCTCGAGGTAGCGCTCGCGCCGCTTGGCACGCCTGCGCCGGCGCAGCGCAGCGCGACCCGCTGTCAGCGCCCAGCCCAGCGCCAGCGTGCCGACCAGCGTCAGCCAGAAGCCCGAGCCCAGGTCACTCAGCATGGACCGGCGGCTCCTCGCCCGCGGCGGCCCCGCCGGGCCTGCGCGCCTCGGCGAGGCGCAAGGCGTTGCGCAACCGGCCGCGTTCGGCCAGCAGGCGCGCGATCCAGTTCGAGCGCCACCAGGCGCCCGCGAGCAGGCCGGCGGCGAACGCGACGATCAGGGCGAGCCCGGACGAGACGTTGAACTTGAAGAACGCCATGTCCACCTCGAAGCGCTGCTGGTTGAGCGCGGTGAACAGGATGGCCGCGAGGAGGATCAACGCGACGGCAGAACCAAGCGCCACGCGTCGCAGCATCGGATGGGCTCCGGAGTTGAGGCTATCGGGAGTCTAGCACCGGCCCGATCGGGCACGGCTCAGTCGAGCGCGGACGCGGACTCGCCGGACGGGTGATCGCCTTCGGGTTCGTTCACCCGTTCGCGAAGGTCCTTGCCCGGCTTGAAGTGCGGCACGTACTTGCCGGCCAGCGCCACGGTCTCGCCGGTCTTCGGATTGCGGCCCTGCCGCGGCGGGCGGAAGTGCAGGCTGAAGCTGCCGAAGCCGCGGATCTCGATGCGCTGCCCCTGGGCGAGCGCGTCGCTCATGATTTCGAGGATCTGCTTGACCGCGAGTTCGACGTCCTTGGCCGGCAGGTGGCTCTGCTTCGCGGCAATGAGCTCGATGAGCTCAGACTTCGTCATGCTGCGCTCGCCGTCCACTTCTGGCACTCCCCGGCAACCCTGTCCGTTCTATTCTTGCGCGAGGCCCGCGGCGAGGTTCACCCGCCGCGGGCCTGCGTGATCAGCTGTCCGAACCCGAGATCTGCTCCTTGAGCAGGTCGCCGAGGCTGGTGCCGGTGGTCGAGTCGGAGCGATAGCTCTGCATCGCTTCCTGCTCTTCCGCCATGTCCTTGGCCTTGATCGAGAGGGCCACGGTGCGGACCTTGCGATCCACGGCCGTGAACTTGGCCTCCACTTCGTCGCCGACCTTGAGGAACGCACGGGCGTCCTCGACGCGGTCACGCGCCAGTTCGGACGCGCGCAGGTAGCCGTCGATGCCGCCGCCGAGGTCGACGATGGCGCCCTTGGCATCCACTTCGCGCACGAGGCCGCGCACGATGCTGCCCTTCGGGTGCTCGGCGATCCAGGACGAGAACGGATCCTTCGCCAGCTGCTTGACGCTGAGCGAGATGCGCTCGCGCTCCGGGTCGATCGCGACGACGACTGCCTCGACCGTCTGGCCCTTCTGGTACTGGCGCACGGCTTCCTCGCCGGCGACGTCCCAGGACAGGTCCGACAGGTGCACGAGGCCGTCGATGCCGCCCGGCAGGCCGATGAACAGGCCGAAGTCGGTGATCGAGCGGATCTGCCCGTTGACCTTGTCGCCGCGGTTGTAGTTGTCCGCGAACTCACGCCACGGGTTCGGCTTGCACTGCTTGACGCCGAGCGAGATGCGGCGGCGCTCCTCGTCGATGTCGAGCACCATCACTTCGACTTCTTCGCCGATGTTCACGACCTTCGACGGATTGACGTTCTTGTTCGTCCAGTCCATCTCGGAGACGTGCACGAGGCCTTCGACGCCCTCTTCGATCTCCACGAAGCAGCCGTAGTCGGCGATGTTCGTGACCTTGCCGAACAGGCGCGTGCCGGCCGGGTAACGGCGTGCGATGTTCTGCCACGGATCCGAGCCGAGCTGCTTCAGGCCGAGGCTGACGCGCTGGCGCTCGCGGTCGAACTTGAGGATGCGCACTTCGATCTCGTCGCCGACGTTGACGACTTCCGACGGGTGCTTGACGCGCTTCCACGCCATGTCCGTGATGTGCAGCAGGCCGTCGATGCCGCCGAGGTCGACGAACGCGCCGTAATCGGTGAGGTTCTTGACCACGCCCTTGACCGCGGCGCCTTCCTGCAGCTTGTCGAGCAGCTCGCTGCGCTCGGCGCTGTATTCCTGCTCCACGACCGCGCGGCGCGACACGACGACGTTGTTGCGCTTCTGGTCGAGCTTGATGATCTTGAACTCGAGCGTCTTGCCTTCGAGGTAGCTCGGATCGCGCACGGGGCGCACATCCACGAGCGAACCGGGGAGGAACGCGCGCACGAAGTCGATCTCGACGGTGAAACCGCCCTTGACGCGGCCGTTGATGAGGCCCGTGACCACTTCGCTCTTCTCGAACGCGGTCTCGAGGCGCTCCCAGGTGCGGGCCCGCTTGGCCTTCTCGCGCGAGAGGCGCGTTTCACCGGAGCCGTCTTCGACGCTGTCGAGGGCGACCTCGACGTCGTCGCCGACCTTGACTTCGACTTCACCGCGTTCGTTCTTGAACTGGTTGATGTCGATCACGGCCTCGGACTTGAGGCCGGCGCTCACGACGACCTTGTCGCTGCCGACTTCGATCACGCGGCCGGTAAGGATCTGGCCCGGGCGAATGCGCTGACTCGCCAGGCTCTCTTCGAACAGTTGGGCAAAACTCTCAGTCATGGTGGGTAACCGTATTCCTTCGAACTCACTGCCTTGCGCGCATCCCGCCCGCCAGGGGTTGTTGAAAAATGCGCCCGGCTTCCTGCCTGGCGCCTGCTCGAAAAGGGCCCCGCGCCACTAGAAGCGGCCCGGCGCCCCCCGTAAAGGGTCGCTTAGATGCGGCTGACGACGAGTTCGAGGACCCTGTCCACGACCTGACCGACCGAAAGCCCCGTCGAGTCGATGACGACCGCGTCCTCCGCCGGGCGCAGGGGCGCCACAGGGCGGCTGGAATCGCGTCGATCCCGCTCGATTATCTCTTGCGAAAGGTCGGCGAGATTAACAGTAAGTCCCTTTTCCTTCAACTGCTTATAGCGCCTGAGCGCCCTTTCCTCGGGGCTGGCGGTGAGGAAGACTTTGACCGGCGCAGCCGGAAAAACCACGGTTCCCATGTCCCGCCCGTCGGCCACCAGGCCCGGGGGCGCGGCAAACGCGTGCTGGCGCTCCATCAGGGCCGTCCGGACGGCCGGCATCGCGGCGACCCGGGAGGCCCCTGCCCCGGTCTCCTCGGTGCGCAACCAGCGGGTCACGTTGACGCCGTCGAGGAGCACCCGTTCCTCGCCCTGCTCGTCCACTTCGAAGCGCGCGTCGAGTTCCCGGGCGACCCGGGCATGGGCAGCTTCATCCTGGCGGGGCAGGCCCCAGGGACCAGCCCGCCGAGGGCCACCAGCCGGTACAGGGCCCCGCTGTCCAGCAGGTTCCAGTGCAGCCGCTGGGCCACCAGGCGCGCCACGGTGCCCTTGCCGGATCCACTCGGGCCGTCGATGGTAATGATCGGAACGCTCATGCTGGCACCGCGCCTCAGGCGCGCTCCTCGATCTTCAGGCCGACAGAGTTCGCGAGCTGCGCGAACCCGGGAAACGAGGTGGCGACGTTGGCCACGTCGAGGATCTCGATCGGCGCCTCGGCCTTGCAGGCTCGCGACCGCGAACGACATGGCCACGCGGTGATCGCCGCGGCTGTCGATGCTTCCGCCGCCGATGCGTCCGCCTTCGATGCGCAGTCCGTCCTTCAGCACTTCGTTGCGCACGCCGAGGGCGTCGAGCCCGCGCGCCATGGCTGCGATGCGGTCGCTCTCCTTGACCCGCAACTCCTCGGCGCCGGTGACCAGCGTCTCGCCCTCGGCACAGGCCGCCGCCACGAAGAGCGCCGGGAACTCGTCGATCGCGAGCGGCACGAGGCGCTCCGGAATGCGGGCACCGCGCAACTTCGCCGGGCGCACTTCGATGTCGGCCACCGGCTCGGCGCCGCAGGTGCGATGGTTGATGAGGCGCAGGTCGGCGCCCATCAGCGCGAGCATCTCGAGCAGGCCCGTGCGCGTCGGATTGACACCGACGCCGCGAATGGTGAACGGTTCGCGCGCACCGATGCACGCGGCGACGATGAAGAACGCGGCGGAGGAGAAATCGCCCGGCACGGTGATGTCGGCGGCGTGCAACTCGCGCGGCGGCTTGACCGTCGCCACGCCTCCACGCGCCCTCACCTCGCAGCCGAAGCCCTGCAGCATGCGTTCCGTGTGATCGCGCGTGACGGCCGGCTCTTCGACGGAGGTCTCGCCGTCGGCGTAGAGGCCCGCCAGCAGCACGGCCGACTTCACCTGCGCGCTGGCCACGGGCATGGCGTAGCGGATGCCGTGCAGCGGCGAGCCGCCCGTAATCCGCACCGGCGGCTTGCCTTCGACCGTCTCGATGCGCGCGCCCATTTCACGCAGCGGCTTCGCCGCGCGCTCCATCGGCCGGCGCATCAGCGACTCGTCGCCGATCAGCACCGAGTCGAACGGTTGCGCGGACAGCAGCCCCATGAACAGGCGCATCGCGGTGCCGGCGTTACCCATGTCGAGCGTCGCCCGCCGGCGCTTTCAAGCCGCGCAGGCCGACCCCTCGCACGACGACTTCGCCCGCCCCCGGCCGCTCGACCTCGACGCCGAGTTGTCGCACCGCACGCATGGTGGCGAGGCAATCCTCGCCTTCGAGGAAGCCCCGGATCCGGGTCGTGCCGGACGCGATCGCGCCGAACATCACCGCGCGGTGGGAAATGGACTTGTCGCCCGGGATCGTGACCTCGCCGGCGATGCGCTCGGCGGGCGCGACTCGATACGAGCCCATGGTCAGAGAATCGCCTTCGGGTACGAGCCCACGACCTTGCAGAGCGACGCCTTGGTCTTGAGCGTCCGCCAGCGCGGACGCGAGCGGCTCCTGCTCGGCGTGGCCGTCGAGGTCGACGAAGAACACGTAGTCCCACTTCTTGCGACGCGAAGGGCGCGACTCGATGCGCGTCAGGCTGATGCCGGCCTTCGCGAAAGGCTCGAGCAGCCGGAACAGCGCGCCGGGCGCGTCGGTGTGCGAGGCCGAGATCATCAGGGTCGTCTTGTCGTCGCTCGCTCGGCGCGGCGGACTTGCGGCCGATCACCAGGAAACGCGTGGTGTTGTCCGGGCGGTCCTCGATCTCGCGGCACGAGCAGGTTGAGGCCGTAGACCTCCGCTGCCGCCGCACCGGCGATGGCCGCGGTGCCGTCCTCGTCGCGCGCGCGTCGCGCGCCTTCGGCGTTGCTGCCGACGGGCACGCGCTCGACCGTCGGGCAGGTGTTCCTGCAGCCAGCCGCGGCACTGCGCGAGCGACTGCGGATGCCCGCAGACGCGCTTGATCTCGTCGAGCGACTTCATCGCGCCCATCAGGTTCTGGTGGATGCGCAGCTCGACCTCGCTGCAGATCTTGAGCGGCGAGGTGAGGAACATGTCGAGCGTGTTGTTGACGGTGCCTTCGGTCGAATTCTCGATCGGCACCACGCCGAAATCGGCGGCGGCGGACTCGACCTCGTGGAAGACCTCCTCGACCGAATTGAGCGGCAGCGCGCGCACCGAGTGGCCGAAGTGCTTCAGCACCGCCTGCTGCGTGAACGTGCCTTCCGGGCCGAGGAACCCGACCTTGAGCGGATTCTGCTGCGCGAGGCAGGCGGACATGATCTCGCGGAAGAGCCGCGCGATCTCCTCGTCCCGCAGCGGGCCGCGCTCCTTGCGATTGCGCTCGAGCGCGCGGCGCAGCACCTGGGCCTCGCGCTCCGGGCGATAGAAATCGACCGTCTGGCCCGACGCGTGCTTCGAGATGCCGACCTGCTGGGCGAGCTTTGCCCGCTCGTTGATCAGCGCGTGCAGTTCGCTGTCGACCTTGTCGATCCGCTCGCGGATCTGCTCGAGCGCCGGCTTCGCCGGGGTCGGGGCCTGGGCGGTGGGCTTGGCGGCCCGTCGGGTCTTCTTCGGAGTCGATGTCTTCTTCGCCATGGCCGTCAGACCAGCCGGGCCGACAGCACGCCGGGAATGGCGCGCAACTGCGCCAGCACCGCCGGGTCGAGCGGCGCGTCGACGATCGATGATCGTGTAGGCGAGGTCGCCGCGCGACTTGTTGAGCAGGTCGGCGATGTTGAGCCCGCGGCCGCGAGGCAGGTGGAGATCTGGCCGACCATGTTCGGCACGTTCTCGTTGGCGATGGCGACGCGATTGCCGCCCACGCGCGGCATCACCGCCTCCGGGAAGTTGACGGCGTTGCGGACGTTGCCGTGCTCCAGGTAATCGCGCAGCGTGTCGGCCACCATCACCGCGCAGTTCTCCTCCGCCTCGCCGGTCGAGGCGCCGAGGTGCGGCAGCGCCACCACTTTCGGGTGGTTCTTGCCGGCGCGGGTGGGGAAATCGCAGATGTAGGCGGAGAGCTGGCCGTTGTCGAGCGCGGCGAGCACCGCCGGCTCGTCCACGATCTGCGCCCGCGAGAAATTGAGGATCACGGCGCCCTTCGGCATCAGCCGGATGCGCGCCTCGTTGACGAGGCTGCGCGTTGCGTCGTTGAGCGGCACGTGCACCGTGACCATGTCGGAGCGGGCGAAGAGGTCGTCGAGGCTGAGCGCCTGCTCGACGCCCGACGACAACTGCCATGCGCGCTGCACCGTGATCTGCGGGTCGTAGCCGAGCGCTTTCATCCTGAGGCCCAGCGCCGCATTCGCGACCTCGACGCCGATCGCGCCGAGCCCGACCACGCCGAGCGTGCGCCCGGGCAGCTCGTAGCCGACGAACTTCTTCTTGCCCTTCTCCACCGCTTCCTCGATGGCGTGGTCGTCGCCCTCGAGGTCGCGCACGTAGCCCCAAGCCTGGCAGATGTTGCGCGCGGCGAGGAACAGGCCGGACAGCACGAGCTCCTTCACCGCGTTTGCGTTCGCGCCCGGCGCGTTGAACACCGGGATGCCGCGCTTGCTCAGCTTGGCGACCGGGATGTTGTTGGTGCCCGCCCCGGCCCGCGCGACGGCGAGCACGCTCGGCGGGATCTCGATGGCATGCACGTCCGCGGAACGCACGAGGATCGCGTCCGGGTGGCCGATCTCCGAGGCGACTTCGTAGCGGTCCCGCGGCAGGCGCTCGAGCCCGCGCACGGAGATGTTGTTCAGCGTCAGGATCTTGAATGGCATGTGATTGCAAAAATAGGGGACATTCTCGGTTTTCTGGAAATAGGGGACATTCACTGTTTTGCAGGAAACGGAGAATGTCCCCTATTTCCAGAAAACCGAGAATGTCCCCTACTTATGGGTGCGCTGGAACTCGGCCATGTACTGCACGAGCGCTTCCACGCCCGCGAGCGGCATGGCGTTGTAGATGCTCGCGCGCATGCCGCCGACCGAGCGGTGGCCTTCGAGCGTGACGAGGCCAGCCTTCTTCGCGCCCTCGAGGAACGGCTTGTCGAGTTCGGCGTTCGGCAGCGTGAACGGCACGTTCATCCAGGAGCGGGCGCTCTTCTCCACCGGATTGCTGTAGTAGCCCGACGTGTCGATGGCGCCGTACAGCATCTGCGCCTTGGCGCGATTGAGCTTTTCCATCGCCGCGAGGCCACCCTGTCGCTTGATCCACTGGAACACCAGACCGGCCACGTACCACGAGTACGTCGCGGGCGTGTTCAGCATCGAGCCGTCCGCCGCCATCGCGTTCCAGTCGAACACGGTCGGCACCTCGGGGCGGGCCTTGCCGAGCAGGTCCTCGCGCACGATCACGACCACGAGACCCGCCGGGCCGATGTTCTTCTGCGCGCCGGCGTAGATCACGCCGAAACGGCTGACGTCGAGAGGACGCGAAAGGATCGTCGATGACAGGTCGGCCACCAGGGGCACGCTGCCGGTCTCGGGAATGAAGGGGAACTCGACGCCGCCGATGGTCTCGTTCGGCGTGTAGTGCACGTACGCAGCGCCCGGGGTGAGCTTCCACTGCGACTGGGCCGGCACGCTCGTGTAGGCGCCGCCCGCATCGGCCGCGACGTTCACCTTGCAGTACTTCTTCGCCTCGCCGATGGCCTTCTTCGACCACGCGCCGGTGTTCACGTAATCCGCAACGGCGCCCGGGGCCGTGAGGTTCAGCGGGATGGCCGCGAACTGCGCCGTGGCGCCGCCCTGCAGGAACAGCACCTTGTAGTTCGACGGGATGGCAAGCAGCTCACGCAGGTCGGCCTCCGCCTGCTGCGCGATGCCGACGAACACCTTGCCGCGATGGCTCATCTCCATCACGGACATGCCCTGCCCGTGCCAGTCGACCATCTCGTCGCGCAGTTGCTCGAGGACTTCCTGCGGCAGGGCCGCCGGTCCGGCGCTGAAATTGAAGACGCGGGTCATGGACGGCAGATCTCCGTTGCGAGGCCTTGTTGCATTGCAGCGGAGTGTAGCAGGCGCCAAGCCGCGGTTGCCGGGGCCGGCCTGCCGGGAATGTACTCATGCCGCCCGGATGGGCGGCCCCGTCATGGATCGGTGCCGCCCCGTCGCCCGCCGCAGCCTCGCCCGAGGCGCCGTCCACAGGCGCGTCCGGGGACGACTCGTCTTCGTCGCCGTTCTCCGGCTCGACCGGTTCGACGCCGATCAGGCGCTCGCCCTCGTCGAGGCGAATCAGACGCACGCCCTGGGTGTTGCGCCCGAGCACCGAGATGTCGCTCGCCCGGGTGCGCACCAGCGTGCCGTTCGAGCTCATCAGCATGAGTTCGTCGGTGGTGGCCACCTGCGCGGCCGCGACCAGCTGGCCGTTGCGCTCGGTGGTCTGCATCGCGATCACGCCCTGGCCGCCGCGGCCGTGGACCGGGAACTCGTCGACGGACGTGAGCTTGCCGAAGCCGTTCTCGGACGCGATCAGCACGAGGCCCTGCGGGTCGGGGATGATCAGCGAAATGACCTGCTCGCCTTCCGGCATCTTGATGCCGCGCACACCCGAGGCGTTGCGGCCCATCGGGCGCACGTCGTCCTCGGCGAAGCGGATGGCCTTGCCCTCGGTCGTGCACAGCATGACGTCGCGGAAGCCGTCGGTGAGCGACACGCCCACCAGCTTGTCGCCCTCCTCGAGGTCGACGGCGATGATGCCCGCCGTGCGCGGGCGCGAGAACGCGGCGAGCGACGTCTTCTTGACGGTGCCGTTCGCCGGTGGCCATGAAAATGTAGCGGCCTTCCTCGAACTCGCGGATGGGCAGCATCGCCGTGATGCGCTCGCCGTCGTCGAGCGGCAGCAGGTTGACGATGGGCTTGCCGCGCGAGCCGCGGCCCGCCTGCGGCAGCTTGTAGACCTTGAGCCAGTAGAGCTGCCCGCGGTTCGAGAAGCAGAGCAGCGTGTCGTGCGTGTTGGCGATGAACAGCTTCTCGACGAAATCCTCGTCCTTCATCGTGGTGGCCGACTTGCCGCGCCCGCCGCGGCCCTGCGCGCGGTACTCGCTGACCGGCTGCGCCTTGGCGTAGCCGCCGTGCGACAGCGTGACCACGACGTCCTGCGGCGTGATCAGGTCTTCGATCGTGAGGTCGGATTCGTCGTGCTCGATGCGCGTGCGGCGCGCGTCGCCGTACTGGTCGCGGATCTGCAGCAGCTCGTCGCGGATCACCTGCAGCAGGCGCTCCGGGCGCGCGAGGATGTCGCTGAGATCGGCGACGACCTTCAGCAGTTCGGCGTACTCGGCGAGGATCTTGTCCTGCTCGAGGCCCGTGAGGCGGTGCAGCCGCAGGTCGAGGATCGCCTGGGCCTGCGCTTCGGACAGCCGGTATTCGACGCCGTGCAGGCCGAGCGCCGCATCGAGCCCTTCCGGGCGCGCCGCCACTGCGCCGGCACGCGCCAGCATCTCGGGCACCGCGCCGCCGCGCCAGCGCGCGAGCCATCAGGCCGACCTTCGCTTCGGCCGGCGCCGGCGACGCCTTGATCAGCGCGATCATCTCGTCGATGTTGGCCAGCGCGACGGCGAGGCCTTCGAGGATGTGGGCGCGTTCGCGGGCCTTGCGCAGGTCGAACACGGTGCGCCGCGTGACGATCTCGCGGCGATGACGCAGGAACGCGTCGATGAAATCCTTGAGGTTGAGCAGCTTCGGCTGGCCGTCGATCAGCGCGACCATGTTCACGCCGAACACCGACTCCATCGGCGTCTGCTTGTACAGGTTGTTGAGGACGATCTCCGAGTTCTCGCCGCGCTTCAGTTCGATGACCACGCGCATGCCGTCCTTGTCGGACTCGTCGCGCAGCTCGGAGATGCCCTCGATCAGCTTGCCCCGCACCAGCTCGGCGATGCGCTCGATGAGGCGCGCCTTGTTCACCTGGTACGGCAGCTCGGTGACGATGATGGCCTCGCGGCCGTTGTCGTCGATCTCCTCGATCGTGGCCAGGGCGCGGACCTGGACGCGGCCGCGACCCGTGGTGTACGCGTTGTAGATCTCGCGCGCGCCGTTGATGATGCCGGCCGTCGGGAAGTCCGGGCCCGGCACGAACTCCATCAGCTCGGGAATCGTGATGGCCGGGTTGTCGATGACCGCGACGCAGGCGTTCACGACCTCGGTGAGGTTGTGCGGCGGGATGTTGGTCGCCATGCCGACCGCGATGCCCGAGGAGCCGTTGATCAGCAGGTTCGGGACGCGGGTCGGCAGCACCGAAGGCTCGGTCTCGGACTCGTCGTAGTTCGGGACGAAGTCGACCGTTTCCTTGTCGATGTCGGCCAGCAGCTCGCCGGCCATGCGCGACATGCGCACTTCCGTGTAACGCATCGCCGCCGGGGCGTCGCCGTCCACGGAGCCGAAGTTGCCCTGGCCGTCGACCAGCAGGTAGCGCATCGAGAACGGCTGCGCCATGCGCACGATGGTGTCGTACACGGCCGTGTCGCCGTGCGGGTGGTACTTGCCGATGACGTCGCCGACGACGCGGGCGGACTTCTTGTAGGACTTGTTCCAGTCGTTGCCGAGCTCGCGCATCGCGTAGAGGACGCGGCGGTGCACGGGCTTCAGGCCGTCGCGCACGTCCGGCAGCGCGCGTCCGACGATCACGCTCATGGCGTAATCGAGGTAGGACTGGCGCATCTCGTCTTCGAGGTTGACGTGGAGGAGTTCGCGGGCGATTTCGGCCATGGAATGCGTGGATCTTGAAGGGTGTTGGAGCCGTCTCGGGACCGGCTTAAAAAGATCCGAAATGATACCACAGGAAGGTCTTCCAACCCTCCCCGGGCGGCACTGTTTCTGCCGTCCCGCACCCCGTCGCCGGTATACTGCGGCCTCCTCCCCTCGCGATGGTCCGCATGGAGCCTGTCGACACGCTCGTTTGTGCACGATGGGTGCTGCCCGTGGAACCCACCGGGCACGCGCTCGACGACCACGCCGTGGCAATTCGCAGCGGGCGGATCGTCGCCGTGCTGCCGGAGGCGGAAGCGCTGCGGCGCTTCGATGCCGCCGAAATCGTGCGCCGGCCGACGCACGCGCTGCTGCCCGGCCTCGTCAACGCGCACACCCACGCGGCGATGTCCCTGCTGCGCGGACTTGCGGAAAACCAGAGCCTCGGCCCCTGGCTCAAGGACACCATCTGGCCCATCGAGCGGCGCTGGGTCGACCCGGAATACGTGCGCGACGGCACCGAACTCGCGATCGCCGAGATGCTGCGCGGCGGCACGACCTGCTTCGCGGACATGCACCTGTGGCCGGACGTCGTGGCGCGCACCGCGGCCGAGGTGCACATGCGCGCCTGCGTCGGCCTCGTCGTCACCGACGCCGAGACGCGCTGGGCCGCCACCGCGGACGAATACATCGACAAGGGCATGAGCCTGCGCGACGAGTACAAGGGCGACCCGCTCATCACCGCGCACTTCGCGCCGCACGCGCCCTACTCCGTGAGCGACGCGACGCTGATGCGCGTGCGCCGCCTCGCCGACGAACTCGAGATTCCCGTGTCGATCCACCTGCACGAGACGCGCTGGGAGATCGAGCAGAGCCTCGCACGCAACGGCATGCGGCCGCTCGCGCGGCTCGCGGGGCTCGGTCTCGCCAGCCCGCTGCTGGTCGCGGTGCACATGACCCAGGTCGACGCGGCGGACATCGAGACACTCGCCAATGCGGGAGCCGCCGTCGTGCACTGCCCGGAATCGAACCTGAAGCTCGGCAACGGCGTGGCTCCGCTCGGCGAATTGCTCGGCCGCGGCGTGCGCGTGGCGCTCGGCACGGACGGTGCCGCTTCGAACAACGACCTCGACCTGCTGGGCGAGGCGCGCACCGCCGGACTGCTGGCGTCGGGCGTCGGCGGCACGCCGGGCACGGTGATCGCGTCGGACCTGCTGCGCATGGCCACGCTCGAAGGCGCGCGGGCCCTCGGCCTCGGCGAGACCATCGGCAGCCTCGTGCCCGGCAAATGGGCGGACCTCTGCTGCATCGACCTGCGCCGCACGCGCAGCTGGCCGGTGCACGACGTCGCCACCGCCCTCGTGTATTCCGCGAACTCGAACCAGGTGACCGACACCTGGGTCGCCGGACGGCACATACTCGCCGACGGCACGCTCCGGTATCTCGATGAACAATCCGCGCTCGACCGCGCGGAAGCATGGCGAGCCCGCATGGAATCCGGCGGCGGCGCCGAGGAGATGGATCGCAATGGCTAACGTCGATCCCGCCGAGATCGCGCGGTTCCAGTCCGCCGCCAGCCGCTGGTGGGACCCGCAGGGCGAGATGCGTCCGCTGCACGACCTCAATCCGGTGCGGCTCGACTACGTCGAGCGTGCCGCCGGCCTGGCCGGGCGCGACGTGCTCGATGTCGGCTGCGGCGGCGGCCTGCTGGCCGAAGCCATGGCGCGCAAGGGCGCCAGGGTGGTCGGGCTCGACCTGGCCAGCGACCTGCTCGAGGTGGCGCGGCTGCACGCGCTCGAGACCGGCGCGAAGCTCGAGTATCGCCTCGAGTCGGCGGAGGACCATCTCGCATCGCATGCGGCGGCCTACGACGTCGTGACCTGCATGGAAATGCTGGAGCACGTGCCGGATCCCTCCGCAATCGTGGCAGCGCTCGCGCAGATGGTGCGGCCGGGCGGACACGTGTTCCTCTCCACCATCAATCGCACGCCGCGCGCGTATGCGCTCGCCATCGTCGGCGCGGAGTACGTGCTGCGATTGCTGCCCCGCGGCACCCACACGTACGAGAAGTTCATCCGGCCGTCCGAGTTGTCGGCCTGGGCGAAAGCTGCCGGCCTCACGGTGGTCGACATCCGCGGGCTCGACTACGATCCGTTCTCGCACCAGGCCGCGCTGAAGTCCGACGCCAGCGTGAACTACCTGATGCACCTGCGGCGGCCTGCGGACCCTTCGGCATGACGCGATCCACCGCCCTGCTGCTCGATCTCGACGGCACGCTGCTCGACACGGCGCCCGACATGGGCGGCGCGCTCAATCGCCTGCTCGCCGAGGAAGGACGCGAGCCGTTGCCACAGTCGGCGATCCGTCCCGTCGTCTCGCACGGGGCCGTCCGGCTGGTGAAGCTCGGGTTCCCGGCAGCGGAAGGCGAGGAATTCGAACGCCTGCGGCTGCGGTTCCTCGAACTGTATTCGCACCACCTCGCGGAGCACACGCAGCCCTTCCCGGGCCTGCTCGAGGTGCTCGACGAACTCGAGCGCCGCGAGTTGCCGTGGGGCGTGGTCACCAACAAGCCCGGCTGGCTGACGGATCCGCTGATGACGGCCCTGGGGTTGTTCGAGCGGGCGGGCTGCGTCGTCAGCGGCGATACCGTGCGGCGAGCGCAAGCCGCATCCCCTGCCCTTGCTGCATGCCGCGGACCTGATCCGCGTGGCTCCGGAGCACTGCGTGTACGTGGGCGATGCCGAGCGAGACATCCAGGCGGGACGTGCCGCCGGCATGCGCACGGTGATCGCCGCCTACGGATACATCAGCGACGACGACGCGCCGGAGCAATGGAACGCCACCGGCATCATCGATCACCCGGGGCAACTGCTGGCGTGGATGGACATTGCCGAGGCCCGCACGTGAACACGCTCTCGACCGAGGCCGTGATCCTGCTGGTCCTGCTGCCGGTGGTCGCGCTCGCCATCGGCTGGCTGATCGGACGGCGACGCACGCACGCCCTCGAGATCGAAATCGCCACGACTCGCGCGGAACTGAAGTCGGCGGAGGAAATCGTCCTGGAACGCGACCAGGCGCTGGAACTGGCCATGCAGAAGCTGCGCTCCGGCTTCGACACCGTCGCCGGCGAGGCGCTGCGCGGCAACAGCGAAGCGTTCCTGCAGCTCGCGCGGCAGACGCTCGGGCAGCAGCAGGAAGTGGCGTTGCGCAACCTCACGGAGCGCGAGAAGTCGGTCGAGACCATGCTGGCGCCCGTGCGCGAGGCGTTGCAGAAGACGCACGAGCAGATCGCGCGCATCGAGAAGGAGCGTGCCGAGACGTTCGGGGCGCTCAGGAACTCGCTCGAAGGTGTCACGCTCGGCCAGGTCGCGCTGCAGCGCGAGACGCGCAACCTGGTCACGGCGTTGCGCCGGCCGGAAGTGCGCGGCCAGTGGGGCGAGATGACGCTGAAGCGTCTCGCCGAACTCGCGGGCATGGTCGAGCACTGCGATTTCGTCGAGCAGGTGCACGTGCCGGGCGAGGACGGCAACCTGCGCCCCGACATGATCGTCAACATGCCGGACGGGCGGCAACTCGTGGTGGACGTGAAGACGCCGCTCGACGCGTACCTGTCGGCCGCCGAAGCGACGACCGACGAGGATCGAGCCGCCGCCATCCGCCGGCATGCCCTGGCCGTGCAGGAGCGCGTGCGCCAGCTGGCCGCAGAAGGCGTACTGGTCGCAGTTCGAGCACAGCCCCGACTTCGTCGTGCTGTTCATTCCGGGCGACCAGTTCCTGAGCGCGGCGGTCGGCGAGATTCCGAACCTGCTGGAGGATGCGATCCGCCAGCACGTGATCATCGCGACGCCGACGAGCTTCGTGGCGCTGCTCAAGGCGGTGGGCTACGGCTGGCGGCAGAACGCGCTCGCCGACAATGCCGCGCGCATCCAGGAACTGGGCGAAGAGATCTACAAGCGCCTCGCCACGTTTACGTCGCATCTCGCCAAGGTGGGACGCACGCTCGGCCAGAGCGTCGACGCCTACAACAGCGCGGTCGGCTCGCTCGAACGCCAGGTGCTGCCGGGCGCGCGCAAGTTCACCGAACTGGGTTTGCGGCCGGCCAAGGAAATCGAGGAGACCTCGCCGATCGACAAGCTGGCGCGCCCGCTGCTCGAAAGCGACGACGAGACGCCGAGTGAGTAGCGCAGCCACGCCCGGCGTGGATGATCCACTGCGCCGCGGCACGCCTCCCGGATCGCTGCGCTACTTCTCCACGCTCTTCGCGCCGAAGCCCGCTCGTCCCCTGCTCGAAGCGCTGTATGCCTTCGAGGCGGAGATTCGCGAGACGGTGGATTCGTCCAGCCACGAGGTCGCCCACACGCGCATGCAATGGTGGCGAGCCGAAGTCGACCGCTACGCCGGCGGCAGGGCACAGCATCCGGTCACCGTGGCCCTGCTCGGGCTGCGCGACTGCGCAAGCCACGATGCCGCGCTGCTGCACGAGACCCTGACGGCTGCGGACCTGGACCTCGCGCGCATGACCTACGCCAGCGGGCAGGAACTCGAGGCGTACGCCTACCGCGCCGCCGGGGCGCTGCAGACGATGATCGCCGCGGCGCTGGCCGGGCCCGAGACCCTTGAGCGCTGCCGAGCGCGAGTTCGCCCGAAGACTGGGCATCGCGGTGCGCCAGAGCGAGATGCTGCGCGACCTCGCGATCGACGTGGCTCGCGGTCGCCTCTACCTGCCGCTGGACGCCGCCGATGCCGCGGGACTCGATCCCGCGGATCTGCGATCGGCGACCCCGGATGCGCTGCGGCGCGCGCTCGACCCTTGGCGCTCGCGTGTCGGCCGCGCCCTGGCCGAACTGCCCGCGCTGCTCTCGACGAGCGAGCGCAGCACGCAACGGCCGGGACTCGTGCTGGCCGCACTGCACGGGCGCCTGCTCGAACGCATTGAGACCGCGTCGCACGCTTCGAGCGAACGCGCCGATGTCCCCCCTGGTCCCGCCTCTGGACGGCATGGACCACGGCCGTCCGGTACGCCTGAGCGCGCGTGTTGCGCCGACAGAAACGGAGATCGCATGGCCTTGTCCGACGATGAAGTGCGCCGTTATGCGCCGGCCGCCGACTGCGCTGAAGGACCGGGTCATCGTGGTGACCGGCGCCGGCGGCGCCATCGGCGCGGCGCTCGCTCGCGCCTGCGCCGCGCACGGCGCGCGCGTCGTCCTGAGCGGCCGCTCGGTCCGCAAGCTCGAAGCGGTCTACGACTCGATCGTTGCCGCGGGCGGCGCCGCAACCGTCGATCGCGCCACTCGATTTCGAGAAGGCCGACGCGACCCACTACGACGCGATGGCCGAGGCAGTGGGCAAGGAATTCGGGCGCGCTCGACGGGCTGGCGCACGTCGCCGGCCTGCTCGGCGACCGCTCGCCCATCAAGCACTACGACGTACCCACCTGGCTCAAGGTGATGCACGTCAACGTCAACGCGCCGTTCATCCTGACGCAGACGCTGCTGCCGCTGCTCGAGCGCTCGGCAGACCCGTCGATCGTCTTCACGACCAGCGGCGTGTCGGTGCGCGGGAGCGCGTACTGGGGCGCGTATGCGGCGTCCAAGTTCGCCGTGGAAGGCCTGATGCAGGTGCTGGCGGACGAACTCGACACCGAGCGCAGGATCCGCGTCAACAGCGTCAACCCGGGCAAGGTTCGCTCGGGCATGCGCGCAAAGGCGTTTCCGGGCGAAGACACGTCGTTGCTGGCGGCGCCCGAGGCCGTGCTCGCGCCGTTCCTGTATCTGCTCGGGCCCGACAGCCGCGCGATTACCGGCCGCCGGTTCGACGCCCAGGCTTAGCGCCGCCGCGGCGCGGCCCGCGGGAGCCTCCCGGCTTTCTTCCTGTCGTGGGTTTCGCGGCACGACCCGCGAGTGCGGCGAGCGCATCGAGGTCGGCGCCCTCGATCTCGCGCGAACGTCCGCGAGGCAGGTCACGGGGCAGCTTCATCGGCCCCCACTGCACGAGCATGATGCGACTCACCTTGAGGCCGGCGGCATCGAACAGCGCACGCACCGCGCCGCGCGGCACCGTACGCTCGGCCGCGACGCGAAACCACATGTTCAGAGCCCCGCCGTCCGCGGGCTCGACGGCCGAGAAATTCACGGTGCGCGGTCTCGAGCTCGACCGACAGCGGGATCTCGGGCCACTCGCCTTCCAGCTCGGGTTTCAACGCACGCACTCGGTATTCGACCGGCAACTCGTGCCCGCGCCGGGCGATGGCGGATGCAAACGTGCCATCGTTGGTAAGCACCAGCAGGCCGTCCTCGCCGAAGCCGAGCGCGTTCACGGCGACCCAGCGGCCGCCGTGCAGGCGCGGCAGGCGGGCATCGACTTCTTCGCGGTCGTCGCCTTCCTGCCGGCGGAGAATCTCGCCCACCGGCTTGTGATAGACGATGACTCGCAGGCGCTGCTCGACCGCCAGCAGCCGCGTGACGTCGCGGCCGTCGACGACCACCTTGTCGCCGCTCTGCACTTGCTGGCCGATTTCCGCGGCGCGTCCATTGACCAGCACGCGGCCCTCGCGGATCCAGTCCTCGACCTGGCGACGCGAGCCGAGCCCATGCTGGGCCAGCAGCTTGTGCAGGCGTTCGCTCAAGCGACCGGCCGGAGGGCGTTCAAGCCCTCAGCGCTCTTGCGTGTCGGTCGGACCCGCGACGAGGATCGGCGCTTCGGGAGCGTCGTCGTCCGAATCGGAATCGTCATCGTCGTCCTCGGCCGCGTCGTCCTCTGCGGACGACTCGACGGGCGCCGGCAGGGACTCGCGCTCGAGCACCGTGCCTTCGGCCACCACGGCCAGGTCTTCGCCGAGCTCGCCCGGCAGGCCGAGCTGGTCCTTCATGCCGTCGAGGTCCTGCAGCTCCGCGAGCGTCGGCAGGTCGTCGAGGCTCTTGAGGCCGAAGTAGTCGAGGAACTCGCGCGTGGTGCCGAGCAGCTCCGGACGCCCGGGCACCTCGCGGTGGCCGACGACGCGGATCCAGTTGCGCTCGTGCAGCGTGCGCATGATCGTCGGAGGCGACGGTCACGCCGCGGATGTCCTCGATTTCGCTGCGCGTGATCGGCTGGCGATAGGCGATGAGCGAGAGCGTCTCGAGCAGCGCCCGCGAATAGCGGCTCGGACGCTCCTGCCAGAGGCGCGAGACCACGTCGGCGTGGGCCGACCGAACCTGCACGCGCCAGCCGCTTGCGACTTCCTTCACTTCGATGCCGTGGCCGTTGTCTTCGTAGATGCGCGCAAGCTCTTCGAGCGCCGCCTGCACCTCATCGTCGGGCGGGCGCTGGTGCTCCTCGAAGAGGTCGCAGATCTGTTCGACGGTCACGGGGCGGCCGGCCGCAAGCAGCACGGCCTCGACCGTCGGCGTGAGGGGATGTTCACTCATGGTTCTGTCCGGTTGTCGGCCTCGGGCCGGTCATTGTCGACGACGAGCGTGACGCGCCGCGGCGCGCCCGCCCGGACGTGGATGGGGGCAAAAGGTTCGGATTGCACGATCTCGATCAGCCCCTCGCGCAGCAGCTCGAGGATCGCAACGAACGTCACGGTGACGCCCATGCGTCCCTCTTCCGGGCGAAAGAGCTGGACGAACTCGACGAAGGACTGGGAGCGCATGGTGCTCAGCACGTCCGACATGCGGCTGCGCACGGAGAGCCGCTCGCGGCTCACGCGGTGGTGCGCGAACATCTCGGCGCGCGACATGACGTCCTTGAGCGAGACGAGCATCTCGCGCAGCGTCACGTTCGGCAGCAGTTTCACGACGCGGCGCTCGACCAGCTCGGCCGAGCCCTGGAACGTGTCGCGGTCGACACGCGACAGGCTTTCGAGGTCGACAGCGGCGCGCTTGAAGCGCTCGTACTCCTGCAACCGGCGCACGAGTTCCGCGCGCGGATCGGCTTCCTCGTCGATCTCGCTCTGCGGGCGCGGCAGCAGCATGCGCGACTTGATCTCCGCCAGCGTCGCGGCCATCAGCAGGTATTCGCCCGCCAGCTCGAGCTGCAGCCCCTGCATCACGTCGATGTACGTCATGTACTGCTTCGTGATCTCGGCGATCGGGATGTCGAGGATGTCGAGGTTCTGCCGGCGGATGAGGTACAGCAGCAGGTCGAGCGGGCCTTCGAACGCCTCGAGGAACACCGTGAGCGCATCGGGGGGAATGTAGAGGTCACGCGGCATCTGCGTGAGCGGCTCGCCTTCGACGACCGCGAACGGCATCTCGGCCTGTTCCGGAATCTCCGGCAGGTGCGCCTCGGGCGGCGCGGGCGGCGGGCCTCCCTCGATGAGCTTCAGGTCGGGCTTCGTCATGCGCTCCGTCTCCTCAGCGGTACGACAGGCCGATCGCCTGCTTCACGTCGTCGAGCGTCTGCCCCGCGACGGTGCGGGCCTTCTCGCAACCTTCGTCGATGATGCCGCGCACGAGGTCCGGGTTGTCCTCGTATTCCTGCGCGCGCTGGCGCATCGCGGTGATCTCGGCCACGACACTGTCGATCAGCGGCTTCTTGCACTCGATGCAGCCGATGCCCGCCGTGCGGCAGCCTTCCTTCACCCAGCTCTGCGTGCGCTCGGGCGAGTAGAGCTTGTGCAGGTCCCACACCGGGCACTTCTCCGGATCGCCCGGGTCGGTGCGGCGCACGCGCGCCGGGTCGGTCTGCATCGTCTTGAGCTTGGCGGCGACCGCATCGGGGTCCTCGCGCAGGCCGATGGTGTTGCCGTACGACTTCGACATCTTGCGGCCGTCGAGCCCCGTGACCTTGGGAGTCGCGGTGAGCAGCGCGTCCGGCTCGATCAGGATCGTGCGGCCCGTGCCTTCGAGATACCCGACCAGGCGCTCGCGATCGGCCACGGTGAGGCGCGAATTGCCTTCGAGCAGCGCGTTGGCCCGGATCAGGGCCTCCTCGTCGCCCTTCTCCTGGTAGCTCTTGCGCAGGTCGCGATACAGGGCGGCATTCTTGGCCCCGAGGTTCTTCACGGCCTTTTCGGCCTTCACTTCGAAATCCGGCTCGCGGCCGAAGATGAAATTGAAGCGACGTGCGATCTCGCGCGTGATCTCGACGTGCGCAACCTGGTCTTCGCCTACCGGCACGTACGTCGGCCGGTACAGCAGGATGTCCGCGCTCTGCAGCAGCGGGTACCCGAGGAAGCCGTACGTGGCGAGGTCCTTTTCCTTGAGCTGCTCCTGCTGGTCCTTGTATGTGGGAACTCTTTCCAGCCAGCCTAGCGGCGTGATCATCGACAGCAGCAGGTGGAGTTCGGCGTGCTCCGGGACGCGCGACTGGATGAAGATCGTGGCGACGGCGGGGTTCAGCCCGGCGGCCAGCCAGTCGATGACCATCTGCCACGTGTAGTCCTCGAGGTGGCTCGTATCGTCGTAGCCGGTCGTGAGCGCGTGGTAGTCCGCGACGAAGAAATAGCAGTCGTACTGGTACTGCAGCTCCGTCCAGTTCTTGAGCGCGCCGTGATAGTTGCCGAGGTGCAGGCTCCCCGTGGGGCGCATGCCGGACAAGACGCGACGTGACGTGGAAACTGTCGAGCTCAAGGCGTCCCCTGCGATCGTATCGTCATACTAGTAATAATAAAATCATAGGCTTATACGATAAAGCTCAAGTGGCGTTTTGCCGCCGAGCCCTGCCGACCAGCCGTGCGAAGGCGCGATTATACGCAGCCGTGGCGAGGCGCGTGGCTACTGGAACGAGGTGACGTCGCCCTTGCCGGAACGGATGACCACCGGCACCCCGCTCGACAGGTCCACCACGCTGCTGGGCTCGAGCCCGCCGGCCCCACCGTCGATCACGAGATCGACCTGGTGCTCCAGCCGCTCCTTGATCTCGTGGGGGTCGGTCATCGACTCCGTCTCGCCCGGCAGCAGCAGGCTCGAACTCATGATCGGCTCGCCGAGATCGGCCAGCAGCAGCGCGACGATGCGGTTGTCCGGGACGCGGATGCCGATGGTGCGGCGCTTCGGATTCTGCAGGCGTTTCGGCACCTCCCGCGTCGCCTCCAGCAGGAACGTGTACGGGCCCGGCGTGAAGGCACGCAGCGTCCGGTACTGGCTGTTGTCG
This sequence comes from uncultured Gammaproteobacteria bacterium, assembly GCA_963762315.1. Lineage (GTDB taxonomy): Bacteria > Pseudomonadota > Gammaproteobacteria > Steroidobacterales > Steroidobacteraceae > RPQJ01. The sequence continues at coordinate 113,682 of CAVXKO010000006.1, forward strand.
ACCCGGGCGTATTTCGCGATCTCGGACAGGTCGCGGCACACCAGCGTGAAATTGTGGTTCTTGTCCGCGTCGCGAATCCGGCGGATGCGCTCCATCGCGTCCTTGTCGCCGATCAGGCAGCCGAGCGCGTACGTGGAGTCCGTCGGATAGACGATCACGCTGCCGTCCCGCATGGCGGCGACGGCCTGGCGGATGAGCCTGGGCTGCGGGTTCACCGGATGGATGGAGATCAGGAATGCCATTTTTCTAATTATGCCGAGCGTTGGGCGCCGCGGGCATCTTGGTATGATACGCGCCCCGTTACTCGGCCGCTCCGGCCCATCCCTGCATGCAACTGTTCCTGGACCTGCTGCCGGTCGTCGCATTCTTCATCGCGTACAAGCTGGCCGGCATCTACGTCGCCACGGGCGTGCTGATCGTCGGCGTGCTGGCGCAGACGGCCGTGAGCTGGATTCGCCACCGCAAGGTGAGCCCCATGCTGCTCACGTCGGCGGTCCTCGTGCTGGTGTTCGGCGGGCTCACGCTGCTCGTGCACGACGCGATCTTCATCAAGTGGAAACCGACGATCGTGGACTGGCTGTTCGCGGTGGCTTTCCTGGTCAGCAGTTTCTGGCGTGGACAGCCGCTCGTGCAGCGCCTGATGGGCGAACAGGTGCAACTGGACACCGGCGTCTGGAAGCGCCTGAACCTCATGTGGGTCGGCTTCTTCGCCGTCTGCGGCGCGCTCAACCTGTACGTGGCATTCAATTTCAGCGAGAGCACGTGGGTCAATTTCAAGCTGTTCGGTCTGTTCGGGCTGACGCTGGTCTTCGCGCTGCTGCAGGGCATCTGGATCGCGCGCCAGAGCGAAGCCAAGGAAGCAGGGAAAGGCTGACATGCTGTACGTGATCACGGGAAAGGACGCCCCGGGTGCGCTCGCCATCCGCAAGCAGGTGCGGCCGCAGCACCTCGCGAGGGCCCAGCAGCTCGCCAGCGAAGGCCGGATGGTGATCGCGGGCCCCTGCCCTGCGATCGATTCCAGCGACCCGGGTCCGGCCGGTTTCACCGGCAGCGTTATCATCGCGGAGTTCGAGTCGCTCGAGGCGGCCCGGGCCTGGATTGCAGCCGACCCTTACGTGACCGCGGGCGTATTCGATTCGTGGGAGGTTCGTCCCTTCGTGCAGGTGCTGCCATGACGGCGACGCGCGTTGCACGAATCGAGGAACGCCTGCGCACGGCGCTCGATCCCGTCGATGTCGAAGTCATCGACGACAGTCACCGCCATGCCGGCCACGCCGGCGCAGCGGACGGTCGCGGGCACTTCACGGTGATCGTGGTGTCTGAACGATTTCGGGGGGTGCCGGTCGTCCGCCGTCATCGCCTCGTTTATGAGGCCGTCGGGGACATGATGACCACCGACGTGCATGCCCTTTCGATCCAGGCGCTCGCCCCCGGCGAGAACGCCAGTGCTTGATTCGTCTTTCTTGATTCAAACCAGAGGCTCATCGATGCGAAATTTCAGAAACGTCCTCCTGCTTTGCGGCGTCGTCGCCGTGAGCGCAGCGTGCACCAAGCCGGCGACCGATGCCGCCAAGCCGGCTGCGGCCCCCGCTGCTGCCGCCTCTCCGTCGGTGGCGACGGTCAACGGCAAGGAAATCAGCGCCCAGCTTTTCAACACGTTCCTGCAGGCCGTGACCGGCAAGCCGGCCGCGGAAGTCCCGCCCGAGCAGAAGACGCAGATGCTCGACCAGCTCATCAACATGATGCTGGCCGCGCAGGCCGCCGAGAAGGACGGCCTGTCCGCCAACCCGGAGGTGAAGGCGCGCGCAGACCTGCTCAACGCGCAGATCCTCGCCGAAGCGGCGAGCGACAAGTACATCAAGGCTCACCCGGTGTCTGAGTCGGAAGTGAAGGCCGAGTACGACACGCAGGTTGCAGCGATGCCGAAGGAGTACAAGGCGCGCCACATCCTGGTCGAGACCAAGGAGATCGCCGAGTCGCTGATTCGCGATCTCTCGGCCGGCGGGGACTTCGCGAAGCTGGCGAAGTCCGAGTCGAAGGACCCGGGCAGCGCGAAGGCCGGCGGCGACCTCGGCTGGTTCTCGAGCACGTCGATGGTGAAGCCGTTCTCCGACGCGGTCGCGACGCTGCAGAAGGGCGAGATCACGAAGGTGCCGGTGCAGACGCAATACGGCTGGCACGTGATCCAGCTCGAAGACGTGCGCACGCCGCAGCCGCCGGCGTTCGATGAGGTCAAGAAGCAGGTCGAGATGATCGCCCAGCGCAAGAAGCTGCAGGCGTATCTCGACGAGCTCCGCAAGACGGCGCAGATCCAGAAAAAGTCTTAATCGTCAAGACTGATTTTTCGGATGTTCGGCCGGCTTTCCGCGAGGGAAGCCGGCCGTTTCATTTTGGGCGAACCGGATTCCTGCAACCACGATCGACCGCCCTCCTTCAAGGCATCCGTGGAGCACGCCAGTCATTGCCAAGGGGCGATCGGTCTTACTCCGTCGCCCGGCAACTCGAGGCGGGTTGACCCCTGTCTGCCGGCCCGGATTAACTCCTCTGACTGGCTTGAGGTTTGAGCTGTAACCATCTGATTATGATGGATAGGATTTCGGCCGACAGGAACTGTGAATTGGCTCACAGTTTTGGCCTGCGACCCGTCGTTATGTCGTTCCAGACGGCCTCAGCGAGTTGACATAGGGTCGTCCCCAGTACGGGGTCTGGGCGCCACATTCCTGCACTTGCGCCCTCTTTGAACGATGCGTCCCTAGGGACTGAATAGGCACGGATTTTCACGGGCCCGGCGGTTCCAGGCGCCCGCAGATGGCCCGTTAGGACCCGTACGTAAGTTCCCGAATATGTTGAACTCTTGACCGGGGTCCACCCCCCGATATAGTTAACTCGGAGGAGTTAACAATAACCCTTATGTCCGCGGCACTTGCAGTCTGGTCAGCGCCGCCCTTTCACGGGCTGAGAATGAGCGAGAACGTCAAAAAACCGTTACTTGCCGCGTGCCGGCACTTGCTTCACCCATTGGTGAGGATCCTCCTTCGGCATGGCGTGTCGCACGGAGAGTTTTCCGACTCCGTTCGCGGCGCATACATCGATATTGCCCGGAACGAGTTGGTGCCTGCCAGACCGCCCTCAAACCGACTCGCGGATCGCAATTCTGACCGGACTGAACAAGCACGACGTCACGCGAATTCGTAAGGCGGACGAGGAAGGCGACGACGCTGTTGGCCTCAACCGAATCGCGCGCGTGCTTCAGGGCTGGAGCCAGGATCCCGAGTACCTAGGACCGTACGGACTGCCGTTAGAGGTCCCGTTCGCCGGCGAGACGATTTCCTTCGAGGATCTGGTCCGGCGATACGCAGGGGATGCGCCGCCGCGAGCGTTGCTCGAAGAACTGGTTCGCGTTGAGGCCGCCCTGGAAACAGACGACGGCTATGTGCGCCTGCTGAATAGGACCTACCTGCCATCTCCTCTCGATCCAGTGGGTTTGGAACGACTTGGAAACGTCGTCAACTACTTCATCGATACAGTCGATTTCAACCTTCAAAAGAAGCGACAAGGGGAAGGCCGCTTCGAGCGATACGCGATCACGATGGAAGGCCTCTCGCCTCATGACTTCGAGGCGTTCGACGCGCTGATTCGTGAGAAGGGTCAAGAGTTGCTCGAGATTCTGGACGACTGGCTGGGCCAGCACGAGATCAAGGGCGGGCACAAACTGCCCGACACAGCTTCGATCAAGACTGGGATTGGGATTTTTCATTTCATTGAAAAGTCCGGTTCCCTCATTAATGAAGACCAATTGATTGGGTGATCGCGCCACTCGAATGTGGCTGGCACTAGAAGAACGAAGGGGATTTTGATGAGCCGAAAGAATCAGGTGAAGGCGGTTACGGTTGCGGTTTCACTCGCCCTGGCTTCGGCCAATGGTCTCGCAGATGCGAAATCAGCCTCTAACACATCGCTTAAGCCAAAGTCGCACGCCATCATCGGCGGCGACAGCAACGCGATCATCGGCGGCGACAGCAACGCATCATCGGCGGCGACAGCAACGCCATCATCGGTGGCGACAGCAACGCCATCATCGGCGGCGGACAGCAACGCCATCATCGGCGGCGACAGCCACAAGGTGAAGACGCGCGCCATCATCGGCGGCGACAGCAACGCGATCATCGGCGGTGACAGCAACGCCATCATCGGTGGCGACAGCTACAAGGTGAAGCACGCGCGCCATCATCGGCGGTGACAGCAACGCCATCATCGGTGGCGACAGCTACAAGGTGAAGACGCGCGCCATCATCGGCGGCGACAGCAACGCGATCATCGGCGGTGACAGCAACGCCATCATCGGTGGCGACAGCTACAAGGTGAAGCGCGCCATCATCGGCGGCGACGCCATCATCGGCGGCGACAGCAACGCGATCATCGGCGGTGACAGCAACGCCATCATCGGTGGCGACAGCCAGCAAGACGACGCCATCGTCAGCGACGCCATCATCGGCGGCGACGCAACGCGATCATCGGCGGTGACAGCAACGCCATCATCGGTGGCGACAGCTACAAGGTGAAGACGCGCGCCATCATCGGCGGCGACAGCAACGCGATCATCGGCGGCGACAGCAACGCGATCATCGGCGGTGACAGCAACGCCATCATCGGTGGCGACAGCTACAAGGTGAGGACGCGCGCCATCATCGGCGGCGACAGCAACGCGATCATCGGCGGTGACAGCAACGCCATCATCGGTGGCGACAGCTACAAGGTGAAGACGCGCGCCATCATCGGCGGCGACAGCAACGCGATCATCGGCGGTGACAGCAACGCCATCATCGGTGGCGACAGCTACAAGGTGAAGACGCGCGCCATCATCGGCGGTGACAGCAACGCCATCATCGGCGGCGACAGCAACGCGATCATCGGCGGTGACAGCAACGCCATCATCGGTGGCGACAGCTACAAGGTGAGGACGCGCGCCATCATCGGCGGCGACAGCAACGCGATCATCGGCGGTGACAGCAACGCGATCATCGGCGGTGACAGCAACGCCATCATCGGTGGCGACAGCTACAAGGTGAGGACGCGCGCCATCATCGGCGGCGACAGCAACGCGATCATCGGCGGTGACAGCAACGCCATCATCGGTGGCGACAGCTACAAGGTGAGGACGCGCGCCATCATCGGCGGCGACAGCAACGCGATCATCGGCGGTGACAGCAACGCGATCATCGGCGGTGACAGCTACAAGGTGAGGACGCGCGCCATCATCGGCGGCGACAGCAACGCGATCATCGGCGGTGATAGCAACGCCATCATCGGCGGTGACAGCAACGCCATTATCGGCGGGGACATTCGCAAGGCTTTCGGAGCCCAAGCAATCACGGCCGGTCCGCTGCAGTCCGTTGATCTGAAGAAGGGCCAGGTGACTGTGCTCGGACAGTCGTATCTCGCTAGAGCGCCTCAGTCGACACTGACTGCATTGTCCGATCTGCTCGCATCGGGCAGGTCAGTGTACGTCGTTGTAAGTGGCAAAGTTGGCGCGGATGGAAAGGTTCGCGCAGAGTCCCTGTCAATCCGGCCGGCCGATTATGTGCCTGGCGCAACCAGAGTCATGCTCGTTGGCAAGATTACGAGTGTTAATGCGAGCGTAGGACGAGCCCAGATCGGGAGCGTTCTGGTTGACTACACGAGCTCGCTGGGAATGCAGAGAGTCTCGCCAGCGATCGGAGCTATTGTTGCCGTCACGGGTACGCAGACGGCAATCGGTGCACCGGTGCAGGCTGAAATGATCCAGGCGGTTGTCGCAACGAAGTAACGCCCAACAAGACCGCCGCTGACTGGCGGTCGATGAAATCAGGGCCCTGTTCCGTTAGGACAGGGCCCTTTCATTTCTGCTTTGGACGCTCCGAGCGCTCTTGCTCAAAATAGAAAACCCCAACGCCCACGCGAGGCTGGGAAGCTGCTGCATCCGTTTGATTTTCTTCGTTCGCGCTGAGCCATTCGTCCACAGACTGAACGAACTCGGCCGCACGCTCACTCGCCAGCCTTCGGAATTGCGGCATGGCTTCTGGCCGAAGAGTTTCGGAGTAGGAGACACGCTGAATGAATGCATCGCTCTTGGGTGCTTGCGAGTTGTGCGCCAATCCAGTCAAGAGCGGCGTCACAATGTGCCGAAACCCGACGACCATGTCTTCGGCCAAGTCACCTGGAATGAAGTAGCGCTTCAGGGCCTTAAGCTGACCATCTTGCAACTCTTCGATCGCCCCTGCGGCGAACAATTCCGCACGAACCGCGCCAGCAGGCACATCGCCACCAACTGATCGGACGATCGATGCAAACGACACATCCCCGGCATCAAAAGAAAGACTCAGGGGCTGTCCAGCCTCGTCAAGATACCTCGGGTCCGTATGCCAAACTTGGAGGAGGCGTGCCGCCTGGCTGCTATGGAACAATGGGTTAGGCTCCTCCGGAGCGCCCAGATCAGATCTTTCGATCAAACTCCTAATCCGCGCCACCTCTTTCCGCGACATCCCGGTACGAACCGCAACACGCGAAACATTTGTGCGCTTTCTACGTTGATCAGACTCGCGGAACGATTCACTGACAAACGCAAGCTTCACGATCTCATCAAACTGGCGATAACTGATCCCAGATCTGAGCAGCATTCGAACCAAAGGTCTAAGGCATGCTCCGACCGCTTCAAGCAGTCGGACTTGGATTTCACTGTTCATTGCGATCAGTCACGGTGAAATAGGCGATCTCTTTTGACGGGACCTACCCAACCCTCAAGAAGTGCCGGCGGTAATGCTCGAGCTCGCGAATCGAATCGCGGATGTCTTCGATCGCCAGGTGCGCCGACGACTTCTGCACACCCGCGAACACACCGGGCGCCCAGCGCCGGGCCAACTCCTTGACGGTACTGACATCGAGATTACGGTAATGGAAGAACTTCTCGAGCGCCGGCATTTCCCGGGCCAGGAATCGCCGGTCCTGGCAAATGCTGTTGCCGCACATCGGCGACGCGCCCGGCACGGCGTGAATCCGCAGGAACTCGAGCGTCTGGCGCTCGGCATCGGCCGCCGTCACGCGACTGTCCCGCACGCGCTGGATCAGGCCCGAGGCACCATGCGTCGTCTGGTTCCACTCGTCCATGGCCGCCAGCGCGGCGTCGCTCTGGTGGATGGCCAGCACCGGCCCCTCCGCGATGACGCGCAGGTTGGCGTCGGTCACGATCGTCGCAATCTCGATGATATGGTCCGACAACGGATCCAGCCCGGTCATTTCCAGGTCGATCCACACGAGATTGTCGGATGATGGCGCCATGCAGCCGGATCCAGCAGGTCGAATTGAGCCGGATTCTAGCAAAGGCTAAGCTGCGCCCCGCCGCCTTGTGACACCTATGCATCCATTTGCAGCGACATTCCTGACCGCATTGGCCCTGCACCTCGCCGTGCAGGCATGGCTGGCCGTGCGCCAGATCCGGCATGTTTCGGCCAACCGGGGCGCCGTGCCCGCTGCGTTCGGCGAAACCGTACAGTTGCCGGATCACAGCAAGGCCGCGGATTACACAGTCGCCAAGCAACGCTTGGGGCTCATAGAGTTGGTCTACGACGCCCTGGTGCTCCTCTGGCTGACCCTGGGAGGCGGCATCGCGATGGTCGGCCGTTGGGCCGGATCCCTTGGGCTGGCGGACCTGTGGACCGGCGTCCTGCACGTGCTCGCGGTCTTTGCCCTGCTCTCGCTGCTGAGCCTGCCGCTCAGCCTCTATCGCACCTTCATCCTCGAGCAGCGGTTCGGCTTCAACCGCACCACGTTGGCGGTCTTCCTGGCCGACCTCCTGAAAGGCTGGGCCCTGGGCGCCGTGCTCGGCGGCGCAATTCTTGCCGTCGTGCTCTGGGTCATGGAATCGGCGGGGAGCGGCTGGTGGCTCATCGCCTGGGCGGTCTGGCTCGGATTCTCGCTGCTGATCACCTGGGCGTGGCCGAGGCTCATCGCGCCACTGTTCAACAAGTTCTCGCCGCTCGACGATACGGCGCTGCGCAAGCGCATCGATGCCCTCCTGGAGCGCTGCGGCTTCCATGCAAGCGGCGTGTTCGTGATGGACGGCTCGCGGCGTTCAGCCCACGGCAATGCCTATTTCACGGGGCTCGGTCGCGAGAAGCGCATCGTCTTCTTCGACACGCTGCTCTCGACCCTCACGCCGGTGCAGATCGAGTCCGTGCTCGCGCATGAGCTGGGCCATTTCAAGCTGAAGCATGTGCCGAAGCGACTGATCGGCGGCGCGGCCCTGAGCCTCGGCGGTTTTGCACTGCTCGGCTGGCTTTCGCGCCAGGACTGGTTCTACTCGAGCCTCGGCGCCGATTCAGTCTCCAATTCGGCGGCACTCCTGCTCTTCGTGCTGGTGGTACCCGCCTTCACGTGGGTCTTGTCCCCGTTCCTCGCAGCCTGGTCCCGGCGGCATGAGTTCGAGGCGGACGCCTTCGCCGCAACTCACAGCAGCGGACCGGAACTCTCCCGCGCGCTCGTGAGCATGTACAAGGACAACGCGAGCACGCTGACGCCCGATCCGATCTACTCCGCGTTCTACGACTCGCACCCTCCACCCGCCGCCCGCATCGCGCGCCTGTCGCAGGCGGGTCCGCCGACGTCTCCGACGGCGGCACCGGCGACCGCGTGACCGAATCCACGCGCGCGGGCTGCGTCGTCGAGTGCTACGGCCGGCAGGTCGTCGTCACACCCGACGAAGGCTCGGAGCGTGTGCAGTGCAAGCTGCGCGGCCGGAAGCTGGATGTCGTTGCGGGAGACCGTGTCAGCATCGAACGGCAGAACAACTCGGACGAATGGGTCGTGGTGGAGCGGCTTCCGAGGCGCAACGTGCTCCTGCGCAGCGACAGCCAGGGCGGCGAGGAAGCGATCGCAGCCAACCTCGACCAGCTCGGCATCGTCATTGCGGGACGGCCCGCGTGCGATCCGTTCATGGTCGACCGCTACGTCGCCGGCGCCAGTTACGCGGGCATCGCGCCGCTGCTGGTCGTCAACAAGCTCGACCTCGACCTTCCGTCGGACGACCTCGCCTACATCGAGGCGTACAGGAAGCTCGGACTCGCCGTGGTTCGAGTCTCGGCGCGCACCCGCGCGGGTTTCGAAGACTTGATCGAACGGATGCGGGGCAAGCGGACCTTGCTCGCCGGTCAATCGGGCGTCGGCAAGTCCACGCTCACCAATGCGCTGGCCGGCCGTGAAAAGCAGGCCACGGGCGAGCTGTCGGCCGGATCCGGCGAGGGCCGGCACACGACGGTCTCGTCGTCGATCCTGCACCTGCCCTGGGGCGAACTGGCGGACTCCCCGGGCGTGCGCGACTACGCGCCGCCCATCGTGCCGCTCCAGTCCGTACAGATCGGCTACCAGGAGATCGCCGCGCGGGCCGGCGACTGCCGGTTCCAGGATTGCCTGCACCTGCGCGAGCCTCGGTGCGCGGTGGTCGCGGCCGTCGAGGCTGGCGAAATCGACGCCCGCCGCTACGAAAGCTACCGCCGCCTCGTGAACCTCACCCGGCAGCTCGACGAGCGCCGGGGCTGGCGCGACTGACGCGGCCCGCGCCCGGGTTTGACACCCCGGCCGGCACTCCCCTAGCGTTCCCCATTCCCCTCGAGATTCGGGTGGCCTCCCCTATGACCGACGCAGAACTCTCCTACCGGGCGCTGGCCCTGCAGACCGCCTGCCACGCCGTCAACCAGTGCGCGGACCGAGCGGGCGCGCGCAAGGTCATGAGCGACAGCATCGCTCGGATCGGCCGCCAGGTTCGCGCGGCCAAGGGCTTCCTGGGCCCGGACGTCCGCCTGGTCGTGCTGCCCGAGTATTTCCTCACCGGCTACCCCCTCGGCGAATCGATCCCCGAATGGGCCGACAAGGCCGCCCTCGTGCCCGAAGGCACCGGAGTACGAGGCACTCGGCCGCATCGCCCAGGACAATGCGGTGCATTTGTCCGGGCAACGTCTACGAGACGGACGCCGCGTTTCCCGGGCTCTACTTCCAGGCGAGCTTCGTCATCGATCCGGCCGGCAACGTGGTCCTGCGCTACCGCCGGCTCGTGTCCATGTTCGCCCCGACGCCCCACGACGTCTGGGACCGCTACCTCGACCTCTACGGCCTGGACGGGGTCTTCCCGGTCGCACAGACCGCCATCGGCCGGCTGGCGGCGATCGCCTCCGAGGAAATCCTCTACCCGGAAATTGCCCGCGCCCAGGCCCTGCGGGGCGCCGAGGTGTTCGTGCACTCGACCAGCGAGGTCGGCAGCCCACGCCTGACGCCGAAGGACATCGCCAAGCGCGCGCGGGCCCTGGAGAACCTGGCCTACGTGGTCTCGGCCAATTCGGGCGGCTTCGTCGGGACCGACCTGCCCGAACACTCCACGGACGGCATGTCGAAGATCGTCGATTACCTCGGCGAGGTGCGTGTCGAAGCGGGCTACGGCGAGAGTTCGGTGGCCTGCGCCGAGATCGACCTCGCGGCACTGCGCCGCTACCGGCGCCGGCCCGGCATGGGCAACCTGCTGGCCCGGCAGCGGCTCGAGGTTTTCGCCCCGATCTATGGTGGCGCGCCGGTCCATCCGGCCAACGGCCTGATCGATCCGGACGGCCGGTTTTTCGTTCCGGAAAGGGCGTTTTTCGCGGCGGCCCAGCGCAAGGTGATCGAGCGTCTGGCGGCGTCCGGGCTGGTATGATGTTGCATTGCAACGGGACCGGGGCCACCTCGCCCGTCCCACCGAAGGATTTGACCAGGCAAGAGGAGTCGAGCGCGTGCGCAGAATCATGGTCGGTGTCAAACGCGTCGTGGACTACAACGTCCGCATTCGGGTCAAGCCGGACAACACGGGCGTGATCACGGAAGGCGTCAAGATGAGCATCAATCCGTTCGACGAGATTGCGCTCGAAGAAGCCCTTCGCATCAAGGAAAAGGGTCTCGCCGACGAGGTGCTGGCCGTCAGCATCGGTCCCGGCGACACGCAGCAGCAGTTGCGCACCGCGCTCGCGATGGGCGCCGACCGCGCCATCCTCGTGCAGACGGACGCGGCCGTGGGCCCCTACTCCGTCGCGACCATCTTCAAGAAGCTCGTGGACAGCGAACAGCCGTTCCTCGTGCTGCTCGGCAAGCAGGCCATCGACGACGACAACGGCCAGACCGGGCCGATGCTCGCCGCGCTGTGGGATCGTCCACAGGCCGTGTCGTGCTCCAAGGTCGACATCGACGGCGGCAAGGCCACGGTGACGCGTGAAGTCGACGCGGGCCTCGAGACGCTCGAAGTCGACCTGCCGGCCGTGCTGTCGGTCGACCTGCGCCTCAACGAGCCGCGCTACGTGAAGCTGCCGGACATCATGAAGGCGAAGAAGAAGCCGCTCGACGTGAAGAGCCTCGCCGACTGCGGCGTCGCGGAAGGCGCTGCGTTCAAGACGGTCCGCATCGATCCGCCGCCGACCCGCCAGAAGGGCGTCATGGTGAAGGACGTTTCCGAACTCGTCGCGGCACTGCAGAAGAAGGGGTTGGTCTGATGAGCAAGATCCTGATCGTTGCCGAACACGACGGCAGCAAGCTCAATGCGAGCACGCACAAGTGCGTGTCCTGCGCCGCGAAGATCCCGGGCGCAACCATCGACGTCGCGGTGCTGGCCGCGAACGGCGCCGCCGTGGCTGCCGAGGCCGCTGCGATTGCGGGTGTGTCCAAGGTGCTCGTGATCGACAATCCTGCGAACGTGGAGCCGCTCGCCGCCGTGTACGCGCCGCAGGTGGCCAAGGCCGCCGCCGGTTACACGCACGTCTTCGGCCCGTCCACGACGTTCGGCAAGGACGTGATGCCCCGCGTGGCCGCGCTGCTCGGCGTCAGCCAGGTGAGCGACATCATGGCCGTCGAAGGTCCGCATCGCTTCAAGCGACCGATCTACGCGGGCAACGCGATCCTGACCATCGACGTTCCCGCCGATGCCAAGGTCGTGGCCACGGTGCGCGTCGCTTCGTTCGAAGCGGCCGCGGCGGGTGGTAGCGCGAGCATCGAGAAGTTCGACGCGGGCGCGTCCCTGCCGACGCACACACGCTTCGTCTCGCGCAGCGGCGCCACCACGGGCCGGCCGGACCTGCAGTCTGCTTCGAAAGTCGTGTCGGGCGGGCGCGCGCTCGGCAGCGCCGACAACTTCAAGCTGATCTACAGCCTCGCGGACAAGATGGGGGCTGCGGTCGGCGCCTCGCGCGCTGCGGTCGACGCGGGCTACGTCCCGAACGACCTGCAGGTCGGGCAGACCGGCAAGATCATCGCGCCGGAACTGTACGTCGCGGTCGGCATCTCGGGCGCCATCCAGCACATGACCGGCATCAAGGATGCGCGCACGATCGTCGCCATCAACAAGGACGCGGAGGCACCCATCTTCGAGGCGGCCGACATCGGCCTAGTCGGCGACCTGTTCACGATCGTGCCCGAGCTCGAAAAAGCGCTCGGCTGACACGTCCAGTCCCAGGCGCGGCGGTTCGCACACGGGCCGCCGCGCCGCACCTTCCGCGCCTCCATGGCCAACGTTCGCAAGGGCTGCGTGGATGTCCCGCAAGGGGAAGTCCATTTTCGTTACGGCGGCAGCGGCCCCACCGTCGTCCTGCTGCACGACTCGCCGCGCTCGTCGGTCCTGCACATCCCCAACATCGAGTGGCTCGGCGAGCATTTCACCGTCGTCGCGCTCGACACGCCCGGTTACGGACTGTCCTCGCCCCTGCCCTCGAGCGAGCCGACGATTCCGGAGTTCTCACGCGCGCTCGCCGAGACCTTGACGGCGCTCGGCATCGATCGCTGCGCGCTCTACGGGTTTCACACCAGTTCCAAGATCGCGCTGCAATTCGCGGCCGATCATCCCGAACGCTCGACGCTGACGATCCTCGACGGCCTGTCCCTGCCCGAGCGACCCGCGGACGAGGCGTTTCTTCGCCAATACCTGCAACCCCTCGTGCCGACGCCGGACGGTGACTACATCGTCCGGCAATGGTCGAAGATCCTCGACTTCCACCGCTACTTCCCTTGGTTCTCCCGGCTGGCGGAGTCGCGCTTCGCGATGGATCTTCCCGACGACCAGCGGCTGCACGAATACGCGACCGACGTGTTCATGGCCGGGAAACACTGGACGGGCGCCTACGGCGCGGCCCTGCGCTACGCGGCAGCGCCGACGATCTCGCGCCTCGCGTCGCCCACGGCGTTCATGTGCCGTGAAGGCGACGTGCTGTACGAGCACCTCGATCGCCTGCCGTCGCCCCTGCCGCAAGGTTGTCGCGTCGTCCGCGTGCCGGATGCGCCGGGCGCCTGGCGCAGCCATGTCCTCGCGCTGCTGCGCGAGGCGCAGGCGCATGACGCGAAGTGGTCCCCTGCGCGAGGTATCGCGCCGGCGAGCGCGCACTCGCACCGCCACCGCTACGTCAACCTGCTGCACGGTCAGGTGCGCGTCGGCCTGCGTGGCTCTGCGTCACACAAGCCTGCTGTGCTCATGCTCCATGACCTGCCCGGATCGCCGCGGCAGATCGAAGAACTCGCGGCGATCCTCGCAACGGATCGCATGGTGGTCACGCCCGAGCTTCCCGGGCTCGGTGAATCGGACCCGCTGCCCTCCGCCACGCTGGGCGCCTACCTCACGGTGCTCGACGAGACCCTCGAATCCCTGGGCCTCGCATCCGTCGACATCGTCGCCGAAGGCCTCGGCACCGTGTTCGCCGCGGCCATGGCGGCGAATCGTCCGCATCGCGTGCGTCGCGTGGCTGTCGACGGCGTGCCGATGGTGCGAACCCGGGATCGCAAGCGCTATGTGCGCGGATACTGCCCGCCGATGGTGCCGGACCGCGCGGGGGCGCACCTGCTGCGCCTGTGGGAACAGTTACGCTCGACGCAGATGACGTGGCCGTGGTTCGAGCGCGCGGCGCAGGCGGCACGGGTGCGGACCGTGGAACTCGACGCCGATGCCCTGCACGCCGCACTGGTCGATGCGATCAAGCAACCCGGAAACTACGGCGATGCCGCCCGCGCCGCCCTGGACGCGTCCATGCGCGACATCGCACGCGGCATCGGACAACCGGTCCTCGTCATGCAGGACGCGCGCGACGTGCGTTACGAGGGCATCGGTTCGCTGCGCCGCCGTCTGCAGGACGGCACCGTTCGAGCCCGGCCGGAATCCTGCCCCGAGCGAGCCGCCGCGTATCGCGACTTTCTCGATTGAGCCCGCTCAGTCGGCCGCAACCTGCACGAGCGCCTTGCCGAAATTCTCGCCTCGCATCAGGCGACAGAACGCCTCGGGGGCGTTTTCGAGGCCGACGGTGACGTCTTCGCGGTACTTGAAGCGTCCATCGCGGATCCAGCCGCCGACGACCTTCTGCATCTCCGCCATGCGGTGGAAGTGATCGTAGACGACGAGCCCCTTGATCGTGGCGCGGGCGCCCACCACCGGTCCGAGCCACGGGCCCGCCGGCGGCGTGTCCATGCTGTACGCGCCGATCATGCCGCACAGGATGATGCGCGCGTGCATCGCGAGATTGCCGATCGTGGCGGCCAGCACGTCGCCGCCGACATTGTCGAAGTAGACGTCGACGCCGTCGGGGCACGCCTTCTTGAGGTCGGCGCGCAAGTCACCGTGCCTGTAATCCAGGCAAGCCTCGAAGCCCAGCTCATCGACGGCGTAGCGGCATTTTTCCGGCGAACCCGCGATCCCGATCGCACGGGCTCCCACCAAACGCGCCACCTGCCCGACGGTGCTGCCCACCGGTCCCGTCGCTGCAGACACGAGCACGGTCTGGCCCGGCCTGGGTTCGCCCAGGTACACGAGGCCGGCATATCCCGTGAGACCGGGCATGCCGAGCACGCCGAGCGCCGTCGAAGGCGGTGCCAGCGACGGATCGACCTTGCGCACGCCCTGCCCGTCCGACAGCGCGTACTCCTGCCAGCCGTTCTTGACCACGACGAGGTCGCCCACGGCGAACGATGAATGCCGCGACTCGATCACGCGGGCCACGCATTCGCCGTGCATCGCATCGCCGGGCCGCAGGGCAACGCCGTACATCGCGTGGCCCTTCATCACGTTGCGCAGGAACGGATCGAGCGAGAGCCAGAGCGTGCGCGAGAGAAACTGCCCGGGTGCGGGCGACGGAGCCTCCACGGTGTCACGACCGAAGTCGGCCGGCACCGGGAGGCCCTGCGGAACCCGCGCAAACGTGATCCGGCGGTTCTGCACCCTGAGGCGCCCGGTCAGAGCTGGCTGAGGACGTGCTCGGCGCTCGAGACCTTGAACTCGCCCGGCCCTTCGACGAGGACCTTGGTGGCCACGCCGTTGTCGACGACGATGGCGAAGCGCTGGCCGCGGATGCCCATGCCGAAGCCGCTGGCATTGAGCTCGAGGCCCAGGGCCTTGGCGTACTCGGCATTGCCGTCCGCCAGCATCAGCACGTTGTCGCCGACGTTCGAGGCCTTGCCCCAGGCGTTCATCACGAACACGTCGTTGACCGCCATGCAGGCGATGGTGTCGACGCCCTTGGCCTTGAGCGCCGCGGCGTGCTGCAGGAAGCCCGGCAGGTGCTTGGCGTCGCAGGTCGGCGTGAAAGCGCCGGGCACGGAGAACAGCACCACCTTCTTGCCGGCAAACAGCTGGTCGGTGGTGAGGTTCTGCGGGCCGTCCTTGGTCATTTGCTTGAAGGTGCCCGCGGGCATCTTGTCGCCTTGCTTGATCGTCATGGTCGTGTCCTCCCCAGGATGAGACCGGTTGAAAGAACGCGGATCTTAGCAGCCCCGGCTGCCCCGGGGACCCTTCTCCCTTGTGTTTCCCCGGGCGACCGGCAGAATCCCGGAAACCAACCGGGAGTCGTGTCATTCGCACCCTGACCGTCATCGGACTGGCCCTGCTTTGGGCCGGCACGAGCCTCGCCTCCGCCCCCGAATCCGCCGCCCGTCCGGGACGGCTGCCCACGGGCATCGTCCCCGTGCACTACGACATCCACGTCGAACCGGACGCCGCGGCCCTGACGACGCGCGGAACGGTGTCGATCGACGTCGTCGTCGAACGACCCACCGACACGGTCGTCCTCAATGCCCTGGATCTCGAGATCCGCAGCGTCATGGCGGACGAGGACGCGGGCAACCCGGCGACCGTGCACCTCGATGCGTCCGCACAGACGGCCACATTGAAGTTTGCGAAGCCGCTGTCGGCGGGCCCGCATCGCCTGCGCCTCGAGTACTCCGGAAAGATCGAGCAGACCGCGTCTGGCCTGTTTGCGGTCGACTACCCGACCGAGGGCGGCGAGCGGCGGATGCTGACGACACAGTTCGAAGTCGGGGATGCGCGGCGCTTTGCGCCGATGTGGGACGAGCCATCCGCCAAGGCCACGTTCACGCTCGAAGTCGTGATCCCGAAAGGACAATCCGCGTACTCGAACATGCCGGTCGCATCCTCGGCGGAAACGAACGACAAGCAGGTCGTCCGGTTCGCAAAGTCGCCGAAGATGTCGTCGTACCTGCTGCACCTCACGGCCGGCGAGCTCGAGCGCATCTCACGCAAGGCCGCGGGCGTCGAGATCGGCATCGTGACGCGCAAGGGCGCGGCGGAGAAAGGACGCTTTGCCCTCGATGCCGCCGTCGAAATACTGCCCTGGTACAACGACTACTTCGGCACGCCCTACCCGCTCCCCAAGCTCGACATGATCGCCGTGCCCGGCACCAGCCAGTTCTTCGGCGCGATGGAGAACTGGGGCGCGATCATGTACTTCGAACAGGCGCTGCTGATGGACCCGCGGCTCTCGTCGGAGTCCGACCGGCTCAACGTCTACGACGTCGTGGCCCACGAGATGGCCCACCAGTGGTTCGGCAACCTGGTCACGATGCAATGGTGGGACGACCTCTGGCTGAACGAGGGCTACGCCACCTGGATGGCCGAGAAGGCCGCAACGACGTTGCGACCGCAATGGAACGTGCCGCTGCTCACGGTGAAGTGGCCGCGCGAATACGCGCTGCAGTCCGACGCGAGCGACGCGACGCACCCGATCGTCCAGCCCGTGGCGTCCGTGGATGCGGCCTCCCAGGCCTTCGACGCGATCGCCTACAACAAGGGCAGCGCAGTCATCCGCATGCTCGAAGCGAGCCTGGGCGAGACGGGTTTTCGCGACGGGATCCGTCGCTACATGCGCAGGTACGCGTACGGCAACGCAGTCACCGACCAGCTCTGGTCGGAACTGGCCACGGCCACGAACCGGCCGGTGATCGACATCGCCCGCGACTTCACCCTGCAGCCGGGCGTCCCGCTGGTGAAGGCCGAGGCGGGGCGCTGCGAGTCCGGTCGCACCCGCGTGACGCTGACGCAGGACCGATTCGAAACGGGCACGCCCTCGCCCGCCCGCCTGACGTGGCGGATCCCGGTGACGCTGCAGGCCGTCGATTCGAAGGCCACTGCATCGGCACTGCTCGGCAAGGACGGCGCGCCGGTCTCCGTCGAGGTCGGCGGGTGCGGGCCGGTCGTCGTGAATGCCGGACAGACAGGATACTTTCGCACTCAATACGCGGACGCCGATCTCGCGCGGATCCGCGAGAACTTCGGCCAGATCGCCGAAGTGGATCGGCTCGGCCTGCTGAACGACATCGCCGCACTTTCCAAGGCCGGCCGGATCCCGCCGACGAGCTACCTCGACCTGGCCGCGGCGGTCCCCACCGACAGCCATCCCGTGATCCTGTTGCAGCTCACGGACGAATTCGCCGTGATCGATCGGCTCATGACGGGGTCCGCGCAGCAGGCCGCCTGGCGCTCGTATGCGCGTGATCGGCTGCGCCCGGTCTTCGACCGGGTGGGATGGTTGCCCGGCGAGGGCGAGATCCAGGCCGTCTCCCTGCTGCGCGAGTCTCTCATCGAGACACTTGGGCGCCTCGAGGATCCCGCCGTGGTGGCAGGCGCACGCGAGCGCTTTGCCCGCGCACCGACGGATCCGGCCGCGATGCCGGCGTCGATTCACGATGCCGTACTCGAGGTCGTCGCAACGCACGCGGATTCCGCCACCTGGGAAGAAATCCGCGCTCGCGCAAAGTCGGCGCAGGATCCCACGGAGAGGCAGCAGCTGTTCACGGCGCTCGGGCAGCCGCTGGACACGGCGCTCGCCACTCGCGCGCTCGACCTTGCGCTCGCGCCGGAAACGCCCACGGTTTCGGTGGCGGAAATCGTGCGTGCGGTTTCCTTCGACCATCCCGAACAGGCCTTTGACTTTGCCGTGAAGCACGAACGATCCGTGCTCGAACATGTCGATGGCCCGTCCAAATGGGATTACATCTCGAGTCTCGCGGGAAGGTCTACGGATCGGGCCGTCGCCGACAAGGTGCAGTCCTACATGGAACGCTCGATTCCGTTGGATGCACGGGAAGCGTCGAGGCGCGTGATCGCATCGATCAAGATTCGAGCGGGCGTGAAGGAACGGCAGGTACCGGCGCTCGAGGCCTGGCTGCAGAAGCAGCCAGGTTAGCCTCCGGCTGTCTTGCCCAGGTGCTTCAACAGGGCCGGTGCAGGTACTTGCCTCGGGGTGGTCCGACGATCTTGCCCTTGTCGTAGATCAGGTTGCCGCGCAGGTACGTGCTGACCACCTTGCCGTTCAGCTCCTGCCCTTCGAAGGGCGTGTAACCCTGGGTGGACTCGGACTCCGCGGCGCGAACCACGAACGACTTGTCGGGATCGAAGAGCACGATGTCGGCGTCGTAGCCGGCCGCGAGGTCGCCCTTGCTCTTCAAGCCGAAGCGCTGGGCCGCATTCCACGACGTCAGTTCCGCCACGCGATTCCACGACAAGCCCCGCTTGCGGCCTTCGCTCGCCAGGCCGGACAGCAGGTACTCGGTGCCGCCGAAGCCGGACTTGCCGAGGAAGATCTCGTCGGGCTTCGACGCGTTGACCTTCATCTCGTGGCGGCAGCAGGCGTGGTCGCTGCACACCCAGTCGAGCTTGCCGTCGAGCAGCGCCTTCCACAGGTACTCGACGTCGTCGCGCGAACGGATCGGCGGATTGACCTTGGCGAGCGCCCCCGTCGGCGCGTCGTAGTCGAGCAGCAGGTGGCCGACCGTGACTTCGCGCCGGAAGTTCACGTGCGGGAACGCCTTCGCCATCTTCATCGCCGCCTCGACCGCCTTGCGCGAGGTGAGGTGCAGCAGGTTGATGTTGAGGCAGTCGGTTTCGTGCGCCAGGTACGACGCGATGCAGATCGCGAGCCCTTCCGAGTGCGGGGGACGCGCCGCGCTGTAGGCTTTCAGCCCCGTCAGCTTGCCCTCCTGCTGCACGATCTTCGTGTACGCCGCCATGATCTCGGCGGTCTCGCAGTGCAGGCTCAAGCTGATCGAGTCTCGCCGGTCCTTGAACTGCTCCATCGCCCGCTGCACGCCGCGCATCACGAACTCGAAGTGCGCGATGTCGTACTTCTCTTCCGCGTCGATCATGAGGAATTCGTGCTGGTGGCTCGACGCGCCGTGCAGGCCGTAGCCGCCGTAGAACATGTAGATCTTGAACGACGTGACGCCGTGCTTCTCGATGAGGAGCGGGATTTCGTCGATGTGCCCGCGATCCATCGGCGCGAGGTGGTACGCGAAATCGACGTGGAAGCGGCCGGTCGAGATGTCGAGCACCTCGGGGAAGAAATCCGCGTACGGGCCGCCCTTGTTGAGGTAGTACTGGCCCGTGCGGAAATAATTCAGGCTCGAGGTCACGCCGCCCTGCGCAGCGGCCCGGCTCTCGCTCACGGCGTCTTCGGCCAGCGGCGAGTAGATGCCCGTGTGCATGTGCGGATCGACGAGACCCGGGAACGCCAGCAGCCCCTTGCCGTCCACCACCTTCTTCGCATCGGCCGCGGCAAGGTCCCTTCCGACCTTCGCGATCTTGCCGCCCAGGACGGCGATGTCGCCCTTCGGCACGCCCGTCTTGTTCGGTCGGGCGACCCGGACGTTCTTGATCAGGAGGTCGAATCTCTTCTTGCCAGCAGCGCTCGCGGCCATGGTCTGCACCCCAGGGAAAAGAACCGCCCGATCTTACACAAGGCCGGGGCCCGCACGGCATCCGGAGATGCGCGGGTGAGGCCGGTGGAGCCGTCTACCGGACGGGCGCGGGCCCCAGGACGAACGTCGAGTCCGGGATCGGCGTGCCGATCTCGGCCGAGGTCCAGCGGATGTCCACGGACTTCACGCCGTCGTAGAAATGCCGCACTCGTCCCGGCTGCAGGAACTTCGTGCCCAGGATCACGTAGAAGTCCGAATAGATGCGCTGGTGCCAGCCCTTGGTGGTGTGCCACTGCGCCGATCGCACGTAGAAATATTCCCGGTCGATGCCGAACAGCGTGCGGGTGCCGCTCGGGTCCGTGACGCGCACGAAATAGCACGGGTGCCCTTCCACCTCGTCGTCGGTCAGACGTTCGACGGTGAATCCCGGCTGCAGCGCGAACCGGATGGCGCTGAACCCGAATGCGCTCATCTCGTCGGACATCGCGCGCTCGGGCGGCAGCGGGCCGTCCTGGTCGTACGAATGCGTCCCGTCGAAGGCCACCTGGAAGATGGGCTTCTCGCCCGCAAAGGCGTCGAGCCGGAACTTGCCGCTGCCGGCGTGGGCGCCGTGGGCCAGCTCCGTCGGGTACACGCGATACATGACGTAGCGATCCGCATGGACGCACTTCGCGGGGTTCCCGTCGCGGCACAGGTCGGCATCGCCGCGCATGATGTTGGTGCCCGCCTTGAGCCATGCCTGCCCGCCCGAAGCCTCATGCACGCGCTGCACGATCTGCTGCGCCGTCAGGTCGTCGGCACCCTGTGCAGCCATTGCGACGAGGAACAGTGCGGCGGCAGCCATCAGCGCTTTCATGCGGCTCTCCCGAGCGGTGCGATACGCGGAATCAACCAGGTGACGGCGAGTGCGGACACGATGTGCATCGCCGACACGATGACGAATACCGGAGTATACGAATAGTGGTCGATGATCCAGCCGATCAAAGGCTGCGCAAATGCCGCCGCGAGACTGCCGGCCGCTCCCGTGAGGCCCCACACGGATGCCACGTCGCGGGAAGGAAACAGATCGGCCGGCACCGAGAACAGCGACGAGGCCTTCACCTGGATCGCGAACAGGGCCATCGAGACCAGCAGCACGGCCACGTACGGCGATTCGACGAACACGGCGGGCAGCGCGACGGGCACCAGCAGCGCGCCGAGCCAGATCACCCGCTTGCGTGCCCGATCGAGCGACACGCCCCGGGCGAGCATGCGCCCTCCCAGCCAGCCGCCGAACAGCGCTCCGACGTCCGCCGCCACGAAAGGAACGGCAGCCACCCAGGCGATCTTCACGATGTCGAAGCCGCGCTGGCTGTGCAGGTAGTTCGGCAGCCAGAAGGCGAAAAAGTAAAACGCGCCGTCCCCGGTGAATCGCGCGAGGATCAGGCCCCAGGTCTCACGATGCCTGAGGTACTCCCGCCAGCGTCGGGGCGCCTCGCCCGCGCTCGAGACCGGCGTCCGTCCCAGGGCGATGTATTCGCGCTCGGCCCCGGTGATGCGCGCATGCCGGTCCGGCGTGTCGTACATTCGGTTCCATGCCAACACCCACAGGAAGCCGATCGCGCCGGGGACGAGGAATGCCGCCTGCCATCCCCAGAAGTGGATGAGCAACCCGACGAGCGGCGGTGCCACGATGGCCCCGATGCCGCTCCCCGCCGTGACGATACCCGTCGCGAGCGAGCGTTCGCGCTCCGGAAACCACTCGGCCACCGCCTTCAGCGCCGCGGGAAAGTTCACCGACTCCGTCACGCCGAGGAAGGCGCGGAAGCCGAAGAAGCCGAGAAACCCGCGTCCCGCCGCATGCAGCATCGCAGCGACGCTCCACCACGCGACCGCCAGGGACAACGATCGCTTCGTCCCGAGCCGGTCGATCAGGGGCCCGAGTCCCGCCTGCCCGAGCGCATAGGTCAGCAGGAATGCATACGTGATCCAGCCGTACTGCGTGTTCGACAGCTGGAAGGATTCGCGGATGACCGGCGCGGCTACCGACAGCGCCTGCCGGTCGACGTAGCTGACTGCGGTGACGAGGCACAGCATGATCGCGATACGCCAGCGCAGGGCCTGCCGATGCGGCACTGGGGCCGGCAGCCTAGTCAAGCAACAGGCCTCCGCTCACGTTGAGCGTGGTGCCGGTGAGGTAGCCGGCGGCCGGCGAGCACAGGAACGACACGACCGATGCCACGTCACCGGGCTGTGCAATGCGGCCGAGCGGCACGCTCCTGCGCAGCCCTTCGATCGCTTCGGCCGGCAGCCGCGCGACCATCGGCGTATCCACCGGCCCGGGCGCGATGCAGTTCACGCGGATCCCGTCGCCGCCCCATTCCTTCGCGAGGTAGCGCGTGAGATTGACGATGCCCGCCTTGGCCACCGCGTAGGCCGGGCCGGAAAGCGCCGAGCCGCCGTTGCGCGCGTTCACGGACGCCGTGAGCAGCAGCGACCCGGCACTGGCCTTGAGCGATTCGTGCGCCGCGCGGGCGATGAGGAACGCCGACGTGAGGTTCACGTCGAGCAATCGCCGCCATTCTTCGAGCGACACATCCACGAGCGGCCCCTTGCCGACCGCGCCCGCAAGATGCACGACCGCGTCGAGCCGGCCGAATCGCTGCACGCACTCGGCGACGACGGCTGCCACGCGTTTTTCGTCGGTGACATCCGCCGACCAGGCCGCGAACGCCGCAGGAATCGCGCACGGCAGGTCCGCGAGTGCCAGGTCCACCGCACCGACGGCAAACCCGTCCTGCATGAGTTTCGCGACCACCGCGCGGCCGATGCCACCGCCGGCACCTGTGACGAGCGCGACTCGCTGGGCGGCAGCCATGAGTCAGCGGCCCCGCCGCTCGACGACATGGGCGTGAATGCCGTCCAGCATGCTCCAGCGGATCTGCGCCGAGGCCGACACGGCGGCGATCGCCTTGGCCTGCAGGGCCGGCGTCGTCGCATAACGATGCGTGAGCTCGAGTCCGACGTGCGCGTGCTCGACGTCGCCGACGATGTGCACGTGGAAGAACTCCATGTCGTCCTCGCTGAAACCCATGCGTCGCATCTGGTCGACGTATTTCGGATACAGCGTCGGCAACTGGCCTTCGAGCGCGACCATGATCCCGGCGCAGGCCTCCGCGATCGTGCGCACCGTCACCAGTTCCCACACCCAGGCGCGCATCGCACGCGTCGTGGGCAGGATCTCGCCGCGCTCTTCCGCCATCAGCGAGCGCTCGTCGGTCACCCCGCAGGCCCGCGCGAACTTCCGCAGCAGGTCCGGGTGACGCTTGCCGGGCGCGTTCGGCATCTCCTCGCCCAGCAGGTTCTCGAGCAGGTGCTGGCGCGCATCGAGATCGGGCAGCCGCGAATAGAGCAGCGCGAATTGCTGCGGCACGGGATCGATGTAATGGAAATGCTGGACGGCCCACTCGCCGAGCTGCTCCCGCGAAAGCTGGCCGGCCGCCCAGGCATTGCTGAACGGGTGCCCGCCGCCGTGACGCGGCTTGCGCGCGTTCTCGAGCGCGGTGAAAAACTCCTGCTGCGTCCGCATGTCGCTCATCGCTTGCCCCCGGTCTCTGGCTTCCCGTCGTTGATCCGGAACTCGCGGCCGCAGGCCGGGCAACGGCACGGCGGCGCGTCCGCAGCCAGCATCGATGCGGCCACCGGAAACCAGCGCGCACAGGCGGGGCATGCCAGCCACGTCGTGTTGCCGCCCTTCTCCCAGGCCGGCACTGCCACCTTCACAGCGGCCACCCATCCCTGCGATGCGCGGCCTTGGCGAGCAGTTGCCGTGCGCGCTCGACGGATTCGCGCGGGACCGTGGCTCGAGGCGGGACAGGCCGCGGTTGGCCAGGGCCGGGCGCGGGAGGCAAGGTGGCGTCGATGCCGATCTTCGAGGCCGTACTGGCGCCGCCGGACATCGACGGATCGAGCGTCGAGGTCGTGAGTCCGTCGAGGATCATCGAATCTCGCGACCACTGCACTCGCGTCGCCAGCGCCCAGAGCATCTCGTCGGCCGAGAAGAGGTCGACGTCCTCGTCCACGGCGATCGCGGTCTTGCAGCGCCGATAGGCCAGCGCGGCCGCAAGCGCATCGCGCGCCTCGCCTGCCGCAGGCCGCTGCAGCTGCAGATACGCATGGAAGCGCCGTCCGGAGGCCGGCACGTGCACGTTCAGCAGCGAAGGCGCCACCGAACGGGCCAGCGCGTACAGCTTGCCTTCCATCGCGATGTTGTCCGGCACGAGCATGTCCGTGAGGCCCGAGCCGTAGTCGTGATAGATCGCGTCGCGCCGCCGCGAGATGCAGCTGACTTCCACGACGGCCGCACGAGTCTGCGGGCCGAGGTACCCGGTGTACTCGCCGAAAGGTCCGTCGGCGGTCTCGACGCCCGGATGCGCCCATCCCTCGATGACGATCTCCGCGTCCGCCGGCACCATGATCCGCGCGCCGTGGGTCAGGCTGGGAACGAGGCGCAACGGTCGACCGGTGACGCCGCCCGCGGCGTCCCAGTGGCTCTGCGGATACTCGAGCTTGGCCTGCGTGCCGATCACGACAGCCGGGTGGTGGCCGATCCAGAACGCGACGGGACAGGCTTCGCCTCGCGACCAGAACTTGCGCAGGTTGCGGGCATTGTGCGACGACGGATACGCCATCCAGCTCATGCGTCGCGGGCCCATGATCCAGCAGCGCTGGATCGCCGTGTTGTCCGTGCCGGTGTCGGGATCGAAAGTGGTGGCGTGAGCCGCCGTGAGATAGGGACCGGGTTCGAGTTCGTGCTGCGTGAGGACCGGCAGCTCGCCCAGGTCCGCCGCAGGCCCATCTGCAACGACCTCCTGCACGGGCGCGGCCGGTCGCTCGACGATCACGGGCGCCATGCCCTGGGCGCTGCGTCTCGCGAATTCGGGCGCGCAGCGCCGGTGATCGGCGATGCCGAGGGCCGCTGCCGTGAGCGTGCGGCTCGCCGTCAGGTTGTTCACCACGGGAATCGAGCTGATGGACCCGTCCGCACGGCGCGGCTGGTCGAACCTCAGCACCGGGAAGCGCCCTATGGCATCCAGCTCGTGCTGGATGGCCGTCATCTCATGCTGCAGGGAGACCGGCGCCTCGAACGTCTGCAGCGCATCACCGAGGCCCGACAGGAACGTACGCAAATCCATCGCGGCCTGCACGGGCATGCGCGACACGGCCGTCAGGCGGCCGCCGAGCCCTTCGCGAAACGCGGGGCCGCGCGCAGTCGTTCGTCGAGCGAGAGCAGCAGGCCTTCCGTCGTCTCCCAGTCGATGCAGGCGTCGGTGACCGAGACGCCGTACTTCAGTTCCGCGCGATTAGCCGAGAGCGGCTGGCTGCCCCAGTGCAGGTTGCTCTCGAGCATGAAGCCGACGATCGAGCGGTTGCCGTCGAGGATCTGGTTGCCGAGGTTCTCGGCGACGAGCGGCTGCAGTCCAGGGTCCTTGTTCGAATTCCCGTGGCTGCAGTCGACCACCACGTTCGGGGGCAGGCCGGCCTTCGCGAGTTCGCCTTCGCAGAGCGCAAGGCTCACCGAGTCGTAGTTGGTGCGCGCGCCGCCGCCGCGCAGCACGATATGGCCGTACTTGTTGCCGCGGGTGCGGAACACCGCCGACTGCCCTTGCTGCGTGATGCCGAGGAAGTGATGCGGGTGACGCGCCGACTGCAGCGCGTTGATCGCGACGGTCAGCGACCCATCCGTCCCGTTCTTGAAGCCCACCGGCGTCGACAGGCCGCTCGCC
Source organism: uncultured Gammaproteobacteria bacterium (assembly GCA_963762315.1). Lineage (GTDB taxonomy): Bacteria > Pseudomonadota > Gammaproteobacteria > Steroidobacterales > Steroidobacteraceae > RPQJ01. The sequence goes on from CAVXKO010000006.1 coordinate 139,451, forward strand.
ATCTCGCGGTGCGTCTGGGATTCCGTCGTGCGCGCGCCGATCGCCGTCCACGTGATCAGCTCAGAAAGGTACTGCGGCATGATCGGGTCGAGCGCTTCAGTGGCCGCCGGCATGCCGATGTCGGCCAGGTAGAGCAGCAGTTCGCGGGCGACCTTGATGCCCCTCTCGACGTGGAAGGAGTCGTCCATGTCCGGATCGTTGATGAGGCCTTTCCAGCCCACCGTGGTGCGCGGCTTCTCGAAATAGACCCGCATCAGCAGGAGCATGGTCTGGTCGACGCGTTGCGCGAGGCCGCGCAGGCGCGTGGCGTATTCGCGCGCCGCCACCACGTCATGGATCGAGCACGGCCCGACGACCACGAACAGGCGCGGGTCCTCGCGGTCCAGGATCCGGCGCACGGACTGGCGGCTGCGGAAGACGAACTCCTCCGCGGGCGGCGTCAGCGGCAGCCCCTGCTTGATCTGCTCCGGGGTCGGCAGCAGCTCGCTCGAGAGGACGTTGATGTTGTGCAGTCTGTCCGGCATGACGGTTCACGGTCGTGGGCGGGGCCCCGTATCTTACACAGCCCGGGGCGCTGCGGACTCCTGCAATCCGCGCCAGGGCCGCTCGCCGGCGAGGCTCAGGGGAAGACCCAGGCCGGGACGTTGCGCCAGCCCTTGAGCAACTCCGCGTCGTACGCGCGCCAGTGCGGCTCCAGCGACTCCACCAGCGCCCAGTAACGGCGCGAATGGTTCATGTGCCGGCGGTGGCACAGCTCGTGGACCATCAGGTAGCGCACGACCTCGGGCCGCTGGAACATCAGGCACATGTTGAGGCTGATCGTGCCGGCCGTGGAGCAACTGCCCCAGCGCGTGCGCTGCCGGCGCAACTGGAGGCGCGCGTAGTCGATCCCGACCTGCTCCGAGACCTCCTCGAGGCACCCGGCAAGGTGCTGCGCCGCCTCCCGGTTGAGCCAGCGCACGAGGGCCTGGCTGACGTGGCGATCGGTCAGCGTCGTCGTGTGAACACGCAGGACGTCGTCGCCGACGGCATCCACGCGGTTGCTTCGCCCCGTGTGATATTCGACGCGCCACGTGCGGTCGAGGAGCCCGAGCGTCACGAACTCGGGCCGCCGCTCCGCCGCCTTCGGGGCCAGCAGCCGCAGTTCTCGGGAGCGCTTCTCGGCCCAGTCGCGGTGGCGGCTGACGAAGCGCTCGACCGCGGGAATGCCGATGCCGGGCGGAACGACGACTTCGATCCGGCCGCCTGGAAAAACGCGCATGGACAGGCGCCGCGCCCGTCGGCTGATCCGGACGTGCCAGTCGGGCGCCACGCCCTGCCCCGACCAGAGCGTGAGCTGCAGCGGGTTGTCCAAGGCCGCCGCGCCTCCCCTTCCCCATCGCATCCTTCAGAGTTCCCTCAGGCCCGCGGTGACCGGCATGCGCGCTGCGCGCAGGCCCGGGAGCAGGCCTCCCACGGCGCCGAGTATGAGCGCATAGACGAGGCCCGTCACGAGCAGGCGAGGCGTGACGGTGAACGCAAACGTGATCTGGCTGAAGCTCGCCCAGTTGAGCGTGGACGCCTGGTATCCGTTCAGCACGAAGTACACCAGCGCGCCGCCCACGATGCCGCCGAGCAGGCCCAGCACGACGGCTTCGAGCAGCACGGATGTGACGACCGGCCCTGCGCCGAAGCCGAGCGCGCGCAGCGTGGCGATCTCGCGCGTGCGCGAGGCGACGGCGGAGTACATGGTGTTGAGTGCGGCAAAGACCGCGCCGATCCCCATCAGCAGCGCGATGGTGGTGCCGACGTACTTCACGAGCGCGATCAGGATCCGCGACTGGTCCGCGTAGAACTGCTTCTCGCTGCGGACCGACACGTTCACGCGACGGTCTTTCTCGAGATTGGACTTCAGGGTTTCGAGCGCTTGCGGCGAGGTGAGCTGCGCTCGTACCACCTGCACCGTGCTGCCGCGGCGGTACACGCCCTGCAGCACCGGGAGGTCGGCCCACACCTCGGACTCGGTGACGCTCCCGCCCGCCTCGAACACGCCGACGACCTTCCAGTCATGCGAGCCCCACGTGACCGTCCGGCCGAGATCGATGTTGCCGAACTGCGCGAAGGCGCCGCGGCCCACGACGACTTCGTCACGGCCCGGCTCGAGCATGCGGCCGGCGATGATGCGGAAGTTCTCGCGCACCTTGGCCGCAGCCGGGTCGACGCCGCGAAACGGCACGTTCCCGCCGGTTCCGGTGCTGCGCATGGGCAGGTCGACGATCGTGTACATCTCTCCCGAGGCGATCGGCCCCTGCGCGTCCCGCGCAATGCCCGGCGCCGATGCGATGACGTTGAACTCATCGCGCGAGAAGGAGCTGGACAGCTCGTCCCCAGATCCGCCGCGCAGGATCAACGCAACATCGTCGCGACCGGAGAGATCGAGCGCGGCGCGAAACCCCTCCCCCATCGCGAGCAGCGAGACCAGCACGGCGACCACGCCGCCGATGCCGACCACCGCCACGAGCGACGTGCCCATGCGCGACGGCAGGTTGCGCAGGTTCATCTCGGTGACGGTGACGACTTGCGTCAACCAGGAGGCGGCGCTCATGGCATCAGTCGCGCCGCAGCGCCTCCACGATCCGCAGGCGCATCGCCTGCACGGCAGGAACGGCGCCCGCGACGAGCCCGAGCAGGACCATGTACACGGCCGCCTGCACGATGGCCGACGTCGGCACCCGGAAGCCGGGCAGGTACTGGTTGAACCACGGCCCGAAGACCACGCCGAACCAATAGGCCAGCCCGATGCCGAGCGCACCGCCGAGCACCGTGATGAGCACGGACTCGGCAAGCACGAGGCCCAGCACGCCGCCGTTGGTGAAGCCGAGCGTCTTCAGCACGCCCAGCTCGTTGGTGCGCTCGCGCACCGACTGGGCGATGGTGTTCGCCGTCACGAGCAGCATCGTGAAAAAGACCGCACCGACGATCGCCGTGAGGATGGCCCCGATGTTGCCGATCTGGTTGACGAACGACTGCGCCATGGCGCGCTCGGACGAGGTCTTGGTCTCTGCGGGCGAGTTGGCGAACATCGTGTCGATGCGCTTCGAGACGAGGGCGGACTCATTCGGATCCTTGATCTTGACGACATACCAGCCCACGTAGCCCTTGGCCTGCAGCTTGGCCTGCTCGAAGTACTCCTGGTGCATCATGATCTGGCGGGTGTCCCCGCCGTCCGGCAGGTCGTAGATCGCGCGCACCGTCACCTCCCAGGTGTCGGTGCCGTCCTCCTTGCGCCAGATGGCGGACTTGAGCGGAACCGCGTCGCCCACCTTCCAGCCGAACAGGTCGCTGATCGCGCGCCCGATCAGGATGCCGGACCGGTCGGCGATCCATGCCTGCTTCTGTGCCTCCGGGATCCGGTACTCGGAGTAGATCTGGAGAAACGTCGCCGGCTCGGTCGGGAACGCGGGAATCTGGTTGCTCTCGTCGCGGTACCACGCCCCGAACCAAGTCTGCGGCGCCACGGCGACGACACCGTCGACCGCGCGAATCCGGCTGCCGTAGCTCTCGGGCAGCAGCTGCGTGAACGAGACCTTGTGCATCGAGAGCAACCGGTCCGCGCCGGCCACCTCGACGCCCGAGGCGAGCGCGAAGCGCATCGACTCGGCGAGGCCGAACAGCAGGAACGCCACCAGGATCGACGCCACCGTGAAGAACGTCCTCAGGCGCCGGCGGCGCAGGCTCGCAGCGAGCAGCGGCAGGTACTTGCCGATCATGCGCCGCCTTCGCTCAACGTGCCCTTGTCGAGGTGGATGACGCGGTGCGCGCGCTCGGCCGCGTGCGGATCGTGCGTCACCATGATGATCGTCGTGCCGTATTCCCGGTTGAGCGCCTCGAGCAGCGTGAGGATCTCGTCGCCCGACTTGCGATCGAGGTCGCCGGTCGGCTCGTCGCAGAGCAGCAGGGTCGGGTCGGTCACGATCGCGCGGGCGATGCCGACGCGCTGCTCCTGTCCGCCCGACAATTCGCGCGGACGATGGCGCGCGCGATGCTCGAGGCCGACGAGCTTCAAGGCCGCGGCCACTCGCACGGCCCGCTGCTCCCGGGTCAGGTCCTTGAGCAGCAGCGGCAGCTCGACGTTGCGCTCGGCGGTCAGCACCGGCAGCAGGTTGTACATCTGGAACACGAAGCCGACGTGATCGGCGCGCCAGCGGGCCAGCTGGGAATCGCGCAGCTCGTCGACGCGCAGCCCGTCGATCTCGAGTTCCCCCGACGTCGGATGGTCGAGGCCGCCGATGAGGTTCAGCAGCGTCGACTTGCCCGAACCCGACGGCCCCATCAGCGCGACGTAGTCGCCCGCCGCGATGTCGAGCGACAAACCGTCGAGTACGCGCACGACCTCGGCTCCCCGCCGGTACTCCTTGACGAGGTTGCGGATGCGGACGATCGGCGCCCCGGGCTCCGTCATTTCCCCGCGGCCTGCAACTCCACGGCCTTCCCGTCCCGCAGGCGGCCCGGCGGGTCGATCACCACGACTTCGCCGCCCTGCAGGCCTTCGACCACCGTCACCTGCCCGCCTTCGCTGGCGCCAATCTTGACCGGGCGCTTCTCGACCCGCGAATCGCGCACGAGCCAGACGAATGTCGTCTTCCCGTCCTTCACGAGCGCCTTGTCGGGGATCTTCGGGCCCTGCGCCTTGCGCGCCGAGTCCTCCGGCTCGAGGAAACTCACCTTGATGCCCATGTCCGGCAGGATGCGCGGATCGAGCTGGTCGAACGCGATGCGCACGCGCACCGTGGCCTTCTGCCGGTCGGCGGTCGGCACGATGCTCAGCACGTGGCCGGGGATCTTCCAGTCCGGGTACGCATCGAGGGTCGACTCGACGCGCTGGTCTTCGCGCACGCGATTGATGTAGGCCTCGTTCACGTCCACTTCGATCTCGCGCGAGTCCATGTCGACGATCGTCGCGATGCCCGTGCGGGTGAAGCCTCCGCCCGCCGACATCGGCGAGACGGTCTCCCCCGGCTGCGCATCTTTCGAAATCACGACGCCGGCAAACGGGGCTCGCACCTCGAGGTCGTCGAGCGATTGCTGGCTCAGCGCCACCTGGCTGCGCGAGACGCCGACTTCCGCGTTCGCCGCCGCGAGACGCGCCTGCAGGGCCGCCACCTCGGCCTGCGAGGAATCGACCACGCTCTGCGCCACGAGCTTGCGCTCGACCAGGCTGCGATTGCGCTCGAGCGTGCGCTGGGCATCCGCGAGCCGCACCTGGATCTCGTTCAGATTGCGTCGCGCCGCTTCGAGGCCCTTGTCTGCCACATCGTATTCAGCGCGGCCCGTGGCGGGGTCGAGCCGGGCAAGCACCTGCCCTTCCTTGACCACGGCGCCTTCTTCGAACAGCACCTCGGAAATGCGCCCGGTCACCTTCGAACTCACGGTCGCCAGCCGCCGCGCCGTCACGTAGCCCGAGGCGTTGAGCACCGCGCCGTTGGCCCCTTCGGGGGCCTCGACCGTCGCGGTCTGGACCGGCACGGCCCCGTTGAACATCCGCCAGCCGAGGGCCAGCAGCACGACCGCGGCTATTGCGCCGGCGATCCACCAGCGACGGGAGGATTTCGCGGATCCTTCCCGGTACTGGCCGGAATCCGTGCCTCGTTCCAGACGCAAACTCTCCAGCGCTGCCTTGTCCAGGGACATGGGGGTCTCACGGTTGCATTGTTGTTGCCGGGGAGCGCCGGGCCGCCAGGCTGGCTAGAATGCCGTCCGCCCCGGTGCCGCGGGTCCCGTGGTGCAAGGGGATGCACATTATCACAGCGCCCATTTCATGACGTTTCCGCTGGTCGACATCGGCCTGAACCTCTCGCACGACAGCTTCGACCACGACCGCGCCAGCGTCGTGGATCACGCGGTCGCGGCCGGCGTCACGCGCATGGTCATCACAGGCAGCACGCTCGCGAGCACGCGTGCCGCCGTCGAGATCGCTCGCAGCGATCCGGCCCGCTATCGGGCCACGGCCGGCGTCCACCCTCACCACGCGAGCGAGTTCGCCGATGCCGACGTCCCGGCGCTGCGCGAACTGCTGCTGCTGCCGGAGGTGGCCGCTGCGGGCGAATGCGGACTCGACTACTTCCGAAATTTCTCGCCGCACGCAGACCAGGAGCGCGTGTTCCGGCTGCAGCTGCAGCTGGCCGTCGACACGGGCAAGCCCGTGTTCCTGCACCAGCGCGACGGGCACGACCCCTTCGTCGCCATCCTGCGGGATTACCTGCCTCGGCTGCGCGGCGCCGTGGCGCACTGTTTCACCGGCGACGAGCGCGAACTGCGCGACTATCTCGATCTCGGCCTTTCGATCGGCATCACCGGTTGGATTTGCGACGAGCGGCGCGGGCTGCACCTGCGCGAGCTGGTGCGGTTCATTCCGCTCGACCGGTTGATGATCGAGACCGACGCGCCCTACCTGTTGCCGCGGGACCTGCGCCCGAAACCGTCCCACCGGCGTAACGAGCCCAAGTACCTGCCGCACATCCTGCGTACCATTGCGGGATGCCGGGGCGAATCCGCCGAGGCAGTGGCCTCCGCCACCACGCAGAATGCCGTGGCGTTCTTCGGGTTCGGGGCCGCGTGAGCTGAGCGTCGTTTTCTGAATATCCTGTAACCTTCTGTTTTGGTTAATTTTATGGACACGAAAAAGCTCCGTGAATTCGTCGACCGGACCTGGGACGACTCGATCATTCCCCAGCTGGTCGAGTACGTTCGCATCCCGAACAAGTCGCCGCTCTTCGACCCCGACTGGGAAGCGCACGGCCACATGGAGGCCGCGGCACAGTTGATGCGGCGCTGGGCGGAGGCCAACGGCACGCCGGGCACCAAAGTGGAACTGCTGCGCCAGCCGGGCCGCACGCCGCTGCTGTTCGTGGACGTCCCCGGCCAGGTGGACGATTGCGTGCTGCTGTACGGCCACCTCGACAAGCAGCCGGAGTTCACCGGCTGGTCTGACGGGCTCGAGCCCTGGACGCCGGTCCTGCGCGACGGAAAGCTCTATGGCCGCGGCGGCGCCGACGACGGCTACGCCCTCTTCGGCTCGCTCATCGCGATCCGGGCGCTGCACGACCAGGGCGTCCCGCACGCGCGCTGCGTGATCCTGATCGAGGCCAGCGAGGAAAGCGGCAGCCCGGACCTCGAGACGCACATCGATGCGCTCGGCGCGCGCCTCGGGCACCCGAGCCTCGTCGTGTGCCTCGACGCCGAATGCGGCAACTACGACCAGCTGTGGTGCACCACGTCGCTGCGCGGCAACCTGATCGGCACGCTGCGGGTCGACGTGCTCCGGGAGGGAGTGCACTCGGGCACCGCGAGCGGCGTCGTGCCCTCGAGCTTCCGCGTGCTGCGCGAGGTACTGGCGCGCGTCGAGGATGCGAACTCCGGGGCGATCCTCGTCGAGGAACTCAACACGCCGGTGCCGTCCGATCGGCAGGTGCAGGCGAAAGCAGCGGCCGAGACGCTCGGTCGCACGGTGTTCGAGAAGTTTCCGTTCGTCGCAGGGGATGCGCGCAATCTCGAACGATCCGTTCGAGCTGCTGCTGAACAACACGTGGCGGCCGACGCTGAGCGTCACGGGCGTCGAGGGCATCCCGGCGTTCCGCAGCGCGGGCAATACGCTGCGCCCCTACACGAGCCTGAAGCTCTCGTTCCGTCTGACTCCGACGATGGATCCCGCGGTGGCGGCGAAGGCGGTCAAGGCCGCGCTCGAGCGCGACCCGCCCTACGGAGCGAAAGTGGAGTTCAAGGTCGAGTCCGCCATGGGCGGCTGGAATGCCCCGACCTTCGCACCGTGGCTGGAACAGTCGATGCAGACAGCCTCGCGCGCGTACTTCGGTCGCGATTCGATGTTCATGGGCACGGGCGGCAGCATCCCGTTCATGGGCATGCTCGGGCTGAAGTTTCCCGGAACGCAGTTTCTCGTGACGGGCGTGCTCGGCCCCAATTCGAATGCGCACGGGCCGAACGAGTTCCTGCACATCGAAACAGGCAAGCGCCTCACGGCCTGCGTGGCGCAGGTGCTTGCGGATCACGCTCGGCGTTAGGATCCCGCCCCGGATCGGGCTTCGGCAATTCGTTCTGTGGGAATCGGCGCGTCAGCGGGCCAGCGGGTTGGGCTGCGCCGCGCTCGACACCTGCGACCAGACCGGGGCGAACGCCGCCGCCGCCCCGCCAGGGGTCTTGTCGACGACCGGGAACTCGTCCTGCAACTCGTCGAGACGGATGACCGCCTCGGGGCGGCCCTTCGGAAACTCGCCGCGCATCGAGAACACGATGCGGCCCACGACCGGCACGTGCTCCCCGACGAGATGCTGCACGACGGCGATTCGGTCGTAGAGCATCGGCAACGGGTTCGTGAAGGTGAAATGCCGCTTCGGGCCGAACACCGACCACTGCTCCATCTTCTCGCCGGCGAAGATCATGCCGGCGACGTCGAACAGGTCGATGACGACCAGGCCCTTCTGCGTCAGGAGCACGCAATTCATGTGCATCTGCTCGCCGCTGCCGGTCGGCAGCAGGACGTTGCGCAGCTCCTCGTAGGCGACCGAGGAAATGACGTTGTCGATGGCGCGGCGCGCGCGCAACTGGCGCACGTGGTCGCGGATGTAATAGACGGCTGCGCCGATGATCGCGAGGCCGAAGATCACCCACAACCAGGCCGGCAGGCCGAGGAACTGGTCCAAGCTCACGCTCTCCCTTGCAGCAATACGGCGCGCAGGTCGTCGAGGCGCGCCTCGACGTGCGTCTGGATCGAAGGCAGCGCCAGCAGGTCCGCCAGCGCCCTGGGCACCGGCACGTCCCGGCCGATCAGCGGCTCGACGACATCGTTGAACTTCGCGGGGTGCGCCGTCGCGACCAGCACCCAGCGCTCGCTGCGCCTGTGCGCCGGCAACCCACGGTACACGTGTGCGGCCGTCGCCGTGTGCGGGCACCAGACCTGCCCGAACTCCGCGTAGTCGCGGCGGATCGTCGCGCGGATGTCATCGTCGCTGACGCTCTGCGCGCTGAACTTCGCGCGCAGCGTCTCGACGTCCTTGAAGAGCCAGCGCAGCCGCTCCATGTTGCTCGGGTTGCCGACGTCCATGGCGGACGCAAGCGTAGCGACGCTCGCGCGCGGCTTCCAGTCCCCCGTGCGCAGGAAATCCGGGACCGTCAGGTTCGCATTGGTCGCGAGCACGACTTCACCGATCGGCAGGCCGATTTCACGGGCCCAGAGGCACGCCGCGACGTTGCCGATGTTTCCGGTCGGCACGATGAAGTTCGGCGCGCGGCCGTCCCGGTGCCAGAGGCCGATTGCCGTGCGCGCGTAATACACCATCTGCGGCAACAGCCGGCCGACGTTGATGCTGTTGGCCGACGACAGCAGCACGGACTTCGCGAGCTCCGGGTCGACGAAGGCTTCCTTCACCATGCGCTGGCAGTCGTCAAAGGTTCCCGCTACGGACAACGTGCGCACGTTCCCGCCCCAGCACGCCAGCTGCTTCTCCTGCCGCGGCGACACGAGGCCGCGCGGATAGAGCACGACGACGTCGACCCACGGCCGGCGATGGAACGCCGCCGCCACTGCGCCGCCGGTATCGCCGGACGTGGCGACGAGAATCGTCAGGCGGCGCGGATCCGGGCGCGCAATCCGCTCGAGCGTCGCCGCGAGGAATCGCGCGCCGAAATCCTTGAATGCCGCGGTCGGCCCGTGGAACAGCTCGAGCACCGACAGCGGACCGGGCGCCTGGTCGACGTCCACCACCGGCGCCGGGAAGTTGAATGCATCTGTCGTGATGGCCGGCAGCAGCGCCGCCATTTGATCACCTGCGGCGAAGGGCCGGATCAGGCGCTGGGCCGTCTCGGGCAACGATTCGGCACGGCCGAACGCATCGCGCCCGATGGTCGGCAGCGTCTCCGGCACGTACAGGCCGCCGTCCGGCGCCAGCCCGCGGGAAATCGCATCGCTCAGGCCGACGGTGTGCCGCGCGTCCCTGGTGCTCTGGAACCTCATCAGTCGCTCACCACTCGCGCACCTTCTCGATCGAACTTCGACACCCAGCTGTCGCTCTCGAGCCCGTGCGCCGCAAACGCGGCGACCATGGCCGCCCGGACATGTTCCGCGTCGGCGTGCTCGGCCCAGGCAAACACCGTCGGCCCCGCGCCCGAGATCGATCCGCCGAGGGCGCCATTGGCCAGCGCCGCCTGCTTCACCGCGACGAAGCCCGGGATCAGCGCCTGGCGCTGCGGCTCGATCACGACGTCGAGCAGCGATTCGCGGATCAGCGCGATGTCCGACGTGAAGCATCCGGCCAGGAAGCCTGCAAGGTTGGCCTGCTGCCAGATGGCGTCCGAGAGCGTGATGGTCTTGCTCAGGATCGCGCGCGCCTCGCGCGTCGGCAGCACCATGTGCGGGTGCACCAGCACGCATCGGACCGACTCCGGCACCGGCACCTGCTTCACGAACGGGTTGTCGATGCCGACGGTGAGCACGAGGCCGCCGAACAGGGACGGCGCGATGTTGTCGACGTGCACCGAACCACTCGCAACCTTCTCGCCCTGCATCGCGTACTTGAGGAGCCGCGTGCGATCGAGCGGCGCGTCGACGAGCGCGGCCGCCGCGACCACACCCGCCACGGCCGATGCGGCGGAACCGCCGAGGCCCGAGCCGAGCGGAATGCCCTTCTCGATCTCGACGTCGAAGCCGTACGTCAGGCCGAGGTCGCTGGCGAGCGCGATGATCGCCATCCCAGCGGTGTTCTTCGCCGCGGCGAGCGGGAGATCTTCCACGACGCCGCGAATCGAGCGAATCGATACCCCGGGCTCGGCGCGATGGATCACCCGCACCTTGTCGCCGAGCGCCGCCACGGTGTGGCCGAGGATGTCGAAGCCGACGGCGACGTTGCCGACACTCGCTGGCGCAAACGCGGTGGCCGAGTGCCGGGTCGAACTCACAGCTTGGCACCGAGGTAGGCGCACACTCGCAGCAGGTCTGCGAACACGCCCGCAGCGGTCACTGCCGGACCCGCGCCCGGCCCCTGCACGATCAGCGGGTTCTTGTCGTACCGCGCCGTCTCGAAGCGGACGATGTTGTCCGTGAGCGCGATGTTGGCGAACGGATGGGTCTTCGGCAGTTCCACCATGCCCACCTGCGCGTGACCCTGCGCATCGACGGAACCCGACGTAACGCAGGACGTGGTCCTTCGACTGCGCCGCGCGCAGGCGAGCCAGCATGGTCTCGTCGAAATCGGCCAGCCGGTCCAGGAACTCGTCGATCCCGCACTCGGCCAGCGGCCCGGGCACGAGGCTTTCGACCTTCACCTCGGACATCTCGATGCGCAGGCCCATTTCGCGGCCCAGGATGATCAGCTTGCGGGCGACGTCCATGCCCGAGAGGTCGTCGCGCGGATCGGGCTCGGTGTATCCCAGTGACTTCGCCTTCCGGACCACGGACGAGAACGACTGGCTGCCGTCCCAGGTGTTGAACAGGTAGGCGAGCGTGCCGGAGAACATGCCCTCGATGCGGCGGATCTCGTCGCCCGTCTCGCGCAGGTCGCGCAGCGTCTGGATCACCGGCAGGCCGGCGCCGACCGTCGCCTCGTAGAGGTAGTGGGAACCGGCGGTGCGTCGCGCTTCCTTGAGCCGCTCGTAATCGCCGTAGCTGGCGCTGTTGGCCTTCTTGTTCGGCGTGACGACGTGGATGCCTTCCGACAGCCAGCGCGCGTAGTGCTTCGCCACCTCGGCGCTCGCGCTGCAGTCGATGATCACCGCGTGCGGGAAGTGATCCGCGTGGACGTGATCGGCGAAGCGCTCGAAATCGACCGGGTCGCCGCCCGCGGCATACTCGTCGCGCCAGCGCCGCAGCTCGATCGCGTTCGCCACGAGCCGCATCCGCTTCGATCCCGCGATGGCCCGGAGGCGCAGGTCGATCTTGAAGTCGCGGCGCAGGCGCTCGGCCTGCGACTGGATCTGCTCGAGCAATGAGCTGCCGACGAGCCCGGGTCCGATCAGGCCGATCGAGATCGTGTGGGCCGAGAGGTAGAAGCTCGAGTGCACGGCGCGCAGGCCGCGCGCGCTGCTGCGGCCGTCGATCACGACCGAGATGTTGCGCTCCGACGCGCCCTGGGCAATCGCGCGGACGTTGACGCCCGCCGAGCCGAGCGCCAGGAACACCTGGGCGGCGACGCCGTGCGCGCCGGCCATGCCGTCGCCGACCACGGCGAGGATGCTGCAGGCGCGGTCGATCTCGACGCTGTGGATTTGACCTTCGCGCAGTTCGGGATCGAACGCGCGGCGCACGACGCGTTCCGCGCGATCGGCCTCGACCTCGGGCACCGCGAAGCAGATCGAGTGCTCGGAGCTGCCCTGCGAGATCAGGATCACCGAGATCCCCTCTTCCCTGAGCGCGCCGAACAGGCGATGCGCCGTGCCGGGGACGCCGATCATGCCGGCGCCCTCGAGGTTCACGAGCGCGATCTTGTCGATCGTGGTGATGCCCTTGACGAGCGGGTTCGGGGCCGTGCGGTCGTGGATCAGCGTGCCGGCCTTCTCGGCGGCGAACGTGTTCTTGATCCAGATCGGGATGCGCTTGTGCACAGCCGGCGCCATGGTCGACGGATGGATCACCTTGGCGCCGAAATACGCGAGCTCCATCGCCTCGTTGTACGAAAGCTGGTCGATGACCTGGGCTTCCGGCACGAGGCGCGGATCGGCGCTGAGGACGCCGTCGACGTCGGTCCAGATGACGATTTCCGCGGCATCGAGCAGCGAGCCGAAGATCGAGGCGGAATAATCGCTGCCGTTGCGCCCGAGCGTGGTCTGCAGGCCGTGCACGTCGGTCGCGATGAAGCCGGTGACGACGAGCGTGCCGACGAAATCCGGCGCCACCATGCCGTGCAGGTTGGCTCGCGACTGCTCCCAGCGCACGCCCGGCCCCATCGGGCCCCACTCCACGAGGAGCGCCTTGCGGGCATCGACCCACTGCACGTGGCCAGCGGACAGGCCCCGGCGGCGGAGCAACCGGTCGAACACCCGCGTCGACCAGATCTCGCCGTAACCGGAGATCAGGTCGCGCATGGTCGTCGAGGCCGACCGAATCAGCCGGACCGTCTGCAGGATGCCCGCGATGTCGCGGCAGTCGCGGTCGAGGTCCACGACGAAGTCGTCATAGAGGTCGCCGTCCAGCAGTTCGCGGGCGAGGTCCACGTGCCGCAGGCGCAGGTCCTCGATCCGGTCTTCCAGCGACGGATCGTCCTTCTCCGCGAGGGCGATCAGGGCCAGGAGGGCGTCGGTGACGCCCCGGCAGGCCGAAAGGACCACCGCCTTGCGCTGGGCCGGATCGGTCTCGATGATCTTGGCGACGCGCACCATGCAGGCGGCGTCCGCGACGCTCGACCCGCCGAACTTGTGAACTTTCCAGGCTTGCACGATCGATCCGCTCGCAGTGGGGGCTCACGCACGCGCCCGGCCCCTCGCGAAAGCGCGGGGTCGGACCGGGTGGTAAGGCACGGGAAACCTTCGAAATCTCTCCGCGGAACTGTATCTTCTTGCAGCGCGGCAGGCAAACTACGGCAATGGACGATTCAAGCGACCAGGGGTTGCACGCTGCCGTCCTCGCGGCCGGCGCGTCGACCCGTTTCGGCAGCCCCAAGCAACTGGTCCGCATTGCCGGAGAACCGGTGCTGCACCAGGCGGTCGCCAACGCAGCGCTCGTCACAGGGCAATCGGTCACGGTCGTGATCGGGGCGAACGCGCGTGAAGTGGCCCCCGCCCTGCGCCAACGCGCCGTGTCGATTGCATTGAATCGCGATTGGGAAGAAGGCATCTCGAGTTCGATCCGCGTGGCCGTACGCTCCGCTCCGCCGGGCTCCTCCGCGCTCCTCCTGATGCTGGCGGACCAGGTCGCGGTCACCGCAGACGACCTGAAGCGGCTGCACGCCGCCTGGCGGCGGCATCCGATTCTCATTTGCGCCGCGCTGCACGGCGGCGCCCCGGGGCTGCCGGCGATCTTCCCGCGCTGGGCCTACACCGACCTGCTCGACCTGCGCGGGGACCGCGACCCCCGCCTCGTGATACGCCGCAACGTGGACCGGGTCGTGCGCATCCCGATGCAGAACGCGGCTATCGACCTCGACACCCCCGAGGACCTGCTGCTGATCGAGTCGCAGACGACCCCTGACGGGGAACCCTGACCGAAGTATTATGTCAACGGATCGTCGTGCCTCGATTGAGAGGCGCGTCTTGGTTTTTCCCCACGCGAAATGTAGCAATAGCGCGGCGGCCCAGACTCGCCGCCATCGGCACTTCACGGAGATTTCGAGCATGCGTCGGACAGCGATTTTGACCTTTGCCGCAGGCCTTTCCCTGCTTGCGGCCCAGACGGCCGGCGCGGGTGCGGTCGGCGACCAGTTCCGCGGCGGGGCCTTCGGGTTGCCCTGGAACGCCAGCAAGAGCGCCATCGAGGCCAAGTACCCCGGCGGCAAGTGGGACCAGAACGAGAAGGGCCTCGCGCGCTATTGCGCGGAGAGCAAGCAGATGCTGCTGAAGCTCCCGGCCCAGCACCAGACCAAGGAACTGTGCTTCCTGGTCGGAAGCGACGGCACGATGGCCAGCGTCACGGCCCGCATGGAGCCCACGCTGCCCGCGTTGCTCGCGATCGTGAACCGCTCGCGCACGATGTTCGGCGACTTCGACGCCGTGCGTCGCGACGAAGGCGCGATCCAGTCGCGCCACACGAACATGCTCTGGATGAAGGACGCGCCGCTCGTCGTCCAGGTGAGCAGCGGTAACGATCCGGACGGCCGCCCGAACGAAGTGTCGTTCACGATCGCCGACGAAGGCTCGCTGTACACGGCGGGTGCCGACAAGGTATCGAACAAGCCGACGGTGAACCGCTAGTCCGAAGCGGTCCGCGCACTCTCGAGGGAACCGCGCAGGGACGCGCGGGGACTGCGGCTCAGCTCAGGATGGCCGGGAACTGATCCTGCGGCTTCGCAGGCTCCGCAGCGGCCGGTGCGGATTCTTCCGCGACCAGCGAAGGCCGCGATCGGACGGCCAGCCAATCGATGAAGGGTATCCACGTTTCGAGGTCCTCCTGCAGGAGGGCCCCTTTCATTTCGTGGATGCCCATGCCCGTTTCCGCCGACCGGACGTAGGCCTGGGAGTCCCGCAGCACCGCAGCCACGGGAATCCGCATGCTCTGCAGGAACTTCATGAGCGTGGCATAAGCCTTCGTGTAGCGTCGCGCGCGATTGGCGACGATCACGAGGCGCCTTTCGGAACGGTGCACCTTGCCGGCCAGCAACAGGTCCGCGATGCAGCGCGACGCCGCGTGGATGTCGATGTCCGAAGGCAGTACCGGGACGACGATGGCGCTCGCATCCACCGTGAAATCCGGCATCTGGATCGCCGTCACGGCCGCCGGGGTATCGACGATCAGGCGCTCGGTGCCGGGCGGCGCGCGCCAGGCGAACGCTCGCGTGACGTTCATCTTCTTTTCGTATGCCGCGATGCCGTGGATGGCAGGAAGCTCAGGCGGGCGTACCTTGAGCCAGCGCATGCTCGACCCCTGCGGGTCGTGGTCCATGAGGGCGACTCGCAGGCCTCGCCACGCGTAGTACGCCGCCAGGTTGGTCGCGATCGTCGACTTGCCCGAGCCCCCCTTGGGGTTCAAGACGACGATTTTTTGCATGGGCGATGACGGATCCATGGTCCCTTGAGCGTTTCCCGGCCCCACCGTACCCGACCCCGGGCCACCCCGGCAAGACGGTTCACGCATTCTGCGATCCGCTGCCGACCGACTTGACTCAATCCCGCTCCACCCGGGCGGTGCCCACCGCGGCGCGCTCCCGCGCCTGCTCGAGCGACTTCAGGGCGGCGAGCCGTGCCCCTTCCTGCTCGGCGCTCGCCTTCGAGAGAGTCTCGAGACCCTTGCCCTGCAGCGCTTCGTTGAGCTTCGGCAGGTCGCCGTCGATGAGCGCCTTCGCGCGGTCCTCGACCGCCCGCAACTCTCGATCGAGCACGTTGATCCGCTCGACCTGGTAGTCGCCCGGGCGCCCTTCGTAGGAAAGAACGCGCCATAAGCCTGGTCGAGGTGCTCGCGCAGACGCTCCTCGCCCGTGATGGCGCCGCCCTCCTTCGTCGCGACGATCTCCTTGCGCAGGACGTCGATGTCGTCCGCGAACTTCTGCCCCTGCGCCTTCACCGCGTCGCCGGCCGGCAGCCCGGCTACGCGCGCGAGCGCCAGGCCCTTGAGACCGTTCAGACGGTCGACGAGATCGGTCATCCGGCCGAATAGCGCTTGCGCGTGCATCGCCTCGTCGTACTGCGCCTTGCGATCGTCGGCCGTGTAGGTGGCGCGGCGATCGAGGCCGACGTCGAGCTTCTGCTCGATCACCTGGTCGCCCTTGGTGAGCCGCACGGTGTAATCGCCCGGCAGCACGCGCGGACCGCTGGTGGCGGCGAACGCCGCCTGCGCGGCCGTCGGAACGCGCGGCGGCTTCGTCTGCATCGACCACACGACGCGATTGACGCCCTTGCGCTTCGACGCCGGCAGCGTGTCGACGAGCTTGCCCGCGCTGTCGAAGATCTCGAGCTTCATCCGGCCGAACACGTGACGCGTCTTCTGGTAGTAGTTGATCACGGCGCCGTCGGGCGGGTTGGCGCCGATGAACATCGCGTCGCCCTCGACCCAGCCGCCGTTGCCTCGGATGCGCTGCTGGATCGGCCGTCCCGGCAGGAAGGCGACTTCCCTGGCGAGCAGGTCGGGCGTCAGTGCCCGCAGGGGCTTACGTCGTCGATGATCCAGATCCCGCGGCCGTGCGTGGCGATGGCCACGTCGCTGTCGCGCGACTGCACCGCGATGTCGCGGACCGCAACCGACGGGAAGTTGCCGCCCTTGAACTCGGCCCAGCTCTCGCCGCGATCGACGCTGATCCACAGGCCGAACTCGGTGCCGAGATACAGCACGTTGCCGTTGACCGGGTCTTCCTTGATGACGTGGGCGTAGCCGCGCACGCCCTGCTCCGGTGCCGCGATGCGCTGCCACGTCTTGCCGAAGTCCTCGGTGCGGTAGACCCACGGGTTCATGTCGCCGAACGTGTGGCGATCGAACGTGGCGTACGCGACGCCGTCGGCGTGATGGCCCGCTTCGACCGTGGTGACCCAGCTCGCCGGCGGCAGGCCCTTCGCGTTCCTGACGACGTTCGTCCAGCTCCTGCCGCCGTCGCGCGTGACCTGCACGTTGCCGTCGTCCGTGCCGACCCAGATCACCGAGCCGTTACGCGGGCTTTCCGAGATCGCGAAGATCGTCGTGTGCATCTCGGCCGCCGAGTTATCGACCGTAATGCCGCCCGACTCCTCCTGCTTCTGCTTCTGCGGGATCGTTGGTCGTGAGGTCCGGCGAGATGCGCTGCCAGCTCTGCCCGTGATCGGTGCTGGCAAAGAGGAACTGCGAGCCGATGTAGATCTTGCCCTTTGCGTTGGGCGACATGTGGATCGGCGTGTTCCAGTTGAAGCGCAGCTTCTCCCCCGGGCCCGCCTTAGGCTGGATGTCCCGCGCCGCCATGCGTGCTGCGATCGATGCGGCTGATGAAGCCGCCCTGGGACTCGGAGTACACGTAGTCGAGGATCGGCGGGATCCGAAAAGATCCAGAAGCCGTCGCCGGCGGAAACGCCTCCCAGCGGCTGTTGGTGATGCCACCCGGGTAAGCCGAATCACCCGACCCACGAGCTGTTGTCCTGCAGGCCGCCGTAGACCTGGTACGGGTCCTTGTCGTCGACGGACACGTGGTAGAACTGCGAGACCGGCAGGTTTCGTTCTTGAACCACTTGTTGCCGCCGTCGTAGCTGATGAACAGGCCGCCGTCGTCGCCGGTGATCACGTGGCGCGGGTTCGTCGGGATTGATCCACAGGTCGTGGTGGTCGCCGTGCGTGGAGCCGAGGCCGCTGCCGGCCTGCGAGAAGCTCTTGCCGCCGTCCTCGGACACGATCAGCGAGAGATTCATCTTGAAGAGTCGGTCGGCGTTGGTCGGGTCGACGACGATGTTGGAGAAGTAGAACGGCCGCCAGACCATCGACTGGCTGCGGTCGCGCTCCTCCCAGGTCTTGCCGCCGTCGTCCGAACGGAACAGCGCCGAGCGCGTGCCTTCGATGACCGCGTAGACGATGTCCGGCTTCGACGGCGCAATCTCGACGTCGAGGCGGCCCCACGGCTGCGGCGGCAGTCCCTTGGCGGACTTGTCGTCGAGCTCGCTGCCAGCTGCGCGCCGCCGTCGTTCGTCAGGAACAGGCCCGAGCCGGACGGCGCAGTCCGGGCCGTCGCCGCCGGAGCGGAACGTCCAGCCCTTGCGCCGGAAGTCCCACAGGCCCGTGAACAGGCGATCCGGATTGCGCGGATCCATCGTCAGGCCCGAGCAGCCCGTCGAGAGGTTCGGTCCCTTCAGGATCAGCGACCATGTCTTGCCGCCGTCCGTCGTCTTGTACAGGCCGCGATCCGCCGAGTCGGACCAGAACTTGCCCGGGACGCAGACGTACACCGTATTGCTGTCCCGGGGTGCACGAGGATCTTGTTGATGCGCTCCGACTCCGGCAGCCCGAGGTATTCCCAGGACTCGCCGCCGTCACGCGAACGATAGATGCCGTTGCCGACGGAGACGGAATTGCGCGTCCACGACTCCCCGGTGCCGACCCAGACCGTATTCGGGTCGTTCGGATCGAGGGACATCGCGCCGATCGACTGCACCGGCTGCTTGTCGAACACCGGCTTGAACGTCGTCCCGCCGTCGAGCGACTTCCAGATGCCGCCGGAGGCGGCGCCGACGTAGATCGTGACCTTGCCGTCCTTTTCCTGCCGGGCCGCCAGCGCCGAGATGCGGCCGCTCATGGCGGCCGATCCGATGTTGCGTGCGCCGAGCCCGGAGACGACCGAGCTGTCGAACGGTGGGTCCGGCGGGCGCGTCGGACCTGGCCTTACCGTGCGCCGCAGCGGATGCGAGCAGCAATGCGGCGAAAAGGGAGGACGCGCGAACGAAACCGTTCAGGGTCTTCATGACAGCCTCACTTCGAGCCGGGGAACGCGAAGAACGACGCGGTCGATCGCGCACGTTGCCTTCGGCGTGGTCGTACACGACTTGCTGTTTGTGCGCCGGGTCCGACCCCTACGGGACCCGAGGCCTCGGTCATGGGCACCCAGACGCCCTGCACCTTCTCGTAGTCGCCGTAGTCGGTCTCGGAGATCTGCTCGGCGCCGCGCACCTCGCGCTTCTGCACGTCGCGGATGATCATCCAGGTGTCGGGGTCGATGAAGTACGTGACGTCGTCGCCCGACGCGAGTTCGAGCCGCAGCTTGTGCGCGGGCGTGCCGTCCACTTCCTCGAGCCCGAGGTACTCGACCTGGCCGCCTTTGGCGCGGTAGTCGACCAGCGGAAAGTCGATGTCGGCTGCGAGCGCCAGGGGCTTCGCCTGGTCGGCCGGCATGCGCTCCGGATCCTTGCGGCCCTCGAACGGCTGGACCTGCCAGCCCTCCTTGCCGTCCCAGGCCTCGACGGCCGTCATGCCCTGGAGCGTGTACTCCTGCCGGATCATGTCCGGACGGACGCGCGAATCCGCGACGGTCAGCTCGATGTTCGCCCCGGGGATCACGAGCCGACCGGTGCGCTTGAGGCTCTTCAGGGCCTGCAGGTTCGTCATTCCGCCACGGGCCTCGACGTGCTTCGCGATGATCTCGTCCGCCGTGATCGCACGGGCGGCAAACGCCGACAGCAGGCTGCACGCGGCCAGGGTCGACAGGAGAATGTCGCTTCACGATTGAGGTGCTCCGCGGACCCGAGCCGGGCCGGAAAAACGGGATTCACTCGTCCGTCCGCAACTTGGCCGCGATGAAGGACGAATGCGGGACGTGCAGGAGGTCGGCTATGCGGCGGATGAGGTGCTCTTCGTATTTGTGGATCGTCTCATCCGAGCGCGCGACCCGCCAGAGGTGCTCGACGAGCCGTTCTTTTTCCGCGGCGGAGTACACCTGGTTGATCATCGACGTGAACTGGTACAGGTCGTGGGACTGGTCGATGTGGCGTTCGGCCAGTTCCAGCAGGGCGGCACTGTCGGTCTTGCCAAGGTCCAGCAGCTTGCCGATCGAGCGCGCGACCTGCTCGCGTTCGACCGGCGGTAACCTCGTAATCGGCGCGCAGCACTTCGACGAGCAGCGCGGCGACCGCCAGGTTCAGCGTGCCCGACGACCCGGTGGACGCGCCGGGCACGACATTGCCGAACTGCCGCGCAATCCAATCCTTCAGCATGCCTCGCCCCCATGGCCATCAAGACGCGGGATGCTGCCATCGGACGGCGCAATTGCCAACCCAGGGACCCGCCGCTCGCCACCGCACCGCGGCAAGCCGACCGGGCTCGTCGCATGCATAATCCCGCCACGCCACCTGGGAGGGTCGCCATGAGCCACTTTCGCCGCGCGCTGCTCGCGGTCTGCCTGCTATCTTGCGCCGCAAAAGCGCAGGACCCCGCGCCCCCTGCCGCGCCGACCGTCATCAAGGCCGCGCACCTGTTCGACGCGCGAGACGGGCCAGCTGCGCGAAAACCAGGCGATCGTCGTGCAGGGTACGAAGATCGTCTCGGTCGGCGCCGCGACGAACCTGCCCGCCGGCGCGCGCATCGTCGACCTTGGCAATGCCACGCTGCTGCCCGGCTTCATCGACGCCCACGTTCATCTCTCGATGGAGATGGGGGGCAACTGGTACCAGCAGTTCTACCAGAACCTGATGCGCTTCCCCGCCGACGACGCCCTGCACGCGGTGCCTTACGCGGAGCGCACCTTGCGCGCCGGATTCACGACGGTGCGCAACGTGGGGTCCGGAGGACTACACCGACATCGGCCTGCGCAATGCAATCCGCGACGGCGCCATCGAAGGGCCGCGCATCGTCGCCGCCGGCTATGCCATCGGTTCTGCGGGAGGCCATTGCGACCAGTCGCCCTATCCTCCGGACGTGGTGGCGCCTGCCGGCCCCACGCACGGAATCTGCAGCGGGCCGGCCGAATGCCGCGCGGCCGTGCGCTACCAGATGAAATGGGGCGCGGACGTCATCAAGATCTGCACGTCGGGCGGGGTACTGTCGGAATCCGACCCCGTGGACGTCCCGCAACTCACGCCGGACGAACTCGCCGCGATCATGGCGGAAGCCCACGCGTGGAAGCGCAAGGTGGCGGCGCACAGCCACGGGGACCTCGCGGCCCGGCAGGCGATCGATGCGGGGGTCGATTCCATCGAGCACGGGTCATTCCTCTCCGACGAGACGCTGCGGCTCATGAAGGAGAAGGGCGTGTACCTCGTGCCGACGCGCATGGCCTCGTTCTGGACCCTGCAGAACGTGGATCGCTACCCGCCGCAGATTGCGGACAAGGCGCGGGCGGCCTCGGCCGCGAGCGCCGATGCGTTCAAGCGAGCGCTGCGGATCGGCGTGCCCATCGCCTTCGGGACGGACAGCGGCGTCTCGCCGCACGGCATGAACGCGCGGGAATTCGGCCTGATGGTCGAGCAGGGCATGGCGCCCTCCGCCGCCCTGCTGTCGGGCACGCGCGACGCGGCGAGGCTCCTCGGCGTCGATGCCGAGACCGGTTCCCTCGAAGCCGGCAAGTTCGCAGACGTCGTCGCCGTGCCCGGCAATGTCCTCGAGGACATCCGCGCCACCGAACACCCGACCTTCGTCATGAAGCAGGGGCGCGTCGTCGTGGGCGGTCCGTGACGCGAAGACGGCTGAAATATCCGGCGCGACGCGCCGGTCTGGTTCCCCGAGAGCGCGAAACACGGTCGGACGACCGCTGGCTCGCGTCCCACCTGTGACCATCGACCAAGACTGGAGAATCCCAATGAATCTGAAGAACGTGACGATCGCCGCTGCCGTGGGCAGCCTGCTTGCCCTCGGCAGCATGACGGCTTCGGCCGGTGACGACATGGCCGCCGGCGCCAGCAAGGAAAAGTGCTACGGCGTCGCGAAGGCCGGCAAGAACGACTGCGCGTCCGCCGCTCATTCCTGCGCCGGCCAGGCCAAGATGGACGGCGACGCGGGCGAATGGAAGTACGTGCCGAAGGGCGAGTGCGAAAAGATGGGCGGCAAGACGCAGGCCCCGGCGAAGAAGTGACATGACTGTGTCGGACACGATCGCCCGTGTCCAGGGCAGACCGGTCCCGGCTCGCGCCGGGATCGGTCTGCGCTCCCCGCATCATGCGGCGGTCGTGGAGCAGCGCCCCGACGTGGGCTGGCTGGAGGTCCACACCGAAAACTATTTCCACGACGGCGGCCTGCAACTCGAGGCGCTCGAGAAAGCGCGCGCCCTCTATCCGCTCAGCCTGCACGGCGTCGGCCTGTCGCTGGGGTCCGTCGATCCGCTCGACCGCGAACACCTTGCGCGCGTGCGCCGCGCGGTCGATCGCTTCGAGCCCGCGCTCGTCAGCGAGCATGCATGCTGGGGCGTTCATGCGGGGATGCACTTCAACGACCTGCTTCCTCTCCCCTACACCGAGGAAGCCGCCGAGCACCTAGCGGCGCGCGTGCGGCAGGTGCAGGACGCGCTGGGCCGCCAGATCCTGGTCGAAAACCTCAGCGCGTATTTCGCCTACCGCGACTCGCGGCTGACCGAGTGCGAGTTCCTGGCGGCCGTCGTCGAGCGTTCCGGCTGCGGACTGCTGCTCGACGTGAACAACGCGTACGTCAATTCCGTCAATCTCGGCCTCGACGCCGAGGCGTTCCTGGCCGGGCTGCCGCGGTCCGCCGTGCAGGAAATCCACCTTGCCGGCCACACGCGCAAGCGCATCGGCGACCGGGATCTGTTGATCGACGATCACGGTTCGACCGTCTGCGCCGAGGTCTGGCAACTGTACGAGCGCGCAATCGAGCGATTCGGCTCCGTCCCGACCCTGATCGAGTGGGACACGGACGTGCCGTCGCTCGACGTGCTGGTGCGCGAGGCGCAGCTCGCCGACGCCCGCCTGCGGAGGGCCGATGAACTCGCCGCGTGAATCCAGGGGCCTGCGGGAACTCCAGGCTCGCTTTGCCGCTGCGCTGCACGCGCGCGATCACGGCGCGCCGGCTTGCAATGAGTTTTCCCTGGCCATTGCCGACGATGGGATACCCGCCCTCGCCCGCCTGCGCGTCTATCGCAACAACACTCGTCTCATCTTCGTCGAGGCCCTGCGGCGCACTTACGCCGTCGTGAGGCGCCGCGTCGGCGACGAATTCTTCGAACGACTGGCGCACGAGTACCGCGATGCGCATCCGTCGCGTCACGGCGACCTGCACTGGATCGGCGAATGTTTTCCCGAATGGCTGGCGTCCCGATTGTCGGACACCGGCTACGAGTGGCTGGTGGACCTGGCGCGGCTGGAATGGGCCTGTGAACAGGCGATGGTATCGGCGGACGCTGCGCCGGTTGCCCTCGCCGACCTCGGCCAGATCGCGCCCGACCGCCTGGCCGAAACAGTGATCGCGATCCACCCGTCCGCGCGCTTCGTCAGCTCGGCCTGTCCGATCTGGTCGGTGTGGCAGGAGAACCAGCCCGAGGGGGCCGGCCGCTCGATCGACCTGGCGCGCGGCGCGGAACACGTGATCGTCGCCGCGCTCAAGGACGGCCTCGTGCTGATCTCGGTGCCGGCGGAAGAATTCGGGTTCGCAGCCGCACTGGCCGAGGGCAAGACGCTGGGAGACGCTCTCGAGTGCGCGGCGTTGCCGGTCGAGCGATTGCCGCAAGCGCTGGGCCAACTGTTCGAAGCAGGCCTCGTGGTTGGACTGCACGCACCAGAGCAGGAGATCACGCCATGACCCTCGTCGATCGACTCGTCGCGTTCAATGCGCTGGCCGAGCGCGCCGCCGGGTCGCTGGCGTCGTTGCTGCTGCTGGCGACGCGACTCTACGTGGCCTGGCAGTTTCTCAAGTCCGGCCTGCTGAAGATCGAGGACTGGGACACGACGCTGTTCCTGTTCCAGGAGGAGTACCACGTGCCGGTGTTGCCGCCCGCACTGGCGGCCGTCGCGGGGACGACGGGCGAGTTGTTGTTCCCGACCCTGTTGATCCTCGGCCTCGGCACTCGTTATGCCGCACTCGGACTTTCCGCCGTGAACGTGATGGCGGTGGTGTCGTACGCGCACGTGCTGCTGGCCGAGGGCTCCGAAGCCGCACTCGGCCAGCACCAGCTGTGGGCTTACATGCTGCTCGTCGTGCTGGTCTTCGGACCTGGCTTGTTCTCGGTCGACGCGCTGGCCAGGTCGAAGCGAGCCGTCCAACGCGCCTGATCGGCCGGGCTCGTGGCTTCAGCGCGCGTCCATCATGCTCAGGATCGCGACGAAGTGGCACGCGACACCCGCCAGCACGAAGCCGTGCCAGACGGCGTGCATGTAGGGTCGGCTCTTCCACAGGTAGAAGACCACCCCGGCCGTGTAGCACAGGCCTCCCGCCACCAGCCATCCCAGCTCGAACGACGACATGCTGTTCATGGCCGGCTTCGCGGCGAGCACGATGAGCCAGCCCATCACCACGTAGAGCAGCACGGAAGTCTTGTGGAAACGGAACCCGAGGTGCGTCGTCTTGACGGCGATCCCCAGGGCGGCGAGCGTCCAGATCGCGATGAAGAGCGTCCAGCCCCAGTTCCCGCGCATCAGCCCCAGCGTGAACGGCGTGTAGGTTCCGGCGATCAGCAGGTAGATGGCCGAGTGATCGAAGCGGCGCAGGGTGACCTTCTTCGCCGGCTCCTCGGTCGAGTGGTAGAGCACCGACGTCGTGAACAGCAGCAGCGCGCTCAGGCCGAAGATCGCCCCGCCCGCGAGGCGCCACACATCACCGTGCCGGGACGCCGTCCACACCAGCCACGGGATGGCGATGAGGCTGGCCACGATCCCGACGACGTGCGTGAGGGCGTTCGTAAGTTCTTCCCGCGAGCTGTGAGAGGAATGATTCATGATTGCATTGGTGTCGGACTTGCGGCGCCGCCACGGGATCTCCTGACGCCACCGCGCGAATCGATGACTACGATGCTAGCAGTCCATGCCTGCACCGGTCATGCACATGAAATTGCCGCTCCTTGCTTTCCTGGTAACGGCCGTCTGGTTGCTCGCTGGCTGCAGCGGCGGCGACGGGAGTGGCAATGGCGGATCCGGAGGCGGCCAAACCGCCCTGGTCGTCAACAGCACGGCGGACCTGGCCACTCCGACCGCCGGCACCACGACCCTGCGCTCTGCGCTCGCGGCCGCCGCCTCGGGCCAGAAGATCACGTTCGACAGCAGCCTTGACGGCCAGACGATTGCGCTCTCGATCGTGGCGGACGAGCACACGCTGCTCAAGGGCGAGGTCATGGGAATCCGCCAGGAGCCGAGCGGTCCCGTGTCGTACCTCGTGGGATATCGCGATCGTGACTACGGACGCTCCGCGCTCGTCGCGCGCAAGAACGTCGCGATCGACGCATCCGGCCTGCCGCACGGGATCACGATTGCCTGGGCCGGCGGAGCGCAACCCGGCGCACGCGTCCTGGCGGTGGATGGCAACCTCTCGCTCACCCACGTGGCGATCACGGGCGGCAGCAGCGTCGCCGAAAAACTGACGGTGATCGGCGCCGACGACCAGCCCTGGACGCTCGGTCGCGGCGGAGCGCTGGCCGTCTGGGGCGTCGCCACGCTGCGCGACTGCGAACTCTACGGCAACTATGCGCAGGGCGATTTCGATTCATCGCGGGATCGTGGTGCATTCGGCGGCGCAATCTACGCCGACGTCGTCGACATCCGAGGCTGCACGATCAGCGGCAACACGGTCGTCGGAGGTGGAGCCGCAGGCGGAGGCGTGTACTCCGTCGGCGGTGCCGGGCACGCGCAGTCCGTCTCGACCATCGACCGGTCGGCCGTCACCGGCAACCGCATTGCGGGCCTCTTCACTTACGGCGCCGGGGTGTACTCGGACGGAGGCAGCATCGGGAACCAGAAGACGTTGCGCCTGACGAACAGCACCATCGCACGCAACCTTGCCGAGCCCGCGCCCGGGCTGCCGAAGTTCCTGCTCGCCATGGGGTACTGGCGCGGCGGCGGCGTGTACATGTCGAACGGCTACCTCGAAATCCAGAGCTGCACGATCGCCGAGAACGTCGTACGCGGCGTGGCGCGCACGGACAGCCTGGGGCGCCGCAACCTCGCAGGAGGCATTGCAGCGACCGTCGGCAATGCGCACGACGTCGAAGACATGACGATCGGCCACTCGATCATCGCGGGCAACAGCGTCCAGGAAATCGGCGGCAGCACCTACGCGCACGACGTGTTCACCGGTTCCCTGTTCTACTTCCGCAGCGCGGGCTACAACCGCATCGGCGTGATCGACTTCAGCCAGATCCTGGTGCCCGTCGGCGAGCCGACCTGGGAGTCGCTGGTGCGCAAGCACTATCCGCAGGACGGCGACGAGGACGGCGTGGAACTCGGACAGGTCGCGGACCTTGCGGGCGGCGTGGGTCGCTCGGCATCGATCCTCTCGGCAGGCGTCGACGCCGGCGACTACGCCGTGCTGCACTACGCACCTCTCGGTTCCGCGCTCGGTCGAGTGCCGTCCGCGAAATACGAACTCATGGAGACACACGGCGAATACTCTGCATCGAGTGGCGCGGACGACTTCCTCGCCATCGTCCTCGCCCGCATCGAGCAGCATTACGGGCTGCCGGGATTCGCGACGGAGTTCCGCAAGGCGTTCGAGACCTACCTGTCGACCGTCGACTCCGATGCCGCCACGGCAGGCACCCAGCCATACATTGACCCGGCTGGTCGCCCCATCCTGACGCTTGCTTCGACGCACTGGTTCGGCCCGGCCGCAACCTGGCCGAAGGAGCTGCCGAACCATCCCTACATCCTGTTCTGGCATCGGCTCGACGAGGCCCTCGCCGGCAAGGCGATCAGCGGCATGGGTCCGGAACTGCTCGGAGATGCTGCCTGGCGAGCGCTCTTCGAACAGGGCGCGCTCGCGGAGAACCCAGGCATCCGCATGACGATGAGCACGCGCCCGCGACTGGCCGTGCAGCGGCTTCAGACCGACCAACTCGGGACGGCACGGCCTGCCGGCGCTCCAGGGGACATCGGGGCGATCGAGGTGCGGTAATCTAGCGCCGCAGGCTCGCCCGGCGTGGGCGGCCCCAACACGAACAAGACCCAGGGGGTCCCTCCGATGAACGGTGCGCAGTCGCTGGTCCAGACGCTCGTCAATTGCGGCGTCGAGGTGTGCTTCGGCAACCCCGGCACGTCGGAGATGCATTTCGTCGCGTCCCTCGATTCCATCAAGGGCATGCGCTCGATCCTCGCGCTGTTCGAAGGCGTCGCGACGGGCGCCGCCGATGGCTACGGGCGCATGGCCGGCAAGCCGGCCGCCGTGCTGCTCCACCTGGGACCCGGGCTGGCCAACGGCCTCGCGAATCTCCACAACGCGCGCCGCGCCTCCACGCCCATCGTAAACGTGGTGGGCGATCACGCCACCTACCACCTGCAATACGACGCGCCGCTCACGTCGGACATCGTCGGTTTCGCCCGGCCTGTGTCGTCGTGGATCTGCGAGTCGAAGAGCGCGCGAACGGTCGCCGTTGATGCGGCTCGCGCAGTCCAGGCGGCTTGTGCCGCACCGGGCGGCATCGCGACCCTGATCCTGCCAGCCGACACCGCCTGGACCGAGGCAGATCACGCAGCGGAACCGCTGCCCGTGCACGGGCCGCAACCTGTCGCCGAATCGGCGGTAACCGCGGCGGCCACGATGCTGGTCAACGGCAAGCGCACCGTCATCCTGGTGCGCGGTCGCGGCCTGCTCGGCAGCGGACTCGAAGCGGCCGGCAAGGTGGCGGCGAAGACCGGCGCGCGCCTGATGTGCGACACGTTCGCGCCGCACACTGAACTCGGCGCCGGCCGCGTTTACGTCGAACGCCTGCCCTACTTCGCCGAGCAGATTATCGCGGCCCTCGCGGGCGTCGAGCAGATGATCCTGGTTGGTGCCAAGCCGCCGGTGTCGTTTTTCGCGTATCCGGGCAAGCCGAGTTGGTGCTCGCCGGACGGCTGCAAGTTCCTGCAACTTGCTCACGAGCACGAAGACGGTGCGCTGGCCCTCGAGGCGCTCGATCGCGCGCTGTCGACTGCCGCGCCCGGATCGGTCATTCGCCTGCCGCTGACGCTGCCGGACCTGCCGACCGGCGCACTCAACGCGCAATCCGTTGCGCAGGCGATGGCCCACCTGACGCCGGAAAATACGATCTTCGCGGACGAATCGGCGACGGCGGGCTTCGCTCTCGGAGCGATGATGGCCCGCGCCCGGCCATACGATCACCTGACGCTGACCGGCGGCTCGATCGGTGACGGGCTGCCGCTCGCCGTCGGCGCGGCGATCGCCTGTCCCGATCGCAAGGTCATCTGCCCGCACGGCGACGGCGGCGCCGCCTATACCCTGCAGGCCCTGTGGACCATGGCGCGCGAAAAACTCGACGTGACGACAGTCATCTTCGCCAACCGCTCGTACGCGATCCTGAACATCGAATTGCAGCGGGTAGGCGCCATCGGCGCGGGGGCGCAGGCGCTGTCGATGCTCGACCTGCACAACCCCGAGATGAACTGGACGAAGATCGCCGAGGGCATGGGTGTCGAGGCCAGCCGCGCAACGACGAGCGAGGAGTTCGTCGCACAGTACTCGTCCGCGATGAAGCAGCGCGGCCCGCGGTTGATCGAGGCGATGATCTAGCACTGCCCCGGCAACCTGATTACTCCACGGGAGACCCGAAGCCCATGGGCGAGCCGCGATTTGTACCGCTTTCGACCTACGAGGAACATCCGCCCGATGTCATGCAGCAGCGGGTCGATGCCTTCGAGGCCCACTTGCAGCGACGGCGTACGGCGCGCCAATTCTCGGACCGTCCGGTGCCCCGCTCCATCATCGAGAAGTGCTTGCTCGCCGCCGGAACCGCGCCGAGCGGAGCGCACCAGCAGCCGTGGCATTTCGTGGCAATCTCCGACCCGGCAACCAAGACACGCATCCGCGAAGCGGCGGAGATCGAGGAGCGGGAATTCTACGAACGTCGCGCGCCACCGGAGTGGCTCGAAGCACTGCGCCCGCTCGGCACCGACCAGCACAAGCCCTACCTCGAAACCGCGCCATGGCTGATCGCGATTTTCCTGAAGCGCTTTTCCCGGCTGCCGGACGGCCGCAAGGTCAAGCACTACTACACGGACGAATCGGTCGGGATCGCAACGGGGTTCCTGATTGCGGCCGTGCATGCAGCCGGACTGGTCTCGCTGACACACACGCCGAGCCCGATGGGTTTCCTCACGGAAATCCTCGGCCGGCCCAAGGACATCGAACGCCCGTTCCTGCTGCTGGTCGTGGGTTACCCGGCCGTTGATGCGGTGGTGCCTGACATCGTGCGCCGCCCACTCGGCGAGATCGCGACCTTCCTGCCGCCCTGACTCGCGACGGGTCTAGCTTCCCGGCCGGAGCAGCAGGAAGTAGACGAGCAACAACGCCGCTACGGCCCACGACACCGCGCGAACCTCGCGGACACGGCCTGCGACCAGCTTCACCAGCGGGTAAGCGATGAAACCCAGCGCGAGCCCGTCGGCGATCGAATACGTCAGTGGAATCCCGATCAGCACGAGAAACGACGGCAGAAGCTCCGAGCCGTCGTCCCAGGCGAGGTCGCGGACATTACGCAGCATCAGGCCGCCCACGAGCACGAGCGCCGGAGCGGTGATCGGGGCATAGCCGCCGAGCATGGCGACGATGGGGCTGAAGAACAGTGCAGCGAGAAACAGGGCTGCCACCGTGAGCGCCGTCAGCCCGGTGCGCCCACCCTGCTCC
The DNA here is from genome assembly GCA_963762315.1 of uncultured Gammaproteobacteria bacterium. Classification (GTDB taxonomy): domain Bacteria; phylum Pseudomonadota; class Gammaproteobacteria; order Steroidobacterales; family Steroidobacteraceae; genus RPQJ01. Next base: position 169,293 of record CAVXKO010000006.1, read on the forward strand.
ACTCCGGTGGCGCTCTCGATGAAACTGGTGACGGTGCTCGTGCCCAGCGCGGCGCCGGCGACGGTACCGACCGCATCCGACACGAAGGCCTGGCGCGCACGCGGCAGTCGCCCGTCGCGCATCAATCCCGCCTGCTGCGCCACGCCGACGAGCGTGCCGACGGTGTCGAAGAACACCATGAACAGGAACACGCCGATGATCGGTGCCATCGCCAGCGAGAGCGCGCCGCGCACATCCATCTTCAACAACGTCGGCTCGATCGACGGCGGCATCGCCATCACCCGGTCTGCAATGACGAAGCGCTGACTGAGGCCGGACTCCGCGAACAGCTTTGTTTGCCAGAGATCGGGCGCCACGACAGGCAGCAGCAACTTCAAAGTCACGGCCAGCAGGCCGGCGGCGAGGATGCCCCAGAGAAACGCGCCACGCACGCGGCGGGCGTGAAGGCCGCCACCGACGAACAGGCCGACGAAGAAAACGATCAGGTCCGGCGAGGCGAGATGCGGGGCGAGGCGTACGGCAGTGCCCGGGTCCTTCACGATCACCCCGGCGTTCTGCAGGCCGATGAATGCGATGAACAAGCCGATGCCGGCCGCGATCGCATGGCGCATGCTCGGGCTGATCGCGTTCATCACCGCCTCGCGGACCCCGACCAGCGACAGCACCAGGAAGAGCAGGCCCGAGATGAATACGGCGCCGAGCGCAGTCGCCCACGGCACTGCCGCGCCCGCAGCCGCCGCGGCCGGAATCGCCGTGAAGACGAAGAAGAAGTTCTCGCCCATCCCCGGGGCCTGGGCGATCGGATATCGCCCATAGAGGCCCATGATCGTCGACGCGAGCGCAGCCGCGAGGCACGTGGCGGTGAGGACGGCGCCGAAATCCATGCCCGTCGGCCGATCCAGCATCGTGCCGGACAGCACCGCCGGCTGGACGAACACGATGTACGACATCGTCAGGAAGGTCGTCACGCCCGCGCCGAACTCCTGGCGCGGCGTAGTGCCATTTTCCCGGAGTTTGAACAGTCGCTCGAACATGCCGGTCCTGCCCTTCAGGAGATCGCGGAGCGCAGGCTCCGCTTTGGACAACCGAGGCCGATCGTAGGGCGGCGATTTCGGGTCCGGGAGTCGTACTGAACGCAGGACGGCACAAGCCGTCGGGTTTTTCGGCATCATCGCGGGATGGACCCACTGCTCAGTCGCCGTCGCACGCTGCAGGCCATCGCCGCCTCGCTGGCCCTGCCCAGCCTGCCGGGCCTCGCATTCGCGGCCGGACCCGAGACGGCATCGCAGCGCCTGCGCAAACTCATCGCCGAGAGCGAAGCGGCGAGCAATGCGCTCGACCCGCTGCCGCGAACGCCGCCCCCGCGTGGTACCGCGGTATTCGTCGATCCACTCGGAGAGCAGGCTTTCGCAGCGGGCCGGACCAACGCCGTGCGAGACCTCGCCGGGCTCGCGTCGATCGCTCGTCCGGCGTTGCCCCCGACCGATCAGATTGCCTACGACGTGCTGCAGTACAACGCGGAGCAACGCGTTGAGTCGTATCAGACCGGCATGGCGCAGCTGAAGCAGCAAGTCCCGCTGGACCCCAGTGGCGGCCTGCACGTCGAATTGCCGGACTACGTGTCCGGTGCCGGAGCGCCTTTCGCGACCGCGGACGACTACGAAATCGGGCTCGAACGCCTGCACGGCTTCGCCGGGTACCTCGATACCCTGGCGCGCCGCGCGCGGGAGGGGCTGCAACTCGGATTCGTGCAACCGCGCGTCGTGGCCGAGAAAGTCGCCGCACAGGCTGAAGCGATGCTCGCGGTGCCGAGCGCCGACTCCCCGTTCCTCGCCGCGACCCGGAAGTTTCCGGAAAGCCTGACGGGCGAACAGCGTGCGCGTTTCACCGCACGCTATGCCCGCGCCGTCGACGCTGAGGTACTGCCCGCCTACCGCCGGCTGGCGACCTTCCTCCGACAGGACTACGTCCCCAAGGCGACGGACGCACCCGGTCGCTGGGCGATGCGGGACGGGCTGGCGCTCTACGCCAATGAACTGCGTTACCACACGACGGTGGACGTGAGCGCCGGGCAGCTGCATACGACCGGCCTCGCCGAGGTGGCGCGCATCCGATCGAGCATGGAAGCGACGCGTGCACAGGTCGGGTTCACGGGCGACCTGCCCGCGTTCTTCGAGTTCATTCGCAAGGATCCGCAGTTCTACTACACGAAACCGGCCGAGCTGCTGGCTCGGTTCGCCGAGATCGAGCAGCGCATCTGGGCCGGCATGCCGCGCCTGTTCGCGCGCAAGCCCAAGGCACCGTTCGAGGTGCGGGCGCTGCCGGCGATCGGCGGCCAACGCGGCACCGGCTACTACCGCCCGGGCCCGCCGGACGGGAAGTCGCCCGGCGTGCTGTGGTTCAACATGGCGATGCTGAATACGCGGCCGATCCCGACGCTCGAGACGCTGACGCTGCATGAAGGCATCCCAGGGCACCACTACCAGATCACGCTCGCGCTCGAAGACGACACCCTGCCGGACAACCTGCGCTACGGCAGCCCCACCGCCTACGCGGAAGGCTGGGGCCTCTACAGCGAGTCGCTCGGGCCGGAACTCGGCTTGTTCACCGATCCGTACCAGTGGTTCGGCCACCTCGACATGGAGATGTTGCGCGCCGTGCGGCTCGTGGTGGACACGGGCATGCACGCGCAGCGCTGGACGCGCCAGCGTGCCATCGACTACATGCTGGCCAACACCTCCATGGCGCGACACGACGTCGAAGTGGAGATCGATCGCTACATCGCCTGGCCCGGGCAGGCCTGTGCCTACAAGACCGGCGAGCTGCGCATCAAGGCGCTGCGCGACGAGGCGGCGAAAAGACTCGGTGCGCGCTTCGACGTGAAGGACTTCCACGAGCAGGTCCTCGACACCGGTGGCCTGCCCCTGGCCGTCCTCGAACGCAAGGTGCGCTCGTGGTGCTGCGCCGCCGCCGCATGAGCCGTTCGAACCGTCACCGCTGGCTGCTGCTCGCGCCGTTCGCGTGGCAGGTGGCGCTCGCGCCGCTCGTCAACGACGTCGTCGCGCAGCCGTTCGGCCTGCCCTTCCCGATGCTGTGGCAGATGCTGGGCATCCTGGTCACGACCGCGTGCATCGCGATCGTCTACCGCATCGACCGCCGCGACGCTTCGTCCGACGATTCGGCATGACACACGGCTTGCCCCTTGCGATCTGCGTCGCGATCGTCATTGGCACGGTCGTGGCGGCGCTTGCTTTCGCGCGCTTTCGATCGGCCCGCGTCACGACCATGGACGAATGGGCCGTGGGCGGCCGTCGCTTCGGCGCCTGGATCTTCTGGTTCGTCAATGCTGGCGAGATCTACACGACCTTCGCCGTACTCGGCATTTCGGGCTATGCCTGGGCATTCGGCGCACCGGCCTATCTCGCCTTCACGTCGGTCTCACTGGCCTGCGCCCTGGGCTACTGGCTGATGCCGCAGATCTGGCGGGCGGGCAAGCGCTACGGCCTCGTCACACAGGCGGATTTCTTCAGCCTGCATTACCGCGCGCCATGGCTCGGCGTCATCGTCGGCATTGCGGGCATCGCGGCGCTGATCGTGTACGTGCAGATCCAGCTGACGGCGCTGACCCTGGTGTTCCGCCTGACGCTCGGTTCCGCACTCAGCGCACCGCAGGCTGCCGTCCTCGCCGCCGTCGCGATGCTCGCATTTGTCTACCTCGCGGGCCTGCGATCCGCCGCTTTCGCGGCCGGCGTGAAGGACGTGCTGATGATCGCGCTCGTCGTGATGCTGAGCGTCACGGTTGCGGAAAAGGTGGGCGCCTCGTCCATGCTCGACGTGTTCCGTCGCACCCAGGAACTGCACCCCGGGATCGGCCGGTTTCCGGGGTTGCAGCCGGAGGCCGGACTCAGCAACACGTGGCTGGTCACGGCCGCCCTGAACGTCGCGCTCGGCACCTGGATCTTCCCGCACATGTTCCAGCTGTGCTTCTCGGCCCGCGATGCGAACACGATCCGGCGCAACGCGATCTGGCAGCCGCTCTACTCGCTCAGCTATTTCTTCATCCTGCTGCTCGGTTTCGCGGCGCTGCTCGCGGGCACGCAGCCGGAGGGCGGCAACCTCAACGCAGTCCTCCTGCAGTTCGTGGCCGACCGGTACCCGCCGTGGGCTGTCGGTTTGCTGGCAGGCACGGTGTGCCTGCTGGCGCTGGTGCCCGGCTCGATCCTGTTGCTCGCCGCCGCCTCGATCTTCGGCCGCAACGTCGTGCTGCCCATGCGTCCGCAACTCGGGGAGGTCGCGCAGGTGTGGGTCGCCCGCGCGGCCATGGTCGTATTCGCCGCCATCGCGGTGTGGCTCACGTTGACATCCAACGAATCGCTCGTCGCCGTCGGACTGTCGGCGTACGCGGCCATCGGCATGCTGGCGCCCGGCGTCTTCCTCGGATTCCTCTGGCAGCGAGCGAACGCCGCCGGCGTGCTCGCCGGCCTGGTCGCGGGTTACTGCACGCTCCTGCTGCCCGCCGGCAAAGCCGCCGCCGCCGCGCTGTTCCCCGAATGGGATTCGGGGCTCGTCGCGATGGGCGTCAACGCGCTCGTCGTCGTACTGGTCAGCGTGGCCTCGCCCGCGAGCCAGCGATCGACGTCGGCCGACACCGCCCACAGCGGCACGTAGCCGTTTTCCAGCACGATCGCATGGAACTGGCGCAGGTCGAAGCGCTCGCCCAGCGCCCGTTTCGCGCGCTCCCGCTCGGCCAGGAAGTGCTGCATCCCCACCATGAAGGACGTGGCCTGTCCGGGCACGGCCAGGTAGCGGTCGACGGCGCCCTCGTTCGTGACGTGGGGGCTCGGCGTGTTTTCGTCGAGGTACGCGATGGCCTGCTCTCGCGTCCAGCGCTTGTAGTGCAGGCCGCTGTCCACGACGAGCCGGGTGGCGCGCCACAACTCCGCGGCGAGCCGGCCGAAATCGGCATAGGGATCCTGGAAGAACCCCATTTCCTTGCCAAGTCGCTCTGCATACAGTGCCCAGCCCTCGACGAACGCCGAGTTCTCCCACCAGCGTTCCACCTTGCGCAGTTGCGGGATGCTCGGGTCCACGAGGATGCTGGAAATCTGCAGGTGATGCCCCGGCACCGACTCGTGATAGAGCAGGCTCTCGAGGTCGTACAACGGGCGCGTCCCGAGATCCGTCAGGTTCACCGACACGACGCCAGGCCGGCTGCCGTCTGCGGTACCGGCCGTATAGAAACCGGATGGCGCACCCGCAGCCCGGTAGGCGGGCGTAGGCAGGATCTCGAGCGGCAGCGGTGGCGGCGTCAGAAAGGCTTCCGGGAGTTTCGCCTGCATCGCCGCGACGATCCCGCGAGCCCGATCCAGATAGGCCGCCCTGCCCGCCTCGTCGTCCGCGAGGTAGAAGCGCGGATCGGCCTTCATCTGCTTCATGAACGCGCTGACATCGCCCTTGAAGCCGACCCGCGCCATGATCGCCGCCATTTCACGATGCGTCCTTTCCACTTCGCGCAGGCCCAGTTCGTGAACCTGCGCCGGCGTCATGTCCGTCGTCGTGAACTGGCGCACGAGGAACGCGTAGAACGCGTCACCCTGCGGCAACTGCCAGACCCCGCCGACGATCGGCGTGCGGGACGCGTGGGCCTCGAGCGTGTCGATGACGCGGCCGTAGGCCGGACGCAGGTCGCTGACCAGGGCGTGGCGCGCACGTGCGATGAGTTCATCTTTCTGCGGCCTCGGCAACGACAGCGCGCCCACCTTGGCGCGGAAGTCGTCGAGCATCGGCGACGACCAGTGTGCATCGGCTGCGTCCTTTTCGGGAATGCCGTCACGCAGGCCGCGCACCTGGTCGATCAGGATCGGATAGACGGACTTCGGCAGGTACACGCCCTGTGCCACCTGCAGGTTCAGGCGCTCCGCGAGTCCGCCCAGGTACTGCGGCGTGGCGGCGACCCTGCGCAACCACGCTTCGGCATCCGCGGCCGATTCGATCTTCTGGCTGCCGAGCACCTGCGGGATGTCGATCGGCGGCCCGACGATCTGGTTCAGCGGATAGAGGTGATTGCGCCATTCGTAGCGATCGAGCAGCAGTTGCTGGGAATTCTCGAACACGCGGTATTGCAGGCGCGCCTTCGGACCGAGGGGCGCCATGGCGAATCTGCGGCGCAGATTCGCCAATTCCTGCTGGGCCGCCAGCCTCTCGGCAGCCGCACCGGACTCGCCGAGCGACTCCCACCGGTCGTTGCCGACGGAACTGCCCTGCTCCGTCGCCAGCGAAGGGTTTGCCTGCATCAGCCGGTCGTACGCGCCTTGCATGTATGCACCGAAGGCTTCGTCGGCCGATGGCGAACGCTGTTCGGCCCGAACCGGATGCGCCAGGCACAACAGTGCGACGGCGCAGAGCCATGACGAGCGAACCGGGACTCGCGCAAGCGTATTCATGACCATCGGCATCATCGATTGAGCGTGTATTTCATGATTCGCCCGTGCGGACCACTGCGATCGCGCTCGAGTTCGTAGACGTCGCCCGTCGGGCCTGCGCTTCGCGCCGTCACGGACGCAATAACCGCGAGATCCGTGGGCTCCAGCTGCAGCTCACCGATCTGTCGGTGCGCGCCGAGATGCGCCGTGCTGGTGGCACCCACGATCGCGGCAGCCACACCCGGCCGATCCAGCATCGCGCGTGTCGCCACCGTGGCGATGTCGCAATCGTGCCGGTCCGCGATGGCCTTGAGTGCGCGCAGCAGTTCCTGGAACAGCGGCCATCCGCCGAATTCCTCGATGATCAGTCGATACTTGGTGAGCGAACGGTTCTCAAACGGCCCCGGCGCATCGGTCGTTCCAAGCCAGCGCTCGCTCAGGAAGCCGCCCGCGACCGTGCCGTAGCACAGCAAGGCGATGCCGTGTTCGAGACAGTACTGCACCATTCCCTGGGCAGGCCGATCGTCGAGCAGCGAATACTGGACCTGGTGACTGAACACCGGCACGCCCGCGGCAACGATCTCGCGGACCTGCGGCGTGCCGAAGTTGGTGAGCCCGATGCGGTCGACCTTGCCCTTGCGTCGCAACCGCTCCAGTTCCAGCGCCACGTCGACGTAGCGCGGCACCGCGACGTCCCACCAGTGGAATTGCACGAGGTCGAGCCGCTCCTGGCCGAGCCTCGCGAGCGACCGGTCGATGATGGCCTCGACCGCCGCGGCATCCGTGGTCGCGAGACGATCGAGGTCGGGCACGTACTTGGTATGGATCCGGATGCGACGACCCAGCTCGGGAAACTCGCGACGGAATCCACCGATCATCTCCTCGACGCCGGTGTAGATGTCCGCGCAGTCGAACGCGGTGAACCCGGCCTCGACGAACTCGGCCATGTCGCGGCGCGCCTGGGCCGCGTCCACCGGCCCATGCCCGCCGGCGAGATGCCAGCCGCCCTTGATGAGGCGCGAGATGCGGTAGTCCGCTGCGAGATCGATCTGCGCAATCATGGAGAGCGTGTCGAGGGCCTATGCCAACGGGACCGCGGTCGTGTCCCCGCGACGGAATCGCCGCTTTCCGGTGCGGGTGATACGCAGGCGCGACGGGCAGTTCGGGTCCGGGCACGCCACTTCGGCATCGCTGGTCATCCAGTCGTTGGCATCGGTGACACGCTGCTTGGCCGCCAGCAACGGCAACACGGCCGCGAGCGAATAGATGGAGAAGCCCTGGCCGGGCGGCAGGTGCAGCATCTCGCCCTGCAGCGTGAAGTGATCGCCGGGTCTGGCGCCGCACCAGATTTTCGCGCCGGGAGGGACCACGACTTCGACCTTGAGATCGTAGAGTTCGAATGTGGCTTCGTCGTGGGCCGATTCGGACATCGGTTCAGTCTCCGCGATATGGGTCGCGATTGTAAGGCACCGGGTGCGCGGTCGGTGGAGAGCCTGCACCAGAACGGATCATGCATCCGTAGCCGCAACGCTAGGTCACTGCGGCAAGTGCGTCTAGCCGCGGCCGGACAGGATGGAAGAATCAGGCGCTTGCCAACCGGGGCACGACCGACCATGACCGCACGCGCCAAGAATTCGGCCGCGGGGCTTTCCGCCCGCGCTCTCCAGACGCCCGAACCCTTCGTCCGCATGTTCGCGAGGCGCGTCCAGCAGGAGGGCGCGCTCGACCTCACGCAGGGCGATTACAAGAATGCGGACTTCGCCCCGCACCCGGAAGTGGTGCGCGCCGCCCAGCGCATCACGCGCAATACGGTGCACAGCTACGGGCCTGCCGTCGGCCGCCTGGACGTGCGCAACGAGGTCGCCGAGTTCTTCAATCGCGACGGGCTGATCGACTACCCGAATTCGGAGGTCCGCTTCCTGCCCGACGAGGTGCTGTTCACGCCAGGCACGCGGGCTGGCCTCGCGATCGTCCTCGAAGTGCTCGGCGCGGACGGGTCGGGCGTCGTCGTACCACGCCCGAGCTGGGAATACGACTGGTTCATCGAGCGCGCCGGGAAGAAGGTCGTCGAACTGCCCACCACCGCTCCCGAGTTCCTGCCCGACCCGGCCGAACTCGATCGCCTGCTCGCCGGGGGCGGCATCTCGTCCGTCATCCTCAACAATCCGCACAACCCCACCAGTCGGGTTTACCCGCGTGACCTGGTCGAGGAGATCGTCCGGGTCGCGGTCAAACACCGCTGCTACGTGCTGTACGATTCCGTGTACCAGCGGCTCGACTACGTCGGCTGGTTCGTCAATCCGGCCTTTGCGAATCCCGAATGGCGCGACTATGTGGTCTCGATGTCGGGCCTCTCGAAAATGGACATGTTCGGGGCATCGACGGGCGCCCGCGCCTGCTGGCTGATCATCTCGGACCAGATCCGCTCCAACGGAGTTCGCGCGCGCGACATCCTCGCCAATCTCTCCGCCTGGCTCGTGGCGACGCCCTCCACGCTCGCACAGGACTGGGCGCTGGCCGCACTGCAGAGCCCGCTGGCCGCGTTGCGCCGCCCTTCGCCGTACATGCTGGAGCGGCGCGACTACATGCTCAAGGCCGTCGACGAACTGGCCCACCTCGGCATCGAGCGCACCGACTTCGGCGGCACGTTCTACGCGCCGCTCGCATTCCCCGGCCTGATCGGCGAGAAGTTCGATCGCATGAGGCACGGCGTGCACGAGACCGCCGTCGTGAAGAACTCCGTCGACGCGTTCGAGTTCCTGCTCTCCGGCGGCGTGGGCGGCATCCCGTTCGCTGCATTCGCAGGCGGTCCCGACAGTACCGACCGCTATGGCACGTGGCAGCGGCTCTCGTACGGTTCGAAGGACGTCAAGGAACTGGCGGTCTTCATGGACCGCGTGCGTGCGCGCATCGAGCAGCAGGGAAGGATCGGCGCAAGCACGGCCTTGCCGGCGACCACGCGCACTGCGCAGCCCGAAGTCTGGGCCAGCAGCTGCACTGCAAGCGGGTACGCGGCGCTCGACGCGATCGATCCGAGGGAGTTCACCGCCGCGCGGCGCCGATTCCTGGAAAACCCGCGCCACGAAACCCTGCGGCTCACGGGCACCAAGCACCCGGATTCCACCACGCATCGCGCGGAGCAGCTCGAACGGGCACTGCGGGCCGCGCCGGCCGAAGCGCCCGACCGCGCTCACCGGGCGCTGACACACCTCGAGTGGAATCCGCTCATGGAGGCGCGACTCGAGTTCGAAGAGTCGATCGCCGACCTGCTGGGCCCGTGCAGCGAAGTGTTGCTCGACCTCGAAGGGCGGCAGATCAGCCCGGACTGGCTCGACGTGCCTGAAAAGGTGGTGCTCGCCCTGTTGCGTCACGGAGTGGTCCCGGGCGAGGACCGGCACCTGCTGCTGCGCGTGCCGAACCCGTTCCTGGAACAGGACGAGGAGAAGGTCTCCAAGATCCTGGCGTCGGTGGCGAGGGCCAACGTGCTGTTCCATCTCGCGTGCGAACGGCTGGGCCTCAAGCCGGACCAGAACGCGATCTACGAGATCACGGTGCCACAGGTGAATTCGCGCGCCGAGATCGGCGCCGTGCTGAAGATCGGCACCCTGTACCTGCAGGCCATCGAAGGCCTGTTCGACGCGTCGAGCGAACGCTTCGATGCCTTTCTCGCCGAACGCGTCCCGGAAGCCCGGCGTACTGCAATGCTCGAGCGCCTCAAGCGCATCCGACTCGTCCCGCTTTGCGAGAACGTGGGCGCCCTCGCCCACCTGCCGGACCTCCTCGAGAGCTTCTACCAGGCCCTGATGCGCGGTATCGGCGTGGCCGACCTGCCGACGCCGGAGACTTTCCGTACGTCGTTCACGCGACCCGAAGCCATCGTCCGCGTCTTTGTCGCAATGTCAGACACTGCTTTGCAGAGCGGCAAGATCGCGACCGATGCGGCCTATACCCTGGCCGTCGCCGGCCGCGAGGAAGCCGAGCGACGACTGGCCGCGCTTGCGGCGCAGCTCGGGCAGCCCGCCCCGTGCGTGACGCTGCTGATCGGCGCGGGTCGCGCCGGGTTCCGCGGTGGATTCGATCCCCGGCATCCCGGCGTCATCGCGCAATTTTCGCGCGCGGACGGTGTGACCCTCCAGGGCATCCGGGCCGATTCCCCTCAGGAGACACAGCGCCTCGCCGCGGCGTTCCGCGCCCAGTTTGCCGCCCAGGCGGCCGCCACGAGCCACGCCATGCCGCGCAGCGACGCCGAGTCGATGGCCCGCGTGCTCGAAGCGGGCGTCAAGTCGCATACGGAGACCCTGCTGCGCATCGCGCCGCTGCTGGCGCCGTTCGGCAGCCTCGTGCCGCAGACACGCGTGCGCATACGCGCCACGGGCTCCGTGAATTACGGCCGCTCCATTCCCACGTATCCCGCGGAATGGGGTGGCGGACTCAGCCTGCCCGACGATCGCGACCTGCGCGATGCGTGGCCCGAGGGCGTCACGCTGCCTCGCGCCATCGTCTACAACCTCGCCTGCACCACGCTCGGCATGCCTGCCGTGACGAGCGACCTCGCCGTGCTCGACCGCCGCACGGCCGTGCTGATGGAACGGTACCTCCCGGGATACCGGGAAATCATCGCATCGGAGCTGCCTGCATTCGTGAAGGAAGCCGCCGCGCTGATTTTCGGCCGCAAGCTCGCCGAGACGACGGCACGCCGCTGCCTGCGCGCAGCGGCCGCCCTGTGGGTGGACGCGCGGCCGCAGCAGGATCTCGTCGCGCCCACGTGCCTGTTCGCCATGCAGTACCTGCGCTACATGGCCGAAGACTCCGAGTGCTGGGACGAAACCAAGGAACACGAAAGCCAGACGACGCGCGAGGAAGAACTCATCCGCGAGACGTCGAGCGTCGCGTTCGCCTCGCTCTGCGCCGAGCGCCCGGGCGAGCGCTGGCCCACGCTGCAGGCGATGGTGGATGCCGAGGATGCGCCGCGCCTCCTGCTGGCACGCGAGCTCACGATCGAGGAGAAGCGTGAGTTCGTGGACCTGCGGATCGAAGGCTGGCTGCGCGGACTGCCCGACGCGCTGTCGCACGAACTGCGTCGCGAGTGGACGCTGCTGCGGGAACTGCCGAATTACGCGTTCACGCTCGACGCCATCGAGCGCCTGGTTGCGCTCGAGAAGCTGCGGGGGAGTCTCGGCGCATAGCAGGCGCGCCCGCTCCAGACCCTCCGTGTCCGGGGGTCGATCGGCTCCGGCCCGCGCCCCCGTCTGCGCGCCGGGCAAGCTGCTAGACTCCGATCCCGCATCGCCGACGGCGGCGCTGGTGCGCGAGGAAGACCCGCATGACACTCGGCAACACCCCGCGCCGCTGGGGCGCAATCTCGCAGGCACTGCATTGGGTCATCGTGGCCCTGATCATCACCCAGTTCGTGCTCGCGAGCATCGCGGACGACCTGCCGCTCGGCATGCGCAAGCTCGCGGTGCTCGCCAACCACAAGTCGGTCGGGATCACGGTGCTTGCTCTGGCCATCGTGCGCCTGCTCTGGAAGCGACTGAGCCCCGGTCCCGCCTTGCCGGTCCAGATGAAGTCGTGGGAACGTCGCCTCGCCGGTGCGTCTCACCACCTGCTGTACCTGCTTATGTTCGCGACGCCGCTGGCCGGCTGGTGCATGTCGTCCGCCAAGAACTACTCGGTGAGCTGGTTCAACCTGTTCCCGCTGCCGAATCTCGTCTCCCCCAACGAGGCCCTGTACGACTTCCTGCACGAAGCGCACGAAGTGCTCGCGTGGACCCTGGCTTCGGTCGCCGTGCTGCACGCCGTGGCGGCCTTGCGCCACCATTTCGTGAGCAAGGACGACGTGCTGCGCCGGATGCTGCCTTTCTCCAGACTGGTTGTCGCAGGTCTCGCAGTCCTCGGTGCAATGACGGCGATGCCCGTCCTGGCCGCAAGCTGGACCCTGGATCCGTCGAAAAGCACGCTTGGCTTCGCATTCACACAGGCCGGGGCGCGCAATACGGGCAAGTTCCAGTCCTTCGGCGTCAGCCTGGTCTCCCCGGCCGACAAGGTCGGCGGCGGCAAGCTGGCCGTGACGGTCGACGTGCCCTCCCTCGACACCGGGGACAAGGATCGCGACGGTACCCTGCACGGTGCGGACCTGTTCGACGTCGCGCACTTTCCGCGAGCGACTTTCGTCACGACGCGCCTCGACGAGACCGGCCCGGGCAACATCGGGGCCGCGGCAACCCTGACGATGCGCGGGGTTTCGAAGCCCGCCAACGTCCAGATGACCGTGCAATACGCGACGGAAGACGGACGGAAGGTCGTCTACCTCGCCGGCAAGACGACGATTCGCCGACTCGACTTCGGCATCGGCCAGGGCGACTGGCAGTCCACCGAGTGGGTCGCGAACGAGGTCGAAGTGTCCTGGTCGGTGCGGCTCGTTCCGGCCGATGCCGGACCGTCCGCAACCAAGGCGGGCGCGACGAAGTGACCCCAAGGACACGCGCGAGGAGTCCACGCAGTGACTGAACCATCGGCCCACACGTCGTTCGTCGGCCGGTTGCTCGGCCGCGCTGCCAAGGTCGAGCCGGGGGAAGTCGCCGCCGTGGTGGCCTCCTTCTTCCTCATCTTCTTCGTGCTCGGCGGCTATTTCGCGGTACGGCCGGTGCGCGAAACGTTCGGCACCATCCTCGGCCGCAGCACGACGCAGGACCTGTGGGTCGTGACGTTCATCGGCGCGCTCATCGTCGTTCCCGTGTACGGAGCGCTGGTGGCGCGCATCCGGCGCGGCGTGCTGCTGCCGCTGATCTACGGCTCCGTCGCCGTGTGCCTGCTGCTCTTCGCCGCCGCGATCAATGCCGACGAGAACAACCGGACGACGGCGGCCGTGTTCTACGTCTGGATCAGCGTGCTCAACCTCATGCTGGTCTCGGTGTTCTGGAGCTTCACGCTCGAACTGTTCGACTCCGGGCAGGCGAAACGCTTGTTCGGCTTCATCGCCGCAGGCGGCACCGCCGGCAGTCTCGTCGGACCGCTCGTCACCGACCAGACGGTGCGCTACATCGGCAACACCGGCGTCCTGGTGTTCAGCGCGCTGATGTTCGTCGGCGCCATCATCGCGCAGCGCGTGCTGTTGAACATCTGGACCAGGCCGCAGTCGGCCCTCGCGCCCGCGCGCTCGGATCGCGCGATCGGCGGCAACCCGTTCGCGGGCTTCACCCTGCTCTTCCAGTCGCGTTACCTCATGATGATCGCGCTGTTCGTGATCCTGCTGTCGGCGGCGAATTCGCTCCTGTACTTCGAGCAGCTGTCCCTCGTCGAGAAGGCGTTCGCGAGCTCCGAGGAGCGCACCCAGGTTTTCGCGCGCATCGACTTCGTGGTGCAGGCACTGACGGTGATCTCGCAGCTGTTCATCACCGGCCGCGTCGCGCAACGGCTCGGCGTGGTGGCGCTCGTCACGATCGTACCGGCGGCCATGGTGATCGGTTTCGGCCTGATCGCGCTCTCCGGCACGCTTGCGGTCGTCATCGGCGTGATGATCGTGCGCCGCTGGGGCGAGTACTCGTTCATCCGCCCGGGCCGCGAAATGCTGTTCAGCCAGCTCGACACCGAGACCAAGTACAAGGCGAAGAACCTGATCGACGTCGCCGTGTATCGCGGCGCCGATGCGGGTCTTGCGCAGGCGTCGAAGGCGCTCGGCGCAATGGGCATGACCTCCACCGCGTTTGCGGTCGCCGGTGCCGTGTTCTCCGCGCTGTGGCTGGCCGTGGGCCTTTGGCTCGGCCGGCGGACCGAGTCCGCCTCGGCTCGAGGCGGCGTCCCGGGCCACCACTGAGCGCCCTGCCCCGCGGTTCGACCGCTCATCGATTTCAATCGCTTGAAATCGTGCGGCGGTCAGCCTGTCGCCTCTGCACCGGGCCGGGTACTATTCGGGGCTTGCATCCGCAGCTCACGCAACCCGGGTACCCCATGCTTGCCGAACTCCTGAATTCCGGAAAGATCCTGCTGGCCGATGGCGCCACAGGGACGAACCTGTTCGCCATGGGCCTGACCTCGGGCGACGCGCCGGAGATGTGGAACCTCGAGCATCCGGACCGCGTGCGGGCGCTGCACCAGGGCTTCGTGGATGCGGGCTCCGACATCATCCTGACCAATACTTTCGGCGGCAACGCGCGCAGGCTGATGTTGCACGGCATGCAGGATCGCGTGCGCGAGATCAACCGCCTCGCCGCCCAGCACGCTCGCGCAGTCGCGGACAAGGCCGGCCGTCCCGTCGTCGTCGCCGGGTCAGTGGGTCCCACGGGCGACCTGTTCGAGCCGCTCGGCGTGCTCACGGAAGCGATGGCGATCGAGGTCTTCGAGGAACAGATCGCCGGCCTGAAGGAAGGCGGCGCGGATGTCGCGTGGATCGAGACGATGTCCTCGCTGGAGGAGATCAAGGCCGCGGCCATCGCCGCCGCGCGCGTCGGCATGCCCTACACGTTCACGGCGAGCTTCGACACGGCGGGCCGGACGATGATGGGCATCACGCCCGCGGCCCTGGTCGATTTCGCGAAGGAATTGAACCCCCGGCCGCTGGCGATCGGCGCGAACTGCGGCGTGGGCGCCTCGGATCTCGTCATGAGCGTGCTCGGCATGACGGCGCAGGAAGCCGGCATTCCGATCATTGCCAAGGCCAATGCCGGCATCCCGCAGTTCATCGGCGCAAGCATCCATTACTCGGGCACGCCCGAGCTGATGGCCAACTACGTGCACCTCGCCGCCGATTCGGGCGCGCGCATCATCGGGGGTTGCTGCGGCAACAGCTTCGAGCACGTTGCCGCGATGCGCAAAGCGCTGCAGGACCATCATGCGGGCGCGCGGCCGGACGAAGCGAAAGTCGTTGCGGAACTCGGCGCACTGCAGGCACCGGGCGCCAAGGGCGGCCACAAGGTGGGCGGCGAAGGCCGGCGCAATCGCCGGCAGTGAGGTGCGGGAGACGCAGGCCGGCGGCTCCATCGCAACCTGCGTGCGTCAGAGGTCGCGCCTCGCCAGTTGCCGCTTGAGTGCCGCGACGTGGATCTTCAACTGGCTGTTTTCGGCGCGGGACGTCAGTAGCCCGCGCCCGACGAACAGGATCGTCGCGACCAGGCATGCAATCATAAAAATGTTCATGCGTCCTTTGTCGGGCCAGGCAGGAAGAATTTCGCCGCGGCTTGATTGCTCGACGGACACGCGTTACCCGATCTTCACCTTGGGCGCTGGCGGACGGAAAAGCCAGCACGATCGCCAAAAGGCGCGTAAAAAGGAGACATGATCGCGATTCAAATGTCGGATGATCTCGCCACGGCAACCCGCTCGTACCTCAAGGCCTTCGGGCATCCGGTGCCAGACGAAGTCATCGAGATGTTTGCCGGGCGCCCCGGCCCGCTGCTGCTCGAGATCCGGCAGGCAATTGCGCTGCAGCGTCCCGTCAGGGCGTGGGAGACGCGATCGACGATGGGGCCGGCCAGCGCCCGGGACTCCTACCGCCAGTAGCCCGCGCGGGCGCGGAGCCGGTTTTTACGGCTGCTTGGGCGTCGTCGAGCAACCGGCCTGGTGGGCCTTCACCACGATCTGGCTCAAGTCGTTCGCATCCGCCGGACCCGTCGCAGACCTGCCCGCTTCCTCGAGCTCCGCCCGGAACGCCTGGCACTGGGGCCCCGTGCCGATGAGGCTGAGCATGCCCTCGGCCATCCTGGCCCGATCGATCGCCGGCGCTGTGGCCGGCCCGGTGGCGGGCGCAACTGCGGCCTTGCCGTCCGAGGACTCCTGCGGAGGCGTCGGCTTCGAACAGGCAGCCAGCATCGCCAACGCCGTCACGCACATGAAAGCGGTCCGTTTCATCATGGTTTCGCACGCTCGGTCGAATACCCCGGCCTGGGGCCGCGCAAGGATGCCACGCCGGCGACGAAACGCGATCGGTGTTTACCCCGAGCAGGGGCCGAGATTCCAGGGTACGACGGTCTCAGAGCGGCGCGCGCCACCACACGAACGTCGCGGGGCGGGTTCACGTCACCTTGGGCGTCTGGCTTGCCTTCCGCGCGGACAGCTTCAACCCGGACTGACGACGCTCAGGTCGAACGCCGCGAGCGTGACGCTCACACAGGCGGAGCAGCGTCTCAGGTGTCACGGCAAGTTGTCGCAGCATTCCCAGGGCAGGCGCCCAGTTGTCGGCGATGACCCATTGCACCTCGCGCTTCTTCAGTCCCCAGGCATCGCCGACGATGCGCCACGACTCCACGGAACTCCGATGCATGAGCTTCGTGAGACACAGGTAGTGAAGCGCGATGCGAATCGGGTCGGAGGGCCGCCGGATATGGGCCGGCTTGATCCCGATCAGGTCGGAGACATCTTCGCCGCGCAGCAGCGCCGCGAAAATGGCGTCCAGCACAGCACGCTCGGGCTGCGTGACCGACTGCAAATCGGTCGACTTGCACATCGCCCGGATGAATTGGCGTTGCTTCTCAACGCCGGTCATTTCCTGAATGTCGGAGCCTTGCATCCTTCCCTGCCCCAGGCGCACGCAGATGGTCCACTGCAATCCTTTAGACCACGTTTGCGCCAGGTGTCGCAATATTTTGATGACATATCGTCAAACTCGCCAATGCAGCCGACTTATGTCAACTGTCGAACTCGCCCGACGATGATCGACCCGGGCGTCCTCTCGAGCCCGCATAGGCACGAGCGCGAATTGCAATTTTATTCCCGGCCGTGCGACCGTTGCCACGCGATGTCGTCGCGCAACTGCGCTCAACGACGGCAAGGGCCCGAACGAATGAACGAACGAGATCCTGTCGAAAGACGCCGGCAGCCGCGCGATCCTCGAGCGCCCCTGGACTGGGAGACGATCGTGATGCAGCGCATGGCTGGGCGCATTGAGTCTCTTTCCAACGACCTTGCCCGGGCTCAGTCGCTCACCGACGGCGGCTGGGAGAACGCGGCGCTCCGCGCACTGCAACGCCGGATGAAGGATCTCGACTCGAGATAGGTTCGCAGCTGCGCGAGGGTTGCCGCAAGAAGGAACGGCCCCGGATGGGGCCGTTCGAAGCGCATGCGCTCGCCGGGCGAAACGTCGCGGGGACGCGCCCGATCGCGCAATTCTTCAATTGACCAGGTTGACGAACGTGTCCTCGAGGCTCCCGTCGAGCCACAGTCCCTTCGCCTTGTTCAACAAGGCGTTGTATTCCTGGTCCTGCAGCAACGTCGTACCGAGCGCCGCCGACTTGTCCGCGCTGTCGAAGTCGTAGAACCAGTGCACCCGGCTCTTGTCGAAGCCTTCGGCGCCATACTTCATGTGCAGGTCATAGCGCTTGTTCAGGTAGGCCGTGACGTCGCTGGCAAACTGCATCGCGGCAGACATGTCCGCCACGTTCTTCACGGTGATCTTGCGTTCAAAGCGATACATGGCTTCTCCCTCTGTCGTTCGGACGTTTCCGACCCGTCGACCAGCGGTGTCCTTCGTGGTCTTTTCGCGGAGGGCAACCGGCGAGCCGCCGGGTAACGGTGACTTGTGCGCCGAAATCGACCCGGCGGATAGAGTGCAAGTACCTAACGTTTCCTTGTCACGTTTTGCTTTTGCGGGACGACTTATACCGGTCGCTTCGAGCCAGTGACCGCGCCGCCCTGAAACAGAAACCCCGGCGCGGGGCCGGGGTCGCTGAGTTTGGTGGCACCACTCGGTTCGCAGCGGTAGAGCGAAATCGCAGCCGACTTGCTATCAGCGCAGCGTCCCGCGTGGTGCCGATTCGATCTGGCTCAGTGCGACTTGCGTCGTCGGCTCAAGCCCAGACCTGCGAAGCCGAGACCGAGCAGCGCGAGCGTGCCGGGTTCCGGCACCGCCGTTGTATCGCCACCCCCTTCCGCAACATCGAAGATGACGCCATCGATCATCGGATCGTTGTTGCCTCCGCTGGCATTCGAATACTCGATGAATGAGATCATCGTGGAGTCACCTGTCGCAAGGTAGTCGATCGACTGCGTGGTGAATCCCTTGCCAAGGAAACTGCCCGCCGACGTCAGGTCAAAGTCCCAGAACGAGGTGCCGATCAATACGCGCAGCGTTGCATTGCCCGCAACGTCTTCGGAACTGAGGCCGAACGTCAATCGGTACAGCGTGCCTGCCGACGTGGACACCGCCTGGGAAATCCCGTCGCCGACCGGTCCGTTTGGATTACCGAACCCACCGAGATCGTAAAAATACAATCCGTCATACGCCGGAGTATTGAAGTTCGAGTACGCAATGACGCCTTCGCTATGCCCGATGTTCGTCCAGCCCGGCGGAGTCGTGCTGCTGCTAGAACTGGCCTCGAAATTGCCGTTGACCAGCAGGTTCGCGTGGGCCGCGAACGGCGCGGCCAGCAATCCCAAGGCCAGAAATCCCAGAGCTTTCGCCTTCATGATGCCCCCTCTTGTTTTCGTTGCCCGGCAGGTGGGCCGCGCTTGAGCAAGGCCACATACAAGTTTCATACCAGCCATGCTTCATCGAGTCGTTGCAGGGAGTTTCGAAAGTCGCGCGCATTTGCGGCACCGCATCATGTAAAGAAACCCGTCGCCGCCGAGGCGTACTGAAAGCCACCCCGTGAACCCTGCAAAGTGCTCTGCCGCGATGGTGCCGAGGCCAGACGTCAACCCGTAGCATTCGCCGAAACGCAGAACGGCCCCAGAGGGGCCGTTCGCTTCGATTCGATGGCAGCGGGGGCCTGCTACCGGTCCAGGCAATTGCAATCACTGGGCACCGTCCCCAAGGACGCCTCAATCCACGGCGCCGATGACCGCGTAGCGAACTCCTTGCGTTGCAAGGAAATCGGCAACGTCAGCCATCAGCAGTGCTGACTGGCCAGGCGCGCTAGTGCGCATTTCGCACCGCCATGTGTTCAGGGAGTTGTCGCTGGACTGCCCCGCCTGCACTGTGGGGCTGCGTCATCAACTGGCAGTGAGCCAGGAATGCGGCCAGCCGCTGCTCCGGTGTCATGCGCTTGACGTCCTCGCTCAAGCTGCGGCGAGCGGCATCGGCCAGTTGCGATCTCATGCGGTGATGTGAAACCGCTGCGGGGGCGGTGTCAAGAAGCAGCGTGAATGTACCAAGATGATTTCCACGCCGCCAAAAAGCAAAACGGCCCCAGAGGGGCCGTTTGCTTCGATTCGATGGTGGCGAGGGCAGGATTCCCAATTAGCGATCGGGTGCTGGACGTGATGCCCAGGTTCGCCGCGTCGCTCCCGTTGCCACCCCAATCCTGCACACGACGGGCTCAGCGCGTACGCATAGTTCGCGATTGTCAATCCGCCGTAGCTGCGCTACCTGTTCCTAAACTCGCGTCGCGGGGGGTGGCAGGCGACCGCGAGCCACGGCCAGGCAATCAACAACTGACGAAGGGGAGCAGAGATGAAGAAGCTGATCGCGCTTGTTGTGCTCGCGCTTCCGATGGCGTCGCAGGCGGATTACGTAGACGTCGTCGCAGGAAAGCTGAACCCGGGCTGCACGATGTCCCAGTATCTGCAGATCGTAAGCGACTTCAACGAGCAGTGGGCAAAAGACTACGGCTACAAGGCCGAGGTTCTTGTGCCATTGCAGAGCAGAGACATGGCCACCATCTACTGGGTCGGTCGGATCAAGAACGCAGAGGCATTCGGCAAGGGGCTGGACGCCTGGCGTGCCGCGCAGGCTGATCCGAACTCAACGGCTGCCAAGCTGATGACGCGCCTTCGCAACTGCACCACCAGCGAAAGCAGGGCCGGTTTCGCCAGTTACTAGCGCCCGACCAACTCCCGGGTCCGGAACGGACCACCACGACACGTGGTGATCGCGCACGCGGCCCGCACGACGAAAAGCAGAACAGCCCCTCGCGGGGCCGTTCTGTTCGAATGCGTTGTTCGAGGGGGCAGCATTCTGCGCCCAAAGGCTAGAGGTGGAGTTGCGGTAAGCCGACGCCCTCGCCCCCTCGAACGCTTCCTCGATCTCCGCGAGCATGCCCTGCCGCTCGTCGTCGGGCAGGTCGATCCGCTCGACGGCCTCGCACGCCGGGCACCAGTAGAGCCGGCCGGGTCAGCTCGTCGGTCATGTTCCGCAGAACGTCAGGGGCTTCGGCGCCGCGGGCGATCAACAGCCGCACCGGGAAAGCGCGGCCCCGTTATGTCAAAGCGTGGACCGCCGTTCGCAACAAGTTGATATATGCCTATTGATCCGGTTGCAGCCGGGAGTAGCGTCGGCTCAATCGCTGGGATCCTTGCTATGCGCTGGCGGCTGCGCAGATCTGCAAATCGACAGCGCAGCACGTCAACGCCTTGCGCGTGACTCCAACTACAACGAGGGACCACTACGGTGAAGAATTCAAAGCTCGCAATAGCCATCATGCTGATTGCGTCGTTGGCTGCGCCGACGGTACACGCCAAGAAGAAGGCACCCGCCCCGCCACCGGCCAGCACGTCGTCGCAAGCTGGTGGGTTGCCCGCGACCAATGCGCGAGTCGCGGCGCTCGAAGCGGAAGTCGTCGCGCTGCATGCAGACCTGGATGCGCTTTCGATTCAGCTTGCCGCGATCCCGACGGTGTTCGTTGCCGAGGGGTACGTCACCAACCTCAAAGGCAGGACCGTCCCGGTTGCTGCGAAGACAGTACCGGCCGGCACGTACTTGATCATGGCGGCGGTCCAGATGGTAAACAGCCAGAGCCTGGGAGACGCAAAGGCCCGCTGCGTCATGAAGGCGGATGGAATCCCGCTGGCGGAAACCTCGGATCTCATGTTCCCGATATTGACCACTGCCGCCGGTCCACCAAGCGGCGCCTTTGGTTCGACAATATTCGCGCCGCTGCAGAGTTCGTACAGTTCCAGAAGCCCGATTACCATCCTCGTCGAATGCAGTGAGGGCAATGGCGGTTTGGCAGGCCTCGATGCATTCGTGAACATCGCGGCACTGAAGGTCGCGACAGTTCAGTAGACACGGCGAACGAAGCAACACGCTCAATCGACAAGCGACCCCGCTTCGGCGGGGTTTCTGTTTTGGTCATATGGTTGCTGCAGGTCGCGTCCGCGCGATTGCCGCAGTTACTCGACACTTTCCACCGAATTGCGCCGCATGAAATGGGCTGGCACTGGCGAATGCGCAGCCGCGCCGCCACCCGCCCGACCTGACCAGCAACGACCCGGACCGTCCCGGCCATGAAACAGAAGCCCCGGCGCGGGGCCGGGGTTCTGCCGACTGACTGTTGTGCGCAGCGTTTCGGGGCCGGCCCCACTCGGCACAAGTCAGCAAAGACAGGCGGGCATCGGTACTTGGCTGGCTGCGGACAACAGGATCGGGATCGCGGCGATCATCGCAATTGCGAGCCACTTGAACAGGTTCATTGAGCTCATTTGAGTCTCCACTCGCCATAACGGCTGCTCGTGGGACCACCACCTGTCGCAGCCGACCGCACGGAACGTCACACCTCTGATTCCTTGCCAGATGGCCCGCGCGACCATTCGGTTGGCGCACGCCGGCCTATTTGTCGCCTCCTGTAACGGTAGGGTGTGCGGCAAAGTCGACGCTCATCTTCTGGGCGCCGCAATCGTGGAAATTGCCGAGGCACCTTCGGTCAGGATTCCGCCTTCACCAACCATCTTGCTTGCAGGTTGGCCACGGGACAGGCGTCCAGCCGCCCAGAAACAAGAACCCCGGCGCGGGGCCGGGGTCGCTGAACCTGGTGACACCACTCGGTTCGCAGCGGCGGAGCGAGATCGCAGCCGACTTGCTGTCAGCGCAGCGTCCCGCGTGGTGCCGATTCGAACTGGCTCAATGCGTCTTTCGCCGTCGGCCCAGGCCCAGACCGGCGAGGCCGAGGCCGAGCAGAGCCAACGTGCCGGGCTCGGGGACACCCGTCACGGGCAACGCCCTGACCCAGACATTGTCGATGCCGGTCACTTCGTCCGCCGAAGTTCCACTCGACATGAAGATTCGAACTTCGGTGACGTTGGACAAGACTCCACCCCGCGTGGCACCAGCGCTTACCAACCAGGACGCGGAATCGAGGGCACTCGTGAATGTCGTCCATCCAAAACTCGACCCGAAGTTGCCAGGGAGGTTTTGCGCGATATAGCCACCATTTGAGCCGGTGATCTTGATCCACATCGGAAAGGGTTCGCGAGTTGCCGCACTGAGCAGCTCGTAATCCAACGAGAACAACCCATTCGCGCCATAGAGCGCCAACCAGTCACCGAGGAATCCAGCTGGGGCGATCAACTGGCCGCCATCAGCGGGCCCGGTGTCGCTGAAACGCATGAATCCACCGGGATTGCCTCCCGCGCCGACCCATGTGACTCCAGAGGTCGATGTCCAGCCACCGGTGCCGGAGTCGAAGTTGCTTACGGTTGCCCGCCCCGTCATCGGCCCGGCCAGCAGGCCCACCGCCATGAGTCCGAGGATCATTGTTTTCATGTTCATCTCCCTCGCCATTGATTCCCGCGGCGCTCGACCAATCCGACTTAAGACCATGCAAATTCCTCGCCAAAAAAATCGCACACCGTTCGATCAACAACTTACTTCGCGCTTCCAGGAACGAACTGAAGTCTTTGGCGACCATGTGTCAAAAACTCCGACATCCCTGACAAGCAATGCGGGCTCGCCCGGCGATCCTGTCCAAGCACTATCGTCGCGCCAAGCGCGGCCGAGGGAAGAGCGCTGGCACGAACCGCACGCCCGTCGCCTGCGCTGACCGCGAGACCTTAGCTTCGAGTGTTTAAACGGAGGCGGCAGCTTACGGCTTGCCAACGTCCGAGTACTCCGCCCCTGCCTACCCCCCTTGCACGGCAAAGTGCCGCCAGAGGGAATGGGGTTATCTCGAGAAACGAATAATGTGCTGCATCCCCTACCCCTCGTGCGACTCGATGCCGCGCTGCAAAGCAAAGACGGACGATGCTGGTCAGTCAGCAATTAAGAGGCATCACACGAACGAAACCGCGCCCGGTGTGACAGGATCATAACTGCGAGAGAAAAGAAGAACCAATGGACAGACATGCTGGCCATTGGTTCTAGTAGCAAGTCGCTGGATCTTCTGTACTTGGCGACTGTCTGCAAGTGGTAGCCGGGGCCCGATTTGGCAATTACGTGCCACCCTGCCACGGAAGATCCGACGGTCCCCAGCCAGGCGCCCTAGGCTCACCTTGGTCCGATAGAACAGCCCAAAGCCGCCCTGTCTTGCGCCTGATTCCGTCCGACTGCCTGCCTGATCGACTCGGCGAGCGCGTCGAACACGTGCTCCTCGACTTGACCTACCACTTGCAGCGCCGTGGCCAGCGTCGGCGCCAAGAAAAAGGCAGGCTGACGGATACCCGCCAGCCTGCCCCATGAGTCGCTGACGGCCTCAACCTTTCCGTGAAGGTCAACGCCGCCCGCAGAAGATCACTGCAGCGGAATCGCCTTCGTCACGGCGTCCTGGTTGGGCGAGGTGACCCCAGGATTGCCGCGGAAATCGGTCCACAGCGGATGGGCGACGTTGTCGGAGCCGATCGCGACGCCAGTGTAGTCACCGATGAAGGCACCGGAAGCGAACTGGATGCCCGGATCGGACGACTGCTCGGTGATACGCGTGGACGCCGACCAGGTGGCGCCGCCATCGTTGGACTTGACGTAGGCGTAGTCGATCTGCAGGCTGGCGCTGCCGCGCGAATTCACGCGTGTAGTACGAGACGATGACATTGCCGCCGTTGGCACGCCACCCAGGGGTAGATCTTGTCCTCGGCCGTGGTGGTCAGCTGCTGCGGTGCGCGTCCAGTTCACGCCGTCCAGCCGAGGACTGGATGAAGACCTGGACGCTCGTCGGTGAGCAACCCGAGCCGCCGTAGGCAGGGTCGCAGAACATGGTCGGGTCGCCATTGCGGTTGTCGGCCCAGGCCAGGTACAGCCTGCCGGTGACACGGTCGACGGTGAGCGCCGGGAACGTGTTGGTGCGGAAGTGCAGTCCGGTCAGCACACCGCGGCCGCCGAAGATCGGGAAGTTCTCGTCGACGTTGCGGCTGACGACGGTCTGGCGTGAAGGTCTTTCCGCCGTCGGTCGACTTGGCGACGATGTTGTAGTCGAGGTAGTCGTACGCGGCCACCGCGCCCTCGAAGGACACGTACACCGCTGCCGTCATTGCCACGACCGGCACCGAGCCCTGGTTGTACCGGTAGGGCCCGCTCACGTTGACCCAGCTCGACCAGCGTCGTGCCGTAGTTGACGAGGTCGCCGCCACGATCGGCGACTCGACGTAGCCGACTGCGGGTTGTCCTTGAAGCGCGTCCAGCAGACGTGGCCTTGCCGCTGGTGGGGTCCGCGCCGACCCAGACCTTGTCGTTGAAGAAGGTCGGCCGACCGCTGTTGGCACCAGCATCGGGCTGTCCCAGTGGGCCGCCGTCATGTGAGATGCTCACGAAGATGGCGTCAGACTCGTCGACGCGGTTGAAGGCGATGTTGGCGTAGTAGACGGTGTTGTTGGCGCCGAACGCGATCGCGGGGTCGCCCATGGAGGTGAGCTTCTTGAACACGCCAGGGATCTCCGCTGGAACCAAGCCCCGGCAACTTGATGTTCGCCAGGTGAGGCCGCCGTCCATGGAGACGTAGACCCAGCCGCTTCCGTCGTTGCGCAGCGTTCCACCGGAGGACACGCAGCAGTCGCGGTAGTCGTTGGCACCGGCGACCAGGTTAGTGGGTTGGCGGGGTTGACGGCGATAGACGTCTCGTTCTGCGGCGCGCGGCAGCCCTGGTTGACACCGGCGCCCTCGTTGTAGTTGTCGCCGACGATGACGTTGACGTTCGTGAAAGGGGCGTAGGGATTCGGTTGGTGGCGTTGTCGTAGGTCTGGCACTGTGCGAGCACGTCTCCGTAGCCAAGCTTCAGGCCCGGAATGCCGGTGAACTCATGGAACGGGTTGCTGATGACGTCGCGCGGCTTGGGGCCGTTGGCCGCTGTCGCGGTCATGCCGGCCAGCAGCAGGATGACGAAGACCTTTGAGCGCTTCATTGCCGATACCTCTTGAATATTCCCTGAAATTAATGATGTGGGCATCGACTGCCGGCGTCGAAACAATGACCCCCACGGCCAGTGCTCCGAGCACTGGTCGGCGGGTCTTGCACGTCGCGGGCACGCCCCCTCTTTCGTTTCTTCATTCTGGCCCGCGTATGCGTCGGGCTTACGCACCTTCTACCACAACGCGCGCCGGGACGACGGTGATCGCTTAACTTAACGCGCCCGATCGGGCAACTGCCCTTCGATCTCGCGAGAAGTCGGGGGCCCGTGCTCGCCGCATGATCGACCACGGCACCCTGCCTCAAGGGCCATGGATGGCGCAGGACGCCGCCACCAATGCGCCATCGTCACGAAGCCGCTAGTGGGGTTGCGGGTACACCTGTCGGCCTATCGCTCTGCCTGTTTCGGTGGATCAGCCACAAACAGAAACCCCGGCGCGGGGCCGGGGTTCATGTCGCGACCAGCTAACTCACGTGCCCGGGACTCATGTGTATTCGAGGTACCCCCGCGCAACAGGACGCGTGTCCTACGGTCCATCTTTGCGGGTGCACATGTGCTCATAGCGGGTCGCGTCTCCCGCCACAGTCGGATTTCCGTCGTCCGCATACAACACACCGACCGGGTAATAGTTTCCATTAAACGACCATCCGCCGACCCTATACTCGTTGGCCCGTTCGTCATTGCAGACGTAGTGACTACGAACTCCAGTCTCGTAATCCATCACGTTTTCCATTGAATTGGCCTGGGAAGCGGTCTTGGGGTTCGACCATGCCCCTTCGACTGTAATTACGCCCCAGTAGGACCAAGGGCTAGTCTCGCAGCCATTCTCGCCACAAGTCGTAATGGAACCCGAGGTGCTGCAATCGGGAGAGGTTGTATCTAAGGCGATTGCAGGGATGTTGGCGGAAGCGTCATTCGCCCGCCACGCGCCGGCTTTGACACGGCAGCGAAGATCTCTATTCCTATAGATGAAATTGATCGTGTCAACGCTCTGCATCCACAGTTCGATATAGTTGCCCGTCTCATCGCGGCCGCCCGTCAAGTAGCGGCAGTTGTACGCATAGCCCCAGTTGTATGTGCAGTACTCAGCGAAGATTTGGCTATACGACTGGTGGTTAATGGAGTGATTCGCTGGCACGGTCGGCATTGGCAGTGACTGGCCCCATCCCACGCCCCAGGTTGCCGACGCGAATACCAATACGCCAAGAAGCACGCTTCGTTTCATTTTGGCTCCCTCCATCTTCCCTGAGGCTAAGCGCACCACGAACGGCGCGTCGTCCGCCCCGTAACCGGCACGGTAGCGCGAACCGTCAAAGGCCCACATTCGGGGTTGAAGAATCGAGACCAGTATTAGTCGCTAGGCCAACTGGCTCGTCCAGTGAGCTTGCCTCGGTGCTACCGTCTCTCAATGATCGACCTCGGCACCCTTGCTGGCCTGCATGAACACCAACACGAGCGGCACGCCTATTGCCTGCGCTGCGATCGCTGGCGCGTGCTGCCGCTAGAACGAATGGTCGCCAATGGGAAGGGATCGCTGCGCCTGCCTATCCGCGTAACGTGCCGGGACTGCGGTGAGCCAGGGCAACTATAAGTGCGCCCGCCTGTGCCGACGCGCTCCACTATCGGGTGGATCACGCCGCCCTGATGCAGAAACCCCGGCGCGGGGCCGGGGCTTCGTTGTCAACGCGCCGAGTCACGACGCATTAGGCGCACAGAGAGGCAGTTGCCTCAACGCTTACCGACCGTGCCTTCCACCGAACCCCGTATCGACCGGAAATTGAGGTTTGGCTCAAGATACGCACCGTCGAACTTCGAGACAAAGTCCCCGGTCGCGTTCTGGAAGCGTCCCGCGCCGCCTGCATAGATACCGCTGACTTGTCCGTAGTACTGGCCCCCTTCGGTGGCGCAGATCCAACCGCTCTGAGCGATTCCGAACAACTGACTCTGGTCCGGCATTGTCAGCACCGTGGCTGAATACACGAGTGCAAACGTGAGCGGATATCCCGCCTTGCACGTGACAGAATCCGCAGCGATCGCAGGCCGCCACTCGGTCGTAATTGTGATGGTCGAGTTACCGAACGTGCCTTGCGCAGTGCCCGTAGTCAAACTGATGTTGGTAAGGAAACCTTGGATGCCCGTGTCCCACCCGCTTCCCGCGTACACGAATGAAACCCGCCCCTCACCCGCAATGCTCACGGGTGAGAACAGCACTCCCAGACACAGCAGAGCGCTTGAAGCAATCGCGGCGAATCTTGTCTTGGTATCCATGCCTTGACTCCTATCGATCCAAATGACTGTCGACTAGATTCCGGGGCGATCGCCCCGTAGCCGGTACCTTAGCCGTCGCAGACAAAGCGGACCATTCGGGCTATAGGAGCCGGGCACAGGTATTAATCGGCAACCGGCTCGTCCGGTGAGCCTGCATCAGTGCTACCGTTTCTCAATGATCGATCTCGGCACCCGCGCTGGCCTGCACCAGCACCAGCACGAACTGCACGTCTACTGCGTGCGGTGCGAACGCTGGCAGGTAATACGTTTCGCCAACATGTCGCCCACAGACTGATGCCGGGCGGCGCCGATGGATCCTACGTCCACCGGCGACCGCGAACGATCATTTGCTGGTCGAACCGCAGGTGTCGTACTGGTACGAACCGCTAGCCTCACCGGGACCAAACGTCTGGTACAGGCCAATCATCGTGAAACCACCGGCCTGCGGGTCCGCGCCCGAGCCGCCAAGGCAGTTATCGCGCGTTGAAGTTCCCAACTGATTGTCCTTGGACGTATAACTCGTCACGCGGCGATCCTCGTACGCAGGCGCCAGCAAGTCCGCCTGGAGCGTCTGCGGACCCGTGTAACGCCATTCCGTGACGGAATAGGGGTCGTACGTGACAATGGCCCCGTAGCTCGTGCATTCTGGTGAATCGGCGTCGAAGGTCGCTTCGACGAACGCTTTGTCAGTCATCACCCTCAGCGCTTGTCGCGGCACCGGGCAGATGACTTCCCGTTCGCCCCACGCGTTCGGCCAATTCCTCCACTGGTGCAGCCTTGCCTGCGTCTGGCGATACTTGCCGGTCGAATCCCGGTACTCCGTGACCTCGAAAGCGCGGCACCGCCACAACCGCTGGTCCTCGACGTAGCTGCAATAGTTACCTTCGGCCCTGGCGTTCACCCACTTGGCATGCGACGCGGAATCGGTCGCGCCCGGCGGAGCGGCCTCGATCGCCCACGCGCACAGCAGCGCCGCTACCATCAATAATATCCGTCTCATGACTCCCTCCTGATCCTCCCGGAGGGCTGGGCGCGCCACGAACGGTGCGTCGTCGGCCCCGTTGCCGTCACGGCAGCGCGACTGGTCCAGGGCTCACATTCGGGCTGTTGGAACCGGCTACGGGTATTAATGGCTATGCGACAAGCTCGCCCGATGAGCATCCCTCGGGCCTATGGTCGCCCGACGATTGATCGAAGCACCCTCGCGCCGGTCTGCATGGGCACCGCCACGCACAGCGACCTTAGAAACGGAAACCCCGGCGCGGGGCCGGGGCGAATGGGTGGAGGCTCCTTGCGCCTGGTGCTAGGCCGGGGCGATGGCAACTCAGCGCGCCAGAATTACATCTTCGTTCTCGATTGCTAGCATGCCCTCGCCCCGCCATTCCAAAGCGATCCGCCGGGTGTGCTGAGAATCGACTTTCGGGCGATTTCAGGAATTCACGGCAGCTTCCAAAGGACGGCGAACACCTTCAGGCCTTTGCCTGCCGACGTACCGACCACCTGGCCACTCGAATTGATGTCGTCAGCACGCGCCCATGCGGTGGAGCGGCCATCAAGCCCTGCGAGCCGAATCGGGGTCCCGTACTTGCCTAGCGCGTCGGGCTTCCAGACTACAGCCCGCATGATCGCGTCCTTCTTCGTGTAGCCATAACCGACAATGATCGTCTGGCCATTCACCTCGGCGACGCCGACTGCTTCGCTATCGACACCATCCAGAGCTTGCAGCTCCTGCGCGATCCATATGCCGTTGTTCAAGGTCCAGATCATCGGAACCTCGTACTGTCCGCACGGGGCCGGACATGGCTGCCAGCGAAATCCGACGACCACTGTCCCGGAGGCGTTGATGTCATTCGCCCGAGTGTCGATGCCGGGCATAACCACCGATTCCGTCCCGGTCCAGATGCGCGCATGGCCTCCATCGCTCCCGACAACCGCGCCACTGTTGCTGACGGCAATCGCCCCTCCAGAGGGGATCGCTGTCGGTTTCCACGTCCCGCTCAAACGGTCCCAGCGCACCGCGTGTCCCGCGGTATCGGTGCTGTTCGAGCCGACGATGTATTCTCCATTCGCGCTGATTCCGTACGCGGCCGCGTAGACCATTCCGCTGAGCATGTCCAGGCTCTGCATCGGTCCACCCAGTTGTCGTACGAAGGCGAGACCGACCCCTCCACCGTTCACCCAGCCGACCACCGTGCCATCGTCACTTATTCCTTCGGCACTGCCCCCTGTAGCCACACCTAGGGTTCCCAGGTCGATCATCCCTATGCCGGAGGTCCAGAGCACGGCGCGAGGTAGGGCACCCGGGCAGCCAGAACCCTGCCCGACGACTTGGAGCGCGTAATACCCACCATTGTTAATATCAAGACCGTAGCTTCCGCTGCAGTTACTTGGTGCACCAAGACTCACGGGTTGGATCTGTCCACCGCCACTGGGCGGACCGCCCGGCTTGCCAGCGGCCTCTGCCGTCTGCATCAAGCACGCCGCCGCGAAGGTGACAAGAACCGACAGGACGGTCGACGCTAATAGTTGTCGCATGGCATCCCCCTCACGGTTGTCAGTTATCGGACGTTTGTAGTCCGGCGACCGACGGTGTCCTTCGTGGTCTTATCGCGGAGGGCCACCGGCAAACCGCCGGGTGTCTTTGCCCTATGCGCGCAACCCTCAGCTAGAACAATTGGGGGAAATCGCTACGTCGAAGCAGCGATACGATCAAGATTTATTCGCATGATCGACCTCGCCACCCTCGCCGGCCTTCTCGACCACCAGCACGAACTGCACGCCTACTGCCTGCGCTGCGACCGCTGGCGCGTGCTGCCGCTCGAACGGAGGTCGCCCAGGGTCGGGGCTCGCTGCGCCTACCGCTCACGGTGCGCTGCCGGGACTGCGGCGAGGTCGGACCGCCGTGCGATGCCCGTTGACAGTCACGGCACATCCCGTCGTCGGGTCGCGGAGCTTGCCTGGTCGAACATCTGCGCCAGTTGCTCGCTC
The DNA here is from genome assembly GCA_963762315.1 of uncultured Gammaproteobacteria bacterium. Lineage (GTDB taxonomy): Bacteria > Pseudomonadota > Gammaproteobacteria > Steroidobacterales > Steroidobacteraceae > RPQJ01. The sequence continues at coordinate 199,951 of CAVXKO010000006.1, forward strand.
TGCTTCTGGGTGGGCCGCTTACGTGCGACGCGGTGCTGGTATGTCCACTCATCCGTATCCGCGTGCCATGTCGCGAGCACCTTGTTGTGGTGGCAGGCGATCTCGGTAACCGGGACCGGCGATGCCCTGCTCACGCGCCAGCAACTCTCACAGACCTGATCTGGTCGTTTCACTTGACTACCCAATGACTAGCCTGTGTTGGCTAACGCAGCATGTGCCGTCAACCGTGCGCCGCGCAACCGGACGGATGGCCTGCCTTTGGCAAGATCGTCAAAGCAAAACGGCCCCAGAGGGGCCGTTCGCTTCGATTCGATGGTAGCGGGGGTAGGATTTGAACCTACGACCTTCGGGTTATGAGCCCGACGAGCTGCCAGACTGCTCCACCCCGCAATCGAGCCGTGCATTATACGGGCACGGCCGGGGATTCGCAAACCGACAGGAATGCTAAGGAATCACCTGCGCGCAAAGCGCCAGCAGCAGGCCCGGGAACAGCCCGAGCGCCAGCACCGCAAGCCCATTCACGCTGAGCACCAGGCGCAGCGACCCGCTCCCCTCGAGCGGGCGCGCTCCACGGGCTCGTCGAAATACATCAGCTTCACGACGCGCAGGTAGTAGTACGCGCCGATCACCGAGAACAGCACGGCCACGATCGCGAGCCACGTCTGCCCGACGTTCAGCACCGCCTGGATCACGGCCAGCTTGGCCCAGAACCCGACGAACGGCGGTACGCCGGCCATGCTGAACATCAGCATCAGCATCACGGCCGCAAACCAGGGGCTGCGGGCGTTGAGTCCCTTGAAGTCCTCGAGGCGGTCCGCCTCGAAGCCCGCACGCGACAGCAGGATGATCATGCCGAAGCCGCCGAGCGACATCACGACGTAGGTGATCGTGTAGTACAGCGCTGCCTGGTAGCCCTGGCTGGTGCCCGCGAGGATGCCGAGCAGGATGAATCCGACGTGCGAGATGGTCGAGTACGCCAGCATGCGCTTGATGTTGGTCTGCGCGATGGCCACCACGTTGCCGATGGCAAGCGAGAGCACGGCGACGATCGTAATCATGCCGCCCCACCCCGTGTCGTGCAGCGGGCCGAGGCCTTCCGCGAGCAGGCGGAACGCTAGCGCGAACGACGCGAGCTTCGGCGCCGAACTCAGGAACAACGTCACCGCCGTGGGCGCGCCGTGGTAGACGTCCGGCACCCACATATGGAACGGCACCGCACCGAACTTGAACGCGACGCCGACCACGATGAACGCGAGGCCGAACAGCAAGCCGATCTGGTTCGGGCCGAGCGCGGCCGCCGCGGCGCTGACCTTGCCGAGTTCGAGCGAGCCGGTGACGCCGTACACCATCGACATGCCGTAGAGCAGGCAACCCGACGCGATCGATCCGAGCACGAAGTACTTGATCGCCGCTTCCGCCGACACGCCCGAGTCGCGATTGAACGCCACCATCGCGTACAGCGAGAGGGCCAGCAACTCGACGCCCAGGTACAGCGTAACGAGGCTGTTCGCCGAGATCAGCACCATGATACCGAGCAGCGCGAACAGGCCGAGCACGAAATACTCGCCCTTCAGCAGGTTGCGCTTGCGCAGGTAGTCGTAGCCGTACAGGAACGCAACCGCCACCGCCCCGTAGGCCACGACCTTGAGCAGGTTGCCCATCGGGTCGGCGACGTACGTGCCGTGCCAGGCCACGGTGCGCACGGTGACAGCCGTCTTGGCCGTCACCCAGGAGGCTCCGGCGAGCGCCAGCAGGGAGAGCACGAACGTCTCCCAGCGGTTCTTGTCGTCGAGGAACAGGTCGATCAGCAGGATGACGCAGGTCGCGGCCAGCAGGAAGATTTCCGGCGCCGCGAGCGCGAGATCGAGCCTTGTGATTGATGCCGGGTTCATGGCTTAGAGCTTCGTCACCATCATCTGCTGCACGAGTTGCTCGATCGTCGCGTGCATGGTCTCCAGCAGCGGTGCGGGATACAGGCCCAGGGCCAGCACACCGGCTGCGAGCACGCCGAGCACCAGGAACTCGCGCGGGTTCAGGTCCTTGAGGGCAGCCACGTGGTCGTTCCCCACGGGGCCGAAGATGACGCGTTTCACGAGCCACAAAGTGTAGGCCGCGCCGAGGACCAGCGTGGTGGCGGCGAGGAACGCGTACCAGAAATTGGCGCGGAAAGCCGACAGGATGACCAGGAACTCGCCGACGAACCCGGACGTGCCCGGCAAGCCCGCGTTCGCCATCGCAAAGAGCACCATGAACGCCGCGAACACCGGCATCGTGTTCACCACGCCGCCGTAGTCGCCGATCTGCCGGCTGTGCACGCGGTCGTAGAGCACGCCGATGCAGAAGAACAGCGCGCCCGACACGAGGCCGTGCGAGACCATCTGCACCATGGCGCCGTCGAGGCCCATGCCCGCCCCTGCCAGGCCACCGGTCGTGCGGACGATCTGGAAGGCCGCAAAGGCACCCAGCGTCACGAATCCCATGTGCGCGATCGACGAGTACGCGATCAGCTTCTTCATGTCCTGCTGCACCAGCGCGACGAAGCCGATGTACACGACGGCAATTAGTGACAGCGAGATGATCAGCCAGTCGAGTTCGCGGCTGGCATCCGGCGTGATGGGCAAGCTGAAGCGCAGGAAGCCGTAACCGCCCATCTTCAGCATGATGGCCGCCAGGATCACGGAGCCGCCCGTAGGCGCCTCGACGTGCGCATCCGGCAACCAAGTGTGCACCGGCCACATCGGCACCTTGACGGCAAACGCCAGGAGGAACGCCGTGAAGATCAGCACCTGCTCGTGCAGCGTCAGCGGCATCGCCTGCAGGTCGGCGATCGCATAGCTGCCGCCCTTCAGGTACAGGTAGATCAGCGCGACCAGCATCAGCACCGAGCCGAGGAACGTGTACAGGAAGAACTTCACCGTCGCGTAGACGCGCCGCGGGCCGCCCCAGACGCCGATGATCACGAACATCGGGATCAGCATGGCTTCCCAGAGCACGTAGAACAGCATCGCATCGAGCGCGGAGAAGACGCCGATCATCAGGCCTTCGAGGATCAGGAACGCCGCGAGATACTGGCATGGGCGCTTCTCGATCACCGTCCAACCGGCGATCACGACCAGCGGCGTGATGAACGCGGTCAGCACGATCAGCGGCATCGAGATGCCGTCCACGCCGAGGTGATACCAGGCATTGAACGCGCCGATCCACGGCTCGCGCTCGACGAACTGCATCGCGGCGGTCGCCGGGTCGAAATCGCGCCACAGGATCACGCTGATCACGAACGTGGCGAGCGTGCCCGCCAGCGCCAGCCAGCGCCCCGCACCCGGATTGCGATCGCCGATCAGCAACAGCAGGACGCCGACTGCGATGGGCAGCCAGACGAGCACGCTCAGGATGGGCCAGTCAGCTTGCATGGGTCAGCTTCGCCAGAGGAGCCACGCGAGGAGAGCCGAGAGGCCGATGACCGTCGCGAAAGCATAGTGATAGAGGTAACCGGACTGCACGCCGCGCACGACACTCGCGATCCAGCCGACGAGCCGTGCCGAGCCGTTCACGGCCGCCCCGTCGATGATCGCCATGTCGCCGCCGCGCCAGAGGATGTTGCCGAGCCCGCGGCTGCCTGCCGCGATCACCTTCTCGTTGAAGGCGTCGAAGTAGTACTTGTTCACGAGCAGCGTGTAGAGGCCGCCCGCCTTCTCGCGCAGGGTGGCGGCAAGCTCCGGACGCTTCAGGTACAGGAACCACGCGGCGAACACGCCGGCCGCCGCCAGGTAAACCGCCGGGCCCAGGAAGCCGTGCAGCACGAACTGCAACGGGCCGTGGAACTCCTCGCCCAGTTGCCCGAGCACGTCGTGGGCCGGGGCCACATGGATGGCGCCCTGGAAATAGTCGCCGAACAGCAGCGGTCCGATCTCCGGCCAGCCGATGACGACCGACGGAATGGCGAGCAGGATCAGCGGCACCGTCACCACCCACGGGCTCTCGTGGGGCGGGCCACCGTGTCCGTGCCCGTGCTCGTCGTGCGCATGGTCGTCATCGTGATGCAGATCGGCCCCGTGGGTTTCGTGTCCACCGGTGGCGAACCGCTCCTGGCCGTGGAACGTCATGAAGACCAGCCGGAACGAATAGAAGGCCGTGACGAACACGCCGACGATGACGCAGAAATAGGCGTAGCCGGCGCCCGCGATGTGCGACTCGTGCGACGGCCTCGATCAGCGCGTCCTTGGAGAAGAAGCCCGAGAACCCCGGGAACCCGATCAGCGCCAGCGAGCCGATCAGGCACGTCCAGTACGTGATGGGCATGTACTTCTTCAGCCCGCCCATTTTGCGCATGTCCTGCTCGTGGTGCATCGCGATGATCACCGAGCCGGCCGCGAGGAACAGCAGCGCCTTGAAGAACGCATGGGTCATCAGGTGGAATATCGCGCCGGCGTAGGCCGAAACGCCGAGGGCCACCGTCATGTACCCGAGTTGCGAGAGCGTGGAGTACGCCACGACCCGCTTGATGTCGTTGTTGACGATGCCGAGGAAACCCATGAACAACGCCGTGGTGGCGCCGATCACCAGCACGAAGCTCAGCGCGGTCTCCGACAGCTCGAACAGCGGCGACATGCGGGCGACCATGAAGATGCCCGCCGTGACCATGGTGGCCGCGTGGATCAGCGCCGAGATCGGCGTCGGGCCTTCCATCGAGTCGGGCAGCCACACGTGCAGCGGCACCTGGGCCGACTTGCCCATCGCCCCGACGAACAGGCAGATGCAGATGACGGTTGCGGCCGACCACGCGTGGCCCGGGACCAAGGTCAGCGTGCTGGAAGCGATCTTCCCGGCCTGCGCGAAGACGTCCGCGTAGTGCAGCGAGCCCGTCAGGTACACGATGCCGGCGATGCCGAGCACGAAGCCGAAGTCGCCCACGCGGTTGACGAGGAACGCCTTGAGGTTCGCGAAGATCGCCGTGGGCCGCGTGTACCAGAAGCCGATCAGCAGGTACGAGACGAGGCCCACCGCTTCCCAGCCGAAGAACAGCTGCATCAGGTTGTTCGACATCACGAGCATCAGCATCGCGAACGTGAACAGCGAGATGTAGCTGAAGAACCGGGTATAGCCCGGGTCGTCGTGCATGTAGCCGATGGTGTAGATGTGCACCATCAGCGAGACGAAGGTGACGACCACCATCATCAGCGCGCTCAGCCGGTCGATCAGGAAGCCCACGTCCATGCGGATGCCGTCGCTGACGAGCCATGTGTAGACCGTACCGTCGAACACCGGGGCGCCGTTCAGCAGGCCCCACAGCACCTTGACCGACAGGCCGCAGGCCACTGCGACGCCGAGGATGGTCACGGTGTGCGACCCGGTCCGGCCGATCCATCTGCCGAAGAGACCCGCCAGGATGGCAGCCGCCAGCGGCGCGATCACGATGATGAGAAGGATCTGCTCCACGGCTCAGCCCCTCATGGCGTCGAGGTCTTCGACGTTGATGCTGCGCCGCTCGCGGAACAGCACGACCAGGATGGCGAGACCGATGGCGGACTCCGCCGCGGCCACCGTCAGGATGAAGAACACGAACACCTGGCCGCCGAGGTCGCCCAGGTAGTGCGAGAAGGCGATGAAATTGAAGTTCACCGACAGCAGCATCAGCTCGATGCACATCAGCAACAGCAGGACGTTCTTCCGGTTGATGAAGATGCCGGCAACGCTGAGGCTGAAGAGGATGCCGGACAGCAGCAGGACGTGGGACAGGGGAATCACTGCTTGCCCTCCGCGTCCATCTTGACGATCCTCAAGCGGTCCTTCGCGCGCACGGCGACCTGCGCGCCGATGTCCTGGACCTTCTGGCCGGGGCGCCGACGCATCGTCAGCGTGATCGCGGCGACGATCGCGACGAGCAGGATGACCGCGGCCACCTCGAACGGGTAGAGGTACTGCGTGTACAGCAGCTGGCCCAGTTCGGCGGTATTCGAATAGCCCTGCGGGTGCGGCGCCTGCGCCGCGACCTCCGGCAGGCCGAGATGACGCACCCACACCACGACGCCGATCTGCGCCACGACGATCAGCGCGATCAGGGCGCCGAGCGGCGCATAACGCGTAAAGCCCTGCCGCAGCTTCTCGACGTCGACGTCGAGCATCATGACCACGAACAGCCACAGCACCATGACGGCGCCGACGTAGACCACGATCAGGATGACCGCGAGAAACTCGGCCTCGAGCAGCAGCCAGATGACTGCACTGTTGAGGAACGCGAAGACCAGGAACAGCGCGCAGTGCACCGGGTTGCGCGCGGTGATGACGCCGAGGGCCGCCACCACCAGGATCGCGCCGAAGACGTAGAAGAGAATCTGGGGAATCATGCCTCTCGCCTTCTCAGCGGTACCGCGCGTCCGCGGCCTTGTCGGTCGCGATCATGGCCTCGTAGCGCTCGCCGATCGCGAGCAGCTTGTCCTTGGTCATGATGTTCTCGCCGCGGTTCTCCATGTGGTATTCGTGGATGCGCGTCTCCACGATCGCGTCCACCGGGCAGGCCTCCTCGCAGAAGCCGCAGTAGATGCACTTGAACAGGTCGATGTCGTAGCGCGTCGTGCGGCGCGTGCCGTCGGCGCTGACGTCGGACTCGATGGTGATCGCCAGCGCCGGGCACACCGCCTCGCACAACTTGCAGGCGATGCAGCGCTCCTGGCCGTTCGGGTAGCGGCGCAGCGCGTGCAGGCCGCGGAAACGCGGCGACTGCGGAGTCTTCTCTTCCGGGTACTGGATGGTGATCTTGCGCGCAAACAGCGCCTTGCCGGTCACCGCGAGGCCCTGGAGCAGTTCCCACAGGAAGAAAGTCTTGATGACGCTGCGCATGGGTGTTGCCTGTCTCACGCCGCCCACGGGCCGACTTTGTAGATCCACATCGCGGCCTCGGCGCACAGCCACACCAGCGTCACCGGGATGAACACCTTCCAGCCGAGGCGCATGATCTGGTCGTAGCGATACCGGGGGAACGTCGCACGGAACCACAGGAAGCAGAACAGGAAGAAGCAGCTCTTGAGTACCAGCCAGTGCAGGCCCGGCTTCGCGAGCAGGGCGATGTCGCCGACCACCGGGTACCCCTCGAACGGCGACAGCCAGCCGCCGCAGAAGAACGTCGCCGTCAGCGTCGAGATCATGATCATGTTCGCGTATTCGGCGAGGAAGAACAGCGCGAACGCTATGCCCGAATACTCGACGTGGAAGCCGGCGACGATCTCCGACTCGCCTTCGGCCACGTCGAACGGCGCGCGATTCGTTTCGGCGACGCCGGAGATGAAGTACACGACGAACAGCGGGAACAGCCAGAGCCAGTAGAACGAGCCCGGCCCGCCCGACTGCGCCTCGACGATCTTGCCCATGTTGAGCGTGCCGGCGGCCATCACGACCCCGACCAGCGCGAAGCCCATCGCGATTTCGTAGGCGACGATCTGCGCGGCCGAGCGCATGGCGCCGAGGAACGCGTACTTCGAGTTCGATGCCCAGCCGGCCAGGATGATGCCGTAGGCGCCGAAGCCCGCGAGCGCCAGGATGTACAGCACGCCGGCATCGACGTCGGCAATGGTGAAGCCCGGCCACAGCGAAACGACGGCCCAGGCGGCGAAGGCCGGGGTCAGGGTCAGCAGCGGCGCGATCACGAACAGGAAATGGTTCGACTTCGCCGGGACCACCACTTCCTTGATCAGCAGCTTGATGACGTCGGCGAACGGTTGCAGCAGTCCCTTGGGCCCCACGCGGTTGGGGCCGATGCGCACCTGCATGTAGCCGATGACCTTGCGCTCGGCGAGCGTCGTGTAGGCAACGCACAGGATCACCGTGATCGTGACGCCGAGGATCTGCAGCAGCGTGACGAGGGTGTCGCGCAGCCACTCGGGCCACGCGTTCCACAGGGCGAGCGCTCCGGCAGTCATGCGCCACCGCCCGCGGCCTGCCCGTCGGCCGTCGCCTGCAGCGGCTGCGAGCGGCGCACGATTGCGTCGACTCGATACATGCCGACGTCGCGGGTGGAATCGAGGGACGGCAGACGGCCGGGCTCGAAGGACGAGACGCCCGCGCCGCTCGCGGCGTACTCGCCGATCTCTCGCTTCAGCTCGTCCCGCACTTCCTCGGAGCTGACGTAGTCGAAGCCATGCAGCGCCAGGAGATTGCCGAGTACGCGCAGCACCTTCCAGGCGGGGCGCGCTTCGCCCGGCGGCCTGGCAGCGCCCGGAACGCTCTGCCAGCGGCCCTCGACGTTGACCCATGTGCCGGACGTTTCCGCAAACGCCGCGGCAGGCAGTATCACCGTCGCCGTGGCCAATGCTTCCGGACCCGCGTAGGGCGTGATGGCCACGACACACTCCGCGGCCTGCGTCGCCGCTTCGAGGCCGGGCGACGGCGCCACGTCGGCCGACTCGATGCCGCCGACCAGCACGTACCCCTTCAGCCTCGCACTGAGCATGTCCGCGGCCGCGAGGCCTGGCTTGCTCACGACCCGGCCGCCCGCGCCGCGATGCGGAAGCACGCCGGCGAGCGCCGCGCCGACGGCATTCCCGCCTTCCGGCAGGTAACCCAGCCGCGCACCCGTGGCTTCGGCCAATGCCGCGGCCAACGCGCGAATCTCCGAATACGACACGTGCCGCTGCGCGAGCGCGCCGAGCACGATGATCCGCAGCTCGCCTTCGCTCAACGCCCTCGCAATCTTCTCGTGCTCCGCGCCCGGCGATACGCCTTCGAGCGCGGCGGCAATGCGAGCCGGCACCGGCTTGCCCTGAGCGCGCAACGCGGCGATCAGCACGGCGGCAAGGTGCTGCGCCATGCCGAGGCCGTTGCTCGTCAGGCTCGCGAGCACCGGGAACAGCACGTCGAACGCCTGCGGGTTGACGAAGGCTACCTTTGCGCCACGCCGCACCGCGCCCTGCCGGATGCGATGGGCGACGATCGGGACTTCCTTGCGCAGGTTCGAACCGACGACGAGCACCGACGAGGCGGACTCGAGTTCGGCGATGCTGCAGCCGAGGGTCGGCGCGGCGGGGTCTCCGGCCTGGTCGCGGAAATCGATGCGGCGCAGACGATGGTCGATGCTCTCGCTACCCAGCCCGCGCGCCACCTTGGCCGTGAGGGCCAGTTCCTCGAGCGTCGCGGACGGCGATGCCAGGAAGCCGACTTGCCCTGCCCCGCTCTCGCGAACGATCTTCTGCAGGCCAGTGGCCGCGGCTTCGAGCGCGCTCTCCCAGTCGACCTCGCGCCATGCGCCGCCTTCCTTGACCATCGGCTTGAGCGCGCGATCGGCCGTGTACAGGCCTTCGCAGCTGTAGCGATCGCGGTCCGCGATCCACGTTTCGTTGATTTCCTCGTTGTCGCGCGGCACCACTCGCATCAGGCGCCCGCGCAGCACGTGGCCGTTGAGGTTCGTGCCGGCGCAATCGTGCGGCGAGACGAGGGGGTGCTGGGTCATTTCCCAGGCGCGCGCCCGATAGCGATACGCCTTGTTGTTGAGCGCCCCCACCGGGCACAGGTCGATGATGTTGCCCGACAGCTCGTGATCGACGCTCTTCTCGATGAAGGTCGAGATCTGCGTCATCTCGCCGCGGCCGATCGTGCCGAGCTCGGGGATGCCCGCGATCTCCTGGCCGAAGCGCACGCAGCGCGTGCAGTGGATGCAGCGCGTCATGTCCGTCGAGACCAGCGGCCCGAGGTTCTTGTCCTTCACCACGCGCTTGCGCTCGGTGTAGCGCGAGACATCGCGGCCGAAACCCATCGCCAGGTCCTGCAGCTCGCACTCGCCGCCCTGGTCGCAGATCGGGCAGTCGAGCGGATGGTTGATCAGCAGGAACTCCATCGTCGCCTTCTGCGCGGCGATGGCCCTGGGCGACTTGGTGAAGACCTTCATGCCCTCGGCCACCGGCGTGGCGCAGGCGGGCATCGGCTTCGGCGCCTTCTCGACCTCGACGAGGCACATGCGGCAGTTGGCCGCGATGCTGAGCTTCTCGTGGTAGCAGAAGCGCGGCACATAGATGCCCTGCGCATCCGTCGCCTGGATGAGCATCGCACCCTTGCGCGCCTTCACCGGCACGCCGTCGACTTCGATGTTGACCAGCTCTTCGCTCATGTCTCGCTCATCACTGGGATCACGCCGCGCGGCCGCGCGCCTCGACGACGCTGTGGCCGTGCTCGACGTAGTGCTCGAATTCGTGCCGGTAATGGCGGACGAAGCTCTGCACCGGCCATGCGGCGGCGTCGCCGAGCGCGCAGATGGTGTGGCCTTCGATCTTGTTGGCGACGTCGACGAGCATGTCGATGTCGGCCTTCCTGCCCTGCCCCGCCAGGATCCGCTCGAGCGTCCGCTCGAGCCAGCCTGTACCTTCACGGCACGGCGTGCACTGGCCGCAGGATTCCATGTGGTAGAAACGCGAGAGACGGTGCAGGGTCTTCACCATGTCCGTGGTCTCGTCCATGACGATCACCGCGGCCGAACCGAGCGACGAGCCCGCCTTCTTCAGCGAGTCGTAGTCCATGTTGGCCTGCAGGATCGTGTCGGCGGGCACCACCGGCACGGACGAACCGCCCGGGATCACTGCCTTCAGCTTGCGGCCCTTCCACACGCCGCCCGCCATCTCGAGCAGGTCCTTGAACGGGATGCCGAGCGGCACTTCGAAGTTGCCCGGCTTCTCGACGTGGCCGGAGACCGAGAAGATCACGGTGCCGCCGGAATTCTGCGGGCCGAGGCCCGCGAACCACTCCGGCCCCTTGCGCAGGATGGTCGGCACGGACGCGTAGCTCTGCGCGTTGTTGATCGTCGTCGGCTTGCCGAACAGGCCGAAGTTCGCCGGGAACGGCGGCTTGAACCGCGGCCGGCCCTGCTTGCCCTCGAGCGACTCGAGCAGCGCGGTTTCCTCGCCGCAGATGTAGGCGCCGGCGCCCATGAACATGTACAGGTCGAAATCGACGCCCGACCCCTGGATGTTCCTGCCGAGCAGGCCGGCGGCGTACGCTTCCTTCAACGCCGCCTCGAAGCGCGGCACCGGCTCGGCCATGAACTCACCACGGATGTAGTTGTAGCCGACGCTCGAGTTCGTGGCGTAGCCGCCGATGGCCATGCCCTCGATCAGCGCGTGCGGGTTGTAACGCAGGATGTCGCGGTCGTGGCAGGTGCCCGGCTCGCTCTCGTCCGAGTTGCAGACCATGTATTTCTGGATCGGCGCGTTGCGCGGCATGAACGACCACTTGAGGCCGGTCGGGAAGCCCGCGCCGCCGCGGCCACGCAGGCCCGAGGACTTGAGCGACTCGATGATCGATTCGCGCGGCGGCTTCTCCGCGAGGATCTTCTTCCATGCGTCGTAGCCCCCGATCTTCAGGTACGTCTCGAGCTCCCACGAGCGCTCGTACTTGAGCGGCTCGAAGCAGACGAGGTTCATGCGGTCTTTCCAGTCGGCCACGCTCATCTCGGTTCCTACTTGTGGTCGTCGAGGACCCTGTCCACCGCTTCCGGCGTCAGGTTCTCGAAGTAGACGTGGTTGACCATCATCATCGGCGCCCCGGTGCAGGCCGCCAGGCATTCCTCTTCACGCTTGATGAAGAAGCGGCCGTCGGGCGTGCTCGCTCCCGCCTTCACGCCGAGGCGGCGCTCGACGTGGGCGAGCAATTCCTGGCCGCCGCGCAGCATGCAGGAGATGTTCGTGCACACCGAGATGTGGTGTCGGCCGCAGGGGCTCGTCTCGAACATCGAATAGAAGCTGGCGACTTCGTACACCTGGATCGGCGGCAGGCCGAGGTAGGCCGCCACTTCGTCCATCGCTTCCTGCGTGAGATGACCGTGCTCGTGCTGCACGGCGTGCAGCGCCGCGATGACGGCCGAACGCTTGCGATCGGCCGGGAACTTCGTCAGCCAGTGATCGATTTCTTCGCGCACGTGCTGCGAAAGCGCGCCGCCTGCCGTACCGTGGTTGGCTTCTCTCACCGGTCGATCTCCCCGAACACGATGTCGGCGGTGCCGATCACCGCGACCACGTCGGCCAGCATGTGGCCCTGCACCATCTCGTCGAGTGCCGCGAGATGCGGGAAACCCGGCGCGCGGCACTTGAGGCGATACGGCTTGTTGGCGCCGTCCGACACGAGGTAGATGCCGAACTCGCCCTTGGGCGCCTCGACGGCGGCATACGACTCGCCCGCCGGGACGCAATAACCCTCGGTGAACAGCTTGAAGTGATGGATGAGCGATTCCATGTCGCCCTTCATCTCCTCGCGGCGCGGCGGGACGATCTTGTGGTCGTCGACCATGACCGGGCCGGGATTGCTCTTCAGCCAGTCCACGCACTGCTTGATGATGCGGTTCGACTGGCGCATTTCCTCGACGCGGACGAGGTAACGGTCGTAGCAGTCGCCGTTGGTCCCGACCGGGATGTCGAAATCCATCACTCCGTAGACGTCGTAGGGCTGCTTCTTGCGCAGGTCCCACGCGATGCCCGAACCGCGCAGCATCGGTCCCGTGAAGCCGAGGTTGAGCGCGCGCTCCGGCGTCACGACGCCGATGTTGACCGTGCGCTGCTTCCAGATGCGGTTGTCGGTGAGGAGCGTCTCGTACTCGTCGACGCAGGCCGGGAAGCGGGCCGTGAAGTCGTCGATGAAATCGAGCAGCGTGCCGGAGCGCTTGTCGTTGAGCCGGTTGACGTCTTTCTGGCTCTTGAAGCGCGACACCTGGTACTTCGGCAGCGAATCGGGCAGGTCGCGATAGACGCCGCCCGGCCGGTAGTACGTCGCGTGCATGCGCGTGCCCGAGACCGCCTCGTAGCAGTCCATCAGGTCCTCGCGCTCGCGGAAGCAGTACAGGAACATCGTCATCGCGCCGATGTCGAGGCCGTGCGCGCCGAGCCACATCAAGTGGTTCAGGATGCGGGTGATCTCGTCGAACATGACGCGGATGTACTGCGCCCGGACCGGCACTTCGATGCCGAGCAGCTTCTCGATGGCCATCACGTAGGCGTGCTCGTTGCACATCATCGAGACGTAGTCGAGCCGGTCCATGTAGCCGATCGACTGGTTGTACGGCTTCGATTCCGCGAGCTTCTCGGTTGCGCGATGAAGCAGGCCGATGTGCGGATCGGCCTTCTGCACGACCTCGCCGTCCATCTCGAGCACGAGGCGCAGCACGCCGTGCGCAGCCGGGTGCTGCGGGCCGAAGTTCATCGTGTAGCTGCGGATCTCAGCCATGTTTCGGGGCGTCCTTCAGCGCGGCCTCGTAGCGGTTGTCATCGCGGATCACGCGCGGCACCAGCGTGCGGGGCTCGATGCTGACCGGCTCGTAGACGACGCGGCCCCTGGCCGGGTCGTAGCGCACTTCGACGTTGCCGGAGAGCGGGAAGTCCTTGCGGAACGGGTGGCCGACGAAGCCGTAGTCGGTGAGGATGCGGCGCAGGTCCGGATGGCCGCGGAACACGATGCCGAACAGGTCGAACGCCTCGCGCTCGTACCAGTCGGCGGCCTTCCAGATGCCTTCGACGGAGTCGAGCATCGGCGGCTCGCCCGGCTCGCACCACGCGCGCAGGCGCACACGGTGGTTATGGGCGACCGAAAGCAGGTGGTACACGACCGCGAAACGCTTTTCTTCACCTCTCCCATCAAGATGGGAGAGGTCGGCCGACGGCCGGGTGAGGGTGTCGGAGCCCTCACCCGCACTGCGTGCGACCTCTCCCGTTGATACGGGAGAGGTATCGGTCACCTCTCCCGCCTTGCGGGAGAGGTCGGCCGGCGGCCGGGTGAGGGTCTTGCCGCGGCTGAAGCCGCTCGACGTCGCCGTATCGGTGTTCCACTCCACCCGGCCGTACTCGAGGTAATCGACGCCGGTCAGGTCGACGAGCTGCTCGAAATGCCACTCGGGGCCGTCTCGCAGGGCGGTGCAGACTTCGCGCAATGCGCCCGACGTCACTTCGAACGTGAGCTCCCCGCAACGCGACGGCACTCGCTGCAGCTTGCCCTCGAAGCGCGCCGCGAGGCTCTCGGCGATTTTTTCCAGTGCCTGGCTCATGACGGGTGACTGCTCAGCGGGCAATGGTCTGGGTGCGGTGGATCTTCTTCTGCAGCTGGATCAGCCCGTACAGCAGAGCTTCGGCCGTCGGCGGGCAGCCCGGCACGTAGACATCCACGGGAACGATGCGATCGCAGCCGCGCACCACGGCATACGAATAATGGTAGTAACCCCCGCCGTTCGCGCAGGACCCCATCGAGATCACCCAGCGGGGCTCGGGCATCTGGTCGTACACCTTGCGCAGCGCCGGCGCCATCTTGTTGACGAGCGTGCCGGCGACGATCATCACGTCCGACTGGCGCGGGCTCGGCCGGAAGACGATGCCGAAGCGGTCGAGGTCGTAGCGCGCCGCGCCCGCGTGCATCATCTCGACCGCGCAGCACGCCAGGCCGAACGTCATCGGCCACATCGAACCCGTGCGGGCCCAGTTCATGACGGCGTCGACCGTCGTCGTGACGAACCCGCGCTCAGGCAGCTCGGAGGCCTCTAGTCCCATTCCAGGGCCCCTTTCTTCCACTCGTAGACGAATCCCACGACCAGCACCAGCAGGAACACGCCCATCGCCGCCATCGCGACGATGCCGACGCTGTCGAGCGCAACGGCCCACGGGAAGAGGAACGCGATTTCCAGGTCGAACACGATGAAGAGGATCGCGACGAGGTAGTAACGCACGTCGAACTTCATGCGCGAGTCCTCGAACGCTTCGAAGCCGCACTCGTAGGGCGAGAGCTTCGCGGCATCGGGACTGCGGGGAGAGAAGAGGAACCCCAGCACGAGAAGCAGCACGCCGATCGCGCCGGCCACCGCGAGGAAAATGAGGATCGGCAGGTATTCGGCGAGCATCGGGGCTAAAGGGCTCGGCTTCACTCTCGTCGGGGCGCGAATTCTAGCAGTTACGGTTGCAGCGCAGTAAGGCCCGGAAATGAAAAAGGCGAGCATCGCTGCTCGCCTCATTTCCCGATCTGGTGCGGATGGAGAGACTCGAACTCTCACGCCTTTCGGCACTAACCCCTCAAGCTAGCGTGTCTACCAATTCCACCACATCCGCGCTGAAACGATTTCCGCTCTTACTGCTGCCCCGCAGGCGGTGTCTGCGCGGGCGTGTTTCCTGCAGCCGGCGCCGGAGCGTTCGCGGCCGGGGCCACTGCAGGTCCGGTGGTCGCAGGAGCGCTCGTCGCGGGCGCGACCGGCACCTGCTGCTGCGCGGGCGGCAGGATCGGCACCTGGACCGGTGCCGGCTGCGACTGGGTCTGCACACGGTCGACCACGCTGGTCGGCTCGGAGCGCTGGCTGAACAGGTAGGAAAGCCCGAGGCTCGAGAGGAAGAACAGCGTCGCGAGCACCGCGGTGGTGCGCGACAGGAACGACGCCGAGCCGCGCGCACCGAACACGGTGCCCGACGCGCCCGCGCCGAATCCGGCGCCCGCATCGGCACCCTTGCCACGCTGCAACAGGACGAGGCCGACGATGCCCGCCGCAAGCAGCACATGGAACACGACGGCAAGCGTCTGCAGCCAATTCATTCCTGCTCACTCCAAATTCTTTCAGCCGGCCGCCGCGCAGATCTGCGCAAACTCGTCCGCCTTGAGCGACGCCCCGCCGACGAGTCCGCCGTCGATATCGGGCATTGCAAACAGGTCCCGCGCGTTCGAAGCCTTGACGCTCCCGCCGTACAGGATCCTGACCGATCCGCCTATTGTAGCATCCAGCGCCGCGACCTTGGCACGGATCATGGCGTGCACCTCCTGGGCCTGTTCCGGGGAGGCGTTCCGCCCCGTGCCGATGGCCCAGACCGGCTCGTAGGCGATCACGGCATGGCCGAGCGCCCCGACCCCGGCGACCGCCAGGACGGCGTCGATCTGCCGGGAAACCACCGCGTGGGTCCGCTCGCCCTCGCGCTCCTCCAGCGTTTCCCCAACGCACAGGACCGGGACCAGCTTCTGGGACTGTACGGCCATGAACTTGCGGGCCACGAGAGCATCGCTCTCGCCGTAGATCTGCCGACGCTCGGAGTGCCCCACGAGGACGTAACGGCAGCCGACGTCCTTGAGCATGGCGGCCGAGACTTCGCCGGTGAACGCGCCGAGGGCTTCGGCACACACCGACTGGGCGCCCAGCGCGATGTCGGAATCCTTCAGGAGCCGCGAGACCTCGAGCAGGTACGGAAACGGCGGGCAGATCAGCACCTCTGCGCGCATTTCCGAACGCAACTGATCGATGAGGCCGCGGACCAGCGTGGCGTTTTCGGCCCGCAGGCCGTGCATTTTCCAGTTGCCGGCGACGAGCGGCTGACGCATGTGGAACTCCCCCGCTTCGTGTCGACCCGCGGCCCCGGGACGGGGGCGGATCGCGAAAGGCGCGCGATCTTAGCGGCGAGGTGCCGCGATTGCAATTGCCAGGGCCGAAGCCTCAGACGGCGGCCCGGACCGTGTCCGCCAGTTCGTTGGCGCAGCGGGTCGCCATCGCCTGCTCGCGGGCCTCGACCATCACGCGGATCACCGGCTCGGTGCCGGAGGCGCGCAGGACGACGCGGCCCGCGGAACCGAGGGTCTTCTCCACCCGCTCGACCGCTGCCTGGATGCTCGCGGACCTGGCGGGATCGATGCGTTCCTGCGAGCGGACGTTGATCATGACCTGCGGGAACTGCGGCATTGCCGCGGTCAATGCTTCGAGCGACTTGCCCGTGCGCTTCATGACGGCCAGCACCTGCAGCGCGCTCACGAGCCCGTCGCCCGTCGTCGTGCGATCGAGGCAAAGCAGGTGCCCCGACGTTTCGCCGCCGAGGATGCCGCCGTGCTCCTTCAGCATGGCGAGCACGTACCGGTCGCCAACCTTGGCGCGCATGAACGGCACGCCCATTTCCTTGAGCGAATGCTCGAGGCCGAGGTTGCTCATGACGGTGCCGACGACGGGGCCCTTCAACTCGCCGGTCGCTTTGCGGTCCACCGCGATGACGTACATGAGCTGGTCTCCGTCGATCGCGCGGCCGCGATGATCGACCATGACGAGCCGGTCGCCGTCGCCGTCGAGCGCGATGCCGACGTCGGCACCGACGCCCGCCACCGTTGCCTGCAGCAGTTGCGGCGCAGTGGAACCGCAGCGCAGGTTGATGTTGCGGCCGTTCGGCGAGCAGCCGATGGGAATGATCTCGGCGCCGAGATCCGCGAGCACGCGGGGCGCCACCTTGTACGTGGCTCCGTTGGCGCAATCGATGGCGATCTTGAGACCGGACAGGTCGACGCCGCTCGGCAGCGTGGATGCGCAGAACTCCTGGTATACGACGCGCGCCTTGTCGATGCGCGTCGCCTTCCCGAGCTTGTTCGACTCGCAGGTCAGCGCTGGGTCGACGAGGTAGGACTCGATCCGCTCCTCGAGGTCGTCGGACAGCTTGCTGCCCTCGGCGTCGAAGAACTTGATGCCGTTGTCCTCGTACAGGTTGTGCGACGCGCTGATCACGACGCCGAAACGGCAGCCGAACTTCCGCGTGAGGTAGGCGATGCCCGGCGTCGGCAGGGGGCCGATCAGGCTGACGTTCACACCGGCGGCGACGAAGCCGGCCTCGAGCGCGGCCTCGAACATGTAGCCGGACAGTCGCGTGTCCTTGCCCACCAGCGCCGTGCCGCCTTCAGGCGCCAGCACCCGCGCGGCCGCACTCGCGAGGCGCAGGGCGAACTCGACGGTCATGGGGTGCTCGCCGACGTGCCCGCGGACACCGTCGGTACCAAAGAACTTTCTCGCCATATCTTCAGGCTCCTGTCTGCCCCACCCGCCGCATCAACTCCGCCGCCACTTTCACGGCATCGACCGTCTCGGCCACGTCATGGGCACGAATGATCGACGCGCCCCGCTCGACCGCAAGCGCGGCCAGCGCGAGGCTGCCGGCAAGGCGATGTTCCGCCGGTCGGCCTGTGATCATACCGATGAGCGACTTCCTGGAAACGCCGACCAGTACCGGAAACCCGAGACTCGCGAGCATCGGCAGGCCCGCCAGCAGCGCCAGGTTGTGCTCGAAGCGCTTGCCGAAGCCGATGCCGGGGTCGACGCAAATGCGAGACGCTTCGATCCCGGCCGCAAGGCAGGCCGCCGCACGCTCGACGAGGAAAGCCGAGACCTCGGCCAGCACGTCCGTGTAGCGCGGCTCCACCTGCATCGTAGCCGGCTCGCCCTGCATGTGCATCACACACACTCCGGCGCCGCTCTGCGCTGCGGCCTCGAGCGCCCCGCAAGCCCGCAGGGCGCGCACGTCGTTGATCAGGTGCGCACCGGCGGACACCGCGGCGCTCATGACTTCGGGCTTGCTGGTGTCGACGGAAAGCAGCACCGGCGACCGCCCCGCGATGCGCTCGATGACCGGCGCGACACGATCGACTTCCTCGGCCGGGCTGACGTGCGCCGCGCCCGGGCGCGTCGATTCCCCGCCGACGTCGATGAACGTCGCGCCCTCTTCCGCCATGCGCAACCCGTGCTCGACGGCTGCATCGACATCGAAATACCGCCCGCCGTCCGAGAAGGAATCCGGCGTCACGTTGAGGACGCCCATCACGACGGGCGCGCCGAGGTCGAGAACGCGGTTGCGGCAGGTCAGTTTCATCGGCTGGGCCCGGCGAGCCGTAAGCGAAACGCCCGGCGAGTGCCGGGCGCTTGATCCGTTCAGTGTTGCGGCGCCGGGCGACTCGAAGGCGCGTCGCCTTGCGGGCGTTCCCGGGGCTTGGACCCGGAACTCGGCAGGTCCCGGTCGTCCCAGTCGGCCGGCGGCGTGGGCTCGCGACCACCCATGATTTCGCGGATCTGGCCTTCGTCGATCGTCTCGAACTTGATCAGCGCCGCGGCCATCTTGTGCACCTTGTCGACCTCGCGCTCGAGGATCACGCGCGCACGGTCGTAATTGGTGTCGATGACGCGCCGGACTTCCTCGTCGATCGCATCGCGAGTCTTGTCGCCGACCTGCTTGTGCTGCGTGACCTGCCGGCCGAGGAACACTTCGCCGTCTTCCTCCGCATAAGTGAGCGTGCCGAGCTTGTCCGAGAGGCCCCACTTCGTGACCATGTTGCGCGCGATTTCCGTCGCGCGCTCGATGTCGTTCGACGCGCCCGTCGTGACGTACTCGGGCCCGAAGATCATCTCTTCGGCCACGCGCCCGCCGAAAAGCGTGGCGATGCGGCTCTCCAGGCGGCGCTTGCTGGTGCTGTAGCGATCGGCCTCCGGCAGGAACATCGTGATCCCCAGCGCGCGGCCGCGCGGGATGATCGACACCTTGTAGACCGGATCGTGGTCCGGCACGCTGAGCCCGACGATCGCGTGGCCGGCTTCGTGGTACGCGGTGAGCTTCTTCTCGTTGTCGTCCATGACCATGGACTTGCGCTCGGCGCCCATCATGATCTTGTCCTTGGCGCGCTCGAACTCCTCCATCGTCACCGTGCGCTTGTTGGCGCGCGCGGCGAACAACGCGGCCTCGTTGGCGAGGTTCGCAAGATCGGCGCCCGAGAAGCCCGGCGTACCCCGCGCGATGACCGAGGGCTTGACGTCCTCGGCGAGCGGGAGCTTGCGCATGTGGACCTTGAGGATCTGCTCGCGGCCGCGCACGTCGGGCAGCGGCACGACGACCTGGCGGTCGAAACGGCCCGGGCGCAGCAGTGCCGGGTCGAGCACGTCCGGCCGGTTGGTCGCGGCGATGACGATGACGCCTTCGTTGCCTTCGAAGCCGTCCATCTCGACCAGCAACTGGTTCAGCGTCTGCTCGCGCTCGTCGTGACCGCCGCCGAGGCCGGCGCCGCGATGGCGGCCGACGGCGTCGATTTCATCGATGAAGATGATGCAGGGCGCGTGCTTCTTCGCCTGCTCGAACATGTCGCGGACGCGCGAGGCGCCGACGCCGACGAACATCTCGACGAAGTCCGAGCCGGAGATCGTGAAGAACGGGACCTTGGCCTCCCCGGCGATCGCGCGCGCGAGCAGCGTCTTGCCGGTGCCGGGCGAGCCGACCATGAGCACGCCCCGCGGGATCTTGCCGCCGAGGCGCTGGAACTTGCCCGGGTCCTTGAGGAAGTCGACGATCTCGCTGACTTCTTCCTTGGCTTCGTCCACGCCCGCCACGTCGGCGAACGTCACCGTGACCTGGTCTTCGTTGAGCAGCCTTGCCCGGCTCTTGCCGAACGACATGGCGCCCCGGCCGCCTGCACCGCCTTGCATCTGGCGCATGAAGTAGACCCACACGCCGATCAGCAACAGGATCGGGAACGAGGAAATGAACAACTGCATCAGGAACGACTGGCGCTCCGGCGGCGCCGCGCTGAAGGTGACGCCGTTCTGCTGCAGCGTGCCGATGAGCGCGGAGTTGTCAGTCTCCGGGTTGTAGACGACGAACTGCTCGCCGCTCGCGCGCACGCCGGAAATCTTGTCGCCGCTGAAGGTGACCTGCGCCACGCTGCCGTCCTTCACGTGCGTCAGGAACGCCGAGTAGGGCATCTCCTGTACCGCGCTCGTCCGGGCGCTGAAGTTGCTCACCACGGTGGCGAGCACCACGGCGATCACGATCCAGAGGACGACGTTCTTGGCCAAATCGTTCAAGTTACTGACCTCAAAGCCCTTTTCGCTGCCGTCGGGGGAACGGAAACACGGGCGCTTTCGACACTACACCAATCGATAACCACGTGCCAGAACGTAAACCTCGGGGCTGCGTGCACGTGACGCTTTCGGCTTGCGCAACTTCACGGATTCAAACTGCTGTCGCAGCTGCGCAACGAGCGGCTGGAACCCGCGCCCCTGGAAGACCTTCGCGAGAAAATCGCCGCCCGGGCGCAATGTGCGGCCGGCGAACTCGACGGCGAGTTCCACGAGGTTCATCGAGCGATCGTGGTCCACGTCCGAGATGCCCATCATGTTGGGGGCCATGTCGGACAATACAAGGTCGACCTTGTCGTCACCCAGGAGCTCGAGCAGGCGCTGCAGGACGGCTTCGTCGTTGAAATCCCCCTGCAGGAACTCGACGCCGGCAATACCCGGCATTTCGAGGATGTCCATCGCGATGACCCGGCCCTTCCCGGCCAGGGTCCGTGCCACGTACTGGCTCCAGCCGCCCGGGGCGGCCCCGAGGTCCACCACGGTCATGCCGGGCCGCAGGATCCGGTCGGACTTCTGGATTTCCTCGAGCTTGAACGCCGCCCTCGAACGCCAGCCTTCCTCGTGGGCCCTTTTGACATATGGATCTGCGGCGTGCTCGGCCAGCCAGCGGGTGGAACTCTTGGAACGCTTGGACATGGATGGGCTATGGGCTATGGGCTATGGGCTTTAGGCTAGAAGGCGATGGGTTACGAGGCGCGGGACCGCGCCGAATACTTCCCTCACCCGCCTGCGGCGACCTCTCCCGCAAGCGGGAGAGGTGAACCCGCCTGCTATAGCCTATAGCCTATAGCCTATCGCCCACACTCCGCTTCCGGGTCCTGCCCCATGCCGCTCAACACCTCGCAACGCACGCACCTGCGCCGCCTCGGCCACAACCTCGAACCGGTCGTGCTGGTGGGCCAGAACGGCATCAGCCCCAACCTGGTCGCGGAACTGGAGCGCGCGCTCAACGACCACGAACTCGTGAAGGTGCGAGCCAGGGTGGGCGACCGCGGTTTGCGGGATGAGATTCTGGACGAGCTGGCGAAAGCTACCGGCTCGGAAATCATCCAGCGCGTCGGCCACGTCGGGCTCTACTACCGCCGAAACCCTGACAAGCCCGGCATCCTGCTGCCCGGTTGACGCGCTCACACGTAGCGGATCGAAACGATCTCGAACGAGCGGGAGCCGCCGGGAACCGCCACGTCCACCGCGTCGCCTTCGACCTTGCCCACCAGTGCGCGGGCGATCGGCGAGGTGATGGAGATCAGTCCGAGGCGAACGTCAGCCTCCAGCTCGCCGACGATCTGGAAGGTGATGTCCGGGCCGCCGTCCTGGTCCTCGAGGTCGACCGTTGCGCCGAACACCACCTTGTCCGTCTTCGGCATCGCCGTAACGTCGATGATTTCGCAATGGGACAGCTCGTGCTCGAGTTCCTTGATGCGGCCCTCGCAGAAGGCCTGCTGCTCACGGGCGGCGTGATACTCGGCGTTCTCGCTGAGGTCGCCATGGGCCCGGGCTTCGGCAATGGCCTGGATGATGCGCGGGCGATCTTCCGACTTGAGGCGGCGAAGTTCGGCGCGCAGGCGCTCGGCCCCCTTTGCGGTCATAGGCTTGCGCTTCATACCCGAACCTCCGTGTGAAGATCCTGGAGGCGATTCACCTCGACCTCCTGCAGGTGGTCGATCGCGTCGCAGGTCGCCAGGGCGCCCGCCAGCGTCGTGTAGTAAGTGACCTTGCGCGCGACCGCCTCGCGGCGAATCGTCTGCGATTCACGCACCGCCTGCTTGCCCTCGGTCGTATTCACGATGAGGCTGATCTCGTCGTTCTTGATCATGTCCACGATGTGCGGACGGCCTTCGCGGACCTTGTTGGCACGGCGCACCTTGATCCCCGCCTTCTCGATCATGTCGGCCGTGCCGTGAGTCGCGACGATCTCGAAGCCCCGATCGACGAGCCGGCGAGCCAGTTCGACGGCGCCCGGCTTGTCGCGCTCGTGGACGCTGATCAGGCAGACGCCGCGCGTCGGGAGGACGACGCCCGAGGCCGCCTGCGCCTTGGCATATGCCTCGCCGAAGCTGCGGCCCGTGCCCATCACCTCGCCGGTGGACTTCATCTCGGGACCGAGGATCGGGTCGGCATCGGGGAATTTGCCGAACGGGAACACCGCTTCCTTCACCGAGAAGTACGCCGGCACGCGCTCGCGGGTCAGGTTCAGCTCCGCCAGCGTCTTGCCGGTCATGACGCGTGCGCCCGCCTTGGCCATCTGCACGCCGGTCGCCTTCGACACGAACGGTGCCGTCCGGGATGCGCGCGGGTTGACCTCGAGCACGTAGACGATGCCGCCCTGGATGGCGAACTGCACGTTCATCAGGCCGATCACGTTGAGCGCGAGCGCCATGCGGCGCGTCTGGTCGCGGATCTGCGCCTGCAGTTCGGCGCTCAGGCTGTTGGGCGGCAACGAGCAGCCGGAGTCGCCCGAGTGCACGCCGGCCTGCTCGATGTGCTCCATGATGCCGCCGATGTAGACGTCCTTGCCGTCGCACAGCGCGTCGACGTCGACCTCGATGGCCAGGTCGAGGAAGCGGTCGAGCAGCACGGGGCTGTCGTTCGACACCTGCACGGCCGTGTTCATGTACAGGCGCAGGTCGTCCTCGCTGAAGACCACCTCCATCGCGCGGCCGCCGAGCACGTACGACGGGCGCACCACGAGCGGATAGCCGACTTCGGCGGCGAGCCGCACCGCGTCCTCTTCGGTCCGCGCCGTGCGATTCGGCGGCTGCTTCAGGTGGAGCCGGTCGACCAGCTTCTGGAAGCGCTCGCGGTCCTCGGCGACGTCGATCGAGTCCGGGCTCGTGCCGATGATCGGCACGCCCGCGGCGCCGAGCGCGCGCGCGAGCTTGAGCGGCGTCTGGCCGCCATACTGCACGATCACGCCGAACGGCTTCTCGACGTGCATGATCTCCATGACGTCCTCGAACGTGAGCGGCTCGAAATACAGGCGGTCCGACGTGTCGTAGTCGGTCGAGACCGTTTCCGGGTTGCAGTTGACCATGATGGTCTCGAAACCGTCCTCGCGCAGCGCGAGCGCCGCGTGCACGCAGCAGTAGTCGAACTCGATGCCTTGCCCGATGCGGTTCGGGCCGCCGCCGAGGATGACGATCTTGCGCTTGTCGGTCGGCAGAGCCTCGCACTCTTCCTCGTAGGTCGAGTACAGGTAGGCCGTCGACGTCGCAAACTCCGCGGCGCAGGTGTCGACACGCTTGTAGACCGGACGCACGCCGAGCCCGTGACGGAACTCGCGGATTGCCTGCTCGCTGGTGCCGAGGATCTTCGCCAGCCGGCTGTCCGCAAAGCCCTTGCGCTTCAAGGCCCGCATGCGACCGGCATCGAGCGAGGCAATCCCGCCTGCCGCCACCGCACTCTCGACGTTGATCAGGTCCTCGATCTGCGCGAGGAACCACGGATCGATGCACGAAGCACGGTGGATTTCGGCGAAGGTGAGCCCGGCACGGAACGCGTCGGCGACGTAACGCAGGCGATCGGGACCGGGCATGCGCAGCTCTTCGAGCAGCGCGTTGCGCGCATCGGCATCGGGCAGCGGCAGGCTCAGGATCGGCGAGAGGCCGTCGATGCCGGTCTCGAGCCCGCGCAGCGCCTTCTGCAGCGATTCCTGGAAGGTGCGGCCCATGGCCATCACCTCGCCCACCGACTTCATCTGCGTCGTGAGGCGGATGTTGGCGCCGGGGAACTTCTCGAACGTGAAGCGAGGGATCTTCGTGACGACGTAATCGATGGTCGGCTCGAACGAAGCCGGCGTGGCGCCGCCGGTGATGTCGTTGCGCAGCTCGTCGAGCGTGTAGCCGATGGCGAGCTTCGCCGCGACCTTCGCGATCGGGAAACCCGTGGCCTTCGACGCGAGCGCAGAAGAACGCGACACGCGCGGGTTCATCTCGATGACCAGCATGCGGCCGTCCGCCGGGTTGATGGCGAACTGCACGTTCGAGCCGCCGCACTCGACGCCGATTTTGCGCAGCACCGCGATCGAGGCATCGCGCATCAGCTGGTATTCCTTGTCGGTCAGCGTCTGCGCGGGGGCCACCGTGATCGAGTCGCCCGTGTGGACGCCCATCGGATCGAGGTTCTCGATGGAGCAGATGATGATGCAGTTGTCGTTCTTGTCGCGAACGACTTCCATCTCGAATTCCTTCCAGCCGAGCACCGCCTCCTCGAGCAGCACTTCGCTGGTCGGCGAGGCGTCGAGGCCGCGCGCGACGATCTGCTCGAACTCTTCGCGGTTGTAGGCGATACCGCCGCCGCTGCCGCCGAGCGTGAACGAGGGACGGATGACGGTCGGGAAGCCGATCTCGGCCTGGATGGCGAGCGCTTCTTCCATGCTGTGCGCGACGCGCGAACGCGGGCACTCGAGGCCGATCTCGCGCATGGCGTTGCGGAACAGTTCGCGGTCCTCGGCCATGTCGATGGCCTCGCGCGACGCGGCGATCAGCTCGACGCCGTGCTTCTCGAGCACGCCTTCGCGCACCAGGTCGAGCGCGCAGTTGAGCGCCGTCTGGCCACCCATGGTGGGCAGCAACGCGTCGGGCTTTTCCTTCTCGATGATCCGGGCGACCGTGCGCCAGTTGATCGGCTCGATGTAGGTGGCGTCGGCCATCTCCGGGTCGGTCATGATCGTGGCCGGGTTCGAGTTCACCAGGACGACCCGGTAGCCCTCCTCGCGCAGCGCCTTGCAGGCCTGCGCGCCGGAGTAGTCGAACTCGCAGGCCTGGCCGATGACGATCGGGCCGGCGCCGATGATCAGGATGCTCTGCAGGTCTGTGCGCTTGGGCATCTTGCGTGGGCTCCTCGATCAGACCTGCTTGCGCTGCGGAGTCGCCGACTTGCGCAGCATCGACTCGACGAACTGCGAGAACAGGGGCGCGAGGTCGCGCGGGCCCGGGCTCGCTTCCGGGTGGCCCTGGAAACTGAACGCCGGGCGGTCCACGCAGGCGATGCCCTGCAGCGACCCGTCGAACAGCGACCGATGCGTCGGCCGCACCGTCCACGGCAGCGTCGCCTCGTCCACGGCGAAGCCGTGATTCTGGCTCGAGATGAACACCTGGCCCGTGTCCATGTCGATGACCGGATGGTTCGCGCCGTGGTGGCCGAACTTCATCTTGACGGTCTTCGCGCCGACCGCGAGGCCGAGCAGCTGGTGGCCGAGGCAGATGCCGAAGACGGGGACTTCCTCAGCGAGGAACCGCTGGATCGCCTCGATCGCGTAGGTGCAGGGCTCTGGATCGCCCGGCCCGTTGGAGAGGAAGACACCGTCCGGGTTGAGCGCAAGCACCTCGTCCGCAGGCGTCTGAGCCGGCACCACCGTCATGCGGCAGCCGTGATCGGCCAGCAACCGCAGGATGTTGCGCTTGATGCCGAAGTCGTACGCGACGACGTGCAGGCGCTGGCCGGGCCGGCGGCGCGCGCCCTGCTCGAGCGCCCAGTTGGTGCCCTCGTTCCACTGGTACGACGCGTTGGTCGTGACCACCTTGGCGAGGTCCATGCCCTTGAGGCCCGGGAAACGCTTGGCCGCGGCCACGGCCAGGTCCGGACGCAGCGCCGCATCCCCGCTGGCAAGGCAGCCGGCCTGGGCGCCCTTCTCGCGAAGGATGCGCGTGAGCTTGCGGGTGTCGATTTCGGCGATGGCAACCACGCCGCCGCGCACCAGGAACTCCGGCAGCGACTCGGTCGCGCGCCAGCTCGAATTCAGGAACGGCAGGTCGCGAACGACCAGCCCGGCGGCATGGATCGAGTCCGACTCGAGGTCCTCCGGGTTGGTGCCGGTGTTGCCGATGTGGGGATACGTCAGGGTGACGATCTGCCGCGAGTACGAGGGATCGGTGAGGATCTCCTGGTAGCCGGTCATGGCGGTGTTGAACACCACCTCGCCCGTCGCGGTGCCGGCTGCGCCAATGGAGACGCCGCGAAACACGGTGCCGTCCTCGAGAGCCAGAACAGCGGGTGTCGTCACGGGTGCACCTCCGTAGCCATCAACCTGCGCGCGTGCGAACGGCACGCGGACGTATGTCGCGCGTGCAGCGTCCGCCGGGGCTGAGGTGGGCTCAACTCCGGTGGCAATTTGTCGCACGGGCTAAGTGCGGAATTCTACGCGAGCGTCCCGGGTCGCGCCACGTGACTTGATCGTTGGCCAGTTCGGGACTGACCCGACTGACTTCCCGCAGGGCATCCGATTCGGATCCAGCCCGCCGGGACGCCGTAAACCCTTCCCTGGGGGCTCCGGCCGCGGCGTCCGTGCCGCGGACGGCCCGGCGGACTGGATCCGAATCGGATACCCGCGGGCCTCGTTCGCTGCCGCTATCGTTGGCGCAACAAGGTGGCGCGAACGCGGTGCTCGCGATTGGGGGGGGTGGTGGCGGCGCGCTGACGCCCGCCGCAGGCTCGAGGAGCGCAGCTGCGCCAGCGGCCGACGAACGCCTGCCGGCGTCCACCGCGCCAGCAATCGAGTGAGCCAAAGCGACAGCAAGGGCGCTCCCGGTCGAGCCGGATTTCGGGCATGTCCCGAGGGCCGTCCGCGGCACGGACGCCGCGGCCGGAGCCCCCAGGGAAGGGTTTACGGCGTCCCTCGGGACATGCCCGAAGTCCGGCACCGGGAGCGACCCGTCGCCGTCAGGCGCAAAGCGAAGCGAGGGAGGCAGATTCGGGAAACGAATCGCATGCGCAGCGCGCGGCCGAGATCGCAGGCGCGGGACAGTTCAGAGGCCGAGCACGTCCATCATCGAGTAGAGCGCCGGGGGGCGACCGACGACCCAGCGGGCCGCGACGAGTGCGCCTCGGGCGAACCCCGAGCGGTCCTGGGCGTGATGCGCCAGTTCCACCTGCTCACCCGGCCCCGCAAAGATGAGCCGGTGATCCCCGACGATGTCGCCGCCGCGGACGACGCTGAACCCGATCTTCCCTCGTTCGCGCGGCCCCGCCTGGCCGTGCCGGACGTATTCGCCTGCTGCCTCGAGCGTCGTACCCCGCCCCGCCGCCGCCGCGCGACCCAGTCCAAGCGCCGTGCCGCTCGGCGCGTCGACCTTGTGCCGGTGATGGGCCTCGAACACCTCGATGTCGTAGTCCGCATTGAGCGCACGCGACGCCAGTTCCGCGAGCTTGAAGAGCAGGTTCACGCCAAGACTCATGTTCGGCGCGATCACGATCGGAATCGTCTTCGCGATTTCTTCCAGCTCCGCTCGCTGCTCAGGGCTGTGCCCCGTCGTGCCGATCACCAGCGCGCAGCCGCGGTCAGCGCAGAGCCGCGCATTGGCCATCGAAACCGCGGGCAGCGTGAAATCGATGGCGACCCGCGCGCCGTTCAATGCCAGGGCGGCATCGTCCGTGATCGCCACGGCCATGGGCGCGACACCCGCATTGACGCCGGCATCCCGGCCCAGCGCCTGGTCGCCCGGCGCGGCCAGCGCGCCCGTCAATCGCAGGTCGTCGCTCTCGAGCACCAGCGGAACGATCGTGCGTCCCATGCGCCCGGAGGCGCCGAGCATCGCGATGTTCAAGAGTTGCGGCATCGACCGTCACTCCCCGAGGCTGGTGAAGAAACGCTTCACGCCATCGACCCAGCTTTCCTCGCGGGGATGGTGATGCTTCGCGTCCTTGCGCAGCGATTCGTCGAACTTCGTCAGCAGTTCCTTCTGCTCGCGCGAGAGGTGCACCGGCGTCTCGATGACCACGCGGCAGAACAGGTCGCCCGTCGGGCCGCCGCGCACCGGCTTGATGCCCTTCTCGCGCAGGCGGAACACGCGGCCGGATTGCGTCTCGGCCGGCACCTTGATCGTGACTTCGCCTTCGAGCGTCGGAACTTCGATCGAGCCGCCGAGCGCGGCCGTCTTGAAGGTGATCGGCAATTCGCAGGACAGGTGGCTGCCGTCACGCTCGAAGATGGCATGCGGCCGCACGCGGATCTCGACGTAGAGATCGCCCGACGGGCCGCCGTTGCGCCCCGCTTCACCCTCGTTGCCGAGGCGGATACGGTCACCCGAGTCGACGCCCGCCGGAACCTTGACTGCGAGCGTCTTCTGCTTGCGCGTGCGCCCCTGGCCACGGCACTTGCCGCAGGGATCGCTCACGACCTGGCCGCGGCCCTGGCAGCGGGGGCACGTCTGCTGCACGGTGAAAAAGCCCTGCTGCATGCGCACCTGGCCTGCGCCGTTGCACGTCGTGCAGTTGGTAGGTTTCGAACCCTTCGACGAACCCGTGCCCTTGCACTCGTCGCACTCGCCGAGCGTCGTGAAATCGATGTTCACGGTGTCGCCGAACACCGCTTGCTCGAGGTCGAGCTCGAGTTCGTAGCGCAGGTCCGCGCCGCGAAACACCTGTGAGCGGCCGCGGCGGCCGGCGCCGAAGATGTCCCCGAAGACGTCGCCGAAAATGTCCCCGAATGCGTCGCGCGGATCGAAGCCCGGGCCGCCGCCCGGACCGCCGCGCGATGCGGCGTCGACGCCGGCGTGGCCGAACTGGTCGTACGCCGCGCGTTTCTGCGCGTCCGAGAGGACCTCGTAGGCCTCCTTGGCTTCCTTGAACTTGCCCTCGGCTTCGTGATCGCCCGGATTGCGGTCCGGATGATGCTTCATCGCCAGCCGGCGATAGGCCTTCTTGATGTCGGCCTCGGTGGCGCCCTTCGTGAGCTCGAGGACCTCGTAGTAATCGCGCTTGGCCATGCCGTCGTCAGCCCGCTCCGGAATGCGCAAACGCCGCGGGCCGTCTGGCCCGCGGCGGTGTAATCATCGCTGCATCATAACGGCTCGCGCCGTCATGCGCCGGGCCCGCTCAGTCCTTGCTGCCCTTGTCCTTGTTCACTTCTTCGAATTCGGCGTCGAGCACGTCGCCCTTGTCGCCGGCGCCGCCCGGCTGCGATCCACTGCCCGCCGCACCGGCCTCCGGGCCCGACGACGCGCCCTGCTGCTGCGCGTATGCCTGCTGGGCGATCGCTGCCGAAGCCTCGGCCAGCGCCGCAGCCTTCTTCTCGATCACGTCCTTGTCGTCGCCCTTTAGCACCGACTTGAGGTCCGAGATCGCGGACTCTGCCTTGGCGCGGTCGGCAGAGGACACCTTGTCGCCCAGGTCCTTGAGCGCCTTCTCCGTCGCGTGCATCAGGCCGTCGGCGCGGTTGCGCGTGTCGGCCAGCTCGCGGAACTTCTTGTCTTCTTCCGCGTGCGCTTCGGCATCGCGCACCATCCGCTTGATCTCGTCCTCAGTCAGGCCGCTCGAGGCCTTGATGACGATCTTCTGTTCCTTGCCGGTGGCCTTGTCCTTGGCCGCGACGTTGAGGATGCCGTTCGCATCTATGTCGAACGTGACCTCGACCTGCGGCATGCCGCGGGGCGCCGGAGGAATGTCGGACAGGTCGAAGCGGCCCAGCGACTTGTTGTCGGTCGCGCGGTCGCGCTCGCCCTGCAGCACGTGGATCGTCACGGCCGTCTGGTTGTCGTCCGCGGTCGAGAACACCTGCGTCGCCTTGGTCGGGATCGTGGTGTTCTTCTCGATCAGCTTGGTCATCACCGAACCGAGCGTCTCGATGCCGAGCGACAGCGGCGTGACGTCGAGCAGCAGCACGTCCTTGACCTCGCCGGTCAGCACGCCGCCCTGCACCGCCGCGCCGACGGCCACGGCTTCGTCCGGGTTCACGTCCTTGCGCGGCTCCTTGCCGAAGAAGTCCTTCACGAACTTCTGCACCAGCGGCATGCGGGTCTGGCCGCCGACCAGGATGACCTCGGCGACTTCGTTGATCGACAGGCCCGAGTCCTTCAGCGCGATGCGGCACGGCTCGATCGTCTTCTGGACGAGGTCCTCGACCAGGGACTCGAGCTTGGCGCGAGTGAGCTTCATCGCCAGGTGCTTCGGACCCGAGGCGTCTGCCGTGATGTACGGCAGGTTCACTTCGGTCTGCTGGCTCGACGAAAGCTCGATCTTGGCCTTCTCGCCGGCTTCCTTCAGGCGCTGCATCGCGAGCGGGTCGCGCCGCACGTCGACGCCGCTTTCCTTGAGGAACTCTGCCGCGAGGTAGTCGATGACGCGCTTGTCGAAGTCCTCGCCGCCGAGGAACGTGTCGCCGTTGGTGGCGAGCACTTCGAACTGGCGCTCGCCGTCGACGTCGGCGAACTCGATGATCGACACGTCGAACGTGCCGCCGCCGAGGTCGTACACGGCCACCTTGCGGTCGCCACCCGCCTTGTCGAGGCCGTATGCGAGCGCGGCCGCGGTCGGCTCGTTGATGATGCGCTTCACGTTGAGGCCCGCGATGCGGCCGGCGTCCTTGGTCGCCTGGCGCTGCTGGTCGTTGAAATACGCCGGCACCGTGATCACGGCCTCGGTGACCGTCTCGCCGAGGTAGTCTTCGGCGGTCTTCTTCATCTTCATCAGCACGCGCGCCGAAATCTCGGGCGGCGCCATCTTCTTGCCGTGCACCTCGACCCACGCGTCGCCGTTTTCGGCCTTGACGATGTGGTACGGGACCATGCCCACGTCCTTCTGCACGACCGAGTCTTCGTACTTGCGGCCGATCAGCCGCTTGATCGCGTAAAGGGTGTTCTGGGGATTGGTGACGGCCTGCCGCTTGGCGGACTGGCCGACCAGCACCTCGTCGTCCTTGGTGAAGGCGACGATGGACGGCGTGGTGCGATCACCCTCGCTGTTCTCGATCACGCGCGGCTTGCCGCCTTCCATGATCGCGACGCAGGAGTTGGTGGTACCGAGGTCGATGCCGATGACTTTTGCCATGGATGTACTGCTCCGAAGAGTCGGGTAGGGTCGTTGCGAGCTTAAGTGGGGTTCGGGGGGCCGGATTCAAGTCAGGGCGTCATTCCGGGGCCCTGGCGATGACGACGCGCGCCGGCCGCAGCAGCCGCCCATTCAGCAAATACCCTTTCTGGATGACCGCCAGGACGGTTCCCGGGGCCTGCTCGGCCACCGGCTGGGTGACCATGGCTTCGTGGAATTCGGGATTGAAGGGCTGGCCGGCCGGATCGATGACCGCGACCCCCGCCTTCTCGAAGGCCTTGTTGATCAGGCGCAGGGTGGCGTCCATGCCCTCGATCAGCTTGGCGGCTTCGACACCGGGCCCGGCAGCGATGCCGAGTTCGAGGCTGTCCCGGACGTCCAGCAGGTCGCCTGCGAAGCGCTCGACCGCGTACTTGTGAGCGGTCTCGACCTCGCGCTGGGCGCGCTTGCGGACATTGTCGGTCTCGGCCAGCGAGCGCAGATAGGTGTCCCAGTGTTCCTGGGCCTTGGCCTGCGCAGCCCCGAGTTCGGCCGTGAGGCGCTCGACCTCGGCCTGAAGTGCGGCCAGCGGTTCGGCCCCAGCGTCCGTGGGGGGTGCGGAAGGGTCGACAGGGGAAGTTGTGGTCATGTCACCTGGCCTGATTCAAGCGGAACCCAGGGCGGCCCCTTCCGGGGTCCCCATGGGTGACAGCGGGTTTATCGGGGCTAGCGGCGGGAATTCAAGGCGGCGCCCAGCAGGCGGGCCGTGACGTCGACGATGGGAATGATGCGGTCGTAGGCCATCCGGGTCGGGCCGATGACTCCGAGCACGCCGACCGTTTCGTTGTCGAGCGTATAGGGAGCCGTGACCAGGCTGATGTCGTCCAGGATCTGGTAGCCGGATTCCTGGCCGATGAAGATCTGCACGCCCTCGGCACCGAGGCTCTGGTCCAGCAGGTGCAGGATGTCCCGCTTCGACGTGAACGCGTCGAACAGCCGGCGCAGCTTTTCGACGTTCGAGAGCTCGGCGAACTCCATCAGGTTCGTCTCGCCGGCAATCACGTACTCCGGCCCGACCGGCGCGTTCGACTCGCCCACGACCTGCTGGGCCACCTTGATGGCGTCCAGCATCAGCTGGTTCAACGTCGCCCGGGTCTGGGCCAGCTCCGCGACGATGTCCGAACGGATCTGCGCGAGTTCCTTGCCGCCGAACTGCTGGTTGAGGAAATTCGCCGCGCGCCGCAGCTCCTCGGCGGTGTAGTGACGCTCGAGGTAGACGATGCGGTTCTGCACGTCGCGTCCGTTGACGACCATCACCGCCAGCACGCGGTTGTCGGACAGCGGCAGGAACTCGATCTGGCTCAGGGCCTGGTGCGGCTGGCGCGGGATCGTCACGACGCCTGCGAGATGGGTCAGCGACGACAGCACCTGCGAGGCCACCGCCACGAGCGATTTCGGATCGCGGCTCTCCTCCTCGTCGAGGCGACGGCTCAATTCGTCGATCACGTCGTCGATCGAACCCTGCTGGCGCTGGCGCAGCAGCGTGTCGACGAAGAACCGGTAACCCTTGTCCGTCGGCACGCGGCCCGCCGACGTGTGCGGCGAGGTGACGAACCCGTACTCCTCGAGGTCCGCCATCACGTTGCGGACCGTGGCCGAACTCAACTGCAGCCCGGAATCCCGCGTGAGGGAACGCGACCCGACCGGCTGGCCTTCGCGGATATAGCTCTCCACGAGGACCCGCAACAGGTGCTGGGCGCGCTCACTGAGGACGTCATCCGGCAAATCGGCCATAGGAACTCGGCTAGGTTCGCGGCGCGAAGGTGGGCGCCCGGTCGGAATCAAACCTATCTTGGCAGTTTCTCTCCCGTCAAGGCGGCGTTTCGCGACGGGCCGGCACGGAATGCGGCTGGCCGGTGACGACGCGTGCGTGCTAAAAGGCGGGGCATCCATGAGCAACCTCGCCACCAAGCGCCGCAGCGTCGCCCTGACCGGACGGGCCTCCGAGCCGCGGGTCGGCGAGGCCATCCGCTCGCTCGTCCACCACCTCGTCAAGCAGGAATACCACGTGCGCGCCGTCGCGGACGACGTGCGCGACCTGGCCCTGTCCGAAATCGATCCGGTCGGCGAGCAAGAACTCCTCGAGGGCGTCGAATTGCTCGTGGCGGTGGGCGGAGACGGCACCATGCTCCACGCGGCGCGCATGGCCGCCGTGGCCGATGTGCCCCTGTTCGGCGTAAATCGCGGACGGCTAGGCTTTCTCGCGGACGTCGGTCCCGAGCACATGCTGGAGCGAGTCGACGACGCCCTCGCCGGCCGCTGCCAGCACGAACGCCGCATGCTCCTGCGCGCCACGGTGCCCGCCGACGGCGAATCCTTCCGCGCGCTCGCCCTGAACGACGTCGTGGTCGCCAAGCGCGAGACCGGCCGCATGGTCGACGTTCGCACGTGGGTGGACGGGGCCTACGTCAACACACACAGCGGCGACGGCTTCATCATCGCGACGTCGACCGGTTCCACGGCCTATGCCCTCTCCTGCAGCGGCCCGATCGTGCACCCGAGCCTCGACGCCCTCGTCCTCGTGCCGATCTGCCCGCACACGCTCTCCGATCGCCCGATCGTCGTGGCGGGCGGCAGCGTGATCGAAATCGAACTGTCCGACCGCTTCGAGTCGCGCGCGCAGGTTGTGTGCGACGGCATCGTGCTTTGCGACCTGGAGCCGGGCGTGCGCCTGCGCGTCGAGCGCGCCGAGGTGAGCGCGACCCTGCTGCATCCGCCCGGTCACGACTACTACCGCATCCTGCGCTCGAAACTGCATTGGGGCCGGGGCACGCGCGACGGGCAGCCGCCCGGGGCCTGAGGGCGCATGCTGACCCACCTGCAGATTCGCGATTTCGCGATCGTCGAGTCCGTCGAACTGGAATTCGGCCGCGGCTTCACCGCGCTGACCGGTGAAACCGGCGCAGGCAAGTCGATTCTCGTGGACGCGCTGTTGCTGGCGGTCGGCGGCCGGGCCGACAGCAGCGCCGTCCGCCACGGCGCCGAGCGCGCAGAAATCAGCGCTACCTTCGACATCTCGCGCAACGGCGCAGCGCGGGCCTGGCTCGACGAACAGACGATCGAGCACGAAGACGACTGCGTCGTGCGCCGCGTGATCGGGAACGACGGCCGGGGTCGCGCCTATCTCAACGGTCAGACGGTGCCCCTGCAGTCGCTGCGCGCGCTCGGTGAACTGCTGGTCGACATCCACGGGCAACTCGAGTTCCAGTCGCTCTCGCGGCGCAGCTACCAGCGCGAGACGCTCGACGGCAGCGGCAAGCTGGCGGACCTGGCGTCGAGAGTGCGCGACTCCCATCGCGCCTGGCGCGCCATCGACGACGAGCGTTCACAGTTCGAACAGCGGTCGCGCGATCGCGATCACCGGCTCGAGTTGCTGCGCCATTACGTCAAGGAACTCGACGCGCTCGAGCCGAAAGCGAGCGAAGCGGAATCGCTCGCCGAGGAGCGCAAGCGAATCGCGGGGCTCGGGCGGCTCGCGGAAGGCACGGCCCAGGTTGAGGCGCTGCTGGGAGGAGATGACGGCGGCGCGAGCGCGGCCCTGGCTCGCGCCCAATCGATCATCCGGCAGCTGGTCTCTCTCGACGCCGGGCTGGCCGCCACCGCGCAGATGCTCGACGAAGCGGCCATCGCGTCCCGCGAGGCTCTGGCGAGCGTACGAGGCTATTCGAACGCGCTCGAAGCGGACCCTGCGCGGCAGGAATGGCTGGAGGCGCGGCTGGCTGCGCTCGAGTCGGCGGCCCGGAAGCACCGCGTGGAAGTCGCCGGACTTCCCGCCCTGCGGGAGTCCCTCTCGACGGAGTTGAAGTCGCTCGAGAACGCGGCGGTCAGCGAGGCCGAGCTGATGCGCAGGCTCACGGCGGCGCGCGATGCCTATGTCAACGATGCCAGGCGACTGACCGAAGCCCGTCGAGCCGCGGCGGCGGCGCTCGACAAGAAGGTCTCCGGACTCATGCAGGGGCTCGGCATGGCCGGCGGCGTGTTCGCGACGCGCGTCGAGCCGCACGATCCCGTCGAGCTGTCCGAGCACGGCAACGACGACATCGAATTCCTCGTCAGCGCGAATCCCGGCCAGCCGCCGCGCCCGCTGGCGAAAGTAGCGTCAGGCGGCGAACTCTCGCGCATCAGCCTCGCCCTGCAGGTGGCTGCGCTCGAAGCAGCCCACCTCCCCTGCCTCGTGTTCGACGAAGTGGATGCGGGGGTCGGCGGGGCCGTCGCCGAGATGGTCGGCCGGCAACTGCAGGCGCTGGCCGCGTCGGGCCAGGTGCTCTGCGTGACGCACCTGCCGCAGGTGGCATCCCAGGCGGACCATCAGGTCCGGGTGTCGAAGCTGACTTCGGGCGGGACGACTCGCACGCGAATCGAGGCCCTGGAGAGCGAGGCGCGGGTGGAGGAAATTGCGAGAATGCTCGGCGGAACGAGCATCACCGCGCGCACGCGAGAGCATGCGCGGGAAATGCTGGACTCGGTTCAAAGAGGCGCCAAACGCCCCGCCGGGCCAGGGATCAAGCCTTCGCCGGCCGGTAAGGGCAGGACTCCTTCGCGCACCGGCCGTGCAATGTGAGCGCGTGGTCGGTGATCTCGAAGCCCAGGCGGTCGGCCACCGCTTTCTGACGCTCCTCGATCCCCTCGTCCGAGAACTCTTCGACGCGGCCGCAGTCTGTACACACGATGTGGTCGTGGTGCGTGCCTTCGTTGAGTTCGAAGACCGCGGTGCCGCCCTCGAAGTGATGGCGGGTGACCAGGCCGGCCGTCTCGAACTGCGTCAGGACCCGGTAGACCGTGGCGAGCCCGATGTCCTCGTGCATTTCGAGAAGACGGCGGTACACGTCCTCGGCGCTCATGTGCCGGGCCTGCGCGCTGGCGAGGATCTCGAGGATCTTCACGCGCGGCACGGTGATCTTCAGTCCGGCTCGACGGAGATGTGATGGTTCCACGAGTGGCCCGTCCCTTAGGCGCCCGATCAAGGGCGGCGTTGCTGTATGATTCCGTCTCATTATCACCGGCATCCGCCGGCAGTCCATACAGATGAATCCCGGTAGAATCGTGATTGCCACGCATCGTTCGCTGCCGTTTGCACTCCTGTTTGCTGCCTTGCTCGCCCTCGCGGCGGGGTGCGTTTACCGCCCCAACATCCAGCAGGGCAACCTCCTCAAGCTCGAAGACGTCGACCAGGTGACGGTCGGCATGACCCGCAGCCAGGTGCGCTACCTGCTCGGCACCCCGATGATTTCGGACCCGTTCCAGCCCGACCGCTGGGACTACATCTACACCCTGCAGCGCGGCCACGAGCGGAAGGTCGACCGGGCGTATTTCGTGGTCCGGTTCGACGGTGACAAGGTCCGCGAGGTCGACAAGGTCGACGCGCCGGACCTCAGCGACATCCAGAAGATGCGGGCCCGGCAGGCCGAGAAGAAGAAAGCCGCGGGGCTGGACCCGGCTGCGTCCCCTGCGCTCCCCCAGCCGCAGCCGGACGCGCCCAACCCGGGCGGCGCCTGAGCCGCGCAAGCAGCGACTTCACGCCTCACCGTTTGCGGCCGCGCCGGCCCTGGGCCGTCTCGGCAGCCCTTCGTCGCCTTCGTTCCTTCGGGTCATCGGGCAGCGGGCGGTAGATTTCCACACGATCCCCGTCGCACAGGAGCCGGGCTGGATCGACCCGCTTGCCGAAGATCCCGATTTCAAGCGGCTGCGATCCAATCTCCGGAAATTCCCCGACCAGGCCAGCGGCCGCAACGGCCTGCAGTGCCGTCATGCCTTCCTGCAGCGGAAGCGCCACCACGCGTTGCCGGTCGGGCCGCGCATAGACGACCTCGACGGACGGCAGACGGCCGGGCTCATGGCCGGGGGCCATGCACCTGTCTCGCCCGCACGATGAACGCGTCGATCAACTGCCCGCAGCTCTGCTCGAAGGCCTTGCCGAACAGCAGGGCCACCACGGGATTCGCGAACTCGAAGCGCATGACCAGTTCGATGCGGGTGCCGGCATCGCCGATGGGCGTGAAGGTCCACTTCCCTTCGAGCAGGCGGAACGGCCCGGTCACGAGTTTCAGCGTCATCCAGCCTGGCCGCTCCATGACGTTGCGCGTCGTGAACCGTTCCCGGACGCCCACGCGCTGCATTTCCATGCTGGCCAGCAGGTCGTGCTCCGATTTTTCGTGGACTTCGGCCCCGACGACCCAGGGCAGGAACTGGGGGTAGCGCTCGACGTCGACGACGAGGTCGAACATCTGCTCCGGGCTGAACGTGACGAGCGCGCTGCGCTGGATTTCGTGGATGGACATCGGCCGGGACCCCGCAACCGGGCGCAAGTGTATGCGGGCCAGCTAGAATGCGCGACCTGACGCGATTCACCGACATGGCCGCACCCCGCAAAGACAAGGAAGACTCCTCCGCCGTGATCGCGCTCAACAAGCGCGCTCGTCACGAGTATTTCATCGAGGAGAACTTCGAGGCCGGGCTCGCGCTGCAGGGCTGGGAAGTCAAGTCCATGCGCGCAGGGAAGGCGCAGATCACCGAAGGCTACGTTTTGATCAAGAACGGAGAGGCGTGGCTGATCGGCGCGCACATCTCGCCGCTGCGCACGACCTCGACCCACGTGATCGCCGACCCGACCCGGACGCGCAAGCTGCTGCTGCACCGGCGCGAACTGGACAAGCTGGTCGGCGCCGTGGAGCGCAAGGGCCACACCGTCGTGCCGCTGAAGCTGTACTGGAAGAACGGCAAGGCGAAGATCGAGATCGGCCTGGCGAAGGGCAAGCAGTCCCACGACAAGCGTGCGACCGAGAAGGACCGCGACTGGCAGCGCGACAAAGCGCGCCTGATGCGCAGCCGCGGTTAGCCTCTGCACCTCTCCCGCTTGCGGGAGAGGTCGACCGAAGGTCGGGTGAGGACGACCTAACCTTGTATCTAGAGGATACGAGGTCTGATGTCATCCAGAACACGATTTGCTACGGTTTCAACTGACGCGACAGGCCGTAAGCGACCCGGTGCCCAGCAGCACGTGGGAGAGCATGGGTCGTCGCGTCGGTTGATCTCTTTCATCCCGAACAGTTGCCCGGGCCCCGAGCCCGCATCTCACAAGGCAGGGAGAAGGAACCGTATGAACGCGAGTGCACGGATTGTCGTCGGGATCGACGTGGCCAAGGACACCCTGGAAATTGCCACCTCGGCACCCGAGCGGTGGGCGTGTAGCAATGACCCCAAGGGGCAGCGCGCCCTGCGCGAGAGGCTCCGCCAGGGCGAGGTTGGTCTGATCGTCGTCGAGGCAACCGGGGGCTATGAGACGGCCCTGGTGAGCACCTTGGCGCAGGCGAACCTGCCGGTCGTGGTGGTCAACCCGCGCCAAGTACGCCAGTTCGCCCGCGCCCTCGGCAAGCTCGCCAAGACCGACCGCATCGATGCTGAGGTGCTGGTGCAGTTCGGCCAGCAGGCGGCGCCCGAGGTGCGGCCGTTGGCGGACGCGCAGACGCAGTTGCTCGATGCGCTGCTGACGCGCCGCCAGCAGCTCCTGGAGATGATCCAGGCCGAGCGCAACCGGCTCGAACACGCGCTCGGGCCCATCCGCACCGACATCCGCGAGACGATCGCCTTCCTGGTCAAGCGCCTGAAGCAGACCGATCGTGACCTCGACGACCAGTTGCGCCAGAGCCCGGTGTGGCGCGAGAAGGAGCAGCTGCTGAAGGCCATCCCCGGGGTGGGCCGGCAGATGCTGCTCACCGTCCTGGCGACACTGCCGGAGCTTGGGCGGATCCCGCGCAAGCAGCTCGCGGCGCTGGTCGGCGTGGCCCCCTACAACTGCGACTCCGGCACCCTGCGCGGTCGGCGCCACTGCTGGGGCGGGCGCGCCCAGACCCGACAGGTGCTCTACATGGCGACCCTCTCGGCGACCCGTTGCAACCCGCAGATCCGCCCGTTCTATCAACGCCTGCTCGCCACGGGGAAGCCGAAGAAAGTGGCCCTGGTGGCCTGTATGCACAAACTGCTGCTCATCATGAACGCCATGGTGCGTGACCACACCGTGTGGAATCCCCAAATGCTGAGGGCCAACTGACCGAAATCAGTTGACCCTCAAGACAGTTGCTCTCCCGCTTGCGGGAGAGGTCGCGCAAGGCGCGGGTGAGGGCGACCTAACCTCTCCCGCCTGCGGGAGAGGTCGCGCAAGGCGCGGGTGAGGGC
The DNA here is from genome assembly GCA_963762315.1 of uncultured Gammaproteobacteria bacterium. Lineage (GTDB taxonomy): Bacteria > Pseudomonadota > Gammaproteobacteria > Steroidobacterales > Steroidobacteraceae > RPQJ01. Next base: position 239,552 of record CAVXKO010000006.1, read on the forward strand.
AATCCTTGCATTCCCCGCCCCCGGCCCTACACTAGGGCTGTCCATCTGGGGGCGACCGGTTTCGACGTGGGTCGCGAAACTTCAGGTGCATGCCGAGGTGCAAGGTTCCTCGTTAAACCGCTTGCAAACAACTAGTTGCCAACGAAGACAACTACGCTCTGGCGGCTTAACCCCGCCTAACCCTCGACTGGCGTGTGCTTGTGCATCCAGACCCGAGGGACGCGCTCACAAGCTCGCGGGTCCAGTGTGCTGAGGGCTGGCTCGCTAAAATACGCCTGAGCTGGTCGGTCATCTTCCCTGCCGCTTGGGTAGTGCCCGACGAGATACAAAAAGACGGCTAAGCATGTAGGTCCTGGAACGTAGGGCTTGCGGACGCGGGTTCGATCAAGATGGGTCGCCTTCACCTGCAAGGGTGAAGTGACAACGGGGCTCACATCGGTGAAGCCTGACGCGCCGATGATGGCGGCGCGAGGTAACGCCGAGGGGTAGGAAGAGGGCCAACCTCAGGCCTGCCCTGTAGAGACTCATAGACCGGCTGAACTGGCAGCAGTGGAGCCGGCACTAGGATTCGGGATTCATTCCCCTTCTGCCGCTTGCGGTAGAGGGTCGGGGTGAGGGTTCCGGATAACACGCCCCGCCCCCGATCACGCGATCGGGGTGAAGGCATAGTCCAGCCTGTCTCGGAAGAGGCAGACCAGCTGTCCCGCCGCCTCCACCATCCGCGCCCCCGGCCGAAAGGCCGGGGGCATTCTCCGTTCCGCGAGCAGCACCATGGTCTACAAGGTCGCGCGCACGCTCACCAGTGAAGACGCCGCGTATCTCGCCGGCCTGATCGACGGCGAAGGGACGATCAGTCTGTCGCGTCGGCACGCGACTGAACGTCGCCAACTGGTTGTCTCCATCAGCAGTACGGAACGGGAATTGGTTGACTGGGCCGAGCGGGCCACAGGCGTCGGCAAAGTGACGCGCAAGCGAACGTCGTCCGAGAAGCATGCGCCGGGACTCACGTATTCGGTGTCGAACCGCCAGGCACTCGCGTTGCTGGAGCAGGTCATACCTTACCTTCGCTCCTACAAGAAGTTCCGCGCACGGCTCATCCTGGATCGGTACGTCGCGCTGACGCCACGCAACGGCAAGTACAGCGCTGCCCTCTCCGCATCGCGAGAAGCCTTTGAGAGAGCGTTCCTGAATGTAACCGCCGGCCCACCGGGCAGGACCGCCGAGCAGTTCGCGCGCGACCCGTTGATTCCACAGGATCCAGATCAGGCGGTCGCGGCCTCGGCCTGCGGATCACGCGGGCGTTCGCCCACCCGACTGTCCTAGACAGCGCGTACCTCGACCGGCGTGCCGTTCAGCACGGCATTGCCCGTCAGCACGTCGAGGCGCTGGTCGTCGACGAGGTCGTTGATGCTGACGCCCGCGTGCGCCTGAGCCACGCCGAGACGGATGCCGTTCCGGTCGTGACCCCAACCGTGCGGCAGGCTGACGACGCCCGGCATCATGTCGTCGGTGATCTCCACGCCAACCTGCACCTCGCCGACTCGCGAGGTCACGCGCACGGTGGCGCCCTGCTCGATGCCGCGTGCCGCAGCGTCGTCGGGATGGATCATGAGCGTGCAGCGCGGCTTGCCTTTCACGAGCCGCTGGCTGTTGTGCAGCCACGAATTGTTGCTCCGCACGTGACGTCGCCCGATCAGCGCGAGGGCCGGCGCCCCGCAGGACAGGGCCGTCGTCGCGCGCGCGAGATCATGGACGAACATGTCCGGCGCAAGCTGGATGCGCCGGTCCTTGGTCGCGACGCGCCGCACCAGGCACGGCTGCAGCGGCCCGAGGTCGACGCCGTTTCGAGACGCAGCAAGCTTGGCCACGCCGAGATCGTGCGGAACGCGATCCGGCGCTTCGAGCAGGTCGCGCATGGTCGACATCCCGGGCAGGGCTGCAAGCATGCGGATGGCGCCGCGATTCGGCACGCCGTACTTGCCGGTCTTGAGCATCCAGTCCAGCGTGCCGTCCGGTCCGAGGCGTCGCGACAGCCAGCCCTTGGCGCTCGCCTTGCGCCGATCCGCGCCGGGTGCGCTGCCGAGGCGCAACGCGAGTTCGGCGAGGATCTCGTGATCGTGCAGGGCGCCGGCCGGCTTCTCAAAAAGGGCCGGCGAATACTTCGCGACGTTGCGGACCGCAAATCCGCTCAACGCGACGTCGTAGTGGCTGCGCTCGAGCGGGCTGGTGGGCGGCAGGATCAAGTGGGCGTGCCGCGTCGTCTCGTTCAGGTAGATGTCCACCGACACCATGAAATCGAGCTGCTCGAGCGCGCGATCGAGCTGCCGGCCGTTCGGCGTCGAGAGCACCGGGTTGCCGGCAAACGTGATGAGCGCCCTCACCTGTCCCGCACCGGGCGTCTCGATTTCTTCGGCCAGCGCGGCGACGGGCAGTTCGTTCGAGAATTCGGGCAGGCCGCGCACCCGCGAACGGAACTTGCCGTAATGCCCGCGCGAGCCGTAGGCGCGAGTCAGGTCGACCGGGGGCTCGGCAAACATCATGCCGCCCTCGCGATCGAGGTGGCCGGTGACGAGGTTGAGACAGTTGATGAGCCAGATCGTGAGTCCGCCGAATTCCTGCGTGCAGGCGCCGACGCGGCCGTAGACGAGCGCGCGAGGCTCGTTCGCGATCTGGTCGGCCAGCGCCGCGATGCGTTCCAGTGGGATGCCGGTGCGCGCCGCGAGCGCTTCGGGCTCGAAGGCAAAGACCGCCTCGCGCAGCGGCTCGAGGCCGTCCGCGACCGACTCGAGATGCGCGAGGTCGGTGCGACCCTTGGCGAAAACCGCACGCAACAGCGCGAGCAGCAGGAATACGTCGGTGCCAGGGCGGATCGGGATGTACTCGTCGGCAATCGCAGCCGACTCCGTGCGCCTCGGATCGATGACGATGAAGCGCCCGCCGCGCTTGCGCATTGCTTCGACCCGCTTCTCGAATCCGGGCGCGCTCATGATCGAGCCGCCCGAGGCCACGGGGTTGCCGCCGATGCAGACGAACAACTGCGCGCGATCGACATCGGGCACGGGCACCAGGAACTGGTGACCGAACATCGCCCAGGACGCCACCATGTGCGGCAACTGGTCGACACTCGTGGCGGAGTACAGGTTCCTGGTGCGGACTGCGCGGATGAAATTGCCGACGTTGAGCATCGCGCCGAGGTTGTGCACCGTGGGATTACCCGCGTAGAGCGCCACGGCGTCGAAGCCGTGCGCCGCGCGGATCTCTCCTATGCGCTGCTCGATCGTCTCGAACGCCGTTTCCCAGGAGATCTCCTCCCAGCCGCCGGCCGTGCGCCGGATGGGCTTGCGCAGCCGGTCCGGATCCGTGTGCAGGTCCTTGAGGGCGACGGCCTTCGGGCAGATGTGCCCATGGCTCAGGACGTCGTCGGGGTTGGGCTTGATCGAGAGGATCTCGCCATCGCGATGCTCGACGAGGATGCCGCACATCGCCTCGCAGATGGAGCACGTCTGGTGCTGAATCCTCGTTTCGCCCATTGCCCGGCCCCTCCCCCGCAAGCCGCGTCAGGCTAGCGGCGTCGACGGCGCGCCAGCAGCAGGCCGCCCAGCAGGAGCAGCACCGCCGGCTCCGTTGCGCCGCCGCCGCTGTAACCGTTGTTCTTCTTTCGGCCGCACTTGGTATTGCCGGTGACCGTGCCGCCCGTCGAGTCGTAGCGGAAGATCGTACCCGAGCCGCAGGAACCGCCGCCGGACGCTGTGCCCACGAAGACCGTGCTGCTCAACTGCAGCAACTGGCTCGTAGCGCCCGATCCGGCGGTGCTGCCGTCGAGACTGTAGAGCTTGGTGAAACCGGTCCCGTCACGGGCGATCGAAAACAGCGTACCGAAGTTGGCTGGGGCATCGCCTGTACCCGTGCCACCCGCGGCCGTCGTGCCGTAGAGCCTGCCGTCGCTGAACAAGGCGAGCTCCGCCAAAGGACGCGCGCCTCCCGTGTTGTCGAAATCGTGGAGGTTGGTGAATGTCGCGCCGTCGGGAGAGATCGCGAAGATCGTGCCGTAACCCTTGCTACCTGCGTCGCTCGCGACGCCGTAGAGAAAGCCGTCGCCGCCGTCGATGAGACCGGCCACCGGAGCCGCGCCGTCCGCGTTCTTGAGCAAGCTCGTCGTGGTGTCCGTGGTGGTGGCCGCAAAGGTGTGGATCACCTGGAAGCCCGTGCCGTCGAAGTTGATGCGAAAGACCGTTCCACGCCCGTTCACACCGCCTGCCGACGCCGTGCCGTAGAACTTGCCGTCGGCGCCTTCGACCAGCGGTCCGGTGAGCGACATACCCTCGGCGTTCTTGGCCGGCACGTCGGTCGCCGTCGTTGTGATCGCGCTGAAGGTGTGCAGCGTCTGGAAGCCGGCGCCGTCCTTCGAGATCCGGAAGATCGCGCCCGTGCCCTCGGGACCGCCCGCGCCCGTGGTGCCGTACAGGTTGCCGTCGCTGCCTTCGGTCAACTCCGCCGCGGGATATGCCCCGTCGGCGTTCTTCGGCGACGAAGCGACATTTGCTGCGGTGAAGGCCGCGAACCGGTGCAGGACGGTGAAGCCCGTGCCGTCCTGGTTGAGGCGAAAGACGATGCCGGTCGTGTCGAGCGTGCCCGACTTGCCAAACTTGGTCGTGCCGTAGAACTTGCCGTCGCTTGCCAGCAGCAGGCCGGCCTGCGGCGTCTGGCCATCGTCCTTTATGCGCAACTGGTAGAGGGTAGCGACGGCGCTGCCGTCCGCCGCAACGCGGTAGATGAGCCCCCCGGCCACGCTGGTCGAAGATGCCGTAGTCCCGTAAAGCGCGCCATCGGTCCCCGAGACCAGGTTGCCGGCCGGGACGGACCCGCTGAAGGCCACGACGGTCGACGTGGCCGGGGCGGCCACTGCGGCGAGCGGCACGGAGGCGAGCGCGGCAACCGACAGGAGGCGCAGCGGGGCTGACACGACGGCGGCGAGGAAACCTTTCGACGACATTTTGGAAAGACACTCCAGGGGATCCGGGCGGTTCGCCGGACGGTACGAGCCGTGAATTGTGCCGGATTCCGCTGCCCGACGCATGGAGTCCGCCAAGTCGGCGGCGGACCGCTAGAATGCGCGGCCCCGTGAGCCTGCGAACGCCGCCTTGATCCAGCTTCGACATATGACCCTGGCCCGGGGTTCCCGGCGCCTGATCGAGGACGCCTCGCTGCAGATCCACACGGGGTGGCGGGTCGGCGTGGTCGGCGCGAATGGCAGCGGCAAGTCGAGCCTGTTCGCGCTGCTGCGCGGGGAACTGCACACGGAAACCGGGGACTGCGAGGTGCCGCGGGACTGGCGCATCGCGTCCGTCGCGCAGGAAACGCCGCCCCTCGCACAGCCTGCCATCGAGTTCGTGCTCGACGGCGACGACGAACTTCGCAGCATCGAGCAAGACATCGTCGCGGCCGATACGGCGCACGACGGACATAGGCTGGCCGAACTGCATGCCCGGCTCGAAGCGATCGACGGCTATGCCGCCCGGGCCCGCGCGGCCGGCCTGCTGGCGGGCCTCGGTTTCGCGCCCGCCGATCTCGAGCGGCCAGTGGCGGATTTCTCGGGCGGCTGGCGCATGCGACTGAACCTGGCACAGGCGCTGCTGAGCCGGGCCGACCTGATGCTGCTCGACGAACCGACCAACCACCTCGACCTCGATGCGGTGGTCTGGCTCGAGCGCTGGCTGGCGAACTACCGCGGCACGCTCCTGCTCGTGTCCCACGACCGGGACTTCATCGACGCCTCGGTGACGCACGTCGCGCACCTCGAGCGCGGAGTCCTGGCGCTCTACACCGGCAACTACTCATCGTTCGAGGAACAGCGGGCCGCGCGGCTCGCCGTGCAGCAGGCCATGTTCGAGAAGCAGCAGCGCGAAATCGCGCACATGACGCAATTCGTCGAGCGGTTTCGCGCCAAGGCCTCCAAGGCCCGCCAGGCCCAGAGCCGGCTGAAGGCGCTCGACCGGCTCGAACACATTGCGGCCGCTCACGTGGACGCGCCATTCGATTTCGAGTTTCCGGAACCCGACCGCGCGCCCGATCCATTGCTCGCGCTCGACGAGGCCTCGGCCGGTTACCCTGGGCGCCCCGTGCTGGAGAACCTGCAGCTGTCATTGCGCCCCGGAGCGCGGCTCGGGCTGCTGGGGCCCAACGGCGCGGGCAAGTCGACGCTGATCAAGGTCCTCGCAGGTACGCTGCCCCTGCTCGAGGGACGCCGCGTCGCGGGCCACGGCCTCGCGATCGGCTACTTCGCCCAGCACCAGGTCGAGCAGTTGCGTGGCGAGGAATCGCCACTGTGGCACCTCGCGCGCGAGGATGCGCAGTCCCGGGAGCAGGACCTGCGCAACTACCTCGGCGGCTTCGATTTCCGCGGCGAGATGGCGGACGCGCCGGTCGCGCCGTTCTCCGGCGGCGAAAAGTCACGGCTCGCCCTCGCGCTGCTGGTGCGACGCCGCCCGAACCTGCTGCTGCTCGACGAGCCGACCAACCACCTCGACCTCGAAATGCGCCACGCGCTCATGCGGGCGCTCGCCGGTTACGAAGGCAGCCTCGTCCTCGTCTCGCACGATCGGGCGCTGCTGCGCACGGTGTGCGACAGCTTCCTGCTCGTTGCCGACGGGCGCGCCGTCCCGTTCGACGGCGACGTGGACGACTACCTGCGCTGGCTGACATCGCGACGCGAGACGGCCGCGGTGAATGCCGGCGACGCCGCAATGACGATGGACCGCGAAGCACGCCGCGCGAATCGCGAGAACGCGGCCGCGGAACGGCAGCAGCGGCTGGCGCGACGCCGCCCTCTCGTGAAGGAATCGGTCGAGCTCGAAACGCGCCTCGCGCGTCACGAGGCCGAGAAGAAATCCCTGGAAGCGAAGCTCGCCGATCCGCAGTTCTACTCGAGCGGGCAACCCGCCGAGATCCAGGCGGCGAGCCGTCGCTGCGGGGAACTGGCCTCGCTGATCGAGGCCGACGAGGAGCGCTGGCTCGAGGTGCATGCCGAACTCGAGGCCATCGGCGACGCCTGAACCCACGGGTCTCGCCTCGAGAGTTCCCCGTCAGGTCTTGCGTCCCGTCAGCGCCGTCAGGATGCCTGCCAGGATGCGATTCGGCGTGGGCGGACAGCCAGGCACCGCCACGTCGACGGGAACGACGTTCGCGACGCGACCGCAGCTCGCGTAGCTCTCGCCGAAGATGCCGCCGGTGCAACCGCAGTCGCCAATCGCCACCACGAGCTTCGGGTCCGGCGTGGCATCGAACGTGCGCCGTAACGCCACCGCCATGTTCGCGGACACCGGCCCCGTGACCAGCAGCATGTCGGCATGGCGAGGACTCGCGACGAATCGCACTCCTAGCCCCTCGATGTTGTAGATGGGGTTGTTGAGCGCGTGGATCTCGAGTTCACAGCCGTTGCACGAGCCGGCGTCCACCTGCCGGATGCAGAGCGCCCGCCCCAGGATCCCCAGGATCTCGCCTTGCAGCGCATCGCGAATCCGCAAGGTGTCGTCGCTGTCCGGAGGCGGTTCCGTTGCGATGCCGACGCGATGGATCTGGCGCAGTGTCTTCAGCATGGTCAGAGATCGTGGCCGCTGTAGGACAGGTTGAACGACTTGTTGATGAGCGGAAAATCCGGAACGATGTTGCCGATGATGGCGTGCTCCAGCACCGGCCAGTTGAGCCAGGACGGATCGTGAGGATGGCAACGGCGGATCGTGCCGCCGGCGCCGGCCGTCAGGGCCACCAATACCGGGCCGCGCCAGCCCTCGACCAATCCCAGACCCGATGCCCCTTCGGCTGCCACCGGTACGTGGCCGGCGCAAGGTCCGGCGGGCATGCGCCGCAGGACGTCGCGCACGAGCCGGCACGACTCGAACAACTCGTCGAATCGCACGGCAACGCGCGCAGCAACGTCGCCCGAAGTGCTGCCCGACTTATGGGGTGCCAGCTCGTCGTAGGGCGTACGCGGCAGATCGACCCGCAGGTCGAATGCCTGTCCGCTCGCGCGGCCGGCCAGGCCTGTGAGGCCGAGCCTCGAGGCAAGCTCCGACGTAACGACGCCAGTGCCGGCGAATCGGTCCCTCACGCCGGCATGCTCGTCGAAGATTTCACGAACCAGCCGGCCTTCGCGCTCGACTTCCGCGACCGTGGTGACGAGCGCCTCACCGGCTGCCGTGCCGACATCCGTCGCCGTGCCGCCGGGAACGACGAAATCCAGCAGGTAACGCTGCCCGAACGAATTGCCCATGGCGCGCAGCCAGGATTCCTTCAGCCGCGAGAACTGCGCCAATCCGAAGGCGAATCCCGCGTCGTTCCCGAGCGCGCCAAGGTCGCCGAGGTGATTGGCGATGCGTTCGCTTTCCAGCGCGAGCGCTCGCAACCACTCGGCGCGCGGCGGCGGACGCACGCCAGCGGCCCCCTCGAGTGCCTGGCAGTACGCCCACGAGAAAGCGACCGCTGAATCGCCCGAGACTCGCGCCGCCAGCCGATTACCTTCGGCTTGGGACAGCTCGGTGAACCGGCGCTCGATCCCCTTGTGCACGTAGCCGAGCCGCTCCTCGAGGCGGAGAACTTTCTCGCCGACGATCGAGAAGCGGAAGTGCCCAGGCTCGATAATGCCGGCGTGTACCGGGCCGACCGGCACCTCATGTACGCCCTCGCCCTCCACGCGCACGAACGCGTAGTCGTCTGCGACGGGCGCAGCCGGCACCTGCGATGAGCAGTGCTCGAGAGGCACGTATCCAGCCTGCCACGACTCGTGTCGCAGCCAGGGCCGCGAATCCGGATCCGTCGAGCAGATCCCGCTGAGGTCGCGAATTGCCCGCTGCATGCGACTTGCGGCCGGAAAGAAATTCTCGATGCCGGGATATGGAACGTCCGGGTCCGTCACGGGCAAGGAGAGGACGAGCACGCCGGGATCCACGATGAACGCCGCCCGCACGACCCGCACGCCCCCCGCGTCGAAATCGGCCCACATGGCGAGCAGCCTGGCTGCGCCGGCCGCCAGGTCGCGGACCGCCTGGCGCCATGATTCGTGCGTCACCGTCAGTCCACGGGCGCCGCCCGCACCTGCGATCGCATGGCCCTGCGCATACCACCGGCGGGACGCCATGTCAGTAGCCTCCGATCAGCCTGGCGGCCGCGCGATACCAGTCCGCGAGGAATGGCGGAATGAACAAGCCGAGGACGAGGACGATGGCAAGGTGTGCGAACACCGGCAACAGCGCGGGCGAATGCGGCAGCCGTTTGAGCGTCGTCTCGCCGAAGACCATTGGTTGCACACGCCCGAAGATAGCTGCGAACGCGACGCCCAGTGCCATCAGCAGGATGGGAGTCGCCCATGGCTGCTGCTGCATCGCCGTGGTGAGGATCAGGAATTCGCTGGCGAACACGCCGAACGGCGGCATCCCCAGGATCGCGAGCGAACCCAGCATCAGGCCCCAGCCGATGGTCGGGCTCGTCGTGATCAGGCCGCGGATGCTGTCCATCGACTGGGATCCGGCCTTCTGGCACGCGTGCCCGACCGAAAAGAAGATGGCCGACTTGGTCAGCGAATGCACGGTCATGTGCAGCAGCGCGGCGAAATTCGCCACCTGCCCTCCCATGCCGAACGCGAACGTGACGATCCCCATGTGCTCGATCGACGAATAGGCGAACAGTCGCTTGATGTCGCGCTGCCGCCAGAGCAGGAACGAGGCCAGCACCACCGAGAGCAGTCCGAATCCCATCAACATACGGGAAGGCAGGTCGGAGTGCAGCGATCCCTCGACCAGCACCTTGCAGCGCACGACCGCGTAGATCGCCACGTTGAGCAGCAACCCGGAGAGCACCGCAGAGATCGGCGTCGGGCCCTCCGCGTGGGCATCCGGCAGCCAGTTGTGCAGCGGTGCCAAGCCCACCTTCGTGCCATAGCCGACGAGCAGGAACACGAACGCCAGCGAGATGACGGTGGGCTCGAGCTGCCCCTTCACCGCGTCGAGGTGCGTCCAGAGCAGCGCATTCACGCCCTGCCCGCCGAGCACGTTCTCAGCCGCCACGTACAGCAGGATGGTGCCGAACAGCGCCTGCGCGATGCCGACGCCGCAGAGGATGAAGTACTTCCAGCCGGCCTCGAGACTGGCGGGCGTACGATACAGCGTCACCAGCAAGACGGTCGAGAGCGTTGCCGCCTCCATCGCCACCCACAACAGGCCGAGGTTGTTGGTCGTCAGCGCCACCAGCATCGTCGCCATGAAGAGCTGGTACATGCTGTGGTAAAGGCGCAGCCGGCCCGGGGTGAGCCTGCCGTGCTCGAGTTCCACCCGCATGTACGGCCGCGAGAACAGGGATGTCGTGAATCCCACGAACGCCGTGAGCGTGACGAGGAACACGTTGAACGGATCGATGAAGAACTGCTCGCGCGCGAGCATCAGGTTGCCGTCCCGGATGACCCTGGCCGTCAGCGCGCAGGCCGCCAGCAGCGTCGCCGCGCTCGCCGCGATGTTCAGTCGCGGCGCCCAGTCGCGCGCCCCGAAGATCCCGAGCAGCACGGCGCCAGCCAGCGGCAGCGAGACGAGGACGACGAACTCCACGTCAGGTCTCCTCCTTGAGGGATTCGAGATGGTGCAGGTCGAGGCTGTCGAACTGCTCGCGGATCTGGAAGAAGAAGACGCCGAGCACCAGCATCGCCACCAGCACATCGAGCGCCACGCCCAGCTCGACGATCATCGGCATGCCGTAGGTTGCGCTCATCGCACCGAAGAACAGGCCGTTCTCCATCGACAGGAACCCGACGACCTGCGACATGGCCTTGCTGCGCGTGATCATGGTGAGGAACGCGAGCAGCACGACCGCAACCGCGATTCCGATGGCGCTGCGCGTGGCGGTGCTGGCGATAGCCGCGATCGGTTGCGCCAGGCCGAATGCGAAGACGACCACGACCACGCCGACCAGCATGGTGCTCGCCACGTTCAGCGTCGGCTCGGTATCCCAGTAGACCTCCAGCCGCCGGATCAGCCGGTGCAACAGCCAGGGCAGGAACACGACCTTGAGAGCAAGCGTGAGTGCCGCCGACAAGTACAGGTGTGACTGCCCGGTGCGCCACGCGAGAACCAGGGTGCCGGCGCACAGCAACGCCCCTTGCAGCGCCAGCAGGTTCACCAGCGTGACGACGCGTCGCTGCGAGAGCATCGCGAACGAGACGAGCAGCAGCAGGGCTGCGAGCGAATTCAGGATCTGAAGGTCGAACGGCACGCCACTCATCGGTCAGGCTCCGAGCAGCAGGTGAACGAGCAGGCCGAGCACGGCCAGCATGAACGCGGTGGCGAGGAACTCCGGCGCGCGGAACACACGCAGCTTCGCGGAGAGGGTTTCGACGACCGCAAGACCGGCCCCGAAGATCAGCAGTTTGAGCCCAAGGATGGGGATCGCAGGGAACAACGACCCGACTCCATCCCCCATGGCGGCGCCCCATGGCACGAAGACGGCAAACCCGATGCACGCGTAATTGAACAGCTTGAGCGCGGAGGCCCATTCCATCAGCGCGAGGTGGCGCGCGGAGTACTCGAGGAGCATCGCCTCGTGGATCATCGTCAGTTCGAGGTGCGTAGCCGGGTTGTCCACCGGGATGCGGGCGTTCTCGGCGAGCAGCACCATGGTGAAGGCCACGCCGGTGAACGCGAGGCTCGGATACAGGCCGAGCGCCTGCGTCGCCAGGCGCTCCGAAATCACGGGGAGTGCCGTGCTGCCGGCGATCAACGAGGCCACGAAGATCACCATCAGCAGCGCCGGCTCCGCGAGGAAGCCGATCATCATCTCGCGCCTGGCGCCCAGCGAGCCGAAGGCCGTGCCGACATCCATCGCGGCGAGCGAGAGGAACACGCGGGCCGTGGCGAACAATCCGACGAGCGCAATCGCGTCGGCCGCACTCGAGAACGGCAGACGCGTGCTCATGGACGGAATGACGGCTGCCGACACCACCATCGTGCCGAAGACCACGTAAGGCGCGATGCGGAACAGCGATGAGGCGTTCTCTGCGATCACCGCATCCTTGTGGAAGAGCTTGTAAATGCCGCGGTACGGTTGCAGCAGGCTCGGCGCCGAGCGGTTCTGCAGCCACGCGCGGCACTGGTTCACCCAACCGACGAACAGCGGCGCCGCCGCCAGCGCGACGGCCATCTCGAGCACCTGCGTCAGCATGTTGGCCAGGGTCATAGAACGAGCGCCAGCAGCACCACGAGTGTGACGAAGCTGTAGAGCAGGTACACGGCGATACGCCCCTGCTGGATCCAGGCGAAGCGGTCCGCGATGCGCTGCACGATGCCGCCGAGCGGCACGTAACAGGCCTGCCAGATGCGATCGCCGACCGTCACGGCGTACCGCGGCGCGCGGTCGAATGGCGTCGGAAGCTCGCGCGTCATCGCGAAGAACGGCTGGAAGATGTGGCGGATCGGCTGGCCGAATCCTTCGGCCGTGTCCTGCATGCGCGCATCCAGGTTCACGAAACCGCAATCCCACGGCGGCACGCGCCGGACGCGACGATGATAAAGAACGCTGACCATGACGAACGCCAGCAGCACCACCGCGGCGACCGCGACGAGGAACACCGTCGGCGCGTAGGACGCCTCGCGGTCGGCCAGCGGCACGAGCATCCACCAGCCCGCCCCGGTATCGGCGAGTGTCGGCAAGCCCAGCTGCCGCGTGACGTTACCCAGACCGGCGACCACCTGCGCGGGCAGCAGGCCGAGCGCAAAGCATCCCGCCGCAAGCCAGACCAGCCCGATCCGCTCGAAGCGACCGGCGTCGTGCGCGCGTGCCAGGGCAGCTTCGCGCGGCTGCCCGAGGAAGATGATGCCGAAGAACTTCACCATCACGTAGGCCGCGAGCGCGGCGGCGAGCACGAGCAATGCGGCGCCGAGCGGCAGCAGCATGTTGACGAAGGGACGCGGCACTTCGTGGGCGAACAGGAACGCCTGCAGCAGCAGCCATTCCGAGACGAACCCGTTCAGGGGCGGAAGCCCCGCGATGGCGAGCGCGCCGACCAGGGTCAGCCAGGCAACCCACGGCATGCGGTGGATCAGGCCGCCGAGGCGCCCGAGATTTCGCTCGCCGGTGGCGTGCAGGACGGAGCCTGTGCCGAGGAACAGCAGGCTCTTCATGAAGGCGTGGTTGATCGAGTGATACAGCACGGCGATCAGCGCGAGCGCGCCGAGCACCGCCATGCCGTTCGCCACGAAGACCACCGCAAGGCCCATGCCTGCAAAGATGATCCCGACGTTCTCGATGGACGAGTACGCCAGCAGGCGCTTCATGTCCGTCTGCACCGCGGCAAAGACGGCACCGTACAGCGCGGTGACGAGTCCGAGCGGCAGCATCACCAGGCCCCACCACGAGGCCGGTTCGCCCAGCAGGTCGAAGGTCACGCGCAACATGCCGTAGACGGCTGTCTTCAGCATCACGCCGCTCATCAGCGCCGACACGGGGGACGGCGCCGCCGGGTGCGCTTCGGGCAGCCAGACGTGCAGCGGCAACAGGCCGGCCTTGGCGCCGAAGCCGAACAAGGCCAGCAGGAACGCGACCGAGGCCCAGACCGGATCGAGGTGGGCTGTGCGCATCGCGTCGAAGGTGAACTGCCAGCTGCCGCCTTGCAGCACGCCGAAGCACAGCAGGATCGAGATCGCCCCGACGTGCGCGATCAGCAGGTACAGGAAACCGGCGCTGCGGATTTCGGGGATGCGGTGCTGCGCCGTGACCAGGAAATACGAAGACAGCGCCATCGTCTCCCACGCCACCATGAACGCGTAGGCGTCGTCGGCGAGCAGGACCAGTCCCATGGCGGCGAGGAAGGTGTGGTACTCGAGGCAGAGGAGCCCCGGCGGCGTGCCCTGGCCGCGGCGGAAGTAGCCGGCGCCGAAGAGGGAGATGCCGGCCGATACAGCTCCCAGGATGGCAATGAAGACGCTGGACAGCGCGTCGAGGCGCAAATGCGCGGGGAGGTCCGGCAAGCCGACCACCAGCACGACCTGCTCGGGCGGCGACACGATGCCCCAGAGGCCAACCCCGGCGAGCGCCATGCCGCACAGGGCGCCGAGCGGAAACAGTGTTCGACCGGCGAACTTCAGGCTGCCCGGACGGATCAGCCCGGCCAGGCCGATCAGCAGCCACGCGCCCAGCAGCGCGAGGCAGGCAGCAAGCGGTGAATCAGTGAGGGCCGTCACGGGTAGGCTTTTGCAGGGTCCGGCAGGTCCTTCAAGTCGTGCACATTAGAGTGTACTCTCGTGTGCGTTCCATTATCATGTGATTCTCACCCTGGCCTGCGGCCGAGGAGATCGCTTGGCAGCCGAAGAGCGCACGGCCCGGCTCACGATCCTGATCGATCCGCGCAAGAAGGCGGTCCTGGAGAAGTTGTGCGCGGAAGAAGACGCCACGCCGTCGCAGGTCGTGCGCCGCTTGATTCGCCGCTACATCGAGGATCGCACCGGCGCGCCCTGGACGCCGGAGAAGCCGCGCAGCGCAGCGCGCAAGCGTCCGCCGGAAAAACGCTGACCGGCACGGTCAGCTGCGGATCAGGTGCGGTCCGAGTTCTTCCAGCGAGCGGCAGCCGAGCAGGGTCAGCACGCGTTCCATCTCCGCGCGCAGCAGGCCGAGCGCGTGCGACACGCCCTCCTCGCCGCCCGCGCCGAGGCCGTAGAGGGCTGCGCGTCCGAGCATCACGCCATCCGCGCCGAGCGCGATCGCCTTGAGAATGTCCGAGCCGCGCCGGAAGCCGCCATCGACCAGGACCGACATCCTGTCGCCCACCGCGGCGGCAATCGCCGGCAGGACTTCGATGCCGGAGACCGTCGTGTCGAGCTGGCGTCCGCCGTGGTTCGACAGCACGATCGCGTCGGCACCAACGTCGACCGCGCGCTGCGCGTCGTCGACGCAGAGGATCCCCTTGAGGATCAGCTGTCCCTTCCAGCGCAGCCGCAGCCGTTCCATGTCGGCCCAGTTGAGCGACGGGTTGATCTGCGTTCCCATGAAGCGGACGCCCTGCAACGCCGAGCGGCCGCCCGGCGGCAGGAATTCGGTGAGGTTGGCGAACTCGGGTGCGCCCCTCGGAATCATGACCTCTCGCAGCCACCGCGGATGCGCCAGCACGTCGAGCAGGCTCGAGAAGCCCAGCTTCATCGGCTCGCGGTAGTTGCGCCGGTCCCACTCGCGCGCGCCGAGCACCGGCGTGTCGCTCGTGACGACGAGCTTGGTGCAGCCCGCCTCCGCCGCGCGTTCGACGAGCCGGTCGGCCGTCTTCTGGTCCTTGACCGGATAGAGCTGGAACCAGACCTTGCCCGGCAGTTCCCGCCCCATCTTCACCACGTCGTAGTTCGACACGGTGCTGAGCGTGAACGGGACGCCCGCGGATGCAGCGGCCCTGGCGAGCGCGAGATCTCCCTGCGGCCAGAGCATGCCGTTGAACCCGGTCGGCGCGATGACGAGCGGCAGGTGCAGCGTCTCGCCGAGCAAGGTCGCCGACAGGTCGGGCATCGTGAGCCCGACCAGCGTGCGCGGCAGCCACGTGATGCGTTCGAAGACGTCGCGATTGCGCCGCAACGAGACTTCGTCCTCGGACCCGCCTTCGACGTACTCGAACACGAAGCCGGGCACGCGTCGCATCGCCACGCGACGCAGCTCTTCGATCGTGCTCGCTCGCCGGAAATCCCGGCCGGCGTAGTAGGAACGTTTCATTTCGACGAGCCCTCCCCGCGGTGGACCATCTCGGTGATGCGGATCGCGGTTTCGAGCGCCCGCAGCCCATCCTCGCCGGTCACGACCGGAGGCGTTCCCTCGCGGATGGCGCGCAGGAAAGCCTCGATCTCCATCTTGAGCGCATCGCCCTGCTCGTAGGTCCGCTCCTCGATCACGACCTGGCCCTTCGGCATGTCGGCGCCGGGGCTCGGCTTGCGCACGACGGTGAGGATCTTCTGCTGCAGGTCGATCGAGACGTACGCGTCGTCCTGGAACATGCGCAGCTTGCGCTCCATCTTCATGCTCACGCGGCTCGCCGTGGTATTGGCCACGCAGCCGTTCGCATAGCGGATGCGCGCGTTCGCGATGTCGAGCCCCGCCGAGAAGACGGATGCGCCCACGGCGTCGATCGATTCGATCGGCGCGCCGACGAGACTCTGGATCAGGTCGATGTCGTGGATCATCAGGTCGAGCACGACGTTCACGTCGGTGCCGCGTTCCTTGAACGGCGCCAGGCGATGCGACTCGATGAAGCGCGGCCGGCCGAGGGTGCCCGCCAGCGCAAGGATCGCGGCATTGAAGCGCTCGAGGTGGCCGACCTGGAGAATGCGACCCGACTTCGCCGCGAGCGCCACGAGGTCGCGCGCCTGCTCCAGCGTCTCGGTGATCGGCTTCTCGACCAGCACGTGCACGCCACGCTCGAGGCATTCCTTCGCGATCGGGAAGTGCAGCGGGGTCGGCGTCGCGATGCTCACCGCATCGACCTCCCCGAGGATCTCGCGGTAGTCCGCCACGGCCCTGGCGCCGACCTCCATCGCAACCTTCTCGCGGACCTCTGGGCTCGCATCCGCGACTGCGACGAGCTGCGAGCCGGGGAGCGCCGCGTATTTCTGCGCATGGAAGCGACCGAGGTAGCCGACACCGATCACCGCCGTGCGGACTTTCTGCATGGTTGGCGTTTCCGTCGAGGGGCTGGAACCACCGTCGATCATAACCAATGCCGCCTCTTGCGGTCCGTACGGCTTACCCTCAGGATCTCGCCATGTCCTTCAATCGCGACGTCAAGTGGCTGCTTGCTGCGCTCGCTCTTCGGCCTGCTGGTGCTGCCGCTGCTCGTTTATTTCACCGGCATCGCGGTCCTTGGTCCGTATGCGCACGGCGGACCGGGTGCATTCGTGTCGGATTTCCTGTCGGACCTTGCCCGGATGCGCTGGTTTTCCTGGTCACTGGCCCTGGGTCCGCCGGCGATCGTGGCCATCTGGCGAGCAGGGTCGCGAATCCGATCAACGAAAGCGCGCGAGTTCCAGCACCGCGGCCGTGAAGGTTCGATGGAAGAGACCCGCCGTGGTCAGGGCCGGGTAGACGCGTAAAGGGCTGCCAGGGCGGCCAGCGCACCCCACAGGGCCAGTTGCGCCCAAGCGCGCCAGGGGCGATTGCGCGCTAGCCCGATGAAACTGACCGCGGCCAGCGCTGTCAAAGCGACGAAGACCCCCAGATACCGCGCCAGGAGCGGCAATTCGGCCCGATATTCGGGCACTTCACGCGAGAGGACGAGGAAAACCACGCAGTGTCGCGCCCAGCCCGAACGTCGTCGCGGCCGACGAGCCGAGCACGATTCCCGTCAATACGGTCAGTGGTCGCACGGTCTTTGGTCTAATTCTCGTGACCCGGCCCTTGATTGGGGCCGGGGGTGACTCTAGCCTAGGTCGTTCCATCGCAGTCGAGGTCGAGCGCTAAGTGTACCAGCCAGAAAAGTCGGATCAGGACGCCGCCCCCCGTCGCAGCATGGGTCGCGCGGGCGCGGTGGTCATCGCCACGTTGGTCCTGGCGGTGGGCACGCTGCTGCTCGGCACGGCAAAGGCGCCGACGGCCGCCGCCAGCGCCGCGACCACGGATTTCGCGCCGACCGAGCGGCAGGCCAAGGTGGCCCGGCTGGTCAGCAGCATGTTCGAGCGGTCGCATTACCGCCAGGCGCCGGTCAACGACCCGGTGTCCTCGCTGGTGCTCGACCGCTACCTCGAGTCGCTCGACGGCTCGCGCAGCTATTTCCTCGCGAGCGACATCGCCGAGTTCGAGAAGTACCGCTACCAGCTCGACGACGCGATCACGACCGGCAAGCTCGACCCCGCCTTCGCCATCTTCAACCGCTTCCAGCAGCGCAACCGCGAGCGCATGGCCTTCGCGCTCGCGGCGCTCAAGAAGGAACCGGACTTCACGGTCGACGAGAGCTTCGAGTTCGACCGCGAGCACGCGCCCTGGGCCAAGGACGCCGCCGAACTCGACGAGCTGTGGCGCAAGCGCGTCAAGAACGACGCGCTCTCGCTGATGCTCACCGACAAGACCTGGCCCGAAGCGCGCGACATCCTGCAGAAGCGCTACGAGCGCGTCGCCAAGCGCTCGCGAGCAGGTGACGTCGGACGACGTGTTCGAGAACTTCATGAACGCGTTCGCGCACGTGTTCGACCCGCACTCGAGCTACTTCTCGCCGCGCAATTCCGAGGAATACCGCATCCAGATGAGCCTCTCCTACGAGGGCATCGGCGCGTCGCTGCAGACGATCGACGACTACGTCACGATCATGGAGATCCTGCCGGGCGGCTCGGCGCAGGCGAGCGGCGAACTGAAGGCGAACGACCGCATCCTCGCCGTCGGCCAGGGCAAGTCGGGCGAGATGGTGGACGTGGTCGGCTGGCGCCTCGACGACGTCGTGCAGCTGATCCGCGGGCCGCAGGGCTCGTTCGTGCGGCTGCTGATCCAGCCCGGCAATGCCCCGCCCGGCGCGCAGGAACGCGTCATCACGCTGCCGCGCGCCAAGATCACGCTCGAGGCGCAGGCCGCGAAGAAGGAACTGCGCAAGGTCAAGCGCGGCGACCAGGAACTGCGCATCGGCGTCATCACGGTGCCGTCCTTCTACCAGGACTACAACGCGCGCGCCGCGGGCGACGGCGACTACCGCAGCACCACGCGCGACGTGCGCAAGCTGATCGAGCGAGTTCAAGGCCGAAGGCGGCGTCGACGGCCTGGTGCTCGACCTGCGCGAAAACGGCGGCGGCCACCTCTCGGAGGCGATCGGCCTCGTCAACCTGTTCGTGCCGAAGGGCCCGGTCGTGCAGCTGCGCGAGACCGGCGGCCGCGTCGAGGTGCTCGAATCCGAGGACCAGGGCGCCGCCTACGACGGCCCGCTCACGATCCTCGTCGACCGCTTCAGCGCCTCGGCCTCGGAGATCTTCGCGGCGGCGATGCAGGACTACGGCCGCGGCCTCGTCATCGGCCAGCAGACCTACGGCAAGGGCTCGGTGCAGAACCTCTACCCGCTCGACCGCTACGCGCTCGGCCAGGACCCGGGCTACGGCCAGCTCACGGTGACCATCGGCATGTATTACCGCGTCACGGGCGACAGCACGCAGAACCGCGGCGTCGCGCCCGACCTGCGGCTGCCCTCGGCCATCAGCCCCGACGAAGTCGGCGAGAGCTCGCGCGACGGCTCGCTGCCGTGGAACCGCATCCGCGGCGCCGAGTTCAAGCCGCGACGGCGGCTTCGCCGCCGATGCTGCCGGAACTGCAGCGCGAGCACGACGCGCGCGATCGCGGCGGACCCGGACTTCCAGTGCGCCGTCGGCCGAGATCGCCGCGATCGACGCAGATGCGCAAGGAGAAGTCGGTGTCGCTGAACCTGGCGAAGCGCAAGGCCGAGCGCGAGCAGCGCACGCAGGACCAGCTCGCGCGCGAGAACGCCCGCCGCGCCGCGCATCGGCGAGGCGGCGCTCGAAGACGGCGACCGACATCAAGGACCCGCCGGACGCCATCCTCGCCGAGGCGGCGCAGATCACGGCCGACCTGTCGAAGCTCGAGCCGCGGCTACGTGGCCAAGGCGGACGGCCTCGCCAGCGGCAATAGGTCCTGCGACGAGCCGTGCCGATCTTGCGATCAATTCTGGTGTTGTACTTGACTACAACACTATAGATCCCTACGATGTCGGCATTACGATCGCATCCTCGGGGCTCACGACCGATGACCACTCCACTCTCGCGCCCGTCCCGCTCTCCAGGGCCTCCGGGCTTGCATGCTCGCCGCTGGCAGCGCGCTGCTGGCGGCGGCTGCAGCAACGGCAAGGCCAAGGACAAGGACGGACGCCGATGCGGCCGACGCGGCCGTGCCGGTCGAGGTCCAGCCGCTGCAAGCGCGCCGCGATGGTGGCGGTGTACTCCGGCACCGCCCCGATCGAGGCCAACGACGAAGCCGAGGTCGTCGCCAAGGTCGGCGGCGAAGTCCGGCAGATCTTCGTCGAGGAAGGCGACGCGGTGCACGACGGGCCAGGTGCTGGCGCGCCTCGACGGCGACCGGCTGCGCCTCGACGTGGCGCAGACCGAGGCCAACCTGCGCAAGCTCGAGCGCGACTACAAGCGCCAGCTCGAGCTGAGCCGAGAAGGGCCTCGTCGCCAAGGGCACGGCCGAGAACGCCAAGTACGACCTCGACGCGCTGCGCGCCGCCTACGACAGCGCGCGCCTCGAACTCGGCTACACCGAGATCCGCGCGCCGATCGAGGGCGTGGTCTCCGCGCGCCACATCAAGGTCGGCAACACCATCAAGCCGAACGACCCCACCTTCCGGGTGACCAACCTCGACCCGCTGGTCGCCTACGTGCACGTGCCGGAGAAGGAATTCCGCAAGCTGGCGCCGCGGCCAGCCGGCCGACGTCGTCGTGGACGCGCTCGGCGGCGAGCGCTTCGCCGGCACGATCTCGCGCATCAGCCCGACCGTCGATCCGCAGACCGGCACGTTCCGCGCCCGCGTCGAGGTGCCCGACGCGACCCGCCACCTCAAGCCCGGCATGTTCGCGCGCGTCAACATCGTCTACGAGCGCCGCGAGAACGCGCTGCAGCTGCCGCGCACCGCGATCATCGACGCCGACGGCGAGCAGTCCGTGTACATCGTGGCCGGCGACAAGGCCGAGCAGCGCAAGATCACGACGGGCCTCGCCAACAACGGCTGGATCGAGGTCGTCGCGGGCCTGAAGGGCGACGAGCGCGTGGTCGTCGTCGGCCAGGCGGGCCTCAAGACCGGCACGCCGGTGAAGGTCGTGGACGACAGCAAGCCGGCCGGCAGCCCGGCCACCGAACAAGCCGTCGCCAAGTAACGCGCCCGGGCGCGCGCGCGCGCCGGCCCTCACGGGGAAGACCATGGAAAAGCTGATCGACTTCGCGATCCGGCGCCGCGTGACCGTGATCATGTGCACGGTCGCCATCGCGCTGTTCGGCGTCGTGTCGCTGTCGCGGCTCAAGCTGAACCTGCTGCCGGACCTCTCCTACCCGACGCTCACCATCCGCACGGAACTGCCCGGGCGCGGCGCCGCTCGAGGTCGAGACGCTGGTGACGCGGCCCGGTCGAGGAAGCCGTCAGCATCATCCGCAACGTGCGCGAGGTGCGCTCGGTCTCGCGCGCCGGCCAGTCCGACGTGACGCTCGAGTTCGTCTGGGGCACGGACATGGACCTCGCCGGCATCGACGTCCGCGAGAAGCTCGACCTGCTGCAGCTGCCGCTCGAGGCCAAGCGCCCGCTGCTGCTGCGCTTCGACCCGTCGAGCGAGCCCGTGCATGCGCCTCGCGTTCCTCGACGAAGGCGGCCAAGGGCGGCGAGGCCAGCGTCGATCGCCTGAAGGCGCTGCGCCGCTTCGCCGAGGACCGCCTCAAGCCCGACCTCGAGGCGGTCGAGGGCTCGGCCGCCGTGAAGGTGAGCGGCGGCTACGAGGACGAGGTGCAGGTGTTCGTCGACCAGCAGAAGCTGGCGCAGCTCGGCCTGTCCATCGACACGGTGACCCGGCGCATCCGCGCGGAGAACGTCAACCTGTCCGGCGGCCGCCTCGAGCAGGGCACGCAGCGCTTCCTGGTGCGCACGCTGAACGAGTTCGGCACGATCGAGCAGATGGCGAACGCCATCATCGCCACGCGCGACGGGCAGCCGGTCTACCTGCAGCGACGTCGCCACCGTCACGCGCGGCTACAAGGACCGCGAGGCGATCACGCGCGTCAACGGCAAGGAGGCCATCGAACTCGCCGTGTACAAGGAAGGCGACGCCAACACCGTGCAGCTCGCCGACGGGCGTGCGCAAGCGCATCGAGGAGATCGAGAAGGGCCTGCCCGAAGGCACGACCATCCGCACGGTCTACGACCAGTCGACGTTCATCGCCGCGGCCATCGGCGAGGTGAAGAGCGCCGCGCTGATCGGCGGCCTGCTCGCGATCCTGGTGCTGTACGCGTTCCTGCGCGACGCGCGCACGACGCTGATCTCCGGCATCGCCATCCCGGTCTCGGTGCTCGGCACGTTCGTGCTGATGTACGCGTTCAATCTCTCGCTCAACATCATGTCGCTCGGCGGCATCGCGCTCGCGGTCGGCATGCTCGTCGACAACGCCGTCGTCGTGCTCGAGAGCATCGTGCGCAACCAGGAGCACGGCATGGAGCGACAGCGAGGCCGCGCGGCGCGGCACGGCCGAAGTGGCGATGGCCGTCACGGCAGCGACGCTGACCTCGGTGGCGGTGTTCTTCCCGATGGTGTTCATCACCGGCATCGCGGGGCAGCTGTTCAAGGACCAGTCGCTGACGGTCACGTTCGCGCTCGCGTTCTCGCTGGTCGTGGCGCTGACGCTGGTGCCGATGCTGGCGGCGGGACGGCCCACGACAGCCGCTGGCGGTGGAGGACGCGCAACCGGCCGCGCGCCTCGAATCGCGGCGAGGCGTTCCTGGCGCGCGTCTCGGCAGGCTTCGGCCGCGCGTACGGCTGGGTGTCGCGCGGGTTCGCACTGCTCCTGAGCCCCTTCGTGCGGGGCGCGCAGGCACTGAACGGCTGGGCCGACCGCAAGTATCCCGGCGCAATCCGCTGGGCGCTCGCGCACCCGGGACGCACCATCGGCTCCGCCGTGGCGCTGTTCGTGTTCACGCTCCTGGTGATCGCGCCGCGGCTCGGCACGGAGCTGATCCCGCAGATGTCGCAGGGCGAGTTCAACGTCGACCTGCGCCTGCCGCCGGGCGCGCCGCTCGAGAAGACCGACCGCACGGTGCAGTCTGCGCAGGCGTCGAGCGCGCAGCTCGGCAACGTCGCGCTCGCCTACGCGGTGGCCGGCACCGGCAACCGCCTCGACGCGAATCCGGTCGACGCGGGCGAGAACACCGGCCGGCTCAGCATCACGCTGCAGAAGGGCGCGCGCCGCGCCGACGAGGAAAAGGCCATGGCGGGCATGCGCCAGGGCCTCGAGAACCTGCCGGGCGTGCAGTACCGCTTCAGCCGCCCCGCCCTCTTCAGCATGTCCACGCCGCTCGAGGTGGTGGTCTCCGGCTACGACCTCGACCGCCTGCGCGCCGCCGCCGAGCAGGTGCGCGCGAAGATGGTCGCCGACGACCGCTTCGCCGACGTCAAGACGACCGTCGAGGCCGGCAACCCCGAGATCCAGATCGTGTTCGACCAGGAACGGGCCTCGCAGCTCGGCCTCGTGGTGCGCGACCTCGCCGACCGCGTCGTGAACAGCGTGCGCGGCGAGGTCGCCACGCGCTACAAGCTGCGCGACAAGCAGATCGACGTGCTGGTGCGCAGCGTCGACACCCGCGCCGCCTCGATCGAGGAAGTCCGCAACCTGATCGTCAACCCTGGTTCCGAGTTCCCGGTGACGCTGAGCGCCGTCGCGGACGTGCAGCTCGCGACCGGCCCGGCCGAAGTGCGCCGCCTCGGCCAGGAGCGCGTGGCGGTCATCTCGGCGAACCTCGCGCACGGCGACCTCGGCAGCGCCGTCGCCGCGCTGCGAAGGAATCGTCAAGCGAAGTGCAGCTGCCGGTCGGCACGACGGCGTTCCTGTCGGGCCAGAGCGAGGAAATGAAGGACTCGTTCCGCTCGCTGCAGTTCGTGCTGATCGCTCGCGATCTTCCTCGTCTACCTGGTGATGGCGTCGACGTTCGAGTCGCTGATCCACCCGTTCGTCATCCTGCTCACGATTCCGCTTGCGGTGGTCGGCGCCGTGTGGGCGCTGTGGTTGACGGGCACGACCGTGAACGTCGTCGCCTACATCGGCATCATCATGCTGGCCGGCATCGTCGTGAACCAGTCCATCGTGCTCATCGAGGCGGTGAACCAGGCGCGCGAGCGCGGCCTGCCGAAGCACGAGGCCATCGTCGAAGCGGGACGCATCCGCCTGCGCCCGATCCTGATCACCAAGCTCACGACGATCCTCGGCCTGTTGCCGATGGCGCTCGGCCTCGGCGAGGGCGCCGAGGTGCGCGCGCCGATGGCCATCACGGTGATCGGCGGCGTGCTGCTCACCACGTTCCTCACGCTGCTGGTGATCCCGGTGGTGTACTCGGTGATGGACCGCAAGAAGTTTGCGACGCCGCGCTGCCGACGCCACCTCGACGGCCCGGCACGCTCCCGCCACGACCTGAGGACACCTCGATGCGTCACACGCGCCTCGCCCTCGAGCGCCCCGTCACGACCGTGATGGTCGCGCTCGCCATGCTCGCGATCGGCGTGATCTCGGCGAAGCTGCTGCGCCTCGAGGCGATGCCGGACATCACCTTCCCCGGCATGCGGGTGATCGATCCCGTATCCGGGCTCGACGCCGGAGGAGATCGAGCGCGAGATCGTACGCCCCGTCGAGGAGGCGCTCGCGACGCTCTCGGGCATCGAGGAGATCCGAGGCGAGCGCGTCGTCGGACCAGGCGCAGTTCGAGATCCAGTTCAACTGGGACCGGGACGCCGACGCCGCCGCCTTCGACGTGCGCACCAAGCTCGATTCGATCCGGCCGCAGCTGCCGGCGGGCGCGGACCGCCTGCTGATCCAGGCGTTCAGCGCCTCGGACCAGGCAGCCGTCGTCATCCGCATCGCCTCCGAGCAGCGACCTCACCGACCAGTACGAAATGCTGGAGAAGTACCTGCAGCGCCCGATCGAGCGGCTCGAAGGCGTGGCGCGCGTGGAACTGCAGGGCGTGCAAGCCGCGCGAGGTGCGCGTGCTCGTCGATCCCAACCGGCTCGCGGCCTACGGCGTCGACGTGCAGCGAGCTGCGCGCGCTGCTCGAGTCCAGCAATTTCTCGGTCAGCGCCGGCGAGATCACCGAGAACGGCTCGCGCTTCACCGTGCGCCCGATCGGCGAGTTCAGCACGCTCGACGACGTCCGCTCGCTGGTCGTGCTGCCCGGCGTGCGGGTCGGCGACATCGCGCAGGTCTCGCTCGAGGCGCCGGAACTGACCGTCGGCCGTCACATGGACGGCCAGCAGGCGGTCGGCATCGACGTCTACAAGTCCACGCAGGCGAACGTCGTCGACGTGGCCGATCGCGTCATCGCGGCGGTGGACGAGGCCCGCAAGGTGCCGCAGCTGCAGGGCATCAAGATCCTGGTCGTCGGCAACGAGGCCGACAGCATCCGCCAGTCGCTGCGCGAACTGCGCAACGCCGGCCTCGTCGGCGCCGTGCTGAGCTTCTTCATGCTGCTGTTCTTCCTGCGGCACTTCCCGACCACGGTGATCGTCAGCCTGGCCGTGCCCGCCTCGCTGCTCGTGACGCTGGCGGCCATGTACTTCCTGGGCTTCACGCTCAACATCCTGACGATGATGGGCATGCTGCTCGCGATCGGCATGCTGGT
This sequence comes from uncultured Gammaproteobacteria bacterium, assembly GCA_963762315.1. Lineage (GTDB taxonomy): Bacteria > Pseudomonadota > Gammaproteobacteria > Steroidobacterales > Steroidobacteraceae > RPQJ01. The sequence continues at coordinate 264,902 of CAVXKO010000006.1, forward strand.
GGACAATTCGGTGGTCATCACCGAGAGCATCTTCCGGCACCGCCAGCTGCATGCCGGGCCGGCCGCTCGAGGCCACGCTGGCGGGCGTCAAGGAAGTCGGCGTCGCGACGCTCGCCGGCACGTTCTCCACGATCATCGTCTTCCTGCCGCTGGTGTTCGGCGAGAAGAACCAGATGTCGATCTTCCTCGTGCACGTCGCCGTGCCGATCGTCGTCGCCATGCTCGCGTCGCTGATCGTCGCGCAGACGCTGATCCCGATGCTGGCGGCGCGCATGCCCCCGCCGCCGGCCGTGGCCGAAGGCTCGTGGTTCGGCCGGCTGCAGTCCCGCTACGTCCGTTCGCTCGACTGGGCGCTCTCGCACGGCAAGTGGATGGCGCTCGTCAACGGTGCTGATCGTGATTTCCCCGGTGCCGCTGTTCATGCTGAAGCTGGCCAAGGTGGACCCGTTCCCGCAGGAAGCGAGCCGCACGATCGGCCTCGCTTATCACATCCAGGGCTCGTACCCGATGGAGCGTGTCGAGCAGGCCGTCAATCGCATCGAGGCCTACATCAAGGCGAACAAGGAACGCTTCGACGTCGACAAGTACTACTCGTTCTACATGAACGACAACGCGTATACGCGCCTGTACCTCAAGCCCAAGGAGGACGCGACGGTACCGGCGGCCGAGGTCATGCGGCGCGTGATGGAGAACATGCCGGAGATCATCATCGGCAAGCCGTCGTTCCAGTTCGACGACAACGCCGCCGGATCGACCTCTTTCAGCGTGCAGTTGTCGGGCGAATCGACGGAGCGACTGGCGGAGATCTCACAGGACGTGGCGCACCGGCTCTCCTCGGTGCCGGGCCTCGAGGCCGTGCGCTCGGAGGCCGGAACCGGTGAGCAGGAAGTCCAGGTGATCGTCAATCGCGACCGCGCGTCGCAGCTCGGTCTCACGACGCAGCAGATCGCGATGACCGTGGCCGGCGCAATGCGCGGCGACAAGCTGCCCGAACTGCGCACGACGGACCGCGAGCTCACCATGCGCCTCGCCTTCAGGGAATCCGATCGCCAGTCGGTCGAGGATCTCGCCAAGGTGCCGGTGATGCTGGCCGACGGCACCCGTACGGAGCTCGGGGCCGTGGCCGATTTCGTGGTGCACCCGAGCGACCGCGAGATCAAGCGCGTCAACCGCCTGACCACCGTGGTGATCAACGCCAACATGGGCAAGGGCACGACGATGGACGACGCCCGCAAGCGCGTCGAGCCGATCCTGAACGCGTACCCGCTGCCGCCCGGGTATTCGTGGAAGTTCGGCCGCGGGCTCGACGAGAACGACAAGGCGGTCCAGACGATGACGCAGAACATGCTGCTCGCCGTCGTGCTGATCTTCCTGGTCATGGCGTCGCTCTTCGAGTCGGCGCTCTACCCGCTGTCGATCATCACGTCGATCCTGTTCGCGATCGTCGGCTCGATCTGGTTCCTGACGCTGACCGGCACGACGATCACCATGATGGCGATGATCGGCTTCATGGTCCTGATCGGCGTCGTGGTGAACATCGGCATCGTGCTGATCGCGCACGTGATCGACCTGCGTCACGCCGGGATGTCACGGCACGATGCGATCCTGCAGGCCGGACGCGACCGCCTGCGGCCGATCATGATGACCACCTTGACCACGCTGCTCGGGATGCTGCCGCTCGCCATCGGCGATGCGCAGATCGGCGGCGGCGGCGAAGGACCGGCGTACTACCCGCTCGCGCGTGCAGTCATGGGCGGCCTCGCCTTCTCCGCCGTGGTATCCCTGCTGATCGTGCCGATGTTCTACGTCTGGTTCGACGACCTGAACGTATGGCGCCAGCGCGTGTTCGCGCGCCGCGCGGCAGTCGTGCCTCAGCGCACGAGCGCCTTGTAGACGTCCCAGTACTCCTCGGCGAGCACGTTCGGGACGGGGCGGCCGCGCTTCTGGGCGTCCGCTTGAGCAATCGATTCCTGCAGCGGGATCACGTCCGTATCGCCCCGATATGCGGCGGTGCGGCGCATTCGGTCCGTGCGTGCCTTGATGTCGACCAGGTCGTCCTGCATGTCGTCGAGGTCGGCGATCGCGCGACCCGCCACCTGCATCAGCGCCAGGCACTCGTCACGGCTGCCATAATTCGACTCGAAGACGCGCCGCAGGGTGGTTTCGCGGGCAAGGGCCGCAAGACCACCCGCGGACAACCGTTCGCAAAGCCATTCGGCGTAGGCGATCACGGCGAGATTCACGGCGCGCCGGCCCTCGACACCCGGTCCGTCGAACGGCGGCGGCGCTTCCGATTCGATCTCGTGCAGGCGATCGGAGAGGTCCGTGACCTGCGTCAGCGAGGAATCGACGCGCAGCGCGCGCCCGTCGATCTCATCGGCCAGGCGGCGCCGGCGGAAGTAATTCCAGAACCCGCGCAGCTCCTGCAGGCGCTGCAGCGCGAGATTCTGCTCTGCCTGCAACTGCTCGGCCAGCACCCGCGCCTCCACCAGCTCGCGTTTCACGTCCGCGGCCCGCATACGCTGGTCGCGCTCGAACTCGGCGACCTGCGCCTTGCGCTCGCGATCCTTCTGCTGGCGCGAAAGCTCGGTCGCGAACTGGTCGAGCCGGCGCGCCGCCCGCCCGCCAGACCGCGCGCAGCTGGAAGTAGACGAGGCTCTTGAACCCTTCTTCGGGACGGCCGAGGTACTGCTCGAGCGAGTCGTGCTGTTCCTGCACCCGCATGGTTGCGCCTTCCTGCAGCTTCAGCCGGTCGAGCAGGCGATGGCGCTCGTCGTCGAGCGCATGCAGTTCCTTCTTGAGTTCGACCCGGTTCTGGAACAGCGCTACGAGGCGTTCGTCCTCGACGGGGGGAGCGCGGCCGGCCAGCCGGTCGGCGAACCGCCTGAAGCTGTCAGCGAGGCGGCTCATCCGCAGACACGACAGGCTGCACGGCCGTGGCGGCCGTGAAGCGGTGACCGCGCTCCGTGCAGTAATCGAGCCATTTGTTGAGCAGCATGTTGCGCAGCCAGCGCTCGCCCAAGGCCGCACCGACGCTCGAGCGGATGGCTTCGAGACCGGGGTGCCGAACCCACCGGCCGCAATGCGTCGCCTCGACGAGACGCGCATCGTGGTAGACGCGCACTTCCAGGTCGGGGTCGGCGACGGTGCCGGCAGGCTCGTCGAACCAGTACGTCAGCCGCAGGATCGACGTGTAAGGACTGTGCTGGACCAGGTCGAGGTGCAGGTCGCAATCGCCAGCCACGCGCGAGACGTGCGCCCCCCCGATCGCCTTCACGTCGCCCGCGAGCGCCCGCAGGCGGATGTAGTTGCTTTCGTAGAGCGTCATCAGGCTGACGAAGCTCACCGGCCTCGCCCGCCATGACGTGACGCACAGGGTGTCCGCAATCATGGATCGACTATAGCACAGCACTTTCGCGCAACCGTGACGGGCGACACACCCTAGGGGCGCAGGCGCCGCTCGATGCCCTTGCGCTCGATGATGCGGCTGGCAATCTCCTCGATGGAGCACTCGGTGGTATCGACCACCGGGATGCCGTGCCGCTGCAGCAGGTTCTCGGCGCTGCGCACCTCGAACTCGCACTGCGCGATGGACGCGTAGCGGCTGCCCGGGCGGCGCTCGTTGCGGATCTGCTGCAGCCGGGCCGGCGCAATGGTCAGGCCATAGAGCTTCGCGGTGTAGGGCCGCAGCGCGACCGGCAGCTGCTTGCTCTCGAAGTCGTCCTCGGTGAACGGATAGTTGGCCGCGAAAACGCCGTACTGCATGGCCATGTAGACGCACGTGGGCGTCTTGCCGGAGCGCGACACGCCGACGAGCACGACGTCGGCACGCCCATAATCCGTGGCCACGTGACCGTCGTCCGCGGCGAGCGCGAAGTTCGTCGCCTCGATGCGCGTGCTGTACACCATCTGGTCCGCGATGCCGTGTGCGCGACCGGCACGCTCCGACGATTTCACCTGCAGCTCGCCCTCGAGCGGCCCGAGGAATGCGTCGAAGAAATCGAGGAACAGTCCGTTGCTGCGCTTCACGATGGCGCGCAAGTCGCCCTTCACCAGGGTGCTGAAAACGACGGGCCGCAGGCCGTCCTCGGCAGCCGTCGCATCGATCTTTCTTACGGCTTCCTCTGCCTTGTCAACCGTGGCGATAAATGGCAGAGTCACCTGTCGAAATTGCAGCCCTTCGAATTGCGTGAGCAGACTGTGTCCCATCGTCTCCGCGGTCACGCCCGTCTGGTCCGACACGAAAAAAACCGTCCTGCGATTCATCGGCTCGGTGGTCCCTGTCCTGCGTATCCCGAGCGCAGTCTTTCACTACCCGCGTTGACGTAGCAAGAGGAACGCACGTGCGTCCGTACACCCTGCCCTTTGCCAAGCTCGGCCGTCACGATGTCGCCGTGGTGGGCGGCAAGAATTCCTCGCTGGGCGAGATGATCGCCAACCTCGACAGGCTCGGGGTGAGCGTGCCGGACGGTTTCGCCACCACGGCGGATGCCTACCGCGACTTTCTCGTCCCACAAGGGCCTCGCGGGTCGCATCAAGGCCGAACTCGCCGGCCTCGACGTCGACGACGTCGCCAAGCTCGCGATCACGGGCGGTCGCATCCGCGACTGGATCCTCTCCACGCCCTTCCCGCCCGGCCTGCAGACAGGAGATCGAGGAAGGCTATGCGCGCATGTGCGACGGCCGCGCCGAAGTCGCGGTGGCCGTGCGCTCCTCGGCCACGGCCGAAGACCTGCCCGAGGCCTCCTTCGCGGGCCAGCAGGAGACGCTGCTCAACGTGCGGGGCAAGGACGCCGTCGTGAAGGCCGTGCACGAAGTGTTCGCCTCGCTCTTCAACGATCGCGCCATCTCCTACCGCGTGCACCAGGGTTTCGATCATTCGCTGGTCGCTCTTTCGGCGGGCATCCAGTACATGGTGCGCAGCGACGTGGGCGCGAGCGGCGTGATGTTCACGCTCGACACCGACTCGGGTTTCCGCGACGTCGTGTTCATCACGGCGTCCTACGGCCTCGGCGAGACCGTCGTGCAGGGCGCGGTGAACCCCGACGAGTTCTACGTCTACAAGAAGACGCTGCGGAGCGGACACCAGCCGATCCTGCGCCGCACGCTCGGCGCCAAGGCGATCAAGATGACGTACGCGCCGGCCGGACAGGAAGGCAAGCGCGTGGTCACGCTGGACGTGGCCGAAGCCGATCGCATGCGCTTCTGCATCACGGATGCCGACGTCCTCGAGCTCTCGCGCCAGGCGCTGATCATCGAGGATCACTACGGCTGCCCGATGGACATCGAGTGGGGCAAGGACGGCGAGACCGGCAAGATCTACGTCCTGCAGGCGCGCCCGGAGACGGTGCAGAGCCGCGCAGGCCGCACCTTGCAGCGCTACACGCTGAAGGCCAAGGGCAAGGTGCTCGCCACGGGACGCAGCATCGGCCAGCGCATCGGCGCGGGCCCGGCGCGCATCATCCGCGACGTCAAGGAAATGGCCCGTGTCGAAACGGGCGACGTGCTGGTCGCCGACATGACCGATCCGGACTGGGAGCCGGTCATGAAGCGCGCCTCCGCGATCGTCACGAATCGCGGCGGCCGCACCTGCCACGCGGCGATCATCGCGCGCGAGCTCGGCATCCCGGCGGTCGTCGGCTGCGGCGACGCCACCCGCACGATCAAGGAAGGACAGCCCGTCACGGTGTCCTGCGCCGAAGGCGACACGGGTTACATCTACGAAGGCCAGCTGGAGTTCCAGCAGTCGCAGATCGAGCTCGATTCGCTGCCCCAGATTCCCGTCAAGATCATGATGAACGTCGGCAACCCGGACCGCGCGTTCGATTTCGCCGCCATCCCCAACCGGGGCGTCGGGCTCGCGCGGCTCGAGTTCATCATCAACCGCATGATCGGCGTGCACCCGAAGGCGCTGCTCGGCTTCGACGGCCTCGACCCCGATCTCAAGGACACCATCCGCCGGCAGATGGCGGGTTACTCGGACCCGGTCGAGTTCTATGTCGAAAAGCTGTGCGAAGGCATCGGTACGATCGCCGCTGCGTTCGCGCCCGAGCCGGTCATCGTGCGCCTCTCCGATTTCAAGTCGAACGAGTACGCAAACCTGATCGGCGGCCGGCAATACGAGCCGGTGGAGGAAAACCCGATGCTCGGGTTCCGCGGCGCGTCGCGCTACGTGGACAAGTCGTTCCGGCCCTGCTTCGAACTCGAGTGCCGCGCGTTGAAGCGCGTGCGCGAAGAGATGGGGCTCAAGAACGTCTGGGCCATGGTGCCGTTCGTGCGCACGCTGCGCGAGGCCGAGCAGGTCGTGGAACTGATGGCCGAGAACGGCCTCAAGCGCGGTGAGGACGGCCTGAAGATCATCATGATGTGCGAGCTGCCGACCAACGCCGTGCTGGCGGATCGTTACCTCGAGTTCTTCGACGGCATGTCGATCGGCTCGAACGACATGACGCAGCTCACCCTCGGCCTCGATCGCGACTCGGCGGTGATTGCCCACCTGTTCGACGAGCGCGACGACGCGGTCAAAGCCATGCTGTCGATGGCGATCAAGGCCTGCCGCAAGGCCGGCAAGTACATCGGCATCTGTGGGCAGGGTCCGTCCGACCACCCCGATCTCGCGCGCTGGCTGCTCGACCAGGGCATCGAGAGCATGTCGCTCAATCCGGATACCGTGGTGGAGACCTGGTTGTTCCTCGCCACGAAGCCCAGCTGACCGGGCCCGTCCGGGCGGAGATTCAGGCGGGTGTCCGCCCCGCCAGCGCATGCGCGAGCGTGCCGCCGTCCACATACTCGAGTTCCCCGCCCACCGGCACGCCGTGCGCGATGCGCGACGCGCGCAACTGGAACTTGCCGACGACGTCCGCGAGGAAATGCGCCGTGGCCTCGCCTTCCACCGTGGGATTGGTGGCAAGGATCACTTCCTTGACCTCGCCCTCGGCCAGCAGCTTCTCGAACGCATCGATGCCGATCTCCGAGGGACCGACGCCGTCGAGCGGAGAGAGATGGCCCATGAGCACGAAATAGCAGCCGCGGTAACCGCCGGACTGCTCGATGGCGACGACGTCCGCAGGTGACTCGACGACGCACAGCATCGAGCGATCGCGGCTCGTCGCGGCGCACACCGGGCACAGCTCGCCTTCGGCGAACATCCGGCAGCGCTGGCAGTGGCCGAGCTTTTCGATCGCCGCCGTCAGCGAACCGGCGATTTCACGGCCGCCGTTCGGATCGCGTTCGAGCAGGTGGAACGCCATCCGCTGCGCCGACTTCGGGCCGACGCCGGGGAGGCAACGCAACGCCTCGATCAGGCGGCTCAGGGACGGCGGATACAGCATCGGCTCAGAACGGCAGCTTCATTCCGGGCGGCAGGTTTATGCCCCCCATCACGCTCGACATGCGCTGCTGCGTCGCGGCTTCGAGCTTCTGCGCCGCGTCGTTGATCGCGGCGGCGACGAGGTCTTCGATCATCTCGCGATCGTCGAGCGGCACCGTGGGGTCGATCTGCACGCGCTTCGCCTCGTGCTTGCCGGTCATCGTCACCTTGACCATGCCGCCGCCGGACTCGCCGACGACTTCCATGGCCGCGATCTCCGCCTGCGCCTTCTGCATGTTCGCCTGCAGCGCCTGCGCCTGCTTCATCATGTTGCCGATGCCGCCCTTCATCATCGTCTGCTCTCCACGCGTCTCGAGGTTCAGTTCAGGGGTTTCACGGAGCCCGGCTTGACCGTGGCGCCGAATACTTCGCGCATCGCGCGCACCGCGGGATCCGATTCGATGGCCTGCTCGGCGGCGCGCTGCCGATCCTCGGCGGCGATCGCCTGGTGCTTCGCCGGCGTGAGGATCGCAGTCTCTCCCTCGGCGATTTCGAGCCGGATCGGCTGGCCCAGGTGCTTCGACAGCGCCGCGACCAGTTTCTCTTCCATCTGCTTGCGCCGGAAGTGCGTGTTCTCGGTGTCGATGCGCAGCTTGACGAGATCGCCGATCCGCTCGACCCACACGCAGTGCGCGGCCAGCTGCCGCGTCGGACCTTGCAGTCCCATCGCGTCGATCATCGCCGACCATTCGTCGGTGGCCGCGACCGGAACGGACGCCGAGCGAACGGCGACGGGAGGAGCGCTCGCGACCGAGGCCGTGCTCGCCGAGGCGGTGGCTCGCGCCTGCGCGGCACCGCGACCCGGAGCCGGCTTCGGCGCTGGCGCCTGCGGAGCGCCACCGCCGCCCGCGGCGGGCTGGAATGCCAGCATGCGCAGCAACGCCATTTCGAAACCCGCGCGCGCGTCGGGCGCGTAGTCGAGATCGCGCCGCGAATTGATCGCGATCTGGTACAGCAGCTGCAGGTCTTCCGGCGCGAACTGGCCCGCGAGTGCCGCGAGCGCCGTGTCTTCCTCTTCGTTCTCGCCGGCGGGCAGGTCCGGCAGCGCCTGCAGCAGCGCCATGCGCTGGATTGCGGCCGACAGTTCGCCGAGCGCCTGGTGGTAGTCGGGCGCGCGCTCGTCCAGTTGCGCCACGGCCTGCATCAGGCCCGCGCCGTCCTTCGCGGCCAGCGCGTTCAGGATGGCCGCGACGTGTCGCCGGTCGAGCGTGCCGAGCAACGAACGCACTTCGGCTTCGACTGCGCGTCCTCCGCCAAATGCGAGGACCTGGTCGAGCAGCGACAGCGCATCGCGCATGCTGCCCTCCGCCGCGCGCGCCACGGCCTTCAGCGCCGCCGGCTCGAACTCGACCTTCTCCTGCTGTGAGATGTACGCCAGGCGATCGTAGATGAGCTGCAGCGGCAGTCGCCGCAGGTGGAACTGCAGGCAGCGCGACAGCACGGTGACCGGCAGCTTCTGCGGGTCGGTCGTCGCGAGCAGGAACTTCACGTGCGGCGGCGGTTCCTCGAGCGTCTTCAGCAGCGCGTTGAAGCTGTGCGTCGAGAGCATGTGCACTTCGTCGATCAGGTAGACCTTGTAGCGGCCGCGAGCGGGCGAGTACTGCACGTTGTCGAGCAGGTCGCGCGTGTCGTCCACCTTGGTGCGGGACGCCGCGTCGACTTCGAGCAGGTCCACGAACCGGCCGGCGTCGATGTCCTTGCAGGTGCCGCACACGCCGCAGGGCTTCGAGGTGACGCCCGTCTCGCAGTTGAGCGACTTCGCGAAGATGCGCGCGATCGTCGTCTTGCCGACGCCGCGGGTGCCCGTGAAGAGGAACGCGTGGTGGATGCGACCCGAGTCGAGCGCGTTGGTGAGGGCGCGCCGGACGTGCTCCTGCCCGACCAGCTCTTCGAACGTGCGAGGACGCCACTTGCGGGCGAGGACGAGGTAACTCATGCGGAGATCGCGAGGCTCCGGGCAGGTACGGATGGAGGCGGCCCGCGCCAGAATACCCCCGGCACCCGGCGTGGCCGCTACCGTTGCTCCCTTCCGGGCCTGGCGGGGTTTACGGCTGGCCGTCGCGAGGGATCCGACGCGAGCCACCATGGAGGGTTGCGATGATATCAGCCGCGGGCGGCGACCGTCAGTTCTTCGGGAATTGATAGCGCGGCCAGGAGCTTCGCCACGCCCGCTCAGCCGCGGCCGCGATACGGCGCGACGCCCTGTTCCGGAATCCAGAGCCCGGCCGGCGGTCGGCCCGTCTGCCAGAACACGTCGATCGGCATGCCGCCGCGCGGATACCAGTAGCCGCCGATGCGCAACCAGCGCGGCGACAGCAAGGACACCAGCCGGTCCGCGATCGCGAGCGTGCAGTCCTCGTGGAACGCCCCGTGGTTGCGGAAACTCGCCAGGTACAGCTTGAGCGACTTGCTCTCGACGAGCCACTTGCCCGGCACGTAATCGATGACGAGGTGTGCGAAATCCGGCTGGCCCGTGATCGGGCACAACGACGTGAACTCGGGAGCCGCGAAGCGCGCGAGGTACAGCTTGCGGGGATGCGGGTTGGGCACGCGCTCCAGCACGGCGGCGTCCGGGCTCGCCGGAATCGAGGTCGGCACGCCGAGCTGCTTCAGCCCTCCGTAAAGCCCCTTGCCCTTGCGAGCCGCGCGCAGGCTCACTTGACGTTGCCCCTGGCGTAGATGCGCTCGATCTCGTCCATGATCGTGTTCATCTCGCGGATCGCCGCATTGAACGGCTGCGACGTCGTCATGTCGACCCCCGCGTCCTTCAACAGGTCGATCGGGTACTTCACCGAGCCCGACGAGAGCATCGTGAGGTACGCGTCGCGGTTCTTCGTGGCCCTGCCCGATTTCACGGCCTCCTTGCCGATGATTCCTTCGGCCAGCGACATGCCGCCGATCATGCTGGTGGCGTACTGGTAGACGTAGAAATTGCGGTAGAAATGCGGGATGTAGGCCCATTCGGCGCCGTAGGCCTCGTCGACCTTCACGACGCCCTGGTCGTGCCCGTAGTACTGGCGCAGCAGCGCCAGGTACTCCTTGTTGAGGCCTTCGCCGGTCAGCGGCTCCCCACGCTCGACGGCCTCGTGAATCTTCAGCTCGAACTCGGCGAACAGCACCTGGCGGAAGAGCGTGGTCCGCATGTTGTCGAGATAGCTCGAGAGCAGGAACAGCCGCGTGGCATCGTCTTTCGTCTGGTCGAGCATGTGATGCAGGAGCAGGTTCTCGTTCAGCGTCGAGGCTACCTCGGCCACGAACGTCGAATAGCCCGCCGTGGTGTACGGCTGGCTCGCGCTCGCGAGGTACGAGTGCATGGAATGGCCGGACTCGTGCGCGAGCGTCGAGACGTCGTCCCACGCGCCGTTGAAGTTCAACAACTGGTACGGGTGCACGCCATACACGGTGTTGCTGTAGGCCCCCGGGCTCTTGCCCGTGTTCGGCATGAAGTCGACCCAGCGTTCCGCGTAACCCTTGCGCAGCGTGTCCACGTAGCTGGGCCCCAGCGGCGCGAACGACTCGAGCGTCAGGGCCTGGGCCTGCTCGGGCGTGTACTGCAGGTCGACGCTCTGCACGATCGGCGCATAGAGGTCCTCGTAGCCCAGCTGCGGCAAGCCCATGATCTTCTGCCTCAGCCGCAGGTAACGGTGCAGGGTCGGCAGGTTCGAATGCACGTCCGCGAGCAACTGCGTGTAGACGGTACGCGGAATGTTGTACTCGAACAGCGCGGCATCGAGCGACGAGTCGAACTTGTGAACGTTCTTGGCCACGACGTGCGACTGCACGTGGGCGTTGAGCGTGGTGGCGAGCGTGCGTGTGAACCCGCCGTAGCTGCCGAAGAACGCCTTGAACACCGCGTCACGCTCCGCCTTGTTCGGCGAGGCGCGGTACTTCGTGTAGGCGGCCGCATCGAGCCGGACCTTCTCGCCGTTCGCCAGCGTGATCTCCGGCCACGGCAGGTCCGCGCTGGTGAACACCGAGCGCACGTCGCCGCCTGCCTGCGCCATCACGCTCGCCTGCGCGAAGACCTTTTCCTCGCCGGAGGAGAGCGTGTGAGGTGCGGCGCGCAGGATGTCGTCGAAGTACATCCGGTACTGGCCAAGCTTCGGCTGCTCCGCGACGTACCTGTCGATCGTCGGCTTGCCGAGGGCGAGGATCTCGGGTCGCATGAACGCAGTCGCCGACTGGAAGTCGGCATAGACCTGCGCCGCTTCCGACTGCATCTGCTGGTGACGCGAGACGCGCGTGTCCTGGTCGTACAACTGGCCGGCATATGCGTAGAGGCGATCCACCCGCCGGCTGGCGCCCTCCCAGGCGCCCATGTACTCGAGCAGCGAAGCCGGGGAGGCGCCGAGCTTGCCCTGCCACTTCGAGAGCGACGGCATGTCCTTGACCAGCGCTTGCTTGGCCGCGGCCCAGGCTGCCTCATCGCTGTATAAATCCTTCATATCCCATTGATATTTCTGGGAATGTCGGACCTTTCGACGGCCTTGACGGGCCCGGCCAGGCAGACGGCCATGAATGCGACCGAGGCCCCGAACAACGCGCGCTTCAGCATGATTCACTCCGAAAATCGGCTCGCAGGCCGCAAAAACGAGGCGGCAAGCTTGCCTACGCGACGCACTCCCTGCAACGTGGCGACACTGTTAGTATTGCTGCGGCGCACCTAGAGCACATGAGCGCAGAAACCAGGATGTCGAAACAGCCTCGTCCTCTCTTGCGGAAGCCGCCTCGTACCCTGTACACGCTGCTGGAGGGCCGGGCACTGCTCGAGATCGGTTTGCTGCCCGCCCTGCTGCCGCTGCTGCAACGCACCCCCCGCGGCGACGGGCACCCGGTGCTGCTGGTGCCCGGGTTCACAGCCGGCGACGCCACACTGGTGGGCTTGAGCCTCTTCCTGCGCTCGCGCGGGTACCACGTCGAAACCTGGGGGCTCGGCCAGAACACGGGCTTCAAGCTGAAGTTCTCGCAGGCGCTCGAGCAGAAAGTGCGCTTCATGCACCACAAGTACGGCCGCAAGGTCAGCGTGGTCGGCTGGAGCCTCGGCGGCGTCTACGGCTTCTACGCGGCGCACTGCGCCCCCGAATGCATCCGCTCGGTCATCTCGCTCGGCAGCCCCATGCGCTTCTCCGTGACCGAATTCCGCGTCCCCATGATCGTCAAGGCAATCTATCGCTACCTCGCGCACCCGATGGGCCCGGTCGCCCATCTCTCCAACGTGCGCGCGAAGGTGCTCCGCTCGCCCCCGCCGATCCCGTCGACCTGCGTGTTTTCGATGACGGACGGCGTCGTGCCTCCCGAAGCGTCCCGCATCGAGGACACCGACGACGACCAGCACGAGAACATCTGGGTGCCCGGCAGCCACGTCGGCCTCGGATTCAACGCGGCGGTGATGTGGATCCTGGCCGACCGGCTGTCGCAGCCGGAGGGCAGCTGGCAGCCGTTCGATCCCAAGGGCTGGACCGGCAAGCTCTATCGCGGGTGCGCTGCGAAGCTCGCCCCTTCCCAGGGACTGCGCAGGGGTGTTGCCGTCCCGGGCTGACGCGCCCTGAGACCGAACCGGCGGTTACGCTGCCCCGCGCTTCGCCGCGCGCTTGCGCTTGCCCGCCGAGCCCTTGGCCGCCCTGGTCCGCGGCACGGCCTTCTTTTTCCTCGGCAAGCGCGGCTTACGTCCTTTCGCGAGCGCGAGATACTCCTGGAAGCTGTCGCGGATGCACTGCCCGAAGTGCTCCGGATCGGGGATCTGCTCACGGCAGGACGTCGGCGAGATGAAGATCTTCCCGTCGTAACTCGTCACCGAGAACACGAGCCCCATGCCGTCCGAGATCGGCATGATCGCGGAGAAATACGTCATGCGCGCGCCGTTGAGATACAGCGGAATCGCCGGCCCCGGCACGTTGGTGATGGTGCAGCTCGCGAGCGGCGTGCGCTGTCCCACGCCGAGGGACGACCCGGCCAGCAATCGTGCGGACAGCGCGAGCGTGGCCGCCGGCGCATGCTTGGTGATGTCGGTGAGTTCCTTGGCGCCTATCGCCTGCTCGATGTCCTCGTCGGCCGCCGTGTGCCTCTGGATGGAGCGCAGGCGCCGCACGGGGTCTTCGAGTTCCGTACCGAGCGGCAGCCGCATCAGGCTGAGCCCGTGCGACCCGGCGCCATTGCCGTCCGTATTGCGGATCGACACGGGCGCGACGGACACGAGGCTCGGCCCCGGCAGTTCGTCGTGGCTCAGCAGGTAACGCCGCAGAGCGCCGCCGCACACCGCGAGCACCGCATCGTTGATCGTGGCGCCCGGAACCAGCTCGCGAATGCGCTTGAACTCGTCGATCTGGAAGCGCCGCGATTCGAACACGCGGTGCGGAGACACCTCGGAATTGAACCGCGTGATGGGCAGCCGCTCCGGATGCAGCCAGAGATCGCCCAGCGCGCCGAGCACGACCGGCGTCACGTGCTTGAGCGCGCGCGTGAGGGGCGCCGCGAACAACAGCGGCTGCACCACGTTGTGGAGTGCAGCCCGCGCCAGCAGCGAGATCGACCCCGGCGGCGATTCCGGGAACCACGGCTCGGGCGGCTCGGGGGGTGGAGGCACCGCCGTCGTGTCGTGCAGCAGCGTCGTGATCTCCGCGCCGCCCCGGACGTCGATGGCCGCGTGGTGGACCTTGGCGAGGATGCCGAAGCTGTCCTTCGGCAGGTCGAGGAAGGCATCGAGCCCTTCGACCAGGTAGATCTCCCACAGCGGCTTCGAGAGATCGAGCGGCCGCGCGTGGATGCGCGAGGCCTGGATGCAGAACTGGCGCCAGTCGCCGGGCTTGGGCAGCGCGATGTGGCGGACGTGGTATTCGAGGTCGAAACCCTCGTCCTCGATCCAGTACGGGTAGTCGAGTTCGAGCGGAACGCGCAGCAGCTTCTGCCGGAAGATCGGCGAGAGGTGCAGCCGGCTCTCGATGTGCTTCAGCAGCCCCTTGAACCGCACCCGCCCTTCCGGGGCGGTGGACGGATCGTAGATCGACAAGAGGGTAATGTTCGAATTGGCATGGCCCGTCTCCGCGTAGACGAACCGGGCATCTTCACCGCGCAACTGCCGCATGTGCTGAGAATCCCTCGCTGGGCCGTGACTGCGATCGGTCCGAGTCTAACACCGGCCGGACTGGCCGGCGCTCAGCGGTAATTGCGTACTCGACGCAACTCAAGGAAATTGTCCGGACAGGTCGCCCGGGTGCGGAATCTGCGAACCGGACCTCAGCGCCTCAGCTCTTGACCTTGAGGAATCCGCCCGCACGCAGGCTTTCCTTCACCCGACGCATGCCGGCCAGCCAGCGCTCGTAGTCCGCGGCTTTCTTCTGGAAATACCCCAGGACCTCCGGGTGCGTGAGGATCAGGAAGCGCCGCTGCTCGATGCCGTCGACGATCGCCGTGGCCGCCTGCTCCACGTTCAACACCCCAGGCAGCGACCCCGAGGCGGTTGCCTCGTCGAGGCCCGTGATGGCCGTGGCGACGTACTGCGGGCAGACGACCGCTGCATGGATGCCCCGCTCCCCGTACGTGATGGCCAGCGATTCGGCCAGCGCCACGGCCGCATGCTTGGTGGCGCTGTATGGCGTGTCGCCCACCTGGCTCAGCAAACCTGCGGCCGAAGCGACGTTGACGACGGAACCCGCGCCCCGCTGCAACATGCCGGGCATCACGGCACGACACGCGTAGACGTGGGCCATGACGTGCACGTCCCACATGCGCGCCCAGGTCGCGTTGGGCGTCGACAGGGCATCGTCCAGGTCGAGCGCCTTGGCGCCGAAGCCAGCATTCGAGACCAGCACGTCGATGCGACCGTAGCGCGACTCGGCCGCGGCCACCGCGCGTTGCACCGACGCTTCGTCGGCCACGTCGCAGGGCAGTCCGAGGCCGCCAAGTTCCGCGGCCGTTGCCTCCGCGAGCGCGCCGTCGAGATCGACCACCACCACGCCCGCTGCGCCCCTGCGCACGGCTTCGCGGCAGACGGCGCGGCCGATGCCGCGCCCGGCTCCGGTGACGAAGACCACCTTGCCCGCGATCGACATGGCTCAGGGCTTCTTCTGCGTGTAGCGCGAAAGCTCGAGTTTCGCGACGTGATTGCGATGCACTTCGTCCGGACCGTCCGCGATGCGTAGCGTGCGCGACATCGCGTAGGCCCAGCCGAGCCCGAAGTCGTCCGTCACGCCGGCGCCGCCGAACAGCTGGATCGCCTGGTCGATGACCTCGCAGGCCACGTTCGGCGCGACGACCTTGATCATCGCGATTTCCTTCTGCGCGACCTTGTTGCCGGCCGTGTCCATCTTCCAGGCCGCGTTGAGCACCAGGAAGCGCGCCTGGTCGATCTTCATGCGCGCCTCGGCGATGCGCTCGCGCCAGACGCCCTGCTCGGCAAGGGTCTTGTGGAACGCCACGCGCGTCGTCGCGCGCTTGCACATCTCCTCGAGCACGCGTTCGGAAAGCCCGATGAGGCGCATGCAGTGATGGATGCGGCCCGGGCCGAGCCGGCCCTGGGCGATCTCGAAGCCGCGGCCTTCGCCGAGCAGCAGGTTCTTGACGGGCACGCGCACGTCCTTGAAATCGAGCTCGGGGTGGCCGTGCGGCTCGTCGAGGTAGCCGAACACCGGCACGTGCCGATGCACCTTCACTCCCGGCGTGTCCATCGGCACCAGGATCATCGACTGCTGCCTGTGGATGTTCGGGTTCTGCGGATCGGTCTTACCCATGAAGATCAGGATCTTGCAGCGCGGATCCGCGGCGCCCGACGTCCACCACTTGCGGGCATTGATCACGTAGTGGTCGCCGTCGTGCTCGATGCGCGCGGAGATGTTGGTCGCGTCCGACGAAGCCACGGCCGGCTCCGTCATGGCGAAGCCTGACCGGATCGTCCCCTCGAGCAACGGCTCCAGCCACTGGCGCTTCTGCTCGGCGTTGCCGTAGCGCTCGAGCACTTCCATGTTGCCGGTGTCCGGCGCCGAGCAATTGAACACCTCGGGCGCAATGTGCGAGCGTCCCATGATCTCGCAGAGCGGCGCGTACTCGAGGTTGGTCAGTCCTGCGCCGCGCTCCGATTCCGGCAGGAACAGGTTCCAGAGGCCCTGGGCACGGGCCTTGGCCTTGAGCTCGTCCATGACCTTCGTCGGGATCCACGCATCGCCCTTGTCCCGGTTCGCCGCCACCTCGGCGAAGAACCGCGCCTCGTTGGGATAAATGTGCTCGTCCATGAAGGCGCCGACGCGCCGCTGCAGGTCCTGCACTTTCTCGGAGTAGCCGAAGTCCATCGTAGTCTCCTCAGGAAGTCTTCAGGCGCTCGACCTGGCCCCAGGCGAGCTCGGCGAGCGGACGCGCGGCACGACCGGTCTTCTCGGCCTCCGCGCTCGAGGCATTGCCCTGCAACGCGCGGGCCATGACGCCCTGCGCGATGGCGGCGATGCGGAACAGGTTGTAGGCGATGTAGTACTCCCAGTCGCGCCCGGGGATCGACGCACGGCCGGTGCGCCGGCAGTACAGGTCGAGGTATTCGCGCTCGGTGGGAATGCCGAGACCGGCGAAATCGGTCCCCGCCAGCCCGCGGAACACGCCGGGCGGAATCCGCCACACCATGCAGTGATACGCGAAATCGGCGAGCGGGTGCCCGAGCGTCGACAGCTCCCAGTCGAGCACCGCGACGACGCGCGGCTCGGTTGGATGAAAAATCACGTTGTCGATGCGGTAGTCGCCGTGGACGATGCGCGTCTCGTCGCCCGCCGGAATGTTGGCGGGCAGCCAGGCGATGAGGTTGTCCATCGCCTCGATCTTCTCGGTTTCCGAGGCGACGTACTGCTTGCTCCAGCGCGCGACCTGGCGCGATATGTACTCGCCCGCCTTGCCGAAGTCCCCGAGACCGACGGCCACCGGATCGACGCTGTGCAGTGCCGCGATGACGCGATTGATTTCCTCGTGGATGGCGCGACGCTCGGTCGGTTTCATGCCGGGCAATTGCGGGTCCCAGAAGACGCGCCCAGCCACGTAATCCATCAGGTAGAAGGCCGTGCCGATGACCGTCTCGTCCTCGCACAGCGCGAACGTGCGCGGCACGGGCACGTCGCTGCCCGCCAGTGCACTGATCACGCGGTACTCACGCTCCACTGCGTGCGCCGAGGGCAACAGCTTGCCGGGCGGCTTGCGTCGGAGCACGTACCGCGCCTGACCGGCGGTGATGAGATAGGTCGGATTCGACTGCCCGCCCTTGAACTGCGCCACCTGCACCTCGGCTGCATCGGGCTGCACGTTCACGCGCAGCCACGCTGCGAACCGTTCGACGTCAAAGGCATGCTGCGGAGCGACCGGGCGCGTGGTGGGAGACAGGTCAGTCATCGGCAACGGACTCCAGGGGAGACTCAGGACTTTGGACGCTTGCCCTGGCCGTGGCCAGCACGCCTGCGAGGCGCGAACCAGGCGGTCGGGAGAACCTTCAGCAGCGGGCCGGCCAGGCTCCAGGGCAGCACGGGCACGGTTCGAAAGCCAACCTGCCGCTCGATCATGCTCGCCATCAGCGCCCCGCCCTTCGCCGCGGGGATCACGAAAGGCCGGCTTCCGAGCCCGCGGTTGATCTCCGTGTCGATGAAGCCCGGCGACAACTCGGTCACGACGATCGGTTCGCCGCGCACCTCGGCACGGAGCGACTGCAGGTAACGGTGCAGTCCGGCCTTGGAGGCGCTGTAGGCGCCGAACCCGGACAGCCCGCGCCAGGCGGCCATCGAAGTGACGCCGACCACCTGGCCACCGCCTTGCCTGCGCAGGATCGGCACCGCGGCCTCGATCGTGGCGATGGCGCCGAGCAGGTTGATCTCGAGCGTCTGCCGCACCTGCGGGAATTTTCCCTTGCCGACCGGTGTGACGGCCGCCACGCCGGCATTGGCCACGACGATATCGAGGCGGCCGAATTCGCTCGCCGCGCGCTCGAGCGCGGGTTGCACGGCGGCGAAATCCGCAACGTCGAGTTCGATGGGCAGCACACGCGCGGCGCCGGCCGCGGTGAGCCGCGCCGCCAGCGCCTCGAGCTTGTCGAGCCGGCGCGCCGCGACGGCGACCGCGTAGCCGCGCTTCGCGAACTCGAGTGACACGGCCTCGCCGATACCCGCCGATGCGCCCGTGATGAAAATGGATCGCGGCATGCGTGGCTCGTCGAATCCTCAGAACCAGTCGTCCTGCATCGACAACGTCGTCGTGTCGAGGCGGGCAAGCAGATCGAGTTGCGGGTGGATGCGCGGCAATTCGTAGCGGAAGAAATACTGTGCCGCCCGGCGCTTGCCGTCGTAGAACGCGCCAGATCTGCCGTGCGCTGCGCAGGCCTGCTCGAGCCAGACCCAGGCGACGACGGCGTGGCCGAACGCTTCGAGATAGATCGATGCGTTGGCGAGCGCGAGTGCCGGATCGCCTGATGCGTGCAGGCCGCGGGTGGTCTCGGCGATGCGCCCGACGGCATGCTCGAGGGCTGCCGCGTGATCCGCAAGAGCCGAGTCGCCCGAAGCCCTCGCCCGGGCAATGGTCGCCCGCAAGACCCTGGCCAGTTCGGCGAAGGCCGCACCACCGTTCATGGTCACCTTGCGGCCGAGCAGGTCGAGCCCCTGGATGCCGTGCGTACCCTCGTGGATCGGGTTGAGCCGGTTGTCGCGGTAGAACTGTTCGACCGGGTAGTCGCGCGTGTAGCCGTAGCCGCCGTGCACCTGGATGGCCAGGTCGTTGGCTGCGAGGCACCACTGCGATGGCCATGATTTCGCGATGGGCGTCAGGATCTCGAGTAGCAAGTGGGCGGCCGCCCGCGCATCCGCCGATTCGGCCGTGTGTTCTTCGTCGACGAGACGCGCGCAATACAGCGTGAGCGCGAGGCCGCCCTCGGCATAGGCCTTCTGCGCGAGCAGCATGCGACGCACGTCGGCGTGCTCGATGATCGGAACCTGGGGCGACGACGGGTCCTTCGCGCCGAGCGACCGGCCCTGCGGCCGGTTGCGAGCGTACTCCAGGGATTCGAGATACCCCGCGTACCCGAGTGCCACGGCGCCGAGCCCGACCGTGATGCGCGCCTCGTTCATCATGTGGAACATGTATGGGAGGCCCTGGTTCGGCTGGCCCACCAGGTAGCCGATCGCGCCGGCACGCCCCTCGGGCTTGCGCCGGCCTTCACCGAAATTCAGCAGCGTGTTGACCGTACCGCGATACCCCATCTTGTGGTTGAGGCCGGCGAGCGAGACGTCGTTGCGCTCGCCGACCTCGCCTTCCGGCGAGACGACGCTTCGCGGCACGATGAACAGCGAAATGCCCTTCACGCCGGGCGGGCTGCCCGGGATGCGCGCCAGCACCAGGTGCACGATGTTTTCGCAGATCTCGTGTTCACCGCCGGAGATCCACATCTTGTTGCCGGACAGCCGGAAGCGAGGGCCGAGCGGCGAGTCGCCATCGGGCTCGGCGCGCGTGACGACGTCGGCGAGCGAGGAACCGGCCTGCGGCTCCGAGAGGCACATCGTGCCGGTGAACCGCCCGGCCAGCATCGGCCTCACGAAAGCGTCGATCTGCGCCTTGGAGCCATGCGCCAGGAGCAGGTTCGCGTTGCCCACCGTCAGCATCGAGTAGCCGGCGGTCGCCACGTTCGCCGCGGCAAAGTAGGCGAAACACGCCTTGTCCACCGAGTGCGGCAACTGCATGCCGCCGAAGTCGTAGTCATGGGTCGCCGAGAGCAGGCCCGCCTCGGCGTAGGCCCGCACTGCCTCAGGCACTTCCGGGATCACCGTGACGCGCTCACCGTCGAACTCGGGTTCGTGCGTATCCGACTTGCGCCGGTGCGGCAGGTAGCGCTCGGTGGCGAGCCGCTCGGCGGTGTCGAGGGTTGCGTCGAAGGTCTCGCGGCTGTGGTCCGCGAACCGCGGCCGGTCGCAGAACGAGGGGACGTCGAGCCATTCGTAAAGCAGGAACTCGAGGTCGCGCCGGGAAATCAGTCGGGAGGCCATCCGGGCATCATACCGGCTCATGCGCTTGCGCCGCATTCCAGCTGTCCGGACTGTCCGGTCTGTGCAGCCGCCCTGCCGTCTGCTAGGTTCCCATCATGGCGAAGACACCGAGCCTGCTCGACATCCTGTCGCTCATTCCGGCCGGCGACCTCGCGCGGGCAGCCAAGGCCCTCGGACTGGGGCCGGACGCCCTCAAGAAGCGTGTGGAAACGCTCGAATCGACCCTTGGATTCAAGCTGATGGACACGGCCGCCAAGGCCCTCAAGCCTGGCGAAGCCGGACGCCTGGTCATCGATCATGCCAGCCGGATCTTCTCGCAGGCCCGCGACCTGACCCGGGATCTCGAGGAACTGGCGGGACTGCAGTCCCCCGAACTGCACTTCGGCACCGACATGTTCGCCGCGGAACTGCCCCTCGGCGCGGCACTCGGGCGCATGGCGTCAGCGAATTCCCGCCTGCGCGTGCACACGGTGCTCGGGGACTTCGAGAATCTGTCCAGGGACGTGATGGCGAACAGGCTCGAGTTCGCCATTGCCGACACGGCGGCCGCCGAGCGCCACCCGACGCGGCTCGCCATCGAACCGGTCGCCGAGCACCGCGTGTTCTTCTTCGTGCGCGAAGGCCACCCGCTCACCTCCGCCAAGGAGTTCTCCCTGGAGACCATCCTGGTCTTCCCGCTGGTCGCGCCGCGGCTCCCGCAGCGGATCGCCGTGCACGTGTCGAAGTCCGTGCCGAATGCCAAGGTGGACCGCGACACCGGCGATCTCACGCCGGGCGTGATGCTCGATTCGTTCGCGGTCGCGCGCAACGTCGTACTGAGCGGGGACGCCATCGGCATCGCCCCTCTGTCCGCCATCGAGGCCGACGTGAGAGCCAAGCGGCTGGCGCTGATCCGCTACGACGCGCCATGGATGCACCTGAGCTATGGCCTGTTCTATCCGCGCAAGCGCGCGCTCTCACGCGTCGCGCAGCTCTTCGTCACGCAATTGCGGCAGGTCGAGTCGGCGATCCAGGCAAGCGAACAGCGCTCCCTCGCCCGGCTGAACATGCGCAGGCGCACGCGCAAGTCGGCGCGCAACCGCACCGCGCCGGCCACGGCAAAGCCGCGGACCGCGAAAAAGCGCAGATAAAGCGCAGATGACGTGAAGCGCGTCCTGCTTTCGTTTCTTGCCGTCGCGGCAGTGGCCGTCGCGGCAGTGGCCGCCGCGGGCGCCGTTGCCGCCGCCGCGCAACCGCGCACCATGCGGATCGATTACTTCCATACCAGCGGGCGCGGCGCCGAAGTGTTCGCCGTCGACGCGATCCGTATCGAACCGTTGCCGTGGCCCGGAAACCTCGCGCGCACGGCCGACGACCTGAACCTCGGCGGCTACCGTTTCGAGGTTCGCGACCTGAAGGGCGCGCTGCTCTACTCGCGCGGCTACTCCTCGATCTACGCCGAGTGGGTGACCACGCCCGAAGCGGCAAGTTCGTCACGCACCTTCCACGAGTCGCTCCGGTTCCCGGTACCGGCAGGTCCGGCGGCCGTCACAGTCTTCAAACGCGATGCGCAGCAGGTGTTCCAGCCGGTCTGGACGGCGACCGTGGATCCGGCGGACATGTTCGTCGATCGCACGGCGCCGCCCGCGCAGCATCTCATCGAGATCGAGCGCCATGGCGAGCCCGCCGACAAGGTGGACTTGCTCCTGCTCGGGGACGGGTACACGGCCGCGGAATGCGGCCCGAAGTTTGCGCACGACGCCCGCCGCCTGACGGCGCAGTTGTTCAGCCACGAACCGTTTGCTTCACGCCGCCGCGATTTCAATGTCTGGGGCCTGTGCCCGCCCTCCGCCGAGTCGGGCATCTCCCGCCCGTCCACGGGCATTCAACACCGCACGCCCGTCGGCGCCGCTTACGACGCATTCGGCTCCGAGCGCTACATCCTCACGTTCGACAATCGCGCGCTGCGCGACGTGGCGGCCTGGGCGCCGTACGAGATGCTGGAGATCCTCGCGAACGGCAAGACTTACGGCGGCGGCGGCATCTACGGCGCCTTCGCGACCGTCGCCGTCGACAGCGCCTGGGCCGATTACATTTTCGTGCACGAATTCGGCCACCATTTCGCAGCGCTCGCCGACGAGTACTACACCTCGCCGGTGGCGTACGCGCCGGCCACGAGGATCGTCGAACCCTGGGAACCGAACGTCACGGCGCTGCTCGACCGCGAACACGTGAAGTGGCGGCAGCTGATGGCGGCCAGCACACCGGTGCCCACGCCGTGGCCGAAGGCCGACTTCGAGCAGCACCAGCGCGACTTCCAGGCGCGCCGCAAGCAGATCCGCGCCGAGCGGCGCCCCGAAACCGACATGGATGCGCTGTTTCGCGAAGAACAGGCCTACACGACCTCGCTGTTCCGCTCGGCCGAGCACGCGCATGCGGTGGGCGCTTTCCAGGGTGCCAATTACGATGCGCAGGCATACTACCGTCCGCAGCTCGACTGCGTGATGTTCACTCGCGACGACGTGCCGTTCTGTCGCGTGTGCCAGGCAGCGATCGAGCGCGTCATCGACCTGTACTCCGGGGCGCCGCCGGCTCGTCGCTGATCTGCGGCAGTCGATTCCGGCCTCGTCCATCGTCGTGCTATCTGCCGGAGCGGGAAGGCTGCTCCCAAAAGAAGATCATTCGCCAGGGGAGACCGCATGTACGACGCCTCGACCATCGCGTTGGCATCGCCGCTGCGGCGGCCGCACGTGGCCCGCCGGTTCACGATCGCCATTGCCATCCTGCTGTTGCTTGCCGCCGTAATCATCCTTGCGGTCGTCGGCGGCTCGGGTCCGGACGCTGCGCACGTATTCCTTTCGGCGCTGGCCCTGTCCACGCTGCTGGCGGCCTTTCCCATCCTGATCCTCTGGTACCTCGATCGGCGCGAGCGTGAATCGCCCTGGTTGTTCGCGGCCGCCTTCCTCTGGGGCGGGTTGATCGCGACCACGCTCGCCCTCCCCGCGAACACCGCCGTCATCTTCGCCGTCGGGGCCTGGCTGGAAGACAACGCGGCCCTGAAGGAAATGCTCGGGCCCGACGCATCCTTGATGATCGGCGCTCCGTTGGCCGCACCGATCGTCGAGGAAGCCACGAAGGGCCTCGGGATCGTGCTGCTCTTCCGGCTCATGCGCGCGGAGTTCGACAACGTTCGCGACGGATTCATCTACGGCGCACTGGTAGGAGCGGGCTTCAACTGGTTCGAGTCGGCGCTCTACGTGCAGCAGAACTTCGTGCAGTTCGGCGAAGCCTCGTACGGATTCCAGCTCGGCTCGCGCTACGCCTGGCTCGGGCTCGCCGGTCACGCGATGTTCTCGGGCATCTTCGGCGCGTCGCTGGGTCTTGCGCGCGCTACGCGCAATCGGCTGGTCCGGTACCTCGCACCGCTCGCCGGCTACCTGCTCGCGATGCTTGCACATGCCTGGAACAACGCCTTGCCGCTGGTCTTCACCTACGCCGCATCGCAGACCGGCGAGCCGCCCCCGACGGAGAGCGTGGCGCCACCGTCCGTGGGGCTGATGGACGCGCTCGTTTCTGCGAGCATATCGAACCTCGTGATCTTCCTGCCGTTCGTCGCGCTGCTCGCCTGGATCATCCGGCGCAGCGGCAAGGCAGAGCGCAAGGTGATCTGCGAGGAACTCGCCGACGAGGTCGGGCAGTGCGTGACGCCGCGATGAATACGCGGCGATGCAGGCCGATCGCACGTACCGCACCCGGCGCATCGACGGCCGCAACCGCAAGGTCTCCTCGGCGATCGTGAACTGCCAGAACGAGCTGGCCTTCCGCAAGCGTCGCCTGCGTGACCGGGGCTTCGACCCGGCGACTGACCCGGTCGTGGCGACGCTCCGGGCGCAGATTTCAGCGTTGCGGCATCGAGTCACCGCCTGAGACGCGGCTGCGCGACGCCTCTTCCGAAACTACGTATTTTGCTTTGGTGCGTCCGGGCGTGAACTAGACTCAATCCCGGTGGCCTGCGTTCGCGCCGGCCGCCGCATGCGAAGCCTGACTCATACTGGAGCCAACATGTTCACGATCCGACGCGCGCTGATTCCCCTGGCCGCGGCTGCCCTCGCACTCGCCGCAGTCTCGACGCAGGCGGCTGACACGACGTTTTCGGCCAACCTCACGGGCGCCGGCCAGCAGCCCGAAGCGGTGAACACGAAGGCAACCGGAACGCTGGACCTGACCGTCGGCGCGGACGGCAAGTCGATCAGCTACAAGCTCACGGTGGCGGACATCAGCAACCCCGCGGGAGCGGACATCCATCTCGGCCCGGCCGACGCCAACGGCCCGCTGGTGGTCAAGCTCTTCCCGAAGTCGGGCGAAGGCGCCAGGAAAGGCCCGTTCACCGGCGTGCTGGCCGAAGGGACGATCACTGCCGCCGACCTGCTCGGTCCGATGGGTGGCAGCAGCATTGCCGACCTGATCGACGAGCTGAAATCCGGCAAGGTGTACACGAACGTGCACACCAACGACGGGCAGGATCCGCCGAATTCCGGGCCGGGCGACTATCGGCTCGGCGAGATTCGCGGACAGATCAAGTAATCATCGATCCTGCACGGGCCCGGCGTTCCCTGGGGCGCCGGGCCTTGTTGCGTGCAGCGCCAACTCACCCGGCCCCATCGAGCCGGAACACCCTCGTCGCATTGCCGGCCAGGAACGCTTCGCGCGTCCGTTCATCGAGACCGAGTTCCCCGAGCCCCTCGAGCGCCTTGGCCGGCGCAATCATGGGCCAATTCGTCCCGAACAGGACTTTCTCCCGACCGTGGGCCTTGAGGTAGGCGACGAGATTCGGCGGGTACCGCCGCACCGTGTAAGCCGAGGTGTCGATGAAGACGTTGCTGTGCTTCGTCGCGACCGCGATCATCTCCTCGGTCCATGGGTAGCCGATGTGCCCGCACACGATGACGAGTTCCGGAAAGTCGAGCGCGACCTGGTCGATGTAGGGAATCGGCCGGCCGACTTCCGAGGGCATCAAGGGGCCCGTGTGCCCGACCTGCGTGCAGAACGGCACCCCGAGGTCGCAGCACTCGTTGAAGACGGGATAGAACCGCGGGTGCGTGGGCGGTTGCTCCCAGAGCCACGGCAGCACTCGGATGGCCTTGAAGCCGAGCTCGCGCACGCAGCGGCGCACCTCGCGCACCGCATCGCGGGGCCGTGAAATGTCGACGGAGCCGACACCCACCAGCCGGCCCTGCGACTCGCCCACGAACCGGGCGACTTCGTCGTTGGAGATCAGCGGGCCGTGAGGGCCCCACCAGGCGCTGATGAGGCTGCGCGTGATGCCGCCGTGATCCATTGCGCCCAGCGTGACGGACACCGGCCACTCGCCGGCCGGGCCGGCCATGCCACCGGACTCGGCACGCGTCCAGCGGCGCAGCGATTCGAACATCGGATGCGCGAGGTGGCGCTCCGTCGGGTGCTGGGCCCAGGCATCGATGATCATGGGCGATTCGCCTCGACTCGCAATCGACCGGATTGCGCCCGGATCATGCGCCCTTCGCAGCCTTCTCGCGCATGCTGGCGTTGATCTCGCGGGGCGTCGGATTACGCCGCAGCGTCAGTCCGCCATTGACCTGCAGCGTCTGGCCGGTCATGAAGCACTCGTCGCCTGCGAGCCAGAGCGCCGCGTCCGCGATGTCCTGCGTCGTGCCGATGCGGCCGAGTGGATACTCCTTCAGGAACGCTTCCTGAAGCCCGGGCATCTTCATCTCCGCATCCGTCATCGGCGTCCCGGTCAGGCCCGGCGCGATGGCATTGACGCGCACGCCTTTCGAGCCGAACTCGTTCGCGAAGCAGCGCACCAGCGCCTCGCTGCCCGCCTTCGTGCCGATGTAGGCCGCGTGGTTGTAGAGCAGCGCGTGCGCGGACGCCGAGGAGACCTGGATGACCGAGCCCCCGCCCGTCGCGGCCATGCCGCCCACGAACACCTGCAGGAAGAAGTACGGACCCTTGAACTGCAGCGCGGTGAGCTTGTCGATCTGCTCCTCCGTGGTCTCGAGCAGCTTCGCCATGAGACCCCAACCGGTGCAGTTCACGGCAACGTCGACCTTGCCGTAGGCGTCCACGGCGGTCTTGTACAAGCCCTCGAGGTCGGACTTCTTCGTGATGTCGCAGAGCGCGTAGCACCCGCCGACTTCCGCCGCGATCCTGCGCAGCTCATCCTCGTGACGGCCACCGACGACCACCTTCGCGCCTTCTCTCGCGAAGAGGCGCGCCATCACCTGACCCATGTTGTCGCGGGCCGCCGCGCCGAGGATCACCGCCACCTTGCCGTCCAGTCTTGCCATCTGTGTACCTCGATCGAATCTCAGCCGCGCAGGCGGCGCAGTGGGCGCGAGCCGTCCCAACCCTCGGCGGACTTGCGCACGTAGGCGTAGAACCGGCGCAGGTCGTCGCCGGGCTGGTAGAACTCGAGCATGTGCCCGAGAAGCTCGACCTGGTCGACCATCGCGAATTCGACCCCGGTGGATGTGCGCGCGTCGAGCGCGATGGCCGCACCGCGGCCACGGAATTCGTCGAGTGCGGCTTGCAGGTCCGGCACGAAATACGCCACGTGATGAATGCCGGTCTCGTGCGGTGCGTACATGTCGCGCAATGCCGACGGACCGTCGCCGTGCTGCGTAATCAACTCGACCATCACGTCGCCGGCCTGCCCGTACGCAGAACTGTGGTCGAACGATTCGGGCCGGCCGCGATAGAAGCTCCGCTCGAGCGCAATGTGTTCCATCAGGTGGAACGGGCCCCAGCCGAACTGCCGCGCGAACTGCTGCGCCGCCACTTCCGGATCCGGCACGTGATACGCGACCTGGACCGGCTTGAGCGTGCCGAGCGCGGTCACGTCATCGCCTACTTGCCGTCGACCGAGAACGCCAGCAGCACGTTACCCGGCAGGTGCCAGTAGATGCCGTAGCCGGAGTTCACGTACAGGACACCGTTGTGCACCACCGGGCCATTGCTGCCCATCGAGCCGCCGTGACCCCTGGTGCCGGACAGAGTCGTCACTTCCTGCCGTGTGTCGTACTTCCAGACGATCTTTCCCGTGGCCGAGTCGTACGCCTGGAGCCGGCCGTCCATGTGCCCGCCGAACACCACGCCGGGAATCGACGTGACGGCCGCGAGGATGCCCGGGTCGCAGAACTGCTCGCCGTTGCAGATGTCGTCGGCCGGCACGGACCACAGCAGCTTGCCGGTGACCGGGTCGACGGCATTGAGTCCGGGACGCGGTGGATCCGTGCGCACGGCCTGGTCGCGATCGTTGGCCATGTCCGCCATCGGCACGTACAGGCGCGTGCCGTCGAAAGCCATCCCCCACTGGATGCCGCCCTGGATGCTGCCGCGCCCGAGCTTGTTCTCCCAGAGCAGCTTGTCGTGCCTGTCCGGGTCGATTGCGAGCGCGGTGCCGTCCTTGCGGCCCGCGAGCAGCACTTCCTGGCCCGACGCGGTTTTCGCGAGGATCACGCCCGCGCCCATGTCGTAGTCCGGGCCGGGCGGCTCCGGGCAGTTGAGGCCGCCGAGCATGCAGCTCACGTTCCACGTATCGTTCGCGAACGACTGCAGCGCCCATCGGATCTTTCCCGTCGCGAGGTCGAAGGCGAGCACCGCGTCACTGTGGTTCTCGCCGGGCGCCGAGTAGTTGTTGCCGGTCGTCGCGTACACGACCCCGCGCTTCGCGTCGATGGTCACCGGACTCCAGATCGGCGCACCGGAGGGCGCATACATCGCGACACCCGTCTTCGTCTGGCCGGTCTTCTTCGGCTTGTCGGCGATGGTGTACGTCTTCCAGGCGACCTTGCCCGTCGCGGCCTCGTACGCGACGACCGAGCCGCGGAACGTGCAGCAGGCATAGGTCGGATCCGCGGTGGCTTCCTCGAGCGAAGACACCGGCACGTACACCCGGCCGTCGTGATATGCGGGCGAGCCGGTGATCGTCGCGCTGGGGTGATCGTCGGCCTTGTGCTTCCACACCAGCGCGCCCGTCAGGGCATTGACCCCGTAGACGCGGCCGATCAGGTCGCCGAAGTAGGCCATGGGCTTGCCGCCGCCAGCCGGCGCCGCCGCAACGACGACGGGCGTGCGCACTTCCGCCGTGGCGCGGAACGTCCAGCGGATACAGCCCGTCTTCTCGTCGAGCGCGTACACGGTGCCGTTCTGGCTGCCGACGAAGAGGGCACCGAACGCAAACGTCGGCTGGGACCGCGCGCGCAACGCGCCCGGATACTGGAACGCCCATTTGAGTTTCAGCCGCGGCACGTCGGACGGCGCAATCCCGGCAGTCTCGGCGGCGATGTGCCGGGTGTTGGCAGCATCGAAGCCCCAGCCCGAGACGACCGGCGGCAGGCTCGTGTCGAAGCGCGCGGCGTCACCGGTGCAGCGCGGAGCGATGGGCAGCGTCCCACCGGCCAATGACTCGCTCGAAAGGTATTCCGCAAGTTCGCGCTTCTGGCCGGCGGTGAGCTTCTTCGCCTTCTGCCTCATGATGCCGTCGGTCAGCGCCGCGTAGATGGCATCCGCGGGCATCATCTCCAGGAACGTCTTGCTCGGCGCCTTCTGCACCTGGCCCTCGTGGCAGACGGCGCAGTAGCGCCGATAGTGGTCGGCACCCGGCAGCGTTTCCCGATCGACGGCTTTGGCGTCCTTGTCCTTGACGACCATCGCGTCCTTGAAGGCCGCCATTTCCGCGGCTTCCTCTTCCGCCGTCTTGGCCGCGAACGACGATTCCGCGCCCGCCAGCAGCAACGCGGAGAGCAAGAACAAGGCTAAGGAAGACCTGCGCATCGCAATCACCTTCAACGAAAAATGGTTCGAATCGCCGGGCTCAGCGCATGCGGCGGATCGGCTCGCTGCCGTCCCAGTCCCGCGCTGCGTCCTTCACCATCTGGAAGAATCCCGTGATGGCGGGACCCGCTTCGATCAGCTCGATCATGGCGCCCGGGTGGTCGTCGGTATCGAGGTAGGCAAAGCGGATGCCGGTGCCCGTGTGGCCCTGCTGCACGGCCTCGATTCCAAGCTTTCCGAGGCGCACGAGGTCGTCCGCGACCGAGTTCGTCATGACGCCCACGTGCTGCAGGCCGCCTTTGTCGCGGCCGGTGAACTCGCTGTAGATCGAAGGCGCGTCGTTGAACTGCTGGATGAGTTCGACCTGCACCTCGCCCCACTGCGCGATGGCCACGGACATGTCGATGCCGGACGGCTTGCCCTTGTACACGACCTGCGCGAACTTCACGTGCTCGAGGACGAAGAACGGCCCGATGCCCACCTTGTCGAGCCAGTGCCGCATGCCGTGCTCGAGATCGGGCACCACGAAACCGAGCTGCATGACCGGCCCGAAGTTTGCGGCCATCGCCTACTCCAGCCCCAGTTCCTGGACGAGCGCGACGCGCAGCCGGAACTTCTGGATCTTGCTGCTCGACATCGGCCACTCCGTCACGAACCGCACGTGCCGCGGCACCTTGAAGCTCGCGATCTCCTTGCGGCAGAAGTCGATCAGCTCCTTGTCGCTGGCCTTCTCGCCCGGCTTCAGTTCGACGAACGCCGCGGGCACCTCGACGTACTTGGCGTCCGGGATGCCGACCACCTGTGCGAGCTTCACTGCGGGATGCCGGCCCAGCAGTCCTTCGATCTCGGCGGCGGCGACGTTCTCGCCGCCGACCTTGAGCATGTCCTTGAAGCGGCCGTGGAACATGACGGTGCCGTTGTCGTCCAGCGAGCCGATGTCGCCGGTGTGGAACCAGCCTCCGCGATCGAGCGCCTGTGCCGTCTTCTCCGCGTCCTTGTAGTAGCCCTCGAACAGCGAGTAGCCGCGCACCAGCACCTCGCCGCGCAGGCCGGTCTTCACGTCCTCGCCGGTCTCCGGGTTGATGATGCGCAGTTCCAGGCCCGGCAGCGGCCGTCCGAGTCGCGTGATGCGCTGCGACTCCGGTTCGTCCCAGGCGCCCGTGCACACCGTGCCAGCGGCCTCGGTCATGCCGAAGCTGCCGACCTGCAGCGCCTGCGGCATCGCCTTCATGATCGGCTCGGCGACACCCGGCGGCTGCACGGCGAAGTTGCTGTTCATCAGCTTCACGCGCGAGAGGTCCGTGTCGGGAAACGTCGGGTGGTAGATGAGCCCCTGCATGATCGTCACGAAGCTCGGGTACAGCGCCGTGACCTCGTACTTCTCGAGCATCTTCAGCGCGACACCCGGATCGAAGTACCCCATCGTCAGGTACGTGCCACCGACGTCGAAGATCGCCAGCATCGGCAGCACTGCTGCGATGTGGAACATCGGCAGCGGCGACCACATGCGGTCTGCGTGCGTCAGGCGATAGCGGTGCCGCCCGAGCGCGATGCTGTTGCGGACCATCGCTTCGTGCGTGATCAGGCAGCCTTTCGGATTGGCAGTCGTGCCCGAGGTGTACAGCATGAGGCCGATGTCGCGCACGCGGACCCGCAGGCGGGTCTCGTGCACCTGCAGCTCGGCGTGCGATTCGCCCGCCTCCATGAAGTCCTTTTCGGAGACGAAGCCCGGCGCATGCGAGCTGCCCAGCAGCACGATGTTGCGCAGCTTCGGCGCGGCGGCCACCTTGAGCGCCAGCGGATGCCTGTTCCGGTGCAGCTCGGGCAACGCGGTGCCAAGGCGCTCGACGAAATTGACCGAATCGGCCACGGCGTCGGTGGTGATGACCGTGACGAGGTCGCCGTTCTCGATGACGTACGCGAGCTCGCTCGCCTTGTAGCGCGCGTTGATGGGCACGATGACTGCGCCGCAGAAGGACACCGCGAACAGGATCTCCATGAACTCGGCGCACGTGTGCATCAGGATGCCGACGTGATCCTTGGGCTTCACGCCCAGGGCCTGCAGGCTGCGCGCGCGGCGCAGCGCACGCTGGGCGAGTTCGGCGTACGTAAGCGACTGGTCCGGGAAAACCAGCGCCAGCGTGTCGGGGTAGCGATCGGCTGCGGTGAGCAGGACATCGCCGATCGTCGTGACGAGGATGCGCGCGCGCGCCAGGTCCTCGCCCGCGTACGGTTCGAAGAAGTTTCTCGGAACCTTGCGCGGGACGCTGGCGCGGCGAACCGCAGCCCGGGGAGCGACCGGCTTCTTGCGCTTCGCCTTCGCCGGCGCCCGCACGGGTTTCTTCGCAGCCTGGCTGCGTTTCGCCGGCGCCTTCCGGGCACGGGAACGGCCGCCAACGGCCTTTGATCGTCGCTGCTTTGCTTTCGCCATGTGTACTCCCCTCGCAGGCTGAAGATTACGTCGGAGCGACTGAAAAAAACAGACTGTCCTGTTTCTTTTTGTCGATCGGCCCACTAGAGTCCGGACCGGTACGCCTTCCGAATCTGCCGTGCTGCAACGCAATAGGACCTGTCATGGCTGAACCTGCCGCGCTCGAACGCCGCATCCGCCGCCTCGAAGACCGCGAGGAGATCCACGAGCTCATCGCGCGCTACTGCCTCGTCATGGACAACCGTGACCTGGACGCCATGCCGGACCTGTTCACGCCGGACTTCGTGGTGCGGTCTGCCGACGGCGTGATGAATACCGTCGGACGCG
This sequence comes from uncultured Gammaproteobacteria bacterium, assembly GCA_963762315.1. Taxonomy (GTDB): domain Bacteria; phylum Pseudomonadota; class Gammaproteobacteria; order Steroidobacterales; family Steroidobacteraceae; genus RPQJ01. The sequence continues at coordinate 296,811 of CAVXKO010000006.1, forward strand.
ACGCCGCCGTCGAGATGTTCCGCGGCCGCTTCCAGGTGCTGGGGCCGAGCAACCACTTCACCCACGATCGGGTCCTGACCTTTGATGAGGCGGACTGCGACCGTGCAAGCGGCCTGGTGCTCGCGCATGCGGAGATGAACCGCAAGAACCAACCCATGCTCGCAGCGATTCGCTACGAGGACGAGTACCAGCGGCACGAGGGGCGCTGGAAATTCCGCAGCCGGTCGCTGGCGTTCATGTACTACGTGCCGACCGCCGAGTACCTCGATGCGTTCGGCCCCGGCATCGGCAAGCGCAATCGCGCGTACGACACGCCCGCGGCCGCCGATTGGCCGGAGAAGTTGCCGACCTGGCGCAAGTATCACGGCGCCTGATCGCCCTGGACGCTCCCGGCTTGCGCGACTGCCGGGCGCTGGGCGGCGGTGCTAGATTGCGTGCATGAGCAGTGCACGCGAACTCGCCCGCGCCCAGGACCTGATGCGCCGCGGCCAGCTCCAGGCGGCGGAAGCGATCTGCCTGCAGCTGCTGCGGGCCGCGCCTGGCGATGGCGACGCAACGCACATGCTCGGGCTCGTGCGCAAGCAGTCCGGGAACCTCGAAGCGGCCGAGCAGCTCCTGCAAGCGAGCGTCGATCTTTCACCGAGGCGCGCGGACTTCCGGCACAACTTCGCGAACCTCCTGCGCGCGCGCGGCCGCATCGCCGAATCCGAGGCTGCGTTCCGCGCGGCGCTCGCCATCGATGCGTCCTTCCGCCCTGCCCGGCTCGGCCTGATTGGACTGCTGAACCAGACTGGTCGACACGCAGCTGCCGAGACCGAGGCGCGCAGATTGATCGCGGCTAACGCGAAGGATGCGGATGCGCATACCGCGCTCGGCGTCTCCTTACGCGGGCAGGGCCGCAACCCGGAGGCTGAAGCGACGTACCGCGCGGCCCTGACCCTCGCGCCCAACGACCTCGTTGCGCGGCACAACCTCGGCGCGCTGCTGATGCAGCTCGAGCGCGCAGAGGAGTCCCTGGCCGAGCTCGACCGCGCGGCCGCCGCCGGCTTGCGCGGGCGCGAACTCGATTTCAATCGCGGGCGGGCCCTGTTCGATCTCGGCCGCTTCGACGAGGCCGAGCAATCATTCGAGAACGCGACGAAGGCCGTATCAGGCGACGTCGAAAGCCACGTCCAGCTGGCGAAGATCCGGCACATGCGCGGCGACCGGGACTTCGCGCGCACGCTGCGCAATGCCGCCATCGCGCTCCCGCAGGACCTCCGCCTGCACCTGACCTACGCCGACGTGCTGCGCCGTGGCGGCAACCCCGACGAGGCGGAACGCACTTTGCGGCCGCTGCTGCACGGGCCCGGCGGGCGCGCCCCGCAGGTCCTCATCGCCCTGGCCACGACACTGCACGGCATGGAACGCGTGGACGAGGCGCTGCCGCTTGCGCGCGAGGCGTTTGCCGCGGCGTCCGCAGACACCTCCGTGGCCGATCCCTTCGTCTCGATCCTGCTGGCGTCCGGCGCGGCCGACGAAGCCTGGCCGATCATCGAGCGCGAGCAGGGACGTGCGCCGTTGAACCAGGGCTGGCTCGCATATCGCGCGACGGCGGCGCGATTGCTCGGTAATCCGGAGTACGCGCAGCTGTACGACTACGACGCGTTCGTGCGCCCTTACGACCTCGAACCGCCCGCCGGGTGGTCGAGCATAGAGGCGTTCCACGCCGACCTGATCCCGGCACTCGAGGCCCGTCACCGCTTCGAGACCCACCCGCTCGACCAGAGCCTGCGCGGCGGTACACAGACGGCGCGCAGCCTGCTGGCAGATCCCGATCCAGTGATCCAGGCGTTCATAGGCGCACTCGCCGTGCCCATCGCGGCGTACCGGGCAAAAATGGGATTCGATCCCGCGCACCCGCTTCGCGCGCGCAATCGTGGCGACACGCGCCTCGTGGGGTGCTGGTCGGTACGCCTGCGTCGGGGTGGGTACCACGTGAATCACGTCCACCCGGAAGGCTGGATCAGCTCCGCGTATTACGTAAGCGTCCCGCCCGAAGTGTCCGACACGACCCTGCGCAGCGGCTGGATCAAGTTCGGCGAGCCGCGCTTCCCGGTGCCGGGCGCGACCGCGGAGCGTTTCGTGCAGCCGCAGCCAGGGCGGCTCGTGCTGTTTCCATCCTATATGTGGCACGGCACGACGCCGATCACCGGCGACACACCGCGCATGACCATCGCCTTCGATGCGGTACCGGGCGCCTCGTGATGCCGCCGATGCCATCGTCATCGTCGAGCGGGTCTCCACAGACGTATCCACAGACGTAATGGACCGCTCTTGCGGCACGGGGTCATGCCCTGAGCCTGCCGCGACTGTAGTCTCGGGCAATGATCGACCTGGGTACCCTGGGAGGCCTTTTCGAGCATCGGCACGAACTGCATGCCTATTGCCTGCGCTGCGACCGATGGCATGTGCTGCCGCTCGCGAGCATGGTTGCCCAGGGCAAAGGGTCGCTGCGCCTGCCGCTCAGGATGCGCTGCCGTGACTGCGGCCAGACGGGACAACTGCAAGTACGCCCACCGATGCCGTCGCATCCCCGCGCGTCCGGCTGGATCGGCACCGCCGCTCAATCAGCGAATTACCGAGATTTCGGCGAGTTCGCAACTCGAGTGCAACTCGACCAACAAGAGGCGGCACGACCCCCAGGAACAGAAACCCCGGCACCGGGCCGGGGTCGCTGAATCTGGTGGCACCACTCGGTTCGCAGCGGAAAATCGACACTGCAGCCGACTTGCGATCATTGCAAAGTCCCGCGTGCGATCAGCGCTGAGTCCCGGGTGGTGCCGATTCGTTCTTGCCAGCATTTTGACCACACCGCGGCACGCAGCACAATCATTTGCGGACATAACGCAGCACTGTCTTGACGCCGATTCACCGGCGGCAGCGGTCACGATCGACTCGGTATCCGCAATCGGCTGTGAAGCAGGATCAGGCAACCGGTAGCATGCCTTTGTCTGGATACGAGGTGTATCTGTGCTCATCGCGCTCAAGACCCTGCTTCACACGCTGCTGCTGCCGCCGGCCAGCCTGCTGGCACTCGGCCTCGTCGGTGTCGTGCTGATTCGACGCCACAGGCGATTCGGCCTCCTGCTCGTCAGCCTGTCGCTCCTGAGCCTTTGGTTGCTGGCGACTCCTAGGATCGGACTCGCAATCTACCGACTCGCCGACAAGTATCCTGAACTCCGTACCGACGCGCCTGTCGCCGCAGGTGCGATCGTCATCCTGGGCGGCGACGCCGGGTGGGCGCGCCTCGTCTACGGCGCCGAGCTTGCGCGGCGCACCGGGCTGCCGGTCCTGGTCACGAGCACGGCCTACGAGGCGCCGAAAATGCGGGAGACGCTGCAGGCTGCCTGCGGCATTCGCGCACAGTGGGTTGATTCCGGTGCGCGCGATACCTTCGACAACGCGCAGCACACAGCGGTGATTCTGCGCAAGGTTCCGATCAACCGTATTGCGCTCGTCACTGACTCCAGCCACATGGCCCGCGCGGTCGAAGAGTTCGAGGCGGCAGGCTTTACTGTTCTGCCGGCACCGGTCGTCGTGGACCCGCAGACCGACACGGGAATCCACGTCTGGATTCCCTCCGTTCAGGGACTCCACTACGCCAACCTCGGTCTTTACGAGTTGATTGGGCGACCGGTGTCGACAGTGCTGCGGCGCTGGCGCACTCAAGCACCGCACTAGGGTGCGGAGTCGATTATGGCGGCGTGACGCAAGAACCCCGGCGCGGGGCCGGGGTTCGCTGAGTTTGGTGGCACCACTCGGTTCGCAGCGGTGAAGCAAGATCGCCGCCGACTTGCTGGCAGCGCAGCGTCCCGGGTGGTGCCGATTCGATCTGGCTCAATGCGTCTTTCGTCGGCGGCTCATGCCCAGCCCGGCGAGACCGAGGCCCAGCAGCGCGAGCGTGCCGGGTTCGGGGACGCTGGTGGGTGGCTTGATCGAAGACGTGCCAGTGAACGAAAAACTCAAATCCCCGAAATTGAAATCAAAGAAGTCTTCCCAGCTGACCAGCGTGGTGCCCGGCAGCCATTCCGATTGAACGCGTGCCCGTGCATTCCCGTCCGAGTTGCGAGAACCCGGTCCCGTGAAGTAGTTCCAGACGACATTCGGGTTCTCGAACTGATTGCGGACATTGAGTCGGAAGATCAACTCGGTGCCGATCGCAAAGCTGCCGAGATTGACGGTCTGACCGGCAGTGCTCGTCCCGGTCACGAACAGCGGGCTGCCGTCATTGGCTGCGTTGAAGTCGCCGCCGACGTCGAGATACAGCGAGTCGATGAACGCTCCCAGTGAACCCTGGTAGGTTGCGATAACCGGACTCGTACTCGTCACATAGATACGGAATCCCTCGGTCCCTGGCGATGCGACCGGGATGGCGTGCGCTGCCATCGGCCCAGCCAGCAGCCCCGCTGCCAACAATCCGAGAATCCTTGACTTCATGTCGCTCCCCTTGGTTATTGTTTCCCGGCGCATCCGCGGGTCTGAATTAATCGGGAAGCAATTCTCGCGCCAGCGGCATTTGACTTATGCGGATCAATCTCTTGCGCGAATAGGTTGAACCATTTTGTACGTTGCGGCACCGCAATGTGTAAGAAATGCCGACGCGATCCAGTGGCGGTTGCGGCTCGCCAAGTGGGCCTGTCGCGATGCCACGGTGTCCCAGTGATCGACCTCGCCACCCTCGCCGGCTTGCACGAGACTCAACATGGGCTGCACGCCTAATGCCTGCGCTGCGACCGCTGGCGCGTGCGACACGCGCCTCGCTCCACCGGGGCGCCCTCGCTCGCAGACGCTGCGAGTGCGTGCCCATCCGCACTGCGGATAGGTCGAACCCACGTTACGTGGATTCTCAGTCCGCCCTCAGGCCAGATGCAAGAACGCCCCCTTTCGGGGGCGTCACTGCATCTGGCGGAGAGGGTGGGATTCGAACCCACGAACCCCGTTAAGGGTCTCCGGTTTTCAAGACCGGTGCAATCAACCGCTCTGCCACCTCTCCGGAAAACTCAAACTCTAATCGACTCCGCGCCACCCATGTACTTGCGCAACACCTCGGGCACCGCCACGCTGCCGTCGCCCTGCTGGTAGTTCTCGAGCACGGCCACGAGCGCGCGGCCGACGGCAACGCCCGACCCATTGAGGGTGTGCACAGGCTCCGGCTTGCCCGTCGCCGGGTTCCGCCACCGCGCCTGCATGCGACGCGCCTGGAACGCCTCGCAATTGCTGCACGACGAGATCTCGCGGTACTTCTGCTGGCCGGGCAACCATACCTCGATGTCGTAAGTCTTCGCGCTGCCGAAGCCGACGTCGCCCGAACATAGCGCGACGACGCGATACGGCAGGTTCAGCCCCTGCAGCACCTTCTCCGCGTGACCTGTCAGTTCCTCGAGCGCCGCGTACGAATCCTCGGGCTTCACGATCTGCACGAGTTCGACTTTCTCGAACTGGTGCTGGCGGATCATGCCGCGCGTGTCCTTGCCGTACGAACCCGCTTCCGAGCGGAAGCACGGCGTATGCGCCACGAACCTGCGCGGCAACGTGCTCGCCTCGTGAATGGCTTCGCGCGCGAGATTCGTCACCGGCACCTCGGCCGTCGGGATCAGGAAGAACTCGGCTTCCCCTCCCACGACGCGGAACAGGTCGGCCTCGAACTTTGGCAGCTGGCCCGTACCGATGAGCGCCTGCCGGGACACGAGATACGGCGCGTAAATCTCCGTGTAACCGTGCTGGCCGGTGTGCAGGTCGAGCATGTACTGGATCAGCGCACGGTGCAGGCGCGCGATGCCGCCCTTCAGCACGACGAAGCGCGCGCCCGAGATGCGGCCCGCCGCTTCGAAATCCATCAGCGAAAGTTGTTCGCCCACGGCGACGTGATCGAGCGGGGTGAAGTCGAACACGCGCGGCGTACCCCAGCGACGGACTTCCACGTTCGAGTTCTCGTCGCGTCCGTCGGGCACGCTCTCGTGCAGCATGTTGGGCAGGCCCATGCACAGCTCGTCGAACTCTGCCTGGACCGACACCAGTTCCTTGTCGAGGCTCTCGAGCTTGCGCGCCATCGCATCGCCTTCGGCGACGAGCGCGGTGATGTCCTGGCCCTGCGCCTTCGCCTTGCCGACGATCTTCGCGTGGGCGTTGCGGGCCGCGCGAACTTCGTCGGCCGCGACCTGGGCTGCCTTGCGCCGGTCTTCGAGGGACCGGAACCGCTCGACGTCGAGCACGAAACCGCGACGGGCCAGGTTGGCGGCGACCGCTGCCGGGTCGGAACGGAGAAGCTTGTTGTCGAGCATGGTCGCGGCGGTCCTTGGAACGCGGAGTCAGGTGTCAGGAGCGGAATTGTACGAGAAAGTCGCCCTCACCCGCCTGCGGCGACGTCTCCCGCAAGCGGGAGAGGTACAAGGCCCTCACCCGGCCGCTGCGCTCGCCGACCTCTCCCGCAAGCGGGAGAGGTACAAGGCCCTCACCCGGCCGCTACGCTCGCCGACCTCTCCCGCAAGCGGGAGAGGTACAGATTCCTCACCCGCCCTGCGGTTTGGCCCGGATGCGGGCGAGGGCCTCGGCGATCTTGATCTCGAGGCCGCGGGGCACGGGCTCGTAGTAGCGGGCCGGCTCCATGCCGTCCGGGAAATACCTCTCGCCTTTCGCGACGGCATCCGGCTCGTCATGCGCGTACCGGTAGCCCTTGCCGTAACCGAGGCCCTTCATGAGCCCCGTCGGCGCATTGCGCAGGTGCATCGGCACGTCGAGCGTGCCGTGGGCCTGCGCATCGGCCATGGCCGCGCCAAAGGCCACGTACACCGCATTGCTCTTGGCCACGCATGCCATGAACACGACGGCCTGCGCGATGGCGAGTTCGCCCTCCGGACTGCCGAGCCGCTCGAATGCCTCGCACGCCTCGAGCGCGAGCGTCAGCGCCCGCGGATCGGCATTGCCGATGTCCTCGGAGGCCATGCGCAGCACCCGGCGCGCGACGTAACGCGGGTCGCAACCGCCGTCGAGCATCCGGCACAGCCAGTACAGGGCCGCGTCCGGATCGGACCCGCGCACGGACTTGTGCAGCGCCGAGATCTGGTCGTAGAACTGCTCGCCCTTCTTGTCGAAGCGACGATAGCCGCCCGCGGACACTTCGCCCGCGATTTCTTCGGAGATCCGTCCGTCCGCGGCGCGCGCAAGATCCGCGGCGACCTCGAGCAGGTTCAGCGCGCGACGCGCATCGCCGTCGGCGGCGCGGGCGATCGTCAGCAGCGCTTCGTCATCCGCGGCGACGACTTCACCCGGCGCAGTGAACTCGCGTGCGAGAGCTCGCTCGAGCACCTGCTTCACGTCGTCGGCCGTCAGCGAACGCAGCACGTAGACGCGGGCGCGGGAGAGCAAGGCACTGTTGATCTCGAACGACGGATTCTCGGTCGTCGCGCCGATGAAGCAGACGGTGCCGTCCTCGACGAAGGGCAGGAACGCATCCTGCTGTGACTTGTTGAAGCGATGGACTTCGTCGAGGAACAGGACCGTGCGCCGCCCGCCAGAGCGGCGCAGTTCCTGCGCGTGCTCGACCGCGGCACGCACGTCCTTCACGCCGGCCATGACCGCCGAGAGCGCGACGAACTCGGCATCGCAGGTTTTCGCGACGAGGCGCGCCAGCGTGGTCTTGCCTGTCCCGGGCGGGCCCCACAGCAGCATCGAGTGCAGCGTGCGCCCTTCGAGCAGGCGCCGCAGCGGCTTGCCCGGCGCGAGCAGGTGCGACTGGCCGACGAAGTCGTCGAGACTCGCGGGCCGCATGCGATCGGCCAATGGCCGCCACGGAGCTTGCTCGCTCAAGGGCCCTCACCCGCGCGACGCGCGACCTCTCCCATAGCAATGGGCGAGGTAAAGGAATTCAGTTCCGGCTCAGCCACGCTTCGACCTTCGGCGTCCATCCCCCGCTTGCGCGCAATGCAACGACGAGGCCCAAGCCGACTCCCAGCGTATTCGCCGCCATGTCGTAGGGATCCGCGATGCGGCCTGCCGCCATGAGGTACTGGCCGATCTCCATCGCCAGCCCCAGGGCGACCAGGACGGCGGCGATCGCGCCGTAGCGGCGACTCGGATACAGCCCGGTGAACCAGAGCGCGAGAAACAGGTAGGTGCCAAAGTGCTCGATCTTGTCGAACCCGCCCGGAGCCGGGAGGTCCACGTCCGTCTGCAGGCTGCCCCAGATGACGAGCAGGATGAGTGCGGCGCTTGCCGCCAGCCACAGCCCGCGATGCCGGAGGGGCAGCATCCGCTGTCAGGGCGCCGCGTTGCCGATGACGTCCGCACCCTTGGGCGGAACGAACCGGAACGCGGACTCGTCGACCTTGCCGTTGCGCACAAGGTTGCCGAACCCGATCAGGGTGGATTGCCCAAGCTTGTCGACGAGTTCCATGGCCGCCAGTTCTCCCTTCGCATTGAATGCGAGGCTGACGCGCTCGAAATCCGAGCCCCGCTGCTTCGGCTGCAACGTGCACCACGTGAAATCGCCGCGCTTCTGCATCGGCCCGGCGGTGAAGGCATCGCTCGCCTTGCCGGAGCCCGAGAGCAACATGGCCGGCGTCGAGCCAAGTCCCTGCTCGAGTGGACGGACCGTCACCTGCTGCAGGTCCGCGTCATACAACCAGAGCTTCCTGCCGTCCGCCACGATGACCTGCACGTACGGCTCGCGATAGTCCCAGCGGAAGCGATCGGGCCGTGAAATCGTGAGCTTGCCGGATGCGCGGTTGGTGACCTGCCCCTTGTCGTCGCGCACGACCTGCTCGAAGTCGGCGGCCAGGGTCCTGAGCGAACCGAGGTAGGCATCGACGCGAGCGAGCGAATCGTCCGCCGCGCCAGCCGCGAACGAGGCCAACATCAGCGCACCGGCTGCGAGCAATCTGCGGCGCATGGCGGGCAGCCGGAGGGAGCCGTCAGTCGGCATCGGGCGGCGGCGGCGCGAGCACTTCGCGGCTACCGTTCGTCTGCAGCGGGCCGACCAGCCCTGCGGCTTCCATCGCCTCGATCATGCGGGCGGCGCGGTTGTAGCCGATCTTCAGGCGTCGCTGCACGCCGGAGATCGAGGCCTTGCGGCTTTCGGTGACGATGCGGACGGCCTCGTCGTAGAGCGGATCCTGCTCTGCATCACCGCCCTCGCCGCCTTCGCCGCCCGCACCCTCTTCACCCGGCAGACCGGGGATCGGCGCCGACGGACCGTCGAGCACTTCGTCGATGTACACCGGCGCACTGTGCTGGCGCAGCGTGGATGCAACCTTGTGCACTTCCTGGTCGGAGACGAACGCGCCGTGGCACGCGCACGGGATGCGACGTGCCCGGCTGCAGGAACAGCATGTCGCCGTGGCCAAGCAGGCTTTCCGCGCCGCTCTGGTCGAGGATCGTGCGCGAGTCCACCTTGGCCGACACCTGGAACGCGATGCGCGTCGGGATGTTGGCCTTGATGAGGCCGGTGATGACGTCCACCGACGGACGCTGCGTGGCGAGGATCAGGTGGATGCCGGACGCGCGCGCCTTCTGCGCGAGCCGCGCGATCAGCTCCTCGACCTTCTTGCCGACGATCATCATCATGTCGGCGAGCTCGTCGACCACGACGACGATGTACGGCAGCGGCTCGAGTTCGGGCACGGTGTCCGGATCGCCGCCCGGCGGCAGGCGCTTCATCTCGATCGGGTCCTTCAGCGGCTTGCCCGCGTCGGCCGCTTCCTTGATCTTGCGGTTGTAACCGGCGAGGTTGCGCACGCCCGCGTCGGCCATCAGCTGGTAGCGGCGCTCCATTTCCGCGACGCACCAGCGCAGCGCGTTGGCCGCCTGCTTCATGTCCGTGACGACCGGAGCGAGCAGGTGCGGGATGCCCTCGTACACCGAGAGTTCCAGCATCTTCGGGTCGATCATGATCAGCCGCACGTGCTCGGGCGTGCTCTTGTAGAGCAGCGACAGCACCATCGCGTTGACGCGCGGTGGACTTGCCGGAGCCGGTGGTGCCGCCCACCAGCAGGTGCGGCATGCGCGCGAGGTCGGCCACCACCGGGTTGCCGCCGATGTCCTTGCCGAGCACCAGCGCGAGCGGCGAGTCGAGCTCGTCGTAGGCCTTCGACTTGATGATCTCGCCGAGCGTGACCATCTCGCGCGTCTCGTTCGGGATCTCGAGGCCCATGGTCGACTTGCCCGGGATGATCTCGACGACGCGGACGCTGATCGCCGAAAGCGCGCGGGCCAGGTCCTTCGCGAGATTCGAGATCTGCGCGACCTTCACGCCCGGCGCGGGCCGCAGCTCGAAGCGCGTGATGACCGGGCCCGGATGCACTTCGACGACTTCGGCTTCGACGCCGAAATCGCGCAGCTTCAATTCGACGAGCCGCGACATCGCCTCGAGCGCTTCGGGGGAATAGCCACCCACGCGCGGCGGCGGATCGTCGAGCAGCGAGAGCGCCGGCAAAGCGGACGCGCCCGGCCTCTCGAACATGCGGCACCTGCTTTTCCTTCTCGACGCGCTCGCTCTTCTCGACCTTCGGCGCGATCGCCTCGATCTTCGGCGGCTTGCGCTCGGCCACCTTCTTCTGCTCTTCGCGCACCACTTCCTGCCGCGCATGCTTCACCTCGCGGCCGGCCTTGGCATCGCGCGCTGAGGACATGCGCTCCTTGATCCAGGAAATGCCGCAGAGCACGCCCCGGCCGATGCGGTCCATCACTTCGAGCCACGAGATACCCGTGCAGAGCGCAACGGAAGCGAGCCACACCGCCAGCAGCAGCAGCGTGGCGCCGAGGAAGCTCATGGCCTGGGCGAGGCCGTCGCCGGCGAGGGTGCCGAACAATCCGCCTGCGGTGTTCGGGAACGAAGCCGCCCGAGAAATGCAGCGTCGCGAGCCCGCAGCTGCTCGCGAGCGCCAGCACGAAACCCAGGCCGCGCAGGGTCGCGGTGCGCCGGTCGAACGGCTCGGGGTTGCTGCGCTCCCGGAAGAGACTCCAGCCGGCGAGACCGAGCATGATCGGGAACAGGAACGCCGGCGCGCCGAACAGCACGAAGAACAGGTCCGACAGCCAGGCCCCGAACGGTCCGATCAGGTTGGCGACCGGGCCCGGGCTGGCCGGTGGAGGAGAACGCGGGATCGGCGCGGTCGTAGCTCACGAGCGCGACGAACAGGATCAGGGCGAGCGCGCCGAAGATCCAGAGCGCGCTTTCGCGCAGCCCTCGGGCCACGTTGGCCGCTTGTGCGCCACCCGCGCCACGCTTCTGCTCGGTTCTAGCCACCAGAGATCACCTGAAAGCTCAATACTTTCCCGTAAGCCTATGAGTCTACGAGGATAAACGGTGCTTGGACAGGACCGGCGGCAAACGACCCCCGCACCGCCCGGCGGGTGTGCATGGGGTCATGGCTGCGGGTTCTTTGCCGCGAGGCAGGGAGTTGCTTACCATGCCGCGCCCTACACCGCGCCGCGGACTGCAAGTCACGCGCAAACGAGCGAGGAAGTATACATGAGCGCTCCCCGTCACTCCCGCCTGATCATCCTCGGATCCGGACCGGCGGGCTATTCGGCGGCGGTCTACGCCGCCCGCGCGAACCGTAATCCGCTGCTCATCACGGGCATGGAACAGGGCGGCCAGCTGATGACCACCACCGAGGTCGACAACTGGCCGGGCGACCCGCACGGCCTCACGGGCCCGGGCCTGATGGAGCGCATGCGCGCGCACGCCGAGCGCTTCCACACCGAGATCCTGATGGACCACATCAACGAGGTGGACTTCAGCCGCCGTCCGCTGCTGCTGAAGGGCGATCGCGGCGAGTACACCTGCGACGCGCTGATCATCGCCACCGGCGCGAGCGCCCGCTACCTCGGCATCGAGTCCGAGCAGAACTTCCGCGGCCGCGGCGTGTCGGCCTGCGCCACCTGCGACGGCTTCTTCTTCCGCGGCCAGCGCGTCGCGGTGATCGGCGGCGGCAATACCGCCGTCGAGGAAGCGCTGTACCTGTCGAACATCGCCTCGCACGTCACGCTCGTGCATCGCCGCGACAAGCTGCGCTCGGAAAAGATCCTGCAGGACCACCTGTTCGAGCGGCAGCGCGCGGGCGCCGTGGACATCGTCTGGAACCACGAGGTCGACGAAGTCCTCGGCGACGACTCGGGCGTCACCGGCTTGCGCGTCGCTGCGACCGACGGCTCCGGCAAGAAGGACATCGCGGTCGCCGGCGTGTTCATTGCCGTCGGCCACACGCCGAACACCCAGATCTTCAGCGGCCAGCTCGACATGAACGGCGGCTACATCATCGTGCGCACGGGGCTGCAAGGCGGTGCGACAGCGACCAGCGTCCCCGGAGTGTTCGCCGCGGGCGACGTGGCCGACCACGTCTATCGCCAGGCGGTCACCTCGGCAGGCACGGGGTGCATGGCGGCCCTCGACGCCGACAAGTACCTCGACGCGCTGGATGCCGGTGCCGCGCCGGGGCATTGACCTTCGCCGCCTGCGGCCATGCCGTTGAAGGCGGAACTCGTCGGATCCATCGCGGGCTTGCCGGCCGCCGACTGGGATGCGCTCGACCCGAGCGGACACCCGTTCCTGCGTCATGCCTTTCTCGAGGCGCTCGAGAGCACCGGCTGCGTCGGCCAGGCATCCGGCTGGCTGCCGTATCACCTCGTCGTGCGCGACCGGCTGGGCGCGCTCGTCGCTGCCGTGCCGCAGTACTTGAAGGCGCATTCCTGGGGCGAGTTCATCTTCGACATGAGCTGGGCGCAGGGCTACGCGCGGGCCGGTCTCGAGTACTACCCGAAGCTGCTCTCGGCGGTCCCTTTCACGCCGGTGACCGGGCCCCGCCTGCTGGTCCGGCCGGGCCTCGAGGCCGACGACCTGCGCGAGTCTGTCGCGGAACTGCTGATCGAATCCGCACGGGCGAGCGGCGCCTCCGGTGCCCACGTCAATTTCACACTGGAAGGCGACCAGTCTTCGCTCGAACGAGCGGGCTTCATTCGCCGCCACGACTGCCGGTTCCTCTGGCGCAACGAGGGCTACCGCGGACTTCGAGGACTTCCTCGATCGCTTCCGCTCCGACAAGCGCAAGAAAGCGCGGCGCGAGCGGCGGCGCGTGGCCGAGTCCGGCATCGTGTTTCGCACGCTGCGCGGCGAGGAGATCGGCGCGGATCTGTGGAACGTGGTCTTCGGCTTTTCCGAACGCACCTTCCAGCTGCACGGCAACGCGCACTACCTGAGCGTCGATTTCCTGCAACTGGTGTCACGACGCCTTCCCGGCACCATCATGGTGAAACTCGCCGAACGCGCAGGCGTGCCGGTGGCAGCGGCGATCTTCTTCCGGGGCGGCGGCTGCGCTGTACGGACGGTACTGGGGCTGCGCGCGGCCCGAGGATTCGCCTGCACTTCGAGGCCTGCTACTACCAGGGCATCGAGTACTGCATCGAACAGGGACTGCGGGGTTTCGACCCCGGAACCCAGGGCGAGCACAAGATCGCGCGCGGCTTCGAGCCGACGCGCACCTGCTCGGCGCACTGGCTGGCGCACCCCGGCTTCGCGGAGGCCGTGGGCCGCTACCTGCAGCGCGAGCGCGCGGCCGTCGATGAATACATCGCCGCTGCAAGTGCGCACCTTCCCTTCCAGCGCGGCAAGGACGAGACCGCCGTGATTCCGTGGCTGCGCGCCGGAAGACCCGCCCGATGCGTTCCCGCCGGTCGAGGATGCGCTCGCGGAGCCGGACGGCCTGCTCTGCGTCGGCGGCGACCTCTCCCCGCCCCGACTGCTCGCCGCCTATCGGCGCGGGATCTTCCCGTGGTACTCGGAAGGCCAGCCGATCCTGTGGTGGTCGCCGGATCCCCGCGCCGTCCTGTTCCCTCAGGAGTTCAGGACGTCGCGCAGCCTCGCCAAGGCCGTGCGCAACCGGGGATTCGCCGTCACCTGCGACCGGGACTTCGCGGGCGTGATGCGGCATTGCGCCGATGCGCGGCTGCGGCCCGAGGGCACCTGGATCTCGCCGGACATGCTGCAAGGCCTACGCGCGCCTGCACGATCTCGGCCATGCGCACTCGGTGGAAACGTGGCTCGAAGGACGCCTCGTGGGCGGGCTCTACGGCGTTGCACTCGGCCGAGTGTTCTTCGGCGAATCGATGTTCAGCACCGAGCGAGATGCCTCGAAAGTGGCGCTGCACAGGCTGGTCGAAATGTCGCTCGCGCGCAACGTCGAACTGATCGACTGCCAGGTCGCAAGCGCGCACCTCGAGAGCCTCGGCGCGAGGCCGATTCCACGCAGCGAGTTCGTTTCACACCTCGCAAGGTGCATCGCGAACGTGAACCCCGTGGCGGGCTGGCCAGGGACCAGTGTGCCCGGTGTGGGAAAATAGCGACGCAAAAGCAACGGTTTTCATTGCAATGCAGGGGGGCTTTATGCAGAATTCGCGCGGCTCCGAGGGCCGCTGAGAGGGTGCATGGCGAAAGAAGATGCGATTCAGATGGAAGGCAAGGTGGTCGAGACCCTGCCCAACACGACATTCCGGGTCCAATTGCAGAACGGCCACGTCGTGACCGCGCACATCTCCGGCAAGATGCGCAAGAACTACATCCGCATCCTCACGGGCGACACCGTCACGGTGGAAATGACGCCGTACGACCTCACCAAGGGCCGCATCGTCTACCGCGGCCGCTGAGCGAACGCGAGCGAATGAACACGGAGGGCCGGCAATGCCGGCCCTTTTCTTTTCCATTTCCGACGGGCGACGCGCTGTCAGCGTGCATCCCCCGACCGCCTGCATGCGACGTGCGGGTTCTCGCGTTCTGGCGAAAAGTCGCCCAGGCGCCCCGCGTCGAGCGTTCGTTCGGGATTCTCTCCCCGCGAGCATGCCTTCTTCCGCTCGCGGGGGGAGAACCCGCGGAACGGACGCCCTGCCGCCACCCTCACCCGCCTTTGGCGACCTCTCCCGCAAGCGGGAGAGGTTATTCCAAGAGCGCGGGTTCCTCGGCCGAGCGCGCCTCGACCTTCAACTGGTCGTCGGCGCCCACGCTGACGAAGGCATGCCCGCCTTTCTCCAGCCGGCCGAACAGCAGTTCTTCGGCCAGCGGCCGCTTGATGTGCTCCTGGATGACGCGGGCCATCGGCCGTGCGCCCATCTTCGGGTCATAGCCGCGCTTGGCGATCCACTGCCGCGCGTCGTCGTCGATGTGCAGCGCCACGCCCTTCTGCTCGAGCTGCGCCTCGATCTCGACCAGCAGCTTGTCCACCACGCGCTGGATCGTGCGCTCGTCGAGCGCCTCGAACTGCACGACGGCGTCGAGCCGGTTGCGGAACTCCGGCGCGAAGAGCCGCTTGATGGCCTCCATGCCGTCGGTCGCGTGGTCCTGCGAGACGAAGCCGATCGACGCGCGGCTCATCTCCGCGGCGCCCGCATTGGTCGTCATCACGATGACGACGTGGCGGAAATCCGCCTTGCGGCCGTTGTTGTCGGTGAGCGTGCCGTGATCCATGACCTGCAGCAGCAGGTTGAACACGTCCGGGTGCGCCTTCTCGATCTCGTCGAGCAGCAGCACGCAGTGCGGATGCTTCGTGATGGCCTCGGTGAGCAGGCCGCCCTGGTCGAAACCGACGTAGCCCGGCGGCGCGCCGATCAGGCGCGAAACCGTGTGCCGCTCCATGTACTCGGACATGTCGAAGCGGATCAGCTCGACGCCGAGGGTCAGGGCGAGCTGGCGCGTCACCTCGGTCTTGCCGACGCCCGTGGGGCCGGCGAACAGGAACGAGCCGACCGGCTTGTGCTGGTCGCCGAGGCCCGAGCGCGACATCTTGATCGCGGAGGCCAGCGTCTCGATCGCCTTGTCCTGCCCGTAGATCACGAGCTTGAGGTTGCGCTCGAGGTTGCGCAGCACGTCGCGGTCGCTGCTGGAAACCGTCTTCGGCGGGATGCGCGCGATGCGCGCCACGACGTCCTCGATGTGCGAGACAGTGACCGTCTCCTCGCGTGCCTCGGGCGGCTTGAGCCGCAGCCGAGCGCCGGCCTCGTCGATCACGTCGATCGCCTTGTCCGGCAGGTGGCGGTCGTTGATGTGGCGGGCGGACAGTTCCGCCGCCGCCGTCAACGCGTCGTCCGCGTACTTGATGCCGTGGTGCTCTTCGAACTTCGGCCTGCAGTCCGCGCAGGATCTCGATCGTCTCCGGCACCGTCGGCTCGACGATGTCGATCTTCTGGAAACGTCGCGTCAGCGCGTGGTCCTTCTCGAAAATCCCGCGGTATTCCTGGTAGGTGGTCGAACCGATGCAGCGCAGCTCACCGTTCGCGAGCGCCGGCTTGATCAGGTTGGAGGCGTCCATCACGCCGCCCGACGCCGCGCCGGCGCCGATGACCGTGTGGATCTCGTCGATGAAGAGGATCGCGCCCGGCTGCTTCTTGATCTCCGCGAGCACGCCCTTCAGGCGCTTCTCGAAATCGCCGCGGTACTTGGTGCCGGCGATCAGCGAGCCGAGGTCGAGCGAGAACACCACGCTGTCGGCGAGCACGTCGGGCACCTTGCCCTCGACGATGAGCCGCGCGAGGCCCTCGACCAGCGCAGTCTTGCCGACGCCGGCTTCGCCGACGTAGAGCGGGTTGTTCTTGCGGCGGCGGCAGAGGATCTCCACCGTGCGCTCGATCTCGAGCTGGCGGCCGATCAACGGGTCGATGCGCCCCTGCTGCGCGAGCTTGTTGAGGTTCGTGGCGTACTTGTCGAGCGCCGACCCGCCTTCCGCGTCGCGCTCGCTTTCCGGCTGCTGCGCCTGCTCCTCGCCCGGACGTTCGCGCTCGTCGCCGGGCTTGGCGAGGCCGTGCGAGATGAAGTTCACGACGTCGAGGCGCGAGATTTCCTGCAGGCCGAGCAGGTACGCCGCGTGACTGTGCTTCTCGCTGAAGATCGCGACCAGCACGTTGGCGACCGACACTTCCTTCTTGCCGCTCGACTGCACGTGGAACACGGCGCGCTGCAGCACGCGCTGGAAACCCAGCGTCGGCTGCACCTCGCGATCGTCGTCCTGCTTGAGGCGCGGCGTCGTCTGGTCGACGAATTCCTTCAGCTCCTTGCGCAGGCGCGTCGCATCCGCGCCGCAGGCGCGCAGGATCTCGCGCACCTTCGGCGTGTCGATGATCGCGAGCAGCAGGTGCTCGACGGTCATGAATTCATGGCGCTGGTCCCGGGCCCCCTGGAAGGCCTCGTTCAGGCAGATCTCGAGTTCGCTGCTCAACACGTGATTCAGGCCTCTTCCATCGTGCACAGGAGGGGGTGCTGCTGCTGGCGGGCGTAGGTCGTGACTTGGGCCACCTTGGTCTCCGCGATTTCGAACGTATACACGCCGCAGACGCCCTTGCCACGCGTGTGGACTTCGAGCATGACACGCGTCGCAGTCGTGCGGTCCATGCCGAAGATATGCTCCAGCACGTCGACCACGAACTCCATGGGAGTGTAGTCGTCGTTCAGCAGCACGACCTGATACAAGGGGGGCCGCTTGGTCTTCGGCAGCGCCTCCTCGACCATCAGACCGTGGTTATGTTGTGGATCTTCCTCGCTCATTCACGCCTGCCCTGCCGTCGCACCTATATAGGGCCGCCACCCGCCCCTGACAAGCTTACCCATCCGCAATTTGCGCAACGACCTTGAGGCGGTGTCGCCCAAGTCCGTATGATGCCGCAACCCATGGTCGACCTTGGGCAGAACCGCCTTGCAGGACGGACACTTACGCCAACCCTGATGCAGTTTCCGAAGAGTCTCAGCTCCATCGCCTCGGTCGCCGAGGGCGCCCGGACCGACGGTTGGGTCAAGACCCTGCCTTGGCTGGTCTCGGCCGCCCTGGTCGTCCTGCTGGCCTGGCAGCTCGTGCAGCTGGCCTGGACCCTCCTCGGCGCCCGCAAGGCCACGCCGGCCCCGACGGGCTCCGTGGCGGCGGTGCCGGTGGCCTCGGCTCCGGCCGTAAACGTGCAGGCGATCATCAACGCCCACCTCTTCGGCGCTGCGGCCGCTCCGGGTGCAGGCGAAACCGACCCGAATTCGGTGGCCGCCAGCCAGATGAGCCTGGTGCTGGTCGGCACGATCGCCCAGGCCGATCCCGGCGCTGGGTTACGCCATCATCGGCGAGAACGCCGCGACGGCCAAGGTTTACGCGGTCGGCAAGACCATCACCGGGGGCACCAAGCTGCACTCGGTCTACCCGGACCGGGCGATCCTCGATCGCGGAGGGCGGCTCGAGGCGCTCCTGCTGCCCAAGCAGTACCAGGGCGGCGGGATGACGCCGGCGGTCGGGTCGAGCGGGGCCCCGCCGGACGCCATGCTCGGCGAGCGGCTGCGCCAACTGGCCAGCCAGAATCCGGCGGCCATCACAGAAATCCTCCGCCCGCAGCCGGTCTTTGCGAATGGCCAGCAGCGCGGGTACCGCGTATACCCCGGCCGGAACCGGCAGCAGTTCACCAAGCTCGGCCTCATGCCTGGCGACCTCGTGACGGCCATCAACGGCACGCCGCTCGACGACCCGGGCCGGGGCATGGAAATCCTGCAGTCCATGAACAGCGCGACCGACGTCACGGTGACGGTGGAGCGCAACGGCCAGAGTACGCAGATCAACATCAACAACGCCCAGGTGGCCGCCGATGCGGCGGCCGCCGCGGCTGCCCTGCCCGAGACCATCCCGGTCACGGAAGTGCCGGGCACGACCGCTGAAGATTCCTCGGAGTGACGATGAAGCCCAAGCTGATCAATCGGGTCGCCCTCGCCACCGCCAGCCTCGCGCTCGTCGCGGTCGTTGCACTCGCGCTGCCGAGCGATGCCGGCGCCCAGGCCCAGGGGGCCATCACCCCCAACTACAAGGACGCCGACCTCGGCCAGATCATCGAGGCGGTCAGCGCCGTCACCGGCAAGAACTTCATCGTGGACCCGCGCGTCAAGGCGCAGGTCACGATGCTGTCGTCGACGCCGATGTCGCCGAACGCGTTCTACGAGGCCTTCCTCTCGATCCTCCAGGTGCACGGATTCGTTGCCGTGCCGGCGGGCGGCGTGATCAAGATCCTTCCGGACGCCAATGCCCGTCAGCTGCCGGCGAACGACCTGCCCTCGCGCGTCAGCTCGACGTCCGACGAGATCGTTACGCAGGTCATCGCGGTGCGCAACGTCAGCGCCGCTCAACTGGTGCCGATCCTGCGCCCGCTGATTCCGCAGTACGGCCATCTCGCGGCCTACCCGGCGTCCAACATGCTGATCATCTCGGACCGCGCGTCGAACGTCTCGCGCATGGTCCGCATCATCCAGCGCATCGACCAGACGGGCGACGAAGCGATCGACGTCATCCCGATGCAGCATGCGAGCGCCGCCGAGGTCGTGCGCATCGTCAACAGCCTGTACGCCGGCGGCGGCGGCGAAGGCGCAGGCATGCCGCAGGTGAAGGTCGTGGCCGACGAGCGCACCAACAGCGTGCTCGTGAGCGGCGAGTCTTCACAGCGGCTGCGCCTGAAGACCCTCGTCACGCACCTCGACACGCCGCTCGAATCGGGCGGCGACACGCAGGTTCGCTACCTGCGCTACGCCGATGCGGAGAAGATCTCGCAGAAGCTCCGCGAGCAGCTCCAGGGCATTGCGGCGGCCGCGAGCACGTCCGGCGGCGCGCCGGGCACGGCGCCTGCCGTCGGCGGTGGCGGCGGCGGCGGCGGCGACAAGAGCGTGTCGATCTGGGCCGAGCCGCAGACGAATGCGCTCGTGGTGACGGCGCCGCCCAAGGTCATGCGTTCGATCATGTCGATCGTCGACCGGCTCGACATCCGCCGCGCGCAGGTGCTGGTCGAAGCGATCCTCGTCGAGATGTCGGTCGACAAGGCGATGGACCTCGGCGTGAACTGGGTGATCGGCGACCGCGACGAGAACGGCAACCTGCTGCCGGCCGGCGGCTTCGTCAATCCCATCGACGGCACCGGCATCGGCCAGATCCTGCAGGGCGTGCTGAACCCCGAAAGCATCCAGTCGCTGCCAAGCGGCCTGACCTTGGGCGTCGGCCAGATCGTCGAAGGCGGTTTCAGCTGGGCGGCGCTCATCCGCGCCATGCAGGGCACGGGCAACACGAACATCATCGCGACGCCCTCGATCGTCACGCTCGACAACGAAGAGGCGGAAATCAAGATCGCGCAGGAAGTGCCGTTCATCACCGGCCAGTACACGAATACGGGGGTCGGCGGCGGCACCGGGACGGTCAACCCGTTCACCACAGTGCAGCGCCAGGAAGTCGGCAACATCCTCAAGATCACGCCGCAGATCAACGAGGGCGACTCGGTGCTGCTGAAGATCTCGCAGGAAGCGTCGAGCATCGCCGCCAGCTCGCAGCAGGTGAGCAGCACTGACCTGATCACCAACAAGCGCACGATCACGACCAAGGTCATGGTCGAGAACGGCGGCATCATCGTGCTCGGCGGCCTGATCTCCGACGAGGTGCGCGAGAGCAAGTCGCAGGTGCCGCTGCTCGGCTCGATCCCGGTCATCGGCGAGCTGTTCAAGACGCGCAGCGTCGACAAGGTGAAGACCAACCTGATGGTGTTCATCCGGCCGCGCATCCTGCGCAACGGCATCGACGCCGCGATCGAATCGAACGCGAAGTACAACTACGTCCGCAAGCAGCAGGTCGAGCATTACAACGGCAGGGTGCCGCTGATGTGGGGCGAGCACCAGCCGACGCTGCCGCCGCTCGAGCAACTCGTCCCTCCGGAACTGCTGAACCCGGCCACCACGGCCGCACCCCAGGGCACCTCGCCGGCCGAGCGCGCGCAGATCTCGTCGGATTCGGCCGCGACGATGCCGGCACCGGCACCGCCCGCGCCTACCGCGCCTTACGGCGAGGCGCCGGCTACGCGCAATCCGGGCACGACGCCGTGAGCACGGCGGCAACGGACGAAGCCATCCTGGCCGCCGCGGGTCGCGTCAGCGAACCGCTACGCCCGCTGCCGTTCGCCTTCGCCAAGCGCCACGGCGTGCTGGTGCGCGAAGTGAAGGACGATCTCGCGCAAGTCGTGGTTCGCGAGGGCGCATCGCCCCTGGCGCTCGCCGAAGTGCGCCGGCACCTGCGTCGCGCGCTGCAGGTGGAGCGAGTTGACGCCGACCGGTTCGAGTCTCTCTTGCGCGAAGTCTATGAAGCGGGCTCGGGCACGACCATGGATGCCATGGGCGGCCTCGAGGAGGAAACCGACCTCAACAACCTCGCACAGGACATCCCGGAGCCGTCCGACCTCCTCGAGAGCGAGGACGAGGCCCCGGTCATCCGCCTGATCAACGCCCTGCTCACCCAGGCGGTGAAAGAGAGCGCGTCGGACATCCACGTCGAGCCGTTCGAGAACCGGCTGGTGATCCGCTTCCGCGTCGACGGCGTGCTGCGCGAGGTGCTGCAGACCAAGCGCGCGGTGGCGCCGTTGATCGTCTCGCGCATCAAGGTCATGTCGCGCCTCGACATCGCCGAGAAGCGCCTGCCGCAGGACGGGCGCATCTCGCTGCGCATCGCCGGCCGCGCGGTCGACGTGCGCGTCTCGACCATTCCCGCCGGCCACGGCGAGCGCGTGGTGCTGCGTCTGCTCGACAAGCAGGCGGGCCGGCTCGACCTGCAGTCGCTCGGCATGGATTCGGTCACGCAGGGGCTGGTGGACGAACTGATCCACAAGCCGAACGGCATCCTGCTCGTCACCGGTCCCACCGGCTCCGGCAAGACGACGACCCTCTATGCCGCGCTCGATCGCGTCAACGACCGCACGCGCAACATCATGACGGTCGAGGACCCGATCGAGTACTACATCGATGGCATCGGGCAGACGCAGGTGAACACCCGGGTCGAGATGACGTTCGCCCGCGGGCTGCGCGCCATCCTGCGCCAGGACCCGGACGTCGTGATGGTCGGCGAAATCCGCGACCTCGAGACCGCGCAGATCGCGGTCCAGGCCTCGTTGACCGGCCATCTCGTGCTCTCGACCCTGCACACGAACACGGCGGTCGGCGCGGTCACGCGACTGCGCGACATGGGCATCGAGCCGTTCCTGCTGTCGTCGAGCCTGGTCGGCGTGCTTGCACAGCGGCTCGTCCGCGTGTTGAACCCCGCGACGCGCGAAGCCTACACGGCCGGCGAATACGAGCGGCGGCTGCTCAACCTGCCGGACGATGCGCCGTCGCCGACGCTCTACCGGCCGAACCCGCGCGATCCGAGCGGCGGCTACCGCGGCCGCACCGGCATCTACGAGCTGGTGCTCATCGACGAGCACGTACGAATGATGGTCCACGACGGCGCGTCCGAACTGGAACTCGAGCGCTACGCCCGCACCCGCACGCCGGGCATCCGCGACGACGGCCGCGCCAAGGTGCTGGCCGGCATCACGACGATCGAGGAAGTCCTCAAGGTCACGCGCGAGGACTGACGCAGCACCATGGGAGCCTTCGAGTACGTCGCGGTCGATCCCGCCGGTCGCGAGCGCAAAGGCGTCCTGGAAGGCGACACGCCGCGCCAGGTGCGCCAGCAGCTGCGCGAACAGAACCTGCTGCCGGTTTCGGTGCAGGAAGTCGTCGAGCAGGAAGTCGAGCGCAGCGGCCGCCGCATGCAGTTCAAGTTCCAGCGTGGCCTCAGCGCGCTCGACCTCTCGCTGATCACGCGCCAGCTCGCGACGCTCGTGAAGTCCTCTCTCCCGCTGGAGGAAGCGCTGCTCGCCGTCTCGCAGCAGACGGAAAAGCCGCGAGTACGCAACATCATGCTTGGCGTGCGCTCCAAGGTCATGGAGGGCCACACGCTCGCCGACAGTCTCGCGGAGTTCCCCAATTCGTTCCCGGAAATCTACCGCGCGACGGTTGCCGCGAGCGAGCAGACGGGGCACCTCGACGCGGTGCTCGAACGTCTCGCGGACTACACCGAAAACCGCCAGCAGCTGCAGAGCAAGACGCTCGGCGCAATGCTGTATCCCGTGCTTCTGTTCGTGGTCTGCGTGACGATCGTGTTCTTCCTCCTGGTCTCGGTCGTTCCGAAGGTCGTCGAGGTCTATCGGACGAGCGACGCCCAGCTGCCGATCCTCACGCAGATCCTGATCACCGGCAGCGACTTCATGCGCAAGTGGGGCCTCGCCCTCTTCGTCGCCATTGGCGTGGGGTTCTGGCTGTTCAACCGCTGGCTGCGCGTCGAATCGAACCGGCGGCGCTGGCACCAGTTCCTGCTGACCGTTCCGCTCATCGGCAAAGTCGTGCGCGGCAGCAACACGGCGCGCTTTGCGCGCACGCTGAGCACGCTCACCGCCAGCACCGTGCCGGTGCTCGAAGCGCTGCGCATCTCGGGCGAAGTGGTGACCAACCTGCCCATGAAGGGCGCGGTCGCCGAGGCCGCCGTGCGCGTCCGAGAAGGCGCGCCGATCGGCAAGTCGCTCGGCGCGAACCGTCTGTTCCCGCCGATGATGATTCACCTGATCTCGAGCGGCGAGACCAGTGGCGAGCTCGACACCATGCTCGAGCGCGCCGCGCAGCACCAGGAACGCGAACTCGATGCGACGCTGCAGGCGGTCGTCGGCCTGCTCGGCCCACTCATGATCCTCGTGATGGGCGGCGTCGTCCTGCTGATCGTGCTCGCCATGCTGCTGCCGATCTTCCAGTTGAACGACCTCGTCAAGTAGCCTTCCTCACCTCTCCCGGTTGCGGCTTCCTCACCTCTCCCGTTCACGGGAGAGGTCGGCCGGCAGGCCGGGTGAGGGTCCGCCTTGTGGCAGCGCGGCCAAGGTCAGTTCCGGTTCGGGTGCCTTGCCGCGCTCCATGTCGGACGCCGCAGCGCGAGCGTTGGACCGTGGCGTAACGGCACGCGACGTCACTCCGGGGCAATGTCGCCGCGGTCCCGCTCGCGCAAGGTTCGCCGATCACTCGCCCGTTTCATGCGGGCGAGTGATCGAAGCGCGGTAGACCTTGGAGCGCGGCAAGGCACCCGAACCGGAACTGCCGTGCGCGTCGCTTCGAAGAGCCCTCACCCGCGCTTCGCGCGACCTCTCCCGCAAGCGGGAGAGGTAGCCGCCTCACCCGCGTTCGCGCGACCTCTCGCAAGCGGGAGAGGTATCGAATTTCAACCAGGAGAGGTGGAAGACGCTAATCGGCCGCGGCTTCACCCTTCAGGCGCCCCGCTTCCAGCGGACCGAGGTAGTTCTCGATGCGGTTGCGCGCGAGATAGATCAGCGGGCTCAAGGCCACCGCCATCACCATCTTGTAGCAGTAGTTCACGGTGCCGACGGCGAGGAACAGCGAGATCGGCCACTGCTGCGGGCCGAGCACGAAGGCGATGTAGAGCACGACGAAGCTGTCGAGCAACTGCGAGACAGCGGTCGAGGCCGTGGCCCGCAGCCAGATCCAGCGTTCGCCCGTCGCCATGCGAATGCGGTGAAAAATGGCCACGTCGATGACCTGGCCGACGAGGAATGCCGTCAGCGAGCCCCCGATCGTCCACAGCCCCTGCCCGAAGACCGAGTTGTAGGCGGCCTGCATGTCCGGAACGCCGTTCTTGTCGTTGACCGTGACCCACCAGTCGGCCGGCGCAAGATGAATGGCGGCGTATGCGAAGAAGAACGCGTACGTGATCATGCCCGCGGCCGCGAACGAGATCAGCCGCACGCCGCGCCGGCCGAAGTACTCGTTGATGACGTCCGTCATGATGAACACGATCGGCCAGAGCAGCACGCCGGCCGTGAAGCTGAGCGATCCGGTCTGGCCGAACAGGTCCCAGCCGAAGGGCGGCAGGCCGAACGTCTTCTCGAGCGCGAAGATCTTCACGCCGACGAATTCGGCCACGACGGCGTTGCCCACGAAAAATGCCGTGAGCAGTACGAACAGCCGCGTCGAACGCGACGACAGTGAAGCGGTCATCGGGACACCCTGGCGCGTGGCGTGTCGCGCGAGGATACACGCGGTCCGCCGCCCGTGGCGGCCGCGCAGGGTTCAATCGGCGAAGTCGTCGTTGAACAGGCGGGCGCGCAGGCGGCGCAGCACGGATTCCTCCCAGCCGAAGCCCTCGTCCGCCGCAGCTTCGCCATCGGCAAGGGATGGCCGCGGGCTGGCCTCGCCCGCCGGGGACGTCACAGATTCCACGCGGCTCGCCACGCGTCGAAGCGCCACGGACTCCCAGTCGTCGTCGAGTTCTCTTCCGGCCACGGGCAGGCCTCCATTTCAACCTGGGGCCACCTTAGACCGTGCATGTGACAATCGATGCGACGCCCGTCACAAGCCCGGACGGCTCAGTCCTGCCCCTTGCGGATCCTGAGGAGGTCGCGTCGCTCGTGCTTGTCGGGCCGACCGTCGGAAACCGGGCCGGACAAGCGGGCAAACTCCCTGGCCTGTGCGCGGGCCGCGATGCTCTGCGCCGATTCGACGTAATGCAGCCGGGCCTCGGCACCGGGCCCCCGCCGCTGCGGAATGCCGGTCACCTCGACTTCAAAGCGCTCCCGCTCGCGGGTGACCCGCAGCCGGTCGCCCACCTTGACGTGGCGCGATGCCTTGACCCGCTCCCCGTTGAGCTGCACGTGCCCGCCTTCGACCGCGGCCTGTGCCAGCCCGCGGGTCTTGAAGAACCGGGCGCACCAGAGCCACTTGTCGATGCGCAGATCCGCCGGAGCGCCGCCGGCTCCTCTGCCCCCGCCCTCGTCGCCAGCGAATTTCTGCATTGCCACGGGAGGATTATAGGCCGCCTATAATCCGCAGGCTGCGCCGGAGACCCCTGCTCATGGATCGAAATTTCCTCGACCGCCTCGCTTCCCAGACGGACGAACTGCGCCGGTCCGGCCTCTACAAGCCGGAGCGCGTGCTCGGCTCGCCGCAGCAGCCGGTGGTGCGCCTCGCAGACGGCCGGGAACTCATCAACCTGTGCGCCAACAACTACCTGGCGCTCGCGAACCATCCATCGATCCGCGAGGCCGCGCACCGGGCGATCGACCGCTACGGCTACGGCATGGCGTCGGTCCGGTTCATCTGCGGCACGCAGAGCGTGCACAAGGAACTGGAGGCGCGCCTCAGCGCGTTCCTCGGCACGGACGACACGATCCTGTACTCGTCCTGCTTCGACGCAAACGGCGGCCTGTTCGAGACCCTGCTCGACGAACAGGACGCGGTCATCAGCGACTCGCTGAATCACGCCAGCATCATCGACGGCATCCGGCTGAGCAAGGCGCAGCGGCTGCGCTACGCGAACGACGACCTCGACGAACTCGAGACGCGGCTCAAGGAAGCCTCGGGCGCCCGGGTGAAACTGATCGCGACCGATGGCGTGTTCTCGATGGACGGCGTCATCGCCCGCCTCAAGGACATCTGCGACCTCGCCGACCGCTACGGCGCGCTCGTCATGGTTGACGACTCGCACGCCACGGGCTTCGTCGGCAAGTCGGGCCGCGGCACGCCGGAGTATCGCGACGTCATCGGCCGCATCGACATCCTCACGGGCACGCTCGGCAAGGCGCTCGGCGGCGCGGCGGGGGGCTACACCTCGGGCCGCAAGGAAATCGTCGCGTGGCTGCGCCAGCGCTCGAGGCCGTACCTGTTCTCGAACAGCGTGCCGCCGGTCATCGCCGCCACCACACTGCGCGTGCTCGACCTGGTCGAATCGGGTGACGAGCTGCGTGCCCGCCTGCGCGACAACACGAGCCACTTCCGCGCGCGCATGGCCGGGGCCGGCTTCAGCATCGTGCCGGGCGAGCACCCGATCGCCCCGGTGATGCTCGGCGATGCCGCGCTCGCCGGGAGGTTCGCCGAGCGCCTGCTCGAGCGCGGCGTGTACGTGATCGGCTTTTCCTTCCCGGTCGTGCCGATGGGCAAGGCCCGCATCCGCACGCAGATGTGCGCCGGGCACGATCGCGCCCAGCTCGACCGGGCGATCGAAGCGTTCGTGGCCGTGGGCCGCGAGCTCGGCGTGATCCAGTAGGTTTTTTCCGGAGGCATCGGTTCATGAAGGCACTGGTCAAGTCGCAACGCGCACCCGGAATCTGGATGGAAAGCGTTCCGGAGCCGAAACCGGGCCCGAACGACGTGCTGATCAGGATCCGCAAGACGGCGATCTGCGGCACCGACATGCACATCTACAACTGGGACGCCTGGGCGCAGAAGACCATCCCGGTGCCGATGCACGTGGGCCACGAGTACGTCGGCAACATCGTGGAGATGGGCAGCGAAGTGCAGGGCTTCAAGATCGGCGACCGCGTGTCGGGCGAGGGTCACATCACGTGCGGTTACTGCCGCAACTGCCGCGCCGGCCGCCGGCACCTGTGCCGCAACACGGTCGGCGTGGGCGTCAATCGCCCGGGCTGCTTCGCCGAATACCTCGTGATCCCCGCGTTCAATGCCTTCAAGCTGACCGACGCGATCACGGACGAAGTCGCCTCGATCCTGGACCCGTTCGGCAATGCCACGCACACGGCGCTCTCGTTCAATCTCGTGGGCGAGGACGTGCTGATCACGGGCGCCGGCCCCATCGGCATCATGGCGGTCGCGATCGCCCGCCACGTCGGAGCGCGCCACATCGTCATCACCGACGTCAACGACTACCGGCTCGGCCTCGCCCGCAGGATGGGCGCCTCGAGAGCCATCAACGTCGGCCACCAGTCGCTCGATTCGGCGATGCAGGAACTCGGCATGGTCGAAGGCTTCGACGTGGGACTCGAGATGTCGGGCAACCCCTCGGCGTTCCGCGACCTGCTGCGCACGATGCACCACGGCGGCAACGTGGCACTGCTCGGCATCCCGCCCGGGGACACGGCCATCGACTGGAACGAAGTGATCTTCAAGGGCCTGATGCTGAAGGGCGTCTATGGGCGAGAGATGTTCGAGACGTGGTACAAGATGGCCGCGATGCTGCAGAGCGGTCTCGACATCACGCCGATCATCACGCACCGGCTGCCGGTCTCCGAGTTCCGCGAAGGCTTCGAGATCATGCGCAGCGGGCAGTCCGGCAAGGTGATCCTCGACTGGGCCGCCTAGCGGTCGGCATGTCCGTCCGCGGCGGATGCCCCGTGATCGGGCACCGCCCTCCCGGTCCGGGGGCAGGACTTCGTACAGCCCTAATGCACGGTGCCGCCCCGGATAGTAAATTCGGGCCTGGCGGTCGGGGCGCTCCCCCGCCTGCTTTTCCCCATCCCTTTCAGGAAGCTTCCCATGCCACTCGTCTCGATGCGCCAGCTGCTCGACCACGCTGCCGAAAACGGCTACGGCCTGCCCGCGTTCAACGTGAACAACCTCGAGCAGGTACGGGCCATCATGGAAGCGGCCGACGAAACCGGCAGCCCCGTCATCATGCAGGGCTCCGCAGGCGCGCGTAAGTACGCGGGCGAAGCCTTCCTCCGCCACCTGATCCAGGCGGCCATCGAGGCCTATCCGCACATCCCGGTCGTCATGCACCAGGACCACGGCCAGTCGCCGGCGGTCTGCATGGGCGCGATCCGCTCGGGCTTTTCGAGCGTGATGATGGACGGCTCGCTGAAGGAAGACGGCAAGACGCCGTCCTCGTACGAATACAACGTCGAGACGTCGCGCAAGGTCGTCGACTTCGCGCACTCGATCGGCGTGACGGTCGAAGCGGAACTCGGCGTGCTCGGCTCGCTCGAGACCATGAAGGCCGACAAGGAGGATGGCCACGGCGCCGAAGGCCACATGACGCGCGAAGACCTGCTCACCGACCCGGACCAGGCCGCCGACTTCGTGAAGAAGACACAGTGTGACGCGCTGGCGATCGCGATCGGCACGTCGCACGGCGCGTACAAGTTCACGCGCAAGCCGACGGGCGACATCCTCGCCATCGAGCGCATCAAGGAGATCCACGCGCGCATCCCGAACACGCACCTCGTGATGCACGGCTCGTCGAGCGTGCCGCAGGAGTGGCTCGAGGTCATCCGCAAGCACGGCGGCCAGATGAAGGAAACCTACGGCGTGCCGGTCGAGGAGATCGTCACGGGCATCAGGCACGGCGTGCGCAAGATCAACATCGACACCGACATCCGCCTGGCCATGACGGGCGCAATCCGCAAGCACATGGCGGAGAAGCCGTCCGAGTTCGATCCGCGCAAGTTCCTGGCCGACGCGCAGGCGGCCGCCAAGGGCATCTGCAAGTTGCGCTACGAAGCCTTCGGCTGCGCCGGACAGGCAGCCAGGATCAAGCCGCTGACGCTCGAGAAGATGGCCGAGCGCTACAAGAAAGGCGAGCTGAACCAGATCGTCAACTGAACCCCGCCCGGCTTCCCGCGGCCCGCGCCCGGTCGTGACGACCGGGCTGCAGGCGACGCGCACTCTCCATCGAGCGAGATCTCATGGCCCGCCTCTTCGACCCGCTGACGTTTCGCCACGGCCCGGCGATGAGCAACCGGCTCATGCTCGCGCCGCTGACCAATTGCCAGAGCCACGCCGACGGCACGCTCTCCGATGACGAGTTCCGCTGGCTGACGATGCGGTCCCGCGGGGGGTTCGGGCTCACCATGACCTGCGCGTCGCACGTGCAGGCCATCGGCCAGGGCTTCCCCGGGCAGCTCGGGATCTTCTCCGACATGCATGTCGAAGGACTGGCACGGCTCGCGCAGGCAATCAAGGCGGCGGGCAGCCTTGCCGCGGTGCAATTGCATCATGCCGGCATGCGCTCGCCACCGGCATTGATCGGCGCGACACCGGTCAGCCCGTCGGCGGATGCCGAAACCGGCGCGCGCGAACTGAGCCTCGCGGAGGTCGAACAGCTGGCCGCGGACTTCGTTGCGGCAGCGGTCCGGGCGGAGCGCGCGGGTTTCGACGGTGTCGAAATCCACGGCGCGCACGGCTACATCCTTTGCGCTTTCCTCAGCCCGGAAATCAACCGGCGCAGCGACCGTTACGGCGGCTCGCTCGAGAATCGCTCGCGGATCCTGTTCGACATCATCGACGGCGTCCGCCGCCGGTGCCGCAAGGACTTCAGCATCGGCGTGCGCCTGTCGCCCGAGCGCTTCGGCCTGCGGACGCGCGAGGTCGCCGAGGTGGCTCAACGCCTCATGCGCGACTCCGACATCGACTACATCGACATGTCGCTGTGGGATGCGTTCAAGGAACCGATGGACGCCTCATTGCAGGGCCGCAGCCTGCTGTCGTGCTTCACGGAACTGGAGCGGGGCGCAGTGCGCCTCGGCGTGGCGGGCAAGATCACGAGCGGGCCGGACGCGCAGCGTTGCCTGGACCTCGGCGCGGACTTCGTGACGATCGGGCGCGCCGCGATCCTGCGCCATGACTTCCCGCGCCGCGTGCAGGCGGATCCAGGATTCCAATCCCCGGCCCTGCCGGTCACCGCCGAGCACCTGCGCAACGAGGGCCTCGGGCCCGCGTTCGTCGATTACATGCGCAGCTGGAAGGGCTTCGTCGCCGACTGAAGAAGGGAACAATAAATAGGGGACATTCTCCTTTTTCGTGAGTCCGAAGAAGGAGAATGTCCCCTATTTATTGCCCCCTGCTTTCACCCGCGCCAGTCGATGAAGCCGGTCCAGGCGGTGGCAAGCACGAACAGGCCGAATGCGATGCGGTACCAGGCGAAAGGCACGAACGTGTGCGTCGCCACGTATCGCAGCAGCCAGCGAACGCACGCGAACGCCGACGCGAATGCGGCGACCATGCCGACGATCCACAGGCCGAGATCGTCCATGGAAAGCAGCTGCCGCTCCTTGTAAAGCGAGTACACCGAGGCGAGTCCCAGCGTCGGGATCGCGAGATAGAAGGTGAACTCGGTCGCCACCTGCCGCGACAACCCGAACAGCATGCCGCCGATGATCGTGGCGCCGGAGCGGCTGGTGCCGGGCACCAGCGCCAGCGCCTGGGCGAGCCCGACCTTGAGCGCGTCGAGCGCCGTCATCTGCTCGACCGACGTAATGCGCACCGTGTGGTTGCGCCTCTCGGCCCAGAGGATGACGAACCCGCCGATGATGAACGCGGCAGCGACGGTGGGCGCATTGAACAGGTTCGCCTTGAGCGCCTTGCCGAACAACAGCCCCAGCACCGCAAGGGGCAGGAACGCGATGCCGATGTTCACGATCAGTCGCTGGGATGCGCGGTCCCGCGCGGCACCGGCGAACGTGGCAATGATCCGCGCCCGGAATTCCCAGACGACGGCCAGGATCGCGCCCGACTGGATGACGATCTCGAACAGCTTGCCGCGCTCGTCGTTGAAATCGAGCAGCGAGGCCGCGACGATCAGGTGGCCGGTGCTCGAGACCGGCAGGAACTCGGTGAGACCCTCGACGATCCCGAGGATCGCCGCCTTCAGCAGCACCACCAGGTCCATGAGTCAGTCCGGGCTGCAGGCGAGGCAGTACGCGTAGACGTTGCGCGGGTCCGCCAGCCGCTCGAGCCGCTGCATTTCGGCGACGACCGGCGCAAGCGCACGCGGCAACTTCGGCACCATGTCCTGCGGCAGCAGCGGCGCGGCCACGCGCGCCGCCGCGGCACGCAAACGCAATCCCAGCGCCTCGCCGAAACCCGGCTCGCGGTCGTCGAAGACCACGTCGTAATCCTTGCCGAGCTTGGCCAGCTTCGCGGCCAGCTTGATCGCGTCGCGGTAACCGCCGAGCTGGTCGACGAGACCGAGCTTCTTCGCGTCCGCTCCCGACCACACGCGCCCCTGTGCCACCGCGTCGACCTGCGCCACGTCCTTCTTGCGCGCCCTCGCGACGTGCCCGATGAATTCCTGGTAGCCGTGATCGATGTTCTGCTGGAGGATTTCGCGCGTCGGCTCGCCGAGCGGACGATCCGGCCGGAATTCGCCGGCCAGAGCCGTGGTGCCCACGCCGTCGACGTGCACGCCGAACTTGTCGAGCGTGCGATTGAACGTCGGGAACATCGCGAAGATGCCGATCGACCCGGTGAGCGTCGCCGGGCTCGCCACTATGCGATCCGCGTCCATGGCAATGTAGTAACCGCCCGACGCGGCCAGGCTGCTCATGGAGGCAACGACCGGCTTGCCCGCCTTCTTCAGTTCGTCGACCTCGCGGCGAATGACCTCGCTCGCGAAGACGCTGCCGCCGGGGCTGTCGATCCGCAGCACCACGGCCTTCACCTCGTCATCGAAGCGCGCATCGCGCAACTGCTGCGCCAGCGTGTCCGACCCGATCATGCCCGGGGGCTGCACGCCGGGGACGATGTCGCCGCTCGCGACGATGACGGCGACCTTGTCGGACGGCGTGCTCTCGAGCGCCTCGCTCGAGCGCACGTTGGCGAGGTAGGAGGCGAAATCGACGCCCTTGTAGGAGTGCGCGTCCTCGTCTTCGCCGGTGATGGCCGCGAGCCGCTCTTCGACCTTGAAGCGGCCTTCGAGCGCGGTCACGAGGCCGGCGTCGAGCGCCATCTTCGCGAGATCGCCGTTCACCTTGCGCAGCGCGGGCACGGCTTCGTCGGCGTAGGCCTGCAGCACTTCGGGCTTGAATTCACGGGCCTCGGCGACATCGGCCTTGTACGTGCCCCACACCGAGCCGAGCCACGCCTGGCTCTCCTCGCGCTCGGCGGGCGACATGTCGTTGCGCGTGAACATCTCGACGGCCGACTTGTACTGCCCGACGCGGAACACGTTCCAGTCGATCAGCAGCTTGTCGAGCGCGTCCTTGATGAAGATGCCGTAGTTGGCATAGCCGTCGACGTAGACGATGCCCTGGGGATCGAGATAGATCTCGTCGGCGTGCGAAGCAAGGTAGTACTGCGGCTGGTCGTAGAAGTCGCCATAGGCGATGACGGGCTTGCCGCTGGCGCGGAACTCGTCCACCGCGGCCGCCACTTCCTGCAGCTTCGCGAGGCCGCCGCCGCTCATGCCGCCGAGGTCGAGGTACAGGGCGCTGATGCGCTTGTCGTCCCTGGCGGCGACGATCGCGTCGACCAGGTCGCGCAGGCGGGTCTCACTGGGGCCGCGGCGCAGGCTCTGCGCCACGGCGCGCTCGACCGGATCGCCGGTGAATTGCTCGACGATCGGGCCCTCGGGCGCGATGACGAGGGCCGCGTTCTCCGGAACGAGCGGAATGGGCCGCGAGAAGAGCGCGCCCAGACCCGCGAAGATCAGCAGCAGCAGGACGAGGTGGAGGATCTTTCGCAGCCCGTCGAGGCCGCTCCAGACCCAGCCGAAGAACCTGCCGATGGCACG
This sequence comes from uncultured Gammaproteobacteria bacterium, assembly GCA_963762315.1. Taxonomy (GTDB): domain Bacteria; phylum Pseudomonadota; class Gammaproteobacteria; order Steroidobacterales; family Steroidobacteraceae; genus RPQJ01. The sequence continues at coordinate 329,933 of CAVXKO010000006.1, forward strand.
CAGCATGCGCGCGCGCCCGAGAAGGCCTTAGACCTTCTCTTCGATGCGCGCGGACTTGCCGGTGCGCTCGCGCAGGTAGTACAGCTTGGCGCGGCGGACGTGGCCACGGCGCTTGACCGTGATCGCGCCGAGCGCGGGGCTGTAGGTCTGGAACACGCGCTCGACGCCCTCGCCGTGCGAAATCTTGCGCACGGTGAAGGACGAGTTGAGGCCGCGGTTGCTCTTGGCGATGACCACGCCCTCGTAGGCCTGCACGCGCTCGCGATCGCCTTCCTTGACCTTGACCTCGACGACGACGGTGTCGCCCGGGCCGAACTCGGGGACTTCGCGCTTCATGCGCTCGGCTTCGAGCGCTGCAATGATGTTCGTCATAACTCACCCTTCTCAGACAGGTATTCGTCGAGGAGCCCGCGCTCCTCCTTGCTCAATTCCCGGCCCGCCAGCAGGTCCGGCCGTCGCTGCCACGTTCGCCCCAGCGCCTGCTTCAGGCGCCAGCGCGCGATCGCCGCGTGGTTGCCGCCGCTCAGCACCGCCGGCACTTCGCGCCCGGCCCACACCTCGGGCCGCGTGTAGTGCGGCCAGTCGAGGAGCCCGTTCGCGAACGACTCCTGCACGGCGGACTCGGCATCGCCCAGCGTCCCGGGCAGCAATCTCGCCACTGCGTCGACCACCACGAGCGCCGGCAGTTCGCCGCCGCTCAGCACCGCATCGCAGACCGACACCGATTCGTCGATGCAGGCATCCACGAACCGCTCGTCCACGCCTTCGTACCTTCCGGCCACGAGCACCAGCTCGGGCAGCGCGGCGAACTCGGCGACCTTCCGCTGCGTGAGCGGGGCGCCGTCTGCCGCCAGGTAGACCCGGCGCGCCGCCGGCACTCGCCGCGCGGCATCCAGCATGGCGAGCCGCAAGGGCTCGGCCTTCAGGACCATCCCGGGGCCGCCGCCGTAAGGCCGGTCGTCCACCGTCTTGTGCACGTCCGTGGCGAACTGCCGCGGGTTGACCGTCTCGACGGCCAGGACGCCTCTTTCGAGGGCCCGCCCGAGCACGCCGAACTGCAGCGCGTGCTCCACGAACTCGGGGAACAACGTGACGACCACGATCTTCACGACTGTCCCACCTCGGCCCCCGCCTCAATCGTCGGGATGCCAGTCCACCGTCACTGTGCCGGCCGCCAGGTCCACCGCCACGAGGCGTTCAGGGACCAGCGGCACCAGCCGCTCTCGATCGCCGCGCAACACCAGCACCGGGTGCGCCGGAAACTCGAGAATCTCTTCGACTCGACCCAGGGCCTGCCCGTCCCGGTTGGACGCTGCGAGGCCGACGAGGTCGTGCCAGTAATACGTACCCGCCTCGGGCGCCGGAAGCTCCGAGCGATCCAGCTGGACCTCCGCTCCCGAGAGCATCTGCGCGGCTTCGCGACTGTCGATGCCCTCGAGCCGGACCGCGATGCCCTGCCCCGCGCGCTTCGATTCCAGGACAGTCATGCGGCGGATCTCGGTCCCGCGCACGATGTCCCAGGCCGGGTAGCTGACGATGCCCTCGGGCGGATCGGTGTAGGAGAAGACCTTCACCCAACCCCGCACTCCGAATGGAGCGCCTACCCTGCCGAGCACCACCGGCTCACGGCCTTGGTCACCGGATCGCGCAGTCATTGCGCGCCGGCCTGATCAGGCCGCGGCTGCGACCGGATGGCTCTTCTTGTAGCTCTTGACGAGCTGGGCCACGCGCTCGGAAGGCTGTGCGCCCACGGAGAGCCAGTAGTCCACCCGCGCGAGATCGAGGCGCAGCTCCTCGCTGCCGCCGCGCGCGACCGGGTTGAAGAAGCCCAGCTGCTCGAGCGTGCCACCGCCGCGACGGCGGCTGTCGGTCACCACCACGTGGTAGAAGGGTTCCTTCTTGCCACCGCGGCGCGTCAATCGGATCGTCACCATCTTGTGCCAATGCCTCAGTAGGGGCCGCGGGCGAACGAGCCGCGCCCGGCCAAAAAAGAGCCGCGAACTATACCCAAAAACACAGGGAAAAGAAACGCTTGTGTCGGGCTCAGCGGAGCCCCGGCGGCATCCGGCCGGCCATGGAGCGCAGCATGCCCCGGATCCCGCCCTTTCCGGACATGCCCTTCATCATTTTCTGCATCTGCAGGAAGTTCTTCAGCAGCCGGTTGATCTCGGCCACGTGGGTGCCTGAACCGGTCGCGATCCGGCGCTTGCGGGACCCGTCGATGTTCTTGGGATACCGGCGCTCCCTGGGCGTCATGGAGCAGATGATCGCGATCTGGCGCTTGATTTCCTTCTCGTTCCCCTGGGGCACCTGGCCGGCCTTGGCCGCCAGCTGGGCCGGGAGCTTGTCCATCAGGGCAGCCATGCCCCCCATCTGCTCGAGCTGCCGCAGCTGGCCCAGCAGGTCGTCCAGGTCGAAATCCTTGCCCTTGGCGACTTTCCGGGCGAGTTTTTCCGCCTCCTCGCGGTCGACCTGGCGGGTGACCTGCTCGACGAGCGACAGCACGTCGCCCATGCCGAGGATGCGGGCCGCCATGCGATCCGGCTGGAACGCTTCCAGGGCCTCGGGCTTTTCGCCCACGCCCATGAAGAGGATCGGCCGGCCGGTGACGTGGCGCACCGACAACGCGGCGCCGCCCCGCGCATCGCCATCCGCCTTGGTCAGCACCACGCCCGTGAGATCGAGCACCGCGCCGAAGGCCCTTGCGGCATTCACGGCGTCCTGGCCCGCCATGCTGTCCACGACGAACAGCGTCTCGATCGGCTTCACCGCGGCGCTCAGGTCGCGCACCTCCTGCATCATCGCGTCGTCGACGTGCAGGCGGCCGGCCGTGTCGACGAGCAGCACGTCGTAGACGCCGCTGCGGGCCGCTTCGAGCGCGTTCGTGGCGATCGCCACCGGGGACTGCTTCGCGTCGGACGGCGCCACGTCCACGCCGAGCTGCTGGCCGAGCCGCTCGAGCTGGAGCATGGCGGCGGGCCGGTACACGTCGGTCGAGACGAGCAGGACGCGCTTGCGTTCACGCTCACGGAGCCAGAGCGCGATCTTCGCGGCGGTCGTGGTCTTGCCGGCGCCCTGCAGGCCCGCCAGCAGGATCACCGCCGGAGGCTGCGTGCGCAGGTTGAGCGGGCGGACGCCCTCGCCCATCACGCGGACGAGTTCGTCGTGGATGACCTTGATGAGGGCCTGTCCCGGCGTGAGGCTCTTGTGGATCTCCTGGCCGACGACGCGCGCCTTGACGCCGTCGATGAAGTCCTTGACCACCGGCAGCGCCACGTCGGCCTCGAGCAGCGCCATGCGTACCTGGCGCAGCGTGTCGCCGATGTTCTCCTCGGTGAGGCGGCCGCGGCCGCGCAGGCCCTCGACGACGGCGGCAAGACGGGTGGACAGCTTGTCGAACACGTTGAAAACCTCGTCGGCTCGGGCTGCGGCCCGGCGCGGATCGCGAATTATAGAGAAAACCGCGCCTCCTCACGTCGGTCCCGGCGTGGCATCATTCACGTGTCCCACAGCCACCCGCGGGCCCCGCACTTGCCGCTGCCACTGATTGCCGTCGCCTGTTACCTGATCGGGGCCGTGTGGCTCGGGGTGACCGTCTATCGGACCAACACCCACGAAGGCCGGGGCGGCCGCATCGCCGCCGTGGCCATCGCCGCCGTCGGCGCGCTCGTCCACGCCGGCGCGCTCGTCCAGGAGCGCCGCATTGCGCCCTCGGCGGCCCTTTCGCCGGGCGACACCGCGGCCATCGTCGGATTCGTCATCGCCGTCACCGCCGTGCTCATGGCGATGCGCCCTCGCTTCCGCGGCATGGCGGCGCTGCTGCTCGCGATTGCGGCGATCCTCGAAGCGGCCTTCTCCGAGGGAGCACGCCAGTTCTCGGTCGGCCGCCCGGGCTGGGAACTGGCATTCCACGTCGCCATGGCAACGACGGCATTCGCCTTCCTCACCATCGGCATGGCGCTCGCCTTCGCGCAGGTGATGGTCGACCGCCGCCTGCGCAGCCGCCAGCCGCTCGGCTGGCTCAAGATCCTCACGCCGATCGAATCGCTCGAGTCCGGCCTCTTCCAGAGCATCCTCGCCGGCTTCGCGATGCTCACGCTCGCGCTCGTGAGCGGCGCGTTCTTCATCGAGAACCTGTTCGCGCAGCACCTCGTGCACAAGGTGGTGCTGGCGCTCATCGCGTGGGTCGTCTTCGGCATCCTGTTGATCGGCCGGCTGCGCTTCGGCTGGCGCGGCCGCAAGGCCCTGCGCTGGACGCTCGCGGGCTACGTGCTGCTCGGCCTCTCCTACTTCGGCAGCAAGCTGATCCTCGAGGACATCCTCGGCAAGCACTGGGGCTGAGGCGCGTGACCGAGCTATCCGTCGGCTCGCAGATCGGCATCCTCGTCCTCTGCATCGCGCTCTCGGCGTTCTTCTCCAGCACGGAGACGGCGCTGATGAGCATCAACCGCTACCGGCTGCGTCATCTCGCGCGCGAAGGCAGCACCAGCGCGCGCGCCGCCGAGAAGCTCCTCGAGCGGCCCGACCGGCTGATCGGGATGATCCTGATCTGCAACAACTTCGTGAATTCCGCGGCCGCGGCGCTCGTGACGGTGATCGCGCTGCAGATCGGCGGCGAAGGCGCGGCGGCCATCGGCGTCAGCATCTTCACGGCGGTGCTGATCATCTTCGGCGAGGTGGCGCCGAAGACCTTCGGCGCGCTGTACCCGGAACGGCTCGCGCTGCCGTCGGCGCTGGTCTACCAGGTGCTGCTCAAGATCCTCTACCCGATCGTCTGGGCCACCAACCTGGTCGCGAACGGCGTGCTGCGCATGCTCGGCATCTCCGCGGAAAAGGTCAGCCGCACGTCGCTCAGCTCGGACGAACTGCGCACCGTCGTCGCGGAAGCGAGCACCGTGATCCCCCACCGCCACCAGCGCATGCTGATGAGCATCCTCGACCTGGAGAAGATCAACGTCGAGGACATCATGGTGCCGCGCAACGAGATCTCGGGCATCGACGTGTCCGACGAATGGGACGACGTGCTCGAGGCCGTGCAGCAGAGCCGCCACACGCGCATCCCCTGCTACGACGGCAACCTCGAGAACCTGGTCGGAATCCTGCACATGAAGAAGGTGGCGCGCCTGCTTGCGCGGGACGAGCTCAATCGCGAGCGCCTCCTCGCCCTCGCCCGGGAACGCGAGCCTTACTACGTGCCGGAGGGGACGTCCCTCAACACGCAGCTGCTGCAGTTCCAGCGCCAGCGCCGCCGGGTCGCTTTCGTGGTGGACGAATACGGCGACGTGCAGGGCCTCGTGACGCTCGAGGACCTGCTCGAGGAAATCGTCGGCGAATTCACCTCGGACCCGGCCTCGCTGCACCGGGACGTGCACAAGGAAAAGGGCGACAGCTACGTGGTGAGCGCGTCGGCAAGCGTGCGCACGCTCAACCGCAAGATGGGCTGGACGCTGCCGACGACCGGGCCGCGCACGCTGAACGGCCTCATCATCGAATACCTGGAGACGATCCCGGAAACCGGCACCAGCCTGCGGATCGGCGACTATTCCCTCGAGATCCTGCAGACCGGCGACAACGCCGTGAAGACGGTGCGACTGATGCCGATTACGAAGCCCGCCGGGTAGGCATTCGCGTCACAGCGCAATCTGCAGCGCATCGAGCAACCGGCCCACGCCGTGCACTTCGATACCCTCGATGGGTTTGCGCGGCACGTTACCCTCCGGCACGAGCGCGCGCTTGAATCCCTGTTTTGCCGCTTCCCGCAGGCGTTCTTCGCCGAACGGCACGGGCCGGATCTCGCCGGTGAGCCCGAGCTCGCCGAAGACCACCGTGTCGTTGGCGAGCGGCTTGTCCCGCAGGCTCGAGAGCGTGGCGAGCACCGCCGGGAGATCCGCGGAAGTCTCGCCGATGCGGACGCCGCCGACCACGTTCACGAAGACGTCGCTGCCCGCCGTCGAGACGCCTCCGTGCCGGTGCAGCACCGCAAGCAGCAGCGCGAGACGGCTCGACTCGAATCCGACGGCCACGCGCCTCGGGTTCATGCCCTGCGCCTCGTCCACCAGCGCCTGGAGTTCGACCAGCAAGGGCCGGCTCCCCTCGCGCACCACCGTCACCACGCTGCCGGCGACGGGCTGCGGATGGCGCGAGAGGAAGATCGCCGACGGGTTGCGCACCTCGCGCAGGCCCTGCTCGGCCATGGCGAACACGCCGAGCTCGTTGGCCGCGCCGAAACGATTCTTCACCGCACGGATCACACGATAACGGCTGCCGGGGTCGCTTTCGAAATAGAGCACGGTGTCCACCATGTGCTCGAGGATGCGCGGACCGGCGATGAGCCCTTCCTTCGTCACGTGCCCGATCAGCAGCACCGCAACGCCGCTGCCCTTCGCGAATCGCACGAGCTGCGCCGCCGACTCGCGGACCTGCACCGCCGAGCCCGCCGACGACTCGCTCAGCTCCGTCTGCATGGTCTGGATCGAGTCGACGACGAGCACCTGCGCGCGGGAAGCCGAGGCCTCATCGAGTATGGCCTCGACCCGGGTCTCCGCCGCCAGGCGCAGCTCCGTCGCCTCGAGCCCGAGGCGCCTCGCGCGCAGGGCAACCTGCCGCACGGACTCTTCGCCCGAGACATAGAGCACCGGCCGTTCGCGACTCAGCGCGTCCGCCGCCTGCAGCAGCAGCGTCGACTTGCCGATGCCGGGGTCGCCCCCGAGCAGGACTACCGAACCGGCCACCAGCCCACCGCCGAGCACCCGGTCGAGTTCGCCGATGCCGGTCAGGGCGCGGACGTCCGCCTCCTGCGTGACCTGCGTCACGGTTCTGCTGACCGGCCCGGCCACGGCAGCTCGTCGCGGCGCATTCATGCTGGAAACTGCCACTGCGAGTTCGAGCGTATTCCATGCCTGGCAGGCAGGGCACTGGCCCTGCCACTGGGGCGTATGGGCGCCGCAGGAACCACACACGTAACTCGTTTTCGGTCGGGCCATCGAGGCCATCCTGGGTCGGGCGAATCGGGAGCCGGCGAATGCTAGCACGCAACACCGTGGCGCCCCGGACTGTGACGGAGACGACACAGCCGGAGGGTCGCTGACCCTATACTTCGTCGCAAACCATGCGCCCCATTTTCGACAACACCGTCATGCTCGACACGTCCGGCGGCAGCGAAACGCAGCCCGCGCCGGCGCAAGGGACGTCGCTGCCAAAGCTCGGCCGCTACCAGATCGTCGGTGAGATCGGCAAGGGCGCGATGGGCGTCGTCTACCGTGCACGCGACCCGATGATCAACCGCGAGGTCGCGCTGAAGGTGATCCCGCTCGCCGAGGAGTTCGACGGGTACGAGCTCGAGGAAGCGCGCACCAAGTTCTTCCGCGAAGCGGAGATGGCGGGCAGGCTGTCGCATCCGCACATCGTCACGATCTACGACGCGGGCGAGGACGGCGGCACGGCGTACATCGCCATGGAACTGCTGCGCGGGACTCACCTCGTCGACTACACCAGCACGTCGCGCACGCTGCCTGCCGCGATCGCGATCGAACTCGTCGCACGGCTCGCCGACGCGCTGCATTACGCGCACCAGAACCAGGTCGTGCACCGGGACATCAAGCCGGCGAACGTCATGTTCGACGCGCCGAGCGGCGAGCTGAAGATCACGGACTTCGGCATCGCGCGCCTCACCGACTCCAACCGGACCAAGACGGGCGTCGTGCTCGGCACGCCGTCATTCATGTCGCCGGAACAGTTGCAGGGCCGGGTGGTCACCGGAAGCTCCGACCTCTTCTCGCTCGGCATCACGCTCTACCAGCTGCTGACGGCCCAGCTGCCGTTCAGGGCGGACTCGATGCCGGGACTCATGCTGAAGATCGCCCAGGAGCCCCACACGCCGGCCCGGCTGGTCAATCCGGCGCTTCCGGAGGGAGTCGATGCATTCTTCGATCGCGCGCTCGCCAAGCCCCCCGCCGAGCGCTACCCGAACGGCGCCGCCTTCGCGCTCGCGCTGCGCGGCCTCAATTCGCCGTCGCGCAACTGAGGACCTCATGCGCCACAAGGGCAAATTCCGCTGCGTGGGTGTCACCGACACCGGCAGGGTCCGCGACCACAACGAGGACACCTTCGGCACCGACGCGAACATCGGCCTGGTCGTGCTCGCGGACGGGATGGGCGGCTACAAGGCCGGCGAAGTGGCGAGCGGCATCACCGTGCGCACGATCATGGGGCTCGTCAAGGACGCGGTCGACCGCGAGGACCTCGGCCAGCGCGACGAGGAAACGGGGCTCACTCGCCCGGCCATCCTGCTGCGCGACGCCATCCAGCGCGCCAACAAGATCATCAACCAGACGGCAAAGACCCAGGCCAACTGCGAGGGCATGGGCACGACCGTCGTCGCCGGCCTGTTCTTCGACGACAGGCTGACCATCGCCCACGTCGGCGATTCGCGGCTGTATCGCATGCGGGACGGGCGGCTGGAGCAGGTCACCCAGGACCACTCGCTCCTGCAGGAGCTCGTCGCCCGGGGTTTCTACACGCCCGAGGAGGCCGGCCGCGCCTCCGCCAAGAACTACGTGACCCGCGCCCTCGGGGTCGATCAAGCGGTGGAGGTCGAGATCACCGAGGTGCCGGTCCTGAAGGACGATGTCTACCTGCTGTGCTCGGACGGCCTGTCCGACATGGTGGAGGACGACGATATTCAGTTAACTATCAGTACCTTTGGTGCTAACCTTGAGACGCTTGCTAAGCAGCTGGTGATGCTCAGCAACGACAATGGTGGCCGGGACAACATCTCGATCGTGCTGGTGAAGGTGCTGGAGAGTTTCCCCGCGCAGCGCCGCGTGATCGACCGTTTGCTCGGAATGTTCGCTTAAGGGAGCCGTTTTCATGGCCAGGCTAGTTCTCAGCCTCGACGGGCAGGTGCTCGCCGAATACAACATGAGCAAAGAGCGCTACACCGTCGGGCGCCTTCCGGACAACGACATCCGGATCGACAACCCGGCCGTGAGCGGGCACCACGCGCTCGTCATCAACATCCTCAACGACTCGTTCCTCGAGGACTTGAACAGCACCAACGGCACGTACGTCAACGGCAAGATCATCAAGAAGCACGCGCTGCAGGACGACGACGTCATCACCGTCGGCCACCACACGCTGCGCTTCGTCGACGGCGAAAGCGACGAACCCGCCGACGAGTTCGAGAAGACGATGGTGATCAGTTCGCGCGACGCCGCCCGCATGGCGGTGCCGCCGCCCGCCCGCGCCCCCTCCGCCGCAGGCCGCGAGCGCGGGCATGGGGCCGCAGGGAGCGTTCGCGAACGGCGCGCTGCCGAAGGCCAAGCTGCAGGTGCTGTCCGGGCAGTTCGCGGGCCGCGAGCTCGAACTCGTCAAGACACTCACGACGCTCGGCCGACCGGGCGTGCAGGTCGCGGCGATCACGCGCCGGGCGGACGGCTTCTACATCGTGCACGTCGAGAGCGGCACGGAGGGCGACTTCCCGCAGGTGAACGGCGCGCCGATCGGCCCGCAGGCTCGCAAGCTCCACGACAACGACGTGGTGCAGCTCGCCGGAGTGAAGATGGGATTCTTCGTGAACTAGCGGAATTCGTGGGCCACGCGCTGGCTCACGCCGCAGATCAGTTCGTAGGCGACGGTTCCCGCGTGCTGGGCGATCTCCTCGGCCGGCACGCATTCTCCCCACAGCACGACGGGATCGCCGACCGAGACGGCCGGCAGGTCCGTCACGTCCACGGTGATCATGTCCATCGACACTCGACCGACGAGCGGCGCGCGCCGGCCGTTGACCTGTACCGGGGCGCCTGACGCAGTGCTGCGCGGATAGCCGTCGCCATACCCGGCCGCCACCACCGCGATGCGCGTATCGCGATCCGCGCGCCAGGCTCCGCCGTAACCGACCGTCTCGCCGGCTTTCACCGGCTTCACCGCGATCACCTCGGACTGCAGGCTCATCGCGGCGCGCAGGCCGAGGTCGATGCCTGATCCGCTCGGAAACGGCGACAACCCGTAGAGCATCAGTCCCGGACGTACCCAGTCGCCGCGCGTGGCGGGCCAGGCAAGCACGGCGGCGGAATTGGCGATGCTGCGGGCGCCGGCCAGCCCTTCGGTCACGGACTTGAATTGCTCGAGTTGCTGCGCAGTCTTCGGGTCGCGGCGGTCGTCGGCGCTCGCGAGGTGAGTTACCAGGGCCGGCTCGGGCGCGACACGCGGATTGCGCGCGAGGCGAGCATGCGCCGCCGCGAACTCCTCCGGCCGGAAGCCGAGCCGGTTCATGCCGGTGTCGACCTTGATCCACGCGCGGATGGGCTCGGCCCCGGCGAAGCCGTCCAGCAAATCGAGTTGCTCCGGGCTGTGCACCATCAGTTCGAACCGCTGCTGGGCAGCAAGCGCCAGCTGCTCCGGACTGAACACGCCTTCGAGCAGCAGCACGCGATTCGCGAGCCCGGCCGTCCGGAGCGCGAGGCCTTCGTCGAGTCGGGCGACCGCGAAGCCGTCGGCCTCCGCGAGCGCCTTCGCCGACTGCAGCACGCCGTGGCCGTAGGCATTCGCCTTGATGACCGCCATCACGCGAGCACCGGCGGCACGCGTACGCGCCACGCCGAGGTTGTGGCGCAAGGCCGCGGTGTCGATGACGGAACGGATCAGGGACGGCAAGGCGGGGCTCTCAGTCGCCGTAGCCGCCGTAGCCGCCGTGCGCGAGATTCTCGAAGCGCGTGTACTTGCCGAGGAACGTGAGATGCACGTCGCCGGTGGGGCCGTTGCGCTGCTTGGCGATGATGATGTCGGCGACGCCTTTGCGGGGCGTGTCGGGCTCGTACACTTCCTCGCGGTAGATCAGCATGATGACGTCTGCGTCCTGCTCAATAGCGCCCGATTCGCGAAGATCCGACATCACCGGCTTCTTGTCCTGGCGCTGCTCGACGCCGCGGTTGAGCTGCGAGAGCGCGATCACCGGCACCTTCAGCTCCTTCGCGAGCGCCTTGAGCGAGCGCGAGATCTCCGAGATTTCCGTGGCGCGGTTCTCGCGGGTGCCCGGTACCTGCATCAGCTGCAGGTAATCGACGACGATCAGGCCAAGGCCGTCCTTGCGCTCGCGCGCGAGGCGTCGCGAACGAGCGCGCACCTCGGTGGGCGTGAGCGCGCCGCTGTCGTCGATGAAGAGCGGCGCCGTCTTCATCTGCGCGATGGCGCTGTTGATGCGCGCCCAGTCCTCGTCGCCGAACATGCCGGTGCGCATGTGGCTCTGGTCCACGCGGCCAATCGAGGAAATCATGCGGAACGCGAGCTGTTCGCGCGACATTTCCATGGAGAAGACCGCCACCGCCTTGTTCTGCGCAATCGCGGCGTGCTCGGCGATGTTCAGCGCGAGCGTCGTCTTGCCCATCGACGGCCGGCCCGCGACGATGATGAGGTCGCCGGGCTGCAGGCCGGCGGTCATGCGATCGAGTTCCGTGTACCCCGAGCTGATGCCGGTGAGTTGCCCCTGCGACTGGTGCAGCATGTCGAGGCGGTCGATGGTCGCGCCGAGCACGTCGCGCAACGGCACGAAACCCGAGCCGGTGCGCCGGCCTTTCTCGGCGATCTCGAAGACGCGCCGCTCGGCCTCATCCACCAGTTCGGTAGCAGGGCGGCCTTCGCTCAGGTAGGCGGTGCCGGCGATTTCGCCGCTGACGCGGATCAGCTGCCGCAGCAGCGAGCGCTCGCGCACGATGTCGGCATAGGCGCGGATGTTGGCGGCAGAGGGCGTGTCTCGTGCGAGCCCGGCGAGGTACCCGAGCCCGCCCGATTCCTCCGCCTGGCCCTTGGCCGCGAGATACTCCGCAAGCGTGACGGCGTCGCTGGGCTCGTTGCGCGCGGAAAGTTCCGCGATCGCCTCGAAGATCACCTGGTGGTCGCGCCGGTAGAAGTCCTCGGCGCGCAGGCGGTCTGCGATGGAGTCCCAGGTGCTGTTGTCGAGGAGCAGGCCGCCGAGCACGGCCTGCTCGGCCTCGACGGAGTGCGGAGGCACGCGCAGCGCGTCTTCCGCGCTCACGAAGGCCGGCGCCTTGCGGCGCTGCCGAACCGCTCCGCCGTCCTGCTCCATCGAGCGTCTCCCGGGCGAGGATTATTCCTCGGCGACGATGGTGACCGGCAGCTCGATTTCGATGTCGGTATGCAGGTGCAGCTTCACGTGGTGCTCGCCGACGAGGCGGATCGGGCCGCCCGGCAGGCGCACTTCGCTGCGCTCGATGCGGATGCCCGCCTTGGTGACGGCCTCGGAGATGTCGGCGGTGCCGACCGACCCGAACAGCTTTCCTTCGGTACCGGCCTTCGCCGCGAGGGTCAGCTTGAAGCCCTCGAGCTGGGCGGCGCGCGACTTGGCGCTCGCGAGATCGTCCGCGGCGATCTTCTCGAACTCCGCGCGACGCTCCTCGAACTTCTTCAGGTTGGCGGCGGTGCACACCGCAGCCTTGCCCTGCGGGAGCAGGTAGTTGCGGCCGTAACCCGGCTTCACCTTCACCTTGTCGCCGATGTTGCCGAGGTTGGCGACCTTCTGCAGCAGGATGACTTCCATCGTTGTTTCCTCGATTGACTGTTCTGTCGTTCAGGCAGGGCGCGTCGCGTTCGGACGCGAGCGAGCCCAGTTATCCACGAAACCCCAGGCCGCCAGTACCGCGACCATTGCCGGCGCAATCAGCGCCAGCAGGACATAAATCACCCACAGCCAGGCGGCGTTCCATCCGCCTGCCGCGACCTTGCGGTGTGCCGCAGCCAGCCCCACCACCATCAGCGCGCCCAGGAACAGGCGGCCGAGGTCATCGAGCAGCACCAGCTTCGTCAGCTGCGACGCGACGAGGATGATCGCCGCCGCCGCGCCGAGCACGAGACCCAGCCGGATCGACTGGAACTCCTTCCCGAAGCTGCCCTCGCCCTGCGGCAGCGACTGCCACCAGCGCGCGAGGAACAGCGCGGACATCGCGAGCAGCACGGTCAGCGCCGTGACCCAACCCCACAACGTCTGCGCCAGCGCCTCCGCCAGCCCGTCCTTCTCGAGGTCCCACGGCAGCCCCTGCCGCTGCATCTCATGCGCCATGTCGCGCACGAACGGCAGCCAGAACTGCTGCGGGTCGCCGAAGGACACGTGCAGCACCACCAGCAAGACTGCGCCTGCGAGTGTCGCCACCTGCAGGCACATCGACAATGACTGCGTCTGCGAGAGCAGCCAGGCCAGCACCAGCGGCGGGCCCAGCACCCAGGCAGCATAGATCAGCCCGACCGGGATGGGGCGCCCGAGCACCCACATCGCCCCGGCCAGCAGACCGCTCGCACCGAGCGCCACTGCCAGGCCGACCCGGCCGCCACGCACCAGCGTGACCAGGCCCGGCACCGCCCCCGGCAGGAAGAACGCGAACCCCAGCCCGAACAACGGCAGCAGCCCCAGCAGTCCCGTCACCAGGACGGCACCGCCTGGATTCGCGGCAAGCCATTGGGCGAGCGTGCGGTTCATGCTGGCGCCCCGGCGGTTCTCCCGCACGGCGCCCTTTTGGCTCAGTGCTGGTCCGTGTACGGGAGCAGCGCCAGGAAGCGGGCCCGCTTGATCGCGAGCGACAGCTGGCGCTGGTAGTTCGACCGCGTGCCGGTGATGCGGCTCGGGACGATCTTGCCCGTCTCGGTGATGTAGCCCTTCAGCGTGGCCAGGTCCTTGTAATCGATGCGCTCGACGCCTTCGGCTGTGAACTTGCAGAACTTACGGCGTCGGAAAAAACGTGCCATGGGTCACCCGATGAATTGAGTTGTGCGAGGTCGCGATCAGTCGGCCGAACGGTCGCGGCGGTCGCCGCGATCGCCACGATCGCCACGGTCGTCGTCGCTCGCTTCCGGCAGCGTCGATTCCTCGGCGCGGCCGCCCTCTTCCGCCGCCTTCGCCATCGGCGAAGCCTCGGTGACGGCTGCGTCCATCGCAACGACCATGTTGCGGATGACGGCATCGCTGAAGCGGAACGACGCGGTGAGTTCTTCGAGCACGGCCTTGCCGCACTCGACGTTCATCAGCACGTAGTGCGCCTTGTGGATCTTGTTGATCGGGTACGCCAGCTGGCGGCGGCCCCAGTCCTCGAGGCGATGAATCGCGCCGCCGCCCGCGGTGATGATGCCGCGGTAGCGCTCGATCATGGCGGGGACCTGTTCGCTCTGATCCGGATGGACCAGGAACACGATTTCGTAATGACGCATGCAATCGCTCCTTATGGGTTTGCCGCCCGAATGGGTTGGTGCGACAAGGAGTTACAACGACCGCGCAACCCTCGGGGGGCGCTACGGGGCCGCCAAGGATAGCGGAGCGAGCCAAGCCGCGCAAATCTAGCCGCGCAGCCCTACCGGCGGCAGCGGGCCACGCAGGCAACGGCCGCGAGCCAAAGGCCTAGCCGGGTCAATCCGCCGGGACGCCGGCCATGGACGGCCGTGCAGGCTCCGCACGCGCCGTCCATGCGCGTACGTCCCGGCGGGTTGACCCGGCTTGGGCCTTCGGCTCGCCGCCGTTGGCTGCCGTGCGCGCTCGCGCTTGGTCCTGACGCTGCTACTTACGCGGTTTGGCGCGCCGCTGCCGGACCGCCTCGAAGAGCGCCACGCCGGTGGCGACGGAAACGTTGAGGCTTTCGACCGCGCCGGCCATCGGGATGGAGACCAGCTGGTCGCAGCGACTCGCGGGTGAGGCGCCGCATGCCCTCGCCTTCGGAGCCCATGACGAGCGCGGTGGGGCCGGTGAAGTCCACATCGAACAGCGTCTGGCCTGCATCGTCCGACGTACCGATCAACCAGATGCCGCGTTCCTTGAGGTCGCGCAGCGTGCGCGCAAGATTCACGACGGACACGAACGGGATGGACTCGGCGGCGCCGGCGGCGACCTTGCGGGCGACCGGAGTGAGGCCGGCGGCGCGATCGCGCGGAGCGATCACTGCGGCGACACCGGCCGCATCGGCGCTGCGCAGGCACGCGCCGAGGTTGTGCGGATCCTGCACGCCGTCGAGCACCAGCAGCAGCGGCGCGCCCTCGGCCGCTTCGAGCGCCTCTTCCAGCTGGGTTTCCGGATCGCCGGCCTTGGCCTGCAGTTCGGCGACGACGCCCTGGTGACGCCCGCCTTCGGCCAGCTTGTCGAGCAGCGCATCGTTCGCGGCTTCGATCTGCACGCCGGCGCGTTGTGCCAGTTCGCGCACCTCGCCGAGGCGGCCGGCATCGCGGCCCGAGGCGAGCAGCACCCGCCGCACGCGCTGCGGCGTGCGCGTGAGCATCACGCGCACGGAGTGGATGCCATACGCCACCGCATGAGACATCAGCGCCGCCTCCGCCCCGAGCGCAGGAAGCGCGGCCTGCGCTCGACGGCCATTTCACCGGCCAGCTCGAAATCGACCCGGCGATCGTCGAGCGACACGTTCGTCACCCGCACGCGCAGTCGATCGCCGAGCTTGAAGATCTTGCCGGAGCTGCGGCCGACGAGCCGGAAACCGCTGCTGTCGCGCGTGAAGTAGTCCTGCCCGAGCGCGGACACGTGCAGCAACCCGTCGACCTGCAGGCCTTCGAGCTGCACGAACAGCCCGAAGTCCACGACGCCCGAGACGATGCCGTCGAACTCCTCGCCGACGCGTTCCTGCATGTAGTAGCACTTGAGCCAGGACACCGCCCCGCGGGTCGCTTCGTCCGCTCGACGCTCGCGGAACGAGCAGTCCTGCCCGAGCGCCGGGAACGCGCCGTGCCACGCGATGAGGTCCTGCGGATCGCCCTCGCGCAGCACCTGCCGGATGCCGCGATGAACGACGAGATCCGGGTAGCGGCGGATCGGCGAGGTGAAATGCGCGTAGTGATCGAGCGCGAGCCCGAAGTGACCGATGTTGCCGGGCTGGTAGACGGCCTGGGGCATGGAACGAATGACGGCCGTGGAAATGAGCCCGGCGTCCGGGCGATCGCCGATCTTCTGCAGCAGGTCGCGCAGGTGCTCGGGCTTGATCTCCTCGGCCGGCGGCAGCCAGATGCCGAACTCGCGCATGAACTGCCGCAAGCGTCTCGAGGCGATCGATCTCGGGCAGCCCGTGCACGCGATACAGCGTCGGAACCTTGTGCCGATCGAGGAAGCGCGCGGCGGCGACGTTGGCCGCGATCATGCACTCCTCGATCAGGCGATGCGCGTCGTTGCGCGGGCTCTCGACCAGCGCGGCAACGCGGCCCTGCTCGTCGAACTTCAGCTTCAGCTCGGGCGTGTCGAGCTCGAGTGCACCGCGGCCCGAGCGGGCATGCGTGAATGCCTTGTATACGCCGTGCAGCGCGAGCAATCGCTCGCGCAGGCGCACGAGCCGCTCGCCGGGGTGCTTGCCCGGGTGCTCGAGGAATGCGCCGACTTCGTGGTACGTCAGGCGCGCGGCCGAGCGCATCACGCCTTCGAAGAAGCGCGAGCGCGTGATCCGTCCCGTGTCGCCGACACGCAGTTCGCAGCACAGGCAGAGCCGGTCCTCCTGCGGCACCAGCGAGCACAAGCCGTTCGACAGCGCCTCGGGCAGCATCGGCAGGACGCGATTCGGGAAGTAGACGGACGTGCCGCGCTCCCGCGCCTCGACGTCGAGCGGGCTGCCCGGACGAACGTAATGGCCGACATCCGCGATGGCGACGATGAGTCGCCAGCCGGCGCCGCTGCGCTCGCACCACACCGCGTCGTCGTAGTCGCGAGCGTCCTCACCGTCGATGGTGACGAGTTCAAGGCCGCGCAGGTCTTCGCGGCCAGCGATGGCGTCCTGCGGGATGACGCCGGCCGAACGCTTCCGCCTCCGCGACCACGCTATCGGGGAACTCGAAGGGCAGCGAATGGGAATGAATCGCGATGTCCACTTCCATGCCCGGTGCACCGTGATCGCCCAGCACGCGCGTCACGCGTCCCACGGGCTGCGCGGAACGCGATGGCTGCTGGGTGAGTTGCACGATCACGACCTGGCCGCTCTCGGCCCCACCCAGGGCACCCGCCGGCACGAGCACGCGATGCGTCATGCGCGGGTTGTCGGGCGTGAGATACGCGACGCCGGATTCGACCTGCAGCCGACCGACGACTTCGCGCGTGCGGCGCTCGAGCACTTCGACGATCGTGCCCTGCGCCTTGCCGCGGAAATGCGCGCCTTCGATGCGGACCGCCACGCGATCGCCGTGCATCACCTCGCGCATCTGCTGGCCGGAGAGGTGCACTGCCGCGGACGCGTCGTCCGGCAGCAGCAGGCCGTCGCCGTTGCGGTGCGCCTGGATCGTGCCCACGACGAGGCCGGGCAAGTGCTCGCGCAGACAGTACTGGCCGCGCCTGTTCGGCACGACCTCGCCGCGCTTCACCAGCGCCTGCAGCTGCGCCTCGGCCTGGTCGGACGGGAGCCCGATGGCTTCGGCAACCTCGTCGAGCCGCAGCGGACGGCCCGCCTTGCGCAGCACGCCCAATACGATCGATTCCGCGCTGGGCGCGGGCCGGCTTGCGCCGCGCGCGCGCGCGCCACCGTTGCTGCCGGAAGCAGCCGCGCGAGGCCCTGTTCTTTGCCTTCTCATTTTTCCTTCGTTGACAGCCCGGGGGGCCGCCAGTAAATTGCGCCACCTTCCAGCGCGGCCCCAAGGCCGCGCGGACACCTGTGCCCAGGTGGCGGAATTGGTAGACGCACTAGTTTCAGGTACTAGCGGGTAACACCGTGGAGGTTCGAGTCCTCTCCTGGGCACCACACGACCGGCGTTCGCCAGTCTAGCACTACATAACGCAACCGTCTGTTTTTGCAGGGTTTTGAGGGATTTCGAGACCTTCATCCCTACCGCTCACCCACCCTCACCCGCCGTGCGGGGCACCCTCACCCCAACCCTCTCCCGCTTGCTGCAGGAGAGGGAGTGGATATCACAGCGCGCGCGAGATCAGTTCCTTCATGACCTCGTTCGTGCCGCCGTAGATGCGCTGCACGCGCGAGTCCGCGAACATGCGGCACACCAGGTACTCGTTCATGTAGCCGTAGCCGCCGAAGAGCTGCTGGCATTCGTCGATCACCTTCTGCTGCATGTCGGTGATCCACCACTTGGCCATCGCCGCCGTCTCGGTGTCGAGCTCGCCCTTGATGAGTTGCTCGATGCAGCGGTCCACGAAGACGCGCGCGATGCGCGTGTGCGTCACCGCCTCGGCGAGCTTGAACTTCGTATTCTGGTAAGCCGCGACCGGCTGGCCGAACACCTTGCGCTCGTTGACGTACTTGACCGTCTCATCGAGGGCGCCTTCCATCGAGGCGACGCCCGCCAGGGCGATCAGCACGCGCTCGTACGGCAGGTCACCCATCAGCATGTGCATGCCCTCGCCCTCCCCGCCGAGGAGGTTGGCCGCGGGCACTCGCACGTCCTCGAAGAACAGCTCGGCCGTGTCCTGCGCCTGCATGCCCATCTTGTCGAGCACGCGACCCACGCGATAGCCCTCGAGCTCCGTCGTCTCCACCATAAGGATCGACAGGCCGCGGCTGCGATCGTTGGGATCGGTCCGCACGACCAGCATCAGGATCTCGGCCGACCCGCCGTTGGTGATGAAGATCTTGGAGCCGTTGACGACGTACTCGTCGCCGTCGCGGATCGCCTTCGTGCGGATGCCCTTGAGGTCGGAGCCCGCGCCCGGCTCGGTCATGCCGATCGCCCCGATCAGCTCGCCGCGCGCCATCCGCGGCAGGAAGCGCTGCTTCTGCTCCTCGGTGCCGTAATTGAGCACGTAGTGCGCGGCGATGCTGTGCACGCCCTGCCCGAAGCCCGAGATGCCGCGGCGCGCCGTCTCCTCGTACAGGAGCGCCTCGTGGCGGAAATCCCCGCCTCCGCCGCCGTACTGCGCCGGAACGTCCATGAGCAGGAAACCGGCCGCGCCGGCAAGGCGCCAGATTTCCTTGTCGACATGGTGCTGCTTACGCCACTTCGCGTCCTGCGGCAGCATCTCGGTCTCGACGAAACGGGAAATCGCCTCGCGCAACATGCGCAGGTCGTCGTCCATCCAGGGGGATTCGTAGGGCTTCATGGCAGTAGAGGCTACCTCGGGCTAGTCGGGCTGGAGGTAGGAGAGATACGGCCAGGTATTCAATCGTATGGGTGGCGCAGCACGATGGTCTCGTTGCGGTCCGGCCCGGTCGACACGATGTCGATCGGCACGCCGCCGAGTTCCTCGAGGCGCGCGAGGTACTTGCGCGCATTCGCCGGCAGCTTGCCGAAATCCGTGATGCCGGCCGTCGCTTCCTTCCAGCCCGGATGCTCCTCGTAGACCGGCTCGCATTCCGAGAACCGGTGCGGCAGCAACGGCGGTGAAGAGTGCACTTCGCCGTCGATGCGATAGCCGGTACAGATGCTGAGCGTATCGAGGCCGTCGAGCACGTCGAGCTTCGTCACGCCGAGGCTCGAAATGCTGTTGTGCAGGACGGCGCGCCGCAGCGCGATTGCGTCGAACCAGCCGCAGCGGCGTGCGCGACCGGTGACCGCGCCGAACTCGTGGCCGACGCGCGAAAGGTGCTCGCCGGTCTCGTCGAACAGTTCCGTGGGGAACGGCCCGGCACCGACGCGCGTGGTGTAGGCCTTCACGATGCCGAGCACCTTGTGGATGTCGCGCGGACCGAGGCCGGTGCCGACCGCGGCCTCGCCCGCGATGGTGTTCGACGAGGTGACGAAGGGGTAAGTGCCGACGTCCACGTCGAGCAGCGCTCCCTGCGCGCCCTCGAACATGATGTTGCCGCCGCGCAGCATCTCGGCCTTCAGCGACTCGCTGATGTCCGCGACGAGCGGCGCGACGCGATCGGCGAGCGCGACGAGTTCGTTGAGCAGCGGCTGGAAATCGACGACCTCGGCGCTGAAATACCGGCTCAGCACGAAGTTGTGATAGTCGAGGATCTCGCCGAGGCGGGCCGCCAGGCGATCGCTCTGGAATAGATCCGCCACGCGCACCGCGCGCCGCGCCACCTTGTCTTCGTACGCAGGCCCGATGCCGCGACCGGTCGTACCGATCGCATTGGCGCCCCGCGCACGCTCGCGCGCGCGGTCGAGCGCGATGTGCGACGGCAGGATCAGGGCGCAGTTCGGGCTGACGCGCAGCCGCTCGTATACCGGGATACCGCGCTGCACCAGCGCATCGGCCTCGCGGAACAGCGCTTCGAGCGACACGACGACGCCGTTGCCGATCAGGCACTGCACGCCCGGGTGCAGGATGCCGGACGGAATCAGGGAGAGCACGGTCTTCTGCCCGCCGATGACGAGCGTATGGCCGGCGTTGTGCCCGCCCTGGAACCGCGCGACGGCGGCGACCCGCTCGGTAAGCAGGTCGACGATCTTGCCTTTGCCTTCGTCGCCCCACTGGGCGCCGATGACCACGAGGTTTGTTGCCATGTGGGTCTACTGGGTTTGAAGTGGTGTCAGGCCCCGCCGCGCACCGCGTACAGCAGCAGGGCGCCGGCGATCATGCTCAGCAGGCCGCCGATACGCAACGTCCTGTCGTCGAGGTTGGAGAGCATGGCGAGAGTGCGTCTCATCCCGCCCGGGTTGGCGAACGGGATGAGCCCTTCGAGCACGAGATAGAGGGCGAACGCCGCCCAGAGATCGTGCCATTGCATCCCGTTGCGCCCGCCACCCGAGGCCGGTCAGCGTCCCGATTCCTTCAGGTACTTGAAGAACTCGCCGTCGGGGGCGACCACCAGGATGTCGCCCTGCTTCCCGAGCGATTTGCGGTAGGCCTGCATGCTCCGGTAGAACGCGTAGAACTCCGGGTTGCGGCTGTGGGCCTTCGCGTAGATGTCGGCCGCCTGCGCGTCGCCCTCGCCCTTGGTCATCTCGGCCTGGCGATACGCATTGGCGAGGATCTCCGTCCGCTGGCGGTCCGCCTCGGCGCGCGTCTGCTCCGAGACCGCCGAACCTTCCGCGCGCAGCTGCGCGGCCTGACGGGCGAAGTCCTGGCTCATGCGACGGAACACCGAGTCGCTCACCTCTTCCGGCAGCTCGATGCTCTTGACGCGGACGTCGACCAGCGCGATGCCGAGGTCGCCGACGTTGGCGCCCGCGATCTTCAGCACTTCGCCGAGGAACTCGCTGCGCTCGGCCGCGACCACCTGCTGGATGGTGCGTTTCGCGATGACGCTCTTGATGCCGTCCTTGACGATTTCGCCGAGCGCGGCGGTTGGCCACTTCCTCGCTGCCACCCGACGTCGAGGTGTAGAACTTCGCGACGTCGTTGATGCGCCACTTGACGAAGAAGTTGATCTTGAGGATCTTCCCTTCGCTGGTGAGGAACTGCTCCGCCGGATAGTCCTCGGTCAGGATGCGCCTGTCGAACTTCTTGACGTTGTGCAGGAACGGCACCAGGAAGTGCAGGCCCGGCTTGAAGTCCGCGCGCACGATCTTGCCGATTTCCATCTTCAGCGCGAGCTCGGTCTCGCGGACCGTGAAAGCCGACATCGAGAACAGCAGGATCGCGAAACCCGCGAACAGAAGCGGCAGGATGCTACGGTTGGTCATCAGCGTGTCCCCCGCTCGCGGGTCGCCTCGACCGTGGTGGTGGCCGTAGCGTCGGCCGCCGGCTGCTTCGCCGGCGCGGTAGCCGGTATCTGGCGCTGCTCGTCGAGCGTCAGCGTGCGGGTGCGCTGCTCGGTGAGCTTGTCGAGCGGCAGGTAGATCATGCTGCCGGTGCCCTTGGTGTCGACCAGCACCTTGTTGGTGTTGCCGAACACTTCTTCCATGGTCTCGAAATAGAGGCGCTGGCGGGTCACCCCCGGCGCGCGTTCGTAGCTTTCGAGCAACTTGGCGAACCGCGCCGCTTCGCCCTCCGCGTCGGCGACGAGCCGCGCCTTGTACGCGTTCGAGTCCTCGAGCTGGCGGGCCGCGGAGCCCTTGGCCTTCGGCAGGATGTCGTTCGCGTACGCCTGTGCTTCGAGCGCCAGGCGCTCCTTGTCCTCGCGGGCCTTGATCGCATCGCGCTGCGAGCTCTGCACCTGGTCCGGCACGTTGACGCCCTGCAGGTTGACCGACGTCACTTCGATGCCCGTCTTGTACGAATCGAGCGTGCGCTGGATCAGGTCCTTGGTCCTGCCCGTGATTTCCTGGCGCCCCGCTTCGAGCACGGATTCGAGCTTGCTGCGGCCGACGACCTCGCGGATCGCGCTCTCGCTGACCTCGCCGAGCGTCGCTTCCGGTTCGCGCACGTTGAACACGAACGACACCGGGTCGGCGCGCCGGTACTGCACGGCGATGTTGATGTCGACGAGGTTCTCGTCGGACGTCAGCATCGCGTCTGGTCGGAGAAGCTCTCGACCGAGTCGACGTTGACGATCTGCCGGGCCTCGATCGGCCACGGCAGGTGAATGTTGATGCCCGGGTCGGCCGTGCGCGACGAACTGCCCGAAGCGGGTCACGACGGCACGCTCGGCCGCGTCGACCTTGTAGATGCCGGTGAGGCGCCCAGATCGCGAGCAGCACGATCACGACCGTCGCGAAGCCGAAGCCGCGCATGGCCGAGCCGCCGCCGCCACCCTCGGCGCCGCCGCCGCCGCTGCTGCCGCCGCCGAACATCGCCGACAGCTTGCGTTGCAGGTTCCGCAGGGCCTCGTCCAGGTCGTTCGGACCCTGGTTGGGGCGATTGCCCCAGGGATTGCGGTTCCTGCCCGGTTCGTTCCAGGCCATGAGTTGCTTCGCTCCGGATGAAGGATCAGCTCACTGCCGTGAGCCGGTGAGATTGTAGGAACGGCCCCGCTGCCGCACAAGGCGCGGTTTCCGCTGGCAATTCGATGCCTTCCTCGCGGCAGATTCGCGCAAGCTCGTGCCGGCGCAGGCTGATCTCGAGTTCGAGCCAGCCGTCGTCGAGCGTGTGCTGGCCAAGAACAGCCCCCGCTTCGAACAGCCGCGCCCTCGCCCGGCCCTTGCTGGGCGGCAGCTTGAGGCGGCAATGGCACAGGTCCGAGCCCAGGGCCTCGTGCAGCGCGGCGTGCAGCTGGTCCACGCCGGCGCCGGTCTGGGCGGAGAGCCAGACGCGCAACGGGCGCCCGTCGAGGCCGCGCTCGACTCGAGCCTCGTCGCCCGTCCGGTCGATCTTGTTGTAGACCTCGATCTGGGGCAGCTCGTTCGCCTCGATCGACTCGAGCACTTCGTTCACCTGCGCGATGCGATCGGCCCTTTCAGGATCCGAAGCGTCGATCACGTGCAGCAGCAGTTTCGCCTCGCGGGCCTCCTGCAGCGTCGAGCGAAACGCGGCGACGAGCTCGTGCGGCAGGTCACGCACGAAGCCGACGGTATCTGCCAGCGCGGTCTCGAGCCCCGGAGCGAGGTGGAGGCGCCGCACCGTGGGATCGAGCGTGGCAAACAGCTGGTCGGCTACATAGGCGCCGGCCGACGTCAGGCGATTGAACAGCGTGGACTTGCCGGCGTTCGTGTAACCGACGAGCGCGACGGTGGGCACTTCGGCCCGCTTGCGCTCCTGGCGGGTCGTCGCCCGCTGCACGAGCACCTTGTCCAGGCGATCGTTCAGGGCCTTGATCCGCTTGGCGATCAGGCGGCGATCGGTCTCGAGCTGGGTCTCGCCCGGGCCGCGCAGGCCGATGCCGCCTTTCTGCCGCTCGAGGTGGGTCCACCCTCGCACCAGGCGCGTGGACATGTGCTGCAGCTGCGCCAGTTCGACCTGCAGCTTGCCTTCGAAGGTACGCGCCCGCTGCGCGAAGATGTCGAGAATCAGGCCGCTGCGATCGAGCACGCGGCACTGCAGTTCCTTTTCGAGATTGCGCTCCTGGCTAGGGCTCAGCGCGTGATCGATCACGACCAGGTCGGCGCCGAGCGCGACGATGCGTTCGCGCAGCTCCTCGACCTTGCCGCTGCCGACGAGAAAACGCGGGGCGGCGGAGCGACGCGTGACCGTCACGACCTCGAGCACGACGGCACCGGCCGAGCGCGCCAGCTGGACGAACTCCTCGACGCGATCGGCATCGGGCGCGTGCCCGATCCCGACGCAGACCAGCAGCGCGCGCTCTCCGCTACCCGGCCGGTCGAACAACTAAGCCATTCCTTCGCCGCACACCCTCGTCAGGCGGCGGGCGCGTCGTCAGCGGCGGGGGCGTCTTCGTCGTCCCCGGCCAGCCGAACGTTGCGGGCCGGCACCACCGTGGAGATGGCGTGCTTGTAGACCATCTGGCTGACGCTGTTACGCAGCAGGACCACGAACTGGTCGAACGAATCGATCTGGCCCTGCAGCTTGATGCCGTTGACCAGGTAGATGGAGACGGGAATGCGTTCCTTGCGGAGCGCGTTGAGGAATGGGTCCTGCAGGGACTGGCCCTTAGCCATGGATGGACTCCTTATTTTTCGGTGCCGGTTCGTTCCTGCCGCGCTCTACTTCCATGAGATGGCCGTTACGCCCGTCACCACCTGGACGGGGCAAGAACGGATCGAGTCTAGCACAGCCCTGCCGGGCCCTAGCCCGGCACTGCGCGGCTCACGGCCTGCAGAATGGGGCCAAGTTCCTGATCTTCAAGGGATCGCAACCATTGAACGGATTCGTCGCCCCGTAGCCAGGTCAATTGGCGCTTGGCGAGGTTGCGGGTAGCCTGTTTTGCCGCCGCGACGGCCTCCTCGAGCGTGCCGAGGCCCTCGAGGTGCTGCCACAGCTGGCGATAGCCCACGGCCCGCATGCTCGGCAGATCGGCGCGAAGGTCGCCTCGTCCGTGCAGGCGGCGCACTTCGTCCACGAGCCCTTCGCCGAGCATCTCGTCGAATCGCACGTGAATGCGCGCATAGAGCTCCTGCCGTCCGCAGGG
Organism: uncultured Gammaproteobacteria bacterium; assembly: GCA_963762315.1. Lineage (GTDB taxonomy): Bacteria > Pseudomonadota > Gammaproteobacteria > Steroidobacterales > Steroidobacteraceae > RPQJ01. The sequence continues at coordinate 354,709 of CAVXKO010000006.1, forward strand.
AAGCAGCGAGTAGCGCTCGAGCCGCAGCATGGAGGGCTCGGCAAGCTTCTGCAGTTCGGAGAGCGGGCGGCCCGTGAGCCGCATGACTTCGAGCGCGCGCTGGATGCGCTGCGCGTCGGCGGGACGGATGCGAGCGGCCGCCTCCGGATCGAGCCGCGCCAGTTCCGCGTGCAGTGCGGGCCAGCCGGCAACGCGCGCCTCGGCATCGATCGCGGCCCGCACGTCCGCATTCGCCTCGGGCAGCGGCGCGATGCCCTGGGTGAGCGCGCGGAAATACAGCATCGATCCGCCGACGAGCAGAGGCACGCGACCGCGACCGCGGATCGCCTCGATCAGCGCGAGTGCGTCGCGGCGAAAGCGACCGGCGGAATAGACCTCCGCCGGGTCGCAGATGTCGATCAGGTGGTGCGGGGCCTCGGCGCGCATTTGTGCGGACGGTTTCGACGTGCCGATGTCCATGCCCCGGTACACGAGCGCGGAATCGACGGAAACGATCTCCACCGGAAAGCGTCGCGCGAGTTCGAGCGACAGCGCCGACTTGCCGGTGCACGTCGGCCCCATCAGCAGCACCGCGTCGAGCGCGCCCACCGCCGTGCCCGTCACCGGCCGCGCAGGAACAGGCGATCGAGATCGTCCATGCCGACGAACGACCAGGTGGGTCGGCCGTGCACGCACTGGTCGGCGCGCATCGTCGTTTCCATCTCGCGCAGCAGCGCGTTCATCTCCGGAACCGTGAGCCGGCGATTCGCCCGCACCGCCTGGTGGCAGGCCATCGTGCCGAGCGCGCGTTCGAGCGCCTGGGCAGCGCCGCCCGCACCTTGCTCGCGCAAGTCGGCCAGCATGTCCTTCACGAGCGTGCCTGCATCCACCGAGCGCAGGATCGCGGGCAGCGAGCGGACGACGATCTGCGTCGGCGCCGTGCGCGTGACTTCGATGCCCAGCTCTTCGAACAGCGCGTGATGCGATTCGGCCTCTTCGGCGTCGGCCGTCGAGACGTTGACCGCAACCGGCACCAGCATCGGCTGCGCCGCGATGCGGGCGCTGCTCATCGCCGCCTTCAGGCGTTCGTAGGTCGTGCGCTCGTGCGCTGCGTGCATGTCCACCAGCACCAGCCCGCCCTGCGCCTGCGCGAGGATGTAGACACCGTGCAACTGGGCAATGGCGTAGCCGAGCGGGTGCTCGCCAGCCGGCAGCGGCGCGGCGGGTTCGTCGGATGGACGCGTTGCGCCGTCGTCCGTCCACGTCCTGCGGCCCGCATCTGCGTGCCAGGCCGAGGCGTGGTTCGCCGGCGCCGCGTCACGCACCCCCTCACCGAGGGTCTGGTAGAGGTCGAGCGCCGAAGTGCGTGGCCCGCCGGCCTCGCCCGGGCCCGGCATGGCAAAGCGCGCCGCCGGAATCGCATTGGCTGCCGTCTGCGCCGGCCGCGTCTCGGCCAGTGCGCGCTCCAGCGTGCGGAACAGGAAGTCGTGAATGAGCCCGGGCTCGCGGAAGCGCACTTCGAGTTTCTGCGGATGCGCGTTCACGTCGACGCGCCGCGGATCCATCTCGAGGTACAGCACGTACGCGGGATGACGGCCGTGGAACAGCACGTCCCGGTATGCGAGGCGCACGGCGCTCGTCACGAGCCGGTCGCGCAGCGGCCGGCCGTTGAGGAAGAAGTGCTGCTGGTCGGGCTGGCTGCGGGCGTACGTCGGCATGCAGAACCAGCCGGTGAGGCGCATGCCGGCGCCCTCGTGGTCGAGTTTCAGCGCGTGCCGGATGAACTCCTCGCCGAGCACGGATGCGACGCGGGCATCGCGGGCCCGCTCGTCGCGAGCCGGCGGGAAGTCCGCGAGCGTGCGCCGCGCCGACTGCAGGCGGAAGCCGACGTCGAAGCGGCTGAGGGCGAGACGCTCGACGAGCCGCTCGATCTGCGTCAGCTCGGTGCGCTCGGAGCGCAGGAACTTGCGTCGCGCCGGCACGTTGAAAAACAGGTCGCGCACTTCGACGGTGGTGCCAGGCGGATGGGGATGCGGTGCCGGGCCCGTCACCTCGCCGTCCACGGCTGAGACCATCTGCGCCATGTCGGCCGCGGCGGGCCGGGAAATCATCCGCATGCGCGACACCGACGCGATGCTCGGCAGCGCCTCGCCACGGAAACCGAGCGTGCGCACCGCTTCGAGGTCGTCGATGTCGCCGATCTTGCTGGTCGCGTGGCGGGCCAGCGCGAGCACGAGTTCATCGGCGGGAATGCCGGAACCGTCGTCGCGCACGCGGCACAGGCCCGCGCCACCCTCTTCGACCTCGATCTCGATGGCGCCCGCCCCGGCGTCGAGGCTGTTCTCCACCAGTTCCTTGATCACGGAGGCCGGGCGCTCGACCACCTCGCCGGCGGCGATCTGGTGCACGAGCTGCTCGGGCAGGACCCGGATCGACATGGAGCGGGAGACCTCGCGTGGGGCCGCGAGGATAGCAGACCCGGCTGCGCGCCTAGCGCTCGGCGAGCGTCTGCGGCTGGGCTGCGCCGCCGTTGCGATTGGCGGCCAGCGCGGCGAGCTTGGTGCCCGGCGGGGGGTTCTCGTACCAGTAGTTGCGCACACCGACGCGGATCGCATCCGCGAGGCGCTGCTGGTGATCCGGATCGCGCAGGCGTCGCTCGTCCGTAGGGTTCGAGATGAACGACGTCTCGACCAGCATCGAGGGGATGTCAGGGGACTTGAGCACGACGAAGCCGGCGTGCTGCACGCGCGGCCGGTGCACCGAGACCACGCCACGCAGCGCCTTCAGCACGCTGTCCGCCGCCTCGACGCTGTCGCTGACCGATTCCTTCTGCGTCACGTCGAGCAGCACCGATGCGAGCACGTCGTTCTTGTCGTCGAGCGACACGCCGCCCTTGAGGTCCGCCGCGTTCTCGCTGTCGGCCAGCCACTTGGCGGCTTCGTCGCTCGCGCCGCGCAATGACAGCACGTAGACCGAGGACCCCGTCACGTCGCGATTGCCGACGGAATCCGCGTGGACGGAGATGAACATGTCCGCGCCGAGTTGCCGCGCCTTGCGCGTGCGGCCGCCGAGGGTGATGAAATAGTCGCCGTCGCGGATGAGCACCGCGCGCATGCCGTCCTCCGCATCGATCGCGGCAGCGAGCTTGCGTGCGATCGCGAGCGTCACGTCTTTTTCACGCGTACCGCCGCGGCCGATCGCGCCCGGGTCCTGCCCGCCGTGTCCGGCATCGACGGCGATCACCAGGTCGCGGCCCTTTGCATTCGATGCCACAGTCTTGACCGGCGGTACCGTCGCGGCAGCGACCTTGCCGGTGGCAGCGGCGCCCGCGGCGAGCACCTGGTTGCCCGAGGGCACCGCGGCCGGTGCCGGATTCTGTGCCGGCAGTTCGACGACGAGCCGATGACCGGCCGCACCATCGGGGCTGACGGCAAAGCTCTTGGGAGTCTGGGGCGAGGCGAGATCGAGCACCAACCGCAATCCGTGGCCCGGTTGCGGACCGGATCGCACCGACTTGACCGGACCCTGGCCGGTCGGCAGGTCCTTGCGCATCGCGAGATCGGCGTTCTCGAGATCGACGACGATGCGATCGGGATGATCGAGGGCGAAGACTTCGTGCTTCACGGGACCAGACAGGTCGAGCACGAGCCGGGTGCCTTCCGGACCCGACCAGAGCCGGACGTCCGTGACGCTCACCGGCGCGGCCGCGATCGCCTGCGTGCCCAGGAACAGGGCCAGCGCGGCGGCAAGCAGGCGCACGAACCGGGCGGCGAGGACCGTCATGGCCGCTAATGTACCCTTGCTGCGATCAATATTTCAATAAAATTATGGGGATACGCGAGCTTTATCAGGTTCATCCTCAGAGCCGGTCCGCAAGTCCCTGCCCGGCGCGGGACCGAGCCGCCAACTCGCACGACCGACCGTCGCCAGCGTAGGCCAGCTTCAATTCGAGGTCGGGCGTGCCAAGCCGACCTTCGGCCCGCTCCGGCCATTCAACGAGCAGCACGGCTCCGGGGGTGGCGAGGTCGCGCAACCCGAGATCCTCGAGTTCGTCCGGGTGGCGCAACCGGTACAGGTCGCAATGATGAATATCGCGGCCCGCGAGTCGATACGGCTCGATGAGCGTGTACGTCGGACTGCGCGCCGGACCGGTATGGCCGAGCGCCGCGAGGAACCCGCCGACCAGCGTCGTCTTGCCCGCGCCGAGATCGCCGGAGAGCGCGATGAGGAAAGGCTGGTCGCGCGGCGCATCACGCAACGCGCCCGCGAGGCGCCCGCCGATGGCGCGCGTCTCGTCGGGCGTCGCGGCCTGGATCACGAGCACGCGGGATTCACGCAGGCGCGCACCCGCTCGAGGACATCCCCGGCCAGCATGCCGCGCTCGCCGTTGCGCGTCGCGAGATCGCCCGCCTGCGCGTGGACGAACACGCCGGCACGTGCGGCGAGGCCGAGGTCGCCGCACTGCGCGGCAATGCCCGCGATCACGCCCGTGAGCACGTCGCCCATTCCCGCAACGGCCATGCCGGGATTCCCTCGGTCGCACAGGGCCGGCGCGTCGTCCTTCGCCTGCACGATCGTTCCTGCGCCCTTCAGCACCGCCGTGCCACCGTAGCGCCGTTGCAGCGACGCCGCTGCGGCGAGCCGATCCTGCTGAACTTTCGCAGTCGTGACGTCGAGCAGGCGCGCGGCCTCGCCGGGATGCGGCGTCAGCACCCAGTCGTCGCGTCGAAGGTTTGAGCCGGCGAGCAGGTTGAGCGCGTCCGCATCCACGATCGTCGGCTTGCCCGCGGCCAGCGCGTGCGCATGCATCTCGCGCGCCCACGGCGATTGACCGAGCCCCGGCCCGAGCGCCAGCACGGTCGCGCGCTCGAGCGCAGCCGCGAGATCGGCTGGGCCCGCGGCACTCACGCACATCAATTCGGGACGGCCCGCGAGCGCGCCGAGGTTCGAGGGGTGGGTCGCCACGGTGACCAGCCCCGCCCCCGCGCGCAACGCCGCTTCGCCGGCGAGTCGTGCCGCGCCCGGCATGCCCGGCCCTCCGCCGATCACGAGCACGTGCCCGTGCAGCCCCTTGTGCGCCGCGCGCGATCGGCGCGGCAGCGCGGTGGCGACGATCGATTGCTCGATCAATCCGGCGGCGCAAGGCACGCCTCGATAGGTCTCCTGCGGCACGCCGAGATCGTCGAACACGAGGTGCCCGGTGAGGTCCTGGCCGTGCCCGAGGTAGAAGCCGAGCTTGCGGCCGATGAATGTCACGGTGACGTTCGCTCGCACGGCGTCCCCGAGTACCGCGCCGGTATCCGCATCCAGCCCGGAAGGAATGTCGACCGCCAGCACCGGGCGGCGCGACGCGTTGACCGCGCCGATCACGTCCGCCGCAATACCGGTGACTTCGCGCGCGAGGCCCGTGCCGAAGATCGCATCGACGATCACGTCCGCGTCGAGTGCATGAGGCGCCCAGGGCTCGCAGCGCCCGCCTGCAGCGGCGAACTCTTCGAACGCCAGCCTTGCATCGCCCTGCAGTGCCTTGGGATCGGCGAGCGCGACGACCGATGTGCGCAAGCCCTGCGCCTGCGCGACGCGGGCGATGACATAGCCGTCGCCCCCGTTGTTGCCGGGACCGCACAGCACGCAGATCGAGCGCGCGGCCGGCCACAGCGCCTTGAGCGCGTTCAACGAAGCGTGCCCGGCACGCGTCATCAGTTCGTAACCGGGAATCCCGAGCTCGTCGATCGCGCGGCGATCGAGGTCGCGCACTTGCTGGGCTGTGTAGAGGGCCGCGGGCGGTGGCTTCATGACGTCCATTATACTGGTCCGAAGCCTGCGCTCCCGCAGCGGAACGGATTGCATGGACTTCATCGAGCTCGCGGCAACGATCAAGCGCTGGGGACGGGAGCTCGGGTTCCAGAAGACCGGTATTGCCGGAATCGACCTGCCTGCGGACGAGCAGCGGCTGCTCGACTGGCTGGCGGCCGGGCGCCACGGCGAGATGGGGTACATGCAGCGCCACGGCACACGGCGGTCGCGACCGGCCGAACTCGTTCCGGGCACGTTGCGGGTCATCACCGCGCGAATGGATTACTGGCCCGAGAGCGCCTCGCCGGATTCGGTCCTCGCGGACGGCACGCTCGGCTACGTGTCGCGGTACGCGCTCGGGCGCGACTATCACAAGGTGCTGCGCTCGCGGCTTGCGCAACTCGCGGCTCGCCTCGCGGCGGAAGTGGGAGCCGCGGGCTATCGCGCGTTCACCGACAGCGCGCCCATCCTCGAGAAGGCGCTGGCGCGCGACGCCGGCCTCGGCTGGATCGGCAAGCACACCAACCTGCTCGACCGTCACGACGGCTCGTGGTTCTTCCTCGGCGAGATATTGACCGACCTGCCGCTGCCCGTCGATGCACCGGTGACACCTCACTGCGGCAGCTGCACGGCCTGCATCGACGTCTGCCCGACGCGCGCCATCGTCGCGCCTTACGAACTCGATGCGCGGCGCTGCATCTCGTATCTCACGATCGAACTCGACGGGCCGATCCCCGAGGAGTTCCGCGCGGCGCTCGGCAATCGCATTTACGGCTGCGACGACTGCCAGCTGGTGTGCCCGTGGAATCGCTATGCGAAACAGTCGGCGGAACCCGATTTTCGCGTCCGGCACGGGCTCGATGCCGCGGCGCTGGTCGACCTTTTCCGGTGGACGGAAGCCCAGTTTCTCGAGCGCACGGAAGGCAGCGCCATCCGGCGCATCGGCTACGAGCGGTGGTTGCGCAATATTGCCGTGGCGCTCGGCAATGCGCCGCCCTCCGGGGAAGTCATGACCGCACTGGAATCACGGCGCGATCACGGCAGCTCGGCGGTGCGAGAGCACGTGGGGTGGGCGTGGACGAAAGGCGATAGGCGATAGGCGATAGGCTATTGGCAAGAGGCGCGGAGCAGAGATCTCCTATCTACAGCCTATAGCCTATAGCCTATAGCCTATAGCCTATAGCCTCAGCCTTCTCCTTTGGCCTCGCCCAGCAATGCTGGGCTCCGGCACTGCAGGTTGTCGATGAGACGCGCGCGGCCGAGCCGGCCCGCCGCGAGGACGACGAGGCTCAAGTCCTGCCCGACGGGACGCGCCAGCCGATCCGCGGTGCGCACTTCGAAATACTCAGGCCGGATGCCCGCATCCGCGAGCGCCTTGAGGCCTTCGGCCTCGATGCCTGCCACGTCCGCATCGCCCGCTTCGAGACGGCGGCGCGCACGGTCGAGCGCGCGATAGACCTTCGGCGCGATCGCGCGTTCCTCGGGGCTCAGGTAGCGATTGCGCGAGCTGAGCGCGAGACCGTCCTCGGCGCGCACCGTCGGCGCACCGACGATCTTCACCGGCACGTTGAGATCCTCGACCACTCGACGGATGACCGTGAGCTGCTGGTAGTCCTTCTCACCGAAGATCGCCACGTCGGGCTGCACCAGGCACAGCAGTTTCACGACCACCGTGGCCACGCCCTGGAAGTGGCCGGGGCGATACACGCCGCACAGGATGTTCGTGAGATCCGGCACGTCGATGACCGTGGCGACGGAATTGCCGCCCGGGTACATCTCCGCGACCGTCGGGGCGAAGAGCGCGTCGACCCCGTGTTCGGCGAGCAACGCCGCGTCGTCTTCCGGCGTGCGCGGGTACGCGGAAAAATCCTCGGTGGGCCCGAACTGCAGCGGATTGACGAAAATGCTCGAGACGACGCGCCTGCCGTGCAGGTGGGCCGCGCCGATGAGGCTGGCGTGCCCGAGGTGCAGGTTGCCCATGGTCGGCACGAACGCGATGCTCTGGCGCGCAAGGCGCCATTCCGTGACCTGCTCGCGAAGTTCCGCGATGCGCGTGAGCGTCTGCATCAGGTCCGGGGCCTCGATTCCTGGAGCGGCGTCAGAAACAGTGCTCGGGCGCCGGGTATGCGCGCGACTTGACCGCCTGCACGTAGCTCTCGAGCGCGGCCACCGGGCGATCGTGTCCCGTCATGAAGTTCTGCACGAAGCGCGGCTTGCGCCCCGGCGTGATGTCGAGGACGTCGTACAGCACGAGGATCTGCCCATCGGTGTCGGGGCCCGCGCCGATGCCGATGACCGGCACGTGCAGCTCCGCGGTAATTTCCTTGCCGAGCTGCGACGGAATGCATTCGAGCAGCACGACGTCGGCCCCGGCATCCTGCAGCGCGCGCGCATCGCGCCGCATCTGCTCCGCGGCCAGTTCCTCGCGGCCCTGCACGCGGAAGCCGCCGGTCTTGTGCACGGACTGCGGCCTCAGGCCGAGGTGCGCGCAGACGGCGATGTCGTGGCTTGCGAGGAACTCGACGATCTCGACCTGGCCGGCGCCGCCCTCGAGCTTCACCATCTTGGCGCCGCCTTCCTGCATCAGGCGCATGGCGTTCGCGAGCGCCACCTCCCGCGAGGTGTAGGTCATGAACGGCATGTCGGCCATCAGGAACGGCCGGAACAGGCCCTTGTGCGACCGCCCTGCAGTGATAGATGACGTGATCGAGCGTGACGGGGACCGTGGTGTCGTGGCCCTGGATCACCATGCCGAGCGAGTCGCCGACCAGCACGACGTCGGCGCCCGACGCATCGACGAGCGCGGCGTAGCTCGCGTCGTAACAGGTGAGGCAGGCGATCTTCTCGCCCTGCTCCTTCATCTGGCGCAGGGTCGAAACATTCACCGGCGGGCGCGTCGAATCGCGCAGCTGCAGTTGGGTGTACATGGGACCGCCTCTCGGAAGTGGGCAAGGATGAACGAGCGGCCTGCAAACATCAACGCTGCGGCTAGATCAGGCTCTTCATCGGGTTGAAGTAGTGCCGGCCCTTGCGGGCCTTGACGATTTCTGCGAGGAGCACCGCGTAGTCCTGATCGCTGCCGACGGGGTCGATGTCGGCCGCATTGACCATGAGGACCGGAGCCGCCTCGTATTCCAGGAAGAAACGCGCATAGGCCTCGACGAGGCGCTCGAGGTAGCGCCGCTCGATCATCTGCTCGTACGGGATGCCGCGACGGGCGATGCGCTCGGTCAGGATGTCGACGGGCGCCTGCAGGTACACCACGAGGTCGGGCACGGGCGCGTCGATCGCGAGCTTCGAATACACCTGCTCGTAGAGGCCGAGCTCCTCTTCGTCGAGCGTGAGCCGCGCGAACAGCCGGTCCTTGTCGAGCAGGTAGTCGGAGACCCGTACTTTCTCGAACAGGTCGGCCTGCCGCAGGTCCTGCATCTGGCGCGAGCGCTGGAACAGGAAGTACAGCTGCGTCTGAAACGCCGCGGCGCGCGGGTTCTTGTAGAACCGCTCGAGGAACGGATTCTCCTCGCCCTGCTCGAGCACGAGCTCGCTGCCGAAGCTCTTCGCGAGGCGGCGCGCGAGGCTCGTCTTGCCGACACCGATCGGACCCTCGACCACCACGAAGCGGTGCGGCGCCGGAACGATCTCGACATCGTCGTCGTCCCTGCGAGTGGACGTGTTCATGCTGCGATCCGCTCCAGCGTTCCGGTGTCGATGCGACGGAGCAGGGACTTCACCCGGCCGAGGCCTGGCACCACGAGTTCCGGCGCGATGTCCGCAAGCGGCGCCAGCACGAACGCGCGCCCGGCGATACCTGGGTGCGGCAACTTCAGGTTCTCCTCGTCCATCCGGGCGTCGCCGTGCACGAGCAGGTCGAGATCGATGCGGCGCGGCCCCCATCGCAACTCCGGCACCGCCCGGCCGAGCCGCGACTCCAGGTGCTTCAGTGCCTTCAGCATCTCGGCAGGATCGAGCAGCGTGAGCAGCCCGGCCGCGGCGTTGACGAAGTCCGGCTGCTCGACGGGCCCCATGGGCCGCGAGCGGTACGAGGGCGAACGCAGCACCAGCCGCGACTGCGGCAATGTGCTGAGCGCGTCGAAAGCCAGGGCGATCTGCCGCGCAGGATCGTCGAGGTTGCTGCCAAGCGCGACGTACGCCGGAACCCAGTGCTCGGTGGCGGCCATGTTCTCGCCAGCGCGTCCGCCATCACTCGGCCGGCGTCGCGGGCCCGCTGCGGCGCGGCCGGCGTCGGCGACGGCGTGGCGCCCCGGCTGCCGCCGGCTCGCCTTCGGGCCGGGGCTGCGACTCGACCTCGGCAATGCGCGCATCCGCCGGCAGTTCCTGCAAACGAGTCCACCACGCGGCGATCTCCGGATCGATCTCGCCCGAGGCTGCGCGCAGCAGCAGGAAATCGTAGGCCGCGCGGAATTTCGGATGCTCGAGCAAGCGCAGCGCGCGCCGCCCCGAGCGGCGCTCGAAGCGCGGCTGGAGCATGATGATGTCGCGCATCGGCAACGAGAACCGCTTGGGAATCGAGACGCGGCGCAACTGACGGCCGACCACGTCGTCGATCGCTGCGAGCAGCACTTGTGGATCCGAGGGCATGGGACCTTCGGGTGCGCCGGCGGCAGCCAGGATCGCCGGCCACAGCAGCACCGCGAACAGAAACGTCGGCGTCACGGACATGTCGGCGCGCACGCGCTGGTCGGTGCCCGCGAGCCCGAGTTCGAGCAGGCGCACCGGCGGCGACTTCAAATGCTTGCGTACCGTGGCAGCCACGTCGGGGAACAGGTGCTGCGCCAGCCCGAGGCGCATCAACGTCTCGAACGAATCGAAGGCATGTCCCCCGAGCAACAGCTTCAGCGTCTCGTCGAACAGCCGCGCCGGCGGCATCGCGTCGAGCATGTAGGCGAGCTTGTGCAGCGGCGCCTCGGTGCCGGGATGCAGCGTGAACCCGAGCTTTGCCGCGAAGCGTGCGGCGCGCAGCATGCGCACCGGGTCTTCACGGTAGCGCGTCTCAGGGTCGCCGATCATGCGCAGCACGCGATCGCGCGCGTCCGGGGCGCCGCCGACGTAATCCCAGATCGAGAAGTCCTCGATGCTGTAGTAGAGCGCGTTGGCGGTGAAGTCGCGCCGCCAGACGTCTTCCTCGATCGTGCCGTACAGGTTGTCGCGCAGGATGCGGCCGTGCTCGTCGATCGCGCGGTGCTCGACCTCGTCGACACCGTGGTCTTCGTCGACCTCGGTATGCGCCGCGCGGAACGTGGCGACCTCGATGATCTCCTGCCCGAAGCGCACGTGCGCGAGGTGAAACCGACGGCCGATCAACCGGCAATTGCGGAAGATCTTGCGTACCTCTTCCGGATGCGCGTCCGTCGCGATGTCGAAATCCTTCGGCTGCAACCCGAGCAGCAGGTCGCGCACCGCGCCGCCGACCAGGAAGCCCTGGTAGCCCGCGTCCTTCAGCCGGTAGAGCACTTTCAGGGCGCTCGGCGAGATGTTGGCGCGCGAGATCGAGTGATCCGCGCGCGGAATGATGACGGGCTGGGGCGCCCCCTCGAATTCGTCGGGGCCGGGGTCGTGATCGTATGGGGACAAGAAACGGGCTTCCGCTGGACCGCAGTAAACGGCTGCGTATAATACGCGGCCTTTCCGCAGTCCGGTGAGTCCGCCGGTTCCGCACGCCGCTCCCATCGTCTAGAGGCCCAGGACACAGCCCTCTCAAGGCTGGTACGAGGGTTCGAATCCCTCTGGGAGCGCCAATTGATTCAAGGGCTTACGCAGCCCGCCACGCCGCCGAAGCCCCCGGGAGTCTGGTGGGCATCTGGCCGTCCTGAATTCGCGCCGCTTCAATCACTGATTGCTCCGGCTAACGGCCGTGCGGCGTCGCCCGTATCGAGCGTCGCGACGCGCATCCGATGCGGATGCCCGGAAAGAAGAACCCCGGCGCGGGGCCGGGGTCCTTGCCGAGGACTGGCGCGATCGATTTTCGCGCGGCGTCTCAGAGGCAGCTACTTGAGCGTGATCTCCCGCAATCGATACTCGCCGGTGATTTCACGCATGGCGGGATAGTCCCGCTGCGCCTTCTCGTTCGTTGCCTTCTGCTGGGCCTCGCCGAACTTGGTCATGAAGGCGTCATAGCGCGCCTTATTCGGCGCGAGCATCTCGTCATTCTTGAACTTGACGACGAGCATCACGTTGAAGTCGCCGCTCTCCGGCAAGTCGCTCGCGAAAATCTTGTAGTCCTCGATCTGCCCCAATGACTTGAAGACTTCATTTGAGGCAACCCATGTCTTCTTGATGCCCTCGAGGTACGCATCACCCATGTTCGGCTTGACCTTGATGGTCGTCACCGACCAGACGGCGTCGCTGACCGTGTAGTCTTTGTAGACCTCCAGGTCCGCATAGGCCGCACTGGAACCAAACGTGATCGCCAATGTTGCTAGCGCAATCTTCAATCGCATGGCCTTCCCCCTTGACTTGCTGTTTCTTAGAATCGACCGGCGCGATATTACGCCGCGCCCCGCCCGGAGCATGACAAATACGCGCTGCGTCGCAGCACGCCCGATCACCACCCACGGACACAGCGAGAAGATGTCATGAGCGTTTTCGGCCGGATGAGCCTCGGTGCCTTGGGCGTCCTTGCGGTGCTCGCGACGGTCGTCGCCTACCGGACCCTTACACTCGAGCCATCTGGCAATTCACCGACGGAGTCCGAACTCGCGCCACTCGTCGCCATCGACGTGTCGAACGCGGCGCAACACCTCTCCGAAGCGGTGCGTATCCGCACCGTCAGCCACCAGGACGCCGGCGACAACGACCTCGCCGAGTGGGATCGCTTCCATGCCTGGCTGCAGACGACCTACCCTGCTGCGCACGCGGCCATGACTCGCGAAGTGGTGGCGGGTCACACGCTCATTTACACATGGCCGGGCTCCGATCCTTCCCTCCCGGCAGTGCTATTGCTCGCGCATCACGACGTCGTACCGGTCACGCCGGGCACGGAAGGCGACTGGCAACACCCGCCGTTCGATGGCGTCGTCGCGGAAGACGCCGTCTGGGGACGCGGAGCCGTCGACGACAAGGGCTCGCTGATCGGCTTGTTCGAGGGACTCGAAGCGCTCGCCACGCGTGGCTTCCATCCGCGCCGCACGGTCATCGTCGTCAGCGGACACGACGAGGAAGCCGGCGGCAGCGGAGCGCGAGCAGCGGCCGAGGCGCTCGACTCACGCGGCGTGAAGGCGCAGTTTGTGCTCGACGAGGGCCTGCTGGTCGTCTCCGACTTTCCGTTGCTCGGCCGACCAGTGGCGCTGGTCGGCATCGCCGAAAAGGGTTACGCCACGCTGAAGGTCATGGCGCCCGCGAAGGGTGGCCACTCGTCCGCGCCGCCGCCCGAGACCGGAGTCGAAGTGCTCGCGAAAGCCGTGCTTGCGATCACGTCGCACCCCTTTCCAATGCGCTTCGAGGGGCCGCCTGCCGAGATGGTCCGGGCGCTCGCCCCGTCCGCGGGTTGGCCGCTCCGCATGGCGGTGGCGAACGAATGGCTGTTCCGGCCGCTGCTGGTGAAGCAGATGGCCGCCACGCCCGTTGGCGCCTCGTCGCTGCACACGACCATCGCCCCGACGATGTTGCGCGGCAGCCCCAAGGAGAACGTGCTGCCGCAGGACGCGACGGCGTGGATCAACTACCGCATTGCGCCGGGCAATACGTCGGACGACGTGATGCGGCGCGCGAAGGACGCCACGCAGGGCATGGGCGTCGAACTCGGCTGGGAGGGCAAGGCCTACGACCCGCCGCCGGTGTCCTCCAGCACTTCGGAGGCTTACCGCCTGATCGCAGCACTCGCATCGGACGATGGACGGACCCCGGTGGCCCCTGGCCTCGTCACCGCGACGACCGACAGCCGCTCGATGGTCGGCCTCACGAGAGACATCTATCGATTCCAGCCGATCGTCGCGTCGCTGCACGACGTCGAAATGATCCACGGCACCAATGAGCACATGACGCTCGACAACCTGCGGCGCGCGGCGGAGTTCTACGCGCGACTGGTGGCCACGGCGGCGAAATAACGCCGACGCGGCGCAGCTCAGCCGAGTCGGACGGCTTCCTTCTGGTCGATCGCCCGCTCGCGGTGCATGAGGATCCACTCCGCGTGCTCCTCGAGGGCGGCGTCGCCGAGCATCTTGAGGATCCCGCGCCGCTCGTCGTCGTTCTCGGCCGCGTCGAACCTGCGGCGCGCGTTGCGGAAGATCCGGTGCATGAATTCGTACTGCTTGATCAATTCCGATTCGGCCGTGCTCTTCGCGTACGACTGCCGGATGCCGACCAGCAGCAGGATGCATCCCATCAGGTAGGTCACCGGGCCCTGGATGCCGTCCGGGATCCAGTCACCCACCGCGAGCAAGGCGGTGAAGGACACGGCGGTGGCCCACAAGCCCAGCCGCATCACGCTCTGCGTGACCTTCTGCCGGACCAGGCGCTCGCTGATCTTCCTGCGGTAGTAACCGAGCTGGCCAGAACGTTCGTCGCCGATCCACTCCCGAACGGCGAACTGCACGCCGGCCGCATCGTGGTTCGGCCGCGCGTCGCATTCCGTGCCCGAGACGCGCATGACGTTGCGGATCCAGCCGAGGTCGGGGTCCTGCATCTGCAGGAAGTTGTCGTGGGCAAACTTGGTGACGTTGCCGCTCGTCACGCCGGCCGCGGCCCAGTAGAACTGCACGCGCAGTCCCTCGGCCAGCGTGCGGTAGTCGAGATACTTGCGGTGCCACGAGCCATGGTTCGCGAGCCAGCTGACGCAGTACGCGACTACCATGGGCGCAAGCGCCATCAGCAGAAGCGCGCGCTCGGCCGCGAAGTCCGCATAGGAGACGTACGCCAGGCCGGTGACCAGTGCACAGGCGTGCGTGACGCGAAGCACGGCCGTGACGCGCTTCTGGAAATGGATGGCCAGCCAGTCGGCTGCGCAGAACACCTGGTTGATGTCCCGCAGGCCCGGCGCGAGCCGGGCGGCCTGCTCGTCGTTCAACAGCGGGTAGGAGCCGGCGCGGATTTCGTCGGTGTGTGCCTGCGCATCGACACTGAACTCGTTCGCGCGTTCGAAGACCTGCCTGTGGCGAATTGGCATCTGCTTCGCCCGCGGCTCGTTCGCATCGGCCGTGTACCAGGACGTCTCGAGCGCGGCGAGCCCGGGCGCCGGTGCACCGTCCGGACGATTGCGCGAACAGACGACGTGGTAAACGAGGTCGCTCTCGTCGTCCGCGAGCGTGAGCCGGCTGGACGTGGCCGTCGGCGTATAACCGGGCATCACGTCGTGATGATGGAATCGCACCACCTGGCTGGTGCCGCCCAGCTGGTCCGACGCCTTGCCGTCCCATAGCGCCAGCAGCACGTGGCAGTGCGCGCAAAGGAAGACACCCGTCTGCGCGTACTGCCGGGCGCGGGCCGGGCCGTGCTCCCCGATCAGCGCCGGCGTGTTGCCCGCGACGAGCGGGAGTTCGTAGACCTCCACGGCGGCGGCGCACAACGCGTCGAACTGGGCCACGGATTGAGGCGTCGCGAAATCCAGGGCGTAGAGGTGGCGCGGCATCGGCAGCGGCACGTGCAAAGGCAGGCCCAACGTGATCGCCTCCTCCGCGACGAGGCGATCGGCTCCCTCGGCCAGCGGCGACATCACGGCGACGATGCGACCGGGGTAGGCGTCCCGGAGCTCGCAGAGAAACTGCCGCACGCGATCGCGGATGCGCGGGAGTTCGGCCGGCAGCAGGTCGCGATGTCCGGTCACTGCCACGACGAGCGGCACGGCATAGCCGTGCGCCACCGGACGGGTGCCTGACGCGGCGGTTCCGGCCTGGCTGGCAGTATTGAATGCGCCGGGTTCGACCATGCGAGCGAGAGGTTATCCGAACACCCGGACCCGCGTGTATCCGATTTTGTTGCTACGCTGAGGATCGGCCCGGCGAGTGCGGAACATGCGCCAGCTCGATTTGAAGTCAACTCAATTTCCGGCGATTGCCAATGCCGTGCGCACCTCTTGTTGCGTTGTCGTGCTGGCGCTGTGCGTGGCAGGTTGCCGGAAGACCCCCGAGACCCCGTCGGAGGTCGATGCTCCGGTACGAGCACTGCACCGAGGCCTCGGCGCCGAGCCGGAAACGTTGAATCCCCTGCTCGCCGTCGACAACGCGGCGCTTGCCGTCGTCGGCGACCTGTATGAAGGGCTCGCGACCGAGGCTCCCGACGGCACGATCGTTCCGGGCGCCGCGCGCGAATGGCAGGTCTCGCCGGATGGGCTGTCCTGGACGTTCGTCCTGCGGCCGAACCTGCGCTGGTCCAACGGCGATTCGCTGGTCGCCGGGCACTTCGCTGCAGGCCTGCATGCGTCACTGGCGCCCGGAGCCCAGGCGCCCAACGCCGGCCTGCTCGACAATGTCCGGAGCGTCGAGGTGCTCGCGCCGGACCAGCTGCGGATCGACCTGAAACGGCCGGTGCCGTACCTGCCCGCTTTGCTCGCCTTGCCGATGGCATCTCCGACCCATCCCGCTGCGGGCAACGCACGCACCCCGCCAAGCAACGGGCCTTTCCGGCTGGTGCGCTGGCAGCGCGGCGACCGGATCGAGGTCGAGCGCAACCCGTACTACCGTTCGGCGAACAGCGTGCGCCTCGATCGCGTGACGTATCGATTGCTGGCGGATCTCGGCACCGAAGTGAACCTGTATCGCACGGGAGAACTCGACCTGACCAGCGAGGTGCCGAACGCACAGCTGCCGTGGCTGCGCGAGCACTTGCCGGCGGAACTGAAGATCGCGCCCTACCTCAGCACGTACGCGTATGCAGTCAACCTGCGGCGCTTGCCGGATCGAGGCGCGCGCACGGCGCTCGCCATGGCCATCGACCGTGAGCGCGTCACGGCGCTGGTGACGGGCGCAGGCGAGGAGCCTGCCTACGGGTGGTTACCGCCGGGAGTACCTGGGTATCCGCGACAGAATTTTTCCTGGCGCGACTGGCCGGCCGAGCGGCGAACGGCACAAGCGAGGGCGCTCTGGCGCGAGACGGTCGCCCGCAAGGCCGCGCCGACGGCCCTCACGTTGTGCACCGACGCAAGCGCCAACCACCACCGCACGGCCATCGCTCTTGCGGACCAGTGGCAGGAGGTGCTCGGCACGCACGTGAACATCGTCGAACTGGAGTGGAACGTCTACCTGGCGACCCGCACCGCCCCGGGCGACTGCGACCTCGTGCGGCTCGGCTGGTCGGCGGATTTCGCCGACGCCGAAGCCTTCGCGGCGATCTTCGAATCGGGACATCCACAGAACACCTTGGGTTACCGCAGCGCCAACTACGATGCGTTGCTGGCTCGCTCGCGCACGACCGGCGATGCAGCGGAACGCGCGCGGTTGCTGTCGGAAGCCGAGCGCATCGTTCTCGAAGACGTTCCTGTGATCCCCATCTTTCACCGCGTCGCGAAGCGGCTCGTCAAACCGCAGGTCACGGGGTATGCGGCCAGCCCGCTCGGCCACCTGCCTTCGCGCGATCTCTCGCTCGAGCGGTAAAAAAACGGCGGGAGGCTTGCGCGCTCCCGCCCAGGGGGGTCGGACCGAGTGGTCCGGGGTTCGATCAACCGACGCGCGACCTCGGTCGCGACGGCTCAGAAAGCGATCTGCACACGCACCTGCACCACCGAAGGGTCCTCGGCGATCCCGTTGGCGCCGGGATCGGTGTGAATCAGCACGTACTCGGACAGCACGCGGATGCTTTCCGAGTACCACCAGTTCACGCCGAAGGCCTCGTTGTGCTCCTTGCCGCCGTTGACGACGCCAGCGACGAGATCCACGTCGCTGGCGCGGGCCTTCAACTCGACGGCGCCCCACTTGTGCCTCGGATTCACACCGCCGAAGGCTCCGGACGCCTCGGAGTACTTGCGGCGTTCGCCGGTCGGGAACCAGGAAGCCGTCATCTGCCAGCCGTTGAAGGCCAGCGAGCCGCCCCGGTCCATTTCCGCCTGCGACTGCAGGAACTCTCCGCTCAGCAGCAACGACCGGTATTGCCATGCCAGTTCGACCGCCTCGGTTCCGAGGCGGTTGACCCCGGCAATCGCGCCCGTGTCCACGAGCCGCGTGCCGTCGACGTTCGACTCCGGCCGTGTTCGATAACGCAGCTCGGCGTTCGAGTCCGCTTCCCGGAACTCGAGCGAGACCCCGACGTGCATTCGCATCGCATCCGACTTGTACGGCACGCCCGTCGCGCGCCCGACGAGACCGTAGCCGTCGAGGCCGCGCTGTTCGTCGTCGTTGATGTCGTTGCCGTAGGCACCGATCGTGAAGTTCCAGCGCTTGTCCCACTTGCGCAGGCTCAGCCCCGCCATCGAACCCGGCGCGAGCGCGGACGAAGCGAGGGAGCGCTCCATGAACGGGTTCGTGTTCGAGGAACCGGAGGCTTCCAGGCCGAACGACAGCGGTTGTGCACCGGCGCGCATGACGGTCCGCTTGAAGCCGTCGTACTCGACGTATGCCGTGTGCACGCCCTGGCTGCGATCGTTGAACTCGTAGTCGACTTTCGCCTTCCAGTCGCCCCACTCGAAGGTCAGCGCCGGCCGCAGGCGGCGCAGCAGGAAGCCGTCCTCGAGCGGCGTGACGTCGTCCGAGTACTCCGCGTAATCGCCATGGAAGCGGCCGTCGAGCTTCAGGCTCGGCGCGTTCTTGCCGTCGCCGATCGTCCAGGTCAGGCCCGACTCCGGATCGAAGTCCAGGTCGGCGGCCTGGACTGTCGTATGCGCGGCGCTTGCGAGCAGCGCCGCCACCGTCACGGCGACGGCACCTCTGCGGGACTTCATGCGCGATCTCCGGAAAATGACGGGGCGGTCAGCCCCAGGAAAGGCAGCGCCCGTTCGGCCAGGCCGCCGCGGGTCATGGATTCGCCGAACCCGTGGCCGACACCATCGAGCAACGCAAACTCGACGCGCGAGACGATCGCGTACCGGGCAGCCGTTTCGCGCATTGCAAGCGCGAAGCGCCGCGCGCGCTCCAGGCGGTTCATGCCCTGCGTCGCATCGAGGTGCGGCGTCTGGCGCAGCGCATCGTCGCGCTCGGTATCCTGGCTGCCGACGACGACCAGCATCGGCAGACTGAGCCATTGGCGCAGCTCGACCAGCGCGGGCAGCGGCGCCTGCGCGAGCCCGAGCGGGAACGCGTGCCCTTCGTCGGGCATCGTGTACCAGCCCGCCGCGCCGAGTACGAGGGCGCGAACACGGCCGGGATGAAACAACGCGTAACGATGAGCGAACTGCGCTCCGCCGGAAAAGCCGAACAGGCGAAGATCTGCGGCCGGCGCACCGGTCCAGCCCGCGAACGCGTCGAGGGTGTTGTTGAGGAAGTCGTCGGCACGCCGCTTGCCCTTTTCGAGGCCGAGCCGCTGGTAATCGGGATAACGATCACGCGTGAACAGCGGCGCGACGATCGCAAAGCCGCAGCGAGCCGCCCATGGTGCGAACAGCTGCACCAGTTCGCGCGCGTTGCGGGAAATCCCGTGCACCGCGACCAGCACTTCCCGGCCGGGATGCCAGTTCTTCGGCAGGTACACGTAGGTCTTGCCGCCGAGGCGGCCGGGCACGGTGCGCAGGGTCATGCGGCCCCGCGGAATTTGCGCACCACGGAATTCTTGCAGTGGTTCGTTCACGGACAAGATGCGACTCCAGGGTTCAGCAGCCATCGGCAGTTCGTCCAGTTCCATCACGCACCACTGCGCTCGCGTGCAGCGAGGTCTTGCGCCCGCGCGACGCTCAGTTCGGCGGCTTGCCCCGCCTTGCGCGCGCCGGACAGGAATCCCTCGAGCTTCTGGCGACTGACGCGCGCACGGCGCCAGGCATCCTGCGCACGGGCGAGTTCGTGCACGGGGCGCGCGAAGTGGCTCACCCACAGGCCACCGAGCAGCACCGTGCCCGGTGAGATCGCGTTGCCCGCAACCAGCCACGTACCGACTGCAAGCGTGGCCACGAGGGATCCGCCGGTCATCGCCAGACCGAAGGCCTCGATCCAGCCGCTGTGCCGCGCGGCCTCGACCATGCCGGCACCGAGACGACGGCCGCGGCTGTTCAACTGCCTGACCGGGTCGACGACGGCGAATCGGTCCAGCGGGACGCTACGATCGATCACGCGCGCCACGCTGGCGCCGAGTTTCGAACGCTGCTGGCGTGCCTTGCCCGTGCTCTCCTCGAGGCGACGGCCCGCCCACCACTGGCCGAGCAGCCCGACCAGCATCGGACCCATCGCCGCCACGGCCAGGGGCCAGGCGATGACAAGCAGCGCAGCTGTGACGGCGATGAGCCCCGTCGTGTTGGCGATCGAGCGGGCCATTACGCGCCCGTGCCAGCGCGACAACGCGCCTGCATCACCCATCAGGCGAACCATCAGCGTGCCGCGCCCGTGGCCCTCGCCGTCGCGGGCCAGCTGCTGCATCCAGCGGCGCAGGACACGAGTGCGTACGCGCCTTGCATAGTGCTGCGCGAAGCGCTCGCCGAGCGGCCGCTGCGCCCCGCGCGCCGCAGCAGACACGAAAACGAGCGCCATGCCGAATACCAGCCACTGCAGTCCCATGCGTCCCACTGCGTCGGCGCCTCCCGACAGGACGGCATCGAACGCGTGACGGACGCCGACGGCGAGATAGAGCAGCGCGCCCAGCTCGACCATGCTGAGCAGCGCGAGCTGGATGAACCAGCCGCGCCGCGGCCCACCGAGTGGCTGCGGCAGGTTCACGCGGCCCGCTCGCTGCGTGCCGACACGAACACCTCGTGGGCCTGACGAGCCAGCGCGAAGAGTCGTCCTGCAGTGCGCTCGTCGCCAAGGTCCGTCAACTTGAGGATCGGCAGGCTAACGGCGCGTGCCGCTTCGCGCGCGGCGAGCGGCGAAGCGGTCACGAGCCCGGTCACGGCAGCGACCGGCAGTCCGCGATGCTCGAGCCAGTCGACACCCGCGGTCGCGCCCATCGCGTCCTGCGCCGCGAACATCAGCAGGTCGAAATAGTCGGCGGCATTTGGCATCGACAACAACGCCGACGTCTCGCGCTGGAACAGCCCGTCGGCGATTTCCAGGACGGCCACTTCCGTGCCGCCCTCGCTCAAGCTGTCGAGGACGCGATCGATGCAGTCGCACAGGGTTGCCACCGGCAGCTTGTACGTGGAGGCGTGGCCGGCATCCGTGAAGTCGAGCACCTGCATCGCGCCGGCATCGCGCATCAGCCACGGATCGCCGCCGGCGCCCGTGCCCGTGACTTTCGCCGCCGACACGACGAGGCCGGCGGCGCGCAGGCCGCGGACGAGATGGGCCGCCGTCGTGGTCTTGCCGGAATTCATCGACGTGCCGACGACGGCGATGGTCACCGGACGGCGCGGGCGTCCCTCTACGCGAGGCAAGGAATAGTGCTGAAGGTTCAGCGGGCGGCCATTCGCGTCCGCCAGCAAGCCGAGGGGCCTCAACTGCGTGGCCTTGCGCATCTTGACGTGCGAAGCGACCACGCGTGCCGCAACGCCTCCACCGGCCGCGAGCTGGCACGGACCGAGGTCCGCGGGCACCACCGCCTCGAACTGGTCCGGTGCATAGCGGTTGCCGTAGGCCACGATGATCTCGTCGCCGACGAAGAGCGTGGAGCGGCGTCCGCTCACCGCGTGCAAGCCGCTGTGCTGACCGATCTCCTCGACCCGGGCGATCACGAGGTCGCCCGCCTGGGGTGGCGCACCTGCGGTGAGCAGGTAGCGAACGTCGCTGAAATCGCAGCGGCGCGTCGTATAGGCGCGCTTCGCGGATTCGAGCTTTGCCTGCGAGACTGACACGAGCATCACGCCCGACGTGGCGCCGTCGACGATTTCCACCGGCGGGGAGTCGAGTCCGCGCCCGTGCGCCCTGGCTGCCAGCCGGCCTGTGCGCGTGAGCGTCTCGCTGCGCAGCCCGGCCACCTCGTGCATTTCCTCACGCGTGTTCATGCGATGCCTCTCTGAACCGGTTTCATTTCTTCGTCCTCCAGCGCCAATCGTTCGGGCGCCTCTGCGCGCGCCCTCAATGCCCGGACCGCGTCAGTCCCCGATTTCGGCCCGCTCGGCGAGGACCGTGTTGCCGGAAAGCGTGCCGCGCACCTTCACCGATTGCCCGGCGGCCGAGGCGAAGAACGTGGCCGCACTGACCGTCGCGCCGTTGATGTCCCTGAATTCCGTGCTGGCATTGGTCGTCACTGGAATGCCCGCGACGGTGAAGTTCGGGTTGTTCAATCCGCCCGCCGGGCCCTTCAGCTCGATGCGGCTCAACGCATTCACGCGCTCGAGCTGCGTGGCGACGAGCCCGCCGCTGTCGTAGGCGTGGATGGACACGTAGTCCCCGACATTGAGGTTGGCGAGGCTGAAGCGCTGAACCTGCGCGGAGCTCTTGTCCTCGAGGCGCGTTAGCGAGTTGGTACGCACGGTGACGCCGAGCACGACCAGGCTGTTGCCCGCCGCGTTCACGGAGTCGACACGCGCGTCGATCTCGATGTTCGCGTCCTTGCGGAACTCGACTTTCGTGGCGACGAGCCGGCCGCTGCTGTCGAAGCTGCCCTCCACCCGGACCTTCACGTCGAGCGCGAGGTTCGACGACGTTCCGCCGGAATAGGTCGTCGAGCCGGTCGTGGCGACGCGCTGGCCTGCGACGTCGAAGTCGGCGGACGAGACGAAGCGGGTCACCAGGCCTTCGTAGTTGCCCTTGTCGTTGCTGCCGCCGGGGGAGCCCGCACTCTTCTTCTCGATGCTGGACGCCACGAGGGTCGCACCGCTGACGGCACCCTTGGCTTCGACGTAATCACCGTTGGCCGGCTGGCCGCTGCCGAACCCATTCACCTGCGCGGACGAGTAGTCCACCTGCAGCTGGTTGATGAACAAGCGCTTGTTGCCGGTGTCGACCGACGCGACCGTGCCCTTCACTTCCGAGACGGCCGACGACGCCTTCAATTCGATCCGGCTCGCGTTCACGACGCCCGTGGAGGCCACGGTGCCGCTGATTTCCACGCGCTGGCCGACGGCAAGGCCTTCGAGGCTCGCAGGCGAGATACCTTCGTCGAACGACGTATCTGGGCCGACCTGAACCGTCTGGCCGAGGATCACCATGCGGTTGGCGGAGAGGGCGATGCTCTGGATCGGGCCTTCGACCTGGTCGTTGAAGCTAACCCTGGTGGCCGTGCCCTTCGTGCCACTCGCGTCGACGGCGCCTTCGACGCGCACGATCTGCCCGACACGCAGGTCGGACTCCGTGCCCGGGTTGTCGTCCACGGAAACCGTCGCGCCGCTCGTCGAGTACTCGACGCCGTTGACGAAGATGCTGCCGAAACCGGTGACCGGTCCTACGGCAATGGTGATGCCGCCGCGATCGATACCGCCCGTCCCGTTACCGCCGCCACCACCACCGCCGCATGCAGTGACGAGCAGCGCGAGCAGCAGCGCAGCGCAGCCCACGACGTGCATTCCCTTCTTCATGATCCGTCTCCGGTGATTGATTCGTTGATGGCATAAACCCCGGCTCCGAGACGGAGCCGCGGCGCGTCGCCCGCTGCGTTGGCGGGGACCTCGTGCGTGGCGAGCCAGTCGTCCACGCGCTCGAGGAACCCCTGGCCCTCACGCTCGAGGAAGGCGCGGAAGGCCGGGAGATGGCGTGGATCGATGTGGCGGTTCTGGGCGCGGCCTTCGAAGCGCGACGGCTCGTCGGGCTTGCGCGAAAGGTTGTGCTCGACAGTGGCGACGACGTCGGCGAGCACACTCCCCGCGCGCTCGACGGAGCGGGCGTCCATCGGCCGCGGCATGTAGTAGCGGCGCAGCACGCGGTAGGAGCCGCCGTCGAGGCGCTCGATGGAGCGGGACTTCAGCAGTTCCTTGACAAGGGCCGTCGTCGGGATGTCGCCGGCGTAGCGCTTGATCAGTGCGGCGAACGATGCGCGCTCGCCTTCGGCCGGCAAGTCGAGTGGGCGGCCACTCTCGTCGAGGAAGTCCGAGTCGAGGTGCCAGCCGGAGAGGATACGGCTGGCGTGGTTCAGCGCTTCCTCGGCCCGCGGCGCCTGCGTGTCGACGGCCAACCGCTCACGCCTCACCTCCCGGCGCGCGAGTCCGGTGAGGAGCGCGACGCGCGACACGTTGGTGGGGCGCCCGCGGATGCCGAACTCTTCGCTGGCAGTGGCCACGAACACGTTGCGCGCCAGTTCGGCAAATTCCCGGTACGTCACCCCGGAACGCAGCAGCCAGCGTGCCACCGGCCGGAGCCAGGTCCGGCAGGCGGTCAGGATGGGTCGCTGTGCAATTGAAACCATATATGGAACACTTTGTCTCATATATGGGATCCAAATGCAACCGTTTCTCACCAAACCGGGGCGCGCCGGCGGGCTTGAGAGTGAGATGCGGGTCGCAGGTCCGCCACGTTGCCGGGCCGACTGTGGCCGGGTCGCAAGGCCGATGGTTAAACTCGCGCGCGTCAGCCGAGTCCGAATCCATGAGCTCAGCCTACAAACGAGTCGGGGAATTGCTCGATCGCTGGCAGGCCAGTGTCGCCCTGCATGCGCGCTATCTCGCGCTGGACGACGAGGCGTATGCCAAGGTCCAGCCCTGGCCCAAGCACCAGCGGCCGACGAAGTGGGTGGTCGAGATCGCGCGCACGCGGCTCGAGGAAATGCGCCGGCAACTCGAGGCTCGCGAGAAGGCCGGGGACCAGTCGTTCGCCGAAGCACTGGAACTGATGAGCCTGCTGACGAATCTCCTCGGCTCCGATCACATCGAGCGGTTCATCCCGCTTGCGACTCGCCAGCCCAACACGGCCGCGTCTGCCACCGTGCGCCGTGCGCGGCTGAAGCCGGCCGAAGACAAGGCCGGGTCCCGGCCCGCACCCAAGTCTGCAGGGACGCGCGCGGCGCCCGGTTCCGGCGCGACCCCTGCCCCCGCCCGCTCGGGCTCCTCGGGCCGGCAAGCGACGGCGCAGGCTCCGAAAGCGGGCGCGCCACAGGTGTCCGACAAGATGATCGCGACCGTCGTGGAGGATGCCGTGCGATTTCTCAGCTGGGGCCGCGAGTGGCCTGCGCTGGCGCCGTCGATCGCCCGGCTTGCCGACCGGCCGACCGAGCGCGAAATAGCGAGCATCCTGCGCGCCCATCGCGACCTGATCGAACGCAAGTCGCGCCGCCCGGCCTCCTGATTTCATCAGCTCGGAACGACGCGGGTGGGCCGTGACACGACCGCAGCCCGTGCGGTACTTTGGCCATCGCACCCCTCACTGCTCAAGGAGCGACGCCGATGTCCTTCGTTCGCCTCGTCCGACTCGCCACCCCTCTCCTGCTCGGCTGCGCCGCCCTCGTTTCAGCGGCCCACGCGGCGGGTGGACCTCCGTCCAAGGGCGAGATGGCCGTCGAGTACCGCAAGTCTTTGTATGAAGTCCTCGCGTGGAACTTCGGTCCGATGGGCGCGATGGCGCAGGGCAAGGCGCCATACAACGCCGCGGAATTCTCCCGGCGCGCGGATCGCGTCGCCGCGCTGGCGCCCATGTTGACCGAAGCGTTCCCGCCGGAATCGCAGGCGGTGAAGGACACCAAGCTCAAGGCCGACGCGTGGTCCAACCGCGCGGACTTCGACGCGAAGCTGCAGGATCTCATCGATCGCAGCGCGGCCCTGGCGACCGTGGCCAAAGGCGGTGATTTCGAGAAGTCGAAAGCCGCGTTCTTCGACACGGCGAACGCCTGCAAGGCTTGCCACGAGAAGTACAAGGTCAAGGACTGATTGCCGGGCCGGCCGGACGGAAGCTCCGGTCAGTAATAGCTGAGAACGGCCTCCGGCGCCGCGCGTATCGCGAGCGCCAGGAGGCCCGCCAGCAGCAGCACGATCAGGCCGGCCAGCACGACCCGGGAGCCGGCGATGCCCTCCCCCGGCGGAACCTCGTTCGCGGCTCGCCGCCCGCTCAGCATCGCCTTCACCAGCGGCTGCCGCCGCACCAGTCCGTACCACGCGACGGCGGCCAGGTGCAGCACGAGGAGCGCGAGCAGCCAGTCGGCGTTCGCGTGGTGCAGCGACGTCAGCCGCCCGCTCGTCGCCTGCGACACCCAGCCGTAGAACGGTCCCGTGAACGCGATCTCGTCGTTGGCAAACAGGCCCGTGCCAGCCTGCGCCAGCAGCAACGCCAGCATGGCCACGACGCTCAGGGCGCCGAGTGGATTGTGCCCGACCACCGGGGCACTGCTCCTGCCGCGCACGTAGTCGATCACGCGGCGGGGCCCGCGCAGGAACACCGCGAAGCGTGCGTGGCGCGTGCCGACGAATCCCCACACGATGCGAAATACGACCAGCACCAGCACCGCGTATCCGCACCGCGCGTGCCAGGCAGACCACTCGGCGCCGGCGTAGTGGGTGGCCCACGATCCGGCGACGCACAGCGCCAGTGCCCAGTGCGCCAGGCGCAGGGGCAGGTCCCACACGAGGATCGTGCCGCCGTCAGGCGGGGCGTCGTTGGTTGATTTCGTAGAAATAGCCATCCGGATCCCAGCAGCTGAGGCTGGTCATGCACAGTTCGGCGCCATCGGCGCCGCGCACGCGAAACTCGTGGGGCGCCGCGAAGATCCGCGCGCCGGATTCGACCAGGCGACGGTGGACGCCGGCCAGGTCGTCGGTCTGCAGGACGAACACGACGTCGCCGATGCCGAGCCGCGTGCGCTCGCCGGCGGGCGCCGGCAACGGAGGCGCCGTGAACTGCAGCAGGCCGATCATGCCGACCACCGGGTCCTGCGCCTTCATGATGACGAGGCGCGTGCGGTCGCCGGCCGCGCCAGCTGCGAGCCCGGTGCCGCTAAGCACGATTTCGTCGTCGTACCAGACCGTGAGGCCGAGCACGTCGCGATGGAACGCGATGGAACGCTCCAGGTCGCGCACGATCAACGTGGTGCGCTTGACGATGCTCGCCATGTTGTCCTCGGCATGTCGGGGCCGCGGGATTCTAGCAACCCGTGACGCGGCTGCTGCTTTGGTTTAATTTGCCGCCCGCCTCCACCGGCCCCCGCCGGATGCCGCACCCGACCGGAAGAGACCTGCACCATGCCCGCGACCCTGCTGCGCCGCCTCGGCGCGATGATCTACGACACGCTGCTGCTGGCCGCCGTGCTGATGCTCGGAACGGGCCTCATGCTGCCGCTGACCGGGGGCGAAGCCATCCGCGGGGATACGCACCCGGTGCTCGAATGGGTCTATCGCGCCCTGCTCGTCGCCCTGACCGTCGGGTTCTTCGGCTTGTTCTGGACGCGCAACGGCCAGACGCTCGGCATGGCTGCGTGGCGCATCAAGGTCGAGCGCGAGGATGGCGCAAACCTCACCTGGCGCGATGCCGTCACTCGCCTCGGCGCCGCGGTGCTCTCCTGGCTGCCCGCAGGCCTCGGGTTTCTCTGGATCCTGTTCGACGGGAAGAAACGGGCATGGCACGACCGCCTGTCGCACACGCGAGTGGTGCTGCTGCCGAAATGAGCCCGCGTGCCCGCGCGGGGCAGATCAGCGTGTGCGCCACAGCAGCACGCTCGTCAGGATCGCGAGTCCGAACGTCGGTATCCAGCCGATCAGCCAGGGCGGCAGGGCGAACAACTGGCCGCCGCTCTCGAGCGTCTGGCTGAGCAGCATGAACCCCGCGCCGATCAGGATGCCGACCACCGCGCTCGCGCCTTGCCCGGACGAACGCATCGGACCGAGCGCGAAAGGCAGCGCGAGGATGACCACCAGCACCAGCGCGACGAGGCGCGCGATGCGTGCCCAGAACGCGACGTCGAAGCGCGCGTGCTCCAGGTCATTGCGCTGGAGGTGATCGGCGTAGGCCCGCAGGTCGCGCAGTCCCATCGAGTCGGGCTCCACCACCGCGAGGCCGAGGAACTCGGGCGACAGGGTCGAGCGGACCTCTTCCTTCGCCTTGCGGGAAGCTTCCGTGCCTGTCGCGGTGAACCGGGTCTCGTCGAAGTTCTGCAACTGCCAGAGATTGTCCTCGCCGACGCTGGCGCTTTCGGCGCGACCGACGCTGAGCAGCCTGCGATCGGGACTGAACCGGAACACCTGCACGCCGCCATAGCTCGCGCTGCCGGATTGCTGGTCGACGCTGATCACCGTGTCGCCGTCGCGCACCCAGGTGCCGCGGCTGCCCGCGAAGCTGAACTCGCTGAACTTGCTGAAGACCTTCATCTGCCGCGCGTATTTGCCGAGCGGAGGGGCGACGAACTCGCCGACGAGGAACATCACGGCGGCGAGCAGGATGCCGGCCACGCCGAGCCAGCGGCAGAACTGGAAGACCGTGATGCCGGAGGCGCGCATCACCACGAGTTCGCTGCCGCGCGCGAGGTTGCCGAGGCCGAGCAACGCGCCGATCAAGGCGGCCACCGGCAGCAACTGCACGAGGTAACCCGGCAGGTTGAGCGCGACGAACAGCATCGCCTGGCTCGCCGTGTAACCGCCGACGCCGATGTCGTTCTGCTGGCCGATGAACAGGAACAGCGCGCCGAGCGCCGTGAGCACGAGCGTCACGAGCCCGGTGTAGGCCAGCACCGTGCGCACGATGTAGTTGCCGAGGACGTTCATGGCTCCGCCCTCGAAGCCTTGCGCCGGCGCCACAGCGGTCCGGGCCGTTCGTCACGCCACACCAGCCACACGGCAACGAGCAGCGGAATGAGGTGCACCCACCACAGGCCGAGTTGCCCGCCCGGGGCATCTTTCTGGATCGACACTCGCACGGCGGAAAGCAGGTTGGAGTACAGGAAATACGCGAGCACGGCGAGGCCGATGCGCGCGAATCGGCCCTGCCTCGGCCTCAGCTTCGAGAGGGGCACCGCGAGCATCATGAGCACGAAGGCCATCACGGGCACGGCGGTGCGCCACGCGAGCTCGGCTTTGTCCGCGGGCTTGTCCGATTTCAGCAGCGACGCCGTGGACTTGAGTTCCTCCTTGTCCTTCTTCGCCTTGACGTCCGGCAGGCGGATCGGGATGCCGTGCTCCTTGAACTCGACGACGCGCCAGTTGCGCGTCCCGGGGACGCCTTCGTAGCGGCGGCCGTCGAACAACACGAACATCTGCTCGGCCTGCCCGGCGCCGCGCTGCACCGCGCGCGCGGCCACCGCGAGTCTCGAGCTTGTCGTCCACGTGCCGCTGCACGAACACGCCGAACAGCTCGCCCGACTGATCGACCCTCTCGGCGTAGAAGACCGCGTCGCCGCCGAGGAAGCTGCGGAATCGGCCCGGCTCCAGGGCGCCGAACTGCGCCGCCCGCATCGCCTCGGCGCGCAGCTCCTGCGACTTCACCCAGGCGTCCGGGACGATGCGGTACGACAGCACGGCCAGGAACGCGACGATAAACAGCGTCATCAGCAGGATCGGGCGATAGATGCTGGCGTTGCCGACGCCGCAGGCCGCCATCGCCGTCATCTCGCTCTCGTGGTACAGGCGGCCGAGCGCGAGCACGATGCCCAGGAACAGGCCGATGGGGACCAGCACCGTGAGCTGCTGCAGGGTGGCCAGCCCGATGAGGGTCATGACCAGGCCTCCGGGGAAGTCGTTCTGCGCCGCCTGGCCGAGCACGCGCGCGAACTGGTTCGACAGGAGCACGATGAGCAGCACGCCGGTGACCGCGATGAAAGTCCCTGCGACTTCGCGCAGGAGGTAGCGGTCGAGGCGGGTCAGCAAAGGTCGCGGCTCCAGGCAGGAATGGGTAGACTTCGGGCCCGCGCGGCACGGTGGAGCCGTCTCCCTGCCAGGGCTCTCCGGGCGCGCGACGCAAGTGTAACGGGCGATCCGGCACGGTGAATACATTCGCCGCCAGGAAGCCCCAGGCCAAGGACAAGCAGGTATCGCGATGCGTTCATTCGTCGTCACCGGGTCGGCTGCGCGCCAGAAGACCGATTGCGCCATCGTCGGGCTGCACGACGGCGCCGAACCGTCCGGGGCCGCGGCCCAGCTCGATGCCGCGACGGGTGGGCGGATCACGCGCCTCGTCAAGCGCGGCGACCTCCGGGGCCGCGCGGGCGAAGTGGCGCTCGTGGACCCGGATCGCGGCCCGGCCGAGCGCATTCTCGTCGTCGGCCTCGGCAAGAAGGACGGCTACGACCGCAAGCGCTACAAGAAGGCGCTGGCCGCGGCCTTCGCGGTGGCGGCCAAGACGGGCGCCCGCGATGCCGTGAGCTACCTGTCGCTCGATTCGATCGCCGCCACCGACACCTATTATCGTGCCCGGCTGGCGGCCGAGGCGCTCGGCAACGCGCTCTACCGCGTCCCGGCGATCCGCAGCAAGCGCGACCGGTCCGAATCGCGCCTCAAGAGCATTGGCGTCGCGGTCGCTGGGCGCGACCAGAAGGCCGACGCCCAGCGCGGCCTCGAGCACGGGCTCGGCATCGCCGCAGGCGCCGCATTGACGCGCGACCTGGCGAATCTCCCCGCCAACGTCTGCACCCCGGGCCACCTCGCCCAGCGTGCCCGCGAACTCGCGAAGGCCTATGCGTCGGTGCGGGCGCAGGTGCTCGAAGAGCGCGACCTGAAGCGCCTGAAGATGGGTTCCTTCCTCTCGGTCACGGCGGGCACCGACGAGCCGGCAAAACTGGTCGTCCTGCGCCACGACGGCGGGCGCAAGAACGAAGCGCCCATCGTGCTGGTCGGCAAGGGGGTCACGTTCGACAGCGGCGGCATCTCCCTCAAGCAGCCGCCCGGCATGGATGAAATGAAGTTCGACATGACGGGCGCCGCGAGCGTCTTCGGCGCGATCAAGGCCGCGGCGGAAATCGGCCTCAAGAAGAACGTCATTGGCATCGTGCCGGCCTGCGAGAACATGCCGAGCGGACGCGCCACCAAGCCCGGCGACATCGTGACCAGCATGTCGGGCCAGACCATCGAGGTGATCAACACGGACGCCGAGGGCCGGCTGATCCTGTGCGACGCGCTCACCTACTCGCGGCGCTTCAAGCCGGCCGTCGTGGTGGACATCGCCACGCTGACCGGGGCCTGCGTGATCGCGCTCGGCGCGCACTTGAGCGCGGTCATGAGCAACGACGATGACCTGGCGGCGGAACTGCAGGAAGCGGGGCGCCGCGCCGAGGACCGCTGCTGGCGCATGCCGCTGGCCGAGGAATACCACGACCAGCTGAAGAGCAATTTCGCCGACTTCGCCAATGCCTGCGGTCGCGACGGCGGCGCCATCACGGCCGCCTGTTCCTCGCCAAGTTCACGGACGGCCTGCGCTGGGCGCACCTCGACATCGCGGGCACGGCCTATCTCACGGGCTCGCACAAAGGCAGCACCGGCCGCCCGGTGCCCTTGCTGGTCGACTTCCTCCTGCATCACGATTGAGGATCGATCCGTTGGCCTTGCCGAAGGTGGACTTCTACTTGCTCGCGGCCGCCGAGCCGCGGGCGCGGCTCGTCACGATCTGCCGCCTCGCCGAAAAAGCGTTCGAACAGGGCCTCAAGGTGGCCGTGCGCACCTCGAGCCCGGGCGAGACCGCCGAGATTGACGACCTGCTCTGGACCTTCGCCGACCGCAGCTTCGTGCCGCACGGCGTCTGGCCCGCCGAACACGAGTTCGCGGCAGCGACGCCGGTCCTCATCGGCAGCTCGGCCCTGCCCGACACGCACCGCGACGTGCTGTTCAACCTCGCTCCCGATGCGCCGGCCGATGTTTCCGGCTACGCTCGCATCTGCGAGGTGGTGGGAGGCGACGAAGAGTCACGGCAGCGGGCCCGGCTGCGCTGGCGCGCCTACCGCGATGCAGGTTGTTCACCCGAGAAGGTGGACGTCTGAGCCCGGGGGACCGGGTCACGGAGCGACCATGAACGAACACGTCGATGCCATCCCGGTCCTGACCGACATTGTCGAGGACGCCGAACGGGGCGCCTCGCCCGCCACGGATCCCACGGTCACCTTCCTCGAGGAACTCGAGTCCCACCTGACGGCGACCATCCACGAGCACGCCGACGAGCTGGTCCACAACGCCTGCCGGGAAATGGAGGCGCTGCTGCTCGAGCAGGTGTCGGACCGGCTGAAGGCCGACCTGCCGATGCTCGTCTCCCGGGTGATCCTCGAGCACTTCCGCGGCCCCCAGCACACGAACTGACGCCTCGGCCAGCCCCTGCCGCCCGGTATAATTGCGGGTTACGCTGCGAGGCTGACGATGGACAAGAGCTACTCCCCCCGCGACATCGAGGCCCGCCTGTACGAGGGATGGGAAGCCTCCGGCTGGTTTGCACCGACCGGCACGGGCACGCCCTTCTCGATCGCCATCCCGCCGCCGAACGTCACCGGGACCCTGCACATGGGGCACGCGTTCCAGCACACGCTGATGGACGCCCTCACCCGCTTCCACCGCATGGAGGGCGATCGCACCCTGTGGCAGCCGGGCACCGACCACGCGGGCATCGCGACGCAGATGGTCGTCGAGCGGCAACTCGGTGGCGAAGGCAAGACGCGGCACGACCTCGGCCGCGACGCATTCGTCGAGCGCGTGTGGCGATGGAAGGAACAGTCGGGCGGCACGATCTCGCGGCAGATGCGGCGCCTCGGCAACTCGGTGGACTGGTCGCGCGACCGGTTCACCATGGACGAGGGCCTCTCGGATGCCGTGAAGGAAGTCTTCGTGCGGCTGTACGAAGAGAGCCTCATCTACCGCGGCCAGCGTCTGGTGAACTGGGATCCGGTGCTGCACACCGCACTGTCCGATCTCGAGGTCGTCTCCGAGCCCGAGTCGGGCAGCCTGTGGCACCTGCGCTACCCGCTCGAGGACGGCAGCGCGCAGGTGATCGTGGCGACCACGCGGCCCGAGACCATGCTGGGCGACACGGCCGTGGCCGTGCACCCGCAGGACGAGCGCTACGCGCATCTCGTCGGCAAGCGCATCCGCCTGCCGCTCACGGACCGGCTCATCCCGGTCATTGCGGACGACTACGTCGACCCGGCCTTCGGCAGCGGCTGCGTGAAGATCACGCCAGCGCACGACTTCAACGACTACGAGATCGGCAAGCGCCACTCGCTGCCCATGATCAACGTGCTCACGGCCGACGCCGCGATGAACGACGAAGTGCCCGCGGCGTATCGCGGGCTCGATCGCTTCGAGGCGCGCAAGCGCGTGGTTGCGGACCTCGATGCCGCCGGCCTGCTGGAGAAGACCGACCCGCACACGCTGCCCGTCCCGCGCGGCGACCGCTCGGGCGCGGTGCTCGAACCCTGGCTGACCGATCAGTGGTACGTGCGCGTCGCCCCGCTCGCGGCGCCGGCGATCGAGGCCGTCGAGAGCGGCCGCATCAGGTTCGTGCCGGAGAACTGGGCGAAGACCTACTTCCAGTGGATGCGCAACATCCAGGACTGGTGCATCAGCCGGCAGCTGTGGTGGGGCCACCGCATCCCGGCATGGTACGACGACGAGGGCAACATCTTCGTCGCGCGCAGCGAGGCCGAGGCGCAGGCCGCGGCCGCGAGCAAGCACGGCCGCGCCGTGGCGCTGCGCCAGGACGAAGACGTGCTCGACACCTGGTTCAGCTCGGCGCTGTGGCCGTTCTCGACGCTCGGATGGCCGCAGCAGACGGCCGAGCTGAAGGCGTTCTACCCGACGACGGTGCTGGTCACCGGCTTCGACATCATCTTTTTCTGGGTCGCCCGCATGATCATGATGGGCCTCAAGTTCGCCGGGGACGTGCCGTTCCGCGAGGTGTACATCACGGGCCTGATCCGCGACGAGCACGGCAACAAGATGTCGAAGTCGAAGGGCAACATCATCGACCCGCTCGACCTCATCGACGGCATCGACCTCGAGTCGCTGGTCGCCAAGCGCACGACGGGGCTGATGCAGCCGCAGATGAAGAACGCCATCGAGAAGGCCACGCGCAAGCAGTTCCCGCAGGGCATCCCGGCGTTCGGCACGGACGCGGTGCGCTTCACGTTCGCCGCGCTCGCAACGATGGGCCGCGACATCCGTTTCGACCTCGGGCGCGTCGAGGGCTACCGCAACTTCTGCAACAAGCTGTGGAACGCCACGCGCTACGTGCTGATGAACACCGAGGAACACGCGGCCGGCCTGCGCGCGGAGCCGTGCGAATACTCGGTGGCCGACCGCTGGATCCGCGGCCGGCTCGGCCACGCCGTCGGCGAAGTCCGCAAGAACCTCGCCGCCTATCGCTTCGACCTCGCCGCGCAGGCCATGTACGAGTTCGTCTGGTACGAATTCTGCGACTGGTACCTCGAACTGGCCAAGCCCACGCTGCAGGCCCTCGACGCCGACGAGGCGTCGAAGCGCGGCACGCGCCGCACGCTCCTCGAAGTGCTCGAGGCCACGCTGCGCATGCTGCATCCGCTGATGCCGTTCATCACGGAGGAGATCTGGCGCAAGGTAGCGCCGCTCGCCGGCGTGGACGGCCCAACGATCATGCTCCAACCCTACCCGAAGGCCGCTGATTTCCCGACGGATGCGCAGGCCGAACGGGAAATCGCGGCGCTGCAGGCGGTGGTGCTCGGCATCCGCCAGATCCGCGGCGAGCTCGACGTGCCGCATTCGCGCACGACGCCGGTGTACGTGCGCTCCGAGCGGGCGGGCGACGCGCAAGCCATCGCCGCGCTCGCGGGCACGATCGCGCGCGTGGGCAACCTCGAATCCGTCACCGTGGTGGCGTCCGAATCGGACCTGCCGCCCTGCGCGATCGCGATGATCGACGGGCGGACGGTGCTTGCGCCGTTCGCGCGGCTGATCGACGACATCTCGGCGGAGATGGCGCGCCTCGAGAAACGCAGGACACGCACGCTTGCCGATCGCGACAAGTGCACGGCGAAGCTGGCCAACGCGAATTTCGTCGCCAACGCGCCGGCCGAAGTGGTCGAGCAGGAACGCGCGCGGGTCGCCGATTTCGACGGCCAGCTCGCGCAGCTGGCCGAGCAGTTGCGGCGCCTCGCCGCAATCGCCCCGAAATAGGAGAGCCGATGGTGAACAGCGCGAGCCCCACCCGCGAAGACGACAGCCCGGCGCTCGTGGACGCCGCCGTCGCCGGCCTCAACGGGATCATCCTCGGCAAGGAAGCGCAGATCCGCCTGTGCTTGGCGTGCCTGCTCGCGCGCGGCCACCTGCTCATCGAGGACATCCCGGGCGTCGGCAAGACGACGCTCGCGCACGCGCTCGCACGCACGCTCGGCCTCACCTACCAGCGCATCCAGTTCACCAGCGACCTGCTGCCGGCCGACATCATCGGCGTGTCCATCTTCGATCCGGAGAGCGGTCAGTTCCGCTTCCATCGCGGCCCGGTGTTCGCGCAGCTCGTGCTGGCCGACGAGGTCAACCGAGCCACGCCGAAGGCCCAGAGCGCGCTGCTCGAGGCCATGGAAGAACACCAGGTCACGGCGGATGGCCACACCTACCCCATGACCGAACCGTTCTTCGTCATCGCGACGCAGAACCCGGTGTACCAGGTGGGCACGTTCCCGCTGCCCGAATCGCAGCTCGATCGCTTCCAGATGCGGATCCAGATCGGTTACCCGGCGCCTTCGCTCGAGCGGCAGCTGCTGCTCGGCAGGGATCGTCGGGACCTGCTCGCGACGCTGGCCCCGGCGATCACACCGCAGCAACTGCTGCGCCTGCAGGGCGAGGTACCGAAGGTGCACGCGTCCGAGGCGCTGCTCGACTACGTGCAGGACATCGCGCGCTATACACGACAGGCGTCGGAGTTCGAAGCCGGGCTTTCGCCGCGAGCGGTCATCGCGCTGCTGCGCGCCGCCCAGGCCTGGGCGTTGATGCACTCCCACCCGGGCGTGTTGCCCGAGGACGTGCAGGCCGTGCTGCCGTCGGTCGTCGGCCATCGCCTCGCGCCGCGCGAGGAATCGCGGTTCCGGGACGCGGGGCAGGTCGGCGAGTTCGTGCTGAACGCGGTGCCCGTCCCGTAACGCGGACGGCCATGCGCAAGCTCATCGGCCGATTCCGCGCATTCACCGCGGCACGCGCGCGGTCCTGGATCCGCAGGCGCCAGGGACCGGACCTCGACCCTGTCGAACTCACTCGCAACCGCATCTACATCCTGCCGACGCGACTCGGCATCGCCTACGCGGCGATGCTTTTCGCCATGGTGCTCGGCGGGATGAACTACAACAACAACCTCGCCCTCGGGCTCACCTTCCTGCTCGTCAGCCTCGGGTTCGTAGCCATGCACCACTGCCACGGCACGCTGCGCGGCATGAAGCTGCGGCTGCTCGCGACGCAGCCGGCGTTCGTCGGGCAACCGGTCGGTTTCCGGCTGCTGCTGGAGAACGACTCGGTCGCGCCGCGACCGCGCATCGAACTCGAGGCGGAGGCGGACCGGGCGGACATCGCGGACGTCCCGGCTGCCGGCGCAGCCGGCGTGACGATCGAGCTGGCCGCGCTGCGGCGCGGCCGCGTTCCACTGCCACGATTCGTCGTGGCCACGCGGCATCCGCTCGGGCTGTTCCGCGCGTGGGCCGTCGTGCACCCCGATTACTCGGCGATCGCATGGCCGAAGCCCGCCGAGCGCGGCCGCGTTCCGTTCGGCCGCGAGACGGATACCGGCGGCGCCCAGGATCGCGCGCAGGGTGACGCCGACTTTGCCGGGCTGCGGCCATTCCAGGCGGGGGACTCGCTGCGCCGGGTCGCGTGGAAGGCATACGCACGCGGGCAGGGACTTCACACGAAGCAATACGCGGGCACCGACGTGGTCTCGCACATCTTCGACTGGGACACTCTCGAGGGCCTCGACACCGAGGCGCGGTTGGCGCAGCTGTGCCGGTGGGTGCTCGACGCGCACGAGCGCGGCGAAGCGTTCGGCCTGCGCCTGCCGGGACAGGCGATCCCGCCGAATCTCGGGCCTGCGCATCGCCAGCACTGCCTGAACGCCCTCGCGCTGTTCGACACGGGTGCCGGGCATGGCTGAGCGTCCCGGACACATCCGCGGACTGCTCGGCGTGCTGGCTGCGCTCGCGATCGCGGCGGTGCCGCACGTGACGCACCTTCCAGCGTGGATCACGCTGCAACTGGCCGCGGTCATGGCGTGGCGCGGGGCCGCGCAGAGGCTCGACTGGCCGCTGCCCCCGCGCTGGCTGCGCATGCTGGCCCTGCTCATCGCCACGCTTTGCGTCCTCGGCACGTACCGGACGCTGAACGGCATCGAAGCCGGCACCGCGTTCCTCGTGCTGATGGCGAGCA
Organism: uncultured Gammaproteobacteria bacterium; assembly: GCA_963762315.1. Taxonomy (GTDB): domain Bacteria; phylum Pseudomonadota; class Gammaproteobacteria; order Steroidobacterales; family Steroidobacteraceae; genus RPQJ01. The sequence continues at coordinate 391,646 of CAVXKO010000006.1, forward strand.
TCAAGCTGCTGGAGACCCGCAACGCGCGCGACCTGACGGTGCTGGTATTCATCGCCTACTTCCTGATTTACGCGGCGCTGCTGCGCGACCAGCGCCTGCCGCAGGTGCCCTGGCTGCTGGCCAGCGCGGCCATCACGACCGCCGCGCTGATGCGCGTCCATGCGGGATCGACCGGGGACTCGTGGCAGGAAGTCGCGAAGCGCACCGGGGCCCTGCTGTTGCAGGCGGCTCCACTGGCCGTCCTGTTGTTCGTGCTGTTCCCGCGCCTGCCCGGCCCGTTCTGGGGCATCAACGTGAGCGAGTCGGCGCGCACCGGGCTCGGCGACGAGATGACGCCGGGCGACGTCTCGGACCTGAGCGCCTCGGGCGACGTGGCCTTCCGCGTGCGCTTTTTCACGCCGCTCCCGCCGCCGGTGCAGCGGTACTGGCGCGGTCCGGTGCTGCACGAGTTCGACGGACGCAGCTGGCGGCGTCCGCGCGGACAGACTTTTCCCGCGCAGCAGGTCGCGTTCAAGGGCGACGCCATCGACTACCAGATCACGCTGGAGCCGCATGCGCGGCGCTGGGTGCTCGCGCTCGACATGCCCGCCGCCTGGCCGCTGCGGGAAGCGTCCCGCGCCTATGATTTCACGCTCATGTCGTCGCGCCCGATCAACGAGGTCACGGCCTACCGGGTCAGGTCGTATCCCGCGTATTCGGCGGGCCAGGCCTTGCCGGCGTCGATCCGCCACAAGGACACTCAGCTTCCAGCCGAGGGCAATCCCCGTGCCGTCGCGCTCGGCCGCGAACTCGCCGCGAGCGGCCGATCGCCCGAGGCGATCGTGCGCGAGATGCTGCGCAGGTTCCGCGTGCAGCCCTACGAGTACACGATGCGGCCGCCGCGCCTCGCGGACAACGCAGTCGACGAATTCCTCTTCGAGACGCGCAAGGGCTTCTGCGAACACTACGCATCGGCTTTCACCGTCGTGATGCGGGCGGCCGGCATCCCGGCCCGCGTGGTGACCGGATACCAGGGCGGCGAGTTCAACCCGGTCGGCGGTTACCTGATCGTGCGGCAGTCGGACGCGCATGCGTGGTCCGAGGTGTGGATCGACGGACGCGGCTGGCTGCGCGTCGATCCCACGGCGGCGGTCGCCCCGGAGCGCATCGAGCGCGGACTGCTCGGCGCGGTGGCGGAGGACGAGCCCGTGCCCGGCCGCCTGCGCGAGTCGAGCGCCTTATGGGAGCAAGTGGAGTTCCGATGGGACAGCGTCAACGAGTTCTGGAACCAGCGGGTCGTGCGCTTCAATTCGGAGGCGCAATTCGGGCTGCTCGAGCGGCTCGGCATCAAGGAGCCCGACTGGCGGGCCTTGGGGCTCGGCCTCACCGCCAGCCTCGCCGCGTTCTTCGTCGGGCTGACGCTGTTCCTCGGCTGGAGATTCCGCAGACCGTCGCGGGACTGGCCGGCCCGCCTCCACGACGTCGTCGCGCGCAAACTGCTCAAGCGCGGACTGGAGCCCGGCCGCAGCGAGGGCCCGGTCGCGTTCCTGGATCGCGCTATGGGCGCCTGCCCCGACTTAGTCCCGCAGCTGCGTGAGATCCGCACCAGTTACGTTGCGCTTCGTTACGGGCCGAAGCCGCGGCCCGATGACCTGACGCGGCTGAAATTCCTCGTCAACGGACTGCGTGCGTAGCGCACGGTCGGTTATGCTCGCGGCTCCAGCCAATCCAGGGGTAACAAGCCATGGCGGATGCGGCGTTGAAGAAGAAGTTCGAGACCGCGGCGAAGGACGTCAAGAACCTGAAGAAGCGTCCGGACGACGAAGACATGCTGCGCTTGTACGCGAATTACAAGCAGGCGGTCGATGGCGACGTGACCGGCGAGCGGCCGGGCGCGTTCTCGTTCGTCGACCGGGCGAAGTACGACGCGTGGGCGAAGCTCAAGGGCACGGACTCCACCAAGGCCATGGAGTCGTACGTCAAGCTCGTCGAGCGCCTGAAGAAGACCTACGGCTGACACCGGCGTGCTCATTGCGGGCCTGATCGCGGCGGCGGCGCTGGCCGTCCTCGTCGCGCTCATCGTTCCGCCCATCCGCCGTTCCCGGCGCCGCCTCGCGCTGCAGGCCGAACCGCTGCCGGAGCCGGTCCGCGACGTGGTCGATCGCAGGCTGGGGATCCGCGCGCGACTGCCCGCGGACCTGCGCCGGCGCCACGACGGACTGATCAACGCGTTCCTCGCCGAGAAGCGGTTCGTCGGGTGCAACGGCCTCGTGATCGACGACGAGATCCGCGCCACGATCGCGGCGCAGGCCTGCCTGCTGGCGCTCGGCAGGCCCGGCAGCCTCTACGACGATCTGCTCTCGATCCTCGTGTATCCGACTGCATTCTGGGTCGACGACGAGGTGCACGACGAAGACGGCCTCGTCACGAAGCGCCGCCGGGCGCTCTCGGGCGAAGCGTGGGACTCACATCGCATCGTGCTGTCCTGGGAAGACGTCGCCGATTCTGCTGCCACGCAGGACGACGGCTTCAACCTCGTGCTGCACGAATTCGCTCACTACCTCGAAGCCGAAGGCCGAGGCCTCCCACCTCTCCCGCCACAGCGGGAGAGGTCGAGCGCAGCTCGGGTGAGGGCAACACCTCTCCCGCCTGCGGGAGAGGTCGGCCGCGAGAGCGGCCGGGTGAGGGAGCGCACCGCGCGGGTGAGGGTCCGCAAGATCGACGACTGGGCGGACGATCTCGCCGACGAGTTCGACGCCCTGCTCGATGCGGTCGACCGCGGCGAGGAGACCTTCCTCGATCCCTATGCGGCCGAGGACGAAGCCGAATTCTTCGCCGTGGCGACGGAGGATTTCTACGAGCGCTCGCAGCGCCTGCGGGAAGCGCACCCCCGGCTGTACGCGCTGCTCAGCGAATTCTACGGCGTGGATCCCGCGAACTGGGTCAGCGCGGGTTGACGCCCGCGGTCCGCTCCGAACGGGCGGCGACGACGAGCAGCGCGGCGCCTCCGACGAACAACAGCAGGATCGACAGGATCGACGTGCGCGAATCGCCAGTCACGGCCGCCGTGATCCCGACGAGCACCGGCCCGGCGATCGCCGACGCCTTGCCCATCATGTTGTAGAAACCGAAGAACTCCGACGACTTGCCTGGCGGCACCAGCCGGCCGAAATAGCTGCGGCTGAGCGACTGCACGCCGCCCTGCACGAGGCCGATGATCACGGCAAGCGTGTAGAAATCGCCCGGATCCCGGATCGTGTAGGCGTAGTACGTCGCGCCCGCATACACCGCAAGCGCGATGAAGATGCCGCGGCGGGGACCGATGCGGCTACCGAGCCAGCCGAACGCGAGGGCCGCGGGAAACGCGACGAACTGCGTCAGGAGCAGCGCCGCCACGAGGCCCGACAGCGGGAAAGCCCAGCGACAGCCCGTAGTCGACCGCCATCTTGATGATCGTGTTCACGCCGTCGATGTACAGGAAATATGCGGCGAGAAACCACAGCACCGGCCGGTAACGCCTGACCTCGCGCAGGGTGCCCCGCAGCTCGAGCAGCCCCTGGCGCACCGCCTCGCCCGAGGCCAGCCGCCGGCCCGTGCCCGCGGTTTCACGAACCCAGAGCGCGCAGGGCAATGCAAAGACGAACCACCAGATCGCGACGCTGACGAACGACCAGCGCACGGCTGCGGCACCGTCCGCGAGGCCGAACCACTGTGGGCGCAGCGTCATCAGCACGTTGCACGCGAACAGCAGGCCGCCGCCGAGGTACCCGAGCGAGTAGCCGAAGCCGGAGACGATGTCGTATTCGTCCGGCTCCGCGACGTGCAGCAGCAGGGAGTCGTTGAACACGATGCCGCCCCAGAAGCCGAGCGACGCCACGAGGTACAAGGCGGCCGCCCACAGCCAGTGACCCTGCCCCACCAGCGCGAGCCCGGCCGTCGCGGCCGCGCCGAGCACGGTGAACAGCATCATCATGCGCACGCGCGCCCCGCTGCGATCCGCAATCGCGCCGAGGGTGGGTGCCATCACGGCGACGATGAAGCTCGCGATGCCGCTCATCATGCCGAGCCGGAAGGTACTCTCGGTCGCGACGACGCCCGCGTTCCAGAACTCCTTGAAGAAGACCGGGAAGAATCCGGCCATCACCGTCGTCGCGAACGCCGAATTGGCCCAGTCGTAGAGGGCCCAGCCCACGACCGGCTTGCGGCGCAGGACGGCGTTCACGCGGTCAGGCCGCGCTCGCAAGGTGCTCGCGCGTCTCGCGGAACGCGATGTCCGGCCAGCGCTCGAGCGTCAGTTGCAGGTTTACGCGGGACGGCGCGAGGTAGACGAGCGCGCCCGAGTGATCGAGGCCCAGGTTCTCGTAGGCCTTGTTGCGGAACTCCTCGAGTTTCTTCGCGTCGGTGCAGTACACCCAGCGCGCGGTGTACACGTTGATCGCGTCCCAGCTCGCCTGCACGCCGTATTCGTCCTGCAGCCGGAACGCCACGACGTCGAACTGCAGCTGACCCACGGCGCCGAGGATCAGGTCGTTGTTGCGCAGCGGCCGGAACAGCTGGGTGGCGCCTTCCTCGCACAACTGGTCGAGACCCTTCTGCAGCGCCTTCATGCGCAGCGGATCGCGCAGCACGACGCGGCGGAAGAGCTCGGGCGCGAAGTTCGGAATGCCCGTGAACATCACCTTTTCGCCTTCGGTGAGCGTGTCGCCGATGTTGATCGTGCCGTGGTTGTGCAGGCCGATGATGTCGCCGGCGTAGGCCTCGTCGGCCTGCTGGCGGTCCGCCGCGAGGAAGGTCACCGCGTCGCCCACGCGCACTTCCTTGCCGTGGCGCACGTGGAACATGCGCATGCCCTTCGCGTACCGGCCCGAGCAGATGCGCATGAACGCGATCCGGTCACGGTGCCCCGGATCCATGTTCGCCTGGATCTTGAACACGAAGCCGGTGAGTTTCTCCTCGTCGGGCGCAACGCTGCGCACCGTCGTTTCGCGCGCGAGCGGGGCCGGCGCGTACTCGACGAACGCCGAGAGCAGTTCGGTGACGCCGAAGTTGTTGATGGCGGATCCGAAGAACACGGGCGTCTGCCGGCCCGCGCGATACTCCTCGAGCGAGAACGCGTGCGAGGCGCCGCGCACCAGCTCGACTTCGTCGCGAAATCGCTGCGCCCGGTCGCCGAGGAATGCCGTGGCCTCGTCGCTCGCGAGGCCGTCGATGACCTCGTTCGTGCCCGCGCGGCCCTTCTCGGCTGCCTGGTAGGCGTAGATGCGGTCTTCGAGCAGGTGATAGATGCCGACGAGGTCCCGCCCCATGCCGATCGGCCAGGTGGCCGGCGCGCAGGCGATCTTGAGCACGCGCTCGATCTCGTCGAGCAGCTCCATCGGCTCGCGCCCTTCGCGGTCGAGCTTGTTGATGAAGGTCATGATCGGCGTATCGCGCAGCCGGCAGACGTCCATCAGCTTGATGGTGCGTTCCTCGACGCCCTTGGCGCAGTCGATGACCATCAACGCCGAGTCGACGGCGGTGAGCGTGCGGTACGTGTCTTCCGAGAAATCTTCGTGGCCGGGAGTGTCGAGCAGGTTGACGATGCGGTCCCTGTAGGGAAACTGCATCACGCTCGAGGTCACCGAGATGCCGCGCTGCTGCTCGAGCCGCATCCAGTCGGACGTGGCGTGTCGCGTGGCCTTGCGGCCCTTCACCGTGCCGGCCAGCTGGATCGCACCCCCGAAAAGCAGCAGCTTTTCGGTGAGCGTGGTCTTGCCGGCGTCCGGGTGGGAAATGATGGCGAAGGTGCGGCGTCGCGCCACTTCGTCGCGGGCGGATGTCATCGTTCGGTCTGCGTGTTCGCGGGGAAGGCCGCGATTCTAGCAGGCGGAGGCTCAGGACCGTGGGGCGGGCCGGATTTCCTCGTCGAGGACGAGCTTCAGGACCAGGGCGTCCTCGCGGCCCTCGGCCGCCTGGTAGTACCCCTTGCGCAGGCCCACCTGGACGAAGCCGACCGACTGGTAGAGGGAGATCGCCAGCGGGTTCGAGGGGCGCACTTCGAGAAACGCCTCGGTCGTCCCGGCTTGCCGCGCGCGCTCGAGGAGCAGCAGCAGCATCTGCCGGCCCACGCCGCGGCTGCGGTACTTGTCCGAGACGCAGAGATTGAGGATGTGCGCCTCGCCGGCGCCCATGGCCACGATGCCGTAGCAGACGATCTCGCCGTCGACCTCCGCGACCCGGCAGAGGTAGCCGACGCGCAGGCAGTCGCGGAAGATTCCCTCGCTCCAGGGGAAGGCGTAGGCCGCGCGCTCGATCGCACCGACGGCCGGCACGTCCGAGGGCAGCATGGCGCGGAACTTCACCAGCCGCCGCGGTACCCCGCCGGGGGGCAGGGAATTCGCGGCGCTCACGCGCCCGTCCGCTTGCCCGCGGCGAGCTGGGCAAATGTCTGCCGGGCGAACAGCAGGTCCTGCCAGGCCTTGCGCTTCTCGCCGGGGCTGCGCAACAGGTAGGCCGGGTGGTAGGTGACGATCACCGGCCACGCGCGGGCACCGAGCGAATGCACGCGGCCGCGCAGGCGGGCCAACGGCGTCTCGGTTGCCAGGAGGTTCTGCGCGGCAATGCGTCCCACGGCGATGATCAGCGCGGGATTCACCAGTTCGATCTGCCGCTCGAGGTAGCCGCGGCAGGAGGCAGCCTCGCCCGGCTTCGGGTCGCGGTTGCCGGGCGGCCGGCACTTGAGCACGTTCGCGATGTAGACATCATCGCGGCGCATGCCCGCCGCCCGGATCATCGACGTGAGCAACTGGCCGGCGCGGCCGACGAATGGCTCTCCCTGCTTGTCCTCGTCCGCACCCGGCGCTTCACCGATGAACATCCAGCGCGCCTCACGGGAGCCGACGCCGAACACCGTCTGTGTGCGCGACGCGTGCAGTTCGCAGCGCGTGCAGGCCGACACGAGTTCGCGCAGGGGTTCCCAATCGAGGGTGGATTCGACGCCCGGCGAAACGGCGGGAGACCCCGCTCGCTTGACCTCCGGCACGACGACGGGCCGCGGCGGGTAGGCTGCCGCCACGGTCACGGGCGCGGCGACGTCAGCGACCGGAACCCCCAGCTGCAGGACGGTGCCGCGAGGCACATACACGTCGATGCCGAGGGCCTCGAGGTACGGGAGGTGGCGCGCGGCAGGCATCGGCCCCTCGCCGTTTCAGGACCGCTTGACCTGGCGCTGGCCGCGACGCAGCCGGTGCCAGGCCCACAGGGCCGGCCCCGAAAGGGCGAACAGCGCAAACAGGCCGAACAGCATTTCCGGCGGGCTCGATCCCACCAGCACGAAGCCGAGCGGGATCAGCACCAGCATGGCGACCGGCACCGGCTTGTTCCAGTCGAAGTCCTTTCCGCTGATGTACGGGAAGCGGCTCACCATCAGGCCGCCCGCGACCAGCGCCACCACGAACGCGAGGATCAGCGCCCTCAAGCCCTCGCGCTGCATGTCGTTCAGCATCCAGACGAACCCGGCAAGCAGCGCGGCACCGGACGGGCTCGGCAGTCCCTCGAAATAGCGCTTGTCGGCCGTGGCCGCGCGGGCGTTGAAGCGGGCAAGCCGGATACCGGCGCAGGCGGCATAGAAGAACGTCGCGAGCCAGCCGAGGCGGCCCCACAGGAAGCCGTACTCGGCGATGCGCGCCACGCCCCACTGGTACGCGACGACGGCCGGCGCCAGCCCGAACGCGACCATGTCCGAGAGGCTGTCGTACTCCTTGCCGAATTCGCTCTGCGTATTCGTCCAGCGCGCGATACGCCCGTCGAGGCCGTCGCAGACCATGGCGATGAAGATCGCGATGCCGGCCCGGTCGAAGTTGCCGTCCGTGGCCGCCACGATGGCGTAGAAGCCCGAAAACATCACGCCGGTCGTGAAGATGTTCGGCAGCAGGTACACGCCGCGTCGGCGCGGGCGCGGCGCTTGCGCGTCCGGCGTTGGTGAAGGATCGGTCGTCATGGGAGTCCGTGGCCCGGCCTGGTTGCAACCATGATAGGTAGCGCCAGCCCGCCGCACAACGGACATGGGCAACCCGCGCGGGAGCCGCGAGGCCCCTCTGCTAACATAGCCGGCCGAGTTTCCCTCGTTCCGGACGCGAAATGCGACTCTCCAGCTACCCGATCAATACCCTGCGCGACGTCCCCGCCGATGCGGAGGTGGTCAGCCACCAGCTCATGTTGCGCGCCAGCCTCATCCGTCGTCTCGCGGGCGGTCTCTTCACCTGGCTGCCGATCGGGCTCAGGGTCCTGCGCAAGGTCGAGAACATCGTCCGCGAGGAGATGAACCGGGCCGGGGCGTTCGAAGTGCTGATGCCGACGCTGCAGCCGGCCGAGCTGTGGCAGGAGTCGGGACGCTGGGAGCAGTTCGGCCCCGAGCTGCTGCGCTTCACGGACCGCCACGACCGCCCGTTCTGCTACGGCCCGACGCACGAGGAAGTGATCACCGACATCGCGCGGCGCGAACTGAAGAGCTACCGCCAGCTGCCGGTGAACTTCTACCAGATCCAGACCAAGTTCCGCGACGAGATCCGCCCGCGCTTCGGCGTGATGCGCGCGCGTGAATTCACGATGAAGGACGCCTACTCGTTCCACCTCGACGAGGCCTCGCTCGAGGAGGGTTACCAGGCGATGTACCGGGCGTACACCCGGATCTTCGAGCGCATGCAGCTCAAGTTCCGCGCCGTTCGCGCGGATACCGGCAGCATCGGCGGCAACGCCTCGCAGGAATTCCACGTGCTCGCGGACTCGGGCGAGGACGCGATCGCCTTCTCCGACGGCGACGACTACGCCGCGAACGTCGAGATGGCGGAGGCGCTGGCACCCACCGGCGCGCGCGGCGCCGCGACCCAGGCGATGCAGAAGGTGGCGACGCCCGGCGCGAAGACGATTGCCGACCTGGCGGCGTTCCTGAAGGTGCCGGCCTCGCAGACCCTCAAGGCGCTGTTCGTCGAGAGCAGTGACGGGCGGGGTCGTGGCGCTGGTCGTGCGCGGCGATCACGACTTGAACGCAGTCAAGGCGCAGAAACTGCCGGGCGTTTGCTCGCCGCTCAAGATGGCCACCGCCGAGCAGGTGCGCGCGGCCATGGGCTGCGAGCCTGGCTACCTCGGCCCGGTCGGGCTCGCGGCCGGGATTCGCCTGTATGCCGACCGCGCCGCCGCCCGGATGTCGGATTTCGTCTGCGGTGCGAACGAGAAGGACATGCACCTGACGGGCGTCAACTGGGGCCGCGACCTGCCGGAGCCGGAAACCGTCGACATCCGCAACGTCGTCGCCGGCGACCCGAGCCCTACCGGCAAGGGAACGCTCGGCATCGCCCGGGGCATCGAGGTCGGTCACATTTTCCAGCTCGGCCGCAAGTACAGCGAGGCCATGAACGCCACCGTTCTCGACGAACAGGGCAAGTCCGTGGTCATGTTCATGGGCTGTTATGGCATCGGTGTGACGCGCGTCGTAGCGGCGGCGATCGAACAGAATCACGATGAACGCGGGATCATCTGGCCCGAACCGATCGCACCGTTCCACGTGTCGCTGATACCGATCAACCTGCAGAAGTCCGAGCGCGTCCGCGAGGTCTCCGAGCGGCTGTACGCCGAACTCGGCGCGGCCGGTTTCGACGTGCTGCTCGACGACCGCGACGCGCGCCCGGGCGTGAAGTTCGCCGACGACGAGTTGCTCGGCACGCCGCATCGCATCGTGATCGGCGACAAGGGCCTCGAGCGCGGCGTGGTCGAGTACAAGCGCCGGCGCGACGGCGACGCAGCCGAGGTGCCGGTCGACTCCATCGTCGCACACCTGCGGGAGAGGAGCGGCCCTCGCCGCTGATCGAGGCATGACTCGCGCGATTCCCTCCATCCTCTGCCTGGCGACGCTCGCCGCCCTGCCGCTCGGCAGCGCACGGGCCGACCGGCAGATGGACCCGGAACTGCGCGGCGTGATCGCCGAAGTCATCACGCCGACCGAGTGCTTCGAGGACAAGTACGACCGTGCGGTGTGGTTCGCCTCGATGGAGCCCAGGCTCGCGCGCTACGTGACGGACACGAACGAGCGCGCGCAGATCCTGCACGACGTCCACTGTGAGGCGAAGCGTGTCGACATCCCGCCCGAGCTGGTGCTCGCGGTCATGGACGTCGAGAGCCGCTTCAATCGCTTTGCAGTTTCCTCGGCGGGCGCGGTGGGACTCATGCAGGTGATGCCGTTCTGGCCGCGCGAGCTCGGCATGGGCAACGAGCAGCTGGTGCGCATCACCGACAACGTGCGCATGGGCACGACGATCCTCGGCTACTACCTGCGCAAGGAACGCGGCAATTACCAGCGGGCGCTGCAACGCTACAACGGCAGCCTCGGCCGCCCGACCTACTCCGACATGGTGATCGACCGGCTCGTCTCGCGCTGGCGCTACGACCACTAGCGCGGGGATCGCGCGGTTCAGCCCTTGCTGAATTCCGTCGGCAACGGCCGCAGGGATTCGAGCGCCACATCCGTCACTTCCACGCGCGTGACCTCGGCGCTCGGCGGGCCGATCCACAGCCAGTCGCACAACTGCCGCACGGCGTGCTCGGGCCCGCATGCGAGCACCTCGACCCGGCCGTCCGGAAGGTTGCGGGCATGGCCCATGACACCGAGTTCCTCCGCCCGCTGCCGTGCGGAGGCACGGAAAAACACACCCTGCACGAGGCCTGAGACATGGCAGAGCCTTGCAACGCGATCGCTCACGCCGGGGTTGCGCAGGATCGGGTGGGCCCGCTCAGGGCTGGCGCGGGGGCGCCGCGGCCTCGGCCTTGCGCCGCGCCTCGATGGCCTTTTCGCGGGCGAGTTCGGCCTCGTCCCGGGCCACCCGGTAGTCCTGGCTGTTCATGCTGGCCTTGGCAGCCTTGAGGTGCGCCTGGGCTTCGGAGAACAGCTCCGGCGCATACTGCGCGGCACCCGCCTTGTCGGCGGCCCGGACGGCCTCCCTCGCGTCGTACATCTGCTGCGCAGGATATCCCGCGCACGCCGACAGCAGCGTACCGATCAGCAGTGCGCCTGGCAGCAGGAGAGTCTTGCGCAAACGTGTCAAAACGGTGAACCCACGGAGCGTGACTGTTGGACCGTAACAACTGCACCCTGTACCGTCAAGGCTGGCCGCCCTAGAATTCGCCCGCCCGACGCGGACTTACGCGCGCCGCCGAAGAGCCGAAAGGATCCATGACGGAAGTTCTCGTGCTGTACTACTCCCGTCACGGGGCCACGGCGGAACTCGCCCGGCAGGTCGTGCGCGGGGTCGAGTCGGTGCCCGGTGTCACGGCGCGTCTGCGGACCGTGCCCGCAGTCTCCACCGTGACCGAGGCGACGGAGCCCGCGGTGCCCCAGACCGGTGCGGCTTATGCCACGTACGACGACCTGCGCGACTGCGACGGGCTCGTGCTCGGGAGCCCGACCCGATTCGGCAACATGGCGGCCCCGCTGAAGTATTACCTCGACGGCACCAGCTCGCTCTGGCTCAACGGCGCGCTCGATCGCAAGCCCGCCGGTGTCTTCACGTCGACGTCCACCCAGCACGGCGGCCAGGAATCGACGCTGCTGAGCATGATGATTCCCCTGATGCATCACGGAATGTACCTCGTGGGCCTGCCCTTCACGGCGGAGGCCCTGTCGCGCACGACCACCGGCGGCTCGCCCTACGGGGCCAGCCACGTCGCCGGCGCCAAAGGGGGGGGCGTCAAGCTGAGCGAGGACGAACGGGAGCTGGCCAGGCTGCTCGGCAAGCGCGTGGCCGAACTGGCCGCCGCGGCCCGGGCCGTCCGCGCATGACCGCCCCCATCGAGCGCGACTTCTCGCCGCCGGCACGACATGCGCGGAACTTCGTGCTGGCGTGCGGCGCGCTTCTGGCGTCGTGCGTGCTGTTTGCAGCCCTGCGCTCGGGAGGCTGGCCGGGAAACCTGCTCCTCGCCGCAGGGCTGCTCCTGCCGCTCGCGCTGCCCGCGCCCGGCATCGCTCGGTACCGCCGGCGAACGTATGCCTGGGCCACGCTCTGCGTAACGCCTTACTTCATCTATGGCACGACGGAAGTCGTCGCCAATCCGCAGATCCGCGTGGCGGCCGGGGCCATCCTGCTCGCGAGCCTCGCCCTGTTCGTCGGGCTGGTGGCCTTCCTGCGCCTGACGCGCCCGGAGCGCGCTCCCGATCAGGTGTCCTGAATGCCCCGCGACTCGAGCGCTTCGCGCAGGAAAGGGATCGTGAGCCGGCGCTGCGCGGCCAGCGACGCCTCATCGAGCTGGTCGAGCACCGCGAATAGCGAATGCAGGTCGCGCGGCAACCGGTGCACGAGGTATAGCGCTGCATCTTCGGACAGGTCGAGCCCGCGGCGCGTGGCGCGCAACTGCAGCGCGGCGAGTTGCCCGGCCTCGTCGAGTTCGTGCAGCTGGTGCACCGATGCCGCGCAGCAGGCGCGAGCGCAGGTCGGGCAACGCGAAGGCGAGGCTGGCCGGCGGCGCCGTGCTGGCAATGACGAGCCGGCCGCGCCCGTCCTGCAGCAGCGTGTAGAGGCGGAAGATCGCCGCGTTCCAGCCGGCGTCCAGCACCACCGCGTCGAGGTTGTCGAGACTCACGAGGTCGAAGGCTTCGCAACCCTCGAGGACCGCCTCTGCAGGCGCCGTGGCAAGGTCGAAGTACGCGGCCATGCCCCCGCGTTCACCGGTATCCGCGCAGGCCGCCTGCAGCAGGTGGCTCTTGCCCGTGCCCGCCCGGCCCCAGAGCCACAGTGCGCGCGGCAGGCTCGACCAGCCTCCCGAAAGCAATGCGAACGCCTCTTCATTGCGGCCGGGCACGAAGCTCGCGAAGCGGGCGGAATCGCGCAGGCGCACGCGCAGGGGCAGCTGCTGCATGGGGCGGGCTCAGCCGCCTGCGGCGGCGCGACGGGTTCGCGTTACCGCGGCCGCGCGACGCGAGTAGATCAACACGTAGTCCAATCCACTCACGAACGTCGAGACCAGCACCAGCGCACCGAGCGCAGTGACACTCCAGTCCGACGGCATGCCATACGCGACGTTCGCAACCACGGCGAGCGCGAACGCCACCTGGCACAGGGTGTTGAGCTTGCTCGGGACCGTCGGCTTGCCGTGCATACGGCCGATGAGCAGCCGATACGAAATGGCGCCGAACGTGATCACGAGGTCGCGCAGCAGGACCAGGACCGTCAGCCACCACGGCGCGTGCCCGACCATGCTGAGGCACACATACATGGTGATCAACAGGACCTTGTCGGCGAGCGGGTCGAGGAAGCGCCCAAGCCGGGTGGTCCAGCCGAACGTCTTGGCGAGGAAGCCGTCGAGGCCGTCCGTGAAGGCTGCGAGCGCAAACAGCGCCAGCACCAGCGGGTAGTTGCCCTGCAGGAGCGCGTGGGCAACCGGGTAGACGAGCAGCAACCGCAGCAGGCAGAGGAGATTGGGCAGGAAACTCAGGTTCATGGCTGCCAGGTGAAATCCGTCCCTTCGCCGCCCGCAGGCGCTTCGGGCCGCACTCCGGCTTGCAGGTGCGTGTCGAGAGCGGCGATGCGCCTCAGGAGATCGAGATCGCCGCGCAGCGCCAGGTTGAGCCGCAAGGTGTCGCCGGCGAGTTCCGCCACCGCGACCGAGCGCACGAGGCTCAGCGTCTGCAGGTATTCGAGCAGCCCGGCGTAGGCCTGCACGTCCGTCACGCCGCCCACGCGGACCGGGACGTTATTGAGACCCTTGGTCGATCCGGGCGCGTACCGGGAGGCCAGCGCATCGGCCGCGAGGTCGGCGCCCGCCTGCGCGCCGCCCTGCGCCTGCGGTGCGCAGGTCCAGGTGCGAAAACGACCAGTCCACCTGCGACCCGGACGCGACGCCGAGCAGCACAGCCTGTGTCGCGCCGCCGGGTGCGGCAAGACGGCCGCGCGCCTGGCCGGAGTCGACGACCTGCTGCGGCCAGGCAATCGGCAACCCGCGGACCTGGGCCGCGCGTTCGACCTGGTCGCGCTCGGGTGGGCGCTCCGACGCGAGGACGGCGCGCGAGCCCCCGGCGACCGAAGGCACGAACAGCTGCACCAGCGTCACCGGGCGCTCGGCGGGCCACAGCGGCAGGCCGGCCTGCTGCAGGAGTTGCTCCACCCCGCGGCCGTCGAAACCCACCTTGAGCATCCGATCGGAAGTCGTCGAGTACTGCTGGACGTAGCGCGACGGATCGGACGCGGCCGACGCGATCGCGGCATTGCTTGCCGCATCCCGCCGCCCGGACGCCCGCACCGCCGCGACGCGCAGGGCCTCGCCGAAGCCGGCGGTCCGGTCGGCCTCGGTCGCGCCATGCAGCGGCACCGTGGCCTGGTACAGCGCCACGTCGGCGCACGCAAGGCCGGGCAACAGGCAAAGCAGCGCCAGATGCGCGCAGGCTGAGGCAGGTCGCAGGACCCCGGGATTGCTGGTGAAAGTCGGCATGATTTCGCGGAACTTCGGCGCCGGCGGCGTGCGTGTAAAATACCACAGCCTCGCGCAAGACCCCGGGGCGGACCAGCCCACGGGAGTTGACGATGGCCGAATCCAAGCCGACCACTAGCTATCGCGATGCCGGGGTGGACATCGAAGCCGGCGATGCGCTCGTCGAGCGGATCAAGCCGGCGGTCAAGCGCTCCATGCGTCCGGAGGTGATGGGCGGTATCGGGGGGTTCGGCGCGCTGGTCGAGGTGCCGCTCGATCGCTACAAGCGCCCCGTCATGGTGTCCGGCACGGATGGCGTCGGGACCAAGCTGCGCCTCGCGATCGAGACGGGCCGGCACGACACCATCGGCATCGACCTCGTGGCGATGTGCGCGAACGACGTCGTGGTGCAGGGCGCCGAACCGATCTTCTTCCTCGACTACTACGCCACCGGAAAGCTGCAGGTGGACACCGCCGAGCGCGTCATCAAGGGCATCGTCGAAGGCTGCCTGCAGGCGGGCTGCGCACTGGTGGGCGGCGAGACCGCCGAGATGCCCGGCATGTACGAGGGCGACGATTACGACCTGGCGGGTTTCTGCGTGGGCCTCGTCGAGAAAGACCTGATCATCGACGGCACGAAGACGCGAGCGGGCGACGCGGTGATCGGGCTCGCCTCCTCCGGCCCGCACTCGAACGGCTACTCGCTGATCCGGCGCCTGCTTGCAATGAGCAAGGCAGGCCCCGGGACGATGCTCGACGGCCAGCCGCTGTACGACCTGTTGCTCGCGCCGACGCGCATCTACGTGAAGTCCATCCTGAAGCTGATTTCGGCAGTGCCGGTGCACGGCGTTTCGCACATCACCGGCGGCGGCCCGACGGGCAACATCCCGCGCGTCGTGCCGAAGGGGCTCGAGGTCCACATCGACTCGCGCAAGTGGCCGCGCCAGCCGGTATTCGAGTGGCTGCAGCGCGCCGGCAACGTCGAGCGCGACGAGATGTACCGTGCGTTCAACTGCGGGCTCGGCATGACGGTATGCGTCCCGCCCGAGCGCGCCGACGAAGCCGTCCGCCTGCTCCGCGCGTGCGGGGAGACCGCGAGCATCATCGGCGAAGTGCGGCGCGGCGAACTCGAGGTCGTGATCCACGAATGAGCACGGCCGTGCCCCGGCTGCCGATCGTCGTGCTGATTTCCGGCAGGGGCAGCAACCTGCAGGCCATCGCCACGCGCGCCGCCGCCGGCGAACTTCCCGTGGACGTCCGCGCCGTCGTCAGCGACCAGCCCGCGGCCGGCGGACTGGCGTGGTCCGCCGAGCGCGGTCTCGCCACGGCAGTGCTCCAGCCGAAAGACTTTGCTGACCGCGCCGACTACGGCCGCGCACTGGCCGACCTCGTCGAGAGCTTCGGCCCTGGCCTCGTGGTGCTCGCAGGATTCATGCGGATCCTGGACGAGACTTTTGTCAACCGTTTCGCGGGTCGCCTGTTGAATATCCATCCGTCGCTGCTGCCGCGCCACCGCGGCCTGCACACCCATCGACGCGCGCTGGAGGCGGGCGAAAAGGAACATGGCGCAAGCGTGCATTTCGTCACCCAAGAACTCGACGGCGGTCCCGTGGTCTTACAGGCATGGGTACCCATCCTGCCGGGGGACGATGAATACACCTTGGCCGCGCGCGTGCTCGCCCAGGAGCACCGCATTTACCCGCAATGCATCGACTGGTACGCGCAGGGGCGGCTGCACCATCGCGACGGCGCCGCCTGGCTCGACGGGCGCCGGATGGATGCGCCGATCGTCCTCGACACGCGCACTTCGCAGGCCGCAGCGCATGGCTAAGGCCCTGCTCGCCGCGCTGGCGCTGCTGCCGCTGGCCTTCGCGGTGCCGTGCGCGGGCGCAGCCGCGCCGACACCTGCGACGCCGACGATCATGAAGCCCTACACGGCCCGCTACCAGGTCAGCTACCGCGGCCTGAGCGGCGGCCAGATCGAGGCCAGCTTCAAGCCCGGCCCGGTTCCCGGACAGTGGCTCTACGAGACGCGCGCGTTCCCGAACATCTTCGGGCGGCTCGCGGTGAGCCCGGCCGCGCGCGAGCGCAGCACCATGGCGCTCTCCGCCGCCGGCGTGCAGCCGCTCGCGTTCGACTTCAACGACGGATCCGCCGACACGGCCAAGGACGTGAAGCACACGTTCGATTGGGCGGCGCTCAGCGTCACCGGCGAGGCTGAAGGCAAGCCGTTCACGCTCGAGGTCACGCCCGGCACGCAGAACACGGCGTCGGTCCAGGCCGCGATCATGATCGAGCGGCTCAACGGCCGCATGCCCACGGGCTTCCGCATTGTGACGGGCCACGACCTGCGCGATTACAGGTACTGGATGGAAGGCGTGCAGCAGGTCGTCACGCCGTATGGCCAGGTGTCGGCCGAAGTGTGGGCCAGCCAGCGGGTCGGCTCCAACCGCGTGTCGAAGATGTGGCACGCGCCGTCGCTGGGCTACGTGCCCGTGCAGGCCATCCAGTACCGCAAGGGAACGCCCGAAGTGATGATGAAGCTCGTCAGCCTGCAGCGGCAATAGACAAGTGGCTATGGGCGATAGGCATGGGCGATGGGCATGGGCTATAGCCAGAATACAAGAGCGAGAGCGGTCGGCTCCGACCCATCGCCTATAGCCTATGGCCTATAGCCCACAGTCTCTCACGCCTTCGGCAGCGTGACGCCCTTCTGCCCCTGGTACTTGCCGCCGCGGTCCTTGTACGAAGTCTCGCAGACCTCGTCCGACTCGAAGAACAGCATCTGCGCCACGCCCTCGTTGGCGTAGATCTTCGCGGGCAGCGTCGTGGTGTTCGAGAACTCGAGCGTCACGTGCCCTTCCCACTCGGGCTCGAGCGGCGTCACGTTGACGATGATGCCGCAGCGCGCATACGTCGACTTGCCGAGGCAGACCGTCAGCACGTTGCGCGGGATGCGGAAGTACTCGACCGTGCGCGCGAGCGCGAACGAGTTCGGCGGGATGATGCAGACCTCGCCGTTGAAGTCCACGAACGAACCGTGGTCGAAATCCTTCGGGTCCACGATCGTCGAGTTGATGTTGGTGAAGATCTTGAACTCGGCGGCGCAGCGCACGTCGTACCCGTAGCTCGACGTGCCATAGGACACGATGCGGTTGCCGTTGACGACGCGCACCTGGCCGGGCTCGAACGGCTCGATCATGCCGTGGCCCTCGGCCATGCGGCGGATCCAACGATCGGACTTGATGCTCACGCTCAGGATTCCTCGACGGTGATCTTGGGAAATGCGGTGCTGGCGGAGGCGGCCACAGACAGCCGCGCCGCCGTGCGCCGCGCCATGTCCAGGTAGGCGCGGCCGATGGGACCGTCCGGGTCCACGACGACGGTGGGGCGGCCCCCGTCGGTTTCCTCGCGGATGCGCATGTCGAGCGGCAACGAGCCGAGCAGGCTGACGCCGTACTGCTCGGCCATGCGCGCGCCGCCGCCACTGCCGAAGATGGGCTCCTCGTGGCCGCACTCCGAGCACACGTGCGTGCTCATGTTCTCGACGATGCCGAGCACCGGCACCGCGACCTTCTGGAACATCCGCAGGCCCTTGCGCGCGTCGAGCAGCGCGATGTCCTGCGGCGTGGTGACCACGACCGCCCCGCTCACCGGCACGCGCTGCGACAGCGTGAGCTGGATATCGCCGGTGCCGGGCGGCATGTCGACGATCAGGTAATCGAGTTCGCCCCAGTTGGTGTCGCCGAGCAGCTGCGTGAGCGCCTGCGTGACCATCGGGCCGCGCCAGACCATCGGCTGCTCTTCCTCGATGAGGAAGCCGATCGACATGACCTTGATCCCGTGGGCGACCATCGGCTCGATGCGCTTGCCGTCCGCGCTGGACGGGCGCTCCCCCTGCAGGCCGACCATGCGCGGCTGGCTGGGGCCATAGATGTCGGCATCGAGCAGGCCGACCCGGGCGCCGTCCAGGCTCAAGGCCAGCGCGAGATTGACCGCGGTGGTGGACTTGCCGACCCCGCCCTTGCCCGAGGCCACGGCGATCACGTTGCGGATGCCCGGCAGGGGCTGCAACTGGCCCTGCACGGCATGGGGCACGACCCGCCATCCCGCTTCGACGCGTGCCCCGGGGCCAACCCTGGGGTCCGCGGCCAGGAAGGCTTCCAGGTCCCGCTTCAGGACCTCGATCCAGCGGTCCGCCGGGAAGCCCAGTTCGACCTCGACGACGGGGTGCCCCCCCTCCAAACGGACCGACTTCACAGCTTTGGCGTCGCCGAGAGGTATCCCAAGGTAGGGTTCGACATAATTCCCGGCAACAAGGCGGGCAGCGGCGACGCGATCGTCCGGCATCGTAGGACCTGAGGACAGTGGGAGGCGGCATGTGCCGTAATGGCGCGATTGTAGCGGAAACGGATACCGCCCTGCGGGGCCCGGTGACCCCGGGTTTCCTGCGCGGACGTGCCCCGGGCGCGTGGCATAATCCGGCGTTCCGAGGCCGGCGACGTCCCGCCGGCACGACCTTGAATCCGAACCAGGCGTGACCCGAGGGTTGCATCGCCAGCGAGCCGCATGACGCATCGTCCATGAGTTTCATCACGAACCTGCGGGCCGACCGACTCATCGCCGAGATCAAGGCGACCGAGGACAACGGCCAGTCGGAAAACACCAAGGCCCTGGAGAAACTCGCGAAGCTGGGTCCTTCGGCGATTCCGCGCATCATCGACGCGCTGGCGAGCGCAGACAAGCAGGAGACGGCGGGGTTCGTGAGCGTGTTGTCGACGCTCCTCGACCAGCGCACCTTCCCCCTCGTGGCGTCCGGTCTCGCGGACGGCAACCAGCGCACCGTCGCAGCCGTCACGTGGGCGCTGTCCACCGGCCGAAACTACCCGGTCAACCTGCTCGTCGGGCTGCTCGAGAACCCCCAGATGCCCAAGAGGCAGGTCGTGAGCATCATGGCGGCGCAGAAGGCGCGCCTGAACGCGCGCGACGTGCTGCAGCGCGCTTACAGCCAGGAGCCGGCCGAGAAGGCGGCGATGTTCCGCATCGTCGGCGAGATCGCCGACGAGAGCCTCGTCCCGGAATTGATCAGCCGCCTCGAAGGCAAGGACCCGATCGCACGCACGCACATCATCAACATCCTCTCGCGCTTCAACCGCCCGGACGTCGCGAAGGCCCTGCAGGGTCAGCTGCACGACACCAACAAGTTCATCCGCCAGGCGGTGCTCAACGCGCTCGCGCGCATGGGCGGCAACGTGGACGTGGGCCTGCTGTGCGAGGTCCTGCGCGACCCGGACGTCGAGACCCAGCAGAAAGCCATCGACGCCATCGTACGGGCCAACCATCCGGACACGATCGAGCACCTCGCGAAAGTGCTGCGCGACGAGGACGAAGGCGCGCGCCGCGCCGCGGTCGAAGTGCTGAACGAGATCGGCACGGCGCAGCACATCAAGCACCTGCTGCAATCGATCAAGGACGACGACTGGTGGGTCCGCAGCCGCGCCGCGGATGCGCTCGCGAAGATCGGCGGGCCGCGCGTCATCGAGGCGTCCCTCGAGCTGATCCGCGACCCGGACGAAGACATCCGCCGCGCCGCCATCGAGATCCTCAACCAGACGAAGGACGAACGCGCCGTCGATTTCCTCATCGTGGCCACGCGCGACAAGGACTGGTGGGTGCGCGAGCGCGCGGTCGATGCGCTGGCCGAAATCGGCAGCCAGCGCGCCCTGCCCGCGCTGCTCGACCTCGTCCGCGTCAGCGACGAGCGCTCGCTGCCGACGGTGGTCCGGGCGGTCGGGAAGCTCGGCGCCACCGCGCAGGTCCCCATCCTCGTGCCTTTCCTCGAACATGCGGCCAAGGAAGTGCGCCTCGAGGCGATCACCGCGCTCACGCGGCTCGTCGACGACGCCAGCTCCGACGACGTGCGCGCACGGCTCGAAATCATGGGCGCGAACGGGGACGACCCGACCGTCTGCCACGCGGCCCTGCGCGCCGTCGAGGACCTCGACGCGCGCTTCTCTTCGGGCGCGGTGGCGGTGAGGGACGGCGGCCGCAAGATGGCGGAACCGGCGCGGACGCTGCTGGTCGAGCGCCCGGACATCGAAGGCCTCATGAAGCAGACCCGCGAATTGCCGCGGCTCGACATTTCCACGCTCAAGCCGGGCGAGGTGCTCGAGGGCCGCTACACGTACGTGCAGAAGATCGGCAAGGGCGCGTTCGGCACGGTGCTGCTGATGGAGGACAAGGTCGTCGACGAGCAGCTTATCCTCAAGTTCCTGAACCCCAACGTGTCGCAGGACGAGGAGATGATGAAGCGATTCGTGCACGAACTGCGCTATTCGCGCAAGATCACGCACCGCAACGTCATCCGCATCTACGACTTCCTGTTCATCCGCGGCAACTACGCGATCTCGATGGAGTACTTCCCGTCGCACACGCTAGGCAACGAGATCAACGAGAAGCCGCTGCCGCTCGGCAAGGCGGTGCGTTATGCCAGCGACATCGCGACCGGCATGGCCGTCGCGCACCAGCAGGGCATCATCCACCGCGACCTGAAGCCCGCCAACGTCCTGATCAACGAGGAAGGCCTCGTCAAGATCGTGGACTTCGGCGTGGCGGCCGCGCAGCACCAGGGCGACACCCAGCTCACCAAGACCGGCTACGTGATCGGCTCGCCGAAGTACATGGCGCCCGAGCAGATCCTCGGCAAGAAGGTCGACGAACGAGCAGACATCTACAGCATCGGCGTCATCCTCTACGAGATGCTCACGGGCGAGCCGCCGTACCATCGCGGCGACCACATGGCCGTCATGTACCAGCACGTGCAGGGCAAGGCGCGGGCGCCGATCGAAGCGAACCCGCTGATTCCGCCGGGACTTTCCGAGATCGTCATGAAGGCGATGTCCGTGGACAAGGCCCGGCGCTTCCAGTCGATGGACGAGCTCCGCTCGGCCCTCGAGAAGTACCTCTGAGGCGCGCACCCTGGCACGTATAGACGCATTCCTGAAGCTCGGTGCCTCGCAGGGCTGCTCCGACGTCCACCTGGCCGTCGGCGTCCCGCCCATGCTGCGCATGAACGGCGACCTGCTGCCGATCAAGTTCCGCAATCTCGCCGAGGCGGAACTCGAAAGCTACGTCACGGAGATCCTCAAGCCGTCCCACCAGGACGACTTCCGCAAGGGCCACGACATCGACTTCTCGTACGTGTCCGAGGAGGGGAGCCGCTTCCGCGTCAACGTGTTCCACAAGGACACCGGCGTCGGCGCGGTGTTCCGGGCCATCCCGTCCGAGGTGCCTTCGATCGACACGCTGAACCTGCCGCCGATCGTGAAGAAATTCTGCGACTACCACCAGGGAATGGTGCTGGTCACGGGCTCGACGGGCACGGGCAAGTCGACGACGCTCGCGGCGATGATCGACCTGCTGAACCGCACGCGCAAGCTCAACATCATCAGCCTCGAGGACCCGATCGAGTTCGTCCACCGCAGCAAGCAGTCGCAGGTGATCCAGCGCGAACTGCACACGCACCTGCCCTCGTTCGCCGAGGGCGTGCGGGCCGCCATGCGCGAGGACCCCGACGTCATCCTCGTCGGCGAACTGCGCGACGCGGACACGGTGCGGTGGGCCATGACGGCCGCGGAGACCGGGCACCTCGTGCTCGGCACGCTCCACACGACGAGCGCGGTGAAGACGATCGATCGCATGGTGGACGCGCTGCCGGCGGAAGAGCGCGAGCAGACCAAGAGCTTCCTGTCGCAGGGCCTGCTCGGCGTCGTCACCCAGGTGCTGGTGCGCACGCCGGACCTGCGCGGCCGCCGGGCGGTGTGCGAGGTAATGGTCATGAACCGCGCCATCGGCAAGCTGGTCATGACCGATCAGACGCACATGGTCCCGTCGCAGGTACAGACCGGCAGGGAACTCGGGATGCAGACCATGGACCAGGCGTTGCTCGCCGCGATCCAGGCGCGCGAGGTCGACCCGGAGGATGCCTTCATCTACGCGGTCGACAAGAAGCCGTTCACCCGCTACATCGCCGATGGCACCGCAGTGCTCAAGGCCGACGTGACGCAGGGGATGTGACGTGACCACCGAAGTCACCGCCGTCGCCGAAGCCGCTCCCGCGGCCTCGCGGCGTATCGACGAGTACCTGCGCGAGGTCCTCGCCAGGAGCGGCTCGGACCTGCACTTCGTCGCCGGCGACCCGCCGCGCATCCGCCTCTACGGCGAACTGCACGCCCTGCGCGACGAGAAGCTCGAGGCCGACCGGGTCAAGGGCATGCTCGAGGAGATCATGACGCGCCGGGCGCTGCAGCAGCTCGAAACGAAGGACGGCGCGGACTTCGCCTACTCGATCCCCGGTGTTTCCCGTTTCCGCGTCAACGTGTTCCGGCACATCGCCGGGCTCGGCGCCGTGTTCCGCGCCATCCCGTCGAAGGCGCTCACGCTCGATCAACTCAACATGCCCGAGGCCGTGCGCAGCCTGTGCCGCGTCAACAACGGGCTCATCCTCGTCACGGGCAAGACCGGCTCGGGAAAGTCGACGTCGCTCGCCGCGATGCTGGACGACCTGAACGCGCGCCTGAAGGGCCACATCCTCACCATCGAGGATCCGATCGAATTCGTGCACGCGCGCAAGAACTGCCTCGTCAGCCAGCGCGAAGTGGGCGTGCACAGCCCGAGTTTCGCCGAAGCGCTGCACTCGGCCCTGCGCGAGGACCCCGACGTGGTGCTGGTAGGCGAGTTGCGCGACCTCGAGACCATGAGCATCGCGGTGACCGCGGCGGAGATGGGCATTCTCGTGATGGGCACCCTGCACACGAACGGCGCCGCGGCGACCGTCGACCGCATCGTGAACGCCTTCCCGTCGGACAAGCAGAGCCACGTGCGCACCATGCTTTCGACGTCGCTGCGCGGCGTGATCTCGCAGCAGCTGGTCCCGCGCGCCGACAAGCGCGGCCGCGTCGCGGCCCTCGAGATCCTGATCAACACGCCGGCGGTCTCGAACCTCATCCGCCAGGGCAAGCTCGACCAGCTCGAAAACACCATGCAGAGCGGCGGCATCCACGGCATGCGCACCATGGACTCGGCGATCCAGGAACTGCTCGACAAGGGCGTGATCTCGGGCCGCGCGGCCTACGAGAAGGCCATCAACAAGTCGCGGTTCGAGCACCTGAAGGAAATGGGCTGAGCCGGCACTGACGCAACCGGGCCCCGCGGGGCCGCGCGTGGCATAATCGTGCGCCTTTTCCGCACGCACGCGCACCATGACCTCCGCCCACCGCCGCACGATCCTCGCCACCAGCGCCCTGCCCTACGCGAACGGCGCCCCGCACCTCGGCCACATGGTCGAATACGTGCAGACGGACATCTGGGTGCGCTTCCAGCGCATGCGCGGCCACGATTGCCTGTTCATCTGGGCCAGCGACGCGCACGGCACCCCCATCATGCTCAAGGCCCGCCAGGAAGGGATAACGCCCGAGCAGCTCATCGAGCGCATCGGCGCCGAGCAGCGGCGCGACTTCGGCGAATTCGACATCTCGTACGACAATTTCCACACCACGCACTCCGACGAGAACCGCGAAGTCACCTACGACATCTACCGGAAACTCTCGGCCGCCGGCCACATCCGCCGCGAGACGATCGTGCAGGCGTATGACGAGCAGGCGAGGATGTTCCTGCCCGACCGCTACGTGCGCGGCACCTGCCCGAAGTGCGGAGCGCTCGACCAGTACGGGGACAGCTGCGAGGTCTGCGGCGCCACCTACACTCCGGCGGACCTGATCAACGCGGTCTCGGTGGTGAGCGGCACGCCCCCCGTGCAGCGCGAATCCGAGCACCTGTTCTTCAAGCTCGGCGACTTCGAGCCGATGCTGCGAGAGTGGACGGGCTCCGGCCGACTGCAGGCGGCCGTGACGGCCAAGCTCGAGGAATGGTTCGGCGCGGGCCTGCGCGACTGGGACATTTCCCGGGACGAGCCGTACTTCGGCTTCGAGATCCCCGGCGAGAAGGGCAAGTACTTCTACGTCTGGCTCGACGCGCCGATCGGCTATCTCTCGAGCTTCCTGCAGTATTGCCGCCGCACCGGCCTCGATTTCGACCGCTACTGGAAACCCGGCAGCGATGCGGAGGTCTACCACTTCATCGGCAAGGACATCGTCTATTTCCACACGCTGTTCTGGCCGGCCGTGCTCACGGGCGCGGGCTACCGCCCGCCGACCTCCGTGTTCGCGCACGGGTTCCTCACGGTCAACGGCCAGAAAATGTCGAAGTCGCGCGGCACGCTCATCTCCGCGCGCGCGTGGCTCGACCACCTGCCGGCCGAGTATCTGCGCTACTACTTCGCATCGCGGCTCGGCGACGGCGTCGAGGACCTCGACCTCAGCCTCGATGACTTCACCGCCAAGGTGAACTCCGACATCGTCGGCAAGCTCGTGAACATCGCCAGCCGCTGCGCCGGCTTCATCGTGCGCGGCTCGGACGGGCGCCTGGCGGACAAGCTCGCCGAACCTGCGCTGCAGGACGAGTTCGTCGCGGCCGGCGAGCGCATCGCCGCGCTCTACGAAGCGCGCGACCTCGCCGGTGCCGTGCGCGAAATCATGGCGCTCACCGACAGGGCGAACCTCTACATCGACCAGCGCAAGCCCTGGCTGGCGGCCAAGGATCCCGCTCGCGCCGCGGAAGTCCAGGCCGTCTGCACGCAAGGCATCAACCTGTTCCGCGTGCTCGCGTTGTACCTGAAGCCCGTGATGCCGAAGCTCGCGGCGGGAGCCGAGAAATTCCTCGGCCTGCCCGCGCAGTCCTGGCCGGACATCGCCCGCCCGCTGCTCGGCACGACCATCAACGCCTACGAACCACTCGCCACCCGCGTCGACCCCGCGGCCGTCAAGGCGCTGCTGGGTGCTTCGGCGGAGACCCTGAAGCCTTCGGGCATTCCGCAGGCCGCCGCTTCGCCCACGCCGCCGGCCAGCGCGAAAGCGACGGCGGCAAAGGTTGCGCCCGCGCCGGCCGCTGACGGGCCGGCACCGACGATCTCGATCGAGGAGTTCGGCAAAGTCGACCTGCGCATCGCGCGCGTCGACTCCGCGGAACTCGTCGAAGGCGCCGACAAGCTCCTCAAGCTCGGGGTCGACCTCGGCGGTGACGGCAAGCGCACGATCTTCGCGGGCATCCGTTCGGCCTACGAGCCAGCGCAGCTCGTGGGGCGCTTCGTCGTCGTGGTCGCGAACCTCGCGCCGCGCAAGATGCGCTTCGGCACATCCGAGGGCATGGTCCTGGCGGCCGGGCCGGGCGGCAAGGACGTCTTCCTGGTTTCCCCCGACGCCGGCGGCGAGCCGGGCATGAAGGTGAAATAGCACCGCGGAGGACACGATGGCGGAGCTCCTGCTCCTGGCGCTCGGCGCGAGCCTCGTCAATCATTTCGCCGTCACGAGCCTGCCCGGCCTGCGGCCGGTCGCCGGCCCCAGCGACCGTGTCGAGGCGGCGGCCGCCATGGGAGTCGCGGTGCTCTGCGTGTTGCCGCTGGCCAGCGGCATCGCCGACATCGTTGCACGCGCCGTGCTGGCGCCCTTCGCGCTCGGCAATCTCGACACCCTGGTGCTCATGCTCCTCGTCGCCACGCTCGCGACGCTCGCCGACGCCTTGCTCGAGTATGCGCGCCCGCGATTGCACGAACGACTGCGAGCCTTCGTGCCGCTCCTTGCGACGAACTGCGCCGTGCTCGGCGTGGGGTTCGTCCGCATCGAGCAGAGGCCGTCGTTCTTCGAGTCCTTCGGCTACGGCGCGATCGCCGCGGGGGTCTTCGCGTTCGTGCTCGTCCTGTTCACCGCGCTCGACGAACGTGTCGATGCCAGCGACGTGCCGCGGGCATTCCGCGGCGCACCGATCGCGCTGGTGTCGGCGGGCCTCGTCGCATTGGCGTTCGTCGGTCTCGGCGGGCTCGGCACGCGATGACCCTCGTGTCAACGCTGCCCGGACTCTTGACGCTCGCAGCGCTGGCCGCGAGCCTGGGCGGCCTGCTCGGCTGGTCCGCTGCCCGCGGTCCGCGGGATTCGGGTTCCGTGGCGGAGCGCATCGATGCCCTGCTCCCGCAGACGCAGTGCGGTCGCTGCACTTACGCGGGGTGCAAGCCCTACGCGCAAGCCATTGCGGCCGGTGAAGCGGACATCAATCGCTGCCCACCGGGCGGAGAGTTGACGATCCGCGCGCTCGCGGACCTGCTTGGACGCGATCCGCAGCCGCTCGCGCCCGAAGTCGGCCCGGCGCAGCCGCCGCAGGTCGCGTGGATCGACGAAGCGCGCTGCATCGGCTGCGCGCGATGCATTCCCGCCTGTCCAGTGGACGCCATCGTCGGTGCGCAGAAACTGGCCCACACGGTGATTGCAGCCCATTGCACGGGTTGCGAGTTGTGCCTGCCGCCCTGCCCGGTGGACTGTATCGAACTGCGCGTCGTCGAAGCCGTCGACGAGCGCCTGCATCGGGCCGCCTGAGCCAGCCGCATGTCCTCCGCCTCGGCATTTCCCGCCGGCCTGCGACTCCCCGCGCACAAGAGCGAGGCCATGGCCCCCGCGCTCGCGAACGCGCCGGCGCCTTCGCAGGCGATCGTCTCGCTCGACCAGGGTTCGGGCCGCGCGGCGCTGCCTTGCGTCGAAGCCGGCGAGCGAGTGCGCGTCGGCACGGCCATCGGCATCGATCCCGAGACGCGTAATCGAGTGCTGCACGCGCCGGTCGCGGGCGTGATCCGCGCAGTCGAGCCGCGCGTCATCGCGACGGGCGCCGGCCACGGGCTGTGCGTCGTGATCGACAACGATGGCACCGGCGATCGCGATCCGGCCCTCGAGCCGATCGACGACGCCGAGCGCATGCCGGCACCGCAATGGATCGAATGCCTGGCGAACTCAGGCGTCGTCGGTCTCGGCGGCGCCGCGTTCCCGACGGCCGTGAAGCTCGCAGCCGCGCTTGCGCGGGAGGCGACCCATCTCGTCCTGAACGGTGCAGAATGCGAACCCTGGATCTGCTGCGATGACGCGCTGATGCGTGCACGGGCGCCGCGCATCCTGCTCGGCGCGCGACTGCTGCTGCGCGCGAGCGGCGCAGGACGCTGCACCATCGCCGTCGAGGACGACAAGCCCGAGGCGATCGCGGCGCTCCAGGCGGCCTTTTCGAGACAGCCTGACGAGCGCATCACGATCCGGGCCGTTCCCGCCGTCTATCCGGCGGGCGCCGAACGGCAACTGCTCACGACGATTACCGGCATCGAAGTGCCGAGCGGCAGCGTGCCGTCGCAGAGCGGCCTGCTGTGCCAGAACGTCGGCACTGCCGCAGCCGTCGCCGATTTTGCAGTCACGGGTGAGCCGTGCGTCCGGCGCATCGTGACGATCAATGGCAGCGGTGTCGTGCGGCCCGGCAATCTCGACGCGCTGATCGGCACGCCGATCGCGGAGTTGATGGCGCACTGTGGCGGATACCGCGGCACGCCGGAGCGGCTCATCGCCGGCGGCCCGCTGACCGGGCGCGCCCTGCCAGACGACGGGATCGGGCTGACCAAGGCCATGAACTGCCTCGTGGCGGCTTCGACGCTCGACCTCGCGCCCCGTGGCGCGGAAATGCCGTGCATACGCTGCGGAAACTGCGCGGATGTCTGTCCTGCCGGACTGTTGCCGCAGCAACTGCACCGCTGGGTCCAGGCCGGCGACCTCGAACAGGCCGGCACGCGGGGCTTGCTCGATTGCATCGAGTGCGCCTGCTGCGATTACGTGTGCCCGAGCCGGATTCCACTGACGCAGCGCTTTTGCGAGGCGAAGTCCGCGCTGGCCGCGCGCGAGGAACGCGTGCGCCGCGCCGCCGACGCGCGCTGGCGATTCGAGCGTCACCAGGCTCGGCTGCAGGCCGACGCGGAGGCCGAACGCCGCGCATTCGATGAAGCCCGTCGTCGCGCCCGCAACGACGGAGCGAGCTAGCACCATGCGCTTCGAGACCGCGGCCGCGCCTCATGTCATCGCCGGCTTCACGGTGCCGCGCGTGATGTTCCAGGTGCTGCTGGCGCTGTTGCCCGTGTCGGTCGCGCATGTGCTGGTGTTCGGGCCCGGTCTCCTGCTGCAACTCGCCATTGCCTGTCCGACAGCGCTCGCCTGCGAAGCTGTCGCGCTGCGCTGGCGCCGGCACGCTGCGGCACCATTCCTGCGCGACGGCAGCGTCCTCGTCACCGCGGCGCTCCTGGCGCTGTGCGTGACACCGCTGTTGCCGTGGTGGCTGACCGCCGCCGGGGTGGCGGCTGCAGTGTTGCTCGGCAAGCATGCTTTTGGCGGGCTTGGTCAGAACGCCTTCAATCCCGCGATGGTCGGGTACGCCGCGCTGCTCGTGTCGTGCCCGGCGGAGATGACTCGCTGGCCGCTGCCCCTGGTCGACAGCGCGCACTCCTGGGGAGACCTCGCCACGCTGACCGTTCATTCCTTCTTCGCGGGCACGTCGGCCATCGTTCCGCCGTGGGACGCGTACACGGGCGCGACGGCATTGGATTCGCTGCGCACCGGCCTCGGGCAGCGCTACACGATGGGGGAAATCCTCGCGCAGCCGCAGTTCGGCGCGCTCGGCGGAGCGGGCTTCCAGTGGATCAATGTGGCGGCTCTTGTCGGCGGTGCATTCCTGCTCGCGCGTGGCATCGTGCGCTGGCACATCCCGGTCGCGTTCCTGGCCGGCCTGCTCCTGCCCGCAGCCGTCGCCCACGGCCTCGACCCCGGCGCCAACGCCGGGCCGCTGTTCCATGCCTTCTCGGGCGCCACGATGCTCGGCGCGTGCTTCATCGCCACCGACCCCGTCTCGGCGGCGACGAGCGACCGGGGACGCGCGGTCTACGGGTTCGGCATCGGCCTGCTGGTGTTTCTCATCCGCCGCTGGGGCGTCTATCCGGACGGCGTCGCGTTCGCGGTGCTGCTGATGAATGCCGCTGTCCCGTTGATCGACCGCTACACGGTTCCGCGCATCCATGGCCACCCACGACACTGACGCCGCCCCGAAGCGCTCGCTGCACGCCGGACTTGTGCTCGGCATGGTAGCGCTCGTGTCCGTCGCGTGCGTCGTGCTCGTGCACGAAGCGACACGCGAGCGAATCGCAGCGGAAGCACGTGCCCGGCAGGCGGCGCAGCTCGAGAAGCTGCTCGGCGCCCTGCCTCACGACAACGACGTGCTCGCAGACCTCACCTACGCGCGCGACCGGGACCTGCTCGGCACGGCCTCTGCGGTGCCCGTGTATCGCGCCCGACTGGGCAAACGGCCGGCCGCGATCGTCATGGCCCCCGTTGCACCGGATGGCTACGCCGGATCGATCGACCTGCTGGTCGCCATCGGCGCCGACGGTCACGTGCTCGGCGTTCGTGTGATCCGTCACCGCGAGACGCCCGGCCTCGGCGCTGCGATCGACGAGCGCAAGTCAGACTGGATCGGTCGGTTCACCGGGCGCTCGATCGGCGATCCGCCGCTCGAGCGCTGGAAGGTGCGCAAGGACGGCGGCGATTTCGACCAGTTCACGGGTGCGACCGTCACGCCGCGAGCCGTGGTGCGCGCGGTGGCGGGCAGCCTCGTGTATTTCCAGCAGCACCGGGACGAGCTGTTCGCGGCCCCCGCTACAATGACGCCATGACTGAGCCCATGGACACCCGCCGCACACGCCTGCCGCTCCCCGCCGCAGTCGCGCTGCTGCTGTTGCTTGCGCCCTTGATCGCGGCCGGCGACTCGATCCTCAGGGGCCTCTGGCTCGGCGCCGGGGTCTTCATCGTGCTCGCCATGACTGGCGCAGTCTCGAGGATGACCGCAACACGACTGCCGGGCGAGATCCGTCTCGGCGTGGTTGCGGTCCTGACGGCTGCGACGGTGACCGCGCTCGACCTCTTCATGGCCGCGTTCCTCCCCGCTGCGCATGTCGCTCTGGCGGCCGATCTGCCGCTCGTCGCAGCGAGCAGGCTCGTGCTGGCGGGCGGTGCGACGCTCGTCCGCGATGCGCGGGCCCCGCGTTCCATGACCAGCGAACTCGCCACGATCGGCCTGTCGGTTGCCCTGTTCGTGGCGTTGGCCGCCGCACGGGAGTGGTTCGGCCATCTCGCACAACTCGCTCGGCAGCCGTCGGGCGCATTCCTGCTGCTCGGCGTGGGATTGGCGGCATTCAACGAATTGCGCATGCGGCGAGGGTCGGTGACCGGCGCGCGAGCCATGGACCGTGGGGGGCAGACGTGAACGAGGAACAGCGTATCGAACTGTTTCGGCGCTTGCGCAAGCACAACCCGCACCCGAAGACGGAGCTCGAATACTCGACGCCGTTCGAATTGCTGGTCGCCGTCATCCTCTCCGCGCAGGCAACGGACAAGAGCGTCAATCTCGCGACTCGCGAGTTGTTCAAGGTCGCGCGCAATCCGCGCGCAGTCCTCGACCTCGGGGTCGACGGGCTCGCGCGGTACGTGAAGTCGATCGGGCTGTACCAGGGCAAGGCGAAGAACATCGTCGCCACCTGCCGGATCCTGCTCGAGGAGCACGGCGGCCAGGTGCCGGCGGATCGCGAGGCACTCGAGGCGCTGCCGGGCGTCGGACGCAAGACCGCCAACGTGATCCTCAACACCGCCTTCGGGCAGCCGACGATCGCGGTGGACACGCACATCTTCCGCGTGGCGAACCGACTCGGGCTCGCGCCGGGCAAGACGGTGCGCAACGTCGAAGACAAGCTTGTGAAGCGCGTGCCCGACGAGTTCAAGCGCGACGCGCACCACTGGCTGATCCTGCATGGCCGCTACGTGTGCAAGGCGCGCAAGCCCGACTGCCCGAACTGCATCGTTGCGGACCTGTGCGCATTCAAGGACAAGACTCCGGCCCTCACCCCAGCCCTCTCCCGCCAGGGCGGGAGAGGGAGCAAGAGTCCGAACCTCTCCCGCCCTCGCGGGAGAGGTCGACCGAAGGTCGGGTGAGGGTCCGGTGCCTTTCTTCCACGACCAGGGCCGCGACGGGCTGCGACGCATTTACGTCGAGGCCTGGCGCAAGTACCGCGATTCGCGCCCCCTGGAGCCCCTGGAAGACCAGATCGTGCGGGTGCTCGATGAGCACCCGGAGTATCACGCGATCGTCGAGTCCGCCGAGAATGCGATTAATCGTGACTTCGCGCCCGAAGCCGGCCAGTCGAATCCGTTCCTGCACATGGGGCTCCACCTGGCGATTCGCGAACAGGTGGCGACGAACCGGCCGGCCGGTATCGCAGCCGTGCATCGAAACCTCTGCGACCGCATGGGCAACGGGCACGACGCCGAGCACCGGATGATCGAGTGCCTCGGCGAGGCGATGTGGCGCAGCCAGCGCTCCGGGCTCCCGCCCGACGAGTCGGCCTATCTCGAGTCGTTGCGGCGCCTCTGAGCGCGCCGCGCGACCTCGCTACCAACCCATCGGCTGGCCGAGCAGCGCCTCGAGGCGACGGTTCTCCGGCTCGAAATACGCGCGCAGCTTTTCGGCCGTCTCCGGATTCATCGGTGGATAGTTGCGCGAGTTGCGAGCCTCGAGCCGCGCCTCGCGCATCGGCGGCAAGCCGAGCCACGCGAGCGTCCGGTTCAGCACGCCGAGCGGATCCTTGACGAGGTCCTCGAAACGCAGCGCCAGCAGCTGCTCGCGCGGGTACAGCGCGAGCCAGCGCTGCAGCTGCTCTGCGTACCGGCCACGCGAGACGTAGCTGTGGATCTGGTGATCGCGGCTCGCCTCGATCTCGCCGCTCGCCAGCCGCCGATGCGCCTCGTCGACGCGCTGCGGCTCGGCCGCGAGCGCATCCTCGAAGCCGAGCGGCTCGCGATCCTTGTCGCGCTGCTGCCAGTACTGCGAGTAGGCGCGCCGGACCGGATCGCGCAGCAGGACGATCAACTTCGCCTGCGGCAGCAGCGCATGCATGCGCTGCGCGGCGAGGGGGTGGAACAGGTAGTACGGGCTGCTGTCGATGTTGAGTCCCGGCTCGCCCGTGCGCCCGAAGTGCGCGCGATACCAGCGCTCGCCGCGCGGGTAGTTCACGTCGAAGTAATGGACCTCCTTGCGCAGCGGCGCGATCACGCCGGGGTGCTGCGTCAGGTAGTTGTGCAGCGAACTGGTGCCGCACTTCTGCGCGCCGATGATGACCGCATCGGGCAGTGCGCGGTCCTGCTTCATGCGCAGGCGCACCTCGGCGCGCCGACCGGCCTCCAGCAGGCCGAGGATGCGCAGCGTCCGGGTCAGCTGGGGATGCATGGATGCCGGCTGCGCGGCACTCAGCCGGGCTTCCCGGCCGCAGGCTTGCGCCTGGGGATGTACAGGTCCGTGAGCGTGCCTTCGAACGCCTCCGCGGCCATCGCCACGGTTTCCGACAACGTCGGGTGCGGATGCACGGTCAGGCCGATGTCGGCCGCATCGGCGCCCATTTCGATGGCCAGGGCCACCTCGGAAATCAGGTCACCCGCGTTGGTGCCGACGATGCCGCCGCCGATCACGCGATGCGTGGCCGGGTCGAACAGCAGCTTGGTGGAACCCTCGTCGCGTCCGATCGCAAGCGACCGGCCGCTCGCGGCCCACGGGAACACCGCCTTCTCGTACGCGATACCGCGCGCCTTGGCGTCGGTTTCCGTCAGGCCGACCCAGGCGATTTCGGGATCCGTGTAAGCCACCGAAGGAATCACGCGCGCGTCGAAGAAACTTCTTCTGTCCCGCTGCAGCCTCGGCAGCCACCTTGCCCTCGTGCGTCGCCTTGTGGGCGAGCATGGGCTGGCCGACGATGTCGCCGATCGCGAAGATGTGCGGGACGTTGGTGCGCATCTGCCGGTCGACCGGGATGTACCCGCGATCGCTCACGGCGAGGCCGGCCGACCCGGCGCCGATGCGCTTGCCGTTCGGCGTGCGTCCGACGGCGACCAGCACCTTGTCGTAGACCTCGGGCTCAGGGGCCTTGTCGCCCTCGAAGCTGACCTCCAGGCCATCGGCCACGCACCTTCACGCCGGCCATCTTCGTCTTGAGCAGGATGCGCTCGTAACGCGCGGCGATGCGCTTCTCGAGCGGCCGCACCAGATCGCGGTCGCAACCCGGCATCAGGCCCTCGGTGAGTTCGACCACGGTGACCTTCACGCCGAGCGCGTCGTAGACCGTCGCCATCTCGAGGCCGATGATGCCGCCGCCGACGACCAGCAGTCGCTTCGGCAGGTCGAGCTCGAGCGCGCCGGTGGAATCGATGATGCGCGGATCGTCGGGCAAGCCCCGGCAGCCGCATGGACTCCGAACCTGCCGCAACGATGCACTGCGCGAAGGACAACGAGCGCGCCTGCCCCTCGTGCTCGACCTTGAGGGCGTGCGGGGATTCGAACGTGGCGGTGCCGGTAATGACCGTGACCTTGCGCTGCTTCGCGAGCGCGGTGAGACCGCCGGTGAGGCGTGCGACGACCTTGTCCTTCCAGCCCCGCAGCTTGGCGGCATCGATCACGGGCGGCCCGAACGACACGCCGTGCGCCGACATTTCGGCAGCCTCCTCGATGACCCGCGCCGCGTGCAGCAGGGCCTTGGAAGGAATGCAGCCGACGTTGAGGCACACGCCGCCGAGCGTGGGCCAGCGCTCGATGAGCGCGACCTTCAGGCCGAGGTCTGCCGCGCGGAACGCAGCCGTGTAACCGCCGGGGCCGGCGCCGAGCACCACGAGTTCGAACTCGTGGCCAGTCGACGGTGGACGCCGGGGCCGGCGCGAATCGGTGCAGCTGCAGGCACAGGCGCCGCGGAAGACGCGCCGGCTCGTCCCGCCACCCGGCTCATACGGCTTGATCGGCACGGTATCGATGTACGGCTCGCCGCCGAACGGCTCCGTGGCCCGCAGGGCCGAAGCGGTCGTCGTGTGATCTTGTTCGACGGGCGGGGCGCCGGTGAGCGTGAGGATCGCCGAGCCCGTCGAGACCTTGTCGCCCTTCTTCACGGCCAGGCTCGCCACGACACCCGCGTGGCTCGAAGGCACGTCCATCGTCGCCTTGTCGGTCTCGAGCGTGATGAGCGGCGTATCGACCTCGACCCGGTCGCCCACCTTGACGAGCACGTCGATGACCGACACGTCTGTGAAGTTGCCGAGGTCCGGCACCGTGACGGGCACGGGAGCCGCTTGATTCCTGTTGTTGCCGCTCAAGCCTTGTCCTCCCGGCCGGCGCTACGGAATGGCCCGCAGCAGGCCCGGCACGTCCGCCAGCGCCTGGCCGAGGAAACTGGTGAACCGCACGGCCGACGCGCCGTCGATCACGCGATGGTCGTACGACAGCGACAGCGGCAGCATCAGGCGCGGGACGAATGCGCCCCGTTCGTAGACCGGCTTGTGCGCCGACTTGGACACGCCGAGGATCGCCACTTCGGGCGCGTTGATGATCGGTGTGAACGCCGTACCGCCGATGCCGCCGAGACTCGAGATCGTGAAGCAGCCGCCCTGCATGTCCGCCGCGGACAGTTTGCCGGCGCGGGCCTTTTCGCTCAGCACGGCGAGATCGCGCGCGAGTTCGAAGACGTCCTTGCGGTCCGCGTCCCTCACGACGGGCACCATGAGTCCGTTCGGAGTATCGGCCGCGAAGCCGATGTGGACGTACTTCTTGAGGACCAGCTCGCCCGCCGCCGCATCGAGCGATGCACAGAAGAGCGGGTAGTTCTGCAGCGCCAGCACGCACGCACGCATCACGAACGCGAGCGGCGTCAGCTTGATGCCCTTTGCGGTTGCTTCGTCCTTGAGGCGAGAGCGCGTTTCCTCCATCTCGGTGATGTCCGCTTCGTCGAACTGGGTGACGTGCGGGATGTTCACCCAGCTCGCGTGCAGACGCGGGCCGGAGATCTTCTGGATGCGACTGAGCGGCCGGCGTTCGATCGGGCCGAAGGCCGCGTAATCGACCTCGGGCACTCGTGGCAATGCGCTGCCCGACGACTCGACCGGCTGGGTCAGGATGCGCTTGACGTACGCCTTGACGTCGCTGTCGAGGACGCGCCCCTTCGGTCCCGTGCCCTGCACGCGAGCGAGATCGACGCCGAGCTCGCGCGCGAGCTTGCGGATCGACGGGCTGGCGTGGGAGCGGGAAAAGCCGACATCTCCCTCTCCCGCCTTGGCGGGAGAGGGCTGGGGTGAGGGTCTTACTCCCTCTCCCGCCACGGCGGGAGAGGGCTGGGGTGAGGGTCTTACTCCCTCTCCCGCCACAGCGGGAGAGGGCTGGGGTGAGGGCTTCGGACCCTCACCCGCACTGCGTGCGACCTCTCCCGCAAGCGGGAGAGGTAAAGAGCTGGGGTGAGGGCTCGTCCGACAGGACCAACGCAATGAGGTCGCCCTTCGAGACACGCCCGCCGCGCTGGACCTTGATTTCCTTGACGACGCCCGCCGCCGTCGAAGGCACGTCCATCGTCGCCTTCTCGGTCTCGAGCGTGACCAGGGTCGCCTCGAGCGCGACCGTGTCGCCGGCCTTGACGGAGACGTCGATGATCTCGACGTCCTTGTAGTCGCCGATGTCCGGCACCCGCACTTCGATGAGCTGGTTGGCCACGGCAGCGCCTCGCTCAGACCGTCACGGGATTGGGTTTCTCGGGATCGATCCCGAACCGCTCGATCGCGCTCTTGACGGTGGCCACGTCGAGCTTGCCCTCGTCCGCCAGCGACTTGAGCGCCGCCACGACGACGTAGCGGCGATCGACCTCGAAGAAGCCGCGCAGCGCGGCGCGCGAGTCGCTGCGGCCGTAGCCGTCGGTGCCGAGCACGACTGGTAGCGGCCCGGCACCCACTGGCGGACCTGGTCCGGCACGATGCGCATGTAGTCGGTCGCGGCGATGAACGGCCCGATGCGTTCGCGCCAGCAGCTGCTGCACGTACGGCCTGCGGGGCCTCTCGTTCGGGTGCAACAGGTTCCAGCGTTCGGCATCGAGCGCCTCGCGACGCAGCTCGGAGAAGCTCGTGACGCTGAAGACGTCCGCCGGCACGCCGTATTCCTTTTCCAGGATCGCAGCCGCCGCGAGGACCTCGCGCAGGATGGTGCCCGAACCGAACAGGTTGACGCGCACCTTGCCCTTGCCGCCTTCGCGCAGCAGGTACATTCCCTTGAGGATGCCCTCCTCCGCGCCCATCGGCAGCGCAGGGTGCGCATAGTTCTCGTTCATGCAGGTGATGTAGTAGAAGACGTTCTCCTGCTCCCCGTGCATGCGGCGCAGGCCGTCCTGCACGATGACGGCGAGTTCATAGGAGAACGCCGGATCGTACGCGACGCAGTTCGGGATGGTCGTCGCGACCAGCTGGCTGTGGCCGTCCTGGTGCTGCAGGCCTTCGCCCGCGAGCGTGGTACGACCTGCCGTGCCGCCGATCAGGAAGCCGCGGCTCTGCATGTCGCCCGCGGCCCAGATGAAGTCGCCGACGCGCTGGAAACCGAACATCGAGTAGTAGATGTAGAACGGGATCATGCTCACGCCGTGGTTGGCGTAAGCCGTGCCGGCGGCGATCCAGCTGCACATCGCTCCGCCTTCGTTGATGCCTTCCTCGAGGATCTGACCCTTCTTGTCCTCGCGGTAGTACAGCAACTGGTCCGCGTCCTGCGGCGTGTAGAGCTGTCCCATCGAGGAATAGATGCCGATCTGGCGGAACAGACCCTCCATGCCGAAGGTGCGCGCTTCGTCGGGCACGATCGGCACGATGCGGGAGCCGATTTCCTTGTCCTTGAGAAGCACGCCGAGCAGGCGCACCAGCGCCATCGTGGTCGAGTACTCGCGATCGCCGGAGGATTCGAGAAGCGGCGCAAACGCCTCGAGCGACGGCACCTTGAGCGAATCGCCCTTCGACCGCCTCTGCGGCAGGTAGCCGCCGAGCGCCTTGCGCCGCTCCTGCAGGTACTTCAGTTCTTCGCTGCCTTCGGCCGGCCGGTAGTACGGGACGCTGCCGATGTCCTCGTCCGACACCGGGATGTTGAAGCGGTCGCGAAAATCCTTGAGCGCGTCGTCGTCGAGCTTCTTCTGCTGGTGGGTGATGTTGAGGCCCTCACCCGCCTTGCCCATGCCGTATCCCTTGATGGTCTTGGCGAGAATCACGGTGGGCTGACCCTTGTGCGTCATCGCGGCCTGGTAGGCGTTGAAGACCTTGAGCGGGTCGTGGCCACCGCGGTTCAGGCTCCAGATGTCGTCGTCCGACATGTTGGCGACCATCGCCTTCAGCTCGGGGTACTTGCCGAAGAAGTGCTCGCGCGTGTAAGCGCCGCCCTTGGCCTTGAAGTTCTGGTACTCGCCGTCGACGCACTCCATCATCAGGCGGCGCAGCAGGCCGTTGTCGTCGCGCTGCAGGAGCGGGTCCCAGCGCGAGCCCCAGATCACCTTGATGACGTTCCAGCCGGCGCCGAGGAACGCGGCCTCCAGCTCCTGGATGATCTTGCCGTTGCCGCGCACCGGGCCGTCGAGGCGCTGCAGGTTGCAGTTCACGACGAACACCAGGTTGTCGAGCTTCTCGCGCACCGGCATCGTGATCGCGCCGAGCGACTCGGGCTCGTCCATCTCGCCGTCGCCGAGGAACGCCCAGACCTTTCGGTCGCTGGCGGGAATGAGGCCGCGGTGCTCGAGGTAGCGCGTGAAACGCGCCTGGTAGATGGCCATCATCGGGCCGAGGCCCATCGAGACCGTGGGAAACTGCCAGAAACCCGGCATCAGCCAGGGATGCGGATACGACGAGAGACCGCCGCCGCCCACCTCCTCACGGAAACGCCGCAAGTGGTCTTCGGTCAGCCTTCCTTCGAGATACGAGCGGGCGTAGATCCCGGGCGCCGAGTGCCCCTGGATGAAGACCATGTCGCCCGGATGCGCGTCGCTCGGTGCGCGCCAGAAGTGGTTGAAGCCGACTTCGTACAACGTCGCCGCCGAGGCGTACGACGCGATGTGGCCGCCGTACTCCGAGCTCTGCCGGTTGGCCTGCACCACCATCGCCATCGCGTTCCAGCGGATGTAGGCCTTCAGGCGACGCTCCAGGGCGCGGTCGCCCGGATACTCCTGCTGCTGCGCCGTGGAAATGGTGTTGACGTACGCCGTGTTCGGCTTGAAGGGCAGGTACGCACCCGTGCGGCGCGTATGATCGATGAGTCGCTCGAGCAGGTAGTGCGCGCGCTCCGCACCGTGCACTTTGAGGACCGAGTCGATCGATTCCAGCCACTCGCGGGTTTCGCCCGGGTCGGCATCCTCGATTTTCGAGACTTCGAACATTCCTTCCCTCCGGGCTCTGTCCGCGCGGCGACGCACGGACAGCGGTAATGATTTGGCCGACCCGCCCTGATAGCATGCCGCCGCGCCCGGCGACGCCCCGAGGGGGCTGCGCCGCGCAAGAAGTCCGGCAATGATCCGTTCATGCCCGCACAGGGTCAAGGCAATACTCCGTGAAACTCCTCCCACCCGAAGCAATAGTCGAGGTCGCGGCCCGCGATGGCGCGGCAACCGCAGCCTCGCTTGCCCGAGCCGACGCGGCGATCATCGTCCTCGAACGTGAAGGCGCGGATGCCGCGCTGCGCGGGCTGCCCCATGCACCGATCTGGAGCGCGCTGCGCAGGACATCGAAGAAATCCGACCCGCACGCGCCGGTGGTCACGCGGCTGCCGAACGCCCGCCATACGCTCGCGGTCGTCGGTTTCGCCAAGGCGGGCGCCACCGGATTCGAGCGCCTCGAACTCGCACGCAAGCTGGCACACGAGGCGCTGAAACCAGGCGCGGCCCGCCTGCAACTGCATGCGTACGGATTCAAGGGAGACGAGCGCATGCAGGTGCTCGAGGCGCTGCTGAGCGCCGCACTCGCCGCCGCGGCGCCGATGCCCCAGCGCAAGTCGAAGCCGGCTCCGCGGAACGACCTCGCGCGCATCGACATCGCCTCGAAACCGAACGTCGCATTCACGCAGAGCGCGGCGATCGCCGAGGGCAATCACCTCGCGCGCTGGCTCGCCGTCCTGCCGCCCAATGAACTCGACTGCGTCGGCTACCGCCGCACGCTTCAGCAACTCGCCAGGCGCGAGGGTTGGGGTTTCCGCTTCTACGACGAGGTCGCGCTGAAGCGACTCGGGGCCGGTGCGTTCCTCGCAGTCTCGCGCGCCAATCCGCACCGCGGCGCCGGCATCGTGCGGCTCACCTATCGGCCGAAGCGCCGCGCGCGCCAGCGCATCGCGCTGGTCGGCAAGGGCATCTGCTTCGACACGGGCGGCATCAACCTCAAGCCCCACCGCAGCATGTACCAGATGCACGGCGACATGCAGGGCAGCTCGGTCGCCGTCGGCACGCTGCTGTCGTTGTCGAAGATGTCCGCGCCCTACACGATCGACTGCTGGCTCGCGCTGACCGAAAACCAGATCGGGCCCGACGCCTACCGCCCGCAGGAAGTCGTCACCGCGATGAACGGCGTGACGATCCAGGTGGTGCACAGCGACGCCGAAGGCCGCATGGTCCTCGCGGACACGCTGGCGCTGGCGTCGCGCGAGAAGCCCGAGTTCATGCTCGACTTCGCCACGTTGACGGGTGCCTGCGTTGCCGCGCTGACGGAACGCTACAGCGGTGCATTCACGAATCGCGACGGGCTGCACGGCTGGCTGCAATCGACGGGCCGCGCCGCGGGTGAGCGCGTCTGGTGCTTTCCGCTCGATGAAGATTTCGACGCGGACCTCGAGAGCAGCATTGCGGACGTCACGCAGTGCACGCTCGACAACAAGGGCGATCACATCCTCGCCGCCCGCTTCCTCAGCCGCTTCGTGGCCCCGGCCATCCCGTGGGTGCACGTGGATCTCTCGGCCTCCGAGCACAAGGGCGGACTGGCGCACATCCCGACCGAATTCACCGGCTTCGGAGTACGCTATGCCTGCCACCTGCTCGGTGACGCAGGCGCACTCCACGAACGACTGACCAAGGCCGCAACTTGACCTCGACCCTGCGCATCCTCCGCCCCGACGACTGGCACCTGCATCTGCGCGACGGCGCCCACATGGCGGCCGTGCTGCCCTTCACGGCGCAACGTTTCGCGCGAGCCGTCGTGATGCCGAACCTAAAGCCGCCGATGACCACCACGTCCGCGCTTGGCGCTTACCGCGCACGGATCCTGGCGGCCCTGCCCGCCGGAGCGAGCTTCGAGCCGCTGATGACGCTGTACCTCACGGATCGCACCGGCGCCGAGGAAATCCGACGCGCGCGGGAGAGCGGCTTCGTGGTCGGCGCCAAGCTGTACCCGGCCGGCGCCACCACGAATTCGGATTCCGGCGTCACGTCCGTCGATCATCTGTGGCCGGCCCTCGAGGCGATGGCCGAAGCGGGCCTCGTCCTGCAGGTGCACGGCGAAGTCACCGAGGCGGCCATCGACGTCTTCGACCGCGAGCAGGCCTTTATCGATCGCGTGCTGAGCCGCGTCGTCGAGCGCGTGCCGGACCTCAAGGTCGTTTTCGAGCACATTACCACGCGCGAAGCCGTGGACTTCGTGCGCTCGGCCCGCCCCGGCGTGGGCGCGACGGTCACGCCGCAGCATCTCCTGCACAACCGCAATGCGATCTTCGAGGGCGGCATCCGCCCGCACATGTACTGCCTGCCCGTCTTGAAGCGCGAGCACGATCGCGAAGCCCTGATGGCCGCCGCGACGAGCGACGACGCGCGCTTTTTCCTCGGCACGGACAGCGCGCCCCACGCGGTACAGACGAAGGAAACGGCCTGCGGCTGTGCCGGCATCTTTTCGGC
The DNA here is from genome assembly GCA_963762315.1 of uncultured Gammaproteobacteria bacterium. Taxonomy (GTDB): domain Bacteria; phylum Pseudomonadota; class Gammaproteobacteria; order Steroidobacterales; family Steroidobacteraceae; genus RPQJ01. Next base: position 432,750 of record CAVXKO010000006.1, read on the forward strand.
GCATGCGGCCATCGAGCTCTATGCCGAGGCCTTCGAGCAGGCCGGCCGGCTCGACCGCCTGCAGGCGTTTGCCTCCGAACGCGGTCCTGACTTCTACGGCCGCCCGCGCAATACCGCAACGATCACCCTGCGCCGCGAGCCCTGGACCGTGCCGAAGCGTTACGCATTCGGCAGCGATGAGATCGTGCCGATGCGCGCCGGCGCGCAGTTGAACTGGCAGCTGGTGCGCGAATGAACGACCCGTTCGAGACGCCGAGGATCGTCAACCGCTTCCGCGGCTTCCTGCCGGTCGTCGTGGACGTCGAGACCGGCGGCTTCAACGCCAACACGGATGCGCTGCTCGAGATTGCGGCGGTCATCGTCGAGATGTCGCCGATGGGCCAGCTGCGGCCGGGCGCGACGTTCCGGTATCACGTCCAGCCGTTCCACGGCTCGCGCATCGACCCAGCGTCGCTGGCGGTGAACGGCATCGATCCGCACCATCCGCTGCGCCCGGCGATGCCCGAAAAGGAGGCGATGACGCAGTTGTTCCGCGAGATCCGCAAGGCCGTGCGCGACGCGGAATGCACGAGGGCCGTGCTGGTGGGCCACAACGCGTCGTTCGACCTGGGCTTTCTCAATGCGGTGGTCGCGCGCACCGACATCAAGCGCAATCCCTTCCATCCGTTTTCGAGTTTCGACACGGCGACGCTCGGCGGCGTGGCCTACGGGCAGACCGTGCTGGCGCGCGCGGTGACGGCCGCGGGGCTCACCTGGGACACGGCCGCCGCGCATTCGGCCATTTACGATGCCGAGCGCACCGCAGCGTTGTTCTGCACCATCTGCAATCGCTTCCGCGAGATGTACGAAGAAGGCCTCGAGCGCGCGCCGGAGCTGGCCGCTCGCGAGACGCACGACGTCCTGGAATCGGAATCCGGGGAGTAAGCGCGAGGCACCCGCTGCGGGTTCATGCGGGGATGGTCACGTCGCGCAACTCGCCCTGCTCGAGCCGCAACACACGATCTGCCAGCGCCAGGCTCGCGGAACGATGTGTGATCAGCAGCACGGTCCGCGAATGCAGCAGCTCGTGGCACTCGGCGATGAAGCCTCGCTCGCCTTCCGGGTCGAACATGGCCGTGGCTTCGTCCAGGACCAGGACCGCGGGGTCCTTCAGCAGCGCGCGAGCCAGGCTGATCCGCTGGCGCTGCCCGCCGGAGAGCCGCAGCCCCTCGTCGCCGATCACCGTGTCATAGCCCTGCGGCAGTTGCACGATGAATTCGTGCGCGTGCGCGGCGCGAGCAGCGCGTTCGACCAGCCCGCGATCCGCGCCATACCGGCCGTAGCCGATGTTATCGGCCACCGTGGCATTGAGTAGCAGCACGTGCTGGCTGACCAGCCCGATGTGGCCGCGCAGGCTGCGCAGCGAGAAGTCGCGCAGGTCGATGCCGTCGAGCGCGATCCGGCCTGCAGACGGGTCGGCGAAACGCATGAGGAGATGGGCAACCGTGCTCTTGCCGGCGCCGTTCGGACCGGTGATGGCGACCGTTTCGCCCGGCCGAATCACCAGGTCCAGGCTGGTGTAAACGGGCGTCCGGCCTGGATACGCAAACCTCACGGATTCGAATGCGATCGCACCTTTGACCTCCGCCGGTTCGAGGCGGCCTGCGTCGGGCTCGGGTGCCTCGGCCATTGCGGCCATCAGGCGTTGTGCCGCACCCCGCGCCTGTTGCACCTGGCCGTACACTCCGGCCAGCTGACTGACGGGCTGGGTCAGCAACATGCCGTACAGCAATAGGCTGACCAGGTTCGGGGCTGTCAGGGTTCCGGAAGCCACGCCGTGGCCACCGACCCAGAGCAGCCCCAGCACGGCGACTGCGGTCAGCCATCGCACGGCCGGAGTCAGCAGTGACACGATCCGCAGTTGCCGGATCTCGAGCGCGCGCACCTTGTCGCCCTGGGCCGAATAGCGCGCGGACTCGTTGCCTTCGCGGGTATAGGCCTTGATCAGCGGCATGGTGGCCAGGTTCTGCTCGGCCATGCCGAACTTCACCGCGTCCTCCTGCAGATGCGCCTGCCCGAGCGGTCGCACTTCGCGAGTCAGCAGCTTCACCACGACCGTGAGCAGCGGCACCCCGACCGCCACGGCCAATCCCACCCGGAGGTCGATGCGCACCAGCAGCAGCAGCGCACCGATGCAGGTGACCAGCAACGGCAACAGCGGCGCCAGGACTCCGGTCAGAAACGCGTTGATCCGCCAGACGTCGTTCACCAGCAAGGCGAGGATCTCGCCGCGCTTGCGTTCCTGGTGCCAGCCCAGGGGCAGCGACTGCAGATGGTCGTAGACCCGGGAACCGAGGTCGGCCACCACCCGGGCGCTGGTGCTGCCGAGCACCAGTCCGTTGCCGAACGCTAGCCCAGCCTGAACCGTCAAGACGCCGAGCCAGCCAAGCAACAAAGCACCCGGCACGGCGCCCCCGAGCAATGCCTGCGCCACACGGCCGGCGAACCAGGGCATGGTCAGCACGACCGCGCTTTCACATAAGAGCAGCGCCACGGCCAGCAACAATGCTCCGCGGTATGGAGTCAACATCCGCCAGAGGAAGGAGATCTCCGAACGGGCCGGAGGACTCTGCAAGCGATTCGTTCCGGTCAACCTGCGCGCTCCGGTCGAGACCGGCTGTCGCGCCGCCGGCCACAATCACATCGGCTAAGATGCCCGTGTTGCAGGGTCGCTATCGATCGCATGAACCTAACGCTATCACACCGGGCGAAGCCAGCCGATGACGTCCTCTTTCAGGAAGTCGGCGGCGAAGCTGTACTGCTGAAGCTCGCCAGCGAGAACTACTTCGGTCTCGATGCCGTCGGCACGCGAATCTGGATCCTGCTGAACGAGGACGCCGGATTGAAGCGCGTCTTCGACATCCTCAGCGACGAATATGAAGTCGAGGCCGGGGTTCTCGAACGCGACCTGCTCGCCCTGGTGGAACGCATGGCCGACGCGGGCCTCGTGGAGGTTCGCTGAAATGACCGGCCGACTGGCGGCGTGGCGGGCTTTGAGCGGCGCCGATCGGCGCACACTGCTGGGGCTGGCTTGCGGATTGCCGGTGGTCGAGTTGTCGCTTCGATGTGTTGGCGCGCAACGGACGGCGTCCTGGCTGTCGCGGGCGATCCGGCCCGTGGCGTCTCATCCGCCGACGACGGCAGAACTGCAGCAGGCTGATCGTCTGGCGCACCTCGCGGCGATCGCAGGGCGACGCGGAATCCTCCAGGCGCCGTGCCTCTCACAATCGCTGCTGGTACGGGCATTGTTGCGCAGGCGCGGGCTCGACGCGGTGTTGCGGGTCGGCGTTCGCAAGGACGACGCGCAGTTCGACGCGCACGCCTGGCTCGAATTGGACGGCAACACCCTGGCACAGCCGCCCTTGCAGCACGTCCCGTTGCAGCCGCCGGCCCGCAGCTCGGCCGCGCTGCGCTAACGCGCGCCACGAAGCCCAGCCGCTAGATCACTCGCCCGTTCAGCCGCCGCCATGCGCCGGCAAACGCTCGCCGCGCGTACAGCCACGGCAGCCATTGCCCCGGCTCGTCCGCGTACTTGTTCCGCATGTACTCGGCGGGAGGAAACAGCAGTGCCCGCAGATGACGCACCTTGTGCCGGATCCCCGGCAGCGCCCGGAAATCCTGCCATTGCTGTCGCCATGGGTCTGCAGCCAAGTAGTCCGAAGCCGGCTCGCGGACGCCATCGGGCGCTAACGCGGCAAATACAGGGTCCGGGATGTGGGTCGCGAAACACTGGCGCGCTTGCGCCAGGCCATCCAGGCAGATTCCGCGCAGACCCTTGAGCCGCGCCAGGTCCGTCACCGATCGCCACTCGCGTTCCGTGAAGGACTCGGCAAGCAGGTGCAGATCGTACAGCCAGATCAGCCGGTTGCCCCCGGAATGAGGCGTGCCGGACACGTAATACGGATTGTGACGATGCGAACCGCGATGCACGCAGGCAAGCACCAGTGCGTGCACGGGCGAGGCGGCCCGGGCGCCGGGCGCCAGGGCCGGCAAGAACACGGCATCCGCGCGCAGCTCCTCGTACGTGAAGAGCCGGGAGAGGACTTCCGAGTCGCTGATTCGCCAATGCACGTCGAGCTCGTGCGCACCCTCCGACGTCGGGCGCGAAAAACTCGTCTGGTAGCCGATCGTCGCGGCTGCGCTGGCACTGGCAGGCGTGAATCCACACCGCGCCATGACCTGCGTGAATCCCTCGCGTTCGCGCCAGGGCACGATCAAGTCCGTATCGCCCCGCAATCGCAGCGCCGCATTCGGGTAGATGGAATAGGCCAGCGCCGTGCCCTTGAAGAGCACCGGCTCGATGCCGGCCGCCGCAAGCGACGACAGCGCTTCCCGCAGTGCCTTGCGGTGGCCCAGCTCCCAGACCGCGTGCTCGCGCGCCAGGGCGCGCAGGCGTTCGACGAACGGTGACGCCGGGGCACCGGCGAATTTCGCTGCCAGCAGCGCCGTGACCCCGTGCTGCTCGGCGCCCGCAAGCAGCGCATCGACGTCGGCCTCGCCCAGGCTGGCCGCGGTGAGCCCGGCCGGATCGCACAACAGGCGCAGCAACCCGGCTTCGGTGCCTGGAAAACGATCGGTCATGGGGTTCGTCGGCTCATCGAGTCGCTGTTGCACGGCGCATGGGGCAGCTATGCTCGACTCGTTCTCCGTCATCAAGGCGTGAATCCGAGCCATGAGCGGCATCGCCGGCATCATCCACTTCGACCGGATGCCCGTGCAAGCCGGGCTGATCGAGCGCATGACCGCCACGATGGCCTATCGTGGCCCGGACGGCTTGCGGCACTGGACGGGAGAAGCGGCAGCCCTGGGGCATTGCCAGCTGCGAACGACTCCCGAGTCCGCCGACGAGCGCCAGCCGCTCGCCGATCCGGAGAGTTCGCTCGTGCTCGTGTTCGACGGCCGGATCGACAATTCGCCGGAGCTTGCGCGTGAGTTGCGCGTGGAGGGCGTGAACCTTCACGGGCGCGCCGACAGCGAGTTGCTGCTGCGGGCCTACGAGCGGTGGGGGCCTGCCCTGCTCGATCGAATCGACGGCGATTTCGCCTTCGCCGTCTGGAACCCGCGCGAACGCAGGCTGTTCTGTGCCCGCGACCGAATCGGCAACAAGCCTTTTCATTACGTCTGGAACGGCAGGACATTTGCCTTCGCGTCCGACGCCTGCGCCCTGCTGGCCCTTCCCTGGGTCGAGAAACAGCTGAATCTCGACTTCCTTGCGGAGAACCTGGCGTCGGAGTGGCTGAACCTCGAGGACACTTTCTGGCAGGGAATCCACCGGCTGCCGCCGGCGCATCGGCTGGTTGTCTCGGCGGAAGGCTGCGGCAAATCGAAGTATTGGCAGCCGCGCCTCGACATATCGCTGCCTTGTCGCAGCGGGGATGAATACGCCGAGCATTACCGGGCACTGCTGTTCGACGTCGTGCGGCAGATGGGGCGATCCACGGGCCCGGTCGCGTGTGAAGTCAGCGGCGGCCTGGACTCCTCCGCGCTGTTCGCCGTCGCAGCCGACCTGCAGCGGCGGGGAGAATGGCCGGCACCCGAGCTTCACGGCTATACGCTGGCCTTTCGTGGCGCCGGCGATGCCGACGAGATGGACTATGTGCGAGCCGTGGCGCATCACGTCGGCAAGGAGGTCGCCGAGGTTGCGCCGACTCGACAGCCGTTGTCCTGGTATGAGGACTGGGCCAGGCAGCAGGGCTATCCGGCCGGCTACCCCAACGGCGTCATGAGCCTGGGCATTCGGCATGAGGCCAGGCGCCGCGGTTCCAACTGCCTGCTGGTGGGTGTCGGCGGTGACGAATGGCTGGACGGCTACCCCAGCTACTACGCCGAGTTCATCGCGAACCGGCAATGGCAGGAACTGCGGCATCGACTGCAACTGGACAGCCGGGATATCGGCATGGCCAAGACATGCTGGTGGCTGCTGCGCTACGGAATTGGGCCATTGCTGCCTGCGCGTATGCGGCGGGCGATTCAAGCCGCGCGGCGGTCACGGTCAGACGACGCCGGCTGGCTGGCCGCGCCCATGCGCCAACGGATGTTGCGGCTGCGTGCCAGACCGTTGGCCGATGGGGTACACGTGACCCGCGTTGGGCAGCGTTCGCAGTTACTGCTACTGGACGGCGCGTACGGGTTGCTGGCCAGGGAGTCGGAAGAGCGGCTCTGCGCGTGGGCGGGTCTCGAGATGCGGCGACCGTTCTGGGATGCGCGAATCGTCCAGTTTGCCTTGGCGACACCCGAGAGCCTGCGGCGCTGCGGCACCACGACCAAGGTCCTGCACCGGCAGGCCATGGCCGACCTGTTGCCCGCGTCGGTCCTGGGCCGCAAGACCAAGGCCGATTTCATGCTGGCGTTTCATTGGAGTGCCGCGGAGATTTGCGATCGGCTGTCCGAGGAAGTGCCGGCCCTGTCCGATTGGGTAGCGGTCGGCCCGCTCCGGAAGGTGCTGCGGGACCTTGAAGACCCGCGTATTGCTGGCGGACCCGAGTGGCGTGCCTGGACACTTTTTGCTTGCCACACAATGGCCCAATGGGCTGCCAAGTCTCCAATCTCGACCCATGGATCGCGGCAAGTTTGACTCCACCCCGAAAGACGGACCATCCGCGACCAGACCGGTCGGCGGCGCTGTACCCTCGCCCCTGCTCGAGTTCTCGGCAGCCTGCGCCGCGCACACGGGGCAGCGGCGGCAGGGAGCCGAGGGCGCTCGGCATGACGCGGATGTCGGATCGCCGGGCCAAGGAGGACATCGTGGAGATCGGCGGTCACCCGCTCGGGCTTCGGCATCAACCGAGTCGAACGCGGCGCCGTGTTCGGCGTACAGCAGACAGCGCCGCGATCGGCAGCATGGCCGATGAGGTGGCCGTAACGGTACCCGGATGCCGTCTTGCGCGATGCGGACGGGTACCTCATGGTGGATTACGGTCTGGTTGTTCGGCTAGACGCCGAGATACTGCCCGAGACCTTGCGCGGTGCACGGACGATTCTGCTACTCGGCTCACTGGGACTTGGCCGAATCTCGAGTTAACGTTGTATAGGCGTATGGGATCCCGAGAATGCGCCGTCAATCACAGAGAACAACTTATGACGTCGCCCCAAGCCTGAGTCCGGCAAAGGAACGTTGGCTCGCCGGAGTCGAAGGCGAAGGCACCCTATCGCGCGCCCAGGTTGGAGGTTCTCGGCAACCTGCGCAGCGCCACCCGCGGGAGCGGAAACATCACCGGAGATGGCGGTTGCGGGGCAAGATGGGGCCATGTCGGATCGCGCGGCGAAGGAAGCAGTCGTCCGGATCGGCGAACATCCGCTCGGGCTTGGCATCTACCTGTTCCGCTACAAGGCGCCGTATTCGGAACTTACGGCGCCGGCCGCCACATCGGCATGATGGCGGACGAGGTGGCCGAGAAGTACCCGGACGCGCGTTTCGCCGCAGCGCCGATGGTCACTGCATGGTGGATTACGGCCGTTTTCCACTGAACCGCCCGGGGACCCGGCTCGAGCGTCTCAATCGTGTCGCGTTGCGACTGGCTCGCGGCCGGGACTGAGGTCGGGCTTATCCGGGTTGACGAGCAGGTTCGCTCGCCGGTCGCTGCTGTCACCTGTCGATGGCCGACTACCTGCTTGGCGACACTGCCGGTCTCGTCGAATCCTCTGCCGTCGCTGCCAAGCGGCGTCCGCGGCGGTGGCGCCCGTCCTCACCGTCGCGCGCAGCCGCGGCCGATGCGGCCGAGGGCGGTTCGCGCATGGCGTCACCAGTGGCGCGACGATTCCGGTCGAGCCGTGATGGGCCTGGCACGGACTCGGTCCGGCTACCTGTTGCGGATTCCCGCGCCAGTGCGATTTCGTCATTTCCGCCGACGCGCGGCGTATCGATGCGCGGCCGCATCGCCGATCGCGCCCGAACTCCTCGAGCACCTGCTTGCGGACCAGGTACTGCCGCGATGCCTAGCGCAACGCGGCGAACTGGTCGTGCACGCCGCCGGCATTGCACTCGGCGCAGGACATCGCCCTGTTCGTGGGCGAGAGCGGCCGCGGCAAGTCAACGCTGGCGGGCCTGTTCTTCCGGGCAGGCCGGACGGTGCTGTCGGACGACTGCCTGGTGCTGCGCCCGACGCCAGACGGCCGTGCGCGCGCTCCCGACCTATCCGAGCTTGCGGCTGCAGCCCGACAGCCTCGACGCGCTGTTTCCCGGCGACACAGCGGCGGGGCCCTGCCGTCGTACTCGGACAAGCGGCGGCTCGACGTGCCGGAAACGCTGCCCCAGGCCGCCGCCGGCCGACGTCGCCGCCATGTATTTCCTCGGCGACCCGGCCGCAGGACGCGACCGACTGCACGATCGAGCCGCTTGCGCCCGCCACCGCCTGCATCCGCCTGATGGAACAGAGCTTCCAGCTCGACGTACTGCGATCGCGAAGCCGTCAGGCGCCTGTTGGGACGGGCTGGCGAGGTCGTCGCGAGAGTGCCATCGTTCACGCTCGATTTCCGCGGGACTTCAGCCGCTCCGCGGCCCTGGTCGCGCGAGATCGAGCAGCATTTCACCGTCGTCGCCGTCAATCACGCCCGGCTTGACCTCGCACGGAACGACCGCATGCCTGCCCAAGACAATTACTCGGTACGCGACTACGGCCGGATGATCGCCGACACGGCGCGTACGCGCCGTTCGTCGAGGCAATGCGTCGCGCGATCCGGCCCGGAGTCCGTCGTGCTCGACATCGGCACGGGCCCGGGTTTCTTCGCGTTGCTGGCCTGCCAGCTCGGGCGCGTCACGCGTGTATGCGATCGAACCGGACGACAACATCGAGATCGGCCGCGAAAGTGCGCGCCGTCAACCCGACGGTGAGCGAATCGTCTGGCTTCGCGGTCTTTCGACCGACAGTCGACTTGCCCGAACGAGTCGACGTCGTCATCGCCGACCTGCACGGCACCTTGCCCTTCTATACCGGCAACCTGGCGTCACTGATCGATGCCCGCCATCGCCACCTGAAGCCAGACGGCGTGATGATTCCGCGCCGCGATGTCGTGCTTGCCGTTCCGGCCGAGGCCGAGAGCGAGTACGCGGACGTCGTCTGCCCCTGGGAGGACAACGCGGCGGGGGTGGATCTTTCGGCGGGCAGGCGTTTCGTGGTCAATCAGTGGTGGCGGGCCGCCAGCGCAGCGATTCCCGGAGGCACGCTACCTGGCCGCGCCTGCAGTCCTGGGCGCAGATCGACTACCTCCACTGCGAGTCGCCAAACGCCTCGGGCGAGTGCCTGTGGACCGCCACACGCGACGGGCGTCCTGCACGGGTACTACGTCTGGTTCGATGGTGAGACGGCCGAGGGCATCGGCTTCTCAAACGCACCGACACTTGCCGGAACTCGTCTACGGGCGCGCGTTCTTTCCGCTGGAGCGCCCGGTCGAGATCGGACAAGGCGACGTCATTCGCGGCGCGTTTGCTGCCAACCTGGTCGCCGGCGAATACATCCTGCGCTGGAACACCCGGATCGACGACGCGGTGGGACGCTGCAAGGCGAACTTCGTGCAGTCGAATTTCGCCAGCCGGCCGGTGCTCAAGGAAGACCTGGCCCGGTCGAAACCCGACCATCGACCGTCCCTCGGCGCGACGGGTCGGGCGGACTTGATGGTCCTCGAGGCAATTGCCGGCGGCGCCTCACTGGCCGAGATTGCCGGCCGTCTGACGCGCGAGTTTCCCGAGCGCTTCAAGGACCCGGCGCAAGCCCTGCGTCACGTGACCGACGTCTCGCTCAAGTACGCCGATCGTTAGTCGACGATCCCCAGGCGGAGCGGAATCAGGCGGTGGCGCCAGCTTCGGTCAGCAACGGCTGCAACTCGCCCTTGCGGTACATCTCGGTGATGATGTCGGCGCCGCCGAGCAGTTCGCCCTTCACGTACAGCTGCGGGTACGTCGGCCAGTTCGAGTGGCGCTTCAGCGCCTCGCGCAGTTCCGGATCCTCGAAGATGTTCACGAACGCGAACTTGGCGCCGCATGCTTCGAGCGTTCGCACGGCCGAGGCCGAGAATCCGCATTGAGGGAAGTCGGGCGTGCCCTTCATGTACAGGACAACCGGGTTCGACTTGAGCTGTTCCTGGATTCTCTGCGTCACGTCCATCGTTCACCCCTGGCCGCGCACGGCCGTAAGAAGAATTCCCGAGTTCGTCGCCTCAACCTCGCGCTGCGGAGACCTCGTCTCCCGCAACATGCAGCCGCTCGAGGCGCGCGATAACCGTCCACTGCTCCGCCGCGCTCATGCGCCCCCAGCGCGCGATCTCGTCCAGCGTGCGCTTGCAGCCGATGCAGACTCGAGCAGAGTCGAGCACGCAAACGTTCATACAGGGCGAGGCGGGTCCGGCTTGTGTCATGCTGTCTCTTGCGCCTTACGCAAGGCGTTGAATTATGGGGTGGTGTCGCCTATTCTTCAAACCCTTCGCGGGGCCCGGGGAAACATCTAAGCCCCGGTTCTAACTAGAGTTTTCAAGTTGGGAGGATCCGATTACATGAACCCATTGAACACGGTTCGCGGCGCAATCACGACCGGTTTCGTGGTGGCGGTCGTGCTGTCACTGCTGATTGCGCCCACTGCGTTCCACGAACTGGGCCTCGCGCGCTGGTTCCACGTCCTGTCCGGGATCACCTGGATCGGCCTGCTCTACTACTTCAACCTCGTGCAGATTCCAGCCCTGGCGGAAGCAGGCGCCGACAAGGGCGGCCCGGGCGGCGCAGGCATCAGCAAGTACGTGGCGCCGCGCGCGCTGTTCTGGTTCCGCTGGGGCGCCGTGGCCACGTGGCTCACGGGTTTCTGGTACCTGGCCCGCTCGAGCAATTTCGTCGGCGCGTTCACGCTCGGCATGGGCAGCGATCCGTTCAACTACTACCAGCTGATCATCGGCATCGGCGCGTGGCTCGGCACGATCATGCTGTTCAATGTCTGGGTGCTGATCTGGCCGAACCAGAAGAAGGTGCTCGGCATCGTCGCGGCCAGCGACGAAGAGAAGGCCAAGGCGCGCAGGACGGCCATGTTGGCGTCGCGCACGAACTTCGTGCTGTCGATCCCGATGCTGCTGTGCATGGGCTCGGCCACGCACGGCCTGCCGTTCTGACGGAACGAGGACGGGCGCATCGTGCTCGACCGAAGAAACCCGGCTCCGGCCGGGTTTCTTTTTTTGGCCCTCGCGCCCGACCGAACGAAGGACCGACCATGCTGACGCCTCCGGCCGACCTCTCCGCCACCGTCGCCACCGCACTCGCAGAGGACGTGGGCAGCGGCGATCTCACGGCCGGGCTGATTCCAGCGGATCGCCGCGGGCGTGCACGCATCATCACGCGCGAAACCGCGGTGTTTGCCGGCCGGCCGTACGTCGATGAAGTGTTTCGACAGGTCGATCCGCGTGTGCATGTGGAATGGAACACCGCCGACGGCGAGGCGGTGACCGCCGACCAGGTGCTGTACCGGCTGAGCGGACCGGCACGCTCGCTGCTGACCGGCGAGCGGACGGCGCTTAACTTCGTGCAGGCGCTGTCCGGTACGGCCACGGCAACGAAACGCTATGCCGACGTGGTCGCCGGCCTGGCCTGCCGCATCCTCGACACTCGCAAGACCATCCCGGGGCTGCGCAATGCGCAGAAATACGCCGTGCGCTGCGGCGGCGGCACGAACCACCGCATCGGGCTCTACGACGGCATCCTCATCAAGGAGAACCACATCATCGCCGCGGGATCGATCGCCGCGGCTGTCGCTGCGGCGCGGACCTCCGGCAGTCGCGTGCCGGTCGAGGTCGAAGTGGAGTCGCTCGACGAACTGCGCGAAGCGCTCGACGCGGGCGCGGACATGGCGCTGCTCGACGAGTTCACCCTCGACGACATGCGTTCTGCCGTTGCGATGAACCGTGCGCACCCGAAAGGCCCGATGAAGCTCGAAGCTTCGGGCGGCATCACCCTCGATTCGGTGCGGGCGATCGCCGAGACCGGCGTCGATTTCATTTCGGTCGGTTCGCTGACGAAGCACGTCCGCGCGGTGGACCTCTCCATGCGCTTCGAGTTTGCCGACTGATCCGCCGCTGCGGCACCCGAGCCGCGGCACTCGAAGCGGCCGTCGGCACTCCACACCTAGCCGGGCATTGGCCGCGCATCCTCCCCTGACGCGGCGACCATCCCATCCTCGATGTGGACGACGTGATCCGCCTTGCGCACGGCCTCGGGACGGTGGGTGACGATCAGGATCGTCCGCCCCGCGAAGCGATCTTCGATCGCGCCCCGGATCTCGCCCTCCAGTTCGCCATCGAGGGCGCTCATGGCCTCGTCGAGCATCAGAAAATCGGGATTGCGCAGGATGGCTCGCGCGAGGCCCAGCCTTTGCCGCTGGCCGCCCGAAAAGCGCAGCCCCTGCTGCCCGACCCACGTCTGGTACCCCTCCGGCAGCGTTTCGATGAACCCGGCGATGCCCGCGATCCGGGATGCCGCGACGACTGCCTCCTCCGTGGCGCCGTTATCGGCCATTCGGATGTTGTCGATGACCGTGCCTTCGACCAGGTCCACGTCCTGGCCGGCAACCGCCAGCAACCCGAGCCAATCGGTGCGTCGCACCTCCTCCAGCGGCATGTCATCGACCCATATCGTGCCGGACGCCGGCTGATAGAGGCGCAGCAACAAGTTGATGATGGTCGTCTTGCCGGCGCCGCTCGCGCCCACCAGCGCCGTGGTGGCCCCGGCGGGAATCTCGAACGTCACGTCCACCAGGGCCGGGCTCGCCGACCCCGGATACTGGAACGTGACGTGATCGAACCGGATTCCCTTGTGCAGCGCGTGCATCGGTCGATGCCCGGGTTGCGGATAGTGCTTGTCATCCCTCTTCAGCATCATGCGCACGGAGCGCAACTGCGGCTCGACCTGGGCCAGGTAGAAGAGATTGCTCTCGATCTCGCGGGCATGGGGCTGCAGCCGGTACAGCAGCGCCACGGCCGCCAGGGTGGTCGCGAAGCTGGTCCCCCAGAGGCCCGAACCTGCGATGATCACGCACAAGATCGCGAGGTAACCGACTTCGGTCAGCGGACTGAGCAACGACGAGAGGCGCGTCAGCGCGACCGATGCCCGGCGCGCCTCGCCAGAGGAACGAACGAAACGCTGCTGGTGCAGTCTTTCCTGGCCGTAGGCGCGAATCGTCCGCAGCCCCTCCAGCGTGAGCAGCATGTGCTCGCCGAGCTGCTGGTGCACGCGCTTGACTCGCTTGCCGAGTTCCTGTGCCGGCTCGGACAGGCGGCGCAGCCCCCTCGAAATGAGCCAGGACCCGACGACGGCGATCAGCGTGATCTGCCACGACAGGGCCAGCAGAAAGAGCGCGAAGACGAGGATAGAGGCAGCGCCGATCACGATCCGCGTCAGGCTTCGATATGCGCCGGCGATCATCCATGATTCGGTGCCGAGCACTTCCATGAGCTGCGCCTGCTCGTGACGCTGAATGAAGCCGTACGACGCAGTCAGGTACTGCTCGTGGATCAGATTCCTCGCCTTCTCGTTGATCTGTTCGCTGACATGGGCGCTGATGACGTTGTTGGCGAAGGCCAGTCCGCCGCGCGCGACGATCAGCAGCAGGATCACCGCGGCCATCTGCAGCGAAGAACCGAACCAGCCGCTTGCGTGGGTCAATGCCCGGCCGAGAACGCCCCCCACGGACGAGGCCTGGTCGATCTGGCCCATCGCCGAGTAGAAGAAGAGCACGACGAGCGTGATCCCCACCGTCTCCGCAAAGGACGCTGCCAGTCCGAGCGTGATCAGCACAGGTGTCGCCCAGCGCGGCGAGTGCGTGATCCTGAGCAGGCGGGAAAGATGCTCGATCGCCGCGCGGCGGGCCCGGCCGGGTGCCGGCCGCCCATCGGCAGCTCCGCCCTGGGTGATCCAGGACACTAGTCGACGCCTCCCACCGGGAAGCGCCGATCGATCGTCACCGCAACGGGCTGCGCCGCGCCACGCAGCAAGCGGCGCACCGGGCCCAGAATCCTGCGGATCACCGCCAGCGGCATGTCCTTGAGCAGCACTCGCGCCGCGATCGACGGGTGGTGGCGGAACATCACGCGCAGCAGCGGCGGCAATTGCCTGACGCCAGCGACCGACAGCGATTGCTGGGCCAGCGCGCTGCTGTAGCGGCGCAGGCCCCGGTTCACGTCGCGACGATGCTCGGGGTGACGGGCAACGATCTCGTCGAGCACCATCAGCCACGACCGCAGCATGGGAACACGATGGCTGGACATGCCGTCGGGCAGGTGGCGGTAGCCGACCAACGGCTCGGCGACCCTCGCAAAGTGATATTTCTCCGCGACCCTGAAATACAGCAGGTAGTCCTCGCAGCCCTCCGCCCCGGCAGCGCGGAGCCGACTGTCGAAACCGTTGGCGTCGATCAGCGCCTGGCGAAGAATCATCGCCGAACTGCCGTTGCCGACGATGTTCATCACGCACAGTGGGGCCAGCACGTCTCCTTCCCAGTCCGCCCCCTCCGACGGCGCCGTGATCAGGCTCTGGCTGTCGATCCGGGCAAACCGGCAGTACACCAGCCCGACACGCGGCCCGCCCTGCCGAAACACGTGGAGCTGCCGTTCGATCCTCGTGGGCGCGCAAAGATCGTCGGCATCCAAGAAGGCAATCAGGTCCGACGTCGCCCGCCGCCAGCCGGCGTTGCGGGCCGCGGCCACACCGGCATTGCTTTGGATGACGATCTGGACGCGGCGGTCGGCAGCGGCGTGGCGCTCCGCAATCGCACGTGTGCCGTCCGTGGATCCGTCATCGACGACGATGATCTCCAACTCGCGGTGCGACTGCGAACGCACGCTGCGCAGCGTTTCGTCGAGCGTGGCCGCGGCATTGTAGGCGGGGATCACGACGCTCACCAGCTGCGAATCCGTCATTCGCGCAACTCCGTGACCACCTCGGCGGGCCGGGCGGGTACGCAGGCACGAGTCATGGCGCCGCGGCCTCGATCCGCTCGAGGATCTCGCCGCCGGCAATGTCGGGCGCGACGATGCGCGGCAGATCGAAGCGGTTGTAACGATTCGGGTCGACGCGGGCGGCGCGGGTCGAGCAGGCCCAGGCGAAGCCGGCCTCGCGCACCATCGCCAGCGTCTCGTCATCGCGATCGCCGTGGGGAAAGGCGAAGCCGTTCACGGGCTGGTCGACGAGCCCCATGCAGAAGGCCCGCCCTTCTTCGATCTCGGTGCGGCGATCTGCGCGGGACAGGCTGGTCAGCGGCTGGTGCGACATCGCGTGCGATCCGATGCTGACGTTGAACGAGACCATCCGCGCCACCTCCCCGGCCGACATCGGCACACCGTCGGGATCGGCTATCACAGGCGGCACCGCCTGGCGCAAGCCGTCCATGACCGCCGCACGGACCGACGGCTGGCTGCGCTGGAGCAGCCGCCACAATGCCTGATACGCGGCCTCGCGCGCGGTCCGAGGCGCCTCCCAGGCGCGCCAGTGCCGATCCGGCGTCTCACCCGACGCCATGGTCGCAATGTCGCCAGTGACGCGGTCAGTACCCACCACCAGGTCGTAACGGATGGGCCCGGCCTGCAGCAGGATCATCCGCGCCAGTTCGTCCCACCAGAACGGGGCCTTCCGTCCAATGGCGCTCGCGGTCAGAAACACCGTGGCAGGCGCGGCGAACTCGTCGAGCAGCGGCACCGCATTCGTCAGGTTGTCGCGATAGCCGTCGTCGAACGTGATTGCGACGGCACGCTGCGGCAACCGGCCGGCCGCCAGTTCCGCCACGAACTCCTCCATGGCCAGGATCGTCCGCCACCTCGCGAGCACGGTCAGCTGGTCGCGGAACCGTTCCGGCGCGACGGCGAGTCCCCAGGGGTCGATCGGCGGCGACGCGACCCGGTGATACATCAGGATCGCCGGGCCGGAAGGCCCGCGCAGACCGCGCAGGAGGCGGCGGACGGGCGACGTCATCCGCCGGCCTCCGCCCTGCGCGCACGCACGGTGACAATCACCGGATAGCTCGGGTCGTGGTAGTCGAGCTTGGCACGGTCGACCTCCTCCAGTGCCAGGCCATTGATGAAGCACGTGGCGGCGTAGACATTGCCATGCGCGGCCACGCTCACCTGTGCTGCGCCGAAACGCTCACCGAAGAGCCGCGTGGCGGACGCAACGGTCAGCGACCAGCACCACGCTCCAGACCACTCGCCGCGGTCGATCGGGCTGATGCCCGGCACGGTGAGCAGCAGGACACCGCCCGGCTTCAAGGCATGGTACATCGAGTCAACCGCCGCCCTCATGTCGTAGATCAGGTGCAGCGTCTGCGTCAGCACCATGCTGTCGAACGCGCTGTCGGGCAAGACGCCGGGTTGGACGAGGTCGCCGACGATCGTCGCCTGCGGATGGCCAGGACGAACGTGCAGCACGTCCTGGTGCGTGATCCCGCTGCCGAAGCGCTCGCAATAGGATGCGTCGCCCGCCTCGAGGGCGCGGCCGCGAATGTCGGCAGCGTGTTCGGAAAGGAACCGCTCGATGTAATACCGGTCGACCGGCGTCCCGCGGTCGAAACCAAAGTCGAGACTGATCGGCTGGACGCTGTCCAGATCGCCCAGTCGCACTGAGCCGCGGGGGAACGACTGCGGACGGCCGACGATCCGCCGGAGCGACGCGGCCAGCGTCGGCGGCAAGCCTCGCTCAACCCTGCGCAAGACCCGGCGAGCCGTGTGGGCGGGCGAGATGCGCATGGCGTTGAACAGGCCGCCCAACCTGAGCAGCCATCCTGCGCCAGATCCGCGGTCGATGATTTCATCTGCGTAGTAGTCTCGCCATTCGCGTCGCCCCGCCGCCCAGGCGCGGCGCTCGGCGTCCGTCGCCAGGCCGCGCTCGCGCTCGAGCGCGCGCACGCGCTCGACCCAGCGCAGCATCTCGCGACTGTCCGCCGACATGTTGCCGCCATGGATCCGGTACAGCGCAACGGTGCCCGGGTGGCTGGCGATCCCGTGCTTCCTCGCCATGCGCAGATACGCGTCATAGTCTTCGCAGCGCGGCAGTCGCGTATCAAATCCACCGGCGGCGAGCAACTTGGCGCGGTCGTAGAGGACCGCCGCGTGCATGCCGACCAGGTTGCCATACAGGAAATCGGCATGAGGACGCGGGCCGATCGGCGAGTAGCTCGGCCGGCTCAGCGGCTTGAGCGTCGCGTCGACCCGGACGTGACCGCCATAGACGAACCCGGCGTCGGGATGCTCGCGGAAGCAGGCGAGATTCCGTTCAACGGCATCCGGCGTCAGCGTGTCGTCCGCGTCCAGGAACAGGACGCGATCCGACGTGACGAGCCGCAAGCCCGTGTTGCGCGCGGACGAAAGCCCGCTATTCGCCTGCCGGACGCATCGCACCCCCGGATAGCGGGCGACCACGGTCTCGGGAGCATCGAGCGATCCGCTGTCGACCACGACGATCTCGTCCGCGGGAACGGTCTGGCTCACGACGCTGTCGAGTGCGTCGCCGAGATAGCGTGCGTGATTGTGGGCCGTGACCACCACGGCGACGCCGGACGCAGCTGCGATACGCAAAGGCTTCAAGCTCCTCCCCGAGCGGCGGACACGTGCACGGCCCCTTCCCTGCGCCGGCGCGATGTCCCCGGAATTATCGTCGATTGCCTCCGCCGCGTCGTGCGCCGCATCGCGTCGCGCGAATTTCGGGTTCCGCTGTCGCGCCCTTACACTATTGCACGTCCCGGAACACTTTCCACGACCGCGCACGAACGCAACCCATGTGGCAATCCGAAACGATGCGGGCGCCGTACACGATGCGGGATGTCGAGCTCACCGAGCCGCTGGCCCCGATTGTGCTCGCGCCTGCAGAGGGGGGCGCTCACGTGCTCCTCCGTCACCGCCGCCGTCCGGTCGGCCGGGTCTGGCTGAGCCGCGCCGAGCACGGAGCCCGAATTTCTGCCGAGACGCTCGCAGCGCTGGTCGAGGACGCCGTCCGCGGGCCTGTCAGCGCGATTGCCATGCGCGACGCGCTCCTGCGAGGTGCGCGCCCTGCACCAACGCCCCTGCTCACGATCGCCGTATGCACTCGCAATCGCGCCATGTCACTGAGGCGCTGCCTCGCCTCCCTCGTCGCCATGCGCGATGCGGGATCCGAGCGCGGCCCAGGCCTCGACATCCTCGTCGTCGACAGTGCCCCGTCCGACGACCGTACGCGGCAGGCGGCAGCGGATTTCCCGGGCGTGCGCTACGCGTCGGAGCCGGTCCCCGGCGTCGGCCGCAGCCGCAATCGTGCGCTCGCGAGCAGCGACCGACCCTGGATCGCCTATGTTGGCGATGACGCGGTTGCCGACCCATTCTGGCTCGAATGCCTCGCCGAAGCGATCGTCGCGTCGCCCGAGGCCGGGTGCTTTACCGGCCCCACTGTGCCGCTCGCGCTGGAGGCGCAAGTGCAGCTACGGTACGAGCATGCTCGCGCAGTCGGGGATGAATTCGACTGGGAGCGATACGGGCGCGAGCGCTGGGACGATCCAGCGTACCCCGCCAATGCGGAGCGCTTCGGTACCGGCGCCTGCATGGTCTTTCGAGCGGAGGCCGTGCGCGACCTGGGCGGTTTCGACGACGCAATGGACGCTGGTCCTGGGCCAGCCGGCGGCGGCGATCTCGACATGTTCTACCGCGTCGTCCGCGCTGGATACCGGCTGGTCCGCGTGCCCGGGCTCCTCGTCCGCCAGGAGAGGCCCCTCGACCGCGCGGACCTCGTTCGGCAGAACTCTTCGTGCGGACGTCACGTGATGGCATTGTTGCGCAAGAACGAAAGCACCGATCCGCAAATGCGTGACCGCCAGCGTGCGCTGTTCCTGCGCTGGATCCACGCGAAGGCGAAGGCGCTCCTGCGTTCGCTGTTGGGGCGCGGTCCGCGTCCGCCACAGCTCGTGCTTGCCGAGATCGGCGGAGGGATCGCCGGATATTTCGGCGCCCGTCCACGAACCAGCACCCGCATCGCCGCGAGGAAAGAGAAAACCTGGCGCGTGAGGCCTCCCGCCCCCTGGGCCATGCTCGAGACCGATCTCGCCGATTGGAACGGTGGCTCGTTCGCGCCCTCGGTCGACCGGCCCGCCCTGCTTGTGTTCAGGTACCGTGGCACCGTGGTCGGGACCGCGCACGTGCTGCCCTCCGACCTGCCGATGACCGGAGATGAATTCGCAGCCTTCGCGGCAAGCCGCGTCGGCACAGCCATCTCAGAGATGGTCCGGCTGGGGCCTGAGGATGGCCGGATGCGGCGACTGGGCCGGCATCGCGAGCTTTCGGCAATGCGGGTCGACGGCGACATGCTTGCCCGACTCGACCTCACGCTCGCCGAGCGGCGCTCCCGACCGATCGAGGTGACCGCTTCGATCGTGATCTGCACCCGCCATCGGCCGCAGGATCTCGCCATGTGCCTGGCTTCGATCCGGGACGAAATCGCTTCCGGCCGCGAAGTCGTCGTCGTCGACAATGGACCCGACCGCGCGACCGAGGCGGCGGTCCGCGCGCATCCAGGTGTCCGGTACGTGGCCGAACCACGCCCCGGACTCAGCCGTGCCCGCAATGCCGGAATCGCCGCGGCCTCGGGCGATGTCGTGGTCTTCATCGACGACGACGTGCGGCCCGAAGCAGGCTGGATCGAGCCGCTGTTGCGACGCTTCGCGGAACCGGACGTCAGCGTGGTCTGCGGGCTCGTGTTGCCCGACGCGCTGGAGACCGAGGCACAGATCGGTTTTCAGTATCAGCTCGGCTTCGGCGGCATGGGCGTGCTCCCGCTCCGGTTCGATGCCGACTTCGTGGCGGACTGGCGGCGCGGCGTGCCTGCCTGGAACATCGGCGCAGGCGCGAACATGGCCATTCGACGCCGGGCTGCGCTCGACCTCGGGGGATTCGACGAGCGGATCGGACCCGGAGCCGCCGGCGGCTGCGGCGACGACTCGGAGTTCTGGCATCGCGCGCTCTTCGCCGGGCAATCCGCCATCTACGAACCCCTGTCGGTGGTCCGCCACCGGCACCGGCGTGATGGGCCCGCCCTCGAACGGCAGGCCTACGGGTACAGCTTCGGCCATGTGGTGGCACTGTTCGCCCAATACGCCCGCGACGGCGATCGCGGCGACCTGGTCCGGGCCTTCATCGACTTCCCCGCCGAGCTCATGCGCCGCGTGCTGAGCGAACCGAGACGGAGGCTGGCGGGCGCACCGGACGTGCTGCTCGGAGCATGGATCAAGGGATACTTCGCCGCCCTGGCGCACGTACGGATCGCGTTCATCCAGGCGCCTGCGGCCACCGCGATCGCGCAGCGGCTGCAGACCTCGTCACGGTGACGCCGCGGAAGGCCTATCAGCCGTTGACGACGACGCCGCGCTGGATGCGCTGCGGAGTGGCGATGCCGTAGCCCTGCGCGTAATCGACGCCGAGCGACCGCAGCATGTTGATGATCTCGGTGTTCTCGGCGAACTCCGCGATCGTCAGCTTGCCCGTGAGGTGCCCGATCTCGTTGATCGAGCGCACCATCTCGCGGTCGATCGGGTCGTGCAGGATTTCCTTCACGAAGCTGCCGTCGATCTTGAGGAAATCGACCGGGAAGTGCTTGAGGTAGCCGAACGACGACAGGCCCGTGCCGAAGTCGTCGAGCGCGAACTTGCAGCCGAGTTCCTTCAGCGCCTGGATGAAGCGGTTGGCCTGCGAGAAGCTCGCGATGGCCGCCGTCTCGGTGATCTCGAAGCAGATCTTCGACGCGTCGATGCCGCTGCGGTGGAACTGGTCGATGACGAACGGCAGGAACTTGTCGTCACCGAGGCTCTGGCCCGAAAGATTGATCGAGCACAGCGAGAGGTTCGCGCGCTCGTCCGCCTCCGACACCAGCCAGCGGAATGCGTTCTCGATCACCCAGCGGTCGATCGCGGGCGTCAGGCCGTAGCGCTCCGCCGCATTGATGAAGTTGTCGGGCGAGACGATCTTGCCGGCCTCGTCCTTCATGCGCAGCAGCAGCTCGTAGTGCGCGCCCGGGTCCGCCTTCTGCAGCGGCTGGATCGTCATCCGGTAGAGCTCGAAGCGCGACTCCTCGAGCGCGTTGTTGATGCGCGCGGCCCACTGCATCTCGCGGCGGCGGCGCATCAGGTCGATGTCGTTTTCCTGGAAGCTGTAGACGCGGTTGCGCCCCGCTTCCTTGGCCGCCTGGCACGCGCTGTCGGCCGCCGAGAGCACCGCGGCCACGTCTTCGCTGTCGCCGGTGATCGGCACAACGCCCACGCTGCAACCGAGGCGGAACGTGCGCTCCTCCCAGACGAACTTGTAGTTGCGGATCGTCTCGCGCAGCACGTCGGCCATGCGCAGCGCTTCCTCCAGCGCGCAGCTCTCGAGCAGCACGCCGAACTCGTCGCCGCCGAGACGCGAGAGCGTGTCACGCCAGCGGATCTTGGTCTTCAGCAGCGCGCCCACCTGCCCGAGCAGCGCGTCCCCGGCGCTGTGGCCGCAGGTGTCGTTGATGATCTTGAACTGGTCCACGTCGATGTGGCACAGCGCGTACGCCGTCTCGCGCGCCTTCGCGCTGCGCAGCGCGCGCTCGAGCCGCTGCTCGAACTCGCGGCGATTGACGAGGCCGGTGAGGATGTCGTGACTCGCGTGGTACGAGAGTTTGCGGTTCAGTTCGCGGCTCTCGCTCACGTCGTGGAACACGAGCACGCCACCCGAGACCGCGCCCGAACCGTCGCGGATCGGCGACGCCGTGCTCTCGATGTACATCTCGTTGCCGTCGCGCTTGATGAGCAGCGTCGGACGCACCGACTTGATGGCCCGGGCGCGGCGGATGGCGACGGACAGCGGGTTTTCGAGCGGCTCGCAGGTCTCCTCGTGGAAACCCCGGAAGATCTCGTCGATGTGCTTGCCCTGGCCTTCCTCGAACCGCCAGCCGGTGAGCTCTTCGGCCACGGGATTGAGGTACTCCACCGTCAGGTGGCCGTCGGTCGTGATCACGCCGTCGCCGATCGACTGCAGCGTGATCTGCGCGCTTTCCTTTTCCTTGAAGAGCGCGTCCTCGTAGAGCTTGCGCTCCGTGATGTCGAGTTCGACGCCGACCAGACGCCGCAACCGTCCCGTGGGATCGACGCGCGCCTTGGCGCGGCTCACGACCCAGCGCCAGTCGCCGCTCGTGTGGCGCATGCGGTGGACGCTCTCGAACATCGGGATCTTGCCCGCGATGTGGTCGCGGATCATCGCCTGCACGCGCGCCATGTCGTCCGGGTGCACGAGGCGGCGCCAGTCTGGCGAGACGTGCGGATCGTGCTCGTCGTAGCCGAGCATCTTGCGCCACGCGGGCGAGAAGTAGACCGAGTTGTTCTCGACGTCGAAGTCCCACAGCCCGTCGTTGGCCGCGGGCAGAGACAGCGAGTTGCGCTCCTCGATCCGGGCGAGGTAGCGATGCGTGCGCAGGCGCTCAAGGCCGGCCGCGAAGCTCGACCCGACCAGCTTCAGCATCAGGTGCAGGTTCGCGTCCCAGCCCTCGGGCCTCGGCTGCGACGAATACAGGCCGATGAAGCCGCACACGCGCTGGTTGGGAGAGAAGCCGCAGATCAGCGCGGAACGCACGTTGAGCGCGGCGAGGCGCGCCGCGTCGACGGCATGTTCGCGCCGCGGAGCCAGCGTGTCGCGGAGCTCGGCAACGCGCAGGTGGGTCAGCTTCTCGGCGAAGAAAGGCAGCGCGTCGTAGGACTCGCCCTTCAGCACCTGCGGATCGAACGGGGCGAGCAGCCCGACGGCGCTGGCGATGCGATCGACGATGCGCTTCTCGGGATCGAGCAGCGCGATGAAGATGGCGTCGGTCTGGGTGGCTTCGCGCAGCGCTCCGAGATTGCGCTTGACGCTGTTGTCGCCGGCTTCGCTGGTGAGACCCTGGAAGTCGACGGCGACCTTGGTGACGAGAACATCGAGCCCGACCGTCGCGCGGTCGCCGCTGCCGAAAACGACCTGGGTCGCGAGGAAGTCAGTGTTGTCCTGCTCGTCGCTCCCGTCGGGCGGGGTTATGGCCATCGCGCTACTCGATACTCCCCTGTCCAGCCGAGCCAGACTGGCGGCCTCAGTCTGACAGTCCGTCGTCACCACGCACGGACCTGCCACACAGTTTCAGCGGCAGGTCCCCCAATCAGTTGCGGCGCATTCTGACACAGTAATTTAGGAATTCAAGCTAACTTACTGTATTCATTGACGCATTTGGTGGCACATAAAGTCGTGCCCGCGCGAGATCGCCGCGCGCCGCGCAGGCCGCGTCAGGAGCCCCGGAAATCAGGAACCACCGCGCACGATTGGCGCGCCCCATCTCGGCGGCCTGCGTGCCCTTGAAACACAGATCCCGTGTCTTGTGATCGACCAGCAGCATGCGGCCGGGCTTCGCGGCAAGCCAAGCAGCTGCGTCGTCAGCTTCCCTCCCCTTCTCGCGCCAGCGTGCGTGGCCGAAGTTGAAGCTCGGACGGCGCAGCTGGAGCAGGTATTGCTCCTTCGCGCTGACGAGGCCGAGTTCGGACGCGCCGGCACTCGCCTGCTCGACTCGCGCCATGAACTCGCGGCCGGAGCGTTCGGCATCGATGCGCGGGTACACCAGCAACCCGACGGTCAGGAGGCCCACGGTCAAGGTGGCTCCGTAGGCAAGCCACGCGTCCTTCAGGCGGAAGGTCGCGATCGAAAGGCCCGCGCCGACGGCTGCGATGCCGAGGGGCAGCGCAGGATGCAGGTCGTAGTTCGCAAACGCGCGCGCGTCCGCCTTGCTGCTGAAGGCAAAGTACAGCGCACCGAGCGCGGCGCCCGTGGCCATCGCAACGGCAAGGCCGAGCGCGAGCCGGCGCGGTCCGCGCGCGCGCAGCAGCGCCGGCAGCCATGGGGCTGCCGCCATCGCGAGCGCCGGGACCGCAGGCAGCACGTACACACCGCGCTTGCCCGAACTGGCGCTGAAGAACACAAGGACGATGACGACCCACACCAGCAGCACGGCCGTGAACGTGTCCCGGCTGCGCAGCGCCTCGCGCCAGCGCGGCCAGAGCCAGGGCACGAGCGCAACGAGCGGCAGCCAGAGGAACGGCACGACCTCGGCGAAATAGAACCAGAAGGGCGCGTGGTGATGCCACGCCTCGGCGTAACGCGTCACGGTCTGGTGAAACAGGATCTCGTTGCGATAGGCAAGCAGTTCGCCGCCCGCGGAGGTCGCGAGCATCATGGGCAGGAACCAGATTGCGATGGCAGCGAGCATGCAGACGGGCCCGGCGAACCAGCGCGGATCGCGACGCGGCGCCGTGGTGGGCCAGCCTCGCGCGGCCAGCACGACCCAAGGAATCAGCGCGAACAGCGGCAGGAATCCCACGCCCTTCGTGATCACACCGAGGCCGGCCGCCGCCCAGCCGAGCAGGAACCAGCCGAGCGCCGGTCCCGCCGCAAGGTGGCGCAGGAGCCCGTACAGGCTGAGGGTCGTGAAGAAGCACAGCGTGGCGTCGATCTGCGCCTGACGCGCCTGCCAGACGAACTGGAAGGTTACGAGCAGCATCAGTGCGCCGGCAAACGCGACTTCGCGGCCGCGCACTCGCCGCAGCAGGTCGTACACGAGCAGGGTCGAGGCGACGCCCGAGAGCAGCGATGGGACCAGGAAGCCGAGCTTCGTGGAGCCCGTGACAGCCATCGCGACGGCCATCAGCCAGAAGAACAACGGCGGCTTGTCGGCATAGAGATCGCCACCGACACGCGGGATCAGCCAGTCGCCCGAGCGCAGCATGTCCTGCGCGACGAGCGCGAACCGCGGTTCATCCGCGGGCCAGGGATCGCGCAGGCCGAGACCGGCGCCCATCAGCGAGCAACGCGAGTCCGACCAGCCACAGGACGTCGATCACGACATCGCGCCGGCGATTGCCGCCCGCACGCAGTAGCCGATCGAGCAGCGACGGGGCCGCGGCTCCCGTCACTCAGGTCTCCTCGGTGATCCCGACGCGCGGCGACGCGCGCCTGATGAGCCACCGCAGGCCCCAGAGGTCGACGATGCCCACCCACAGCCGGTTGTGCAGTCCGTACTTCGACTGCCCCATGGTGCGCTCGCGATGATTGACCGGGACGGAGATCACTTCGTATCCCTCGCGCTGGTAGAGCGCCGGCATGAAGCGATGCATGTTCTTGAAGCGCGGCATGTCCATGAAGATCGCGCGGTCGAAGACCTTGATGCCGCAACCCGTGTCGGGCGTACCGTCCTTGAGGAACCAGCCGCGCACGCCGTTCGCCACGCGCGAGGAGAGCCGGCGCAACCACGTGTCGCGACGCGTCGTGCGATTGCCCATCACGAGCTTAAGCTTCGGACCGCCGCGCTTCATGGCGGCAAGCAGGTTCGGAATGTCGGCTGGGTCATTCTGGCCGTCGCCGTCGAGCGTCGCGACCCAGGGGGCGCGCGCCTCGCGCACGCCCGTCGCCACCGCCGCGCTCTGGCCGGAGCGGATCGAGTGGCGGATCAGCCGGATCTCGGGCATGCCCTGCGCCTTGGCCGCGAGCACTGCCTTCGCGGTGGCGTCCGTGCTGCCGTCGTCGACGAAGATCGTCTCGAAGGCATGGCGGCCCTGCAAGGCGGCGTGGATTTCCTGCGCGAGCGGCAGGACGTTGTCTTCCTCGTTGCAGACCGGGATCACGACGGAGACGTCGAGCCGGCCCACGGACGACTGTGGTTGATTGACTGTCAAGGATCGGCCCCGCTGCAGACTGTCGTAGAATTCCGGCCCGCCACCCCGGGCCCGCCGGCGGGTAGTATAAACGGTCCAGGACCCGCGCCCCGACAGTGACGACCCACGCCCCCCATCCCCACGATCACGCGCATGCGCACGGCGCCGACAGCCGCCGGCTCGGCTGGGCACTGGCCATCACGGCGGGATTCATGGGGATCGAGGTCGTGGGGGGCTGGCTCGCCGGCTCGCTTGCGCTGATCGCCGATGCCGGCCACATGCTGACGGACACGGCGGCGCTGCTGCTGGCCTGGATCGCAGCCCGCCTCGCGGAACAGCCGGCAAGACCCGGCAGGACCTACGGCTACCATCGTGCGCAAGTGCTGGCGGCGTTCGTCAACGCGATCGCGTTGTTCGTGGTGGTGGCGTGGATCGCCTACGAGGCCGCGCACCGTCTGGCCGAGCCGAGACCGGTCGCCGGAGGCACGATGCTCGGCATCGCGCTGGCCGGGCTCGTCGCAAACCTCGTCGTGTACTTCATGCTGGGGCACCGCGATCACGACCGGAGCGCGGCGAACCTCAACGTGTCGGCCGCGCGCCTGCACGTGCTCGGCGACCTGCTCGGTTCGATCGGCGCCGCGCTCGCCGCCGTCGTGATCCTGGCGACGGGCTGGACACCCATCGATCCGATCCTGTCGATCCTCGTGGCCGTCCTGATCGTGCGCGGCGCGTGGCGGCTGCTGCGCGAATCGACGCACATCCTCATGGAGAACACGCCCGAGCACGTGGACCTCGGCGCGCTGCGCTCGACGCTGATGACTTCCGTGCCGGGCATCCGCGACGTCCACGACGTGCACTGCTGGTCGCTCACCACCGGCCAGACCATGCTCAGCCTGCACCTCGCGCTCGGCGGCGGCGCGGATTCGACGCTCGTCCTGCGCGAGGCCAAGCGGGTGCTCGCCGAAAATTTCTCCGTGGCGCATTCCGCGCTGCAGATCGAACTCGGCGACTGCCCCGACGAAACCTGCCGGCTATGAGCGAACCGCAAGACGACGAAGCGTCTGCGGAGCCGCCGCGCAAGACGCTCTACCGCAAGATCGGCAAGGGCCGGCGGCGCCTGACGCCGGCTCGCATGCTCATGTATCGCGTCGCGGTGGTCGCGGGCTGGTGGCTGGTGCGCATGTTCTGGGCGACGTGCCGCGTCCATCGCATCGTGGGGCTCGACGCCGCACGCGCGGCGGTCTACGCCTCGAAGTCGGTGATCCCCGTGTACTGGCACCAGGACATCGTGTTCGGGGTGCGCGCCCTGCTCGACCTGCGGCGGGACGGCCTCAAGGTCGGATTCCTCATCAGCCCGTCGGTCGACGGCACCGCGCCCGCCATGCTCGTGGAAAAGGTCGGCGGCCACGTGATTCGCGGCTCGTCGAGCCACACGGGCGCGCGGGCGCTGCGCGACTTCTACGAGACCATCGTCAAGGAGCAGGTCTCGCCCGCGATCACGCCCGACGGCCCGCGCGGTCCGGCCCACGAGTTCAAGCCGGGCGCGATCGTGCTCTCGCAGATCACCGGCAAGCCGATCCTGCCCGTCAGCGTGGCCGCGTCGCGCACGTGGACGTTCAAGACCTGGGATCGCTTCGAACTGCCGCTGCCGTTCAGCCGCGTGGTGATCGCGTACGGCGAGCCGGTCAAGCTGCCGCGCGCCATGGATGCGCAGGCGCTGGCGCGCATGCAGGTCGAGATGGCGGACCGGCTGCTCGCGCTCAAGGAACAGGCGCGCCAGGCATTGGCGGAACCCGCCCAATCCTGACCTCGCCGGTCGGCCGCACACCGGAGCGCGACGGCAGGGCAGCCCTGGCCGCCGGTGCCAAATGGCCCGAAAAACCCGCGTGTAGTACGATGACGGCGCTCACTGACAGGGATTCTCCGTCCGTCCGACCCCTCGACGCCAGTCGGCCATCGTGACCACCCACGCAACGATCGCCGCGCGCCCGGCGGCACGTGCGCACGTACATTCCATCTGCGGTGACCACAGGGACCGCGTCAGGCTGCGGACCGCGAAGGACCGTTACATGCGAGTCGAGAAACGATGATCAAGTACCAGACGCTTCCCGAGATGCTCGACGACCGCGCTCGCGGCCCGGGCGCGATCGTATACCTGGAAGGCGAAGGCGCCGAGAAGACGCTGAAGCTCTCCGAGCTGCGCCGGCGCGCGCTCGGCATCCTGCACCACCTGCAGCGCATCGGCGCGAAGCAGGGCGACAAGCTGATCCTGCACGTTGCGAGCAACGAGCAGTTCATCGACGCGTACTGGGCCTGCCTCTATGGCGGCATCGTCCCCGTGCCCGTCGCCGTCGGCATCAGCGACGAACACAAGCACAAGCTGCTGCGCATCGCGAAGCAGCTCGGCTCGCCGTTCCTGTACACGGACAAGAAGCTGCGCGAACGCCTCGCGACCTTCGCGGCCACGATCGGCGAGCCGCAGGCGTGGACGGCGCTCAAGCCGCGCACGTTCCTCATCGACCAGCTCGACGACATTTCCCGCGAGGGCACCCCGGCACGCCTGGCCTCGGCCGACACGGCGTTCATCCAGTTCTCATCGGGTTCCACCAGCGAGCCGAAGGGCGTCGTGCTCACGCACGGCAACATCCTCGCGAATGCCGAGGGCTCCCGCCAGGGCGCCGGGTTCGACGAGAACGACGTCTCGCTGAGCTGGATGCCGCTTACGCACGACATGGGCCTCATCGGCTTTCACCTCTTCATGATGTACGCGGGCGTGCAGCAGCACCTGATGCCCACCGACCTCTTCGTGCGCCGCGCGCTCATGTGGCTCAAGTGGTCGTCGGAGAAGGGCGTCACGGTCACGTGCTCGCCGAACTTCGGCTACCGGCATTGTCTGCGTGCGCTCGGCGACAAGACGCTGGACGACGTGCGCCTCGACAAGGTGCGGCTGATGTTCAACGGGGCGGAACCGATTTCGGTCGAGCTGGCCGAGGAGTTCCTCGAACGCATGGCGCCGTACGGCCTGCAGCGCGGCACGATGTTCCCGGTGTACGGACTCGCCGAGGCCTCCCTCGCCATCGCCTTCCCCGCGCTCGGCTCGATGTACAAGTACGTCACCGTGGATCGTCGTTCGCTCGGCGTCGGGTCGCGCGCCCGCTTCCTCGCGGATGGCGAACCCACCGGGCTCAGGATCATGTGCGAGGGCCGCGCGATTCCGTACGCGAAGGTCAGGCTGGTGGATGACTCTGGCGCGCAGGTGCCGCCGGATGTCGTGGGCCACCTGCTCATCGCCGGCGACAACGTGACACGCGGGTATTTCGAGAACCCGGAGGCCAACGCCGCGGCGTTCACGGCGGACGGCTGGCTGCGCACGGGCGATCTCGCACTCGAGCACGACGGGGAGCTGTACGTCACGGGCCGCGCGAAGGAGATCATCTTCGTCAACGGCCAGAATTATTACCCCCACGATCTCGAAGCGCTCCTGCAGGCCGAGCCGGGCCTGGAACTCGGCAAGGTCGTCGCCGCTGGTGCGCGCATGCAGGGCTCGCCGGCCGACGAACTGGTGCTGTTCGTGCTCCATCGCGGCGACATCAAGGAATTCATCGGCCTCTCGACCCGCGCGATGCACCTCGTCAACGAGCATGCGGGCGTCGAAGTGGCGCGCGTGGTGCCGGTGAAGCGCATCGCGAAGACGACGAGCGGCAAGCTCCAGCGCAACGCGCTCGCGGAAGCGCTCGAGAACGGGGAGTTTGCCCAAGAGATCGCGGCCTACGACCGGGCCTGGAGCGAACTGCACGGGCACGGACGCGCCGCCGGCGGGCGAATCGAACTGCAGCTGAAGGCGATCGTGGACGACGCAATGCCGGGCAAGCACATCGACGTCGACGATAACCTCTTCGACGTCGGGGCAAGCTCGCTCACACTCATCCAGATCCACGAGAAGATCGACGAGCTGTATCCCGGGGTCGTGGACCTCACGGAGCTCTTCGACTTCCCGACCATCGCCGAGCTCGCGAAGCACCTCGAGTCGAAGCTTCAGTAGACAGGGCGCTTGAGCTTCCAGCGCTTGTGGCCCCACCACCAGCCGGCAGGATCCTCGCGAATCAGCGTCTCGAGGTGGCGGGCGTAGCGCTCGGTGAGCGTCCCGGTCGGCAGCTTCTCGCCCGGCTCGTTGAGCGCGGTGAACTCGATCGAATAACGCCCTCGCCCGCGGCGATGCATCTGCACGCAGATCACCTGCGTGCGCAGCGCCCGCGCCAGCAGCTCCGGCCCCATGTAGAACGCCGTGTCCTGGTGCAGGAACTCGAGCCAGTGCTTCTCGGGGCTGGTCTTCGGCACCTGGTCGGCAACGAGGCCGATGGCGCCCGCCTCGCGGAATCGCGCCAGCTCCTGCAGCACCGCCTTGGCCGGGATCATCCGCGCCCCGAAGCGCGAGCGCATGCCCTTGAAGAACGCGTCGACGCGCGTGTTCTTGAGCGGCTTGTAGAGGCCCATCAGGCGCGGACCGAGTTCGAGCGACAACCGCAGCAGCATCCACTCCCAGTTGCAGTGGTGCGCGCCCGCGATGACGACCGGTCGCGGAGGCTGCGCACTCGCGAGCAGCTCGGGATTCACGATGGTCACGCGGCTGCGCAATTCCTCGGCGGTGATGTGTCCGCCGTAGAGGACCTCCGCGAAGATCTCGGCCTGGCGCCGCACGTAATTTCGCTCGATCTCGCGCCGCTGCGACTCGGGCAGGTCCGGAAACGAGCGCGCAAGGTTCTGGCGCGTGACCTTGCGACGGAATCCGCCGATGCGCACGACGAGCGTGGAGATCATGCCGAACAGGAAATAGTAGAGCCTCAGGCGAAGGCCCTCACCCGCACTCCGGGCGACCTCTCCCGCAAGCGGGAGAGGTGACGAACCCTCACCCGCGCTGCGCGCGACCTCTCCCGCAGGCGGGAGAGGTGAAGAGCCCGCGCCCGGCGCTGGCTCAGTTGTCATACAACCGCTTCCCACGCTTCCAGCGCTTGTACGCCCAGAAGTATTCCACGGGATGTTCGTGCACGTGCGCCTGCAGTGCGCTCACGTACGCGACCAGCACGTCGTCGGGGTCCTTGATCCGCTCCGCTCCGGTGAGCGGCACGAAGCGCACGGCGTAATGCCCTTCGCGGACACGGCGCATGGCCGCGAAGGCCACTGCATAACCCATCTTCGAGGCGATCCAGCCCGGCCCGCGATAGAACGCCGTCTCCTGGCCGAAGAACGGCAGCCACGTCTGCTGCTCGTTCGAGGCCGCGGGCGACTGGTCGGCGTTCATCGCGAGCAGCCGCACCTTGCCGCGCCGTTCGAGGAGGGACTGCACGAGTTCTTTCGCGGGCACCAGCGTGGCGCCGAAGCGCGTGCGCATCCGCTTCAACGCGCGGTCGCCGGATGCGAGCGTCGGCGGCTTGTACGCCGCCCAGAGCGGTTCGCTGAATGCGGTCGAGCAACGCAGCAGCAGCCACTCCCAGTTGCAGTGGTGAGCCGCGAGGATCAGCACCCGCTTGCCGGCATCGAGCTGCGACTGCACGACCTCCGGGTTGTCGAGCGTCACGCGCGCTTCGAGCTCCGCCTGCGCGATCCGCGGGCCGTGGAAGACCTCGGCGACCAGCTCGCCGAGGTAGCGGTAAAAGCCCGACGCGACGTGCTTGCGCTCAGCCGCGGTGCGATCGGAAAGGCATCGCGCCAGATACCCGTCCACGAGGCCGCGTCGCCAGCCGAGCACGCGCACCCAGAACGCGACGAACGCGGCCAGCACGCGCAGGACTGGGAACGGCAGGATCGTCAGGAGGCGAAACACGGAAAAACCGCTGTCGGGAGCCCGGAGGTGGACACCCGCGATGCTACTGGACTCGATGGTCGCGCGGGGGCCTGGTGCCGGAGGAGGGACTCGAACCCCCGACCCATCGCTTACGAAGCGATTGCTCTACCAGCTGAGCTACTCCGGCACGGGGCGCGCAGTATACGGATTCGCCCCGGGCGAAGGAAGCTAGGCCGTTTTGCGGACGCGGATGACCACGTCCACGCTCTCGATCTCCGTGCCCGGAGGCAGCGGCGGCAGCCGCGCGAACTCCAGATCGTCGGGGCGGATGTCGGTCATCTCGCCGGTGTCGATGTTCTGGAAGTGATGGTGCGGTGCCATCTTCGAGTCGTAGACGCAGCGGTCCGGATCGAGATGGATCTGGCGCGCCAGGCCGTGGTCCACGAACAGCTTGAGCGTGTTGTAGACCGTGGCCTTCGACACGCGGCCGGGAGACTGACGCAACGTTCCGAGCAACTGTTCCGCGGTCAGATGGCGTGGCGCCGCCAGCAGCACTTCGGCCACCTTCAGCCGCTGCGCCGTGGGACGAATGCCGCTCTGCTCGAGCAGTTGCCGGACGTAGGCAGTGCCGGGACTTTCCGTTCGGATATCGAATGTCATGGCTGCGCATTATACGGGTGGGTGCGGGGGTCACCACGAATCCGGGGAAATACCTGAAAAAATGCGGCTGACACGCGCACGCCGGCTGCCTAGCCTCCCCCTCCAGCGATCCATTTCCCTTGAGGAGGAGCGACCATGGAATGTCCCCGCCAACACGGATACACGCTGCCCGAACTGATGTGCGCCCTGGCCATCCTGGCAGGCGTGGCCGGCTGGGCCTTGCCTTCCTTCCGGGAGATCGCCCTCAATGCCGCCCGCACCCAGGAGGTCAATGGGTTCGTCCAGGCCGTCCACCTGGCCCGCAGCGAGGCAATCAAGCGCAACGGGGTCGTTAGTCTGTGCCCGAGCCCGGACGGCGCTCGTTGCGCAGCCGGGACTTCCTGGCAGGGCGGCTGGATCGTGTTCGCGAACCTGGACCGCGATTCGCCCGCCGTCCGGGACGCCGGGGAACCCCTGCTGCGGGCCTATCCGGCCTGGGACGGCGGGCGCATCGCCTCGAACCGCACGACCTTGTCGTTCCGCGCCTTTGGCCAGAGCGGCGTCACGGCCACGGTCACCTTTTGCGATCCCCGGGGCAGCGGAGCCGCCCGGGCCGTGATCGTCAGCCAGACCGGCCGCCCCCGCATCTCGGATCGATCGTCTTCGGGCGGGGCGCTGTCATGCGGCTGAGAACGGTTCGCTGGTCGCTCTTGGGCACCCGGGCGGCGGGGTTCACGCTGCTCGAGGTCCTTGCGGCAATGCTGGTGCTCACCCTCGGCCTGCTCGGGGTGGCTTCGCTCGCCCTCGGCGGACTGCAGGGCAGCCGCATGGCACTGCAGCACACCGCGGCGACAGCCCTGCTGGCCGATCTCGCGGATCGCATCCGGGCCAACCGGGCGGGAGGCGCGGCGTATGCGTTGGCTGCGGGGGCGGTCGTCGAACGTCCCACACTGCCGTGCACCGCTGTGGGCGAGTGCTCCGCCTCGGCCATGGCGGCAGTCGACCTGTACGCCTGGCAGACCGAGGTCGCCGCCACGCTGCCCGAAGCGCAAACGCGGGTGATCGTCGCGTCGGCAGGTGCCCCGGGCGCCCGCGCATACTCGATTACGTTGCGGTGGCGACAGTCGGGCGACGCGTCGTTCGCGAGCGTGTCGATGACGGTGCAGGCATGAAGCGCACGTCGGCTCCCTGCGGCCGGTCCTGCGTGGGTTTCGGCCTGGTGGAACTCATGGTCGCCATGCTGGTTGGACTGCTGGTCATCGGCGGCGCGCTGGCGGCATACGCCAAGGCACGCGACATCTACGACGCCAACGCGGCCGCGGCGCGGCTGCAGGAGAACGCCCGCTACGCGCTCGCCGTGATCGAGCAGGACCTGCGCATGGCCAACTACTGGGGACTGACGAACCGCGCGGACCTGGTCACGATCAACCCCGCATCGAGTTTCCCCGCGACGTGCGGCGGCACCTGGGTGACGGACGTGACGCACTACGTCGCCGGCTACAACAATGGGTACGGGGCGAGTTGCGCGGCCTCGGGCGGCGGAGCCGCCATCGGATCGGACGTGCTCATCGTGCGCCGCGCAAGCGCGCAGCGCATCACGCCGCAGTCGGCCACCATCGCCGCGGCCAATCGCAACCAGGTGCTGGTCGTCACGTCGCGCACGGGCGGCCAGGTATTCGTCCCGAGCCAGGTCTCGAACACGCTGCCTGCAGGCTTCGCCACCAGCGACCCCGCCGGACAACCGCCCCTCGCCGACACGCGCCAGATGCTCGTGAACGCGTACTACGTCAGCCGCAATTCGAGCGTTGCAAACGGCTATCCGGCCTTGCGGCGCAAGACACTCGTCGCAGGCCCCGCGATCGGCGAGGAAGAAGTGCTGCCGGGCATCGAAGACCTGCAGTTCCAGGTCGGCGTCGACTCCGACGGCGACACGAGCGCGGACCTCTACGCCAATCCCGGGGCCGTACCGGCCGGCAGCACGCCGGTTTCGGTCCGCATCTGGCTTCGGCTGCGCGCAGAGGAGATCGATCCCGCCTTCTCCGATGCGACCACCTACGCCTATGCGGACCGACGTTTCACCGCACCACGCGATCACCACCGCCGCCTGCTGGTCGCCACCACGATCCAGTTGAGGAACGCCCCGCCATGAGGACCGCACGGCAACGGCGCTTCGTCGCAGCCCCGAGCCCCGCGCAGGAACGCGGCACGGTGCTCGTCATCGGCCTGCTGCTCCTGCTCGTGCTGAACATGCTCGGCGCTTCGGCGATGGTGATGGCCACGCTGGAACTGCGCATGGCGGCCAATTTCCAGCACCAGGAGCGTGCGTTCCAGGCTGCCGAGTTCGGCATCGAGGAAGCGCTGCGCGCGCCGGATCTCAGCACCGCCTACACGCTGTCCCGCCCGAAGCTCGGGCCGGGCTCGGGCGCGGATGCCATGGTGCCCGGGACGACGACGGACACGTATCGTTACCGCCTGTACTACGACACCAGTGCCGGCAGTTCGGCGGTTCCCGATGGCGCCGCGCTCGGGCCGGGGGTCGCGGCCCTGCATTTCATCGCCGAGGCCACCGGCCGCTCGTCGCGCGACGCGGAGGACGTCCACACGCAGGGCTTTTACGTGCTGGTCCCCGAGAGGTGCGCGTCGGGCGGGGCCGGGTGCCCAAGCCTTGCGTCCTACGCGCCGGTGCGCAGCGGATGGGCGCAGAAAGATGCGGAATGAACGCGCCCGCGGCCTGACGCTCATCGAATTGCTCGTGGTCGTTGTAATCGCGGGCCTGCTCCTGTCGATCGCGGTGCCGAGTTACCGCGGCTACGTGCTGCGCGCGAACCGCACCGAGGCGCGGACCGCGCTGCTTTCGCTGGCCGCTGCCCAGGAAAAGCTCTACCTGCAGTGCCACACCTACGCGACGACGCTCGACCCCGACCGGGCGACGGCCTGCAGCCCCGTCACGCTGCGCTTTGCGGCCCGCAGCGAGCGCGGTTACTACGCGATCGCCGTGACGGCCGCCGATACGGATGCGTGGGTGGCCACGGCGACTCGCGCCGCGGGAACGGCGCAAAGCGCCGATCGCATGTGCCGGGTCCTCGAGCTGAGGTCGTCGGGAGAAAAATCCGCCCGCGACGATGCCGATGTGCGGACCGACCGCGAGTGCTGGGACCGCTGAAGGCCGGCGCTAGGTTCCTGCGGCCGCGCGCAGTTCGCGCGGCAGCGCAAAGACGACGTTCTCTTCGCGACCGACGATCTCCTGCGGCCCCTCGCCGCCCCACTCGCGCAGGCGCCCGACCACGCGCTGCACGAGCAACTCCGGAGCCGATGCGCCGGCCGTGACGCCGACCGCCGCCTTGCCCTCGAACCACTCGCGTTGCAGGTCGTCCGGCCCGTCGACCAGGTAGCCGGGAATGCCGGCCTTCTCGGCGATCTCGCGCAGGCGATTGGAATTCGAGCTGGTCTGCGAGCCCACGACGATGACCACGTCACAGTTCGCCACGAGCTTCTTCACGGCGTCCTGGCGGTTCTGCGTCGCGTAGCAGATGTCTTCCTTGCGCGGGGTGGCGAGCGTCGGGAAGCGCGTCTTGAGCGCGTCGAGCACGTCGGCCGTGTCGTCGACGGAGAGCGTCGTCTGCGTGACCACGCCGACGCGCGATGGGTCGCGCACGTCGAGCTGGCCCACGTCGCCTGCATCCTCGACGAGGCTGATGCGCCCGCCATGTGTCTCGTCGAACTGGCCCATCGTGCCTTCGACCTCGGGATGCCCCTCGTGCCCGATCAGGATCACGTCGAGGCCCTCGCGGGCGTAGCGCGAGACCTCCATGTGCACCTTGGTGACGAGCGGGCACGTCGCGTCGAACACCTGCAGGCCGCGGCGTCGCGCCTCGGACTGCACTGCCTTCGAGACACCGTGTGCGCTGAAGATGACGGTGGCCGAGTCGGGCACTTCGTCCAGTTCCTCGACGAACACGGCGCCGAGCTTGCGCAGGCGGTCGACGACGAACCTGTTGTGGACGACTTCGTGACGCACGTAGATCGGCGCGCCGAACAGCTCCACCGCGCGCTCCACGATGTCGATCGCCCGATCGACGCCGGCACAGAATCCACGGGGGTTGGCGAGGAGGATGCGCATCAGACGGGCGCTAGTGAGGGCGCTTCTCGCGGAACGCGTCGAGCATCAGCAGCACCGCACCGATCGTGATGGCGCTGTCGGCGATGTTGAACGCGGGAAAGTACGCCCCGCCCCAGTGGGCATGGATGAAGTCGACGACGTACCCGTGCACGACGCGGTCGATCACGTTGCCGACGGCGCCGCCGACGATCAGCGCGAGCGAAATCGGCAGCAGCCGCTCCCCGCGCGGCAGGCGCCACAGCCAGACGACGAGCGCGACGCTCACGATGGAACCGAGCGCGATGAAAAACCCGCGCTGCCAGCCGGAAGCGCCGGCCAGGATGCTGAACGCCGCGCCGGTGTTGTGCAGCAGCGTGAAATCGAGAACCGGCAGCACTTCCACGCGCTCGTACAGCTCGAGGAAGCGGGTGACGAGGAACTTCGTCGCCTGGTCCAGCGCGATCACCGCGACCGACAGCCACAACCACGCCGCCGGATGCGTGCGCTGCGTCAGCCACGTGATCGTGGAGGTGTGCGGTGCGGGCGGATCGGCCGCGGCCGTCGGTCGTTGTTCGTTCGAGGTGCTCATGCGAATCGGCGGACCTCCCCAGCTCCATCCAGGTTGACCGCGCAGCGGCCGCAGAGTTCGGGATGCGCGGCCACGCTGCCGACATCGTCGCGCCTGTGCCAGCAGCGGACGCACTTCGTCGCCTGCGACGGGCGCACGTGCAGCCACAGTCCGCTCTTGCCTTCGGCGTCGGCAGCCACCGCCTCGGCCGACCGCTGCTCGAGGCTGTCCACGCGGGCTTCCGACGTGATCAGCACGAATCGCAGTTCGTCGCCGAGCGGCTCGAGCGCGGTGCGCCATTGCTGCGTGCCGTAGAGATCGACCACCGCGTCGAGCGGCGCGCCGATCTCGCCGGCCACGCGCAAACGCTCCAGTTCGCGCAGCACGGCCGCACGCGCCTCGAGCACCTTCGGCCAGTCGATACCCGCCGCATCGGCGGCGATCGCCGGCAACTTCGCCCAGGTTTCGAGGAACACCGATTCGGCGCGCGTCCCCGGCAGGAAGCGCCAGATCTCTTCCGCAGTGAACGACAGGATGGGCGCGAGCCAGCGCGCCATCGCGTCGGCGATCCAGTACATCGCCGTCTGCGCGGAGCGGCGCGGCAGGCCGCGGGCTGGCGTCGTGTAGAGCCGGTCCTTGATCACGTCGAGATAGAACCCGCCCAGGTCGACCACGCAGAAGTTGTGCAGCTTCTGGTAGATGAGATGGAAATCGTAGCTGCGATACGCGGCGACGATCTCCTCCTGCAGCACGCGGGTGCGCTCCAGCGCCCAGCGGTCCAGCGAGATCATCTGCTCGAACGGCACTGCATCCTTCGCGGGATCGAAGCCGGCCAGGTTGCCGAGCAGGAAGCGCGCGGTATTGCGGATGCGGCGGTACGAATCCGAGGTGCGCTTCAGGATCTCGTCCGACACGCTGATCTCGTTCGCGTAATCGGTGGCCGCGACCCAAAGGCGCAGGATGTCCGCGCCGAGCGTGCTCATCACCTTCTGCGGCAGGATGACGTTGCCGAGCGACTTCGACATCTTGCGGCCCTTCTCGTCCACGGTGAAGCCGTGGGTGAGCACGCCCTTGTAGGGTGCGTGGCCTTTCTGCGCGACGGACGTGAGCAGCGAACTGTGGAACCAGCCGCGGTGCTGGTCCGAGCCCTCGAGATAAAGGTCGGCCGGCGTGCGGATCTCCGGGAACAGCTTCGAGACGCAGTGGTGCGAAACGCCGGAGTCCACCCACACGTCCATGATGTCGGTGACTTTCTCGTAATGCGCCGCTTCCTCGCCGAGGAGCAACTGCGGGTCGAGCTCCCACCAGGCGTCGATGCCGGCGGTTTCGACGAGCGCGGCCACACGCTCGACGAGTGCGGGCGTATCCGGGTGCAGTTCGCCGGTCTGCCTGTGGGTGAACAACGAGAGCGGCACGCCCCAGGTGCGCTGGCGCGAGATGCACCAGTCCGGGCGGCCCTCGATCATGCTGTAGATGCGCTGCTCGCCCCAGCCGGGCGTCCACTCGACCTTGCCGATCTCCTCGAGCGCGGCCTTGCGCAGGCCCGCCTGCTCCATGCTGATGAACCATTGCGGGGTCGCGCGGAAGATCACCGGCGTCTTGTGGCGCCAGCAGTGCGGATAACTGTGGCGGAACGGCTCGTGGTGCAGCAGCGCGCCGCGCTCGCCGAGCACCTCGACGACGTGCTTGTTCGCGTCGAACACCTTCTCGCCCGCGAACAGCGGCGTCGCCGCGAGGAAGCGGCCGTCGCTGCCGACCGGATTGTCGACGGGCAGGCCGTACTTCTTGCCGACGACGAAGTCTTCCTGGCCGTGGCCCGGCGCCGTGTGCACCGCACCCGTGCCGCTCTCGAGCGTGACGTGCTCGCCGAGGATCGTGGGCACCGTGCGTTCGTAGAACGGATGGCGCAGCTGCAGGTGCTCGAGCGCCTCGCCCTTCACGCGCGCAATCTCGCGCGACGAGCCGATGCCTGCGCGCTTCAGCACGGACGGCGCGAGTTCCGACGCGAGGATCAGGATCTCTTCGCCGTGGCCCGTGTCGACGGCCAGCAGCGAGTAATCGAACTCGGGATGCACCGCCACGGCCTGGTTGGCCGGCAGCGTCCACGGCGTGGTGGTCCAGATCACGACGCTCGCCCGGCCGCCGGGCAGCGCCGAGCCGCCGACGCGCTTCGCGAGATCGGCCCGGTCGATCACTGCAAACCGGACGTCGATCGAGGGCGACGTGCGCTCTTCGTATTCGACCTCGGCCTCGGCCAGGGCCGAGCGGCAATCGAGGCACCAGTGCACGGGCTTGTAGCCCTTGTAGAGGTGCCCGTTGCGGATGATCTGCGCGAACGCACGCAGCTGTTCGGCCTCGTAGCGCGGCGCCAGCGTCATGTAGGGGTGGGCCCAGTCGCCCATCACGCCGAGCCGGATGAAATCCTTGCGCTGCACGTCGATCTGCTCGAGCGCGAACTCCCGGCACGCCTGGCGGAACGCCTTGGCGTCGAGGTTCTTGGCGTCGCGGCCACGCACCTTCTCCACCGCGTGCTCGATCGGCAGGCCGTGGCAATCCCAGCCGGGCACGTACGGCGCGTCATAGCCGTCGAGGGTGCGCGACTTGACGATGATGTCCTTGAGGATCTTGTTGACCGAGTGGCCGATGTGGATCGCGCCGTTCGCATACGGCGGACCGTCGTGAAGGATGAACTTCGGACGGTCCCTGGCCGCGGCGCGCAACTTTTCGTAGATGCGGTGCTCGTCCCACCAGGCGAGCATCTCGGGCTCGCGACGTGCGAGGTCGCCCTTCATCGGAAAGGCGGTCTCGGGCAGGTTGACGGTGTTCTTGTAGTCGGACATCGGGGGCGCGGATTCACTGCTGATCGCTGAGCGAACCTGAAATTTTGAACGAATTCAGAGATTTAATCCAGAAAAAGTCACCTCTCCCGCTTGCGGCATCGGTCCCTACCTCTCCCGCTTGCGGGAGAGGTCGGCCGTCAGGCCGGGTGAGGGTGCGAAGCGGGTGAGGGCAATCAGATCCCGAGCAATGCGCGGGCCTGGGCGGCGTCCTTATGCATCTGCTCGACCAGCGCGTCGAGCGACTCGAATTTCCGCTCGTCGCGAAGGCGCTGGACGAAGTCGACGTCGAGGTACTTGCCATACAGGTCGCCGTCGAACTCGAACACGTGGACTTCGAGCAGCGGGTCGGTCCCGTTGATCGTCGGCCGCGTGCCGAGACTGACGACTGCAGGGTGGTCGACCAGCCCGCCCCCGCTGACCCGCACCGCGAAGATCCCCACAGAGCGGCACCACCTTGCGGTGCAGGGCCAGGTTCGCGGTGGGGTAACCGAACTTGCGGCCGAGTTGCTGACCGCGACGCACGCGCCCGGCAATGCGGTACGGACGCCCGAGCAGCGACTGTGCTCGCTGCAAGTCGCCTCGCCCGAGCGCCTCGCGCACCAGCGAACTGCTGACGCGCTCGCCGTCGACGAGGAACCGCCCGACCTCCTCGACCGAGAACCCGTGCCGCGCGCCCTGCTCGCGCAGCGTCTCGATGTTGCCTTCGCGCTTGCGGGCGAAGTGGAAATCGTGGCCGACGACGAGATGGCGCGTGCCGAGGCCGCCCACCAGCAACCGGTCGACGAACTCCTGCGCGCTGATGTTCTGCATGCGGCGATCGAAGCGCAGGATCACCGCACGATCGATGCCGTAGAGCGGCAGCGCTTCGACCTTCTCGCGCAGCCGCATCAGGCGCGAGGGAGCCGTCTCCCCTTCGAAGTATTCGCGCGGCGTCGGCTCGAACGTCACGACCGTCGCCGGCAATCCGAGCGCCCTCGCCTTCTCCCGGACGGCCGCCAGCAGGTGCTGATGCCCGCGATGCACGCCGTCGTAGTTGCCGATCGTGACGACGCTGCCGCGATGCCGCTCGCGCAGGTTGTGGATTCCCCGGATCAGTTGCATGGCGGCGCCGCCTCAGGCGTTGCGCGGCGGGATCGGCCCGACGCTGCGCACCCGCAGGTGCCCGATCCGCATGCCGAGCACGTACAGGACGCCGAAATAGATCCCTGCGCCGCCGATCACCAGCAGCGCCATCCATTCCATGCGCTGCAGCGTGTGCATCGCCATCCAGCGCTCGGTGCTGCCGGCGACGTACCAGAGGAACAGCCCCATCAGCACGTTGCCCGCGACCACCTGCACCAGCATCGGCCGCCAGCCCGGTGCGTGATGCAGCACGTGCTCCCGGCGCAGCCCGCGATACAGCATGTAGGCGTTGTACCAGGCGCTGATGCCGATGTTGAGCGCGAGGAAGGCGTGCAGGCCGGGCTGCTTGCTGTTGAACGCCATCGGCAGCACGATGAAAAGGTTGAGCGCCATGTTCACCGCAAGCGCCCGGATGCCGATGCGCATCGGCGTGCGCGTGTCCTGCCGCGCGAAAAACCCGGGCGCGAGCACCTTCACGAGACTGAAGCCCATCAGTCCGCTGGAGAACGCCATCACGGCCAGCGCGGACATGCGCACGTCCTGCGCGTCGAACTCGCCGTAATGGAAGATCGCCACGGTGAGCGGCCCGGCCAGCACGATCAGCGCGACGGTGGCCGGGGTGACGACGACGACCGTGAGGCGCAGCGCCCAGTCGAGCGTCGCCGCGAAGCGTTCGACCGACTGCGCGGAGTGATGCGCCGACAGGCCGGGCAGGATCACCGTCGCGAGCGCCACGCTGAACACGCCGAGCGGAAACTCCATCAGGCGATCGGCGTAGTACAGCCACGAGATGCTGCCGGTCACGAGGAACGATGCGATCAGCGTGTCGAGCAGCAGCGCCACCTGCGAAACGGACGAGCCGAAAATCGCCGGCAGCATGAGCTGGCCGATCTTCTTCACGCCCGCGTCGCCCCACCGCCAGCGCGGCCGGCGCAGCAGGCCCAGCCTCACCATTGCCGGCAACTGGAAGGCGAGTTGCACTGCACCCGCCACGAACACGCCTACCGAAAGCACGACGCCCGGCTGCTCGAAGCGCGGCGCGATCCATGCGGCGAACCCGATCATCACGAGGTTCATCAGCGTCGACATCAGCGCCGGCACGGTGAATCGCTGGTAACTGTTGAGGACGCCCGAGGCCAGCGACGCCAGCGAGATGAACAACAGGTAGGGGAAGGTCCAGCGGAGCATTTCGACCGTGAGGTCGAATTTGCCCTGGTCCGCGTGGAAGCCCGGCGCGAAGAGCAGCACGAACACGGGCGCCGCAATGATGCCGATGATCGTGACCACCGACATGAACCACGCCATGGTCCCCATCGCGCCGTCGACGAGCTCGCGCACCTCGTCGTGCGTGCGCTGCACCTTGTATTCGGAGACCACCGGCACGAAGGCCTGCGAGAACGCACCCTCGGCGAACAGGCGGCGCATGAAGTTCGGAATCTTGAAGGCGACGAGGAACGCGTCCATCAGGACGCCGGCGCCGAACATCCTTGAATAGACCATGTCGCGCAGCAGGCCCGTGACCCGGGACAACAGGGTCAGGCCACCGACGATGGACGTGCTGCGGAAGAAGCCGCCTCCGCTCAAGGGGTTACCTCACGGAAGGTCACGGGGAGGCGTGTCGGTGGGTGCGCATGAGCGGCGCATGATAACGGAGAGCAGCTGCCCTCACCCTAGCCCTCTCCCGCAAGCGGGAGAGGGAATCGACGCCCTCACCCTAGCCCTCTCCCGCAAGCGGGAGACGGAATCGACCACCTCTCCCGCTTGCGGGAGAGGTCGGCGGCACGCCGGGTGAGGGTCATTGTCATAGGGAAACTTGACCTTCCGGACCCGCATCGCCAAAATACGCGGCTCTTTTACCGACCGGTCGGCCCATCCCATCTCGGGGGCGCCGTCCGCAGGAGACCGATTCCGTGGCGAACATCAAGTCCGCAGAAAAGCGTGCCCGGCAGGACGTCAAGCGTCGCGCCCACAACATGGCCGCCCGTTCCCGCCTCCGCACCTCGATCAAGAAGGTGCTGACCGCCATTGGCGACGGCAACAAGGCCGACGCCACCGCCGCCTTCAAGGCCGCACAGCCCGTGATCGACACGATGGTGACCAAGGGCATCATTCACAGCAACAAGGCGGCGCGCCACAAGCGTGAGCTGAACGCCAAGATCAAGGCGCTCGCGGCCAAGTAAGCCCGGGTTCCTGGATCGACGAAAAAGCCGGCTCGAAGCCGGCTTTTTCATTTTCGAACAGCGCCCTCACCCGCCCTTCGGGCGACCTCTCCCGTGAACGGGAGAGGTGAACCGCACCCTCACCCGCGCTGTGCGCGACCTTTCCCGCAGGCGGGAGAGGCGAGAGCTACTCTTCCTCGGCCGCGGCAGCAGCGTCCGCCTCGTCACGCGCCATCTCGTCGAGCCGCCGCATGATGGCCTGGCAGAGTTCCTGCGTGCCTGTGCGCGTCGCGCCCGAGATGCGCATCACCGGCCCCTTCCAGCGCAGGCGACGCACGATGTCCTTGCAGCGCTTGTCCGCTTCCGCTGGCGGCAGCAGGTCGAGCTTGTTGAGCACCAGCCAGCGCTCGCGCTTGGCCAATTCCGGGCTGAACTTCTTGAGCTCGCCCGCGATGGCGCGCGCATCGACTACCGGGTCAGCCTCCGGATCGGGCGGAGCGATGTCGACGAGGTGCAGCAGCAGGCGCGTGCGCTGCAGGTGCCTGAGGAAACGAATCCCAAGGCCGGCGCCGTCGGCCGCGCCTTCGATGAGGCCCGGGATGTCGGCCATCACGAAGCTCTGGTGCTGGCCGACGTACACGACGCCGAGGTTCGGGTGCAGCGTGGTGAACGGGTAATCCGCGATCTTCGGGCGCGCCGCCGAAACGGCCGCGATCAACGTCGACTTGCCGGCGTTCGGCATGCCGAGCAGGCCCACGTCCGCCAGGAGCTTCAGCTCGAGGCGCAACTCACGCTTCTCGCCCGCCGTGCCCGGGGTCGACTTGCGCGGCGCGCGGTTGGTGCTGCTCTTGAAGCGCTGGTTGCCGAGGCCGCCCTTGCCGCCGCGCGCGACCATGACGCGGTCGCCGTCCCCCGTGAGATCGCCGAGCATCTCCTCGGTGTCGACGTCGTACACGACGGTTCCCACCGGCACGACGATCTCGGCATCCTCCCCGCCCCGGCCGCTGCAGTCGTCGCTGCCGCCCGGCTCGCCGTTGCCCGCCTTGAAGGTACGCATGTAGCGGAAGTCGGCCAGCGTGTTGAGGCCCTTCTTCGCGACGAGGTAGACGTGACCGCCGTCGCCGCCGTCACCGCCGCTCGGTCCGCCGAACGGCATGAACTTTTCGCGGCGGAAACTCACCATGCCGCGTCCGCCGCTGCCGGCCTGCGCCTTGATCGTGGCTTCGTCGACGAACTTCATGGAGGGATCCCCGAAAAGCAAAAGCCCCGGCACGGCCGGGGCTCTGCGTTTTCAACCCGGCC
Source organism: uncultured Gammaproteobacteria bacterium (assembly GCA_963762315.1). Taxonomy (GTDB): domain Bacteria; phylum Pseudomonadota; class Gammaproteobacteria; order Steroidobacterales; family Steroidobacteraceae; genus RPQJ01. The sequence goes on from CAVXKO010000006.1 coordinate 476,955, forward strand.
GCGAGGGCCGCGGGCCTCAGCCCTGCGGCTCGATGCTGACGTGCACGCGCTGTTCGATGCCCTTGCGCTTGAACTGCACCCTGCCGTCCACGAGCGCGAACAGCGTGTGGTCCGTGCCGATGCCCACGTTGTCGCCGGCGCGATACTGCGTGCCGCGCTGACGGACGAGGATGTTGCCGGCCACGACGGTCTCGCCGCCGAACTTCTTCAGGCCGAGGCGCTTGCTCTCGGATTCGCGGCCGTTCTTGGTACTGCCGCCTGCTTTCTTATGTGCCATTTCTCAATGACTCCTGCTGAGCTGGGGATCCAGGCCTCAGGCCTGGATGCCTGTGATCTTGACCTGGGTGTAAAGCTGGCGATGCGTGCCCTGCCGCAGGTAGTGCTTGCGGCGGCGGAATTTCACGATCGGCACCTTGTCGGTCTGGCCGTGCTTCTGCACGGTGCCGGACACCTTGCTGCCGGCGACGAACGGCACGCCGATCTTGACGTCCACGCCCTTGCCCACCAGCACGACCTTGTCGAATTCCACGGCGGCACCGGGCTCGGCTTCGAGCTTTTCGATGCGAACCACGTCGCCTTCGGCGACGCGATACTGCTTGCCGCCCGTCTTGATGACCGCGTACATGACTGTTCCACTCCAGAAGGAGGCCGGGGGGACCCGGCAGAAAGACGCGGGATTTTAGAGGGATGGGCGCTCCGAATCAAGCGCTTACGCGAATCCGGCCATTCCCTCGCCCACGTCCGGAAGGTACCATGACCGGTCTTAAGTCCATGATTTTGTCGCAGGAATGCAACTAGAACAGATCCGGGGACCCGTCGCGGACGACCTGCGCCGAGTCGACCAGACCATCGTCGAGTCCCTGGCCAGCGACATCGTGCTGGTCAACCAGATCTCGCAATACATCATCGGGAGCGGCGGCAAGCGCTTGCGCCCGCTGAGCGTGGTGCTGGCCGCCCGCGCCTGCGGCCACCGGGGCGACAAGCACATTGCGGCGGCTGCCATCATCGAATTCATCCATACGGCGACGCTGCTGCACGACGACGTCGTCGACGGCTCGGACATGCGCCGCGGCCGCGAGACGGCGAACAGCGTCTTCGGCAACGAGGCCAGCGTCCTGGTCGGCGACTACCTTTATTCGCGCGCGTTCCAGATGATGGTGGCGCTCGGCGACATGCGCATCCAGGAAGTCATGGCGAACGCGACCAACACCATCGCCGAGGGCGAGGTGTTGCAGCTGATGAACGCCCACGACCCGGACACGACCGAGGAGCGGTACCTCGAGGTCATCTACCGCAAAACCGCCCGGTTGTTCGAGGCTGGGGCGCAAGTGGCGGCGATCGTGTCCGCGGCCGGCCCCGAGGTCGAGCAGGCCATGATCACCTACGGCCGGCACCTCGGCGCGGCTTTCCAGTTGGTGGACGATGCGCTGGATTACACCGCCACCGCCGAGGAACTGGGCAAGAACCTGGGTGACGACCTCGCCGAGGGCAAGCCGACCTTGCCGCTGATCTACGCCATGGCCCACTCCTCGATCGAGGACACCGCCCGGTTGCGGATCGCCGTCGAGAACGGCGGTCTGGAAGATCTGGAACAAATCACCCGCACGATTGAATCGTCGGGGGGCCTTGAGTACACTGCGCGGCTCGCACGGCGGGAGAAGGATCTCGCCGTTGAGGCTCTCAGCCGACTCCCCGATTCGGCATTTCGGGACTCCCTCAGCGCGCTGGCGGAATTCGCGGTGGCCCGGACGTACTAGTCGGGGCGCAGGCCGTGACCGGCTTCGGGATGTAGCTCAGCCTGGTAGAGCACTACGTTCGGGACGTAGGAGTCGGAGGTTCAAATCCTCTCATCCCGACCACTCTTCGCCACGACGATCGTGACGCTCGAATCAGCCGGATCGAAAACGATCCTCACCTCCCCCTTCTCAAGCTGTTGCAGCACCTGGGCCACCTTCTGCTCGTGCGAGACGTCACGCTCGCCGTAATCCGTACCTTCGCGCAGGACGAAGGATTCGATGACGCCGCGCAGCGCGTCCTCCGAAAGCTCGGTGTGCGGCACCACGACCGGCACGGCCCGCTCCAGCTCCTCGTCCCAGTCGCTCACGCCGCTCTCCGGTATCCTGCGCCACACGCCCACAATTCCACCGAGGACCATCATCCATGAAATACCGACTGCTGGGCAGCACCGGCCTCTACGTCTCCGAACTCTGCCTCGGCACCATGACGTACGGCAGTTCCGGCTTCTGGGAAGTCATGGGCGGCCTCAAGCAGGACGCGGTGACGGCCCAGGTGAAGCGCGCCATCGACGCCGGAATCAATTTCATCGACACGGCCAACGTGTACTCGTTCGGCCAGTCGGAGACCCTGCTCGGCCAGGCCATCAAGGACCTTGGGCTGCCGCGGGACCAGCTCGTGATCGCCACCAAGGCCACCGGCACCATGGACCCGTCGCCGAACGGCCGCGGCCAGTCGCGCTATCACCTGATGAATGCCGTCGACGCCAGCCTGAAGCGCCTGCAGCTCGACTACATCGACCTGTACCAGATCCACGGCTTCGATCCACTCACGCCGTTCGAGGAGTCGCTCTCTGCGTTGAACGACCTCGTACGTACCGGCAAGGTACGCACGATCGGACTGTGCAACCTGGCCGCGTGGCAGGTGATGAAGGCGCTCGCGATTTCCGACAAGCGGGGCTGGGCGCGCTTCGAAAGCGTGCAGGCGTACTACACCATCGCCAGCCGCGACCTCGAGCGCGAAGTCGTTCCCCTGCTGCAGGACCAGAAGCTCGGCCTGATGGTGTGGAGCCCGCTCGCGGGCGGCCTGCTCGCCGGCAGGACCGGTCGCGACGGCAAGGGGCCCGACGGCACCCGCCGCGCCACGTTCGACTTCCCGCCGATCGACAAGGAACGCGCCTTCCGCTGCATCGATGCGATGAGGCCGATCGCGGAGAAGCATCGTGTCTCGGTCGCGCAGATCGCGCTGGCGTGGCTGCTCGCCAAGCCGTGGGTCTCGACCGTCATCATCGGCGCGCGCTCGATGGAGCAGCTCGAGGACAATATCGCCGCGGCATCCGTGACGCTCGATGCCGACGACTTGCGAACGCTCGACGACGTCAGCCGCCTGCCTCAGGAATACCCCGGCTGGATGATCGACATGCAGAGCACGAATCGCCTGTCGCCGCCGAAAGCTGGCTGAGCCGAGTCGGGCGAGTCACACGGCCGGTTACTCGTTCTCGATGGACTTGCAGCGTGTCCTGGTCGAAGACCAGCACCCGCGTCGTGCTGTAGGACTCGTAGGTCCACCGATGGACCGTCGTCTTTCCGACGACGCGATTGCCGCTGCGCACGTCATGCGCTTCGTCGACCTTCTTCGTCGGCGGCCCGCACAACTGCTGCACTTCGTCGATCGTCATGCCGGGCTCGATCAGCTTGTTGCCGCAACGGAACGCTTCGTCCCCCGATGCCGCCGCTGCCGACAGGCCGGCGACCACGACCACGATTCCCGTATGCAACTGACGGTTCATGGCATTTCCTCCAATTGTCCACGATGCGCGTTCATCCGGCGTGCGCGCCGATCACGTCGCGACCGCGTGCGGCGGACGCTGCTGTCGCCATGGCCGGGCCTTCTCCAGTTGTCCAGCAAGGCGATACAGGAGCGCCTCATTGCCGTACGTCGCGGCAAACATCACACCGACGGGAAGTCCGTCCGGCGTCCGATGCAACGGCACCGACATCGCCGGCTGTCCCGTCATATTGTAGAGCGCGGTGAACGGCCCGAACGTCGTGACATCACGCACGTAGGCATCGTAATCTGACGGGTTCAGGCTGAGCACGCCGATCATCACCGGCGGCTTCGCGAGTGTCGGCGTCAGGACGACGTCGTGACGGCGATGAAATTCCGTCATGGCTCGGCCGGCTGCGGCGAACACGTCGCGCGCCATCGCGTAATCGACCGCGTCCACCTTGCGCGCCATCTCCGCAAGCCGCCACGTCACGAGTTCGACGTCGTCAGGCGTCGCCGGCCGGCCCAACTGCCGCTCGCGCTCGATCAGCGCCTTGCGCGTGGAAACCGCCAGCGTCGCCAGCATCGCCGCATTCGCAGCTGCATGGTCGATCGGGAATCGCGCCTCCTCGATGGTGTGCCCGAGGCTCTCCAGCAGCCGGGCAGCCTCAGTCGCGGCCCGGATGCACTCGGGATCGACGGCCGAACCCGACGTCGGCGTGGTGATGAGCGCGACCCGCAGCTTGCCGGGAGGGGTCGACACCTCTTCGAGGTAGGGACGACTCTGGGGAGGCGCCATGTACGGCGAGCCGGTTTCGGGCCCGGCGGTCGCATCGAGCAATGCCGCGTTGTCGCGCACGGTCAGCGACACCGCGTGTTGTGTCGACAGGCCATTCCAGCCCTCGAGCCGAGTGGGGCCGAGCGGCACCCGGCCACGCGTGGGCTTGAGACCGAAAACGCCGCAGCACGAGGCCGGCGTGCGAATGGAACCGGCCCCGTCGCTCGCATGCGCGATCGGAATGACGCGCGCAGCGACCACCGCAGCGGCGCCACCCGATGAACCGCCCACCGTGCGCTCGAGGTTCCATGGATTGCGGGTCACGCCATGCAACACCGACTCCGTCGTGCCGGTCAGCCCGAGCTCGGGACTCGCGGTCTTGCCGAAGATCACCAGCCCCGCGGCTTTGTGGCGCGCAACGATCGTGCTGTCGATGCCGGCCACGAAGTCCTTGAAATAGCGGCTTCCGGAGGTGGTGTGCGTGCCGGCCAGCTCGACACCGAGATCCTTCAACAGGAACGGCACACCTGCAAAAGGGCCAGCGCTCAATCTGGCCAGCTGTTGCCGGGCCGCCTCGTCGTCACGCACCGGCACCGCATTGATCGTGCCCTCGACGGATTCGAGCCGTGCGATGGCAGCCGAGAGCAGTTCTGCGGGTGCAACCTTGCCGGACTTCACGAGGCCGGCAATCCCAAGGCCGTCGTAGTCGTTGAAGACGTCGTCGAGTGGCGACACCTTCGTCGTTGCGGCTCGAACGCCGGCGGGCACGAGCGTCGCGGCGGCCGCCCCTCCCAAAATCGAAAGCGCTTCGCGTCGGTCGATCATTGCGGCTCCTCGTGAACGGAACGGGGCATTTTTCCGCCCCTGTGGCGCGACATGCCATGGCCGCAGCGTACCTAGAAGTCGCCCTCGCCGGGAGGTTCACGACAGGGCCGTGGCGTTTCACGGGAGCATCGCGCGGCGGGCACCCGCGAAGAGCCTGTGGCGGCATGCGGATCGCGTGATATATCTGGCCGATGAGCGCCTCCACTCGGCCCGACTGGAATCCATCCCTGTATGCGCAGAACGCGCGATTCGTGTCCGACCTCGGCCTGCCCGTGGTCGCATTGCTGGCACCGCAGGCGGGCGAACGCATCCTGGACCTCGGCTGCGGCGACGGCGCTCTCACGGCGAAGCTCAAGCAGTCGGGCTGCGACATCGTGGGCGTGGACGCGAGCCCGGAGATGGCGGCGGCCGCCCGGCAACTCGGCATCGACGCCCGCGTCGCGAGTGGCGATGCGCTGGCCTTCGATCGCGAGTTCGATGCGGTGTTCTCGAATGCCGCGCTGCACTGGATGCTCAATCCCGCTCGTGTCGTCGAAGGCGTGTGGCGCGCACTGCGCCCGGGCGGCCGTTTCGTCGGCGAGATGGGGGGCAAGGGCAACATCGCGTCGATCGTCGGAGCCATCGAGTCCGCGCTCGCGGCGCGCGGGCGCGCGATGCGCAATCCATGGTACTTCCCGAGCAGCGAGGAGTACCGGCAGCTGCTCGAACGGCAGGGATTCCACGTCGAACACGTCGAATTGTTCCCGAGGCCCACGCCGCTTCCCGGCGACATCCGCGGCTGGCTTGCCGCGTTCGGCGAGCCGCTGATCGGCTGGCTTGCCGAGGCTGAGCGCGAGGCCGTCATGGCTGAACTGTTGCAGTCGCTGCAACCGGTGCTGTGCGACCCGAACGGCAAATGGACTGCGGACTACGTGCGGCTGCGTTTCGCGGCCCGCAAGCCGGGCTGAAATCTCACGCCCTCAGCGCTGCGACTGCACCTTCAGGGCGCGCGGCGATTCACGTTGACCCGGGCCGGCGATTCACCGACGCTTGCACCCCATGCCGCAGCTCACCGAATACGCCATCGCGCTCGCCGTGACGTTCGCCATCAACCTGCCTTTCGGGTACTGGCGGGGCGGCGTCAGGAAGTTCTCGCCCGCGTGGTTCGTGGCCATCCACGCGCCGGTGCCGATGGTCATCGCGCTCCGGTACGTGCTGGGGCTGCCATTTCGCTGGGGCGCCCTGCCCTTTCTCGTGGCGGCATACTTCGGCGGACAGTTCGTCGGGAACCGCCTGCGGACGCGACGATCGAACAAATCCGCCACCCATCCGAACCCAAGGAGCCAGACATGACCATTCGCAAGGCCGACGCCGTATGGATCGGCAGTCTCCGGGAAGGCGCAGGGCGAGATCGCGCTCGAGAGCGGAGCCTTCCGCGGGCCTTACACGTTCAAGGCCCGTTTCGAAGAAGGCAAGGAAACGAACCCGGAGGAACTGCTGGGCGCGGCGCACGCGGGTTGCTTCACGATGGCGCTCACCGCGCTGCTCGCGCGCGAGAAGATCGCGCCGACCGAGATCCGGACGACGGCATCGGTCCATCTGGAGCCGGTGCCGGGCGGCTTCAGCATCCCGAAGATCGATCTCCACACGCGGGCGAAGATCCCGGGCATCACGCCGCAGCGATTTGCCGAACTCGCGGCCGATGCGAAAAAGAACTGCCCCGTCTCCAAGGCGCTCGCGACCGTTGAAATCACGCTCGACGCCGCGCTGGTGTGAGTCAGCCTGCACGTGAGCGATCGAGCAGGCAACGCACCGTGAGCGCCCCCGAGTCTGCGCCCGTTCCCATCCGGCCCGCCGCGACCGTCATCCTGTTACGCGAGGAACGCTCGACGCTCGAGGTGCTGCTCACCCGGCGCTCCGCGCAACTCGCATTCATGGGCGATATCTGGGTCTTTCCCGGCGGACGGCTCGACGAGTCGGACGTTGCGCCGGAGACGGTGGCGCGAGTGCTGCCGGAGCATCGGGAACACTGCGGCAGCCGCCTGATCGCCACTGACGGCACCGCGCTCGATGCGAGGCTGTCGATCGGCCTGCACGTCGCCGGATGCCGCGAGACGTTCGAGGAATGCGGCGTGCTGCTCGCACGTCGCGCCGACGGCTCGCCCTGTGACTCCGCACAGATCGAACGCCTGAAGAACCACCGTGCAGGGTCGGCCGCTGGCGACAAGCTCTTCCTCGACATGCTGCAGCAGGAAGACCTGTACCTCGACGTTGCGCGACTCGTGTACTGGTCGCACTGGATCACGCCGGCGCACGAGCGCAAGCGATACGACACCCGGTTTTTCGCGGTCGAGGTTCCGGCCGGGCAGGAAGCCAGCGTGGACCGGACGGAAACGACCGAGCACGCCTGGGTGACCGTCGACCAGGCCTTCGAGCGGGCACGGCAAGGCAGCATGAAGTTGTCCCCGCCGACGCTCGCGACGCTGCAGGACCTGGCGCAGGCGCATGCGCGACACGGCGGCCTTACCCCGATGCTCGAGGGGGAGCGGCAACGCGAAGTGCCACCCATCCTGCCCAAGTGGTTCGAATCGGGCGGCCGCGTGATCATCGTGCTGCCCTGGGACCCGGAGTACGCGCAGCTCCCCGGCGAAGGCACGGCGGTCGCGGAGCGCTACCCGCCTTACCTGGCCGGCCTGCCTTCGCGCCGTGAATTGAAACTCAAGCCGGCGAAGACTCCATAAAGCAAAGGCCCTGGCAGGTACCAGGGCCTTGCTCGTATCAAACGCTCGAACGGTCGGCCGGCTACTTCTTCTCGCCGGGCATCACGTTGTCGACCATGCCCTGCACCGTCTCGCTGACCTTGCTGGCAATTTCCTTCGCCTGGTCGAACACGGACGTGGCCGACTTCTCGGCCGACGACTGCACCTGGGCCGCCATCGACTCGGCCTGCTTCACCGTCTTGGTCGCCTGCTTCTTGGCCGTGGCGACAGCCTTGGAGATGCTCGATTCGGCCTGCTTGATGGCCTTCTGAGCCTGCGGCGGCATCTTGCGCACGGCCTTGCGGACGGCAGCCTTCGCCTGGCCAGGGGCCTTCTTCACGGCCTTGCGGACCGCGACCACCTGCCGCTTGGCTGCCGCCCTCGCCGTCTTCGGCGACTTGGCGACGGCGCGCCGGACCTTCAATGCGGCCTTGCGCACATCGGCTTTCGTGACTGCCTTGCGTGCAACCTTCTTCTTCGCAGCCTTCTTCCTGGTCGCCTTCTTCTTGGCAACCTCGGCCTTCGACTTCTTCCTCAGGTCGGCGGCGTGGGCACGCTTGTAGGTCTGCACGTCCTTGATGCGGCCTTTGGCATCACGGACGACGTACAACTTCTTTCCCTTGCTGCTGCGCTGCGTGGTGCGCCGCGCCTTTTTCTTCGCTGCCATGGAGACTCCCTAGGTGATTTCGATCGCGGTCGATTGGGCGGGCCGCGCGCACGTGAACTCGCCGCCGACGCTAGTGCAGCGCCCCACGGGAGTCAACAAGGGAAAAGTGCAGTCGCGGCGACCGCGCCGGCGCTCAACCGGTGCCCTGCAGCCCCTGGGCGATGCCGTTCACGGAGGCGAGCAGCGCCTCGAACAGTTCGCGGTCCTCCCGGTTCGTCTCGCGCCAGCGGCGCAGCAGGTCCACCTGGGTGAGGTGGATCGGGTCCACGTAGGGGTTGCGCAGGCGGATGGAGCGCTGCAGCGTCGGCTCCGAATCGAGCAGCCGGGCGCAGCCCTTGAGAGCCTGGACCTGCCCCGTCGCGAACTGGAACTCGTCCCGTATTGCGGCGGCGAAGCGCTTCAGGCCCGGAGGTGCGAGGTCCTCGTACTGTGAGGCGATCGCCAGGTCCGCCCGCGCCATGCGCATCTCCACGTCGTCCATCAGGCCTTCGAAGAACGGCCAGCGCCCGTACATCTCGGACAGGATGCCGGCGCCGAACCGTTCCTCGACCGCGGTCAGGCCCGCGCCGGCCCCGAACCAGCCCGGCAGCATGTGCCGGCTCTGCGACCACGCGAACATCCACGGGACGGCGCGCATGGCCGACACGCCGGTGCCGCTCTGGCGGGACACCGGACGCGAGCCGATCTGCATGCGCTCGATGACGTCCACCGGCGTCGCGTTCAGGAAGAAATCCATGAATTCCGGGTCGTCGTGGACGATCGTCCGGTAGCGCTCGCGGCTGGCCCGACCGAGCAGATCCATGGCCTCGAGCCAGCGCGATTCGAGATGTTCCGTGCCGTAAAAACCCGCGGCCATGAGGGTGAGCGTGTTCACGCCCTGCTCGAACGTCCGGAGCGCGATGGGCCGCAGGCCGTACCGGTCGTTGATGCTTTCGCCCTGCTCCGTCACCCGCAGCCGGCCGCCGACGACGCCCGCCGGCAGCGAGCGCACGATCGCCTCGGTGCGGCTGCCGCCCCGACTGATCGAGCCGCCGCGGCCGTGGAACACCAGCAGGCGCACACCGGCCGCCGCGCACGCGACCGCCATGGCTTCCTGAGCGCGCCGCAGCAGCCAACGGGACGAGACGATCCCCGAATCCTTGTTGCTGTCCGAATACCCGATCATCACCACTTGCAGGTTGCCGCGGGATGCGAGGTGCCCACGGTAGGCCGGGTTCTGCAGCAGCCGGGTGATCGTGTCGCCCGCCCGCTCCAGCGCGTCCACCGATTCGAACAGCGGCGCGATGTCGAGCTGCACGTTTCCGGTCTGGGCATCGGTGTAACCGGCCCAGCGCGCCATCAGCAGCACGGACAGCAGGTCGTCCACGTCGGCCGCCATGCTCACGACGTACGACCCGATCGCGCGACTGCCGTACCGATGCGCGCAGTATTCCATCGCCTCGAAGACCCACAGCGCGCGCTTGCCCGAGGCATCGAGGACGGACGCCGGCGATTCGTCGCTCGTGATCGCTTCGCTCAGGCGCACGATGCGTTCGCCCGCGCTTCGCTCGGCCCAGCCGGCTTCCGCGAGCCCGTGGCCGACGATCTGCCGGTGCACATCGGCGTTCTGGCGGACGTCGAGCGTGGCGAGATGGAAGCCGAAGGTGCGCACACGGCGCAGCATGCGCCGCACGTAGAACAGGCCCGCGTTGCTCCCGCGGTTCTCGGCCAGGCTGCGCGCGATCAGCTCCAGGTCGTCGATGAGCAGCTCGACGCGTTCGTACTGCCCGGAGCTGTGGTCGTATGTGGCCCGCAGCCGTTCTGCGATCTGGCCGACCAGCACGCGGTACGGCATCCGGTCGTGACTCGCCGGAGCGGACGCCCTTGCCGCCGGCACGAGTGTCCGGTACTGCTCGATCCGGCTCAGGACGGCCGCAGACACGCCGACGCGGCTGGCGCTCTGGCTCAGCTTCTCGCCAAGCGCCTGTGCTTCGGCGAAGTAGCGGTTGACGATCAGCTGGTGGTGACGCGCGCAGCTCTCGCGGATCGTCTTGGCATGCACGTCCGGATGGCCGTCCATGTCGCCGCCGACCCAGGAACCGAACCGCAGCAGTTCCGGCACGCGGGAATCGACCGCCGCCGGGCCGAAGACGTCGACGAGGGCTGCTTCGAGTTCCTCGTAGAACGCCGGGATGACCTCGTAGACGACCTCGACGAGGAAGAACAGGACGTGCTCGCGCTCGTCCGCCACCGTCAGCCGTTCGCGGGAATTGTCGGCGGTCTGCCAGGCCGTCGTGAGTTCAGTGCGGACCCGCTCCGTGATCGCGCGCTGCTCAGGCGGCGTGAGCGAGGGATCGAGACGCCCGAGCAGGAGCCGCGAGATGCGCTGCTGCTGTCGCAGCAAGGTGCGGCGGGTCGACTCGGTCGGGTGCGCGGTGAACACCGGCTCGATGCTCACCTGCGCCAGCAGCGCGAGCACCTCGTCGAGCGTGAGTCCACGCGAACGCAGCTTCTGGAAGCAATCCGCGAGGCCACCCGGCTGCGGTGTGCTGCTGTCGTGCATGTACTGGCGACGCCGGCGCACGCGGTGCACCTTCTCCGCCATGTTCACGACCTGGAACCAGGCGCCGAAGGCCCGGATGACCTCGCGAGCTTCGGCGGGCGTCCGGCCGCGGGTGCGGACGACGAGTTCGACTGTGTCCTCGGCCTCGCCCTGTCGGCGGCCGATGGCCGCCTGGCGGTCGCCTTCCACCGCGTCGAACAACGCAGGTCCGCCCTGGTCGCGGAGCACTTCGCCGACGAGCCCGCCGAGCGTGTGCACGTCGTCGCGCAGGGCAGCGTCCTTCAGGGGAAAAAATATGCCTTTGCGGGCCATGGGTCGCAGCGGCCTGGGGTATGTCGTTGGTCGTTCGAGCCGCGGGGCGGGAGCGGTGGCTATTGAATCGGCCGGCTTTCTTTCGACGAATGCTACCAGAGCCCCGGGCCCGCTCCCATGTTGCAGCGAAGCAACGCTCGGCAGGCTGGGCACGGTCATCCTCAAGCCGGCCACCGGGCACAGCTTGTCAAACAAGGAAATTGTGGGATACCGAGAGGGGTGGTATGTTCGCAACGCGTGCACCGGCTCATAAGTCCGGACATTCACCTTCAACCGCAGGGGACACTCAATGAAGTTTGGCAAGTCTCGGCTGTTCGCGCTGGCTGCAGCGCATGGCGCTTCGCTGCTGGCGGTTCCGGCGGTCCTTCAGGCCGCTGAAACGTCCGGCCAGCTCGAAGAAATCGTGGTCACCGCGCGTCAGCGCGAGGAAAAGATCGAGGACGTGCCCGTCACGATCACCGCGTTCACCAGACCGAGATCAGGAACGCCGGCATCGAGCGCCCGGTCGACTTCATCGCGATGACGGCCGGCGTCTCGCAGGTACAGACCGCCGAAGCCGGCGACCTGCAGGTGAACATCCGCGGCATCAACACGGGGCGCGACGCCGAGACCAACTTCGCGCTCGTGATCGACGGCGTGCTGCAGACGAACCCGCAGTCCCTGAACCAGGAGCTCTCGGGCGTCACGCAGATCGAAATCCTGAAGGGCCCGCAGGGCGCGCTCTACGGCCGAAATGCGGTGGCCGGCGCGATGATCATGACGACGCGCAAGCCGGGCGATGAGTGGGAGACGGACATCACCGCGGGTTACGGCTCCGACAACTCCTACAAGGCGAGCATCTATACCGGCGGCCCGATCGCCGGCGACGTGAAGGGCTCGATCTCGGCGTACACGCGCAGTACCGACGGCCAGTGGAAGAACCTGACGCTCAACTGCGACGATTGCGTCGACTTCTTCGAGGAAACCGGCGTGCAGGGTCGCCTGCTGTTCGGCCTCGCGCGGCGGCGACCTCGACTTCAAGGCGAAGTACTCGAAGATCGACTCGGGCGCCATCAACTTCAATGCGGCGGTGGCGCTGGTCGACGCGGCCGACGCGTTCGGCGCGCCGGCGTTCAACGAGGACCCGAACGACCACAACTTCCGCTACATCAACAACGTCAAGCCGCAGAACGAGCAGGAGAACGTCAACCTCTCGATCAAGGGCGACTGGGACCTCGGCTTCGCCACGTTGACCAGCTACCTGGCCTACAACGACCAGACGAACTACTTCCTGACCGACGGCACCAGCGCCGCGTTCAACCTGTACACGTTCCAGAATCTCGCTCCGAGACCCGTTCGACGGTCGCCAAGCCTGCCAGCAGTCCAACGACGCGCACCTGACTGACCCGGGCTACGAGTCGCCGTTCTTCGGCGTACCCTCGAGCGACTGGTTCACTCCGGCGGCCGGCGGCGGCTCGGGGTTCCTGCCTCCTTACGGCCCTGAGACCTGCGGCGGCTACCAGTACCAGCAGCGCGACCAGACGGACACCAGCATCGAGGTCCGCCTGACCTCGCCGGGCGACCAGCCCCTGCGCTGGGTCGCCGGCGCGTACTTCGCGGACATCGACCGCCACGTGGTGGTGTCGCAGGGCTGCGGACCTCGGCGGCAAGCTGAAGCCGAAGGCGTTCATCCCGACGGGCGGCACGAACCCGACGGACCTGCTGTACGACGACGACCTCTCGAGCAAGGTCTACGCCGTGTTCGGCAGCATCGCCTACGACGTGATGGACAACCTCGAACTCGCTCTCGCGCTGCGCTACGACAGCGAGGACCGCGAGGTCAGCAACAACGTCCCGACCTGCAGCGCGAGCAATCCCACCGGCTGCCACGCGCAGACGCCTGGATTCGCGTATTTCTACAGTGTTTCGGTGACTTCGCGTACACCCAGCCGTACATCAACCCAGCCTACATGGTGAACCCGTCGTTCGCGACCGATGGCATCCCGAACCGCAGCAAGACGTTCGAGCAGCTGCAGCCGAAGATCTCGGCCAACTGGAAGCTGACGGACGACTTCGCACTGTTCGCCTCCTACGGCTACGGCTTCCGCAGCGGCGGCTTCAATTCGTCGGGCAGCGCGGCGACGATCGACACGGCCTACGGCTATCGGCGGCGTCACGCCGCTGTGCCTCGGCGATGGCACGAATGGCACGTTCCCGCCGGCCTGCGCCGCAACGCGACCTCCACGCTGAACATCACGCGACGTCAACGACACCTACAAGAAGGAAGTGTCGAAGGCTGCGGAACTCGGCTTCAAGTCGTTCTTCGCCGACCGCACGGTCAGCGTGAACGCCGCGGTGTTCTACACCAAGGTCGAGGACATGCAGTTCTTCAACTTCTTCGCCGGCCCGTTCGGCCTGCTGCGCGTCGTGACCAACATCGACGAGGTGACGATCCAGGGCGCCGAACTCGACGCGCGCTGGAACATCAACGAGCACTTCGCGGTGTTCGGCGGCTGGGCGTTCACGGACGGCAACATCGACAAGTACGTGGGTCGCCCGTATACGAAGGACAACGAGGTGCCGTACGCGCCTGAGTACACCGGCAACCTCGGCGGCGAGTTCACTTATCCGATCGGCGACAGCCTGATGCTGCTGGCTCGCCTAGATGCCTCGTTCGTCGGCGAGACCTGGTTCCACCCGGTGCAGGACGAAAAGGTCCCGAACCTCTTCACCTACTTCAACTTCGGCCAGGGCGAGTTCTCGAAGATGAGCCGCGATCCGTACCACACCATCAATGCCCGGCTCGGCATCGCGGGCGAGAAGTGGGGCGTGACGGCATGGGGCCGCAACATCACCGACGAGGAATACCTCGCGGAGATCATCCCGGCTCCGGAGTTCGGCGGCGCGTTCATCCACAACGGCCAGGGCGCCTCGTACGGCCTCGACGTGAACTTCAAGTTCTGACTTGTGACCTCCCCGCTTGCGGGTCCTCACCTCTCCCGCCTGCGGGAGAGGTCGGCCGCCAGGCCGGGTGAGGGTTCTGGCCGGGCGAAGGCCTTGATCGTGACTGGCCCGGGCAACGCAAGTTGCCCGGGCCTTTTCTTTGAACTCGGCCGTTCGGCCTAGGGCGAGCCCAGCGCAGATCCTGAGCCTGCCGCGGCCCGACGGTCCTTCGCCAACATCACGTCGATCGCGATTCCGTAGTCCATCGATTCTCCGCGCCAGTGGGTGCGGGCCGTGTGCGGGTCGATGTGGATGTCGCGCTCGGCGTGCTCCTTGACGACGGTTTCCCAATCGCCCTGCATCGGCTTCGTGCGGCCTGGGGACGTGGAGACAAATGCGTCACCATCGGGCCGGACGAACCGCCACGCGCCGTCGTCGAGCCGCTCGATACGCACGCCGCCTTCGTGCACCTGGCGATGATGGAAGCGGCACAGCGAGACGAGATTGCCGAGTTTGGTCTCGCCGCCCTCGGCCCAGTGATGCACGTGGTGGCCGTCGACGTATTTCTGATGGGTGCAGCCCGGGAATACGCAGCCTTTGTCGCGTGAATTGAGCGCGCGCTCGAGCGCTGGCGGTATGGAGCGCGTCTTGCGGCCCACGTTGAGCGGTTCGCCCTGCTCGTCTTCGGTGATCTTCACGTAGCTGCAGTCGCAGGACAGGCGTCGGCAGGTCTCGGCAGCAACGCCCGGGCCTTCCTCGAACTCGCTGCGGCCCGCAGTCTTCTCCTTCAGCGTCTCGTGATCGACGTGCACGACGATCTGCAAGCCGATCGCCGCCATTCATGGACTCCGCGCCGTGCGCCATGAAGCTTTCGGCGACCAACGCCAGGGCATCGGCACGTCTCGCGGCCTTCGAGACCTTCGCCCGATATCCCGGCGCAAACGTTGGGCGCTGCCGCGCCACTGACGTTTCCGCGGAACGTCAACAGGATCTACACAATCTTCCTTGGGCAGGGGCAGGTCCGGCATTGCGGCTTCCATGGCCTTCAACACCAGCATCCCCGCCTCGGCCGGCAGCCGGGCCTTCAGCACCAACGATCCATCCTCATCGAACGAGTAGGTGACCGAGCGCCCCGCCTGCTGCCGTGCTTCGCGCGACAGTTCCTCGACCTCGAGCACCCGTCGATACTGCCGGACCAGTTTCTCGACGTGACTCGCCGTGCCGTGCAGCGCGATGTTCAGCAGGTATTGCTCCGTCGCCGCCGTCGCGACTCGAGTGAGTTCACGTACCTTGGCGTAGCTCAGTTCGCCACGACCCATCGCCGCACCGATCAATGGCAACTGCTCGAGCGCATGGGCGACACGCACCTTCTCCCGCGCCGCGCCCAAGGCGATGCCGCACTGCCAGTTGAGCCAATGCGCGCACGACTGCGTCATCGAGTCGGACCAGCCCTTGCGGCGATCGAACTCCGCGATCATCGCGAGCCAGCGGCGATTCGCAGCATTCAGGTGTCCCATCAACTCGGTGATGGACGCGGCAAGATCGCGATTGGAGAGGCCTTGGAACGGGTGCGGCGAGGGGCTGTTCACGGCGCGCTCCGAAGACTGTACGGATGTACAGCTATCGTATAGAAATAGCCAATAAAGTCAATTGGTTAACACCCGACAATGACCTGCGGATTTGACCAGAAATGCGCGTCACGAGCGCGAGAAATTCAGCCCAGGACGTTCCGGCCGGAACGCGCGCATGGCACGCTGAAACGACCCCGGGGCGAGACCCGGATAATGAACTTCGGAGCGACACGAACGAGCAATCCGCGACACGGAAAGGAGACATTCGCGTATTCGTAAAATCGGGCACACAGGTCTTTGATGAACGCAGCAACAGCTGCCCGGGAGCGGCCATTCCTTGCGTTGTGCCCGACCGCCAGCATGGGTTCGATTCCCATCACCTGCTCCAATCACCCTTCGAGTCCGCGCGAGCCTGCCTGCAGTCAGGCACGGGATTTCCAGCAAAGAACGCCGATCCCGGCGCGTCGGCTGGATTTGACCTGATTCCGCTTTTCGTTGAAGGCGCGGCGAACGTGATCCTATCCGCAAACGAGGGTCCGTCGCGCAAGCGGTGGGTTCGTGCGTTGGTGGCAGACGTGCCGCTCGGCCAGTAGTATCCCCGGCATCGAGGCCGAAAAAGCCGCAGCAGGCTGCGTGGGGAGTCCAAACCATGATGCGCGCATTCATCAAGTCGATCGCCGTGTCTGCGTGGCTGTGTTCGATCGGCGCCGCGGCCGCAGCGCAGACGACGGTCGCCGGGGCGACGCTGTTCCAGAACGTCCGCATCTTCGACGGCACGGGCAAGTCCCTGTCGGCGCCGTCGAACGTGCTGGTGCGCGGCAACCGGATCGAGCGCATTTCCAGCGCGCCGATTGCACTCGAGCCGACCGGCGGCGGCGTCGTGATCGACGGCGGTGGACGCACGCTCATGCCCGGGCTGATCGACGCGCACTGGCACACGCTGCTGGTGCGGCCGCGCTTCACCGAACTGCTGACCGTCGACGTGGGCTACCTGAACGTGCTGGGTGCCGCCGAGGCGACCGCGACGCTGATGCGCGGGTTCACGACGGTCCGGGACGTGGGTGGACCGTCGTTCGGATTGAAGCGCGCGATCGACGAAGGGGTCCTGCCCGGCCCGCGCATCTTCCCCTCGGGCGCGATGATCAGCGTCACCAGCGGCCACGGCGATTTCCGCGCGTCGTGGGAAGTGCCGCGGACGATCGGTGCACCCGCTTCGCGCGCCGAGCAGGTCGGCGCGGCGATGATCGCGGACGGCCCGGACGAAGTGACGGTGCGCGTCCGCGAGCAGCTCATGCAGGGCGCTTCGCAGATCAAGCTCACGGCCGGCGGCGGCGTGTCGTCGCCGCACAGTCCCCTCGATGTCTCGACGTTCACCGAGGCCGAACTGCGCGCCGCAGTCGAGGCCGCCGCGAACTGGGGCACGTACGTGACCGTGCACGCCTACACGCCGGCGGCGGTCCAGCGTGCCATTACCGCGGGCGTGCAGTGCATCGAGCACGCGCACCTGATGGACGACGCGACGGCCCGCATGATGGCGGAGAAAGGCGTGTGGCTGAGCATGCAGCCGCTGCCCGACGAACTCGCGGAGGGCTTCCCGCCTGGTTCGGAGCAGCGCGCGAAGGCGGTCGAGGTCTTCGCGGGCACGCCGAGGACCTACGCGCTCGCGAAGAAATACGGTATCAAGACTGCGTGGGGCACCGACGTGCTCTTCTCGCCGGCGCTCGCCCTGCAGCAGGGCGCGCTGCTGGCCAAGCTTGCCACGTGGTTCACCCCGGCCGAGGCCCTCGGGCAGGCGACGGGCACCAACGCGCAGCTGCTGGCGCTGTCGGGCAAGCGCAATCCCTATCCCGGCAGGCTCGGCGTGGTCGAGGAAGGCGCGCTGGCGGACCTGCTGCTCGTCGACGGCAACCCGCTCGAGAACATCGCGCTCGTCGCGGACCCGGCTCGCAACTTCCTGGTGATCATGAAGGACGGCAAGATCTACAAGAACACCCTGCAGTGACTGCCGCGGCCGGGACGGATCCTCGCGCCGATCGTCGGACGCCGAATTCAGGGCGCCTTGCGAACGTCGCGAATGGCTGCTTGCCAAGGCGCGACAGACCGCAGTCCGTCGTTTTTCACCGTTGACTGTCCATCCCATTGCTTGCGGGGCGGGATTCCAGGCAGACGCTCGCTGCGCGAGTTACTCGCTCCGTCCCTGGAGCGCGCCCTTCGGGCCCGCCGGTGGCGGTTCAGAAATCGTACCCGCGATTTCTGTCGCGCGAAGAGTCGCGAGAGGAGTTCCATGACACATCCCGGTGCTGAATGACGCCTTTCGAATACGTCAGCGTGCTGCTGTCGATCGTCGTGTCGCTTGCACTCACGCATCTGTTGATCGGCATCACGAAGATCATCAAGGCAGGCGTGGGTCGCTGGTCCATACCGCTGATCGGATGGATCGGCTTCATGGCGTTCCTGTGCGTCGACTACTGGTTTTCCGTCTGGCATGCGCGCAACGATCCCGTGTGGTCGCTGGGATTCGTCTGCTTCCTGCTCTTGCTGGGCGCCATGCTCTTTGTGAATTGCCGGATCATCGTGCCCGAGGTCGAAGCCAGGGAGCCGGTTGATCTCGCGGCCCATCATGCCGCCACTCGACGCAAGTTTCTGACCGGCCTGTTCTGCTACCTGGTCCTCGGGCATCTCGCGAACCTGATGCTGGCGGGCTTTCAATCGTCGACGGTGAAGCTGCTTGGAATCGCCCAGATCAGTCTCATCGTCATCGCGTGGATCTTCGAATCCCCACGCATCCAGCTGGGCGTCATCGCAGCCATGTACTTCCTGACAGCCTGGTACGCCTTGAATTTCATCCCCGCCTTGTAGCGATACCCATGAGACGCGCTGCAAGGGGCTATCAGAGGCGGCCCGATCGGCGAGGTCCGTTGCGCGTCGCTTTTCCCCTTTGACCGTCCACCTCGGGCGAGCGCCGACACGATCGTCGGCAACCCTGCCTACCCGCGAATGCCGAACACGCGCAGCGCGTTCTCGCGCATCAGCAGCGGCAGCACTTCGGGCTTGAGCCCGAGCCCCTGGATCTCGTCCACCGTGCGCTTGAAATCGAGCACCGGGAAGTCGGTGCCGAACAGCACCTTGGTGCGCCCGTAGCTGTTGATGTACTTCACGAAGCTCTCGGGCCAGTACTTCGGGCTGTGCGCGTCGGCGACGATGTGCACGTTCTCGTGCTTCCAGGCCATCGCGATCATCTCGTCGTGCCACGGAATGCCGACGTGGATGCCGCACAGCTTCAGCTCAGGGAAGTCACAGGCCACCGCGTCGAGCGTGATCGGCCGGCCGACGCTGCGCAGGCGCTGGTCGGGCGAATAGATGAGCGACTGGCCCACCTGCGTCAGGAACGGCACGCCGAGTTCGCAGCACTTGGCGTAGTACGGATACCAGCGCGCGTGATCGGGCGCCGTTTCGAACCAGTGGGGATACGCATGCGCCGCGATGAAGCCCATGTTCTTCACCGCGTCCTCGAAGGCGCGCAGCCCGTCCATGCCCTGCGTCGGGTCGACGCCGGCAAGGCCGTAGAATCGCCCCGGGAACTTCTCGCAGGCGCGGGCCACGACCTCGTACGGCATGTGGTACGAGCCCGGCAGGCCGAGCCGGCCGGTTCGCGCTGCGACCAGGAAGGCCCGTTCGATGCCCGCCTCGGCCATGCGCGCAAGCATGTCCTCGAGCGGGATGCCCGGCATCGGCGTCTTCGACTTCACCTTGCCGGAGAAGAAGCCGTCCTTCCAGTCGGGACGGTGGGACAGCGCCTCGGCCGTCCAGATGTTCACGACCGCGTCGATCGCTTTCACGCCGGTGCCTGTGCTCGCCATGTCCAGTCTCCCTCCGTCAGCTCGCGACGACGGCAGCGCCTGCCGCAAGCATCGCCTCGATCTGCTCCGGCGTGTAGCCGAGCCCGTGCAGCAGTTCGCGCGTGTGCTCGCCGAGCCGCGGCGCATGTCGTCGCGTGACGTCGACCGGCGTGCCCTCGAAGTGCACCGGGAAACCCGTCGTGCGCAGCGTGCCTTCGGTCGGGTGGTCCACGGTCTTCCAGAAGCCCGTCTCGACGAGGTGCGGGTCCGTCGCGAGATCCTCGAGCGTATTGACGCGATTGATCGGCACGCTGGTCTCGGCGAACAGCCCGAGCCACTCGGCCGTCGTTCGCTCGGCCATGATCCTTGAGGTCTCTGCGTAGGTCTCGTCGATGTTGCGCGTGCGATCCCCCATGGTGCGGAAACGCGGATCGGTCTTGAGTTCCGGATGACCCACGACGTCGCAAAAGACCTGCCAGTGGGCGTTCATGTAAGGCAGGATCGCCACGTACCCGTCCCGCGTCTTGTAGGGTTTGCGGTGGATGCTCATGAGGCGCACGTAGCCCGGAGGCCCGAGCGGCGGCTCGAACGTCATGCCCCACAGGTGCTCCGCCATGACGTACGAGACCATGGTCTCGAACATCGGCACTTCGATCTCCTGGCCCGCCCCGGTGCGCTCGCGGCTGTAGAGCGCGGCCAGCACCGCGTAGACGACGGTGATCGCGGTGGTCTTGTCGGCGACGATCGTCGGCAGGTAGCGCGGCTCGCCCAGCACCAGCTTGTTGAGCATCGCGATGCCGGCGATGGCCTGGATCGAGTCGTCGAGCGCGCCCTTCGAGCCGTAAGGCCCGCGCCGGCTGTAACCGTAGGCACCGCAGTAGATGATCCGGGGATTCACGGCGCGCATCGCCGCGTAGTCGAGGCCGAGCTTCGACATGACCTGCGGCCGGTTGTTGTGGATGAAGATGTCCGCGTCGCGCACGAGGTCGAGTACGGCCTGCTTCGCCTCGCGATGCTTCACGTCGAGCACGATGCTGCGCTTGTTGCGGTTGCACGTGAGATAGAGCGCCGCCATGCCGGGGTGCCGCGCGGCGCCGAGCTGGCGATTGCTGTCTCCGGCGGGCGGCTCGATCTTGACGACGTCGGCGCCCATGTCGGCGAGGATCTGGCAGGCCCACGGCCCCAGCACCACGCTGGTCAGTTCCACGATGCGCACGCCGTCGAGGGGTCCGGCCATGGATTCACCCGCTGCAAGTCGTTGATGCGGCGAGCCTACTCGCCGCGCGCGAGCGTCGGCAAGCGCATTGGTACGGATCGCGCCGGGCTCAGGCTGCCGTCCAGTCCGCGTCGCCCGCGTGCCAGTCGCGACGCAGGCGCTGCGCGAATCCGTAGCGGTCGCCCGGATGGTCGGACACGGAGATCTCGAACAGGTTGCCGTGATCGTCGTGATACCGGCGCACGACGAGCATGCTCGGGCTGCCCGCCGCGACGCCAAGCCTGGCTGCGGCCTCCTCGGGCATCGGCCGCGCCGTGACGTCGACGGCCACCTCCGCGACGTGCAATCCGTAACGCTGCTCCAGCAGCTCGTAGACGGCTTTGCGGCCTCGGCCGATCCGCGGCACGATTTCGGCGTACTTCGGGAGGAGATAGACGTCCGTGCGGCAGATCGGCGGCCTCTCAGGACCCATGCGTCGCACGGCGCGGACGCGCACCCAGCGCGACCCGCGACGGCATCCGAGCAGCGCGGCCAGTGCGGCGCCGACCGACACGGTCGCGGTCTCCATTACCTCGAGGCGGCTCTCGGGCGGATAGCGCAGCAATTGCTCCGGCGAGGCGACCCGATGCACGTAGGAACGCCGCGGCTTGCGGGCGAGGACACGCGTACCGAGGCCGCGCCGGCGCTCGATGAGCCCGAGGTCCTCCAGGCGGCGCAGCGCTTCCCGGATCGTGTGCCGGCTCGCCGCGTAGTCCTGCATGAGCTGCAGCTCCCCGGGCACGAGTGCGCCGACGGCCAGTTTCCCGGAGCGGATGCGCCCGATCAGCTCGTCGGCAATCTCGGTGTAACGGTTCATGTCCCATCCTGCGCCGGCCGGCCGGACAATTGTCCGGACATTCACGGAATGCTATACAGGGCGTCTGCCCGGTCCGCCCCGCCCCGGGCCGCGAGGAACACCATGGTCCAGAACGTGAAAACCCTGGGTGGCCAGCGCTACCGGGAGACTTTCGGCCGATATTACGAGGATTTCGCGGTCGGCGACACCTACGAGCACCGCCCTGGCCGGACCATCACAGAAACCGACAACACCTGGTTCACGCTGCTCACGATGAACACGCACCCGCTGCACTTCGACGCGGAGTACGCAAAGGCGACGGAGTTCGGCCGCTGCCTCGTCTGCAGCCCGCTCACCCTGGCGCTGCTGGTCGGCATGAGCGTGACCGACGTCAGCCAGAAGGCGATCGCGAACCTCGGGTGGAAGGAGATCAAGCTGACGCACCCCGTGTTCGCCGGCGACACCCTCTACGGCGAGTCCACCGTGCTCGACAAGCGCGAATCGAAGAGCCGGCCCGACGCCGGCCTGGTGACCGTCAGCACCGTCGGGCGCAACCAGGACGGGGTGGTCGTCTGCACCTTCGAACGGACCATCCTCGTCGCACGTCGCGGACACGGCGTCGAAGACCGCATCAACTACTGAGCCGCCGACCAACCCGCGGGAGCCTCGCCATGAGCCTGTCCGAACTCGACGCCCAGATCCTCGACACCATCGACCGCTGGGTCGAGAAGGAGGTCAAGCCGATCGCCCGCAAGTTCGACCAGGCGGACGAATACCCGCACGACCTCGTCGAGCAGATGAAGGACCTGGGGCTGTTCGGCGCGACGATCGACACCGAGTACGGCGGGCTCGGGCTGTCCGCCACGACGTACGCCATGGTCGTGGCGCGCATCGCCAAGGCCTGGATGGCGCCCGTCGGCATCTTCAACTCGCACCTGATCATGGCGGCCTGCGTGCAGCGCCACGGCACCGAGGAGCAGAAGCAGCGCTTCCTGCCCCGCTTCGCCACGGGCGAGTTGCGCGGCGGCCTCGGCCTGACCGAGCCGAACGCCGGCACGGACCTGCAGAGTATCCGCACCGTCGCGCGGCGTGACGGCGATCATTACGTGCTGAACGGCACCAAGACGTGGATCACCAACGGTGTCTACGGCACCTGTTTTGCCCTCCTCACCAAGACCGACCCGGAAGCCCAGCCGCGCCACAAGGGCATGACGATGTTCGTCGTCGAGAAAGGCGAGGGCTTCACGGTCGGCCGCAAGATCAAGAAGCTCGGCTATCGCGCGATCGACAGCGCGGAACTGGTGTTCGAGAACCACCGCGTCGAGGCCGATCGCCTGGTCGGGGGCGTCGAAGGCCGCGGGTTCCATCACGCCGTGGGCGGCCTCGAACTCGGCCGTATCAACGTCGCCGCGCGCGGACTGGGGCTCGCGCAGGCCGCGCTCGCGGATTCGCTGCGCTACGCCCAGGAGCGCCAGACCTTCGGCAAGCCGATCGCGCAGCACCAGGCCATCCAGATGAAGCTCGCGGACATGGCGACGCGCTGCGAGGCTGCGCGCCTGCTGATCGAGCAGGCGGCGCGCAAGTACGACACGGGCGAGCGCTGCGACCTCGAGGCCAGCATGGCCAAGTTGTTCGCATCGGAGGCCGGCGTCGAGAACAGCCTCGAGGCGATGCGCATCTTCGGCGGCTACAGCTACTCCGTCGATTTCGACGTGGAGCGCTATTACCGCGACTCGCCGCTGATGTGCATCGGCGAGGGCACGAACGAGATGCAGCGCATCATCATCGCCAAGCAGCTGATCGAGAGGTATCCGGTGTGAGCCCTCCCCTGCCGCTCCAGGGCATCCGGGTGCTGACGTTCGAGAATTTCGGCGCCGGGCCGTTCGGCTCGATGTACCTCGCCGACATGGGCGCCGAGGTCATCAAGATCGAGAACCGCGAGCAGGGCGGCGACGCCACGCGCGGCATGGGCCCGCATTTCCTGGGAGCCGGCGACAGCCATTTCTTCCAGACGTTCAACCTCAACAAGAAGAGCGTCACGCTGAACCTGAAGCTGCCCGAGGGCCAGGAGGCGTTCCGGCGCATCGTGCGCACCGCGGACGTGGTGCTGAACAACCTGCGCGGGGACCAGCCGGAGAAACTCGGGCTCGACTACGCGACCCTCGGCACCGTCAATCCGAAGGTGCTGTGCGCGCACCTCTCCGCCTACGGCCGCGACAACGACCGCAAGGGCTGGCCGGGCTACGACTACCTGATGCAGGCCGAGGCCGGCTTCCTGTACCTCTCCGGCGAACCGGGCAGCCCGCCGGCGCGCATGGGATTGTCGATCATCGACTACATGACCGGCATCACCACGGCAGTGGCGATCCTCTCCTCGCTCATCGGCGTGATGAAGTCGGGCCGGGGCCACGACATCGACGTGAGCCTGTTCGACGTCGCGCTGCACCAGCTCACTTACCCCGGCGCGTGGTACCTCAACGCCGGCACGCGCACGGAGCGGCTCGCACGCAGTTCGCACCCCTCCGCGGTGCCCGTGCAGCTGTTCCGCACCGCCGACGGATGGATCTTCGTCATGTGCATGACGGACAAGTTCTGGCAGGTGATGCTCGACGCCATCGGCCAGGCGCCGCTCGGCACGGATCCGGACTACGCGACGGTGGACGCGCGCCGCCGCAACCGCGACCGGTTGACCGAAGTGCTCGACGGAATCTTCTCGACCGACACGACGGCCGCGTGGCTGGCGAAACTGCAGGGACTCATTCCCGCCTCGCCGGTCTACGACCTGCCGCAGGCGCTCGACAACCCGTTCGTGCGCGAGGTCGGCATGCTGCGCGACCTGCCGCATCCGGCCAAGGCGGACTACCGCGTCCTCGCAAACCCGATCAAGCTGGCGGGCGAGCGCGTGCCGAGCCGCGTCGCGCCGACTCTCGGCGAGCAGACCGACGAGGTGCTCGGCAGCGTCGGCTATTGCGCGGCCGAAATCGCCGCGCTGAAGTCCAGGGGAGTCGCCTGATGAAGCTCGACGGCGTGCGCGTGCTCGACCTGGGCCTGTTCCTGCCCGGACCGCAGGTCTCGCAACTGATGGCGGACCACGGCGCGGAGGTCATCAAGCTCGAGCCGCCGGGCGAAGGCGATCCGGGACGGCACATCGGCCTGGGCGAGAGTGGACACAGCGTCTTTTTCCGCAACCTCAATCGCGGCAAGAAGAGCGTGAGCCTCAACCTCAAGTCGCCCGCCGGCCTCGAGGCCGTGTTGCGCATTGCGGAGTCCGTGGACGTGATGATCGAGGCGTTCCGGCCCGGCGTCGCGCAACGGCTCGGCGTGGATTACGAGTCGGTCCGCGCCCGCAACCCGCGGATCATCTACTGCTCGATCTCGGCGTTCGGCCAGACGGGCCCGTACAGCAGGATTCCGGCGCACGACCTCGCGGTCGAAGCGTACGCGGGGATCACCAGCGTCTCGCTCGGACAGGACGATCAACCGACGATGCCGCCGGTCCCGATCGCGGATTTCGCGGCGGCCTC
Source organism: uncultured Gammaproteobacteria bacterium (assembly GCA_963762315.1). Classification (GTDB taxonomy): domain Bacteria; phylum Pseudomonadota; class Gammaproteobacteria; order Steroidobacterales; family Steroidobacteraceae; genus RPQJ01. The sequence goes on from CAVXKO010000006.1 coordinate 502,225, forward strand.
GATGGGACTCGCCGGCGTCCTGATGGCGCTGTACCGCCGCACGAGGACCGGGCTCGGCGACTTCATCGACATCAGCATGCACGACAGCGCGCTTGCATGGCTGCCGAACGTGACGGGCCCGGTGTTCGTCGAGAAGCGCAACCCGATCCCGAAGCACGAGCGGAGCTGGGGTGGCGCGGCGTTCTACCGGATCTACCGCACCAGGGACGACCGGCACGTCGTGCTCGGCGCGCAGGAGATCAAGTTCGCGAAGTCGCTGCTGACCGAATGGGGCCGGCCGGAGCTGGTCGAATTGTGCGAGCAAGGACCGGGGCCGCACCAGGCGCCGGTCGCGGAGTTCCTGCAGAGCGTGTTCCTGACGAAGACGCAGGCGGAATGGGTCGAGTGGTTCGGCGCCAGGGACATCGGCTTCGCGCCGGTGAAGACGCTGCGCGAGGCGTTCGACGATCCGCACACGAACGCGCGCGGCATGCACCTCTTGGACGAGCTGGGACAGGAGCACGTGGGACTGGCGATCAAGTTCGCGAGAGAGCCGGGGCGCGCCAACTTCAGGCCGCCGCAGCTCGGTGAGCACACCGACGAGGTGCTGCGCGGTCTCGGCTATTCGGATGCCGAACTCATCGCGCTGCGCGGCCTGGGTGCGCAGGCGCTGCCCGTCAGCTAACGCGCTGGTTCCGGACGCCACGAGGCTCCCGCTCCGCAGTGCTTGCCCGGGACGCCGCAAGTACGTCCCTGTAGGCTCCGCACGCGACGTCCTGTCGCGTGACGGCCCGGGCCAAGCACTGCGGAGCGGAAGCCTCCGGCGCGCGCCACTGGCGCGCAGCTGCGCGAGGCGCGGGATTTCCCCTTCCGAGGTTTTCGCCGGGCCGTGCGCGGGAGGGACCCCGCGCCCGGAGCCTACAGGGACGTACTTGCGGCGTCCCGGCGAAAACGCTCGGAAGGGGGAAGCCCGATACGCCTCGCGCCCCTAGACCTCGCGCAGCGCAGCCATCCGCGTCCGCGCAATCGCTGCAGTTCAGCCCGCAGGCAACTCCGGGGCGCGCAAATGCCAGTCCGTAGCCTGCTCGTAGGCGTGCGCCACCCGCAGCAGCGTCGCTTCGGCGAACGGACGCCCGGCGAGCTGGAAGCTCGTCGGCAAGCCGTTGTCGGTAAAGCCGCAAGGCACGGCAAGCGCCGGCAGGCCCAGGTAGTTGAACGGCGCCGTGCAGCGGACCATGACCGCGATCTTCTCCCACATCACCGCCGCGCCGCCGACATCCGTCTCCTCGATGGTCGGCGCCGGGATGCCGAGCGTCGGCAGGTGCAGCACGTCGCACTGGGCGAACACCGAGCGCACGAATCGGTCGACGAGGGACGGGCGCAAGGCGAGCGCCTGCGCGTACACGGGCGCCGGAATGCCGAGACCGGTCGCCGCCCGCACGCGCACCTGCGGCGAGTAGTCCGCCGAGCGCGCCCGCAGGTTCGCGGCGTGGATCGCCGTCGCCTCCGAGTACACCAGCACACGACTCAACTCGGTAAGGTGCTCGCAATCCGGCATGCTCACCGGCACCACTTGCGCGCCTAGCGACGTAAAGACCCGTAGCGAGGCCTGCACGGCGCGCGCGACATCCTCGCTCACCTGCTCGAGGAAGAACGACTGCGGCACGCCGATGCGCAGCCCGCGCACGTCGGCGGAAAGCGCCGCCGGGTAGTTGGGAGGCGTGCGAGGGCTGGTGCGCGAGTCACGCGAATCGTGGCCCGCAATGGCATTCAACAGCAGCGCCAGATCGAGCGTGGTCCGGGCGAAGACGCCCGGCGTATCGGCCGAGTGAGAGAGCGGCATCATGCCGTAGCCGCTCAGCAGGCCGTACGTCGGCTTCAGCCCCAATACACCCGTCACGCTGGCCGGCAGGCGCACCGAGCCGCCCGTGTCGGAACCGAGGCTGCCGAAGGCGAGGCGCGCCGCCACCGTCGAGCCGCCGCCGCTCGACGACCCGCACGCGACGTGCGCCGGGTTCCAGGGATTGCGGCAGTGACCCTTCGACGTGTTGTGACCGGTGGGGCCCAGCGCGAACTCGCTCATGTTGAGCGCGCCCAGCTCGATGGCGCCGGCGCGATCGAGCCGCTCGAGCAAGGTCGAAGTGGTCGTGGCCGCGGGCGGTGCCGCGTTCGATCCCATCGTCGAGACACGTCCCGCGCGATAGAACATGTCCTTGTGGGCGAGCGGCACGCCGTGCAATGCACCGGTGGAGCGACCCGAAGCGAGCGCCGCGTCCGCCCGGTCCGCCGCCTCGAGCGCCTTCTCGCCGAACACGTCGAGGAACGAGTGAATGCGCGGCTGCCAGCGCTCGATGCGCGCGAGACATGCGCTGACGATTTCGCGGGACGAAACGTTTCCTGCACTGACGGCGCGCGCCGCATTGGCGAGCGACCAGCCGGTGATTTCGTCAGCGCCGGCGCTCACGATTGCGGCTCCGCGAGCGCCTCGAGCGTTGCCGCGAACTCGAGAGCCGAATCCTCGAGCGGGGCCGCTTCCACACCGGACGCCGCAGCCGCCACCGCCTGGACTGCCGTCGTCGCCGCTGCGGCGATGCGCTTCGCCGTCTCGACGTCCACCCAGGTCTGGCCCTGGGCGTGCGCCAATATGAGAACCGCCTGCGCGTCGATCGTTTCGGCCATCGTGTTCCTCGTTGCCTCGTCCGAAGTGGAAATCGTCACTCGCGGGGCAAAGGCGTCGTCATGTCGGCGAGCACCTGCCACTGCCTGCCATCACGCACCCACACGCGCAGAAAGACGGCACGGGCCGCGCCCGGGGACTTGCGCCCACCGCGCGAAGTCAGTTCCCCGTACGTGTAGCCGAGATCCGACCCGGGTGCGGCGTAGGAGCCGCGGGTCGAGGCCTCGATCGGTGCACGCCATGCTGCGTCGTCCAGCGGCCAGTCCGCCGTCGGCGGCGCCGGCAGATGGCCGTCGCGCATCAAGAAGCCGCCGGGGGCGAGGACCCTCCGCAGCGATGCCTCGAATCCCTTGCGGCGTATCGCGTCGTTGAACTTGGCATCGGCGTTCGCGAGTCCTTTCACATCGCCACCCGAAGGGCACGAGCGGCTCCCGGCATCCGACGTCGCAGCGCCCAGCGGCAGGGCACCTTGGTCTGCCGCGACGGCTCCGGCCGGACCGTCGATGCCATGATCGATCGCCACGGCCCACCCGCCATCGGCGTTGCGGCGCCAAACGGTGAGGTAGTAGCCGTGATCCACGAGCGTTTCCTGCCGGTACGTCCAGGACCCGATGGTCACCGCCAGTTGCCCGTCGCAGGCCGCCCTGCCCCCGCTTGGCGACCAATCCAGTCGGCCGGTCGCTTCCTCGTGGGTCCGCAGCCATTCGGCCCCAGTGACCGCCGTCGGTCGGAACAGCACGGCGTCGGGGGCCAGGAACTCGAGGAAAGCCGCCTGCGCGCCCGCCTCGGCCGAGCGGGACGCAAATGCGCGATCGGCCCCGACCACCTCGTCGAGCAACGCGTCGGCGCGCGCGACGGCCGCGAGGCCGTTGAACGCAAGCAAGGCGACCACGGTGGTTACTCGGCGGGGCATGGGTCGTTCGTCGCTCGTCCGGCGAACGAGGATATCGCGGCGGACAGGACCGCGCCCACCCGCATTCTGTTAAAGTCTCCGCCTTCCCTGGCCCACCCCCAAGAGTGACAATGCAGCGACTCCTCGCCCTTTGCGCAGTTCTCCTGGTGTTCGCAGGCTTCAGCCCCGCGGCACACGCGGACGCCAAGACGGACAAGCGCCTCCAAGCATCGCAGCGGGTCTTCGAGTCTTTCTCGAACCTGTCAGAGCAATCGATCCCGACCTGGCTGCTCGAGCGCGCCTACGGCATCGTGGTCGTGCCCGACGTGATCAAGGTCGCCCTGAGCCTCGGCGGCCGCGGCGGCCGCGGCGTGATGGCCGTGCGCAATCCGGACGGCACCTGGAGCAATCCGGTGTTCGTCACGCTGGCCGGCGTCAATTTCGGCTTCCAGTTCGGCGTGCAGTCGACGGACGTGGTTCTGATGCTGATGTCGCGGCAAAGCGTCGAGGGCATCGCGGGCGGCAAGGTCACGCTCGGCGCCGACGCGAGCGTCGCGGCCGGACCGCTCGGGCGCGCCGCGTCCGCCAATACGGACGCGACCTTCAAGGCGCAGGTGCTGTCGTATTCGCGTAACGAAGGGCTGTTCGCGGGTGTTGCTCTCGACGGCACCGTGATCTCGGTCGACGACTCGTCGAACGCCATCGCCTACGGCGTGTCGGGCATCCTGCCCTCGCAGATCCTCGAGGGCAAAGTCGCCAGCGCGCCGCCGGCCGCACTAGACTTCACGGCGGCGCTGGCCCGGGCCACCAATGCCGCGTCCGCTGCGGCGGCGCCGGGCGTTCCTGCGACGGCCCCCGTCCCGGCAGAGTCGCCTCCTGCAACGCCTCCTGCGGCTCCGGCCGACCCGGGCGCCACGACGTATCCGATGGAAGATCCCAGCCCGGGCGCGCCGCCGCCCAAGTAGAAGGCCCGGAGGCGCCTGTCATGCGTATCGTGAAGGGGCTCTTCTACGCAATCCTGGCGCTCGTCGGCCTCTTCCTGGTCGTCGGCGTGTTGCTGCCGAACTCGGCGCACGTCGAGCGGTCGATCGCTACGTCCGCGAGTCCGCAGGCTGTCTACGGCATCGTGAGCGGTTTCAAGCGCTTCAACGAATGGTCCCCGTGGTTCGGTCTCGATCCGCAGGCGAAGTACTCGTACGCCGGCCCCGAAAGCGGCCCGGGCGCGAAGATGACCTGGACGAGCGACAAACCCGAAGTCGGGTCCGGCAGCCAGGAAATCCTCGCCGTCGAACCGGATCGTCTCGTGAAGACGCGGCTCGAATTCGGGGACCAGGGTCCGTCCACGTCCACGATGACGATCCTGCCGGAAGGATCGGGCAGCCGGATCGTGTGGGCGTTCGATACGAGCTTCGAAGGCAATTTCTTCGGTCGCTACATCGGCCTGGTGTTCGACAGGCTCATCGGGAAGGACTACGAAAAAGGACTCGCGCAGCTGAAGGCGCTCGCCGAGTCCTCATCGGCCGCACCCTAGCATCGGGCGACGCAGCCTATGGAGCGCGGCCGCCCTGCCGGACCGCTTCCGCGAGCCCGGACCAAAGCGCCGGATCGGCGAGGATCATCGTCAGCCCGTTGATGATGAACTGCGCGCCGATACACACCATCAGGAAGCCGGTCAGGCGCGTCAGCGCCACCATGCCCGTCTCGCCGATGATGCGATTGAAGCGCTCGGCGCCGCGCAGCACGAACCAGGCGAGCAGCGCGGTCAGGAAGATCGCGGTCGAGACGCCGAGGAAATCGAGGATGCGCTGCATGCCGTGCCGCGCGCTCGCCTGCGACGACAGGCTCATCACCACGGCGAACGTGCCCGGGCCCGTCAGCCCCGGCATCGCAAGGGGCGTAAAGGCGATGTCGTATTTCAACTCCGCCTGCTTGCTCAGCTGCGCCTTGTCGGGCGGCGCGTTCGGAAACAGCATCTGGAAGCCGAGGAACGCCACGATCAGGCCGCCGGCGATGCGCATGCCCGGGATCGAGATGCCGAAGAAGTTCATGATCAGGCCGCCGGCCACCAGGAACCCCGCCATGAGGACGAACGCGTAGGTGCACGCGCGCCGGATCTGCCGCTGACGCTCCAGATCCGGAAGATGCGCGGAGGCGGACATCACGATCGGCACGGCGCCGAAGGGATTCACGATCGGAACGATCGCGAGCAGCGCGCCCGCCAGGTAGCCGAGATAGTCGCCGAGCCAGGTCATGTGGTTACTTTAACCGCCGGCTAGAATCCGCGCATGACCACGTCGCGCAGCACACCCCGCGTCCGCCTGATGACAGCCGTTTTCCTGCTGGCCGTCGTGCTGGTCGCGGTCTCGCAGCGAGACGTGCTGGACGGTGCGATCGGTCGCCTGGCCCAGATCGCGGGGCTCGCGTGCATCGTCGTCGCCGCCCTGTGGCGGATCTGGACGTCGCTGTTCGTCGCAGGCAGCAAGGACACCACGCTCGCCACCGTCGGCCCGTACGCCGCGTGCCGCCACCCTCTTTACGCAGGCTCGCTGCTCGCGGCGCTCGGCCTCGGGCTGGCCACCCGCAGCGTAACGCTCGCCCTACTGGTCACGGCAGTCTCTGCATTCCTGCATGCGCGCGCCATCGCCGCTGAGGATGCCTTTCTCCAGGAACGACACGGGGCGGCGCACGACGCCTATCGGCGCAAGGTGCCGGCGCTCTGGCCGGATTGGCATGGTTACAGCGTGCCAGACTCGCTGACCGTGCGACCGAGGATCCTGGCGAAGGCTTTCTTCGACGCCGGGTCCATTGTGAGCGCCTGGGCGTTGGTGCAGGTCGCCGACCTTCTGCAGGCGAGTGGCGTGACACCCACGTTCTTCGCGCTGCCGTAGGCGCTGCCGCGGGTCTCCCCAGGCGCCGAGAACGCGAGGAATCAGGGATCGACTCTTTCGAAGTCGAGCGCAGGCTGGTCGCCCGGCCGGAAGTACACGTAACGTCCGCTCATCTGCGCGAGCGTCGCGTCCCGCTCGCGGGCCGTCGCGAACCAGTGTTCCTTCTGCCAGTCGCCGCCGACGAGACTGCGGAACGGATCGCTGCCGCGCAGACGAACGCGGATGCCGTACGGGCGCTTCTCGGGCAGCGGCTGACTCAGGTTCTGGTCGTGACAGATGGCCATGGTGCGGGGAGTCTGGGTTGCGTGAAACGCGCGCATTTTAGCCGAGCCGACCGCCCCGTGGCAGGCGCAAAAATGGATAATCGGCTTTTTCGACCCCAGACCGCGCGTGCCCATGCCGTCCGTCGCCACATTCCGCCGCAGTCAGCGCCTGGGTGCCGGATGCATCGCGCTCGCATGTGCGAGCGAAATCCATGCGGCCGATCCCGCCGGCCTCGAAGAGATCGTCGTCACGGCCGCGCGCCGGCAGGTGCCGGCCCTGCACACGCCGCTCAGCATCGGGCGCGTCGGCGCCGCCGACCTGTTGCTCGTCGGCGCCACGCACAGTGCGGAAGTCCTCAATCGCATCCCCGGCGTGATGATCCAGCGCGGCAGTGGCCAGGAGAGCCTGACGGCGATCCGCTCGCCCGTGCTCACCGGCGCCGGGTCCTGCGGTGCGTTCCTGTTCCTGGAAAACGGCGTGCCGATCCGCCCCGTCGGGTTCTGCAACGTCAACGAGATGTTGGAGATCAACACCGAGCAGGCCGACGCGATCGAAGTGATCCGCGGCACGGGCAGCGCGCTCTACGGCTCGAACGCGTTGCACGGCACGGTCAATGTCCTGCAGGCCGCCCCGCCCGAGCGTCCCCGCTTCCGCGGCGGCGTCGACCTCGGCCCGGCCCATTACGAGCGCGTGAAGCTCGCCGGTCGCATCGACGGCGACCGCACGGACTTCGGCGCCGCGGGCTTCTACGCGCACGACGGCGGCTGGCGCGACTCGTCGGGCTTCGACGAAGCCAAGCTCAACGCGACGGTGGCGAGCGCCTGGGACGCGACGCCTGTGCGTTTCGACCTCGCCGCAACCGATCTCGACCAGGAGACCGCCGGCTTCATTACCGGCAAGGACGCCTACAAGGACGAACAGACGGCCCGCAGCAATCCGAACCCGGAGGCCTATCGTGATGCGCACGCGGTGCGGCTCACCGGCCTCATCGAGCCGCCGGTTGCCGCTTCCGGCCCGGCTCGAGCTGCGGCCGTACCTGCGCACCTCGCGCATGGAATTCCTGCAGCACTTCCTCCTCGGCCAGCCGCTCGAGCGCAACGGCCAGGAAAGCGCCGGGCTGATCTCGACGCTGGCGTGGGATACGTCCGAGTCCTGGTCGGCCGTGGCCGGCGCCGACGTCGAATGGGCGCAGTCGTTCGTGTACGAGTACCAGGCGAACCCCACGACCGGCGGCTCGGCCGCCGCCAACGCGATCCGGCCGCAGGGCCGGCATTACGACTACGGCGTGGACTCGACTGTGGCGGCGCTCTACGGGGAGATCGATTACCGGTTCGCGGGGCGGTGGCACGCCAGTGCCGGGGCCCGGGCGGAGTATGTCGCCTACGACTACGACAACCAGATGATCGCCGGCAATACCGACGAGAACGGCGTGCCCTGCGCATTCGGCGGCTGTCTCTACAGCCGGCCGGCCGATCGCACCGACACGTTCTTCAACGTCGCGCCGAAGGCCACGCTGTCCGTCGACATCGCCGACGGCTTGAGCGCCTACGCCAACGCTTCGCGAGGATTTCGGCCTCCGGAGATGACCGAGCTATACCGGCTGCAGCGGCAGCAAACCGTCGCGAGCCTTGACTCGGAGCAACTCGACGCGATCGAAGTCGGCCTCAAGGGCAGTTTCGCCACCTGGCGCTTTGCGCTCGCCGCCTTCGACATGAACAAGAAGAACGTGATCCTGCGCGAGTCGAACGGTTTCAACGTCAGCAACGGTCGCACGTCGCACCGCGGCGTCGAGTACGACCTGCAGTGGAACGCCTTCGAGACGCTCACGCTGGCGCTCGGCGGAACCTACGCGAAGCACCAGTACGAGTTCTCGCGCGCCATCGAAGGCGGCGAGAACATCACGAAGGGCAACGACATCGACACCGCGCCGAGGGAACTGCTGCGAGCTTCGCTGCAATGGCGACCGATTCAGTCCATGACCACCGAGGCCGAGTGGCTGCGCGTCGGCGACTACTGGCTGGATGCCGCGAATGCCCACCGCTACGAGGGCCACGAGCTGCTCAACCTGCGCGCGAGCTGGACGATCGCGTCGCAATGGACGATCGCGCTGCGCCTCAACAATGCGCTGGACCGTGCGTATGCCGACCGTGCCGACTACGCGTTCGGCACCTACCGGTACTTCCCGGGTCGTGGACGCGCGCTGTTTGCCGATTTTTCGTGGACGGTGATGTGACCATGGGCAAGCGGATCCTCGGTGCAATCTGCGCGGCGCTGCTGGTGCTGGTGGTCGGTTTCGCCGCGTTCAACTGGGCGCCCGATCGACCGGTCGAGGCGCTGACGGCGCGCTGGGCGCCACCTCCTTCGCAGTTCGTCGAGATCGACGGAATGCGGGTGCACCTGCGTGATGAGGGACCGCGCGACGACCCGCGACCGATCGTCCTGCTCCACGGCACCTCCTCCTCGCTGCACACCTGGGATGGCTGGGCTGAAGCGCTGCACACCGGGCGCCGGGTGATCCGCGTCGACCTGCCGGGATTCGGGCTGACCGGCCCGACGCCGGACGGCAACTACACGATCGAGCGCTACGTGGCCTTCATGAAGGCGACGCTGGACCACTTCGCGATCGAGCACTGCGTCCTCGTCGGCAACTCCTTCGGCGGCTGGATCGCGTGGGAAACGGCACTCGCGGAGCCAGGCCGGGTCGATCGCCTGGTGCTGGTTGATGCGGCCGGCTACCGGCTCGACTCGGTCTCCGTGCCGATCGGGTTTCGCGTGGCGAAAATCCCGGTCGTGAACCTGCTGGTCAAGGTCACCCTGCCGCGCGGGCTCGTCGAATCCAGCCTGCGCAACGTGTATGGCGATCCGAGCCGCGTCACGCCGGAACTCGTCGATCGATACTTCGACCTGACCACTCGGGCCGGCAACCGCGAGGCGCTCGTGCAGCGATTCCGGCAGTCCCCGCCCGGCGTGGACGCGCCAAGGATCGCGGGCATCCGCACGCCCACGTTGATCCTCTGGGGCGGGCGCGACCGGCTGATTCCGCCGGTGCACGCGGAGCGCTTTCACCGCGACATCGCGGGCAGCCAGGTCGTGACGTTCGATGACCTGGGGCATGTGCCGCAGGAGGAAGACCCGGCGCGAACCTTGGCCGCTGCCCTGCCGTTCCTGAACGCGCCCTGACCCGGGGAAGCCGCCATGCGCACCTCGATCTTCCGCTCGCTGTATGCCCAGGTGCTGGTGGCGGTGGTGATCGGCGCGCTGCTCGGCGCGTTCTTCCCCGCCACCGGCGAGGCGATGAAGCCGTTCGGCGACGCATTCATCAAGCTCGTGAAGATGATGATCGGCCCGATCATTTTCTGCACGGTCGTGCTCGGCATCTCCGGCATGGAGAACATGAAGAAGGTCGGCAAGACGGGCGGCCTTGCACTGATCTACTTCGAGGTGGTCAGCACGATCGCACTCCTGATCGGCCTCGTCGTCGTGAACGTCGCAAAGCCGGGCGTCGGCGTGAACGCTGACCCGGCCACGCTCGATGCAGCCGCCGTTGCACAGTACGCAAACAGCGCCGGCCCGCATGGCGCTGCGGACTTCGTCCTGAACGTCATTCCCACCACGATCTTCAATGCGTTCGCGACCGGCGAGGTGCTGCAGGTGCTGCTGATCTCCGTGCTGTTCGGCTTCGCGCTGCACGCACTCGGCGGCCGCGGCGACGCCCTCTTCCAGCTGATCGAGCGGCTCTCGGGCGTGCTCTTCAAGATCGTCGGTTACATCATGCGTCTCGCGCCGCTCGGTGCGTTCGGCGCCATGGCGTTCACGATCGGCAAGTACGGCGTGGACACGCTGCTCTCGCTCGGCAAGCTGATGGCCTGTTTCTACGGCACGTGCCTGCTCTTCATCTTCGGCGTGCTGGGCACCATCGCGCGGGTGAGCGGCTTCAGCCTCTGGCGTTTCATCCGCTACATCAAGGAAGAGCTGTTCATCGTGCTCGGCACGTCGTCGTCGGAATCCGTGCTGCCGCGCATGATGGTCAAGCTCGAGGAACTTGGCGTCGAGAAGTCCGTCGTCGGCCTCGTGATTCCGACGGGGTATTCGTTCAATCTCGACGGCACGGCCATCTACCTCACGATGGCGGCAGTGTTCATCGCTCAGGCGACCAACACCCCGCTCGACCTCACGCAGCAGCTCACGCTGCTCGCGGTGCTGCTGCTGACGTCGAAAGGCGCGGCCGGCGTCACAGGAAGCGGATTCATCGTGCTGGCGGCCACCATTTCGGCCGTCGGCCACGTGCCTGTGGCCGGCGTCGCGCTGATCCTCGGCATCGACCGGTTCATGTCGGAGGCGCGCTCGCTCACGAACCTGATCGGCAACGGCGTCGCGACCGTCGTCATCGGCAAGTGGTGCGGCCAGGTCGACGAGGAAAAACTCCAGCGCATGCTCTGATCGTCTGCGCCGCCCTCGAAACGGACGCACACCGGACTCAGGTCTTCGCGTACCAGGCCTTCACGCCGGGGTGGTCGCGCACGGCGTCGTGTACCGCGATGAGCCTGGGGCAGTCGGCAAAGATCGTGGCAGGAACGTAATCGACCTTGCCGCCGATGAACCAGCGCACCGCCATGTGCAGCTTGAGGTCCACGACCTGGAGCGAGTCGCCGCCGAAGAACGGCGTGCCGAGGATGTTTCTCTCCGCCGCCTTCGCCCATGAGGGCAGGAAACCCGCCACGAGCGCCTCGCGCGCGGCCTTCTTCTCCGCTTCCTCCATGCGCAGCGTCGGGGAGACAACCGCTCGCAGCGTCTCCACGTGTTGCATCATGCCTTCGTGACGCGCTGCCTCGAAGTCGTCGGCCGGGTGGAGGCCGTGGCGGCGACCGATCAGCACCAGGATGGCGTTGGAATGGGCGAGCGCCGGTTTTCCCGGGAGCTCGAGGACGGGCAGGCCGCCGTAAGGCGTCTGTTCCTTCATCGCGGGCCATTCGGCAGGTTTGATGCGCACGTCGTCGAAGTCGATGCCGGCGAGATGCAGGGCGAGGCGGCACTCCTCCCCGCGACTGACCGGCGCGTCGAAATAGATCAGCTTCGGCTTGCTCATGTCGCGGGACGCTCCAAAGTGGAACCCGGTCCGTTCGTGCCGGCCATCGCCGCCTCGATCGTCCACTTCGCCAGCTGCCCCATGTGCACCTCGTCCGGACCGTCCGCGAGGCGCACGTACCGGCCGTAGGCAAAGGCCGCCGCAATCGGCGTGTCCTGGCACAGGCCCTTGGCACCGAACGCCTGGATTGCGCGATCGGCCACGTTCTGGCACATCTGCGGCGCAACGATCTTGATCATCGAGATCAGGTCTTTCGCCCCCTTATTGCCTGCGCGGTCCATCTTGTCGGCGGCGGCCAAGGTGAGCAGGCGGGCCTGCTCGATCTCACAGCGCGAGCGCGCGATGTCCTGGCGGATGCTGCTCTGCTCGCTCAGCTTGCGGCCGAACGCCACCCGCGATTCGACGCGGCGGCACATCAGATCGAGCGAACGCTGCGCGGCGCCGATGAGGCGCATGCAATGGTGGATGCGCCCGGGTCCGAGGCGGCCCTGCGCGATCTCGAAGCCGCGGCCTTCGCCGTGGATCAGGTTCGTCACCGGCACCCGCACGTTCTCGAGCGCGACTTCGCCGTGTCCCGACGGCGAGTGAATTTCGCCGAACACCTTGAGCGGGCGCACGAGGCGCACTCCGGGCGTCTTCATCGGAACGATGATCGTCGACTGCTGCGTGTGGCGCGGACCGTCGGTGCGCGTCTTGCCCATGACCAGCAGCAGCTCGCAGCGCGGGTCGTACACGCTGGTCGACCACCACTTGCGGCCATTGATCACATAGTCGTCGCCGTCGCGAACGATGGAGCATTCGATGTTGGTCGCGTCCGAGGAGGCGACCCGCGGCTCGGTCATCAGGTAGGCGGAGCGGATCGTGCCGTCGAGCAGAGGCTTGAGCCAGCGTTCCTGCTGCGCTTCGCTGCCGTACCTGGCGAGCACTTCCATGTTGCCGGTGTCCGGTGCGTTGCAGTTGAACACTTCGGACGCCCATTCGACCCGGCCCATCAGTTCGGCGAGTGGCGCATATTCCAGGTTGGTCAGGCCGGGACTGAATCTGCCGTACTCGTGCGGCAGGAAGAGGCTCCAGAGGCCGGCGGCCTTGGCCTTCGACTTCAGCGTCTCGATCATCGGCGGCACCACCCAGCGGTTGGCCGGGTCGTCGGTGAATTCATCGAACTCCGCTTCTGCCGGGAACACGTGGACCTGCATGAAGTCGTCAATCTGCTTCATCAAGTCGCGGGTCTTGGCGCTGTATTCGAAATCCACGGGTGAAGACTCCAGTTTCGGGATGGGCTGGCGACCAGTCTAGACCAGCCCCGTCATTTTCCCAGTTCAACCTCCTGATGGATATCAGGATCTGGCGTCGGCCCCGTTCGTAGACCGTGTCGATCTGGAGTTCGGCCTCGAGCGAGTCCTATGCCGCAGCGCCGAGTGCGCTGAGAGTACGCGGAGCGGCAGCAAACCAATGTAGTCTGGCGGCAAGCGCAGCCACCTCGCCAACGATCACGAGCGCCGGCGAGCGGATACCGCCTTCGCGGGCCACGGCACTCAATTCACCAAGGTTCGTGATCGTGACGCGCTGGTCGGCGCGGGAGCCGTTCTCGACGATGGCGACCGGCGTCGACGGACCGCGCCCGTGGGCCACCAGCTGTTCGGCGATCTTCTCGAGTCCCGCCACGCCCATGTAGAGCGCCAGCGTCTGGCGCTCCTGGGCCAGCGCCGGCCAGTCGAGGCCGTCGAGGGCATCACCCGTGTGCGCCGTGACCAGCCGCACCGATTGCGCGTGGTCACGGTGCGTGAGCGGGATGCCCGCGTAGGCTCCACAAGCAAGCGCGGCCGTGATGCCGGGCACGACCTGGAACGGGATTCCGTGCGCTTCGAGGAATTCGAGTTCCTCGCCGCCGCGGCCGAAGATGAACGGATCGCCGCCCTTCAGACGCACGACGTGACGGCCGGCGCGGGCGTGCTCGAGCATCAGCTCGTGGATGCGCCCCTGCCCCACTGAATGCCCGCCTGCCATCTTGCCGACGGAGATCCGGTCGGCATCGCGACGCGCCAGCGAGAGCACGTCCTCGGAGACCAGTCGATCGTGCAGGATCACGTCGGCCTGCTGCATCGCGCGCAGCGCATTCAGCGTCAGCAGCCCGGGGTCGCCCGGGCCCGCGCCGACGAGCGTGACCGAGCCGCGCTGCGGCGAATGCGCCTCGGTGAGCAGCGACTGCAGTTCGGCCTCCGCGGCCTCCGCCTGCCGGGCGCGGACCGCCTGCGCCACCGTTCCACGCACGACCTTCTCGTAGAAGCGGCGGCGCGCGCCGACCTCCGGCAACGCGGACTTGATCCGCAACCGCCAGCGCTGCAACAGGCCGGCCAGCGCACCGAACGTCTCGTCGATCGTGGTCTCGATCCGCTCGCGGACCAGGCGTGCGAGCACCGGCGCCACGCCCCCCGTCGAGATCGCGATGACGAGCGGCGATCGATCGACGATGGCCGGGACGATGAAACTCGAGAGTTCCGCGACGTCGACCACGTTCACGAGGACGTTGCGCTCGCGGCCGGCCTGAGCAACGAGTGCGTTGACGGCCGGGTCGTTGGTGGCGGCGATTGCGAGGACTGCGCCGTCGAGGTGCGCGGGATCGAAGCGTCCGGCGATGTGGATGGCGGATCCGGAGATTGGACCCTCACCCGGGCTGCTCCCGCCCTCTCGCACGCGCGCGCGGGAGAGGGCGCCGACGTACGCACCCGACGTCTTGTCCGCCAGCCAAGGCGTGAGTTCCGGCGAGACGATCGCGACTTCGGCGCCCGCTTCGAGCAGCAGCCGCACCTTGCGCTCGGCGACCTCCCCGCCGCCGACGACCAGGACACGCCGCCCGTGCAGGTCGGCAAAGAGCGGGAAGTAGCGCATCTGCGTCAGCCGTCGAGGCCGTGGATGCCGCACTCGCGCTTGAGCCCGAAGAAGCGCGTGGCCTCGGCATCGCCCGCCTCGGCCAGCGTGCGAGTCGTGTGCCAGTCGCCGATCGACACGTAGCCTTCGTGCCACAACGGGTGGTACGGCAGCTGGTGCTCGCGCAGGTAACTGAAGATCCCGCGATCGTTCCAGTCGAAGATCGGGTGCACTTTCCAGCGGCCGTCGCGCCACTCGAGCGGACGGATGCGCTGGCGGCTGGCCGACTGGCCGCGGCGCAGGCCCGCAAACCAAGTGCGTACGCCGAGTTCGCCCATCGCGCGCTGCATGGGCTCGGTCTTGCGCAGTTCGTTGTAGCGCTGGATGCCGTCGAGGCCCTGCTCCCACAGGCGGCCGTGGCGCGCCTCGAGCCAGGCCGGCGACACGGCCGACTGGTAGACCTTCAGGTTGAGCCCGAGCTTCAGCACGAGGTCGTCGATGAACCGGTAGGTCTCCGGGAACAGGTACCCGGTATCGACCAGGATCACCGGGACCGAGGGCAACTGTCGCGTCACGAGATGCAGCGACACCGCAGCCTGCGCTCCGAAACTGGAGGACAGTGCATGGCCGCCCGGCAGGTGCTCGATCGCCCAGGTCACGCGCGCCTCGGCGCTCATGCGCTCGAGGGACGCGTTAACTTCGTCCAGCAAGGCGGGCTCGTTGACCGCCCGCTCATGATCCCAGGCCAGCGCTCTCATGCCGCCACGCCGCTCGGCCGCGCCTTGGACTGCACGAGTCCTGCGCGCCACGTGAAGTCGCCGAAGCGCTCGCCCGGCAAGCGCTCGCGCGCGAACTGCGCGAACACCCGGTCCAGCTCCGCGACGATTGCCGGCTCGTCCACGTTCTCGAGGCGCAGCGCATTGAGGCGCTGCCCCCGTGCGTCGCCGCCGAAATAGAGGTTGTAGCGGCCCGGCGCCTTGCCGATGAGCGCGATCTCCGCGAGGTACGGCCGGGCGCACCCGTTCGGGCAGCCGGTGATGCGCAACGTGAGCGGCTCGCCGGCGAGGCCGTTGGCCGAAAGACGCGCGTCCACGAGCTGCGTCAGTCGCGGGAGGTAACGCTCCGCTTCCGCCATCGCGAGCGCGCAGGTTGGCAACGCCACGCAAGCCAGTGCATCGCGCGCCACCGGCGTGGCGCGGGCGTGACGATCGAGGCCGTAGCGCACGACCAGCGCATCGACGAAGGTCTTCGCCGATGGATCGACGTTCGCGATGATGAGGTTCTGGTTCGGCGTCAGGCGGAAATCGCCGCGATGGATCCTGGCGATCTCGCGCAGGCCCGTGAGCCGCGCACCGAACTCGTTGTCCGCGATCCGTCCCGCCTCGATGCGCAGCGTGAGGTGCCAGCGGCCGTCGAAGCCCTCCACCCAGCCAAACCGGTCGCCGTTCGACGTGAAGTCGAACGGTCGCGCCGGCTCGAGCACGAAGCCCTGCCGCTTCGTGATCTCGGCCACGAACCAGTCGAGGCCGCGGTCATCGATCGTGTACTTGAGCCGTGCGTGCTTGCGCGTGGCGCGGTCGCCGAAGTCGCGCTGCGTCGTCACCACGGCTTCGGCCACCGCGAGCAGCTGCTCCGGCTTCAGGAAACCGACCACGTCCGCGAGACGCGGGTACGTGAGCGCATCGCCGTGCGTCGTGCCGAGCCCGCCGCCGACCGTGAGGTTGAAGCCCTGCAGCTCGCCGTTCTCGACGATGGCGATGAAGCCGAGGTCGTTCGAGAAGATGTCGACGTCGTTGATCGGCGGGACGGCAAACGCGGTCTTGAACTTCCGCGGCAGGTACGTGGCGCCGTAGATCGGCTCGACTTCCGGCGTGCCCTCGACCTTCTCGCCGTCGAGCCAGATCTCGTGGTACGCGCGCGTATGCGGCAGGAAATGCTCGGAGAGCTTCCTCGCCCACTCGAACACCTCGGCGTGCGCCCGCGACTCGACCGGGTTGGCGCTCGCGAGCACGTTGCGGTTGACGTCGCCGCAGGCGGCGATGGTGTCGATCAGCGTGGCATTGATCGCCTGCAGTGTCGCCTTGAGTTCCGTCTTGATCACTCCGTGGAACTGGAATGCCTGGCGCGTCGTGACGCGCAGCGTGCCGTTCGCGTAACGGCGGGCGATCTCGTCGAACGCGAGCCACTGCTTTGGCGTGCAGACGCCGCCTGGCAGCCGCGTGCGGATCATGAAGCTGTAGGCGGGCTCGAGCTTCTGCCCGCGCCGCTCCTCGCGGATGTCGCGGTCATCCTGCTGGTAGCTGCCGTGGAACTTGATGAGCGCGGTGTCGTCCTCTGCGATCGCGCCGGTGAGAGGATCGGCCAGGCTCTCGACCAATGTGCCGCGCAAGAGGCGGCTTGCGGCCTTGATGCGCTCGACGGGCGATTGCTCGCTCATGGTCAGTACACGTCCCGCAGGTAGCGCCGCTCGTCGGCAAGGCGGCGGACGTACGCCGCGGCGCTTTCGCGATCGCGGCCGCCGTGCTCGGCCACCACCTCGATCAGCGCCGCGTCGACGTCGGGCGCCATCTTCTGCGCATCGCCGCAGACGTAGAGGTGCGCGCCGCCGTCGAGCCACGAATACAACTCCTTGCCGACGCGTCGCAGGCGATCCTGCACGTACTCGCGGGCGATGCTGCGGTCGCGCGAGAAAGCGAGATCCAGCCGGTTCAGCGAGCCGCGCTTCACGGCCTCCTGCCACTCCGCCTGGTACAGGAACTCGCTCTGGAAGTGGCGCGCGCCGAAGAACAGCCAGTTGCGGCCGGTGGCGCCCTGAGCCTCGCGATGCTGAACGAACCCTCGGAACGGCGCCACGCCGGTGCCGGGACCGATCATGATCACGTCGCGCGACAGGTCGTCCGGCAGGCGGAACCGTTCATTGTGCTCGATGAAGACGCGGGCCCGAGCGTCCTGGCCGGTCAGCGCCGCGAGGTGAGCGGACGCCGCGCCGAGCCGGCGCTGCCGGTCGATTTCGTAGTCGACGACGGCAACCGTGACGTGGGCCTCGTCGCCGACCGTTTCCTGGCTCGAGGCGATCGAGTACAGGCGCGGCGCCAGGGGACGCAACGCCGCAACGAGCGCGGCGGGCTCCCACTCGGCGGGATGGCGCTTCAGCACGTCGACCAGCTGCAGGTCCTTCAAGCTACGGCGCAGCGACTCGTGCTGGCCTGGTTCGAGCACCGCGACCAGGTCCGCGCTCTTCGCGAGCTCCGCATGCTGCGCCAGGAACGGCTTCGTGAGCCGCGTGATCTCGCGGGAATCGGTCAACCACTCGCGGAGCGAGCGCGCCTGCCCGTCGGCCTCGACCCTCTCGTCGCCCGAGGCGCGGACCGCCTGCAGGATGGCGTCGACGATCACGGGCGGATTCTCGTGCCAGACGCCGAGCGCGTCGCCCGGTTCGTACTTCAGGCCCGAACCCGCGAGCGAGATCTCCACGTGGCGCACGTCCTTCGTCGCCGAGCGCGAAGTGATGCGCCGGTTGTCGAGGATCTCGGCGGCGAACGGCTGCTCGCGCGAAAACTGCGGGGCCGCCGGCGGCGTGCGCAGCCGGGTGACCGTCGCAACCTGGGGCTGTCCGGCGCCGAGGGACTCGCGCGCCTCGACGACGACCTTCTCGAGCCACGGGTTCGCCACCCGGTCGAAATCGACGTCGCAATCGCCACGATCGACGATGCGGCGGGCGCCGAGCGCAGCGAGCCGCTCGTCCACCTGGCGGCCCGTCTCGCAGAACTTCGGGTAACTGGAGTCGCCGAGGGCGAGGACGGAGTACGAGAGCTGTTCGAGCTTCGGCGCCCGCTTCGATCCGATGAAGTCTATGAAGTTGCGCGCGTCGTCCGGCGGATCGCCGTCGCCGTGCGTGCTCATCACGACGACGAGCATGCGCTCCCTGGCGAGATCCTTCAGCGGATACGAGCCTGCCGAAGATACGCGAACCGCGAGCCCGGCCGCTTCAGCGGCCCGGCCGAGGCGCTCGGCGATGCGCTTGCCGTTGCCGGTCTGCGAGCCGTAGACGATCGCGAGACGTGCGGAGGCTTCCTGGCGAGGTGCCGCGGCGGCAACGGCCCCTGCCGCGGTGGCAACCGGGCGACCAGCGACCGCGCGCTCGTGGGCGACGCCTGCGGCAAAACCCGAAAGCCACTGCAGCGTGGCCGGTTCGAGGCCGTCCACGACGCGCAGCAACAGCTCGGACCGCTCCGGGTCCAGGGGACCCAGCGGCAAGGCTGAAACGGGAGTGGCGCTCATGGAATCCCTCGCTCGCAGGCTTTGGTGCGAGGGCCATGCTATGGACCGCGTCCACCCGGCGGAAAGGCCGGGTGGTTATCCCCTCATAACGCTCAGGCGGGGAAGAACTCGATCGGCTTGATCGTGGTCATGGTGGCCACGTCCCGGGCCGCGAACTTGAACATCTTCACCCGGGCCACGAGCTTGCGCTCCAGCTCCGGGTCGTTCAGCTCGCTCGACACCACGCGACAGGCCGTAACGTCGCCCGACGGCGAGATCGTGACCTCGAGAACGACCTTGCCCTGCAGGGAGGGGTTGTCGCGCAGTGCGCGGCTGTACAGCGCGTAGATTGCCGACTTGTTCTTGTCGAACACCAGTTCGACTTCCTCGCGCGAGCGCGAGGCCTGCTTGCCGCTGCCCGTGCGGGTGGCCTCTGGGACCTGCGGCACCGGGGAAGACACCCGGGCCGTGGCGTTGCCCTTGAGGCCCGTGGCGCCGGCGCCGAACCCGCTCGAGACGGGCCC
Organism: uncultured Gammaproteobacteria bacterium; assembly: GCA_963762315.1. Lineage (GTDB taxonomy): Bacteria > Pseudomonadota > Gammaproteobacteria > Steroidobacterales > Steroidobacteraceae > RPQJ01. Next base: position 521,663 of record CAVXKO010000006.1, read on the forward strand.
CGTGGCAATGCCGCCGCTGCCCGAACCAACCTTGGCAGTGAGGATGTTGCGCGAGACGTCCGCCTTGTTGCCGACGCCCGAGGTGATCGGCGCATCGCTGACGTCCTTGACGTCCATGTCGCGTAGTGCGGCCAGGTCCTGCGTCAGCGCCTGCATGCTCTGCTCGGCCTTCTTGCGCGGATCCGGCTTCGGCACGACGCGCGCCGGCTGGGGCTGCTCGACCTTGGCCTCCACCTTGGGCTTCTCGATGGGCTTCGGTGGCTCGACCTTCTCGGGCGGCTTCTTGTGCTCGAGGATGAACTCGACGATGCGCTCGGGCATGGCCTGGTCGGCGACCGTCGGCTTGGGCGGCGTCGGCAGCAGCGGAATGATGATGCCGAATGCGATGAAGAGCCCGATGACCAGCGCCATGATGCGCCGGTACAGCCGTTCCTCGGCCTCGGACGGCGTCCACGGCAGCTGGTAACTGCGATAGTTGGCGGCGAGAGTGCTGCTCATCGTCCAGTCCTTCAGCCCCCGGCCCTGCCCGCGAAGCTCAGTTCACGCTCGACGACCGCGAGCGACACCTTCGTGTACTCCGCGTCGGAGCTCGTGGCGACGATCTTGCGCAGCACCGAATACGGCAGGCTCTTTTCCGCCATCACCGTGACCTCGCGCTTGGCCTCGGAGCCCGGCAGCACGCCGGCCACTTCCTGGTTGAGCGCAGCCCTGAGCGGCGCGACGACCGGATCGGGCGAGGCGCCGAGGTCGGCGACCGAGATCACCGGCTCGCCGTTCACGTAGAGCATGTCGCGCGTGACCATCACGACCGTGGTCTCGCGCGGCTTCTGGTCGGACGACGACTGCGGGATCGAGATGTTCTTCGAGTTCGGCAGGATTTCCATGTCCGCCGTGTGCACCAGCAGGTACACCACGAGGATGGTCATCATGTCGATCATCGGGATGAGCGCCAGCGGCCCATGGCCGCCGCCCTCGCCCTTGCGCCCGTGACGCCGCAGGCCGGTACTGATCACTGGGGGGCCTCCTCGGGAATCGGCGCATCGCCGAGCGAGATCTGCGGGAACAGCGACGTGGTCGTGACCTTCGTGCCTTCCACGTCCTGCCGGACGCGCATGGCGTCCATCACCTGGATGATCGTGTCGTAATCGACGTCGTCACCCACGAGCAGCGTCGCGTTGGCCTTGTCCTGGAACTTCGCCTTCACGCCCAGCAGGTACTCGGAGAGGCGCGGGATGTCCTGGAACCCCGTGGTCGTCAACGGGATCGTTTCGAGCACACCCACGTTGCGGTCCGCCACCTCGAGACCGCTGCGGCGCAGGATGACCTCGAGTTCCAGCGTCGGCACGGGCGGCGGAGCCTCCACACCCGGGCCGGGCAGGTTGATATCGACCACGCTGGTCTTGGAAAACACGGCCGTGAAGATCAGGAAGAACGTGAGGATCACCATCACGTCCAGCATCGGCACGATGTTCAGGTCGTTCCGGCCGCGATAACGCGCGTGATTGCGCGCCTGGCGGCGGGCGATCCTGGACGAGCCGCTCCTCATGCGCGCGAGGCCCCGCGGAGGCTTTCAGGCACTCGGTAAGTGCCCGTCTCGGTCGCCGGGCGGATCTCGTCCACCGTATTGAGGAACTTGACCGTCGCCACCTCGAGGCTGTCCACGAGTTCCGTCGTCTTGGTCTCGAGGTACATGTGGCACAACAGCAGCGTGATCGCGAGCGCGAGGCCGAGCGCCGTGTTGTTCATGGCGACCGAGATGCTGGCCGAGAGCATGCTGGCCTTCTCCGCCGGATTGACGCTGGCCACCGCGGCGAAGGCGCGGATCAGGCCGATGACCGTGCCGAGCAGGCCCATCAACATGCCGATGTTGGCGAGCGTCGCCAGGTAGTGGGTGCGCTTCTCGAGCCGCGGGATGACCTCGATCAGGCTCTCTTCCATCGCCTTCTCGATGTCGTCGCGACGACGGGCCGTGGTCACGCGCGACAGGCCGTAACGCATGATCGTGGCGAGCGCCGAGTCGGTGCCCTCGGCCACCTGCATGGCCTTGCCGATGTTGCCGGACTTCAGCAACGGCGTCAGTTCCGCCCACAAGCGGCGATTGCCCGCGGCCACGCGGGTCAGGAAGATGAAGCGTTCGACCGCAATGGCGAGGCCGATCGCGAACACGGCAGCGATGGGGTAGAGGAAAACCCCGCCCTGCTTGAAGAAGTTGATGACGAGGTCGAGTGAACTCATGGTTGGGTGGCTCCAGGGGCAACGACGGGAGCACTTTGCCCCGTCAGGTCGCGGTAATACGTGATCTCGCGCCGAAATTCATCACGATCCAGCGGGGAAAGAACCTCTTCGACGAGGCTGTTGAGCGGTCGGTCGAGCCCGCCGGCGGGCTCGGCCGCCTTCCAGGGGACGATATTCATGACCTTGGGCAGTTCCCGGTTGCCCGTGATGGCCGTCGATTCCAACTGCAGCCGGTCGACCGTTCTCTTGGAGGACTTGCCGGCTGGAGCCGTGGTCGCGGCTGGCGCGGCGGGAGCCGGCTTCGGGGTGGCCACGGCCGCAGCGGACGGCTCCGCGGCCCGCGCGGAACCGTGGACCAGCAGGGTGGCGACCAACGCAGTGGCGATCTTTCGCATCATGGCTGGGACTCTACTTTACGCTCGGTCTGGCCAAGGCGCGCCTGCAGTTCCTTGACCCACCCCGCGACTTCGGTGTCCGCACCGCTGGTGAGGGCCTGGTAGCGCTCGTAGTGCGGCAGGGCGGCCGCCGGGTCGCCGAGGTACAGGTCGAGCAGGATACCGATGTTGCGCTCGGCATCGGAGAAATTGGGATCCGTCACGATCGCGCTCTCATAGGCGCCCTTGGCCGCCTGGAAGCGGCCAAGCTTCCGATTCGCGTATCCCAGGCGATTGAGAGCCGGCGCGTTGGCAGGATCGGCCGCCAGGGCCGCCTCCAGCATCTGGCGCGCCTCGTCGTAGCGGCCCGCATCGAGCGACACGCGCGCGGCGGCAAACTGTCCCGTCACCGCTGGCGCCGCAGCGGGCGGCGCATCAGGCCCCTCGATGATCTCCTTGCGCGCATACCGGCCAGGCTTGATGGCGGCGAGGTCCGCGTAGCTCTTCTCCACCCAGGCATCCCAGGTGCCCTGCGTGGCGCGCTTCACGTTCTTCTCGTGGATGCCGATCGCCTTCTCCTCGAACGGGAAGGCCTGCTCCTCGAGCAGCACGTTGTATTGCTCGAGTTCGTCGGCGGAGAGGCCGCGCGGGCGATCGGAATCGAGCAGCGACTTGCCAAGGTGGCGATAGAGGTCGGCCATCGCGTACGTCGCGGCCGTCGAAACCTGGGCGACGCCGTACTCCTCGGCCTTGGCGTAGGCCTGGAGCGCGTCCTCCATCGCCTTGCGCTTCGCGCGCAGCGACTTGTCGAGCGGGATCGCCAGCCGGATGCCGCGTGCCGTCGCATCGAGCGGCGCCGCGATTTCCAGGGCCGCGCTCGCCGCCAGGAAGCGGCTGCGATCGGTGCGCGCTGCGCCTGCGGCCGCATCCGCCTTCATGATTTCGTCGAGCCAGCGCCGGCGTGCCGCGGCATCGCCCGACTTGGTCGCGAGGTCGGCCAGCTCGTGGCGCGCTTCGAGGGCGACGTCGAACGGGGCCGGGTATCGCTTGACGTATTCGGAATAGACGCGCGTGGCGGATGCCGTATCGCCGCTGGTGCGATACAACTCGGCCGCCTGCCACTCGGCGGCGCGCCGAACCTCCGGTTCCTCGGCCTCGCGTGCCGCCACCCGTTCGAATTCCACAGCTGCCTCATGCGGGTGCCCGCCTTCGAGGTAGGCGACGGCGAGTTTTCGCGTGACGTCAGGCTGCAACTCGCTCTTGGGGTAGGCCTTGCGGAAATTCTCGAGCACCGTCGCGGCCCGGTCCCACTGCTTGTCGTTGAGCAGCAGCGCTGCCGCGTCGTATTGCGCCTTGGCGCTCGCCGTCGAATCCGGCGCCACCGCGGCCACGCGCAGGAACTCGGTGACGGCGCCGGCGGAGTCGCCGGCAGCCTGCCTGGCCTCGGCCTGTCGGTAGACGGAGGCCGCGCGACGCTCGGTGATCTCGGCGCGCTGCGGATCGTTCGTCGGCTGGCGCAACGCAACCTCGGCGTAAGCCTTCTCGGCCTCCGCATAGCGACCCGAATCGAAATACGTGTGCGCGAGCACGGTCCACGCGACGAGCTGCTGGCCCGTGTCTGCCCTCGGACCGAGCGCCAGCACCTGTTGCGCCACGGCCTCGGCGCGCTCCCGATCCCCGGTATCGAACAGGACCTTGGTGGTGCGGGTCAGGACTGCGGGCGTTTCCGGATGATCCGGGAACGTGCTGGCGAAACGCAGCGAGGAATCGATCGCGCGCAGTCGCAACGCGGGCCGTTCAGCCGCGCTCAGCAGGGGCTCGGCCTTGTCATAGGAGACGAGCGCGGCGTACCCGGCACGGCCGGCCTCGGTTGCGTTCGAGTACGTGTAGGCCGCCAGCTCGTATTCCTGGGCCGCTTCGACGTAACGCTTGCTGTCGAACAGCAGGTCCGCGAGCAGCAGGCGCGTCGCCGCCGCCTCCGGCGCCGAGTTGAATCCCTCGAGGTATTCCCGGTACCAGCGCACGGCGGCTTCGCGATCTGCGGTCGACCCGCCCTTCTGGGCGAGCGCGTGGTAATAGTGCCCGAGATCGAGAAGGTCCTTCTGCACCGCCGCGTCCACGGCAGGCTCGACGCTGCCGGCATGCGATTGCCAGTACGCCGACTTCGGGCCGTACTGCTCCACCGTCTCCGCCTTGGCTTCCATGACGCGCGAGGTGAAGCTGCCCTTGGCGAACGCCTCCGCCGAGAGGCCCAGCAGCTGTGGCGCCTCGGGATCCGCCGGGCGGCGCCGCGAGAATGCACGATAGGTTTCGGCGCCGTCCTGGAACCGCTCCTTCTCCACGTAGAGGTCGCCGAGCGCGCGATACAACTGCGCTTCGTAGGGCACGTCGCCGTGGGCCGCCAGCGCGGCTTCCAGCGATGCGACGCCCGCCGATCCGGTGAACATGATGCTGAGCGCCCGAAGCGTGTCGTCGGTCAGCTCGCGCTCCGGGCGCGAGAGGTCCGCCGCTGCGCGCAGCTTGCCGTCCTTCACGAGCAGGCGGTCAAGCAGTTTCAGGAACGCCTCGCTGCTCTCTTCGTCCCGCGAAAGCTTCAGCAGCGACCACCCGCGCTTGTAGAGCGCCTGCTCGTAGAAATCCGACGCCGGACCCAGGGTCAGCACGGCGGCGTAGGCGCTCTCCGCCGCGCCGTAATTCTGCACGGCAAAGTAGTTCTCGCCACGCCGGAACTGCGCTTCGTCGTAATGCGCCTCCCCGGGATGACTGGTGACGAGCTTGTCGAGCGCCGCAGTCGCCTTGGCCGGGTCGCCGACCGTCTCGTAGGCGCGCGCGAGCTGGTATAGCACCGCGTCGGTGTCCGGGTACTGCGGATAGTCCGCCAACAACCGCTCGTAGGCCGCGATCGCTTCGCTGGCGGCGGCCGTAGCCGCCGCACTCGCTGCGCCCTCTTCGCCCCGCAGGGTCTCCGCCGACGCGAGCTTGAGGTCGCCCACGCGACGCAGCGCCTGGGCCCGCAGCTCAGGATCGGTGCCTTCGATCTTTAGAAAATCCTCGTAGCTCTGTGCGGCCTGGCCAGGGTCCGCGGCCGTCACGGGCTGGGCACGATCGACGTTGACCGGAGTCCTCGGGAGGTCCTGCAGGGTCGGCGGAGCCGGTGCCTTGCGCGCGGCCTCCACCGGCATCGCCGCAGCGAGCAGTACGAGCACGGCCGCCAGGGTGCGGGCAATCACTTGGTGCCCCCGGCTGCCGCATCGTACAGCGACGCCAGGGCGAACTGCGCCTGCATGGCGTAATTCGCGAGCCGCTTCTTCTGCGCCTCGAGTTCGCCGACTGCGATGTCGGCCAGCACTTTTTCCTGCGCGGCGGCGGTCGCGTCGAGGCGCGGCAACAGCTCTTCGATGCGCGTCCCGAGCCCGGCGACCCGCCCGGCGAACGCTGCCGTGTCGCGTGACGCGGATTGACCCGCCTCCTGCACCAGTCCCAACCGCAACTTGGCTTCGGCCAACTCGTCCGCCGAATCGTTCAGGCCGGCCTGCACCGAGCGCATGCGGACCTTGTACTGCGAATCGAACCGCCACTGCAGCGTGCCGCGCAGGATGCGCGCCCGGTCCGCAAGCGCGTCGCGCTGCGGACCTGCGGGCATGACCTTCAGCGTCTCCTCGATGCGCTGCAGCGCGGCCCACTGCCGCGCCTCGTCGCCCGTCGCGAGCGCGCCGACGTCGCGGCCGGCCTCGATGGCCTGGGCGCGTCCGGCGAGTTCCGTCTGCCGCGCTTCGAGCGCGCCAAGGTCCGTGTTCGCGAGCAGCGCCTGCGTGCGCGGCTCGCGATCGATGGCGGCCTGCTCGCGCGCCGCGATCATGGCATCGAAGGCATCGAGCGAGGTCCGCCACTGCTCGAGGTTGCGCTGCATGATGCGCAGGTCGCGATAGTTCTTCAGCCCTTCCTGGAATTCGTGCGACGCGAGCAACTGGTACACGTAGCGCGTTTGCGGCGCATCCGGCAGTTTCTGCAACTGCCAGAACCAGCCTATGTCGTCGGTGCGCGGCACCGCCTCGAGGATCGAGTCGAGGAATCCGCCCTGGCGGATGGCCGCGATCGAATCGTCGAGGCGCTTGCTCTCGGCGGCGTACGCCTGCACGGCGAGCCGGTACTGCTCCGCGGCCTGGCCGTTGGCGGCCAGCTGCGTGTAAGCGTACGGCACGGCGAGATACGACTCCTGCACCGCTGCGTCGAGCACCTTGCTGCCGCGCAGCTGGAGCCACGGCGACAGCGCGAGCTCGGGGCGCTTTGCGTCCGACTCGGGCCCAGCCGAGCCCGAGCAGCGCCTTGTTCGTGAACGGACCCTCGAGCCGCACGCGATTCAGCGCCGCGATCGCGGCATCGGGTTCCTTCTGCTGCAGGGAGGCGAAACCGAGCGCGAGGTTGGCGCGATCGCGCAACGACAGCTGCTCTTCCGACCGCGCGCCCATCGTGCCGACCCGTTCGAGGTACTCGCGCCCCTGCGCGGTCGCCCCGGTGCGCACGAGGGCCACGCCGAGATTGAAGCGCGCGTAGTCCGCCCACACCGTGTTGTCGGTCCAGCCGTTGAGCTGCTCGACGGCCTCCCCGTAACGGCCCTGGGCCATCAGCACGTTGGACGCGAGCAGGCGTCGCTCCGGCTCGAGCTGCCCCGGCAGCGTGCCGCGGATGCTCTGCAGCGAGCGCCATGCGTTGTCGTAGTAGCCGCGCTGGTACCCGATGCGGGCGAGGTAGAAGAACGCGCGGTCGCTGACCGACTGCGGCACCGGGCCGGCGAGCAGCTTGTTGAAGATGCGCTCGGCCTCGGTATAGAGGCCCAGGGAGAGGTACAGGCCGCCGGAGAGAAGCTCCGCCTCCGCCTCGTGGTGCGGAATGCGGGCGAAGTCGCGCGAGACTTCGAGCCGCACGAGTGCGTCGAAGTAGTCGTCCTGGAAGAAGTGGAACAGGACGTCGCCGTAATCGAGATCCCTCAGCCGCATGGGCGGCGGCAGGTCGCGCAAAGGCTCCTGCGCGCGCGCCGGGACCGCCGTGACGGCAAGCAACGCCGCAACGAGCAGCGCGGGCAGGCGTCTGTGGTGGGCCGAGGTCATCAAGATGCGGGGGCCAACGAATCAGAGGGCGAGGACCGCAGCCTCACTCCCACTCCCGGACCACGAACTCGGGCTCGAGCGATGCCATCTGGTCGCTGATGCGCAACTCGACGTACTTGGCGCCGACCTGCTTGTCGAACCGCAGGGTCGCTCCCCGGCGGTAGTCGCGGTCGTGCGGTCCCTTGCCGCTGAAGAACGCGACGATCTCGTGCGGACCGGCCTTCAGGTTGCCGACGTACAGCTTCTGCACGCCGCCGCGGTGCAGCGCCTCGACCTCGCGGTCGGTGTAGAGATAATGCGCGACCTCCTTGTCGTCGACCTTGAGCGTCACCGAGTCGAGCGCAAAGAAGGTGCCCACGTCCACCGACAGGAACACGGCAACCTGCGTGCTCGCCGGATACAGCAGTTCCTCCTCCAGCTTGAAGAGGTCGCGGTTGAGATCCACGAGCTGCTTCTTGAGCACCTGGACGTCCTGGTCCACGCCGCGCGCGGCTTGCGCCGGCGCAGTGGCTGCCGGTGCCGTCGCAGCCGGAGCCGGCTCGGTCTGTGCCCGGGCGCTGCCTGCGACGAGGCCGGCCGCCAATGCCAGGCAGGCGGCTACGCAGACTCGCCAGGGACGATTCGACATCAGCAATTGGGAAATCATCGTCGTTGCAGCTCCTTGATCTGCCGCATCACCTCGGGCACCGGGGTCGCATCCCCGGCCCAGGCGCCACGCACCCGGCCGTCGCGATCGACCAGCAGCGTAAGCGGCAGCTTCTCGACATCGTAAAGACGGCTCACCGACTGCTTCGTGTCGACGAGCGTGGGAAACTTCAGGTGCAGCGATCCGGCGACGGCAGCGGCGCGGGCCGCATCGCCGTCGAGATTGATGCCCAGCAGGACCGGCGCGTCGGCCCCGGGCGCGGATGCCACGGTGTTCAACTCGGACAGGGTCTCACGACAGGGGCCGCACCAGCTCGCCCAGAACGAGAGTATCACGGTGTCGCCAAGATACTCCGACAGGCGCTGGTTGTGGCCATCGACCGCCTTCAGGACGAAGTCGGGCGCCGCAGTGCCGGTAGCGGGTGCGCCGTGCGACACGATGGGATAAATGAGCGCTCCTGCGAGCGCGGCCGCCAGCATCGCCAGCGTCTGCAACCTTGCCCTGCGTCGGGCGTGCTCGAATCGATCCTTGCGCTTCACGTCGGCAACCCCGCTGTCATGGGAAATCCCGAAGACCGGTAGCTTTGCGTCCCCGCCTTTCGGCGGGTTTGCCCTTTACCTGGACCGGAATCCTTGTCTCTAACGCACCACACTGTCAACGAACGCCTTCTTCCGCGACGCCGGGCTGGCATTGCGTCACAAAAGCGCCCTACCGGTCCCCCGCCGCCTCCGGCGGTGCAAGACCCGGCGAATAGTAGATCCGGCCCTCGTTATCCACGATCACGGCCTCGACGTCCTTGACGCGGCGCACGAACTCCATGCCTCGCTCCACCCCGAGGATGAAGATGGGCTTGGTCAGGCCGTCGGTATGGGTCGCCGTGGGCCCGATGACCGTGACGCTGCGCACGAGGCCCGGCGACTTGCCCGTGCCAGGGACGAGGATGTGATGATAGCGGACGCCGTCCTCCTCGAAGAAGCGCTCGTAATCGCCCGAGGTGGAGATCGCCTCGTCCTGGAGCGGGATGCGGGTCACCACCGCATGGTCCTTGCGCGGATCGCGGATGCCCACGATCCAGGGCTTGCCGAGCCGGTCGCCCAGCAACCGCGTGTCGCCGCCCGCGTTCACCATCGCGTGCTCGATGCCGAGGCCGCGCAGGATCTCGACGCCGCGATCCACCGCCCAGCCCTTGGCGATGCCGCCGAGGTCGATTCGCATTCCCTTCTTCAGGAACCGGATCGTGTTCGCCTCGCGATCCACCTTGACCTGGCGAAAGTCGACCGACGGCAGGGCCGCGTCGATCTGCGCCTGGCTCGGGTGGACGTGCGCGCGATAGTCGTAGAGGTAACCGACGCTCGCATAGGTGATGTCGAACGCCCCGTCGCTCAGGCGCGAGTACTCGAGCGCCTTGGCGACCACGTCGATGATGTCGGGATCGACCTTGACCGGCCGCTCGAACGCATGGGCATTGACCTGCGAGAGCTGGCTTTCGGGCTTGTACGTGCTCATCAGCTCGTCGGTACGGCGCATGTCGTCCATGACGGCGTCGATGGCACGCACGGCGAGTTCGGGGTCGGTGGACCACAGCTGCACGGCCACTCGCGTGCCCATGATGGCCTCCTCGCGCTCGTACCATTCGGCGCGTGCCGGAGTCGTGAGGAGCAACCCGGCGAGAACGAGACAGGAGAATCGGGACATGGCCTTCAATCCACGGGCGGCAAGCGTGAGCGAGAGACTAGCCTCGCAAGGAGCGCAACTCAAAGCGCCGGTCACGGCCGCACGGGCAGCTGCGCCTCCTCGAACAGGCGCTGCAGGAACGAACGCACCGCGGATTCGGCTTCATCGGCCGGCATCAGCCGTTCGCGAACGAGCACGTCGGCGATGTCGCGCACCGTGCGCTGCCCGTCCACCAGGGACGCGACGAAGGCGTACACGCGCATCGCGAGCGCGCGACTCGACACCTCCGGGAGCAGCGGCACCGGCAGGTCCAGGCGCACCAGCCAGGGCGGCAGCACCGCATGCGGGCGCGGCGCCGGATGCACCGCATCGCCGCGCACCGCGCTGATGGTGACGAGGCGCTCCTGGCGCGCGTGCCTGCTCGCGGGAGATGCGAGGTAAGGTACCGGTTCCTCGCGGACCTGGACGGCCTCGAAGCCCGCCGACCGCACGATCTCCAGCACTTCCTCGGTCGCATAGCAGCGGGCCGGATCGCGATGCTGGAAAAACAGCGAGCCGCTGTTGACCCAGCGCCCGCCCGGTCGCAGCCAGTGACGCACGCGCAGGACGAAGGCGGCGAAATCCTCGTCAAGGATGTCGACCAGCCAGGGCGTGACGATCGTGTCGAACGCGCCGCACCCGAACGGCGCGCGGTTCGCGTCGGCCAGCACGACGTGCAGGCCGGCCGGCGCCGCGGCTGGCGCGCGCAGACGGCGCAGGATCGCGTGGCTGTCGAGGTCGCGCGGCGCCACCGGAAACTCGTACAGCTCGACGGCCTCTGCGGCGTACATGCGCCGCGCCACGGCGAGCATCAGCGGATTGAGATCGGCCGCGATCGTGACTGAGGGCAGCCTGCGCGCGTGCAGGTCGTAGGCGAGCCGCCCGGCGCCGGCACCCAGCACGAGCAGGCGCCCTGGGTCCGCGCCCTGCAGTGCCGCGTCGACGGCGCTGAAGGCCGCTTCGTTTTCCGCTTCACCCCAACACCAGTCGCGGTGCAGGTTCGCGTAGTACCCCGTCAGCCCCTGCCCCACGGGCAGCGCGCCGCCGAGCGCGCGATACGTTTCGACCGCGGCGGCGCCTTGCGCACCCTGCAACGGCGCGAGCAGCGACCTCAGCCGCCGGGCATGGTCCTGGCACGCGCCCGACATCAGCTTGAGGCGGTTGCGGGTGGCCGGCCGGGTCACCGCATCGGTGAGCGCCTCCCGGTAGCTCGCGGCTTGTGCGTCGAGCTCGGCGACCAGTGCGCGAAGCTTGCCGCGCCACTCGGCCAGCACGGCCTGCGGCTCGGCGCAGAGCCACGGGATCTCGTCGATGACGGGGAAGGACGCGCCGCAGGCGACGCAGTCGAGGTTCGACGCACGCGCGAGCGCCCCCGCACAGCGAGGGCAGCACAGGACGTCAGTGGACGGGATGGCGCGCGCGGGTTCCAAGCAGCGGCATGCTAGCCGATCTTGCCGCTCACGATGGGATTGAACGCGACCAGGCTGTCCCGCAACGTCGACGAGCCGAGGCCCGTCGTCGGGAACTTCTGCGTGAACGAGCCCTGCTCGCCGTGCAACGCCATGTAGTTCAGGACCACCGTCTCGACCAGCAGGTTGACGTTGTTCGCCGCAGGGCTCGAGGCGGTCTCGACCGACCCGTCCGCCCGGAAGTATCCGATCTGCTGGTGGCGCGCGGTGCCGCTCGTGCCCGAGCTCACCAGCGAAGGCCGGCCCGCCGGGTTATAGACGAGGAAGAACGCCGCGCCCGTGGACTGGTTGTCGCTGGTCCACATGAACTTGCCGCGGCCGTCGACGGTGCTGTCCACCTGTCCGCTCGCGGAGATCGAGCCGTCCGAGAACACGTAGAGCATGAGCGGCATGCCGCGCCGCGCCGCATACTCGAGGCAGGCGCCCATGCAGCGGCCCGCGCGCAGGTCGCGCAGCTCGCCGGTGGATCGCCCCTGGCCGTGGTAGTCGTAGCCGCCGAGCGTGATCGTGCCGGCGCCGGCGTAGCCGGACAGCACCATCTTCATCACCGCTGCCGTCTTGCGGAACTCCCCGTCGCCGTCGTACTCGGCGCGGCTGAAGATGCCGCCGGCGCCGACGATGTCGGGATCGAGGTCCGGGTTGAGGCTCGTCGGGTCGCCGAAGCGGTCGACCACGTCGGCCGCCTTCACGTAGCCGCAGGTCACCAGTTCCTTCACGACTTCGTTGCGCGTGACCGTGGTCTTCTTCGCGTCGAGCCAGGGCTGCTTCGGGTCGACGACCTGCATCTTGCGATTGGAAATGCGCTCGATCGCCTCCATCACCGCGACCGTGTCGTCCACGCTCAGCAGGCTCGCGAGCTGGCCCGTGTCGACGAGGCCCGTGACGTCGCTGGCGCGATCGATCTTGGTCGGCCGCACCGAGAGATCGATCAGGCCGGCCGGCGCCATCGAGTTGCCGCCGGAGTCCGAGGCTCGTGAACCGATGAGCGTCGCGAGCGAGCCGTCGGCACCCGCACGGTAGATGCCGTACATCGGGTTGTGGGGGTTGTTGCCCGTGTCGTTCTCGGAGCGGGCCGCGATCACGGCCCCGTTGATCGAGGCCGCCGTCGAAGGCGCCACCCGGTCGAGGATGCCGCGCAGGAACGCGCTGTCCGAATGGAATGCGAGACCGAGCCGCGTGTCCGTGAAGCTGAGCCCCGCCGCATTCGTCATGCTCGGCAGCATGTCGCCCGGCAGGCCCTGCGTACCGTAGCCCGAGGTGCTGAGGAAATCGAGCTGGCCGCCCGGGCCGCCGATCAGCACGTTCGAGCCGACCATGTTCGCGCCGCCCGCGAGGTCGATGCAGATGAACGGGATCTTGCCGGCGCCCTGCACGTCGATGCCGCAGCTCGTGCGCAGGGTCTGCAGGTCCGGCGAGAGTGCCGCCATGGCGTCGCGCGGATTCGCGAACAGGCTGAAGATCGTCGGCGCGATCACCGTGCCGAGGCCCGAGGTGAACCCCTGCGAGATGAAGTCACGGCGCGACACGGGGCGCTTGTGCGCGCCTTCGTGCCGGATCGGTTCGTCCGGGCGCAGGGTGCGGCGAGGAGCGCGGCGAATGATCATGGTGCTTCCTTGAGGTGTGCCTGCCGGCGCGTCAGTGGACCAGCGTGACCGCGCTGCCGAGCAAGGCCGCGCAGGTCGCCTTGACGACGATCGGTGTGCGGCCCGCCGGGCACGAGGTGCCGCATGCGGTGAGCCTGGTCATGAGGCCGTCGAGATCGCTGCGCACGCCGCCGGCGTCGGGCTCGGTCGCGACGTTGGTGCGCATCATGTGGCCGACCAGCGCGTCGAGCACGATGGCGCGGCCCGACGGGCTGAACGCGGCGGACGGCGCGGCGTTGAAGTCGAAGCCGGGGAAGTAGGCTGCGCGCGCGCTCGAGTCGTCGACCAGCGCGTTGCAGTACTGGATCGACAGCTGCGCGATCGCGACCGGGTGGGCGGAGACGAACGTGTCGATCGTCTCGACGGTCGGCAGCGACTGCTTGATGCTGTCGAACGTGCTCTTGACGTTCGGGGTCTGCGCGCTCACTCCGGTCAGGCCGGCCATGGTCGCGTTGATCTCGTCGAACACGCGCAGGCCGACGTCCGCAGGTCGCTGCACGTCCGGCGGCGGCGCCGGCGCCAGCGGCACCGGGTCGAGGCGCACGTTGTTGTGCGTGCCCAGCTTGTCGAACGTGAGGAAGAACTCGTCGGTCTGCGGCCCCTTCTCGAGGGCGATGACGGTGCCGATGACCGACAGGGGCTGGCCGAAAGGCCCGTACAGCGAGTCGGTGATCGCGGTGTCGAGGGTGCGGTACGCCTGGCCTACCGCGGACTCCGTGCCGTTGACGCCGATGCGCATCCCGGCGATCGGGATGTTGCCCGGCTTGGCGGTCTTGTCGAGGCTGATGAACGTCGGCTTGTCGAACAGGTAGCCGTAGCTGTCGAACTGACTGACGGTCAGCATGATGTACGCCTGCGGCATGTCGACCAGGTGGCTGATCGAGAACAGCAGGTAGTACTTCTCGCCCACGCCGGCCTTGAAGTTCGTCTCGACCTGCTGCGGCGTGAGCGCGCGGTTGTACACGGCCACCAGGCGCAGCACGCCCTGGAACTGCCGGTCGCCCGACACTTCGTTGCCGAGCACGAAGGCGAAGGTGTCGTCCCAGTCGGCCAGCGTGCCGCCCGGGGTCGGGTCGGCGTCCCCGGTGAACACGCCGTTGACGTAGATGCGGCGCCCGCCGACGGGATCGAAGGTCACGACGACGTGCTGCAGGGTCGCCTGCAGGTCTTCGTCCTCCGCCCGAGTGGTGAGCTTCGGATCGCCGTTCGTGTTGGTCTTCGACGACCGGTTGTAGTAGTCGTAGCTGTAGAGCGTCTGCGCGAGCGTGAAGTTGCGCACCGACGTGCCGCCCGAATACGACACGATGCGCGCATTCTCCTGCGCCACGTTGCCCGGTGCGACCCAGGCCTCGATCGAATACTCGCCCGTGGCCCGGATCATGTCCGCCAGCTTCTTGCTCGCCGTGGTCGAACCCTGCGCCTTGCCGGAGCGCACGTTGATGCCCCAGCCGCCCATCCATGCGACGTCGCCCGAGAGGTTGAGGTTGAGCGCCGGCTCCACGCCGCTGGTGTCGAACGCGACGCTGCCGTGGCCGGTCTTGAACTCCCACAGGCCGATGACGTTCGACGTGTAGCGGTTGCCGCCGCTCGAGACGATGCCGTCGTAGAGCGTGAGCGCCTTCGAGAGCACGAGCGACGCCTCGACCTGCGTGAGCGGCACCTGGTTGGCGAACGACTGGATCGCCGCCTCCATTTCGTCCGCGTTCGACGCGCAGTCGCTCCAGCAGTTGTGGAACTCGTTGCGCAGGCGCAGGACGAGCCGCGAGAACGCCGGCTGGTCGAGGTTGATCTTCACCTTGACCGCGGCGTACGCCTCGTTCACGTCGCCCGACGCGAAGTACGGGGACTGCGACGTGGCGGACGACGAGGTGTGGCAGCGCGAGCAGTACTCCTCGAGCAGCGGATACACCGTCGTCGAGAAGAGCGCCGGCGAGGCCGGGAAGCTCTTGCTGCTGCCGGCATCCTTGAGGACCGGCGGCGTGAGCACCACGCCCTGCGTGCCGCCGTTCGCCGTGGCGCCCGCCCAGTTGCTGATCCAGGTGGTCAGGATGTCGGCGCAGGCGTCGGGGCTCGAGAGCCAGCAGTTATGGCCGCCGGCCACCTTCTGCACCATGCGCGAATCGCGCGGCGAGGCAAGGTTGACGATGCCGTTCGCCGCCGAGTACGCGAGGTTGACGTCGTCCTGGCGGACGAACTGCGGCGCCTGCTTGCCGCTGACGTGGCACTGGCCGCAGCGGTTGGTCGCCTTGAGGTTGTCCCAGACGTTGATCTTGAACGCCTGCACGTCGGCCGTGGACGGCGCGGGACCGCTATAGGCCGGCGGCGTGCCGCCCGTCGTGTTCGGGTTCTCGACCGTCTTGGCGCCGCCGCCGCAACCGGCGACGAGCAGCGCGACTGCGCCGAGCGCGATCGTGCGTGTGGCCCAGGTGCGCAGACGGCCGATGAGGCTGGCGTCGTCCATGGCGTCTCCCTCAATCACCCATGCAGTAGGTGGCGGCTTCGGCGAACACTCGCTTCAGCTGGTAGCCGTTCGACTTGAACGTGCCGACCATCGCCTGGATTTTCGCGCGATCCTGCGCGTCGCTCGGCGCGCGGAAGCACACGTTCTTGAAAACCTTCTCGACCTGGCAGCCGGCGAACGCGTCGGTGTGGGCGAGCTCGCGCCCGAGCGACTTGGCGCCCTGCCCGCTGCCCGGCAACGACGAATCCCAGCCGAGCAACGAGTTGCGGCCCTTGCGCCAGTAGTTGTCCCAGTGGTCGTCAGGCGTCGAGTAACCGGCCGGGAAGGTGTCCTTGTTGTGGAAGTACTTCGGGCGCACGACTCCCTGGCTGTAGACCAGGCGTCCGGCAGTCTCGTCGTAGTCGTAATAGGCGAAGGCCTGCACCATCGGATCCATGCCGCTGTGACAGCCGATGCAGTTGTTCAGGAAGATGCGGCTGTCGCCGCCGGGGCTCCTGCTCACGTCCTGCCGGATGCGATCGGGCGGGCGAGTCGTATCCATCACCTGCTCCATGTCCCGGCACAGGTGGTTGATGAGCGTGTAGCGGAACATGGCCCGGTTCGTACCGGCGACGAAGAATGCCTGCGCGGCGGCGCGCGTCGTCAGCACGCCTGCCGTCGCGTCGGTCGAAAGCCCGTTCGCCGCCGACTGGGTGGTCTGCACGAGACCGTCCTTGAGATTGATCCCCTGCGCCTCGAGCGCGGCGTAGTGGTCGTTGCTGGCGGGCGAATAGCCCGGCACGCCGAGTCCTCCCTTGCCGACGTACAGGATGTCGTCGTACAGCACGCGATCGAACGGGACGTCGTCGCGCACCATGCCGATGACCGTCGCGACGTAGTCGTTCAGCGGCGCGAAGACCGTCTGGTCCCGATTGGTCCACGGCATCGCGAAGTTCTTGAGGGTGACGTCGTAGAACGCGCGGTTCTGCATCGCGGTGAGCGCCGCGTCGTTGGGCCGGCCCGCGGCGATGTCGTTGGCCATCGAGGTGAGCACGGCCTCGCTCGGCGGCACACCGGTGAGCCGGTCGTGCATGCGCTTGGCCTGCGAGCGCGCATCCGCGTGCGACACCGCCGGCTGCAACACCAGTGCGGCAGCGCAGGCGACGAGAGCGATCGACCGCAGCTTGGCGAGCCCGCTCGTTGTGAACCTGATGAAGCGCATCCTGACGGTCTCCGAGCCGGGCAACGCCGGCTTGCGGGACGGAATGTGCGGTGTCGCGGACGACGCGCCAAGCCGGCTGCTCTGTAGTGAGAGTCCAATCACACAACCGGTGCCCGCGCGTGGTCGATCGGGCCAGTTGTGAGAAATAGTGCCCGCGCGATGCAGGCGCGTCGCGGCAGATTCCGCAGCGGAGGATCTTGGAATGCACATCTGGAACCGGCACCGCGCCCGAGGCGCGCGGCTCGTCGCCTTGTGGGCTGGCATCGCGCTGGCGCTGCCGCTTGCTGGCTGCCTCAGCAGCGACGGCACGAGCACGCCGAGCGCGGGACAACGCCCCGATCCGGTGATGGCCGACTTCCCGGTCGCCTACGTGAAGCGCCCGGCGCCAGCGGCGGGCGCGGAGGCGCCCGACGTCCGTGAACTGCTCGACTTTCAGCCCGGCGGCGACCTGTACCTGCGCACGCGCGCCTCACCCTCGGCCCCGGAGCGCAATCTCACCGGCGAGATCACCGGCGGCAAGGGGGACGTGCGCGACCTGGAGCCGTCGTTCGACGGCACCAAGCTGATCTTCTCGATGCGTCTCGCCCCGAGCCCCGGGGCGGACCCCGACGACCCGCCGACCTGGAACATCTGGGAATACGACAACACCACGCAGACGCTGCGCCGTGTCATACCCTCGGACCTCGTTGCCGAGGAAGGCCACGACCTGGCCCCGCACTACCTGCCGGACGGGCGCATCGTGTTCACCTCGACCCGCCAGCGGCAGTCCAGGGCGATCCTGCTCGACGAGGGCAAGCCGCAGTTCGCCGCGCAGGACGAGAGCGGCGACGAGCCGGCCTTCGTCCTGCACGTGATGAACGCGGACGGCAGCGGCATACACCAGATCTCATTCAACCAGAGCCACGATTTCGACCCGTCCTTGCTGGCGGACGGCCGTATCGTGTTCAGCCGCTGGGATCGCGCACCCGGCCACGACGAGATCAGCCTCTATACGATGCGCCCGGACGGAACCGACCTGGAACTCGTCTACGGAGCCCAAAGCCACGACACCGGCACGGACGCCTCGACGATCCAGTTTCTCGACCCTCGCATGATGGAGAACGGCCACCTGCTCGTGCGCGCGCAGCCGTTCGCCGCGCCCGACCAGGGCGGCGACCTGTGGGAAATCGACGTCGCCGATTTCGTCGAGAATGCGCAGCCGACCGCGCCCAACACCGGAGTCCTGTCCGGGCCGGCGCAGAAGCCGGCCACGGCCAACGTGGTCCACACCGTCGACGGGCCGTCGCCGGGCGGGCGTTTCAGTTCGGCGTTCCCGCTGTTCGACGGCAGCGGGCGGATCCTCGTGAGCTGGACGCAATGCCGGCTGCTGGAAGGCACCAGGATCGTTCCGTGCACCGACAAGAAACTGGGCGCGGTCACCGCGGTGACGGCGCCGCCGCTGTACGGCCTGTGGATCTACGATCCCGTGAAGGGCACCCAGTTGCCCGTGGCCGATCCCGTCGAGGGCGTCTTCTTCACGGACATCGTGGCGCTGCAGCCGCGCAAGTTGCCGCCGTTACTGCTCGATCGGGTCGCCGGTGTCGACTTTGACGCGGAATTCGAGACCGAAGGCGTCGGTATCCTGGACATCCGCAGCGTCTACGACGTCGACGGCCGGGACACGGCTGCAGGGGGCATCGCCGCGCTGGCCGATCCGCGAACAACCCTCGCCTCTCAGCGGCCCGCACGCTTCCTGCGCATCGAGAAGCCGGTCGGCTTGCCGGACCGCGACACGCTCGACTTCCGCAGGAGCGCCTTCGGCGTGACCGCCAGGTTCGGGATGCGCGAGTTGCTGGGCTACGCGCCGATCGAGCCCGATGGCTCGGTGCGCGTCAAAGTCCCGGCCAACGTGCCGTTCGCCATCACCATCGTCGATGCGAATGGTCGACGCATCGGGCCGCGGCACGAGAACTGGCTGCAGGTCCGGCCCGGACAGGAACTGAAGTGCAACGGCTGCCACGACCCCGAGAGCGGGCTGTCGCACGGCCGGTCGAACCTGTTCAAGTCGGCGTACGCGGGCGCTCCGGTCACCGGCCTGCCGTTCCCGAACACCAATCCGGCTTTCTTTGCCAACGCCGGCGAAACCATGGCCCAGGTTCGTGCGCGGATCAGCTGCCAGACCGACTGCGCCTCGCTGGTTCCGAGCAACAACTTGATTTACAAGGACGTCTGGACCGATCCGGTGGCCGCAGGCCGCCCGGCCGACGCTGCATTCGACTACAACTACGCCGACCTGGGGACCCCAGCACCGACCTCCAGCGATTGCATCGTGGGCTGGCGGTCGGGCTGCCGCGTGACCATTCATTACGAAAGGCACATCCACCCCCTGTGGTCGAAGCCGCGCATTACGCTTGCGGCTGACGGCACGGTGCTCGCCGACGACACGTGCACGACCTGCCACAGCAATCGCAGTGCGGCCGGTGCGGTGCAGCTGCCGGCCGGTCAGCTCGAGCTGACCGATGGACCGTCGTCCGACCAGCCCGACCATTTTCAAGCGTATCGGGAGCTGCTCGCGACGGACAACGAACAGGAACTGGTGAACGGGGTGCTGCAGGACAAGCTGGTCCAGGTGGGCGTCGATCCCGTGACCGGCGCGCCCCAGTTTGCAGGCGTTCCGGTGCCCCCCTCACTTCGAGCAGGCAATGCAAACCGCTCCGTGGCATTCTTCGCACTATTCGCTCCCGCGGGGAGCCATGCGGGGCGCCTGACACCCGCGGAACTGAAGCTGGTCTCAGAATGGGTGGATTCTGGTGCACAATATTTCAATGATCCGTTCGCAGCCCCTTTGAACTGAGTCCATGCCCCGACACCTGATCGTGCTGTGCTTCCTGACGGTCCTGCTCGCAGCCATCCCGGCACGCGCCAGCTCACCGATCGAGGTCGTGGTGCGGGATCCGTACGTCGACGTGCACACGGGTCCGGGCCGGGGCTTCCCGATCGCGCTCTCGATCGAGCGCGGGGTGACCATCGAGCTGGTCCGCCAGCGGACCGACTGGGTCGAGGTGCGGACGGCCCGCGGCCAGGGTGGCTGGGTCCATCGCTCGCAGCTCGAGCAGACGCTGACGCTCGACGGAAACCCCGTCGAGCTGGCCGGTCCCGGTCCGAATGCGCGCACGGAGCACAAGTGGGAGCTGGGTGTCGCGACCGGCGACTTTGGCGGCGCCAACGTGGTGTCCATCAACGGGGCCTACGCGCTGACCAGCACGTTGCTGCTCCGCGCCGACGTGTCGCAGTTGATCGGCACGTACTCGAACGGGGCGCTGGGGACGCTCGGGATCGCCCACGTGTTCATGCCGCAATGGCCTGTGTCGCCGGTGATCGGCGTCGGCGCCGGAATGCTGTACGTTTCGCCCAAGGCGACGCTGCTCGACACGAAGGACCGCCACAACACCGTGGCTTACGGCAGCCTGGGAGCCCGCGGCTACCTGTCGGACCGGTTCATGCTGCAGGCGGAATACCGCGGTTTCGTCGTGTTCACCGACCGCGACGACAACGAGGAGACTGACGAATGGCTCATCGGCTTCACGTACTTCTTCTGAGCGTCGCGGCCGCGGGCGCAAGCCTTGCGACGATGACAGCTCGGGCCCAGGACCAGGGCGACGCCGTCGGCGGCTCGTCGCGGGCGCCGCAAGTCGTGGAGCCCGAGGTCGAGCGGCGCGAAGTGAAGCCCGTCAAGGTTCCATCCGAAAACTTCGAGATCGGTGTATTCGTCGGTACCATCGGCATCGAGGACTTCGGGTCGAGCCTCGTCGGAGGCTCGCGCATCGCGTACCACTTCACCGAGGACCTCTTTGCGGAATTCACGGTCGGCAGGGCGACGGCCGGCACGACGAGCTACGAGGACCTGAGCGGCGCGGCGCAGCTGTTGACCGACGATGAGCGAAATTTCACCTACTACGACATCTCCGCGGGCTGGAACGTACTGCCGGGCGAAGTGTTCTTCGGGCGAACCCGCGCCATGCCGACCGCCGTGTACGTCACCCTCGGGGTCGGCAATACGCGATTCGCCGGCGACGATCATTTCACGGTGCCGATCGGCGCCGGCCTGCGCGTGGTCGTCACCAACTGGCTGGCGCTGCACATCGACGCGCGTGACCACATGTTCAAGAGCGACCTGCTCGGCACGAGCAAGCTCACGCAGAACCTGCAGTTCACACTCGGCGCCACGGCTTTCTTCTGAACGGAGGCCCCGACGCATGCGCATGCCCCGGATGCTTTTGGTCACGCTGGCAACCTTGTTCCTCTGCGCGGGAGCAAGGGCCGCGGGCACGTCGGCCCCGGATTTCGCCCTGCCTGCCCGCGACGGCTCCACGGTCAAGCTGAGCGACCTCAAGGGCCAGGTCGTGATGATCAATTTCTGGGCCACCTGGTGCGGCCCGTGCCGGCAGGAGATGCCGCTGCTCGGGCAATTGAATGCCAAGTACGAACCGCTCGGCTTCACGCTGCTCGGCATCAACGTCGAGCCGGACAGCGCGGGCGCGGTGGCCTGGCTCAAGGACATGAAGGTCGACTTCCCGATCCTGTTCGACAGCAAGAACTCCGTCGCCGAGAGCTTCGGCGTGGAAGGCATGCCGAGTTCCGTCTTCGTCGACCGCGCCGGCAACGTCCGCTACGTGCACCGCGGCTACAAGCCCGGCGACGAGTCGAAGTACGCGGACATGATCCGCACGCTTGCCAGGGAGTGACCATGCTCCGCGCCGGACGAGCCGGGTTCGCCCTGTCGCTGCTGGCGCTTGCGGGCTGCACGAGCGTCGAGCCGTGGGTGAAACCCTATGAGCGCCAGAACTTCGCCGACATCGTCATGTCGGCCGAACGCAACCCGATCGACTCGGCGTACATGAACCACGTGCACGAGGCGCGCGAAGGCGCGCGCGGCGCGAGCGGCAGCCACGGCGGCGGCTGCGGCTGCAATTGAGGACCGAGGGCATGCGACGCCTGGCGACTTCGGCATGGATCGGTTTCGCGCTCGCGGCGGCACTGCCGGCGAATGGCGCGGTGCTCCCCGACGACCGCGCGGACCTCATGTACCACCGCTATGACGGGGGCGGGGTGACCGTCGACGGGCCCGCATTGCTGGTGCGCGCCAAGTTCGCCGAGAAGTACTCGGTCACCGGCAGCGCGTACGTGGACATGGTGTCGAGCGCCTCCATCGACGTGATGACCACGGCCAGCCCGTACAAGGAAGAGCGCACGCAGCTCGGCATCGGCTTCGACATGCTGAACGGCAAGACGCAGTACAGCGTCAGCTACACGAACAGCGACGAGAACGACTACACGGCCAACACGGCGAGCTTCGACCTCAGCCAGGACCTGTTCGGCGACCTCACCACGATCTCGTTCGGCTACAGCCAGGGCTGGGACCAGGTGCGCAAGCGGGGCGACAGTGCGTTCAAGGAAGACATCAACCGCCGCAACTACCGCGTCGGGCTGTCGCAGATCGTCACGCCGAAGCTGATGGCAGGCCTCAACTACGAGGTAATCACGGACGAGGGTTTCCTGAACAACCCCTATCGCTCGGTGCGCTACCTCGACCCGACCTCCGCGAACGGGTTTTCGTACCAGCCGGAAGTCTATCCGCGCACCCGCACGAGCAACGCGGTGTCGCTGAACGCCCGGTACTTCCTGCCCTATCGCGCGGCCGTTCACGGCGAGTACCGCTACTTCACCGACACCTGGGGCATCGATGCGAGCACGCTCGAGCTGGGCTACACCCACCCCTGGCGCAAGTCCTGGATCTTCGAGGCCGGCCTCCGCTGGTACGACCAGTCGGCCGCCGACTTCTACTCCGACCTCTTCCCTCGACGGGACGCGCAGAACTTCCTGGCGCGCGACAAGGAACTGAGCTCGTTCACGAGCCTGGGGTTCAGCCTGGGCGCCACGTACGAGTTGCCGCGGCTCGGCCTGAGCTTCATCGAGCGCTCGACGGTGAACCTCTACTACGACCGGATCCACTACTCGTACGACGACTTCCGCGACGTGACGCAAGGCGGAGCGCCCGGCACCGAGCCGCTCTACAGCTTCGACGCCGACGTGTTCCGCCTCTTCGTCTCGGGCTGGTTCTGACCCTTCGTAGCGTGGGCCAGTATGGTCCGGGCAAAGCGGTCCGCCGACCCGGGCGCATGCAGCAGGTAGACGGACGGCTCGGTCATCTCGACCTCGAGCACCGCCGGCCGTCCTTCGCGATCCCGGATGAGATCGACACGCACGTAAAGAGGCGCGGCGAACGGTAGCGCCGCGCATACTGCAGTCGCGACACGCCGCTCCGCTTCGTCCGGGTCGCGGGAGGTGATCTGCTCGGGCGCGAACAGCCCCTCGACCAGCCCGGTGCCGGCGCGCAGCAGTGGTCCCTTGCGGAACGAGTGACTGTAGACGCCGCCGAAATGCACGCACGCGGTCTCGCCGTGATCGTCCACACGGTCGAGGTAGGGCTGCAGCATCGCGCTGCGACGCTCGGCGCTCACCAGCCGACGCAGGTGCGCGAGTGCCGCAACGGCGTCCTCGCGACGGTAGCGCGCGGCATCGCGCGATCCCGCGCCGATCGAAGGCTTCACCACGAAATCCCTGAATGCCGTCGGCTCGCCAGTACTCGTCGGGCCCGCACCGCCCTCCAGGAACGCGGCGAATTGCGCGTCAACGTCGACGCCCGGCTCGACGAACCGCGTCGGCACGACCGGCACGCCCTGCCGGCCGAGGTGCACGAGGTAGTGCTTGTCGGTATTCCAGCGCACGACCTGCGGCGTGTTGAGCAGCCGCGTGAGCCCGCTGCAGCGGTCGGCCCAGTCGAGGAACTCGTCGATGCGCTCGACGTAGTCCCAGGTGGAACGCAACACGGCCATGTCGTACCGACCCCAGTCGACATTCGCGTCGTCCCAGAAAGGCGTATCGACGCGCGCCTCCAGCGCCGCCAGGGCCGACACCAGCGGCGGCATGTCTTCGTCGAGCGGCAGCGCGTCGCGAGCCGTGACGAGGGCGATCGACGCGGTCACGACAGGCCGTCCTCGATGCGGTCGCACAGTGCGCGCAGCACGGCCAGCCGGGAGGCGCGCTTGTCGTCGGCCGGCACCACCGTCCACGGCGCGTGCCGCGTATCGGTCCGCGCGATCATTTCCTTAGCCGCGCGCTGATAGTCGCCCCACAGGCGGCGGTTGAGCCAGTCCTCGGGGTCGACCTTGAAGCGCTTGAGCGGGTTGCGGTCGCGCTCCTTGAAGCGAGCCAGCTGCTCCTGCCTGCTCACCGACAACCAGAACTTCACCACGATCGTCCGATGCTCGGCGAGCTGCCGCTCGAACTCGTTGATCTCGTCGTACGCGCGCTGCCAGTCGGGCGGCGCCGCGAACCCGCGCACCCGCTCGACCAGGACGCGGCCGTACCAGGACCGGTCGAAGATCGTGTAGTTGCCGCTTGGCGGCAGGTGGAACCAGAAGCGCCAGAGATACGGCCGCGCGCGCTCCTCCGACGACGGGGCCGAGATCGGCACCACACGGTACTGCCGCGCGTCGAGCGCCGCCGTGATGCGGCGGATCGCCCCGCCCTTCCCGGCGGCATCCATGCCCTCGAAGGCCATCACGACAGCGTGCCGCGCAAAGCGGCCTTTGCGCGAAACCCGGGCCAGGCGCCCCTGCAATTCCTCGAGTTCGCGGTCGTAATCCTCTTCCGTCACCCGGCTGGACGACGGACGCGCCTCGAGCTTCACCGCCGCGAGCTTGCGCGGAGCGACTCGCGGGACGGCGCGGCGCTTGCCGGCACCCGCGCCTCCCATCTGTCCTGTGATGCCGGCCAGCAGCGTGCGGCCGACCTCGAGCGCACGATGCTGTCGATCCGTCCCATCGACGAGATGCCAGGGCGCAGCCGGCTGCTCGGTCACCTTCAGGCAGTGCTCGACCGCCTTCTCAACGCGGCGGTAGTGCGCCGCCATCCAGCGGTCCTCGCCGGACACCCGCCAGCGGGTCGTGCGGTCCTTCGCAAGCCTGCGCAGCCGCTTGCGCTGGGTTTCCGGCGCGATGTGCAGATGCACCTTCACCACGGCCACGCCGTCGCTTGCGAGCATGCGCTCGAGACTGCGAATGCGCTCGAGTTCGCGCTGCGTCGCGCGCCCGGCACGGTTCGGGCGCAGCACCGACTCGCGCAGGAAGTCCTCGTACCAGCCCGCATGCAGTATGGCGATGCGGCCGCGAGGAGGCATCACGCGCCAATAGCGCCACAGGTCCGGGCGTTGCCGCTCCACTTCATTCGGCTGACGGAAGCCGTAGACCGTGACGAATTTCGGATCGAGCCAGCCGAGCAATTCATTGACTACCTCACTGCGCCCGGCACCCGGGATACCCGTGACGATGACCGCGACGGCGCGCGCCGCGCTCTTGCGCAGCTCGAACTGCGCATCGAGCAGCTGGTCCTGCAGCTTCGGCAACTCGTGCTCGTACTCCAGGCGCGTCAGGCGCCGGCCCGACAGGACTTCATGCAGCACTGCGCGGCACCTGCTGGGTGATGCAGTGAATGTTGCCACCGCCGAGCAGGATCTCGCGGCCCGGCACGCCGACCACCTCGCGGCCCGGGAACAGCGCGCGAAGTTTGCGCATCGCAGCCGCGTCGCGCTTCGGATCGAGCAGCGGTGCAACGATGCGCTTGCTGCCGATGTAGAAATTGACGTACGACCCGGCCATGCGCATGCCGGCTTCGCGCGGCTGCGTGCCTTCGGCGACGTCGACGCCCGCGGCTTCTTCGCGCGTCATGCGCAGCGGACCCGGCTGCACCAGCTTGTGCACCTTGAGGCGCCGGCCGCGCGCGTCGCGAGCGTCTTTCAGTCGCTCGCAGGCGTCGCGCGAGATCGCGTACTGAGGGTCGCGCTTGTCGTCGGTCCACGTGAGCACGACCTCGCCGGGCTTCACGTAGGCGCAGAGATTGTCGACGTGACCGTCCGTCTCGTCGCCATGCACGCCCCGGTCGAGCCAGATCACGCACTCGACGCTCAGGTAACGCTTCAGCAGGTCCTCGATCTGCGCGCGCGACAGCTGCGGGTTGCGATTGCTGTTGAGGAGGCACTCCTCGGTCGTGATGACGGTACCCTGCCCGTCCACGTGGATCGAACCGCCTTCGAGGACCAGCGGCGCACGGTAGCGCTCGCATCCCTCGACCTCGAGCACCTTCTGCGCGACGGCCTCGTCCTTGTCCCACGGGAAATAGAGCCCGCCGTCGAACCCGCCCCACGCGTTGAATTCCCAGTCGATGCCACGCAGCCCGCCGCGGGCGTTGACCACGAACGTCGGGCCGACGTCCCGCATCCATGCATCGTTGCTGGAAATCTCCACGACGCGGATCGCGGCCGGCAGGCGGCGGCGCGCATTCGCATATTGGGCCGCCGACACGCCCACCGACACGCGCTCGCTCCCCGCACACGCGGTCGCCACGGCGACGAAGGCGTCCTGCGCCGGTTTGCCGCCGAGGCGCCAGTTGTCCGGACGCTCGGGCCACAGCATCCAGCAGCCGGCATGCGGCTCGAATTCGCCGGGCATGCGATAACCGTCGCGGCGCGGTTCGGACTGCAGGGTTCGCGTCATCGGACTCGCCTCGACATCGACCAGCCGCGATGGTACCGGCCCCGGGTGGGCCGGGGCCAGTTCCGCGGACAAGGCGTGCCCGGGCCGGCGGCGGTGCCGGTCGTGGACCTGCGGCTCAGCGCGTGGTCGCCGGCAGCTTCCAGCCGTTCACGATCAGGTAGAGCGACGGGATGATCACGAGGGTCAGGATCGTGGCCGAGATCATGCCGCCCACCATCGGGGCCGCGATGCGGCGCATCACCTCGGAGCCCGTGCCCGAGCCCCACATGATCGGCAGCAGGCCGACGATGATGGTGATCACGGTCATGAGCTTCGGACGCAGGCGCAACAGCGCCCCTTCGACGATCGCCTCACGCAGTTCCTCGCGGGTCGGCTGGCGAGCCTCGGCCTCGGCCTTGCGGCGGCGCTCGGTCCATGCCTGCTCGAGATACATGACCATGACCACGCCGGTTTCGGCTGCCACGCCCGCCAGCGCGATGAAGCCGACCGCCGCCGCGATCGACAGGTCGTAGCCGAGCAGGTAGAGCAGCCAGACGCCGCCGACCAGCGCGAAGGGCAGCGCCCCGAGGATCAGCAGCACGTCTCGCGTGTTGCGGAAGTTGAGGTACAGCAGCAGCACGATGATGCCGAGCGTCAGGGGCAGCACGACCTTGAGGCGGGCCACCGCGCGCTCGAGGTACTCGTACTGGCCGGACCAGCCAAGGCTGTACCCGGGCGGCAGCTTCAGCTCCGCGTCGATGCGCTGCTTCGCCTCGCCGACGAACCCGCCGAGGTCACGGCCCTGCATGTCGATGAACACCCAGCCCGAAGGCCGCGCGTTCTCGCTGCGGATCATCGCCGGACCGTCGGCGATCTCGACCCGTGCCACGTCCTGCAGCGTCACGCTGGCGCCCGTCGGCGTGACGATCGGCAGCTGCCGCAGGGACTGCAGCGAGTTGCGGAAGTCCTGCGGGTAACGCAGGTTGATCGGGTACCGCTCGAGGCCCTCGACCGTGTAGCTCACGGTCATGCCGCCGACGGCGCTGCCGATGATGTCCTGGACGTCCTTGATGTTGAGGCCGTAGCGCGCCGCGGCGACGCGGTCGATGTCCACGTCCACGTAGCGCCCCGTGGCCGTGCGCTCGGCGTAGACGGAGGTTGCACCGGGCACCTCGCGCACGATCTGCTCGATGCGCCGGCCGAGGTCCTGGATGACCCCGAGATCGGGCCCCATGATCTTGATGCCCACCGGGGTGCGGATGCCGGTGGCCAGCATGTCGATGCGCGTCTTGATCGGGTAGACCCACGCGTTCGACACGCCCGGAAACTTCACGCGCGCATCCAGTTCGGCCTTGAGCTTCTCCGGCGTCATGCCCGGCCGCCACTGGTCGCGCGGCTTCAACTTGATCGTCGTCTCGAACATCTCGATCGGCGCCGGATCCGTTGCGCTCTCGGCGCGACCGGCCTTGCCGAACACGCGCTCGACCTCGGGCACGGTCTTGATCAGCTTGTCGGTCTGCTGCAGCAGCGCCCGCGCCGCATCGGTGGACAGGCCCGGCATCGTCGTCGGCATGTACAGGAAGTCGCCTTCGTCGAGCTCGGGCATGAACTCCGTGCCGAGTTGCGAGGCCGGCCACAGCGTCGCGAGCACCAGCACCGTGGCGGCGATCGTCACGGCCCACGGCCGGCGCAGCGCCAGCTCGAGGAACGGGCGATACACCGCCATCGTCGCGCGATTCACCGGGTTCGCCGCCTCGGGCTTGATCCTGCCGCGCACCAGCAGGTGGATCAGCACGGGCACCAGCGTGATCGAGAGCACCGAGGCCCACACCATCGCGTAGGTCTTGGTGTACGCGAGCGGCGCGAACATCCGGCCCTCCTGGGCCTCGAGCGTGAACACGGGCAGGAAGGACAGAGCGACGATCATCAGCGAGAAGAAGAGCGACGGGCCGACCTCCCTGCAGCCTTCGTAGATTGCCGCCATGCGGCCCGACTCGTCGCTGACGTGCTCCAGCTTCTTGTGCACGTTCTCGATCATCACGATCGCGGCATCGACCAGCGTGCCGATCGCGATGGCGATGCCGCCGAGCGACATGATGTTGGCGTTGATGCCCTGCAGGTGCATCACGGTGAACGCCGACAGCACGGCGATCGGCGTGACGATCACGACGATCAGGCCCGAGCGCACGTGATACAGGAAGACGAAGCAGACGATCGCGACGACGATGAATTCGTCGAGGAGCTTGCGCTTGAGGTTGTCCACCGAGCGCTGGATCAGCGCGGAGCGATCGTACGTCTCGACGATTTCGACGCCCTGCGGCAGGCCCGTGCGTAACTCGTCGAGCTTTGCCTTGACGCGCAGGATCGTGTCGCGGGCATTGTCGCCGTTGCGCATCACGATCACGCCGCCCACGGCTTCGCCCTGGCCGTCGAGTTCGCCGATGCCGCGACGCATCTCGGGCCCGATGCGCACCTCGGCGACGTCGCGCAGAAGCACCGGCGTGCCGCCCTTCGTCGCCATGACCGGGATCCGCTCGAGGTCGGCAACGCTCTTGACGTAGCCGGTCGCGCGCACCATGTACTCGGCCTCTGCCATCTCGATGACCGAGCCGCCGACCTCCTGGTTGCCGGCACGGATGGCCTGCTCGACCATCATCAGCTGCAACCCGTAGCCGCGCAGCCGCACCGGATCCACGACGACCTGGTACTGCTTGACCATGCCGCCGATCGTCGCGACCTCCGCCACGCCGTCGAGGGCCTGCAGCTCGAACTTCAGGAACCAGTCCTGGATCGAGCGCAACTGCGCGAGGTCGTGCCTGCCGGTGCGATCGACGAGCGCGTACTGATAGATCCAGCCCACGCCCGTCGCATCGGGCCCGAGCGCGGGGCGAACGCCTTCCGGCAGGCGCGCGGCTGCCTGGCTCAGGTATTCGAGCACGCGCGAGCGTGCCCAATAGGGGTCCGTGCCGTCCGCAAACAGCACGTTGACGAAGGAATCTCCGTAGAAGGAATAGCCGCGCACCGTGGTGGCGCCCGGCACGGACAACAGCGCGGAGGTGAGCGGGTAGGTCACCTGGTCCTCGACGACGCGCGGCGCCTGCCCCGGGTACGGGGTGCGCACGATGACCTGCACGTCCGAAAGATCGGGCAAGGCATCGACCGGGGTGCGCAGGAAGGAATAGACGCCGACGGCCGTCAGCATCGCGGCCAGCAGCAGCACCAGGCCGCGATTGCGCAGCGAGGCGCGAATGATCCAGTTGATCATGTGCGTGGCCCCGGCTAGTCCTGGAGGCGGTCGAGACCGCTGCGCAGGTTCGCTTCGGAATCGAGCAGGAACTGCCCGGAGACGACGACCTGCTCGCCGGCCTGCAGGCCCTCGCGGATTGCGACGCGATCGCCGCTTTCGGCGCCGGCGGTGACCTTGCGCGCGACGAAGCGACCCTCGCCGAGCGCCACCACGACGCGTTCCTGCTTGCCGCTGCGAATGAGCGCCCCCAGCGGAATGTTGACGACCGCCTCGCCCGCCTCGCCGGCGAGGCCCACGGACGCAAGCATGTTCGGGCGGATCGTCGCCGGCGGATGATCGAGCGTGATCCGCGCGCGCACGGTGCGCGTTTCCATGTTGAGTTCGGGATAGAGATACTCGAGCTTGCCGGCCACCGTTTCGCCCGGCAGCGACGGGAACCGGATCTCGACGGGTGCACCGACCTGCAGCGAGCCGGACTGGGACTCGGGCACTTCGGCGATGACCCAGAGACTGCCGAGTTCCGTGATCGTCATCACCGGCATCTCCGGCGTAACCATGGCGCCTTCCTGGACTTCGAGCGCCGTCACGACGCCCGAAATCGGCGCGTAGAACGGCACGCGGCCGTTGCTGCCTTGCGCCGCGCCCGCACCAATGCCGAGCGCGCGCAGACGAGCGCCCGAGGCATCGATCAATTCGCGATTGCCGATCTTCTCGGCGTCGCGGTACTCCTGCTGCGCGCTTGCCAGCATCGGCGAGTAGAGCGTGAAGAGCAGCTGGCCCTTGCTCACCGGCTCGCCCACCGCTCGCACGGCGAGGCCCTGCACCCAGCCCTCGGCGCGCGGGCGCACCTGCTGCACCTTGCGCTCGTCGAAGCCGACGTAGCCGACGGCATCCACATGGTTCTCGAGCCGGCTCGAGACGGCCGCCTCGGTGCGCACGCCCAGGTTGTTCACGACCGCAGGCGAGATCCTCACTTCGGCTCCGGTGTCCTCGGCATAGACGGGCACGTAATCCATGCCCATTGAGTCCTTCATCGGCCGGTCGGAGCGGACCGCCGGATCCATCGGGTTGCGGTAGTACAAAGGCTTGCGATCGGCGCCGGTCGCAGCCGAAGCGGTCGCGGCATCCGCCTCGGGCAGCGAATCGGACTTCACGAGCGTCATGCCGCAGATCGGGCATTCGCCGGGCGCGTCACGCTCGATCTGGGGATGCATCGGGCAGTGATACTTCACGTGCACGTGCGCGGCCGGCTTGTCGGCCGGCGACTGGGGAGCCTCCTTCGCGCAACCCGCAAGCAGCGCGACCAGCAGGATCAGGACGAGCCTCATGGCACTTCTCCGGCAAGGTAATCGATGTCGAACTGGGCCTGGGCGCGATCGGCGGCCAGGCGCAGGTGCTTCATGCGCGTCTCGAGTGCGACGCGGCGCGCGGTCACGACTTCGTCGATCATGGCGCGATTGGAACTCCAGGCGAGCAAAGCGGCCTGCACGGACTGGTCCGCGAGCGGCAGCAGGTCCGATTCGTAGAACTTCTCGAGGTCGCCCGTCTTGCGCGCGGTCGCCCACGCTTCCTGCAGCATTGCGTGCATCTCGCGCCGGTGGTCGTCGTGCTGCTCGTGCAAGCCGCGCTGCTCGGCAAGCGCGGCACTCACCTCGCGATCCTGGCGGTTGCCGCGGAACAGCGGCAGGTCGACGGTCACCATGGCGCTCAACATGTCCGAGCGGGTCATGCCGAACGGATCCTCGCCGCTGCGCAGGCCGTAGCTGACGTCGAGCATCCAGCCAGGCTGCTTGCTCTTCTCGGCGAGCTCGACGGCGGTCTTCGCCGCATCGATGCGCCGCTCGTAGTCGGCCTGTGCGGGATGGCGCAACAGGCGGTCTTCGAGAACCCCGAGTGTGGGCGGCTCCGCGCGCGCCGGCAGCGAGAACGGCCCGGCCGCCGCGGCCTGCTCATCGCCGATCCAGCGGGCGAGCTGTGCCCGGCGCATCGCTTCGTCGCGATCGAGATCGAGCTGCTGCTCGCGCAGCATGGCGGCGTCGAGGCCCGCCTGCAGGAGATCGAGTTGCTTGCCTTCCCCCGAGGCGTAGCGGGCCCTTGCGGACGCGCGCATCTGTTCCACCCAGGAAGTCTGCGCGGCCAGCAGTTCGCGCGCGCCGGCGATGTAGCCGAGCTCCACCCACACGCGCCGCACTTCGCGTTGTACCGTGCGACGTCGGTCGCTCGCCATCGCGTCGGCCGCGGCGGCTGTCTGGTCCATCTTCTGCCGGGTGAGCCTGCGCACGCCGGCCGCGGGAAACTCCTGGCTGACGCCGAGTTCCACCATCGTCATGTCTTCCGCCGTGAAGCTGAAGGAGTCGACGGGGACATTCACTGCGCCCACGCGCAGCTTCGGGTCCATCAGCTGGCTTTCGGCGACCGCGCGCTCGCGCATCGCCTCCGCTTCCGCGCCGAGCTGGCGCAGCATCGCATCGCGCTCGACGGCGACTCGCTCGGCATCGGCGAGCGTGAGCCCCTCCGCGCGGACGACGGGCCCGAAGGGCAAGGAAAGCAGCGCAATCAGCGAGTATTCAATGCATCGGCCCCTGGAGGGCGCCGAAAAAAACTGAGGCATGACTCATCTCCCACAGCAGGACACGTGCCACCGGACCGGCGGCGACGAAAGCCTCGGGAGCGGTCTACTCGAGGAAGCGGCAGTAACTGACGGAGAGCGGCGTGCGAGGCACGCCGGGGTCGACCTGGTCGACGGGTGCGACGAATTCGGACGGCTGCGCCGCGAGAGTCGCAATGACCGTCGTGACGGGCACGGCGAAGAAAAGGCCAGAGACCGCGCGGGCATCGACCTGGGGCTCGTGAGGGTAGGCGCAGGTGTCCTGATGACCGGCGCCCGCAGGCGCGCTGGACGGCGGGGGGCAATACTGGCAATCGTGATGTGCGGCCCCCGCCTGCTGCTGATCGACGCCCGAGTCCCCGGCCATGACGCAGGGCACCGCAGCCGCCTGCAGCCACGCGAGGCAAAAGAGCGCCAGCACGGCCTTCGTCAGGTCGCGTTGACGAGCTCTCACCCACTGCATTGCGAACATGGTTCTCATTACGTTGCCGTCTGCGCGAGACCGTACCCCGATCGAAGTTGGCAGGCAAGGAAGAAACACCGCTATGACCCGATATTTTCGGGAAACACGTAACGGTCCCGGGCACAATGGCCGGCCATGAAGCGGCTGGTCGTCCTCCTCGTCGCCCTCGGGGGCCTGCAAGCCTGCCAGCGCCATGCCGCGGACCGCGCATGGCTGGGACCCGTCACGATTGTCGAAGCTCCGGCGACGGCGGGCAGCCGCTTCCCGAACCTGGCCGGTGGCGACGACGCGCCCGTCGTCATGAGCTGGCTGCAACCCGGCCAGGGGCCGGAGTACACCCTGCAATACGCCGAATGGTCGAATCGTGGCCTCGGCTTGTCAAAAACCTGGAAAGCCGCGCGCACGGTGGCAAGCGGCGCTGACTGGTTCGTCAACTGGGCCGACTTTCCGTCGGTCGTGCCGGTCACGGACCGGATTTGGGCGGCGCACTGGCTGCAGCAGAAGCCGGACGACGTCTACGCCTATGACGTCCGCATCGCGATCAGCGGCAATGGCGGACGCCGCTGGTCCGCGCCGATCTCGCCGCACGACGACGGTACGCCGACCGAACATGGCTTCGTGACCCTGCTGCGCAACGGCGACGATCGCATCCGCGCAATCTGGCTCGACGGGCGCCACACCCCGGGGGAACACGATCATTCCCCCAAGCCCGGGACGCAATCCGGCGCGATGACCCTGCGCACTGCCGACATCGACGCCTCGGGGCGGCGCATCGGCGCCGATCGGGAACTCGACGCGCGCGTCTGCGACTGCTGCCAGACGGACGCGGCCGTCATCTCCGACACGACCGTCGTCGTCTATCGTGATCGCAGCAGCGACGAAGTACGCAACATCCGCGCAATGCGCATCGACGCGACAGGCGAGACATCATCGGTGCCGGTGCACGAGGATGGCTGGCGCATCGCGGCCTGCCCGGTCAACGGCCCGGCCATCGCCGCGAGAGGTGAACTCGTCGCGGTGGCCTGGTTCACGGCGCCCGACGTGCCTCGGGTGCGGCTGGCGTTCTCGTCCGATGGCGGCCGGTCCTTCGCGGCGCCGATCGAGGTGGCCAGCGGCAAGGTCGCGGGACGCGTGGACCTCGCACTCCTCGACGATGGTCGAGCCATTGTCAGCTGGCTGGCGGAGGGCCCGTCGGGCGCGGAACTCAGGGCGCAGCCATTCAAGAACGGCGGCGCAACCGGCCCGGCGGTCACGATCGCCCGGATCGGGCTCTCGCGCGCCTCAGGCTTTCCCCAGATGGTGCGGGCCGGCCCGGATCTGCTCTTTGCGTGGACCGGAACCGGCGATCCGCCGCGGGTCCGTACTGCCTTCGCGCCCCTGCTGTGAACGTGGCCCGGGAGGAACGAGACCGCCCCCTGTGCTAGCATTTGCGCCCCGTTTTTCAACGCCCAGAATCATTGGAGCCAGGTAGATGACCACCGCGCTCAAGCTCAACGTGCCCCCGCAAGGCCAGAAGATCACGATCACCGACGGCAAGCTCACGGTCCCGGACCAGCCGATCATTCCGTTCATCGAAGGCGACGGCACGGGCGCCGACATCTGGCGTGCCTCGGTGCGCGTCCTCGACGCGGCCGTGGCCAAGGCGTACGGCGGCAAGCGCAGGATCCACTGGATGGAGGTCTACGCCGGCCAGAAGTCGAACGACCTGTTCAACACGTGGCTCCCGGACGAAACGGTGCAGGCGTGCCGCGACTACCTCGTCTCCATCAAGGGCCCGCTCACGACGCCGATCGGCGGCGGCATCCGCTCGCTGAACGTCGCGCTGCGCCAGATGCTCGACCTGTACGTGTGCCTGCGCCCGGTGCGCTGGTTCAAGGGCGTGCCCTCCCCGGTCAAGGCGCCGGAGAAGGTGGACATGGTGATCTTCCGCGAGAACACCGAGGACATCTACGCCGGCATCGAGTTCGAGGCGGGCAGCGCCGACAACGCGAAGTTCAAGGAACTGTTCAAGGCCGCATTCCCGAAGCTGTACGGCAAGATCCGCTTCCCGGACACATCGGGCATCGGCATCAAGGCCATTTCCCAGGAAGGCACCGAGCGCCTCATGCGCTCCGCCATCCAGTACGCGATCGCCAACAAGCGCAAGAGCGTGACGATCGTGCACAAGGGCAACATCATGAAGTTCACGGAAGGCGCGTTCCGCAACTGGTGCTATGCGCTGGCCGAGAAGGAATTCCCGGGCCAGACCTACACCTGGGACCAGTGGGAGCGCACCAAGGCCGACAAGGGTGAGAAGGCCGCGAACGCCGAGCAGGACGCCGCGAAGAAGGCCGGCAAGGTCATCATCAAGGACGCCATCGCCGACATCACGCTGCAGCAGGTGCTGACGCGCCCGGACGAGTTCGACGTCATCGCGACGATGAACCTCAACGGCGACTACCTCTCCGACGCGCTCGCCGCGCAGGTGGGCGGCATCGGCATCGCGCCGGGCGGCAACGTCAACTACATGACGGGCCATGCGGTGTTCGAAGCGACGCACGGCACGGCGCCGAAGTACGCGAACCTCGACAAGGTCAACCCGGGCTCGGTGATCCTCTCCGGCGAGATGATGCTGCGCTACATGGGCTGGACCGAGGCGGCCGACGCGATCATCACGGCGATGGATCGCTCCATCGCCCAGAAGACCGTGACGTACGATTTCGCCCGCCTGATGGAAGGCGCCACCGAGGTCAAGTGCAGCGAATTCGGCGACGCGCTGATCCGCAACCTGTAGAGAGTTGAACGTCTCCGTCAAGCCGCCGTCTTCCCGCGACGCGCTCGTCCAGGACTGCGCCCAGACCCTGGTCGACGCGTTCGCGGATTACAACGCGGACTTCCGCGCGATCACGCAACGGGCGCGGCAACGCTTCGAGGACATGGACTGGCGCGGCAGCCAGAAGGATGCCGTCGAGCGCATCGAGCTGTACTCGAGGTACGTCGACAGCAGCGTCCAGCTGATGCAGGCGAAGCTCGGGGACGAGGCGCACGAGCGCTCGGTCTGGTCGAGCATCAAGCGCCGTTTCGACGAGATCATCGATCCGCTGCCCGACAGCGAATTCACGAAGACCTTCTTCAGCTCGGTGACGCGCACGACTTTCGGCACGGTCGGAGTCGACCCTGCCGTCGAGTTCGTCGCGCTCGACCTCGATCCGATCGGCAACGTCACCACGCACGTCGAGACCAAGGTCTACCTGAACCGAGGGTCCGTCGACCTGCTGGTCGAGGAACTGCTCGCCGACTTCCGCTTCCGCACGCCATACCGCGATTTCGAGCGCAGCGTGGCCACGGTCGCGCACGAGGTGAAGGCCTCGCTCGAAACCGGCGGCGAGCGCCGCACGATCGAAAAGCTGGAGGTCATCAAGGAAGTCTTCTACCAGATGACGCGCGCATACCTCGTCGGCCGCATCAGCGGCCGGGGCTGGACGCTGCCGTTCGTGGTGGCGCTGCGCAACGGCGACAGCGGCGTGGTCGTGGACGCCGTCATGCTGGAGGAAAGCACGGTCAGCGTGCTCTTCAGCTTCACGCGCTCGTATTTCCACGTCGACCTCGCCCACGTCGGCGAGGTGGTGAAGTTCCTGAAGTCGATCCTGCCTCGCAAGCGGGTCAGCGAGTTGTTCACGGTGCTCGGCCGCGCCAAGCAGGGCAAGACCGAGCGCTACCGCGAACTCTACGGTCACCTGCAGCACTCGGACGACCAGTTCATCCTGGCGCCCGGGGAGCGCGGGCTGGTGATGGTGTGCTTCACCCTGCCCTCCTTCGACGTCGTCTTCAAGCTGATCCGGGACAAGTTCCCGTACCAGAAGAACATCCTGCGCGAGGACGTGCTCTGCAAGTACGAACTCGTGTTCAAGCACGACCGCGCCGGCCGCCTCGTCGACGCGCAGGAGTTCAAGCGGGTCAAGCTGCCGAAGTCGCGCTTCGCGCCGGACCTGCTCGAGGAGCTGCTCACCGAGACGTCGAACACCGTGCACGTCGAGGGCGACGAGCTGCTGATCGACCACATGTACATCGAGCGCCGCATGACGCCGCTCAACCTGTACGTCCGCACGGCGACGCGCGAACAGGCCGAGAAGGCCGTGCTCGACTACGGCCAGGCGATCCGCGACCTTGCGGCCACCAACATCTTCCCGGGCGACCTGCTGCTGAAGAACTTCGGCGTCACACGGCACGGCCGCGTGATCTTCTACGACTACGACGAGCTGTGCCTGGTGACCGACTGCAAGTTCCGCGAGGTGCCGCAATCGGATCACGACGAGGACGACATGCGCGCCGACGCGTGGTTCTACGTCGGCGAGAGCGACGTATTCCCCGAGACCTTCATCAACTTCCTCGGTTTCGACCCGCACCTCAAGAGCGTATTCCTCGAGGCGCACGCGGAGATCCTCACGGCCGACTGGTGGCGCGCGACGCAGCACCGCCTGAAGGAAGGCGACCTGCTCGAGGTCCTGCCCTACCACAAGCACCGCGTGCGGGTTTTCAGCAGTCTGTAAGGCCCCGACATGAGCGTTTCGTATCGTCGTCACTTCTGGGCCCTCCTGGCCCTGCTCGCGCTGCTGGCCTTCGCGTTCCAGGGCACGCGCGGCCTCTGGGAGCCGGACGAGGGGCGCTATACGTCCGCCGGGCTGAACATGTACGAGAGCGGCAACTGGCTGGTCCCCACCGTGGATGGCGAGCACCCGCATCTGACGAAGCCGCCGATCACGTACTGGGCGCTGGCGGCGAGCTTCGCTGTGCTCGGCACGAATGAATGGGCAGCACGGCTCCCGGGCGCCCTCGCTTTCATCGGCACGGGCCTGCTCCTGTTCGGTCTGGGCCGGCGATTCTGCGCGGACAAGCCGTGGTTGCCGGCCGTAGCCTGGAGCCTCTCGCTGGCGCCGATGATGTCTGCGAACATCGTTTCGACCGACGTGCTGCTGGTGTTCTTCGAGACGGCGGCGATGTACTGCTTCGTCGAAGCATGGTCGCGTCCGGCGACCGAAGGCCGGCGCTGGATGCTGCTGATGTGGATGACCTGGGGCCTGGCCTTCATGACGAAGGGCCCGCCGGGACTGCTGCCGCTCGGTGCCGTCGTGGCGTTCCTCATCTTTTTGGACCGGCCGCGTTTGCGGACGCTCTTCCCTCCGCTCGGGCTGCTGCTGTTCGCGGTCGTCGCCGGCACGTGGTTCGCGCTCGTCATCGCCCAGCAACCCGACCGACTGAAGTACTTCCTCGGCTATGAGGTGTACGACCGGATATTCACTGCAGCCCACAACCGCAACGCCGAGTGGTACGGCGCGCTCCTCACATACTTGCCGATGTTCATTGTGGGTTTCCTGCCTTGGTGGGTGATGTCGCTGATCGCGGTCGGCGGACCACGCCGCGCTTGGCACCGCTTGACGAGCGCCGTGCGCGCGCGCAATCCGCAGGTGCTCCTGCTGCTGTCCTGGTTCGTGTTGCCGGCCGCCGTTTTCTTCGCCGCGCGCTCGCGGCTGCAGTTGTACGTGCTGCCCTTGTTCGTGCCGCTGGCGCTGCTCGCCGGGCGGGCGATGCAGAACTGGAGCTGGCTCACCACGCGCCGACTGTTGATCATCTCCGGACTCGCGGGCGTGGCGCTGATCGGCATCAAAGGCTACCTCGCCCACATGCCTTCGGACCGTGACTCGCGCGCGATGGCTGCCGACCTCGGCAGGCTGATCGAGCCTCACGGCATCGACGAGATCGTGTTCGTGGGCATGCGCCCGTTCTACGGGCTGAACCTGTACCTCGAGCCCCGTGTCGAGGGCGTGCAGATCGAGGAGCAGCGCTTCAATTACTCGCGCTACGTCGCCGAGGAAGACCTCTGTTCCGAGTTGAAGAGCGGCGAGAACAACGTCTACGTGATGAAGCGCAAGGCGGCGGAGCGCTTCGCCCCGGCGGTCGAGCGCTGCCAGGGGCTCGACTCGACCCTGATCGGCACATTCAAAGGCGACGGGAACGTACTGTCCGTGTTTCTCGTCCGAACGCCGGTTCCGGCCGCGGGCAACTGACGGCGCGATATTGCTTTTGCCCGGCGGGGGCCCTAGCCTGCATGAAAAGATGCCGGCCCCGGAGCAGGGCCGGCCCAAGGGGGAACGGTGGCTACCCGGCATCACCTGACGCTGGCTTGCTCCGGAGCTGGGTTGCTCGTCGCCGCCGGCGTCACGCAGGCAGGAGGTTCGACGGGTCCCGCCACAGAAGCCGCAGTGCTCGAGGAAATCGTCGTCACGGGCTCGCGCATCCAGCAGCGGCTGGAGGATGTCCCGCGTCCGGTCGTCATCCTGAATCGCGAGGACATCGAGCGCTCCGCACAGGACTCCATCGGCAAGGTGCTGCAGCAGCTGCCGGGAAACACAGGCTCGCCGCAGAACACGAACGTCAATAACGGCGGCGACGGGTCGACGCGGGTCGACCTGCGCGGACTCGGCGCCGAGCGCACGCTGGTGCTCGTCAATGGCCGGCGCTTCGTGTACGGCGGCCTCGGCGGGGATTCGTCGGTCGATCTCAACATGATTCCGCTCTCGATGATCGAGCGCACGGAGGTTCTCGGCGTGGGATCGTCGACGGTATACGGGGCGGACGCCGTGGGCGGCGTCGTGAACCTGATTACGCGAAAGGATTACGACGGCGCCGAGGTCGGCGGCGGCTACTCGATTACCAGCGAGCAAGACGGCGACATCGCCACCGTGAATTTCGTGGCGGGCCAGGCGTTCGAGCGCGGGTATTTCGTATTCGGCGGCGACGCGGCAGACCAGGCCGCCGTGATGCAGGACGACCGCGACTACTCCGACCAGCCGCTGTACCTGCGCGGCGATGGCACGGCGGGAATCGCGGGCAACAACGTCGTGCCGCAGGGGACCTTCCGCGTTCCAGGCGGCAATGCGCTGGGCGTTCCGGGCGGTGTGCTGCTTATCCGCACGCCAGGATCCGGGGAACCGACGGACGCAACGGATTTCCGCCGATTCCAGTTGACGGGCGATCTCTACAACTTTGCGCCCGCGAACTACCTGCGCACTCCCTCGGAACGCCAGAGCGCATGGCTGCTCGGTGGCTTCGATCTCAGCGATCGAGTCTCGCTGTTCGTCGAAGCGCTGGCGCACCACCGCAGCTCGGAGCAGATCCTGGCCCCCTCGCCCTACGTGGCGAGCCGCGATCCGGGTGCATCGCCGGTGCTGGACAACGGGGACCCCGGCATCCCGGCAAGCAACTGGTACAACCCATTCCGCGTGGACATCCGTTCCGTGTCGAGGCGGTTCGCCGAAACGGGCCCCCGCCAACTCGAGCAGGACGTCGACACCCGGCGCTTCGTGGTCGGCGCAAACGGCCACCTGGATGCGACCTGGGACTGGGAATTTTCCGCGACCTACGGACGCAACGACACGTCGCAGACGACCCAAGGCGAGCTGCGCGCCGATCACATGCGCCTGGCGCTGGGCCCATCCGGCCCGGACGCCGCGGGGCGGATCGTCTGCGGAGAGCGCGATCCGCTCACGGGCATCGTGCCCGCCGCCGGAGTGATCGCGGGTTGCGTGCCGCTGAACGTCTTCGGCGGCCAGGGACCGGATGGCAAGGGCACGATGACGCCGGAAATGCTGCAGTACGTCACCGTGACGTTGCACGACGACGGCCACAACGAGCAGTGGGTGTACGACCTGATCTTTCACGGCGAATGGGGCGCCCTGGCCGGCAACG
This sequence comes from uncultured Gammaproteobacteria bacterium, assembly GCA_963762315.1. GTDB lineage: Bacteria > Pseudomonadota > Gammaproteobacteria > Steroidobacterales > Steroidobacteraceae > RPQJ01. Next base: position 562,128 of record CAVXKO010000006.1, read on the forward strand.
CCATCACCTGGGCCGCGGGCGCAACCCGACGAGAGGAGCAGGCCGCCAACGAACCGGACCCGCGCAAGCTCAACGGTGTCGCCGGCTCGCTGGTCACCAGCCTCACGGAAGGCGGCGAGCTCAGCGTCAACGAGCTGTTTGTCGAGACGCAGCTGCCGCTGCTCGAGGGGCTGCCGGCCGTGGAGGAACTGACGCTCACCGCCGGCCTGCGATATTCGGACTTTTCGTCCTTCGGCGACGTGACCACGTGGCAAGGCGGCCTCCTCTATCGGCCGCTCCGCGGCCTGACGATACGTGCCGGCTATGGGCGGGTGTTCAGGGCCCCGACCATCGCCAATCTCTTCACCAGCAATGCGGGCTCGGTCGCCCTGCCGGAGGATCCCTGCGGCAATGCCCCCACGCCGGAGCAGCAGGTCAACTGCGCAGCCGCGGGCGTTCCGGGTGGCAGCTACGAGCAGGATCCGGAGGAATTCATCCCGTCGGTCGCGGGGGGCAATCCAGACCTGCAGCCCGAGGAAGGCGACACGGTTTCTGCCGGCATCACGCTCGCCCCGCCGCCGCTCGCAGGCTTCAGCATCAGCGTGGATTACTGGCGCACGACGCTCGACGACGTGATCGTCGCCGACCCGTTCGACCAGGACATCGTGGACGCCTGCGCCAATTCGCTTTCCGTCGACGCGTGCGGACGCATCGGGCGCAACGCCGACGGCACCATCGCCGTGCTCGACCTGCGCACGATGAACGCAACGCGCCTGGAGGCGGAGGGCTACGACTTCGACGTCGGCTACATGCGAGCCGTCGGCACGGGACAGCTGGACAGCCGCCTGATGGCCACCTACCTTGGAAACGAGGAGCGCCGGGCGTTCGAGGAGTCCGAGCCGACGCAACTTGCGGGCAAGGTGCAGAATGCCGCCACGTATCCGCGCTGGCGGGGTCTCGCGTATTTAGCCTACAGCCAGGGACCTTGGACCGCCTCATATGGCCTGCAGTACATCGACGGCATGAAATACCTGCTCACCGGCAGTCCGCTGCCGGACCCTTATCGCGGCTGGGTCGAGGTCGATCCGGTGTGGTATCAGGACGTCAACGTCGGCTATCGTTTCGACGGCGGCGGGTCGGTGAACCTCGCGGTCGACAACGTCGCCGACGTCGATCCGCCGCGAATCTACGGCGGCGACGCCAACACGAATACCGCCACGTACCGGCTGCTCGGCCGGACGTATTACCTGTTGCTGTCCTACCGCCTGCATTGATGCTGAAGCAACTGCGCGAACGCGGCGTGTTGCGGGTAGCCGCCAGCTACGCCGTCATCGCATGGCTGGTACTACAGATCGCCTCCGTGGTCTTCGACCCTCTGGGCGTGCCGAAGTGGGCGATGACCGCGCTTATCATCGCTGCAGGCGTCGGGTTTCCCATTGCGGTCGCGCTCGCGTGGTTCCTCGAGATCGGCGAGCACGGCGTCCAGGTGGATCACGCAGCCGATGGCGTGTCGCGTCCGCAGGCGCGCGGACTGCGTCATTACGCCGACGCCATCGTGATCGGCCTGCTGCTGATCGCCGTAGCCGTGCTGCTGGTGCGACAGTCGGATTTCGCCAGGCCGAAAAGGGCCGAGAACCCGGCGATCGCCGTGATGCCGTTCGAGAACCTCAGCCGCGATCCCGACCAGGAGTATTTCGCGGACGGGCTGGCCGAGGAAATGCTCGACCGGCTCGGTCGCGTTCCCGGACTGAGGGTCATCGCGCGCTCGTCGTCGTTCGCGTTCAGAGGCAAGGAGACCGATGCACTGACGGTGGCGGAACGGCTCGGCGTGACTGCTCTTCTCGAAGGCAGCGTGCGCCGCGACGGGCGGCGGCTGAAACTCACGGCGCGGCTGATCGACGGCAAGACCGGACAGCAGGCCTGGTCCGGCAGCTACGATCGGGAATTGACGGACATCTTCGCCGTGCAGGCTGAACTGGCGAGCGCGGTCGTCGATGCGATCATCCCGGCTGCGCGGGGCGCAATGCCCGCGAACGCCACGCCGCCCACCACCGACCTCCAGGCATACGACCTGTACCTGCTGGCCCGCGCGCAACTCGCGCTGCGCACGCCGAACGCGATTCGACGGTCGGCGGATCTCGCGCGGCAGGCTGTGCGAGCAGATCCTCAGTTCGCGCAGGCCTGGGCCAGCCTGTCGACTTCACTGCTGTTCATTCGGATGTACGACGACCTCGCCAGGCCAGAGGAGTCGGCTGCCCTGGTTCGTGAAGCCGAAGCCGCCGTCTTCCGGGCTCTGTCGATCGACTCGAGTCTTTCCGAAGCGCACAACGCCTATGCGGTGCTGCTGCGCGAGACGCGCAAACCCGGGGTGGAGGAAGAGTTCAAGCGCGCGATCGAGTTGAATCCCAACAACGCGTCCGCCTGGCACGACTACGCCGTCTATCTAGGCAACTACGCCGGACGACCGGCGGAGGCTTCCAAGGCGACCGCGCGCAGCCTGGCACTGGACCCTCGCCAACCCACGACCTGGGTCAACTACCTCAGCAGCGTGCTGGATCCGGGATCGAAGCGATTCCGCGCGGAATTCGATCGAGCCGTACGTACCGTCGGGGACATGCCGTTCGCCCTCGACAGGCTCACGCTTCCAGGCATGGTCACAACGGGCTTCCCGGACCTGATCCTGCGGGCCGGAATCGCCAAGCGCCGCATGAATACCGAGGAGAACCTGCCGGACTGGGTGAATTCGGCGCGGGCATGGTTGATGGTCGATCCCGACCTCGCGGCCAGACGCTTGCCAGAACACGTCTCCCTCGTTCGGCACGGCATGGATTTCTCCGTCGTGCGTGGCCTGCTGCAGGCCGAGATATCGGGGGCAAGAGGCGACTTCAAGGGCCAGGAAGCCGAGTACGCCGCCCTGCTGCAGCAGGTGGACAGGAGCTGGGAACCAGCAATCCGTTCCATCATTGCGTTCTGGCTGACGGCCCAGGAGCGGGACGTCGAAGCGGCGCAGTCGCTGGCTGCGGCGGGCGACCTGCCAGACATGCGCATGCCGCCGGCGCTGGGCAACGACCGGGACTACGGCCTGCTGGACCTCGTGCAGATCCGCGCCCTGCGCGCCTCCGGTCATGGCGAGGAGGCAGGCCGCCTCGCGCGGCAGAGGCTTGCGGAAATGCGCGACCAGCAGTCACGCGAACCTAGCGTGTGCCAGTGGGACGGCTGGGCGAGGTACGCGAACCTGGCGGCCAACGAAGGTCTGCGGGACGAAACCGTGAAGGCTCTCGAGAGCTCACTCGATTGCGGTGACCTGCCCTACCATTTCCAGCCCGCGCTGCCCTGGTTCAAGAGCCTGGAAGGTTATGCGCCGTACGATGCCCTGGTGCGGGAACGGGCGCGCCGGATCGCGGTTTCGCGTAAGGAGCTGCTGCGAATGGAGGCCGAGGCCGCCGCGGCCGAGGGCAGCAACTCTTTGCAGTCGACCGCGTCGAGCAGATAGGCTCCGTTCTACGGGGTAACGGGGGATCGATGATGCGACGACGACTCGCGGCCGGACTGGTCCTGGTGATCGCGGGCCTGGCGACGGCGTCCGCCCAGGACGCCAACATCACCGCGCCCGTGCCGGAACTCGAGCGCATGCTCGCGAACGACCCGTTCACGATCGTCTCCGCCGAGATCAGCCGGCCCAAGGCCAAGGGCGACATCACGCTGCGGGCGGACCTTTCTTTTGCCGGCCGCGAACCGTTGCGGGTGAAGCTGCGCAAGGCCGAGCCCGGCGCGGACACGTTCAACAACGTGCCGCGGTACGACCTCGCGGCGTACGAGCTGCAGAAGCTCTTCCTCGAGCCAGCCGAGTACGTCGTGCCGCCCACGGCGTTGCGCATGGTGCCGCTCGAGGAGTTCCGCAAGTACGCGCCGGACGTGCAACGGACGTTCCCGGGCGCGGATGAAGTGCTCGCAGTGGTGCAGTACTGGCTGCACGACATCACGGTGGTCGCGGACGTGCTGGACCCCGCGGTTTTCGACTCCGACGCCGTGTATGCGCGCCACATCGGCCAGCTGAACATCCTGACGTACCTGATCGAGCATCGCGACTCGAACGTGGGCAATTTCCTGCGCGGCAAGACCCCGCCCGGCGTGCGCGTCTTTTCGATCGACCACGGAGTGGCGTTCGCCTCGCAGGACAGCGACCGCAGCATGGTCTGGCGCGACTTGCGGGTGAAGAAGCTGCCGGCCGATGCGATTGCGCGGCTGCGCAAGGTGACGCGCGAGGATCTCGACGCGCAACTCGGCGTGCTGGCCGAGTGGCGGCTGCAGGACGGGCATTACGTGGCCAGCGAGCGAGGCGCGAACCGCGCCCCGATCCGAGGCGTCCGGCGCAGCGACGGCATCCTGCAGATGGGTTTGACGAAATCGGAGATCGGCGACGTGCAACGCCTGCTGCAGCAATTGCTCCGCAAGGTCGACTCCGGCGACATCACGGTCTTCTGACGGGAAAGATCATCATGCGACCCACCCTGATTCCGCCTCCTCCGCTCGCGGCCTCGCCGCCCTCGCCCTGGTGGGCGTCATGGCTCCCGGCCCTGCGACGCTGGCTGCCGACGGGCCCGCACAATCGTCGTGGACGGGCGTCGAGAAGGTCGTGGCGTTCGCCGACGTGCACGGCGCCTATGATGAACTGGCCGGCCTGCTGAAGGCTGCCAAGGTCGTCGACAAGGACCTGCGCTGGTCCGCGGGTCGCGCGCACGTGGTGAGCCTCGGCGACCTGCTCGACCGCGGTGCCGACTCGCGCAAGGTGATGGACCTGCTGATGCGGCTGCAGGACGAGGCCGCCGCGGCCGGTGGCCAGCTGCACGTGGTGCTCGGCAATCACGAGGCCATGAACGTGCTCGGCGACCTGCGTTACGTCGTGCCCGGCGAGTATGCGGCGTTCGCGGGCGAGGAACCGGCGGGAGACCGCGAGAAAGCCCGGGCGGAGTGGCTTGCGCAGAACGGCCCGGAGTCGGGCGCGGCGTTCGACCAGAAATTCCCGCCCGGTTACTTCGGGCACCGACTGGCAATGTCACCCGCGGGCAAGTACGGTCGGTGGCTGCTTGGACTGCCCGTCGTCATCGCCATCAACGACACGCTCTACATGCACGCGGGCCCGTCGAAGGTCGTGCGCGGGATGTCGGTGGCGGAGATCAACACTCGCTACCGCACGGCGCTCGTCGAATACCTCGGCGCCCTCTCGGACGCACAGGCCGCGGGGCTGGTGCGCGAGGGCGATGCCTACGCGCAGCGAGCGGATATGGCTGCGCAGCGCCTCGCCACAATCGCGGCGGCAGACACGGTACAGCAGGCGAAGCTGACCGCGACCGCACAGCGCTTCCGGGCGGCCGACGACAATCCGATGCTCGGCATCGACGGGCCGAACTGGTATCGGGGCGCGGCGCTCTGCAACGAATGCATCGAAGCCGACGTGCTCCTGCCGATCCTGCAGGGGCTCAACCTGCAGCGTCTCGTCGTGGGCCATACGCCCGCGCGCAATGGGCGCGCCGTCACGCGCTTCGACGGCCGGGTCGTGAAACTCGACGCGGGCATGAATCGCGCCGCATACAAGGGCCACCCGGCCGCGCTGGTGCTCGAGGGCGGGAAGCCTGTCGTGCTCTACTCCGATTCGGACGTGGCCCCCGCCGCGATCCCGCCCGAAGGACTCTACGTGGCGCCGTATGACGTCGACGAGACGACCGTGACCGACGTGCTCGCGAACGGGACGATTACGATCACCGGCCCGCGGGCCCCCGGAACGATGGACGCCGTCGTCGAGAAGGATGGCCGCAGGATTCCCGCGGTGTTCGTCGCGGCGAACGACGCTGCGGCAAGCAATGAAATGGCGGCCTATCGGCTGGATCGCGCCTTGCAGCTCGGCATCGTCCCCGCCACCGCCCTGCGCGAAGCGCAGGGCCAGCGAGGCTACGTCCAGGCCCGCCCGGAGAAGTGGGTCACGCAGGTGGACGTGCAGAGCAAATCGCTGCGTGGCGGCGGCTGGTGCGCGCTCGAACCGCAGTTCGAGCTGGTCTATGCCTTTGACGCGCTCACGGGCAACGAGGGCCGCACGCCGGATCGCTTGCTGTATGACTCCCAGGAATGGCGAGTGCTCAGCACCGGCCATGACAAGGCTTTCGGCACGGCCAAGGCGTTTCCCGCGTACCTGAAGGCTCGCGCACCAGCGCCCGGCGTCGAATTGCGCCGGCGGCTGGCCGCGCTCGACGACGCTACGCTTGCAAAGGCCCTCGGCGACCTGTTGAGCCCGAAGGAGCGCAAGGCAATGCTCGAGCGACGCGACGCGCTGCTCGCGTTGCCGTCGGCCGCCGTGGCGGGTCGCTGAGCGGTCAGCCTCTCGACTCTTCCCGCCGGCGAATCACGAAGCAGGCCGACGCTTCCATGCCGTCGACGTCGCTCGCGACGACGCGCACGGTCAGCTCCTCGAAGACACTCGCCGGCGGATCGCCGACGAACGCCCGCTGCTTGCCGTCGAATCGCACCCAGCGAGGCAACGGCCGGCCATCCGCGAGACCGGCCTTGAGGTGCAGCACGTCCCCGGGGTCGGCATCCCGGAACGCATGCTCGGACACCGGGTGGCGGAAGCGCTGGCCCGGAACGTAGTGCAGGTCGGGGATCGGATCGCCCGGCTCCGGCGCAACGTTGATGACGTTCTCGATGGCCTTGCGGCTGAAGCCGCGGCCGATGGCCACGGCGAGCCCGATCCAGACGAGGGCGAGGCACAGGTTGAGCAGCGCGAACTGCGGCGCCTCCCAGTGCAGGTGGTTGAGCCCCACGTACACCGCGCCCGCCTGGACGAGATCGCCGAAGCGCCAGAAGAACGTGTCGATGGCCGTCTTGCCTTCGTACTTCGCGTCGCGGTCGAGCGGCAGGAACAACGCGTGCCGCGTCGTGTTCATGAGCGAGTAGTCGATGCTGTTCTCGCCGATCTTGATCAGGCGGATCAGCGTGAAGACCGGCACGAACCCGACGAGCAGCGGCGAGAGCGCCAGCAACCCGTACCCCAGCGCCACGATCACCGGGTGGATCAGCAGCGCACCGCGCACGCCGACCGAGCGATAGATGCGCGACACGAGAAAGAGCTGGATGACGAGGCTCACCACCGTGACCCAGAACTGGAAGTCGCCGTAGAACGCGGCGATGAGTTCGCCCTTGTCGAGACCGCCGGCGCTCGCCGCGACGCGAGCGACGGCATCCCGCTGCACGAAGTCCGCGAGGATGAATTCGCCGGTGGTGTTGATCCAGTTGAGCAATACCACCAGCAGCGCGATCAGCAGCAGATAGCGGTCGCGCAGCACGAGCCCGATGCCGCCGAGCAGCCGCGGCACGGGCGGTCCGTGATCCACCACGGCCGCGCGCGAGCCTTCCGGCACCGCCCGGCGCTCGGGGCCCGTCAGCAGCAGCGTCGCGGTCAGGGCGATCGTCGCCACGAGCATGAGCCCGACCGGCGTGAGCGTCGCCACCGCGAGCTGCGCACTCTTCGCCCCGACCAGCGCCCCGACGTTGGCGCCGACCATGATCACCGGAAAGAGGCGCTGGCCGCTCTTGAGGTTGAACGTGTCGGCCGCGAAGGCCCACATCTGCGCGACGACCATCACCCCGAAGATGCTCACCCAGACGAAGAAGACGAACGCGATCGACGCGCCCGACCAAGCGGCGACCGCAAAGGCGAGCATGTTCGCCGCGAAAAAGGCCGTGATGGCCCTGAGCAGCTTTGCGCCGTCGAGCCGGCGGCGCACCCAGCCGTACGCCGGGACGAGCAGCATCAGCACCAGCGCGATGATAGCGACCGCATAGGACCGGACTTCCGCGGTGAACTTCGTCAGCATGAAGGCCTCGCGCAGGGCCTTCACGATCTGGTACGAAAAGAGCAGCAGGAACCCGTGCGTTGCGAACAGCAGCGCGCTGCGGCCCTCGCCGGGCCGCAGGCGCGTGAACAGCGTCAGCAGTCGCTCGAACGGCGACAGTCCGGCGTGGTCGGTCAACACCGCAGATCGGCCGCTACTTGACGATGATCATCGGGTCGAGCACCGCCAGGCCCGACCTGCAGGGGACGAGCACGTCGTACTCGAAGACGGCCTCGTCGAAGGCGACCGTGCCCGTGAACGACCCGTCCTTCACCCACCCCGTGCTGTTGTTGCCCTCGGCGGGGGGCGGGCTGTCGCCGAACGGCCAGGGCGCCGGCGGAGTCGGAAAGCCGTCCACCGGCTTGATCCGGAAGTCCAGCTTGAACTCGAAGGACTTGCCCCGCGTCTTCCACTTGATCTTGTGGCCCCGCTTGACGGCCACGTTGCCTCCCACAGGCTTGCAGGTGACCGTGCAGAGGTCTTCCTCGATGTCGATGTTCTTGTCCGCGGCAGGCTCGTTCATTTCCCCCTCCTTCGGTTTACCGGGCGCAGGTACCCGGGTCATGAAACGCCAGCGATCTCCTTGTAACGGCGATCCTGGAGCAGGCTGCGGAATTCCGGAGCAGAGCGCAACAGCGCTTTCGGATATCCCAGCCCGACGAGGTCCGCCAGCGCCTCCAGGGCGGCCGCACGGTCGCCACGGTCGGCCGCCGCCACGGCGCGATAGTACTGCACATACAGCTTATCCGGGCCCGCAGCCGCGGCCTGGGCGAGGTACGACTCCGAGCGCGCGGGATCGCCGGCCCGCCCATAGTAGTAACCCAACTGGGCGCGCAGCGCGGGATCGCCTGGCGTAGCGGCAAGCTCCGCCTCGGCCAGTTCGATGGCATGCCGATACTTGGGAATCGCCTCGTCGCGCCGGCCGTGGATCTGCCACAGCGCGTCGGCCAGGTTGCCCCAGACGATCTGGTCGTGCTCGCCGAGGGCCAGCGCGTTCTCGAAGTACCGCACCGCCTCCGGGAACTGGCCGAGGTAGTAGTGCGTCGTGGCGAGATTGGAGAAGGCATTCTTCGAAGGCTCGAGCTTCAGCGACCGCCCGTAGGCCTCGAGCGCGCCTTTGAAATCACCGCCCATCTGCATGGCCCCGCCGAGGTTGCTCCAGGCGCTCGCGCTCGACGGCACGAGTTCGGTGACCGTTCGATACTCTGCCGCCGCTTCCACGATCCGCCCGCGCGCGAACAGATGGGTGGCGAGCGCATTGTGCGCGCTCGGGAAGGCCGGCTCCGCCGCCACGGCTTGCCGGAAGCGCGCCTCCGCCTCGTCGCCGCGGCCGCTGCCGTCCAGCGCCTCTCCGAGGCCGATGTGAACGTCGGCGTCCTGCGGACTGCGCTGCAGCAGCGCCTGCCACGTCGCCGTCGCCTGGTCGAACTTGCCTCCCGAGAAGTACAGCGCAGCGAGTGCCTTTTCCGTGTCGACCCGGGTCGCATCCAGATCGAGCGCCGTGCGGCAGGATCGCTCCGCTGCCGCCAGATCCGCAGGATCGCGGGTGCGGTCGTATCGCCTGGAGCCCACGCGGCAAAGCCCTGCGTGAGCGCCGGCGAAGGTGGGATCGATCGCGATCGCGTCCGAGAAGAACTTCGCGGCCTGTTGCAGCCGGCTCATGTCTCCGGGCTGGCGCAGTAGCGCAAGGCCCTCGAGATAGGGGTCGATCGCCCGGACGTCGAGCTTGCCCGCCTTTGCCGGCTGCGCACCATCGTGACCGGTCAGCACGATCTGCAGCGCGTCGCTCACGGAACGCGCGATGTCGTCCTGCAGGACCAGCGCCTCGCTCCAGCGGCGGTCGAAATTGCCCGCCCAGACGTGGTAACCGGTGCGGGCGTCGATCAGCTGCACGGTCACGCGCAGGCTGTCGCCCTCGCGACGCACGCTGCCTTCAAGCACGTTGCGGACCCCGAGCAGCTGCCCGATCTTGCGCACGTCCAGGCTCTTGTCCTTGAACTCGAACGCCGACGTGCGTGATGCCACGCGCAGACCCGGGACCTGCGCGAGGCGCATGGACAGTTCTTCGCTCAGCCCGTCGCCAAGGTAGGTGCTGCCGCCGCCCGGGCTCATGTCGACGAGTGGCAGGACGGCGATGGATTGCGCGCCGGGCTCGGGCGCGGGCTCGGCGTCCGTGGCCGTCGCCTGGATCGAGCGCCACCAGGCCAGACCGGTCACCGATGCCATCAGCGCCACTCCGGTGAGCAGCACCGGCGCCACGGACCGCCTCGGGCGCGGCAGCCTGACGCCTGCGTCCCCCTCTCCGGCATCGCGAACGATGCCTCCGGGCGTGATCTCATACAGCCAGGCCATCGTCACGACGATCGGCAGGCCGATCACGGCGAGGATCGTCAGCGCGGTCATCCACCAGGCCGGAAAGCGCAGCGGCCCGAAGGTCACTTCCGCGACCTGCAGCATGATCCACATGCCCAGCAGGTAGGTGCCGGTGACGTGCAGGACGTGCCGTCGGCGGAACTCGACGATGAGCCACTGCAGCCGGCCGATGAGGCTCCTGGGGCACTCCAAAGGCTTGCCGGGCAGCGTCGAATCGGCCGGCGCGGCGGGGAGCGCCGCGAAATGAGCGATGGCCGCGTAACCGTCGTCACCCGCCGAGACGATGTACCTGGGGTGCTGTGGCGTATCGCCGAACAGCGCTCTCAGCGCAGCGACGCTCTCACGCAATCTCTCGTCGCCGGCGTCTCGACCCGGCCAGGCTCGATCGCGCAGGACCCGGCGATCGACAACCTCGCCACGGTGCTCGGCGAGGCAGAGCAGGATTTCCATCTGGTGCGCCGGCAGCACGGTCGAACCACCCGGACCCGACACGCGCAGCTGCCGTGGCTCGATCAGCCACTCGCCGAAAAGGAATCCGTCCTGCAGGCCGTCGGCATCCATCGCCATTCGACCACTTGGAGTCGTTTCACCCGAGCATAACAGAACGACGCGCGGGTGGACGCGAGGGGACTGCGGGCCCGAGCGGTTCAATCAACGGCGCACGCACCGGAAAGGGCCTGGCCGAGGTCCTCGATGAGATCGTCCGGGTCTTCGATGCCTATGGACAATCGCACGGTCCCCGGACCGATGCCGGACCAGGCGCGCTGCTCGGCCGTGAAGTTGCGGGGTTGCTGCAGCGCAGGGGGAACGACCAGCGACTCGGTCGAGCCGAGGCTGGCGGCGATCGCAAACAACTGCAGGGACTCCGCAAAACGACTGCCGGCCTCGATACCCCCGCGGATGTCGAAGGTGACCATCGTGCCGAAATCGCTCATCTGCTTGCGGGCGAGCGCGTGGCCCGGATGATTCGGCAGGCCCGGGTAGCGCGTCCTTTCGACCGCTGGGTGGCTCGCGAGGAATTGCGCGACGCGACCGGCATTGCGAACCTGGGTGTCCCATCGAATGAAATACGTCTTCATCCCGCGCAGGACGAGATAGGCGGCATGCGGGTCGAGCGTGGGGCCGATGTGGCCGACGTCCTCGCGCATCGCGTCGATCAACTCCTGCCGCGCGATGATGGCGCCGCCCATGACGTCGCCGTGGCCCGAGGCGAACTTGGTGAGGCTGTGCGCGTAGATGTCGACGTCGAACTGGCCGTGGTTGTGGAATCCGGCGAGCGTGTTGTCGAGCAGCGTGAGCGCACCGTGCTGCCGGGCCAGCGCCGTGATGCGCTCGATGTCCGCGATCTTCAGCACGGGATTGCTGGGGGATTCGAACACCACCAGGCGCGTCGGCCGGCTCGCAAGTTCGCGCTCGAGGCCGGCAAGGTCGTCGACCGAGAGCATGGTGCTCGTCACGCCGAACCGCGCGAGCATGCTGCCCACTAGGGCACGGGTCGGCTGGTAAAGCTCCGCGAAATACACCACGTGGTCGCCGGACTTGAGCAGCGCCAGGAGCGGCGCGGCAATTGCGGCGACTCCGGATGCCGTGAGCAGACACCCGTCCCGCCCCTGGAGCTCCGCCAGCAATTGCTCGAGCTGGCGCAAGGTGGGGTTGGAGACGCGCGAGTAATAGAAGCCCTCCCGCTTGCGGGCGAACAGGCTGCGCGTCTCGTCGACGCTGTCGAACGTGAACTTGACCGACTGGTAGATCGGCGCCACGAGCGGCCGGTTGTCGGCCGGCACCTTCACCTCGCGTGGATGCGTGACGCGAGTGCGCTTCTTCATCGTCCGGCTCCGTCGGCGAGCGTGAAATCGTCGGCGTCGAGATGCGCGGGGAAATCGCTGCGGAACGCCACGAGCGACTCACGGTCGAGCACGACCGTCTCGACGAAATCACCGCCCCGATCGCCGCCCATCACCTTGCCGAGGAAGTCGATGGCCGCGCTCTCGCCCGCGTACGTCGCTCCGTTCCCGTCCCGGCCGATCCGGTTCACGCCCACGACGTAGGCCAGATTCTCGATCGCCCTTGCACGCAGCAGGGTCTTCCACGCGATGCTGCGCCGGGCCGGCCAGTTCGCGACGTAGAGCAGCAGGTCGTAGTCGCCGCGGTTGCGGCTCCAGACTGGAAAGCGCAGGTCGTAGCAGACGAGCGGACAGATTCGCCAGCCCTTGTACCGCACGACGAGCCGCGCATTGCCGGCAGCGTAATGCTCCTGCTCTTTCGCCATGCGGAACAGGTGACGCTTGTCGTAGTGCTGCAGCTGCCCGTCCGGCGTGGCCCAGAGCAGGCGGTTGTAGTGGCATTCCCCGTCCCGAACGATGAGGCTGCCCGTGATCGCGCAGCCGAGCGCAACGGCTTCCTCCCGCAACCACTCCACGGTGGGCCCGTCCATCGTCTCAGCGCAGGCCTCGGCTTCCATGGTGAATCCGGAGGTGAACATCTCCGGCAGGACGATGAGGTCCGTGTGACCGACGAGCCCGCGAAAATGGCTCGCGAACAACGCCCGGTTGGCGGCCGCATCCTGCCAGGCGAGGTCCGCCTGGATCATCGTGACGCGCAAGTGCGGATTCATAACTGCCTCAATTTCACGGCGGCGGCGTCGAGCGTGGCCTCGTGCTTCGCGAAACAGAAGCGGATCACACGCTCCGGCGGCGGCTCCGCGGAGAATACGGAAATCGGGATCACCGCAACACCGGCGCTTTTCGCCATCCAGCGCGCGAACTCGACGTCGGGCAGCTCGCTCAACTCCGAATAGTCCGCAAGCTGGAAATACGTGCCGGCGGAGGGCCGGAAGCGGAAGCGTGTGCCGGCAAGGATGGACGCGAAATGATCGCGCTTGCGCTGGTAGAACGCCGGCAGGTCCCGCGCGTGCTGCGGGCATTCGCGCAGGAAATCGGCCAGCGCCGCCTGCAGCGGCGTGGCGACGGCGAACTGCACGAACTGGTGCACCTTGCGGAACTCGGCGGTCAACGCGGCGGGCGCGACGCAATAGGCGACCTTCCAACCGGTGGCGTGGAAGGTCTTGCCGAACGACGAGACGACGAAACTGCGGGCCGCCAGTTCCGGCCGGCCGAGCAGGCTGAGATGCGGCTGACCGTCGAACACCATGTGCTCGTAGACTTCATCGGAGAGCACGAATGCGCGCGTGCCGCGCAGCACGTCCGCCAGCGCATCGAGGTCCGACGGCGTGAACACGGCGCCGCTCGGATTGTGCGGCGTGTTCACGATCAGCAACCGCGTCCGCGGCGTCGATCGCGTCGCGCACGCGGTCCCAGTCAACCGAGAAATCGGGCCGGCGCAGCGGCACGTGCACGGTGAGGCCACCCGCCAACGCCACCGACGGCTCGTACGAGTCGTACGACGGATCGAGCACGATGACTTCGTCGCCCGGCCGCACCACCGCCTGGATCGCGGCGAACAGCGCCTCGGTGCCGCCCGAGGTGACGGTCACCTCGGTCTCGGCATCGACGGTGGCGCCGTAGTACTCCCGCACCTTGCGCGCGATCTCGCCGCGCAACGCCGGCCACCCCGCCATCGGCGCGTACTGGTTCGCGCCCTTGCGCATGTGCTCGGTCACGAGATCCACGAGCCGCGCCGGCGGATCGAAATCCGGGAAACCCTGCGAAAGGTTGATCGCGCCGCACTCCGCCGCGAGGCGCGACATCACCGTGAAGATCGTGGTGCCGACGCGCGGCAGCTTCGAAGTGAGCGGCGGGCTCACGGCAGCACCGGCGACATCCGAAGCGCGGGCAGCGCGGCGGCGGACGCGACCCGGAGAAATTCCGGGAGACCGTCACGCGGCATGGACGCCGCGTGCGAGCCTACAGGGATGTATTCACGGCGTGTCTCCCGGAATTTGCTCCGGGTTGCGGCCGGCTGGCCGCGCCGCAGATACGGCATGTCACCGAGAGCCGCACGGCCGCCATCGCTCACTTCTGCAGCGCCGCCGCGGCCATCGCGGCCCCGATGATGCCGGCATCGTTGCCGAAATGCGCGCGCACGATCTCCGCGCGGCTCTGCAGGAGGTCGCCGAACTGCTCCCAGTTCTCGGTGACGCCGCCGCCGATGATGAAGAGGTCCGGCCAGAAGAGCGAGTGATACGCCTCGAGCACGAGGTTCACCGCCTCCGTCCACTCGTGCCAGTCGAGGTCCCGATCCGCGCGCACCTTCGCGGACGCCCGATGCTCCGCTTCCTGGCCGCGCACCTCGAGGTGGCCGAGTTCCGTGTTCGGCAGCAGCTTGCCGTCGATGAAGAGCGCACTGCCGATGCCGGTGCCGAGCGTCAGGACCATGACCGTGCCGTCGCGCCCTTTCCCGGCGCCCAGCGTCATTTCCGCGATGCCCGCCGCATCCGCATCGTTGAGAAAGGCCACGGGCCGCTGGATGCGCGCCTGCAGCTGGCCGCGCGCATTGGTGCCGATCCAGCGCTTGTCGATGTTGGCCGCGGTCCACGCCACGCCCTGCTTCGTCACGGCCGGAAAGGCGAGGCCGACCGGGCCCGCCGACGGCAGTTCGTCGGCCATGGCCGCCAGCATCGCGATCACGTCGTCCGGCGCGGCGCTCGCGGGCGTCGGCCACTTGAGCACCTCGCCCAGGACCCGGCCCGCCACGGGATCGACCAGGCCCGCCTTGACGAACGAGCCGCCCACGTCGAAAGCGAGAATCGGAGCGTCAGGCACGGTCAGGCCTTCTTGAGGCTCTCGATCATCTGCTGGTTGGCCGCGAGCGCCATCTGGGCGTCGCGCTCCTTCGCCTTCTGCTGCCTCGTCATCATGACCCCCGCGACGATCACGCCGATGGTGACGATCGTCACCAGGATCGTTGCGAGCGCGTTGATGTCCGGGCTCACCCCGAGGCGCACCTTGGAGAAGATCACCATCGGCAGCGTGCTCGAGCCCGGTCCGGCGACGAAGCTCGTGATCACGAGGTCATCGAGGGAGAGCGTAAACGCCAGCAGCCAGCCCGACATCAGCGCCGGCGCGATGATCGGCAGCGTGATCAGGAAGAACACCTTGAAAGGACGCGCCCCCAGGTCCATGGCCGCCTCTTCCAGCGAATCGTCCATCTGGGCGAGGCGCGACTGCACGATGACCGTGACGTAGGCCATCGTGAGCGTGACGTGCGCGATGATGATCGTCGTCATGCCGCGGCCCGCCGGCCAGCCGATCAACTGCTCCATCGTGACGAAGAGCAGCAGCAGCGACAGGCCCGTGATCACTTCGGGCATGACGAGCGGCGCGGTGGTGAGGCCCGACAGCAGCGTGCGGCCCTTGAACGGCCCGAAGCGCGCGAGCACCAGCCCGGCGATCGTGCCGAGCACGACGGCCAGCGTCGCGGAGGCCGTCGCCACCTGCAGGCTCAACCAGGCAGCGCTCAGGATCTGCCTGTTGTGCAGCAACTCGCCGTACCACTTCGTCGAGAACCCGCCCCAGACGGTGACGAGCTTCGAAGCGTTGAACGAGTAGAAGATCAGCGACGCGACCGGGATGTACAGGAACGCGAACCCGAGGAACAGCGACACGATGCGAAACCAAGGACGGTCCTGGTTCATTTGCGCGCCCCCTCCGCCTGTTCCGCATTCTGCGCGCGGTCGAGGAACATGATCGGGATGACCAGGAACAGCAGCAGCGCGATCGCCACGGCGCTGGCGATCGGCCAGTCACGGTTGTTGAAGAACTCGGTCCACAGGACCTTGCCGATCATCAGCATGCCCGGATCGCCGAGCAGCGACGGGATCACGAACTCGCCCACCGCCGGGATGAACACCAGCAGGCAGCCGGCGAGGATGCCGTGCAGAGACAGCGGCAGCGTGATCTTGAGGAACGCCTGCCAGGGCTTGCAGCCGAGGTCGGCCGCCGCCTCGAGCAGCGTCAGGTCCATCTTCTCGAGGTTCGCGTACAGCGGCAGGATCATGAACGGCAGGTACGAGTAGACGATGCCGACGTACACCGCGAAGTCCGTCTGCAGCATCTGGATGGGCTCGTGGATGATGCCGAGCGACATCAGCAGGTTGTTCAGCAGACCGTTGTTCTTGAGGATGCCGATCCAGGCGTAGACGCGCAGCAGGAACGACGTGAAGAAAGGCAGCGTCACGAGCAGCAGCAGGATGTTGCGCGTGGACGTGCTGCTGCGCGCCATCGAGTACGCGATCGGATATCCGATCAGCAGGCACAGCAGCGTCGAGACGGCGGCGACCTTGATGGAGTTGAGGTAGGCCTTGATGTAGAGGTTGTCCTCCACCAGGAACAGGAAATTGCCCAGGTTCAACTGTACCTGGAGCACCTTCTCCGACGCCCAGTGGAACAGCGGCACGTAGGGCGGCATCGCGATCTGCGACGACGAGAAGCTGATCTTCAGCACGATCACGAAGGGGACCAGGAAGAACAGCAGCAGCCACAGGTACGGGACGGACGTGACGAGCGTGCGGCCGGAAGGCACCCAGCGCTGCAGCCAACGCGTCATTTCGTCACCACCACCGGGCTCGACGCGTGCCACTGAATGTAGACGCGCTCGTCCCAGGTGATGCGGTCGTCCGCGTGGCGGTAGACGTTCGGCTGCGTGACACGCACGACCTTGCCGGAGTCGAGCTTCAGCAGGTAGATCGACACGTCGCCCATGTAGGCGATGTCGCGCACCACCGCGGAGGCCCAGTTGTCCGCGTCGGCCGGTTTCTCGCGGCTCAGGGTGATCTTCTCGGGCCGGACCGCCGCCCAGATGGTCGCGCCGGGCGCCGAGCTGACGCCGTGGTTGACGAAGATCGGGGCCTCGAGGTCGGGGCACTCGATGCGCACGTACGACGGCTCGTCCTCGATCAGCTTGCCCTCGAACATGTTCACCGAGCCGATGAACTCGGCGACGAAGCGCGAGTTCGGGTACTCGTACATCTCGCTCGGCGTGCCGACCTGGACGATCTCGCCGTGGTTCATCAGGCCGACGCGCGTCGAAAGCGTCATGGCCTCTTCCTGGTCGTGCGTCACGACCACGAAGGTCACGCCGAGCGTCTCCTGGATGTTGATCAGCTCGAACTGCGTGTGCTCGCGCAGCTTCTTGTCGAGCGCGGCGAGCGGCTCGTCGAGCAGCAGCAGCTTCGGCTTCTTCACCAGCGAGCGCGCGAGCGCGACGCGCTGGCGCTGGCCGCCCGAGAGCTGGTGCGGCTTGCGCGTGGCGAACTGGCCGAGCTTCACCAGCTGGAGCATGTCGTTGACGCGGCTCTCGATCTCGGCCTTCGCGATGCCCTCCTGCTTGAGGCCGAACGCGACGTTCTGCTCAACCGTCATGTGCGGGAAGATCGCGTACGACTGGAACATCATGTTCACCGGCCGCTCGTACGGCGGGATGGTCGTCATGTCGACGCCGTCGATGAAGATCTTCCCGGAGGTGGGACGCTCGAACCCCGCGAGCATGCGCAGCAACGTGGTCTTGCCGCAACCCGACGCCCCCAGCAGGCAGAAGATCTCCTTCTTGTAGATGTCCAGCGTGACGTCGTCCACGGCGATGAAGTCGCCGAACTTCTTGGTCACCTTCTCGATGCGGACGTACGGCTTGGCGTCCGGGTCGGTCCAGGGTTCGAACTTCTGCTGCGTTGCGCGCGGTGATGTGGCCATGGGGTCCCTGTCGTATGGATCTTGCGGTCTGCGCCGGAAACAGCCGCGCTCAGCGGCCCGTCGTGAAACGGGTCCACGAGCGATTGAGCAGTCGCGTGAACTCCGCCGACTTGCTCAGGTTCGGCTGCAGGCGCGCCTTCACCTCGGGCGTCGGGTAGATGCCCGGGTCGTTGCGCAGCGCCTCGTTCACGAGCGCTGTCGCCTTCAGGTTGGCGTTTGCGTAGTTGACGAAATCGGAGTTCTTCGCGGCCACTTCCGGTCGCATCAGGTAGTCGATGAACAGGAGCGCGTTTTCCGGGTGCTGCGCGTCGGCGGGGATGGCGAGCGTGTCGAACCACATCAGCGCGCCTTCCTTCGGGATCGAGTACTTGACCTGCACCGGCTTGCCCGCCTCGGCCGCCCGGTCGCGTGCCTGCAGCATGTCGCCGCTGTAGCCCACCGCGACGCAGATGTCGCCGTTCGCGAGCGCGTCGATGTACTGCGAGCTGGTGATGGTGCGGATGTACGGCCGGATGCGGACCAGCGCGTCTTCGGCGAGCTTCAGGTCCGCCTCGGACTGGCTGTTCGGATCCTTGCCGAGGTAGAGCAGCGCCGTGGCCACCATGTCCGTCGGGTCCTCGAGCACGGAAACGCCGCAGCCCTTGAACTTGGAGATCACGGCCGGATCGAAGATGAAGCTCCAGCTGTCGACCGGCGCGTTTGGATCGATCTTCCGGACCTTGGCTTCGTCGTAGCCGATGCCGGTCGTGCCCCACATGTAGACGACGCCGTACTCGTTGCCCGGGTCGTGCCCGGCCGCGCGCTGCAGCAGCTCGGGGTCGAGGTTGGCTAGATTCGGCAGCTTCGACTTGTCGAGCTTGCGGAACACGCCGGCCTTGATCTGACGCTCGAGGAAGTAGGCGCTAGGCACGACGATGTCGTAGCCGGAATTGCCGGTCAGCAGCTTCGTCTCTAGCACTTCGTTCGCGTCGAAGACGTCGTAACGTACCTTGATGCCCGTTTCCTTCTGGAAGTCCTCGAGCACCGCCGGGTCGATGTAGTCCGACCAGTTGTAGACGTTGAGTACCTTCTCCTCGGCATTCGCAGCGTTGGGGCCCGTACCGGCTCCGGCGTCCGGGGCGGCGGCCCCTGTCGGGGCGGACGACTGCTTGCCGCAAGCGGCCATCAGCAGGGCGACGGCGGCAAGTGCGGCCGTCCGGATCGTGATTCGCATGTGGGCTCCCGAGTTCGCCGGGCGGCCCGTCCCCAGGCGCAAGCCGCGGCAGTGCCGAAGGTTATAGCTCAGCAGCCCCGCATTGGGTAGGCCGCCGGATGAAAAGCGGCGCGGCCGGAGCAGGATGCTCCGACCGCCCCGCGCGTACCCATCGTCCGGATGCCTAGTTTCCGGTGGTGAAGCGGGTCCAGGTGCGGTTCAGCTGGCGCGTGAACTCCGGGGACCGGGCCAGGTTCGGAAACAGCTTGTCCATGACTTCCTTCGGCGGGTAGATGCTCGGGTCGTTGTGGACGGCGGGGTCAAGCAGCGCGACGGACGCGGCGTTGCCGTTCGCATATTGAATGAAGTTCGAGTTCGCGGCGGCCACCTCGGGCCTCATCATGTAGTTGATGAACGCGTGCGCGTTGTCCGGGTGCGGCGCATCGGCCGGCATCGCGTACATGTCGAACCAGATGATCGTGCCTTCCTTCGGGACGCTGAGCGCGATGTCGACGCCCTGCCCCGCTTCCTGCGCGCGCGACTTCGCCATCAGGATGTCGCCGGACCAGCCGAGCGAGATGCAGATGTCGCCGTTCGCCAGCGAGTCGATGTACTGCGAGCTGTGGATCATGCGGATGTACGGGCGGATCTTCATCAGCAGGTCTTCCGCTGCCTTGAGGTCCTCCGGCTTCTCGCTGTTCGGGTCCTTGCCAAGGTAGGCGAGGACCACGCCCACCACTTCATCCGGCGCATCGAGCACCGAGATGCCGCAGTCCTTGAACTTGGCGGCTTGCTTCGGATCGAAGATCAGGTTCCAGCTGTCGACCGGAGCCTTCGGGTCGATCGCCAACACCTTCTTGACGTTGTAGCCGATCGCGTCCGTGCCCCACATGTGGTTCACGGCGTACTGGTTGCCCGGGTCGTGCAGGGCGACGCGCTGCAGGATGTTCGGGTCGAGGTTCTTCCAGTTCGGCAGCTTCGACTTGTCGAGCTTCTGGAACACGCCCGCCTTGATCTGCAGTTCGAGGAACGAAGCCGAAGGGACCACCACGTCGTAACCCGTGTTGCCGGCGAGCAGCTTCGTCTGCAGCACCTCGTTCGTGTCGAACACGTCGTAGTTGACCTTGATGCCGGTCTCCTTCGTGAAGGCTTCCAGCATCTTGGGGTCGATGTAGTCCGACCAGTTGTAGACGTTGACCACTTTCTCTTCGTTGGAAGCCGGCGCAGCGGCAGATGCCGAATCGGCCGGCTTGGCAGCCGGTGCCGGTTCCTCGGACTTCTTGCCGCACCCGACGAGCATGGTGGCGGCGACCAGGCCCATCAGCCCGGCGCGAATGCTGATTGTCATCGTAACGGTACCCCTGTTGCGGTGTGACGAGGCGAGGCCCCTGGGCCGGGCCGAGCCGGAAAATCATCCTGCGTTGTATAGCGCAATCGGCACGCAGTGACCAGACGCTCGCGCGGCCTTTACAGCCGGCCTTCTGCCTTGCAGCGGGCCAGGGTCAGGTCGAGGCAGCGCCAGGCCTTCTCGGCCAGTTCGTCGACCTGTTCGCGATTGATGACCAGCGGCGGCGACACGATCATCGTGTCGCGCACGGCGCGCATGATCAGGCCGTTCTGGAAGCAGAAGTCGCGGCAGATCGTGCCGACCTCGCCCCGGTTGTCGAAGAACCGGCGCGAGCCCTTGTCCCGGACCAGTTCCAGGGCCCCGATCAGGCCCATCGAGCGGGCCTCGCCGACCAGGGGGTGTTCCGCCAGTTGGCGCCACTTGCTCGCGAGGTACGGCCCCATCTCGTCGCGGGTGCGGGGGACCAGGCCCTCCTGCTGGATGAGCGTGAGGTTCACGCTGGCCACCGCGCAGGCCACGGGATGGCCCGAGTAGGTGAAGCCGTGGGCGAACTCGCCGCCCTTGTCGATCAGCACGTCGGCAATCCGGTCGCCCACCATGACGCCGCCGATCGGCAGGTAGCCCGATGACAGGCCCTTGGCGATGGTCATCAGGTCCGGCTTGATGCCGAAGCGCTCCGACCCGAACCAGTACCCGGTCCGGCCGAACCCGCAGATCACCTCGTCCGCCACCAGCAGGATGCCATAGCGATCGCAGATCTTCTGGATCTCGGGCCAGTAGGTGTCCGGCGGAATGATCACGCCGCCCGCGCCCTGGATCGGCTCGCCGATGAACGCGGCCACCCGGTTCGGGCCCAGCGCCAGGATCTTGTCCTCGAGCGTGCGGGCGATCTTGACGCCGAACTCGGCGGGCGAAAGGTCCCCGCCCTCCCCATACCAGTAGGGTTGCGGGATGTGGACGATGTCCGGAATCGGCAGCCCCCCCTGCTCGTGCATGAAACCCATGCCGCCGAGGCTGGCGCCGGCCATGGTGCTGCCGTGGTAGGCGTTCTGGCGGCTGATGATGACCTTGCGCTCGGGCTGCCCGAGCAGGTCCCAGTAGCGGCGCACGAGGCGCACCACGGTGTCGTTGCCCTCGGACCCCGAACCCGTGAAGAACACATGGTTGAACTGCGGTGGCGTGAGATCCACGAGCTGCTTCGCCAGTTCGATGGCCGGTGGGTGGGCCGTCTGGAAGAAGCTGTTGTAGTACGGCAGCTCGAGCATCTGCCGGAACGCCGCCTCGGCCAGCTCGCGCCGGCCGTAGCCGAGGTTCACGCACCACAGCCCCGCCATGCCGTCCAGGATGCGTGCGCCCTCGGAATCATAGAGGTATACACCCTCGGCCTTCACGATCACGCGCGTGCCCTTGGCGGCGAGCTGCTTGAAATCGGTGAACGGGTGCAGGTAGTGCTGCCGGTCGAGCTGCTGCCAGGCGGCGGTGTTGCGATCGGCGAGATACGGCGCGGGTGACGTCATGGTGTGGTCGACCGGTGAGGTGGGGTGGGTTGCGGGTCAGACGTTGAGCAGAAGGTGCTCGCGCTCCCACGAGCTGATGACCTGCAGGAACGTGTCGTGCTCGCTTTCCTTCACCGCGGTGTACGCGAGGATGAAGCGATCGCCGAGCAGGTCGATCAGCGGCCGGCAGTCGCGCAGCAGGCGCACGGCCTCTTCGAGGCTGCGCGGCAGGCCGAACGGCAGCTCGTAGGCGCTGCCCGAGACCGGCTCCGACGGCTTCAGGCCTTCGAGCATGCCGAGGTAGCCGCAGGCGAGCGAGGCCGCGAGCGCGATGTACGGGTTGGCGTCGGCGCCCGCGAGACGGTTCTCGACGCGGCGGTTCTCGGCATTCGAGATCGGCACGCGCAGGCCCGCGGTGCGATTGTCGTAGCCCCACTGCGTGTTGATCGGCGCCAGGTGCCTCAGGATGATGCGGCGGAACGCGTTGACGTTCGGCGCGAACAGGCACATGGCCGAGGGCAGGTACTTCTGCAGGCCCGCGATGTGCGAGAAGAACAGCTGGCTCGGGTTGCCGTCCTTGTCGCTGAACACGTTCTTGCCGGTCTTGATGTCGACCACGCTCTGGTGGATGTGCATGGCGCTGCCGGGCTCGCGCGCCATCGGCTTCGACATGAACGTCGCGTACATCTTGTGGCGGAACGCCGCCTCACGCGCCGTGCGCTTGAACATGAACACCTGGTCGGCGAGCGACATCGCGTCGCCGTGGATCAGGTTGATCTCCATCTGCGCCGCGCCGTCCTCGTGGATCAGCGTGTCGATCTCGATTTCCTGCGCCTCGCAGAACGCATAGATGTCGTCGAACAGCGGGTCGAACTCGTTCACCGCCGCGATGCTGTACGACTGGCGGCCGATTTCGGGGCGGCCCGAGCGGCCGACCGGCGGCTTGAGCGGATAGTCGGAGTCGATGTTGGGCTCGACGAGGTAGAACTCGAGCTCGGGCGCGACGATCGGCTTCCAGCCCCTGGCGGCGTACATGTCGAGGATGTGGCGCAGCACGTAGCGCGGCGCCATCGTGACGGGCCGGCCGTCGTGGTAGAAGGCGTCGTGGATCACCTGTGCCGTCGGCTCGGGCGCCCAGGGCACCACGCGCGTCGTCGCCGGATCGGCCTTCAGCACGATGTCGATCTCCGAGGGACTGATGGCGCGATCGTCCTCCGGGTACTCGCCGGTCACGGTCTGCAGGAAGATGCTTTCGGGCATGCGCATGCCCTCGTCTTCCGCGAACTTCATCGCGGGCATCACCTTGCCGCGCGCGATGCCGGCCATGTCGGGAAGGACGGCTTCCACTTCCGAGATGCCGTGTTCCTTGAAGAATTGCTGGATCGGGGTACTCATGGTCGTTACTTCCGTGCGTTGACGCGCGTCCGGGCCGCATCGCCGAAGGCGGCGAACATCGCGCGTGAAAATGGGTTCTTCATCACCTGCCACTCGGGGTGCCACTGCACCGCTAGCGCGAAACCGCTGGCCGAGCGGACGCGGAAGGCCTCGACGAGGCCGTCCGGAGCGCGCGCCTCCACCTCGAGGTCCTGGCCGAGCTGCTTGACGCCCTGCGCATGAAGCGAGTTGACCATCACCTTCGCTGCGCCTGCGAGGCCGTGCAGGCATCCGCCCGGCGCCAGTTCCACCTCGTGAACCGGGGCGTACTGCTTCTCGAGCGGGTCCGCCTTGTCCTCGCGGTGGTCCTGCATCCCCGGCACGTCCTGCACCTTCTGCCACAGCGTGCCGCCGAACGCGACGTTCATCTCCTGGAAGCCGCGGCAGACCGCAAAGAGCGGCATGCCCGAAGCGATGACGCGGGGAATGAGCGGCAGCGTCGTCGCGTCTCGGTGGGGGTCGTGCAGCGTCTCCGGATCGCCCGGCGGTCCGTCGTAGCGAGACGGCTCGACGTTCGACGGACTGCCGGTCAGCAGGATGCCGTCGAGGCGCTCGAGCAGTTCCTCGAGATTGCCCTCGCCTAGCGACGGGATGAGCACAGGGATCGCTTCGGCGGCTTCCGCCACGGCGACGATGTACTTCTCCCCCACGCAGTGGAAGGGGTGCGGGCCGAGGATCCGTCGATCCGCGGGAATGCCGATCAGTGGTTTGCGGCGAGACACGTTTAAGATCCTAGACGGCTTCTGACAGGCCGTCCTTGGGGACCGAAAGGGATTAAACCACAGACCCCCCGGGGGAGTCGCCACGCAGTGCAACAAAATGGGCAAAAATCAGCCTAAACATAGGCTTGGCTTGACTTTGGCCAGCCTCCATGAGCTTGCCGGCCCGAGGGCGGAACGGCTATGCTGCCCGCTCCCCGACGGTCCCGCCGTCGCTAAATCTTAAACATACGGGGTTGTCATGCCGCACACCGCGGACTTCGAGCAGGCTCGCGCCTGGCTCTCCCGGAACCCGCAGGTTCGTTTCGTCGACCTGCTGCTCGCCGACCAGATGGGCATCCCGCGCGGCAAGCGCGTCACCGTCGCCGAGCTCGAGGCGATGCACCGCACCGGCCTGCTGCTGCCCGGATCGATGTTCGCCCTCGACGTGCTCGGCGGAACCGATCCAGTCGACCGGCCTCGGATTCGATGAAGGCGACGCGGATCGCGTCTGCCTGCCCATCCCGAACACGCTGTTCACCGTGCCCTGGCTCGGTGAGCAGGTCGCGCAGATGCAGGTCAGCATGTACGAGCACGACCATACGCCGTTCCACGGCGACCCGCGCCACGTGCTGGCCGGTGTCCTGGGCCGGTTCGAGGCGCTCGGCGTGAAGCCGGTGATGGCGGTCGAACTCGAGTTCTATCTCGTCGATCGCGCCCGCACGGTGGCAGGCCACGCCCAGCCGCCCGCCCAGCCGCTGACCGGCCGGCGCGAGAGCAAGACCCAGATCAACTCGATGCAGGAACTCGACGAGTATTCGGCGGTGCTCGACGCGATCCAGGCGGCCGCCGCGCGCGCAGGACCTGCCGACCGGCACGGTGCTGGCCGAATACGGCCCCGGCCAGTTCGAAGTGAACCTGCACCATGTCGACGACGCCCTGCTCGCCTGCGACCACGCCATTCGCCTCAAGCGGCTGGTCAAGGGCGTGGCCCTGCAGCACGGCATGGAAGCGACGTTCATGGCCAAGCCGTACCGCGACCATGCGGGCAGCGGCGCGCACCTGCACATCAGCCTCGTCGACGCCAAGGGCCGCAACATCTTCGCGGCGCAGGACGCCACGGGCACGCCGGCGCTGCGACACGCGATCGGCGGCCTGGCCGCAACCATCAACGACACGATGGCCGTGTGCGCGCCGACCGCCAACTCGTACCGACGCTTCCAGCCGGAAGCCTACGTGCCGCTCAACCCAAGCTGGTCGGTCAACAACCGGGGCGTCGCGTTCCGCGTGCCGCACGGCCCGCCGGCGAGCCGTCGCGTCGAACATCGCGTCGCGGGCGCGGACGCCAATCCGTACCTGCTGACGGCCGTCGTGCTCGCCGGCATGCACCTCGGGATCACGCAGCAGCTCGACCCGGGCCCGGTGCTCGCGGGCAATGCGTATCGCGACACCACGCCGACCATCCCGACCACGTGGCCGGAGGCGCTTGCCGCGTTCGAGCGCAGCGATTTCATCAGGGAATACCTCGGCCCGCGCTTCGCCGGCCTGTATGCGGCGACACGGCGCGGCGAAATGGAGGACTTCAACTCGTACGTCTCCGCGCTCGATTACGCGTGGTACCTGACGACGAGCTGAGCGGAGGCCCCGTGGATCACATTCGCTCGTACTACGCGGCGTCCGCGAATCCCGCCCCGCAGCGCCCGGCTCTCGAGGGCGACGTGACGGCGGACGTCTGCGTCGTCGGTGCCGGCATCTCCGGCTGCTCGACGGCGCTGCACCTTGCGGAGCGCGGCTACAAGGTCGTGGTGCTCGAGGGGCGGCGCGTCGCCTGGGGCGCCTCGGGTCGCAGCGGCGGCCAGGCCATCTTCGGTTACGCAGCGGGCCAGGACAAGCTCGTGGCGCAAGTCGGGGAAGACGCGGCGCGGAAGATGTTCGACATCTCCGTCGAAGCGCTCGACCTGCTGAAGGAACGCGTCGCGCGCCACGCGATCGACTGCGACCTGAACTGGGGCCAGATGCACGTCGCCATCAAGCCGCGGCACGAAGCCGAGCTCAAGGGCTGGCAGGAAGAACTGGTCACGAAGTACGCCTATCGCTCGCTGCAATGGCTCGAAAAGCCGCAGGTGCGGGCGTTGCTCGACACGGACCGCTACCTCGGCGGCCTGCTCGATACGCGCAGCGGCCACCTGCATCCGCTCAATTACACGCTCGGACTCGCCGCCGCGGCGGAGTCGGCCGGGGCGACGATCCACGACGACAGCCTCGTCATCGGCATCGAGCACGGCGCCGTCGCGACGGTGCGCACGGCCGGCGGCAGCGTGAAGGCGAAGCACGTGGTGCTGTGCTGCAACGCGTACATCGACGAGACGATTTCGAACAAGCTGCGCGCGCGGATCATGCCGGTGGGCACGTACATCGTTGCGACGGAGCCGCTGGGCGAGCAGCGAATGCTTGCGCTGATGCGCGAGAACTACGCGATCACCGACATCAACTGGGTGCTCGATTATTTCCGCCGCTCGGCCGATCACCGCCTGCTGTTCGGCGGCCGCGTGAGCTACTCGGGACTCAATCCCGCCACGACGCACCACGCGACGCGCGCGCGGATGCTGAAAGTCTTCCCGCAACTTGCGGACGTGAACATCGATTACGCGTGGGGCGGCTACGTCGACATCTCGATGAGCCGCGCGCCGGACTTCGGCCGCATCGCGCCGAACGTGTACTACCTGCAGGGCTTCTCCGGCCACGGCATCGCGCTCACCGGCATGGCGGGCAAGCTCGTTGCGGAAACGGTGGCGGGCCAGGCCGAGCGCTTCGACCTGTTTGCGAAGCTGCAGCACCGCGACTTCCCCGGCGGCCCGGCGCTGCGGATGCCCGCGCTGGTGCTCGCGATGCTCTGGTTCCGCCTCAAGGACTTGCTCTAGAACGAGCCCTCACCCCTCGCGACGCGGCTGCGCCGCATCGCTCGCCCCTCTCCCGCAGGACGGGAGAGGGCATCCGACACCTCTCCCGCTTGCGGGAGAGGTCGCACGAAGTGCGGGTGAGGGTGTCTTACCTCTCCCGCTTGCGGGAGAGGTCGCACGAAGTGCGGGTGAGGGCTAATCGCCGATGTAGCTCGCGCCGCTGGTGCAGGTCTCGTGCACAACGACCCGCGACAGCAGCGGCAAGCGCGGCCTCAGCTCGCGCCAGATCCAGCGGGCGAGATTCTCGCTGGTCGGGTTGTCGAGGCCCGGCACGTCGTTGAGGTAGCGATGGTCGAGCTGCTGGAAGAGCGGCTCGAACGCGGTCTTCACGTCCGCGAAGTCCATCACCCAGCCGAGATGGGGATCGACCGGCCCGCTCACGTGCAACTCGACACGGAACGAGTGCCCATGGACGCGCGCGCACTTGTGGCCGGCCGGCACGTTCGGCAGCCGATGTGCGCTCTCGAGCGTGAATGTCTTGAAGATTTCCATGATGCTGTTCCGGCGGGCAACGACGAGGCGGTCGCCTCGTTCGAGGCTGCAGCTTGCCGCAGGCCCTCACCGGCCGGCAAGCGCCTCGGACTTGTGCCGCAGCAGGTAGCAGACGTGGATCCGGGGGTTGCGCTTGAAATCCTCGGGCAGCGTCTCGCGGGATATGTCGCGGATGTCGAAATTCGAGAGGCTGTGATCGTCGAGCCGGAAGCGCTGGAAATTGTTGGAAAACAGCAGCACGCCCCCGGGCTCCAGCAGACGGCCTGCCGCCTGCAGCAGGTCCACGTGGTCGCGCTGTACGTCGAATTCGCGCTCCATGCGCTTCGAACGGGACAGCGTCGGCGGGTCGACGAAGATCAGCCCGTAGCGCTGGCGGGGCGCGGCGCCCTCGTCCTGCAGCCATTGCAGGCAGTCCTCCTGCACGAAATCGTGCGTCGGGCCGGCGAGCCCGTTCAGCGCGAGGTTGCGCTTCGCCCAGTCGAGGTACGTGCGCGACATGTCCACCGTCGTCGAGGCCACCGCACCGCCGCCGACCGCGTGCACCGTCGCCGTGCCGGTGTACGCGAACAGGTTGAGGAATCGGCGGCCTTTCGCGAGCTCGCCGACACGCTGGCGCGTCAGCCGGTGATCGAGGAACAGGCCGGTATCGAGGTAGTCCGTGAAGTTGACGAGCAACCGGTACGGCCCTTCGCGCACCTCGTGAAACACGGCCTCGTCGCCGACTTTCTCGTACTGTGTCCCTTCTTTCTGCCTGCGCCGCAAGCGCAGGTGAACCTGCTCGGGAGGAACTCCCAGCACCTCCGGCAGCACCGACAAGGCCTCCTGGCGACGTGAGCGAGCGGCTTCCTGCGATACCGTCTGCGGTGCCTGGTATTCCTGGACGCACACCCAGCGCGACCCGTTGCCGTAGATGTCGACGGCGAACGCGTACTCCGGCATGTCCGCGTCGTAGACCCGATAGCACGCGACGTCCGCGCGCTTGGCCCATTTCGCCAGATGCGCGTGGTTCTTCTTCAACCGGTTCGCGAACATCGTCGCGCCCGGTCGTTCCTTCGCCGCCTCGAGCGCGCGCGCGATGCACTTCCACGGGATCCGGCTCAACCGCCTCGGCATTGAGATGGAAGCGCAGCAGACGGCATTCCAGCGCGCCGTTGAACAGCGTGTGCGAGCGATACGCGCGCAGCCTCAATTCCCGCCCGAGCGGCGGATTGCCGGTGAACACCGCCGCCTCCCAATCGGGAAAACAGGACAGCAGCTTGACGCCGAGCGTCCCATAGAGCGGCGCGAGCGTCTGCTCGTCGCCGAGTCGCACGCCGTACGGCGGATTGACGAGCACGAGGCCCGGCTGCTGCGGCGATTTCTCGAGGTTCGCGATGTCGCGCCGCTCGAACACGAGGTGATCGCCGAGGCCAGCGCTGTTGGCGTTGGCAATGGCCGACCGCACCGCGCTCTGCTCCCGGTCGTAGCCGCGGCACCGGCCGACGCCAAGCTGCGCGTAATCGCGTTGGGCACGCGCCGCATCCTTCAGCGACTCCCAGGCGGCCGGGTCGTGCTGCCGCCAGCGCTCGAACCCGAACCTCCGGCGCAACAGGCCCGGCGCGACCCGCGCGGCGATCAGCGCCGCCTCGATCACCAGCGTGCCGGACCCGCACATCGGGTCGACGAACGCCCCGCCGCGGGCGGCGATCTCGCGCCAGCCGGCTCGCAGCAACAGTGCCGCCGCGAGATTCTCCTTGAGCGGGGCCTCGACGCCCGACTGCCGATAGCCGCGACGGTGCAGCGGCTCGCCGCTCAGGTCGATGCCGATGGTTGCGCGCTCGCGCGCGAACCGGACGTTGATGCGCAGGTCCGGGCGCTCCGGGTCGACCGAGGGTCGCGTACCTGCCCGCTCGCGAAATCGGTCGACGACCGCGTCCTTCACCTTGAGCGCGGCAAACTGCGTGTGGCGAAGCCAGGCGGGCTCTCACCGACCGTGTCGACGATCAGCGTACCCTCGGGCGCCATGTGCTCTTCCCAAGGCATCTGCACGACGCGCCGCGTACAGGGCTTCCGGCGAATCGGCCGGCACATCCCCGAGCGTCAGGATGCACCCGGCTCGCCGTGCGCGAATGCAGGCACGCCAGGTACCCGTGCGTAATCGGACCCGCAAATCCGACGCCGGCCGGGTGCTCCCGTCCCGGCTCGATGCCGAGCGCGCGCAGTTCTGCCGCCAGGAGGTCCGCCACGTTGCGCGGACAGGCGGCGAAGAACTGGAAGGTCCCCGGCGCTGTGACCGTTTCGTTCAAGGACTCATCCCCGCCTTTCGATCATGACGAGGTCCCGCCGATGGATGCGCTCCAGGCAGCGGCCGATGATGCGGTAGCTGTCCGCGTCGAAACCGTCGAGTGACAGCGCCGCCGACGAGGCTTTCGACCTCGCCGGGATCGCGCGCGGTGCCGAGATGCTGCCAGCGATCGATCACGTGCAGCACGGGCGCCATGCCGCCCGCCCCCGCCTCGCGGATGCCGACGGGCCGGCAAACGGCCACGGCTTCAGGCGCAGCGAGGTCAATGCGAGCTGCAGGCGCGCATCGTGCAGCGCCAGCGGTTCCTTGCCCACGCAGGCGCCGCGGCACCGGCCCAGCTGATGCGCGAAGCAGGAGCCCGCACCGTGCTCGCGGCCCAGCACCTTGAGGCACAGCTCCGCTTCACGCGCCTTGCCTTCGATCGCGCGCCACGCGTCGCGCTCGGAGCGGAAAGGTCCGTAGGTCACGGCTTCCGCATCGAAGCATGCCGCATCGAGCAGCCCGACCTCGGGCCGCAGCGCCCCGTCCTGCTCGACGAGCCGCACGCCGCACAGCGAATCGTTCTTGCGCAGCCGGCGGTTGGACGACGGCGCCAGCTGCTTCACGAGCTTCGACTCGAGCAGCAGCGCGCCGAGTTCCCCGCCCGTCTCGATCCACTCTACGTCGCGGACCTGCCGCGTGAGCTTCGCCTCCTTGCCCGACCGGTGCTCGGCGGCAAAGTGGTCGAACACCCGGCTGCGCAGGTTGCGGCTCTTGCCGACGTACAGCAACGCGCCGCCTTCGCCGCGGAAAAGATACACGCCCGGGCCCTCGGGCAGGTCGTCCGCGAGATCGGCCGCCAGTTGCGGCGGCAGCCGCGCCTCGCTGAGCGCATTCTCCACGACTTCGTCCATGCGCCCGGCACCGCGCTGCTCCTCCATGGCGGCGAGCAGCGCCGGCAGCACCTGGGCATCGCCGAGCGCTCGGTGGCGCGCCGAGCAATCGAGGGCGAAGCGCTCCATCAACGTGTCGAGATTGTGCCGCGCGTGCTCGGAAAAGAGCGTGCGCGACAGGCGCACGGTGCAGAGCACCGGAGCCGAGAACTTCTCGCCGGTGCGGCGGAACTCCGATCGCAGGAATCCGTAGTCGAAGCGGGCGTTGTGGGCGACGAAGAGCCGCCCATCGAGGCGCCGGCGCACCTCGCTGCGCACGTCCTCGAACGCAGGAGCATCCACGACCATGTCGTCGTCGATGCCGGTGAACGCCGCGATCGACGGCGGGATACGCACGCGCGGCTGGACGAGCGTGCTCCACTCCTCGATGACCTGGCCACCTTCGAGCAGCACGATGCCCACTTCGATGATGCGGTGCTGCGCGGCCATGCCGCCCGTGGTCTCGAGATCGACGCAGGCCACCGGGCCCTGCAGCGAGCGGGCCTTTAGCTGGAGACGGGACAGGTTCGGCATGGCGCCCCGGGTCAACCGGGAACGCGGCCGTCGTAGGTGAGCAGCGGCCCGTAGAGATCCGGTCGGCGATCGCGGAACACGCCCCAGGCATGGCGCTGCGCGCGGATCGCATCGAGGTCGAACGTCGCCGTCAGCACCGCCGTCGACGTGCGATCGGCCTCGGCCACCTTCGCGCCCGTCTGAGTCGGCGATGAACGAAGAGCCGTAGAAGGTCATCTCGTACTTCTGGCCGCGCTCGACGCCGATGCGGTTCGACGCGATGAGCGGCATGACGTTCGCGGCCGCGTGGCCCTGCATGCAGCGCTGCCAGTGATCGCGCGAATCGATGCTCGGCGTCGTGCGGCTCGGAGCCGATGGCCGTCGGGATACAGCAGCGCTTCGGCGCCCATCAGCGCCATGCAGCGCGCCGCCTCCGGGAACCACTGGTCCCAGCAGATGCCGACGCCGAGCGCTCCGTAGCGCGTCTTCCAGACCCGGAAGCCGGTGTCTCCCGGCGAGAAGTAGATACTTCTCGTGGTAGCCCGGCCCTTCCGGGATGTGCGACTTGCGATAGACGCCGAGCACCGTGCCGTCGGCGTCGATCATCGCAAGCGAATTGAAGTACGCGTTGTTGTGCACGCTCGAAGACGCTGAGCGGCAGGACCACCGACAGTTCGCGGGCGAGCGCCTGGAAGCGCTCGACCACCGGGCTGCCCTCGATCGGGCGCGCAAGGTTGAAATGCTCCGCGGAGTGGTCCTTGCAGAAATAGGGCGTCTCGAACAGCTCCTGCAGCAGAACGACCTGTGCACCCTTCTCAGCCGCCGCTCGCACGGCGCGCTCGGCGGACTCCAGGTTCTCAGCCGCATTCGGCGAGCAGGCGAATTGCGTGGCTGCAAAAGTAACTTTCATGGCGCGTCTCTGGGCCAGGGGCGTGCGCAATTGTAGCGAAACTTGCCGCTCCCGTTCGCCCCGAAGCCGCTTCGGCCAGCCTCAATGCATCGGCTGGCCCGTGACCTGCCAGTAAATCAACGACACGGGCATCATCCCGGCCGCATTGAACTCGTCGAAGAACCGGCGCAGCGTGAATGCGTCGCCCATCTGGTGCGAGCGATCCTTGCATCGAGCTCCTCGATGAGGTACTTGCCGGTCACGTAGCTGGTGCCGTACCCGGGCTGGCGCAGGTAGAGCTGCTGCTCGAAGCCGAGCAGGTCGAGGTCGGGACGCATCCAGCCCCGCGGCGTCCACTCCACCTGGAAGGCCTTGGCCTGCTTCGAGGTCGAATTCGTTGGCCTGGGCGTAGAGCGAGGCGAGCCCGCGGGCGCGCGCTGCGCCAGCATGATCCAGACGATCTCGCGCGCGCGCGGATTATCGTCGTAGTAGCCGGCGTGCAGGATGATCTCCTCGATCGCGGTGGCCATGCCTTCGGCGCGCGTGTCCCACGCGTTGTAGAGCCAGGCCTCGCGGCGGATCGGGCTCGCATTCGGCTCGTGCTTGAACCACTCGTGGTCGAACCAGTGGTAGAAATGGGCGTACAGCGCGACCGGTTCGTAGTGGGTCGCGATGGAGAAGAAATTGCGCTTCTCGCTCGGCACGAACGGACCGATGTGCCGCGCGCAATGCAGGATCCAGGTAGTCCTGCACTTCGAGGATGTCCTTGTCCTTCAGGAAGGCCATGTACTTGGTGATCGCGGCGTTCGCGCGCTTCTGGTATTCCTCGGCGTGGCAGCGGTATCGGTGGCAGTCCGCGATTGCGCTGCTCCTCGAGCCGCAACGACGCATGGGCGCGCGCAAGCTCGCGCTTGAGCAGCATCACCTCGTCGTCCCAGGTCATCGGCACGAGGTGCACGTTGCGCAGGCTCCAGTAGTAGTCCTCCTTGCCGATGCCCGACGGGCCCGTCTTCGAAGGCGCCTGCGCCTCGAGCCAGGCGACGAACTCGGTGGTTGCCTTCGAGGCCGCCGCGATCGCCTTGCCGAGCTCGGCTCCGGAGCCGGACGTCTTCGCGGCAAGATCCGCAAGGTCGGCGACCTGCTCTTGCAGGGTGCCGGTCCCGGTGATCCACAGGTCGTGCGCGTTGCCGGTGAGATTGGCCGCGCCTGCGCCAGCAACGGAGGAATGGTCCGCAGCTGGGCCGCCAGTCGCGCGGCATCGGCCTTCGAGAGCGGAAACGTGTACTGCCACACTTCGACCAGGTCGTGGTGCACGGGCCCTCGTGCTCCGGCGTGTCGCTCTGCTCCGTCCAGACCGAGTGGTAGAACGCGGGATCGCGCGCCCAGGGCCGCAGCACACGAATGTCGAAGTCGAGGCCGTTCATCTGGGCGCGGACCAGCTCGTAGTCGATCTTCTGCTCGACCGGCCATGCGGCCGGATCGAGGGCCGCGAGCCGCATCTGGTACTGCTTCAGCTCGGCATGCCTCTTCGCGACCGCGGCCGCCGTGTAATCCGGCGCCCCGTCGCGCAGCGGAGGATGCTCGAACGCGCGCCACTGCTCGTAGAGCGCCAGCAGATCGCCGTACGTGCCCGTCCCCGCCATGGCTGTCGAACTGCCCATCAATACCCCCAGGAAAAGAACCGGGGCCAGCAGGCCCACCGCGCGTTTCGTGAGTCGCATGAATCCCCTTTTGTCGTTTGGCGCTCCGGCGCAACCGAAGCTGCCCCAATCCAGCGGGCAGGTCAACCGCCCAGCACGCTCGCGACATGACGCGCGATCATCAGCTCTTCGTCGGTTGGCACCACGTGGACTGAAACCGCGGACGTCCCGGCGCTGATGCGGCGTTGTTGTGCAAGATTGGCGGCGTCGTCCAGTTCGACGCCCAGCCAGCGCGCGCCGCGACAGATGCGGGCGCGAATCTCCGGCTGGTTCTCGCCGATGCCAGCCGTGAAGACGACCGCATCCACCCCGCCGAGCGCTGCGGCCAGCGAGCCCAGCTCGCGCGTCGCGCGATAGACGAACACCTCGACTGCCAGCTTCGCGGCTGGCACGTCGCTATCCAGCAGGTCGCGCATGTCGCTCGAGACGCCCGACATCCCGAGCAGTCCGGACTCGTGGTACAGCAGGCGCTCGACGTCGCGCACGCTGAACTTCATCTCGTCGAGCAGGAACAGGAGTACGCCGGGATCGATCGATCCGCTGCGTGTGCCCATCGGCAGGCCTTCGACGGCGGTGAATCCCATGGTGGTCGCGACGCTGCGCCCGCCCTGCATCGCGCACATGCTCGAACCGTTGCCGAGGTGGAACACGACCGTGCGTCCGCTCGCGGCACGGGCGTCGATCTGCGGGAGGACCGTAGCCACGTACTCGTAGGAGAGCCCGTGAAAACCGTAACGGCGAACGCCCGCTTCTGCGAAGCGCGGCGGCAGCGCGAAGCGCTGCGCGGTCTCCGGGATGGTGCGATGAAAGGCGGTGTCGAAGCAGGCGATCT
Source organism: uncultured Gammaproteobacteria bacterium (assembly GCA_963762315.1). Classification (GTDB taxonomy): domain Bacteria; phylum Pseudomonadota; class Gammaproteobacteria; order Steroidobacterales; family Steroidobacteraceae; genus RPQJ01. Next base: position 596,761 of record CAVXKO010000006.1, read on the forward strand.
CCGGCACACCCGGCAACCGCTCCAGCAGGAGGCGAATGGCTGCGAGATTGTGCGGCTGGTGCAGCGGGGCGAGCGGCACGTACCGCTGCAGGCGTTCGAGGACGTCGCGGTCGACGAGCGTCGGCGCCATGAACTCGCGCCCGCCGTGCACGACGCGATGCCCGACACCGGCCAGCTCGGCGCCGTGGAGTTCCATGCGCAGGCACTCGAGCAGCACCTCGAACCCCTGCACGTGAGTCATCGGGCCCTGGTCGAAGCGGCGGTCGGCCACGACCGTATCGTCGCGCCGCGCCGCGAATCGAGGCGCGGTGGCGAGCCCGGACAGCTGGCCACGCAGGTCGCGCTGCAGCTCGCGACCATCCCAGCGAAAGACGCAGAACTTGATGCTCGACGAGCCTGCGTTCAGGACGAGAATTGCACGCGGGGCCGCGCTCATGTTTCGGGATCGCCGGATCCGCACGCCGGGCATGCACGAGGAGTTTCGCGACCGCCGCCGACCCGATGCGCATCCGCACGTTGTCGGCGCGACTGGTGAGGATCACTGGCACGCGTGCGCCGAGCACGACGCCCGCGCTGTCGGCACCCGCAAAGTACTGCAACTGCTTGGCGAGCATGTTGCCGGCCTCGATGTTCGGCACGAGCAGGATGTCGGCCCGGCCCGCGACCGGCGAAACGATGCGCTTGGCGCGTGCGGCGCGCTCGCTGATCGCATTGTCGAACGCGAGCGGGCCGTCCAGGATCGCGCCCGTGATCTGGCCGCGGTCCGCCATCTTGCAGAGCGCCGCGGCATCGAGCGTCGAGCGGATGTCCGGATTGACGGTCTCGACAGCCGACAGGATCGCGACCTTCGGCTGCTCCAGGCCGAGCGCACGCGCCAGGTCGATCGCATTGCGCACGATGTCGGCCTTTTCGTTGAGCGTCGGCTCGATGTTGATCGCCGCGTCGGTGACGAAGAGCATGCGCTCGTAGGCCGGCACGTCCATCACGAACACGTGGCTGATGCGCCGCTCCGTACGCAGGCCGCCTTGGGAGGCGATGATCTCCGCCATGATCTCGTCCGTGTGCAGGCTGCCCTTCATCAGGGTTTCCACCTCGCCGGCGCGCGCGAGCGCCACGCCGGCCGCGGCCGAAGCATGACTGTGCTCGGTCGGCACGATCCGGAACGGGGAGATGTCGACACCACAGGCGGCCGCCACCGACTTGATGCGTGCCGGCGGGCCCACGAGCACCGGCACGATGAGCTTGCGGCGGGCGGATTCCACCGCGCCGAGCAGCGAATCGCGGTCGCACGGGTGGACGACGGCGCAACTCACCGCGTCGAGCGGCGCACAGCGCACCAGCAGGCGCGCGAACACGTCGTTTCGACGCAGCACGATCTCGGGCGTGGCGATCTCGGAATACGCCAGCTTGCCGCGCGGTGCTTCGACCACGACGGTGCCCCAGGCGACGCGGCGCCCCGCGGCACTGACGTCGCAATCGAAATCCACGAGACCCGAGGCCGCCTGCTTGCGCCGCGCGGTCACCGTGGCGGCGATTTCATCCCCGACGTGAATGCGCCCGGCAAATTCGAGCTGCTGCGACACGATGCGCGTGCCCGGGCCGGGCAATCGCCGCTCCAGCATGCCGGAGATGATCGCCACGGCTGCCACCGCATCGACGCTCAACTCCGAGTCGTCGGGGACCAGGCCGTCCTCGACGTGGAAGGGCTCGATGTCGCCCGAGACCAGCAACAACGCCTCGAGCTCGGTCTGCGTGATGGCGCGCTTCGCCGTCGCCGTGGCACCCGGCTCGATCTCGGCGAAGGTGACGTTGCTGTAGCCGCTCATCGCGAGAGGTCGATCCAGGTGGTCTTCAGCTCGGTGTACTTGTCGAAAGCGTGCAGCGACTTGTCGCGACCGGTCCCTGACTGCTTATAGCCACCGAACGGCACGGTGATGTCGTCGGCATCGTAGCAGTTGACGTACACCATGCCCGCACGCAGGGCGCGCGCAATGCGGTGGGCCTTGGTGATGTCGCGCGTCCAGATGGCCGCGGCAAGGCCGTAGTCGACGCCGTTGCCGACGCGGACCGCTTCCTCGGCGTCCTTGACCGTGATCGTCGCGAGCACCGGCCCGAAGATCTCCTCGCGCGCAATCTTCATGTCGGGCTTCACGTTCGAGAACACCGTCGGTTGCACGTAGCAGCCGCCCGTCTCCTCGCGCACCCGCTTGCCGCCCGCGAGCACCTTCGCGCCATCGGCAAGCCCGGATTCGATGTAACCGAGCACGGTCCTGGTCTGGATCTCGTCGACGAGGGCTCCGAGCCGCGTCGCCGGGTCGAGCGGATCGCCCGGCTGCATGCGCCGCGTGGCCGCGACGACCTTCTCGAGCACCGCGTCGCGCACGCTCTCTTCCACCACGAGCCGCGACGCGGCCGTGCACATTTCGCCCTGGTTGAAGAAGATCGCGGACGCCGCGGTGGCCGCCGCCGCGTCGAGGTCCGGGCAGTCCGCCAGGATGATGTTGGGCGACTTGCCGCCGCACTCGAGCCAGACGCGCTTCATGTTCGACTGGCCCGAGTACTGCAGCATGAGCTTGCCGGTGCGCGTCGAGCCGGTGAAGCCGATGCAGTCGACGTCCATGTGCAGCGCGAGCGACTGGCCGGCCGTGTGGCCGAAGCCCGGCAGCACGTTGAACACGCCATCGGGAATGCCGGCCTCGGAGGCAAGCGCGGCAATGCGGATCGCGGTGAGCGGCGATTTCTCGGACGGCTTGAGGATGAACGAATTGCCAGCGGCCAGCGCCGGGCCGATCTTCCAGGCCGCCATGATCAGGGGAAAATTCCACGGCACGATGGCCGCCACGACGCCGACCGGCTCGCGCGTGATCAGCGCCAGCGCGTCGTGGCTCGTCGGCGCGACCTCGTCGTACACCTTGTCCACGGCTTCGGCGTACCACGCGATGCAGCGCGCGGTCGACGGAATGTCCACCGCAAGGCTGTCGGAGATGGGCTTGCCCATGTCGATCGTCTCGAGCAGCGCCAGCTCTTCCTTGTGCTGCAGGATCAGCTCGGCGAATCGCTGCAGCACGCGCTTGCGCTCGCGCGGCGCCTGGCGCGACCACACGCCGCTCTCGAATGCGCGCCGCGCCGCAGCGACCGCGCGATCGACGTCCGCGGCATCGGTGGACGCGACCTTCGCGATCACCTTGCCGTCGATCGGGCTCACGCAGTCGAACTGAGCGCCCGACTGCGCCGGCACGTACTTGCCGTCGACGAAGGCCTGACCGTTGATGGAGAGCGCGCGGGCGCGGTCGCGCCAGCTGAGATCGGTGCCGATGACGGTCATGCGTGGACTTCCCGGATGTTTCTAGAACGTCGGCGGCGTCGCCGCCGAGATGATTTCGCAGGGCTCGGATCCGGCGTTGCGGAACCGGTGAGGGATGGCGCTGGTGAAGTAATAGGCGTCGCCCGGGCCGAGCACGCGGCTCTCGCCGCCGACGGTGAGCTCGATGCGGCCGCGAACCACGACGCCGCCCTCCTCGCCCGCATGGCGCAGCATGTCCGTGCCCGTATCGGCGCCGGGCGCATACTTCTCGTGCATCAGTGCCATCGAACGATTCGCGCGCCGCGCGGCGACGAGGCGCAGCGACACACTGCGGTCGCCAAGGTCCACGAGCTCGTCGCCCCGGAAGAACACCTGCGGGCTCGCCGACAGGTCGAGCGTGAAGAACTCGGCGAGCGACATCGGGATGCCGTCGAGCACTTTCTTCAGCGAACTGACGGACGGGCTGACCCGGTTCTGCTCGATTAGCGAGATCAGGCCGTTGGTAACGCCCGCGCGCTTGGCGAGTTCACGCTGCGACATCCCGTACATGGTGCGCACGGTGCGCAGGTGCGCCCCTACGTCGATGGTGAGTTCGGCCACGGAGTGTTGAATATCCTGCACAGAAGGGTCGTAAGTACGCGAAATTTCAAGCTCATTTGAGCCTAGTGTCAATTTTTCTTATCATCCATCCCCCAGCCCACCTGCCGGTGACCCCCATGTCCGCGAAGCCAAAGTTCGACCGCGCCGACCTCGAAGCGTTCTGGATGCCGTTCACCGCGAACCGGCAGTTCAAGTCCAAGCCGCGCTTGCTCGCGCGTGCCGAGGGCATGCACTACTGGACGCCGGAGGGGCGCCAGATCCTCGACGGCGTCGCCGGACTCTGGTGCGTCAATGCCGGGCACGGACGCAAGGAAATTGCCGAAGCCGTGAGCAGGCAGATCAGCGAGATGGAATACGCGCCGCCGTTCCAGATGGGACACCCGGGCGCGTTCGAACTTGCAAACGAAGTGGTGAACTGGCTGCCGAAGGGCATCGACCACGTGTTCTTCACCAACTCGGGCTCCGAGTCGGTGGACACCGCGCTCAAGATCGCGCTCGCCTACCACCGCGTCCGCGGCGAAGGCACTCGCACCCGCTTCATCGGCCGCGAGCGTGGCTACCACGGCGTCGGCTTTGGCGGCATCAGCGTCGGCGGCATGGTCAACAACCGGAAATTCTTCGGCACGATGCTTCCCGGCGTCGACCACCTGCCGCACACGCATGACTTGAAGCACAACGCGTTCACGCGCGGCGAGCCCGAATGGGGCGCGCACCTCGCCGACGACCTCGAGCGTATCGTCGCACTGCACGACGCCAGCAACATTGCCGCCGTGATCGTCGAGCCGGTCGCGGGGTCGACGGGCGTGCTGATGCCGCCGAAGGGCTATCTCAAGCGCCTGCGCGAGATCTGCACCCGGCACGGCATCCTGCTGATCTTCGACGAGGTCATCACCGGCTTCGGCCGCCTCGGGTCACCGTTCGCGGCACAGCATTTCGACGTGATGCCCGACATGATCACGATGGCGAAGGGGCTCACCAACGGCGCGGTGCCGATGGGCGCGGTGGCGGCGCGCAAGGAAATCTACGAGACGTTCATGCAGGGGCCGGACAACGCCATCGAGCTGTTCCACGGCTACACCTACTCGGCGCACCCCGTCGCCTGCGCGGCGGGCATCGCGACGCAGCAGATCTACAGGCGCGACGGACTGCTGACGCGCGCGAAGGAAATGGACTCGTACTGGGCCGACGCGGTGCACTCGCTGAAGGGCCTGCCGCACGTGATCGACCTGCGCAACATGGGGTTGATCGGCGCCATCGAACTCGAGCCGATCGCGGGCAAGCCGGGCGCGCGCGGCTTCGACACGTTCGTGCGTGCCTTCGAGGCAGGCATCCTGATCCGCGTCACCGGCGACATCGTCGCGCTGTCGCCGCCGCTGATCATCGAGCGCAGGCACGTCGACGAGTTGTTCGGGAAGCTGGCCGAGGTGCTGAAAGCCGGTTGACTGCCCGCACCCGTCGTTGCGCGCCCCTCACCCATGCGTTGCGCGCCCCTCACCCGACCGTCGGTCGACCTCTCCCGCAAGCGGGAGAGGTAAAGCCCCTCACACCCGGCTGCGCCGACCTCTCCCGCAGGCGGGAGAGGTAAAAAAGAACGCCCGACCCCCTGTCGGGGACCGGGCGTTCTCATAGGCTCAGGCGCTGCTTATTCGCTGGCCGCTTCTTCGCCCTTCGACCACGGGAACGTGGTGGAGATCGAGAAGATCGCGCGCGCATCCGTGTTCCCGACGTCGTTCGGCGCGTTGTTGAGCGCCTTGAGGTCGCTGCCGTCGACGTACTTCAGGCCAAGCGTGAAATGGCTGACCGTGTACGTCACGCCCACCGACCAGTCGAAGTAGTTGTCGTCGCCCCAGTAATCGCCGTCGCTGTAGCCGGCGTGCAGGGAGAGACCAAAGTTCGCCGGCAGTTCGAAGTTCGCACTTCCGTCGTAGTAGAACGCATCGTCGCCGGCCGGGCCGCCGCCGAAATCGTTCGAGTACCACACCTTGCCTTTCAGGAATTTCCAGCCGATCGAGGCGTAGATTTCCGCGAAATCGTAGAGGTCGTTCGACTGCGGGTAGGTGTACACGATGAGGCCGACGTCCCAGGGGAACGTCTCGCCGCCGGTGATGCCGCCGTACAGGTCGAGTTCCCAGTTCTCGTCCCCGCCGAAATCGACGTTGGACGCCCAGGCGCCCGCGTAGAGCCCGTGCGAACCCGAATAATCGACGCTGCCCTGCAGGGCAGGGTTGTTGCGTGTCTGCGTGATGCCGCGGAAATCGTAGTCGCTGACAGCCGTCACCGTGCTGGTGACCTCGGCCTGCGCGACAGCTGCCGACATCGTCAGGACGAGTGCGGCGAGAACCTGGCTCAATTTCATGATGCCCCCTTCCGTTGTATCGGAACAACAATGACGAATATTGATAGGGAGGAAGTGTATCAGAAGTGACACGGTTCGCTATCGACAAGCACGGTGGCGCTCCGAATGAGACGCCCGCCCCCGCCAGGAGGGCAGGCGTTCGGTGGATCGCCGGCGGTCCGCGGGCCCGGCGCCTATTCCTTGCTCCACGGGAATGTCGTGGAGACCGAGAAGATAGCGCGCGCGTCGCTGCTGCCGACGTCGTCGACCGTGTTGTTGGCCGGCTTGAGGTCGCTGCCGTCGACGTACTTCAGGCCGAGCGTGAAGTGGCTGACCGCGTAGGTCACGCCCACGGACCAGTCGGTGTAGCCACCGCCGTAGTAACGATCCCAGTAGTTGCCGTCGCTGTAGCCGACGTGCGCCGACGCGGCGAAGTTGGCCGGCAGCGGGACGTTGGCATTGGCTTCGTAGTACTCGGCCGACTCGCTGGCGTTGCCGAAGTCGTTCGAATACCAGATCTTGCCGGACAGCCACTTCCAGCCGAGGCTGGCGTAGATTTCGGGGAAATCGATGCTGTCGGCGCCCGGATAGGTGTAATAGATCGCGCCGACGTCGTAGGTGATCGTTTCGCCGCCGCGGAAGCCCGCGTAGATGTCGAGTTCGACGTTCTCGTCACAGCAGTTGCCGAAGTCGACATTGCTGCCCCACGCCCCGATGTAGAAGCCGCTCTCGTGCGCGTAGTCGATGCTGCCCTGCAAGGCCGGGTTCTGCGCGGTCTGGGTGATGCCGCGGAAGTCGTAATCGGAAACCGCCGTGACGGTCCCGGTGATGTCGGCGTGAGCTGCCGCTGCCGACATCGCCAGGATGAGCGCAGCCAGGCCATGACTCAATTTCATCTCGTACCCCTTGTATCAAAAAAACGACAATATATTCAGGTGAACTTCAACAATTGTAGCATTGGAAACACGTGTTTCTTGCAGCGCACACAGCGTCTGCCGCCTGCGCCCAGTCACTGCAGGAAACGTGCCAGCACGAGATGCGGGAAAACGGCCGGATTTGTGCCGGGAATGCACCGCGCCGGCGCAGCGGCGGGCGCGGCCCGCACTGCATTGGACCAGACGACTGCCGCGCGCGGTATCAGGCGCCGGCCGACGGCTCGTAGATCGCGTAGAACTTGCGGGCCGGCTCGAGCACTTCCCAGAGCCCGTGGAAGCCGGCCGGCATCACGAAGCAATCGCCCGGGCCGAAGGTCCACGAGCGCCCCGTGTCGTCGCTGATCCGTACGCGCCCTTCCGTCAGCACGCACAACTCGTTCTCCGTGTACGACACCCGCCACGCCCCGGGGCTGCTGCGCCAGATACCGGCGAAGAACTTGCCCGTCGCGTCGGTGAAGAGGTTGCGCACGTGCTGCGCCGGCGTCTTGCTGCCGGGCGCGAGGCGTGCCGGATCGAGGCCGAGCGGCTCCTCGTGGCCGGTGAACTCGTCGATCTTCAGGACTTCGGGACCCCGCTCGCTCATGGCAGCTCTCCGTGGGTGTCAGGCCGGAAGGTTATCACGCGACTCGCCCGCCCCTGCTCGAGCGGCCCGCAGGAGCAAGTCACGCACTTCGTCGTCACCGGTCTGGTCGAAAACCTCGTACCACTGCCCCACCGCGCTGAACCACGCAGGCACCCTGGGACACGCGACTTCGTCGGCGAGCGCGGCAACGCGTTCGAGGGCCTCGGGTGAGGCAACCGGCACGGCCGCGACGACGCGTTGCGCACCGAGACTGCGCACCGCCCGCAGTGCCGCGGCCATCGTCGCGCCGGTCGCGAGACCGTCATCGACGACGATCCCTGTGCGGCCCCGTAGATCGAGGGGTGCGCGGTCGCCGCGGTAGAGCCGTTCGCGGCGCGCGAGTTCCTCGAGTTCGCGAGCCTTGACGCGCTCGAGCGCATCACTGCGCTCGGGCAGATAGCGCAACACGTCGTCGTTGAGTACCACCGCTCCACCGCTTGCCACGGCGCCCATCGCGAGTTCCGGTTGCGACGGCAGGCCCAGCTTGCGCACGACGAGGACATCGAGCGGCAGCCCGAGCGCCTGCGCCACCTCGTAGGCGACCGGGACGCCGCCGCGCGGCAGCGCGAGCACGATCGCCTGCGGATCGCCGCGGTACGCCGCCAGCGATTCCGAAAGCACCCTGCCCGCGTCGCATCGATCGCGGTAGCTGCGCGTCATGGCCATGCTCCTCAATCGCAAGACTCATGTTGCTAGGTCGCGGTCACCGCGGCATTCGCGCATCTACCTAGTGCTATGCTCGTTCCCGATGCCCGCGGTTTCCATCGCACTCGATGTCAAGGTCGCCTACCTCCGCGGCCTGTGCGGGCGGGGCGACGAAGCGATCGAGACGCACTTCGCCTGGGTGTTCCTGGTCGGTGATCGCGCCTGGAAACTGCGCAAGCCGCTCGCCCGGGACACGATGGACTATCGCTCGCTCGAAGCCCGCCGCGTCGGCTCGCTGGACGAGGTGCGGCTCAATCGGCGGCTGGCGCCACGGATCTACCTCAAGGCGACGCCGCTCGTGCTCGAAGCGGACGGCACCCTGGCGATTGGCGGCCGGGGCGCGACCGTGGACTGGCTCGTCGCCATGCAACGGCTCGATCGCGAGCGGCTGCTGGAAGCGCAACTCCCCCGCGAAACCTTCACCGCCACAGAACTGGAGCCGGTGACGCGGTTGCTCGCCGGTTTCTACGCCGGCGCGCCGCCGGCACTGGTCGACGGACGCGCATTCGTCGAGCGACTGGAAAGACAGGTCGCCGCGAATCACGCCGTGCTCGCTGGAGCGAACCGGCCTGGCGCGCAGCAGCTGCAACGGCAGCAACTCGCCTTCCTGGCCGGGCATGCGTCGCTGCTTAGGGAGCGTGCGACGTCGGGTTGCGTCGTCGAGGGACACGGCGACCTGCGGCCGGAGCACGTCTTCCTGGGCGACCCGCCGGCCGTCATCGATTGCCTGGAATTCGACCGCGACCTGCGCATCCTCGACCGGGCCGAGGAGCTGAGCTTCCTCGAACTCGAGTGCGCGCGCGCGGGCCATGCGCGCGTGGGCCGCGATCTGGCGCGGCACTGCCTTGCCTTGCTCGGCGACTCGGCTCCGGACGCCCTCCGCGCCTTCTATCGAAGCCACCGCGCGGGGACGCGAGCCAAGCTCTACGTGTGGCGCGCAGCGGAACCCGACGGACGGGTGCCCTCCACGTGGCTCGAGCGAGCGGATGGTTACGTCACGGGCGCGCTGAACGACTCCGCGCTCAGCCTCGCCTGAGGGAATCAGCGCGGCTTGGCCTCGAGTTCGCGCAAGGCGACGACGGAGCCTCCGCCAACGATGCGCCGGATTGCCTCTCCGAACAGCGTCGAAGCCGGCAGGACGACCGGTTCGCGCTCGCCCGATTGTGCTGCGATGCGCGTCGGCAGGATCGAGTCCGTGACGATGAGGCGATCGGGACCCTCGGGCCCCAGCAGGCGACGCGCCTCGGGCTCGAACACGCCGTGTGTCGCGCAGGCGTCGACGCGCACTGCACCGCCCTCGCGGCATGCCCTCACCGCGCGCAGGATCGTCGAGCCGGCGCTGATCAGGTCGTCGACGATCACGACGTGGCAACCCTGTACCGGGCCCACGAGCAGATCCCCGCTCACCACGCCGCTGCTGCGGCGCTTTTCGTGCAGGGCGAAACCGACCTCGCGCCGGGCGTGCACGGCCAGCAGGTCCTGCAGGCGCTGAGCGCGCTTGGCGCCGCCGAAATCCGGCGAGACGACGGTGACGGGTTCGGGACCGAGGTCCTTCGCGAGGTGGCGCGCGATGAGCGGCGCGGCTTCGAGCTGGTCCACCGGGCAGCGGAATGCGTTTTCGAACGCAGCGAGGTTGTGCGCGTCGAGCGCGAGGACGTGATCGGTGCCGACCGCTTCGAACAACTGCGCCACGTAGCGCAGCGTCACCGGATCGCGCTCCTTGGTGCGGCGGTCCTTGCGCCCGTAGCACAGGAACGGCACGCATGCGGTCACGCGCGACGCGCCGCCGTCCTTGAGCCCCGCGATGAAGAACAGCAGCCGGCAGAGGCGATCGTTGGCGCTGCCCGCGGCATCGCCGCTCAGGGACTGGACGACGAACACGTCGCGGCCCCGCACGCTGACGAGCGGCCGCGTCTTGTGCTCCCCGCCCTCGAACTCCCGCTCCTCCATGGGAGCGAGGCCGCAGCCGACCGCGGCCGCGACCCGTTCACCGAATGACCGGCTCGCGGCCGGCGCAAATATCAGGGGACCGCTCGTCAACTCAACGTCTCGCGGCGTTTTGCGTCGCCCCGCAGGGCCGACATGCGCTGCTGCAGCTGCCGCTTCGCGGCATCGAACGCATCGCGCAGGACCACGTACACATCGTCATGCCCGTCGCGGTTCGGCCGCTCCATGTCGACGACCACGTCCTCGCCCGGCACCTCGAGGTGCAGCTTGACCGCGAAGACCTTGCCCTGGTGATGGTGGCGGTGCGGCGAGTCGATGACGATGCGGCAGGACTGGATGCGATCGCTGAAGACACCGAGGTGGCTGACGAGTTCATGGACCCGGGCCTCGACGGCCGCGGAGCTTTCCATGTGCCTGAAGGTGATTTTGACGGGAATGGTCACGATTCGATTTTCCTTTGCTGTCGATCGGACAGGACGGCTTCATTGTCGAACGGTGCCCCTCGGCGACCATAAGTATTGATCGCAGGGGATCCATGGGTCGAGGCCAAGGGTACACTGGTCGAAGCTGCCGTCGAGCGCCGAATCCGAGGAATCCGTCGATGAACGCCGCCGGACCGGGTGACGCGCTGATCGAAGCCCTGCGCGATCCCGCCGCCTACCCGCACGCCGTCGTCGAGCCGGTGCGGGTCGTCGAAACCCACATCTCCTGGGTGCTCCTGACGGGTCCCTATGCCTACAAGATCAAGAAGCCGCTGAAACTCAGCTTCCTCGATTACTCCACCCCCGAACGCCGTCGGCAGTTGTGCGAGGAGGAGTTGCGGCTGAACCGGCGCCTCGCCCCGGACCTGTATCTCGATGTCGTCCCCATCGTCCGCGACGGCGACCGGATTCGAATGGGCGCGGACTGCGGCGCTCCGGTCGAACACGCGGTTCGCATGCGCCAGTTCGACACGCGCGATGAACTCGATGCCCTCATGGAACGGGATGCCGCGGAGCGAGCCGAGCTGGCCCGGCTCGGCGAGCGGCTCGGGCACATACACGCCACGGCCATCCCCGCGGACCGCGCGTCCGACCACGGCTCGGCGCCGCGCGTGCAGCAGATCACGCTCGGCAACTTCGTCGAAATCGAGTCGCTCGGCCTCCCGGAACCCGCCCCCGCAAACGTGGAACGCCTGCGCGATTGGGCCGCAGCGGAATTCGCCCGCATTGAACCCATGCTGCAGGACCGGCATCGCAACGGGTGGATCCGCGAATGCCACGGCGACCTGCATTGCGCCAACGTCGTGCGCTGGCGCGGCGCCCTCACGCCGTTCGACGGCATCGAGTTCGATCCGGCGCTGCGCTTCATCGACGTCGTGAACGACGTGGCGTTTCTCACGATGGACCTCGCGGCGCGTGGGCGGGCCGACCTGCGCCACGCCGTGCTCAACGCCTGGACGGAAAGCCTCGGCGACTACGCGTCCCTGCCGCTGCTGCCCTACTACGAGGCCTACCGCGCGCTCGTGCGTGCCAAGGTTGCGGGCCTGCGCACACGCCAGCACGCGGCAGGATCGCAGTCGTCCCGAGCCGCGCTTGCCGACCTGCGGCGCTACCTGGACTGGGCGCTCGCGGGTACCCGGCGCGCGCCGCCGATGCTGTTGATCACCTGCGGACTGTCCGGCTCCGGCAAGACGTGGCTGGCGCGACGCCTCGCGCCCGGGCTCGGAGCGCTCCACGTACGCTCGGACATCGAGCGCAAGCGTCTTGCGGGGCTTGCTCCGCTCGCCGATTCACGATCGCCGCCGGATGCCGGCCTCTACACGCGTGAGTTCAATACGCGCACGTACACCCGGCTGGCTGAGTGCGCGCAGGCGTGCCTGCAGGGCGGCGAGAGCGTGATCGTCGATGCCGCCTTCCTGCGTCGTGCGGAGCGATCCGACCTGCTGGCGGTCGCCGGTCGCTCCGGTGCGAAGGCTGATGATCCTGCATTGCGCCGCGCCGCTCGAAACCTTGCGGGCGCGGATCGCGTCGCGCCGCGACGCGGGAGGTGATGCCTCGGAGGCAGACGTCTCGCTGCTCGATCGCCAGCCTGCGTATTGGGAAACGCTTTCGGACGCGGAGCGTGGCGTCACGATCGACGTGGACACGACATCGCAGCAATCCATCGACGAATGCGTCGAGCGATTGCGACGGGACGCGGGTTCCTGAGGGCTTTCAGGCCGGCGATTGAGGCTTTTCGATCCAGACGTTGCACGGCACGCGATCGAGCACCGCCTCGGCCGTGTTGCCGATGAACCAGCGCTCAAGGCGCCGTCGCGAGACCGCGCCCATCAGGATGATGTCGGCATCGAGCGCCAGGGCTTCGGACACGATGTCCTGGGCCGGGACGCCCACGCGCAGGTGGGCGCTCTCGCGGACCGCCGGATGGGCCGCAAGCAGCTCGTGCAGGCTCTTGTTCGCTGCCTCGAGCGTGGCGTCGTCGGGCACCATGCCCGCAGCCGCCACATAGGCATCGCCGATGACGGCGACGGGATGCGGGAGCGCAAAGACGTGCAGCGCATGCACTTCGCCGCCGAGCCGCTCGTTGAGCAGCGACGCGCTGCCGAGCAACTGGTGGTCGAGCGCCGCGGGCTTGTCGTGCAGGTGCTGCGGATCGACGCAAACCAGGATGCGCGGTGACGCGAGCCGCGCGGGATCTTTCACCAGCAGCAGCGGCGCCGGGCAATCGCGAATGAGGTGCCAGTCGGAGCCCGTGAACAGCGTGCGCTCGACGCGGCCGTGGTGGACGCTCTGCTTCATGACGAGTCCGGGCTTCAACGCCTTGATGCGCTCGATGGCCAGCTCGTGGAACGGCGTGCCCCAGATGCACTCGAACGTGGCCGTGACGCCGAGCGACGCCGCACGCTCGACGCAGCGCTCCAGGGTGACGCGATGCGCGGCCTGGACCGACTCGCGGAACTGCACGAGCCCCGGGGCCGGGGGTTCGTAGAACGAGACGTGGAGGTCCCGGTAATCCGTCATCAGCAGGTGAAGTCGGGCGTCGAAGCTTCGCGCCATCGGCAAGGCTGCTTCGAACGCGGCCTGCTGCTCGAGCGCGGGCTCCATCAGCACGAGGATGCTGCGCAATGCTTCCATCGGCGCCTCCCATGATCGGGCGCGAGGCGTAATATCGGCCGTGAGAAGGATATCTCGCCCGCCGCGCAGGAAATCCGGCGCGCGGTCGCGGGATGTACCTAACGCCGTCGCCAGGTAGCGAGGTCTGTCATCGTGAAACCGTCGGACCGGTATCCCGCAGCCCTGCTGTCGGCGTTCGCCGTCGTCTGGACGGCGCTCGCGATCCATCCGTGGTACCGGCAGGACTGGCTGCTCGAGAACGTGCTGGTGTTCATCGCGGTGCCGCTGCTCGTGACCACGTACCGCAGCCTGCGCTTCTCGAACTTCGCCTATTCATGCCTGTTCGCGTTCTTCGTTCTGCACGAGATCGGCGCGCACTACACGTACAGCGAGGTGCCGTGGCGCGAGTGGCTCGCGACGATCGGCTTCGGCGCGCCCGGCGGCCGCAATCACTACGACCGCTTCGTGCATTTCAGCTACGGGCTGCTGATGTTTCCCGCGGTGTGGGAACTCTTTGCGGCGCGGTCGAATCCGCAACGCATCTGGCGCTACGTGATGCCCGTGCTGTTCCTGATGGGACACTCGGTGATTTACGAACTGGTCGAGTGGCTCGCCGCCGAGGTGTTCGGCGGTGACCTCGGTGTCGCGTACCTCGGCACGCAGGGCGACGTGTGGGATGCACAGAAGGACATGGCCCTCGCATCCCTCGGCGCGGCGTCGGGATTGTTGCTGGTGTTGGTCTCGCGGCGCAGCACGTATGGCCACGAAACGTAGGGCCACGGTCGGACGTGCGGCCTGACTCTCGCGGGCTCGATGGATTGACCGAGGCCACGCAAACTCCGACAAGGACAAAGAAAAGCCCGGCGCGAGGCCGGGCTTTTCGTTGCATGGATCGCGACGACTAGAACTTCTTGCGCCTACGCGTCATGCCGAGACCAGCAAGGCCGCAACCGAACAGTGCAAGCGTGCCGGGTTCGGGAACAGTGCGAGTCCCTTCGGCGTCGATCCTCCAGTAGGATTCAAAGTTGGTGTCGCAGAATCCGGCATTCGGACCGCTGGCCAATGCGGTGCAGATTCCCCAGTTGAACTCCGTATCCGGATTCGGCTGCGAGCCGGGCAAGTCCGGACTGGAAAAGGCCGAGAGGTCCGTAAAGAAAGTATTGAACGTCAATCGCAGGAGGTGCGTGTCGTCATACTCGCCGAGATAAAGACGGAACTGCAACGAATCACGCACGCCACCGACGCCTCCGAGGAAGACGTCGTTGTAAACGTCAGTGTAGCTATAGCGGATGCCCCCGCCATTGAACAGCGTATTGACTTCCCCGGTCGAGCAGGGTTGATACCCCGCATCCGGCTCGCAATCCTGGCCGAAGTCGATTGTGAACCTGACGAGCGACGGGTCGAACTCCTTCCAGCAGCCGGTCACCTGACCAGGGCCGCAACCGGAATCGAGCAGGCCAGCGCTCGTGTCATAGGTAAAAGATATGTTGTACGGAGTTCCGACTCCGACGCCCACAGGATTCGTACCCTGCGCGTTACCGACAACACCCGAGAAGGTCCAGGTGACCGGGCTTGCCATGGCCGGGATCGGCCCGGCAAGCAACCCAAGAGCCAGCAGGCCCACGATCCTCAATTTCATGATCTTCATCCCCTTTTCTTTTTTTGCCGCCCGATCGGCCGGGCGGTTGGTCACCTTAGACCATGGAATGAATCCGCCTTGCAACGGATTGGCGACATAACGCAGGGGAAATTGGTGGTGAGGGGGAGAATCGAACTCCCGACCTAGGGGTTATGAATCCCTCGCTCTAACCGTCTGAGCTACCTCACCACGAGGCCGGTGGCCGGTCCGCCACGGCGACCGGATGGTGGGTCCGGGCCGTACGGGACCGCGAATTTTCCAGCGGGCCGGGACGGGAGTCAAGGCAGGCGGGTGACCTTCCGCACTTGCGCGGGCCTCCCCCTGTGCCAGACTTGCGACGAAACGCCAGAACAACGAGGGGAATCGGCCATGAAGCGCATCCTGACCACCGCCTTGGTGTCCACCGCAATCGCCCTGCCCGCAGGGATCGCCCTCGGCCCAGCAAGCCACGCCGACGCGCCCGGCCGACAAGCCTCCGGTGGCGCAGGCCTGGATCGACATCGCGACCTTTTCATCGCCCGGGATGCCGGGCGGCATGGGGGCGATGATGGGCGGCATGATGGGTGGCGGCGGTGGCGGTCGAGACACGCCGCTGTCGGCGATGCTCGGCGGCAAGGGCAGCGGCAACCAGTTCGGCCACACGCGCTTCGGCGGCAGCGGCAGTTTCATGGACGTGACGTTGCGCACCAGCCGCAACCCGAATCTCGCCGAGGCGCTGCAGGCTGTGCCCGAGGCCAGCAAGCTCGCGCCCACGCTGCAGCTGAAGGTGCTGCCCGCAGGCGAAGCCGGTGCGAGGAAACGCCCGACGACTCGATCGAGGAGCCGGGCGAAACGCCGAAGGGCAAGATCAAGCTTTACTGGGGTTGCGGCACGCACGATCCGCGCCGGGACAACCGAAGGTCGTCGACTTCTCGACCGGCACGGTCGGCCAGATGGCCGACATCTTCAAGGGGCGACGCGCGACGCAGCGCGGCGACGCACTCCGCGCCCGGGCGCCCGGTGTGGCCGAACCTCACCGACAAGCGTCTCGTGCCTCAGGGCGCGTCGCTCGCGGGCGCCCATGCGTTCACCGGCCAGGGCGTGCCCGAAAGCTTCAAGTTCAACCTGCCGCCCGCAGCAGGACATCATGCCGCCGATCGCGCTGAAGCAGGCCGATGCGAACGGCGTGACGCAACTGACGTGGCAGCCCTGCCGACGGCGCGCGGCTATTTCATCGCGGCGATGGGCGGCAAGGGTGACGACGACGGCAATGCAGAGATGACGCTGTGGACGTCGAGCGAATTGCCGGACTCCGGGTTCGGTCTCGTCGACTACCAGACGAACAAGTCCGTGGACCAGTGGCTGAAGGAGAAGGTGCTGCTGCCGCCGACGGCGTCGAGCTGCGACATCCCGAAGGGCATTTTCGGCGAGGGCACGGGCGGCATGCTGCGCATGATCGCCTATGGCACCGAGATCAACCTGGCCTATCCGCCCCGCCCGACGGACCCGAAGCTTGCCTGGGAGCCGGACTGGGCCGTGAAGGTGCGCGTGAAGTCGGTGGCGAATTCGATGCTCGGCATGCCCGCGATGGACGAGGGCGCGGCTGGGGCGGAGGACGGCAGTGCCGCTGGCGGCGAGGGCTCGTCGACGGACGCTGCGCCGCAGGACGCGGAACAGAAACCGAAGAAGAAGAAATTCAGCCTGAAGGATGCGGTCGACGCGGCGAAGCAGGTCATTCCCTGAGCCCCGCTTCCGCCGGGAAATTGGGGACATTCTCCTTTTTCGCGAGTGCCGAAAAAGGAGAATGTCCCCGATTTCGCGACCTCTCCCGCAAGCGGGAGAGGTAAGTCGCCCTCACCCGCGCTCTGCGCGACCTCTCCCGCAAGCGGGAGAGGTGAGAAGCGCTAGACGTTGAAGCGGAAGTGCATGACGTCGCCTTCGCGGACGACGTACTCCTTGCCTTCGAGCCGCATCTTTCCGGCTTCCTTCGCGCCCTGCTCACCCTTGAGGGCGATGAAATCCTCGTAGGCGATGACCTCGGCGCGGATGAAGCCCTTCTCGAAGTCCGTGTGGATCTCGCCTGCGGCCTGCGGCGCCAGCGCGCCGATGTGCGACGTCCACGCGCGCACTTCCTTCACGCCCGCGGTGAAGAACGTCAGCAGCCCGAGCAGGTGATAGGCCGCCCGGATCACGCGATCGAGGCCCGGCTCGTGCAGGCCGAGTTCCTCGAGGAACGCGAGACGGTCGCCTTCGTCGAGCTGCGCGATTTCCGCCTCGATGGCGGCGCACACCGGAACGACGTCCGCGCCCTCCTCCGCCGCGCGCTTTTCGACGGCCGCGAGATACGGGATTGTCCTTGAAGCCGCCCTCCGCGACGTTCGCCACGTACATCAGCGGCTTCATGGTGATGAGGTGCAACTCCTTCAGCAGCGGCCGCTCGGCGGGATCCATCGGCAGCGTGCGCGCCGGCTTGCCGGAATCGAGGTGGTCGCGCATGCGCTTCAGAAGGTCGCGCAGCCTGGCCGCGTCCTTGTCGCCCGCCTTCGCGTCCTTCTCGGCGCGACGGTGGCCGCGCTCGACGGTGTCGAGATCCGCCAGCGCCAGTTCGGTGTTGATCACCTCGATGTCGCCGATCGGATCGATGCGCCCGGCGACGTGCACGATGTCGTCGTTCACGAAGCAGCGCACGACGTGCGCGATCGCGTCCGTCTCGCGGATGTGCGCGAGGAACTTGTTGCCGAGGCCTTCGCCCTTCGACGCGCCGGCGACCAGGCCGGCGATGTCGACGAACTCGACGGTCGTCGGCAGGATCTTCTCGGGCTTCACGATGTCCGCGAGCGCCTTGAGGCGAACGTCCGGCACCGGCACGACGCCGACGTTCGGATCGATCGTGCAGAAAGGATAGTTCGCGGCCGCGGCGTTCTGCGCCTGCGTGACCGCGTTGAAGAGCGTGGACTTGCCGACGTTCGGCAGTCCGACGATGCCGCATTTGATGCCCATTAATTCTCCGCGAGTATGCAGCTGCTTCATCGCGCGGCTCGGCGCCGTCGCGCAAGAAGCACGGAGAGCGCGTCAGCCGCCGCCTCGACGCTGGCCATGATGGCCTGCTCGTCCGCCGCCGAAGCCCGCTGCAGCACGTAATCGATGACCTGCGACTTGTCGCCGGGATGGCCGATGCCGAGCCGCATGCGCCAGAAGTCCGGTCCGCAGTGGGTGATGGTGTCGCGCAGGCCGTTGTGCCCGCCGTGCCCGCCGCCGAACTTGAGGCGCGCGACGCCGGCCGGAAGGTCGAGCTCGTCGTGCACGACCAGCACTTCGCTCACCGGCGCCTTCACGTAGTCGACGAGCGCGCGGATCGAAAGCCCGCTGCGGTTCATGTAGGTCTGCGGCTTGAGCAGGATCAGCTCGCTGGCCTTCGATCGTGACCTTCGCGATCTCGCCCTGGTAGCGGGCATGCGGGCGGAACGGCGCGCCGTGCGCCCGCGCGAGCGCATCGACGAACCAGAAGCCCGCGTTGTGGCGCGTGAGCCGGTGCTCGGGACCGGGATTGCCCAGTCCGACGACGATCTGCAACGGAGTGCCGGCCATGTGGTGACGATCCTGAGGTGAAAAGCGCCGAGGCCGAAAAAGACCGGGCCGCCCCGAAGGGCGGCCCGTCTCTCGCGACCGTATCGACGGTTACTTCTTGGCGTCCTTGGCCTTGGCGTCCGCCGCAGGCTTGGCAGCCGCAGCCGCAGCCGGAGCCGCCGCAGCAGCAGCCGGAGCCGCACACGGCGCCCGCAGCCGCTTCCGCCGCCGGAGTCTCGACCTCTTCGGCACGCGCATGGTGCACCGAGACGATCGGCGAGTTGCGGCCGTGGGTCAGCTCCGGGATCTCGACGCCTTCCGGCAGCTTGAGGTCCGAGAGGTACAGCATCTGGTTCATCGCGAGACCCGACAGGTCCACCTCGATGAACTCCGGCAGGTCCTTCGGCAGGCAGGTGACTTCCACGTCGTTGCTTCAGGTGCGAAACCACGCCGCCGGCCTTGACGCCCGGCGCGGACGCTTCGCCCTTGAAGTGCAGCGGAATCGTGATGCGGATCTTCTCGTTGTCGAGGACCCGCTGCAGGTCGACGTGCAGCACGGCGTTCTTCGCCGGGTGACGCTGCACGTCCTTGAGGATCGCCGCCTGGTTCAGCTCGCCGACCTTCAGGTTGAGGATGGTCGAGTAGAAGCGCTCGTTGTCGAGCATGAGCAGGAGCTTCGTGTGGTCGAGCGACAGGGCGCGCGGCTCACGGTGGCCACCGTAGAGGATGGCGGGAACCTTGTTCGCGCGACGCAGGCGGCGGCTCGCACCTTTGCCCTCGGCGTCACGGAACTCGGCGGCGAGTTCGAATGCAGTTTTCATGATGATCTCCAGTTGTCGTCAACACGCTGCCCGGATCGCGACCAAACCGGGCAACACCAAAAAAACACCCTCACCCGCGCTGCGCGCCCCTCACCCGGCCTGCGGCCGACCTCTCCCGCAAGCGGGAGAGGTGAGTCCGCGATCCGTCAGTCGAGGTAGAGCGAGCTCACGCTCTCCTCGTCACGGATGCGGCGCATCGTCTCCGCCAGCAGGCCCGCGACGGACAGCTGGCGGATCTTGCGGCACGCCAGCGCGTTCTCGCGCAGCGGGAATCGTGTCCGTCACCACCAGCTCGTCGAGCGCCGACGCCTCGATGCGATCCACCGCCGGGCCCGACAGCACCGCGTGCGTGATGTACGCCGCGACGCGCTTCGCGCCGTGGTCCTTCAGTGCCTTCGCCGCCTGGCACAGCGTGCCCGCGGTATCGACCATGTCGTCGACGAGGACGCAGCTCTTGCCCTCGACCTCGCCGATGATGTTCATCACCTCGGACACGTTCGCCCGCGGGCGGCGCTTGTCGATGATCGCGAGGTCCGCGTCGTCGAGGCGCTTCGCGATCGCCCGCGCGCGCACCACGCCGCCGACGTCCGGCGAGACGACCACGAGGTCGTCGTACTTCTGCTTCCACACCTCGCCGAGCAGCACCGGCGAGGAATACACGTTGTCCACGGGGATGTCGAAGAACCCCTGGATCTGGTCGGCGTGCAGGTCCACCGTCAGCACCCGATGCACGCCGACGCCGGCGAGCATGTTGGCCACGACCTTCGCCGTGATCGCGACGCGCGTGGCGCGCGGGCGGCGATCCTGGCGGGCATAGCCGAAATACGGCATCACCGCGGTGATGCGGCCGGCCGATGCGCGACGGCAGGCGTCGACCATCACCAGCAGTTCCATCAGGTGGTCGTTCGCCGGCGGGCGACGTGGACTGCACGACGAACACGTCGCGCCCGCGCACGTTCTCCATCAGCTCGACCGTCACCTCGCCGTCGCTGAAGCGGCCGACGTGCGCGCGCCCCAGCGGCAACTGCAGATACCGCGCGATGTCCTGCGCCAGCGCCGGATTCGCGTTGCCGGTGAACACCGCGATCGTCGGGCCGTCCATCAGGGGACATTCTCCATTTCCGCTGGAAATGGAGAATGTCCCCACTTCCGGATCATCATGGCCAACCGTCGCGGCTGGCTGGGGTGGAAGGATTCGAACCTCCGTATGGCGGGATCAAAACCCGCTGCCTTACCGCTTGGCGACACCCCAACGCATTCGTCAGCGGCCGCGGTCCGCGATCCGGCTCCGCTGCTCGAGCAACCGGCGGTCGGCGAGCGGCGAGCGATTCAGGCCCCGCACCACCCAGCCCTGCCAGCGCCCGGGCATGCGCTCGAGCGCGGCATCGCGCCGTCTGCTCGTCCGGGACCGCCGCGAAGACGCAGGATCCCGTGCCCGTGAGACGCGCCGGCGCGAACTGCCCGACCCAGTCGAGCGCTTCGGCCACCGCCGGATAGCGACGCCTGACCGCCGGCTCGCAGTCGTTGCGGCCGCCGTCCATCAGGAAACCGCGAATTGTGATTACCGGTGAATCCCTTGTCAATTCAGGGGCTTTGAAGATCTCGGCCGTGCGCGACGGCCGCATCGGGCCGGACCAGCAGGTAACGGTGCTCCGGGAAGTCGGCTGGGGTCAGGATTTCCCCCACGCCCTCGGCCCAGGCCGCGTGCTGGCGGACGAAAACCGGCACGTCGGCTCCGAGCGCAGAGCCGAGCCCGGCCAGTCGGTCGAGATCGAGGCCCGAGACCCCACAACTCGTTCAGTGCGACCAGCACGGTGCCGCATCGGAGCTGCCGCCGCCCACTCCACCCTGCATCGGCAGACTTTTCTCGACCTCGATCGCCACGCCGGCGCAGATCGGCGCGCCCGCGCCGCCAGCAGCCGGGCCGCGCGCACGGTGAGGTCGTCCTCCGGCGCCACGCCGGGCACGTCGCCGACGCGCTCGATGACGCCCTGTGGCCGCTGCCAGAATCGGATTTCGTCGCACAAGTCGATGAATTGAAAGGCAGTCTGCAGCAGGTGATAGCCGTCCGGGCGCCGTCCGACGATGTGCAGGAACAGGTTCAGCTTGCCCGGCGCGCGGCCAGGCTTCCGGCCTGCCGAACGTCTCGCCGGGCGCGCTCACGGGGGCGCCCCCCGGCCTGCCGGCCGGCGGCAGCCGCCAGTCGTCGACGATGACCTTGATGCGCGCCGCCGCCGCCGTCAGCCGTCAGGCGCGTCGGCACCGACCAGCCCTGCGCGGTCGCGAAAGCCTCATAGCTGACGCATCCAGCCCGATTGCTCGATGATCGCGCGCGGAGCCCGAGCGCCGCGGCCGACACCCGGGCGTCCTGCCCGGCGCCGGCAGACCCGAGCATCCAGTAGCGCAGTTCGGCGAGCGGCAGGTCACGCGCCGAGGCGGGCGCGCAGCTGGTCGCGGGCCGCGGCGGCATCCAGGCTGCTCGCCCTCGCCATCCGTCACCGGCAAGCCGCCTCGCCGTCAGTGACGATGCGCAGCGCGCCGGCGCCGAGCGGTCCGCGCACCTCGAGATTCGTCGTCGCAGCCGCGCTGCCGCCAGGTGAAACTGCCCGCTGCCACCCTCGCGTCCGCGACTGCGATGGCCATGCGTCCGCAGGCGGACCAGTCGACGACACGAGCCGGGATCGATCGCGGCGGCCCGCGCGACGGGCATCGGCGCCGGCGTGCGCGCGCACAGCCGGCGCAGCAGCGGCTGACAGCAGGAACGGCGCGATTGTCGCATCAGGGGCCGGCTCGCTTGAGACGCTCCTGCAGCTGCGTGTTGTCGGGGTAGCGCTCGAGCGCGGCCTGCCACGTCTTGCGCGCCGCAGCCTGGTCGCCCATCGCCCACTGCACCTCGCCGACGTGCAGGTCGATCTCGGGATCGTTGCCGAGTTCGCCTGCGACGCTGCAGGTACAGTGAGCGCCTCCGCGTGCTTGCCCTGCCGGTGCAGCAGCCAGCCCATGCTGTCGAGGATCGCCGCACTGTCGGGTGACTGCAGCGAGCGCCGCGGCGAGCAGCGACTGCGCCTCCTCGAGTTGCTTGCCGTGATCCGCGAGCGTGTAGCCGAGCGCGTTCTGCACCGCCGCGTCGCCGGGGCGTTCCGCCAGCAACTCGCGCAGGTCACGGATCGCCGCGTCGGCCTTGCCGGTGCGCTCGTAGAGGAACACGCGGGCATGCGCAGGTCGAGCAGGTCCGGGTACGTGCGGATGCCGTCGTTCAGGATCTCGAGCGCGCGCTTCTCGTCCTTGAAGGCGGAGGCGAGCGCCGCGCGTGCGGCGACCACCTGCGGCCCGCATCTGCGGCTGCGCGCGCCCGAACTCCTCGAGGTGCGCGAGCCCCGCGTCGAGCCCGGACTGGTCGGCCTTGATGCGCGCAACACGCTGCTGCGCGGCCATCGCATAGTCGCCGCCGACGACCTCGTAGTAGTAGCGCTGAGCGCGCGTTCCGTGTCCTTGCGGCGCTCGGCGACGATGCCCAGGAAATACAGCGACTCGTAGGACTGCGTGCCGGTCGAGAGCAGGTCCTCGAAACGCTGTTCGCGGCATCGAGCGCCCCGGCGTCGAGGTCGAGTGGCGCCGAGGCTGCGCACCGCGCCGGGAATCACCGTCTTGCCCGTGGCATAAGGCGTGAGCATCGCGCGGGCTTCCTCGTCGCGGCCCGTGCTCGCAAGCAGCAGCGCGTAGTCGAGCTGCGTGGCGACGTCGGAATCCGGCGCCGTGACGAGATCGCTGCGCGATGGCGAGGCCTTCGCTCGTCCTTGCCGGACGGCAATGGTCGCGCGCGCCAGCAGCAGCTTCGCCGGCGTCCAGTACGGCGCGAGCTGCGTCGCCTGCTGCGCGGAACTCAAGCGCCAGCGCGAAATTCTCGGAACGCAGCGCGGCATTGCCGAGCGCGTAGTGCCCTTCGGCCACCTTCGGGTGCCGCGCGACGAGGCGACGGAACAGCTCGGTCACGTCGGTCGGGATGCCTTCGTCCGCCGATCACCGGCAACAGCGCGAGGAATCCCGCAGCCGGGCTGATGTACGCGGTCTCCAGCGTCTGGGCGAATTCGGCCTCGGCCTTGTCGAGCCGATGCAGGCGCAGGGCCGCCATGCCCGCATACCGATGGGCCTGCTCGCTCGTCGGATTCAGCGCCAGCCAGCGATCGGCGGCGAGCGCCGCTTCCTTCAACTGGAAATTGTCGTAGGCAGCACGCGTCGCCTGCTCGGCGACGGTCTCGTCGTTGGAAGCCTCGGCAGCGCGGCGGTACGCCGCGGCGGCCTCGGGCAAGTCGCCCCGGGCAGCGCGGCATCTGCGTCGGCAAGCAAGGTGTCGGGATCGGACGGCGCAGCACCCGCGCCGGGCCGGACGCCCGCCGATGGGCCGCAAGCGGCCAGGAGCAAGAGCACGGCGAAAGCCGGCGAAATCGGGCGCGGGAAATGCGGATAGGCATGGCAGGCCCACTATAGCGGAAGCGCGATGATGCTTGTGTTGCCTGCCGCGTATCACCCAGAATTTCGCGACTTCAGCCCTCGGAATCCGGATGTCTCTCGTCGTCGTCGGCATCAACCACCGCACTGCCCCGGTCGAAGTACGCGAGCGCGTGGTCTTCGAACCGGCCCGCGTGCCGGATGCCCTGCGCGAGCTGCAGTCGCTGCCGGAGATCCAGGAATCGGTGATCGTCTCGACCTGCAATCGCACGGAGCTGTATTGCGTCACCGAGGCCGGCGGCCGCCGAACTCGGCCAGTGGCTCGAGCGCTACCACCAGCTCGGCACGTCGATCCACCAGTGCCTGTACCACCACGACGAGGGCAAGGCGGTCGCCCACGCGTTCTCGGTGGCCTCCGGCCTCGACTCGATGGTGCTCGGCGAGCCGCAGATCCTCGGCCAGCTCAAGGACTCGTACCGCGTCGCACAGGAAGCGGGCACCACCGGCCCGGTGCTGAACCGCCTGTTCCAGGCCACGTTCTCCGTGGCGAAGCGCGTGCGCACCCAGACCAAGATCGGCGCGAATGCCGTGTCGGTCGCCTCCGCGGCGGTCGCGATGGCAAAGACGGTGTTCGCGAGCTTCGACAACCGCACGGCCCTGCTGGTCGGCGCGGGCGAGACCATCGCGCTCGCGGCCCGCCACCTGCACGCCGACGGCCTGCGCCGCATGATCGTCGCGAACCGCAGCATCGACCGCGCCCGCGAGCTCGCTGCCGAGTTCCAGGGCTTCGCCATCTCGCTCGACGAGATCCCGAACCACCTGCGCGAGGCCGACATCGTCGTCGCCTCGACCGCGAGCCCGAACGCGATCATCACCCGCGAGATGACGGCGGCCGCGCTGCGCGCCGCGCAAGCGCACGCCCGATGTTCATGGTGGACATCGCCGTGCCGCGCGACATCGAGGCGGAAGTCGCGGAGCTCGAGGACGTCTACCTGTTCACGATCGACGACCTGCAGACGGTCGTGAACGAGAACATGGAAGGCCGGCGCCAGGCGGCCCGCGAGGCGTAGCGAGCTGGTCAATGCCGAGGTCGAGCGCTTCGAGCACGTCGCTGCGCACCCGCGAGGCCGCGCCGCTGATCCGCCGCCTGCGCGAGGAAGCGGACCAGCGTGCGCCGCCACACGCTCGAGCAGGCGCAGAAGATGGTCGCGCACGGCGAAGCGCCCGAGGAAGCGCTCGAGTTCATCTCGCAACACGCTCACCAACCGCCTGATCCACGCGCCGAGCCAGCGCCTGCGGGACGCCGCCGAGAGCGGCGACGACGAGATCATCGAGACGATCGCGGCGATCTATCGCCTCGACGCCGCACGATTGATGAAGGACTCCATCCGCCGCCGCCTCGAGAGGACGGTCGAGCGCTTCGAGGAAGTCGGCGCCTTGCTCGCCGATCCCGGCGTCATCGCCCGGCAGAACCAGTTCCGCGAACTCTCGATGGAGTACGCGCGGCTCGAGCCCGTGGCCGCGCGCTTCAACGAGTTCCGCCGGCTCGAGGCCGAGCGCAGGTCCGCCGCCGAGATGGCCGCAGGGCGGCGACGCCGAAATGCGCGAGCTCGCCGAGGATGAGCTGCGCGATCTCGATGCGCGCGTCGAGGCCGAGGCCGCCGAGCTCACGAAGCTGCTGGTCCCGAAGGACCCGCGCGACGACTCCAACATCTTCCTCGAGATCCGCGCCGGCACCGGCGGCGACGAGGCCGCGATCTTCGCCGGCGACCTGTTCCGCATGTACTCGCGCTACGCCGAGCGCCAGGGCTGGAAGGTCGAGGTGCTGAGCGAGAGCGCCGGCGAGCACGGCGGCTACAAGGAAATCATCAGCCGCGTGGTCGGCAAGGGCGCGTACTCGCAGCTCAAGTTCGAGTCGGGCGCGCACCGCGTGCAGCGCGTGCCCGCGACCGAGTCGCAGGGCCGCATCCACACGTCGGCCTGCACCGTCGCGATCCTCCCGGAACTCGAGGAGATCGACGACGTGCCGATCAACCCGGCCGAGCTGCGCATCGACACCTTCCGCGCCTCGGGCGCCGGCGGTCAGCACGTCAACAAGACGGACTCGGCGATCCGCATCACGCACCTCCCGACCGGCGTCGTCGTCGAGTGCCAGGACGAGCGCTCGCAGCACAAGAACCGCTCGCGGGCGATGGCGCTGCTGCGCGCGCGGCTGCTCGAGGCCCGGCAGCAGAAGCAGAATGGCGCAGCAGGCGCAGGAGCGCAAGCTGCAGGTCGGCTCCGGCGACCGCTCCGAGCGCATCCGCACCTACAATTACCCGCAGGGCCGCGTGACCGACCACCGCATCAACCTCACG
Organism: uncultured Gammaproteobacteria bacterium; assembly: GCA_963762315.1. GTDB lineage: Bacteria > Pseudomonadota > Gammaproteobacteria > Steroidobacterales > Steroidobacteraceae > RPQJ01. The sequence continues at coordinate 623,116 of CAVXKO010000006.1, forward strand.
CTGTACCAGTTGCCGTCGATCATGGAAGGCGCGCTCGCCGACGTGATCGGCCCGCTGCAGCAGGAGTGGCAGGCCGAGCAACTCGCCAGCCTCGAGTGATTACCTCCCCTGGGAGGAGCCGTGGCCACGGAAATCTCACAGCTGATCGAGGAAGGCGCGGCGCGCCTCGCGCGCGCCAGCGACGAGCCGCGACTCGACGCGGAGATCCTGCTTGCCGCAGCCGCTCGGCGAAGCCCCGCTCGTACCTGCTCGCCCATCCCGGAGCGAGCGGTCCTCGACTGCGAGGCCACCGACCGCTACGAGGCCCAGCGTCTCCCGGCGCGCGCACGGCGAACCGATCGCCTACATCCTCGGCGAGAAGGAATTCTGGTCGCTGCCGCTGAGGTGGGCCCGGAGGTGCTGATTCCGCGCCCGGAGACCGAACTCGTCGTTGAACTCGCACTTGGCAACCTGCCCGCCGGTGACACGGGCCCGCGTGCTGGACGTCGCCACCGGCAGCGGCGCCATTGCGCTCGCGCATCGCAGCACGAGCGGCCGCAGGCGCACGTCGTCGGGAACCGACGTCTCGGCGGCCGCTGTTGCGGTCGCGCGGCGCAATGCCGGGCGGCTCGGGCTCGCCAACGCGCAATTCCGGCAGCGGCTCGTGGTTCGAACCGGTGGCCGGGCGAGCGCTTCGCCTTGATCGCCAGCAACCCGCCCTACATCGCGGAGGACGACCCGCGCGTCGAGCGCGCCGTGCGCCGCTTCGAGCCCCACGGCGCCTTGTATGCCGGGGCCGACGGGCCTCGAGGCCCTGCGGACCCTGGCGGCGCAGGCCCCCGGATCACCTCGTCCCGGACGGGTGGCTGATCGTCGAGCACGGCGACACCCAGGGTCCGGCGGTGCGCGCGCTGCTTCAGCAGGCGGGGCTTCGAGCCGAGATACGCACGGTGCGCGACCTGGCGGGGCATGACCGCTGCACTGAGGGCCGCCGGCCCGGCCCTGCTCGACCGGGGCGTGACATCGGGCCGCCGCCGCGTTCACTATTCCCGCCCCGTTTCGCACACTTTCCAGGGCCCCACCCCATGATCCGATTCGAGACCTCGCTCGGCGACTTCACGATCGAACTCTTCGACGAAGGAAGCGCCGCTCTAGCGTCGCAGAACTTCCTCGACTACGTCGACGCCGGTCACTTCGACGGCACCGTGTTCCACCGCGTCATCCCGGGCTTCGTCATCCAGGGCGGCGGCATGACCGCCGACATGAAGCAGAAGCCGACGCGCAGCCCGATCAAGAACGAAGCCGACAACGGCCTGAAGAATCGCCGCGGCACGCTGTCGATGGCGCGCACCAACGATCCGCACAGCGCGACGTCGCAGTTCTTCGTCAACCTCGTCGACAACGCGTTCCTCGACCCGGGCCGCGGCGGCGCCGGTTACGCCGTGTTCGGCCACGTCACCGAGGGCATGGCGGTGGTGGACGCGATCGCGAAGGTGCAAGACCGGGCGCAAGGGCATGCACGACGACGTGCCGGTCGAGCCGGTGGTCGTGAAGAGCGCGAAGCGCATCGCGCCCAAGGGCTGAGCCGAAACGCCGATGGCGAGCCGGCGGCGCGGGCTCTTGCGCAGGATCCTGCGTGGGTGCTCCTCGCCGTCGTCGCGTGGGCCGCGGTGACGATCGCCGCCGTCGTCGCCTTCCGCTGGATCGATCCGCCGTTCACGGCGTTCATGATGCAGAGCCGGATCGGCGCGCTCGTTCTCCAGCAAGCCGGCTATGAGTTCCGCCACGAGTGGCGCGACTGGGACCAGATCTCGAAGAACGCCGCGCTCGCGGTCGTCGCCTCCGAGGACCAGATGTTCCCGGAGCACAACGGATTCGACTTCAAGCAGATCGACAAGGCACTCGAGGCGCGCGAGCGGGGCCGGCGCGTGCGCGGCGCCAGCACCATCTCGCAGCAGGTCGCGAAGAACCTGTTCCTGTGGCCGGGGCAGAGCTGGTTCCGCAAGGGACTCGAGGCCGGCATCACGGTGCTGATCGAGGCGTGTCTGGAGCAAGCAGCGCATCCTCGAGGTCTACCTGAACGTCGCCGAGTTCGGCCGCGGCACCTACGGCGTTCAGGCCGCCAGCCGGCGCTTCTTCCGCAAGGATGCCAGCACGACTCTACGCGCCGGAGGCCGCGCTGCTCGCGGCGGTGCTGCCGGCCCCGAAGCGTTTCAAGGCCGAGGCGCCGTCGCGATACGTCCGCAGCCGCCAGGCGTGGATCGTGCGCCAGATGGCGTCGCTCGGCGGAACCTCCTATCTGGCAGCAACTGCGTTGACCGTCGCAGCTGGGGTCGCATCCGGAGAGGGACGGACCACCATGAGTGCGCAGACCCCGCGACGCGTCAGGATCGCGATCATCGGCGCCGGGCCATTCCGGCCTGTGCATGGGCATGAAGCTCAAGGAAGCCCGGCATCGACGATTTCGTCATTCTCGAGAAGTGCGCGACGCTCGGCGGCACCTGGCGCGACAACACGTACCCCGGCGCCTCGTGCGACGCGCCTTCGTTCCTGTACAGCTTTTCGTTCGCGCAGAAGACGGACTGGAGCCGGCGCTTCGCCTGGCAGTCGGAGCTGCTCGCCTACTCCGCGGAGTGCGCCATCAAGTGCGGACTGCTGCCGCACTGCCGTTTCAACGCCGAGGTGCTCGCGCGCCGCCTACGACGATGCGTGCGAACACCTGGACGCTCACTGCGCCGACGGCGCGACGCTCGTGGCGGACTTCGTCGTGACAGGAGTCGGCCAGCTGAACCGCCCGTCGATCCCGGATTTCGCGGGGCGCGAGTCTTTCGCCGGCCCGCAGTTTCACTCCGCCCAGTGGGATCACTCCGTCGACCTGGCCGGCAAGCGCGTCGCCGTGATCGGCAGCGCGGCGAGCGCCGTGCAGTTCGTGCCGCAGATCGCGCCCCAGGTGTCGAAGCTGACGATCTTCCAGCGCTCGCCAATTGGCTGATGCCGCGCAAGGATCGCCTCTACGCGCCGCGCACGCAGCGGCTGCTGACGCGCTTCCCCGCCTCGCCAAGGCGCTACCACGACTTCCAGTGGTTCTTCTTCGGTGAGATGCAGCTCACGCCGCTGATGAAGCAGGTGCGGTGGGTGCAGGCGCTGGCCCGCTGAGAAAGTCGCTCGCGCACCTGCGCCGGCAGGTAAAGGACCCGGCGCTGCGCGCGAAGCTCGTGCCCGATTACCCGATCGGCGCCAAGCGCGTGCTGTTCAACGACGACTACTACCCGGCACTTGACGCGCGCAACGTCGAACTCGTGACGGAGGCGATCGACGCGATCTGCCGGAGGGCATCCGCACGAAGGACGGGCAGCACGAATTGCCCGGCGACGTGCATCGTCTATCGCGACCGGCTTCAAGAGCACCGAATTCCTCGCGCCGATGACCGTCACCGGCCGCGGCGGCCTCGACTTGCGCGACGAATGGCGCGACGGCGCGCGCGCTTACCTCGGCGTGACGGTGAGCGGGTTCCCGAATTTCTTCATCCTGTACGGTCCGAACACCAACCTCGGCCACAACAGCATCCTGGTGATGATCGAGGCGCAGGTCGGCTACATCATCGATGCTGATCCGGAAGATGGAGGCGAGCGGTCTTAAGCGCGCCGACGTGAAGCGCGCGGTGATGGACAACTACAACCGCGCGCTGCAGCGGACCTCGCCAAGTCCGTCTGGTCCACCATCGGAGCAAGCTGGTACAAGCTCGCGGACGGCACGATCACCAACAACTGGCCGCACAGCACGATCCGTTACCGCAAGCTGTTGCGCGAGGCGAAACTCGAGGATTACGAGACGTGAAGACATCCGCGTTCCGCGCCATCACCGTGGTCGCGCTGGCGGCGCTGGCCGCGACATCGGCACAGGCCGCGGATGCCAAGGCGAGCCCGATCGACGCAAAACGGCTCTCGGACATCACTCGCGAGATGTCGTCCGACGAGTTCGAGGGCCGTGCCCCGGGAACGCCGGGCGAAGCGAAGACCATCGCCTACCTCGTCGAGCAATACAAGGCCGTCGGCCTGGAGCCCGCGGGGCCGAACGGCGCGTATACGCAGGTGGTGCCGCTCGTCCGTACGCAGGTGCCGGCGGATGCGGCGATGAGCGCCACGGTGGCCGGCAAGCGCCGGCCGCTCGTGCAGCAGGTGGACATGGCGGCGCTGGCGCTGCGGCCCGTGGATCGTGTAACGATCCAGGATGCGCCGCTGGTATTCGTCGGCTACGGCGTGAACGCTCCGGAGCGCGGCTGGGACGACTACAAGGGCGTCGACCTGCGCGGCAAGGTCGCCGTGTTCCTGATCAACGACCCGGACTTCGAAGCAGTGCCGGGCGACGACGCTTACGGCAAGTTCGGCGGCAAGGCCGCCACGTACTACATGCGCTGGACGTACAAGTACGAAGAAGCCGCGCGCCGCGGCGCCATCGCAGCCCTGATCGTGCACGAGACCGGGCCTGCGGCCTACGGCTGGAAGACGGCCGTCGCACCGAACGGCGAAGGCTACGACATCGTTCGTCCCGATCCTGCGAAGGACAAGGTCCTGCTTCAGTCGTGGATCCATCGCGACACGGCGGTCGAGATCTTCCGCAGCGCGGGACTCGATTTCGAAGCCCTCAAGAGGAGCGCGCGCAGCCAGTCGTTCCGTCCGGTGGAATTGCCGGGCGCGACCTTCGCGGCCGACTTTCCGCTGGCGCACGTGCAGATCGACAGCCACAACGTGATCGGCAAGATCACCGGCCGCACGCATCCCGTCGAAAGCGTCATGATCGGCGCGCATTGGGATGCCTACGGCGACGGGCCGCCCGATGCCAGCGGCCTTCGCTTCCGTTCGGGTGCGCTCGACGATGCGATCGGCATCGCCGGCGTGCTCGAGATTGCTCGTGCCTTCAAGCAAGGGCCGCGCCCGGAACGAACGCTGGTGTTCTCGGCGTGGACGGCGGAGGAACGCGGTCTGCTGGGCTCGGAGTTCTATGCGGAGAATCCCTGGCTGCCGCTCGAGACGACGGTCGCGAACCTGACGATGGACGTGCTGCAGCCCAACGGGCTCGCGCGCGACGTCGTTCTCATCGGTGCCGGACGCAATGAGCTGGAGCCGTTGCTGGCACGGAAGGCCGCCACCCAGCAGCGCGTGGTCACTCCGGACGCCAGGCCCGAGCGCGGCCTCGCGTTCCGCGCCGACCACTTTCCGTTCGCGAGACGCGGCGTGCCCGCGCTGGCCTTGATGGGTATGGGCGGCGGCTACGACCTCGTTCAGGGCGGACGGACGGCCGGTGACCGCTGGGTGCAGGAGTACACGGACCAGTGCTATCACCAGGCCTGCGACCGCTGGAGCGGCTCGTGGGACCTGCGCGGCGCCGCTCAGGACGTGACGCTGTTCTACGAGATGGCGAAGGAACTCGCGAGCTCGCGGGCCTGGCCCGACTGGAACGCCGGCTCGGAATTCAAGGCAGTTCGCGCCGAGTCACAGGCCGCGCGGCGGTAGTCGCGCGAGGCTCGCTCACCCGACGAGCAAGCGCGCGAGCAATTCCTTCACGAACTTCGCGCCGACACTCGCGGTGCGCCAGGCCCTCCTCCACCACGCGATGGAAAGGACTGGCGTTCGCGTCGCGATTGCCTTCGTAGTCCGGATATAAGGTCACGAAGCGCGTCGAATCGCGGCGGGGCCCTTGCGCGGCCCGCGCAGGAAGGAACTGCTGTGATCGAGCTGGATGCCGAGCACGGCCACCTGCGCGCCGGCCCGCTTCGGTCTGAGCAACCCAGTCATTGCTGACTGACGCCGACGTTCCCGCTGGAACTTGCAAGGAAAACGATTCAATGATGGGGCGGCGCCGCTCGACGCAGCTTCCGACCCCTGGCGTATCGACTACGCTGGCTGCTTGGATAATGGTGTATCGTCCGCTTCGCAGCACCTTTCGCTGCAAGGGGAGAAACAATGAAAAACTCGATTACTCGATCAATCCTGGTCCTGGTGCTTTGCGCGTCGTCCGCCATGATGGCGACGCGCGTCGTTGCCGACGAGTGGCCGCTCGTTGCCGGCGATTTCTGGGAGGTTACGGGGATCAATCTCAAGGATGGTGGCGGGCTGGCATACGCGAATTTCCTCGCGAGCGAGTGGCGAGACAACCAGGAGTTCGCCAAGTCGAAGGGCTGGATCAAGAGCTACATGATCCTTGGGAACTCCTACCCGCGAAAGGGCGAGCCGGATCTCTACCTGATTTCCGTCTCGGACAAGATCGTTTCCGGTCCCGAGGGTGAGAAACGTCAGGAGGAGTACATGGCCTGGCGCAAGAAGACCCTGGCGCAAATGGACAAGGAGTCCGGAGACCGCGCGGAAGTTCGCGAGCTGGGGAGCAATGAGTTGCTGCAGGAGCTCAAGTTCCGCAAGTAGCGATCTCGCTGCGATGATCGTGCGTGCGAGGCCACGTCGCACGCTCCTGTTGCAGCCGAAGGGTCGGGACAGCAGGAATCGATACTGGACGACCCCGGCACTGCGCCGGGGTTGTCTTGTCCCGCACGAGGCCCGGACCCTCACCCCAGCCCTCACCCGCGCTTCGCGCGACCTTTCCCGCAAGCGGGAGAGGTAAGAACCCTCACCCCAACCCTCTCCCACTGTCGCGGGAGAGGGAGTCGTAGCCGATCAACGGCGCGAGCCAGCGCTCGGCCTCGGCCACGCTCATGCCCTTGCGGCGCGCGTAATCGGCCACCTGGTCCGGATCGATCTTTCCCACCTGGAAGTACCTGGCCTCGGGATGCGAGAAGTACCAGCCGCTGACAGCGGCCGTCGGGTACATGGCGAAATTCTCGGTCAACCGGATGCCGGCGTTGCGCTCGACATCCAGCAGCTGCCAGAGCGTCGCTTTCTCGGTGTGGTCCGGGCAGGCGGGGTAGCCCGGCGCCGGGCGGATGCCGCGATACTCCTCGCGCACCAGCCTGTCACCGCTGAAGCGCTCCTCGGGCGCATAACCCCAGAACTCGCGACGCGCGCGCTCGTGCATCCTTTCGGCCAGTGCCTCCGCCAGCCGATCCGCGAGCGCCTTGAGCATGATGCTGCCGTAGTCGTCGTGCCGCGCCTCGAACTCGTGCACCTTCCCGTCGAGGCCGATGCCGGCTGTGACCGCGAAGGCGCCGATCCAGTCCTTCACGCCCGACTCCCGCGGCGCGATGAAATCCGGCAGCGCGTAGTGCGGCTGCCCTTGCGGCTTCGGCTTCTGCTGGCGCAGGTGGTGCAGCCGGAACGCCACGCTTGAGCGCGTGTCGTCCGCGTACACCTCGATCTCTTCGTCGTGCGAATTCGCCGGGAAGAAGCCGATGACGGCGTTCGCCTGGACCCAGCGCTCCGAGACCATCTGCTTGAGCATGCGGCGCGCGTCCGCGTACAGGTTGCTCGCAGCCTCGCCGACGATCGGGTCCGTGAGGATCTCGGGGAACTTGCCCGCGAATTCCCACGCATTGAAGAACGGCATCCAGTCGATGTAGCGCACCAGCTCGTCGAGCGGAACATTCTCGATCCTGCGCACGCCGGTCATCTTCGGCACCGGCGGCCTGTACGCCGACCAGTCGCAGCTGAACCGGTTCGCGCGCGCCTGCAGCAGCGTGAACGCCGGCGCCTTGGCCTTGCGGCCCTTGTGCTGCTCGCGCCGTTGCGCGTGATCGGCCTTCAGTTTCGTGGTGATTTCGGCACGGCTCTCCGGCGTGATGAGCGACTGGCACACGCCCACGGCGCGCGACGCGTCCTTGACGTACGCGACGGCTTCGCCGTACTCGGGATCGATCTTCACGGCTGTATGCGCCGGGGAGGTGGTCGCCCCGCCGATCAGCAGGGGCACCTTGAACCCCTGCCGCTTCATTTCCTTCGCGACGTGCACCATCTCGTCGAGCGACGGCGTAATCAGCCCCGAGAGTCCGATCATGTCGGCGCCCTCGCGGCGCGCCGTCTCGAGGATGCGCTCTGCCGGCACCATGACGCCGAGGTCGATCACCTCGAAGTTGTTGCACTGGAGCACGACGCCGACGATGTTCTTGCCGATGTCGTGCACGTCGCCCTTCACGGTGGCCATCACGATCTTGCCGTTCGAGCGGCTCGCCCCGTCCTTGCCCTTCTCGAGGAACGGCACGAGGTACGCGACCGCCTTCTTCATGACGCGGGCGGACTTCACGACCTGCGGCAGGAACATCTTGCCGGCCCCGAACAGGTCGCCGACGACGTTCATGCCGGCCATCAGCGGCCCTTCGATCACGTGCAGCGGATTGCCGAGCTCGAGCCGGGCCGCGTCGGTGTCCTCGACGATGAACTCGTCGACGCCCTTCACCAGAGCGTGTTCGAGACGCTTCAGCACCGGCAGAGAACGCCAGGCATGGTCCTCGACACGCTTCTGTCCGGCCTCGCCCTTGAACCGCCCGGCGATCTCGAGCAGCCGCTCGGTCGCGTCCGGCCGCCGCGCCAGCACCACGTCCTCGACGCGCTCGCGCAGTTCCGGGTCGATCTGCTCGTAGATCGCCAGCTGGCCGGCATTGACGATGCCCATGGCCATGCCGTTGCGGATCGCGTGATAGAGGAACACGGAATGCATCGCTTCGCGCACGACGTCGTTGCCGCGGAAGGAAAACGACACGTTGCTCACACCGCCGCTCACGAGCGCATGCGGGCAGGCCTCGCGAATCCTGGCCGTCGCCTCGATGAAATCGAGCGCGTAGCGATCGTGCTGCTCGATGCCGGTCGCCACGGCGAAGATGTTCGGGTCGAAGATGATGTCCTCGGGCGGGAGCCCGACGGTCTCGGTCAGCAGCTCGTAAGAGCGCTTGCAGATCCCGACCTTGCGCTCGACCGTGTCCGCCTGCCCCTGCTCGTCGAACGCCATGACGACGACGGCAGCGCCGTACGCACGCACCAGCCTTGCCTGCTCGAGGAAAGGGCGCTCACCTTCCTTGAGGCTGATCGAATTGACGATGCCCTTGCCCTGCAGGCACTTGAGGCCCGCCTCGATGACGGTCCACTTCGACGAGTCGATCATCACCGGGACGCGGGCGACGTCCGGCTCGGCCGCGACGAGGTTCAGGAAGCGCACCATGGCGCTCTCCGAGTCGAGCATGCCCTCGTCCATGTTGACGTCGATCACCTGTGCGCCGCTCGTAACCTGCTGGCGGGCGATTTCCAGCGCACCGGCATAATCGTCGGCCTCGATCAGGCGACGGAATTTTGCCGACCCCGTGACGTTGGTGCGCTCGCCGACGTTCACGAACAGGCTGTCGGGGCCGATACTGAGCGGCTCGAGGCCGCTCAGGCGGCAGCGCACCTCCAGCACGGGCGGTCGGCGCGGCGGTACCGAGGCCACCGACTCCGCGACGTGCGAGATGTGTTCCGGCGTGGTGCCGCAGCAGCCGCCGACGATGTTCACGAACCCGCTGGTCGCGAACTCCTTCACCAGGTCCGCCGTCTCGCAAGCCGTCTCGTCGTATTCGCCGAACGCGTTCGGCAGCCCGGCGTTCGGGTAGGCACAGACGTAAGCGTCGGAGACCCTCGCGAGTTCCTCGACATAGGGCCGCAACTGCCGCGCGCCGAGCGCGCAATTGAGCCCGATCACCTCCGGGCGCGCATGACGCACCGAGTTCCAGAACGCTTCGACCGTCTGCCCGGACAGGGTCCGGCCGGACGCATCCGTGATGGTCCCGGAGATCATGATCGGCAGGTCGACCTTCATCTCCTCCATCACGTGCCGCACGGCGAAGAGCGCGGCCTTCGCGTTCAGCGTGTCGAAGATCGTCTCGACCAGGATCAGGTCCGCCCCACCTTCGATGAGCGCGCGGGCCGCTTCCTGGTAGGTGTCCACCAGCTGGTCGAACGTGATGTTCCGGTAGCCCGGATCGTTGACCTGTGGCGACAGCGACGCCGTACGGTTCGTGGGCCCCAGGGCGCCCGCGACGAAACGCGGCCGGCCCGTGCGGGCGGCCACTTCGTCGGCCGCGCGGCGCGCGATCTGCGCCGCCGTGAGATTCAGCTCGCGCACCAGTGCCTCGGTGCCATAGTCGGCCTGCGAGGTCGCGTTTGAGTTGAATGTGTTGGTCTCGATGATGTCGGCGCCGGCCTCGAGGTAGCGGCGGTGGATCTCGCCGATCACTTCGGGGCGCGACAGCACCAGCAGGTCGTTGTTGCCCTTGAGATCGCGCGTCGAGTCGCGAAACCGCTCGCCGCGGTAGTCTCCCTCGCCAAGCTGGTACGACTGGATGACGGTACCCATTGCGCCGTCGAGAATGAGGATGCGCTCGCCGAGCAGGCGGCGGAATTCGCGGACGCGCTCGGGGCGCAGCATCGGCTCAGACTCCGATCGCGGCGGCGCGGCCCGCCGGCGCGCGCACGCCCAGCGCGTGGCAGATGGCTACGGTCAGTTCGGCGCGGTTCAGCGTGTAGAAATGGAACTCGTCGACGCCGTGCTGCTGCAGGCGCTTGACCTGCTCGATGGCGAAGCTGGCCGCGATCAGGCGGCGCGTCTCCGGATCGTCCTCGAGGCCGTCGAAGCGATGCACGAGCCAGTCCGGCACGCTGGTGCCGCAGCGCTTGGCGAACTTCAGCATGTGCGGGAAGCGCGTGATCGGCAGGATGCCCGGCACGATTTGCGCATCGATGCCCGCCGCCGCGCACTGGTCGCGGAAGCGCAGGAAGACGTCGGTATCGAAGAAGAACTGTGTGATCGCGCGGGTGGCGCCCGCGTCGATCTTCGCGCGCAGATTGTCGAGGTCGAACCGCGGGCTCGGCGCTTCCGGATGCACCTCGGGATAGGCCGCCACCGAGATGTCGAAATCGCCGATGTCGCGCAATCCGCGTACCAGGTCGACGGCAAAAGCGAAACCATCCGGGTGCGGGCGGTACGTCGTCTGGCCAGGCGGCATGTCGCCGCGCAGCGCAACGATGTGCCGCACCCCCATGTCCCAGTAGCCGCGCGCAATGTCGAGGACCTCGCCGGCGGGCGCTCCGACGCACGTGAGATGCGGCGCGGGCGTGAGCGCCGTCTCGCGCAGGATGCGTGCGACGACGTTGTGGGTGCGCTCGCGCGTGGAGCCGTCCGCGCCGTAGGTCACCGAAACGAACCGCGGCTTCAGCGGTGCGAGGCGCTGGATCGACTCCCAGAGCAACTGCTCCATGCCGTCGTCGTTGGGCGGAAAGAACTCGAATGAGGCGGCAGGCAGCGCGCGGCCGGCGGCGCTGTCGACGGGCATGGCCATCATGGCGGGAAACTCCGTGGGAAAAGCGGATGTCAGGCGGCGGCCGCGACGCGATCGAACGTCGCGACGGCCAGCAACAGGTGGCGACCATCGAGGTCGAGCGGCTGGACGCGGCGGCACGCGAGACCCGCGTCGGCGAGCCAGGCCCGCAGCAGCGAGATCGGATTGCCATCCGTGGCGCGCTCCTCGAGCGCGTCGTAGTCCTCGACGAGCAACAACTGCCCTTCGCCAGTCAACATGCGTGCGACCTCTCGAATCCCGTCGACGGGCCGCGCATTGACGGCAAGCACGCGGTCGATGATCGCGGCATCGAAGCGCACGGAGAGCGCAGGCAGCGCGGCGAGATCGCCCTGCTGCAGCACGCAGTGGCTGAAGCCTCGCGAATGCAGCGCCGCACGGGCGCGCTGCACTTCCATGCGCGACGGGTGCATGCCGACCACGTTCCGCGCGCGCGAGGAGATGCCGGCGAGCACGTCGCCGGGCGAAGCGCCGTAATAGAACAGGTTGGCTCGGCCGCGGTCACCGAGCGTCTCGGCCAGCGCTGCCGTGAGTTCGACAGGATCGACAGGAGCGTCGCCCGGCCCGCCGCGCGAACGCTCGTCGAGGATCGCCGCGACGCGCTCCGCATCGCCCGTCAGCACCGGGTCCGCAGGATCGAGTCGCGCAATCACGTCACGGGCGAATCGCGCGCCCCGCCCTTCCGCCGGCACTCGGTAGTAGATCCAGTGCTGCTCGCGGAATTTCTCGAGCAGGCCGACGTCGCACAGCAACTTCAGGTGGCGCGAAACGCGCGGCTGGCTCTGGCCGAGGACGCGCGTCAACTCGGTCACCGAGAATTCTCCGCGGGCGAGGATAGCGAGCAGCCGCAGGCGCGAGGACTCTGCGACGGCGCGGAGGTCGGCAAGGACGATATCGAAGGAATCTTCCATTTGTAGATATCAACATATCTTTATTCTTATGACAAGGAAAACCCTGCCATCGACTAAGCACTTGTAATTAGACATATTCTTTAGGCGGGAACGGTTGGAAACAGCGATACCGGCTGCTCCAGCCTGCGCATCCCTTGGACTGGCCGTTTACGTCTAGGATCGCTACGCAGGAACGCTTTCCCTGGGGGACCCATGCCGGAGTCGACCGTCACGTCATTGGCCCATGACATCGGGGTCAACCTCCTCGTGTCACTGGTGGTGTTTGCCGTCGGCTATCTGATCGGCCGATGGCGAGTCCGACGGCAGCTGCAGGGGCGCAACCTCGAGCAGTACGACTTCTACCCCTTCGTCACCGACGCCGACGGGTTTCCGCAATTCAGTGCGGAGCAGTTCGAGCGCGGGGTCACACACCTGCTCAAGCACGCCGACGCCACCGCGGCCGCCCAGATGATCGTCATCGGCGAGCAGAACGGCGCGCGGTACCAGCTCTCCCCGGAGGCGCTGAAGGACTACGAAAAGCTCTACGCCCGGTACCACGGCCAGCAGGTGATGGCCGACAGCAGCGAGTACCTCGAGAACTACCGGCGCATCGTGCGGCTGTTCGGGTCGACGTTCCGGCAGATGGGCATCGAGATCCTGCTGCACGACCTCGTGAATCCCTCGCGGTCGATCACGTGCATCGCGGGTGGCGAGGTCACCGGCCGGACCGAGGGCATGGGCACGACCAAGCTCGTGATCGACCTGAAACGTCGCCGGCTGCTGAACCAGGACAAGCTCAACTACGGTCTCGAGATCGGCGCGCGTCGCTTCAAGTGCACCACCGTGCCGATCCTGCGCGAGCCGTATGGGATCGTCGGCGCCGTCTGCATGAACATCGACATCAACTACATCCGCGACCACGTGCTCTCGTCCCGCGAGGCGACCGAGGATTTCTTCCGGCGGTACTGCGAGACGGACATGTTGCTCGACGAGAACATCCTGAGCCGCGCGGAGTACGACCGGGCGCTCGCCGGCAAGCGGCACTGGCGCGACCGGCCCGGCAGCGAACTCCCATTGCAGGGTACGAGCAGCGCGTCCTAAGATCCGCTCAGGCAGCACGTCCGCAAGGCAGGACGACTCTAACCACATATGTGGACGGACAGGATCGGCGACGGAAACGAGCACATGGCGATCGATAGTGTCGTGAAATCCGCGGGACGCACCCTGCGCGTCCTCGAGCTGTTTGCCGCCGAGCGCACGCCGCTCGGCGCCGCCGAAATCTCGCGCCGCCTCGCCTGGCCGAAGTCGAGCACGAACGTGCTGCTGCGCAGCCTCGCCTCGCTCGGTTACCTGACGGTCGACCCGGGCTCCATCGAATACTTCCCCTCCCCCAAGGTCGCCAGCCTCGGCGAGTGGATCCCGGACACGCCCGTGACGGGCGACGACATCCCGCGGCGCCTCGAGGAACTCAACGACCGCACCGGCGAGACGGTCACGCTGTCGATGCAGAACGGCTTCGACATGCAGTTCGTCACGGTGCTGCCGGGCACGTTTCCCATTTCGCTGAACGTCAACGAGCGCATCCCTGCGCCGATCTTCTCGACGGCGATCGGCATCGCGCTGCTCGCCACGGAACCGGACGACACGATCCGGCGGCTCGTGCAGCGCTCGAATCACCGGCGCGGCGACGGCGCGCGGCGTGTCGAGATCGCGAAGGTGCTGGCCGAGGTGCGCGCCACGCGGGAACGCGGTCACGCCGTCGGCTATGAACGGCTGTTTCCGGATACCGGCGCCATCGCGGTCGCGGTGCGCTCGAAACCCGGCGGTCGCCCGCTCGTCATCGCCGTGGGCGGTCTTGCGGCGCGTGTCCGCCGGAGCGAAGACCAGATCGCCGAAGTCCTGCGCAAGTGCGTCGGGCGCCTGCGCATCCCGTTGCAGCCGACTCCAGGCGCGGCGACGGCCGAGCGCCCCTGAGACCGCCGGCCCGCGAGGACGCCGCGATGCCCATCTTCGATTACGAATGCTCGGCCTGCGGCCATCGCTTCGATGCCTTGCAGAAAGCGGGCGCGGGCGCGCTGCGCAAGTGTCCCGAGTGCGGCAAGCTCGGGCTGCGCAAGCTGCTGTCGACTCCGAGCTTCCAGCTGAAGGGCGCGGGCTGGCGCAAGCCCGCGGCGCCGGAGAAGGGCCGCAAGCCGCGCGGCGGCAAGCCGAAGCTGCTCGGTCACACGCTGGATTCGGGGCCCGCGCACTCGCACGACGACCACGGTCATGGCGGGCACACGCACAGCCACGACGGCGTCACGCACACGCACGGTGCCGGGGGCAAGCACTCGCATTGAGCCGCCGGCCGGGGCGGCGAACAATCCTAGGGCTTCTGTTCGCGCATCAGGTCCAGGTCGTCGCAGAGCGCACGCAACTGGCGGCAGGATTCGGCGAAGGCCTTCACGTCCGCGAGATGCTTGGACCCGGCGGCATGCCGGCGGACCCACGCATCGCAGGGCTCTTTCGTGGCGCGGCACGCACCCTCGAATTCCGCCACCACCGGCGGCTCGATGCGGATCGAGCCCCTGGCATCGCGATCAGCGGCGATACGATCCCACTGCGCGGAAAACTGCCCGACGAGAGCATCGAGCGTGGCAGGCGGCGCAGCGTCCGCGAGCCCGGACCACTCCTTCATGCCGCGCGCGAGCGTCACGTCGATCGCGTGGCTCACGTAGTTCATGTGGAAGTGCCAGTCCCCCCGGATCTGGGACATGTCGACTTGTGGTTGCTCCATCGTCCTGCCCCTATTGCCCGTCCAGGCTCCACTTGCCGGTGGTGCGCGAGCGCACCGGGATGCCCGCAATCACGGCGCCCTGGCTCACCGGGTCGTAATTGAGCGAGTCGCCTTCGACGACGATCCGCTCGTTGACGGTAATCCAGTTGATGAGCGCGCCGTCGAGGCGGAAGATGCCCGTGAAGCCGCGCTCCTCGCCCGACATGAAATGGCCGTGCTTCACCTTCGCCGGCCGGAAGAAATACGTCCCCGCGTCGAGGCTGCCGAAGTTGTAGTCCATGCTGCCGTCGAGGCAATACGCTTCCTCGAACACCGGATGGTGCACCATGCGGTTGTCCGACCAGCCGGGCGGTGCCCAGCACAGGATGGTCACGAAGCCCTTGTTGTTGTCGTCGGCCGGCGACGGATCGTGGTACAGCAGCTTCAGCTTGAGGAACCGCTGCGTGTCGCCCTCGTAGAGGTTCGGCATCCACTCGAACTGCTCGGTGTCCATGATCGTCAGCTCGCCCGGCTCGTCCGAGACAGTGTTGCCGCCGCGCGCGATGAATTCGGACTGGTTCTTCGTCGAGGCGGAGAACCCCCAGTCGCCGTACTCGCGGAACAGCAGCACCACGGTACCTGCCTGCACGGAGATGGCCGGCACGCACAGGCCTTTCGGCGCGCGGAAATAGCCGCCCGGGCCGAGGATCGTCTCGCCGACCTTCACGGCGCCGGTCTTCACGTACCACTCGACGTCGGCGTTGTGAAAGCCTGACGGGCGGTGCCAGGCCGAATCGAAGACGACTTCGGTCGATGCGGCACCGCTCTCCTCGTCGTAAGAGAGGTTGATCTGGCGTGCGCGGCCGTCACCGAGGTGCAGTTCGGCGGGATGCCAGCACAGGTCGCGGGCCTGGATGAGTTCGACGTGCGGTCTCACGGGTAATCCTCCGTCGCAGCCCTGTCGGCGACTCGATTGACGATGCATCAAGTACACCCCGCGCCGGGAGGGGTCAAGCAAGCGCGTGGACCGCTCGTCCATATCCATGGACGGGCGGGCGCCTTGCGGCCGCAGCGAACGCTTGTCAGCCGCGGTGGCGCAAGACCATGATCGAACGCAGGGACAACGCTCCCGACATCACGGAGGAATGCGGATGGCCGGCGCAATCGACATCGTCTGCAACCTCTACGACCCGCAAGCGGTGCGCAAGGGGCAGACCGGCCTCGACGATCAGCTTCAAGAAGCAGGTGCGCATGGACAAGCGCCTGTGGGGCGGCGTGCCCGTGCGGGACTACCTGCGCAAGATGGATCGCGCCGGCATCGAACGGTCGCTGCTCATCGCCGTGCGCGCGGGCGACCTCGACGTGCGCGGCTCGTTCGAGATTCCCTACGCACGGGTCGCGAAGATCTGCGCGAAACATCCCGACCGCTTCTCGGGCCTCGCCGGCGTGGATCCGACGCGCGGGATCGCCGGGTTACGGGAACTCGCCCATGCGGTGAACGATCTCGGCTTCGTCGGCGCACACCTGTACCCGCATTGGTTCGGCCTGGCGCCGGATCACGCGAAGTACTACCCGTACTACGCGAAGTGCGCCGAACTCGACGTGCCGATCATGCTGCAGATCGGGCACAACCTCGTGTACTCGCGGCATCGCCGGCTGCCGTCGGTCGGCCGGCCGATCTGCCTCGATCCGGTCGCGATCGATTTCCCGGAACTCACGCTCATCGGCATCCACGTGGGCGTGCCCTGGACGGACGAGGCGATCTCGATGGCCTGGAAGCACGAGAACGTCTACCTCGGCGGCGATGCCTACGCGCCGAAGCACTGGCCGAAGCCCTTCGTGCACTACGCGAACACCTACGGGAGCCACAAGGTGCTGTTCGGCACGGACTGGCCGGTGGTCGACCCGGAGCGCGCCGTCGAGGAGATTGCCGCGCTCGGCTTCAAGCCGGAGTCGCGGCGGCGGCTGATGCGCGAGAACGCCCTCGCCGTCTTCAAGCGGCTGCCGCGCAGGTAATCCGGTGCCCGGCGCCTCGAGTCGCCCGACGACCTACCGGCCGTTGCTGCTGTCCGACGGCGCGCACGCGAGCGCCGAGCGCTGGCCGCGCCGGGCGGCCGTCCTGTGCGAAGGCGCGCGCCTCACGTATGGCGAATTGTCTTCGCGGATCCGCAGGGTCGCCGGCGCCTTGTCGAGGCTGGGCCTGCAGAAGGGCGATCGCATCGCGCTGCTGGCGCCCAACTGCATCGAGTACCCGGAGATCGTTTGCGGCGCCTCGGATGCCGGGCTGATCACGGCAACGCTGAGCGCACGATCGACTCCGGCCGAGATCGCCGCGGCCTGCGACGACTGCGGCGCCCGGTTGCTGATCGCGCACGAAAGCCTGGCGGAGACTGCGCATGCGGCTCGAGCGGCGACCGTCGAACGCGTGCTGTTGATCGGCGATGAGTACGAAGCCTGGCTGGCCTCCGCATTGCCTTGCGGCCCGCACCCGGACCTGGAGGAGACCGATCCGTTCACGCTCGTGTACAGCTCGGGCACGACCGGCCAGCCGAAGGGCATCCTGATCTCGCATCGCTCGCGCGTGCTGACGTTTCACGGCATGGCGATGGAGTACGGCTGCTACGGCCCCGACGACTTCCAGCTGGGCATCGCCCCGCTCGCGCACGGCGCCGGGTTCGCGTTCATCATGGCCACGCTGTACACGGGCGGAACGGTCGACGTGCTGCCGAAGTTCGATCCTGCCCTCGTCGTCGAGAAGCTCGCGACCGCGCCTTACACGGGCGTCTTCATGGTGCCAACGCACTTCCACGCCATCTTCGCGCTGGAAACGGCCTTCCTCGACCGGCACCGCGGTAGGACAACGGCGCTGCGCACGATCATGTCGAACGCGGCGGCACTGCCGCAGGCGACGAAGGAGAAGATCGTCGGGTACTGGGGCGACGGCAGGCTGCACGAAACCTACGGCTCCACCGAGGCCGGCATCGTCACCAATCTTCGCCCGGGCGACCAGCTCACGCGCAAGCAAAGCGTGGGGCACCCGTTCGGTCCCACCCGCGTGCGCCTGCTCGACGACCAGGGCGCAGAGGTGAAGGACGGCGAAGTCGGCGAGCTGTACTCGATCTCGCCGTACCTGTTCAACGGCTACTTCGGCAAGCCCGACGAAACGGCAGCGGCGATGCGCGACGGATGGGTGAGCGCCGGCGACCTGGCCAGCCGCGATGCCGACGGCTACCTCTACATCGTCGATCGCAGGAAAGACATGGTCGTGACGGGCGGCATCAACGTCTATCCGCGCGAGATCGAGGAAGTCCTGCATCGGCACCCGGCCGTGAAGGAAGCGGCCGTGATCGGCGTGCCGGATGACCGCTGGGGCGAGGCGCTGGTGGCCTACGTTGCCGTGCACGCCGGCAGCAACGTGGCGCCGCACGAGCTGGACCAGCACTGCCGACGCACGCTGTCGGGCTACAAGGTCCCCAAGGCCTTTCGTTATACGGACGCGCTGCCCCGCAATGCCGGGGGCAAGGTCCTGAAGACGAAACTCCGCGCTCTCTAATGGGTGACGGAATCGTCGGTCGGCAGGACCGGGCCCGACGAGAACAGCCGCGAGCAATCGATGGCGTCGAGGCGATAGGCTCGGCTGCAGAACTCACAACGCACTTCAACCTGCCCGAATTCGGCGACGACCGAATCGACCTCGGCGCGGCCGAGCGACCGCAGCATGTTCTCCACCCTTTCGCGTGAACAACGGCACCGGAAATAGACCGGAGATCCCTCGAACATGCGCACGTCGTCCTCGGCGAAGAGGCGCCGCAGCAGGTCGCGATCGTCGAGGTCGCCGAGTTCCGCCGGAGTGACCGTGTCGGCTACGAGCTGCACGCGAAGCCACGCATCCTCGACCTCGTCCGCCGGGACCGCTCCGACGCCGGACTCGGGCACGGCCGAGGGCTTCGACTGCAGCGGCAGGCGTTGCAGCAGCAGGCCGCTCACGCCCTCTGCGTCCGCGCGCAACCACAACCGCGTGGGCAACTGCTCTGAGCTCTCGAAGTATTCGCGCAGGCAATCGGCGATCGAAGCACCGGCGAGCGGCACGATGCCCTGGTAGCGGTTCGCCGCGTTCTCGCTTTCGACCGTGACCGTGAGCGTGCCGTTTCCGGAGAGCACGCGCAGGTCGCTGGTGTCCGGGGGATCGCGAAACCGCGCCACGGCCCGCATGGCCAGACCGTCCGTGCATTCGACGGACATCAGGTGCATGGGCCCCTCGCCGCGCAACTGCAGCGACAGGAGACCCGAGAACTTCAGCGTGGACGACAACAGGGCTGTCGCGGCGACCGCCTCGCCGAGTGCATCGCGCACCTGCGGCGGGTAGTCGTGATGCTCCATCATCGCCTTCCAGGCCGGCCCGAGATGGACCAGTTGCCCCCGGAAGGGATAGCGCTCGAAGACGAAGCGCCGGAGCGTGTCGGTCGCGGGCATGCCGTCAGGCGACCCGCACGGGAATCTTGAGCGTGCGGATCTTCTCGGACCACTCCGCCGGCGCGGTGTTGTGCACCGACGTGCCGGCAGCGTCGACCGCCACGGTGACCGGCATGTCCTTCACGTCGAACTCGTAGATCGCTTCCATGCCGAGGTCGCCGAAGGCAACGACACGAGCCGCGCGGATCGCCTTCGAGACGAGGTATGCCGCGCCACCCACCGCCATCAGGTAGGCGGCCTTGTGCTTGCGGATGGATTCGATCGCAACCGGGCCGCGCTCGGACTTGCCGATCATCACCAGGAGGCCCGTCTTCTCGAGCATCATGTCCGTGAACTTGTCCATACGCGTCGCAGTCGTCGGACCGGCGGGCCCGACGACCTCGTCGCGAACCGGATCGACCGGGCCCACGTAGTAAATCGCGCGGTTCGTGAAATCGACGCCCGGCGGCAGGCCTTCGCCGCTCGCGAACAGGTCGGCGATGCGCTTGTGCGCGGCGTCGCGGCCGGTGAGCATCCTGCCGTTCAGCAGCAACGTGTCGCCCGGCTTCCAGGACAGCACTTCCTCACGCGTCAGCGTGTCGAGGTTGACGCGCTTCGAGTTGCCGCCCGCGCTCCAGGTCACCTTGGGCCATGCGTCGAGCGACGGCGGCTCGAGCACCGCGGGACCGCTGCCGTCGAGCACGAAGTGCGCGTGGCGCGTGGCGGCGCAGTTCGGAATCATCGCGACGGGCTTCGATGCCGCGTGCGTCGGATACATGTGGATCTTCACGTCGAGCACGGTGGTGAGGCCGCCGAGGCCCTGCGCGCCGATACCGAGCGCGTTCACCTTCTCGTACAGCTCGATGCGCAAGTTCCTCTGCCTTGTCGCGCGGGCCGCGCGCGAGCAGGTCGTGCATGTCGATGGGGTCCATCAGCGCTTCTTTCGCCATCAGCATGGCCTTCTCGGCGGTGCCGCCGATGCCGAGCCCAAGCATGCCGGGCGGGCACCAGCCGGCGCCCATCGTCGGCACCGTCTTCAGCACCCAGTCGACCACGGAGTCGCTCGGGTTCAGCATCACGAACTTCGACTTGTTCTCCGAGCCGCCGCCCTTGGCCGCTACGGTGACCCCGACTTCGTCGCCCGGCACCAGTTCGACGTGGAACACCGCCGGAGAGTTGTCCCTGGTGTTCTTGCGGGCGAACAATGGATCGTCCACCACGGACGCGCGCAGGCGATTGTCGGGATGGTTGTACGCCCGACGCACGCCCTCATTGACCATGTCGGCAAGGCTGCGCTTCGCGTCCCAGCGCACGTTCATGCCGACCTTCAGGAACAGGTTGACGATGCCCGTGTCCTGGCAGATCGGCCGGCGCCCCTCGGCGCACATGCGGGAATTGGTGAGGATCTGCGCGATGGCGTCCTTCGCCGCGGGATTGCGTTCGCGTTCGTAGGCACGACCGAGGTGCTCGATGTAATCGAGCGGGTGGTAGTACGAAATGAACTGCAGCGCGTCGGCGACGCTCTGGATGAAGTCGTCTTCGCGGATGACGGTCATAGGTAATCCCGAGAGGCTACAAAGGCTATAGGCTATAGGCTATAGGCTATAGGCTATAGGCAGGAACAGGAACGGCGTACGCCTCTGACCTATAGCCCATAGCCTATGTGCCTGCCGCCTACTTCAGTTTCTGGTTCAACAGCTCGTTCAGCTGGGCGGGGTTGGCCTTGCCGCCCGTGGCCTTCATCACCTGGCCGACGAAGAAGCCGAACAGCTTGTCCTTGCCGGAGCGGTACTCGGCCAGCTGGCCCGGGTTCTTCGCCATCACCTCGTCGATGGCCTTCTCGATCGCCGACGTGTCGGTGATCTGCTTGAGGCCCTTCGCTTCGATGATCGCGTCCGCCGCTGCGCCTTCGATCCACATCGCCTCGAACACTTCCTTGGCGATCTTTCCGGAGATCGTGTTGTCGACGATGCGCGCGAGCAGGCCCGCCAGCTTGTCTGCGTCGATGCGGGTCTGGCCGATCTCGAGGCCTTCCTTGTTGAGGGCGCCCGAGAGGTCGCCCATCACCCAGTTGGCCGCGAGCTTCGGCTGGCCGCCGAGCTTGCGCACCACGGTCTCGTAGAACCCGGCCATCTCGCTGCTCGCGGTGAGCACGCCCGCGTCATAGGCCGATAGCTCGTAGTCGCGGATG
The DNA here is from genome assembly GCA_963762315.1 of uncultured Gammaproteobacteria bacterium. Lineage (GTDB taxonomy): Bacteria > Pseudomonadota > Gammaproteobacteria > Steroidobacterales > Steroidobacteraceae > RPQJ01. The sequence continues at coordinate 644,649 of CAVXKO010000006.1, forward strand.
TAGCGCGCGGCCTTCTCGTCCGGCAGCTCCGGAAGCGTCCTGCGCACGGCGTCGATCAGGTCCTCGCCGATCGCGAGCGGCAGCAGGTCGGGATCCGGGAAATAGCGATAGTCGTTCGCCTGTTCCTTCGAGCGCATCGAGCGCGTCTCGCCCTTGTCCGGGTCGTACAGCCGCGTTTCCTGCACCACCCTGCCGCCGCCCTCGAGCAGCTCGATCTGGCGCTCGACCTCGTAGTTGATCGCGCGCTCGACGAAGCGGAACGAATTGACATTCTTGATCTCCGCACGCGTGCCGAACTCCGCCCGGCCCTTCGGCCGCACGGACACGTTGGCGTCGCAGCGGAACGACCCTTCCTGCATGTTGCCGTCGCAGATCTCGAGGTAGCGCACCAGCGTGTGGATCTTCTTGAGGTACGCGATGGCTTCCTTCGCCGAGCGCATGTCGGGTTCAGAGACGATTTCCAGCAGCGGCGTACCGGCCCGGTTGAGATCGATGCCCGACAGCCCGTGAAAGTCCTCGTGCAGCGACTTGCCCGCGTCCTCTTCGAGGTGCGCGCGCGTGATGCCGATGGTCTTGCGGGAGCCGTCCTCGAGCACGATGTCGAGCGAGCCGTTCTCGACGACCGGGCGCTCGTACTGGCTGATCTGGTAACCCTTCGGCAGGTCCGGGTAGAAGTAGTTCTTGCGCGCGAAGACCGAGCGGCGCGAGATCTTCGCGCCCGTCGCAAGGCCGAACTTCACGGCCATGCGCACGGCCTCGCCGTTCAGCACCGGCAGCACGCCCGGGTAGCCGAGGTCCACGAGGTTGGCCTGAGTGTTCGGCTCGGCCCCGAATGCGGTGGCGGAGCCCGAGAAAATCTTGCTCTTCGTGGCGAGCTGGGCGTGGATCTCGAGCCCGATGACGGTTTCCCATTCCATGGCGATACTCGTAACCCGGCGGCACGCGGAGGTGCCACTCGGTCAGCAACTGGTACTGGTGCGAGACGGACAGCAGTCGCGACTCGCCGAAGTGCGGGCCGACCATCTGCAGGCCCACCGGCAACTCGCTGCCGCCCTCGCGGACGAAGCCGCAGGGGATCGAGATGGCCGGCAGCCCCGCCAGGTTGGCGCCGATCGTGTAGATGTCGTTCAGGTACATCGTGATCGGGTCGTCGGTCTTGGCGCCGATCCCGAACGCGGCCGTCGGCGCCGTGGGGCTCAGCACCACGTCGACCTCGCCGAATGCACGGGCAAAGTCCGCGGCGATCAGCGCGCGGCACTTCTGCGCCTTCAGGTAGTAGGCGTCGTAGTAGCCGGCCGACAGCACGTAGGTGCCGGTCATGATGCGGCGCTTCACCTCGGCGCCGAAGCCTTCGCCGCGCGAGCGCTTGTAGAGGTCCGCCAGGTCGCGCGGGCTCTCGCAGCGGTGGCCGAAGCGCACGCCGTCGAAGCGCGAGAGGTTCGACGAGCACTCGGCCGGGGCGACGACGTAATAGGTCGGCACCGAGAGCGGCAGGCTCGGCAGGCTCACGTCCTTGATGATCGCGCCTTCGCGCTTCAGCAGGTCGATCGCCTCGCGCACGCACTTCTCGACCGCCGGGTCGAGACCCTTGCCGAAGAACTCGCGCGCGATGCCGACGCGCAGGCCCTTGAGCGGGGTCCCCAGTTCGGCGGCGTAGTCCGGCACTGGCGCATCGACGCAGGTGGAATCGCGCGGGTCGTACCCCGCCATGGCCTGCAGCAGCAGCGCAGCGTCCTCGGCCGAGCGCGTGAGGACGCCCGCCTGGTCGAGGCTCGAGGCGAACGCGATCATGCCGTAGCGCGAAACACGGCCGTAGGTGGGCTTGATGCCCGTCAGGTTCGTCAGCGAGGCCGGCTGGCGGATCGAACCACCCGTATCCGTGCCGCTGGCCGCGGGCGCCAGGCAGGCGGCCACGGCTGCCGCCGAACCGCCCGAGGAGCCGCCGGGGACCCGCTTGTGGTCCCAGGGGTTCTTCACCGGGCCGTAGAAGCTCGTCTCGTTGGACGAGCCCATCGCGAATTCGTCCATGTTGGTCTTGCCGAGCAGGACCGTACCCGCCGCCCGCCAGCGCTCGACGACGGTGGCATCGTAGGGCGCGACGAAGTTCGACAGCATCTTCGAGGAGCAGGTCGTGAGGATCCCGTCCGTGCAGAAGATGTCCTTGTGGGCGATCGGGACGCCGGCCAGCGGCCCGCCCTGGCCTTTGGCGAGCTTTTCGTCGGCCGCCCGGGCGTCCGCGAGGGCCCGGTCGGCCGTGATGGTGACGAAGGCGTTCAGCTCCGGGGCCAGCCGCTCGATGCGGCCGAGGAAGTGAAGCGTGAGGTCGAGGCTCGAAAACCGGCGGGCCTTGAGGCCGGCCGCGAGTTCGGCGACGGTCAGGGTGTGCAGCGACATGATCGGGGAATCGGCTATTCGATGACTTTGGGCACGAGATAGAGGCCAGCCGCGACGCTCGACGCGTTTTGCTGGAATTTCTCGCGCTGGTCGGTCTCCGTGACCTCGTCGGCGCGCAGGCGCTGGACCTGGTCCGCCAGCGGGTGGGCCATGGGCTCGACGCCATCGGTGTCGGCCGCGGCCAGCTGTTCGACGAAGTCGATGATCTTCGACAGGCTGTCGACGTAGACGGGCATCTGCGCCTCGGCGATCTCGAGGCGGGCGAGGTGCGCGATCCCCTCGACCTGGGAACGAGTCAGGCTCATGCGGAAAGCTCGATTGGGCAGGAAAAACCCGTCACAAATCATACACGTCGCCTTGCCGAAAGTCCTGACAATGGTTAAATTGCCGCCACTTCCGCGCGACCACCGCGCTCCCTCACTCCTGCTCGTATTTTTTAAATGTTCAAGAAATTCCGGGGTTACTTCTCCAACGACCTCTCGATCGACCTGGGCACCGCCAACACGCTGATCTACGTGCGCGGCAAGGGCATCGTCCTCAATGAGCCGTCCGTCGTCGCCATCCGCGAGGAACCGTCCCGCGGCGGCAAGAAGATCGAGGCGGTCGGCACCGAAGCGAAGAACATGCTCGGCCGCACGCCGGGCAACATCACCGCCATCCGGCCGATGAAGGACGGCGTGATCGCCGACTTCACAGTCACCGAGAAGATGCTCCAGTACTTCATCGACAAGGTGCACGGCAACCGCATGGTGCGCCCGAGCCCGCGCGTGCTGGTGTGTGTGCCCTATGGCTCGACCCAGGTCGAGCGCCGCGCGATCCAGGAGTCGGCCGAAGGCGCCGGCGCCCGCTGGGTGCGCCTGATCGAGGAACCGATGGCTGCCGCGGTCGGCGCCGGCATGCCGGTGCACGAGGCCCGCGGCTCGATGGTGCTCGACATCGGCGGCGGCACGTCGGAAGTGGCGGTCATCTCGCTGAACGGCATCGTCTACGCCGCGTCGGTCCGCATCGGCGGCGACCGCTTCGACGAAGCCATCATCAACTACGTGCGCCGCAACTACGGCATCCTCATCGGCGAAGCCACGTCGGAGCGCATCAAGATCGAGATCGGCTCGGCCTACCCGGGCCAGCAGGTCAAGGAAATCTCGGTCAAGGGCCGCAACCTCTCCGAGGGCGTGCCGCGCAGCTTCACGCTGAACTCCAATGAAATCCTCGAAGCGCTGCAGGAACCGCTGCAGGGCATCGTCGGCGCAGTCAAGGCGGCACTCGAACAGACGCCGCCGGAACTGGGCTCCGACGTCGCCGAGCGCGGCATCGTGCTCACGGGCGGCGGCGCGCTGCTGCGCGACATCGACAAACTCCTGATGGAGGAAACGGGCCTTCCCGTGGTGGTCGCGGAAGACCCGCTCACCTGCGTCGCCCGCGGCGGCGGCAAGATGCTGGAGCTGATCGACGAGCACGGTCCGGGCCTCTTCGGCCTGGATTGAGCACGGGCACAGCCCTCCACATCCGGCCGTGGTCGAACTGACGCACGACTCACGCCCCATCATCGGCCGCGGACCGCCGCTCGGCGCGACGTTCATTACGCTCGCGATCGCGTCGATCGCCCTGATGGTGGCGGACCAGCGCTACGACCAGATCAGCAAGATCCGCGCCTGGCTGACCGCCGCGGCGTACCCGGTGCAGGTGGGCGTCGACCTGCCCTTCCGGTTCTGGGACTGGCTGAGCGGCTCGGTAGCCGATCGCAGCCGCCTGCGCCAGGACAACCTCGAACTCACCGCGCGGCTCCGGCTCGCGAACCTGCAGCTGCAGCGGTTCGCCGTGCTCGAGGACGAAAACCGCCGCCTGCGCGACATGCGCGAAAAGACGCAGGGCGTGGCGGAGCGCGTGCTCGTCGCCTCGATCCTGAACGTCGACCTCGACCCGTTCCGCCAGCGCGTGCTGCTCGACAAGGGCGCGGTGGACGGCGTGTTCAAGGGCCAGGCGGTGCTCGACGGCGACGGCATCTTCGGCCAGGTCACGAAAGTCAACGCAGGCACGTCCGAAGTCATCCTCATCAGCGACGCGGAACATGCGATTCCCGTGCAGTCGAATCGCAGCGGCGTGCGCACCATCGCCGTCGGTCTTGGGGACTCGACCAAGCTTTCGTTGCCGTTCGTCACCGTCGAGAGCGATCTGAAGGAAGGCGACCTCCTGCTTTCCACCGGGATGGGCGGCGTGTTCCCACCCGGCTATCCCGTGGCGCAGGTCTCGAAGGTGAAGCGCGCCGCCTCCGCGACGTTTGCGCTCGTCGAAGCACGGCCGACCGCCAAGCTCGATCGCGATCGCGAAGTGCTGCTGGTGTGGTTCAAGCCGCCCGTGTTCGAGACCGGGAAACCGGCGGAACCTGAGGCCGCGGCGCCGGCGACCCCGGCCAAAGCCCTTGAAAAGAAGCCCGCTTCGGCAGGGACGGCGAACGAATGAGGCCGACCATGTTCATGCGCCGCCTCCTGTACTGGGCCAGCGTTGCCGCCGGCCTGGTGCTTGCCATCGTCCCGCTGCCGGACTGGCTCGACCCGGTGCGCCCCGACCTCGCGCTCCTCGCGGTCATCTACTGGATCCTGACGAGCCCGCGCATCGCGGGACTCGGCTACGCCTGGCTGTCGGGCCTGTTCCTTGACGTGCTGCGCGGCATGGTGCTCGGCCAGCACGCGCTCGGTTTCCTCGTCGTCGCGTTCCTGACTCACCGTCTGCAGCTGCGCATGCGCATGTTCCCGATCCTGCACCAGGCCGCGACGGTGATGCTGCTGCTCGCGCTGTATCACTTCATCATCTTCTGGACCGACGGCCTCATCGGCCACGGCTACACCGGCTGGAACCGCTGGCTCCCCGTGTTGTCCGGAGCGCTGCTCTGGCCGCTGATCGTGGCGGCCGGCGACTCGCTCACGCGCCGGACCGGCTGAGCCGGCGCCGTCCAGGACCATGGCACGCTCCGTACGTCTGAAGGACCACTGGGCCGAACAGCGATTGTTCGGCCGGCGCGTGATCGCCGCGACGATCGTGATCTTCCTGTGCCTCGGCGCACTCACCGCGCGGCTCTTCTTCCTGCAGGTGGTCAAGCACGACTATTTCAGCGACCTGTCGACGGGCAACCGGATCCGCATCGATCCGATACCGCCGCCGCGCGGGCTGATCTACGACCGCAACGGCGTCGCGCTCGCGCTGAACCGCCCGGCCTACCAGCTCGAGCTGATTCGCGAGCAGACGCCCGACGTGGACGAAGCCCTCGCGAAGCTCGTGCACATCGGCCTGCTCGCCGCCGCCGACGTCGAGCGGACGAAGAAGACGATCATGGCGCGGCGCAGCTTCGATTCGGTGCCGATCAAGCTGCAGCTCACCGAAGAGGAACTCGCGCGCTTCGCCGTCAACCGCCCCGACCTCGAGGGCGTCGAAGTGCGGCCGCGGCTGACCCGCTTCTATCCGAACCTCGGCTCGACCGTGCACGCGCTCGGTTACGTCGGCGCCATCAGCGAGCAGGATGAGGAGCGCATCGACGTCGCGAACTACGCGGGCACGACGCTGATCGGCAAGAACGGCATCGAACGCAGCTACGAGGACCGGCTGCACGGCCAGACCGGGTACCAGCAACTGCTGGTGAACGCGCAGGGCCGGCGTGTCGAGCGCGTCGGCGTCAGGGCGCAGGATCTCGTGCGCAAGGAACCCGTCGCGGGAGACGATCTCTACCTGTCCATCGACTACCGGGTGCAGAAAGCGGCGGAGGACGCCCTGGTGGGCCAGCGCGCCGCCGTGGTCGCCATCGATCCGCGCACGGGCGACATCATCGCGTTCGTCAGCACGCCGACGTTCGACCCGAACGGTTTCGCGCGCGGGCTAACGGTGCCCGAGTACCGCGCGCTCGCCGACGACATCGACATCCCGCTCTACGACCGCGCGCTGCGCGGTGTGTATCCGCCCGGATCGACGCTCAAGCCACTGGTTGCGCTCGCGGCCCTGCGCTATGGCGTGATGGCGCCCGAGACGACGCACTACTGCCGGGGCTACTGGCAATTCCCGGGATCGAGCCACCGGTACCGCGACTGGAAGAAGACCGGGCACGGCACGGTCAACATGCACACCGCCATCGTGCAGTCCTGCGACACCTACTTCTACAGCGTCGCGAACCAGATCGGGATCGACCGCCTGCACGACTTCCTCACGGAAATCGGGCTCGGCCAGAAGACGGGCATCGACATCCTCGGCGAACGCACCGGGCTCGTGCCCTCGACCGAGTGGAAGCGCCGCACGTACAAGAAGCCGGAACAGCAGGTCTGGTTCCCGGGCGAGACGGTGATCGCCGGCATCGGCCAGGGTTACATGCTCCTCACGCCGCTGCAGCTCGCCAATGCCGCCGCCACGATCGCGAACCGGGGCCAGCGCTTCGAGCCTCGACTCGTGAGGAGCGCGCGCAGTTCCGTCACGGGCAAGGTCTCCGTTCTTCCCCCGCGCGCGCTGGCGCCCGTCGAGCTCAAGGACCCCAGGGACTGGGATGTGATCATCGGCGGCATGATCGGCGTCACCAACGAAGCGGGGGGCACGGCGCGGGCCGCGCAGGCCGGTGCGCCGTACAGGATCGCGGGCAAGACCGGCACCGCGCAGGTCTTCAGCATCGGCCAGAATGAGAAATACAAGGAGTCCGAGGTCCAGGAACGGCTGCGCGACCACGGGCTTTTCATGGCCTTCGCGCCGGCCGACGCGCCGAAACTCGCGGTCGCCGTGGTGGTCGAAAACGGCAGGCACGGCTCCGTGGCGGCGCTGGTCGCGCGCAAGGTCTTCGACGCCTATCTGCTGCCGCCCGAGGCCCGGGCGCCCGCTGCAACGGCGGGCGAACCGGCCGCGACCACAGCTGCGCCGCCTGCCGGAGGCATCGACGAATGAGACGGGAAATCGCTGGACCGGGCTATTCGAGTCGCACGCAGCGCACGCTGAGCCTCACTGGCCGCGTGCTCGAAGCGCTGCACATCGACAACGCGCTGTTGTTGTCACTGCTCGCCGTCTGCATCGCCGGCCTCGTCGTGCTCTTCAGCGCGGCCGGCGAGAACCTGGGCATCTTCTTCGGGCAGGCCGCCCGCGTCGGCCTCGGCCTCGGCGTCATGACGGCCATCGCGCAGGTGCCGCCGCGCGTGATGCGCGTCGCGGCGCCTTTCCTCTACGGCCTGGGCGTGCTGCTGCTGATCGCGGTGGCCGTTGCCGGCGACACGGCAATGGGCGCCCAGCGCTGGCTCAATCTAGGCTTCGTGCGCTTCCAGCCATCGGAAATCATGAAGATCGCGGTGCCGCTCGCCGCCGCCTGGTACCTGCACGACCGGCCGCTGCCGCCGGACTTCAAGACGATCGTCGTGGTCGGTGTCGGCATCCTGGTGCCCGCCCTGCTGATTGCGGAGCAGCCCGACCTCGGCACGGCCCTGCTGGTGACGGCCGGCGGCGGGCTCGTGATCCTGCTGGCCGGGCTGCAGGCGCGCTACCTCATCGGCCTTGGCACGCTCGGCGTGGCGGCCGTGCCGGTTGCGTGGCACTTCATGCACGACTACCAGCGCCAGCGCGTGCTCACGTTCCTCAACCCGCAGACCGATCCGCTCGGCGCCGGCTACCACACGATCCAGTCGCAGATCGCGATCGGCTCGGGCGGCCTCTTCGGCAAGGGCTACATGAACGGCAGCCAGGCGCAGCTCGAATTCCTGCCGGAGCGCTCCACGGACTTCATCTTCGCGGTGATCGGCGAGGAATGGGGCCTCGTCGGCTGCCTCGTGCTGATGGCGCTCTACATGATGGTGATCGCGCGCGGCCTGTACATCGCCTCGCAGGCCCAGGACACCTTCTCGCGTCTCATCGCCGGCAGCCTCACGCTCACCTTCGCGGTCTACGTGTTCGTCAACAGCGGCATGGTCGCCGGCCTGCTGCCGGTGGTCGGCGTGCCTCTGCCCCTGGTGAGCTATGGCGGCACGTCGCTGGTGACCCTCATGGCCGGCTTCGGTATCCTCATGTCCGTCCACTCCCGCCGCAAACTGGTTTCCACGTGACACGGATCGTTCATCGCCCGCGCCGGGCGAAAGCTGCATTGCCTGCTGCCTGCGCCTCGCTGGCGCTGGCCGTGCTCGCACCCGGGATCAGCCGTGCCTTCGATGCCCGGCGCGAGGACGTCGCGGGTTTCGTTGCGGAAATGTCGAGCAAGCACGGCTTCGACGCCGCCGCGCTGGGCGGCGTGCTCGCGCAAGTGGAATCGAAGAAATCCATCCTCGACGCGATGTCGCGCCCGGCGGAAAAGACCCTGACGTGGCAGGAATACCGCGAGCGATTCATCACCGAGCGGCGCGTGAGCCGCGGCGTGGAAACGTATCGCGACCACGAACCGGCGCTCGAGAAAGCGGCGACGAGCGGCGTGCCGCCGCAGTACATCCTCGGCATCGTCGGCGTGGAAACATTCTACGGCGAGAACACCGGACGCAACCGCGTGCTCGATGCGCTCGCCACGCTCGCCTTCGACTACCCGCCGCGCGCCCCGTTCTTCCGCGGCGAGCTCGAGCAGTTCCTGCTCATGGCGCGCGAGGAATCGCTCGATCCGCTCGCACCGCTCGGTTCATACGCCGGCGCGATGGGCATCCCGCAGTTCATGCCGTCGAGCTTCCGCAAGTTTGCCGTGGACGGCGACGGCGACGGCCACCGCGACCTGTGGGCGGACTGGCCGGACGTCTTCTCCAGCGTGGGCAACTACCTCAAGGAACACGGCTGGAAGGCGGGCGAGCCGGTGATGGCCGCCGCGGACGTCGCCGGGGCGGACCTGGCGGGCCTCGACCTGTCGAAGCCCACGCTCACCGAGACCGTCGCTTCCCTGCGCAGGCGAGGCCTGAAGTTCGACGCCGGGTTGCCGGACGACGCGCCGGCCATGCTGGTTGCGCTCAGCCGGCCCTTCGGCACCGAATACCGCGTAGGCTTCGCCAATTTCTACGCGATCACGCGCTACAACCGCAGCCTGCTGTATGCGAGCGCCGTGAACGACCTCGCCGAAGCCATCGAGGCGGCGCACGTCCGCTCGATGCCGCCGGACGACGACGCATCGTTCGCCGAGTAAAGGGCCGCACGAACTCCCCACACCCCATTCCACGAAGTGACCCCCGCATGATCAGCACCGAACGCATCCTCCTCCCTGCCCTCCTGGCCTCGCTGGCCCTCGCCTTCGCCGGTTGTTCAAGGAAGGAAGGGACGGCACCCGCACCGGCCGCCGCAACTCCGACAGCCTCGGCCGCGCAGGCTGCGCCGACGACCTCGATCCCGCCTCCGCCGCAGTTGCAGGCGCGAAGCTTCATCGTCATGGACGAGGGCAGCGGCCGCGTGCTGGCCGGACTCGAACCGGATTCGCGTCAGGAGCCGGCGAGCCTCACCAAGCTGATGACCGCCTATGGCGTGTTCAAGGCGCTCAAGGAAGGGCGCATCAAGCTGACCGACAACGTCACGATCAGCGAGCACGCCTGGAAGATGGAAGGCTCGAAGATGTTCGTCGAGGTGGGCAAGCAGGTCTCGGTGGAGAACCTGATCCAGGGCATGATCGTGCAGTCGGGCAACGACGCGACCGTCGCGCTCGCCGAGCACGTCGCGGGCACGGAACCTACGTTCGTGCAGATGATGAACAACTACGCGAAACAACTCGGCATGACGGGCTCGCACTTCATGAACGCCGCGGGCATGCCGGATCCCGAGCACTACATGACGGCGCGCGATGCCGCGCTCCTCGCGAGCGCGGTCATCCGCGAGTTCCCGCAGTACTACAAGTGGTATTCGCAGCGGGAGTTCACCTGGAACGGCATCACGCAGCAGAACCGCAACGGCTTGCTGTGGCGCGACCCGACCGTCGACGGAGTCAAGACCGGCCACACGGAAACGGCGGGCTACTGCCTGATCGCTTCGGCAAAGCGCGACGGCATGCGCCTCGTCTCCGTCGTCATGGGCACCGACTCGATGAAGGCCCGCGAGGACGCCAGCTCCGCTCTGCTCAACTACGGATTCAACTTCTACGAGTCGAAGCTCGTCTACGCCGCCGGCACGCCGCTCACGAAGGTGAAGATCTGGAAGGGCGCCGCGCCCGAAGTCGCCCTGGTGCTGAAGGACGATCTCTACGTCACCAGCCAGCGCGGTCACGCGAGCAGCGTGAAGGCCGAGTTCGAGTTGCCGGAATCGGTGATCGCCCCGCTCGCCGCGGACAAGCCGATCGGCAGGACCAGGATCATGGTGGACGGCGCCGAGATCGCCGCGCACGACCTCTATCCGCAGCAGGCTGTGCCGGCCGGCGGGTTCTTCCGCCGTGCCTGGGACACCGTGCGCCTGTGGTTCCACTGAGATGGCGGCGCCGTTCCCGACCGCGTGGCTGAACGGCGAGTTCCTGCCCCTCTCCGAGGCGCGGGTCTCGCCGCTCGATCGCGGCTTCCTGTTCGCGGACGGCGTCTACGAAGTCGTCCCCGTCCATCGCGGGCGGCCTTTTCGCCTGCGCGAGCACCTCGTCCGGCTCGATCGCAGCCTCGACGCGATCCGCATTGCGCACCCGATGAGCCACGACGAGTGGAGCGGCGTGCTGGGCGAACTGGCCGCGCGCGCCGGCGCACCCGAACAGCTGCTGTATGTGCAGGTCACGCGCGGCGCGGAATCCGGGCGCAACCACCTCTTCCCGCCCGCGGGCACGCCGCCCACCCTCTTCGCGTTCACGGGACCGTATCCCCCGCCTTCGGCCGAGACGCTGGAGAAGGGCCTGGCGGCCGTGACGCTGCAGGACATCCGCTGGGACCGCTGCGACATCAAGTCGGTGGCGCTGCTCGGCAACGTGTTGCTGCGCCAGGAGGCGCAGGACAAGGGCGCGTCGGAAGCGCTGCTCGTGCGAGACGGACGAGCTGATGGAAGGCTCGTCGAGCACGGTGTTCATCGTGACCCGAGGCGTCCTGGCCACGCCGCCCGACAGCCACCACATCCTGCCGGGCACCTCGCGCGATGCGATCGTCGATCTCGCGAAGGACTGGCGGCCGGTCGAGAGCCGGCCGATCGCGGTATCCGAGCTCGGCACACTGCGACGAGGTGTGGATTGCTTCCGCGGGCCGCGGCGTACTGCCGGTGACGCGCATCGACGGTCGGCCCGTCGGCGACGGGAGACCGGGCCGCGCGTGGCAGGCCATGTATGCCCGCCTGCAGCGTCACCTCGACGACATCGCCGGCACGCCGGCGCTTGCGCCATGACCGACGCGCCGCGCGAGGAAACGCTGTTCGAGTTTCCCTGCGACTTCCCGATCAAGATCATGGGGCAGGCGACGGACGAGTTCCGCAGCCTGGCGCTCGGCATCGTGACGAAGCACTTCGGCGAGCTGGCGCCGGATCACATCGAGGAGCGGGCGAGCAGCAACGGGCGCTATCTCTCGTTCACCTGCACCGTGCGCGCCGAGAGCAAGGCGCAGCTCGACGCCGTCTACCGCGAACTCACGTCCTGCCGCCAGGTGCTGGTCGCCCTCTGATCGAGGCCGAGCGCCGCCGTCAGGTGCGGCGCCAGGGCCAACGCCACGGCATGCAAGTCCGACGGTCCGCCGAGGTCCGCCAACTGCGTCATCTCGAGCCCCTCGTAGCCGCAGGGATTGATGCGCCCGAACGGCTCGAGGTCCATGGCCACGTTGAGCGCGAGCCCGTGGTACGAACGGTTCTTCCTGATGCGCAGGCCGATGCTCGCGAGCTTGCGCTGCCCGACGTACACGCCCGGCGCCTTGCGATCGCCCCGCGCCTCGATGCCCCACTCGGCCGCCGTCTCGATGACGGCACGCTCGATGCCCTCGACGAGCGCGCGCACGCCGAGCCCGTGACGCTGCGAGGCGCAGCAGCGGATACACGACGAGCTGACCGGGGCCGTGATAGGTGACTTCGCCGCCGCGGTCGATGTTCACGACGGGAATGTCGCCGGTCGCGAGCAGGTGCTCGCGCCTGGCGTTCATGCCCATCGTGAAGACGGGCGGATGCTCGAGGAACCAGATCTCGTCGGCCGTGTCGTCATCGGCCATCTCGGTGCGGCGCTGCATGTCGCGCCAGGTCGGCTCGTAGTCGGCCCGCCCGAGCCAGCGCAGGGCGATGTCGGACTCGGGGAGATGCTCGGCCATTGCGCCGTTCAGCTGCGAACGGCGATGCCGCCCTCGCCGAGGCCTGCGTTGTTGCGTGCCAGCGCCTGCTCGGCGCGGTAGCTCGAGCGCACCAGCGGACCGGCCACGCACTCGAGGAAGCCTAGCGAGAGCGCGTACTCGCGGTACGCCTCGAACTCGTCGGGGCGCACGAAGCGCTCCACTGCGAGGTGATTCACGGTCGGGCGCAGGTATTGCCCGAGAGTCAGGATGTCCACGCCGGCTGCGCGCAGGTCGCGCAAGGATTCGCGGATCTCGTCATCGGTCTCGCCAAGGCCGAGCATCAAGCTGGTCTTCACGAGCACTTCCGGGCGGTGACGCTTCGCGTGTTCGAGCACGGCGAGTGTCTGCTCGTAGGACGCGCGCGCGTCACGCACCGGATGGGTCAGGCGGCGCACCGTCTCGACGTTCTGCGCGAACACGTCGAGGCCGCTGTCCACAACTTTCTCGACGTCCGTGAGCACGCCCTGGAAGTCGGGCGTGAGCGCTTCGACAGCCGTTTGCGGATTCAGTGCCTTGATCTCGCGCACGCACGCGGCGAAGTGCGCCGCGCCGCCGTCGCCCAGGTCGTCGCGGTTCACCGACGTGAGCACGACGTACTTGAGCTTCATCAACTGCACGGTGCGCGCAGCATTGCCGGGCTCCTCGGCATCGAGCCAGCCGCGCGGATTGCCGGTGTCCACCGCGCAGAAGCGGCACGCCCGCGTGCACACCTCGCCCATCAACATGATCGTGGCGGTGCCGGCGTTCCAGCACTCGCCGATGTTGGGGCACTTGGCTTCCTCGCACACGGTGGCGAGGCGATGCTCGCGGACCGTCTGCTTGACGCTCTCGAAGCCGCGGCCGGCCGGCATGGGTGCGCGCAGCCACGTCGGCTTGCGGGCGACGGGCGCGGGCTCGCTCGCGGCCGCCTTGATGCCGTCGCGGATGGCCGTGAAGCCCTGGGGCGTCACGTACTTCTCGCCGCTGCGGCGCGCGGTTTCCTGGCCGGGTGCGGCGGGCTGGGTGACGACGGGTATGCCCTTGAAATCGCTCATGTCGGTCGCGTTAGTGGCGCGGGCGTGAATTGTACGGCGTCGGGCGCGCTGCGCGCTGTCGTTGGTCGCGGATTGAGAATTCGTTCGGGGCGCTCACGCGACTACGGAGGACCAGATGGGGCTGCCGGGAGGGGGCCCGCGCGGACGCCGTGAACCCATCCATGGGGGCTCCCGCCGCGGCGTCCATGCCGCGGAGGGCCGCGCGAACCCCCTCCCGGCAGCCCTCGGTGGGCTCTCCGTAGCCAAGTGTGGATCTCGCGGAACGGGCGCAACGGATTCAGCGCAGGACACCCCGACGCCACCGCGCCGCCGGCTACGGAGAAACAACGAGGGCGGACCGGATCGAATCCGCCGGGCCGTCACGCGCCATGGACGGCGCGTGCGGAGCCTACAGGGACGTACTTGCGGCGTCCCGGCGGATTCTGATCCGGTTCGCCCCGTCTTCTTCTCCGACGTTCAACGAAGACCGCCGGAATCGCGACGCGCTACTGCGCCGCGCAAGCGCCGATCGAGCGCCGCGAGCCGCTCCGGCGTCCCGATGTCGAGCCAGTCGCCGTCGAAGAGCTCCGCACTGACCCGACCCTCGCGCGCCGCGGCTACGCAACAACGGCGCGAGCTTGAAGATGCCGTCCTGGCAACCGTCGAACAGCGCCGGGTGGTACAACCCGATGCCCGAGAACGTGTGGCGCTCGCCCGCCTCGCCTTCGACCATGCGCCCGCCACTCAGCACGAAATCACCCCGCTCGTTGTGCTGGCGGATTCGGCACGAGCACGAGGTGTGCGAGGTCGCCCGGCTCAAGTCGCTCGCGCAACTGCGCGTAGGGGTACGTCGTCCAGACGTCGCCGTTCAGCACCATGAACGGGGACGGGCCGAGCAGCGGTAGCGCGCGGAATATGCCGCCGCCCGTTTCGAGCGGCTCCGGGCCTTCCTCGCTGTAGCGGATCTCGATGCCGTACCGCGAGCCGTCGCCGAGCGACCCGCAGATCTGCTCGCCGAGCCACGACAAGTTGATCACCACTTGCGAATATCCCGCCGCTGCGAGGGCATGCAGATGATGCTCGATCAACGCCCGGCCTCCCACGTCGAGCAGCGGCTTCGGCCGCGTCAGCGTGAGCGGCCGCATGCGCTCGCCGCGACCGGCGGCGAGGATCATCGCCTTCATCCGCGCGCGACCGGCGGCGCGCCTTCGAGTTGCGCGATCACGGCGGGCAGCACGCGCCGCTCGATGAACTCGCCGAGCGCCGCGAAATCCGCATGGCGCGCGCACGAACCCACGGCGTACTGGAGCGTGCGCGGAATGTCGGCGAGGTATCCCGCCTTGCCGTCGCGATGCCACAGGCGCGCGAAAATGCCGCCCACCTTGAGGTGGCGCTGCACGCCGACGAGGTCGAACCAGCGCAGGAACTCAGCATCGTCACGGCCCGTGTCGAGCCCGGCCGCCGCAGCGCGGCGACGATAATCGAGCGCCCACGCGGCCACCCGCGACTGCGGCCAGGCGATGTAGCTGTCGCGCAGGAGCGAGACGAGGTCGTACGTGAGCGGGCCGCGCACGGCGTCCTGGAAGTCGAGGATGCCGGGGTTGTCGCCCGGGCAGACCATCAGGTTGCGCGAGTGGTAGTCGCGATGCACGAACACCTGCGGCAGACCCAGGCAAAGCGCCACCAGCGCGTCGATCGCTCGAGGCCAGCATCTTCGCCTCTGCATCGGTCATCGCGAGCCCGAGGTGCCGCGCGAGCAGCCAGTCCGGAAAGAGGCTCATCTCGAGGCGCAGCAGCTTTTCGTCGTACGGAGGCAGCCGGCGCGAATGCGCGTCCCCGCGCGACTGGATCCGCACCAGCGCATCGAACGCGTCCCCGTACAGCGAATCCGCCTGGCCGTCCTTCGCCAGTTCCGGCAGGTACATGCGCGTGCCGAGGTCGGTCATCAACAGGAAGCCGTGGCGGGCATCGCGCTCGAGCACGCGCGGCGCGTTGACGCCGATATCGCCGAACATCGCGGCCACCTGCAGGTACGGGTCGACGTTCTCCTTGTCCGGCGGGGCATCCATCACGATGCGGGTGGCGCCGTCGGCGAGGGAGACGCGGAAATAGCGCCGGAAGCTCGCATCGGCCGAAGCGGGCGCGAACGAATAGCCGGCGAGGCCGAGATCGCGTTGCAGCCAGTGGTGGAGCAGGTCGAGTCGCGGGTCGGCGGTGCCAGGTCGGTGATCGTTCAAGAGGGCCCCGGAAAGTCGGATACGGGCAATGGGCGCGCAATTATAATTGCGGAAATGACGAGGACGCCGACCGTTCGCATCGATCCGCCGCTCCGGGGACGGCTGAGCCTGCTCGTCGCGGGCCTGCTGGCCGCCCATGCGGCTCAGGCGGTCGATCCGCAGAGCGCACCGGCACGCTCGCTGTCCTGCGGCACCGCCCTCCCCACCGATCCCCGGCTGGAGGAACTGCTGCGGGCCGACCCCGATGACCCCCGCATCGACGTCACCAGCGACTCGGGCACGCTCGACCGCGAAGGCGCGGCGCAACTGCGGGGCAACGTCACGATCCGCATGGGGCAGAGGCTGCTCACGGCGGACGAGGCCGAGATCGACGCCAGCAAGCGCAGCGCACAGCTGCGCGGCGACGTCGAGTACCTCGATCCCCAGTTGCACGTCACGGGCCAGGGCGGCTCTTTCCAGGGCGATGCCGGGGGCGAGTTCGAAGGCGCCGAGTTCGAGCTGCTGGACCGGTCCGTGCGCGGCGCCGCGAAGGATGCCAACCTGCGCCAGGACGGCACGATCGACCTGAGCGGGGTGAGTTACACGGCCTGCCCCAAGGGCAACGAAGACTGGCGGCTGGCCGCGGGCGAGATCTCGATCGACCAGGAGACGCGCCTCGGCACGGGCCGCAACGTGCGGCTCGAATTCATGGGCGTGCCGATCTTCTACACGCCGTGGATCTCGTTTCCCGTGGGCGACCAGCGCAAGTCGGGCCTGCTGTTCCCGACCATCGGGTCGAGCAGCAGGAGCGGCACGCTGGTGGCGATCCCCTGGTACTGGAACATCGCCGAGAACTACGACGCGACCTTCACCGCGCGCTGGTACTCGGACCGCGGCTTCCGCATCGATCCGGAGTTCCGCTACCTCACCGAGCGCAGCCGCGGCATTCTCGACGGCGAATACCTTCCGCACGACGACCAGACAGGCGAAGCGCGCAGCTTCGTCTCGCTGCGCCACGTCACGCGCTTCGAGTCGCAGACACGCCTGGTGATCGACGCGGCGAACGTGAGCGACCTCGACTACTTCGAAGACTTCGGCATCGGCTTCGAGGGCACCAGCGTCACGTTCCTCAATCGCCTGGCGGAACTGCGCCACCACACCGACCACTGGTCGCTGCGGGCCCGCGCGCAGGACTACCAGGTGATCGACCGCGAGCTCGCGGACCCGGATCGCCCCTACTCGATCCTGCCGCAGTTCACGGCCGTCGGCCGCTGGCGCGACCTGCCGGGAGGCCTGTCCGCGAGCATCCTCGGCGACGTCACGAATTTCCAGCGCGACCTCGGTCCCGACGGCGTACGCATGGAGGCGAATCCATCGCTCGAATGGCGTATCGACCGCAAGGGCGCATTCGCCGCCGCAGGCGCCGGCTGGGACTACATGCAGTATGCACTCACCGACAACCCGGGCGGCCCGGACTCGCCGAGCCGGTCGGCGCCGATCGTGAGCCTCGACGGCGGCTTCGTGTTCGAGCGCGCCGCGGGTGCCAAGGGCCAGAAACTGCAGACGCTCGAGCCGCGCATGCTGTACCTGTACGTTCCCTACCGCAACCAGGACGACCTGCCGGTGTTCGACACCGGCGTTCCGGACCTGAATCTGGTGCAGCTGTTCCGCACCAACCGCTACGTCGGCAGCGACCGCCTCGGCGACGCGAACCAGGTCAGCTTCGGCGTGACCACGCGCCTGCTCGATGCCGGCCGCGGCCGCCAGTACCTGAGCGCCACGCTCGGCCAGGCGTTCTACTTCGAAACGCCGCGCGTGCGCCTTCCCGACGAGCCGGTGCGCGACCGGTCGACGTCCGACGTGGTCGCGGAACTCGAACTGGCGGCTTTCAAGAACTGGAACGCGCGCTTCGGCTACCAGTGGAATCCGGACCAGACGCGGACCGAGAAGTCCGAGGTGTTCGTCCAGTACCGGCCCGCTTCCGATCGCGTGGTGAACGTCGGGTATCGCTTCCGCCACGATCTGCTGGAACAGTTCGACATGTCGGCGGCCTGGCCGATCACGCAGCAGTGGCGCGGCTTCGCGCGCTGGGTCTACTCGATCAGCGAGCAGAAGTCGCTGGACCAGTTCGTGGGCCTCGAGTACTCGTCCTGCTGCTGGGCCCTGCGGCTGGTCGGCCGCAAGTTCGTCAGCAGCCGGACAGGCGCCTCCGATACGTCGATCGGCCTGCAGCTGGAACTCAAGGGACTGTCCAGTGTCGGAGTGGACAACGAAGCTTTCCTGCGCGATGCGATTCGTGGATACTCCGCGCTCCCGCCCGATTCCCGGTCCTGAAATGCCCTTGATTCCCAAGCGTTTTCTGGCGTTCATCGCCCTCCTCGGCGTCACCGCCGCCGCCTGGCCCCAGTCCAAGGAGCTGAGTTCGACGGGAGTGTTGCTCGACGGTGTGGCCGCCATCGTCAACGACGGGATCGTCCTGCGCAGCGAGGTCGACAGCCAGATGGCGGTCATCTCGCAGCGCATCCAGCAGGCGGGCCAGCAGCTGCCGCCGCGCAACGTCCTGCGCCAGCAGGTGCTCGAGCGCCTCGTGCTGCAGGAAGTGCAGATGCAGCGCGCCGACCGTCTCGGCATCAAGGTCTCGGACGAGATGGTCAACCAGGCGATGACGGAAGTCGCGCAGCGCAACAACATCAAGTTCGACGAGCTGCCGGCCGTCCTCGAGCGGCAGGGCATCGACTATCGCAGCTACCGCGAGGACGTGCGCAAGGAGATGTCGCTGCAGATGCTGCGCCAGCGCGACGTGATCTCGCGCGTGTACGTTTCGCCGCGCGAGGTCGACCAGTGCATTGCGAAGCGCAAGGCCTCGCCGGGCGCGGACAACGAATACAACCTGGCGCACATCCTCGTCGCCGTTCCGGGCACGGCCACGGAGCAGCAGATCGCCGAGAAGACGGCGCGTGCGCAGGGCGTGTACGACCGCGCACGCAAAGGCGAGGACTTTTCGCAGCTCGCGATTTCCTACTCGGATTCCGGCACCGCGCTCGAAGGCGGCGCGCTCGGCTGGCGCAAGGCCGGCCAGCTGCCGTCGTTCGTCGCCGACCTGGTCCCGAACATGAAAGCCGGCGACGTCACGGAGCCGATCCGCACGCCGAGCGGCCTGCACATCTTCAAGGTGCTCGAAGTGCGGGGCGCATCGCAGGCGGCGCTGGTCTCGCAGGTGCACGCGCGCCACATCCTCATGACGACCAACGAAGTCACGGACGACGAGACGGTCCGGCAGAAGCTGCTCAGGATCCGCGAGCGCGTCGAGAAGGGCGAGAGCTTCGAAGCCATTGCCTCGGTGACGTCCGAGGACACGGGCTCGGCGGCCAACGGCGGCGACCTCGGCTGGGTCGGCCCGGGCACCTTCGTGCCGGAATTCGAGCAGCAGCTCGACAAGCTCGCCGACAACGAGCTGAGCCAGCCCTTCAAGTCGAAATTCGGCTGGCACCTCGTGCAGTTGCTCGGCCGCCGAACCTACGACGCCTCCGAGGACGTCACGCGCAACCGCTGCGTGTCCCAGCTGCGCGAGGCGCGGGCCGACGAAGAAACGGAAATCTGGCTGCGCCGCCTGCGCGACGAGGCCTTCGTCGAATACCGGATGTGAGCAGGCCGAGCGCACCCAGGCGCGTCTCGAGGCGCGCGGCCCCGCCGACCATCGCGGTCACGACCGGCGAGCCGGCGGGCATCGGCCCGGACCTCTGCCTTGCGCTGCTGGCTCGCACTCGCCTTGCATGCCGCATCGTATTGATCGGCGACCAGACCCTCTACCACCGTTCCCTGCGCAAGGTCCGCCGGGTCCCGGCCCTGCCGGCCTTCGACCCGGCGCAGACCCGGGTTGTCAGGCGCGTCGAGACCCTCGACGTTCCGTTGCGCGCGACCCTGCGAACCCGGCTCGCTGGACATCGCCAATGCCGCCTACGTGCTCGAGACGCTCGACATGGCGATCGGCGGGTGCGCGGCGGGCGCTTTCGATGCCATCGTCACCGCGCCGGTCCACAAGGGCATCCTCAACGACAGCGGCGTCGCGTTCAGCGGGCACACGGAGTACTTCGCCGAAGCCACGGGCTCGCCGCTGCCGGTGATGCTGCTGGTCGGCGCCGGCATGCGGGTGGCGCTGGCGACCACGCACCTGCCGCTCGCGAAGGTGAGCGCCGCCATCCAGCCGCAGCGGCTCGAGCACCTGCTGACCATCATGGACCACGACCTGCGACGGCTGTTCGGGATCCGCCGCCCGCGCATTCTCGTGCTCGGTCTCAATCCGCATGCGGGCGAATCGGGGCATCTCGGCCGGGAGGAAATCGAAGTGATCACGCCCGCGCTCGAGCGGCTGCGCAAACAGGGCCTGCGCCTCGAAGGGCCAGTCCCGGCCGATACGGCATTCCTGCCGCATCGCCTCGAGGGCGTCGACGCCGTGCTCGCGATGTTCCACGACCAGGGCCTGCCCGTGCTGAAGCACGCAAGCTTCGGCCATGCCGTGAACGTCACGCTGGGCCTGCCGATCGTCCGCACGTCGGTGGATCACGGCACAGCGCTGGATCTTGCGGGCACCTCGAAGGGTGACCCGGGCAGCCTGCTCGCGGCCGTCGACCTGGCTGTCGAGCTGGCGGCCAAGGCGCACCGGTCCCGCCGTTGAAACCGCGCGCGAAGAAACGTTTCGGCCAGCACTTCCTCCACGATCCAGGCACGATCGAACGGATCGTGCGCGCCATTGCGCCCGAGGCCGGGCAGCGCCTCGTGGAAGTCGGGCCGGGCCGCGGCGCCATCACCGCCCCCCTGCTTGCCGCAGCCGGAACGCTCGACGTGATCGAGATCGACCCCGAGGTCGTGCCGCTCCTGCGCCAGCGCTGCGGCCCGGGCGAACTGCGCGTGCACCTCGCCGACGCGCTGGAATTCGACTTCACCGCGCTGCGCGGCGCGGGACCGCGCCTGCGGCTGGTCGGCAACCTGCCCTACAACGTCTCCACGCCGCTGCTGTTCCATTTCACGACGCAACTCGACGCCATCGAGGACATGCATTTCATGCTGCAACGGGAAGTGGTGACGCGCATGGCCGCCAAGCCAGGCAACAAGGACTACGGCCGCCTGACCGTGATGCTCGCCCCGCTGGTCGAGGTCGAACCGCTGTTCGACATCGGCGCGGGGGCGTTCTCGCCGCCACCCCAGGTGATTTCGACTTTCTTCCGGCTGCGGCCGCTGCGGACGCCGCCTTTCGAGCTGCGCAGCCGCGAGAAATTCGCGAAAGTCGTGGCCGCCGCCTTCTCCCAGCGTCGCAAGACCCTGCGTAACTCGTTGTCCAGCCTGCTTTCTGCCGAGGCGATCGCCGCGGCGGGCGTGGATCCCGGGGCCCGCGCCGAGACCCTGCACCCCGCGCAGTTCGCGGCCCTCGCGGACCGGGTCGACACCCCAGAATAGCCACGATTGGTCAGCGCCAAGCCTAACCCTATAATCCCCATACGCGTCTCACCCGCGTTTGCAGGAGTGGACCATGCGCGAATACAAGAAAATCCTGTTGTGCCTCGACCTGACGGACGACAGTGAAAAGATCACGGAGCGTGCCAAGGACATTGCCGCGCGCAACTCCGGCACCATCACGCTGCTGCACGTCGTCGAGTACGTGCCGGTCGAACCGATGGGCGAGGCCCTGCTGCCCGCCGTGCAGATCGAGGGTGAACTCGTCGAGCGTGCGAAGAAGCGCATCGGCGAACTCGCGTCCAAGATGGGGCTCGCGGGCTCCGAGAAACTGGTGCTGACCGGCAACATCAAGACCGAAGTCGTGCGCGTCGCGCGCGAACACGGCACCGACCTCATCGTCATCGGCAGCCGCGAACGCCACGGCATGTCGATCCTGTTCAATTTCACCGAAGACACCGTGCTGCACGCGGCGCCCTGCGACGTGCTGGCCGTGCGCCTCGCCAGGACGGGCTGAGGGTCGCGCGCGCCATGCCGGGACAGGGGGAGCACAGCATTCGCGTCGACGTGATCACGCATTACGTCGAGGACCAGTCGAGCCCGCCCGAAGGCCGCTTCGTGTTCTCTTACACCATCACGATCCGCAACGAGGGGTCGGTACCGGCGCGCCTGCTCACGCGGCACTGGATCATCACCGACGCGAACGGCAAGGTGCAGGAAGTCGCCGGTGAAGGCGTCGTCGGCGAGCAGCCGCACCTGCAGCCCGGCCAGGGTTTCCGCTATTCGAGCGGCGCGATACTCGAGACGCCGGTGGGCGCGATGCAGGGTAGCTACCGGATGGTGGCCGACGACGGCCGGCACTTCGACGCACCGATCGCGCCCTTCACGCTCGCGATGCCTGGCCTGCTGAACTGAGCCGCTCGATGGCCGTGTACGCCGTCGGCGACGTGCAGGGCTGCGCGCTCGAGCTCGACGATCTCCTCGCCCTCCTCGCCTTCGATCCGTCGCGCGACCGGTTGTGGTTCGTCGGCGATCTCGTCAATCGCGGCCCGCAATCGCTCGCCGTGCTGCGGCGCGTGCGCGCCCTCGGCGACGCGGCGGTCGTCGTGCTCGGCAACCACGACCTGCACCTGCTTGCACTCGCGCGCGGCCACGCCGACTGGCGCGACGGCGACGAAGGCCTGCGGCCGATCCTGGAGGCGCCGGACCGGGAACCGTTGCTGGACTGGCTGCAGTCGCGACCGCTGATGCACCACGATGCCGTCCTGGGGGCCAGCCTGCTGCACGCCGGACTGCCGCCGCAGTGGGACATTGGCCGGGCGCGGGCCTGCGCCTCGGAGCTGGAAGGGGCGCTGCGCAGCGACCGCAGCGGCGACCTGTTCTCACGCATGTACGGAAACCAGCCGGATCTGTGGCGCGACGATCTCGAAGGCGCCGATCGCCTGCGCTTCATCACCAATGCTTTCACCCGCCTGCGCGTCTGCGAGCGCGACGGCCGGATGCTCCTGAAATTCAAAGGGGCGCCGGGGAAAATCCCGGCCGGAGCCATGCCATGGTTCCGCGTGCCGGGGCGACGGTCCGCGGGAGCGCGCATCGTCTGCGGGCACTGGTCCGCGCTCGGCTATCGGGACGAAGCCGGCGTGCTCGCGCTAGACACCGGTTGCGTCTGGGGCGGCACGCTCACCGCACAGCGCATCGACGTGGCGTCGGCGCCCGTTGCCGTGCCGAATCGCTCGGGCGCGCTGCCGATCGACGGCGACTGACGCTAAGGCTTCGCCTTCGTCGCCGACTTGGCGGGCTCCTCCCGCGGCGACAGCACCTGCAGCTTGAGGTTCACCGCGTTTAGCGGCACCTGGTGCGGCACGCATGAGAGCGAGCTGCCGGCCACTTCGCGCACGCCCATCGGCTTCAGCACCTGCTTGAGGAGCTGCTCCATCAGCTCGCAGTCGCCGTCCTGCACGTCGCTGATCGGCGTGCCCTCGAACGTCACGGTGCGCCACACAGCGGGAAACTGCGCAGTGGCCGCGTCCGCACTCGCGGCCGGCTTGCCGCCGACCTTGGCGGCCAGTTCACGGGTGGAGCGGTCCTTTGCGAGCTGGGCCAGCAACTCGGGCGTCGCTTCCATCGGCAGCGCTGCCCGCACGCGCGCCCGCGGCATGATTTCCGGCCCCGACATGTTGACGCAGCCCGAAGACGTCACCTTGTACCCGGGCCGGGCGCCGAGCTGTTTGAGGACGTACTTCACCTTGTCTTCCATGCCGCTGCATGAATAGTGGGTGGTGAATCCCATGTACGTGAAGGCCAAATCGTGATCGACCCAGACCGCATTGAGCGCCCCGGCGTCGGCCGGCGACGAGGTGGTCGCAGGGGCCCCGAATGCGGCTCCCGATGCGAGCGCGAGAATTCCAACCCTGGCCGCCTGATCCAACCGAAGCATGGCTTTGCCCTCCGTCGCCTACCTTATACTCAACCCCCGGCACGGCCACCATCGATGGCCGGCCCGAGGGCCCGAACGGCACCGCGACATGGACACCCTCGAATTCACTTCGTCCGGCCGTCGCTGGCGCGCGCACCTTGCACAGTGTTTCGACCTCGCAACGGCGCTCGAGTTCGATGGACCGCAACCGAAGTTCTTTTCCGGGGCGTCCGCGAGTTCGACGCCGCTGCAGGCGGGTGGCTTTACCGGGCAGGTCGCCACTGGCGCCAGCTGCAACTGCAGCGTGCACACCCTGGCGCCGCATTGCCACGGCACACATACAGAATGCGTCGGACATGTGACCGGCGACCGCACGTTACTGACACAGTACACGCCCGTGGCGCCCAGCCTCGCCGCACTGGTCACCGTGCAACCCGTACGCCTCGGTTCGAGCGGGGATACCCGTCCGGCGACCTGCGATGCCGAGGACCTGGTGATCTCGCGGTCGGCGCTCGCCGGGGCCGTGTTGCCTTGGGTGGAGGTACCGTGGACGGCCCTGGCGATTCGGACGCTGCCGAACGAGGCCGCGAAACGGCACAAGACGTACTCCGGTCCTTGCCCGGCTCCGTACTTCACCGCGGATGCCATCCAGTGGATCGTTGCGCGCGGCGTGATCTCCCTGGTCGTGGACCTGCCGAGCCTCGATCGTGCGGACGACGGCGGAGCGCTCGCGGCGCATCGGCTCTATTGGGGCCTGCCCGCGGGATCGTCGGACGTGCGCCAGGCGAGCCGTGATCGAGCGCTGGTCACGGAACTCGCGTACGTCCCGAATGCCGTGCCAGACGGCGTGTATCTCCTCGACTTGCAGGTGCCCGCCTTCGCGGCGGACGCCGCGCCGAGCCGGCCGGTGTTGTACCCGGTGAAGGAGGCGACGACATGAGGCTCGATCGCGAACATGCGCACGCCCTGGATGCGGGCGACGAACTGCAAACCTGGCGCGACCGCTTCGTGCTGCCCCACGACGATGAAGGACGGGAACTCGTCTACCTGTGCGGTCATTCGCTCGGCGCGCAGCCGGTGCTGGCCGGCGACTACGTCGAGGAAGTCATGCGCGAATGGCGCGCGCGCGGCGTTGAGGGCCATTTTTCGGGCCCGCGCCCCTGGGCCCGTTACGAGGAGCGCCTGGCCGCGCCGATCGCGCGGCTGGTGGGCGCCCAGCCGCACGAAGTCGTGGCGATGAACACGCTGACGGTGAACCTGCACCTGCTGCTCGCAAGTTTCTATCGCCCGTCGGGATCGCGCACGACGCTGCTGATCGAACGGCAGGCGTTCCCGTCGGACCGGTACGCGGCCCAGTCGCAGGTGCGGTTTCATGGCCTCGACCCGGCGCGCGACCTGATCGAGCTGTCGCCGCGTCCCGGGGAGGACCTGCTGCGTACCGATGACGTGATGGAGGCCCTCTCGCGCGAGGGCCATCGCGTCGCGACGGTGCTGCTGCCGGGGCTGCAATACCTCACCGGCCAGGTGCTCGACGTGCGAGCGATCACCCGCGCGGCTCGCGCTGCGGGGTGTGCCGTGGGCTGGGACCTCGCGCATGCCATTGGCAACGTGCCGCTGGAGTTGCACGACGCAGGGGCGGACTTCGCCGTGTGGTGCCATTACAAGTACGTAAACGCCGGACCCGGGGCCGTCGGCGGCGCGTTCGTGCATGAACGGCACGCAAAGGATGCATCGTTGCCGCGGCTCGCAGGCTGGTGGGGCAACGACCTTGCGACGCGGTTTCGCATGGCGCAGGAGTTCCAACCGGCACCAGGCGCTTCGGGCTGGCAGGTGAGCACGCCGACGGCGCTCGCGATGGCGCCGATCGGCGCATCGCTCGAGCATTTCGACCAGGTCGGCCTCGCGGCCCTGCGCCGCAAGTCCGTGGCACTGACAGGATATCTCGAGGCCCTGATCCGCGAGCGTCTGGGGCCCGACGTCGCCATCGTGACGCCGGCCGACCCGCAGTGGCGCGGCGCGATGCTCGCGTTGCGCCTCGCTCGCAGCCGGGATGCGGCACGCGCCGTATTCGACGGATTGCGCCGGCGCGGCTTCGTGCCGGACTGGCGCGAGCCGGACGTCATCCGCGTCGCACCCGTGCCTTTCTACAACCGGTACGACGATGCCTGGCGATTCGTCGAGGCATTGCACACCGAACTGGCAACGTAAGGCCCAGGCCTCATTTGTGCTGCCAGCGGTCGGCAGGCTCGAGCACCTGCCGCACCGCCTCGCCGTCCAGCCACGCGCGAGCCTGCACGTCACCTTTCAGGCAGGCATCCCAGAAGGCAGTACTGATCGCGAGAATCGCGCGGTGATGATTCGGGTTCCGTTCGCCCGAATCGTTCGGCAGCGGGCGATCGGTGAATGCCGAGTGCTTCGCGCCATCGAGCACGAGTTCGTACTTGCCACCGGGCGGGAGGGCCGGGTAGACCGCCAGACGCCCCTCGACGGTGTCACCGATCGGTGCCTGGTCTTCGGTGCCCGTCATCAGCAGCCACGGAAGCTTCACGTCGGCGAAGGCCCTCACGGGTGTGCCCCGCTGGGGGCTGCTGGGGCTGAAGAGGATCGCGGCGTCGATGCGCTTGTCGGTGAAGCGCTGTCCTCCCGAGGCGTAGCTCTGTCCGCTGACCGCCTGCGTGGTGATCGCGCCGAACGAGTGACCCGACATGCCGATACGCGAGAGGTACATTCGCCCGCGCAAAACGCTCGCCGGCTGGCCGTTCCAGCGCTCGAGCTGGTCAAGGACCGCGGGTACGTCCTCGGCACGCAGCTTGAAGTTCTTCACGTTCGCGGCCTTGCGCAGTTCGCGCATGCCCTGCTCGCGGCCCTGCCCCTCCCACACCGACCTGTCGCTGCCAGGATGTTGCAGGAAGACGGCGACGTAGCCTCGCGCCGCCCAGTGCCGGCCGAGGAACGAGCTGCCTTCGCGCGAGCCGCCCAGGCCGTGGCTGAAGAGCACCACCGGCGCAGGGCCGCCCTGGGCAGGCAGATAGACGCGCAGCGGGATGTCACGATCGCGGTCCTTGTCGTGGACCTCCAGGTCCACGGGCGCAGGCGCTTCGACGGCCGGCAGGCGCAGCGGGTCGTAGCTTGCCGCCCCGGCTGTGGTGGCACCCGCGAGCACGAGAGCCGCGGTGGCGACGAGGGTTCCGAGCGAGCGCATGGCAGCTTTCCCTTCACATAACGTCGCCCACGTGACGGCGACAGGCTTTCAAACGCTCCAGCGGCGAAAGGGTTGATTCGTTTGTGCCGATGACCGGCGCGGCCTTATCCTTCCAGGACAACAACAGGGAGCCGCCCCATGAAGCGCTTCGTCCTTCCACTGCTGATCGCGCTCGCCGCAGCCGCACCGGCCGACGCGGCGAAAAAGCAGTCGTATTACCGCGTGGGCGACGCGAACGATGCCACGGCCGTGTCGATGAATGGCGGTGTCGTCCTGATGGGCGGAAGCACGGACGTGGACGCGGCCTTCCAGTGGATGTGCACCCGCGCCCCGGGCGGCGACTTCCTGGTCGTGCGCGCCGCGGGCACCAACGCGTACAACGACTACATCGCCGCCCTGTGCGGCAACGAGAATTCCGTCGCGACGGTGATCGTCGATTCCGTCGCGGCGGCCAACGACCCGGTCAACGTCGCGTACGTGCAGAACGCCGAGATGATCTGGATCGCGGGTGGCGACCAGTCGAACTACGTCAATTTCTGGAAAGGCACGGACTTCCAGCGGGCGATCCAGGCGCGAATCGATGCGGGCGCCCCGGTCGGCGGGACCAGCGCGGGCCTCAACGTGCTCACGCAGTTCGTCTACACCGCCCAGGCGAGCCAGGGTGTCACGTCCAGCCAGGCGCTGTCGGACCCGTTCAACAGGTACATGTCGTTCGACCGCGATTTCCTCGTGAACGTCGGACTCGACGGCCTGATCGGCGATCCGCATTTCGGCGCGCGCGATCGCATGGGCCGCGACCTCGCCTTCCTGTGCCGGATCAACCTCGACGGCTGGTCGGCCGCGCCGCGGGCAATCTCGGTGGACGAACAGACGGCGCTGCTGCTCGTCGGCGGCGACGCATCGGTCACCGGCAACGGCAACGTCTACTTCCTCTCGGCCTCCGGTGCGCCGGAGATCTGCCAGCCGAAGACACCGCTGACCTACCGCAACATCAAGGTCCACCGGATCACGGTCGGCAACACCTTCAACCTGACGCACTGGAGCGGCAAGGGCGGCGCGGACTACGTCGTCAATGCCGAAGCGGGCGTCCTCACTTCCACGCAGATCGGCGGGTCGCCCTACTGAACCACGCCACGGGCATCGCGTACTTCACGACGGCCCTCGGCCTGTGCGGGGTCGCGTGGAGCGCGCGCGGCATCTGTGCCCTGCAGTTGCCGGAAGACTGTGAGGCCGCCACGCGATCGCGCCTGCAGGGGCGTTGCCCCGCGGCGCAAGTCTGCAACCCGCCCGAGGACGTGCAGCGCGCCATCGACGCCGTCGTCGCGCTGCTGAACGGCGCGAACACGGACCTGTCGTTCGTCGTGCTGGACGTCGAGGGGCTCGGCGAATTCGAGCGCCGCGCCTACGCAGTCGCGCGCACGATTGCACCCGGGACGACGACGACCTATGGAGCCATCGCCGCGGCAATGAATGAGCCGGGCGCCGCGCGCGCCGTCGGCCAGGCGATGGGCCACAATCCGTATCCCGTGATCGTACCGTGTCATCGCGTCCTCGCATCCGATGGCAGCCTCGGGGGCTTCTCGGCCGGAGGCGGCGCGAAGACCAAGTTCCGGATGCTTGCCATCGAAGGGGCCGACGCGGCCGGGCAGGCCGATCTGTTCGAGGAGCGGGCCGGCTGACGCCCTCTCCCGCAAGCGGGAGAGGTAGAGAGCCCTCACCCGCGCTCTGCGCGACCTCTCCCGCAAGCGGGAGAGGTAACGGATCACGCTCGGCGCAGTTCGATGAAGCTGTACGCGTACGCGTGCTTCTCGTCGGCTGGATGATCTTCGCGGGCGACTTCCCGCCACCGGGCCGCTTCCAATTCCGGAAAGTACGTGTCCGCAGGCACCGTCGCGTGAATCCGGGTGAGGTGAATCAGCCCCGTCCGCGGCAGCGCCAGGCGATAGACCTCGGCCCCGCCGATGACACAGATCTCACCGACGTCGCCCGCGACGGAAATCGCCGCATCCAGCGAGCCCGCCAGGGTCGCGCCCGGCGCGGCGTAACCGGGCTGGCGAGTGACGACGATGTTGACCCGGCCCGGGAGCGGCCGCCCGATCGATTCCCAGGTCTTGCGCCCCATGACGATGGGCTTGCCCATCGTCAGCGCCTTGAAGCGCTTGAGGTCGTTCGGCAGGTGCCACGGCAGGCCGCCGTCGCGGCCGATCGCGCCGCGCTCGTCGGTGGCCACCAGGATTGAGACGAGCGGCACGCGGCCTTCAGCGCCTGCGCTTGGCGCCCTTCTTCTTGTCGAGCGGCGTCACGTCCAGCATCGTCCCGCGGCACTGCGGCGCGCCGCAACGGCAGGCGTAGAGCTTCAACTCCTCGGGATCGTCCGTGCTCTCCCACGTCAGCTGGTAGTCGTAGCCCAGCTCGTCGCCCGGCTGGATGGTGCGGATGGCATCGATGAAGACGCGGTCGTTCTCGATGATCGTCTCGCAGTTCGGGTTGCAGGTGTGGTTGATGAACCGCGCCGCATTGCCGCCGACGCCCGCGTCGATGCAGATGTCGTCGTTCACCACGAACAGGAACGTGTGGCCGTCATCGTCGCCCTTGAGGTCGTAGCGGTCGTCCGCCACGTCGTGCGAGATGCGCTCGCCGATGTACTCGACGACGCGTGTCCCCTTGCGAATGCGGCGTGTGGCGTAGACGCCGCGGCCGTGGATGCGCGAGCGGCGCACCTCGAACATCGGCTCCGCCGCCTTCTTCGCGCTCTTGGCGCGGCGCATGTGCGCGTGGTGCGGGGGCTGCTTCTTCGCGGGGGCGGGCTTCTTCTGCTTGGCTTTCTTCATACGGCGATCGGGGCCTTGATGGCGGGGTGTGACTGGTAGCCGACGATCTCGAAGTCTTCGAATCGGTAATCGAAGATCGAGGCCGGCCGGCGCTTGATCTCGAGCCGGGGCAGCGGCAGCGGCTCGCGCGAGAGCTGCAGGCGCGCCTGCTCGAAGTGGTTGGCGTACAGGTGGCAGTCGCCGCCCGTCCAGATGAAATCGCCCACGCCGAGGTCGCACTGCTGCGCCATCATGTGGGTGAGCAGCGCGTAGCTCGCGATGTTGAACGGCACGCCGAGGAAGATGTCGGCGCTGCGCTGGTACAGCTGGCAGGAAAGCCGGCCGTTCGCGACGTAGAACTGGAACAGGGCGTGACACGGGGTGAGCGCCATCTTCTCGAGCTCGCCCACGTTCCACGCGTTGACGATGATGCGGCGCGAATCCGGGTCGCGGCGGATCAGCTCCACCGCGCGCGCGATCTGGTCGATGCTGCGACCGTCCGCCGCCTGCCACGCGCGCCACTGCACGCCGTAGACCGGCCCCAGCTCGCCATTCGCGTCGGCCCACTCGTCCCAGATCGTCACGCCGTGCTCGCGCAGGTAGCGCACGTTCGTCTCGCCGCGCAGGAACCACAGCAGCTCGTGCACGATCGACTTTAGGTGCAGCTTCTTGGTGGTGACCAGCGGGAAGCCTGCGTCGAGGTCGAATCGCATCTGCCAGCCGAATACGCGCGCGCGTGCCCGTGCCGGTGCGGTCGCCTTTCTCGGCGCCGCTCGTAAGCACGGTCTGGAGCAGATCCAGGTACTGGCGCATGGCTCAGGCCTTGAAGTTACCCGAGGCCTGGTTCTGCCGGTACGCTATGACGAGCATCGCGATGCCGGCGAGGATCATCGGCGTCGAGAGGATCTGTCCCATCGTGACCCAGCCGAACAGCAGGTAGCCGCGGTTCTCGTCCGGAACGCGGACGAACTCCACGAGGAAGCGGAAGGCGCCATAGCAGAGCAGGAACAGGCCCGAGGGCGCCCAGCGCGGCCGCTTGGTGGCGGTGAACCACCACATGATCACGAACAGCACCAGTCCTTCGAGGGTGGCCTCGTACAGCTGCGACGGGTGCAGCGCCTTGCCGTCGACGACGAAGGCCCACGGCACGTCCGTCGGCTTGCCCCACAGTTCGCCGTTGACGAAGTTGCCGATGCGGCCGGCGCCGAAGCCGATGGCAGGCAGCGGCGCGGTGAAGTCGAACACGTCGCCGACGCGGCGGTTGCGCAGCTTGGCGAAATACGCGAGCGCCAGCAGCACGCCGACCAGGCCGCCGTGGAAGGACATGCCGCCTTCCCAGATCCTGAGCACGCTGAGCGGCTCGGTGAAGATGCGCTCGGTGCCGTAGAACAGCATCCAGCCGAGCCGCCCGCCGAGGATCACGCCGACGGCGCAGTAGAAGATGAGGTCGTCCACGTCGACCGGCGTCCAGCTCGAATGCGGCTGTGCGGCGCGTCGACGCGCCAGCCACCAGGCCGCCAGGAACCCGAGCAGGTACATGATCCCGTACCAGTGCACGTGCACTGGCCCGATCGAAAAGGCGACGGGGTCCGGGTGGGGGTAGACGATCATGAGGCCGCCATTTTACCTGCCGCGCGCGTCAGGTGCCGATCTGGATGGGGACGACTTCTGCCCCGTCCGTGAACAGCTCCTGCCGGATCTCGTGCACCAGCCCCCAGTCGAGTGCAGTGTCGGGATCCAGCGTCGTGCGGGCCTGCATGGCATGGAATACCTGCTTCCTGCTCTTCTTCGTGTTCGCGGCAACGACGCTGGCGCAGTTTTCCATGTCGACACGCAGGCTCTTGACCAGTTCGACCAGCTTGGGCTCTTCGTAGCTGGCGCCCTGGGAGAAGTTCATGCTCACCGGGTGCATCAGGAAGCGCGCCTGCGGGACGGAGATGCGGCGGCTGCCCGCGCAGTAGAGCGCCACCCCGATGGAATCAACGCTGCCGATGTTGTGCGTGATCACCTCGGCGGGAATGCCCTTGAGATAGTTGTAGGCGGTCAGCCCGTGGAATACCGACCCGCCCGTCGTCGAGATCAGCAGCGTGAACTGCTTCGTCCCGGCGGCCAGCCTCTGGTCCACGGTCTTCATCAGCGCGCCGATGCTCGATTCGCTCACCGGCGTGTAGAACTTGATTACCACGGAATCGGTCATCGCGCAGCCTCCTCGCGACCGGTCAGTCGTGCACGACCCGGCAGAACAGCGATTTCAGGTAGCGCGTCTCCGGGATGGCAGGGTGCAGCGGATGGTCCGGCGAATGGCCGCCCACTTCGATCACCTGCGCAAACCGCCCGAGATGACGCGCGGCCTGCTGCACCGTGTCGATCAGGTCGTCCTGCGCGAGGTGATGCGAGCACGAGCACGAGACGAGGATGCCGTCGCGCGGCAGCAGCTGCATCGCCAGCTGGTTGAGCTTGCGGTAAGCCGCCTGCCCTTTCGGCGCGTCCTTGCGGCGCTTGATGAAGGCCGGCGGATCGATCACGACCACGTCGAACTTCTCGCCGGCATCGCGCAGGGCCGCGAGCGCGTCGAACGCGTCGCCGCGAACGGTGCGTATGGACAGCCCGTTGGCAGCCGCCGAACGCTCCAGGATCTCGAGGGCCGGCGCGGACGAGTCGACGCAGACCACGTCGCTCGCGCCCGCCTTCGCCGCAGCGAGGCCCCACGCGCCGAGGTAGCTGAACACGTCGAGCACGCGCAGGCCGGGCACGTACTTCAGGAGCGCCCGGCGATTCGCGGCCTGGTCGTAGAACCAGCCCGTCTTCTGCCCGCTGCCGATCGGCACTTCGAACGAGACGCCGTTCTCGACCACGACGGCCTTGTGGACCGGCTCGCCATGGGCGGTCTCGACATACGACGCGAGCCCTTCGAGTTCGCGCGCACCCGAATCGTTTTTCCAGATCACCGTACGGGGACGGATCACCTTCCCGAGCGCCGCGACGATCTCGGCCTTCATCGCCTCCATGCCCGCCGTGCCGATCTGGCCGACGACCACGTCGCCGTAGCGATCGAGCACGAGGCCCGGCAGGCCGTCGGATTCGCCGTAGACGAGCCGGTAGAACGGCTCCGGGTACAGGCGCTCGCGCAGCGCCAGGGCCACCTGCAGGCGGTGCACGACGAGGGACTTGCCGGGCGCAAATTCCGGATCGCGGCCGACGATGCGCGCGCAGATGAGCGCGTGCGGGTTGACGTAGGCGTACCCGAGGAAACGTTCCTTGTCGCCAATCACGCGGCACATCGCCCCCGGCGCAAAAGCGGTGAGCGGCGTGCGGGCCGTGTCCACTTCGTTGCTGAACACCCAGAGGTGGCCGGCGGTGATGCGGCGGTCCTCGCGATGGCGCAGCCGCAGTTCGGGCAGGGCGTCCGGTGCATCCGGCGCCGCAGATGAAGTCGTCATGGGTGATTCCGCCGTCGGCCAGCGGCCTTCCGCTATAGTGCCGCCATTCTAGCCGACGCCCTCTTCTCCCATGCAGCAAAACCGCCCGACCGCGCATCGCAACCACCTGGCCGCAGAGACCAGCCCCTACCTGTTGCAGCACGCCGAAAATCCGGTGGAGTGGTACCCGTGGTCGCCCGAGGCGCTGGCGAAGGCGCGCGCCGAGAACAAGCCGATCCTGCTGTCGATCGGCTACTCGGCCTGCCACTGGTGCCACGTGATGGCGCACGAGTCGTTCGAGGACCCGGCGACCGCGGAGGTCATGAACCGACTGTTCGTGAACATCAAGGTCGATCGCGAGGAGCGCCCCGATCTCGACCGCATCTACCAGACCGCGCACCAGGTGCTCAACCAGTCGGGCGGCGGCTGGCCGCTCACCGTGTTCCTGTCGCCGCAGACGCACCGGCCGTTCTTCACGGGCACGTACTTCCCCAACGAGCCGCGCCACGGCATGCCGCCGTTCAAGCTGGTGCTCGAGCGCGTGTCCGAGTTCTACCGCACGCGCGAGACGGAGCTGCAGGACCACGGCGCGAAGCTGGTGACGGTCCTGGCCGACCTGCTGCCACCGCCGGATCGCGGCGCCGAGCCGTTGTCGCGCGCGGTGCTCGAGCAGGCGCGCGCCACACTGCAGCACGAGTTCGACGGACGCTTCGGCGGGTTCGGGCAGGCGCCGAAATTCCCGCACCCGATGAACATGGAGTTCCTGTTGCGCACCTGGCGCGCGAGCGCCGGGGCCGACGAACCGGACCTGCAGGCGCTCTACATGGCGTCGCTGACGTTGACCCGCATGGCCGAGGGCGGCATCTACGACCAGCTGGGCGGCGGCTTCTGCCGCTACTCCGTCGACCCGTACTGGATGATCCCGCACTTCGAGAAGATGCTGTACGACAACGGGCAACTGCTCGCCGTATCGGCGCAAGCGGCGGTCGCCACCGGCGAGGACATGTACCGTCGCGTGGCCGCGGAAACCGCCGACTGGATGCTGCGCGAAATGGAGCAGCCCGCCGGCGGCTTCTATTCGACGCTCGACGCGGACTCCGAGGGGCACGAGGGCAAGTTCTACGCCTGGAACCGCGAGGAGGTGCAGAACCTGCTCGAGCCGGACGAATTCACCGTGTTTGCGGCGCGGTTCGGGCTCGATCGCACGCCGAACTTCGAAAGCCAATGGCACCTGCATTGCTTCAAGTCGATGGCCGAGGTGGCCACCGAGCTGGGCTTGTCGGAAGAAGCCGCGGGCGAGCTGCTCGACTCTGCGCGCGCCAAGCTGCTCGACTACCGCAACGGACGAGTCTGGCCGGGGCGTGACGAGAAGATCCTCACCAGCTGGAACGGGCTGGCCATCGCGGGGCTGGCCGCCGCATCGCGCTCGCTCGACGTCGCGCAGTACACGGACGCTGCGTTGCGCGCCATGCACTTCCTGCGCGAGCACGCGTGGTACGAGTCGCGGCTGCTGGCAGTGCACAAGGACGGCCGCTCGCGCTTCCCCGCCTATCTCGATGACTACGCGTTCCTGGCGTGGGGACTCCTGGAACTGCTGCAGGCGCGCTGGGATCCCGCAGCGCTCGGCTGGACCATCGAGCTCGTCGAGACGATGCTGACGCATTTCGAGGACCGGGAGGCGGGCGGCTTCTATTTCACCGCCGACGACCACGAAGAACTGATCCTCCGGCCCAAGACGTTCGGCGACGACGCGACGCCGGCCGGCAACGGCGTGGCCGCACGCCTGCTGGTGCGCCTCGGGTTCCTGCTCGCCGAGCCGCGCTACCTCGACGCGGCCGAACGCACGCTGCGCGCCGCATCTGCCGTGGTTGCGCGGTATCCGCACGGACACACCAGCCTGCTGATGGCGCTCGATGAATTCACCGCGCCGCCCGCGATCGTGGTGTTGCGCGGCGCGGCAGATGACATCGAGACGTGGCGGCGCGAACTCGACAAGTATTACGACCCGCGGCGCGTGATCGTCGCGATTCCGTCCGACGCCACCGGCCTGCCCCCGGGCCTGGCGGACAAGAAGCCGCACACCGGAACGGTCGCCTACATCTGCCGGGGCATGACCTGCTCGGCGCCGGTCGCCACGCTCGGCGACCTCATCCGCGAATTGAAGGCGGGCGGGTAAGACCCTCACCGTAACCCTCTCCCGCGATATAGGGGACACTCACCAGGTTTTCGGTCCCGCCAAACCTGAAACCTGGTGAGTGTCCCCTATATCGCGGGAGAGGTCGGCCGTCAGGCCGGGTGAGGGTTCGCAAGCTTCGCGCGGATCGCCGCCAGTAACCCCCCATCGCGTGCCGCATCGAATGGCGGGGCTTGTCGCCAGTCATAGCCCCACGGGTTGGCGGTGCGCAGCGCCTCGGGCTCGTCGGCATATCGAGGAAACACGTGCGCGTGCAGCGCAGGTTCGACGTTGCCGAACATGGCGTAGTTCATTCGCAGCGCGCCGGTGACCTCGAACACGGCGCGCCCGAGCCGGCCCATGTCTGCGAGAAAATCGGCCTGCGCGCCAGGCGGCAGTGCATCGAGATGCGGCACGACCGGATCGGGCAGCAGCAGGCAGTAGCCGCGCAGCACCTGCGGATCGCCCATCACCGCCCAGCCCGTCGTCATGCGGCAGATGATCGTCGGGTCCGTGCCCGCACGGCAGGCGGCCACGCGGCGGTGAATCGCGGTGTCGTTCATTTTCGGAAGATGAAATACACGGCGCCGAGGATGCACAGGCCGGCCCACAGGTAATCGAGCTTGAGCGGCTGGCGCATGTAGAACACCACGAACGGCACGAACACCGACAACGTGATGACCTCCTGCAGGATCTTCAACTGCGGGAGCGTGAGCGTCGTGTACCCGATGCGGTTTGCCGGCACCTGCAGCATGTACTCGAAGAACGCGATACCCCAGCTCACCAGCGCGGCGAGGTACCACGGCGAGCCGCTCAGGTTCTTCAGGTGCGCGTACCAGGCGAGCGTCATGAAGACGTTCGACGCAATGAGCAGCAGCACCGTGATCGGGATTGCCTGCATCGATCACCGCTCCGAGCCAAAAATGGCGGGCAGCCGAACGCCAAGGACGCGCAACTGGTCGCGTGTCGCCCGCGCGTCCGAGTGCTGGATCGCCTGCCACCCGCAGCCGCGCGCGCCGGCGACGTTCTGCGGCAGGTCGTCGATGAACACGGTCGCCGCGGGCTCGAGACCGAACGTCGCCTCGGTCCGGCGATAGATCTCGGGGCTGGGCTTGATCGCGCCCACGCGGAACGACGCCACCGCGCCGTGCACCAGGCTGTCGATGCCGTAGCGGTCGTCGAGGTGCGCCCAGTGCAGGTCGCCGACGTTCGAGAGCAGGTAGACGCGATACTCGTCCATGAGCCCCGTGGCGAGCGTGAACATCTCGTCCCAGCGCTCGAACATCTGCAGCCAGCGTGCGGTGAGGTCCGCGGGGTCGAGCGGTCGCGCGGCCATTGCCGCAATGCGCGACAACAATTCCTGGCCCGAAATCTCGCCGCGCTCGTGACCCTCGAGGTCCACGGTCGAAAGCCATGCCGGCAGGTTCGACATGTCGATCCCCGCCTCGCCGAGGTAGCGGATGAACGGCTGGTAATGCAGCCGGACGAGCACGCCGCCGACGTCGAAGACGATGTTCCGGATCAACGACCCTCACCCGCCCTGTCGGGCGACCTCTCCCGCGGACGGGAGAGGTGGAACCCTCACCCGCGCGTTCGACCTCTCCCGCAAGCGGGAGAGGTGCGGAGCCCTCACCGAACTGCGTTCGACCTCTGCCGCAATCGGGAGAGGTGGTTTGTGCGGCGCATGGGGTTGCCACCCCAGCGTCAGCATCAGCACGGCAAAGCCCGCGACGTACCCGAGCGCGACGTGCCAGCCGCCCTTCAGCCAGCCGCCCACGGAGCGCGCTTGCGGGAACAGGTTCGTGATCGCCACGCCGGCCGACGAGCCGAACCAGATCATCGAGCCGCCGAAGCCAACCGTGTACGCGAGCATGCCCCAATCGTACCCGCCCTGCTCCAGCGCCAGCTTGGTGAGCGGGATGTTGTCGAACACGGCGGACACGAAGCCGAGGCCGAAGGCCGTCTGCCAGGACGCCGCCGGCAGCCGCTCCACTGGCATCAGCGAGGCCGACAGCACGAGGCACAGCAGGAAGGTCGTACCGCGCAGCGTGGATGGCAACACCGACCAGTCCGGCCGGCGCCAGATCGCGCCGAGCAGCAGCGCGCCCCACACCGCTGCGCCGATGAAGGGGAAACGAGCGGACAGCTCGGGATACTGCACGTTCGTCAGTACGTTCACGCCGATCGCCGAGAGCAGGATGAAGGCGACGACACCGACCCGTACCCAGTCAACAGGCGCGCGTTCCTCGTCGCTTCGCTGGATCGGCGAGAATGCCTGCTGCTGTCGCGACGCGAAGACGCCGCAAACCACCAGCGCCACGCCTGCGGCCACGTAGGCATGCAGCACGTTGAGCGGGCTCACGCCGTCGATCCACATCATGGTCGTCGTGGTGTCGCCCACGACGCTGCCGGATCCGCCGGCGTTCGACGCCGCCACGATGGCGGCGATGTAGCCGATGTGCAGGCGGCGATGGAACACCGTTGCGGCGACCGTGCCGCCGATCAACGCGGCCGCGATGTTGTCGAGGAAACTCGAGAGCACGAACACCAGCACGAGCAGTACGAAGCCGCCTTTCCAGTCGTCGGGCAGGAGGGCCGGCAGGTGGCCCGGGACATGGCTCTGCTCGAAGTGCCGCGAAAGCAGCGCGAACCCCATCAGCAACGCGAACAGGTTGGCGAGCACCACCCACTCGGCCTGCAGGTGCGCGAGCAGGCCGGGCACGCCCGGGTGCCCGTGGAACCCGGTGGCGAGCAGCTTGTAGAGAATCACGGCCGCGAGACCCGTCGCCGCCACCTGCAGCGTGCGGTCATGGAACAGCGCGACGCCAAGTAGCGTCGCGGCAAACAGCGCGAACTCGAAGGGAATGCCGAAGATTTCGATGCCGGTCACGGGCGCGGGGAGTCTCAGCCTTCACCGGCGGCGAGCTTGACCAGTTCGACCGGACGCCCCGCCGAACGGCGCAGCCGCAGCACGAAGTCGAACTTGTCCACCGCCGTGCAATGCGCGAAGTCGGTCTCGGGCGCCCAGTCGCAGGACGGATCGAAGAACTTCTGCGCCGCGGGCGCGTCGCGTAACGTGTCACGCACCGATTCCACCGTCGGCGCCGGACCGCCGCGGAGCATGTGAACCAGGCTCTCGGCGTACAGGTCGTCCTCGGCGCAGCGCTCGCGCGCCTCGTGTCCCATGCGCACGAGGCTGACCTGCGCCGGATCGCGCTCGAGGATGTAGCGGCACACTGCGGAAAGATTGTTGAATCCGCCGGTCAGCACTTCGTCGGCTTCCGTCGCGTTCACCAGCCCCTGGGTGCCCGCGTGCGTGGTGTGCACCACGACCTTGCCGCGCAGATCGAGCGCGAGGATGTCCGTCGGCGAATTGCCGGCGTCGAAACCCGGCAGTTTGCGGGCATGCCGCTCGCCGACCAGCACGACGCCGGGCATCCGCGCGCGCATCGCGAGGGCTTCCTCGATCTCGCCGACCGGCAGGACGCGCGATGCGCCGCCGGCAAACGCGTGCGGCGCGACGGAGAAAGCGCGGAAGACGTCGACGACGACCGCGACGCCCCGGGCGGCCCGCGCGCCGGCGACGTGATCGAGGACGTCAATCCGCATGCCTGCTCCGGGCATGGCAGTTGAACGGCACGATCTTCGCGCGCGGGATGAAGTTGAAGTCCGTCCCCGTCGCCGACGTGTACGCGCCCATCATGCGGCCCACGAGCAGGTCGCCGACCTGCAGTTCGGGCAACGGGATGTCTTCGCGCACGACGTCGATGCTGTCACAGGTCGGGCCGGCCAGCACGCTTGGATGCGGCGGGCCGTCGCCACCGAGGCATTCGAGGGGGTACAGCGCGTGGTCGTACAGCTGGCCGCTGTAACAACCGTAGAGCCCGTCGTCGAGGTAATACCACCAGCGGCCTTCGCGCTGCGCGCGGCCCACCACCGACGCGACGCTCGTACCCGCGGGCCCGGCAATGAAACGCCCCGGCTCGGCGATGACACGCACCTTGCGCGGCAGCTTCTTGAGCGCCTGGCGGATCGGGCGGCAGAACTGGCCGATGGGCGACGCCGAGCCGTGATAGGCGATGGGAAAGCCGCCGCCGATGTCGAGCGTGTCGAGGTCGGCGAGACCGTCCTCGTGGGCCCGCTCGATGATCTCGCGGCAGGCGCCGATCGCCTCGACGTACTTCGCCGGATCGGCGACCTGCGAACCCACGTGGAACGACAATCCGCGCACGCGGATGCCGAGGCCCTGGGCCATGTCGAGCAGGGTCGGCACGGCGCTCGGCGCGCAACCGAACTTGCGCGAGAGATCCACCACCGCCGCGGGATTGCGGAACGACACGCGGATCAGCAGTTCTGCGCGGCGGCGGTACGGCACGAACTTCTGCAGCTCGTCCGGGTTGTCGACGACGAAGGTGTGGATGCCGAAGCGCAGCGCAGCGCGGATGTCCTTGTCGGCCTTGATCGGGTGCGTGTGGATGCAGCGTTCGGGCGAGATGCCCTCCCCGCGCACCAGCTTGATCTCGCCCGTGGTGGCGACGTCGAAGCACGCGCCGAGGTCGCGCAATTCGGCCACCACCGCCGGGTGCGGCAGGGGCTTGAGCGCGTAGTACAGCTTGACCCCTGGCAGCGCATCGTGCAGCGCGCGGTACTGGCGACGGATGGCGTCGCAGTCGATGAGCAGGAGCGGCGTGCCGTGGCGGGCCACCTGCGCGCGAATATCGGGGGCCTTCGGCATGGGGTGTGACCTTCCGCTAGCGGCCGACGTCGTCGCCGAGCTCGGCGCGCAGCGCGGCGATGTCCGGGTCGCCCGAGACGACGTTCTCGGCCGAGGCGGCGCGCCGCAGCCGGTCGCGCACCGCGTCCCACTGCTCGCCTGCCGGGACTTCCTCGACGAGGATCTCGCGCGCGCCCGACTTGTCGAGCGTGCGCAGGTTGACGTACAGCTCGCGCGCGTAGACGTCTGCGCGGCGGCCGGCGTTGATCCAGGTCATGTAGCGATTGGCGACGCGCGGCGGCCTGCAGGCCATCACGGCCACCTTCTCGTGGTTCTCGGTGAGCTGCCGCACGACTTCTTCGAGCGTCTTGCTGGTGACGATGCTGAGCGGGGTCGTCGGCGCGTAATGCTTCGCGTCGCTGCCCGGCACGCGCGGCGCGTAAGCATCGGGCCCGCCCTGGGTTTCCGGTACCACGGCGCGCAACTGCGTGAGCGTGATGCCGCCCGGGCGCAGGATGCGGGGCACCGCATCGACGCACGAGACGATGGTGGACTCGAGGCCGATCTTGCAGTCTCCGCCATCGAGGACGATGCGCAGGTCGTCGCCGAACTCGTCGCGCACGTGCTCGGCGCGCGTCGGGCTGATGCGGCCATAGCGGTTCGCGGATGGCGCGGCGATGCCGCCGCCGAACCCCCGCAGCAACTGCTGGGCGACCGGGTGCCCCGGCACGCGGATGGCCACCGTGTCCTGCCCGCCGGTGATGGCGAGATCGACGGCGGGCGCCCGGCGCAGGACGAGCGTCAGCGGCCCCGGCCAGAAATTCTCGGCGAAGGCCACGGCGGCCGGGGGCACGGCCAGGGCCCAACGCTCGAGCGCGCGCGGATGCTCGATGTGGACGATGAGCGGGTGCGTGGCGGGCCGGCCCTTCAACTCGAAGACCTTGCGGACGGCGTCGGGATTCGAAGCGTCGGCGCCGAGGCCATAGACCGTTTCCGTCGGGAACGCGACGACCTCGCCTTCGCGCAGCGCTTCGACCGCCTGGTCGATTTCGTCCTGTGGGAGCCGGGCCGTAACCATCCGCGAATGATAGCCGCAAAAAAACAGGGCCGCTCGCGCGGCCCTGCATGTTGTGACTTTACGCCCGGTTAGAGCTTGAAGTCGTACCGGAACTCGATCCCGAACTCGCGGCCCGGACGCAGTGCGCCGAAGAACGCGCGCGGCGAACCGGTATCGGCCTTGCCCGGACCCGTCGGGGTGAGCGCGGCCGGGATGCAGTTCGTCGTGACGGTCGCGCTGCAGACGCGGGCCGAGCCCGTGCGCAGATCGAACCAGCGCGTCGCCAGCGGGATCGTGTCCGTGTCCGTCAGGTTCCTGCCGTACGCGATCACCGACCAGCCGTCGTCGCTGCGGATGCCGAAGCGGGCGTTGACGAGCGTGGTCTCGCCGGTCTCGGCCAGGTTGTGCACCTGCACGTACTTGCTGCCCTCGTACGTCATGCCGAAGTTGCCGACCCAGTGCAGGTTCTCGCTGAAGCCCGTCGCCGAGTCGTAATTGAACACGAGGCTCGCCGTCTGCTCGGGACCGAGCGGGTAGCGGTTGCCGCTGATGTCGCACTCCTTCACGTTGCCGAGCGCCGGGTTGTAGACGATGCCGCCGGTGTTGAGCGTGTACTCGAAGTCGTCGCAACCCTTGGTGATCTCGGTGTGCGTGTAGGCGTAGCCCGCCGACACCGTGAGCGCCTCGGTGATCGCGGCCTGCAGGTCGAGTTCGGCGCCGTAGATCTGGCCCTCGCCCTGGTTGGTCGCGATCGAGGTCACCGCCGTGCCGGCCGGGTTCGGCAGCGACTGCGTGAACTGCACGTCGGTCGCCTCGGTGTAATACACGGCGCCGGTGACGCGGGCGCGGTTGTCGAAGAACGAGATCTTGGTGCCGAGTTCGTAGTTGTCCGACTTCTCCTGCTTGTAGGTCTCCTTGTCGACAGCGATGCCCTGCGAGCCGTTGATGCCGCCCGGCTTCACGCCCTGGGCATACACCGCATACAGCATCGAATTGTCCGTGACTTGCCAGTCCAGGGTGACGCGGGGCGTGGTCGAGGAGAACTTCAACTCGTTGTCGTAGCGCCTGAGGCCCAGCGCGTTGTCGTAGTAGCCTGCGGCCAGCGTGCCGCCGAAGCTGACGTTCGTGCAGCTTCCGGTCCAGTTGTTGAAGTCGGCGGAATCCGAGGAGCAGAACTCCTGCGCGCGACTTCGTTTCTTCCATGTGGCGGGCTTCGGCCGTCAGCGTGAGCCGATCGGTGATGTCGAACGCCACGAGGCCGAAGTAGGCTTCGTCCTTCACCGTCTCGGTGTTGCTGCGCGGACCCTGGACCGGCTGCTGGAAGGTGAGGTCGAAATTGCGGTCCGTGAAATCGTAATAGTAGTAGCCAACCATGCCGCGGATGCGCCTGTCCTGCGGGCTGGCGAGGCGCAGTTCCGTGGACTTGCTGATGACGTTGTCGCGGTTCGTGTTGGCGAACAGCGGCTCCCTCTCCTGCGGCGAGCCCGGGTCGGCGTAACCGTACTGGCCGGCGCTCAGGTTCGGGTTGGCGCCCGGGCGGTAGGTCGGCAGCAGCGTGAACGCGTTGGAGTGATCGCTGTCCGTGCCGAAGCGGTTCGTGTAGTCGCGGTAGCCCGAGAGCGAGGTGACCACCCAGCCCGAGCCGACGATGTCGTAGTCGAGGCGCAGCGAGCCGAAGGTCTCCTCCGTGTCGACGCCGTCGAATGCGGTGCCGTCCCGGTTCTTGGTGCCCGTGCCGAACAGCGGGCCGAAAGCCGGGCCGAGGCTGGGGGCCACGG
Organism: uncultured Gammaproteobacteria bacterium; assembly: GCA_963762315.1. Lineage (GTDB taxonomy): Bacteria > Pseudomonadota > Gammaproteobacteria > Steroidobacterales > Steroidobacteraceae > RPQJ01. The sequence continues at coordinate 687,464 of CAVXKO010000006.1, forward strand.
TGACCGGGACAGGATCCGTGTTGAGCTGCACGATGCCCGGGGCGATGACGCCGCAGTAGTACTGGTACGGATTCGAGCCCGGCGCGACCGAACGATACGCGGCCGAGCGGTAACCCGGGTAGCAGTTGTTCTTGCTGGCGCCCTGCAGGAACAGGGCCGGCGGGCCGTCCTCGTCCGAACGATAGATCACGTTGCCGATGGCCTTGAAATCGTCCCACGGCTGCCAGGTCAGCGTGAGCCCTGCCGACTTGGTCGACTCGGATCCCACCTTCTTGCCGGTCAGCTGGTTCTCGTACTCGCCGTCGTACTTGAAGTCGCGCGCGTAGGCGCGGACGCCGAACTTGTCGTCGAACATGCTGCTGCCGATCGACAACGAGTAGTCGTGCCGGCCATTGTCGGCGAAGGCGGCCTTCACGTTCGCTTCGAGGTCCTCGGTCGGCACCTTGGTGATGAAGTTGATCGCGCCCGCGTACGTGTTGCGTCCATACAGCGCGCTCTGCGGGCCCTTGATCACTTCGATGCGCTCGAGCGCGTTCAGATCGAGGCCCTGGATGTCGCCCGGAAAATACACCCCGTCGATGAAGTACGCCGTGCCGGATTCGACGCCGAACTGCACGCCGGCGAGCACGTTCGACTGGCCGCGGATCACCGGGCGGTCCGTCGTACGGCCGAACGCCTGCGAGAACGAGAGGCCCGGCGTGAACCTGGCGATGTCGTCGATCGACCTGAGGCCCTTCTCTTCGATCGACCTGGCGGTGAACGCCGAAACCGCGATCGGCGCCGAGAGCAGCGATTCCTCGGTCTTGCGCGCCGTGACCACGATCTCCTCGAGCTCCTGCGCCATGGTCCGGGTGGCCGTCAGGCCCAGGGCGCTGGCGACGGCAAAACTCAGGAGAAACGATTGCTTGATCCGCGACATGCGTGCTGACCTCGTGTTGTGTTGCATAGTACGTGCGTCGCCACGTGCTGGCCGGATATCGCCTCTGCGGGCTCCCCGTCCTCCCCCACGCCCACGACGCCACGACCTTCGGTCGTCGGGCCGATACTACCCAAGCAGTCGTGCAAATCCAACGGGTCCCAGGGAGGCGCAGTCAGCTGTCAGTATGGGTCGTTGCTGTCAAAGCGAACACTTCGCAGTCTGCGGTGTTGCACGAAAACGACGGGGCGTCAGTCGATTTCGTGGCGCTGCCATCCGGAGTCCGTACGGCGCAATTCGTAGGCCGGCCAGTACTGCCGGTCCAGCTTCAGTGTAGTGACGTCCACGGTGCCGTTCCAGGTGACGGTCTTGAGGCGCACCGAGGACCGGTCGGGCCGGCTCTTCACCGCGGCGATGAAGGCGTCGAGGTCGGGCGTCGGCTTGCCGTCGACTTCCACGATGCGTCGGCCGGCGAACAGCTGGTAACGCGTGGCCGGCGAACCGTAGGCGAAGTACGCCACGAAGACCCCTTCCGGGGGGATGCCGCGCTGGGCCGACATGGCGCGGTGCGGTGCGTGCAGCACGGCACCCGCCCACAGCAGCATGCGGTCGATGTCGCGGCCGCCGAGCGCCGCGGTCTGGACCGGAACGGTCATCTCCTTGCCGTCACGCAGCAGCGTGAGGCTCACCGCTGGCTTCTGCGATGCCTCCTCGACTTCGCGGAATCGATTCAGCGTGACCCCGTCGACCGCGAGGATGAGATCGCCTTCCTTCAACACGTCCGCCGCCGCGGAGCCGGCGACCACGCGGGCGACGGCGAGCACTTGACGATGCGCCGGGTTGCGCGCCTCGAGCTTCGTCACCCACGCGTCGGGCAGGCCGAGCTTGCGCGCCGCGGAGATGGGTAGCGCGTCGAACTCGGTCTCGAGCGAATACAGCGGCTTCGCGCTGCGCGCGGCCTCGGCGGCCTCGAGCACGAGGTCTGCCGGCATGCCGCGCGAAATCTGCGTCGTGTCGCGGCCGCCCTCGGTGGCGAAGCTCGACCACATCGCCCGCACCCGGCCATCGCTGCCGAGCACGACGCCGTCGAAATCGGTCGGCGGATTGACGAGGTTCGCTACCTCGAGGTTCGCGTCGCGGAACTGCAGCGTGCGGGAGAGCGGGAAATGCACGTCGTCCAGGGTGGAGACCGTGGTCGAGAGCGAGCGCAGGCGCGAATCGCTGCCGAGACCGACGACGGTCACCGCTTCGCCGGCCGTGAGCTCGCGAGTGTCGAACTTCGGCGCGCGGATCGGCGTGCCGTCGAGCAGGCGCGGATCGAACGACACCACGGCCAGGTTGTGCAGCGGGTGGATGTACTCGACGCGGCCCGGCACTTCGATGGACCCGGCAAACGTCAGGCGCACGTCGCCCGGCGCCACGGGCACCGTGTTGCGATCCACGACGATCAGGCCGCGCTCGGCGTCGACCAGCAAGCCCGTGCCGTGGTAGTTGCGCTCCGTGATGCCGGCGACCGAGAACGGCATGTCGAACGTGACCAGCACCAGAGACGGCGCCAGCGCGTCGGCACGCGCATCGCCCGTGGCGGCAAACGTCGTCTTCGCGGCTTTCGCCGGTGCCGCCGCCGGAGCCGGGGCCAGATCGGTGCACGGCCACAGTCCCGTCGCATCGTCGCGCCGGCAGTGGCGTGCCGGAAACCAGGAGCGGTCCATGCGCACCACGCGGGTGTCGGACCCCTTCGGATCGTCGAGCGTCGTGTAGCGAACTGCGGCCCGTCCGCCGTCGGGCAGGCGCGCGACGATCTGTTCGAACGCGGCGAGGTCTGCCACCGGCTGGCCGTCGAGGCTCGAGATCACCGCGCCGCGCGGCACGCCGGCCGAACTCAGCGCATAGCCGGGATTGGCCACGAACACGCCGCGTACCGGGGCGTTGAAGTGGCGCGCCATCTGGTACGACAGGGTGTGCACCACGGCATCGCCGAACTCGAGGTATTCGGCGGGCGTTATCGAGTGCAGGTCCTGCACCACGAGGCGTTGGGAAATGCGCTCGCCGCCCCGCTCGACCTCGACGTCGATGTCCTTGCCGACCGAATCGTCGAGGATCTCGTCGAGCGGCCTGAAGGTCGTGACCAGCGTGCCGTTCACGCGCGTGAGGATGTCACCGGGCTGCAGCTTGCCATCGGTGGGTGAACCGGGCTGCACTTCGCGTACGACGAGCATGCCGGTCTGGCCGGGCTGTGCGCGCCGCGCTTCGCCCTCCGTCTCAGGACGCAGACCGAGGCGGATCAGTTCGTCGTACGGCGTGTACGCAAATACAGTCTGCAGCGTGCCGCGCGTGACGGGCTGGCCCTGCTGGATGAGCGTGAGCGCGCGCCGCACGCGATCGAGCGGCAGGTAGAAGCTCGAGGCCGCTCCCGTGCTGCCGCCCGCATTCAACGCGACGACGCGACCGCGGATGTCGATGACCGGCGAGCCGGACGAGCCGCCCGAGGTGCCCGACGCCGCCTGGATGTAGAACGTGTTGAAGTCATTGAACTTTCCGACGCCGTACTCCGGCGCCGCGCGATCGAGCCGCGCGAGCGTGCCCGCGAGGATCGAGAGCTGTTCGCCGGCATCGTTGCCGACGACGCGGATCTCGGTGCCGACGCGCGCGCCTTCGGGGTACAGCGGCAGCGCCGCAGGGTGCGTGTACTTCAGCTTGGCCGGGTCGTAGCGGTAGAGACCGAAGTCGTGCACCGGGTCGCGGTACACGGCGCGCAGTTCCACTTCTTCGCGGCTCTGGAAGACCGCCGTGGCCACGACCGGCCCCGGCGTGACGACGTGTCGGTTGGTGAGGATAAGGCCGCGCTCGGCGTCGACCACGAAACCCGTCGCCTGGCTCGACTGGTTCCACTCCGTGTCGAAGGCGCGCGTCTGGTCGATCTCGATCGTGACGACCGACATCGCGATGCGCTCGAGGGTCTGGTCCCAGGCGGGATTGTCCTTCGCCATGACCGGCGCGGCCAGCCAGGCGCAGCAGACGAGCGCGAAGACGCGCGCGCGAAGACCGGGGAGCGTCACAGGTCGCGACCGAATGCCGCGCGGAACTCGCCGCGGAACTGGTCCATCGTGAAGCGGTGGTTCTGCGTGCCCGCGTGCGCGATCTTGAGCGCGCCCATGAGCGAAGCGATGCGCCCCGTGGTTTCCCAGTCGAACCGGTTCATCAGGCCGTAGATGAGGCCCGCGCGGTAGGCGTCGCCGCAACCGGTGGGATCGGTCACCGCCGACGGGCGCGCCGTCGGAATGGAGATCTCGCGGCCCTCGGCGTAGATCACGCTGCCCTGTGCGCCCCTGGTGACGATGAGCGCTTTCACCTTGCGCGCGATCTCGGCAAGGCCGAGCCCCGTGCGCTCGCTCAGCAACTGGCCCTCGTAGTCGTTGACCGCCACCCATGTCGCCTTGGATACGAACGAGAGCAGGTCGGGCCCGTCGAACATCGGCAGGCCCTGGCCCGGGTCGAAGATCCACGGAATGCCCGCCGCGGCGAACTGGTCGGCGTGCTGGACCATGCCGTCACGGCCGTCCGGCGCCACGACACCGAAGGTGACCGAGCCGTCGTCCGGCACGTGGTTCACGTGCGAGCGTCCCATCGCCCCCGGATGAAATGCCGTGATCTGGTTGTCGTCGAGGTCGGTGGTGATGAACGCCTGCGCCGTGAACTCGTCCTCGAGCACCTGCACCTTGTCCATCCGCACGCCGGTGTTTTCCATCCAGCGCCGGTAGGGGCCGAAGTCGTGGCCGACCGTCGCCATCGGCGCGCCCTGCCCGCCCAGCAACCCGAGGTTGTACGCGATGTTGCCGGCGCAGCCGCCGAAGTTGCGCTTCATGCTCGGCACGAGGAAGGCCACGTTCAGCATGTGGATCCGGTCCGGGAGGATGTGGTCGCGGAACCGGCCCGGGAACACCATGACCGTGTCGTACGCGATGGATCCACAGATGAGTGCGCTCATGCAGCCTTCCATGTGAGGTCGAGTTGCTTGGCCGCGCGCACGTCGTCGAGGCGGCGAACGGGCAAGGTCCAGGGTGCGCCCTTCAGTTTCTCAGGTTCGGTCCGCGCTTCCTCGCGGATTGCGACCATGGCGGCGACGAACCGGTCGAGGTCTTCCTTCGCTTCGGTCTCGGTCGGCTCGATCAGGAGGCACTCGGGCACCAGCAGCGGGAAGTACGTCGTCGGGGCGTGGAAGCCATAATCGAGCAGTCGCTTGGCGAAGTCCATCGCATTGGTGCCGAAATCGCGCGCTTCGTGACGCAGCGTCACGATGAACTCGTGCCCGGCGCGACGGTCGGGATACGCCAGTTCGAACCCGGCCTCCTTGAGCTTGACCATCAGGTAGTTGGCATTCAGCGCGGCAAACTCCGACACGCGCTGCATGCCTTCGCGGCCGAGCATGCGCATGTAGACATAAGCCCGCAGCAGCACGCCGGTGTTGCCCATGAAGTTCGAGAGGCGGCCGATCGTCTGCGGCAGGTCCTTCTCGTCGAGCCAGCGGAACGTGTCGCCCTCGCGGCCGACCAGCGGCACCGGCATGAACGGCAGCAGCCGCTCGCCCACGCCGACCGCGCCGGAGCCCGGGCCGCCGCCGCCGTGCGGCGTCGAGAAGGTCTTGTGCAGGTTCATGTGGATCACGTCGAATCCCATGTCGCCCGGCCGCACCTTGCCCAGGATCGCATTGAGGTTCGCGCCGTCGTAGTACAGCAGGCCGCCCGCGTCGTGCACGATCTGCCGTACCTCGCCGATGCGGCGCTCGAACACGCCGAGCGTCGACGGGTTCGTGAGCATGATGCCCGCCGTCTGCGGGCCGACCGCGGCCTTCAGCGCCTCGAGATCGATGTCGCCGCTAGTCAGCGAGGGAATCTCGCGCACGGTGCAGCCGCACATCGTCGCGGTGGCCGGGTTGGTGCCGTGAGCCGCGTCCGGAACGATGATCTCGTTGCGCGCGTAGTCGTTGCGCGCCTTGTGGTACGCCCGGATCATCGCCACGCCGGCGAATTCGCCCTGCGCGCCCGCCATCGGCGTGAGCGACACGCCGCGCATGCCGGTCACTTCCTTCAGCATTTCCTGCAGTTCGAACAGGATCTGCAGGATGCCCTGCCCGGTCGACACCGGCGCCAGCGGATGGCGGCCGAGCAGCTCCGGCAGCATCGCGTACTGGTTGCAGGCCTTCGGGTTGTACTTCATCGTGCACGACCCGAGCGGATAGAAGTGCGTGTCGATGGAGAAGTTGAGCTGCGAGAGGCGCGTGAAGTGACGCACCGCCTGCAGCTCGGAGACCTGCGGCAGCAGCGGCGCCGCGGCGCGGCGCAATTCCGTCGGCACCAGCGACGCGACCGGGGCCCGCGGATACTGGGCGTCGGCGCTGCGGCCGGCGGCGGATTGTTCGAAGATCAGCTTTTCGTGCATGACTTGTCCTTCCCGGCCGTTCAGGCCGCAGCCGCGCTCTTCATCACTTCGCCGAGGGCGCGGGCATAGGTCTCGATGTCCGCGACCGTGCGAGTCTCCGTGGCGCACACCAGCAGACCGTGGCCGAGCGACGGGTAGTGCGCGGAGATGTCGTACCCGCCGACGATCCCGCGTGCCGCCAGCGCCTCGAGCACCGGGGCGACCGGGCGATCGAGCAGCAGGACGGCCTCGTGGAAACGCGGGCGGTCGAACGCCAGGCGGACGCCCTTGACCTTCGTCAGGGCATCCACCAGCTGCTGCGTGCGCTGCATGCTCGTGGCCGCCACCTGCGCGAGGCCGTGCGGTCCGAGCAGCGACATGTAGATCGTCGCCGCGGTGACCAGCAGCCCCTGGTTGGTGCAGATGTTCGACGTCGCCTTGCTGCGGCGGATGTGCTGTTCGCGCGCCTGCAGCGTGAGCGTGAAGCCTGGCTTGCCGTCGAGGTCGACGGTGCGGCCGATGATGCGGCCCGGCATCTGGCGGACGTGCTCGGACTTGGTGGCCATGAAGCCGAAGTACGGCCCGCCCGACGAGAGCGGCACGCCGAGGGGCTGGCCGTCACCGCAGGCGATGTCCGCGCCCTTGCGGCCCCACTCACCCGGCGGCTTCATCACGGCGAGCGCCGTCGGGTTCACCACGCCGATGGCGAGCGCGTTGTTGTCGTGCGCCCAGTTCGTCACGGCGTCGACGTCCTCGAGCGTGCCGAAGAAGTTCGGCTGCTGGATCACGACGGCGGTGATGTCCTGGCCGCGGTACTGGTCGAGCGCCGACACGACGGTCTGGCCGCCCTTCTGGTCGTAAGGCACGAGTTCGAACGCGAGGTTCTGGTTGCCGGCAATGGCCTGCAGCACGCTGCGATAGGTCGGGTTCAACGCGACCGGGAGCAGGATGCGCTGCGACTTCGACTTGCGGTTGGCGCGCACCGCCATCAGGCACGCTTCGGCGAGGCCGGACGCGCCGTCGTAGAGCGACGCGTTCGAGATGTCCATGCCCGTCAGGCTGGCCATCATCGTCTGGTACTCGTACAGCAGCTGCAACGTGCCCTGGCTCGCTTCGGCCTGGTACGGCGTGTAGGCGCTGTAGAACTCGCCGCGCGAGACGATGGCCCAGACGGCCGAGGGCACGTGGTGGTCGTAGGCGCCTGCGCCGATGAAGTTGAGCCGGCGCGTGTCGCGCGCGGCCAGGTCCATCATCAGGCGGGCCACTTCCATCTCGGAGAGTGCCGGCGGCACGCCGTCGAGGCCGCGGACGCGGAACTGCGCCGGGATTTCCTCGAACAGCGCCTCCGTGTCGCTCGCGCCGATCGCCGCGAGCATCTCGCGGATGTCGGCCTCGGTGTGCGGAATGAAGGGCATGGTGCGACCCTCGTCGATCAGTGGGTTTCGGCGGCGAGCGCAGCCTCGTAGGCCTTCGCGTCCATCATCGCCGCGAACTGCGTCTTGTCGTCCGGGCGGATGCGCATGATCCAGCCGGCGCCGTACGGGTCGGAGTTGATCAGCTCGGGCTGGCCGCCGAGGTCGGCGTTGCCCGCGACCACTTCACCGCTCACCGGCGAGTACACGTCGGACGCGGCCTTCACCGACTCGACGACGGCGCAGGACTCCCCGGCGCGCACGCGACGGCCCGCCTCGGGCGCCTCGACGAACACGAGGTCGCCGAGCGACTGCTGCGCGTGGTCCGAGATGCCGATGGTGATCGTGCCGTCGTTTTCGAGGCGCGCCCATTCGTGCGACTTGAGGTAGCGAAGTTCGGCAGGTACCTGGCTCATGGAGGTGCTCCGTGAAGGCTGAAGGATGGAATCAGAGGACGATCGTGGCCTTGCCGTTGCGTACGAACGGCGGGCGCACGACACGCGCGGGGACGAGACGGCCGCGAATCTCGACTTCGCAGCTGTCGGCGGTCTGCTGGGGCACGCGCGCGAGGCCGATCGAGCGCTCGAGCGTCGGGGAGAACGTGCCGCTCGTGACTTCGCCTTCGCCCACGCCGGCGACGAGGACTTTCTGGTGCGAGCGCAGCACGGCGCGGTCCTCGACGACCAGGCCGACGAGCTTGTGCGGCACGCCGGCGGCCTTCTGCGCCGCCAGCGCGGCGCGGCCGATGAAATCGCGGTCCTGCGGGTCCCACGCGATGGTCCAGCCGAGGCCGGAGACGAGCGGCGAGGTGGTCTCGTCCATGTCGTTGCCATAGAGGTTCATGCCCGCTTCGAGCCGCAGCGTGTCACGCGCACCGAGGCCGCACAGCGCGATACCCGCATCCTTGAAGCGCTGCCAGAACTGCGGCGCGTCCTGCGTCGGCAGCATGATCTCGAAGCCGTCTTCGCCGGTGTACCCGGTCCGCCCCACGAACCAGTGGCCCTCGGCCAGGCCGAAGAACACTCCGAGTTCGAGCGCTGGCGCGGCGATGGCCGGGTCCAGCACCGTGGCCGCTTTCTGCCGGGCATTCGGCCCCTGCACGGCAATCATCGCGAGGTCGAAGCGCGGCTCGACGGACACCTGGAAACCGCCCGCCTGGTCGCGGATCCACTCGAGGTCCTTCTCGCGCGTGCCGGCGTTCACGACCATGCGGAACCACTCGTCGTTCATGAAATAGACGATGAGGTCGTCGATGACGCCGCCGTGCTCGCGCAGCATGCAGGAATACAGCGCCTTGCCGCGCTCGGCGAGCTTCGCCACGTCGTTGGCGAGCAGCCGGCGCAGGAATTCGCGCACCCGTGGGCCGCGCAGGTCGACGACGCACATGTGCGAGACGTCGAACATGCCGGCGTCGCGGCGCACGGCGCGGTGCTCCTCGATCTGCGACCCGTAGTTGACCGGCATGTCCCAGCCGCCGAAGTCCACCATGCGTGCGCCGGCGGCGGCGTGCGAGTCGTAAAGCGGAGTGCGCAGTCCCATGTCGTGTTCTTCCCGGTGCCGAAACCAAAAAAAAGGGCGGCAGGCCCTGCGACCTGCCGCCCCTCTGTCCCGTGACCTGAGAGATCAGGCGCCCGGGCGCCGCTCCCCTTCGGTGGACCCCTCGCGGAGTCGCTCTCCAGAGCCCATCAGGCCTTGCCGTTCTTTTGCCTGAGCGTTTCCGGGCGGGTTGCGCCTTCGGCGGGCTGCACTGCAGCCTCTCTCCGGACAAGCCTTGCGATGGGTAACGAATGGTACCCCACGCACCCCCGCCCCGGCCAGCGGCGTTGGCCGACAACCTCTATATGTAGAGTGGCCGGACCCTTGTATTGGACCGCGGAGCGTCAGAACATCCCCCGTCTCGTCTTATCCGCTGGAGCCGACCTTGCCCCGCCTGCCCCTGACCGCCCTGATCGTGGCCACCCTGGCCGTGATCGCCACGCCGTCGCCCGCGATGGCTGCCCCCGACCCAGCCGCGTCGCTGCACCAGATGTTCGAGGCGGAGTGGGAGCGCAGCCTGCGCGAGGACCCTGCGTCGGCCACCTACCTGGGCGACCACCGCTACGACGCGCTGTGGCCGGACATGTCGCCCGCCGCGACGGCACGTTCCCACCAGGGCGACCGAGCGGTGCTCGAGTCGCTTGAGCGCATTACCCCGGACGCGCTCACCGATGCGGACAAGCTCAACCGCGAACTCTTCCGCCGCCTCTACCAGGGCCGCGTCGATGCGTACGGCTACGGCACGCAATACACGCCGGCCTCGCAAAAGGGCAGCGTCGCCACGGCGCACGAACTCGCCGAGCTGATCGACTTCAACTCGGTACAGGCCTACGAGGACTGGATCGCACGAATCAACGGCCTCGGCACCGTCGTCGACCAGACGATCGCGCTGATGCGGGAAGGCGTGAAGCGCAAGCAGGTGCAGCCGCGCGTGATCATGGAGCGCGTGCCGAAGCAGATCGACCAGCAGATCGTCGCCGACCCGACGGCGAGCCCCTTCTACGGCCCGTTCAAGCAGATGCCCGATTCGATCGCGGCCGCCGACCAGGAACGCCTGCGTGCCGCGGCCCGCGCGGCGATTTCAGGCACCGCGGTGCCGGCCTACAGGCGCTTCAAGCAGTACGTCGAGCAGGACTACCTGCCGCAGTGCCGCGACACCGTCGGCGTGTGGGACACGCCGGGCGGCGACGACTGGTACCGCAAGCGCCTCGCCTGGTACACGACGACGAATCTCACCGCCGACGAGATCCACGAAATCGGCCTGAAGGAGGTGGCGCGGATCCGCGGCGAGATGCAGAAGGTCATCGCGCAGGTCGGCTTCAAGGGCGACTTCCAGGAATTCCTGCAGTACCTGCGCACCGACCCGAAGTTCCGCTACACCGATCCGCAGCAACTGCTGCAGGCCTACATGGTGATGGCGAAGCGCATCGACCCGCTGCTGCCGCAGTACTTCGGCAAGCTGCCGCGCATGAGCTACGGCGTGCGCCCGATCCCGGAGCAGAGCGCGCCCGACACGACGACGGCCTACTACCAGGGCCCGGGCATGGACGGAAAGCGGGCCGGGTACTACTACGTGAACCTCTACAAGCCCGAGGAGCGTCCGAAGTACGAGATCCCCGTGCTCACGATCCACGAGGCGGTGCCGGGGCACCACCTGCAGATCGCGCTCGCGCAGGAACTCGGCGAGCTGCCGAAGTTCCGCCGCGACTTCGAGGCGACGGCCTTCGTCGAGGGCTGGGCACTCTACAGCGAGAGCCTCGGCGAGGAGATGGGCCTCTACGAGGATCCCTACGACAAGTTCGGCCAGCTCACCTACGAGATGTGGCGCGCGGTGCGGCTCGTCGTGGACACCGGCATGCACCACCGCAAGTGGACGCGGCAGCAAGCCATCGACTTCTTCAAGGCCAACGCAGCCAAGACCGAGCTCGACATCGTCAACGAGGTCGACCGCTACATCGCGTGGCCGGGCCAGGCCTGCGCGTACAAGATCGGCCAGCTGCGCATCAAGCAGCTGCGCGGTGAAGCGACACAGGCGCTCGGCCCGAAGTTCGACCTCAGGGCATTCCACGACGTGGTGCTCGGCAGCGGCGCCGTGCCGCTCGACGTGATGGAGGCGAACGTGCGACGCTGGATGGCGGACGCTGCGAAGTGAGCACCCTGCCCCGCCGCAGGAGCACCACCGTGCGCATCGGACGCGTCGTGGTGGGCGGCGCACACCCCGTCGTCGTGCAGTCGATGACCAACACCGACACCGCGGACGTCGAAGGCACGGCCCTGCAGGTTCGCGCGCTGGCCATTGCCGGGTCCGAGCTGGTGCGTGTGACGGTCAACACGGATGAAGCCGCCGCCGCGGTGCCGAAGATCGTCGAGTGGCTCGACAAGTCCGGCGTCAGCGTGCCGATCGTCGGCGACTTCCACTTCAACGGGCACAAGCTGCTGCGCGATCATCCGGCCTGCGCCGAGGCGCTCGCCAAGTACCGCATCAACCCCGGCAACGTAGGGCGCGGCAGCAAGCGCGACCCGCAGTTCACCGAGATGATCGAGACGGCTTGCCGCTACGACAAGCCGGTGCGCATCGGCGTCAACTGGGGCAGCCTCGACCAGGACCTGCTGACGCGCCTGATGGACGAGAATTCGAAGCAGTCCCAACCGCTCGATGCGAACGACGTGATGCGCGAGGCGCTGGTCGTCTCGGCGCTCGACAGCGCGAAACGTGCCGAGGAAATCGGCCTGCCGCACGATCGCATCGTGATCTCCTGCAAGGTGAGCGGCGTGCAGGACCTGATCGGCGTCTACCGCAACCTCGCGAGCCGCTGCGACTACGCGCTGCACCTCGGGCTCACCGAGGCGGGCATGGGTTCGAAGGGCATCGTCGCCTCGACGGCCGGCATCGGCGTGCTGCTGCAGGAAGGCATCGGCGATACGATCCGCGTGTCGCTCACGCCCGACCCGGCGACGAACGATCGCGTCCAGGAAGTGATCGTGGCGCAGGAGATCCTGCAGACGATGGGCCTGCGCTCGTTCACGCCGATGGTGGTGGCGTGCCCAGGGTGCGGCCGCACCACGTCCACGTATTTCCAGGAGCTTGCCCAGAAGATCCAGTCGCACCTGCGGCACCGCATGCCGGAGTGGCGCAAGCGTCACGCGGGCGTCGAGCAGATGACGGTCGCGGTGATGGGTTGCGTGGTGAACGGCCCCGGCGAGAGCAAGCACGCCAACATCGGCATCAGCCTGCCGGGGACAGGAGAGCGGCCCGTTGCGCCCGTCTACATCGACGGCGAGAAGGGCCCGACGCTGAAGGGCGATCGCATCGCCGAGGAGTTCCAGCAACTGGTCGAGGAGTACGTCGCGCGCACCTACACCACCTGACCACCTCACCCGCCTGCGGGTCTTCACCTCTCCCGCCTGCGGGAGAGGTCGCGCAGAGCGCGGGTGAGGGCGCCTTACCTCTCCCGCCTGCGGGAGAGGTCGCCCCGCGGGGCGGGTGAGGGTCCTGGAAAGACAATCCGTTCGCTATCCATCTCGGGGGAGATCGTCGATGAATGAACAGACCGGGACACCGGCCACAGAGTCGACTACGCCGGACGAATCCGCTATGCCCTTCGTGGCGCCGTGCCGCCCGCTCCCGCTGTCGGCGCCGCTCGGCTGGCTGCGCCACGGCTGGCGCGACATGTGGACGGCGCCGCGCCAGAGTCTCACCTACGGCACGATCGTCGTGCTGCTCAGCTGGGGCCTCGCGTACATCGCCGTGCAATGGGGCGGATACTTCGAGCTGCTGGTGCTCATCCTCGGCTTCATCCTAATTGCGCCGGTACTGGCGGTCGGCACGTACGCGATCAGCGAGCAGATCGAACGCGGCGAAAAGCCCTCACTGCGCCGCTGCCTGCGCGAGGAGCGCAAGGCGTTCGGCAACCTCATGGTCTTCGCACTGATGTTGCTGGTGGTGTTCCTGGTGTGGTGGCGCGCCGGCTCGGCGGTCCACATCTTTTTCCCGCTCGACCTCGAGAGCAACGACTGGCGCGATTACCTCGAATTTTTCGGCATCGGCAGTGCTGTCGGCGCGATCTTCGCGTCGGTCGTCTTCTCTGCCGCCGCGTTTTCCCTGCCGATGCTGGTCGACCGCCGCGTCGATTCGGTAACGGCCGTGGTCACGAGCATCAACACGGTCCTGCGCAACAAACCGACCATGCTGGTGTGGGGCGCGATCATCGCGCTCGCCGTCGCGCCGGGGTTCGCGCTGCTGTTCCTCGGCCGCGACAAGGGCAACGAACTGGCGCTCGTGATGCTGCTGCTGGGCATCACGCTGCCGCTGATCGGTCACGCAACGTGGCATGCGTACAAGGACGCGATCGACGCCTCCATGTATCCGAAGGACGCGCCGGTGGATTGAGCTGGACGCGAGCGTGATGGCCAGGCGCAACCGAGACGCTCAGCACTGGCGCGCGGGTGACTTTGGCCGTTGACGCCGCACTTCCGTTTCCGCAGAAACGCGGCCGGAACGTTCCCGCCGGAACGTCAGGTGGCCTTCGGCAATGACTCGATAGAGGATCGACCGAATCCAACCTGCGGCGGTCAGTGATTGGCGGGAGGCAATCGTATGGACGCCCCAGGGCCCGAGGGAAAGCAGGCACCCGCGAAGGTGCTGGATCGGCCCGAGCAGCCGTATGAGCGCGGTTCCCAAAGCAGAGGCTCACGATCTCCCTCGCGCTGGACGTCGGAAAGCGGGCCGAACTGTTTGCACGGCCCTGGCGCACTGGCGCTCGCGGATCAGTCTTCGTCCGGATCGCTTGTTCTCAGTCGATAACCAAGGCCGGCCTC
>CAVXKO010000007.1:0-878252 GCA_963762315.1 uncultured Gammaproteobacteria bacterium
CACGCAACGCGCCGCACGTGCGCGATTTCGTTGTCGGCCACCGGCCGAAACATATTCGCAGGAATGGTTACGACGGCAAGCGTCTCCCCCGCCAGCGTTGCGAATTCAACCTCGAACCCTGCGCCCGCTCGGTGCACGAGCACGACTGTACCGACATCACCCTTCTTGAGGTTCTCCTCAGGGATGTCCGCTGTCAGCACCACCAGGTCATGTTCTCGGATTGTCATCTCTGCGCGCCTCGCAAAGGGTACGCCGTGATAAACCTCGGCTTGCGTTCGCCGGATTCAACGAACCAGACGCTTCGAATTGTCGCCGATATTCCGGTCGGCCCGGAAATGCGGCCTTCAATCGGGTACTTGGCCCCAAAGGTCGTTCGCTCGACTGAGCTTACCGCATTGTCCGCGGCATGTTGAAGCAACGCATGCCGCAGGTCGGTGGGCTGATCAGCGCGGAATCCCAAGCCATTGAAGAACAGTGCTTTGCCGCGGCCGGACGGGTGATGAATAGCCAGCAGATAGCCCGAGATCTTTGACTCGGGGATGTGTGCCTCGTCGATGTGCGGAAGATGCATGGAGCGCGGTCACATTGAGTACCATGACAGTACGGCTCTACTGGAACGTCGGCTCATGCAAATCTGCCCGGATCGGCCACATTCGACCGACGTTCCACGGACGCAGAACGTACAAGTACGCCCTGCTGGTCGCGCCCGTGGTGCTGGCGATCGAACGCGGCGACGATTCCAATCGCGAGCTGGCGCTGCCGATCCACTGCATCGCCGGCCAGTCAGCCGAACTGTACTGGTGACAGGCCGGCGCCTTATGAGGCGGATGCAGGCGCGGGCCCTGGACTCGTCCTGCACCAGAACCAGAGCAGGCAGGCAGGCCAGCGCCATTTCGCGGCTTACTCGGTTGCGCAACGAGTTGCAGGGCAGCCGCCTTGACGGCGAGTCCGTCGAGTCCAGGTCTTGGCCGACGAAGTGCCGCGTCAGCCATTATCAAATCCATCTGCACGTTCCGGCGGGAACGTCTCACGTTTGTCTGCTCGGCAATTCCCGCCCATGAAATGGATCGACGCTGTCCATCACGACCTGAACGTCGCAGCGCGTCACGCGACCCGCGCGGTGCCTATCGCTCGACAAGCAACTCCCGCAGTTCCGCATCCCGCTTCTCGCAATGTGCGCGAACCTGCTTCACAGCCCAGGCAAGGCCGTCTTCCCTGATCTGCTCGAGCAATTTGCTGGCCTCGTCGAACCGGCCGAGCTGCCTGAGAATCTCCCCGCGCGCCATCCGGTCCCGGTCGTCGTCCGTGTCGAGCAGGCCGAGCAGCGCTTCCAGGTTCACGCGCCATGCCCCACCCTCGAGCGGCGGCGGGCCCGAGGCTTCGTCGCCGCGCAGCGCATCGTTCCGTCGCCACCAGGCCAGCATCCTCGCCGCCCGCTCCTCTTCCGTGTTGCGCGCGAGACCAGCGGCAAGCGCCGCGTAGTAGTCGGACTCGGTGGGCTCGGCCAGCGACGGGCAGGTCGCTTCGGGCAGCGTAATGCTGCCATCGGCGCCAAAGATGGACTCGGGCGTCGGAAACGGCTCTTCGCGAACCTCGCGCGCGTCGGCCAGCCAGAAGACGTGGCCACAGGATGGGCACTTCACGATCGCCGGCGTCTCGACCAGCATCGGCGCGATCATGCGGCCGTCGGTCCAGTAGCGGGCCCCGAAGTTGTTGCCTGAGATCATCGTTGAGTACGACGCCTCCGCTTCGCAGCGCGGGCAGGCGACGACCTGGTCGGGACCGGGAATCATTGCTTCATCTCCTGGATGCCATGGCGAGGGCTCATGAGGGCATCTTCTCGCCGGGCTGGCTCACCGGGTGAGCCTGACGGGGCCGCACGATCCGGTGTCAGCCCGGACGTCGCAAGATGAGCCGTGGGCTAGGCGAAGACTACGGAGACCGCCCCTCGCCTTGCCGTGCGGCGATGCGCGGACGCTCGATGAACGACGATGTCTACGTCGCGCCCCAGTTTCGCCAGGCAGTCCATGAGTTTTCGCTCGGAGACCCCGCGAAACTGGCCCCGCAGGATCTTCGACAGCTTCGGCTGCGGCACACCAAGTATGTCTGCGGCCCTGGTCTGGGTGCAGCCCTGCTCCCCGAGGATCTCGGCGATCTTTGCGACGAGTTGCGCCTTGACGAGCATGCCCTCGGGATCGTCGATGCCAAGGTCGGCATAGACGTTTCCAGTGCCCGCATCATGGCTGGGCCGTGCTTTACGCTTGCCGCTCCGCTTCATTGCTTCGCGCTCCTGACGAGCGCTTCTGCCATCCGCAGCCGCTCGCGAATGATGTCCATGTCCGTCCTGGGTGTGGCGATCCCGGACTTGGACTTCTTCTGGAAGACATGAAGCACGAACACTTTCTCCAAAAATCGGACTGTGTACACCGCGCGGTACGTGCCGGCGGTCGCTGACTCGACGACCTCCATGACACTCGCGTCCCCGAACCCTCGCAAGATCTTGCTATCGGGATGCCGCCCGCCGGTTTGCGCGAGGTACAGGGCATAACCGAATACATCGATCACTGACGACGGCAGCTTCAGCAGGTCCTTCTTGCTGCTTCCCATCCAGACCAGCGGCTTGGGCGGCCGAACTTCGGCGCGAGCCGGCTTGATTATATCCATATAGATCTAGGCCGCAACTCGATCGGCGGCAAATGCCTGGCGGCGAACGCAGGGCAGCAATGATCAGTTGGTTATTGCGCCGACGCATTCGACGAATGTGGGCGGTCTGCCGAAATTTGCATGCGACCGGCCCCGGCGAAACGGCTTTGATCGAGCGGGCTGTGGGGCCGAGTTGGGCAGGTTGCCCGGAGCACGTGCTCCGTCTTGATGCTGTGTTGATTACGCGCGGGGCGGGGCACAGGGGGTGAGCCTGTCACGGCTCGTCACGAATCGTGGGCGCGAGAAACTGCGGGAATTCGCAGCGAATTCACCGGGCGCCTGGACTCCGGTTCTGCTCGGATGACTGTGCCGTCATTGCACACGAAGTATCCCCTGGGATACACTCCGAATGCCGCAGATTCGACAGTCCGTCTCTTTCCGTAAGTGGCTGTTGCGCCTCGAAGATCGAACAGCAAAGGCACGTCTCGTTCGGCGCATCGAACGACTGGCTGCCGGTCATGCGGGCGATCATCGGTTCCTGGGTGCGGCGCTGCTTGAGTTGCGCGATGACTTCGGGCCCGGGTATCGGATCTATTACATGCACCGCGGCGAGCAGTTGATCATCCTGCTCGTCGGTGGCGACAAGGCATCACAGGCGCGCGACATCCTGCGTGCGCGGCAGATGATCGAGCAATTGGACTCCAGGCCATGAACCGCCGCAGACGCACGAAATCCGTACGCACCATTCCCTTCGATGCGGCGGAGTTTCTTGCCGACGATGAGACGCAGCTGGCATACCTCAATGCCGCGCTGGCTGAAGGGAACGCACGAGCCATGGTGGCGGCCCTCGGAACGGTGGCGCGGGCCCGGGGCATGTCGCGAGTGGCAAAGCGTTCTGGCCTTGGTCGCGAGAGCCTGTACAAGGCCCTGAGCGACAGCGGCAACCCGGCCTTTGCGACGATCGTCGGCGTCGCGTCTGCGTTGGGATACACGTTCGAGATGCGACCGGCCCCGGCGAAACGGCTTTGATCGAGCGGGCTCTGGGGGCCGAGTTGGGCAGGTTGACCGAAGCACGTGCTCAGTCTTGATGCTTGGGTGTTGAAGCGCGGGGGAGGCTCCGTGTTACGTCGACCGGTTTCCGATCGCTCGACTCAATACCTCCGCCATGCGCGTCTGCCAGCCCGGTCCTGTCGCCTTCCAGCGCGCGAGGGTGTCCGGCGGCAGGCGCAGCGAGATGGCCAGGCGCGTGTTGTCGGACTTCGGTCGGCCGCGTGGCTTCAGCAGTCGTGTCGCGGCAACGTCACCAACGAGCTCCGGCAGCTTCTGGCGAGCAGGCCGCGCGCGCTGGAAGGTGGCGTTGGTCCACTCGGGATTCTCGCGCGTTGCTCTTGTCGCTCTAGGTTTCCGTTTCATATCGCCTCATTTCACGCCGGTTGGCCTTCCGCAGGCTGATCACATGGACCTTGCCCGCCCGTGGCGTGAAGACCATTGCATGCAAGCGCCCCGCGATGAGTCCAAGCGCCTGGAATCGCCGTTCTCCATAGCCCTTCCGAAGATCCTCGGCGATCAAGGTGATGTCCAGAATTATTGTATATACGTTAATGCTACGGCACAACCCGCGGTCTCGATGGTCGTGTCGAGAGCCGTAGTCGATATTGCGAAGTGTCGGACGGGCCTCCGCCACGCGCGATTCCAGATTCGGTCGCGTTAAGTCAGAAACCGCTGCGTCGTACTGGCCGCCATCAAATCCATCTGCACGTTCCAGCGGGAACGTCCCGCGCCCGTCTGCTCGGCAATTCCCGCCCATGAAATGGACCGACGCTGCCCATCACGACCTGAAGTCGCAACGGGCGAACTGCGATGCCCTGAGAAAAGCGAGCCCCGGCGCGCGGCCGGGGCTCGGTTGGACACGGCGGGTCACGCGACCCGCGAGGTCACTTGCCAGGCTTGAACATCTGCTGGCGATAGAGGTTCTGCATCACCTCGCCGACGTTCTGACGCATCGGGTAGGTGTCGTTGGTGAGCCAGCGACCGAGCAGGTTCGCGTAGAACGGGCTCGTCAACACGCCGCTCATCCCGCCCGGCAGTGCGGTCTCGCCCTCGATCGATCCCCGGCCCCATGCCGGGACTGCCCACGTAGCGGCGGTTCGGGCCACTGCCGAACATGAACGCATTCGACGAGTTCGCCCGCGCATCGTGCGAGGACGCATCGATGACGCCGAACCCGCCATCGGTGGCGAGACCCCGCAGGGTCTTAAACGACGGCGGGAAGTTGAGATCGGCGTTCGGAATGCTGTAAGGCCCGCCGACGCCGATGCCGTCGAAGACGATGCGGTGCAGCTTGCCCCAGCGATAGTCATCCTGGTTCGTCGAGTTGCCGAATGCCTCCACAAACGCCGGGCCTGACAGCGCGTCGAGCGCGTCCGCCACGCTCTTCAGCATCACGTAGTCGCGGCGCTGCTCGTTCTGCGCAAGACCCTGCGCCGCGGCCCAGCCGAAGAAGTCCTGGCCCGAAACGCCGATGCCGTTGCGCTCGGTGAGGTGTCGCAGCGCCTTCACGGCCATTTCCGAATCGGGTGTCGGCAGCCCGCGATCGACGAGCAGGTGATCGACGCCGTTGCGGATCGCCTGGCCGCGCCACACGGAATAGATCGTCGCGGCGATGCTGTTCGCGACCTCCGCCGCCGAGGGCGGCTGCAGCACACCGTCCACGTCCACCGCGTCATACCCGGTCGTCACGCCCGTGGGCGTGCTGCCGTTCCAGTTGCGCAGGCGTCCCACGGCCTCGCTGACGCGCGGATCGGCGGCCAGCGCCGCAAGTGCCACCGGTGCGCCCCCCTGGCGTGCACGGTCGTACGCGCCCGTGATGTACGGCGTGAACACCTCCGCATCGAGCATCGTCACGTCCGCCTGGATCGCCTTCATGTCGCTGCGATCGACGGGGCCGCGGGCGAAGCGCTGCTTGAGCGCCTCGGTGATGCGGCCCGCGCGCGTACCCAGGTCGAACGCGTAGCCGAGGTAATAGATGCCGTTGCCGCCCGCCCGCAACTGGTTGAGCGGGTCGTTGTCGAGCGTCGCGCCCGAGGTGTCGTTGTTGGCGTTCACCACGAAGCCGTTCTTCGGGTTCACGGTCTGCGGCAGTTCGCTGAACGGCAGTGACTGGTAACCGGTGCCGTTGTAGGCATCGGGATGCGGATCCTTGAGCCACTCGTTCCCACCCTGCCCGTTGCGGATGAACCACGGCGGAGAGTCCTTGAAGGTGCCCGCCTGCAGGTCCTCGCGCAGCGGCACCTCGCCGGTCGTGAAGTAGGCGAGATTGCCGCCGATGTCACCGTAGATGAAGTTCTGCGAGCCCGCATCGAAATACTGCAGCGCCGTCTTGAACTCCGCGAGGTTCCGGGCGCGGTCGAAGAGGCGCATGGTCTCGACCTCGTGCGTCGCGCCGAACCCGGTCCACTGGATGCTGATCACCTTCCCGTCGCCCAGGTCCGCGATCACGGGTCCGTTGTTGCGACGTGGAATCGTGAGCACGGCCGCGGGAACGCCGCTGCCCGGGGGCACCACGACCAACGTGTCGGGACCGTTGCCGAGCCCGTCGCGCAGGTTGACCTTGAACTGGACCGGAACCGGGATCACGTGCTCGAGCTGCGTCTGGTACATCGAGGACAGTCCGCTCGGCGAGCTCGGGTCGGGCACGAGCTGCTCCTGATAGGTGTCGGTCACGTCGAAGCCCGTCGTCGTGAGACCCCAGGTGACGAAGCGGTTCTGCCCGAGCAGCACCCACGGCAGTCCTGCCGCGCCGCTGCCGATGACATCGAGGCCGTCCTGCTGCGTGTTGAGCTGCACCTGGTAGAAGTTCGGCGGCAGGTCGAGGCCGAGGTGCGGGTCGTTCGCGACGAGCGGTCGACCGTCCCGCGTCCGCGTGCCGGCCACGCCCCACTCGTTGCTGCCGATCTGCCGGTCCTTGCGGTTGAGCGCGTCGCGCAGGAATGGAATCGCCTCGTAGCGCTTGCGCAGGTTGTCGAGCGCGCGCAACGCGCCTGCGTTCAACGACGGAGCGCCCACGGCCGGTCGCGCCGCGGCCGAGGCCGAGGCCTTGGAGGCACCCGCGGCCGAGGTCTTTGCGGCCAGCGACCCGAGGAACGGCGCGCCACCGGTCGCATCCGGCACGCTCGCGGCCGGGTCGAACGGCGCCGAGCGGAACACGTCGTAGAAGAACATCGCTGCTCCGACCGGCTCCCCGAGCGCCCCTACGTACCTGAGGTAGTTCGTGGTCGAGCCGATGTCGACGTCGAACGACAGCGACAGGGCGAGCCCCTTGCCGACCACCGTGCTGTCGAGCGGTGTCCACGGCCGGAACCTCGTGATCTCGAGCGCCGCGTACTGCGCGGGGAGTGCATGGCTCTTCACCCACGCGTTCACGCCGTCGGAAAACGCCTGCAGGCCGGCCACGGTCGCCGGCGCGTACGCAGCGAGCGTGCGGGCCGCCGCCCGATCGAGCCCGATCGTGCGCAGTTCGACATCGCTCGGCAGCGCGTCCTGGCCCAGCAGTTCCGCAAGCGTGCCACTCGCCTGCCGGCGCAGCACGTCGATCTGGAACAGCCGATCCTCCGCCTGCATCCAGCCCTCGAGGAACAGCGCATCGTGCTCGTCGAACGCATAGATGTGCGGCATGCCATCGACGTCGCGCAGGATGCGCCCCGGCCCGTGCAGCGCGGGCAGCGAGATCGTCGCATCCTTGACCTGCCCGGGCGGGTTCGCTGCGGCACAGGCGAGCGCGGAAATGAAAAGGGTACCGAACGGCAGCAGGCGTGCGTGGCGCATGGTGTTTCCCCTGGTGTGGTTGTTGGGGCCGGACACACGCGACGCTGTGACCGCCCATGGGCGATACGATACGCCCGCGATTCGTCGCGGCCTATCCTGCGTTGCAGCGGAATTGGAGCTGAACGCGAAGGTCGACGCGGCCGCCGCAGACGTCGACTCGAGTGACTACCGCTCGACCGGTCACCTACTCCCGCGTCACGGTCGGACTCGGCGTCCCCGGACCAAGCACCCCCTTAGGATTCGGCCCGAACCGGTTCGCCCCCGGTTGACTGTCCTGCACCGTGAACACCAGCAGCACGATCGCTCCGATGATCGGAATGAGATTGATCAAGATCCACCATCCATTGCGATCGGTGTCGTGCAGCCGCCGCACCGTGACGGCGAAGCTCGGCAGGATCGTGGCAAGCACGAACAGCCCGCTGAGCAGTCCCATTCCGGTCTCTTCGCTGAACGTGCCGGTGACTTCATCGATGATCGCGAGCGCCACGATCGCAAGGACACAGAACAATACGAAGTACCAGTACTCGCTGCGCCGCGCCCGACCCTCGAACGTGGCGTACTTGTTCTTCAAAACGTCCAGGAACCACTTCATCGCGTCGCCTCCCGGTGATCGCTTGTCTCGCCGCGCCGGCCCCGACCTGCCCGGCTGGGGTGCCTCACCACTCATCTATATAGAGTGGTTCTCATTGCTTTTCGCGGTCCGATTGAACCACGACCATCCGGCCCCCGCCCTACGCACTTTGAGCAGCGACAACCCATCCTGCTGGCCAGTCCAGTCTGCGCCAGGCTCACCGTGCGAGCTCCAATGGCCGTAATCTGTTAACTGTGACCGGACAAGAAGGAGTCGGCACCAGGCCCGAACCCCCCGCGCGGAGTGCCTCGTGAAGATCACCACGCTCGTCGACAATCGCCCGAGCCCCGACGACCGCGAGCTCACCGCCGAATGGGGCCTGTCGCTGTGCGTCGAGCTGAACGGCCGACACATCCTCGTCGACATGGGCGCCTCGGACGCCTTTGCCCGCAACGCAGAGCACCTGTCGATCGACATTGCGTCAGTGGACGTGGCGATCCTGTCCCACCACCACTACGACCACGGTGGCGGGCTGCGCCGCTTCCTCGAGCTGAACGACCACGCGCCGATCTACCTCGGCGCCGCCCCGGACGGTGACCCCACCGTCAAGCTGCTCGGCTTCATCAGGAAATACGTCGGCCTCGACCGGGCGCTGCTCTCGCAGCACGCGCACCGCTTCCGCGTCGTGCACGAACGCACCGAAGTGCTGCCGGGCGTCTTCGTGCTGCCACATATCGGCGGCCATCACGCCCGCCCGGCGGGCAACAGGCACCTCTACCTGAAGCGGGGCGACGGCCTCGTTCCGGACGACTTCCGCCACGAGATCGTGGTGGCGATCCGCGAGCGCGATGCACTGGTCGTGCTGACGGCCTGCTCCCACAACGGGCTGCTGAACATGGTCGAAACCGCATCCGCGGAATTCCCCGGCGTCCCCGTCAAAGCAGTCGTCGGCGGCTTTCACCTCGCGAAAATCCCGCCGTTCCACGGCATGTCCGAGACCGAACGCGCCGTGACTGACATCGGCCGGTCCGTGCTCGCCGCCGGCATCGAAACGACCTGGACCGGCCACTGCACCGGCAAGGCCGCCTTCGAAGTGCTGCGCACCGCCATGGGTGAGCGCATACGGGAGATCCACACCGGCAGCCGGATTGCCCTCTAGGCCACTCGACACCCTGCCCAATTGCCTCGCATGAGGCGCCAGCAAGCTGCCTCCTCGTCCGCCGCCTGGGTCGGGACTGAATTTCCTGCCATGATCACGACACGAGTTTCAGGAGACCCTCGATGCGACAGCTGGCATTCGCGGCACTGGCCTTGATTGCGACGTCGACGGTAGCAGCGGACGACGCGCTGCCGCCTCATGAGGCACTGAACAGCATCCTCTTCTGGACGCCGGCACAGCAGGAGTCCGGCTACCGCACCATCGAGAACATCTTTCCGACCCGGGTGATCAAGGCGGGCGCCCACGCCTTTCCACTGCCGAGTGCGAGCGCTGCGTTCGACGTGCGCTACGACTTCAAGGGCGCCGAGTGGACGACCGACACCTTCATGAAGGTGAACCGGCTCGCAGGCCTGCTCATCATCAAGGACGGCCGGATCGTGCTGGAGCGCTACGGCCTCGGGCGGACGGCGCAGGACCGCTGGACGTCGTTCTCGGTCGGCAAGTCGGTGACCTCGACGCTGGTCGGCGCCGCCATCAAGGACGGCTACATCAAGAGCCTCGACGCGCCGGTGACGGACTACCTCCCGGGCCTGAAGGGCAGTGCCTATGAAGGCGTCACGATTCGCCACCTGCTGACCATGACGAGCGGCGTGAAGTGGAACGAGGACTACCAGGACCCGAAATCCGACGTGGCGCAATTTGCGCTCGGCCAGCCGGGCCCGGACGGCGAGAACCCGATCGTCGCCTACATGGCGAAACTGCCGCGCGAGGCCGCGCCGGGCACGACGTTCGTCTACAAGACCGGCGAGAGCGACCTGATCGGTGTGCTGCTGGCGCGCGCCACGAAGATGCACCCTGCGGACTACCTCTCGCAGAAGATCTGGTCGACGTTCGGCATGGAGCGCGACGCCATCTGGATGCTCGATCGCGCCGGCGAGGAGCTGGGCGGCTGCTGCATCTCGATGGCCTTGCGCGACTATGGACGCTTTGGACTCTTCATCCTGAACGGCGCCGTTGCGGATGGCGCGCAGGTCCTGCCGGCGGACTTCCTCGCGCAAGCAACCAAGTCGCAGGTCAAGAGCGACTTTGGCAACTACGGGTACGGCTTCCAGTGGTGGATCCATCCGGACGGTGCGTACAAAGCGAGCGGCATCTTCGGTCAATCGATCTACATCGATCCGTCGGAAAGACTGATTATCGTCACCAACAGCGCCTGGGCGCATGCGTACGAACCGGAGCTGTACGCCTCCCACGACGCCTACGTGGATGCGGTGGTAAAGGCGCTGCACTAGCAGGCTGTTGAAGAACAGGCTGTGTCCGGGCCCGCGCACGGCAGGCATGCTCGGGTGCCGATCAGTGGTTCCGGATTCCGTACACCAGCAGCATGTTGCCGGGCATCTGGCCAAACATGCCGTAGCCGGAAGGGATGAACAGCTGATCGCCATTCACGACGGCGCCACCGACATCGATCGCCCCGCCGTGACCGTCCACGAGATTGCTGCCACGGTAGGTCAGGTTGGTGTCGATGATGCGCAGCACCTTGCCGTTTCTGGCATCGATCAGCCGCAGCTTGCCGTCCAGTGCTCCGGCATAGACGATGTCGTTCGCCAGCACCACCGCCGCCGACTGCCCGTAGTAGTAGCTGCAGGCCGGCCAGGACGGCCGGTTTGTCTTGCCGGACTGCATCTCGGCGAGGCCCACTTTGGGTACGTCCTCCGGGTCGATGACACAGCCGCGTTCGACCGGCATTGACCAGAGCATCCGGCCTTCCTTGACCGACAGCGAATACACACCGGGCCTGGCAACGTAGCCAGGGGTTCGCCGTTCGGGATCGGCAATCGGCACGATCAACTGGCGGCCGTCAGTGGCCATGCCATGGTGCACACCGCCATTGCTGGTGCCCTGGCCGATGCGCTGATGCCAGACCACCGCGCCCTGCCTGTCGGGATCGAGCGCATACACGTCACCGGACTTCTGCCCGGCCAGCAGCAGGTCGCCGGCGCCGCGCTCGACCAGAATCACGGCGGCGCCGAAGTCGAAGTCGGGACCATTTTCCTTCGGGCAGTTGGGCCCTTGCATCAGGCATGAAGCGTTCCACGCGTCGTTCGCCAGCGCCTGGAACACCCAGCGTTTCTCGCCGCTCTTGAGGTCGAGCGCGATGATGGCGTCGCTGGTCTCGGTCGCCGGCGACGAATAATTCTCGCCGGTCCCGAAGTAGAGCAGGCCGCGTTTCACATCGACCAGTGGCGTGTTCCACACCGGAGCGCCGGACGGTCCCCAGAGCTGCACACCGGCGCTGCTGATCCCGGTCTTCATGGCCTGCGCCGTCGTACCAAAGCGCCAGACGTCCCTGCCGGTCAATGCATCGAGTGCAACGATGCCACCGTGCGATCGGCAGCACTCGTGCGTGGGCAGGCCCGCGGCGGCCGTTTCAAAGGACGACATCGGTACGTAGACCCGCTCGCTGCCGTAGGCCAGCGAGCCGCTGATCACCGAGGTCGGGAACGTCTTCACCCGCACCCGCCAGCGCTGCTTGCCGGTGGTCGCATCCACCGCATAGACCATGCCCATTTCGTCGGCCAGGAACAGCGTGTTGACGCCATCGCTCGTCGCGGCCAGTGTCAAGGCGGTGCGAACCGGCGCTTCCGCATTGAACGCCCAGCGCACGCAGCCTGTCGCGCGATCGAGTGCCAGCAGATGGGTCCCCTGGCTGCCGAGAAACACCGTGTCACCCGCCACCACGGGTTGCGAGCGCATGGTCGTCACGGCGGGCAGCGCGATGGACCATTGCAGTTCGAGCTTGTCGACATTGCTGCGGTCGATGCGCGCGCCGCGCACGTGCCGTGCGTTGTCACGGCCGAGACCCCAGTTCTCGGCTCCGGTGAGCTTGACCGGTGTCTCACGCGTGCAGGACCGGTCGGCGATCCATTGGTCGCGCTTGGCATCCTCGGCCGCCGCCAGCCATTTGGAAATGCGTTGTCGCTGCTCGGGCGTCAGCGCGGCCGCTTGCGGCTGCATGCGGCCGAATTCGAGCGCCATGAGGATGCGCGCGGCCGGCAACTGCCGGAGGGTGTCGACCGGGGGTGCCTTCGTTTCCGGCACTTCGTGACAGATCGCGCAGGTGACCCTGAACAGCTCGGCGGTATCGTCGGGCGCTTTGCTGTCTGCGCGCACCGCCGTGGCCTGCAACGCCAGGGATGCGACGGTGGGACCGACCAGAGCAAGGATCCGGCCGCCGACTCGCGTGCGCTTCCCGGGCTGAGTGGCCTCGATGGTCGGATGCATGGTCGATCCCGTATTGTTGTCGGAGGAAGCGTGCAGTCCTCGGCACTGATACCCGAATACCCTGCGGTCGGCAACTGAGAACTCCTCACAGAGCAGGAACCGGCTGGCCGCGCGACGGTGCCGGCATCGTTCGCTTGCGCGGCGCTGGACGATCGGGCCTACTCGGATTTTCCGCGGCCCTGTGAGCAGCGCGTTACGCCAGGTGAATCCAGCATGTGCCGAATCGCTGTAATCATTGCGGCCTGGCTGTTCGCGAGCGTGGCGCAAGCGGCCACCGTCACCGTCAAAGACGAAGCCGGCGGGGCGCTCGCGACGGTCATGGTCACGCAGACTGTGACGGATGCCCGCAAGCTCGACACGGCCGACGGCGGGTACGCCACACCCGGCAAGGCGCAGCTTGTCGACGTCGAGGTCACCCGGTTCACGGATTCGGCCGGCATGGCGATCCTGCCGGACCGCGCCGCTGCGCTGACCTATCGGCTGCGCAAGCCTGGTTTTCGCGACGCGGTGGTCTCGACGACGCAGCCCGGCGAGGCGCCGCCCGTCGTCGTACTGGTGCGCGAGACCGATCCATTTGCGCTGGCCGCCGCCAGGCCCGCCAACGCCTGGCTCGGCGCACTCGACATCGGCGACGCCGCCACCAAGCGGCACTTCATGCTCCAGTGCGCGTTCTGTCACCAGCAAGGCAATGAATTCATTCGCATGGAGCGCACGCCGCAGCTCTGGGCCGACGTCATCTACCGCATGATCGGCTACGGGTCACGGCTCTCGAGTGACGACCAGAAGGCGCTGCCAGCCCGGCTGGCGAGCGGTTATCGCAAGCTGCGTGAAAATCCGGCTCTGGTGCCGGACGTGGCGCCCTGGTCGACCGAGTTGTCATCGGCCACGATCAGCGAGTGGCCGATCGGCGACCTGATGTCCCAGACGCACGACATGCTGGTTGCGGCCAACGGCCTGGTCTACGTCGCCGACAACATCCAGGACCGCCTGTACGAGACGAATCCGCGGACCAGCGAGATCACCGTCTACAGGATCCCGCATCGGCCCGGCGACGTGCCGGGCGGCTTGCTGGCACGACGATTGCAGACCTTTCCGCGCCACGACAGCACGTCGAACGCGCATTCGCTGGCGGAATCACCCCGGGACGGTCACATCTTCATCACGCCGTCGGCACAGCGACGGATCATCGAGTTCGATCCGGCCAACAAGGCGTTCAAGCTGCACGAGATCGGCGGCGGTTTCTATCCGCACACGATCCGCGTGGATGCGAAGGATCGCGTCTGGTTCACGCTGGCTTTGTCGAACCAGGTGGGCATGCTCGATCGCTCGACCGGCAAATTCAAGCTGTACGACCTGCCGACCCGCGGATTTCGCGAATGGCTGAACGTCCGGCTCATCGGCGTGCTGTTCCGCCTGATCAACTGGGGCATCCCGCTGGCACATTGGCTGCCGGTGGATCGTGCCGCGACCGGGACCCCCATGCCCTACGGCATCGAGGTCACGCCGGATGGCAAGATCTGGTTTGCCCGCCTGCATACCAACGAGATCGGCGTGATCGATCCGGACAGCGGCGAGATCCGCATGGTCGCGACGCCCTTCCAGGGGCCGCGGCGCCTGCGCAGCGATGCGGCGGGCAATCTCTGGATTACCGCGTTCCCGGAATCGGCAATCGCCCGCTACGTGCCATCCACCGGCGTGTTCACGCGCTTCGACCTGCCCGTGCTGCCGAAGGGTAGCGACACCCCGTATTCACTCAACGTCGATCGGGCGCGCGGCATCGTCTGGGTGACCGGCAACCAGTCCGACTCGCTCTACACCTACACGATTGCGACCCGCACGTGGCGCGTCTATCCGCTGCCGCGCCGGGTGTCTTTCACGCGGGATGTCGAGTTTGCGCCGGACGGTTCCGCCTACACCGCCCTCTCGAACTTCCCGAGCTGGCACGTCGAAACCATGCAGCCCACGCTGATCCACGTGCAACCCTGAGCGCCAACCGCCGGCGGTCCGCCACCCGGCACCGATCACCCGGACCTTCTTGTCGATCGCCTGTTTGCTCCCGTCAGCAATTCACCCCCGCACCCGCCGCCACAGGCTCACCGCGTACGCCACGCAGCTGAGCCCCGCGACTGCAGCCGTCGGCTCGAGCATGGTTGAAACAATCAGTCCCCACATCGCCACACCGCCGATGTACACACCCATGGCCAGCGATTCCGCAGCGACGCGGCGGAGCCGTCGTCGCGACCTGAGGCCCCACCCGAGAAGCGGGATCCAGACCAGGATCGTTGCCAGCAGATCGATGGCATCGCGGTCGCTTCCGCCCCGGTCACCGATCAGCGAGCGAACTCCAAGGGCGACTACCGCCAGACACCCGATCGCCACGAGCGCGGCACTCGCCAGCAGAACGCTTCGCTCCCACCGTGAGAGGGGCCGTCCCAGGCAACGCGACAACTGCGCGTAAGAGACGAGCGGCGCCAGAAAGAACGCCAGCGCCGCGGTCGGCATGGTGATGTCGAGGTAGACTTCCAGTGCACGCGAGCTCTCGGTGTTCCAGGATCCGCTCGCCGCCAGCTCGGGCATGGCCCGCCACGGCGAAAGCTGCGCGGCAAACGGCACAAAGATCGCGACAACCCCGGCCAGCCCCAGCACCAGGATCGCCCACTCGATCCGAAGATCGGTTCTGCTCTGGTCGCGGTCCATCACGCACCGTTCCTTGCGGACAAACCCCCGCTCATCGACCGGCGCCACGCCAAGCGCACTCCGCCGCAACAGGCAAGACCGTGCTTCGGAAACACCGGCCTGCACTAACGCTACGCCCGCGCCGAGGCCCGGGCATCGGGAATTGTCGCTGACATCCTCCGCACTCGGTCACCGTGACCTCGCCGGCCCGCTACCCCGCCTTCACGATTGACGCCCGCTGTCGCCAAACGCAAACACTCCGGCCACTGGCACGACTTGGCCGCCTCCCGATAATCTCCTCGTCGCACGACACGACACGGGGTTGCAGTCCGCAACACCGGACGAGCGCATGGAACACCGATGAGCTGGGCCGACAAAGTCAAAGCGACCGCACTCGCCGCAC
Source organism: uncultured Gammaproteobacteria bacterium (assembly GCA_963762315.1). Classification (GTDB taxonomy): domain Bacteria; phylum Pseudomonadota; class Gammaproteobacteria; order Steroidobacterales; family Steroidobacteraceae; genus RPQJ01. The sequence continues at coordinate 15,562 of CAVXKO010000007.1, forward strand.
TGGCCGAGCGCACCGCGTCGGCCGGTCACATCCCTGCCGACGCGTCGACGGACTGGAATTGTCCTGACGTCTGGCTGACGCGCATCAAGCAACCCCGCAACCTCGCCGAGCACGACCATGGCAAGCTTCGCCGAGGCGCCGAGCTGCCCCTGCCAGGTTAGCACCGGAATCGCCACGATGCAGCCGGCGAACACGACCCACACCGCCGTGTGCACCAGTTTGATCACACGCAACGGCCCAACGCTCACCACGAGATCTGTCGCGTAAGCGCCGCGACGGGAACACCGAACCCTCGCAGCAGCGCTCTCACTTCCCCGGCTTCTCATTCACCAGCCACGCGCCATTCCCATAGATCAGCATCCCTTGCTCCTGGAATGCCCCCGGCATTTCCCGCGAGATCGTGACAGTCGCCGGGAACTTTCGCCTGAAGCCCCCAACCACCGGGTCTTCGCCGCTCGGGAAATCGATTACGACGTAGAGCGACTCGCCGGTGACGCAGGAGAACTCTGTTTCTGCCGCGAACGAATAGCTCCATCGTGACGGCGAAACCTCGACCCGGTGATTGCCTGGCATCACTCGAACAGGTGCCACCGCCGGAAGCCACCGCGTCAACGCATCCGGCATCGCGATGGTCGATCTGCCATCGATCGCGACCCGTGCTCCGCACCAGTCACCGAGGCAGCCAACCAATAGGCCGCAGCCATCCTCGGGCGGATGACTGAGGAGGTACTCATCGCGACGCGCCGAAGCCACTGCGACGAAAGCTTCATCCCCGTCGCCCGACGCCGCGAAGCGGACGTCGCCGGCGTGCGCCGCGGCGGCCTCGTCCGGTGTCCCGGCATAGAGGCTTCCCCTCCTGGCGACGTCGGTGCCGTACGCGACGACTTTGCCGCTCGCGTCGTAACTCACTAGCACGTAGCCCTTGCTGCTGTCGAACACTGCCCATACGGGAATCAGGATCACGATCATGCTCACGTTGCTGTCCGAGACACGGAATAGATCGAAGCCCCAGTACTCGCTCGAGAGCCAGGGTTTGCCCAATCCCTGCCGAACATCAGCGCGATCTGTCTGACCGAGCACGATCGGCGCCGTCTTCTGCGGCAGACTGGTCGCGATTTCGCTCTCTTGAACCTGCAGCTCGCCGCACCCACTGACACTCAACGCAAGCACCACCGTCGCTGCGATACCGAGCACGCGCGCCACGCACCGACAGACGCAGACTGAGAGAAATACCCGCACAATTACTGCTCCCCGATAACAGGGGGTTCTCATCAACCTACGCCCAGCCAGGGTCACGGACATCCGGAATTGCCACCCACCGCACCGGCGCGATCAGGTCGCGAAAGACTTCAGTATCTCCAAACCCGCACTCGCACGCAGCGCTACGGCTCCTGCGGCACCAGCCACTGACCATCCCGCCAGATCAGCATCGGCTGCTCCCGAAACGTCTCGGGGCTCTGCGCCGACACGTCGATCGATCCGTGCACTTGTGCCTTCCAGTGCTTCCACGCCTGGCTTGCGTCACCGGACTCGATTTCGATGGCGGCATACAGGAGATCACCGGCAGCACAGCTGAACTCCGCGGACGCCTCGAGCGTCGTCAGCACGTTCGGCGGAATCTCCAGCCGATGTCGTCCCGGCGGCAGCGTCAGCGGCGCCAGCCATGACTGCGTCAGCACCTCGATGCCGCCCGCAGGCTCCCTGCGGATACGCCGCAACACGCCCGGCAGCGCACGCGCCTCGCCACCGTCGACGACCAGGGCGTTGCTGCACTGCTCCTGCACGCACCCCACGAGCACCGTGCAGTTTTCGCCGCTTTCGAGCGTCCGCCGGTAGTCGTCACGACGCGCTGCCGAGATCAGGACCGACGGCGTGTGACTGGACGACTCCACCGCGAACCCGCGGTCGCCGACCATGAGCAGGAGGCCGTCCTCGCCCTCCATCGGGAGCCGCGACGACAGGTTCTCACCGTGCGTGACACCGCTGTTGTAGGCCGCCACGTGCCCGCTCTCGTCGTAGGAGACGAGCACGTAGCCGTGGACGTCGTCCGAGGACGCGCCAATGGGTACGACCAGCATGACTACCAGACGAGCGTCCTTGTCGGTCATGCGAAACAGGTCGAACCGCCAGTAGTCGCTGGCGATCCACGGCGCTCCCAGCAGCTGCCGCGCCGTCGCACGATCGGTCTCACCCACCACGATCGGTGCGGTCTTCTGCGGCAGGCTAGTCTCGATTTTGCTTTCTTGAACCTGCAGCTCGCCGCACCCACTGACACTCAACGCGAGCACCACCGTCGCTGCGATACCGAGCACGCGCGCCACGCCCCGACAGACACAGACTGACGGAAGTACCCGCATAATTACTGTTCCCCGATGACAGGGGGTTCTCATCATCCTACGCCCAGCCACGGCCGCGGCCGTCGCTCGCCGGCCTGAATGCCTTCGCCAGCCAGTGCCCCGGATACAGAGGGTTGTACACGCGTAGAAACAGCGCGGCCGCCCGCGTCGGCTGTCTCAGCAGCAACGCCGCAAACTCGCCATCCATATCTCCGAAGCCCGGCGCCTCGAGCGTCTTAAAGAGCGTGAGCAGTTCCTCCACGCTCAACCGCAGGATGTCATGCATCGCATGCCTCCGATCCGGACCCACTGTCGCCGGTAACACAGACTTCCCCGCCCTACGCCGATCCGCCCTGCTCCCTAACCCCTCGCTCCTGCACCAACGCTCCCAGCTTCGCCGCGAGCTGAACATTCCGGGCTCGCTCCACTTCGTTCCTGGCCTTCTCCGTTTCCTGGGTCATCCGTGAAACCGCACTGGCAGGATCGTCAGACATGGCAAGGGACTTCGCACGCTCATGTGTGTGCTCCCGTCGGTACCTGACGCCGCCGAATCGGCAAAGCGCCGGCCCACATGCTGCCGCTCGATTCCACTCTAACGTTCAGCCTGCAATGCCACGCCCTTGACCTTTTCCATGTCTGCCGGGTAGCTGCGGGCGCCGCGCCATTCGACGAAGGCTGCGACGAATCCCGAGAGACAGACGATGATCAGGGCGTTGTTCAGGCCTTTGGCGCCACCTCCCAACGCATCCGAGATCGCGCCCACGACGACGGGACCCCAGGCACCACCGAGCACATAGCTGCAGAAGACGGCCATGCCGTACGAGATGCCCCTGATGGCAGGCTCGACGACGTCCTGTGTTACCGCCGTAAGCGCCGGCATCCCGAGCATGGCCATCGCGCTCCAGACGCACATGAGCAGGAAGCCCGCGCCCTGGACGTCGAGAAGCAGCGCGGCAACCGCGCTGACCGCTGCCAGCAGGTCGCCGACAGCCAGCAGCAGCATGCGGGCCCTTGGCTTCTCCTGTTGCCATCGGTCGGCGAGGACCCCGCCGATCACGGCACCGCCAATCGCCATCACGGCGATTACGAACATGGCCGTGCCGGCCCGGTCCTCGGCGATGCCCTGCGACCGCATGAAATACGCGGGAAGCCAGGTCAGCAGCGAGTAGTGCACGATGCTCCTTATTCCGTAACCGACATAGAGCCGCCTGAGAGTCGGGATTCTCAGGAGCGTCGATACTGAAGAGATGAAGCCTTGCTCGTTGCCCTGGTCGTCTACGTGCGCAAGCGTCCTGTAGTCCTTCATGAACCAGGCCAGTGTTCCGAGGAGGGCACCGGGTATCGCGAACACGAAGAACGGATACTGCCAGCCGCCCATGCTCTGCGAAATCAGTCCGCCGAGCAGGAAACCAAGGGAGGCGCCGAGCGGTACGACCAGGTTGAAAACGCCCATGACTCGGCCGCGCGATCCCGGCGGATACATGGCCGTGATCCAGGCCGCGCCGCCGGCGGCAAACGCGGATTCGCCGACGCCGACCATCATGCGCGGAATGAGCACGCCCAGAAAGCTCTTGCCGAGTCCGGTAATGAACGTGAATGCGCTCCACACAATCGCCATCAGACCGACCGCCTTTCTCCTGCTCCAGCGGTCGACGAGGTGGGCAATCGGCAACGAAAAGGCCGCCATGCTCAGAAAGAACAGCGTCTGCAGAGAACCGGCTTGCGCGTCGCTCAAGCCCAGTGCCACCTTCATCGGCTGCATCACGGCGGCCAGGACCTGCCGGTCCATGTAGTTCACCATGTACAGCAGTGAACACGTGATGAGCACGCCATGCGCTGCCCAGCCGCCGACCTTGAAGTCCTTGTTGCCTGGGCCCCCGTTCATTTCCCTATCCCCCCTGCCTGGTGTCTTGATTGACGGAGCATGGGCGGTGCTGACCGAGCTCGACGGCCGCAGATCCGCCTACGGGGTCGTCCCGATGCGCGCCACGATGTCGGGAACGCGCGAGGCGTCCGGCACCGCGAGGAAGTCGGGAGCCGCATACGCCGGGTTCGGGTACCTGTAGAAGCCCTCGCCGCCCAGCATTCCCTGGAGTCCCCGGTCGAGGAAGCGCTCCTTCACGTACGCCGCGACCTTCAGCAGTTCCGGGTCTCTTCTCACCGTGCCCCAGTAACTGCTTCCGTCGTACACGGTCTTCATGCCTACCATGTCGACCATGCCGCAGGGACCCATCGCGCAACCACGGTTGGCAATCATGAAGGTCCGGTCGACGTCCTCGGGCCTGGCAACGCCGTTGATGACCAGCGAGACAGCAGCGGTCAAAAGCGGCACGTACCAGCTGTTCATCACGCAGCCGTTCTGCTCCTTCTGCACCGGGATCGGCACCAGGCCGAGCTCGATGGTGAAGTTCGTGACGGCAGTCAGCGTGTCCGGGGCAGTGCCCGCATGCGCCATGACCTCGGCCAGATTGCGCTGCCACATCAGGTTCACGAAGTGCAGCGCGCAGAACTTCTCCGGCCGGCCGGTCGCCTCGGCAAAATCGCGCGGCAGGAACGTGGAGGAATTCGTGGCGACAAGCGTGCGCGGCGGCAACAGGTCCGCCATGTCGCGATAGGCGCGAGTCTTGATGTCCGGCACTTCCGGCACGGCTTCGATGACAAAATCGGCCCGGGCCACCGCAGCCCTCAGGTCCCCCGCAAGCGTAAGCCGGGCACGGGTCGCGGCGATGTCGGCGTCGCTCGCACCGAGCGCGGCCTGATAGACCTGCGCGTACGTATCGTGCGCCAACTTCGCTTTCTGCAGCGCCTCCGGGAACGGGTCGTAGATGACGACGGTCTTGCCCTTGAATGCGCTGTGCCAGCCGATCTGACCACCGAGCACGCCGGCCCCGAGTACGGTCAGCGTGTCGAGATGACTGCGACTCATGTTCATGACTCCTTCGCTATTGAACTATTCGATCGACCGCGCATGCGTTGTATCTGTACGAGTATGTCGAAACGAGATCGCGGATGCGCTTTCGATCCTCCTCGTTCACGGTATTCGAGCCAACTGCCCGGCCGAGAAAGAAAGCACCCGCCATGACCAGCGGACGACGCGCACTACCTGGCATTCAATGTCGCTCTCCCTATTCTGTCGTGGCCCGCTCCTGCATCAGCACCTTCTCGAACCGACCGATGATCTTCTGCTGCGCTTCGTTCGCACTTGCCACCGTCGAGAGCTCTTGCGTCAGCGCCGCATTCTCCCGCTGCAGCGTCGCAATCCTCACCTGGCTGTGCGACGTCGCCGCCGCCTTCGCAAGCGAGTGCAGCAGCTCCACCTCGTCCGGATCGAGTAGCGTGTGATTCACGTGCGCGCCGTACAGCACCACCGCGGCAAGCACATGCTGGTTCACGATCGGGATCGCCAGCACCGGCAGCGCCGCGCCGTCCGGCACGCCGGCAGGCAACAACTGCGGATCATCGAGCTTCAACGGCTCATGGTCCGCCTGCAGATAGCGCACCAGAAGACCGTCCGCCTCGAGACTCGCGACATGCGCATCATTCCAGCCCTGCGCCAGCACCCGCTTGAGCAGACCCTCAGCCGCCTCGCGATAGAAGAGCGCAGCCGATGCCAGATCGAGGTTCCGTGCCGGCTCCGTCACCAGCGCCTCAGCGATAACGCGCTCATCGCTCGCAAACGGCAGTGCCGCCGTCACTCTTCTCAGCCGCTCCTCGGCCCGATGATGCTTGCGGAACAGTACTCGATCCACGAGCACAGTGATCCCGTGCGACGCCCGGTGCAGCACGAGGCCGAGACCGATGGCCGCGAGGCCTTCGAGGCCGAACGCCAGGCCCGAGTGCTCGATCATCCGGCCGAACAGCCAGTGCAGGACAGCCAGGAAGATGACGACCAGCGTCGACACCACGCCGAATACCAGTGTGCGGCTGACAGCGAACTGAACGTCAACGACGCGCTCGCGCAGCACGGCATAGCCGACGGAAAGCGGGAAAAGCACTCCGACCGTCACCACGAACAGCCAGTTGGCCGGCGTCAGCTGACTGCCGTCGTTCGTCTCTGCCGTGACAAACGAGAACGTTCCGATCGTCAGCAAGATGACGATGTTCGCCATTGCGATGCCGAGGCCGAGTATCGCCCAACGGAGTCGGGCTTTGGTCGCTCCGTCGGATCGCCGGTACGTTTTCGTGAGTGCGACGATTGACGCAATGAGGACCAGCACACCGACCACGACCCAGACTAGGTAGGGTCCCGTGGCATACACCGGGCCGTCGAACGCTCGGATGTGCAGCCGGCCAACGATGAATGCGGTCCAGCCGAGTGCGAGGACCAGCATCGCCGCGCGCCGCCACCACGGCCAGCGCGTCATCGAGTTGCGCGGGAATGTCAGCGCGAACGGCAGAAACGCGACGATGAAAGTCATTGTCAGCGGTGGCAGGAAGTAGAGGAGATTGAAGCCAGGACGCGCTTCGAAACCCAGGTAATAATCGGCGAACACACGCGTTGGAAACCCCGGCAGGTACGCGAACAGCAGTGACCACGTCATGAGGCCTGGGCGCACCCAGACCATGAATACGCCGATCAACACACCCAGGGTCAGGCCCGCGAGGCGCGCTACCAGCGCCAGCTTATCGTTGAGCGTGGGCAGGTATTGCACCCGCTCCGGCGCAACTGCAACCAGGGACCGCGTGCCGTCCGCATGCCGCACCGGCAAGCTCGCGCTGAACCCTTCCGGCATGTTGCGGTAACTTGCCAGCACCCAGTCGGACTCCCGGCCCGGATCGAACTCGAGCACGTCACCGGCCTTGAGCCCCGCGCGATCCGCGACCCCGCCCGGCGTCACAGCCGTGATCCGCTTCGCATGACCGCCGATCCACTCGCCCTGGTACTGCAGGTCTGCCCGAACCAGATCGAACACCTTCACGATCGGCCAGTAATTGGCCAGCACGAACGCGGCGAGCGCCACCGCGAACGCGGTGTTTATCGCTCTGACGAAGGTTCGCGGCTGTGTGGCGTTATTCATTCTGGCCTCGATCACGCACCGCTCGCCATGCGCTCCCGGACCAGTGCTCGCAGTTCCGCAACCGATGCCTCGAGCTGATCATTCCGGGCTCGCTCCACTTCGTTCCTGGCCTTCTCCGTTTCCTTGGTCATTCGTGAAACCGCACTGGCAGGATCGTCAGACATGGCAAGGGACTTCGCGCGCTCATATGTGTGCTCCCGTCGGTACCTGACGCCGCCGTGTCGGCAAAGCGCCGGCCCACATGCTGCTGCTCGATTCCACCCTAACGTTCAGCCTGCAATGCCACGCCCTTGACCTTGTCCATGTCAGCCGGGTAGGTGCGTGCGCCTCGCCATTCCACGTAGGCGGCGACGAATCCAGCGAGACAGACGATCATCAGGGCGTTCCTCAGGCCCTCGGCGCCGCCGCCCAGGCCATCTGAGATCGCGCCCACGACGACCGGTCCCCAGGCGCCACCGAGCAGATAACTGCAGAAGACGGCCAGGCCGAACGACAGGGTCTTGACTGCAGGCTCGGCGACGTCCTGCGTGACCGCCGAAAGCGCCGGCATACCCACCATGGACATCGCAGCCCAGACACAAATGAGCAGATAGCCCGCGCCCTGGACGTTGAGGAGCAGTGCGGCGATCGCACAGACGGCACTCAGCAGGTCGCTCGTGGCCAGCACCAGCATGCGGCCTTTCGGGTTCCTCTTGTGCCATCGGTCTGCGAGGACTCCACCGATCGCGGGACCGAATATCGACATCAAGGCTGTTGCCCCCACGGCCATTCCGGCCTCGTCCTCGGCGATGCCCTGTGAACGCATGAAATACGCAGCAAGCCAGCTCAGCAGCGCGTAGTTCACGAAGCTCCTGACTCCAAAGCCGACGTATAGCCACCTCAGGGTCGGGATCTTCAGGAGCATGGAGACCGAAGCGACGAAGCCGTGCTCGTTGCCCTGGTCGTCCACGTGCCGCACCGTCCGGTAGTCCCTCATGAAAAAGGCCAGTGTTCCGAGAACGATGCCCGGTATCGCGAACACGAAGAACGGGTACTGCCACCCCCCCATTCGCTTCGAGATCAGTCCGCCGAGGACAAAACCGAGAGATATGCCAGCCACCACCAGCATGTTGAAGATGCCCAGGACGCGGCCGCGCGATTCGGGCGGATAGACGCCGGTGATCCAGGCCGTGCCGCCCGCACCGAACGCCGCTTCACCGACGCCGACGATCGTGCGCGGAACGAGTACGCCCAGGTAGCTCCTGCCGAGTCCTGTGATGAAGGTGAATGCGCTCCACACGATCGCCATCACAGCAATCGCCTTCCTCCGGCTCCAGCGGTCGACGAGGTAGGACACCGGCAGAGAGAAAGCCATCATGCCCAGGAAGAACGCCGTCTGCAGGGAGCCGGCCTGCGCGTCGGTCAGGCCGAGCGCCTCCTTCATCGGCTGCATCACGACGGCCAGGACGTACCGGTCCATGTAGTTGAACAGGTACAGCAGCGAGCACACGATGAGCACGTAATGCGCTCGCCGGCCGCCGAGCGTGAAGTGCTTGTTGCCTGGGTCGCCGTTCATTTCCCTATGTCCCCCTGCCCGGTGTCTTGATTGCCGGAGCATGGGCGTTGCCGACCGAGCGCGATGGTTGCAGATCCCCTCGCTTGCGGACGCCGCGCCTCACACCGCTGTGAATCCCCCATCCACGACGAGCTCGGCCCCGGTCACAAACGAGCTGTCGTCGGACGCGAGGTAACGGATGGCCTTTGCGACGTCATCCGCCTCGCCCAGCCGTCCGATCGGGTGCTTCGATACGATGAAGGCACGGGACTCATCGTCGTTCTTTCCGTACCCCAACGCCGTCGCGGTACTCACCAAACCTTCCCACATCGGCGTACGGATGACGGCAGGATGCACCGAGTTCACGCGTACGCCAGTCTTGAGCAGGGCGCACTCGACGGCCGCCGACTTCGTGAACAGCCGCACCCCGCCCTTCGTCATGTTGTAAGCGGACTGAAATGCCGATCCAACGATTCCAGCCACGGACGACAGGTTGACGATCGATCCGCCCTTCGGTCGCGTGGTCGAGCCCTCTGTCATCGCGCGGATGCCGTACTTCGTGCCGAGAAACACTCCGTCGAGATTGATGCGGCAGATCCAGTGCCAGTCATCTAGCGTCAGGTCCGCGAGCGGCTTGACGAGTTCCACGCCCGCGTTGTTAACCAGCACGTCGAGCCCGCCGAACGTCGTGCAGAGATCGCTCATGACCGATTTCCAGTCCTCCTCACTCGTCACGTCCAGATGCCGGAAATGCGCCTGATGCCCAGCGGCGCGAATTCGCGCGACGGTTGCCTCGCCTGTCGCGTCATTCACGTCCGTGACCACGACCACGGCACCGGCTTCCGCCAGCACCTCGGCTGTTCGCGCCCCGATCCCCTGCCCGGCCCCGGACACCAGAGCCACCTTGCCCTTGAGTTCACACATCTGAACTATCCCTCCTGAGTTGAGCGTGCGATTGCACTCCGGCTACCCCCCGCCCCGCCGGGCTCGAGTCCTAAACCCCCTCCACACCCACAATGTTCGCGTGGCTCGCTTCCTGTCTCAGTGCCTTGAGCGACTGGTAGGCCGGGCTCACGTAGAACGACTGCGCTGCCGCCTGTGACGGAAATTCAAAGATCACGAGCCGCGTCGGCTTCCAGTCGCCCTCGATCACCATGTGTGCGCCGCCACGCACGAGATACCGACCGCCGGCGGCCTCGATCACCGGTTTGATCTTCGCCATGTACTCCTGGTACTTCGGCAGGTCGTGAATCGTCACGTCAAAGATCGCGCAGTACGCCATGTGGTCGCTCTCCTCGTGCTGCTCGCTTCCTGTGAGACCGGCTCGCACCCGGTTCGCTACTGCGCTGCCCCCTTCTCCCCGCCCTCGAGCCCCATGCGCTTCAGCAGCGCGAGGAACCGTGGATGCTTGCCGATGACCGGATGAGTCCTGTTCCTCATGGCCATCCAGGCTAGCGTGTAGGGAACATGCTGATCGACAGCGCGTGACCACCAATCGATCGCGTTGTCGAACTCACCCAGGGCCTTGTAGCCCTCGGCGACCACGATCGGCGAAGCCGGCAATTGCGCCGCGGCCTGTGCGCACAGACTGTCGAGCAGCTTCCGCGCATGCTCGCGATCGCCGAGCACCTCGTCCATCGTGAACTGATACATGTGACCGACGTGCGCGAACTCGGGAACGGCTTCCCCGAGAGTGGCCAGAGCCTCGCGTGCCTGCCGAGCCGCTGTGGCCCCCAGAATGACGCCCCACGTCGCGATCCCGTCGGGTGCGCTCACACCGAGCTCTCGCAATTGCTCCGCCACTCGTACCGCGTCCACGTGCCGACCCGAGAGGTAATAGTTCCAGGCCAGCAGCCACTTCACGTTGTGGGCCAGCGGATCCTTGCGATCGGCGTCCTCAAGATAGGGCCTCGCGGTCTCCAAACGACCCATGGGATGATCGTGCAGGCAAGCGCGGTTGAAGCCCCAAACCGACAGGTCCGCGCCCGCGTTGCGGGCTCGCCGGTACTCGTCGTCCGAGGTTCTTGCGTCGTGATACACGAGCAGGCTTGCGTACGCCCTGTACAGCAGCCCCTCCACGTTATTCGGTGAAAGCGCCAGTGCCGTTTCGGCCGCGCGATGTGCCTCCATGAGATACGGAAGAGGGTCCGCAGACCAAGCCGCAGCGTAGCCATTGATGTAGGCCAGGTCCCCCCAGGCCTCGGCGAAGCCCGTATCGAGGCGCGTGGCCTCCTTGAGTTGCTTCCTGGCAGCTCGGAAAGCGTTCGGGGATGGCCGCGTCAACCACTGACGCGCCATCAGCCACAGGTTGTACGCCTCGAGATTGCGCGTACCCTGCTTCACGAGCATGACGTCATCGCCCAGCCCCAGCTTCGGCAGCAGCGCCGTCGCAATCTCCCGCGCAATGTCGTTCTGAATCGCGAAGATGTCCTGCACCTCGCGATCGTAGCTCTGCGTGAAGCGGTGAAAGCCGCTCTTCACATCGATCAGCTGTGCCGTGACCCTGAGCTTCTGCCCCGCGCGGCGCACGCTGCCCTCCAGCACGTGCCCGACGTGCAGCGTGTCGCCGATCTCGCTCATCGTCACGCTCTTGCCGTGGAAGCTGAACGACGAGGTGCGTGCCGCGACGTTGAGGCCCTCGATGGACGCGAGCGCGTTCAGGATCTCTTCGGCAATGCCATCCCCGAGATACTGCTGGTCGTGCTCCGCGCTCATGTCCGCGAACGGCAGCACCGCAATCGACGGCGGCGCCGTCGCCTCAGGCGCGGGCAGCGCCGGCGTGGCGTCCTTGGGCACAGGCGGGACGGAGCGAACACCGCCTTCCTTGAACTCGAACCCCCAGGCCATCAGGCACGCCACTGGCAGGCCCACGATCAGCAGCGTGGTGATCACCTTCAGCACCCAGTGCGGTGCCTCGAAGTTGTGGAACAGGTGCGTCAGCACCTCGAGCAGCACGACGGCTGCAGCGGTGTACGCCACCGCCACCTTGAACACGTTGCGGTGGTGCAGCTCCTTCAGGAACTCCCTGAGGCCCATGTTCCCTGCGCCCCCTGTTTTCCGGGATTCTGCTCCCGATTTTTCGTCTCGTGAAATGCGCGCGACTCAATGCGAACAGCTCGCATCTATCTGACGACGGCACCACCGCATGGGCTCCGGATTAGAGCCGCGTCCAACCTTTATAGAATTCACCAGCGGCAGCCGGCCTCGGATGCGCGTCAGCGACGTCGCAGTGGATCCAATCCTGCCGCCACCCCGAGCGCCCAGGCGGCCCACTCGGGAGCATGTGAATCCGTTGTCTCAACGCCGCACGCCGACGCGGCCCGCACCGCCGCGACGTACTCCCGCAGCAAGGTCGCCCGTCGCCACGCGCGGACTTCCTTGAGCAGCGACACGCGCTTCTGCCGCTCCGCTTCCCGACGCGCTTCCTCTTCCCGCTCCTGCCGTTCCACCTCCGCCCGCTCCGCCGCCAGCACCGCAGCACGCCGCTCGCGCGCCTGCTCGTCCCGCGCCTTCTGCCGGCACAGCACCACCTGTTTCCACACGCCCGCGAAGAACGCATTGAGCTTCGCCTCAAGCGGCGCGTCCACACGCTCCTCGCAGGTCCACACCTTGCCGTAACCGCGCTCCGCGTAGAGCCGCAGCCGCCCGGTCGGCACCCGGTAGCGCTCGTCCTCGATCTTTCCGTCGTAACGCTTCACCTTGCGTGTCCTTTGCTCGGTGGCCTCGGACATGCGCAGTTCCAGCCTGCCGCCATGCCCCTCGAGCACCACGCGCCCCTTCTTCTCGTCGTACGTCACCTCAAACCCGCGCTTTGTCGCGGCCACCGCCACCCCGTTCAGGATCGCAAGCCCCCGCCGGAACTGCGCGAGCGACAGCCGCACCACGCTCGCATGGTGCGTCGCCGGCATCAGCTGCCCTGCCCGCTCGTACCAGAACCACGCCATCCGATCCGGCCCCGACTCGCGCTGCTTGCGCCACTCCGGCCACTTCTCGTACTGCTCGGTTGCCTTGCGTGCCGCCTCGATCTTCTTCGCTTCCTCCTCGAGGTGCTCCTTCAGCGGCGCAATCGCTGCGTGCAACCGTCGTGGCTTCATCACCACCTCGATCGCATGCACCGGATCGGCCTCGAACCCCGCACGCTCCTTCAGCCACTCGGCATCCGCCTCGTCCGCCTCGGTCCTCTCGCGCTTCGGCTCGATCCAGATCTGCGTCACGTTCTGTTTCGCTTCTTTCGGCAACGCTGTCGGCTTCACCCTGTGCCCGGCCTCCACCTTCGCCCAGTACCCTCTTTGCGGCACCGGCACGTTCAACCGCTTGCACACCTTCCTGAGCCCATTGTCGGAGAGCCCGTACCTCTCGCACAGCTGCGACAACGGCATCGACGACACCTGCTCGTACAATTCATCGCGCCTGACGGTCTGCCACATGATTGACTCCCCGACTGATCCGCGGACGCTACGGTGCGGAAGACCCGCACTGGCTGGAACAACTGTGGCGCCCTTCCGGTCGCGCCTGGGAACGCGCCGCGAAACTGACTTGATCACAACACAACGCAACTAGGCTACGATCCGCCCTCATGATGGACCACCCCCAACTGTCTTCGATAATCCAACGCTCCGTTGAATTCTACAATGCGCTTCATGCCGTCCTCGCTGACGCCGAGATCGACGACTCCACGCATACGCGGCTCACCGTTTCCACCAGTCAAGTTGCGATCGAACACGGCGTCAGCATTTGCATGCTGGTGGAGGCGGGTCAGCTCACGTCCGGACACGCACTCTTCCGCACACAATTTGAAGCGACCGTTCGCGCGCTCTGGTTGTGCTTCGCCGCCACGGACGAGTGGTTGCACCGATACATGATGGCCATCAAGGCCAACCCCGCGAAGGACCCCAATTGCTCGCCGGGCATGGACGAGATGCTGAAGGAAATCGCGCAGAACGCGCCACCTGTGATTGCGCCTCAACTGATGGAGCTAAAGCAGGGTATCTGGGGCCACCTGAACTCTTTCGTACACACGGGCGTGTATCCGGCCGCTATTCAACTGACAGGCTATTCGCTCGAAACAGCATTGGACGCGGTTCGCAATGCAAACGGACTGAGCTCCAAGAGCGCCATGGTCATCGCAACGGTGACCCACGACGAGCCACTGTCTACGAAGATTCATGACCTCCAGCTCGCGCACCTCGATTGCCTGCCGACCCTGGTCCAGGATGCGGAACCCACCGCACCGTGACGCCGAACTGAGTGAGCCGCTCAGTCGGGCAGCAGCCGGAACCTCTCCGCCGATCGCACCTTCGCCTTTGCCGCTTCCACCTCCCGATCTCGCGGCGTCGCTGTCGTGGTGAGCGATCGAATCAGCACCGTCGCCGACACCGCGACCTCGTCCAACGCGCGCTGGAACGCCGCCTCGTTCGCCTTGGACGGCACGGTGAACCCGGCGAGCTTGCGCACGAACTGCAGCGAAGCATCGCGAATCCCCTGCTCCGTTGCCGGCGGCTCGAAGTTGAACAGCGTCTTGATGTTTCGGCACATGGCATCTCCCCGATCGGTGCCCGATTGACGGCGACAGAGTACCCGCGTCGCGGCGACGCGCGTCGAATTGCAGCGGCGGCCGCGGCCTCGCCGAGTGCAGGGACTACGGCTTTAACGACTTCTGGATCTTCCGCAACGCCGGCGGGCGGCCCGCAATGATCCGCAGCAGCAGGATGCGCAGTCGCGTGCGTTGCAAAAAGCGCTTCATCGCCGTGATGCGATTCTGGTTGCCTGCATGCGCGTTCCTCCCGCGTAGGATGACCGGCGAGACCGGACGGAGGCAGCGCCGAAACATCACGGGGCCGCATGACGGCCGCGCGCGCAGAACCACCCCCCGAATCAGGTCGGACCCCGCGTTGCGCCGGGAGTTCAGTGGCGCCGCGAATTCGCACGCACCCAAATCTCCCCCAAACCCACCACAAATGCAGCACGACCCCCACCAACGGGCTGGCCACTCTAGGTCATGGTGTCACATCGTGTTACTCGGCCCCGCGACGCCCGTCTACGCACTACGGCCGGCGCATATAGACTCGAGCAGAACACGGATATTCGCTAGGCACGTCGCTGCTCTTCAGCACGACGTCGCCGACCATGATCGGCTCGCCTTCGACGTCCGACAGGTAGTCGTCGCGTGCCACATTCATCGAACTGCCAAACTGGTTGGTACCGGCGGAGAACGCCCTGCAGCTGTAGTTGAACGGGCCGGACTGGCTCGGCAGGACTTCGCGAATCCCGGGGCCGAAAATGACCTTCTCGGGACTGATCGTCACAACGCCCGTGCGCAGGAACTCGGCGAAGGCCGGGTTCGCGGTGCAGTTGGTGCCGTAGATGCCACTGTATGCGGCGCCGCTGACCACCCATTGCCCATCCCAGACGCGTTGCGCGGCGTCGAGTGTGCAGGTGCCGAGCACCGTTGCCGTTGCCGACGCCGTCAGGCTCGGCACCGCGACGCTGCGCGCCGTAATGACATAGGTTCCCGCGATCTGCGGCGCCGTCCACAGGCCGCTCGAGGTGATGCTGCCACCGTTGGCACTCCAGGTCACCGAGTTGGGTGAAACCCCGACCAGCGTGGCCGAGAACTGCAGCGTCTGCCCCGGGTTGACCGTGCCACCACCGCTTACCGACATCTTGAGTGCCGGCAGAAACTCGCGGTTGAACGACAGGTCGAACTGAACGGGCAGCGGCGGGCTGACGCTCGTGAGGTCGGCTGTGAATGCCCAGACCTGGAACGCATAGTTGCCGGTCAGTTGCAACGTCAGGCCCGTGAGCGTGGCTTCCGTGCCCAACGTGAACCGCACGGGTTTTACAATGGCGCCCGTGCTTCGGTCCAGGACGCGTGCGAGGTAGGACGTCGCGCCCGGAGCAGCAGACCACAGGCCGTACACCGTGGTGTTCGATGAATTCGCGATATTGATCCCGGAAACCGGCGCAAGCGAACGCGTCGCATTGATCTGGAACCGGAATACCTGCGGCACTCCGTCGATGGTGGCGCGCGCCGTGTAGGTTCCCGAGACGGGCTGGGTGTCGACGATGTAGAACTGGCGCCCCGTCTGCGCGGGGAACGTGACGGTTGCCGCTGCACCGCCGTTCCATCCGCTGCCCGAAGGCCCGGTGATCTCGACGGGGACGTCGGCGGTCACGAACGAGCCATTGGCGGCCCGGACCTTCACCAGCAACGACGTGCCACGCGTCGGTACCGGCACGTCCGTGCTGTACACACCCCCTGCGACCCCGAGGCGCGGCGTGCAAACGTCGATCAGCAGTTCCCTGCGCCGGGACGTAGACGCCTCGGTGGCATCGAACAGCGGCGAGTACGCAAAGTAGCAAAGGGCCTCGAGGTCCTTCATCGTACGCTCGTTGAAGGTAACCTCACCCCCTTCAATGTTCAGCGTGACGTTCTCCAGCACCGCCTTCTCGCCCAGGTAGTTCGCGCCGTCGAGATCGAGACGGGTGAAGTTGGAGCCGCCCGTCTGGCCATCGCCGTTGAGATCGAATCGCGAATAATCCTTCGCCCCGTCGCGCGTGACGAACGCATCGAGATACTGCGCGACGTCGGCATCGTCGAAGCGCCCGTCGCCGCTCACGTCGAGAATTGCCGCTCGAACCCGCATCGACCCCGGACGGTCGAGCGCAAGCACGGTGGCATACGCATCGACCAGCGGCGCCCCGTCGAACAGGACCGCGCTGTTCGCCTCGATCAGAGCTGCGGTCCTCGACACGGGCTGGCTGCGCAGCTCGTCGGACAGTTGCCAAAGGTAGGCGGCGAGTCCCGCGACCGTCGGCGCGCTGAAGCTCGTGCCGGACATGTAGCGCTGGGACGTACGCCTGATCGCCTCACCGACAGCCGCTACCCGGGCGTTCCGGTTGGAGAATGGGGTGAGCCCCATCCCGAATGTCGTCGGCGATTTGGTCGTCGCACCCACCGTCATTACGTTCTCGCCGGTCGAGAGCGCCATCTTGTTCAACGACGCGAAGTAACCGGCGAGCGCAGCCGCCCGGCCGGCATCGAGTTGTGCCGACGGGTACGTCGTACCCCCGCCCCACATCTTCGGGTCCGTAAACGACTGCTGCAGCGTCGGCAGATCGGCCGCCAGGGAAAAGGTTCCGTTGAACCGCGCTTCCGCGAAACCCGGATACGCGAGCGCGAGTGCCTTCTGCGCTTCGTTGCCCGCCGACGCGACGAACAACACGCGCTGCAGTGTCACGTCACTGAGGCCGATCTCGGCCCACTTCAGTCCAACGAGTACTTTGCCCTCGACGTAGTCGCGGATCTGCCCGGGCGAAGCACTGCGCAAGTCGGCGTCGGTGCAGGTCGTGCTGCCTGCTGCTCCGCAGGTCTTGGGTACGCCGATCCCGATGGAAAAATTGACGACCACGTTCTCGGTGACGCCGCTGAGACGGTTCGCGAGTTCCGCCGTGGCCTGGAAGGTTCCCAAAATACCCCAGTTGAGCGCCTCGATGCGCAGACACTCGCCGCGCGGGTGGGAGCCGGTCGGAACGATTGCGTCATGGCTCGCGCCGAGCGTCATCGCGACGTCGTAGCCGTGCTCGCCGTCTTCGAACAAGGAGCCGCTGAAGATTCCCTGCACGAACCCCGGGAGTTGCGTACCGACGTCGTCGGGGGCGTTGAACTTGAAATTGTCGTTCACGATCACCGTGACTGGTCGCGTGCCGCAACCCGTGAGCAACGACTGCGCATTCCAGGCCGCCGGGAACCGCGAGCCGAGCAGGTGATCCAGCGCGTCCGGATCAACCGCAGCGCCGCCACCGTCCGTCGGCAGCACCTCGATGACTGCTCTCGCGTCCGGAGTCGCGATCACGATCCCAGGCTGCGCCTGCAACGCTGCAGCCAGCGCCTGGATGCCCGTCGCGTCGGCCTGACGCGGCACGGCCAGCGTCAGCAACGGTGAGCCGCGGTTCGAGAACGCGATCGTGCCGTTCACCAGCGCGGCCGCGGCGTTCACCTGCGCCACCGTGGCCTGGGGATCGATCATCACGTTGATGCGGCTGAGGAACAGGTTCGTGGAATCATCGATGTCGGACGCAGGGACGCCGCCGACGTTCACGTCGCCGATGGAGCCCACCGCGAGCGCCCCGGGCGCCCCCGCGAGCAGCGCCGCGGACACCGTGACGGCGACGGTCGCCGGCGCACTCGACAGCCGGCCGTCGCTGACGACGAGTTGCGCCTGGTAGATGCCGGCCACGTCCGGCACCAGGGTCGGTCGCGCGCTCGTCGCACCCGACAGCGCCGCCGTGCTGCCACCCGGCTGCGACAGCAGCGACCAGGCGTAAGTGAGCGGGTCGCCGTCGGGGTCCGATGACTTCGTGCCATCGAGCGTCACGGTCTCGCGCGCGAGCGCTGTCTGCGCTGTGCCGGCGTTGGCGACCGGGGCGCGATTTGGCGCTGTCGAGGAGGCGAACCGGACCGAGATCGAACTTGCGACCTCGTACACCTGTGTCAGGCTCGCGACCTGGATGGTGACGGTGTCGCGGCTGATCACGGTTGCGCCCGGGCCGACGTCGCCAAATGCCGCGTTACCGTCGATGACAGTGGCGCTGTTCTTGGCAACCGTGACCAGCGCCGTCACATTGCGCGCCGCATCGGTGGCCGAGTCGTTCCTGACCCGCAGCTTGAAATCCACTGCGATCGCAGAACGGAACGGCGCCCCGACCCAGCGCGGCGTGCTGAAGTCGGCGGGTTGTGGCGTGACCCACGACAGCACGGGTGCCGCCATGGCCGTGCCCGCAGACAGCGCGGCCACAAGTACCAGGCAGAAGACCAGAATGCGGCGTGTCGTTTCCACGATGGCATCGCTCGTCCGTCTTGGTAATTGACGTTCTTGTTCGAGCCGCGCCGCCGGCACGGGTCGCGTCGGACGAGAGATCAACGCAGCATGCGAGCTGAACAAGTCGTTCATGAATTTCTCCCCATGGGCGCCTTCAGCGGCCTCGCTGCATTGAAAGGCATTGATTCCGAGGTCCCCTTGTGCCTGCAGACGAGTATCACCAGAGGAGGCGCCGTTTGGCGCGAGGAAACCCCGAGGAAACTCCGAGGATTGATCCTGGCGGACATCGATGAGCGACCAGGTTGAACCAGCGGACGGCGGTGCGTCGGGGTCCGGGAAGGGGCTCGCGCAGGCGATCGACTACCTGCTGCGCACCGGAAAAGCGGGCGGCGGATCAGTCGGCGCGCGGCAGCCCGAGCGTGGCGCCCAGGGCCTGGAAGCGCGGGTCACCGTGGAGTCTGGCGAAGGCAGGGGTCACGAACATGAACGGCAGGGAACTGGACAGTTCGCGGGCGGCGGCAGCGAGCCACGCGAGTGCTTTCTCGTCCAGAACTGCGGCGGCGGCGGCCCGCGCCATCGTCCAGGACGATACGCGCTGCCCGGTCGCGAGGCTCTCCATCGCCCGGTAGTGCGACAGCGCGGACGCCGTGTCGCCGGCCGCGCCCGCGACCAGCGCCGCGTACTCGTGCCACTGTGGATCCGCACCCGAGGCAGGCTTGAGTTCCTGCAGCAATGCGTCAGCGGCAGCGCGCTGACCCGCGAGCGCGAGCGCCCAGCACAGCCGCAACTGGCCGGGCCTGTGTCCCGGCGCAAGCTCCAGCGCCCTGCCGAGCGCCTGCACGGCCGCGTCGTAGCGCTGTTGCAGGATCATGTGATCGCCGACGTTCATGTTGATGCCGACGTCCAGCGGATCCACCAGCAGCGCCTGGTCCATCCAGGCCGACGCGTCTTCGAAGCGGCGCCGCACGGCCGACACGTTGGCCAGCGACAGCATGGCAAGTGCGTAGCTCGGCAGCAGGTGCAAGGCCCGCTCGAGGTCGGTCACCGCGCCGTCAAAGTCGCGCTTGAAGAAAAAGCGGATGGCCCCGCGGGTCGACAGCGCGATGGCGAGATCAGGTTCGAGCATCAGCGCGCGGTCGAGATGGGATTCACACGTCGCGACCAACTGTTCCGCATCGAGCGCACCGTAGTGCGCCAGCAGCATCTCGCTCTCCGCCATCGAGGCCCAGCCGTACGGATAGTCGGGCACCGCAGCGGTCACCGCCTGGAAATGCCCAAGCGCCTCGCGCAGCGTCGGTGCAGTGCGTCGGCTCACGAGCTGCCGGCCGCGCAGGTACTCGCGCATGACCGTCGGAGACAACGACGGCGCGTCGCTCGACGCAAACTGCCCCTTGCCCAGCTGCTGCCGGATGGCGGACGCAATGCGCCGGACGATCTCGTTCTCCAGCACCAGCAGGTCCCTGAGGTCGCGCACGTAGTCCGCTGCCCAGATGTGTGCGTCGGTGCGCACGTCGATCAGCTGCGCCACCACCTGCAGCCGGTCGCCCGCCTGCAGCACCGAGCCCTCGACCATCCACGCCGCCCCGGTCGTCTCGGAGATTTCGGCCAGGGTGGCCGGCCTGCCCTTGAACTGCATGGCGGTGGTCCGCGAGATCACCCGGATGCCCGGCAACGCAGCGAGTCGCGCGATCAACAGTTCGGTGACACCGTCGGCGATGTAGTCCTCGGACTCGGCGGACAGGTTCTGGAATGGCACGACGAGAAGCGACTCGGTCTGCGCCGCGCTGGCCACGGTCGCATCGGTACCAAGCGCCGTGACCTTTGCCAGCAGCCGGTAGCCGCGCTTGGGAAGCGTCTCGAGGTAGGCCGGCGCCTTCGGATCATCGCCGAGCGCGCGACGCAGCTGGCCGATGCACCGGGTCAGCACGTCCTCGCTGATGTAGCCGCGCGGCCACACCACCCGGGTGATCTGCTCGCGCGTGCGAACCCCTGGCGCATGCCGGGCGAGTTCGACCAGCACAGCCATCGACTTGGGTTCGACCCGCAGGTTTCCGCCCGGACCGGTGATCCGGCCCTCCAGTGGAAACACGCCCAGGTCGCCGATCATGAAGCCGGCTTCGATTGACACTCAGCGCGACCCTGCCCTTGGTGGTCGGCAAGGTAACACCCCGCACGGGCAAGCGCACGCGGCACCCGGGTCCAGCGCTGTCTCGGCACCGCCGTCCACACGTCCAATCCGGTGGATCGACAGCCTCCGCCGGTATGAAATCCTCGGAATTTCCTCGGGGTTTCCTCGTGCCAAACGAAGCATCTTCTGGTGATACTCGCCTGCAGCCGCGGCAACGAGAAGAAAGGTGAGACGTCATGCCAATCAAGAGCGCTCGTCCGCGGCCCGTAATCGTCAAGGTCGCTTTGTCAGGCGAGCCTGAACAACAAAACTATCGGGAGAACAAAAAATGAGTCGCTCATTGATTATCGCCACCGTACTCTTGTTGGGCAGTGGCGGCGCGATGGCATCGACCATTCCGGGTCTGTACAACACCGGAGTCGATGGCAATGGCGTCCAGTTGGTCGGGGCAGGCGTTAACGATCCGCACTGGCTCAATTCAAACGGGAGTGCGGCGGTTACCGCCCCCTTGAGCGGCTTCTACGTGCAGGAAGGGCAAAACGGCGGTTCCACGTTGTCGCGATGGATCAATTCAAACGGGCTGGAGGGATCGCAACCGACCAGTTACGTCTTGAGCCTGCAATTCACTCTCACCGGCTTCGATGCGGCAACCGCTTCGATCGCTGGCCGCTTCGCAGTGGATAACTGCGGCAGCATCAAGCTGAACGGTGCGACGGGCGGCACGATCGCCAATTGCGATAGCTTGAACTCATTCGGCGTATTTACGAACTTCGGCTTCAACAGCGGCTTTCTGCCGGGGCTCAACACGATTACGTTTGAGATCACGAACGAACCGAACTCGTTGAGCGCGGGACGCGTGGAGTTCACCAGCAGCGATGTGCAGGCAATCACGGGGGGACCTCCAACGGACGTCCCCGAACCGGGCACGCTCGCGCTGCTCGGCTTCGGCCTCGTCGGTCTTGGCTTTACGAGACGTCGCGAAGCGTAGCGCGCGCTCAGTTTGAGATCACAGGATCCCGCCGCGCGAGATCCTTGATCGATCGCACGCCCAGCCGCCGCAGATCATTTCTGCCGCGTGCCACCGGTTCGCCACGGGCCGGGAAACACCGGATCTCCTGAGGGATGCGGCGTGCACCTGTCGGCCGAAATACCGCCTTACTTGCACGCCACCACGGTGTCCTGGGCCGCCACGATCTGCCACTTTCCCTCGCGCTTGAGCCAGGTATCGGTCCACACCTGGCACCGCTTCGACATCTGCCCGGACGCGTCGTTCTGCATTCGGCTCTCAGCGCCGTAGGCGATGGCGACCTCATCGCCGAAGAACCGAACCTTCACGTCTCCGAGCTGACACTCACGAGCAAGCGCGTTCAGGTCAGTCGTGATCGCCTCTGCCTTTCCGTAGCGTCCACCCTTGGTGGACGTCCCCTGGAAATCGTCGGCAATCACGTCCTTGAGCCCTGGCTGCGGCGCGCAAGCGCTCTGCGCCCACATCTTCTCGACCGCGACCATCGCCCGCACGGTGGGATCTTCCGCCGTCCCCCATCTCGACCCGTCGGCCTGCGCCGTCTCGGGCACGATTCCCGACAGCAGCACCAGCACTGCCACGCCCACAGCAATCTTCATGCTTCCCGCCTCCACCGCCATGAATTGACTCTTACCGTGCACCGTCCGCGGCGGACACCTCGCAGGCTGTCAGCCGATCCGCGAACACCACAACCCGGATCGTCGGCATCATCCGCGCGCCCCAGTCTTCGACACCTGGGCCGAATCTATTCGTCGCCGGAGCATCGCACACGCGGTCCCCCGAATCTCCCCATTCCCACCCGAAATTCAGCACGACCCCAACCGGCAGGCTTGCCGGCATGGGTCAGGTGGAAATGGTCCTCGCCGTCAACGCGTTCCGTTGTTCACTCCGCCTTTGCGGAGAACCTCAGCGCACCAATCGCACGTTGAGCTGGATTGCCGCAAGCCGCTCATCCGACAGGCCCGCAGTCTCCAGCAACTTCTGCCACCGCCGGTCTGACTTCAACGGCGCCCATCGCGGATCCACGCGGAGGTCCCGCACGTGAAAGGCGCCCCCGCCATAGGCACGCTCCAACGCATCAAATGCCTTGTCGATCTCTCCGCGATGCGCGTGCGCCTGCGCGATCGACTCGACCTCTGTCGGGTACCGGGATTCCAACGCTAGTAGTGCGTCGTCCGACTTTCGCCGGTCGCGCAGGTCGTGATACGCGACCGCCTGGCCAAAAAGTCGCGCCGCCTCGTCGACTTCCCGGCCGATGACCTCCAGCGCCTGCTCCGTTTCACCTTGCGCGAGCAGGACCATGCCAAGTCTCATGTGCGCCTGCGAGTACTTCGGGCTGATTTCCAGGACGCGCTTGAATTCACGCTCGGCGTCCTTCAGCCGCCCAGCGTAGTAGTACGATGCCGCCAGATTGTTGTGCTTTCCCGCGCTCAGGGGATCCCGTGCGACATTGAATTCCTCGATGGCGATCGCCTCATCGAGACGGCCAAGCGTCTTGAGCAAGGCGGCACTGTCGGAGAGCGCCGACGGGTTGTTCGGTTCGAGGTCCAACGCCATCTGCAGGTGACGCGCGGCGTCCGGGAAATTTCGGTCGTACGTCATCGCTATCCATCCGAGGCCCGAGTAAGAACTCGCATAGCGGGGATCCGCCTGGATTGCCTTCTCTTCGGCCGCCCTGGCTCTGGCGTAACCCTCACTCCATGACA
Organism: uncultured Gammaproteobacteria bacterium; assembly: GCA_963762315.1. Lineage (GTDB taxonomy): Bacteria > Pseudomonadota > Gammaproteobacteria > Steroidobacterales > Steroidobacteraceae > RPQJ01. Next base: position 39,129 of record CAVXKO010000007.1, read on the forward strand.
CGAGACCGCGATCGGCCTGATCGCTGTAGACGATGCTGAGCCTGTTCCACGCGGGCGCGAAAGCCGGGTCGATCTTCAGCACCTGCTGCAGAAGCTGCTCGGCCTGCCTGAGCCCATCTGGACTTCTGCCCCGGGCCAGGTCTTTCGCCTTGAGGTACAGGGCGAAGGCGTCCGCCCGCGTTGCAGCGGCAGACGGCAACGGACCGAGCAACCTCAGTTGCATCGCGCCCACGACCGCACTTGCGATCTCGTTCTGAATCGAAAAGACGTCTCTCAGCGGTCGATCATAGCTGTTCGACCATAGCTGGCGATCCTTCCTGGCATCGATCAGGCGAACGACGACGCGCAGCTGGTCACCTGAGCGCTGCACGCTTCCTTCGAGAACGTGAGCAACCTTGAGTGCATTCGCGATGGTCTGGACGTCCGCGTCCTTGCCTTTGAATGCGAATGACGACGTGCGCGAGGTGACGGTCAGTTCCGGAATCCTCGCGAGCAGCGTAATGAGCTCCTCGGTGAGTCCGTCTGCAAACTGCAACGACTCCGGATCCGTGGCCAGCGGAATCAGCGGCAGCACGGCAACGGACATATCCGGCACGGACTCCGCATGCGTACGCCTGTCAACGTCCGCCGCGTTCCACGCGTCGCCCGTAACACCAAACCACCAGAGAAATCCGCCGCCGATCACGAGCAGCGCCGCCAGGGTCGCAAACTCGACCTTGCTGACCCGCTGCTGGCCACGATCGCCGTGGTACCACGCGATCACGAGCACGATCGGCAAGCCGATGACAAAGCCAAGAATCGCGATCCGCTGCAGCTGCTCCGGCCAGTGAAACGCGTTGCCGACGTAGCCCAGCCCCTGCAGCATTCCCCACGCAACGGCGACGTAGCCTAGCCCCCACTGCACCACCTTGCGGTGGCGAAGTTTGCTCCAGGCGCCCTCGCCCGCATGTTCGGTCGGCTCGCTCACAAACCCTCTCCGCAACCCCAGTGTAGCCGAACCGCGAACCCCCAAATCTCCCCATTCCCACCCGAAATTCAGCACGACCCCAACCGGCAGGCTTGCCAGGATGGGTCATGGTGTCACGTCGTTCTCCCCGCCAAGGCGCTCCGTTGCTCACGCCCCCCGCCGCCGCGCCGGACGCGTCGTCCGGTGCCGTTCCTCTACTCGCCGGGTCGGCCTTCTCTCTCGATCTCGCTCCCGGCCGAGCCTCTGACGGCTGCGCTGCGCCGTGCCCTCCGAGAGTCACGGGCAATCCCGCCCGGAACGCTCACGGAGCAACGATCATGTCGAACCACCTCTTCACCAGCGACGCTGAGGGCGTCACGCGTCCCGCGACCGCGGACGAAATCCTCGACGCCGCCCGCGCGATCCTCGCGCGCCGCATCCGCCGCGGCGCCGCCATCTCGAGCCCGCGCGCCACCCGCGAATTCCTCAAGCTCCAGCTCGCCGACCACGGCCACGAGGTCTTCGCGATCCTCTTCCTCGACAACCGCCACCGCCTCATCGAATTCGTCCCGCTGTTTCGCGGCACCATCGACGGCGCCTCCGTCTACCCCCGCGAGGTGGTCAAGGAAGCGCTGAGCCGCAGCGCCGCGGCAGTCATTATCAAATCCATCTGCACGTTCCCGCGGGAACGTCTCGCACGCGTCTGCCCGGCAATTCCCGGTCATGAAATGGACCGACGCTGCCCATCACGACCTGAAGTCGCAACGGCCGAACTGCGATGCCCTGAGAAAAGCGAGCCCCGGCGCGCGGCCGGGGCTCGGTTGGACACGGCGGGTCACGCGACCCGCGAGGTCACTTGCCAGGCTTGAACATCTGCTGGCGATAGAGGTTCTGCATCACCTCGCCGACGTTCTGACGCATCGGGTAGGTGTCGTTGGTGAGCCAGCGACCGAGCAGGTTCGCGTAGAACGGGCTCGTCAACACGCCGCTCATCCCGCCCGGCAGTGCGGTCTCGCCCTCGATCGATCCCGGCCCCATGCCGGGACTGCCCACGTAGCGGCGGTTCGGGCCACTGCCGAACATGAACGCATTCGACGAGTTCGCCCGCGCATCGTGCGAGGACGCATCGATGACGCCGAACCCGCCATCGGTGGCGAGACCCCGCAGGGTCTTAAACGACGGCGGGAAGTTGAGATCGGCGTTCGGAATGCTGTAAGGCCCGCCGATGCCGTCGAAGACGATGCGGTGCAGCTTGCCCCAGCGATAGTCATCCTGGTTCGTCGAGTTGCCGAATGCCTCCACAAACGCCGGGCCTGACAGCGCGTCGAGCGCGTCCGCCACGCTCTTCAGCATCACGTAGTCCCGGCGCTGCTCGTTCTGCGCAAGACCCTGCGCCGCGGCCCAGCCGAAGAAGTCCTGGCCCGAAACGCCGATGCCGTTGCGCTCGGTGAGGTGTCGCAGCGCCTTCACGGCCATTTCCGAATCGGGTGTCGGCAGCCCGCGATCGACGAGCAGGTGATCGACGCCGTTGCGGATCGCCTGGCGTGCACGGTCGTATGCGCCCGCCTTTCCTGCCCCATTCCCCGCTGGCGACCGCCACCCGGCCGCCGCGCACTTCGACTCGAGTGACCCCCGCTCGACCGGTCACCTACTCCCGCGCCACGGTCGGACTCGGCGTGCCCGGGCCGAGCACCCCCTTAGGATTCGGCCCGAACCGGTTCGCCCCCGGTTGACTGTCCTGCACCGTGAACACCAGCAGCACGATCGCTCCGATGATCGGAATGAGATTGATCAAGATCCACCATCCATTGCGATCGGTGTCGTGCAGCCGCCGCACCGTGACGGCGAAGCTCGGCAGGATCGTGGCAAGCACGAACAGCCCGCTGAGCAGTCCCATTCCGGTCTCTTCGCTGAACGTGCCGGTGATTTCATCGATGATCGCGAGCGCCACGATCGCAAGGACACAGAACAGCACGAAGTACCAGTACTCGCTGCGCCGCGCCCGACCCTCGAACGTGGCGTACTTGTTCTTCAAGACGTCCAGGAACCACTTCATCGCGCCTTCTCCCGGTGATTGTTCGTCTCGTCGCGCCGGCCCAGACCCGCCCGGGCGGGGTGCCCCACCACTCATTTGCAGAGAGTGGTTCTCATTCGACCGAGCGAGCGGGCTTATGTCAACTGATACCAGGCTCGCCCCCAACGCCGCCCATCGCCGCCGGCTTCGGGTCATCCACAAAGCCGCTCTGCACCGCGCGTCGCGGCGGCGTGCCTTCGTTCGCAACCACCCGCACTTCCAGCAGTTCGTCGAACAGCGCGCGGTAATGCACCACGGCCTGGCGCAGTTCCTCGGTGTCGGCCTCGCCCCGCTCGTTGCGGGCCCCGATGGCCTGCGCCGCGCGGAAATGCTCCACGACCAGCGGGTGATCGACCGAGATGTCCGCCGCACGGTGCTCGAAGTCGGCGACGGGATAGCCACGCTTGCCCATCAACTCACGCACCAGCTGATCGGCCTGCATCAGGACCCCTTTGGGGTTGTCGATGAATCGACTTTGCAGGGCCAGCCACGCTTCACTGAACCTCGCGGCTTCGGCAGGCTCGAGGGGCAGGAGCTTGAGACCCTCAACGCGTTTTGCGCGCGCTTTCAGCTCCGACTCGGCCTTCGACTGGCTGCCGAGCTGCTCGACGGTTCGACCGTACTCCGGACCGAAGCGCTCTTTGAGACCGCGCGACTGCTTCTTCCGGTAGAAGAACCACGCCGCGAATGCGATCAAGCCCAGGACCGCAACGCCCCCGAGAATGATCCACGTCTGTGTGTTTGCCGTATCCATAGTCACCTCCGCCTCTGATGGCACTGCGGGATCGCTGGCGTGTGCCCGCGCACGTCGCTCACCGAAACCCGCTCGAGTCACTGGGAAATCCGCGGCGACGTGCAGACCTGTCGCTGACGGTGCAGGAGCGGTCCGGGCCACCGCCATGCCGGGGAGCCTGCGACGATTCGGCGGTTCCGTCTGCTCGCTCCCGCACATTGGAACGCCGCGCGGCGGCCCGATGACGGCGATCGCATCCGGGTCCTCGCCGGCCCGGTCCGCGGTTTCTCGAATTGTGATGGCGCACGCAACTTTGGCCGAGTCTTGATCCAGGGCTTGCACTGCCCCGGGCCGATCCGGAAGCTTGCGAGGCAGCCTGAGCAGCAGGGTGCAGAGCGACCGTGGTCTCCACGTCGATTGCACGCCGATTGAGTGCGTCGAGGTCGACGATGCTGCGGCTTCTGGTGACTTTGGTACCGAGGAACGCCGATGCTCAGGACGAACCCATCCTTTCTTCGGCAGGCCCTGGAGCAACTGGAACAGGCCACGCTCGACCACGCCGTGTGGCGCCATCGTCTGCTGCGCGTGATCTCGGGACGCCAGCCGTGTGATCGGGACGACCTGGCGACGGATGCGCACCGTCACTGCCTGTTCGGTCAATGGTATTTCGAACACGCGCTTCCCGAACTCCGGGAACTGCCTTCATTCGCCATGATCGGTGCCGAGCATGCGGATCAGCACAGGATCGCCGCCGAGCTGCTGGGAAGCCTGGCGGCCGGTGTGCCCATCGGGCGGACGGCCATCGAAGAGTTCGAAGAAGTCAGCGCGCGACTGAGTTACGCAATGTACTTCATCCAGCGCGAGCTCGAGTGTGCGCTGCACACTCGGGATGCGCTGACCGACGCGCACAGCGCCAGCGCGATGGTGCGCGACCTGCGCGAGTGGCATGCACTGGCACGGCAGCCCGGCCGGCAATGCTGCATCGCCGTCATGGAACTCGACGACGTCCGGGCGATCACTGCGACCCACGGCCAATCCGCGAGCGAGCAGGTCCTCGTCACGGCGGTGAACGTCATTGCCGCGCACCTTCGGCTCTCCGACAAGGTGTTCCGCTACGACGTGAGCAAGTTCCTCATCCGGCTGTCCGGGACGGATCTCGCGTCCGGCAAGACGGTGCTCATGCGTCTCCGCGAAACCGTCACGCATGGAGTCGCGTCGGCCGGCGCGGAGGGGATTGCCTTCCCCGTGACGGCATCGTTCGGCGTCGCACTGCTGGACCCGCAGGTGGATGTGCTGGAATCCATCGATCGGGCGAACCAGGCGTTGACGCTGGCGAAGGCGGCTGGGCGAAACCGCCTGATCGCATGGGACCCGTCGGTCACGACCGGCGTGCGGCTGCGCCGGCTCGAGATGAAGACCGTCCAGAGCTAGGCTCGCGGCTGCTCACCCCGCCTGATTCACGAGCGCCTGCTGCATCTTCCGCAAGGCCGGCGGTCGTCCCACCGCAATCCGCAGCAACAGGATGCGCAGCCGGGTGCGACGAAGAAACAGTCTCATCGTTGTCCCGCTCGCGACGACGCCCCGACCTGCCGCCATGTGACCTTGGCTGACTGCATGCGGAATCCTCCAGCGTACGGCGGCCGATCTGACCGGCGGGAGGTAACGTCGACGCATCGCGCCGTCGAATCACGGCCGCGCGTGCAGGACCACCCCCCGAATTAGGTGGGACCCCGCGTTGTGTCGGTAGTTCAGTGGCTTCGCGAATTCACGCACGGTCCGGCAAAGCCATGCGCGTTTCAGCGCGCTTGGACTCGCCCGTTGTCGCCAAACAGAAACACTCTGGCGATTGGCCCGACATCGTCGCCACCCGATAATCTCCTTGTCGCACGGGACACACACGGGGTTGCAGCCCGCAACACCTGTGAAGTGCGGACGGAACGAACACCGATGAGCTGGGCAGACAAAGTCAGAACGACCGCACTCGCCGCCCTGGCCGAACGCACGGCCACGGCCGCCCCTGTCTCCGCCGACGCGCCCTGGAGCTGGAAGGCCCACGAGGTCTGGCTGACGCGTGTCAGCCAATCGCGCGAGCGGGCCGCTCAGTCCTCACGGAACGATGGGGCAACCCCGCCGCGTCAGGACGCCGCTGCAGGCGATTCGATTCCACGTTCGTGAATCCGCAGGACCGTCGTTGCACGAACAACTGATCACCCACCGAACACCGGCGTCTCCGGGTCGGCCAGGCTAACCGGCTCCCCCTCCGGACCGGCCCGACCCGGGGACGACGGCACTGATGACTCGCCACCCATCGACGCGCCATGCCACTGACCTCGCTTGACTCCCTGGGGTTCGTGGCTGGCGCCCTGACGACTGCGGCGTTCGTCCCCCAGGTGCTGAAGTCGTGGCAGACCCGTGACCTGAGCGGCATCTCGCTGCGGATGTACTCGCTCTTCACCGCCGGCGTCGCGCTCTGGCTGCTCTACGGCATTGCCCTCGCCAATCGACCCATCATTGTCTGGAATCTGATCACGCTGGTACTGGCCGGCGGCGTGCTGATCCTCAAACTGAAGCACCGATAGCCATCTTCGACGCACGCGACTACTCGGCCCGCGTCGCCAACGGCTACTTCGTGAAAGTCGACGACCGACCGGGCTCACTTCATGCGGGACCGCAGCTTGATCGTCCGCCCCGCCACCATGAACGCACCACGTCCCCGATGGTGAATCGTCCGCGGCGCACGCCGCGTCGGATCCGTCCACGCCCGGACCACCTCGAGCACGAAGAAGCAGTACTGGTTGACGAAGCGCGTATCGACCACCTGGCACTCGAAGTTCGCGTAACACTCCGCGACCAGTGGTGCCGCAACCTGCGAGGCCGGTACTGCCGTGAGCCCGAATGCCGCGAACTTGTCCTTGCGGCGCCCCGACACGTTGCCGCACTTCACCACGGCCTCCGCAAGCTCCACCGTCGGGACGTTGATGACGCACTCCTTGGTCTTCTTCAACGCCTCGAAGCTGTAGTTGCGATCGCTGACCACGCAACCGACGCGCGGCGGCTCGAACTCGAGCATCGTGTGCCACGACATCGCCATGACGTTCGCCCGTCCGTTGCGCGCCGTCGTGAGCAGCACGACCGGCCCCGGCTCGAGCAGGCCGTACACCTTGCCCAGCGGATAAGCCTTCTTCAGGCGAACGGCTCGCCGGCGTGCCATGCCCCTGGAACTCCCTGGTTGATCGTCACGCTCTGCTCCGGCACCGGCTGCGGCCCCGCGTCGAGCAGGCCGTCGAGCAGTCCTTGTCCGTTCGCGCGCACCAGCCGCAGGCAAGAACCATCGCGCGATAACCGAGACGGCCCACACGGGGGGCCGTTGCTTCCGAGCTCTCTTTTCTCTATCACGAGCTGACCTCCGTCGATCTTGCCGGCCAGCAGCAATCAGGCCGGAACAAGCGGGCGCTGCTCTGCCGGAATGATTCCCCGCATCAGGACGCGGTCATCCCTCGCCCTCTCCGCCAGCGGGCCTGATGCTCGCGAAGTACCCCGCATCCGCAAGCCGCCGATCCATCAGCGCAGGATCCGGCTGGAACAGCTCGAGCAGCAATCCATCGGGCCCCTGCGCCATCGCATAGCAGGCCTCCGGATAGCGCCGGATCTCCGTCACCGACACGCCAGCCGCCTTGAGCCGCCCGACCAGCGCCTCGAGTTCATCGGTCTCGACGCCCAGATGGTGCACGGTTCCCTGCCCGACGTGCTTCGGCGGTTGCGCATACAGGTGCAGCCTGCCCTCGCCCACCCGGAGGAACACGTTGCGCGCACCGGCGAACTCCGCGTCCAGCATGACCACCGCGCCGAAATGATCGCGCCAGAACGCGATCGTCGCGTCGATGTCCGTGGCCATCAGGTGAACGTGGTGCAGGCTCAACATCCCAAGACCTCCTCGGCAGCCGGCGGGTCTGTCGATCCCACTGCTGCATCCCAGGCACTGCGACTCTGCGCCCAGGTCCGCGGTTGTGGGGAATGGCCTGACATCGCGATCGAAGAGGACCCGCGTGCAGACGACTCGGCACGCGTTGCGCCGCGACGGACCATGGCTGCCGTACTGCGGCCAGGCATTGCCTGAGGCTCGTGTTCCGTGTGCCCCCGCATTCGCAGATTCTGGGCACATTCCACGACTGCAGGAAATAGGCACGATCCGTTGGGAAATGCAGATCGACGGCCCGGGATGGGCGCTCGCGACGACGCTAGGCGCGCCCCGCCAGGGATCCGCCAAGCTGCCACCTGCTCGAACGTCACGTGAGGAATGTCCGCCCGGTCGCGCGCACGCTCGAGGGTGAGGCTGCAAAGGTGGCCGTGCGCTCAGGCCACGCGACGCACGTGCGCGATCTCGTTGTCGCCGACCGGGCGAACCGAATTCGCAGGGACGGTCACGACCGCAAGCGTTTCACCGGCGAGTGTCGCGAACTCCACTTCGAATCCGGCGTCTGCGCGGTGCACGAGCACGACGGTACCGACGTCTCCCTGCTTGAGACTCTCCTCGGGGATGTCGGCCGTCAGCACCACCAGGTCGTGTTCTCGGATTGTCATTTCTGCACGCCTCGCAACGGGTACGCCGTGATGAGCCTCGGGCCGCGCTCAGAGCAGGGCCTGCAAGCCCTTTCGATCCAGCAGGTTGAGCAACTTCACCGACGGTCCGCTCGGCCGCTTCTCACCGATCTCCCACTGCCGGACGGTCGACAGGCTCGTGTTGAGAACGGTGGCGAGCACAGCCTGACTGACTCGATAGCGGCCCCGCAGCTCGCGGATCCTCGCACTCGAGTATTCAGGCATGGGATCAAGGCAGAGCGCCTCGTAGTTGCGCATGCGCCGCTTGTCGATGAATCCGGCGGCATGCAGTTCGAGCGCGGTCTGGTGCACCGCGCTGAGGATTCGACTGCCCGTCGCCGCCTTGGTCTCAGCCAGTGATTTCTTCGAGCGCACCGCTTTTCGTTTGGGCATCGATTTGTCTCTCGTTCAGGTCGAGCAGGTCACGGGCCAGTTCTCGCAGCGCATCGAGTTCCCGGGGACTGATGTTGGCGCGCTGGCTCTTCAGGAAGCCGAACACGAAGAACCAACGATCGCGCCTGTTGGTCGCCAACAGGACTCGTGCGCCGCCGCTCCTGCCGCGGCCAGGAACACCGACTCGCTTCTTCTGGATGCTGCCGCCCAGGTCGACACAACTCAGCCCCCGCTCGATTTCATCGACTGCAGCAAGCAAGGCTGTGTCAGTCAGGCCCACATCGAGCGCCCAGCGCCGGAAGAACCGGGTCTTGAGGATTCTTCGCCAACGCATACTATATCACTAAGTGTACTAGTTAGAGAACGGCCGGATCGAGAGCCAAGCGTGACGCTCCCGGCGGGCGAGTTCGAACCGCATATGTCGGCACTTCGGCGACGAATGGCGTCGGGCCCGGCTAGACTTCCGATCAGTTGCCGCCCCCGGAGCCGCATTGAGCACGCCCTGCCCGTTCTGCGTCCTGCCTCGCGACCGCGTCGTCTTCGAGAGCGAACTCGCGCTCGGCTTCCGCGACGGCTTCCCGGTTTCTCCCGGCCACACGCTGATCATCCCCAAGCGGCACGTGGCGTCGTTCTTCGAGACCACGATGGACGAGCAGCGCGCGCTGCTGCGGATCCTCAGGATCGCGCGGGTAGATCTCGACCACCTGTTCCATCCCGCGGGCTACAACATCGGCATCAACGACGGCGCCGCCGCCGGCCAGACGGTGCCGCACCTGCACATCCACCTGATCCCGCGATACGAGGGCGACCGGCCGGACCCGCGGGGCGGCGTGCGCTGGGTGCTGCCCGACAAGGCCGCGTACTGGGACAAGGACTGACCGTGGGCAAGGTCAGGGACTCCGGGACACCCCCGCCGTACCTGCCGGCCGACACCTCGCGACCGTCGCCGGAAGAGCAGGTCCGGTTCATCGCCAACATCGAGCGCATCCTGTCGGAGGGTTCGTTCGTCGCGACGTACAAGTACGCCCTGCTGGTCGCGCTCGTGGAACTGGCGATCGAACGCGGCGACGATTCCAGTCGCGAGCTGGCGTTGCCGATCCACGACATCGCCGACAAGTTCGCGGAACTGTACTGGCGACAGGCTGCGCCTTATGAGGCGGATGGAGGCGCGGGCCCTGGACTCGTCCTGCACCAGAACCAGGGCAGGCAGGCCAGCGCCATTTCGCGGCTTGCTCGGTTGCGGAACGAGTTGCAGGGAAGCCGGTCGACGCTCGCGGAAGCGCGGCGCACCAACGAGTGGGCGCAATTGGTCGTCCAGATGCGATCACTGCTGAAGAGCATGCCGCTGTGGCGACTCCAGCGCGTCGGCCACGAGGACATCCGGTTCCTGTACGAGCCCGGCCCCGGGGCGAACTACATCACGCTGCTGCCGGGCGTCGCGTGCCACCTGCGTGAACGGGCTCCGCTCATCCGTCGGCTGGCACAGACGGAGTGGCTGCGGTTCGTGTTGTCGCTCAAGCAGAACCAGCCGGTGCTCGGCCGCGCGGTGGGATTATCGGAGTTCCTGTTCGGCTCGAACCGGGCGGCGCTGTCGCTCAAGGTGAGCAAGCCGCTGCGGGAACTGCAGCACGGGCGGTGCTTCTATTGCGAGCGCAGCCTGCCCTCTTCGGCCGCCGTGGATCATTTCATCCCGTGGTCGCGATACCCGCGCGACCTGGCGCACAACCTCGTGTTGGCCCACGACAAATGCAACTCCCACAAGAGCGATCTGCTGGGCGGCGAGCCCTATCTCGAGCGTTGGGCCGAATTCGTCTCGGATCACGATGCCGACCTGCGGCAACTCGGCACCGAGGCGGGCTTGCTGGTCGATCGTGCGACCTCCGTCGCCGTGGCCGAGTGGAGCTACGGGCATGCCGAGCGCGTGCAGGCCGAGGTGTGGCTCGGCGGGACGGAGTACGGGCATCTTTCAACGCACTGGCGAACAGCGCTCCGTCACGAACTGGCGCGATAGGGATTGAATCCTAGGAGACAGGGATGGCGACGACGCAAGCTGCGCTTCGTCGCCTGTATTCGCTTGCCCGCTACGCCCTTGATCGTTCGCGTCGCGTCGCGCAGCACGTCGTTCGTCCTGGCCTGATAGTCGCGACCACGGCAGGAAGCGCACTTTGGAGTGCCGGCTCTTTTTTCTGTAGATTCGCGCCATGCCCCACGATCCGGCCGACCTCGAGTTCACGCCCGACCAGATGCTTGCGATGGGCCGCGCCGTCGTCGCGCGCTCGGTTGCGCACCTCGCCACCATCGGCACGCAGCCGAGCTGCGGCGACGTCGATGCCGCCGAGCTCTGCCGGTCGTTGCGCGAGCCGGCGCCCGAGGCGGGCAGCGAACTCGATCCGCTGCTCGACCAGCTTTTCAACGACCTCATCCCGCGCTCGTTCACGGCCTCAGGGCCGGGGTATCTCGCGTACATCCCGGGCGGCGGCGTGTATCCCGCTGCGCTCGCCGACTTCATTGCCGACACGACCAACCGCTACACCGGCGTATGGATCGCGGCCCCAGCCCTCGTGCAGCTCGAAGCCAACGCGCTGGAGTGGCTGCGCGACTGGATGGGCTTCCCCGCGGGCACGGCGGGGCTGTTCACCACCGGCGGCTCCATGGCCGCGTTCAATGCCGTCGTGTGCGCGCGCGAGCGCTTGCTGGGCGCCGACATCCGCTCCGGCACGCTCTACGCGTCCAGCCAGGCGCATCACTGCATCGAGAAGGCGGCCAAGCTGGCGGGCATCGCCGCCGACCGGATCCGGAAGATTCCGGTGGACGGCGACTACCGCATGGACGTGGCCGCGCTCTCGGCCGCCATCGCGCACGACCGCGCGCAGGAACTGCGCCCGTTCTTCGTCAACTCATCGGCCGGCACCACCAATACCGGCGCGGTGGATGACCTCGAGGCCGTCGCCGACCTCTGCGCGCGAGAAGGTTTGTGGCACCACGTGGACGGCGCGTATGGCGCGTTCTTCCACATGTGCCCCGAGTTGCGACCGCTGCTGCGCGGGCTGTCGCGCGCCGACTCGCTGACGCTCGATCCGCACAAGGGGATGTTCCTCCCCTACGGCACGGGCGCGCTGCTCGTTCGCAACGGCAACGCGCTGCGCTCGGTGCACTCCACGACGGCCGGTTACCTGCCGCAGAACCAGGACGAGTTCTACGACCCGGCGCAGTACGGGCCGGAACTCTCACGCGGCTTCCCCGGCCTGCGCGTCTGGCTGAGCGTCAAGATGTTCGGCGCAGCGCGATACCGCGCGGCCGTTGCCGAAAAGCGCTCGCTGGCCGTCTGGGCCGCCGGACGCGTGGCGGAGATTCCGGGCGTCGTGATGGACGCGCCACCGCAGCTGTCGCTGTTCGCGTTCCACCTCGAGGGCCCTTCGCTCGGCACGCAGGCTGCGCGCAATGCGGCCACCGAGCAGCTCGTGCAACGCGTCACCGAGCGCGGCAAGGTCATGCTCACCGGCTGCACGCTCGACGGCCGCTACCTGGCGCGGGTGTGCGTGCTCAGCTTCCGCACCCGGCGGGCAGAGATGGAGACCTGCGTGCAGCACCTGGCGGAGGAAGCGGCGGCCATCCTCGCCTCCGCGCGGTAACTACTGCGCTTTCATCTCACGCAGCAGCGGTGCGGCCTCGGCCTCGGAGATCTCTTTCAGCATGAGCGGTGCGCCGGCCGCGGGCAGCGCCCACGATCGCTCCGGCTTGTACGCGACCACCACGTAGTGCGTCGAGCCTGGCTCGACGGTGAGACGCACCTCCTGCTTCCACAGGAACGGGTCCGGACGCAGCAGGTGTGCTCCGGCCGGCACGGCGACTTTCACATAGGTCTGGCGCGCGAGACTGGCGAACGCCTTGCCGTTGTCGGTGACTTTCTGGTTGCTCGGGATCAGCGTCTTGCCGCTGTCGTTGAAAATGGTGATTTCGCCCGTGCCGGCGGCGCCGGCGTGCCTGGCTCCTGCGCCAGCCCGCACGGCGCAACGCCATCGCCAGCACGAACAAAGCGAACCACCTGCGATCGGTCATCATCGGTCTTGCCTCCGCAGCCGACCCTCCATCGCAGCGGCCCTCAGGCACTGTCTCCCGACCGACCACGAGAGAGCCCGGCACTGGGCCGGGCTCTCACCGCGACCCGAGGTCGCCCCACTAGTTCTGGCTCATCACCAGATGGCAGGTGGCAGTCGAATCGAAGAAGTAGCCGACCTGTCCGTTCTGGAAGATGCCCTGCTTCGCGAGATCCGACTGCGGATCGGGCTGCAGCTGGATCAGGCCTGCCCCGCCACGTTCATCAGGCAGCCCATCTCCTTCCTGGCTTCAGTCCCCGGGCTACGATTGACGAAGCCACGGATGTTGTAGCCGATCGGGAACGGCGGCTGCATGAAGCCGACCGGGATCTTCGGCGCCGGGTCCGGGAACATCCAGCACTCGCCATAGGGTGACCCTGGCGTGTTCATGCACGGGAAGAACTCCGACCACGCATACCCGGCCGTGGACATTTCCGTCACAAATCCCGAACGCGCCGGTGCGATCGGCCCACCCACGTCGATGACCTTCACCAGGTCCTTCGGGAAGTGAATGGCCGCGCAATGCGTCTTGACCCACTCGCTGGTGGTCTGAGCCTTGGCCACGTACAATAGGTCGCGGCAGCGAGACCGCAGCACCCGGGATGGGCTGGTAGTCCGGCGGACCCTCGATGATCGGCCACACGTCCGCGAGGCCGAACGGCCCCATCGCCTTTCCAATACCCTTTCCGTCACAGTACGAGGCCTGCAGGTAGACCAGCGCGTTGCCGTCTGGCTGCAGCGCAAGTTCGTACTTGGCCGGCAGCGCGGCACGCGCGGCCGCGGGAGCGACCTCGAACACTCCGACCATCGTGTTGCAGTTCATCTGCACGTCCACGACCGGCTCGGCAGTGCCGTTGCCATCCGCACCGGCGGAGTTCAGCGCCGAGCGCCGCAATGGTAAACAACGAAACGATCACCTTCCTCATGACGCCCTCCTCGCAGCCATCCTGGTTGCGTCAATGATCCGGCGTGCCACGGCGTCCTTCGTGGTCTCTCGCGGAGGGCGACCGGCAGACCGCCGGTAATGTGACCCTTAGTCTTCTCCCCTGTACCCTGCCATTCGCAGTAATCGCTAGCAGCACTGGACTGGCTCCACGAATCACTGCCATCGCTTTTCCGCGCATCGCGCAGAGTCGAATTGTCCTTCCGTTTCTGCAGCGCCGAATGTCCGGAATCACCTTGCTACGCGTGTACCGCTTTCACTGACCTCACTGTCCCTCATGCCGCCGAACCCGTGCAGCAGCACCAGAGGCTCGCCCTTTCCACCCTCCAGGTAGACGTAGCGCAATCCACCCGGCAGATCGATTTCCTTCCGCACCAGTCCCGCCGCCCGGCGGTCCCGGTTGAGCATCAGCTCGGTGAAACGTTCCGGCGCGAGATGGGCGAACCCAATCGCCGCGACAGCGACAACCAGGACTGCAGCGACTACGAATTGCACACACCCCATGCCGAGTGACATGCCAAGTGCCATCAAATGGGCACGTGCAGCGGTTCCATGCCGCTCTCCTGAATCGCAGGTTCGGACGCACCCACGACTTCGCCGCCCTCCCGCATCCGTGCCTACACCCCCTCCACCCCCACGATGTTCGCGCTGCTGGCCTCCATGCGCAGCGCCTTGAGCGGTTGATATCCAGGGCTCACATAGAACGACTGCGCTGCCGCGAGCGACGGAAATTCAAAGATCACGAGACGCGTCGGTTTCCAGTCGCCCTCGATCACCGTGTGTGCGCCGCCGCGCACGAGATACCGACCACCGGAGGCTTCGATGACCGGTTTGATCCTGGCCATGTACTCCTGGTACTTCGGCAGGTCGTGAATCGTCACGTCAAAGATCACGTAGTACGCCATGTGTTCGTTCTCCCTTCATTCGCTCGTTCGACACGAAGACGTTGCGCGGCGGGCGTTACTGGCCGGCCGCCGTTGCGTCCCCATCCCCAGCCAGCCCCATCCGCTTCAACAGCGCCAGGAACCGCGGATCCTTGCCGATGACGGGATGGCAGCGAAAGCGAGTCGTCATCTGAACCCAGTGCGGATGGTGCTGCTCGACCGCGCGCTGCCACCACTCGACCGCCAGGCCCGAGTCGCCCAATGCGGCGTAACCGATGGCAATGATGAACGGCGAAACCATCACACCCGCGTCGATCTTGCTCATCAAGCCATCCAGCAGATGCCGCGCGTCTTCGCGTTTGTCAGTGACCGCGCATATTGCAAACTCGATGAGTGCGACATGCCAGAAATCGTCACTGGTCGCCGCTTTCAGTTCGACCAGTGATTGCTCTGCGCGCGGAAGATCGCCGGCCGCGATATATGCGTATGCCTCATATGCCATTGAGCCAGGTACACGCGGCTGGCACTGATGCAGTCGCTCGGCGGTTTCCAGCGCCTGTGCAGTCCGCCCGGCCGCGAGCTGCATCTCGATCAGGATCCACTTCAAGGTTGGGGCAAGCGGATCTTTCGACTCTGCGTCCGCGAGTGCCGCGATGGCCTCGTCGAAATGACCCAGGGGTCCGTCCAGTACATACGCTTTGTTGAACGCCCAGGCCGACAGGTCGGCGCCCGCGGCCCGTGCCCGCGCATAGTGGCCCGCGGCCGCTTCCGGGTCACGGTGGATGACCATGCTCACAAATGCCTGGGCGAGTAGGGCTGCGACATTCGCAGGCGAGTGCGCCAGCGCGCGCGCGGCCGCGGTGGACGCTTCCATCATGGGCGACATCGGGTCGCGGGCCCAGGTCGCGCTATAGGCATAGATATAGCCCAGGTCACCCCACGCGTCACCGTAGCTCGGGTCCAGCGCAATGGCACGCCGCAACTGCTCGATGGCCATGCCGAATGTCTTTGGATCCGGACTCAACAGCCACTGATGCGCCTTCAACCTCAGGTTGTACGCCTCGAGATTGGTCGTCCCCTGCTTGACCAGCATCACATCCTGGGCGAGGCCGAGCTTCGGCAGCAGCGCGCTCGCGATCTCGTGCGCGATCTCGTTCTGGATCTCGAAGATGTCCTCGACCGCGCGGTCGTAGGCCTGCGAGAAAAGATGGAATCCGCTGCCGACGTCGATGAGCTGCGCGGTGACGCGGAGTTTCTGGCCGGCACGCCGCACGCTGCCTTCCAGCACGTGCCTGACGTGCAGCGTGTCGCCGATCTCCGTCATGCTCGCGCCCCGGCCGGCAAGGCTGAACGACGAGGTGCGCGCCGCCACATTGAGGCCCTCAATGGACGCCAAGGCATTGAGCAACTCTTCCGCAATGCCGTCGCCGAGGTACTGCTGGTCGTGCTCCGCGCTCATGTCCACGAACGGCAGCACGGCGATCGACGGCGGCGCATCGCTTCCCGGCTTTGGAGTTGGCCCTCCCGGGGTCGGCTTGAAGGGCCTGACGCCCTGCGGCGTGAACTCAAACCCCCACGCCATCAGGCAGGCGATGGGGAAACCGAGGATGACGAGGGTCGTGACGACTTTGATGACCCAATCCGGCGCATCGAAGTTCTGGAACAGCAGACTCAAACTCTGCAGCGCCACCCAGCCAATCGCGGCATATGCCACCGCGACCTTCAGCACTCCGCGATGCCGCAGCTCGGCCAGGATCCCCCTGAACCCCATGTTCCTTGTGCCCTCTTCTGGGGCGATTCTGCGCCCGATTTCCTATCGGGTGAAATGGGTGCGACTCGATGCGAACAGCTCGCATCCACCTGACGACAGCAACGTTCAGCGCCGTAAGCGCTGCTGGAGCCGATGGGTACGCGCGAGCAGGACCGCGCCGTCGCTCGCTACAACAGCTGCAGCAGGATCAGCACGAGCCCGGTCGAGGCAATCGCCCATGCCACCGTACGAACCCACGTGATGCCGGCCCAGTAGATCGCCGCGTAAGTCAGCCGCCCGTAGAAGAACAGCGCGGCGCCGAGCGCCGTCATCGCATTGGCCCGGCCCGTCACCTGGGCCACCAGCACCAGGATCGCGAACAGCACCAGGCTCTCGAGCATGTTGCGGTGTGCGCGTTGCGCGCGCCCGACCCAGCCTCGACCCTCGACCGCGGTTTCGCGGTTGCCGGCGAGCACCGGCATCGGAAACTGCATCGTCGCCCCGACAATCACGACCAGCAACTGCACCATCGTCAACGCCGCCGCCCAAACCAGGTACTTCAGATCCGGAGTCATCGCGTCTCCCCTTTTGGATTGAGTTGGCCACCCACGAACGCGGTCACTTTACTCCAGAACCCGACTCACCCAGGGCCCCGGCTCTCATGCTCGCGATATGCGACCTTGCGTTACGCGCCTTCTGCTCCCGCAACCGCTCCCATCCTTCCCCATCGTCGCAGCAAGGCCAGCACCTCATCGGCTGGCAGCGCGATCGAGCGGTTGCCATCGCGACCCACCATGGTGGTGTTCACCAGCATTGCGTCGATCACCGCTTCCTCGACAGCTTCCACGGCCGCGTTGAAGAGGGGATCGAGGCTGCCGTTCGGCAGCCACCTCATGCTCCGCTCGCCGGCTCCGTCCGTGGCGAACGCTGCTTCATTCGCAGTCGAGAACGCGAGGAAGATGTCGCCGGAGCTGTTGTTGCCGACGGTGCCGGTGCGCGCGAGGCCCATCGGCACGCGCCGCGCGATGCGCTTCAACTGATGGGCCAGCAAGGGCGCGTCGGTCGCCACCAGCGCGATGACCGAGCCTTGATCCTGCCCGCGCAGCCTGTCGCGCGTAATGTGGCGGCCGACCGGAACGCCGAGAATGGTGAGCTGCTCGCGCGCACCGAAGTTCGCCTGCAGGAACACGCCCACCGTGTAGCGCTCGCCGGCAATGGTGACGACTCGCGAGGCCGAGCCGTTGCCGCCCTTGAAGTCGTAGCAGATCATGCCGGTGCCGCCACCCACGCTGCCAAGCTCGACCGGCCCGCCACGCGCGTCATCGAGCGCGGCCATGGCGTGCTCGGCCGTCACGTGAAAGCCGTTGATGTCGTTGAGATCGCCGTCATAGGTTTCGGCCGCAACCGGCAGGCCCCACGCCTGCCCGGTTCCGATGGCGCGCGAGACCAGCCAGCGAATGGTCGCATCGCGCGTGACTCCGCAGGAATGCGTGTTGGTGATGGTGATCGGCGTCTGCAGTTCGCCAGACTCCTCGATCCACGCGACGCCCGTCATCTCGCCATTGCCGTTCAGCGAGTAGTAGCCGGCCGCGCAAGGCACCGCCGCCCTGGCGCGTCCGCGCGGCAGCACGGCCGTGACGCCGGTGCGCACTGGACCGCGTCCCGGGACCAGCGGCCCGTCGCCTGCAATCAGCGTGAGCGTGCCGACCTCGACACCCGCCACGTCGGTGATCGCGTTGTACGCGCCCGGGGTGCCCGGCAGCGGCAATCCCAGCTCCCGGCCCCGCTTCAATTCGGTATCCACACGACGTCCTCCATCTGACCTTGCACGCATATTGAGGGTATCTCGGCGCCATGCGACCGGTTCGTTTATCACTTGAAGAGCAGCGTGCCCCGCGCCGCCGGGTAGGTGTCAATCATGAATCGCGCGGTGATCTTTCCCTCAACTTTCTCCCGGTCATCGAACACCAGCGTGACACCGGTGACCAGCCCGTGCGCATCGACCTCGACCCGGGTGTTCCTCGTGTAGTAGAGCGGCAACGGGTGGTCGTTCTCATCGGTCAGCAACAGGCTGTACACGTGCGCGTCGGCTCGCAGTGCGGTCCCCTTCAGCCGGACGTTCGCCTCCCGCGCGGATGAAGCGAACAGGGCGGACTCAAAGCCTTGTCCGGCCGTGCCGTCGAGGACTTTCCACACGCCCAGGTTCAAGCCGCCCGCGACGGTCATCTTGCCGGTATCGACTTCGGACAGGCCCATGAGCTTGAGGCCACGACCGTAGAACGCGATGTCGTCGCAGGAGGCCGTCGCACTCAGGCTGGCCGGACCGAAAATATTGCCGTCGGCGTCGGTTCGCGCGCTGACACGGTAGGACGCCATGGGCATGTCCCACGAACCGACGAAGTTGATCTTGAACCCATCGTCATTGCGGAGCGTCAGCAGGCCGCGATCCCACGCCAGCAGCAATGGGAACCGCAGCTGCAGACGCGGATCGACAACCGTCTTGCCATCCTCCAGTTTGCCGCCGATGACCCAGACCAACGTCGAGTCGCCCCGGCGTGCCACGGTCCCTAACAGGTAGTGCAGCGAATCAAATCCGATCTGGTTCCAGGAGGGAAGCATGGTCGGGTTGGGCACGCTGAAGCGCGTGGCCTCGAACACCGTGGACCGGCCGTCGTTCTGGTCAGGCACCGCGTAGGGCATGGACGCGGTCCCGATTGCGCGCGGCCTGATAGCGAAGGTGTAGCGGCTGTTGATCTCGCCGCCACGCCGGCCACCGAAGAACTTGAGCCCGAAGCGCGACATCCCGGTTCGGTAGCTTCCCTTGAGCGTGACCGTGAGCGTGCCGGCCTCGGCCGGCGCCCAGCTGCTGCGTGGCGTCAGCGTGACAAAACGCCGGTGGGCGGCGACATCGACCTTGAATGCCGGGTTGCCCGAGACGTCCACTGTCAGGCTGTCGCGGTCAATTGCGGCGAGCTGTGTATCCCCCTTGGCGCGAACCAGCAGCGAAAACGTGAGCGGCTGGTTCGCATCGATGCTGTCCGGCGCGGCGAGCGTCAGTTTGCCGAACGCGCTGGTGGGCAGCAGGTACGCGCCGTCGTCCGGCAGACCCTCGTTCGGGCCCGGTATGCACTTGCGGTCCTGCCTGCCGGCTTCACCCAGGCAGTAGTCGTAAGGCATGAAGAACACACCGCCATTCTCACCGCCGATGACGATGCCCTCGTTGCCGAGTGCCGGAGAGGAATTCAGGTCGTTGCGCTCATCGTCGATCAGCTGATACGCGAAGCGCAGTGTGCCGTCGGGGTTGATGGCATACAGCCGGCCTTCGCCGGACCCGACGTAGATCACGTCGTTACCGTCGACGGCGGGCGACGAGCGGATGGGTTCAAGCGTGTCGAAGGCCCAGACGATATGGCCGTCCTTCGGGTCGATGGCATACACGGTACCGTCGGCGGCCGGCTGGATCAGCAGGCCGCTCGACAACTGCGCCGGGCTGGCATAGATGTGATCGCGCAGCCCGGCCTTCCACACTTCCTGGCCGCCGCTTTGTTTGTAAGCGCGCAGATAGCCGTCGAAGCCGCCCACCACCACGCCGCCGTTGGCCTTGTTGGACGTGAGCAGGCTGGTCGCCGCCACCGACCCCAGCCCGCCACGTACCCACACGGGTTCGCCGCCGGCGATGTCGTACGAGAAGACCGTGCGCAGTGCGAAATTCGTGCTGCCGAAAAACAGTCGGCCGGTTGCCGTGTTCACCGCCGGCAGCGACCACACCATTTCGTTCGACAGGTACTGC
The DNA here is from genome assembly GCA_963762315.1 of uncultured Gammaproteobacteria bacterium. Classification (GTDB taxonomy): domain Bacteria; phylum Pseudomonadota; class Gammaproteobacteria; order Steroidobacterales; family Steroidobacteraceae; genus RPQJ01. The sequence continues at coordinate 59,338 of CAVXKO010000007.1, forward strand.
GTGCTGCGTTTTCCGGTGTCTCGGTCGATGCCGTACACGACGTAGTTGTCGTTCGGGGCCAGCAGCGTGCCGTCCGGCAACAGCCCGATATTGCCCTCGAACCAGTTGACGTTGTGCGGCTGGATGCCGAATTCCCGTTTCACGTCCTCGGTCGTCTGGGCGCTGAAGGTCCACAGCAAGGTGCCATCGGCCCGGTTGGCCGCGTAGACGCGCCCGTCGCCGGACCCGAAGTACACGCGTCCCTTGTCATCGAGCAGGGCCGACGAGTCGATGATCTCCCCGGTCTGGATGTGCCATTTCTCTTTGCCGAAACGGTCGATGGCGTAGAAGTTCTGGTCCGCCGAGCCGACGTAGACCGTGCCGTCCTTGTCGATGACCGGCGAACTGAAGACGCCTTTGCCGGTCTGGAAGGACCACGGCCGGGCCGCAGCATCGATCACCGGTTTCAGGGCGATGCGGCCGTTCTGCAGTGCGTTGGCCCGGAATTTCGGCCACGGGCTTGCCGGGTCGAGCGGTATTCCCGGCGCAGCGCTGGTGTCGGCCGGCGCCATGTCGACGTTGAACGGAACGCAGAACCAGGCATAGGCGAGCCCGCCGCACATCGCGGCTGCAAGCAGGACCTGGGTCAGCGGCTTAGGCATGGCCGATCGTGTGGATGTGACGGAACCGCCTGCATTCTGGTGAGATGAGATCCGTCAGGTCGGTCTTCCTGTTCGCCCGTGGCGACGTTCTCCGACCTTACCCCGGTCCATCAACGCCATCAACTTTGGACGACTCCGTCCCGCGTGACGCGACGCTGCAGGCGATCACACACCACCGCCAATTTCCGTCCCGTGCTCGACGCGCTCGAAAGGCTCGGACTGGTCGGCACCTGCCACCATCTGCACATGCAGGAGCGCGGCCAGGAATCCGCCCACACGCTGAACTGTCGGCACGCCCGCCACGCGTCATCGAGCATTGCACGCGCCCTGTTCACACCCGATGATGTGCTCCATGGACAAGGTGATCGACACGGGCCGACTGATCCTCCGCAAGTTCGACGAGCACGACCTGGATGCCTTCTACCAGCTGTGCTCGAGGCCCGAAATCATCCGCTACGCCCAGAGCACGCCGGTCGCTTCGCGGGAGGAGGCGCTTCAATTCATGAAGGCCGCACCGTTCCACGACTACGCGACCTACGGCTACGGACGGTTCGCGTGCGTCTGGAAGCAGACCGGCGAAGTGATCGGGTTCAGCGGCCTGAAGTACGTCCCGGAGATCGGCGATACCGAACTTGGCTACCGGTTTTTCCCGGAGTTCTGGGGCATGGGGCTCGCCACGGAGGCCGGGCGCGCATCGATCGACTTCGCGCGTTCCGATCTGGGCCTCAGGCGCCTCGTGGCGCTGGTTCACCCCGACAACGTCGCCTCCGCAAACGTGCTGACAAAACTTGGCTTTGCTGTCGAGAAGCAGGTTCGATACTCGGGCCTCAACGATGTCGACGTGAATCTCTTCGCCCGCGCTGTTTGAGCCACGCGCCTCAAAGCAACGCCGCGATTTATACTACGGAAATGAAAAGCAAGAGTCGCACCGGTCCAGCCTATCGCCGCGAAGCTGACGCGTGGCTCATCGAACTCGACTTGCGCGATGCACGGCAGCTCTTCCACACCCTGGATCCGGCACCGTTTCGCGAGAAGGATCTCGACCCGGCCGCCGAGACCTACATCGACGAAGCGGTTCGCGAGATCGGAGCGGACAAGGCGACAAAGCTGCTGATCCACCTGCCGGCCGCGGAGGCGTCGGACGAGGCGCGTGCACTCCCGGAAGCCGTCTCCCATTATTTCGAACATCGCGCCGACCACGCTCGCATCGAACTCCGTCGGCTCCTGGTGCGCGGACTGATCAGTCTGGTGATCGGCCTCGCGTTCATGTTCAGTTGCCTGTGGCTGCGTCGCTACCTCGGTAAGGCGGCTGACTTCGAAGTGCTGCGGGAGGGTCTGCTCATCATTGGATGGGTGGCCTTATGGCGGCCCGTGGAGATCTTTCTCTACGACTGGTGGCCCATCCTTCGTCAGCAGCAGCGCTGCACGGCCATCGCCCGCATGCCCATGGACGTCAGATTCGGCAATCCCGATTCCGCACCGTGACCGCGGTTCCCGCCAGTAGACCCCCTTTCACGTACCGCCGCTGCCCTTCAACCCCGCACTGCACGACGATGCCGATCAACTGATCGAGCAGCGCCCGGCTGCTGGCTCCGCGTCCCGGAGAGACTCACGGGCAACCTTCCAGTACCCCGCTATCCCGCGCCCAGGTACCTCATCACGAGGTAGGCGATCCCGGCGCCGTACAGCGGCCCGAAGATCTGCTTGTTGTAGCGGGCCAGCCACTCGGGCAGGTAGATGTCGAAATTCACTCTGCGGTCATCCGTGTAGCGCGCCGCGACTGCCGTGAGCGGGCAACGCCAGCGGTTCAGCCACAGCACCACGACCTCGCCGAGCACGATCGCCGCCAGCACGGCCGCAATACGGAACCGTCCCTGCCATGTGAGCAGCGGGATGGCCACGATGCAGCCGGCGAACACGGCCCACACCGCCGTGTGCAGCAGCCTCACCACCCTCAATGGACGCGCGGCTTGGTTCGTCATACTGCGCGTGCTGTCCGCATGTGCTTCTTCTCACTCCCCGGAAGACCCGGAGCGGCGCCCAACCTACCCTCGCCCCCGGGCGCTCGCAACCGCATTCATCGCGGCATCCCACGCCCGGGCGCTAATATAGCGGCGCTCGACCTCACGACCACCGCGACGGCGACGGCCCCAGATCATGACCACCTCCGCACTCGGTTGCCCACGCTGCTCAAAGCCGCTGACTCCGCTGCGGATCGGCGGCATCACCACCGACATCTGCGAACACTGCGGTGGCGTGTGGCTCGACCGCCTCGAGCTGCCCCGGTTCGAGCAGGCGGGCAGCGTCTTCGGCGACGCACTGGTCGCGCACCTGAGCCAGTTCCCGGTGACCCTGGTCGATCACTCGCTGCGACTCGTCTGCCCGCACCACGCCTCGACCGTGATGATGCGGCGCGCGTTCTCACGCACGATACCCGTACAGATCGACGAGTGCCCGCAGTGCGGCGGCATCTGGCTCGACGCAGGCGAACTGGTGCAGCTGCGCCGCAGTCACGACTGACGGCCACTGTCGCCAGACGGAAACACCTTGGTCACTGGCCTGCCTTCGCGGCTTCCAGACGATTCCGGATGACACTTGAGCCCGCGGGCGGCTCTCGCCTCTCACGGCGTCGCGTCGTGGGCGTCAGGCGCGCTCGGTGTATCGCGGATGAGGCGCGCCATCGCCTCTGCGATCTCCGCTCCCTTGTCCTCCTGCAGGAAGTGTCCTGCACCACGCACGATCGCGTGAGGCTGGCCCTTCGCGCCGGGAACCCGCTCCTGCCACATCCGTTCACCACCCCGGGTAATGGGATCGCGGCTGCTGAACAGCGTGAGGAACGGCTTCTTCCATTGCTCGAACGTTTCCCAGGCGCGCTCGTTGTTCGAGCGCTCCGGATCGTCGGGACTCGCCGGCACAAAGCCCGGAAACAGCCGGGCAGCAATCTTGTAGCGGGTCTCCGGAAACGGTGCATCGTAGGCGGCGATCTCCGCCTCGCTGAGCTTCGTCACGCAGCCGGCATTGACGATCCGGCCGACCGGGAACCACGGACTCCAGCGCGAGAACGCGCGCCAGACTCTAAAGGCCGGCGGCATCGGCGTCGCGCCCGTGGGCAGCCCTCCATTGCCAAGCACGATTCGAGCGAACCTTTCCGGCATGGCCGCAGCCATCCTGAGCCCGATCAGCGAGCCCCAGTCCTGGCAGAACAGGGTCACGTGGCGCAGGTCGTTGGCCTCGAGCCAGGCACTCGTCCACTTCACGTGATTGAGATAGGAATAGTCCGCTGCCTCCGCCGGCTTGTCGGACCGGCCGAACCCGACCAGATCCGGCGCGATCACGCGGTGCCCGGCGGCGACGAGCACCGGGATCATCTTCCGGTACAGGAACGACCATGTGGGTTCGCCGTGCAGCAACAGCACCGGGTCGGCATTCGACGGACCTTCGTCAACGTGAGCAATCCTGAGGCCGCCCACTTCCGTCCAGCGGGGCCGGTACGGAAAATCGGGAATCCCGGCAAACCGTTGCTCCGGCGTGCGGAGAACCTGTGCCACTCGAGGCAGGCCGTGCCTGGGCTGAAGGTCGATCGTCGCCGACGGCTCCGCTGGGCTCCCTGTCTTCATGCAGCCTCCTCGCTCGACCTCATGGCTCAACCTTCGGCGTTACCTGCGCCGCCTCTCGCCACGATGCATCGCGGGGCGCTGCGGTGACGCAAGGTTCGTCCACTCCCACTCGTGTCGCAACCCCCGCGGCACGGCTTCGCTGTCGGCATCGATGCCACCGGGCCATGCGCCGTGTTCCGGGGCTCCACGGAATGCGGCCCCGTAAGCGCTTGCCATGCGACCCCAGACAGGTTCAGATGCTCGCCCACGCAGCGGCCCGCACGTGATCGACGCCGCAAAGAGGATCAAGATGAAGAAGCCAGTGCTCGTGACCGGCATTGTCGCCGTGGTTTTGATCGCGACGGCTGCGACCTGGTGGATCGGCGCGCGTCGCGGCTGGTTCGGCGCGGAGCGCGATGCCGGGACCATCACCGGCCAGGTGATTCCTGCCGCGGTGATCGCCGCTCGCGGCCAGGCGGTCGCGGCCGCGACTCCCGCAGGCGAGTCGGGCCAGATCCTGTTCGGCGACCTGCACGTCCATACGACCTACTCGAGCGACGCGTTCCAGTGGGCGCTGCCGATTCTCGGCGGGCCGGGCGTGTATCCGGTCGGCGATGCCTGCGACTTCGCGCGCTATTGCTCCGGGCTCGATTTCTGGGCGATCACCGATCACGCGGAATCCGGCACGCCCTACCGCTGGAAGCAGACCCGGAACGCCATCCGGCAGTGCCAGGCCGTCTCGGGCAACGCGGCCGCGCCCGACCTGGTGTCGTTCATCGGCTTCGAGTGGACACAGGTGGGTCGCACGCCGGCGGAACACTACGGCCACAAGAACGTCATCTTCGAGAATCTCGACGACAAGGAAATCGCGGCACGCCAGATCGCCGCCTCGGGAGTGGCGACCGCGACCTTGCGCACCACCGCCAAAGGCGTCTCGCCCTTCCTCGCGCTGGAGGACATGCCTCACCAGTCCGTCTATAACGACTTCAACAGCTTCATCAAGAACATCCAGAAGGTCCCGGCCTGCGACCCCACCCTGTCCTCGGACAAGCTGCCGCCCGACTGCTTCGAGGAGGCGGCGACGCCGGGCGAGCTGGTGCGCCGCCTCGACGAGCAGGGCCTCAAGCCGCTGATCATTCCGCACGGTTCGAGCTGGGGCTTCTACACGCCCGCGGGCACGACCTGGGACAAGTCCCTGGCGCCCGCGGAGCGCCCCGGGACGTTCCGGCTGATCGAGATCTACTCCGGCCACGGCAACTCCGAAGAATTCCGTCCCTGGAAGGAGGTCCTGCTCAACAAGGACGGGGTGTCCGCGACCTGCCCGCCGCCGACGCACGACTACCTCCCGAGCTGCTGGCGTGCGGGCGACATCATCCATGAGCGCTGCCTGAAGACCGGCCAGGCCGAAGCCGTGTGTTCGAAGCGGGCAGACGAAACCCGCCTCGCCTACGCCAACATGGGCGTCGCCGGCCACCTTGTGATCGGTGGCGAACGCGCCGAGGACTGGCTCGACGCCGGCCAGTGCACCGACTGCTTCCTGCCGCCGTTCAATCACCGGCCGGGCACGTCGGTCCAGTATGGCCTCGCCGTGTCGCGCTTCGACGAGGATCCCCAGCACCCGACGCGTTTCCGTTGGGGCTTCATCGGGTCGTCCGACAACCACCGGGCGCGCCCGGGCACCGGCTACAAGCAGGTCGACCGTCGCCAGAATACCGAGGCCAGCGGCGCCGTCGACGAGGCGACGCGCCAGCGGCTGCTGGGTCACCAGGGCGAGGCGGACGCGGTCCCGCACCCGATCCCGCAGTCCGAGCTGCTGAAGATGGCCGGCTTCCAGCTCACCGAGTTCGAGCGGCAATCGTCATTCTTCCTGACCGGCGGCCTCGCCGCCGTGCACGCATCCAACCGCACGCGCGAGGCGATCTGGGACGCCCTGCAGCGGCGCGAGGTCTACGCGACGTCGGGGCACAAGATCCTGCTGTGGTTCGATGCGCGCGAGGCGTCGACCGGACAGGTCGCCCGCATGGGCGGCGAGATCGCCAGCGCGGACTCGCCCGCCTTCGCGGTGCACGCGGTCGGTTCGTTCAAGCAGAAGCCAGGCTGTCCGGATTTCGCGCGGGCCGGCCTGGACCAGCAGCGCCTGAGCCGGCTGTGTTCCGGCGAGTGCGACAACCCATCCGACCAGCGCAACCTGATCACGCGCATCGAGGTCGTCAAGATCCGCCCGCAGGCGCACCCGCACGAGCCGATCGACGGGCTGATCCAGGACAAGTTCATCGTGCACGCGTGCCCGCCGAGCCCGAACGGCTGCAGCTTCACGTTCACCGATCCGGCCTACGCGGCCGACGGACGCGACGCCGTTTACTACGTGCGCGCGATCGAGGAGTCGCAGCCCACGATCAACGCGCGACCGCTCGAGTGCGTGCGCGACGAGTCGGGACGCTGCATCGAGGCGAAGCTGTGCTTTGGCGACTACCGCAGCGGCAAGAGCGAATGCACGGCGCCGTCCGAGCCGCGCGCCTGGTCATCGCCGATCTACCTCTACCACCCAACCGCCGGCTCGCGTGGCTGACGACGGGGCCACCGACCGCGCGGGCCGGTACACCGGACGACTGCTGGCGTTCGGCGCTGCGCTCGGCCTCGCGGCGGCGCTGTGGAGTTCGCTCGGCCGGCCGGGCTACGGACGGCCCGCAAGCGATGCGATTGCGACCGTCGACGGCGTGGTGATTCCCCGGGCCGATTACCAGCGTGCACTCGGCGCGCTTGCGGCCGACAAGCGCACGCCGATCACGAGCGCGGACGAGCGCCGTGCACTCGACAGTCTGGTCGACGAGGAACTGCTGGTGCGCCGCGGGCTCGACCTCGGCCTCGGCAACAGCGACCTCGCGGTGCGCAAGGCGCTCATCGACGCGATGGTGCAGTTTGCCGCGGCCGAAGCGGCGGGCCGGGAGCCCGGCGAGGAGGAACTGCGACGTTTCTACGCCGAGCGCCCCGAGCTCGCCCGCAGCGCACCGCTGCTGCGCGTGCGGGTCGTCAGCTTTCCTTCGGGCGATCCGGCCGGCGTGGCGGACATGCGCGCGGCACTGCGTGCGGGCCGGGACTTCGACCATGCCGCCCGCAGTGCCGGTGCGGAGATCGTCATCGTTCCGGACGCGCTGCTGCCCGCCGCGAAGCTCGCCGACTACGCGGGCCCTGCAGTGCGCGACGCCGCGCTCGCGCTGACGGCGGGGGAAGTGGCCGGTCCGCTCGACGCCGGTGGCGTGGCGACCTTCGTGTTCCTGCTCGACAAGCGCGCGGGCGAAGTGCCGCCGTTCGAATCCGTGCGCGCGGTCGTCGCTGAGGAATGGCGTCGGCGAGCGGCCGAGTCCGCGCTGCAGCATTACCTCGACGGACTGCGGCGCGGCGCTAAGATCCGCTACGCGCCCGACGCACCGCGAGCCGCGGACAAGCCGTGACCGTTCGCCTGCTGCCTGCGCTACTGGCGCTGCTGGTCGCCTGCGGTCCGGCCTCCGCGCACACGCGCAGCCAGTCGTTCTCGAGCTGGAGCGCCGACGCGACGACGCTCACCGGCGTGTTTCAGGTCGATGCGCAGCGGGTCACGCAGCTTGGCGACGAGACGGCGTTCGACAGCCTGGGAACGTTGCTCGCGTCGCACCTGGCGCGCACCGTGCAAGTCACGCAGGGTGGCCGCCCATGCGACAGCCACCCCCCGCAGCCTCTGGTGGCAGCGCGCGGCGACGTGCGCGTGGAACTGGTGTTCCTCTGCCCCCGGCCACTCGCGAGCGCGCCCGCCACGGTGGTGCTCGGCGCATTCTTCGAGGTGTCGCCGAGTCACGTTCACTACGCGCGTGTGGCCCGCTCCGACGGAACCCGGCGCGAAGTGCTGGCCACCGTTCGCTCGCACACGTTCGAGGTGGGCGGTCGCGCCGCCGCGGCTCCGACGGATTTCGCGGCGTTCTTTCGCCTCGGTCTCGAGCACGTCCTCTCGGGAATCGACCACCTCGCCTTCCTTGCCGCTCTCGCGCTGCTCGCCGGCGGCCTCGGGCGCGCCGCATGGGCGGCCACCGGCTTCACCCTCGGTCATTCGTTGACGCTCGGCCTCGTCGCCGTCGGCTGGCTGAACCCCGACGTCCGCGCGGTGGAATCGCTGATCGGCTTCACCATTGCGTTCGCGGCGGGCGAGGCATTCGCATCGCGTGCCGGCGTCCAGCCGCGCGCCGGATGGGTCACGCTCACCCTGGTGGCGGCGGTCCCGCTGGCGGCGAAGTTCCTTGGCGCGTCGGAACTGCCCTGGGCCGTCGTCGTCGGCATCGCGATTTTCGCACTGTGCGCCGGCGGACTCGGCGGCGCCGCATCGCGCCGTCTCGCGCCGCTCCTCGCCGCGGCATTCGGCCTCGCGCACGGCGCAGCGTTTGCAGGAGCGCTTTTGCAACTCGAGATTCCGCGCACGCGCCTGCTCACGGCGCTGCTGGGTTTCAACCTGGGCGTTGAAGCCGCCCAACTCCTCGCACTGATCGTCGTCGCCGGCATCGCGCTCGCGGCTTTCCGTCTGCCCGCTCCTGCGCGGCGGCGCGCACTCGACTGGGCGACCGTGGCCCTGTTTGCCCTCGGCGTCTACTGGTTCGTGGGTCGCTCAATCGTGGTGGCTTAGGACCCGCGCGGGCGCTTGTCGAGATCCATCGACCCGAACGAGCTGGTCGAGCCGGGCTCGGTGACCTACTGCTCGTTGCCGCAGACCGCGCAGGTCACGTCCTCGTCAAAGATCGTCGTCACGACTCGATTTCTCCCGGCCAGCCCACGACGGCAGGCCGCCGGCGAGGCACTGCTCTAATCAGTCGACCACGACGAAGCGGTCCTCGGAACCGAGCACGACCGTTTCGTTGCGACCGTCTCCGTCCACGTCGCCCGCTGTCACGCGGCTTGCATCGACCGACAGCTCGCTGCTCGACACCAGCGCAAAGGCGCCGGCGCCCGACTGCGTGAACCGGTGAAGCTTCGTGTGCACGACCGAAGGCGACCCCTCCGGGAAGAACCCCGCCACGGCCGCGTCCGGACGTCGATCGCCGTCGAGGTCCGCAAACACCGCGTCGTCGATGCCTTTGAGGCCGCGCATCGAGGTGTCCACCGGCGCGGCAAAGCGGCCGCGCACCGGGCCCTGCAGCAGCACTGTCAGTTTCGCTTCGTATTGCGCACTGAAGGGCGTGAAGTAGGCGAACACGTCGTTCATTCCGTCGCCGTCGTAATCGGCAATCGTCATGCGCGTGACGTTGAGCCCGCGCTGCGGGGCCTGTGTCGCGACCGGCCCCATCGTTCCGTCGGGTTGCTGATAACTGAGGCCGATCGCGCCGTTGGGCGTGTAGCCGTCTTTCGGCAGCGCGACCGTCATGGCGAGATCGCTGCGACCGTCCCCATCGAGATCGCCCGCAGCGACCCCGGTCGTCGCGGTGCCGGGCACCGTCAACGCCACGGCGGGCCGGAACGATCCTCGCTGCGCCGGGTCCTGGTACAACAGCTCGAGGCGCGCGGAGCCCGTTATGCTGTTGGCGACCGCAAGGTCGCTCGCCCCGTCCCCGTTCAGATCGGCCACGGCGAGGTCATAGCCTTTCGCACCGCTGGCCACGTCGCGTGCCGCCAGCAGGTGACCGCGATTGCTGCGGTCCTGCAGCAGCACCCAGACGCCGTAAGAACCTGCAACGTCGACGACGGCAACATCCGCCGCCCCGTCACCGTCGATGTCGCCGACGGCCAGCCGCCAGGGATACTCGCCGACGATGGCGGTCTGGACAGCGGTGAATGCACCCGACGAGCTTTGCAGGTGCACGATCAGGCGTCCCTCACGCTGGTTCTGGCTCGCCGAATACTGCGCGAGCGTCAGGATGTCGGCGCGACCATCGCCGTCCATGTCGGCGACGGCGACGTCCGTTGGAACCCAGAGCGGAAACAGCCAGTCCGCATCGCCCCCGCCGCCGCCACCGCCCCCGCCACAGGCCGCCAGTAGCAGCGCCAATACCGTCGCGGTGCAACGACCCCGGCGCATGGCTGATCCTAGTCTCCGTGCCCTTGGTGCGGCTATTCGGGACATCACTGACTCCGCCGGTTCATCCCGGCGCCGCGCTCGGCGGGCCCACGCGGGTGGTGTCCGACAGGCGGTGCAGATACCCTAGCCCGGAAAGACTCGACACCGACCCTGAGCCGCGCGGCACGCTGCCCACATGAACGACCAACCGCTGCCCACCTACCTGAACCGCGGCTTCGCGCTGTCCGACGCGGAACTGCGCACGCAGCTTGGCGCCGAACTCCTGACCCTGTGCCAGTCGGTGACGGCGGACGGTCGCCTGACCCCGAAAGAACTCGCCGGACTGAAGCAGTGGCTGAGCGACGCGCAGGCCGCGAAGATGCCGGCGGCGGAGCATCTGCGCTTCGTCATCGAGCGCGTGCTCGCGGACGGGAAGATCACGGCGGACGAATACCGGGAAGTGCATCGCGTCGTCGAAGCCGCGCTGCCTTTTGAGGCACGGCAACACGCCAGGGCGGCGCGGCTGGAGGTCGACTCCGCGAAACCCGATCCCGGCGACCGCGGCTCCCCGGGAAGACTCTCCCGAATCGGTCTTATCGTCGCGCTGGTGATGGCGCTGGGCGCCGCGGTGGCCTTTTTCAGCAGGTAAGACCAGGCGCATTGCCGCCCACAGGACCGTTCGATGAACCCGTTCTCCAAGCTCTTCAAGAAGGCGCCACCGCCGCCCCCGCCGACGCAAGAGCAGCGCGTGGCCTCGCTGCAGTCGGCGCCGGCGGATGCCCTCGTCCAGGCGGCGCTGGGCGGCGACGACATGAGCCTGAGAGTCGGCGCGGTTCGCCTGCTGCCCGACGGCGATGCCTTGAGGTCGCTCGCAGGTTTCAACGACTCGTCTCCGGGCGCCATTCAGCCCGCGGTGCGTCACGCCGCGCAAGAGCGGCTGGCCCAACTCGTCGACGACGGGTTGATCGACTTCGCCGCGCTCTGCATCGGCCGGGAATATGCGCCCGAATCGATCACGGTCGCGGCACTCTGCAAGAACCCCGCACACCTGGACCAGCTGCTGGCCGGCATCACCGACCCGGCGGAACTCGCGAGGCTGGCCATCGAAGGCCCCTCGAGCCGAGTGCGGCAGTCGGCCGCCGCGGCCATCGACGACCCCGCGCAACTGCACGAACTGCTCCCGCGCGTCCGCGGCAAGGACAAGTCGGTCTACAAGCTCATCAAGCAGAAGTGCGATGCGCTCGTTGCCGGGCAACGCAGGATCGAGGAATCCGCGCGCGAGGCCGAGGCATTGTGCGCATCGCTCGAGCGGCACAGCGTGAAGGCCCACGACGCGCTCTATGCCGCGACCCTGCAATCACTGACCGCACGCTGGCAGGCTCTGGCGCTGCGTCCCAACCCCGATGTCGAACGGCGCGGGCAGCAGGCCATCGAGCGCTGCCGGGAATTCATCGTCGCCCATGAGCGGACGCTGGCGGAGAAGGCCGCAGTGTTCGCGGCAGAGCGTGAAGCCCGTGAAGCACGCGCAAGAGCGCGCGAAGCCGAGCAGCAGGCCGCCGTCGAGCGTGCCGAGGCCGAGGCGCGCGCGCAGGCGGAAGCGGCCGTGGCTGTGGTTGTGGCTCGCGAGGCAGAAGGCCACGCCCGCACCGAACACAAGGAAGCGGCACCGAACCCGTTCCGGGAGATCTTCGGTCTGATCCGCCTCTCGCGGGTTGCGCTGCACTCCGGCAATACCCGCAAGGCCGCCCGCTTCCGCCAGGCGGTCGAGGACGCCATGCAAGCGGCCCCCGCCTTGCCGCTCGAGCTGTCGCGAAGCCTGCAGCAGCTCGACGAGAAGCTGAACGAGCTGAGGCAGTGGAAGGACTACGTCGCCGCGCCCAAGCGCATCGAGCTGATCGAGGAAATGGAAGCGCTGGTGGGCGCGCCCGAGGAGCCGGCCGAGCTCGCGGAGCACATCCGGGCGCTGCAACAGGAATGGCGCACGATCAACAAGGGAATCGCGAGCGACATCTCCGCGGATGCCGAGCGATTCCATGCGGCGCACCAAGCCGCGTTCAAGCCGTGCCAGGAATATTTCGCCGCGCAGGCCGCGGTCCGGCGCGAGAACCTGGAAGCCCGCAAGCAGGTGCTCGAACGCCTGAGAGCCTTCGAGGCGAGCCAGCAGACCGAGCAGCCCGACTACGGCCTGGTCGGGCAGGTACTACGCGAGGCGCCGCGGGAGTGGCGCGGCCACTCGCCGGTGGACCCCGACGCCAATCGTCCCTCGGAGATCGAGTTCCACCGGACGATGGACCGCCTGCGCAGGATCGTGAACGACTGGTACGCGCGCAACGAGGCCGACAAGAAAGCGCTCATCGCGCAGGCGCAGCACCTGGCGACCGTCGAGGACACGACCCAGGCCATCGACGGCGTGAAGCGGCTGCAGGGGCTTTGGAAGGAGACCGGCCCGGTGTCGCGGGAGCAGTCGCAGGCGCTGTGGGACGAGTTCCGCGGTCTGTGCGATGCGGTGTACCAGCGGCGCGAACAGGCCTATGCGCAGTACTCCGCGGGCCTCGCGACCGCGAAGGCGCAGGCCGTGGGCCTGTGCGAACAGGTCGAACAAGCAGGCAGCGAACCGGCCGCGGATCGATCGGCAGCGCACGCAAGAGTGCGGGAGTGGCACGCTGCGTTCGAGGGCTTGGGAGAACTGCCCAGAGTCGACGCGCGGGGCCTGCGAGACCGGTTCGAGCGTGCGGTCTCGAAATACGAGGCGGGACTGGCGCAGCAGGACCAGCGGGATGCCGAGTCCGCCGAGTCGAACCTGCTCGAAGCCGCGCGCCACATCCGGGCCTACGAGCGTGCCGTGAAGAGTGACGCTGCATCCGAGGAACGCGAAACCCTGAAGGTCGCGGCCGAAACCTTCATGGCCGGCGTGCACCGCTGGCCCAAGGGCGGCCTGCAGGCGTTGAAGCAGGCCCTGGCGCGGGCGGACTCTGCATCCGGCGCCGATGATGCAGCGCGTGAGCGTGCGCTGCGGCTTTTGTGCATCCGCTGCGAGATCCTCAGCTCGACGCCGACGCCTCCCGAGGACGAGGAGGTCCGGCGGGATTACCAGATGCGCCTGCTGATGGAGCGCATGGGCCAGGCCAGCACCGTGGACGAGCAGGAATGGGATGCCATGCTGCTGGAGTGGATCGGAATCGGTGCCGTCGCGCCCGAGGTGCACGAGAATCTGGAGCGTCGGTTCATGCGCTGCCTCGCGAAGAGACCCGCCAAAGGCGCATCCGGGACATCGTTTCAGGGATACGGACGAAGCGACGCTCGCACTGGACGTGACCCCGGCGAGCGAAAGCCGCGCCGCGACGGGCGCGGCCGGTCAGACACCGTCACAAGACGCTACTAGAGACGCTGCGACTTTCTCCCGTCGCTCCTCTCAGCCGTGCGGCGCCGTCGCGCCGGGCACGACGCTCAGCGACGGCCTGCGCCAATGCAGCCGCGGGTTGCTCGCAATCCACTTGCGGGCCTCGGCGACCGTCGCAAAATCCGCGATGCAGTAGGGCGAGACCCCGAGCGACTCGTAATACTTGGCGAATGTCACGGTCTTCGGGTCCGCGGCGACGATCGCCTGCACGGTATCCGGGCTGTCGTAGAAGTGCAGCCTCTCGAGTTCGGCGTATGCCCTCAGGTCCCGTTCGGTGATGTCGGGCGCCGGCTGGGCTTCAAGGTAATCGGAAATGATGTAGCGGATGCCGTCGTAGCGCACGTCGCCGCGCATTTCCTTGTTGGCGTCACGAAACTCCGCCAGGGTCACGACACCGGAGAAGCATCGGTAGACCCCGTGTCCTTCCCACCTGATTCGATAGGGCATGATGGTTGTCTCCCGCGCACGGACTCTCTCCGAGTATCCACACAATGATCCGGACGGCGACGGAGTCAATCCGTACTTTCGCAAGGCACTCCATCCGCCAGCAGGCGACGGCGCTAGGTAGTTCATCGAATTGCGGAAATTCGAACCGAGGCACACGTTCAGTCGAACCTCGGAACGCCTCGGGTATCACCGTGAACACGAAACTTCCGCGCTTTTTCGTCGCCGCCTCGGTGGCGCTCGTGCTCGCCGCGGGATGCGCGCGCAAGCCGGCCGAGGTGAGCTACCAGAAGGACGTCGCACCGATCCTGCAGAAGCACTGCGCTTCCTGCCACGTTCCGGGCCAGCCCGGCTACGCGGCGAGCGGCTTCGACCTGCAGGGCTATGACTCGCTGATGAAGGGGACGCGTTTCGGGCCGGTCGTGCTGCCCGGCGATCCCATGACCAGCGTGCTCGTGATGCTGATCGAAGGGCGCGTCGACCCGTCCATCAAGATGCCGCACGGCGGCGCAGACCCGCTGACGGAAGCCGAGATCAAGGCCATCCGTCACTGGGTAAAGCAGGGCGCCCGGAACAACTAGGAGTACGAAGCGCCGGCACGCAGCGCCTCGGTGGCGGTTCGCGCCTTGTCGAGGCTCTGCAGCAGGAGACCCGTCGCCTCGATCACCAGCACGAATGCGCGCTCGTGTCGCGAGTCGCGCTCGGCATCGCCTTCGAGCTTGTCGGCGACGTCGGTCATGGCGGCCAATGCGCCCATCAACGTCGCATCCATGCCGGTCAGGCGCTCGATCGCGGTCGTGGCGTCCGCCTTGCCTTCGCCGAGCTCCGCTTGAAGCAAGGCCAGCTCGAACGTCACGCGGCCTGACGCGTCCCGGAGCCCCGTGCTCAGCTCGATCGCCGTGGCGCGCAAGCCTTCGTCCATTGGCAGTGTCGGCAGCGTCTCCAGCAGGCTCGCCGCACGGTCCTCCATCTTGTCCGCGCAGTCCCGGACCGCGGCTATGGCCGCGCGCTGCTGGGCCTTCCTGTGGTCGTTCGTCATCGCTCGCCCCTCTTTACATCCCGCAGACCGCCCCGGCATCCGCGCGTCACCATGCTACCAGCGGAGATTCGATTCGCCTGCACCCGGTTCGACCGGACCGCCAATGCGACGCATCCGCGTCCGCCGGCGCATCCCGGCTTTCGCGCTTGCCGGCTCCACGCCCGGTTCCTATAGTGACGACGAACCATCCACTCGTTAAGAAGCGCAGAGGCATCCCATGAGCGTCACCGGCACCTGGAATCTGACCATCAACTCGCCGCTCGGCGCGCAACCCGCGACGCTGCAGATACAGGAAGCGGGCGGTGCCTACCAGGGAACGCTCACCGGCAAGGCCGATCCGGCGCCGGCCGAGCAACTCAAGGTGGACGGGAGCAACCTCAGCTTCGCCGCGGACGCGGACACGCCCGTCGGCAAGATGAAACTCGAATTCGCGGGTGCGGTCACCGGCGACAGCATCGCCGGCAAGTACCAGACACCCTTCGGCGCGTTCGACTTCTCGGGCACGCGCGCCTAGTTCAAGCGCACGCCGGAAATGCGGGGTGGTGGTCCCCGGCCACCACCCTGCCTGCTAGTGCCCGTAGCTGACGTCCCGCGAAACCTGCCAGGCGCCGTCCTTGTAGCGTCACAGTTGTTGCCGAACACGTTGGTGAAGCCCGCCTTCACGTGCGCGGGGTCCAGCAACCCGCCCATGTCGTGGTAGAACTCGAGATCGTCGGAGAACATGGCCATGAGCCCATCGACATCGTGCGCGTTGTAGGCGTCGAACATTTTCCGATCGAGTCCGGCCACCAGCTCCCGCAGTCGCTGCGGGTGCGAGGGGATCGCCTCCACCGTTGTCGGTGAAAAAGCGGGTCCAGCCTCAGGGCGGCGCGGCAACCATCAGCCGTGACTCGACTTCGTAGCAGGACCCATCCAACGCCACGAGGTTGAGCTCCCACAGTTCCTCGTCGGGAATCTGCGTCCGCTCGTGACCCGGCAGTTCCCGCTCGTCGTCGACCTGCAGGCCCCAGACGCGGACGCTGCGGATACCCTTCACCGGAATGCGGCGCGGGTCGAACTTGGCGCGAAAGCCGGCCGGGACGTCGTTGCCCGCCCAGGTCGCGTAACCACAATCCCGGATAGCTGCCACCGCCGCAGGCATGCCGGTCATTGCCGTCTCGTCGCCCATGTGCGTCTCCCTCCGTGCTCGACGAGGAACGACGCTAGTCCTCCCAGCCGCCCATTCGAATCCGCACCAACCGCAACGACTGGGCTTTTTTCGGCCACCACGGCCTGAGATCATGCCCACGGTGCCGTTCGTGCCGGGGGAATCTTTTCGCCATGAGACTCATCAGCCGCCGGGCCGTCCTGTTCGCGATCGTCGTTGCGACACTGGTCGGCTGCGCACGGCAGCTTCAGACAAGCGCTCCCATCGAGGCCGCGCGCCCGGCTGCGGTCGCGATGCCGGATTCCTTCAGCGCCGAAGTCGCGAGCAACGTGCTCAGGTCCGGCGGCAACGCGGTCGATGCTGCAGTGGCCGGCGCTTTCGTGCTCGCCGTCACCTATCCCGAGGCGGGCAACCTGGGCGGCGGCGGCTTCATGCTGGCGTACGTGGACGGGAAAGCGACGTTCCTGGACTACCGCGAGACGGCGCCGGCAGCGGCGGCGCGCGACATGTACCTCGATGCGAAGGGAGAGATCGTCGGCGACCAAAGCCTGACCGGGCCCAAGGCGGCCGGGGTGCCCGGCACCGTCGCTGGTTTGTGGGCGGCCCATCAGCGATATGGACGGCTGCCCTGGAAGGATCTCCTCGCGCCCGCGATTCTACTGGCCGAGCAGGGCTTCGTCGTTCCTGCGCAGCTCGAGAAACTCATGCACGATGAGGACCTGGACCGCCTGCACCGCGTGCCCGGCTTCGCGCAGCACTTCGGCGCCATGCGCACCGGTGCAATCTTCCGGCAGCCCGACCTCGCCGCCACGCTGCGGCGCATCGCCGCCGAAGGGCCCGACGGTTTCTATCACGGCAAGACGGCCCGCCTGATCGTGGATGAAATGCGCCGTGGCGGCGGCATCATCGGCACGGCCGACCTGGTGAGCTACCGCCCGGTGTGGCGGGAGCCGCTGCGGGGGCAATGGCGCGACTACGAGGTGCTGTCCGCGCCGCCGCCGAGTTCCGGCGGGTTCGCAATCATCCAGCTGCTGAAGATGATGGATGCCCGCGCCGCGGACTTCGCCGGGCTCGCGCACAACTCGCCGCAGTACATCCACCTCGTGGCCGAGATGGAAAAGCGCGTCTTTGCGGACCGTGCCGAGTACCTCGGAGACCCGGCGTTCGTGAACGTGCCGATCGCCCGGCTCATGGATGACGCGTACATCGCCTCGCGCGCCGCCGGCGTGAATCACGATTCGATCTCGCCGCTCGCCTCGGTCAAGCCGGGCCTCGAGTCGCACGACACGACCCACTTCTCCATCGTCGATCGCGAAGGCAACGCCGTCGCCAACACCTACACGCTCAACACTGACTTCGGCAGTGGCGTGGTCGTGCAAGGCGCGGGGTTCCTGCTCAACAACGAGATGGACGATTTCAGCATCAAGCCGGGCGTGCCGAACTTCTACGGCGTGGTCGGCTCGGCAGCGAACGAAGTGCAGGCCGGCAAGCGAATGCTCTCGTCGATGTCGCCGACGATCCTGCTGCAAGGAGGCAAGGTCGACCTCGTGCTGGGGTCGCCGGGTGGGTCGACGATCATCAGCTCCGTGTTCGAGACCATCGTGGACATCCTGCACTTCGGGCTCACGCCGGAGCAGGCCGTCGCGGCCCCGCGGTTTCACCACCAGTTGTTGCCGCCGGAGTTGATCACGTTCAGCCCCGGCTTCCCGCTGCCGGTAGAGACGCAGAAAGCGCTGCGGGCGCGGGGCTACGACCTCCAGCCGCACCCTTGGGAAATGGGCGACGTGCAGGTGATCGAGCGCAGCGGCGATACGTGGCTGCCCGCGTCGGATCCGCGCGGGCGGGGCGAGTCGCGCGTGATTCGCTGACGCGCCTCCGGGCAATCGCCTAGTCGTGCGCGGGCGCTTCGTACACGACGCGGCCGCCGACGATCGTCTTCAATACCCTCAGGTCGCGAATGGCCGACGGCGGGATCGCCAGGATGTCGCCTGAGATCACCACCATGTCCGCGAGCTTGCCGGGCTCGAGCGAGCCCTTGATCGCATCCTCGCCCTGCGCCCTCGCCGCCCAGATCGTCAGCATCCGCAGCGCCTCGGTCACCGACACCGCCTGTTCCGGCACGAACACGCCGACGTCCGACATGCGCGTGACCGCCGCCCAGACGTGCAGGAACGGGTCGAACGTCTCGAGGACGATTCCCGTGAGGTCCGTGCCGAAGCCGGGCTCGAGCCCCGCGTCGATCATGGCGCGAAACTGGAACGCGCCCCGCGCGCGCTCGGCGCCGAGGTTCTGGATGGTCGAGTTCGCAAGCGTGTAGATCCAGGCGGGCTGCACATTGACGCTGACGCCCAGGCGCTTCGCGCGCGCGAGGTCGCCGGGGCCGAGCATGAACTCGCCGAAGTGCTCGATGCGCTGCAGGCCTGCACGCCGCGATTGTCGCTCCCTTCACATCCTGGGCCCGCGCATGCTCGAACGCGGTGAGCGCCATGTCGGTCGCGCGGTCGCCCGTCGCGTGGGCGAGGAACGCGAGGCCGGCGCGTTGCGCGCGCAACACGAGCGAATCGAGTTCCGCCTGCGTCATGTTGAGGATGCCGTAGCCGCCCGCCTCGCCCGCGTAGGGCGCCGTCACGGCGCCGCCTCGCATGGGCACGTCGCTGTCGACCCACACCTTGATGCCTGCGAGGCGATACCACGCCGGATCCACGGTGGGTGCGAACGCGAGCCCGTCGAGCGCTGCCGGCAGGAACCGACCGGCCGGATCGGCGTGTAACGCGATGGTGTACCGCAACGTCGCGGGCTGGCCCTGCGCCAGCCCCTTGAGCACGCCGAGCTGGTTGAGCGGCGCGATCGCGACCATCGACGTATAGCCGTGCGCGTTCCACATCTGCGGGATGACACTCGAGTAGTAGCGGCGCAGGTCGTCGTCCGGGATGCGCTGGTCCGGGAAGATGGCCAGGCCCTCGCGAATCACGCCGGTCGGCTCGCCGTCCGCATCGAGCTCGATCTGCGCGCCCTTGAGCTCGCGCATCTCGCGCTGGATCCCGAGAGCCTCGAGTCCCCGCGCATTGACGACCGATTCGTGCGAGCCGTTCAGGAACATCACCGGCGACCTGGGCGCGACCGTGTCGAGCTCGGCGCGCGTGGGGATGCGCCGTTCGGCGAAGCGCGTCTGGCTCGACGACGAGCCGGCCACGATGATCCATTCCCCGGCAGGCGTCTGCGCTGCGCGCGTCGCAATCTTGCCGAGCAACACCGCGACGGACGGCGTGGTGGCGATGCGGCCGTCGAGGTAACGCTCCATCATGCGCACGGCGAACGACGGGTGCACGTGGCCGTCGATGAAACCCGGCAGGACCGTGCGGCCGTGGAGATCGACGATACTGGTCCGTGCGCCCGCGAGCTTGCGGATCTGCGCATCCGAACCGGTCGCAAGGATCCTGCCGTCACCGACGGCCAGCGCCTGGACCACCGTGCCCGCCGCGTCGAGCGTGAGGATCTTGCCGTGCATGAAGACCGTCTCGGCAGCGGACGGCGCTTCGGCTCGAGCGGTCGACGACGCGCAAGCCAGCAGCATCGCCGCGACTGTGGCGGCAAAAGCGGACGACCGCTTCATTTCGACTTTCCTGCACGCGCCTTCCGGGCCGCGGTCTTCCCGGGACCGGGCAGGAACGTCGCCTGCAACTCGTCCAATGCCTCGCCGATGTAGAGCGCGAGCCGCTGCACGCTCGGCACGCTGTCGCGGCACGCGACGAGGCCGAACGACAA
Source organism: uncultured Gammaproteobacteria bacterium (assembly GCA_963762315.1). Classification (GTDB taxonomy): domain Bacteria; phylum Pseudomonadota; class Gammaproteobacteria; order Steroidobacterales; family Steroidobacteraceae; genus RPQJ01. Next base: position 79,383 of record CAVXKO010000007.1, read on the forward strand.
CTGATCGGCGTAACTGAGCACGGTGATGTTGAGCGCCATGCCGTGGCCGACCTGCGAGACCGGGTAGTACGCGACCATTTCCGCGCCGTGAAAGTACAGCGTCGCCCGCGGCCCGGGGATGTTCGACACAATCAGGTTGGTCACCGGGGGCAACAGCGCACTGACGCCGGGCAACCACGCGAGCAGGACCGGCGCGGAAACGATCATCGTGTAGTGGAGGGCCGCCGTCTCGGTCATGGCCTTGAGATGCGCCTTGCCGGACTCGCTCGTCCGTCGAATCAACTCGAAGCGCTCGCGGACATCGGCAATGTTGGTCCCGAGGCGCGTATTGAGGGTGGTGACGGCATTGCCGCTCGCAGCGGCATCGTCGTGGTGCAGCGCCATCGGCACGGCGGCGATCAGCGACTTGGCGGGCAACGCGCCGCGCTCGTCGAGGTAACGGCGCAGCGCACCGCTGCAGGCGGCCAGCACGACGTCGTTGACCGTGCCGCCGGCTGCCCGCCCGATGGCCTTGATGCGTGCGAGGCTTGCGGAGCACGTCGCCACACGCCGCTGTTCCCCGACCCGGACGTTGAACAGCGTGCGCGGCGCTTCCGCGATGGAGGCCAGGTCGCGGTCCTCGGCGACACCGAGCGCGGCGGCGGCGACGGTCGACAGGCCGCGCATCAGGCTGGGCACCGCCTTGATCTCCTTTTCGATCGCCGCGGTCCACCCCTCGGCCGCGCGGCGGGACCTTGCGCGGCGCTCCAGTCGCTGCCCGGAATCGGCCGCCCAGAACGGAGGCCGGAAGCTCGTTGCAGGGTCATTCGTGAGGTTCAACAGCTTCAGGCTGTTGATGCCGTCCACGAGCGCGTGATGCAGCTTGCAGTAGATGGCAAACCGATGGCCGGCGAGTCCCTCGATCAGGTGGAATTCCCACAGCGGCCGTGACAGGTCCATCGGGGTCGAATGCAGGCGGGACACCAGCGCGCCGAGTTCGCGCTCCCCTCCCGGGTAGGGCAGCGCCAGGTGTCGCACGTGGTACTCGAGGTCGGCGTCGTCGATGACCTCCCAGCTCGGCAGGACTGCGCCGACGAGTCCGCCGCGCAGCCGATAGTTGAGCGGAGTCGCGGAAACCGGGTAGCTGCGCAGCGTGCCGAACAGTTTCGACACGAAGTGGGCAGGCGCCTCCGGAGGGATGCGAAAGATCTGCAGGCCGGCCACGTGCAGCGGCGTGCTACGTGTCTCCGCCAGCAGGAAGGACGCATCCAGGGCGCTCAGGCGAATTCGTTCCGGCATGTTCGTGCAACCCGGGCGTTGGCTCCCACACTGCGCAGGCTATGCCCTGCCGTCGCTCGCACAATGCGTGATTACGGAGGGGCGCATACGGAAAAGTTGGCCCTCGCCGTCGGGCGCGCGCTCCCTCACCGGATCGCGTAGCCGCCGTCGACGCGAATCGTTTCGCCTGTGACGAAGTCGGAGGCAGGCGAGGCAAGGAACACCGCCGCGCCGCCCATTTCCTCGAGCTTGCCCCAGCGTCCCGCCGGCGTCCGCAGCAGGATCTCGTCGCCGTAGGGCGTGCCGCGCAGCGGCGCGGTCATGTCCGTCTCGATCCAGCCCGGCGCGGCCCGCGAAGCCCGCACGCAAAGCGGTTGGACCGAGTCGATGCGCCTGCGCATGCGTCCAAGCTGCGTTACGATTTACGCCATGACCGACCCGTTGACCACCCTCCTCGACACGCCCGGCGTCCTCGAACGGTTGATGGTCGAGTTCGGCCCGCGCCTGCTCTCCGCGATCCTGATCATGGCGGCGGGACTGTTCGTCATGCGCTGGGTGGCGAAACTCGCCGAGCGCGGCCTCGACAAGTTCAGGCTCGAGCCGCCGGTGCGCCAGCTGCTGCTGCGCGTCGTGCGCGTGCTGGTGCTGATGCTGTTCCTGCTGATGGCACTGCAGAACCTCGGCATCGACCTGCTGCCGCTGCTCGCCGGCCTCGGCATCGCGAGCGCCGGCATCGCCCTCGCCCTGCAGGGTGTGCTCGGCAACCTCGCGGCCGGCCTCACCATCATCTTCACGAAACCGTTCCGCGTCGGTGAGTACATCTCGATCGCCGGCGTGGAAGGACTGGTCGAGGACGTTTCGCTGTTCAGCACCACGCTGCGGCACAGCGACCTCTCCTCCGTCGTGATCCCGAACCGCAAGATCGCGGGTGAGATCCTGCACAACTACGGCGAGCTGCGGCAGCTCGACCTGCGCGTGGGCGTCGCGTACGGAACGAACCTGGAGGCTGCCGTTGCCGCCATTCGCGACGTGCTGGCCGCCAATGCACGCGTGTTGAAGGACCCGCCGCCTGTCGTGCAGGCCGCCGTGCTCGGCGACTTCGCGATCACGCTAACGATCCGGCCCTGGGTGGCCGTGCGAGATTTTGTCGCGGCGCCGGGCGAGTTGAATCCCGCGATCGTGCGGGCGCTGCGGCAGCTCGGCGTCGAGATCCCCGTGCCGCTCGTGAAGACGATCGTGACTCAGGCAGGCTGAAACGAGGATGCATGAGCGGCGACGCCCCCGCCTCGAATGCAGCGGGAGCGAGCGCCAGACCGGTGAACGCGGTGATCAGCCTTCGTACTTGAACGACAGCGACACCCGCGCTCGATACGCGACGACCTTGCCGTCCTCGACCTTCATGTCGAGCTTGCCGACCTCGGCAATGCGCAGGTCGCGCAGCGACTTGGCGGCTGCCTTGACGGCGCTGCTGGCAGCGTCCTCCCACGACACGGTGCTGGTGCCGATGACTTCCGTCACCCGATAGACGCCGTTGTCGGATTTCTTCTTGGCCATGTTCGTACTCCCCTGGTGAAGAGGCACAAGCGGCGGGCCGTGTGCCTCGGTTCCCCGATGGTACGCCCGTGTTCGAAGAAAGAGACCGGTACCTGCACGAACACGAACGCTTTTCGTCGTCATCGCGGCCGCCTGCCCGCTCATTCACTGCTCAAACTACGACTGGTGCGGCGCAGCATCGCGCGCTAGCGTGGGCTGGGAGGCAGGAGAGTCATCATGAAGAAGAGTCTTCTCACCAGTCGAGAATTCAGGTTGACGCTGGTCGGCGTCGCGTTCGCAATCGCGGCCGGCGCAGCTATCGGGCAGCCGACGGAGGTAGTCGTCGTCGAGGCTGAACGCGCGCTCAAGGCGCCGTCGCCGAGTTCGGTCGCGACGGTTCGCGAGGTCTCACTGCAGGGATGGGTGCGTTACGCGGATCTGGACCTCACCACGGGCGCCGGAGCGAGCGAACTCCATAAGCGCATCGAGCAGACGGCCAAATCGCTGTGCAAGGAACTCGACGACAAGTATCCACTCATCGTGGACGACAGCTGCGTGAAGAAAGCGGTCAAAGGCGCGATGGCGGACGCTGACAAGGCGATCGAAGCCAGGCGCGCGGCTGGCAAGAACCCGTGAGCCGTCGGTCGACGCAGGCGAATCGTCACATGAGCACCCTGACCAAGCTGGCCCTCGGGGTCATGGGGCAGTTGCGGCCCAGCCCGGCGAAAGGCAACGCAGCCTCGACCATCAAGCTGCCCGCACCCGACAAGCGCGGCGGCATGCCGCTCATGCAAGCACTCGTCCTTCGCCGCTCCTCGCGGGAGTTCGCGCGCAGGCCATTGCCACGGCCCGTGCTGTCGAACCTGCTGTGGGCCGCGTTCGGCGTGAACCGTCGCGGCGGCGGCCGCACGGCGCCGTCCGCGATCAACGCGCAGGAGATCGACGTCTACGTAGCGTTGCCGACCGGGGCGTACCTGTACGACGCGAAGAAGCATGCGCTGACGCTCGTCGCCGCCCGCGACCTGCGGCGCGTCACGGGCTATCAGGACTTCGTGGACGAGGCACCGCTCGACCTTGTCTACGTCGCCGACCATCGCAGGATGCGCATGGTGCCGGTCGGTCAACGCGAGAGTTACGCCTCGGCGGCGGCGGGTGCGATTTCGCAGAACGTCTACCTGTTCGCGGCGAGCGCCGGCCTGGCCACCGTGATCCGCGCCTGGATCGACCGCGCGGCGATCGCCGACGCGCTCGGGCTGAGTCACGACCAGCAGGTGCTGCTCTCGCAGACTGTCGGCTATCCGGGAAAGTAAACTAGCGGCCCGCGGCCTGGTCCCGCGCCGCTCACCCCCGGACGGTCAACTCCGCCGTCAGCGCCGGCTCGTCGGGCCGGTCCATGTCCGCCACGACGTCGAACACCGAGCTGCCGCCCTCGCGCGCCTCGATGCCTTCGAGCTTCAGTCCCGTCGGCTTGCCGTCGGCATCGAGCACGACCGTCGTCACCGCCGATCGATCATCGGCATCGAGCCAGCCGAACCGGCAGCCCAGCACAGGCCCGTCGCTGACCGCATCGGCGGAATCTTCGGCACATGCAAGGAATGCCAACCGCCCGTCGGCCATGACTGTCGCGTCGGTAAATCCGAGCGGCACACCTCCGATCGAGCCGAGATCCACCTCGAGGATGCGCTGAACCCTGGGACGCGCGCCGCGGTCGTCGAGCCAGTTGAGAAACCGGGCGAGCTCGAGGTCGAGAATCGCGTTCCAGGGCGTGCTACCGTGCTTGCCATTTCCCCGTTGCAGCAGCCGCAACAGCGCGCCCTGCACCACCGCGCCTTCGATGTTGAGTTCCGCGCCGCGCTCCTCGGCATGCACGCGCAGCTCTGCGTAGAACTCACCCGCTTCGATCACCTCCACCGAACCGCGCTCGTCCGCTGCGATGCTCACGAGGCGCTCGCGCTCCGGGCTCGAGCCCGACCCGAGCGCAACCAGGCGGCCGTCCGGCAACGCGACGCAGGCCTCGAGATCGAGCTTCTGCTTCTTGTTGCCATGCCTGTCGTCGAAGGCCCGAGCGCCATGCGGCCCCTCGGGCAGCAGGAGCGACGACGTCGAGCGCGTTTTCGGATTAAGCACCGCGATCGCGTTCACGTCGTCCTGCACGATCATGAGACGCGCGCCGCGTCGGCGGATCGCGGAGGCAGCTCGTACGTGTGCAGGCAAGCCGTCCGCAGGATTGGCGCCAGCGCTGTAGACCAGCGGCTGCGGATGGCCTAGCGATGCAACCAGCCGGGTCGCGTCGGTGCAGACGAGCGTGCGAAGTTCAGGGGGGCGGCGCATCTTCCGACATTGAGCGGCCAGCGGGAACAACGGTCAAGCGCATCTGGAGCTCGGGAACCGGGCGGCCCTTCCTTGGACCGTCCCGCTCCTGCCCCCCGCGTCCAGGCTAGGCCGCTTTCCCCGCAGCCAGCGCCTGGACGTCCGACGCCGTGAGCCGTCGCCCACCGACGGCCCAGTCGCCACTCTCGAACTCCGAGATGCGCACCCACGTGACGCCGCGCATGTTCTCGCCTTCCACGTCGATCATCGCAGCCGTGACCTTCTCGATCAGCTGCTCCTTCTGCTTCGGGGTAAAGACGCCCTTGATGACGTCGATCGTGACCATTGGCATGACGTTCTCCTTTACACGTTGAGTTTGGACTTGAGGTGCTCGATGACCTGGCCCATCGGCCCGGCCGGGCTGAACTCGACGGCTTCGTAGTCCTCGTCGACCCAGACCGTGTGGCCCGGGGGCCAGTAATAGACGTCGCCTGCGTGGACGACCTCTTCGCGGCCATCCGCGTACCGCACGTGGATGGATCCCTTCAGCACCGTCCCCCAGTGCGGGCACTGGCAGAGGTTCTGGGGCAGGCCCTCCAGCAGCGGGGTGGCGTCAGCGCCTTTAGGGAAGCGGATGCGCGCGACGTTGAGGTCGGCCCAGTCCTGCGCCTGGATGCAGACGCCGCCCGCTTCGAGGCGCGTCGGCATGTCGGTTCGTGGCTGTTTCACGGCGATCTCCTTCTTTGGCTCCCGGCAGCGAAACTTCGCTGCCGGAGGCCATTGAACACGCCGAGGCCTTCCGAAGCTTGCAGGCCGCATGGAGGTTTCATGGAGATAGGTAGGATTTTCCGGCGCGCGGGTTGGGCGCCCCGCCGGACTGGTCTATCCTCGCGCCCATGATCTACCGGTTCGGTGTGTTCGAACTGGACGTCGCCAAGGTCGAATTGCGCGCCGACGGCGCAGCGCGCCCGATCGAGCCGCAGGTGTTCGGCCTGCTGGCGTTGCTCGTCGAGAATCGCGAACGGCTCGTTTCCCGGGACGAGATCGTCGAGAAGGTCTGGGACGGGCGTGTCGTCTCGGATGCGGCCGTCGCGAGTCGCGTGAAGTCCGCACGCCGGGCGCTGGGCGACGACGGCAAGGCGCAGCGCTGCATCAGGACGATTCACGGCCAGGGCTTTCGGTTCGTCGCCGACGTTCGCGTCGAGCGCATGGACCCCGTCGCGTACTCCACGCTCGTCACGCGGATCGACGGCGGCCGTGATTCGCATGCGACGATCCAGGCCGCCGACACGCTTTCACGCCCGTCGATTGCCGTGCTGCCGTTCGACCTGATCGGCGACGCGGGCCCCTACGCCGCCATTGCCGACGCCCTGCCCCACGATCTGATCACGGAACTTGCGCGGCTGCGCTGGCTCTTCGTCACGGCGCGTGGATCGTCGTTCCGCCTGCGCTCCGCGGCGCCCGACATGCGCGAGATCGGGCAGCTGCTCGGCGTCCGTTACGGACTCACAGGGACCGTGGAGGTGCCGGGGAAGCGCCTCGCCGTGACGACCGAACTGGTCGACACGCGTGACGGCCGCGTCGTCTGGGCAGAGCGCTTCGCGGGCTCGATCGACGACGTGCATGCGGTACGCGAAGAGATCCGCTCGAAGATCCTCACGGCGCTCGAGATCCAGATTCCGCTGCATGAAGCCGGCCTCGCGCGCCTGCAGGTGACGGAGAACCTCGACGCCTGGTCCGCGTACCACCTCGGCCTGCAGCACATGTACCGCTTCAATCGCAAGGACAACTTGGTAGCGGCGGACTTGTTCGGGCGGGCCGTGGCTCAGGATCCGGGATTTGCGCGCGCGCACGCGGGACTGTCTTTCGTGCATTTCCAGACGGCGTTCATGCGGCACACGGAAGACCTTGCTGGGGAGACCGCGCTGGCCCGCAGCTTTGCGCAGCGCGGCCTCGACCTCGATCCGCTCGACCCGTTCGTCAACTTCACGATGGGTCGCACCTATTGGCTGAAGGGCGACCTCGAAGGCGGCCTCGCGTGGCTCGAGCGCGCGACCTCGTTGAGCCCCAACTACGCGCAGGGCATGTATGCGCGCGCGTGGACGGAAACGCTGGCAGGTCGCGGACTGGACGGCCGCGGCCACGTCGATCTTGCGATGCGCCTGAGCCCGCTCGACCCGATGTACTACGCGATGCTGGGAACCCGCGCCTTCACGCACATGGCTCTGGGCGAGGATGCCGAGGCGGCCGCATGGGCCGAACGCGCGGCGCGATCGCCGGGCGCGCACGTCCTGATTGCCATGATTGCGTCGGCGGCGCACACGATCGCGGGCGACGATGCATTGGCTGCGTCGTGGGCGGCGAACGTGCGGGAGAGAAGCCCGACGCTCACGCGCGAGGACTTTTTCCGTTCGTTCCCCATGAAGTCCGACGCCATGCGGTCCCGCATCTCCGCTGCGCTCCGGAAGTCCGGGTTTTGACGAACCCCCTCACCCGCCCTTCGGGCGACCTCTCCCGCAAGCGGGAGAGGTAAGTCACCCTCACCCGCCCCGCGGGGCGACCTCTCCCGCAGGCGGGAGACGTGCCTGGTCCGGCGGGAGAGGTGAAGCGCCTCACAGATTTGCACCGGGTCAATTCACCTTATGTCACTTGGGCGCGTAGGCTCCGACCAGTCTCAGGAGCGGTGTCGAGATGAACTCTCCCGTTGGAACAACCGACAAGGGCCTTGAACCGAAGCCTCGCAAGCCGGGACGCCGGTCCCTGCACGAGGTTCTCGAGTCCCTTTCGCTGACGTCCCGCTTCCGGATCACGGCGATCGCGACCGTGACGATCACCCTGATTTGCGTCCAGCTGCTGTCGGCCTTGTGGGACACCCGCAATGCCCGTTCCGATGCCATCGACCAGGCGCAACGCACGGCAGATTCCATGGCGAGGCGCCTCGAAGCGACCCACGGCGGCGCCCTCGACGCTCTCGACGCGCACCCCGAATTCCTCGCCGCGACATTGCGGCTCGAGAACGGCGACATCCTTCAGCGTTACGTGCGCGACGACGTTTCCAGGGCCATCCGCCCGCCCGGCGCGCTTGCATGGGCGGCGCCGCAGGAAGGTTTCTCCCACACGTTCATGAACTTCCTGGCCCTCGAACCGCTGTACGTCGAGAGCCCGGTCGAACTGAGCCCGGGACTCAACGGCTCGGTCAGCATCGTCATCGACAACACCTGGATCTGGACCCACGCAGGCCGCCGCCTGGAGCAGATCCCGATCGCGCTGCTGCTCGGTTTCCTGATCGCCCTGCTCGCCGCGAATTCGCTGAAGCGCGAGGTGGTCGAGCCGCTCGAGCAACTCGCGCAGTCGACGCGCGTCAGGGCCTGGACGGAGGCGGCGCCAGTGCCGCGGGGCTCGCGCCGCACCAACGAGCTGACCGAACTCGCGACCAATTTCGATGCGCTCGCCGACAAGCTCGCCGAGTACGAGCGCGACCTGCGCGCGGTCCGGCACTCGTCGGCGCAGGCCATCCTCGAGCGCACCCGCGAACTCGAGGTGCGCCTGCGCAAGGCCGAGTCGCTGACGCGCTCGAAGGACGAGTTCCTGGCCAACATGAGCCACGAGATCCGCACACCGATGAACGGCGTGCTCGGCATGGCCGAGCTGCTCTCGGGCACCGAGCTGGACAAGCGACAGCGCCGCTTCGTCGACTCGATGCGCACCGCCGCCGAGACGATGATGCAGATCATCAACGACATCCTCGACGACTCGAAGATCGAGGCCGGCAAGATGGACGTCGTGCGCGAGCCGTTCGACGTGCGCGAGCTCGCCGAGACGGCGGGGCAGCTGTACGCAGGCCGCGCGGAAAGCAAGCACCTCGAAATCATCTGCCGCATCGAGCCGACGGTGCCGACGACGGTGGTGGGCGACGCGCTGCGCCTGCGACAGGTGCTCGGCAACCTGCTCTCGAACGCGGTCAAGTACACGGACAAGGGCGAGATCGAGATCCGCGTCGGCCTCGACGACCTGCGCGACGGGCACTGCCGCCTGCACTTCAGCGTCGCCGACACGGGCCCGGGCATCGCCGACGCGGACCAGAGTGGCGTGTTCGAGGCGTTCACGCAGCTCAGCAACGCGACCCGCATCGGCGGCACGGGCCTCGGCCTGTCGATCGCCAGCCGCCTCGTGCGCCTGATGGGCGGCGAGAGGATCGACCTCAGCAGCCAGGTCGGCCGCGGCAGCACGTTCTCGTTCATGCTGCCGTTCGAGGTGAAGGACGAGGCCGGCGCCGAGAGCCGCGCCTCGGCCGAATTCGCCGACACTCGCGTGCTCGTCGTCGAGGACAACGAGAAGAGCTACCTGCTGCTCGAGGAATCGCTCGCCAACTGGGGCGCCCAGGTGACGATGCTGAGCCAGTCGCGCCTCGTCGGGGACAAGTTGCACGATGCCGCCAAGCGCGGCAGGCCGTACAACATCGTGCTGCTCGATCACAACCTGCCGGACGCGACGACCGAACAACTGCTGCGGACGATCCGGCTCGATCCGGTCATCGCGGACACCTACGTGGTGCTGATGACGGCGCTCGACTTCAATCCTACCTACGAAGGCACGATGGCGATCGCGCCCGATGCGTGCATTGCCAAGCCCGTCCGCCAGCAGCTGCTGCGCGGCGCGTTGCAGGCCTCGCGCGAGCCGCGCACCGCTCCGGCCGCGCTGCCTCCGGCGCCGGAGCCGGCGGATCGCAAGTCCACGTCGGACATGAGCGCCGGCCTCGTGCTCGGCCTGCACGTGCTCGTCGTCGACGACAACGAAATCAACCGCGAAGTGGCCGTCGCAATGCTCGAGGAGTTCCGCTGCGACGTGGACGTGGCCGAGGACGGTCGCCAGGCCGTTCACCAGGCGGCAAGAAATCGCTACGACGTCATCCTGATGGACTGCCAGATGCCGGGCATGGACGGCTACGGGGCGACGGAGGAGATCCGCAGGGAAGAGACACGGCGCGGCCTCGCGCCGGCGAAGATCATCGCGCTGTCGGCCAACGTGCTGGCCCGCGACCGCGATCGTTGCCTCGCGGTCGGCATGAATTCGTTCCTTGCCAAGCCGTTCAAGTCGGCACAACTGGTCGAGGCGCTCTCGCCCATCGCGCAGGCGCGCGGCACGCTGCGCGTCGTGCCGGCCTCGGCCGCGAAGGAAGCACCGGCCCCGGCCCCGGCCGCGGCTCCAGCGGAGGCTGCGAGGCCCGCGCCGGGAACGACGGCCGCGCCGTTCGTTCCGAAATACACGAAGTCTCCGTCCGAGAGGCTGGCAGCCATTCCAGCACCCCGTCCCGCGGTCGCACCCACGCCCCCGCCGGCACCCCAGCCGCGCGTGAATGCCCCCGTCCTGCCGGAGATCGAGGATCCTATCGACCTGTCCGCGTTCTCGAAGCCCGCTGAGCCGGCGCCGGTCGTCGAGGCCGCTCCGCCATCGATGACCGAAACCGTGCCGATGATCAGCGACACGGCCGTCGTGCGCATGCTCGAAGCCCCGGCCGCCGACACGTCGCAGACGTCGTCGCGCCTGCCGGTCCTCGATCCCGAACAGGTGCAGGCGATTCGCAGCCTCGGCAAGCCGCTGGTGTTCGAGCGCCTCTGCGAGATGCTGGTCGACTCGTCGAAGGATCTCTTCGCGCGATTCGATGCGGCGCTCGCCGCCGGCAACCTCGAGGAGATCGCAGCCGCGGCCCACGCCATCAAGTCGCCCGTCAACAACCTGGGCGGCCGGCGCCTCGCCGACCTGCTCGAGCGCTGCGAGACGACCGCGCTCGAGAGCGGCGACCTCGCCGCCGTGCGCAGGACGGCGGCCGGCCTGAAGGCACACTATGCGGCGCTGGTCGCGGCCCTCGAGGCCGAGAACCGGCGAGCCACCGGAACGCGCTGAGGAAGTACCCGGAGATGAGCGAAGCTCCTGCCACCACGATCCTGATCGCCGACGACGACCCGTCGGCCCTGCTGCTCGCGGAAGCCGCGCTGGCCGGCGCCGGCTTCATGGTGCATACGGCGGCGGACGGCGAGGAAGCGTTCCGTCGGTTCTCTGAAGTGAACCCGGACATCGTCATCCTCGACGTGGACATGCCCAAGATGAGCGGCATCGACGCGTGCCGCGAAATCCGCGGCGTCGCCGGCAGCCGGCTCGTGCCGATCCTGATGCTGACCGGGCGCAACGACCTGCCCGCGATCGGCCAGGCCTATGCCGCCGGCGCAAACGACTTCGCCCAGAAGGGCATGAACCCTCGCCTGCTGGTGGAGCGCGTACGGTTCCTGCTGCGCGATCGCGAGATGCAGGACGAACTTCGCGCCAGCCGCTCGAAGCTCCTGCTCGCGCAGAGCATCGCGCGCGTCGGCCACTGGGAGTTGCGCGCCGACGGCACGACGCTCCATGTGTCGCCGATGATCGGCGAGCTGCTCGGCGTCGACGCCGCGTCGCTTTCGCGGTACGAGGAATTCATCGGCCTGCTCGACTCCGCCGAACGCAGCGACGTGCGCGCCGCCTTCGTGACCTGCGCGACGGGCAACGGCCGGTTCTCGTTCGACCACCGCCTCAAGGACTCCAGCGGCAATCCGGTCTGCGTGCACCAGGAGGCCGAACTGGTCCAGGGCGCGGGCGGGGCGCACGACAATGTCGTCATCGTGACGCTGCAGGACCTGACGCGCCTGCATCGCGCCGAGGAAACGGTGCGGTTGCTGTCGTACTTCGACATCGACACCGGCCTGCCGAACCGCCGGCACCTCACGGAGCACGTGGCGCTGGCACTCAGCGAGCGTGCCAGCACGGCGGCGTTCGCCGCCGTGGCGTTCCGCGTGCATGGATTCGACCGCATCCTGCAGGCGCAGGGCATCGCGTTCGCGAACAAGCTTCTCACCCACGTCGCGCGACGCATCGAGGCCGAGCTGGGCCGCATCTGCCAGGGCGGCACGATCCTTTGGCGCACGGACCTGCCGTCCGTCTGCCGCACGTCCGAAGGCGAGCTCGGGCTGCTGCTGCGCAGCCGTGTCTCCGCGGAGCACGTCGCGACGGTGGTCCATGCCGTGCTCGAGACGATCGGCAGGGAGTCGCTCGCGCCGGATGTCGAATTCATTCCGGCAATCAGCGCGGGGGTCGCGCTCGCGGAAAGCGACTCGGCCACGGCCGAGCAGCTGCTCGGCAATGCGCACTCGGCCGCTGAACTGGCGGTCGATCCACGCGGCTGCGCGTTCTTCTCCCCGCTGCCGCAGGCGCAGGCGCGCCGACGGCTGCTGATGGAGTCGGCGCTGCGTGGCGCCATCGAGCGGCGCGAGCTGCACCTCGTATTCCAGCCGCGCATCACCGTCGACTCGTTCGACCTCACCGGCCTCGAATGCCAGGTGCGCTGGGAGAGCCCGCAGTACGGAACGGTCAAGTCGGACGAGCTGGGGTCGCTGGCCGAGGAAGCCGGCATCAGCGACGAGATCGGGCGCTGGTCCATCGAGGAGTCCTGCCGGCAGCTGGCCGCCTGGCACGGCCGCTACGATCGGCACTTCTTCGTCGCCACCCTGTTGCGGAGCCGCCAGCTGCGCGACCCCCAGCTCGTCGCGCTGGTGCAATCGGCGATCGAGCGTCACCGCCTGCCGGCAGACTCGCTGCAGATCGAGATCCGTGAGGCGAGCCTGATCGACGCCCCGGGGGCGGCCGTCACGACGCTCAACGGGCTGCGCAAGGCAGGCGTTCGCGTGGGTCTCGACGACTTCGGCACCGGGCACTCCACGCTCGGCCACATCCGTCGCGTGCCGTTCGATTCGATGAAACTCGACCGGGCGCTGATGGCGGATCTCTACACGGATCCGTGGGCGCAGGGCGTCACATCCGCCGTGCTCGCGATGGCGCGTGCACTGCGCATTCGCTCCGTGTGCGACGGCATCGACGACGCCGCGACGGTCCAGATGCTGCAGGCCCTCGGCTGCGACGAGATCCAGGGCCCGTACGTCGGCAAGCCGTTGAAGGGACGCGACTTCGAGGAATGGCTCGAGGACGGCGGCCCCGCAGGGCTTGCGCGCAAGTACCAGGCCGAGGTCAATGGCGAATCCGCGCTTGCCGGCCTCGACGACAAGACCGGCCTCTTCAAGTGGGCTAACGGCTGAAAGCTATTACCTCTCCCGCACGAGCGGGAGAGGTCGGCACAGCCGGGTGAGGGCGCATTACCTCTCCCGCTGACTGCGGGAGAGGTCGGCGCAGCCGGGTGAGGGCAACCGTTACTTCGGCTTGACCTGGAACTCGGCAGTAGTCGACGCCGTGACCACCGTTCCGGCCGGCACGTCGACCTCGTTCCCAGTCTTGCTCGCAACCGCCGTGCCGGCGCCCGCACCGAGCAGACCGCCGACGACCGAGCCACCGCCGCCGCCCTTGACCTGGTTACCGATGATCGCGCCCGCGGCCGCGCCGCCGACGATCTTGGCGGTGTCCTTGCCCTTCTCGCTCTTGCCCAGCTGCTGGAACTTGGCCGCGATCGGCACGGTGGCTCCATTCGAAGCCACGAGACTGTCGAAGATCACGGTCAGCTTCGGCGTGGTGCCCACGCGATCGCTGCCGGAGATGACCTTGTAGACCGAGCCGCTGATCGGGGCGCCCGCGGACGCGGCCTTACGACCGTCGATCACGAGATCCGAACTGAGCTGGCCATTGACCTTGTCGCCGACCTTGGACGTCTTGGTGCTGAGCGCCGTGCCCACGGAAATCGCAAGTTGCGTGCCCGCCGGAACCACGATCGGCTTCGGCGGCTCTGCGGCTGGCTTGGCCGCCGCCGCACCCGCGCCGGTGGCAGCCGTCTTCGTCGCAGTGCTCTTCTTCTTCGCGGCGGCAGCCTTCTCGGCTGCGGCAGCCTTTTCCTTCTCGGCCGCGGCCGCATTCTCGGCATCGCGGCGCGCGAGCTCGGCCTCGAGGTCTTTCTGCTTCTGCGCAGCCTCTTCATCCGCCTTCAGCGCCGCTTCGCGCTCGGCCAGTTCCTGCTCCTTGGCAGCCAGTTCCTGCGCCTTTGCATCGACCTCGGCGGCGCCGGCGGCTGGCGAAGCCGCGCCTGCGGCAGGTTCCGGAGGGCTCTTCGGGCCGCAGCCGGCCAGCGAGAACACGCCCAGGGTCGCCGAGATCAAAAGAATTCCGAAACGGGAAGGAAAACTGGTCACTGCGCTCTCTCCTGAAATTTGAGCCTGCACGACGTTAGACGCCGGCCGGGCCCGTTGGTTCACGGCCGCGGATACTCGCAGAATCCGCCGGCAGCCCGCTACGTCACGACATATTCCGCGCGCGGACAGGGATTCTGCGACCCCCAGCTACTTCATCGAGTGCAACCCGATCATGTTGCCCTCGGTATCGACCGCCAGCACGATGAACCCGTACTGTCCGATCGACATCTTTTCACGATGAATCCTGCCGCCGGCGCCGGCGACTCGCGCGCCTTCGACGGCGCAGTCTTCGCACTCAAAATACACGATCGTCCCCATCCCGCCCGAGGGCACGCCCGGAATGCGAACCAGCGCACCCCCCGAGCCATACTTGTCCATGGCGCCCTGGAAGGCCCACATCTCGATGTCGCCGCTGTCGAGCCGCTCGAGCCTGCGGTCGAACACCTTCTCGTAGAAGGCCCGGGCGCGCGGCATGTCCTGGACGTAGATCTCGAACCAGGAAACGGCGTTTGCGGCCATGCGATGCCTCCTTCCGTCAGCGGGCTGGGCGAGCCCCTCAAGCGATCAGTGACATTTCCCTCAGCACCGACCGCAGTTGCGACCAGCGCTGCTCCAGCGACCCGGTGTAGCCGATCGAGATGCGCACCAGACCGGGCCGGATGCCGGCCATCTCGAGTTCGTCGTCCGGCAACTCGCTGCTGGTCGAGGCGGCCGAGCAGGACATCAGCGTTTCGCTGTACCCGAGGCTCACCGCCATCAGACCGAATCGGTGCTCATTCTGCAAGAGCGCCATGAACTGGAAGGCGCGTTCGCGCGTCCCGAGATCGAGCGTGAACAGGCCGCCGTAGCCGAAATCCGGGTTGGCCAGCTGCTTGAACAGGCCGTGATCCGGGTGCGTCGGCAGGCCCGGATACCCGACCGGCAGGCCGAGGTCGGCCAGTCGCAACGAGAACTCGAGTGCGCGCCGGCTGTGCTCCGCCATGCGCAGGCCAAGGTGCGGCAGGCGCAGGCTGATGTCGAATGCCACCTGAGGATCCATGGTCGGACCGAGCAGCATCAGCGAACCCGTGTGCAGGTCCATCAGCCTCATGATGAACGCCGTCGTGCCGCAGACCGCGCCCGCGATGTGGTCGCTTGCGCCGTTCATGAACTTGGTGAGGCTGTGCACGACGACGTCGGCGCCGAGCTGGACCGGCGCGAAGATCAGCGGTGCAAACGTGTTGTCGACGACGAGGCTCGCCCCGTGCCGATGCGCGATGTCCGCCAGCCGCGGGATGTCCGCGACCCGCAGCGTCGGGTTCGAGATCGACTCGCAGTAGAGGATCTTCGTACGCGGCGTGAACGCGCACTCCACGGCCTGCAGGTCCGAGACGTCGACGAACGTGGTGTTCACGCCCGCCTTCGCGGGCAGGTAATCGCGCAGGAACGCGAACGTGCCGCCGTATACGGTGCGACCCGCGACGACGTGATCGCCCGTGTCGCACAGCTGCATGATCGTGGCAGAGATCGCGCCGAGACCGCTCGCGGTGCAGTAGCCCGCCTCCGCGCCCTCGTACGCCGCGATCTGTCGCCCGAGCACGTAGACCGTCGGATTGAAATGCCGGCCGTAGAGGTAACAGCCACCGGTCTCCGGCCCGAGATGCCCCTGGAAGATCTCCGGCATCGTGGTCGGGTTGATCACCGTGAACGTGGTGCTGGCCTCGACCGACATGTTCACGCCGCCGTGCTCGCCGAACTCGTGGCGCAGGCTGGCAAACGACTGGATCGGGTCGAACTTTTTCATGGGCGGCGAGCATAGCACCGGTCCCGCCGACAGAGCCGGCCCACGAGGTGAGCGCCCATTTCGACGCGGCCACGGCGAGCATCGCCGGGACGATCAGCCGCTCAGGCGCGGAAGCCTGCCAGCCGCCGGGTAATGATCGCGTCGGCCTCGGCCATGATGCGATCGATCAGCTCCTTGCAGGTGGGCACGTCGTGGATCAGGCCCGCGACCATGCCGCACGACCACGCGCCGGCCTCCATGTCGCCCTGCTGCATCACCTTCGGGTAGACGCCGCCCACCAGGGCCTTGATGTCCTGGATCGTCAGCGACTCGCCCCTGGTCTTCTCGATCTCGACGATCTTGTCGACCGCCGCATTGCGCAGCACGCGCTCCGTGTTGCGCAGCGGCCGCATGATCAGCCGCGTGTCGAGTTCACTCGCCTTCACGAGCGCCTGCTTCACGTTCTCGTGCACCGGCGCTTCCTTCGTCGCGATGAAGCGCGTGCCCATGTTGATGCCCTCGGCGCCAAGCGCCATCGCCGCGACGAGGCTGCGGCCGTCGGCCATGCCGCCCGATGCGACGAACGGGATCTTCAAGGCCTCCGCGGCGAGCGGCAGCAGGATGAAGTTCGGCACGTCGTCCTCGCCGGGGTGGCCACCGCACTCGAAGCCGTCGACGCTCACGGCGTCGCAGCCGATCTTCTCGGCCTTGAGCGAATGGCGCACCGACGTGCACTTGTGGATAACCTTCACGCCGTGGGCCTTGAGCACCGGCATGATGGCTTCCGGGCTGCGTCCCGCCGTCTCGACGATGCGCACGCCGCCCTCGACGATGGCCTGCAGGTACTCCGGGTACGGCGGATCGAACAGCGCGGGCAGGAAGGTGACGTTCACGCCGAACGGCTTGTCCGTCATCCCGCGGCAACGCTTGATCTCGGCGGCCAGCTTCTCCGGCGTCGGCTGCGTGAGCGCCGTGATCATGCCGAGGCCGCCTGCATTCGACACCGCCGCGGCCAGCTCCGCGAGACCCACGAAATGCATGCCGCCCTGGACGATCGGGTGCTGGATGCCGAACAGTTCGGTGATGCGGGTCTTCATGGCGTGCGGCGGCTCCGGTCGGCTGAATCGATTCCGTGAATGATACCCGGGCGTCGCGCGACTCAGGCCTGTTTCCAGTCGAGCAGCGTTCCGGTCGTGATCGAGGGGTCCCACCCGACGACGCGATTGCGGCCGGAAGACTTGGCCAGCAGCAACGCTTTGTCGGCGCGATCGATGGATTCCTCCACGCAGGCGTCCGCGTCGAGCGGGGCGATGCCGAATGAAGCCGTGGCGTGCAGCGACTGGCCGTCCGCGCTCACCACGAAGGGCACCCGGCCGAAGCCCTCGCGCACACGTTCGATCAGGTGCAAGCCATCGGCGAACTCCGTGCTCGGGAGGGAAATCAGGAATTCGTCGCCGCCGTAGCGGAACACCTTGTCGTAGGGGCGCAGGTGCTCCGAGACGTACCGCACGGCCCCGGCGAGAATCCTGTCGCCCACGGCGTGGCCATGCCGGTCGTTGATCTCCTTGAGGTGATCGAGGTCCATGAAGACGATGCAGCAGGGCTCGATCTTCCGCCGCGCCAGCTCGCGCCACTCGCGCAACTCCGGCAGGATCTCCACGCGGCCGTAGGCACCCGTCAGCGCGTCGCAGTTGCGCAGCGCGCCCTGGATCTCGTGCCGCAGCGAATCCAGTTCCAGGCGCAATTGTGCATTGACTGCCACGAATGCGTCGTAGTCGCGGCGCTCGATCGGCGCGCCGCGCGCCGACTGGTCCAGCAGCCTTGCCGCGATTTCGTGGGCGCGTTGGTGCTCCGCCTCCATCGAAGTGAACACGGGCTGGCCGCAGAGTTCGGCGGGCGTGTGATCGTAGTACCAGCGCCCGAACCGGCAGCGGCGATGCGCATCCCGCGCGAGTTCGCCGGGATCGCCAGGCAGCCGGCAGACCACGTTCCGGACGATGTCGTCGCGCCATTCGGCGTGGTCGTGCGCCGCATGCTCGAGCTGCTCGAGCGTCGCGCGCAACAGGGCTGGTTCCATTCTGAACAACGGGCACCCTTCCGTGATGTCCTGTTCCTGCAGACTGCCACAGGCGGCGGCGCGCATCCACGCGGGTGTTGTGATTGGTAAGCATCCGCGTATCGCGTGCGCGGCCCATTGCGGCGCCGACTTGCGCGGCGACCGAAGGCCGGCAGATGATCGAGCCCATGCACCCGATGAAAGACCGCCGGACCGCGTGGTAACCCGCAAGAAAGTCGAGCCGAACCTGGCGCGACTCGACCGCGTGGTCGCCGACGCCCAGCGCGCGCGCGCCGAGCGCGAGCAAAGCTACCGCGGCCAGGCACTCAAGCTGTTCCCGTGGATCTGCGGCCGTTGTGCACGTGAGTTCGACCACACCAACGTCCAGGAGCTGACGGTTCACCACAAGGACCACAACCACGACCGCAACCCGCCCGACGGCAGCAACTGGGAGCTGCTGTGCCTGTACTGCCACGACAACGAGCACCAGCGTCAGCTCGACCTGCGCGGCGTCAAGGCCGGCGAGAAGGACGGCGGCCCCGTATCGACGCACACACCGTTCGCCGACCTCGCCGCGCTGCTGAAGAAGGACTGAACCCGGGCGCCCGGGGATCCTGGTTGACGGAGGCACTCGGCGCGTGCTTTAGATGTCGGCCATTTTCCGGGACAAGGAAGCCGAGATGGCCACGCGTCGTGAACTCCTGCAGTGGGCGACGGCCCTGATGACCCTGCCCGCCCTGGGCCGCGCGCAATCCGCCATCGGCCGCGCCGGAAAACCGCTCGACCTCCTGTTCCTCGGCGGCACCGGATTCCTCGGCCCCCACCAGGTCGAGTACGCGCTCGCGCGCGGCCACCGGGTCACGCTGTTCAATCGCGGCAAGAGCGGGCCCAGCCTGTTCGGCAATCGCGTCGAGGTGCTGCTCGGCGATCGGGACGCAAGTACGGCGCCCGGTCTCGCGGCCCTGCAGGGCACGCGCCGCTGGGACGTCGTCATCGACAATTCCGGCTACGTGCCCCGGCACGTGCGCGACTCGATCGACCTCCTCAAGGGGCGCTGCGGCCGGTATCTCTACGTCTCCACCGTGGCGGTCTACGACGTGACCGCCGGCACCCGCTTCGACGAGACTTCGCCGCTGCGCGCGGCGCCGAATCCGGCCACGGAGGAAGTCACCGGCGAATCCTACGGCCCGCTCAAGGCCGAGTGCGACCGCATCGTGCAAGCCGCGCTCGGCAGGCAGGCGACCATCGTGCGGCCGACGTACATCGTCGGCCCGGGCGACGATTCGGACCGGTTCACCTACTGGGTCGAGCGGATGGCGCGCGGCGGCGAGGTGCTCGGCCCGCCGACGCCGAAGGCCGAACTGCAGTGGATCGACGTGCGCGACCTCTGCCCTTGGATCGTGGATCTCGCGGAGCGCGACCAGCCGGGCATCTACAACGCCGCCGGCCCAGCCACGCCGGCGACATGGGAACAGGTGCTGCAGGAACTCGGGAAAGGCTCGACGCAGCCGGCCAAGGTCCGTTGGGCCACGAACGAGGTCATGGACAAGACGGGCATCAAGCTGCCGCTGGTGCGACAACCGTACTTCAAGGGCGCCGATTCGCTGCACTTCGACAGCGCCGCAGGACAGGCCGCCGGCCTGCGATTCCGGCCGCTGGCCGACACCGCTGCCGCCACGAGCGCGTGGTGGCGTGCTCAGCCCGAGGAGCGCCGGGCGAAGCCCTGGGGCTGGCCGACCGAGGCGCAGGAACAAGAAGCGTTGAAGCTGCTTTCGGCCGGCTGACCGGGCCCGGCCCTGGAAGGCCGGCCGCCCTGAGCAATCGATCACAGATTGGGGCCTCGAAGCCCACTTTTTCCCCTGTTCGCGCTATCTAGGAGGCACGCACGAAAGGGGACAAGGCGTTGGCTTTCATCATCGTTTCGGCACACCAGATGACGGACTCGCGGATGCGCACCATCCGTGCGCGTCCGCTGCTGCTCTGCGCCGGAACGCTCGGCCTGCTGGCCATGTCGGCGAGCGCGCTGCTGGGCTATCTCGTCGGCCAATCGCAGGGCATTCCCGGCGCCTCGATCTCCTCCGGACCGAGCGTGGTGGACTTCGAGCGCCCCGAAGGCCGGGCGCTCGTCGAGCGGGTCGGCAGCCTGTCCGGCCGCCTGACGCGACTCGAGATCGAAGCGGCAGACCTTGCGAAGCGGCTCGGCGTGAAGCCAGGCCGTGCATCGGTCCAGCCGGCAGCGGCCGAGATTGCCGACACGAAGACTGCGTCTTCCGAATCGGCCGGCGGCCCGCTGCTGCCGCTCGACGACTCGCCTTCCATCGCCGCGGCTGCCAGCACGCCGGTCGGCGACTACGGTTCCGGCCTCGCGCAACTCGAGACCGAACTCGCGATGCTCGAAGCATCGCTCGATCACATGGCCGAGGCTGCGGACGAACTCGACCTCACCGACATGGCCAATCCCAATCGCCTCCCGGTGTTCGGCAAGGTACCGCGGATCAGCTCGGGCTTCGGCGTGCGCCGCGATCCGTTCACGGGCCGCCTCGCGCACCACATGGGCCTCGACATCCCGGCCGCGAGGGGCACCGCAATCCTCGCGAGCGGCGGCGGACGCGTCGTCTCGGCTGGATTCCGCGGGCCGTACGGCAACGCTGTCGTCATCGATCACGGCAACGGCCTGCAGACGCTGTACGGGCACTGCTCGAAGCTCTTCGTGCACGCCGGGGACCTCGTGATGCCGCGCCAGAAGATCGCGGCGGTGGGCTCGACCGGCCGCTCGACGGGCCCCCACCTGCACTTCGAGGTGATCCGCAACGGCGTGCGCGTCGAGCCCGGTCGCGTCCTCGCGAGTGTGCTGGCGAGGCAAGCGGACTGATGCGCTGGGCGAACGGGTCACGTACCCGCAAGCTCGCCAACGCGCGCCTGGAATTCAGCTCCGACCGTCGGGTGCGCAACATCCTGCATGGCATGACGGTCGCCGCGCTGATCGCAGCCGGCCTCGCGGTCGGCGCGTGGGTGTATTCGAGCGGGCGCGTGCCGGCGGTACGCCTCGCGGAACTGGAGCGCGAGAACGCCTCGCTCAAGGCGGACCTCGCGCGGGCAAGGACGGACCTGGAGTTCGAGCGTTCGACGCGCACGGCACTGACGGCCCAGGTGGCCGAATTGAGCCAGAAGGCGGGCGAACTGAAGAACCAGGTGGATTTCTTCAACGCGCAGAGCGGCCGCAAGGGCAAGCCGCGCTGAACCTTGGAGTCGAGAGGGGAAAGGAATGTTTGCGAAGAAAATCAAGTCGTCGATCGAGGTGACACGGCTGTCGAGCCTGATCGCCTCGGGCGTCGAGGTGGTCGGCGACGTCATCGTCACCGACGGTGTGCGGGTCGACGGCCAGGTGGCCGGCCACGTGGTCTCGAAGCCCGAGGCGCGCGGCCTGCTGGTGCTGAGCGAAAAAGGCCGCATCGAGGGCGGCGTGCGCGTGCACGACGCTGTGATCAACGGCACGATCCTGGGCGACGTCGAAGTCGACCACTTCCTCGAACTGCAGGCGAACGCGCGCATCACCGGCAACATCCGCTATCGCAACCTGCAGATGGAATGCGGTGCGCGTGTCGAAGGACGGCTCGACTGCGTGGCCGAGAAGACCGAAGAACGCGCTGCGGTGCCGAGCAACGTCGTCGCGCTGCCGAAAGCCGCGGAATCCTGACGCTATGCGTACAGCCGTTCGATCGCGTCGCGGTATTTCTCGAGGATCGGCTTGCGGCGCAGCTTCAGCGTCGGGGTCAGTTCGGCCCCGCCCGGCAGCCACTCGCAATCCACGATCGCGAAGCGCTTGATCTGCTCGACGCGTGACAGCGCGGCGTTCGCTTCGTCGATCGCGACCTGGATCGAGGCGCGCAACTCGTCGTGCCGCAGCAACTCGGCGATGCCCCGTCCCGGCAGGTTGC
The DNA here is from genome assembly GCA_963762315.1 of uncultured Gammaproteobacteria bacterium. Lineage (GTDB taxonomy): Bacteria > Pseudomonadota > Gammaproteobacteria > Steroidobacterales > Steroidobacteraceae > RPQJ01. The sequence continues at coordinate 101,397 of CAVXKO010000007.1, forward strand.
GCTGGGTCGCCCAGCGATCCGCCATCTCGGGATCGAGCACCACCAGCGCCACGTTGTAGGGACGCCGGTCGCCGATGCACACCACCTGCGCGATCAGCGGGCTGGACGCGCGGACTTTCTGCTCGATGTTCGCCGGCGACATGTTCTTGCCGGCCGAGTTGATGATGATTTCCTTCTTGCGATCGACGATCCGCACGTAACCTTCCTCGTCCATCACCGCGATGTCACCGGTGTGCAGCCAGCCGTCGGCATCGATCGCTTCGGCGGTCTTCTCCGGATCGCCACGGTAGCCGCGGAACACCAGCGGCGCGCGAATGAGCATTTCACCGTCGTCCGCGATCCTGAGCTCGACACCCGGCAGCGGCTTGCCGACCGTGCCCATCCTGTTGCCTTCGAGCGGGTTCAGGACCGCGAAGCAGGACGCCTCCGACATGCCCCAGCCCTCGACCAACGGCAACCCGAGATCGAGGAAGTAGCGAAGCACGTCCGTCGCGATCGGCGCCGCCGACGAGACACACCAGTCGACGTTCTCGAGGCCGATGCGCGCGCGGACCGCCGCCTTGGCCGGTTCCGGCAACTGCGACGGGTCCTGCACGCCGGCGGCTTCGAGGCCCGCCTTGAGCTTCTCCCAGACGCGCGGCACGCCGCCGAAGCGGGTCGGGCGCACGGTCGTCAAGGCCAGGCCGATCTGCTTGTGATCGGTGATCGACGTGATCTCGGTGCCGAGGCACATCGATGCGTAGTAGTGATTCAACGTGCGATCGCCGACGTGCGCGGTCGGCAGGTACGAGATGCCGCGCCCCCCCAGCTCCGGCGACACGCACTGGCTCAGCGCACGGCACTGGAACAGCACGCTGGCGTGGGTCAGCTGCACCGCCTTGGGCGGCCCGGTGGTACCGGACGTGTAGATGAGCGTGAGGACGTCGTCAGGCTCGACGGCGCGCCAGGACGCCTCGAAATCGAATCCCCCTGCGCTGCGCCCGGCCAGTTCGTCGAGAGTCATCGTGCCGGCGTTGCTGCCGTCGATAAGTACGACATGCTCGATCTCCGGCGTGCGCGCGGCCAGCACGTTGGCCAGGAAACGACGCTCCGTCACGACGACGCGATTGGCGGCGTTGCGGAAGAGATGCGCGATCTGCTCCGGGCTCGACGTGTTGTAGACGGAGAACGCCACGGCGCCGAGATGCATCACCGCGGCGTCGATGAGGTGGAACTCCGGCCGGTTGGCGAGCATCAGCGCAACGGTGTCGCCGCGCCGCACGCCGAGCGCGTGGAGGCCGGCCGCCAATGCCCTCACCCGGGCCGCGTATTGCCCGTAAGTGAACGCGACTTCGCCGTCCAGCGTACGCAGCGCGCCCTGGTTGGGGCGCTCGGCGGCCGTGACCTGGAAGGCCGCGCACAGCGTCGGCGCGTCGAGTGCCGCCACGCCCGTGGCCGTGCCCTGGTGGATGCGGTTCATTGTCTCCCCCTGCGATTCCTGCGATCTGCCGCCGCGGCCGTTCGTTTCGATCACTTGCTGTCGGTCCACGGCGCCAGCGGCCGGCTGACCCCCGGCGCGATCGGCGCGCCGCCGTCGCGCTCCTTCACAGCCTGCTTGAAACCCGCCTCTTCCGCGCGCTGCTTGAACCATACGCCTTCCGGGCTGTGCCGCGTGATGCCGTCGAACAGCGTGGCGAAGCGCTGCGTGTTGGCGAGCCCCATCGCGTCGTACGCCTGGTTCACCATCATCTTCTGCATCATCAGCTGGTTCTTCGGCACCGCCGCGATGCGTTCGGCCAGTGTCGCTACCCGTGCATCGAGGTCGGCGCGAGGTATCGCTTCGAGCACCAGCCCGAGCTTTGCCGCCTCGCGCCCGCCGACGAGGTCGCCGGTGAACAGCATGCGCTTCGCCTTCTCCGCGCCGAGCCGATAGACCCACATCGCTGTGGTCGGGCAGCCCCAGACGCGCGCCGGCGGATAGCCGATCACCGCCTCCTCCGCCATCATGACGAGATCGCAGCACAGCGCGATGTCGCTGCCGCCCGCGACCGCCGGTCCGTGCACCTTCGCGATGGTCGGCTTGTAGCTGCGCCACAGCGACATGAACTGCTGCGTGAACTCGTACATGCCGAAGAAGTCGGCCATCGGGTCCCACGGCCGCATCCCGGTTTCGCCGCCGAGTTGCGAACCAGGCCGCTCGCCCGCCGCCTCGGCGAATTCCTTCAGGTCGTAGCCGGAACAGAATCCGTCGCCCGCGCCGGCCAGCACGATCACGTGCACGCCATCGTCGCGATTGGCGCGTCCACGGCTGCAGCGATCTCGCCCGGCATCTCCAGGCTGATCGCATTCATTCGCTCGGGACGATTGAGCGTGATCGTCGCGACGCGGCCTGCGACCGCATACGCGAGGGTCCGGTAGGTCATGCTTTTCCCAAGGCCGCGGGCCTCGACAGCAGGCGCTTCACCTTGGCGGCCGACAACAGCCCGCGCAAGCGCTGCTCGCCATGCGCGCCCGTCTCCGTCACCGCGATGTGGGTGAACGGGTTCTCGTCGAACAGCTGCGACACGGCGCGCACCGTGGCCTGCTCGATATCCTTGATATCGACGACCTGCCACTCGGCGACGCCCTGCATGATGTCCCGCACCAGGACATCCTGCCGCCGGCTTCTCGTGTCCTGCACGTGCCGCATCGGCTTCTCGCCCATGATGTCGTAGGCGGTGATAAGACCAACCACGACCCGACGTGCGTCGTCGACGGCGAAGGCACAGCGCACGCCGTTGTGCTTCATGTGGTCGAGCGCCGTGTCGATGGTCGCGGTCTCCGAAACGGTCACGGAGGCACGCTCGCGAAAATCCGTCATCACCGACAGCGCGGGATCGTTGGGGGCGGCGTACCAGGGATCGGTGCCGGGAATCTGCAGGATCGGGGTACTGACGGAGCGGAGCGCAAGACGGGTCATGGCAACCTCACGACAATGGAGAGCCGATCGATGACCCAGACTGTATCCGACCGCGGCCCGCAGCAATACCCATGCCGGGCCGGCGGCGAGCAGCGCGAGGGATCCAAGCGGGACCGGGCCCTGGGGAATGCGACCGCATGGCGCAGGAATCTTGCGGGTTTCCGCGGTGTTGGCCCAGACAGGGGCCGACCTATAGTCCTGAACCACGACCCTCACCCCAACCCTCTCCCGCAAGCGGGAGAGGGAGTCGAAGCACTCACCCCAAATCTCTCCCGCAAGCGGGAGAGGGAGCGAGAAGAACCATGAGCGAAATCGTCCACAAGACCATGGGCCAGCAGTCCGGCCGCCGCTCCTGGGCCGAGCCGTGGAAGATCAAGATGGTCGAGCCGCTGCGCACCACGAGCCGCGCCGAGCGCGAGAAGGCGCTGGCCGATGCCGGCTACAACACCTTCCTGCTGCGCTCGGACGACGTCTACATCGACCTGCTCACGGACAGCGGCACCAGCGCGATGAGCGACCGGCAGTGGGCCGGGATGATGCTCGGCGACGAGGCCTACGCGGGCAGCCGCAATTTCTACCACCTCGAAAGCGCGATCCAGAAGTACTACGGCTACCCGTACATCGTGCCCACGCACCAGGGGCGCGGCGCCGAGCACCTGATCAGCCAGGCGGCGATCCGCAAGGGCCAGTACGTGCCCGGCAACATGTACTTCACGACGACGCGGCTGCACCAGGAACTGGCGGGCGGCATCTTCGTCGACGTGATCATCGACGAGGCGCACGACCCGTCGAACCTGCACCCCTTCAAGGGCAACGTCGACCTCGCCAAGCTCGAAGCACTGATCCGGCAGCACGGCGCGGCAAACATCGCCTACGTGAGCCTCGCCACGACGGTGAACATGGCGGGCGGCCAGCCGGTCAGCATGGCGAACGTCAAGGCGCTGCGCGGGCTGTGCGACCGGCACGGGATCCGGCTGTTCCTCGATGCAACGCGCCTCGTCGAGAACGCGTACTTCATCCAGGAGCGCGAAGCGGGCTACGCCAGCAAGTCGATCGCCGAGATCTCGCGCGAGTTCTGCAGCTACACCGACGGCGCCTGGAGCAGCGCGAAGAAGGACAGCCTCGTGAACATCGGCGGCTGGCTCGCCGTGAACGACTGGACGTTGTTCGAGGAGCTGCGCAACCTCGTCGTCGTCTACGAGGGCCTGCACACCTACGGCGGCCTCGCCGGCCGCGACATGGAGGCGATGGCGATCGGCATCGAGGAATCGATGCAGGACCAGCACGTTCACTCGCGGATCGGGCAGGTGCGTTACCTCGCGGAGCTGCTGCAGGACTGGGGCATCCCGATGGTGCTGCCGGTCGGGGGCCATGCGATCTTCCTCGACGCACGCGCCTTCTACCCGCAGCTGCCGCAGTCGGCTTTCCCGGCGCAGACGCTGGCGGCGGAGCTGTATCTCGATTCAGGCATTCGCTCGATGGAGCGCGGCGTGGTCAGCGCAGGGCGCGACCCGCGACGGGCGATCATCATTACCCGAAGCTCGAGCTGACCCGACTCACGATCCCGCGCCGCGTCTACACGCAGGCGCACATGGACGTGATCGCGGAATCGGTAAAGGCCGTGTACGACGCGCGCGGCGGCCGCGCGCGGCCTCAAGATGGTCTACGAGCCGAAGTACCTGCGGTTCTTCCAGGCGCGGTTCGAGCCGCTTTGAGGCGCGCGTGCACCGCAGCCTGGCCCCACCGCATCGGCGTCACTCCGGGATCCGGAGCAGCACCTTGCCGGTGCGCCCGGGCTCGACGGCCGCAGCCACCGCTGCCGCAGCCTGATCGAGCGAGAACGTCGCGCCGATGTCCGTATGGAACGTCCCCCCGAGGGCCAGCTTCTTCACCGCACGCAACACACCCAGCAACTTGAGGGGCGACTGCTGCCCGGTCCAGGTGCTGAGCAGGAAGCCCGACACGCGCGCACCGGGCATCATCAGGTCGCGGCTCGGAACCTGCATCGGCTCGTTGGCGAGCGTGCCGTACAGGACGAGGTGGCCGTCCACCCCGAGGCAGCGGATCACCTGGCCGGCCAGTTGGCCGCCGACGCAGTCGAGCGCATAACCAACGCCCTGCCCCGCCGGTGATGCGGGCCACTTCGGCGATCAGGTCCTGCCGGTCCGTCTCGATCACGGCGTCGGCGCCCAGCTATCTTCAACTCTGCCGTGTTTGCGCTCGAGCGGACCACGCAGATCGTGCGGAAGCCGTCGCGCCGGCCCAGGCGCACCACGCTCTTGCCGAGCGCAGATCCCGCTGCGGTCACCACGACCCAGCCACCGCGCCGCACCCGGAGCACCTCGCGGATCAGCAGATATGCCGTGATCGGATTGGCCAGGTACATCGCGCCCTGGTCGTCGGGAATTGCGTCCGGCAGGGTGAAGGCTTTCCGTCGCGTCGACGACCACGTATTCCTGCCACGTGCCGTTCGGGGGCATGCCGACGACCGCCACGCGCTTGCCGCGCAGTCGCCCGGCCAGGAAGCCCGAGCCGCAAGCGTCGACGAAACCCATGCCTTCGAGGCCCAGGGCATAGGGCGGCAGCGCATGCGGCGCCTGGCGCTGTGGATCGAAATAGACGCCCTGTCCGCCGGCGTTCCAGATCACTCGCTCGAGCGCGCTGTAGTAGGTGCCGCGCACGAAGTTGAGGTCCGACGGGTTGACCGGCGCAAGTCGCATGCGCACGCGGACCTGCCCCGGGCCCGGCTCGGGCACGGGCACATCCTCGACGCGAATGTCTTATGGCTTTTCGGTGAATGCGTGCAGTCGGGCGGATTTCATCGCGTCATGGTACGCGCAAGCACCGCAGGTTGTGTCAGGCCGGACGCCGGGCCAGTTCGGCAGTCAATTCCGCAATCTTCCTGTCGCGCTCGGCCAGTGCCGCTGCGACATCGGCCGCCTCGAACCGCTGCGGAATGTGCTGGCGGCAGTTGCCGTCCCAGGCCGTCACGCTGAATACGATCGCCTGCTCCGCACGCGCCTTGTAATCCTCCGGCATCAGCGACGCGACCAGCGCCTCGTCGTCCTCGACGACCCGCGCCGTGCCCCAGACCTTGACTCGCTGGCGATGCGCGTAGTCGATCAGGAACAGGAAAGCCTTGGGATTCTCGGCCAGGTTGCCGAGCGAGATGTACTGCCGGTTACCGCGGTAGTCGGCAAACGCGATCGTGCGCTCGTCGAGTACTCGCAGGAATCCGGGCGGGCCGCCGCGGTGCTGGATGTACGGCTGCCCTGCCGCGTTCGAAGTGCCGAAGAAGATGCTGGTCTGGGCCGCGACGAACGCTGCGAGGTCGGGGGTGATCGCCGTCGACCAACCCTCGCCCTCCTCCATGCGCGCGTACGAAGCCCGCGAGCCGCGGCGCGCCTGGATCGCCTTCACCGCGGGCGTGAAGGCGACGTCGCTGGCAATGACGCGCGACTCGTTCATGCGGCGTTGCGCGACTCGACGGCCGGGAAATCGATCTCGGTCTGCGCAACCTCGTTGACGTAGTTGGTCAGCGTGTTGAGCGCGACGTGCGCGACGATCTCGATGACATCGGCATCGCTGTAGCCCGCACGCTTGACGGCGAGCACGTCTGCGTCAGACACATGCCCGCGCGCCTCGACGAGCTTGACCGCAAACGCGACCGCAGCCGCAGCCTTGGCATCCGTCGAACCGCCCTGGCGGTTGGCGGCGATCTCGGCGTCGGCGAGGCCGGCCATGTTCTTGCCGATGTAGGTGTGCGCGGAGAGGCAGTAGCCGCAGCCGTTGAACTCGGCGACGGCCAGCGCGATGCGCTCGCGAGTGCGCGCGTCGAGGGTGCCCTTGCCCAGGGCGCCGCTCAGGCCGAGGTAACCCTCGAGGGCGGCCGGGCTGTTGGCGACGACGCGGAACAGGTTGGGTGTGCTGCCCAACTTGGCCTTTACGCCCTGCAGCAGCGGCTGGGCGGCGACGGGGGCGGTCTCGATCGTGGCGGGGGTGGCGATTCGGGTGGTCATGGCGGTCATCCTCCTGGCTGGCTAGGTTTACTTGATGGGCCGGTTGTCGAACCGACCAGCTGCGCCTTGCGACTCAACGTAGGAGGGAGTGTGAATTAATACTTTATCGGTGATAATCCATAAAATTTGAACTTTTCAATTGCTATTTTCGCAATAATGGAGCGCCATGGACCGCCTCGCTGCGATGAAAGCCTTCGTGGCCGTGGCCGATGCGCACGGTTTTGCTCCAGCGGCTTCGAAGCTCGCGCTGTCGCCATCCGTGGTCACCCGGCTCGTGGCCGGCCTCGAGCACCAGCTCGGCATCCGTCTCCTGCAACGCACGACCCGGTCCGTCACGCTGACCGATGCGGGCACCCGCTACCTCGTCCGCGCTAGACGGATCCTGGCCGACGTCGAGGAAGCCGAGGAGTCGGCGCTCGCCGAACGAGGCCTTCCAACGGGACGCCTCGTCGTGACCGCGCCGATGATGTTCGGACGCCTCCACGTCAGCCCGCTGATGTGCCGGTACCTCGCCGCACATCCGCACGTTATCGGGGATCTCTCGCTGTCGGATCGCAATGCCAATCTCGTCGAGGACGGCATCGACGTCGCGGTACGCATCGGCCAACTCCCCGATTCGTCGCTGGTCGCGCGCAGGGCCGGTAGTACGAGGCGCGTCGTCGTCGCGTCGCCGCACTACCTCGCGCGACACGGCATTCCCGTCACTCCCGCGGAACTCGCCTCGCATCGAACCATCCAGTTCACCGCGCTGGCGCCGTTCACGGACTGGTCGTTTGCACGCGATGGGCAGGGCATCCGCGTGGCCGTTTCATCCCAGTACGCAACCAACAGTGCGGACGCGGCGCTCTGGCATGCCGAGCGCGACGGGGGGCTGACACTCGCGCTCTCCTACCAGGTCGCCGAAGCGGTCCGGGAAGACCGGCTGCAGATCGTGCTCGGAGATTTCGAACCCGAGGCGATGCCGATCCATTTCGTGTACCCGACTTCGCGGCTGCTCTCGGCCAAGGTGCGCTCGTTCATCGATCTTGCCGCCGAGACATGCGACTGGAATTTCTGAAGACGGGCGCGGCGGTACCCTAGAATGACGGCATGGCCCCGACGATGAACCCGAGTTCGGATTCCGCGCCCACCGAGGCGCGGGATCTCGCAGCCGGAGAATTCGTCGACAGCGATCATCCCGCCGTCGTCGCATTCGCTGCGGCGCACGCACACGGCGACACCGATGTCGCGCGCGCGGTTGCGCTGTTCTACGCCGTGCGCGACGGCTTTCGCTACGATCCGTACCGGCTCGACCTCACGCCGCACGGCATGAAGGCGAGCACCGTCCTCGAAACGGGCCACGGGTGGTGCGTCACCAAGGCTGCGTTGCTCGCGGCGGTGTGCCGCGCCGCGGGCATTCCCGCGCGGCTCGGCTTCGCGGACGTGCGCAACCACCTCTCGACCGCGCGCCTGCGCGAGCAGATGGGCACGGACGTGTTCATCTGGCACGGTTATGCGGAGATCCGGCTCGAGGGCCACTGGCGCAAGGCGACGCCCGCGTTCAACGTGCAGCTGTGCGAACGCTTCGGCCTGCACCCGCTCGACTTCAACGGCCGCGAAGACTCGCTCTACCATCCATTCGACCGGCAGGGACAGCGCCACATGGAGTACGTCGCGGACCGCGGCATCTTCGGCGACGTCCCGCGCGCCCGGATCATCGCGGACCTGAAGAGTTTCTACCCCGGGTGGCTCGACAGCCCGTCGCCCTTGCAGCGCGACGACTTCCTGGCCGACGTCGCGCGCGAAGCAGTCCCTTGAGTCGCCGGCACGCTCAGGCGTGCCAGATCACCGTCCGTCGCGAGCCGATCCATCGCTCGTAGTGCTCGGCATACACGGCCTCGATCCGGTTGCGCTTGACCTTCAGGGTCGGCGTCACGAGGTCGTTCTCCACGGTCCACGCCTCCGTGATCACGACCAGGCAATCGAGCCGCTCGTGCGGGTCGAGCGTCGCGTTGATTTCGCGCAGGTGTGCTTCGAGCGAGGCTTCCAGCGCGTGACGCCCCTCGGAGCTGGCGGCCCCGCGCGCGGCTTCCATGTTGAGCATCAGCAGTGCAAGCGGCTGCCCGAGGTTCGCGCCCGTCACGCAGCATGCCTCGACGGCGGTGTGCCTCACGAGCTTGTCCTCGATCGGCGCCGGCGTGACGTACTTTCCCTTGCTGGTCTTGAACAGGTCCTTGACGCGCCCGACGATGCGCAGGTTGCCGTCCGCGTCGAGCGCGCCCTTGTCGCCGGTGCGCAGCCAGCCGTCCGCCGTGAACGTCTGGCGGGTCAGTTCGGGATCCTTGTAGTAGCCGAGCATCACGCCGGGGGAGGTCATCTCGACCTCGGCGCTGTCCGGATTGATGCGGCTCTGTACGCCGTCGTACGGCAGGCCGACGGTGCCCGGAGGCGAGATGCGCGGCAGCGTGCAATGGGAGACTCCGCAGTTCTCGGTCATGCCGTAGACCTCGACGATGTCGAGGCCGAGACGCGAATACCATCGCAGCAGTTCTGCCGGCATCGGCGCAGCACCGCCCGCCGCGGCCTCGCATTGGTCCAGGCCGAGGGCTGCGAGGATTTTCTTGCGCACGACGCCGCGCAGGATCGGCACCTTGAGCATGCGATCGAGTTTCTCCGCGGGCATCTTCGCCAGCACGCCCTGCTGGAACTTGACCCAGAGTCGCGGCACCGAGAAGAACAAGGTCGGCCGCGTCCGCTGCATGTCGGCGGCGAAGGTCTCGAGACTCTCGGCGAAAGAGACGTGCATGCCGCTCGCCAGCATGCCGTGCTCGACGGCCGTTCGTTCGGCCACGTGCGCGAGCGGAAGGTAGCTCAGCGCCCGGCTGTCCGCCTCGATCCGCAGGCGCTTGCGAACCGTACCGATCGACCAGGCAAAGGTCGCAAAGCTGTGCATCACGCCCTTCGGCATGCCCGTGGTGCCTGACGTGTACATGATCGTCGCGAGTTCGTCGCCGTCACGCACGGGATGCCCGGCGAGGGGCGCCGTGCCGGCGACGATGCCTTCCCATGCCGGATAGTCGTTCGGCGGCGCCAACGGCAGGCTGATGCACGGCAGGCCCGCCGGCACGCCGGGCTTCATGCCCGCCCAGTCGTCGAGCTTCCCGACGAACAGGAGCTTCGCTTCGCTGTGCTCGAGAATCTGCCGGATCGTGCCAGCGGCGAGCGAAGGATAGAGCGGAACCGACACGTACCCCGCGAGCCAGATGGCGAAATCGGCCATCATCCAATGCGCCGTGTTCTTCGACAGCAGCGCAATGCGCGCACCCGGCTCGAAGCCTCGGCTCCGCAAGTGTGCGGCCAGGCGCCGCGCCTGATCCATCACCTCGCGCCAGGTGAAGTCCCGCTGGACCCCGCCCCCCATGGGTTGTGAGAGCGCGACACGATCCGGTGTCGTGGACTCCCAGTGATAGAGGCGCTGCAGTGCGAGTTCGGAGTCCGCGACGGATTGGGTCATGCGCAGGTCCTGCCGGTGCCGGGGGTACGAAATTCTCTAGGCCTTCGACCAGTTACGACGACCGGAGTGCAGCGTCAAGTCTTGCCGGCGCCGGCGGGCCGTACCCGGAAAAGGGCGAACCCGGTCACATCTTTTCGTCCGGTGGTCGGAGGTGACCATAGCAGACAGTGAGCCACGTCGCCTCGCTGGACCAAGGCAACCCCTACCATCGGCGGGGTCACAGTCGTCGGTTGGCGAGGCCGAAGTCCTTGAAACTCAGCTCAAAAGTCGTCCTGCTGCTCTGCGCCCTGTTCGCGCTTTACGGAGCCGCCGACTACACGGTGCAGCGCGAGGTCATCCTGCCGAGCTTCGAAGCGCTCGAAGCGGACCTGGCGCGCACGGACATGGAGCGGGTCACGCGGGCCATCGACGGCGAACTGGGCCAGCTGCAGACGTTCTGCGCGGACTGGGGCAACTGGCTGGAGACGTACCGGTACATGGCGGGCAAGGCGCCGGACTTCATCGAAGACAACATGAACAAGGCCACGATCGAAGGCGCCAGCCTCGAAGTCGTGGCGTTCCTCGACCCCGATGCCCGCTTCGTCTGGCGCAAGGGCTTCAGTCCGGCCACGCATGACGAGATCGGCTTCGAAATGCTGGCAGGCGAAAGCCTCTCACCGAACCACCCGTTTCGCGATGCCATCCGCAACGGCCAGCCGGCCAAGGGTATCGTCGTGACGGAGCACGGTCCGGCCATGATCGTGACGGCGCCGATCCTGGACGGTGCCGGCAACGGACCGCATCGGGGATCCGTGCTGCTGGCGCGCCTCATCACACCCGACGTCGTCGCGCGGCTGGGGGAACAGGCGCAGGTTCGATTGCAGGTCAACCCTTCGGACGCGTCGGTCTCTCGGGCCCCGGCCAAGGACGCGCTTCGCGCGCCCAGCATCGTGCAGCGCGATGCAACCAATGAGGTCTATCGCAAACTCGCCGATATCTACGGCCGACCGGCGGTCACGCTGCGAGTCGACGTGCCGCGCTCGGTGACCGCGCAAGGACGTGACGCCATCGGCTTCGCGCTCCTGTCTTTGTTCGTGGCCGGAGCCGTTGTGCTGCTGGTCTTGATTGCTGCCTTGCGCCGCCTCGTCCTGGTCCCCGTCAGCGAGATGACCCGCCTCGCGGTCGCAGTCGGCGAGGGTGATGACTTGACCCGGCACATGGCGGTCAAACGCGCCGACGAGCTGGGTGTCCTGGCGCACGAATTCGACAGGATGGTCGACAAGCTGGCCGACGCGCGCCGCCGCCTGGTCGACCAGTCGTTCGATGCCGGGGCCGCGCAAGTCGCGAGCGGTGTCCTGCACAACATCGGCAATGCCATGACGCCGCTCGGCGTCACCGTCGTCGCCCTCCAGGAACGCCTGCGCAACGCACCGCTGGGGGAAATCGAGATGGTCCTCGCCGAGCTCGAAAGCGGCGTGAGCGACCCCGCACGCAAGGCGGACCTCGAGCAGTTCGTGCGGCTCGCCAGTCGCGAGCTGGCTCGAGTGATCGAGAGCTCGGGCCACGACGCCGAGACCGTCGCGCGCCAGGCTGACGTCATCCAGCGGACGCTGGCTCAGCAGCTGCGTCCCTCGCAGTCGGGCCCGCTCGTCGAAACGGTGCGGCTGGCGGACCTGGTCGATCGCAGCATGGAGATGATTCCGCCGAGGCTGCGTGCGTGCCTGACGGTCGATCTCGATCCGTCTTTGACCGGGGCCGGCGCGCTGCCGCTGCCACGCATCACGCTGCAGCAGGTCTTCCAGAACCTGGTCCAGAACGCTGCCGAGGCGGTCCGCCAGGCCGGACGGGAGCAGGGCACCCTGCACATTTCCTGCTCGGTCGAGGCCGGAGCCGAGGGCCGGCAGCTGTCGCTGCGATTCGTGGACGACGGCATCGGCATCCGCGCGGAACACCTCCCGAGGATTTTCGAGAAGGGCTTCTCCACGAAGCCCGAGCAGACGAACTGCGGCATCGGCCTGCACTGGTGCGCCAATGCGCTCAACGCCCTCGGTGGCAGCATCCGCGTGCAGAGCGACGGCTCAAAGGGCGCCACGCTGCAGGTCGTCATTCCCTTAACTGAAGCGCGCGCTCACTCCGTCGCGCAGGCTGCCTGAGGTCGCTCATGACTGTCGCCAACCGTCAATCCATCCGTGTCCTGGTCGTCGACGATGAACAGGCCGTGCTGGACGCCTACCGTGACGTGCTCGGCACGACGGGCCGCAGCGCCGACCGGGCCGCCATGGATGAGTTGCGGGCGAAGCTCTTCCTGGCCAGCGCCGGCGCGCCGCCGCCGCCGAAGAGTGCTCCACGGGCCTCGCGGTTCGACACCGTCTTCTGCAACGGTGCCGAGGCCGCCGTCGTTGCCGTTCGCGAAGCCTGTGCAGCCGACCGGCCCTTCGCCGTCGCCTTCATCGACATGCGCATGCCCCCCGGCCCGGATGGAGCCTGGACGGCCGCCAGGATCCGCGAGATCGACCCGAAGATCGAGATCGTCATCTGCACGGCGTACTCGGACGTCGATCCCCTCGACATCAGCCGTCAGGTTCCGCCCGACGACAAGCTCTTCTACCTGCAGAAGCCGTTCCACCCGCACGAGGTCCGGCAGATGGCCCTCGCCCTGGGCGACAAGCGCGCCGGCGAGGAGCGCCGCGAAACCGAGATCACGAATTTCGACCCGCTCACCGGATTGGCCAATCGCACTCGCTTCCTCGAGTACCTGAAGCACGCGATGCAGGCGGCGCAGGCGCAGGGCGGCAAGCTGTGCCTGCTGTACATCGACCTCGATAATTTCCGCCGGATCAACGACGTGCTCGGGCACATCGTGGGCGACGAGATGATGCGCACGGTCGCGCAGCGGCTGCACGAGATCCTCCGGCGCAACAGCACCTCGGGCGATGCATCGACCCCGGAAAGCGCGAGGGATCACGTCGCCCGGCTCGCCGGCGACCAGTTCATGGTCCTGCTGCACGATGTGCGCGACCCGAAGGATGCGAGTGCCGTTGCCACGTTCCTGACGCGTCCACTCGCGACACCCGCGCTGGCAGAGGACTCGCCGGTGACGCTGACGGCCAGCGTCGGCGTCGCAATCTACCCGGACGACAGCGCGGACGACGAGGAACTGCTGCGGCATGCCGGAATCGCCATGTACAACGCGAAGCGCCAGGGCCGCGGGTTGTTCGCGTTCTTCGATCACGAGATGAACGACGGCGCCCAGACGCGCTTCAGCCTCGAGGGACAACTGCAGCGCGCCCTCGCGAGAGATGAATTCACGCTGCACTACCAGCCGCAGTTCGATCTTGGAACCGGCAAGATCTCGGGCATGGAGGCGCTGCTGCGCTGGTCCAATGCCGAGCTCGGCGTCGTCTCGCCCGACGAGTTCATCCCGGTGGCCGAGGAAACCGGACTGATCGAACCGATCGGGGAGTGGGCATTGCGCACGGCGTGCCGGCAATTCAAGGACTGGCAGGACGCGGGCATGGCCCCGGGGCGCATCGCCGTCAACGTCTCCGCCCGCCAGTTCGCACAGGACCGATTCTGCGCCGTGGTCGAGGACGCTCTGCGCGAAACGCGCCTGCCCCCGGGGTGCCTCGAGCTCGAGATCACGGAATCGCTGATGATGAAGGACGAGGCGCGGACCCGGAGCCTGCTGCAGTCCTTGCGCAGGATCGGTGTGTCGATCGCCATCGACGACTTCGGCATGGGGCACTCGAGCCTCGGCCGGCTGAGCGAGTTCTCGGTCAATCGATTGAAGATCGACCGCTCGTTCGTGCAGAGCGTCGACAGCCTGGGGCGCCACGCCACCATCGTCACGGCCATCGTCGCGATGGCGCGGGCCCTCGGCGTGGATGTCGTCGCCGAAGGCGTCGAGACCTTCAACCAGCTGCTGCAGCTGCAGGACCAGAAGTGCAACGAGGTGCAGGGCTACCTGCTCAGCAAGCCGTTGCACGCGGCGGAAGCCACGCAGTTGCTCGAGCGGCTCGAGGCGAGCACGGCGACCAGCCGGACGATGCGCCTGCGCAGCCTCGCCGGGTAGCCTACACGCCCTACTGCAGCTTGCTCCGGCGCAGCGCGACGATCCGCGCCGGAGCGTCGAACGAATCGGCGCGCGCCTCCTCCCAGAACATCTTGAACACCGCCAGCCGCTCGTCGTCGAGCGAGCCGTGCAGCAGCTGCCCGGGCTCGAGATAGGCATAGAGCCGGCCGAGCGAGCGAACCTCGGTGGACGATACGCGATGGATCACGTGCTCGGGCCCGAGTTCCGACGGATCGCGCAGCCCGGCGGCAGCGAGCAATTCACCCAGCGCCTTCAGCGTATTCTCGTGATAATTGAAGACGCGCGACGCCTTGTCGGGCACGTCGAGCTTGTTCCAGCGCACCGGGTCCTGCGTCGCGATGCCGGTCGGGCAGCGATCCGTGTGGCACGACATCGACTGGATGCAGCCTAGCGAGAACATGTAGCCGCGCGCCGCGTTGCACCAGTCCGCGCCGATGGCGATGGTTCGCGCGATGTCGAATGCCGTGGTGACCTTGCCCGCCGCGCCGATGCGGACGCGATCGCGCACGCCGACTCCGACCAGCGTGTTGTGGACCAGCAGCAGGGCCTCGCGCAGCGGCGCGCCCACGTGGTTCACGAACTCGAGCGGCGCGGCGCCCGTGCCGCCTTCGCCCCCGTCGACGACGATGAAGTCGGGCGTGATCCCGGTCTCGTGGATCGCCTTCGCGATGCTGAACCACTCCCACGGATGCCCGATCGCGAGCTTGAAACCCGTCGGCTTGCCGCCGGAGAGGTTGCGCAGGTGCTCGACGAAGGCAATCAGCTCGGTCGGGGTCGAAAACGCGGAATGCTTCGCGGGCGAGATGCAGTCCTCGCCCTGGCGCACGCCGCGCGTTGCCGCGATCTCGGCGGTCACCTTCGGCGCGGGCAGCACGCCGCCGTGCCCCGGCTTCGCACCCTGCGACAGCTTGATCTCGATCATCTTCACTTGCGGCAGGCGCGCGCTCTCGACGAAGCGCTCGTCGCTGAAACGCCCGTCGAGGTCCCGGCAGCCGAAATAGCCGGAGCCGATGTTCCAGACGAGGTCGCCGCCGCGCTCCCGATGGTACGGAGAGACGGAGCCCTCGCCCGTGTCGTGGTAGAAGCCGCCGCGCTTCGCGCCTTCGTTGAGCGCGCGGATCGCATTGGGCGAAATCGCGCCGTAGCTCATCGCGGAAATGTTGAAGACGCTCGCGGAGTACGGTTGCGCGCGGCCCTCGCCGATTGTGACGCGGAAATCGTGCTTCCGCACCGCGACGGGCGCGAACGACGGGCTCATCCATTCGTAGTCGGGAGCGTAGACGTCGCGCAAGGTGCCGAAAGGACGCTTGTCGAGCGTGTTCTTCGCGCGCTGGTAGACCACGGAGCGTTGCTCGCGCGAGAACGGCACGGCATCGCTGTCGGACTCGATGAAGTACTGGCGGAATTCCGGGCCGATGGACTCGAGCAGGTAGCGAAGGCGCCCGCTCAGGGGATAAATTCGCCGCAGCGTGCTGTGCGGCTGCAGCAGGTCCACGACACCGATCGCCGCAAGCACGCCGAAGACCACGGCCGGGATGAGCCAACCGGCACTGATGCGCAGGCCGAGCAGGCACGCGATGAGGGCGGCGACGACGAGCGCAAAGGGGAGGTAGCGGGATGCGAGCCTCAGGTTCATCGCGGCTTCCTTTCAACGGCCCTGTCCGCAGACGGTAGCAGGTTCCGAAAACAGGGGACATTCTCGGTTTTCGCGGAAACCGAGAATGTCCCCAATTTTCGACCATGCAACCCTGGGACCGCACTGCGCATCACAACGAGACACCCGAGGGAGGTCTCACACGTCATGCGCCATGTTCTCTGGTTCGCTCTCGGCCTGCTCCTGGCACCTGCCGCACTGGCGGCGGATTCCAACCAGGTCCAGGTGATGGTCCTCGGGACCTTCCACCTCGATAACCCCGGCCAGGACCTCAACAACATCCAGGCCGTGGACGTGCTCACGCGGCAGCGACAGGCGGAAATGGCCGATGTGGCGAGTGCCCTCGCCCGTTTTCATCCAACGCTGATCGCCGTCGAGCGCGTGACGGCGGCACCCGATTACCTGGACCCCGTGTACGCGAAGTTCGATCCGTCCCAACTGGCTGACTCCCGGGACGAGCGGGTGCAGATCGGCTACCGGCTCGCGCATGAGACTGGCCTCAAGACGGTGCATGGGATCGACGAGCAGCCAGCGGCGGGCGAGCCCGACTACTTCCCGTTCGAGCGCGTCCAAGCGTCCGCGAAAGCGCACGGCGAGGAGCCGCAACTGCAGGTCATGCTCGATGAGACCGGCAGGATGGTCTCGGGCTTCGAGAAGCGGCAGGCGGGATCCTCGATGTCCGAACTGCTCGTCGAAGCCAACAATGCGCGCACCCTGGCCGACGCATCCATGTACTACCGGCTGCTCTCGCTCGATTCAGGCGAGGACCAGCCCGGCGCCGAGCTGTTCGGCTACTGGACCATGCGCAACGCCAAGATCTTCGCGAAGTTGATGGATGTCGCCCGCCCTGGCGACCGTGTGGTCGTGATCTTCGGGGCCGGCCACAAGCACTGGCTCGAGCAGCTCGTGGCGAACACACCGGGATATGCGGTGGTCGATCCGGTCCCGTACCTGAGCCACTGAGGCATCTTCACTGAATCTTGGGCCCACCTTCATGCAGGGAGGCGGGCCGCTCCCTAGCGTGGCCAGCGGGTCGGCATGCCGACCCACCTCAATCACAGCCACATTGCATCAGGGAGAAAGACCATGCCCGTCAATGACATGCGCCGCGCCAGCCCGCCCTTCCGGATTCTGGCCGCCGTGATCACCGTCGCTGCTTCGGCAGCGGCACCGGCCGCCCGGGCCGACGCAATCGCCGACTGGAATCTCGTCGCATCGAACACGATCAATACCACCGCAGCCTACCCGAAGGTCACCCCCCAGGAACTTCGGCCCGTCGTCCAGGTCGACCTCGCCACGGTGCACGTCGCGATCTACGACGCCGTGAACGCAATCGTCGGCGGCTATCGGCCGTTCGCCGTCTCACCCAGCTCGCCGACCGCGGGCGCTTCGCCCGAATCGGCCGCGGGAGCGGCAGCCTGCACGGTCCTGTACGGCCTGTTCCCGAATCGCGCGCCGGTGTATTCGAACGCGTGCCTGCCGTATCAGGCCGGCAGCTCAGGCACCGCCGCGCACTTGAGCGGCGTGGCCGTGGGCATTGAGGTGGCGCTGGGCGTCCTCGCCCTGCGCGCCAACGACGGGCGCTCGACGGTCGTCACGTATGTGCCGAGCGGCGAGCCGGGAAATTTCAGCCCCTCGCCTGCCACGCCGACGCCGGTGAACATCTTCGTGCCGTTCATTCGTCCCTTCACGATGACCAGCGCCTCGCAGTTCCGCGCGGACGGGCCGCCGGCCCTCGGCAGCGCCACTTATGCCGAAGACCTGAACGAGGTGAAGGCCTGGGGCGGCGCGGTAAGCGCGCTGCGCACGCCGGAGCAGTCGGAAATTGCACGATTCCACACCGAGCCGCCCCCGGCGTTCTGGACGCGCAACCTGCGCCAGTTCTCGTCGAACGACCACTCGCTGGCCGAAAACGCGCGACTGATGGCGATGATGTGGGTCACGCACGCGGACCTGACGATCGCCTGCTTCGAGTCGAAGTATCACTACAACTTCTGGCGGCCCCGCGCCGCGATCCCGGCCGCGGCGACTGACGGCAACGACGCGACGGACGCCGACGCGCTCTGGCTGCCGTTTGTGCCGACGCCGAACCATCCCGAGTACCCGGCGGCGCACGCCTGCACGGCCGGCGGGACGGCCGAGGTGCTGACGGCGTTCTACGGCTCGAAGAAGTTGTCGTTCGACTTCACCAGCACGGTCACCGGCCTCTCCCACCACTTCGACTCGACCGACGACATGGTCAAGGAACTGCAGGTCGCGCGCATCTACGGCGGCATGCACTTCCGCACCTCCGCCGTGCACGGCCGGGTGCTCGGCATGAAGGTCGGCAAGTGGGTCACGACGCATTACTTCCAGCCGGTGAAGTGATGGCCCGCGGTGTCCGGTATAGACTGCGAAACGCTCCGCGTCGCGCCGGCGTTGGACGCCTGTACCGGACACCCCGTCATGAAGCAACTCGTCTTCGGATTCATCCTCTGCCTGGCCGGGTGCACAGGCTCGAGTCTCATGGCTGCGCAAAGCGCCGATGGGTGCGCGGGTGCGAGCCCGGGCCCCGCGAGCGCCGTCGCCGCCAGCGACGCACCACGCCGTCGCATCTACCTCGTTCGTCACGGCGAAGCCAACTATCTCGATGCGAACGGGCAGCGCCTGGCGAACCCGGACGCGGCCGGATTGTCCGGCCTCGGAGCAGAGCAGGCGCGTGCCGCGGCGCGCTGGTTCTGCGCCATGGGTGTGACGCGCTTCGATCGTGTCCTCACGAGTGACTTGCCGCGCGCCGCCGAGACCACTCGGACACTGCTCGACGCGATGGGGCTGCAGGCCGTGCAACCGCAAGTGGACTCCGCACTTCGAGAGCTTGCCGCCGGCAACGCGCAGCATCCGGGCGAGAGCGTCGCCGAAGCCCGCGCGCGCATCCTGCCGACGCTCGAGAAGCTGCGTGCCGATCGATGGGATACGGCCTTGATCGTGGCCCACTCGCTGGTGGACCAGGTGATCCTGTCCGAGGCGCTCGCGGGATCCGGCGCGCTCTATGGTCGCTTCGAGCAAGGCAACGGCTGCATCAACATCCTCGACATCGGCCCCGGACCCGACGAATGGGTCGTGAGGGCTGTCAACGTGTGTCCGGATCCCGCGCTCTACTGGACGCGACAATCATTGGGTGATCGGCTGAAGCGATGACTGGCGTCCGGTACACTTGCGCGATGTCGTACCGACGCGTCCTACTACTATCCGCGCTCGCCCTCCTGGCCGCCTGCCAGCACGCAGAGCGGACGACACCGTCGCAACCTGCGCCAGCCGCGACGCTCCCCGCGGGCGTCGTGGCGGCGAATCCGCTGGCCGTGGATGCGGGCGTTGCAATCCTCGAAGCCGGCGGCAATGCAGTTGACGCAGCGGTGGCCGTGCAAGCAGCGCTGGGCCTCGTCGAGCCCCAGAGCTCCGGCCTCGGCGGCGGTGCGTTCCTGATGTATTACGACGCGCGCACCGGCAAGGTCATGGCCTTCGACGGTCGCGAGACTGCGCCCGCAGGGGCGAAGCCCGAAATGTTCATCGGCGACGACGGGCAGCCCCTGTCCTTTTTCGACGCGGTCACGAGTGGCCGGTCCACCGGCGCGCCGGGTGCGATTGCCATGCTCGGCCTCGCGCACCAGCGTTTCGGGAAATTGGCATGGAAAGACCTCTTCGGGACGGCGGAACGCGCGGCCACGGAAGGCTTCACCGTGCCGAAGCGCCTGGGCCGCTTTGCCAACGGTGACTTCCCCCAGGCGAAGCTGGCCGATGCAAAGGCTTTGTTTTCGCGTACGGACGGCGCGCCGGTGCAGGCGGGCGACGTCATGCGCAATTCCGGGTACGCGGCAACGCTGCGGACCATCGCCGCGCAGGGCCCGCGCGCGCTGCTCGAGGGTGACATCGCCAAGGCCATCGCCGCGCGCACCCACGCGGAGCCACGCCCCGGCACACTGACGAGCCAGGACCTGTCGAGCTATCAGCCGCGCGAGACGCAACCGGTCTGCCGTCCCTATCGCATCTACGTCGTCTGCGTGCCGCCGCCGCCGTCGAGCGGCATCGCGGTGCTGCAGGTGCTCGGGATCCTGGAGCGCACGGACATCGACCAGCGCGGACCCGACGACCCGCAGGCGTGGTTCCTGCTCGCCGAGGCCCTGCGCCTGATGTACGCGGATCGCGATCGTTACGTCGCGGACCCGGCGTTCGTGAAGGTGCCGGTCGACGAGTTGCTCGACCCGAAGTACCTCGCGTCGCGCGCCGCGCTGATCGGCGACCGCACCATGCCTGCCGCGCCGCCCGCCGGCGAGCCCGTGACGAGCTTGCGCCGCGGCGCCGACGCCACGCAGGAAGCGGCGGGCACCAGCCACTTCGTCGTCGTCGACAAGCAGGGCAACGTCGTCTCGATGACCACGTCGGTCGAATCGCTGTTCGGCTCGGGTCGCGCCGTCGGCGGCTTCTTCCTCAACAACCAGCTGACGGACTTCTCGTTCGTCGCCGTGGAGAACGGGCGGCCGGTTGCGAACGCCGTCGCTCCCGGCAAGCGCCCGCGCTCGTCGATGGCGCCGGTGATCATCCTCGGTCGCGACGGACGCCTCGTCGCGGCGCTCGGATCGCCCGGGGGTTCGGCGATTCTTGCGTACAACGCGAAGACGATCGTGGGGGTGCTGGACTGGGGTCTCACGATGCAGCAGGCGATCGACCTGCCGAACGTGTACGCACGCGGCACGGACTTCTACGGCGAGGTGAACAAGTTCTCGCCGGAGTTGCGTGCGGGCCTCATGGCACGCGGCATGGAGATCAAGGCGGGACGCGGCGAAGAATCGGGACTGCACGGCGTGATCTTGCGTGGCCCGGGTCGCGTCGAGACCGGCGCCGACCCGCGCCGCGAAGGCGTCTGGAAAGCCGCGCCTTGAGCGGCCCCCACGCAGGTCTTCAGGCTTTCTTCGGGCGGCGTTTCGCAGACGGTCGCTTCTGCGGAGGCGCCGCTTCCGCCGCACGCAATGACTTGCGGCCCCATTCCGCCAGCATCTCGTCGTCCTCGAGTACGTCGGCCGGCACGGCGTAATAGCTCATGCTCCAGAGCGGCTTGTCGCGGAAGGGCCGGAACGGCTCCATGCCGCGACGAATGTAGTCCTCGCGATTGCCTTCGTCGACCTTGAGATAAAGCGTGTCGGCCGCGATCAGCCCGAAGAACCTCTCGCCGCAGTAGATCCCCACGCCGCCGAACATGCGCTTCGACCGCACGCGACCGAGGCCCGCCAGTTGCTCGAGCACGTAGTCACGAAATGACTGAGTCACGGTCATGACCTGCCAAGGTGCCTGGTATCGACCTGTTCAATCTTGCGGACGATACGCGCAAGGTGAAAGGGACTAATGCCGCGCACCACTGAGGCGCTCGAGCACCTCGGCACGTGCCGGACCGGCATGCAACAGCAGCGCCACCACGTCGCCGGGACGCGCCCAGGCGAGCGCGTGATTCGCCGCGTCGACCTCGGTGGGCCGCATCGCGATCCTCGATTCCGCAACCCCGCAACGCAGGAGCGACGCGCGCAACAGCGCGGGCACCTCGCCCGGCGCGCGCCCACGAAGATGCCGTTCGTTCTCCTTGACGACGATGAGCTCCGGAGCGAACTCCGCCGCCACGGCGGCGAGGTCCTCGAAGTCCTCGTCGCGACGATTGCCGGCATGACCCAGCAGCATGGCCATCCGTCCACCCGGCGCGCGCAGGGATCGCGCCACCTGCAGTACGCCGCGCAATCCGTGAGGGTTGTGCGCGTAATCGAGCAAGACCTTCACGCCGCCGACGTCGAAGCGCATCAGGCGGCCCGCATTGTCGCCGGGATCCGCGCCAAAGGTCGCGCAGACGCCGGCAATCGCCGAAGGTGCGATGCCCATCGCGGCGGCCGCCAGTGACGCTCCGGCCAGGTTCGCGACGTTGTACCCGGCCTGCCCGTTCACGGTGAGCGGCATGTCTCGAATGGCGCCGAGGTCGTGCTCGGCGCCGGCATGCGACAGGCGCAGTCGGCCGTCGCGCACGCCACAGGTCGAGCCGCCCTTCGCGCGATGCGCCGCAAGCAACGGATGCGCGTCGTCCAGCGCAAACCAGCCGACCGGCGGCTCGTATCCCAGCCTCGCCGGCAGCCCCGGGGCCTTTGCCCGCAGCTGTTGGTCGTCCGCATTCAGCACCAGCAATCCTTCGCGCGACACCAGCTGCGCGACCGTCAGCTTGACGTCGGCGAGCCCGCCGAGGTCGTGAATCCCGAACTCGCCGAAATGATCGCTCGCAATGTTCGTGACGACGGCGACGTTCGCATGATCGAGCGCGAGTCCGCGCCGCAGGATGCCGCCCCGTGCGATCTCGAGCACCGCGGCCTCGACGCGCCGGTTGCGCAGGACATGGCGCGTCCCCGCCGGGCCGGAATAATCGCCCGCCTCGACCAGTTCGCGGCCGACGAACACGCCGTCGGTGCAGGTGAACCCGTCGCGCCAGCCCTGCGCCCTCGCGCACGCCGCCACCAGCCGCACCGTCGTCGTCTTGCCGTTGGAACCGGTGACGACCGCGACCGGAATCTCGTGCACGGAACCCCAGGGCACTTCCTCCTCGGCCGGCAGATCCCCCAGCGGCCAACTCAGGCTGCCAGCCCCCGCGCCGAGCGTGAGCGTGGTTTCGTCGAAGACATGACGTACGCCCAGCGACTCGGCCGCCTCGATCAATGCGCGGAGGTCGTTGCGCAACTCGGCACCGGCCAAGCGCTCGAACCGGGCAAATGCGGCACGCTCTTCCAGCACCGGAGGAATCACCTTGTCCGGATCGACGGCCTCCTCGCGCGCGGCCGCGAGCAGCGCGTCCGGCAGGCCGCTCCAGTGAAAGGGGTCGCGCTCGAGCAAACCCGCGCACAGGGCCCACTCGTTGACTTCCGTCGCGGTGAACAACTGGTCGAAAGGCGCAGCGATCGCCAAGGCCGTGCCCGTGGCATGGCGCCGGGCCACGATCTCGCTCGGCACGGGAATGGCGAGCGGTGGTCGGTCCCAGCCGAGGTGCCGCCTTGCCCGTTCGACACGAGCCCGCCATCCGGCGAGCAATGCTTCGTCGAGTTCGATGCCGACGACTTCGAGTACGGCGCCCGGACCGGCGAAGAACAGGTTACCGCCGGTCAGGCGACGCGAATCGTCGAACGGCAGCCCGAGCTTGACGTTCAGTCTTCCGCCTCCGGCGCGAGACGCACGCCTCGTTCGTCGCGGATCAGGCCTTGGACGTTGTAGAGGCTTTCGCCGGATGACGCATCACCCTCACCCGGCCTGTGGCCGACCTCTCCCGCAGGCGGGAGAGGCGAAGAACCCTCACCCGGCCTGCGGCCGACCTCTCCCGCAAGCGGGAGAGGTGAAAAGCCCTCACCCGGCCTGCGGCCGACCTCTCCCACAATCGGGAGAGGTGAAGAGCCCTCACCCGGCCTGCGGCCGACCTCTCCCGCAGGCGGGAGAGGTATCGATCCGTCCGGCTTGAACTTCGTGATCTGCTTCCACGACCTGACCAGTGCGTCCGCGAAGACCAGCAGCAGGTCGCCCGCCTTGCCCATGCGCAGCGCGGCGTCGATCGCGTCCTGCTCGTCGGGAATGATCGAGATCGCCGATTCAGGCACGCCCCTGGCGCGCAGCGCAGCCGCCTGGATCTTCGGCACCTCGTCAGGCGCGCGATCCCGCAGGCTGTCGTCGCGGCGGCAGATGTAGTGGTCGAACTTGCCGGCCACCACGTCCGCGATCGCGCGCAGGTCCTCGTCGCGCCGGTCGCCAGGGCCCGCAAGCACCACGATACGCCGTCCCGTCACGTCAAGGCGCTGCGCGAGGTCCGCCATCACGCCGACCGCGTGCGCGTTGTGGCCGTAGTCGAAGAGCACCTTGAACGGGTGCTCGTTGAACACGTTCATGCGGCCCGGCGCCTGGTAGAACGTCGAGTCGAACGTGCGCAGGCCCTGGCGGATCGCGTCGAGCTTGATGCCCATCGAGAACGCCATCGCCGCGGCGAACATCGCATTCTGCACATTGTGCAGCGCGCGCCCTTCGAGCGTCGCCGGGATCAGGTGCGTCCAGACGAGCGGAATGTGGCCGCCGCGATCGTAGAGAGTGATCATCTGGCCGTTGACGCCCGCCTCGAGCGCGCACGCGCGCCCGCCGGCACGGATGTGCTCGCGCACCAGCACGTGCTGCGGGTTCAGCGTCACGTAGCAGATGCTCTTCGCCTCGGTGTACCCCGCCATGCGCAGCACGAGCGGGTCGTCCGCGTTCAGGACGGCGCAATCCTTCGCGACTTCGACGACGATGCGCTTGACCTCGGCGAGCTGCTCGAGCGTGTCGATGCCCTTGAGACCAAGGTGATCGGACTGCACGTTGAGCACCGCGCCGACGTTCACCTCGGGCACGCCCATGCCCGAGCGCAGCAGCCCGCCGCGAGCCGTCTCGAGGATCGCGATGTCGATCATCGGATCGGCCAGCACCATGCGCGCCGAGACCGGCCCGGTCATGTCGCCCTGCACCGTGCGCTGGCCGTCGATGTATACGCCGTCCGTCGTCGTGAGGCCGGGCGTGAAGCCCGCCATTTTCGTGATGTGCGAGAGCATGCGCGAGGTGGTGGTCTTGCCGTTCGTGCCGGTGATGGCCGCAATCGGCACGCGCGATGCGGCGCCCGCCGGGAACAGCATGTCGATGACGGGACCCGCCACGTCCCGCGGCGTGCCTTCGCTCGGCGCCACGTGCATGCGGAAGCCCGGGGCCGCATTCACTTCGCAGATACCGCCGCCGATCTTGCGGTAGCTCTCGGTGATGTCCTTCGACAGGAAGTCGACGCCGCCGACGTCGAGGCCCACGGCGCGGATTGCGCGCACCGCCATGTCGCGGTTGTCGGGATGGATGACGTCCGTGACGTCGGTGGCCGTGCCGCCGGTCGACAGGTTCGCGGTGGAGCGCAGGTACACGGGCTGACCGGCCTCGGGCACCGATTCGGGACTCATACCGGCCTTCTCGAGCATCTTCAGCGCCTGCGCGTCCAGTTCGAGCCGCGTGAGCACCTTCTCGTGACCGACGCCGCGGCGCGGATCCTGGTTGACGATTTCCATCAGCTCGACGACGTTCTTCACGCCGTCGCCGACCACGTGGCCGGGCGTGCGGCGCGTGGCCGCGACGAGCTCGCCGTTCACGACGAGGAGGCGATGGTCGTCGCCTTCAAGGAAGGTCTCGACGATCACGGAGCGCGAATGCTCCTTCGCGGCGGCGAATCCCGCCACAACTTCTTCGTCAGTCGTGAGGCGGATCGAGATGCCGCGCCCGTGATTGCCGTTGTACGGCTTGGTGACGACGGGGAAGCCGATGCGACGCGCGGCGCGCACCGCCTGCCCTTCGCTCTGCACCAGTTCCTGCTGCGGCACCGGCAGGCCCAGTGTCGCAAGGATCTTGTTCGTCTCTTCCTTGTCGCTCGCCAGCTCAACGGCGATGTGCGACGTGCGGCCCGTCACCGTCGCCTGGATGCGCTGCTGGTACTTTCCGTGGCCGAGTTGCACGAGGCTCTGGTCGTTGAGGCGCAGCCACGGAATGCCGCGCGCTTCGGCCGCGCGCACCAGAGAGGCCGTGGACGGCCCGAGAGCGCGGCGTTGTGCGAAGCGAATGAACTCGTCGCGCGCATCGGGCCAGTTCCAGTCTGCGGGCACGGTATCGGCCGGCTGAAGATCGTTCGGCAGCAGCGAGCACAGCAGGCGCAGTGCCAGCTCGCCGGCCGCGATGCCTTCGTCCCGTTGCGCGTACTCGTAGACGACGGTATAGACACCCGGCCGGTCGCCACTGCGCGTCTTGCCGAAGGTGACGCTCTCACCCGCGATGTTCTGCAGCTCGATCGCGACGTGTTCGAGCACGTGGCCGAGCCACGTGCCTTCGTCCTCTCGCATGCGGCGGAAAAAGCCTCCGGGCTCGCGGTACGAGCAGCCGTGCTCCTGGAGGCCCGGCAGCGCCGCAGCCAGTTTGTCGATGAATTCCCCGCCGAGGCGGCCGGTCGGCCACGCCTCCAGTTCGCCGAGGTCCAGCTCGAGCCGGATGACGGGGAAGTGGGCGTAGAGCGAAGGCCCGACGTAGACAGACCGATCCAGGATGCGCATTCAGCAACTCCTCCCTAGAGGTGCCGGAAGAATAGGGGACATTCTCCGTTCTTGGGAAAATTGGGGACATTCTCCGTATTCGCGTCGGCCGAAAACGGAGAATGCCCCCAATCTTGCGCCAGTATCGAAATAGGAGAATGTCCCCTATTTTTTGGGACAGTGCGAGCTAGGTCCGGTACTTCTGCAACGGACCGGCTTCGGCGATGCGCGTGTGCAGGTTGAAGGTTGCGCCCGCCACGAGGATGTGCAGGCGCAGGCCCAGCAGGCAGACAGGCTGTCCTTCCTCGACGTTGTCCATCGACGAAAAGCTGACGTCGGAGGCGTCGACGACGGTCACGCCGCCGCTGCCCTCCACTTCCACCGTTTCGTCGGGGCCGATGAAGGCCGCGGTGTCCTCGTCGAGGCCGATTCCGATCGCGAACGGGTTGTAGGCAAGCGCGGTGAGCAGGCGTCCGAGGCGGTCACGCTGCCGGAAATGCTGGTCGATGATGAAGCGGTTGGTCAGGCCGAGGCCGGGCGCGAGACGCACGCTCCCCGAGATCACCGACGAGCCCTCGTCGCCGAACGCGATCATGTGCTCGCTGAGGATGCTGGCACCCGCGCTGGTGCCGCCCACCGTCACGCCGTGCGCGTTGCGCACGCGGATCAACTTGGCCACCGCCGTGCCGCCGAGCAGGGTCGTGAGCCGGAGCTGGTTGCCGCCGGTAAAGAAGATGCCGGACGCCTGCTCAAGGCGCTTCAGGCGTCCCGGTTCCTGGCAGTCGCGGCGCGTATCGAAGTCCATGACGGAAACCCGATCGGCGCCCAGATCACGGAAGAGCTTCTCGTAGCGCGGGCCGGTTTCGTTGAGACGGCTGGCGGTCGGGATGACCACGATGTCTGCGTCGTTGCCGCCCGAGACTTTGACGAAACGCTCCAGGATGTGGCGGTCGTTCTCCTTGTTCTCAGCGCCGCCGATCGGAATGATCCAACCGCGCGTCTCACCTTCGGGGACTAGGCTCGGCATTCCAACTGCTCCTCAGACGGCCTCAAACGTGCCCCGGCGAACAGGCGTACCGCCCTGCACGTGCACGATGCCGCGAATGATGACGGTATCCGCGCCGCCTGTCGCGTCCAGAGCGACGAAGTCGGCATCCGCGCCCGTTTCGATCGCGCCCTTGCCGGGCAGGCGCAGCAACCGCGCGGGATTGGACGTGAAGGCCGGCAGGGCGTCCTCGAGCGGCAAACCGCCCTCGAGCAGGTCGCGCAGCGTTTCGAGGAGCGCACCGGCCGCCCCGACGTCCATGTGCGAAACCCGGCCGTCGGCGTCGAAGCACGGCAGGCATCCGCCGGCGTCGGAACTGATCGTGACGCGGTCCGGGGGCGCGCCGCTGGCATGGTAACGGCGCAGCGCATCAGCAGCCGACCAGGCGTCCTCGCCCTCCTCGACCGGGAAGGCCGTAATGTCCACCGTGCAGCCGGCTTTTGCGAGCGCAACGGCTTCGTCGAACAGTGCCTTGCGGCGATTGACGTGGGTGGGGTTGAAGACCCGGGCCGGGATTTCGCTTTCGGCCAGGGCGCGGCGTACGAGGTCGAGTCCGCGCGGTCCGTCGCCAAGGTGCAGGTGCAGGATGCCGGCCTTGCCGGTCATCAGGCCGGCGACGTGGGCATCGGCCGCGAGACGCAGGATTTCATCGAAAGTCGGCTGGCTGGAGCGGTGGTCGCTGATCGCCACCTCACCGATCCCGAGCAGCGGCTCGAGGAAAACCAGGTCGCCGCGCACACTGCCGGTGAGCGTCACCGGGGGCACGTGGTAGCCGCCCGCGTACGCGTAGGCGTTGAGGCCTTCCTCGCGCAACGCATAGGTCGTGGCGAGCAGGCTGCGGGGCCCGCGCGCCACGTCGTCGGTGCCGAGCAGGCCGACCACCGTGGTCACGCCCGCCCCGGTAAATCTCGTGAGGGGCACGGGGGGCACACGGGTCCTGAATCCCGCTTCGCCACCACCGCCCGTGACGTGCACGTGGCCGTCGATCAGGCCGGGAATGAGTCGCTTGCCGTCGAGATCGAGCGGGGTGGCGCCGAGCGCGGCCGGCAGGTCGGGCAGCTGCGATCCGGGACCCATCCAGAGGATCTTGCCGCCGCCGACGAGCAGGGTCTGTGGACCGAGGTGGCGCGGGGAATAGACGTCGGCGTTGCGGATCAGCAGCACGGCGCGAAGGTTACCAGAGGCGTACGGCCGGCTCAGACTTTCAGCGCGGCGGCGAGGCCCTCGCGCGTCAGCCGCACGACCACCGGCGACAAGGTGAGCAACGCCACGAGGTTGGGCACCGCCATCAGCGCGTTCAGCGTGTCGGCGATGGTCCACGCGAGGTCGAGGTGGCTCACCGCGCCGAAGAACACGGCAACGGTCCACAGGACACGGTACGGCTTGATCGTCCACGAGCCGACGAGGTATTGCCAGCAGCGCTCGCCGTAGTACGACCAGCCGAAAATCGTCGTGATCGCGAAGATCGCGAGCGCGACAGCGACGATCTCGTCGCCCATGCCGGGCATGGCCGTCTGGAAGGCCAGCTGGGTCAGCGCGGCCCCGGTCTTGCCGCTGGTCCACACGCCGGACACCACGATCGCGAGGCCCGTCATCGAGCACACCACGATCGTGTCGAAGAACGTGCCCATCATGCCGACGAGCCCGCTGCGCACCGGGCTCGCGCTGATGCCCGCCGCCTGCGCAATGCCCGCCGTGCCGAGACCCGCCTCGTTCGAGAAGATGCCGCGCGCCACGCCGTAACGAACGGCCGCCATCATCGCCGCGCCGGTGAAGCCGCCGACCGCCGCGTGCCCCGTGAACGCGCTCGCGAAGATCAGCTCGATCGCGCCGGGGATGGCGCGCCAGTGGTAGGCCAGCACGACCATGCCCGCGAGCACGTAGCCGATCGCCATGAACGGCACCAGCCAGTTCGACACCGACGCGATGCGCTGGATTCCGCCCAGAACCACCGCGCCGGTCAGCACGACGAGCACGATGCCAGTGATCGTCGGATCGATGTTGAACGATGTCTGCAGCGCGGCCGCGATGCTGTTGGCCTGCACCATGTTGCCGATCCCGAAACCGGCGAGGCCGCCGAAGATCGCGAACAGCGTGCCGAGCCACTTCCAGTTCGCGCCGAGCCCGTTCTTGATCGCGTACATCGGGCCGCCGACCCAGCGCCCGTCCGCATCTTTCTCGCGGTAGTGCACGGCCAGCACGACTTCGGCGTACTTGGTCGCCATGCCCACGAGTGCCGTCATCCACATCCAGAACACCGCGCCCGGGCCGCCGAGCGCGATGGCCGTCGCCACGCCCGCGATGTTGCCGACGCCGATCGTCGCCGCGAGACAGGTCATCAGCGCCGCGAACGGGCTGACTTCACCATGGGCATCGGCGTCGCCCTGGCGGCCCCGCCACACGAGCCGGAGGCCGCTGCCGATGCGCAGCACGGGCATGCCGCCGAGACGGATCTGCAGGTACAACCCGGTGCCGAGGATCAGCACGAGCATCGCGGGTCCCCACACGAACGAATTCAGCGAGGCCATCCAGGCGCCAAAGGTCTGCATTGGTCTTGATCCTCCCCAGGATTCTTGCGGCCGCGCTCGACGTTCGAGGGCGGATCAGTCTTGCTTCGAGTCGAAGCCGTTGAAGTTGTTTGCCTCGGACGCCGCGACACTACGCAACGTCACGACTCGGCGCCACGCTGCAGAGGTTAACCAGCAGATGCCGACTGCACAAATATTTCGGGGACGTTCGCCACTTTCGTCGTCAATCCGAAAGCGGTGAACGTCCCCGATTTTCTTGCACGCGGCGCGCGTCAGGTGATGGTCGTACTGACTTCCTGCGAGTACACGCTCTCGCTGCCGCTGTTGTTATAGGCCTTGACGGCGAAGTACCAGGTGTTGCCCCGCACGAGTCCCTCGATGACGACGGACGTGGTCGCGGCGCCCGAGACAGTCAGGGTCTGGCTGTACTGGCCTGACGCCGTGCCGTAATACACCTTGAAGCCCGACAGGCCCGTGACCGGCGTGCCATCGGTGTTCGTCGTCGGCGGCACCCACGACAGCGTCACGGTAGCCAGGTTAGGCGCCGCGACCGCGATCGCGAATGCGGGCAACGAGGATGACACCTTGCCGTCGCTTACGCTGATGACGATGTTGGACGTGGTGCCGACGTTGGCGCTCGCCGGCGTGCCGTAGAGCGTGCCATTGGCGGTGTCGAACGTGGCCCAGACGGGCTTGTTCGCGATGCTGAACGTGAGCGCATCGCCGTCCGCGTCGTTGGCGGTCGGCCTGAAGGAATACGGCTGCCCGACAGTCGCCGACACCACCGGCGTGCCGCTGATGACGGGCGCGCGGTTTGCTGCCGGTTGCACCGTGATCGAGAACGCCGGCAGCGTCGCGGTGGCGCTGCCGTCCGACACCGCGATCGCGATGTTGGAATACGTGGCTGCGTCGCTGGCAGCCGGGGTTCCGCTCAGGCGACCCGTCGTGGTGCTGAACGTGGCCCAGGACGGCTTGTTCGCGATCGAGAACGTCAGCGTCTGGCCGTCCGGATCGGACGCCGTCGGCGTGAACGAGTACGCCTGACCCACGGTCACGGAGGACGACGGCGTGCCGCTGATCACGGGCGCGCGGTTCGTCGACTGGACCGTGATCGAGAATGCCGGCAGCGAGGACGACACCTTGCCGTCGCTGACGCTGATGACGATGTTGGACGCCGTGCCGACGTCCGAGCTTCCCGGCGTGCCGGACAGCGTGCCGTTGGCGCTGTCAAAGGTGGCCCAGACCGGACGGTTCTGGATGCTGTAGGTCAGCGCGTCGCCGTCCGGATCGGACGCCGTCGGCCGGAACGAGTACGGCTGCCCGACAGTCGCCGACAGCACCGGCGTGCCGCTGATGACGGGCGCGCGGTTCGTCGACTGCACCGTGATCGAGAAGGCCGGCAGCGAGGACGACACCTTGCCGTCGCTGACGCTGATCACGATGTTGGACGTGGTGCCGACGTTGGCGCTCACCGGCGTGCCGGACAGCGTGCCGTTCGCGCTGTTGAACGTGGCCCAGGCCGGCCGGTTCTGGATGCTGTAGGCCAGCGCGTCGCCGTCGGCGTCGGACGCCGTCGGCGTGAACGAGTACGGTTGGTCGACCGTCGCGCTGGTGACCGGTGTCCCGCCGATCACCGGCGCGCGATTCGTCGACTGCACCGTGATCGAGAACGCCGGAAGAGCATCGGACATGGTGCCATCGGACACCGCGATCACGATGTTGGAATAGGTGCCCACGTCGCCGGAAGCGGGGGTACCGTTCAAGCGGCCGGTCGACGCGCTGAACGTCGCCCAGGGGGGCAGGTTCGCCACTGCGAAAGTCAGGGCCTGTCCATCCGGATCCGAGGCGGACGGCTGGAAAGCATAGACCTGCCCAACCGCCACCCCCGTGGCCGGCACGCCGGAGATCACAGGCGCCCGGTTCCCCGTCGCCGGAGGGTTGCCTGGCATCACTGCGATGTCGAACGCCGGCAGCGCCGTCGATGCGATTCCGTCCGACACCGATATGACGATCGCGGGGAATGTGCGGACGTCACCCGAAGTGGGCACTCCCCACAAGCGCCCCGTTACCGTGTCGAACTGCAACCACTGCGGCTTGCTGCCGATCGAGAAGGTCAGGCCCTGCCCTTCCGCATCGGAGGCCGTCGGAACGAACTCGTACATGTTGCCGACGACGGCGATCGTGCTCGGCGAACCCGACAGCGCGGGAGGCGTATTGGCCGCCGCGGTGCCCTGCACGGAGATGTCGAACGCCGGCAGCGAACTCGTGGCCTTGCCGTCGCTGACGGTAATCTGGATGCCCTTGTAGACCGGCGCGGACGAGACGGTAGGCGTGCCGGACAGGCGCCCATTGCTCGCGTCGAAGGCGGCCCAATCCGGCTTGTTGGCGATCGCGAACGACAGGGCGTCGGCGTCGGCATCGCTGGCGGACGGCACGAATTCGTACGCCTGGCCAGCACGGGTGACCGTTGCGGGGGATCCGGAAATCTGCGGCGGATTGTTCGTCGGCGTCGAACCCGTCGGAGCCGACGCAGGTGAGCTGGCCGGAGACGACCCCGGAACGACGTCGACGTTGCCACAAGCAGCGAGCGACACGAGCAAGATCAGCAACCCAAGCCGGGACCCGGTTCGAAACATCACCATCAACCACCTCTCTCGCCGCGGCCGCGCGATCCAGATGTTCGGAGAGTTGCTGCAGTGCTGGGGTGAACTTGGACTCTACAGCGCCCGTGGAACCCGGCCCTGGCAACCCCGCTATCCGAGACATCTGTCCACGGACCGGAGGCTTTGCGTCCCCGCCTTGCGGCAGGTTTGCCTTTGTGAAGAACTGGGCCGGGAGGTTATGTCATCCCGGCCCCCATTCATAGGGCGGAAAGTGTCGCAATTTGGAAACTGCGAATCGGCGCAAGTACGCGCCTCTCCACGCGTCATTGCATGCAGTTCAAGTGCTTACAGGAAGGTCTTGCTGACCTCTTGAGAATAGGCGCTTTCGACGCCCGAGCTGCTGACAGCCTTGGTCGCGAAGTACCACGTCGTTCCCGTCGTGAGGCCTTCGACCACGACCGACGTCACGGTGGGGCTCGGGACCGACAGCGTCTGGCTGTACTGGCCCGGAGCCGTGCCATAGAAGACCTTGAATCCCGACAGGCCCGTGACCGGCGTGCCATCCGTGTTCGTCGTCGGCGGCACCCACGACACGGTGACGGAAGCCAAGGTAGGCGCCGCGACCGCGATCGCGAATGCGGGCAACGAGGATGACACCTTGCCGTCGCTCACGCTGATGACGATGTTGGACGTGGTGCCGACGTTGGCGCTCGCCGGCGTGCCGTAGAGCGTGCCATTGGCGGCGTCGAACGTGGCCCACACGGGCTTGTTCGTGATGCTGAATGTGAGCGTATCGCCGTCCGCGTCCGTGGCGGTCGGCCGGAAGGAATACGGCTGCCCGACAGTCGCCGACACCACCGGCGTGCCGCTGATGACGGGCGCGCGATTTGCGGCTGCCTGCACCGTGATCGAGAACACGGGCAGCGTCGCGGTCGCGCTGCCGTCCGACACCGCGATGGCGATGTTGGAGTACGTGGCTGCATCAGTCGTGGCCGGGGTCCCGCTCAGCCGGCCGGTTGACGCACTGAACGTCGCCCACGACGGCTTGTTGACGATCGCGAACGTCAGCGACTGGCCGTCCGGGTCGGACGCCGTCGGCGTGAACGAGTACGCCTGACCCACGGTCACGGAGGACGACGGCGTGCCGCTGATCGTCGGCGGACTGTTCGCGGCCTGCACGGTGATCGAGAACGCCGGCAGCGTCGCGGTGGCGGTGCCGTCCGACACCGCGATGGCGATGTTGGAGTACGTGGCTGCGTCAGTCGCGGCCGGGGTGCCGCTCAGCCGGCCGCTCGAGGTGCTGAACGCGGCCCACGACGGCTTGTTCGCAATCGAGAACGTCAGCGTCTGGCCGTCCGGATCGGACGCCGTCGGTGTGAACGAGTACGCCTGGCCCGACGTCACGGAGGACGGCGGCGTGCCGCTGATCGTCGGCGGACTGTTCGCCGCCTGCACGGTGATCGAGAATGCCGGCAGCGTCGCGGTGGTGGTGCCGTCGGTCACGCTGATCGTGATGCTGGCGTACGTGGCTGCGTCAGTCGCGGCCGGGGT
This sequence comes from uncultured Gammaproteobacteria bacterium, assembly GCA_963762315.1. Taxonomy (GTDB): domain Bacteria; phylum Pseudomonadota; class Gammaproteobacteria; order Steroidobacterales; family Steroidobacteraceae; genus RPQJ01. The sequence goes on from CAVXKO010000007.1 coordinate 135,421, forward strand.
CCCGCTCAACCGGCCGGTCGAGGTGCTGAACGCGGCCCACGACGGCTTGTTGACGATCGCGAACGTCAGCGACTGGCCGTCCGGGTCAGACGCCGTCGGCGTGAACGAGTACGCCTGACCCACGGTCACGGAGGTCGACGGCGTGCCGCTGATCGTCGGCGGACTGTTCGCCGCCTGCACGGTGATCGAGAACGCCGGCAGCGTCGCGGTGGCGGTGCCGTCGGTCACGCTGATCGTGATGCTGGCGTACGTGGCTGCGTCAGTCGCGGCCGGGGTGCCGCTCAACCGGCCGCTCGAGGTGCTGAACGCGGCCCACGACGGCTTGTTCGCAATCGAGAACGTCAGCGTCTGGCCGTCCGGGTCGGACGCCGTCGGCGTGAACGAGTAGGCCTGGCCCGACGTCACGGAGGACGGCGGCGTGCCGCTGATGACGGGCGCTCGGTTCGTCGACTGAACCGCGATCGAGAACGTCGGCAGCGCCGCGGTCGACTTGCCGTCGGAGACGGAAATCGCAATGCCCGACCACGTGCCGACGTCGACGGACGTGGGCACGCCGGAGAGCTGGCCCGTGGCGGGGTCGAACGCGGCCCAGGACGGCTTGGCCTGGATGCTGAAACTCAACGGATCGCCATCGAAGTCGTACGCGCTCGGCCGGAACGAATACGTCGTGCCCGCGGTCACGGCCGTGGCCGGTGAGCCGGAGATCGTGGGCGGGGTGTTGGCGACCGCAGTCGCGGTGGCCGACGAAACGTTGATCGAGAAAGCCGGCAGCGCCGACTTCGACCTGCCGTCGCTGACCGAGATCCTGATGTTGGAATACGTGCCGGCCGCCGTCGGCGTACCGCTCAGCCTGCCGGTCGCCTTGTCAAAACTCGCCCAAGCGGGCCGGTTGTTGGACGTGAAGGTAAGCGTCTTAGTGTCGGGATCGCTGGCCGTCGGCTGGAAGGCGTAAAGGACCCCAACCTGCCCCGTGCTCGGCGGCGTGCCGGAAATCGTGGGCGGCTGGTTGTACGGAGCCCTCGCAAAGACGGACGGCGCAAAGAGCAGCGCTGCCAGCAGTGCGACGAAGCCGATGGAAAACCGTGAGGACGGGGGCGTGAAGGATCGATGTCCGAGCATGACGAGGCTCTCCCGGTAACCCCGCTGTCCGCCGTCTGGGTCGGCGGACCGGAGGCTTTGCGTCCCCGCCTTGCGACGGGTTTGCCCTTTAAAAAACTACGCTGTGCAGTGGACCAGCTGCAGCTCTCCGATGCAATCGCCTGCGCCGGACCGGTGCGTCATTTTGGGAGGTCGGTCGCAAGATTGAATTCGCGTGACCAGGCCGGGGACCACACCCGCGCCGCCGGGCATCGACCGGCTTGGCGCGGGCAAGGGCGCACGGTCAGCCCTGCTTCCAGCAGAAGCAGTTGAGCTTGTTGCCGTCGAGGTCACGAAAATATGCGGCGTAGAAGCCCTCCAGGCCGCGCGGGCCGGGCGCGCCCTCGTCCTTGCCGCCGAGCTCGAGCGCCTTGCGGTGGATGGCGTCGACCTTGTCGTTGCTGTCCACGACGAGCGCGACCATCGTGCCGTTGCCGACGGTGGCGGGCTTGCCGTCATACGGCTTGATGACGCCGAGCGAAGGCTTGTCCGGGGCGACGGCCCAGGCCACGAAAGTCTCCGATTCCATGAACCGCTTCGCGCCGATGACCCGGAGCAGGGAGTCGTAGAACGCCGCAGCGCGCTTGATGTCGTTCGAGCCCAACGTCACGTATCCGATCATGGCTGCACCGCTCCGGGTAGTCGTTGTCAGGGGACGGCTATATTGCCGGACCTGCCTGCGGCGCGCCTAGGCCAACCTGCCAACCCTCGTGCCAGACTCCAGGGGGAGGCACTTGCAGGGGGTTGCGGCGGCTCCGACTTTGCGGCGGCTCGCCAGCGGTGTAGTTAATCGCTCATGACCGATCGCATCGTCGTCCCCTCCCCCGACCGCTCGCTGCTGCGGCAGGTCGAGGGCGCGGAAAAGCTGTTCCTGTCGGGCCGGCGCAATCGCGAGGCCGACCTCACAAGCGCCGTGCGGTTCTTCCTCGAATTCCTGCACGGGTTCGAGACCTTCGACTTCAAGCAGCCCTGCGTGACGGTGTTCGGCTCCGCCAGGTTCGCCGCGGACCACCCCTACTACCGGCTCGCTCGCGAAATCGGCGCCGGACTGGCGAAGGCGGGATACACCGTGATGACGGGCGGCGGCGGCGGGATCATGGAGGCTGCCAATCGGGGCGCCCGCGAGGCGGGCGGCGCGAGCGTCGGCTGCAACATCCAATTGCCGCGCGAGCAGAAGCCGAACGCCTACCTCGACAAGTTCATCCAGTTCGAGCACTTCTTCGCGCGCAAGGTGATGCTGGTGAAGTACTCGTGCGCGTTCGTCGTGATGCCCGGCGGGTTCGGCACGCTCGACGAGGCGTTCGAGATCGCGACGCTGATGCAGAACGACAAGATCGAGCACTTCCCGCTGATCGCGTGCGGCCGCGGCTTCTGGGACAAGTTCATCGCGTTCGCCCGCGACGCGATGCTCAAGGAAGGCACGATCAGCCTCGCGGACCTCGAGTTCATCCACCTCGCGGACAGCGCCGAGGAGACCGTGCGGATCGTCCAGGAATCCGGCAAGGTCCGGGACCGAGAGGCGTCCGGTACCTAGGTATGCTGGTTCGCGTCCCGGCAGCGTCGGCGCGAAACAGCATACCGGGCCCCGTTGAAGATCAAGCAGCCTGCTTGGGATCCTCCGGCCGTTCGGCGGCGTGCTTCTGCGCCGGGTGTTCGTAGTCGTTCTTCTCCCAGTCGCGGTACTGCGGCGGGATCGGGTTGGTCGCACCCTCGGCGAGCCAGGCGAGCTTGCCTTCCATCAGCAGGCCCGCCACGCGCGTGTACGAGCGGTTGAAGTTGCTCTTCACCGCGCGGAAGTTCGACTCGATGCGACGGCGCGTCTCGCGGCAGAAGAGGTCCGCGAGTTCCTGCGGTGACTGGTCCGACGGATTCACGCCGACCAGGTAATCGGCATACGACAACGCCGAAGCCATCACGAACAGGTCTACGCCGATGTCGACGAAATTGCCGAGGATGATCTGCTCCTTCTCGAGCTTCGGACCGTACTTGGCCATCGTCGCGAAAAGCCGGCGCGCCAGCAGCTTGCTCGTCTTTGCCGCGTAGGCGAGGTGCTTCTTGTTTCGATCGTTCAGGTTCGGCGCCTCGAGATGCCCGCCGGTGTCGGGCATGAACAGCTTCGGCAGCCAGGTCGAATAGAACCCGGCCGCCTTCATCATCGCCTCGCTCTTGGTGACCTTCTGGCCCGGCTTCGGCTGCAGGATGGGCATGACGAGCTTGAAGTGCGTATCGAGCGCCTCTCGCGCCATGATCAGGTGCATCACCTGCGACGAGCCTTCGAAGATGCGATTGATGCGGGCATCGCGCAGGCCCATTTCGACGCCGGTCGGCCGCTCGCCACGCTCGTACAGCGACTTGGCTCGCTCGTAGCCACGGCCGCCGCGCACCTGCACGTAGTCGTCGTACATCTTCCAGAGCGTCTCGGAGCAGAAGTACTTCGCGGCCGCCGCTTCGAGGCGGATGTCGGCGTGCTTGTGGTCGGCGAATGCGCAGGCCACGTTGACCATCGCCTTCATGCCGAACAGCTGCGCCATGTAGCTCGAGATCATCTTTGCGACGGCCTGGTGCTTCCCGACCGGCTGGCCCCACTGCTGGCGGGTCGAGGTCCACCAGCGCGCATCGTCGAGCAGCGCCATGCCGCCGCCCACCGCCGCGGCCGGAATGCCGAGACGTCCGACGTTGAGCGTTGCGAGCGCAATCTTGAGCCCCTCGCCCGGCTTGCCGATCAGGTTCTCGGCCGGCACCTTGACGTCGTCGAAGGCGATGACGCCGTTCGCGATGCCGCGCAGGCCCATGAAGCGGGAGCGCCGCACGCGCTTGACGCCCGGCCACGCCGTCTCGACCACGAAGCACGAGATCTGGGGCAGGGTCTTGCCGTTCGGCAGCACCTTGTCCGGCGTGCGGGCCAGCACCGCGATCATCGTCGTCTTCGGATCGCTGACGTTGGTGCACCACAGCTTGTCGCCGTTCATCGATATAGAACTTGCCGTCGGCCGACGGCGTGGCGGTCGTCGTCATGCGCGCGGGATCGGAGCCCACGCCCGGCTCGGTGAGCGCGAACGCCGAGATCTCGCCCCTGGCGAGCCGCGGCAGGTACTTGCGCTTCTGTTCCTCGGTGCCGAATTCCTTGAGCGGCTGCGGCACGCCGATGCTCTGGTGCGCGGAGATGTAGGCCACCGTGCTTGCGCAATAGCTGCCGAGGAAGGCCAGCACGCGCGCGTAGTTGGTGACCGAGAAGCCCAGGCCGCCGTACTCCTTCGGGATCTTCATGCCGAAGAGCCCGACCGCCGCCATGGCATCGAGCGCTTCGCGCGGATACTCGCCGTCTTCGTCGATCTGCCAGGGATCGATGTATTTCTCGATCACCGGGCGGATCTTCTCGATGTACTCGTCGCCGATCTTCTTGTCATCCAGCGGACTGGGCCGGGAACGGATGGAGCAGGTCCCAGCGGAAGTTGCCCTTGAAGACCTCGGCCGTGAAGCTGATGTTCTCCCACTCGTCCTGGCGCGCGTCTTCGGCCAGCTGCATCGCGACGTCTTTGTCTCTTTCGCTCATGGGGGCCTCTAGAGGTGTCCGGTGCTAGTTTTTTTTGCCTCGGCCGGACTCATCGCCGAATTGGACCCGGCCCGGGTATCGGGGATTTGTGCAGGCGCGAGCCGGGAATCTCGGCAAATGCGTGCCTTTTTCCAGCGGATGGGCCGCATGAGGGAGGCGCCGCCGCCGTCCGCCCAGTGTCGCGCCGCGCGTAACGAGACGCGGCGAGGGAGACGTTCGACCTCCTCTCGCCGCGCGGGACCGAACCGCTGCGGCCTCAGTGCGGCCACAGCCGGACCTGCGGCCGGCGAGGCGATACCGGACACCTCCGATCAGGTCCTTTCCAGGATGGTGGCGATGCCCTGGCCGAGGCCGATGCACATCGTCGCGACGCCAATCGACGCGTTCTGCTGCTCCATGACATTGACGAGCGCCGTGGTGATGCGCGCCCCGGAGCAGCCGAGCGGGTGCCCGAGGGCAATCGCGCCGCCGTTCAGGTTCACCTTCTCATCCATCTTGTCGAGCAACCCGAGGTCCTTGATCACCGGCAGCGACTGCGCGGCGAACGCCTCGTTCAGCTCGGCAATCTGGATGTCTTCCGCCTTGAGGCCGGCGCGCTTCAACGCCTTCTTGGTCGCCGGCACCGGGCCGTAGCCCATGATCGCAGGGTCGCAACCGGCCACGGCCATCGCGCGGATCTTCGCCCGTGGCTTCAGGCCGAGCGCCTGCGCACGCTCGGCGCTCATCACCAGCATCGCCGACGCGCCATCGGAGATCGCCGACGACGAACCGGCCGTCACCGTGCCGCCCTTGGGGTCGAACGCCGGCGCCAATGCCGCGAGCGCCTCGAGCGTCGCGTCCTGGCGGATCACTTCGTCGATGTCGCAGAGCACGCGCACGCCGTTTGCGTCGTGGCCCTCGATGCCGACGACTTCCTTCTTGAAGCGGCCGCTGGTCGTCGCGTCCCACGCCCGCTGGTGCGAGCGCAGCGCGAACTTGTCCTGCATCTCGCGCGTGATGCCGTGCATGCGCCCGAGCATCTCGGCCGTGAGGCCCATCATGTTCGACGCCTTGGCGTACTGCTTGGACGCAGACGGGTTCAGGTCGATGCCGTGCATCATGTTGACGTGGCCCATGTGCTCAACGCCGCCGATCACGAACACGTCGCCCTGGTTCGTGGCGATCTGCGCAGCCGCCGCGTGCAGCGCCTGCATCGACGAGCCGCACAGGCGGTTGATCGTCTGGCCCGCGACCGTGTGCGGCAACCCTGCGAGCAGCAGCGCGTTGCGCGCGATGTTCATGCCCTGCTCGAGCGTCTGGTTGACACAGCCCCAGATCACGTCTTCGACTTCGTTCATGTCGGCGGCGGGGTTGCGGGCGAACAAGGCCTTGATCAGCTCTGCCGACAGCACCTCGGCGCGGACGTTGCGGAACATGCCGCCCTTCGAGCGGCCCATGGCGGAGCGGACGCCATCGATGATGACGACATCGCGAGGATTGAGGCTCATCTTGATCTCTCCGTGTATTCGTTGGGGCCGGGATCAGCCGAAGAACTTCTTGCCGGCGGCGGCCATGTCGCGCAGCAGCTTCGGGGCGTCATAGAGCTTGCCGAGCGACGCGTACTTGTCGGCCAACGCGACGAAGTTCGCCGCACCCATCTGGTCGACGTAGCGGCACGCGCCGCCGCGGAACGGCGGGAAGCCGATGCCGTAGAGCAGCGCCATGTCCGCCTCGTACGGCGAGGCGACGATCTTCTCCTCGAGGCAGCGCGCCACCTCGTTCACCATCGGCACCATGCAGCGCGCGACGATCTCCTCTGGGGCGAATTCCTTGCGCGGGCCGCACACGGGCGCGATCAGCTCGTAGGTAGTCGGGTCCACGCTCTTTTTCGGCTTGCCCTTCTTGTCAGGCGCGTAGACGTAGTAGCCCTTGCCGTTCTTCTGGCCGAAGCGCTTGTTCTCGACCAGCACCTCCGTGGCGCCCTTGAAGTCCGGCTTCATGCGGTCCGGGAAGCCCTCGGCCATCACCGCCGCGGCGTGCACCGCCGTGTCCATGCCGACGACGTCCATCAGGTACGCCGGGCCCATCGGCCAGCCGAACTTCTCCATCGCCTTGTCGACGGCCTGGAAGTCCGCGCCGTCGCGCATGAGCATGTGGAAGCCGGCGAAGTACGGGAACAGCACGCGGTTCACCATGAACCCCGGGCAGTCGTTCACGACGATCGGCGTCTTGCCCATCTTCGAGGCCAGTTTCACCGTCGCGGCGACCGCCTCGTCCGACGACTTCTTGCCGCGGATGACCTCGACCAGCGGCATCATGTGCACCGGGTTGAAGAAGTGCATGCCGACGAAGTTCTGCGGGCGCTTCAGCCCCTCGGCGAGGTAGCTGATCGAGATCGTCGAGGTGTTGGACGCGATGATCGTGTCTTCCTTGATCAGGCCCTCGACCTCCGCGAACACCGCCTTCTTGACCTTCGGGTTCTCGACCACGGCCTCGATGATGATGTCGACGCTGCCGAAATCGCCGTAGTTCAGCGTCGGGCGGATGCGGCCAAGCGTCTGGCTCATCTTCTCGGGCGTCGACTTGCCCTTCTCGACCTGCTTGGCGAGCAGCTTGCCCGCCTCGTTCATGCCGAGCGCGAGCGCGGGCTCGGCGATGTCCTTCATGATGATCGGCGTGCCCTTGAGCGCCGTCTGGTAGGCGATGCCGCCGCCCATGATGCCGGCACCCAGGACCGCCGCCTGGCCGATCGGCTTCGCGCTCTTCTTCTCCCACGCACCGGACGCCTTCTTGACGGCCTGGTCGGCGACGAACACGCCCACCAGCGCGTTGGCCTGCGGCGTGACCGCGGCCTTTGCGAAATACTTGCCCTCGACCTCGAGCGCCGCGTCGCGCCCCAGGCCCGCCGATTCCTGCATGCTCTTGATCGCGAGCACCGGCGCCGGGTAGTTCGGGCCGGCCTGCGCCGACACGAAGCCGAGCGAGGAATTGAACGCCATCATCTGCTCGATCTTGTTGAGCTTCACGGGCGCGAGCTTCTCGGCGCGCTTGGCCTTCCAGTCGAGCCGCCCCGCGACGGCCTGCTTGACCATCGCGATGGCCGCATCACGCAGCGCCTCGGGCGCCACGACGGCGTCCACGGCGCCGTCCTTCAGCGCCGCGTCGGGCTTCTTTTCGCTGCCCGAGCAGATCCACTCGACCGCGTTGTCGATGCCGATCACGCGCGGCATGCGTACGGAACCGCCGAAGCCCGGGAAGATGCCCAGCTTCACCTCGGGGAACCCGACCGACGCGGCCATCGACATCACGCGGTAGTCGCAGGCGAGCGCCAGCTCGAGACCGCCGCCAAGGCAAACACCGTTGATGGCGGCCACCGTCGGCACCGGCAGGTCCTCGAAGCGTGAGAGCATCCGGTTCACTCCGATCACGTGCTTCGCAATCGCTTCCTCACCCGCCGCGAACATCGCGCCGAACTCGGTGATGTCGGCGCCGACGATGAAGACGCCCTTGCCGGAGGTCACCACGACGCCCTTGACGCCCTTGTCCTTCGAGATCGCCTGGGTCGCAGCGTCAAAGTCCTGCAACACGGCATTGCTGAGCTTGTTGATCGATTCGCCGGCGAGATCGAACTTGAGTTCGACGATGCCATCGCCCAGCGCCGTGACGCTGAAGGCGGGTCCGGAGTACAGCATGAGGGTCTCCCTTCGTCAGGTTCCGTAGGTGCAGCCGCACGCCCTGGGGCGAGGCGGCCGGGGTGCAGCCAGTTTGCGGCAGTGCACAATCTTTTGGAAATGGGGAAAGTCCCGAGTTGCCAGCCGGTGGGCCGGCCGACGGCCGATCTGCGAGGCCGGGACCTGGTCCGGGTTGACCATCCGGGGATCCATGCGCATAGTGAAGCTCAGCCGTCGGCCACAGGCACTCCTGGATCGGCGGCAGGGCCGTCCCGATGAGAAAAACAAGAATCGCCCTGGTCTCCGCCGCTCTGGCTTCCCTGGTTGTTTCCGCAGCCGCACATGCGGCTGCGCGGACGGCACGGGTCCACTACGCCGAGTCGGTGACCCTGAAGGGCCTGCCGTCGCTCCCGGCGGCGGGAGTGCAGAAACCGGCCGGGCCGGCCCGCACGGGCTTCGACGCATTCGGGCGGCGCTTCGAGCTTGCGCTGGAATCCAACGACCGGGTGATCCGCAAGCTGTCGTCCGCCGATCGTGGCCTGTTGCCCGCGCACGCCCTCTACCGCGGCACCGTGGCCGGCCTCCCCGGCTCCTGGGTGCGCCTGACGCGCCTGGACGACGGGATCCACGGCCTCGTCTTCGACGGCACGGAACTCTATGTGCTCGCGCCAGCGGGGCAAGCGCAGGCGCAACTGGACACGCCGCTGCCCGGCCTCGCGAAGACGGCCACCGTGATCTACCGCGCCGCCGACACCGACAGCGGCCTCGGACCCGACTTCTGCCGGGTGCTGCAGCCACCGGCGGGCGACGGCGGCGCGGCGGGCGACGCGCACGCCGAACCCGCGTACAAGGCGATCTTCGCGGAGCTCAAGGCGAACGCGGATGCGATCGCCGCCGCGCTTCCGACCCGGGAACTCGATCTCGCCCTGGTCGGCGACACGCAGCTTGCCGCCACGTATGCCGACGCTTCGGGTGAGATGCTCGCGCGGCTCAACAACATCGACGGCATCTTCAGCGCGCAGGTCGGCGTGAAGGTCACGTCGGGCTTCGTCAAGGTCCTGACGGACAACGGCGGCATGGTCTCCACGGTCGCGGACATGCTGCTCGACCAGTTCGAGTCGTACCGCAAGTCCACTCCGCAAGCCGCGTCGCGCGGCCTCTCGCACCTGATGACGGGCCGCGACCTCGATAGCTCGACGATCGGCATCGCGTACCTCGGCACGCTCTGCGCCTCCCAGTTCGCCGTGTCGCTGAGCCAGACCTACTCCGATTCATTCACCTCGTCGCTGGTCGCCGCGCATGAAGTCGGCCACAACTTCGGCGCCCCGCACGACGGCGTGAGCGGATCGGCGTGCTCGACGACGCCGCAGACATACCTGATGTCGCCGACGATCAACGGCAGCAGCACGTTCTCCCAGTGCAGCCTCGACCAGATGGCGCCGAAGGTGAATGCCGCCACGTGCCTGACCGCCCCGACCTTTGCCGACGTTGCCGTGGAATTTTCGAGCGCGAGCATCCCCGCCTACACGAAGCAGGATCTCCACGTGCCGGTCGACGTCGTGTCCGGTGGAAATCTCGGCATCGACCAGACCGTGCTGACGCTTTCGACGTCGGGATTCATGGCCATCAGGGGCGCAAGCGTCCCGGGCGGCACCTGCGCCACCGAAGGGAGCACCTGGACCTGTCAACTGGGGACACTGGCGGCCGGCACGAGACGCCAGGTCGACGTCGTAGTACGCGGAGACTTCATCTCGGCTGCGACTCTGCTCGCTTCGGTCCAGGCGCGCGCCGATACGGTGCCGACGAACAACGACGCGGGCGTGCAGGTCGTGTTCAGTTCGCCCGCAGACGGTTCCATCGTTCTTTCCTCGAATTCGCTGTCGGCGTACGTCGGACAGGCGCAGGAATTCTCCATCACCGCAAGCAATGCCGGTCCGCTCGCGCTTGAGAACGCGTCGGTCGTCATGCAGAACCCCGGCTTATTCAACGTCGTATCCGCAGGCGGCCCTGGCATTCCCTGCATCACGACACCCGCGGAAATCAGCTGCGCGGTCGGAACGATCCTCGCGGGCGAATCCCGCCGCATCGACATCAGCCTGGTCGGCACGAGGGCCTGGGGGAATACGGTACCGGTGTCCATCCGCTCGGCAAACGACGACATCCATTCCAATGACCAGGTGTACCTCGCGATCAGGGCCCTGCCCCTGGTGGAACTGACTCTCACCGCCGAGCCGGGCCCGACGTTCATCAAGATCGGCGGCACGATCACGCAGTCGTTCACATTGCGATCCGCCGGGCCGCAGCCGGTCAACGGCGCATCGCTCACGCTGCAGCCGAGCCAGGAGATGGAGATCGTCGCCGTGACCGGAACCGACGCAGTCTGCGGGCCGACCGGCGACGCACAACGGTCATGGCTTTGCACCTATGCAGCGCCGATCGAGCCCGGCGGTTCACGCCGGCTCGACGCGACGCTGATGGGCCTGTCCTCATTGTCGGGCGTCCTCATCGCGTCGGCTGGCGCACCCGACAGCCAGCATCTCGATGCTGGCCGCGACCTGGCCGTCCTGCGATACGACCTGCGGTCGGACGTCGACGTGCGGCTCTACGCATTGTTCAGCGGCGCCGAAATCTACGACCATCGTGTGGCGACGCTGACGTTCGACGTCGATTCGATCGGGCTGACGCCGGCGACGAACAGCCGCTTCACGCTCTCGCTGCCGGCGAACCTGCGCGCCACAAAGGCGCAGGCCACCGTCGGCTCGTGCTCGATCTCGACGTCGTCGGTGGACTGTCCGCTCGGCACGCTGGCCTTCGGCGCCGCCAGCCGGATCCGCGTCGACGTCGTAAGCGACGTCACGGGCAGCGTTACGGTGAACGCGCAGGCCTCGGCGGACGCGGACGCCGACTCGTCCAACGGCTCGGCGCAGGCGCGCCTGGACGTGCGTCCGAACGTCAACCTGTCGCTCGCGCCGTTGCCCTCCGTCACTCGCGTGCGCGCCGGAGCCACGATCGACTATCCGGTCACCGTGACTGCCGCCAGCCAGCCAGTACCTGGCGCCGTCGTCGCGTTCTCGCTCAACAGCGGCATCACCGCCGTCGGCGCGACGCCGTCGCAGGGTTCCTGCGAGACGACTTCGAGCTTCTTCCTCTGCACGCTTGGAACCGTGCCCGCCAATGGAACGGCGACCGTGACACTGCGACTGCGTGGGGACAACGTCGCGTCCGTCGTGCTCGGCATCAACGCCACCGGCACCGGCGACAACGACCCGGGCGACGGCAGGTCCAGCGGCTCCATCGTAGTCGACGCGCGCGGCAACGTCGCGGTCCAGTCCGCGGCTGCGAACGCGTCCGCCACCGTGGGCACGGCGTTCGAGTACCCGCGAATCACGATCACCGCCATCACCGCCACCGACGACGTGCGCGTCGGCATCACCGTCCCTGCGGCGTTCTCGATCGACAGCGCGACGGCCGACAACGCGCCCTGCTCGGTGAACGCAGGGAGCGTCAGCTGCAGCTTCGGGACGCTGGATGCCGGTGCCAGCCGCGGCATCTCGATCCGGCTGCGGCCGAACCAGTCGGGCAGGTTCGCGGTGAGCGTCAATGCGACGGCCGTCGACGACTCCGACACGAGCAACAACTCGGGAAGCGTCTCGATCACGGTGACCAAGGCCGCCTCGAGCGGTGGGGGCGGTGGGGGCGGCGGCGCGCTCGACCGCGAATCGCTCCTGATGTTGCTGCTGCTGGCGCCCGCCGTCGCGCGCAGGCGACGCACGGGCGCAGACTGAATCAGGTCATCTTCCGGTCGTCGAGCCCGATGCTGCGGGAGATGATCTCTTTCATGATCTCGGACGTGCCCGCGTAGATGCGCGAGACCCGGGCCGTCGTCCACAGCCGCGAGATCCGGTATTCGTCCATGTAGCCCGCGCCGCCGAACAGCTGCAGGCAGTCATCGGCCGTGCGGAACTCGAGTTCGCTCGCGAGCAGCTTGGCCTCGGCCGCGAGGTCGGCGCTGAGACGCCCCTCCAGGTGCTCCATCACGCAGGTGTCGACGAAGCACTGCGCGGCGTCGAGCTGCGCGCGCAGGTCGGCAAGCTTGAAACGCGTGTTCTGGAACGCGCCGAGCGGCTTGCCGAACATCCGCCGCTCCTTCACCCAGTCGAGCGTGAGATCCCAGGCGAGCTGCGCCCCCGTCATGTACTGCACGGCGCCGATCAGCCGCTCCTCGGCGAGGAAGTGCGTCAGCGCGTGGAATCCCTTTTGCGGGTCGCCCAGCACGTTCGCCTTCGGCACCTTCACGTTGTTGAAGAACAGCTCGGACGTGTCCTGCGCGTGCAGGCCCACCTTCTTCAGGTGGCGGCCGCGCTCGAAGCCCTCCATGCCGCGCTCGACGAGGAACAGCCCGAGCCCGTAACGCTGCTCCGGCACGGTGCGCGCGACCACGACCACGACGTCGGCCAACTGGCCGTTCGAAATGTAGGTCTTCGACCCATTGAGCAGCCAGTGGTCGCCGCCGTCCTCGGCGTGCGTCTTGAGGCCGGCGACGTCGCTGCCGGCCGCGGGCTCGGTGATCGCCACGGCCAGGATCTTCTCGCCGCGGATGCAGGGCGGCAGGAAGCGCTCCTTCTGCTCGTCGTTGCCGAGTTGCCCGATGTAGGGGCCGACCAGGCGCGAATGCAGGTTGAGGTAGAAACTCGACTCGCCGTGGCGGATGTTCTCCTCGATCAGCACCTGCTCGTAGCGGAAATCCTGCACGCCGGCGCCGCCGTACTTCTCGTCGGCCCACATCATCAGGTAGCCCTGCTCGCCCGCCTTGAGGTAGGCGTCGCGATCCACGACGCCGGCCTCGCGCCAGCGTTCGCCGTGCGGGCCGATCTCCTGCTGGAAGAAGCGACGGGCATTGTCGCGAAAGGTTTCGTGCTCGGACTCGAAAATCGTGCGGCGCATGGCCATGGAGCGCTCCAGTCGGTTATCGGCGAGGCCGCTTCGACACCATCCGGTCGACGAGGCGGATGGTGTGGCTGACGACGTCGGTCTGCACGTGGCGGCCCGGGCGGAACCAGTTGGCCACCCAGGTGATGAGGCCGCTGATGGAGACCGCCGTCAGCGCGGCGTCTTCGACGTCGAAGTCGCCTGCCTCGGCGCCCTCCTCCAGCAGCTTCGCGAGACGCTGGTCGAAGTCGCGGCGCAGGCCGATCAGGTACTTCGCTTCCTTGTGCTCGAGGTTCTTTTCCTCGCGCGTGTAGACGACGATGTACTTCTGGTTGGTGATGATGATCGTCGTGACGCTGTCGACGATCAGCCGCAGCTTCTCGGGCGGCGCGAGCTTCGTCGCGAGCGCGTCGTCGAGCGCCTCGATCGACTTGGTGATGCCGATCTCGCAGATCGCGTTGAGGATCTCGCTCTTGTTGCGGAAGTACGAGTACAGGAACGGCTTGGTGACGTTCAGCGCCTCGGCGATCGCGTCGAGCGTCGTCGCCTCGTACCCGTGGGCGAAGAACAGCTCGCGCGCCTCCTCGAGGATGCGGCGCCGCTTGAACTCCTGCACCTCGGTGCGCAGTTCGGCCGGCGCCGCCGGTTTGCTCTTTCCTTGCCGCCACGCCTCAGCCTCCGATCCGGTCACGCCGGATGACGATACCGGCTTTCTCGCGGTCCCAGGTATCCGCGGTGATGCCGTCCGTGCGCAACTGCGTCTTGAGCACCTTCGACGACGGCGTCTTCGGCAGCTCGGGCAGGATGCGCACGTAGCGCGGGATCATGAAGTACGCCAGGCGGTCGCGCAGGAACTCGATGAGCTGCGCCGGATCGATCGTCTGCCCGGGCGCCGGCGCGACCACCGCCATGACCTCGTCCTCGCCGAGTTCGCTCGGCACCGCGACCGCCGCCGCCTCCCGGACGGCGGGGATGCGCACGATCTCCGCCTCGACCTCGAACGACGAGATGTTCTCGCCGCGGCGGCGGATCGCGTCCTTCATCCGGTCGACGAAGAAGAAATTGCCGTCGGCGTCCATGCGGAACGCGTCGCCCGTGTGGAACCAGCCGTTGCGCCAGGCGCGGGCGGTCGCCTCCGGGTTCTTGTTGTAGCCGTGATTCATGGCCCAGGGCCGGTCGGCGCGCACGATCATCTCGCCGACGGTGCCGACCGGCACCTCGCAGTCGTTCTCGTCGACGAGGCGCACTTCGACGCCCGGGCGCACCTTGCCGCAGGTGCCGCGCACCTTCGGGTTGGGCTCCGACACGATGGGCGAGGAAATCTCGGTCATGTTGAAGATCGTGTACACGTCGGTACCGAAGCGCTCGTGGAATTCCTGCGCGCCGTCGCTGAGCGGCACGATGAACGTCTTGCGCACCTTGTGATCGCGGTCCTGCGGACCCGGGGGCGCCTTCAGCAGGAACGTCGCCATCACGCCGAGCAGGAAGACGACCGTGACCTCCGTGCCGCGCACCAGCGGCCAGAACGTGTCGGTCGAGAAGCGCTCCGGCAGCACGATGGAGCCGCCGCGCACCAGCATCGCGAACGGCAGGCCCATGCCGCCGATGTGGAACATCGGCATGTTGACGAGGAAGCGGTCGTTTCCGTCCACGAAGTACCACGCCTCCGGCCCCGGGTTCGTGTACATGTGCAGGTACGACGAGAGCACGCCCTTCGAGGGGCCCGTCGTGCCGGACGTGTAGATGATCGACTGGGTATCCCAGGGCTCGATGGGGCGCGCAAGCGGCTGCAGTTCCGATTCCTTGCCGGCGAGCGACGCGAACGGCACGGCCGGCAGCGGCGCGGATGCGAGATCGCCCGGCCCGGTGACGATGAGCCTGTCGAGGCTCGCGAGCTTCACGTCCCTGAGGCGCGGCAGGAGGTCGGCGTGCACGATGGCGATCGTTGCGCCCGAGTTCGCAATGACGTGTTCGAGCAGGCCGCCGCGATACGCCGTGTTGATCGGCACGAAGATCGCGCCGAGGTAGTTGAGCGCGTAGTACGTGAGCAGCATCTCGGGCGACGTCGGCTGCCAGCAGAGCACGAAGTCGCCCTGTTTCACGCCCTGGCGCTGCAGGCCGACTGCCACCGAAATCACGCGCTCGCGCAGTTCGCGGTACGTCCATTGCTGCGCCGCATCGAAGATGACGTAGACCTGGTCGCCGCGCTCGGCCGCCCAGCGGTCGATGAGGTAGCGCACGACGCAGCGATCGCGTGGCGGAACGCGCGGATCCGAGTGTCCCGGTGGGGTGGTGTTGTCCGGCCGGCTCATGACTCCCCCTGCGGTCGGGCCATTGCCGGCCCGATACCCGCCAGTGTTTCTGCTTTCCCGTGAGTAATACTTTGTACACCATCGGTAGTGTCGTTACAATCGAGCGGCCCAGGGTCACTCACGCCACTTGCGACGGAGCCGTCCATGTATTCCACGATGATCCCGTTGACGTCCCTCGAGCGCGTCCACAGCGGCCGCCCGCTCGCCGAAGCCCTCGCCCAGGAGGCGGAGATCCTCGGCGCGAAGCGCGTGTTCCTCGTCTGCAGCCACACGCTGAACACGAAGACCGACGAGATCGAGAAGGTCCGTCGCGCCCTCGGCAGGAAGCTGGTCGGCGTGTTCGACTCCGTGCGGCCGCACGTGCCGCGCGAAGACGTCAGCGCCGCCGTGAAGATGGCGGAGCCCCTCGCGCCGGACATGCTCGCCTCCATCGGCGGCGGCTCGGCCACCGACCTCACGAAGATCCTCGCGGTGTGCCTGAAGCACGGGCTGCGCACGCCGGAATCGATGGAGCCGTACCACATCGTCGTCCACCCGGATCACTCGGTCACGGCGCCGGCATTCGAAGGGCCGGACCTGCCGGTCGTGATCGCGCCGACGACGCTGTCCGGCGGCGAGTTCAACGCGCTTTCCGGCGCGACGGACAAGGTGACGAACGTCAAGCAGGGTTACGTGCACCCGAAGATGGCGGCGAAGGCGATCATCCTCGACCCGACGATCTGCGTGCACACGCCCGAGTGGATCTGGCTCTCGACCGGCGTACGCTCGTTCGACCACGCGTTCGAGACGCTGGGCTCGCTCAACTCGAACGACTACTACGACGGCATGGCGATGAACGCCGTGCGCCTGCTCTCGCAGGGCCTGCCGCGCGTGAAGGCGAACGGCAACGACATCGAAGCGCGCCAGATGTGCCAGATGGGCGCATGGTGCTCGATGGTGTCGATCGTGTGCGGCCTGCCGATGGGCATCAGCCACGCGGTCGGCCACGCGCTCGGCGGCTCGTTCAACGTGCCGCACGGCTACACGTCGTGCGTGATGGCGCCGTTCGCGCTCGAGTACAACAGCGTGGTCAACGGCGACCGGCAGAAGCTGATCAGCATCGCGTTCGGCCAGCCGAACCGTCCGGCGCACGAACTGGCGGACGCGGCGATCCGTGGTCTCGGCATGCCGCGCAGCCTCACCGCGGTGGGCCTGAAGGAGGCCGACCTCGCGCCGCTCGCCGGCTACACGTTCCAGGACATCTGGTGCGGCACCAACCCGCGCCCGATCGCAAACGCCGAAGCGCTGGTGCCGCTGCTGCGCAAGGCGCTGTGAGCGAAGCGCCGCACGAGACTCTCGTCCGGCGCCTCCTCGACGGCGATCGCGCGTCGCTCGCGAGGGTGCTGACGCTGATCGATCGCCGGCCGACGGACGCCACGCGCATCGACGCCCTGCTCGCGCGCCGCACGGGCCGGGCCGGCACCATCGGCATCACCGGCGCTCCCGGCGCCGGCAAGTCCACGCTCGTCGGCTCGATGCTCAAGTCCGCCGTGCAGCGCAACGAACGGGTGGCCGTGCTTGCGCTCGATCCCAAGTCTCCATTCACGCAAGGCGCGGTGCTTGGCGACCGGTTGCGCATGGAGCACACCACGGCCGACGAGCGCGTGTTCGTGCGCTCGATGACGGCGGAGACTCGCGCGGGCGGTCTCGCGCTCGCCACGCCTTTCGCTATCCGCGCGCTCGATGCCGCGGGCTGGCCCTGGGTGATCATCGAGACGGTAGGCGTCGGCCAGACGGAGTTCGACATCGTCGAGGCCGCCACGACGACGGTGGTCGTGATGACGCCGGGCACGGGCGACGAAGTGCAATCGGTAAAGGCGGGGCTGATGGAAATGGCCGACGTCTTCGTGCTGAACAAGGCGGACCGCGACGGCGCCTCCGCGGCACGGCTCGACATCGAGCGCGCGGTCCATCACCTGCCGGCCGACGCCTGGAGGCCGCCGGTCGTCGAAACCGTGGCAAGCGAGGACCGCGGAACGGACGCGCTCTGGGGCGCCATTGCTCGCCATCGGCAGCACCTCGTCGAGTCGGGGGAGATGGTGCAGCGGCAACAGCGGCTGCTGAGGCTTGCGCTGCACGGCCTGATCGACGCGGAACTCATGCAGCGCACCAACGCACTGCTCGCGAGCGATGATTTCGCTCGCGCGCTTCCACTCCTCCAGTCCGGCGACCTCGATCTCGCCTCTGCCTCGCACGACCTGCTCGCGCGGTTGCTCCGCGCCTAGCGCGCAACAATCTTCTACGACTCGAACGAGCGCGGAGCAACGATGCGCGCCGATGCGTCGTGCGTCTTCGGGTCGGGGTCTCTTCGCAGGGCCGTCACGCGACAGGAAGTCGCGTGCGGAGCCTACAGGGACGTACTTGCGGCGTCCCTGCGAAGAGACCCCGGCCCGTAGGCGCCTACGACGATGAGGGCGCGCCCTGTCGTCTACGCGCTGGCTTGTTCGTGGCCCGTCAATCGGCGCGCGGAAGCCACGATGTCGTCCAGACTCGAGCCCGGCGGGTACACCTCGACGCCGAGCGCCTTCAAGCGCTTCGCGGCCCACGGCGCGATCACGCCGCCGGCGAACACCGGAAGGTCGGGCCGCGACGAGCGGATTTCCGCAATGATGCGTTCCGCCACCTCGACGTGCCCGCCGATATTGAGCCCGACCAGGTCCACGTCCTCGTCGACCGCGGCGCGGACGATCTCCGGTCCCGTGATCATGCCGCCCAGGATCACCTGGAACCCGCCGTCGCGCAGCGCGCGGGCGACGACCGAAATGCCGCGCCAGTGGCCGTCGAGGGCCGTCTTGGCGAGAAGAATGCGGGGTGCTGCGTCCATGGTCTGTAACCTCCGCGGCGTCAGACGAGCTCGGGCGTCTTCCAGTCGCCCCAGGCCTGCCGGAAGACCTCGCCCACTTCGCCGAGCGTCACCTCGGCGTCGAGCGCCTGCATCATCGCCGGCATGATGTTGTCCGTGTTGCGGCAGGTGCGCTCGAGATTGCGCAGCGCCTCGGCAGCGCCCGCCTCGTGACGCTCGCGGCGCACGGCATTCAATCGTTCGAGCGCCACCTCGTACGCATCGCTCACCGGCGGGAAGCCGTCGACTTCGAACGGCGTGATGTCGTCCTTGAAGTCGGTGACACCGACGATCTTGAGCTGGCCGTTCATCTCGGCGAGCGCCTGCGCGTGCTGGTTCTCGCGCGCCCGGGCGTGCAGCCAGCCCGAGTCGATCGTCGCGAGGAAGCCGCCCTGCGCCAGGATCTGGTCGACGAATTCCCAGCCGCGGCGCTCGAGTTCGGCCGTCAGCGCCTCGACGTAGTACGAGCCGCCGAGCGGATCGGTCACCGCGGGGATGTTGGTTTCGTGTTCGAGGATCTGCTGGATGCGCACCGACATCTGGTGGGCGTGCTCGCTCGGGATCGAGATCGCCTCGTCGTAACCCGAGACGCCGAGCGACTGCGTTCCGCCGAGCACCGCCGTGAGCGCCATCAGAGTGCCGCGTACGATGTTGTTGAACGGCTGCTGGTAGGTCATGTACGCGCCGGACGTCACGATGTGGATGCGCATCTTGAGCGCTCGCTCGTCGGTGACGCCGTAGCGCTCGCGCAGCAGCGTGTGCCACATCTTGCGCGCGGCGCGCAGCTTGGCGGCGTCCTCGAAGATCTCCATCGTCGTGCGGAAGTTGACGCCGCCGACACGATGCGCCGCCGCCGTCATGTCCATGTGGCCGCGACGCTTCACCTCGTCGAGGTACTCGATCGCATTAGCCATCACGGCACCGAGTTCCTGCCACGCATTGAGGCCCGTGTCGCCGCCGTTGTAGCCGGCGATCGATACCGGCACCCACTTCGGCAGGTTCGCGCCGCAGAACTCGATGATGTCGGCGTTGAGCCGCAGGCCGGCCGCCGTCGGCACCTGCTGCTTGGTGACACAGCCCAGGTACGTGAGGAAGAAGTCGCTCTGGCCGGTGCCGCCGAGTTCGCGCAGGTCGATGCCGCGACGCCGCGCCACTGTCCAGTAGGCTGCGAGCGCAAACGGCGCATGCTGCACCACCGCGCCGCCGGCGTGGCCGTAGGTACGCTCGATCGGCAGGCCGTCCATGCAGATCGCGACTTCGCGCACGCTCTGCATCACCGCGCCCGTCATCCCCACGTCCTCGCGGCGCGCGACGACGTCCGGGTGATCGACGTTGTAGAGGTGGTCTGCCGTGTTGCGATCGTGCTCCATCAGGAAGCCGGTCTCGCCGTTTTTCAGCAGGAACTTGATGCGCTCGTTCTCGTCCTCGGGCTTGCCGAAGCCGCTCAGCTGGAAGATGCGCCAGGGCTTGGAGCGGTACCCCTGCGGAAAACAGCCGCGATGGTACGGAGGCTGGCCGGGCAAGGCCCCCGCCAATGCGCGATGATCGGCGGGCACGTCGTCGGGGCCATAGCTGGGCTTGAGCGGGATGCCCGAACGCGTGGCGAAAGCCGGCGGTGCCTTGTCGTCCCGTTGCATTGCATCATCCCCGTCGGCGGAAACCCGCCCGAGCCGCATGACCCGGCGGATGCGGCCGAGTATACTGACGGTATAAAAAATCTACCAGTGGTTTCTTTTTCTTCATAAACATAGGCAGCCACCCCGGGAGGGGCACCGAACGTGGACACACAGCAGCTCGAGCGACTCTTTTCCGTGCAGGGCAAGACGGTGCTGATCACGGGCGGATCGTCCGGCATCGGCCTGATGATGGCCGAAGGCTTCGTCCGGGCGGGCGCCCGGGTCTACATCACCGGCCGCAAGCCCGAGCCGCTGGAGGATGCACGCAAGCGGCTGGCGGAACTGGGTGACGTGCGTGCCATACAGGGCGACGTTGCGACGCCCGAAGGCCTCGATGAGGTGGTGAAGACGATCTCGGCCCAGGAGCCGCGGCTGCACGTCCTCGTGAACAATGCGGGCATCACCTGGGGCGCACCGGTCGAGAAATTCCCGGCCGCGGCGTTCGACTCCGTCATGGCCGTCAACGTGCGGGCGCCTTTCCAGCTGGTGCAGGCCCTGCTGCCGCAACTCGAAGCCGCGGCCAGCACCGAGGATCCCGCGCGCGTGATCAACGTCGGTTCGATCTATGGCATTTCGGGCCAGGTCATGAAGGCGTGGTCCTACGGCGCCAGCAAGGCGGCCATCCACCACCTGACGGTCAGCCTCGCGGCCGAGCTCGCCCCGCGGCGCATTCTCGTCAACGCGATCGCACCGGGCTTTTTCCCTTCGAAGATGACGCACTTCGTGATGAAGGATGAAGGGCGCCGCACGGAGATGATGAACTTCATCCCGCTGGGCCGGCCCGGTGCGCAGGAGGACGTCGCGGGACTCGCGCTGTTCCTGAGCTCGCGCGCCGGCGCGTACATGACCGGCAACATCATCCCGCTCGACGGCGGCGTGCTCGCGGCCCGCTGAGGAGGCCCTGCATGACCACCCCCGCATACCAGACGCTCAGAGTCGAGAAGCGCGCCGCCGCCGACTGGGTGACGCTCGACCGGCCCGACGCGCTCAACGCGATGAACGAGTGCATGATCGACGAACTGGCCGGCTATTTCGGCCGGCTCTGCCAGGATCGCTCGACTCGCGTCGTCGTGCTGCGCGCCGCAGGAAAGACCTTCTGCGCGGGGCTCGACCTGCGCGAGATGGCAGATCTCATCACCCGCCTCGACATGCCGGCGCGCCTGGCGTTCCAGCAGCGGCTCAGCAGCATCTTCATCGCGATGCGCCGCTGCCCGCAGCCGATCGTGTGTCTCGTGCAGGGCGCGGCCTCGGGCGGTGGGTTCGCCCTCGCCGTCGCATCCGACATTCGCTATTGCACGCCCGACGCACGCATGAACGCCGCCTTCATCAAGGTGGGACTGAGCGGTTGCGACGTCGGCATGAGCTACCGCCTGCCCCGCCTGGTGGGCGCTTCCGTGGCGGCCGATCTACTGATGACCGGATCCTTCATCGACGCAGCGCGCGCGCAGACGCTGGGACTCGTCTCGGCCGTCGTTGCGCCCGAGGAGCTCGAAGCCGCCGGCGAGCGAGTGGTGCAGCAGCTGCTGCAGGCCGATCCCGTGGGACTGGCACTGACGAAACAAGGGCTCGAAGTGGGCATGGCCGCGCCGAGCCTGGAGGCGGCCGTCGCAAACGAGGACCGTCAGCAGACGCTCTTGAGCGGCGAGGAAGGGTTCAGGAGCCGGATCCGCGCCTTCGTCGAGAAGATGAGGAACTGAGGCCGCCCAGGACTTCGTCCGCCCCCTTCAGGCAGGCGCAGGTCATCACCACTCGGCGTGGAGTTCCTTGAGGCCACGGAACAGGAAGCCGGGCCGCCAGGCCGGGTTCTGCGTATTCACCGTCATCTGCGGCAGCCGAGTCGCGATCGCAGTAAACGCAACGCGTCCCTCGAGGCGCGCCAGCTGCTGGCCCACGCAGTGGTGGATGCCGCCGCCGAAGGACAGCATCCGTGAGTCCCTGCGCCTGATGTCCATGGCGTCAGGCCGCTCGAACACGTCCTCGTCGCGGTTGGCCGAGCCGATGCCGCACAGCACTTTCGCGCCCGGCTGCACGTGCGTGCCGGCCACGGTCACTGGCAGCAACGCCGTGCGATAGCTGCCCTGCAGCGAGGATTCGAAGCGCAGCACCTCTTCCACCGTGCGAGGCGCGAACTCTTGCGGGTCCCGGATCAGCGTGTCCCACTGCACGCGGTCGCGGTGCAGGGACAGCAGGCCGTTGCCGATCAGGTGCGCCGTGGTCTCGAATCCCGCGCCGAACATGGCCACCACGACGTTCACGAGTTCCGCACGACTCAGCTGGGTGCCGCCGTCCTCGCGGGCCTGCACCAGCGCGCTCGTCAGGTCGTCCTGGGGACTGGCCTTGCGGCGCTCATACAGCGCGCCGAAGAAATCGTTGAGGTAGTCCATCTGCGCGTTCGCATTCGCGAGTTCCGCGTCGGTGAGCACGCGAGTCTCGAACACGATGAACGATTCGGCCACCGCACGCGTGAGCCGGACAAGGTTCTCCGGCGTTCGCTCGGACTCCTCGAGGCCGAGCATGTCGCACATCACGAGCGTCGGCAGCTGGTAAGCGAAGTCCCACAGCACTTCCATCCGCCCTCTTGGCTCCACTTTGTCGAGCAACTGCTCCGTAATGGCCTCGATGCGCGGCTGCATCGACGCGACCCGCTTCGGCGTCAACGCCGACGAGACGAGCTTGCGCAGGCGTGTGTGGGCGGGAGGGTCCTGCATGAGGAACACCTCCGACAGCCAGCGGTAGGACGAATGCCGCATCGGATCGAACGACGGCCCGTAGAACAGCTGGATGTTGCGGACGAAATCGCCCTGACCGAACGCGGGGTTCGAGAGGACTTCGCGCACGTCCGCGTGGCGGGACGCGACCCAGTACCCCCCTGCCGCTCGATGCAAGCCGGGGGATTGGCGCATGACACGATAGTAGGGGTACGGGTCGCGAATGAGGTCCGGGTCCGCGGGATCGAACCGGTACGCGGCGGGATCGATCTGCAGCTTTGCGTTCATGCCTCAAGCACCGGGATGAAGTGTTCGCCGTCGCGCCGGACGCGGCAGCAGTGCACGCCGCCGAAATGCGCCGGCACCAGCAGTGCCTCGCGATCGGCGGCCTCGTCGAGGATGCGCCGGCGCGTGATGCGTGCCTGGGACTGATCCTCGCAGTACGGGCTGTTCCAGTGCGGGTAGTGCACCTGCAGAGGGTGATGCAGCACGTCACCGACGAAGATCGCCTCCTCGCCGCGCGAGCGCAGGTTCATCGCAAGGTGACCCGGCGTATGCCCGGGGACGGCCTGCAGCGTGATGCTCTCCGAGAGCCGGTAGCCGTCGCCGATCAACTCGGCCCGGCCCGCGTCGAGCAGCGGCTGCACGCTGTCCTCGAACACGCCGGAATTGACGAACGCGCCGCCTTCGGTCGGTCGCGCGCCGGCGCCGGCGGGATCCCAGTACTCCCGGTCGACGCCCGAGAACAGATAGCGCGCGTTCGGAAACGTCGGCACCCAGCGGCCGGCATCGAGTCGCGTGTTCCAGCCGACGTGGTCGATGTGCAGGTGCGAGCAGATCACCACGTCGACCTGCTCCGCGAGGATGCCCGTGGCCGCGAAGCGCTCCATGAACGGCGTGCTCAGGTTGCCGAAGATCGGGATGCCGGGCCGATCCTTGTCGTTGCCGGCGCCGGTGTCGAACAGCACGCGCAGGCCATCGACCTCGAGCAGCCAGCTCTGCAGGAATGCGTAGATGCTGTCGACGTCCGGGCTGTAGTAGTCGGGCGCCAGGGGTTCGACGACGCGGCGGAAGTCCGCCTCGTCGAAGCCGACGAAGAAGGCCGAGGGCGGCAGGAAGTTCCCCTGCCACTCCTCGACCCTCCGGACACGCACATCGCCGACATGCAGCGTGTCCACCACGGCGTGCGCCTAGAAGTTGTAGGCGACGGTCAAGCCGTAGGTGCGCGGCGGCAACAGCGAGCCGACGCGGATGCTGCCGTACAGCGGCGCCGTGATGATGTTGTTGCTGATCACGAACTCGTCGGTGGCATTGCGCACCCAGCCCGTGACGGACCACTTGCCGTCGCCGCCCTCGTAACCTGCCATCACGTTGAGAAGGCCATAGGCCGGCTGCACCGCGTCGTCGTTGTTGAACTCGGTGAAGTACACCTTGTCCTGGTACGAGCCTTCGATGCGCGCCACGACGGCGCCCGAGTCGGACACCGGGTGCTTGTAATCGAAGGCCGCACGCAGCGTGTACTCCGGAGCGTTCTGCAGGGAGTTGCCCTTCAGCTGCACCAGCGCGAAGTCTTGCCGGTAATCGCCGGTCACGAAATCCGTGTACTCGGCATCGAGATAGGTGCCCGAGAACTCGACCGTCAGGTCCTCGGTGAGTCGCGACGTGATCTCGAGCTCGACGCCCTTGATCTCGGCGGACGCGGCGTTGACCGTCTCGACGACGCTCTGCTCGTTGACGAAGCCGACCTGCAGGTCGGTGTAGTCGTAATAGAATGCCGCCGCGCGCAGCGAGGCGCGCCCCTCGGCAAAGAGAGTCTTGTAACCGACTTCGTAGGCATCGACGTACTCGGGATCGATCACGTCATTGAGGCTGCCCACGTTGATCACGCCGGACTTGAAGCCTTCCGTGTACTGCGCGTACAGCAGGCTGTTCTCCGTCGGCTTGAACTCCACGAGCAGCTTCGGGGTGACCTTGTCCCAGTCCTTCTCCCTGTCTGTCGGGACGTTGACGCCGAGCGCGTCGAACCGGAAATAGCCGGTGCCCTTGCGCTTCTCGTAGTTGTAACGCAGGCCCCCGGTGACGGCCCAGCGGTCGCTGATGTTCCACCTGGCCTGCGCGAACGCGCCCCACGCGTCGATGGCGACATCGCCGTTCTGCCAGTAGAAGCCGTCGTTGAAGAAGTCTGCCGGCAGGCCGAACAGCAAGCCCAGGTTCGTGAGGGGCACCTGCACTTCGCCATGCAGGTCCTCGGTGAACCAGTTCGCGCCGAACAGCCAGTCGATCGTCCCGGTCTTGCCCTGCACCGTGATGTCCTCGCCCCAGGACTCGCTGTTCTCGGTGTAGTTGTTGACGCCGAACATGTCGACGTCGGAACTGTCGAGGTCGTCCTGCAGGAAGCGGTCGAACTTGCGCCATGCCGTCACGGACTTGATCGACCAGTCGTCGCTGATCTGCCATTCGACGATGCCGGTGCCGCTCTTGCCCTCGCGCTCGTTGGTCGGATTGAGGTCCGAGACGATGTTGCGCAGGTCGGGCTTCCTGCCCTTGGCCGCGGCGTAATCGAAGATCGTCCGGCCGCCCAGCGCGTTGTGCGGGAGCGAGTCCTCCGGCACGACGGTGGTGCCGAAATAGTGGAACGCGTAGTTGAAGTCGTCTTCCTTGAAGTAGTCGCCGATCAGGTCGACCGTGACCGAATCGCTCGCCTTCCAGCGCAGGCTGCCGCGCACCGCCTGGCTGTCGAGGTCGTCGATGTCCTTGCCCGTGAACAGGTTCCTGCCGTAGCCGTCGCGCTTGTCGATCTTGCCCGCGATGCGGCCCTCGAGCGTGTCGCCGAGCAGCGGACCGCCGAGCGCTCCTTCGATCGTGTAGGCCGAATAGTTGCCGCCCGTGAGACGGACGTAGCCGTCGAGTTCCTCGGTCGGCTTCTTGGTGATCATGTTGACCACGCCCGCGGTGGCGCCGCGTCCGTACAGCGTGCCCTGCGGGCCGCGCAGTACTTCGACCTGCTCGAGGTCGTAGAAGCCGGTCAACTGCTGCGACGGGCGGGGGATCATCGAGCCGTCCTGCAGGAACGCCACGGCGCCGTCCGCGCCGAGGTCGATGCTCGTCATGCCGATGCCGCGGATGAACGTGCGGTTCACGCCGAACTGGTCGCCGACCGAGAGGTTAGGCACTGAAACGGCGAGGTCGCGGATCTCGCGGATGCCGCCGGGACCGAGGGCATCGGACGTGACGGCCGTGATGGCGGCCGCGGTCCTGTCGAGCGTCTCGAGCTGCTTGGTGGCCGTGACCACGACTTCCTCGAGCGCGAGGCTGTCTTTCTGATCTTCGGCAAGAGCCGGGCGCGTTCCCGCGACCAGGGCAAGCGTCACTGCTGCACGCAGCACAAGAGAGCAACCAAAGGCAGGTTTCATCTGTATCCCCCGATGCACGTCTGTCGGTCCGCAAGAAGTCGCGCCGGTCTGCGCCGACGCGATGCGACCCCTTGTATATTCTTGTTTACTCTTAGTCAAGTTCCCTTACCGTGTGTAAGAGTCATCCTGAACCGGCCCCGGGCGTCTTGCGGGACAAGGGAAACGCGTGCCCGGAGCGAGATACACTGCGCCGATGCTGCAACGCATCGTAGGGATCATGTTCTGCTGCCTCGCCTTCCTGGCGACCGATGCCGGCGCCGAGGGCGACGCTTACGCCGAGGCCCGAGCGCAGTTCCAGTCGGCCTGGTCGACGGTCGAGACCGCGCCACTCGAACCGCCACCCGCGGACAGCGACGCGCTGCGCACCTACCCCCTCTACCCCTACCTCCAGGCCGCCCGGCTCGAGCGGCAACTGACGCTGGTCCCGGCGCCGAAGCCCGATGCCCCGGTCGCAGGCCTGCTGCCGCTCGACAGTTCGATCGAGACGTTCCTTGCATCGGTGAACGGCCAGCCCGTCGCACGCGGGCTGCGTCGCGACTGGCTGAAGAGCCTCGCCAATCGACGGGCCTGGGAAAAGTACGCCGAGGAGTTCGTGCTCGAGCGCGACGGCGAGGACGCGAACCTGCGCTGCCAGTGGTACTCGGCCCGCATCGCGCTCGGCCGTACCGAGGACCTCGCGCCAGCCGTCGCTGAAACCTGGCAGACACCGAAAAGCCTCCCGGACACGTGCGACGCCGCGTTCGACTGGCTGCGGGCACGCGGCGGTCTCGGCAACGATCTCGTGGAGCAGCGCGCACGGCTCGCGCTGGGCGCCGGCGAAGCGGGGCTCGCGCGATTCCTCGCCAAGTCTCTGCCGGAATCGACGGCTGCTCCGATCCTGCAGTGGGCGTCCCTGATCGAACAGCCGACGACCGCGATCAACGCGCTGATTGCGGCCCCCGATCGAACGGTCGAGACCAAGGCCCTGCTCGACGGGTGGCAACGTTTCGCGCGCAGCGATGCGGATGCGGCCGCCTCGCTCTATCCCTCGCTCGTGGAGTCGCGCCGTCTCGACGAGCGCGGGGCAAGTCCGTTCGCCCTCGCCGTCGGGGTTTCTCAGGCCTGGAGCCGCCTGCCACGGGCGCTGGAGTTCTTCGCGAAGGCCCGGCCGGAAGACTTCGACGAGCGCGGCCACGAATGGCACGTTCGCGCCGCGCTCTGGGCCGGCGACTGGGCCCGGGTCCGCACGGCGATCGATGCGATGCCCGAATCGCTGCGTGACCAGAACCGCTGGCGATACTGGGCTGCGCGCGCCGCCGAGCAGCGCGGCGACATGACCGCGGCGCGCGAGGGTTACGCCGCGGTGATCCCGACGGACAACTGGTATGCGGTGTATTCGGCCGCACGGCTCGGCCGACCCTTCGCGCCGAATCTCAAGCCGCTGCCGCTCGACGACGCGCAGATCGCGTTGCTCGGGACGGAACCGGGTTTCGTCCGTGCCCGCGAGTTGTTGCTCTGCAAGCTCGGCAACGAAGCCGGCACGGAGTGGCGAGCGACCTTCGACACGCTGAAACCCGAGCAACAGGCGCAGTCCGTCGGCCTCGCCGCGCGCTGGGGCTGGCACATCCAGGCGATCTCGGCGGCTGCGAAACAGGGGATCTTCAACGACTACGACCTCCTTTATCCCCGGCCGTACGACGGCGACGTGCGCGCCGCGTCGGCGCGCACCGGCCTGCCGCCGCAACTGATCTACGCGATCATCCGCCAGGAAAGCCTTTACCGCGCGGATGCCGGCTCGAGCGCGGGCGCGCTGGGGCTGATGCAGCTGATGCCGGAGACGGCGCGCCGCACTGCCCGCAAGGCCGACTTGCCGGCGCCCACCCAAGCCTCGCTGCTGATCCCATCCGTGAACGTCCCGCTCGGCTCCGCGTTCCTGAAGAGCCTCATCGACCGCGCCGCAGGTCAGGTACCGCTGGCCGTGGCGGGATACAACGCAGGCCCTGCCGCCGCGCGGCGCTGGCTGCCGGCCGCGCCGATGGAGACCGACGTCTGGGTCGAGAACATTCCGTTCAACGAGACGCGTGCCTACGTGCAGCGGGTCAGCTGGCACACCCTGGTGTTCGCGTGGCTGAACGACCGCAAGCCTCGTGACGTCTCGAACTGGCTGACGACAATTCAGACGCCCGCGGTGGACGCGGCGCTCACGGCGACGCCGGCGCAGCCCTGAGGAGCGCTTCGGCGACGAGCGCGCGACCCGCGACCTCCGGCTGCCCCGCAGCGTCGAGCAACTCGAGCCATTCGGCCAGGAACGCGCGTGTCGCACGAGAGCGATCTACGGCCGCGCGCCGGCACACCACTTCGATCTCCTCAGGTGTGAGGATCAGCCGCAGCCCGCCGAGCGCATCGTCGATCGCGGCGTCGCCGACGGCCAGCAAGGCAGCGAACACGGCGCCGCGATTGAGCGCGAGTCCGCGGCGGATCCACTCCGTTGCCTCGTCGATGACCGCCTTGCGGCGCTCGATGCTCACCGGGTGCGCGCCGACATACTCGGCGGTCGCGGTGAAAACGACATCCTCGTCGTGGTCGCCGAGCGCGTGAGGCACGAAGGCCCGCGCCGTCGCTTCGCCCGCATGCACCCGCGCACGCGTCGCCTCGAGCCAGCGCCTGCGCTCGACGCGCGAATGGCCCGGCAGTTCGTGCCAGTACCTCACTAGCGCCGGCATCAGCGCGGCCAGTGCGCCGCGCGAGCGATGCCCGACGGCAGCGACGGCCGATTCGATCGGATCGCGGATTGGTTCCGCGACGAAGCGCGGGGCGGCAGAGTAACGGTCCATGGTCAAACCTCCAGGGCCCTTCTGGGCGATCGAGACCTGACCGGGGGTCCAACGAGTGGCGCGCGTCTGGCGGGAGGCAGGAATGAAAAACCCTCCGAGCCTGATCGAGCGCCGGAGGGTTCAGTGAGCTTTCACCCGCTTCGTTGCCTTCCGGCCGCATCCGCACCTTGCGGTGCGAGCCACCTTGCCCGGGGAGGCAGGTTGGCCGGGGTTCGTACCCCGTTCTGGATGCTGGGACGAAGTATAAGGCAGCCCCTTTGCCGCGCGCCAAGGGGATTTACCGAAACCACGGGGTGAGCGTCGATCCCGACGCCTGCGATGCGGGCCGTCAGAAGCCGACCCACCTCAGCAGCAGGTCGGTCGGAACGAACACCAGCAGCACGAAAGCCGCGAACAGGAGGCTGACGTAGACCGTCGCCGGCAGGGTCGAACGCCTGTCGCTCAACCCGTAGGTCCAGTTGATGTTCTGCTCGGCATCGCTGACCCGGCGGCTCCACGGGAGCACGATCGCTGCCAGCACGATGGCGCCGGGCAAGGCCACGCCCGGGGCATAGCCATAGGCGGCCAGCATCCACAGCAGCACCAGCGGCAGAGGCACGTGGAACAGCGACAGCGCGCGCAGGATGAGCGGCCGCTGCGGCTCGAACATGTACTCGGTGAGACCCGTGATCCGCCGTCGCAGCAGCAGTCTTCCCGCGTAGTCGACATTCCACAGCAGTTCCGGCAGGAACACCGCCACGGTGAGGATGCTGGCGAGCGCCGCGTTCTCCAGCCACAGTGCCGGAACCGCGCCAATGAAGGCGATGTCCGAGAACCAGAGGAAATTCTTCCAGCCGTAATGCCGCCACCACACCGCCATCACGTACAGGACGAACGCGGTGTAGACGAGCTTGAATGCGAGCGGAATGGTCGTCGCCGCCACGGGTCTCGCAGGATAGTCCTAGACGTGCAGTTCGACGGTGTCGCGGTCGGCGAGCACGTGCTCGCGCCCGACGTGCTGGCCGTCCGCGGTGACGGACAAACCCCAGACCCGAGCGTACTTCAGGGACTTCGCCATGTCGCGATGCACGAGCCGGGCCACATCGCCGACCGTCTGCTGGCCACGGCGCAGCGTGAACGGCCGCTCGTGCTCGGCGTCCTTGCCCGGCGCCTTCGTGTAGACGCGCACCAGCCCGAGCGCACGCCAGAGCCATGCGCCGAGGTCCCCGAGCCCCTGCCCTGTCTGCGAGGACACCAGTAGCGCCGGAAAATGCGGCTCCTCGAGCTCCGCGAGCGCCTCGAGGTCGGTCTGCGGATGAGCGAGCAGGTCGGACTTGTTGGCGAGCAGCAGCGTGGGCAGGCGGATGTCGAGCACGCTTTCCGCGGTGTCGGACGCCGCCAGTTCGTCACGCGGCGCGTCGTCCGCGGGCCACGCCGTGACGAGGTGCACCCGCCGCGCCGCGAGCTCATGCTGTACCGACACCACGTGATCCAGGCAGCCGGGGTCGGCGAGGTCCACGACGAGACACGCCGCATCGGCCGACTGCAGTGTGCTCGCGATCCAGTGCACGGGGTGCGCGCTGGAGATCGCCGGCAGGTCCACGAGCTGGAGGTTCACGTCCTCCCAGTGCAGCATCCCGGGCTCCGGGTACTGCGTCGTCAGCGGATACGGCGCGCTCTTTGCACCGGATCCCGTCAGCCTCGCGTGCAACGAAGACTTGCCGGAGTTCGGCGGCCCGACCAGGGCGATCTGCGCCGCGCCCTCCGGCCGCACCACCAGCGAGGGCGCGCTGCGCGCGCCGCCGCGCTTCGGCCCCGACAGCTCCTCGTCGAGCTCGTGGATGCGGTGCTTGAGATCCGCCTGCAGGTGGTCCGTCCCCTTGTGCCTGGGGATGACGCGCAGCATCTCGCGCAGGCACTCGAGCCGCTCGGCGGGATCGCGCGCCTGGCGCAGTGCCGCGGCAGCAGCCTTGTATTCCGGTGTCAGGTTGGCTGGCATGGGTTGGGCAATGTGGGTACAAACGTGCGGGCGCCCGGCGGCGTGTAAAGTTATGAGCTTCCGACGGCCCACTTTGCAACGTGGCAAACCGCGATCAGAGGAAAGGCGACGATGAACGGTGACTATTCCGACGCGCTGGTCGTCTTCGGGATCTCGGGCGACCTCGCGTTCAAGAAGATCTTCCCGGCACTGGAGAACCTCGAGCGGCGGGGGCGACTGCCGGAGATCGTCGTCGGCGTGGCGCGGGGCGGGCTGACCCGCGATGCCATCGTCGAGCGCATGCGCGCCAGCCTCGAGCAGCACGGCGACGGCACGGATCCCGAGGCGCTGCGCCGGCTCGAGGCGAAGTTGCGCTACGTGGACGGCGACTACCGCGAAGACGCGACGTTCGCCGCACTGCGCCAGGCGATCGACGGCGCGCGCCGCCCGTGCCACTACCTCGCGATCCCGCCGAGCCTGTTCGCGGCCGTCGCCGCCAAGCTCGGCAGCTCCGGCTGCGCCGCGAACGCGCGGGTGGTCGTCGAAAAGCCGCTCGGCCGCGACCTGTCGAGTGCGCAGACCATCAATCGGGCGCTGCACCAGGTCTTCGACGAGCGCTCGATCTACCGCATCGACCATTTCCTCGGCAAGGAGCCGGTGCAGAACCTCCTCTACTTCCGATTCGCGAACGCGTTCATCGAGCCGATCTGGAACCGGACGCACATCGAGCACGTGCAGATCACGATGGCGGAGAAATTCGGCGTCGAGGGCCGGGGCCGGCTCTACGAGGAACTCGGCGCGGTGCGCGACGTGGTGCAGAACCACTTGTTGCAGGTGCTTGCCATCCTTGCGATGGAGCCGCCCGTCGGCACGGGCGCCGAAGCCATGCGCGACGAGAAGATGAAGGTGCTGCGCGCGGTCCGGCACCCTGAGCGCCGGGACATCGTGCGCGGCCAGTACGAAGGGTATCGGCAGGAAGAAGGTGTGAGCCCGAATTCCGATGCCGAGACCTACGCAGCGCTGCGCTTCGAGCTCGACTCGTGGCGCTGGGCCGACGTGCCCTTCTTCGTGCGCACCGGCAAGCGCCTGCCGGTCACCGCCACCGAGGTCATGGCGACGTTCCGCCGCCCGCCGCAACGCTTGTTCGACGAGCCGCTGCCGCCGCGCACGAACTATCTGCGCTTCCGCCTTGGGCCGGATCGCGTGGCCATCGCGCTCGGGGCGCGCATCAAGTCGGCCGGCGAGGCGATGACGGGGCAGGAGATCGAGCTGTACGCGTGCAATGCACAGGCCGACGAGATGACCCCGTACGAGCGGCTGCTCGGCGACGCAATGCGCGGCGATGCCACGCTGTTTGCGCGGCAGGACTCCGTCGAGGTCGCCTGGGAGATCGTCGACCGCCTGCTGGCGAACGGACCGCAGGCCGAGCCCTATGGGTCCGGAAGCTGGGGACCCGCTGCGGCAGAGCGTATGGTCGAACGTTACGGCGGCTGGTACGACCCGTCGTCCGAACCGGGGGCGAACCCTTGCGGCTGATCGTCGGCGCCGATTCACTCGCTGCCGCGCGCCTAGCGTCCGACGAAGTGGCGCGAGCCTGCACCGCCGCAATTGCGGAGCGCGGCCGAGCGCTGGTTGCCTTCTCCGGCGGCGAGACGCCGTGGCTCATGCTGGGCGCGTTGCGCGAGCGAGACTTGCCCTGGCGCAGCATCCACGTCACGCAGGTGGACGAGCGTGTCGTACCCGCCGGCGATGCGCGTCGCAACCTCACGCGTCTTGACGAGTTGCTGGTCCGCGACGGCCCGCTGCCGGCGGAGAACCTCTGGCCGATGCCCGTCGAAGCACAGCCGATCGAGGCTGCCGCTGCAGGATTCCAGGCCGCGCTCGAAGCGCAATTTGGTCGACCATTGCGCTTCGACCTCGTGCAGCTCGGGCTCGGGACGGACGGCCACACGGCGTCGCTCGTGCCGGACGATCCGGTGCTGCATGTCGTCGATCGCGACGTTGCCGTGTCGACGGCCTACCAAGGCACGCGCCGCGTGACGCTCACCTTTCCCGCCCTGTCGCGGGCCAGGGACCGGCTTTGGCTCGTGACCGGCGCGTCGAAAATCGCGCCGCTGGCATGCTTGCTGGCCGGAACCGGCGACGCGCCGGCCGTCCGCGTCTCGCGCGAGAACACGACTGTCGTCGCGGATCGCGCTTCGGCTCCCTTGCCCGCGGAAAGCGGGAGCGCGTTGGGGTGAAGGTACGGGGCCCTCACCCGCCCCGCGGGGCGACCTCTCCCGCAAGCGGGAGAGGTAAGACGCCCTCACCCGGCTGCCCCGACCTCTCCCGCTGGCGGCGGGAGAGGTGAGGATGGCTCAGCCCTTCGACTTGACCGCGTGCCCGCCGAAGGCGTGGCGCATGCGCGCAAGCAGCCGATTGGTGTAGTCCGCGCGGCCCTGGCTCGCGAAGCGCTCCATCAACGCGACCGTCATCACCGGCGTGGGCACACCGAGGTCGATCGACTCCACCGCGGTCCAGCGCCCCTCCCCCGAATCGGCCACGAACGGCGCGATCGCCTCGAGCGTCGCATCTTCTGCGAGAAATTCCGCCGTCAGGTCGAGCAGCCACGAGCGGATGACGGTGCCGTGCCGCCAGGCCTCGGCGATCTTCGCCACGTCGAGGCCGAGTTCCTCCTTCGCGCGCATCAGCGCAAATCCTTCCGCATAAGCCTGCATCATTCCGTACTCGATGCCGTTGTGCACCATCTTGGCGTAGTGCCCGGCGCCTGCCTTTCCGCAATGAACCCAGCCACGCCCGGGTGACGGCGCAAGCGCCTTCAACACCGGCTCGATGTCGCGAACGGCCCCGGCCTCGCCGCCCACCATCAGGCCGTAGCCGTTTTCGAGGCCCCACACGCCGCCCGACACGCCGGCGTCGACGAAGCGCAATCCCTTCGCGGCAAGCTCCACGGCATGGCGCTGGCTGTCCTTGTACATCGCGTTCGCGCCGTCGATCACCGTGTCGCCGCGTGAGAGCAGGCCTGCAAGGCTATTCAGCGTGTCCTCGGTCGGCGCGCCGGCAGGCAGCATCAGCCAGACGCTGCGAGGCGTGGGCAATGCATCGACGAGCGCGTCGAGCGTTTCCGCGGCAACGACGCGCGGCTCGTCGGCAAGCGCCGCGCGCGCTTCGGGCGCGCGATCCCACGCGACCACGTGCAGCCCCGCGCGCGCGATGCGGCGGCTCATGTTCCCACCCATGCGTCCGAGACCGACCATCCCCAGCGTGCTTGTCATCAGCGATTGCTCCCTGGCGTGCCCCGGACGGCATGTTGGCGCGCCTGTGCGGCAGGCACAAGGTCCGAAGTTGCGATGAAAGGGCGCGACCGAGCGACGAGGCGGTGATCACGCACCGTGATTCGGGGGCAGACTGTCTTCGCGGTGGCAAACGCACTTCGAAACGATCAGGACAGGAGAACGCACATGAACAGCTCGATCACCCATCGCTTCCACAAGGCCGGTCAGGCGATTGCGCTCGGTGCCGCCGCCGTACTGTTCGCGCTGTCGGCGCAGGCCGGCGCCGCCACGCCCACAGCCTACGACTCGGTGGTCGTCCGCTACGACGACCTGAACCTCGCCACCACGGCCGGGACGCAGGCGCTGTATGCGCGCATCTCGTCTGCGGCGGACCGCGCCTGCGGCGGACAGCCGGCCATTCGCGAGCTGCGCATGCAGCAGCAGTACCGCGCCTGCTACGACCGGGCCGTCGAGAAGGCCGTGAAGAAGATCGACAGCGCGCGGCTGCAGGCGCTGCACGCCGAACGCGCCCCGGCGACGAAGGCCGGTTGATCTTGGCCTGAACCGAGGGGCCGGGCCAGGGATCGGCCCGGCCTCGAGGCAGCGGGGATCGCGACTGCGCATTACCGCTGCGCACCGCCCACATTTACGTATTCTCCGCGAGCAGGCGCGGCGTTATCTCTGCAGTCCGGCGACCCCGAGCGACACGGGTCGCGAGGACTCAAGATGACCGGCACGCACCCGTGGATCTACTCGTTTGCCGAAGGCGACGGCCGCAACAAGATGTTGCTCGGCGGCAAGGGCGCCAATCTCTGCGAGATGACGCGCATCGGGCTCAACGTCCCGCCGGGCTTCGTCATCACCACCGAAGCCTGCCTTGCGTACCTGAAGGACACGGAACACAAGTTGCCGCCCGGCCTGCTCGAATCGGCTCGCGAACACATGGACATGCTCGAGCAGCAGACAGGCAAGCGCTTCGGCGGCGCCGAAGATCCGCTGCTCGTCTCGGTGCGCTCCGGCTCGGCCATGTCGATGCCCGGCATGATGGACACGATCCTCAACCTCGGGCTCAACGAAATCACCCTGGCCGGGCTGATTCGCCACACGGGGAACGAGCGTTTCGGCTACGACGCGTGGCGGCGCTTCATCCAGCTGTTCGGCAAGGTGGCGCTCGGCGTCCCCGACGCGCTCTTCGACGAGCAATTCGAGGCCGTGAAGGCGAAGGTCGGCGTCAAGCAGGACGTGATGCTCGGGGCCGACGAGTTGCGTGAAATCGGCGAACGCTTCCTCCAGGTCGTGCAGCGCCACACCGGCCGTCCCTTCCCTTCCGATCCGCACGAGCAACTCGAGATCGCGATCAAGGCGGTGTTCAACTCGTGGATGGGCAAGCGCGCCATCGACTACCGGCGCGAGTTCAAGATCACGCCCGCCATGGCGAACGGCACCGCGGTGAACGTGGTCGCCATGGTGTTCGGCAACATGGGCAATGACAGCGCCACGGGCGTGGGATTCACCCGCAATCCCGCCACGGGCGAAAACCAGCTCTACGGCGAGTACCTGACGAACGCGCAGGGTGAAGACGTGGTGGCGGGCATCCGCACGCCGAAGGCCCTGGCGGACCTCGCCACCGAAATGCCGAGCCTGTACGTCCAGCTCGTCGACCTGCGCAACCGGCTCGAAAAGCACTACCGGGAAGTGCAGGACTTCGAGTTCACCATCGAGCGCGGCACGCTCTTTTGCCTGCAGACCCGCAACGGCAAGATGAACGCCGCGGCGATGGTGCGCACGTCCGTCGAGATGCACGAGGAAGGCCTGCTCACGCGCGAGGAGGCCATCACCCGCGTGAACCCCGCGCTCCTCGAGCAGATGCTGTTCCCGCGCCTCGATCCGAAGCACCGCGGGCAGCCGCTCGCGACCGGACTGCCCGCCTCGCCGGGCGCGGCCAGCGGCCAGGCCGTTTTCGACGCGGATCGCGCCGAGACGCTCGGCAAGACCGGCGCCAAGGTCGTGCTGGTGCGCGAGGAAACGAAGCCCGAGGACATCCACGGGTTCTTCGCCTCGCAGGGCATCCTGACGAGCCGCGGCGGCAAGACTTCGCACGCAGCCGTGGTCGCGCGCGGCATGGGCAAGCCGTGCGTGGCGGGCGCCGAGGGCATCCACGTGGACGTCTCCATGCGCGTCGCGTTCGTCGGCGACCAGGTCATCAAGGAAGGCGATGTCATCACCATCGACGGCAGCACGGGCCACGTGTTCCGGGGCGAGGTGCCGACCGTGGAGGCCGACTTCTCCCAGGCGCTCGTAAAGCTGCTGGGCTGGGCGGACCGGCACGCGCGCCTCGGCGTGCGCGCCAATGCCGACACCCCGCAGGATGCAGCTCGCGCGCTGCGCTACGGCGCGAAGGGCATCGGGTTGTGCCGCACGGAGCGCATGTTCAACGCGGCCGACCGCCTGCCGATCGTCGTGGACATGATCGTCGCCGACACGCCCGCGGACCGCCGTGCCGCACTCGATCGCCTGCTGCCGATCCAGCGCGCGGACTTTGTCGGCATCTTCCGCGCCATGACTCCGCACCCGGTCACCATCCGCCTGCTCGACCCGCCGATCCACGAGTTCCTGCCCACGGAGCGGCAACTCGAGGACGACCTGGCGAGGCTGCAGGACCTGCGCGGGGCCGCGCGCGGGCTCGAAGTGCTGGTCGAAGCGGCGCGCTCGGTCTCAGACTCGCGTCTCGGCGCCACGCTTCGCGACCTCGCCGAGACGCGCACCATCGACTCGATCATCGCGCGCAAGGAGGCGATCCTGCGCAAGGCCCGGGCCCTGCGCGAGGTGAACCCCATGCTCGGTCATCGCGGGGTGCGCCTCGGCATCACGTATCCCGAGATCTACACGATGCAGATCCGCGCCGTGCTCGAGGCGGCCGCCGATTGCGTGCGCGCCGGCGTCGAGGTGCATCCCGAGATCATGGTGCCGCAGGTGTGCACGGCGCAGGAGTTGAACCTCGTGCGCGACTACATGTCGGCGGTGATGAAGGAAGTCGAACTCACGTACGGCGTGTCCGTGCCGTGCAAGTTCGGCACGATGGTCGAGGTGGTGCGCGCGTGCATGCGCGCCGAGAACCTCGCCGAAGTGGCCGAGTTCTTCTCGTTCG
This sequence comes from uncultured Gammaproteobacteria bacterium, assembly GCA_963762315.1. GTDB lineage: Bacteria > Pseudomonadota > Gammaproteobacteria > Steroidobacterales > Steroidobacteraceae > RPQJ01. Next base: position 172,873 of record CAVXKO010000007.1, read on the forward strand.
GCACCAACGACCTGACCCAGGCGACCTTCTCGTTCTCCCGCGAGGACGCCGAGAACAAGTTCCTGCCCATGTACAACGAGCGCGGGATCCTCCAGGACAACCCATTCGAGGTGCTCGACGTGAAGGGCGTGGGGCGGCTGATGGCGCTCGCGGTGGAATGGGGACGCGCAAGCCGGCCGGGCCTCAAGGTCGGGATCTGCGGCGAGCACGGGGGACATCCAGCGTCGATCGTGTTCTGCAACTCGATCGGGCTCGACTACGTCTCTTGCTCGGCGCCGCGCGTGCCGATCGCGCGGCTCGCGGCCGCTCACGCTGCGATCAGCCAGGCGGCGGGCGTCGACAGGGCGGCATGAGTGCTGGTGCCCGGCCGAAGCGGCGGCCGGGCAGCATCACGATCGATCGGTGACGCGCGCCACGGGAAAGGTCATGCGGAAACGCTCGACCTCGAGCGTAGCCACGACGGAGCTGCCGCGCAGGTCCGGAAAGAGTTCGGCATCGAAGCTCCAGTCGAGGAGCCGACCCGGCCGCACCCAGCCGCTCGTGGACGGTGCGTAGTAGTACGTGCGGCCGTCGAAACGCTGCGCGAGCGTCCGCAGGCCCTCCGGCAGCAGTCCGCCCGGCACGGGCAAGCTCGGTGCAAAAGCCCTGCGGCCGAAACGAAGCGCGCACATTTCGCGGCCGTCGTCCCCGGTGACACGCACGCGCACGTCGCGGCCCTCCGGTTCGGCCGGGGCCACGGCGAAATCAGCGCGATCCTTGGGGATGCCCCAGTTCTCGCGGCCGTTGACCACGCTGTCCCAGGTCGAGACGACGATGCGACTGATGGTGAAGTGGCGGCGCCCGTCGTCGAACGGCAGCGTGCCGGGAATGAACAGGAGTTCGCGGTAAGGGCCGCAGCCGGACTCGGTGTAGTCCACGTACATCAGCAGCGACAACGGACCGCGCACCTGCCCTGCCAGGCGATCCGGCAGGAATGCGCCACGAGCCGGCGAATCCGCGGGCAGGCGCAACGCGACGATCCACCCGGAACCGGTCAGGCTCCAGGGCGGCCGGTGGCGCGGCACGTCCGGTAGTCGTTCATTGGGCTGGAGCATTCGGCACTCGTTCAACGCGGCAGCGCTATTGTCGCGCGAAGGCCCCCTTCCGCGCGATTGGCAAGCGTAACGTCCCCCCCGTGCGCACGGGCAATGGTCCGGGCGATCGACAGCCCGAGTCCCGTGCCACCGGTTTCGGCGCTGCGGGAGGCGTCGAGCCGCTCGAAGGGCAAGAAGACGCGCTGCTGATCGGCGAGGGGTATGCCGGGCCCGTCGTCGTCGACCGCGAGCGTGATCACCGCGGCGGACGCACCGAGCCGCACGCGGGCCCGCCCACCGTACTTGACGGCGTTGTCGACGACGTTGGCGAGGCAGCGGCGGATGGCGAGCGGCCGGCACACGTGCAGCAGCCGTCCCTCGACGCCGGGGCCGAACTCGAGCGACACCGACGGCCGATCCTCGCAAACGCTCTCGACCAGCGAGACGAGATCCACATTGGACCGAGCCTCCGTGCTCGCTTCCTCGCGCGCGAACGCGAGCGTGGAGTCGACCATCGCTTCCATGTCCTCGAGGTCGGCCAGCATCTTGCGCCGCTGCTCGTCGTCCTCGACGAACTCGGCCCGCAATCGCAGGCGCGTGATCGGCGTGCGCAGGTCATGCGAAATCGCAGCCGTCATCTGCACGCGGTCGCGCACGAACGTCTGCAGCCGCCCCTGCATCAGGTTGAAGGCATGCGTCGCCTGGCGCAGTTCCCGCGCGCCACTCTCGGGCAGCGGCTCGGCATTGAAGTCGCGCCCGAGCCGCTCCGCGCCCCTCGCGAGCGTCTCGAGCGGCTCGGTCAGTCGCCTCACGGCCCAGATCGACAACGCGACGACGACGATCACCGCGAGGGCCAGCAGCAGCAGGGCGCGAACCGGAAGACCCTGCGGCGCTTCGACGAACGGGGCCGTGAAATTGACCCACGAAGCGTCGTCGAGCTGCAACGAGACTTGCAGCACGGGCACCCGCGAATGCTCCGCGATGATTTCATCGAGCGTGCGGCCGACGCTGGTCGTACGATCACGCGGGCGCCCGCCGGAGGAGTCGAGCGCCCGGGGCGCCATTGCCGGCGCGAATGCGACGCGCAAGTGCTTCCAGCTCACGTCCCAGAGCGCGGATTGCAGCACGGTCGAGAACATCTCGGCGCGCGGGTCCACCGTTTCAGGACCGTCGACCAGCGGGCTGGGATTCCAGCCGACTTGCAAGGTGCCGCTCGTAAACGCGCCGAGCAGCGCGGGCCGCTGTTCGGCCGGAACTGCGCCGACGAGCCTCACGACATCGGCGATGCGCTCGGCGAGCCCGAAGTGCCCGAGCACCGTCGCGGTGCGCGAACGCATGCTGTCGTTGATCGCCAGCGTGACGACCTGCGAGACGGCGAGGCTCGCGATCAGCACGACGATCACCCATCCGGCGATCGAGTCCGGCAGGAAGCGCTTCATGCGCGCTCGACGGGCGTCGCGAACAGGTAGCCGCCGCCGCGCACCGTGGTGATGATCGCCGGCGCCTTCGGGTCGGACTCGATCTTGCGGCGCAGGCGGCTCACCTGCACGTCGATGCTGCGATCGAACGGCACGGGACCGCGGCCGCGCGCGAGGTCGAGCAGCTGCTCGCGGCTCAGCGTGCGTTGCGGCCGCTCGACGAGCGCGAGCAGCAGGTCGTATTCGCCCGTCGACAGGGTGACGAGCGCGCCTTCCGGCGACAGCAGCTGGCGCCTTCCGGTGTCGAGTGTCCAGCCCGCGAACCGCAACAGACCCGAGGCGGGCTCGCTGCCGCGGCTCGGTGTCGCCGCGCGGCGCAGGACGGCGCGTATGCGCGCGAGCAATTCGCGGGGATTGAAGGGCTTCGGCACGTAATCGTCGGCACCCATCTCGAGGCCGACGATGCGGTCGGTTTCTTCGCCCGCGGCCGTCAGCATGATGATCGGGAGGCTGCCGTTGGCCCGCAGTTCGCGGCAGATCGTAAAGCCGTCCTTGCCGGGCAGCATCGCATCGAGCACGACGAGGTCGATGCCGGAGTCCTGCAGGACCTTGCGCATCTCCCGCTCCTCCCGGGCCACGCTCACCCGCAGGCCGTTTCGCGTGAGGAAACGCGAGAGCAGGTCGCGGATCTCGCGATCGTCGTCGACGATGAGGATGTGCGGGGTATTGTCCACGAGGGGGCGGATTCCAGCAGGCTTCGACGTTCCGACCACGGCGGACGCCCGGGGTTCCCCGCAACGCCGAATTGTAACGGCTTGTTGCAATCCGACGCGGCGCAATGCGTGGTTACCAAAAGGCCCGTGCGGCGAAACATCCGGCTTACACGAGCGTGGTGTCATGTGCCCCATCCGGAGAAACACCGGACGGACGAAGCGAAACCCCCTGACAGACATTGGAGAACCCACGATGAACATCCGTCACCTGATCCTCGCCGCCTCTGCCGCTGCGCTGCTGGCCCCGGGCGCCTATGCCGCGACCACCGCGACCAAGGCCGAAGACTGCGCAACGCTGCAGCAGAAGTTCGACAAGGAAGTCGGCGCCCACGCGAACGCGGCCGGCGCGACGAAAGCGAAGGAGATGCGCGCCGAAGGCGAGAAGCTCTGCAAGGAAGGCAAGACTGCCGACGGCGAGAAGAAGCTGCACGAGGCGCTCAAGGAACTGAAGGGCAAGTAATCCCGACGGTTCGCAAGCCCACCGGGGCCGGTCCTGTCGGACCGGCCCCGTTCTACCGGAAAATAGGGAAAATAGGGGACATTCTCCTTTTTCGCGAGTGCCGAAAAAGGAGAATTGTCCCCTATTTTCCGATCCAGGCAGGCGTGAGCGCGAGCAGGACCTGCGCAGCGTAATAGAGAGGCAACCCCCAGGCGCGATTGACGAATTCGTGCCGCACGAACCGGTCGCGCGCCACCGACACGTCCGACGCAGTGAACGCCAGCGCGCCCACGGCCACCGCCAGCGGGCCGTCGCCTGCGCTGACGCCGCAGGCCAGGGTCGCCATCACGCCAATCACGAGCAGGTACGCGCGCACCGGGCCGACCATGTCGGCCGGCAACGAAGTCGCAAGCCAGCGCCACGTCACCCACAGTGAAACGAGCAGAACGACTCCGCCGAGGACCAGTCCCCAGGGGCTCGAGCGGTTGCGTGAGGAAACCCGCGCCGTAGGCAACGTGTCCCAGCAGGAAGGCAAGCACCCCGGCACGAAACACGGACGGCCGCTCGCGGGGGATCAGCAGCACGTCGCCCGCCATGCACAGGGCGAGGCCCAGGAGGATCCAGCGGCCGTAGATCGAATCCAGCGCGCCGGACGCCAGGGCGACCCACAGGAATGCCGCGGAGGCCAGGGGCTTGGCCAGCCACACGCCTCGCTGCGAGCCCCGGGACTCGGCCACCAGGAGTCCCAGCACGGCGACGGCACACACGACGATCGGCAATGACGGCATATCGCGGAGAGTCCCCCAAGTCTGGGAACGAATCCTAACCCCAACCGCGCCCGCAGCGGGTTCCTGCAAACCGGCAGCTGCGGCTTTCCGCAGGTGCGCCCGGAACGGCAAGGCCTAGAGTGGCCGGGCATGGGCCACGTCGCCAGTTACTACGCCGCGACCGCAAACCCGGCTCCGCGCCGGCCGACTCTCGCGGGCAGCGTCGACACGGACGTCTGCGTCGTCGGCGCCGGCATCGCAGGGTGCGCGGCCGCGCTGGAACTCGCCGAGCGCGGGTATCGGGTGGTCCTGCTCGATGCGCAGCAAGTCGGCTGGGGCGCGTCCGGGCGCAGCGGCGGCCAGGCGATCTTCGGGTTCGGCACCAGCCAGGCCCAACTCGTCGCGCATGTGGGGCCCGATGCGGCGCGCGCCATGTGGGACGTCTCAATCGAGGCGCTGCGCTGGGTGCGAACGCGCGTCGAGCGGCACGACATCGAGTGCGACCTGAACTGGGGACACATGCACGTCGCGGTGAAACCGCGCCAGCGTGACGAACTCCTGGAACTGCAGGAGGAACTCGAGTCGCACTACGGCTATCGATCGTTGCGTTTCATCGAGCGCGACGAACTGCGCTCGCTGCTGGCCACCGAACGCTACGTCGCCGGCTTGTACGACTCGGGCAGCGGCCACCTGCACCCGCTCAACTACACGCTGGGCCTGGCCGCGGCGGCGGAAGCTGCAGGCGCGCGCATCTGCGAGTCGTCGCCGGTCGACGGCATCGAGCCGGGCGACCGCGTGCGGGTACACACGCCTGGCGGCTGCGTCACCGCCCTTCACGTCGTGCTGACTCGCGGCGGCTACGTCTCCGGCCTGAACTCGCCGAGCGACTGGCGCGTCATGCCGGTCGGTACCTACGTCTGCGCGACCCCGGTGCTTGGCGAGAAGCGCATCCGCGAACTCATCCGCGAAAACGTCGCGGTGGCCGACGTGAACTTCGTGCTCGACTACTTCCGCAGGTCCGCCGATCACCGCCTGCTCTTCGGCGGCCGCGTCAGTTACTCGGGCATCAACGAGCGGGACACGGGCCACGCCACCCGCGCGCGCATGGTGAAAGTCTTCCCGCAACTCGACGACGTGCCGCTCGAGTACGTCTGGGGCGGCTTCGTCGACATCTCCATGAACCGCGCGCCGGACTTCGGCCGTGTCGGCCCCAACGTCTATTACCTGCAGGGATTCTCGGGGCACGGCATCGCGATGTCCGGCATGGCGGGACGCCTGGCCGCCGAAGCGATCGCGGGGCAGTCGGAACGCTTCGACCTGTTCGCACGCCTCCGGCACAACGCCTTCCCCGGTGGGCGAACGCTGCGCACCCCGGCGCTGGTGCTCGCGATGCTCTGGTTCCGCCTGCGCGACCTGCTCTGACGGCCGCTCCACCGCTTGCCATCGGCACGCCCGGCAAGGACGATGGCCGTCATGGTTGCCATGTCGCCACTCACGTTCCGCGCCGGACCGGGCGCGCGCAAGCACATCGAGACGAACGGGCTCGCGCCCGAGGACATCGCCTGCATTCCGGCCGCCGCGGGCGGACCGAAGGGCCTCGCGCTCATCCCGCTCGACAAACTGCTGCACCGGGAATGGCTGCCTCGCGCGCCGTCCGTCGAACTGATCGGCGCGTCGATCGGGGCGTGGCGCATGGCGGCGCTCGCGCAAGCCGATGCCGTGCCCGCGCTCGAACGGCTGCAGCACGCATACGTGCATGAGCAGAATTACTCGAAGCAGCCGACGCCCGGCGACGTCGCGGACGCGTGCCGACGCATCGTGCGCGGACTCCTCGGTGATCGCCCGCTGCGAGTTCGCCCCGGAGTGAGCCTGACGATCGTCACGGCCCGTGCGCGCGGACCACTCCAGTCCGCCGAGTCCAAGGCCGCATTTGCGCGCGCCGTGTTCAGCAACGCCTGGTCGCGGGAAAGCCTTGCGAGTTACCTGCAGCGCGTGTTGTTCCAGGCGGGCGAGCCCTCGTTCCTCGCCGACCCGCACGACGCGTTCGGCCTCGCGTCGGTGCGAATGGATCCGTCCAACGAGGAGCCGGCACTCCTGGCATCCGGAAGCATCCCGCTCCTCTGCACGCCGGTCCGCGACATCCCTGGCGGTCCGCCGGGCAACTACTGGGACGGCGCGCTGGTCGACTATCACCTGCTGTTTCCCTATGCCGGGATCACGCGGCGGCCCCACCGGCCGCGCATCGTCTTCTACCCCCACTTCAACGACTACGTGACGCCCGGCTGGCTCGACAAGCACCTGCCGTGGCGCAGGGCGCCGCGGGGCCACCCCTGGCTCGAGGACATGCTGCTGGTGACCCCCTCGCCCGCCTTCCTCGCGACCCTGCCCGAACGGCAAGTTGCCGGACCGGCAGGACTTCTACCGGTACGGCCAGGACCATGCCGCCCGCATTGCCGCGTGGGAGCGGGCCATTGGAGATTGCGAACGCTTTGCCGAGGCCGTGCTGCGCTGGATGGAAAGGCCCGACCCCAGCCAGTTGCAACCGATCTGAGAACCGCCGCGCAAGCCGGATAGAATTGGCAGGATGACCCGAACGACCCCGCAAACCGTCGCCCTGTCCTGCCACCCGTCCTCGCCGACCGAGGCCGTGCGCGGCGTGACGGCCAGCGCCCGCATCGCGGGTGCCGGCAAGCTGGCCGTCCGCTTCAACATCGATGCCGACATGGCGCGCGATCGCGCTTCCGCCGCTCACGAAACCGCAGCGCCGCGACGAACTGTGGCGGCACACCTGCTTCGAGATCTTCGCGGCGCTGCCCGAAGGGGACGCCTACGTCGAGCTCAATTTCTCGCCGTCGAGCGAATGGGCCATGTACGGCTTCGTCGGCTACCGGCGCGGCATGGCCACGATCGACGTGCGACGTCCGCCCCGCGTCGCCGTGCGCCCTACCCCGCGAGGACTGGCGCTCGAGGCGGTGACGTATCTCGAGGAACTGCCGGTGCCGCCACCGGGGTCCACGCTGCGCGCGGGACTCGCGGCCGTCATCGAAGAGAAGGACGGCAACCTCTCCTACTGGGCGCTCACGCACCCTTCCGCGCTGCCGGACTTCCATCATCGCCTGGGTTTCGCGCTGCACGTCGGCGCGCCCGCCCCCGGCGGCGACGTATTCGCGACCGCCGTCAGGACGCCACCCGCATGAAGTTCGGCATCGATCGCCTGGTGGAGGACGCGTCGCTGCGCCGACCGCTCGCGGGCCGGCGCGTCGCGTTGCTCGCGCACCCTGCGTCGGTGACGGTCGACCTGCAGGCATTCGCTCGATGCGCTCTCGGGCTTCGACGACGTGCGGCTGAGCGCCGCCTTCGGCCCGCAACACGGCTTGCGCGGCGACAAGCAGGACAACATGGTCGAGTCGCCCGACTTCAACGACCCGGTGCTCGGCATCCCGGTCTTCTCACTTTATGGCGAAGTGCGCCGGCCGACCGACGCGATGATGGACACGTTCGACGTGCTGCTCGTCGACCTGCAGGACCTCGGCTGCCGCATCTACACGTTCATCACGACGCTGCGCTACGTGCTCGAAGCGGCGGCAAAGCACGGCAAGTCGGTGTGGGTGCTCGATCGCCCGAACCCGATCGGCCGGCCCGTCGAAGGACTCTCGCTGCGCAAGGGCTGGGAGAGTTTCGTAGGCGCGGGCGAGATGCCGATGCGCCACGGGCTGACGCTCGGCGAGATGGGGCGCTGGTTCGTCCGCGAGTTGCGGCTGGACGTCGATTATCGCGTCGTCGAAATGCAGGGCTGGCAACCGCAAGGCGCGCCCGGCTACGGCTGGCCGATCGGCGAGCGGACCTGGGTGAACCCGAGCCCGAATGCGCCGAACCTGGCAATGGCGCGCTGCTATCCCGGAACCGTGATGCTCGAAGGCACCACGCTCTCCGAAGGCCGGGGCACGACGCGGCCGCTCGAACTGTTCGGCGCCCCGGACCTCGACATTCCCCGCATCGTGACGTCGATGCAGCGCATCGCACCGCAGTGGCTCGACGGCTGCCGGCTGCGGCCGTGCTGGTTCGAACCGACGTTCCACAAGCACGCGGGAAAACTGTGCGCGGGCCTGCAGACCCACGTGGAGGGCCTGGGCTACGATCACGAGGCCTTCCGCCCGTGGCGATTGCAGGCGCTGGCGTTCAAGGCCCTGCGCCGCGTCCACCCCGACTACGACCTGTGGCGCGACTTTCCCTACGAGTACGAGCGCGGACGGCTCGCCATCGACCTGATAAACGGCAGCGAACTGCTGCGCCAGTGGGTCGACGACCCGCACGCCACGGCCGCGGACCTCGAGTGCCTCGCGCACGAGGACGAGCGCGCGTGGCGCGAGCAGCGGCAGGAAATCCTGGTCTACAAGTGAACAAGCCGAAGCCAGCGCAAGAACGATGCGACCGCCGAGTACGACCTGCTCGTCGTCGGCGGCGGCATCAATGGTGCAGGCATCGCGCGCGATGCCGCGGGCCGCGGGCTCCGCGTCCTGCTCGTCGAGCAGCACGACCTCGCAGGACACACCTCGTCGTCGAGCACCAAGCTGATTCACGGCGGGCTCCGCTACCTCGAGTACTACGACTTCGCGCTGGTGCGCAAGTCGCTGCTGGAGCGCGAGATCCTGCTGAACGCGGCCCCGCACATCGCGTGGCCGCTGCGCTTCGTGCTGCCGCACGACAGCCACCTGCGTCCCGCGTGGATGATCCGCGCCGGGCTGTTCCTCTACGATCACCTCGCGCGGCGGCGACGACTGCCGGGCTCGGAGACGGTGGACCTGCGCCGTCATCCCGCCGGACAACCGCTCGACCCGCGTTACCGCACGGGATTCGTCTATTCGGACGGCTGGGTCGACGACGCGCGCCTGGTGGTGCTTACCGTTCTCGATGCATTCGAGCACGGCGCCGACGTGATGACGCGCACGCGCTGCGCGTCGGTCGTGCGCCGCGGGCGCCACTGGAGCGCGACGCTGGCGCGCCCGCAGGGAGGCGAGATTCAGGTGACTGCGCGAGTCGTCGTCAACGCCGCAGGCCCGTGGGTCGCGAAGTTCCTCGACGACGCCTCCCCCGTACGGGCGGGTCATCATCCTCGCCAGATCAAGGGCAGCCACATCGTCGTGCCGAAGCTGTTCGACCACGAGTTCGCGTACATCTTCCAGGCGCCGGACGGCCGCGTCGTGTTCGGCATCCCGTACGAACGCGATTTCACGATGATCGGCACGACCGAGCGCGACTACACCGGCGATCTCTCGACACCGGGCATCGACGAGGCCGAGATCGACTACCTGCTCGAAATGGCCAACCGGTACTTCTCGAAGGACCTGAAGCGAGCGGACGTCGCCTGGACGTTCGCCGGCCTGCGTCCGCTCCTCGCGAAGTCCAGCGACGACCCGAAGAGCGTCACGCGCGACTACGTGCTCGAACTCGACGAGAACGGCCCGCCGCTCCTCTCGGTGTACGGCGGCAAGCTCACCACCTACCGCAAGCTGGCCGAGGACGTGATCGACAAGCTCCTGCCGCACCTCGGCCCGACGAGCGCGGCCTGGACCGAACGAGCCGTCCTGCCCGGCGGGGACCTGCCGAAGGCCGACTTCGCGCTTTTCCTCCGCGATGTCGCACGCGAGTACCCGTGGCTGCCCGAGCCGCTGCGGTCTCGTTACGCCCGCGCTTACGGCACGCGCATCGACCGAGTCGTCGACGGCGCAAGATGCGTCGCCGACCTCGGCGAGGAAGTGTTGCCGGGCCTGCATGCCGCGGAGATCGATCACCTGCGCCGCGACGAATGGGCGCAGACCGCCGACGACATCCTCTGGCGCCGCACCAGGCTCGGGTTGCGCGTCCCGCGCGGCAGCGAGCTCAGCCTCGACGCCTGGCTCGCCGCCCATCCGTTGGCCCACGAGAACAGGGCCACCGCGTGACGCGCTTCATCCTCGCGCTCGACCAGGGCACGACCAGTTCGCGCTCGATCCTCTTCGATCATGGCGGCAATCCCGTCGCGACGGCGCAGCGGGAATTCACGCAGCATTTTCCGCGCTCGGGCTGGGTCGAGCACGACGCGGAGGAAATCTGGGCCACCCAGGTCGCGACCATCGCCGAGGTCCTCGCGCGTGGCCGCGCGAAGGCCGCCGACGTCGCGGCGGTGGGCATCACGAATCAGCGCGAGACGACCGTGCTCTGGGACCGCGAGACCGGCCGCCCCGTGGCGCCGGCGATCGTGTGGCAGGACCGGCGCACGGCCGATGCCTGCGCGCGCCTCAAGGCCGACGGCCTCGAGCGCGATGTCACCCGGCGCACGGGTCTGCTGCTCGATCCGTATTTCTCCGGCACCAAGCTCGCCTGGCTCCTCGAATCGGACCCGCAACTGCGCGTACGCGCGGAACGGGGCGAACTCGCTTTCGGCACCATCGACTGCTGGCTCGCATGGAAGCTCTCGGGCGGACGGCAACACATCACGGATGCGTCCAACGCAAGCCGCACGCTGCTGCTGAACATCGCCACCGGCGCCTGGGACGATTTCATGCTCGACCTGCTGCGGATCCCGCGAGCGGTGCTGCCCGAGGTGATCCCGTCGAGCCTGCCGCCGGGCCGAGCGATTGCCGTGTTGGGCGGTCACGAAGTTCCACTGGCCGGCATCGCCGGCGACCAGCAGGCCGCGCTCTTCGGCCAGGCCTGCTTCACTCCCGGGATGGCGAAGAACACCTACGGCACCGGCTGCTTCATGCTGATGAACACGGGCCGCGAACCGCTCGCATCGGCGAATCGCCTGCTGACGACGATCGCATGGCAGTTGGACACCCGGCAGTACGCGCTCGAAGGCGCGGTCTTCGTCGGCGGCGCGGTGGTGCAGTGGCTGCGCGACGGCCTCGGCATCATCGCGAAGTCCTCGGACGTGGAACCGCTCGCCGCGAGCGTGCCCGACAGCGGCGGCGTCTATCTCGTGCCGGCCTTCACCGGGCTCGGCAGCCCTCACTGGGATGCTTATGCGCGCGGCACGATGGTCGGCCTGTCGCGCGGCACCACGCGCGCGCACATCGCTCGCGCGGCCCTGGAAGCCATCGCGTTCCAGAGCGCCGAGGTGCTGGACGCGATGCAGAAGGATGCGCGCCAGCCGCTCGTCGAGCTGCGCGTGGACGGCGGCGCGACGGCGAATGACCTGATGATGCAGTTCCAGGCCGACCTGCTCGGCGTGCCGGTGGTGCGCCCCAAGGTGACGGAGACGACGGCGCTCGGCGCAGCGTATCTCGCCGGCCTCGGCGTCGGCTTCTGGGGATCGCCCGCAGAAGTCGCGGCGATGTGGCAGGTGGATCGCCGATTCGAACCGAGGATGTCTCGTGACGAGGCCGCCGCGCGGCTGGGTCGATGGTCGCAGGCTGTGGGGCGCTCGCGCGACTGGCACGTCGGGGAGTGAGGGCATGGGGAAGGCCATCGCCATCGCAACGCCGTTCTTCTTCCTGATGATCGCCCTCGAGGCGTTCTGGGCGCGGCGGCGCGGCCTGCCGGCGTACCGCCTGAACGATGCGGTGAACAGCCTAAGCCTCGGGGTGATGAGCCAGATCGCGAACCTGTTCCTGCGCGTCCTCAACTACGGCATCTACATCGTCGTCTTCGAGCACGTGGCGCTCGGCCGCTGGCCCACGGACGCGTGGTGGGCCTGGGTGCTGGCCATCGTCTTCTACGACTTCTGCTACTACTGGGAGCACCGCGGCGGGCACGAAATCGCCGTGCTCTGGGGCGAGCACGTCGTCCACCACCAGAGCCAGTACTACAACCTCACGACGGCGCTGCGCCAGACCAGCAGCAGCGCGCTGCTCACGTGGATCTTCTTCCTGCCGATGGCCATCGCTGGCGTACCGCCGGAGATGTTCGGCGTGGCCGCGATCGTCGACCTGCTCTACCAGTACTGGATCCACACCGAACTGGTCGGCAAGCTCGGCTGGTTCGACCGCTGGTTCGCGTCACCTTCGAACCACCGCGTGCACCACGCGGTGAACGACCGCTACGTCGACCGCAATTACGGCGGCATCTTCATGGCGTGGGACCGGATGTTCGGCACGTTCGTCGAGGAAGACGAACGCTGCGTCTACGGCACGCGCGCGCCGCTCGAGTCCTGGGATCCGCTCTGGGCCAATCTCGAGGTCTATGCGGCGCTGGCGCGCAGGTCTGCGCAGACGCCGAACTGGCTCGACAAGATTCGCGTGTGGATCAAGCCGCCGGGCTGGGAACCCGCGCTCGCCGGCGGCACCGCCTTGCGGCACTTCGATCTCGCGACCGTCCGCCGCTACGACCCACCCGCGACGCCGGCGATGCGCTGGTTTGCAGTCACCCACCTCGTCGGCGTGATCCTGGCGACGGTGCCGTTCCTGTGGTTTTCGGAAGGGCGCTCGCTGCTGGCCTCGGTACCGTACGCAGTCGCGCTGATCGTCGTGCTGTGGCTGATCGGCGCGGTCATGCAGGGTCGAGTGAAGATCCGCAGCGCGCTCGCCATCGAAGCAGCGGTCATTGCCCTAGCCTACGCCGGCGCGTCTTCCGCGGCCACGCCGGCCGGCGCGATGCCGGTCATCGTCGAAGATCCCGTCGTGCAGCGAGCCGTCGAGGGCTCGCGTGCGGAATTTCTCTCGGGCCAGTCCTTCGAGCGATTCCACGTCGCGGTGCTGGTCGAGGGCCGTGACGGTCGCTGGCGCCACGGCCAGGTCGAAGGCGACGTCCCGGCCTACCCTGCAAGCTGCGTGAAGCTGCCGTTCCTCGTCGGCGCGGTGCACTGGTGCGCGGAGCAGGGCCGCGATCCGGACTGCCTCGATCAATACGCGCGCCCGATGATCGTCGAGTCCGACAACGTCGCCACGGGATTCGTGGTGGATGCCGTGAGCGGTGCCGCCAACGCATCGGCGGACGGCGCGGACGTCGACGCGTGGATCGAGAAGCGTCGCTACACGGAACGCGTGCTCGAGAAGGCGGGCCTGCTCGGGAAGCAGCGGCTTTTCACGAAGACGTATCCGACGAACTCCGGCGAGGAGCCTGCGGATCTCGAGAAACTCGCGTGGGAGCGGCTCGGCCGTAACGCGATGACCGCCGATCTCGCCGCGCGCCTGATGCTGGCGATCCAGAGCGGCGCGCTCGAACCGAAAGCGCGGGACTACATGCGCTCGCTGATGCGCCGGCCCACGTTCTCCGGGCACAGCGCGCTCGGCGGCGGCCTACCGCCGGGCAGCCTGCAGGAGAACAAGATCGGTTCGGCGTTCGACACGCTCGAAGACATCATGTACGCGGAGCTGCCGAACGGCCGGCGGCTGATCGTTGCCGCGTTCTCCAATGGCTGGGACCAGCGCGACGCGGAGCCCTGGGACGTTTCTCGATTCGCGCGCTACACGGAGCTGCTGGTTGCAAAGCTCGGGCTCGCGACGGGGATGCCTGCAGCGGCGCATCTGATGGCGCAGGGCGGTGCCGAAGCGCCGCGCTGGACGATCGACGCTGCCACGGATGGACGCTATGAGATCGCCGTCTGGTACCCGGCCATGGAAGGGAACGCTTCCGCCGTCGACTACGTGGTGCGGCACGACGGCGGCGAGACGCGCGTTCGCCTCGACCAGACGATGTGGGGCGCCCGCTGGATCAAGCTCGGCGACTTCGATTTGCGCAAGGGCGAAGGCAGCGTAGCGCTCGAACGCGCAGGCCCCGGGCACCTGGCCGCCGGACCGTTGCGCGTGACCCGCTGGGCGCGTCAGCCGCCCTGATTGCGCGCGTGGCGCCAGTGCCAGCTGGCCTTGTGCGCCTCCATCACGAGCAGCAGGCTCAGCGCCACCAGCGGCAGCACGAGCCACTCGGATGCCGTCGGCGGTTGCAAGCTGAGCGTCGACTGCAGCCAGGGCAGGTGCATCGCAGCGAGGTGAATGCCCAGAGCGATCAGTACGCCCAGCATCAGCAGCGGGTTGTTGCGCGCCGGCAAGCGCAGCACCGACCGCGTCTCCGAGCGCGCATTGACGGCGTCGACGTTCTGCATCAGCACCATCAGCATCAGCAGCGTGTTGCGCGCATGCTCCACTGCCACGCCCGTCTCGAGCATGAGTACGAAGGCCGTGAGCCCGACACCCGACATCCACAATCCCGCCGTCAAGCCGCGTTCGAGCATCAGGCGATTGAAGATCGGCTCCGCCGGCGACCGTGGCGGCTGTTGCAGCTCGTCGCCCCGACCGCGCTCGAAGGCGAGGCCGACGTCCTGGATGCCGTTGGTAACGAGGTTCAGCCACAGCAGCTGCACCGGGAGAAGCGGCAGCGGCAGGCCGGCGATTACCGCGACTCCGACAGTCAGCACCTCGGCGATGCCCGCTGCCGTCAGCAGGTACACGACGTTGCGAATGTTCTGGTAGGCGATGCGGCCTTCCTCGACGCCCGCCACGATGGTCGCGAAATTGTCGTCGCTCAGGACGAGGTCGGAAGCCTCGCGCGCCACGTCGGTGCCGCCCCGGCCCATCGCGACGCCGATGTTCGCGCTGCGCAATGCCGGCGCGTCGTTCACCCCGTCGCCGGTCACCGCGACGAAGTGCCCGATCCGCCGCGCCGCCTCCACGATGGCGAGCTTCTGCGTCGGCGTGACGCGCGCGAAGACTCGCGCGCGCCGCAAGGCGGCGTCGATCGTCGCAACGTCGCCGTGATCGAATTCGTGTCCCGACACCACGTCCTCGGGCCCGGCCGCGATGCCGAGATCGTGCGCGATGGCGGCCGCGGTGATCGGGTGGTCGCCGGTCACCATGATGACGCGGATGCCGGCGACATTGCAGCGCTCAACCGCTTCACGCGCCCCGGGACGCAGCGGGTCGATGAGGCCCACGAGAGCTGCGAACCTGAGCTCACGCGGCTCGGCCGGGGTCTCGTCGGCCGTCATTGCCCAGGGAAGCTCTCCGCTCGCCAGCGCAAGGACACGCTCGCCGCGGCGCGCCATTGCCTCGGCATCGGATTTCACCTGAGCCACAGTCGCCGGTTCGATCGTGCACATGGCGAGGACGCGCTCGGGCGCGCCCTTCACGGCGATCCAGGTTGCGCCTTCGAGTTCGTGGAAGGTTGCCGCGTACTGACGTTCCGGCTCGAACGGAATGCGGTTCACTTCGGGAAACTCCGACGCGAACGCCTCGCGAGTCAGGCCGCCCTTGCCGGCGAGCGCGAGCAGCGCGGAGTCGGTCGGATCGCCGCGCGCGGTCCACGCCCCGTCCCGCCACGCGAGATCCGCTTCGTTGCACGCGACGGCGATTTCGAGCGCGCGGCGGATTTCGGATGCCCCGGCATCCGACACGGGCCCGCGGGCCGCGATTTCGCCCACCGGTTCGTAACCCGCTCCGCTCACGCCGAAGACGGCGCCATTCGCGAGCCGCAGCTCGCGAACCGTCAGCTCGTTGCAGGTCAGCGTCCCCGTCTTGTCGCTGGCGATCAGGGTGCAGCTTCCGAGTCCCTCGACGGCCGGCAGCTGGCGCACGATGGCGCCGCGCGCTGCCATGCGCCGTGCCGCGATCGCGAGCGCGACGGTCACGGCCACCGGCAGTCCTTCCGGTATCGCAGAGACAGCGAGCGCGACGCCGAAAGTGAACATCGTCAGCAGGGGCTGGCCGTGCACGAGCACGGCCACGATCCCGATCAGCAGCGCGGCGCCGAGGACGGTCACGGCGACCGCCCGGCTGAAGCGTTCCATCCGCTCGGTAAGCGGCGGCTTGCCTCCCTCGGTTCCCGTCATGGCTGCTGCGAGCCGGCCCACCTGCGTCGCCGTGCCTGTCGCCACGACGAGTCCTTGCCCTCGCCCGCGGATGACGGTGGTGCCGGCGTGCGCCATGTTGCGCCGGTCGCCGAGCGGCGCCTCCCTGGGCCCGATCCAGTCCGGTTCCTTCACGACGGGCAACGACTCGCCCGTGAGCAGCGCTTCGTCGATTTCGAGCCCGTGCGCGCTAAGGAGGCGCATGTCCGCCGGCGTGCGCTGGCCGCTTTCGAGCGCGACGACGTCGCCGGGGACGAGCTCTTCCGCGTCGACGTCACGCGCCTCACCATCGCGGAACACCGTGGCCCGCACCCGCATCAGCTTCTGCAGCCCGTGACTCTGGCGCTCCGCGTTCCACTCCTGCCAGCCGCCGAGCAGCGAATTGACGAGGAGCACGAAGCCGATGAATCCCGCGTCGGAGACGTGGCCCAGGGCGAGCGAGCCGGCCGCGGCGGCCAGCAGGATGTAGATCAGCGGGCTGCGCAGCTGCCGCAGGCCGATTGCGAACGGGCTCGCGGGCCGCGGCGCCGGCAGCGCATTGGGACCATGCCGGCGCAGTCTTTCCGCAGCCTCCGGTTGCGACAGCCCCGACGGCTGGGATCGCAGCGCCTCGCAGGCAGCGGCCGCCGGCCGATCATGCCAGGTCGGGCCGGATTCGTCGGCGGCGGGCGGCTCGTGGGATTTGCGGCTCATGGATTCCTCATGTCCCTCAAGGCTACACTGCGCGCCCCTTTCGATTCGGTCCCCGTCGCATGAAACGTGTCCGCCCCCGCTACGACTGCTCGAAATGCCCGGCCTACTGCTGCAGCTACCCGCGCATCGCCGTGAGCGAGTTCGACATCGAACGCCTCGCCCGGCATTTTGGCATCGAGCCCGCCGTGGCGCGCCAGCGATTTACTTACCGGTACAGGACGAAGGAACTGGACGAGCAGCTGCTGCGCCACCGCAAGGACCACGTCTTCGCGTCAGTGTGCCGCTTCCTCGACCCGGAGAAGCGCCGCTGCACGATCTACGAAGCACGGCCGAGCGTCTGTCGCATCTACCCGGAGGGCAAGGACTGCGGCTATTACCAGTTCCTGGAGTTCGAGCGCGAGCAGCAGGGCGACGACGAGTTCATCCCGTCGGCCTGAGGCGTGCGACGGCGCGCGGCCGCCGGGCAGGGATCAGCGGAAGCGCCAGCCGAGCGAGATGCCGACCGACACCGGGGCGGCGCCGACGAGCCCGTCGTTGGCGCGCAGCAGGCTGGCGTCGGAGTCGAGATCGACCCAACGCAGGTCGGCGTTGACCATGAGCTGCTCGCTCAATCGCAACGCGGCGCCGAGCTCGGCGGCGCCGCCCGTCGAACGGTGGCGCAGACGACGGGAAATGACGTCGGGCTCGAACCCGCCCGTCTCGCTGGCGTAGTACTCTGTCTGGTTGAGTCCTGCGCCCGCGTACGTCCGCAGGTCCCCGATGGAAGCGATCGGATAGCGCAGCGTGAGCAGGTCCGTGCCGTCGCGCCGGTCCTGCTGGACCACGAGTTGCAGCGAATCTACGGTTGACTGCGCATCGTCATCGAGGCCGGAGGGGCTCTGTTCACGGAACCAGTCGGGCTTGTCGCTGGAGATCGCCTGGAAGCGGCTCTGCAGCATCGACTCGAGTCGCGACGTGCCGTCCCGCAGGATCGCGCGCGCGCCGGTCATGAATTCCGCGAGGGCATGCGCGGCCGACGGAGCGCCTTCGGCGGCGAGCGCAAGGCACGGGACCGCGCAGGCGGCGATGCCTGCCAGCATGCGAACCCATTTGCGACTGCGGTCGGCCATCGTGCACGTGCCTCCGATGGCCGGAAACTACGCCGGCCGGGCGCTCGTGGTCCCCGCGGACCGGAGAACTGTGATGGGCCGCATGCGGCGAGGCCGCGCGGCCCCGCGTTACGTCAAGTTGCGCCGGCTCCCGCGGGATGCACCGGGGCCGTCGCGCATTGCAGCGCGGGATCGCGCGGGCAAAGGGCGGCTCAGTACGCCCTCTTCTTCGTGTCCATGAGCCGCAGGATCAGCGGCGTGAGGATGATCTGCATTGCGAGCGGCAGCTTGCCACCCGGTACCACGAGCGTGTTCGGGCGCGACATGAACGAGTCGTCGATCATCGACAGGAGGTAGGGGAAGTCGATGCCCTTCGGGTTGGCGAAGCGGATGATGAGAAAGCTTTCGTCCGCCGACGGGATGTCGTTGGCGATGAACGGGTTGCTGGTGTCCACCGTCGGCACGCGCTGGAAGTTGATGTGCGTGCGCGAGAACTGCGGGCAGATGTAGTTCACGTAGTCGGGCATGCGGCGCAGGACCGTGTCGACCACCGCCTCGGTCGAGTAGCCGCGAGTGCGCCGGTCGCGGTGCAGCTTCTGGATCCACTCGAGGTTGATGATCGGCACCACGCCGATCATGAGGTCGGCGTAACGCGCGACGTCGTGCTCCGGCGTCTGGATGGCGCCGTGCAGGCCCTCGTAGAACAGCAAGTCCGAGCCTTCGCCGATGTCCTCCCAGGACGTGAACGTCCCGGGCTGGCCGCCGTACTTCTGGCGCTTCGTCCGCGTCGTGGATGTAGCGCCGCGAGCGGCCTTTGCCGCTCAGCGCATAGCTCTTGAACAGTTCCTCGAGGTCGCCAAAGAGGTTCGAGTCGGGGCCGAAATGGCTGAAGTTCTTGTTTCCGCCCGCTTCGGCCTCCTTCATCATCTGACGCATCTCCATGCGGTCGAACCGATGGAAGGCATCGCCTTCGACGATAGCGGCATCGATCTTCTCGCGGCGAAAGATCCACTCGAACGTCGTCTTGACTGTGGTCGTGCCCGCGCCCGAGGAACCGGTCACGGCGATGATGGGATGGCGTGCGGACATGATGCGGTCTCCGGAGGTCGCGTCAGACGTTCGAGAACAGCGAGCGTTCGCCGAACAGCGGCGAGCTGTACGGCTTGTCCTCGCCGCGGTCGTACTCGGCGTGATACCGCTCGACGCGGGCCACCTCGGCTTTCGAGCCGACGATCAACGGTACCCGCTGGTGCAGTTTCTCCGGTACGACTTCGAGAATTCGTCCGCGGCCTGTCGACGCCGTGCCGCCCGCCTGCTCGATCAGCATGGCGATCGGGTTGCCTTCGTACATCAGGCGCAGGCGTCCGTACCGATTGGATTCCTTCTGGTCGCGCGGGATAGAGATAGATCCCGCCGCGCATCAGGACCCGGTGGATGTCGGCGACGAGGGATGCGACCCAGCGCGTATTGAAGTCGCGGCCGCGCGGACCTTCCTTGCCGGCCTTGCATTCGTCGACGTAGCGCAGCACCGGCGGCTCCCAGAAGCGGCGGTTCGACGCGTTGATGGAGTACTCCGAGGTCTCCTCGGGGATGCGTATGTCCGGGTGCGTGAGGATGAAATTGCCGATCTCCCGATCGAGCGTGAACCCGTGCGTCCCCGTGCCGACGGTGAGCACGAGCTGCGTCGAGGGCCCGTAGATCGCATAGCCCGCCGCAAGCTGCTTCACGCCGGGCTGCAGCACTGCGGCTGCGGTCGCTCGCGCCCTCGGGCAACGCGAGCACCGAGAAGATCGAACCGACCGCGACGTTGACGTCGATGTTGCTCGAACCGTCGAGCGGGTCGAATACGAGCGCGAGCCGGCCGCTGCCCTCGACGAAGTGCACGTCCTCCATTTCCTCGGAGGCGAGCGCCCCGACGAGACCGCTCCATTCGATGCCGCGCACGAACAGCTCGTCGCTGACGACGTCGAGCTTCTTCTGCGACTCGCCCTGCGTGTTCTCCGACCCGGCGAGGCCCGACATCCCGGTGAGCGGACCCTTGCCGACCGCGGCGGAAATCGCCTTGATGACCGCCGCCACGTCGACCAGCAGCGCCGCGAGTTCACGTCCGTGCGGTCCCTCAGGCACGTTCTGGATCAGGAACTTCGAGACCGTGGTGTAGCCGGGATTCAGCATGGAGGCTCCTCGGATCCGGATCAGGCGCTCGCCGCCGCAAACACGCGGCTGGCCAGGAAATCTTCCGCTTCGAGCGTGACGAGCATGGCGGCGTCGACGCGCCCTGCCTCGAGCAGGCGCCGGGCCTGTCGCAGGCGCGCACGATCGAGCGCGTTGCGCACCGAACGCGCGTTGGAGAAATTCGGCTGCCGGATGCGCAGCTTCAGGTACTCGGACAACGCCTGGCGCCCGCCCTCGGACAGCCGCAGACCGAGGCCGGCCACCATCTTGCCGGCGATCACCTCGAGCTCCTCGACGCTGTAGTCGGGGAAATCGATGTTGTGCGCCACGCGCGAGCCGAGGCCCGGGTTGCTGCGGAAGAACGTATCCATCCGGTCCTTGTATCCGGCGAAGATCACGACGAGGTCGTCGCGCTGGTTCTCCATCACCTGCATGAGGATCTCGATGGCTTCCTGCCCGTAGTCGCGCTCGTTCTCGGGGCGGTAAAGGTAGTACGCCTCGTCGATGAACAGCACGCCGCCCATCGCGCGCTTGAGGACCTCCTTGGTCTTCGGCGCCGTGTGGCCGATGTACTGGCCGACGAGGTCGTCACGCGTCACGGCGACGAGGTGGCCCTTCCGTACGTGGCCCAGCCGATGCAGGATCGTCGCCATGCGCATGGCCACGGTCGTCTTGCCGGTGCCGGGGTTGCCGGTGAAGCACATGTGCAGCGACGGCTTGCTGCCCTCCACGCCGAGCGCGGCGCGCGCCCGATCGACGACCAGCAGCGACGCGATCTCGCGGATGCGCGTCTTCACGGGAGCGAGCCCGACGAGGTCGCGATCGAGCTCGTCGAGCACTTCCGTGACGCCGGAGTCGCGCAACTCCGCGTGCAGGTCGAAGGTCTCGGTCATGCGCGCTCGAGCGTGTAGCGGATGAGCCGCCCGGCGTCCTCGTCGCGGCGCAGCTTGTACTTCGCCTCGACCTTCGGCCGGTGCACCATGAACGACATGCGCATGGTCTCGAAGCCGCGCGTCGAGTCGAAGCCGTTCAGCTTTACGTAGCAGTCCGGGTTCGCCTTGCGGCAGGCGCGCACTTCCTGCAGCACGCCCGCGGCGTCCTTCAGGTCGAACATGGGCATGCCCCACATTTCCCAATACGTGTTGCGGGGGTGCGGGTCGTCCGTGTACTCGACCGAGATGGCCCAGTGCTGCTCGAGCGCGTAGTCGACCTGCTTCGCGATCTGCTCGTCGGTGAGGTCCGGCAGGAACGAGAAAGTGCCTTGCGTGATCTTCATGTCGTTTCTCCCTGCGTCAGGCGACGCTGACCTGCGGCACGAAGTCCGAGGTGTCGGTCGAGGTGTAGTTGAAGCTGACGTCCTTCCACGTCTTCAGGGCGGCTTCGAGCGGCTTGCAGGTCTTCGCCGCCGTCGCGAGGATCTCCGGGCCCTCGTTCTTGATGTCGCGGCCTTCGTTGCGCGCCAGCACCATCGCTTCGAGCGCGACGCGGTTGGCCGTGGCGCCTGCCTGGATGCCCATCGGGTGGCCGATCGTGCCGCCGCCGAACTGCAGCACGACGTCGTCGCCGAACAGGTCGAGCAACTGGTGCATCTGGCCGGCGTGGATGCCGCCCGACGCGACCGGCATGACCTTGCGCAGCCCCGCCCAGTCCTGGTCGAAGAAGATGCCGCGCGGCAGGTCCTTCACCGTGTACGTGTCGCGGCACACGTTGTAGTAACCCTGCACGGTCATCGGGTCGCCCTCGAGCTTGCCAACCGCCGTGCCGGCGTGCAGGTGATCGACGCCCGCGAGGCGCAGCCACTTGGCGATGACGCGGAACGACACGCCGTGGTTCTTCTGCCGCGTGTACGTGCCGTGGCCGGCGCGGTGCATGTGCAGGATCATGTCGTTGTCGCGCGCCCAGTTCGACATCGACTGGATCGCGGTCCATCCGATCACGAGGTCCACCATCACGATGCACGAGCCGAGCTGCTTCGCGAACTCCGCGCGCCGGTACATTTCTTCCATCGTGCCGGCGGTGATGTTGAGGTAGTGGCCCTTCACCTCGCCGCTCGCGGCCTGCGCCTTCTGCACCGCTTCCATGCAGAAGCTGAAGCGGTCGCGCCAGTGCATGAACGGCTGCGAATTGATGTTTTCGTCGTCCTTGGTGAAGTCGAGGCCGCCGACCAGCGCCTCGTACACGACGCGGCCATAGTTCTTGCCGGACAGGCCGAGCTTCGGCTTGATGGTGGCGCCGAGCAGCGGGCGGCCGTACTTGTCGAGTCGCTCGCGCTCCACGACGATGCCCGTGGGCGGGCCCTTGTAGGTCTTCACATAGGCAGCCGGGAAGCGCATGTCCTCGAGCCGCGCGGCCTTGAGCGGCTTGAAGCTGAAGACGTTGCCGATGATCGAGGCCGTCAGGTTGGCGATCGAGCCTTCCTCGAACAGGTCGAGGTCGTAGGCGATCCAGGCGAAGTACTGGCCCTCGATGCCCGGCACGGGCTGCACTTCATAGGCCTTGGCCCGGTAGTTCTCGCAGGCCGTCAGGCGGTCGGTCCAGACGACCGTCCAGGTTGCAGTCGAGGACTCGCCCGCGACGGCAGCGGCGGCTTCCTCGGGGTCGACGCCTTCCTGGGGCGTGATGCGGAAGACGGCAATGACATCCGTCTCCTTGGGCTCGTAGCCCGGCACCCAGTACCCCATTTCCCTGTACTTGAGCACACCGGCCTTATATCGATCTGCTGCCTTGACCATCTGTCCGCCCTCCGGGCCGCGAAATGCGCGGCAGGTAGACTCTAGGTGCGGTTTCAGATAAAAAATACTTAGGATTTGTTGCATCTGTACTAAGTATTACTTATGGATCCACGCCATATCAGCCTTCGCCAGCTCGAGGTCCTGCGCACCGTCGCCGGGGCCGGGTCGATGGCACGAGCGGCCCAGCTGTTGCACATGACCGGGCCGGGGGTCACGCAGCAGATCCAGCAGCTCGAGCGGGTGGTCGGCGCACCCGTGTTCGACCGCATCGGCCGGAAGCTGAAGCTGACCGTGGCCGGCGAGCGCGTGCTCTCAGCCGCCACCGACGTGCACGTGCGGATCGGGCACCTCGCCAAGGAGATGGACGCGCTCAAGAAGGCCGACGACGGCACGCTGCACCTCGGCATCCTCGCGACGGGGACGCACATCCTCCCGTCGCTGCTCGCGGACTTTCGCCAGCGGCTGCCCGGCGTGTCCGTGCACATGGCCGTGTCGTCCCGCGAGGAACTCTCGCGCCGGCTGCTCGAAGGCGAAGTCGATCTCGCGCTGATGGGCCGCGGCCCGGAAGCGAAGCAGGACAGCGTGATCCTGCCGATAGACGTGCTGGTGCACGAGCCGCTCGCGGCCAACCCGCACGTGTTCATCGCCTGGCCGGGGCATCCCCTGGCGCGCGAAAGAAGCATCGCGCCGATCGAATTGCGCCACGAAAGCGTGGTGCAGCGCGAGCCGGGATCGGGCACGCGCGCGATGCTGAACGCGTTCCTCGACCTGCACCGCATCGTGCCGCGCGAGCGCATCACGGTCACAGGCAACGAGATGGCCAAGCACGCGGTGATGTCGCAGCTCGGCATCAGCCTCACCTCGATGCACACGCTGTTCCTCGAGCTCGAGACGGGTGCCCTGCTGCGTCTCGACGTCGACCACACGCCGATCCAGCGCACCTGGTACGTCGTGCACCACGGCACGCGCTGGCTGCCGCCGGCGGCGACGGCTTTCCGCGACTACCTGCTGAGCGAAGGCGCCCGTAAAGTGGAGGCGCGCACCCGCAGGCTGCTCGAGACGACGAGCCCGAAGTGACACGGCCCGAGCCGAAACCCTCATCCGCGGGAACGGGGCAGGACCTCGCGTCCTCGCCGCGCTTTCGCGCGGGCCTCGCCGCGCTCGCGAAGGAGTCCGGCGAGACCGAAGCGGCGCTGCTCGGGCGGGCGCGACGCTACCTCCACGAATTGCGCAGCCGCCACGACCCCCGCGTACAGCGCTGGTTCCTGCGCGGAGGGCGCGCCCTGCTCGGTCGCGGCTATTCCCGCATCGACTACGACCCGGCCCAGGTCGAGCGAATGCGCGAGGTGTTCGCGCGATGGCCGACCGTCGTGCTCGCAAGCCACAAGTCCTACCTCGACGGCGGCGCGCTGAACATCGGTTTCGCGGATCACGGCCTCCCACCGCTCACCGTCTTCGGCGGGATCAACATGGCGTTCTGGCCGGTCGGCAGCCTCTGGCGCCGCGCGGGCATGGTCTTCATCCGGCGGGGCAGCGAAGACCCGCTTTATCGCTACACGCTGCGCCAGTACCTCGGCTCGCTGATCGAGCACCGCCAGCACCTGCAATGGTTCATCGAAGGCACGCGCTCGCGCACCGGCAAGCTCGGCCCGCCACGACTCGGCCTGCTGTCGTACGTGGCCGAGGCGTATGCCGGAGGACGCGTGGACGACGTGTTGCTGGTACCCGTGTCGATCGCCTACGACCAGCTGCGCGAAGTCGAGGAATACGCGGGCGAAGCGCGTGGCGCGTCCAAGCAGGCGGAGTCGCTGGGCTGGCTCCTGCGCTTCATCCGGTCGCAGCGCGGCCGGTTCGGCACGATCTACGTCCGGTTCGGCGAACCGGTGTCCATGCGCGACGCGCTGGGCGACGGGCTGCCCGAAGTGCCTGAGCGCCCGCCACTCGACCTGCAGAAGCTGGCCTTCGAAGTTGCCGCCCGCATCAACGACGCCACGCCGATCACCGGCAGCGCACTCGTCGCCATCGCGCTGCTCGGCGCTCGAGGCCGCTCGCTGACGGCGCGGGAGATCCGGGCAGCGTGCGCCGGCTACGTCGACTTTGCGCACCGGCGGGGACTGCCCATGGCTCCCACGGCGCGCCTCGAACATCTCGACGACGTCACTCGCACGCTCGCGTCGCTGCGCGACCAGGGCATCGTGAACGAGTTCCGCGACGGCCGGGAACCGGTGTACGGCCTCGACGGCGACATGCGCCTCGCCGCCGCGTACTACCGCAACACGCTCGTGCACTTCTTCGTCGTGCCCGCCATCGCGGAACTCGCGTTGCTCGCCGCGGCCGCCTCGCCCCCCGAATCGCGCGGCCAGGCATTCGAAGCCCGTGCCCTGGAATTGCGCGACCTGCTCAAGTTCGATTTCTTCTTCCGGGAGCGCGACGAGTTCCTCGCAGCGCTTCGAGCAGAGACGGCTCGCCTTGCGCCCCGGTGGCCGGCCGATCTTTGCGACGGTGCAGACGGTGTGCTGCGATTGCTGCAGCGGCTGCCGACCCTCAGCTCCGACATGATGCTGCGCTCGTTCTTCGAGGCCTACGCCGTGGTCGCCGATGCGCTCGTCGCGCTCGGCGATCGCAACGCCCCCGGCGAGGCGGAGTTCGTCGATCGGTGCATGGGCCTCGCGGGCCAGTACCAGCGGCAGAACCGGTTGCGAAATCCCGAGTCCGCGTCCCGGCACCTCATCCACTCGGGCATTGCCCTGGCGCGGCATCGAGGCCTCCTCGACGCGGGCAACGACCTGCCCGCTCGACGCGAGGCGTTCATGCAAGCCTTGCAGGACGTGCTGAAGAGCATGAGCGTCGTGCACCGGGTGGGCGCGCAGCGCGTCGCGGCGGAGACTCGCCTCGGCTGAACGACTAGCGCGCGGCGTGCACTGCCAGCCAACCGAGCAGGTCGGCCGTGACCTGCTCGCGCTCCGGCTCGTTGTAGATCTCGTGGTAGAGCCCTTCGTAGGGCCGGAAGGTCCTGTCCTTCGAGGCGATGGCCTGGTGAACGTCACGCGCCGCTGCAAGCGGCACGAGCGAATCGGCCGTGCCGTGCTGGATCAGCACCGGCAGGCGCAACAGCTTCGCCATTGCAGGGAACGCGGCCATGGCCTGCAGCAGTTCGACGAGCGTGCGGGCGGGAATCGACTCGTGCATGACGAGCGGATCGTCCTCGTAGGCGCGCACCACGGCGGGATCGCGGCTCACTGCCACCGCCGGCAGCTTCAGGGCGCCGACATTCGGCGCCACGAGCGAGAGCAGGCGAGCCATCGCCAGCTTGAACGAGGGCACCGCTTCGCCGGCTGCCAGCGCCGGCCCGGACAGCACCAGGCCGCCCAACGTGTCCTGCAGTCTTGCGGCACTCGCGAAGGCGATTGCCCCGCCCATGCTGTGCCCGAACAGGAACAGCGGCGTGTCGAGGTGCTGGCGCGAGGCGCGGCCTGCGAAGGTACAGAAATCGGAAACGACGTACGCGAATCGCTCGATGTTGGCGCGCGGACCGCCGGAGCGCCCGTGACCGCGGTGGTCGATGGCGTAGACCGCGCGTCCGTCGCCGACGAGACGCCCGGCGAGTTCGCGATAACGCGAGCTGTGTTCCCCGAGGCCGTGCGCGATGACGATGACGGCGCTGGGTGCAGTCTCCGGCAACCAGGCCTGGGCAAAGAGCGGGACGCTGGCAGCACCTTCGAAGTTGAATTCACGGTGTTTCATCGACGCGTCCTGGCCGCGGGGTCCGATTCATGTTTGCTGGGCCAGTGCTCGAGCGTCTGCTCGAAACTTCGGCGAACCCGGCGGATCTTGCCTTCCAGATTCCGCGCGTTCCAGCCTCGCACGGGCACCGGCGGCAGTACAGCCACGTCCACCGTGCCGGGGCGCGCCGTTCCGGAGGCGCGCGACCCGATGTCCTCGGCATTGCGGATGACGATCGGGACGATCGGGACGTCCGCGGCCATCGCCATGCGGAAGGCCCCCTTCTTGAACTCACCGAGTCCCGCGCCCGCCATGCGGGTGCCCTCGGGCGCGACGAGCATGGAGATCCCCCCGCGGAGCATCTGCGTGGCCGGCGCGAGTGATTCGATGGCGGCACGCGTGTCCTTGCGGTCGACGAAGGCGATCGGGAAGAACCGGCTGGCCGCGGCGAAGAGCGGCACCTTGCTCAATTCCTGCTTGGCCACGGCGCCGAAGTCGCGATTCACGAGGTGGCCGACGATCTGTGCATCGAAGATGTTGCGGTGGTTCCAGATGAAGACCGCCGGCCGGTGCGACCACAGGTGTTCGGCGCCGATCACGTCGAGTTGCACGCGGCCCAGTGCGAGCGCCACCTCGGTCAGGGTCGCGACGAGGAAATTTGCAGACTCGCGCCGCTCGCCGGTCAGCAGCCGGATCGCGCCGGCGCCGAGAAAGATCGGCACGGCGCTCGCGGTGGCGAGGCCGCTGCGCAGGTACGCATCCGCGCCCGGCCGACCGCGGCTCGACAAATGCAGCACAGGCCACTGCCGTGCGACCGACTCCCG
Organism: uncultured Gammaproteobacteria bacterium; assembly: GCA_963762315.1. GTDB lineage: Bacteria > Pseudomonadota > Gammaproteobacteria > Steroidobacterales > Steroidobacteraceae > RPQJ01. Next base: position 200,339 of record CAVXKO010000007.1, read on the forward strand.
CGCGAGGGCCGGGCGTGGATTGACCGGGCGAGGAAACCCGACCAGTCGCATGAGCGCCCGGTCCTCGTCGCCATCGGCGTAGAAATAGACGTGCGCCAGGTCGATGCGCCGGCGGGACGCAAAGCGGCGCACGGCCTCCGCCTTCGCCTCGCCCCACAGGATCCGCCCCTTCGGCCGCCCCGTCAGGATGCCGCGCTTCGCCTCGAGCTGCGTGCTGAGTACGTGCTCGACGCCGAGGTCGCGGGCGGCCGCAGCCACCTGGAACGGCGCAGCAGACGTCGCGATCACCACGACATGGCCCTTGCGGCGATGCTCCGCGATCTTCGCCCGGATTTCCGGGTACACGAGTTCCTGCAGGTGCGAGTGGTAGAGCCGGTCTCCGAGCGCGTCGAGTTCCACGACTCGCTTGCCCTGCCACTCGAGCATGCCCCGGGCGATCAGTTCGCGATTGTCGATGCGCCCGAGCGCGGACTCCGCCAGCGATTTCGCGGTGCGCAGGAAGTGCGCCGGGCCGAGCTCACGAGCCCGGACGCGTTCCCTGAGAAACGGCAGGATCGAATAGCCGGCCAGGATCGTGCCGTCGAAGTCGAATACCGCGGCCGTTCGCATCCGGTCTTTTCCCCTCGTCTCTTTCGGGACCCAGAGTTCCCGGACAGGCGATGCCCCACGATAAGGAGTAATACTTAGTTGCGAATCGTTCTCATTCGCATATACTACCGACCATCAAGTCGACGGACGCTTGTTTCATGACGAATCAAAAGCTTGCGACCCGACTGGCCGCCCTCGCGTTGGCCAGCGGCCTCCTCTCCACGACGCTGCACGCCGACACTCCGGAATTCCGCCTCGTCATCAAGGACCACAAGTTCGCCCCCGCCGAGCTCACGATCCCGGCCGGCCAGAAGGTGAAGCTGGTCGTCGAGAACCAGGATCCGACACCCGAGGAATTCGAGAGCTACGACTTCAACCGCGAAAAAATCGTGCCGGGCAACGGCCGCATCGTGGTGTTCGTCGGCCCGCTGAAGCCAGGCAAGTACGAGTTCTTCGGCGAGTTCAACCCCAGGACGGCGCGCGGCTGGATCGTCGCCCAGTAGCCGCCGGCCAGCATTGAGGCTGACATGTACGGTTCCGCAATCATCGTTTTTCGTGAAGTGCTCGAGGCGGCCCTCGTCCTCGGCATCGTCCTGGCCGCAGCGCGCGGCGTGGCCTCGAGCCGTCGCTGGATCGGCGGCGGCGTGATCGCCGGCATCCTCGGCGCGATGCTCGTCGCCGCAGGGGCCGAATCGATCTCCTCGGCATTCGAAGGCGTCGGCCAGGAGATGCTCAACGCCGCCATCCTGCTGACCGCGGTAATCATGCTTGCGTGGCATTCGATCTGGATGAGCCGCCACGGCGCGCAGATCGCGCGCGAGATGCGTGCGGTCGGCCACGACGTCAGCACGGGCGCCCGGCCGCTGTACGTGCTCGCGCTGGTCGTCGGCCTCGCGGTGCTCCGCGAAGGGTCGGAAGTCGTGCTGTTCCTCTACGGCATCGCAGCTGGTGGCACCGAAGCGGGCGCGATGTGGACGGGCGCCGCTGCAGGACTCGCGGCTGGAGCCGCCGTCGGCGCACTCATGTATCGCGGCCTGCTGCGCATTCCGTCGCGCCACCTCTTCTCCGTGACAGGATGGATGATCGTGCTGCTCGCGGCCGGCATGGCCGGCCAGGCGGGCGCGTACCTCGTGCAGGCCGGTCTGTTGCCGGGCCTCGTCGAACCGCTGTGGGACAGCTCGCTCTGGCTGCCCCAGGACAGCATCGTCGGCGAAGTGCTCCACGTGCTCGTGGGTTATGCCGATCGGCCGAGCCTGATGCAGGTCATCTTCTTCGCGACCACGCTCGCCGCGATAGTCGGCCTCGATCGACTGTTCAACCGGCCCGCGCGGAAGTTGGCGTCGGCCCCGCTCGCCTCCGCTGCCTCGCTGCTCGTCGCGGTGGCGATCGCGGCCCACACGCCGCGCGCGGATGCCGCCCATGTCGTGTACTCACCCCTCGTCGAGGAAGGCGAGATCGCCGTCGAGTTTCGCGGGCACTACGATATCGACGGCAACGACGCCCTCGACGGAGGTCAGCAGTACAAGGCCGAATTCGAATGGGCGCCGTTCTCGCGGTGGCGCACCGAACTGCTCGCGGAATTCGAGAAGGAACCCGGCGGCGACATGGAGACGACCGAGATCGCTTCGGAGAACGTCTTCCAGCTCACGGAACAGGGCCGATACTGGGCGGACTTCGGCCTGCTCGCGGAATACGCGTACTCGCTCGAGGACGGCGGCCACGACAAGCTGGAACTCGGCTTCCTCGCGCAGAAGGACATGGACCGGCACGAGGCACGGCTCAACCTGATCTTCGAGCGCGAACTGACGGGGGGTGCGGACACCGAGATGGAGTACGCGTGGCAGTACCGTTACCGCCTCGGTGAGCGCTTCGAGCCCGGCATCGAGATGTACGGCGGGCTCGGCGACTGGGGCCACATGGGTTCGTTCAACGACCACGAGCAGCAGATCGGCCCGGCGTGCTTCGGCAAGCTGCGCACGAACACCGGCGCGTGGAAGTACGAAGCGGCCATGCTGTTCGGCCTCAACGACGAAACGCCCGATGCGACCGTGCGCTTCATGCTCGAGTACGAGTTCTGATTCGAGCCTTCACCGCGTGTCGCCGAAATGGGCCAGTGCCCGTTCGGCGATTTCGCGTCCCCACTCCTGCAGGAAGTGTCCGCCGTCCGCAATCTCGAGCGGCAGCGGACATCCCCGAATGGTCTTCGCCAGCGCTTGCATCACGGGCGGGCCCAGCACGGGATCCTGCATGCCGATCGCCATGAACGTCTCGCCGGTCCACTCCTCACGGAAGAACTTCGCGGCGCGTTGCGATGTCTCCGCGCCTTGCATCCCTGGCGAGACCGGGACCAGTTCCGGAAAGCGACGCGCGCCTGCGCGATAACGCGCGTCGGGGAACGGCGCGGCATAGGCCGCAGCCTCCGCTTCGGAGAGCACCGGGGTGGAGCGCTGCATCATGCGCGCGATGTCGAAATCCGGATTGCCGGCGACGAACGCTTTCCACGCATCGAATCCGGGCCCGGGCGAGCGCCCGACGCCGAGCCCCGTGTTCATCACGAGGAGCCGGTCGATGCGCCCGGGATACTCCATCGGCAAAGTCAGGCCCAGCAAACCGCCCCAGTCCTGCACGACCAGCGTGACCTGCACGAGGTCGAGCGCCTCGATGACGCGCATCAGCATCGTCCGGTGGAAATCGAAGGTGTAAACGGCGTCGGCGACCGGCTTGTCCGAGCGGCCGAAACCGAACAGGTCCGGGGCAACGACGCGGTGGCCGGCAGCGGTGAACACCGGGATCATCTTGCGATACAGGTAGCTCCACGTCGGCTGCCCGTGCAGGCACAGGAACGTGCGGCCGCTCGCCGGGGCCGCGCGCTCGTCGAGGTAATGCACGCGCAGGCCGCCGAAGCCCGGCAGGCCCTCGAGGTAATGAGGTGCAAAGGGGAAACCCGGCAGCTGCGCGAAGCGCTCGTCGGGCGTGCGGAGGAACTCGATGGTGGGCGTGTTCATGTCGCATAGAATACCAGCGTGCGACTCCCCGCTTCGAGGACAGCCCGTGGCCACTGACAGCGCGCCCGCGCCGAGCACGCTACTCGACAAGATCTGGGCAGCCCACCTCGTGAGAGCCCTGCCCGGCGGGCTCTCGCTGCTCGCGATCGACCGTGTGTTCCTGCACGAGCGCACGGGCTCGATCGCGCTCAAGAGCCTGCGGCATGCGGGGCGCCGGCTTGCCTCTCCATCGCGCGTCTTCTGCACGATGGACCACATCGTCGACACCTTCCCGGGCCGCGGCGACGACACGCTCATGCCGAGCGGCCGGGCCTTCATCACGGAGACGCGCGAGGCGGCCCATGAGGCCGGCGTCCATCTGTTCGACGTGCGCGATCCCGACCAGGGCATCGTGCACGTGATCTCGCCGGAACTCGGCATCGTCCTGCCGGGCGCGACGATCGTCTGCCCGGACAGCCACACCTGCACGCAGGGCGCGATGGGCGCGCTCGCGTGGGGCATCGGCTCGACCGAGGCGGAGCACGCGCTCGCGACGGGCACGTTGCGCGTGGCACGGCCCCGCTCGATGCGAGTGCGTTTCGAAGGCACGCTGCCCGAGGGTGTCTCGGCGAAGGACCTCAGCCTCACGATGCTGCGCAAGTACGGCGCCGTGGGCGGCAATGGATACGCCGTCGAGTATGCCGGCAGCGCAGTGCGCGCGCTCGACGTCGAAGCTCGCCTCACGCTCTGCAACATGGCCACGGAATTCTCGGCGATGACCGGCCTCATCGCGCCCGATGACACGACCTTCGATTACCTCGAAGGCAGGCGGTACGCGCCGAGCGGGGCCGCCTGGGAGAAAGCGGTCGCGCAGTGGCGATTGCTGCGGACCGACGACGGAGCGATCTTTGACCGGGAGTTCGTCATCGATGCGGGCGAACTCGCCCCGATGGTTACCTGGGGCACGAGCCCGCAGCACGCCTCGAGCATCACGGACCGTGTGCCGGAGTTCGCGGACAGCGGGACATCCCGCGAGTCTTACGACCGCGCGCTGGCCTACATGGACCTGCAGCCCGGCATGCCGCTCGAATCGTTGCGCATCGATGCCGCGTTCATCGGCTCGTGCACCAACAGCCGCGTCTCGGACTTGCGGCGTGCAGCCAAGGTGCTCGACGGAAGGCGCGTGGCCCCGGGCGTGAAGGCCATCTGCGTGCCGGGATCGATGTCGGTGAAGCGCGCGGCGGAAGCCGAAGGACTCGACAAGGTGTTCCTCGCCGCGGGCTTCGAGTGGCGCGAGTCGGGTTGCTCGATGTGCTTCTACGCCGGCGGCGAGAGCTTCGGTCCGCGGCAGCGCGTGGTCTCGTCGACCAACCGGAACTTCGAAAGCCGACAGGGTCCGGAAACCCGCACGCACATCGCCAGCCCGGAGACCGTGGCGGCGAGCGCCGTCGCCGGCCACCTCGCCGACGTGCGCAGCATCGCGAACGCCTGACGTTCAGGCGCGATCGTGGCGGTGCAGGTCGAGGTCGTTCATCGCGGCCGGATCTCCGATCGGCTCGAGATGCGTGAAGACCGTCACCGGCGGCAGCGCGCGGCGGATTTCCGCCTCCATGCGCTCGAGCGTGTCGTGTCCCTGCTGCACCGACCAGTCGCCCGGCACCAGCACGTGGAGCGAAACGAAGCGCTGCGCGCCGGACTGCCGTGTGCGCAGCGCGTGATAGTGCACGCCCTCGTCGGCATAGCGATCGAGCAGCTTCTTCAGGATCTCCAGCTCGGCGGCCGGCAGCGCGGCATCCATGAGGCCCGAGACCGAATCCCGGAGAATGCGGCTCCCGGTCCAGACGATGTTGGCGGCCACGACGATGGCGACGATCGGGTCGAGCCGCTGCCAACCGGTCACGGCGACCGCGCCGACGCCCACCAGCACCCCCGCCGAGGTCCACACGTCCGTCATGAGGTGGTGCGCGTTGGCGCGTAGCGTGGCTGACCGATGCGCCTTGGCCGCCTTGAGCAGGATGAGCGCGACGACGAGGTTCACCAGCGACGCCAGCACCGACACCGCCAGGCCGAGCCCGAGCTGCTCGAGCGGCCTGGGGTGCAACAGGCGCTGGACGGCGGCATAGGCGATGCTAGCCGCCGCAATGAGGATCAATGCACCCTCCACACCCGCCGAGAAATACTCGGCCTTGCCGTGGCCGTACGGGTGGTCTTCGTCAGCCGGCCGGGCCGCAACCGTCAGCATGGACAGCGCCATGAGCGCCCCGGCCAGGTTGACCAGGGACTCCATCGCGTCCGACAGGAGGCCGACCGACCCGGTGAGGTAGTAGGCGGCCGTCTTGAGCGCCATCGTCGCAAGCGCGGCGCCGATGGACAGCCAGGCGAACCGGGTGAGTGACGGGGATTGCAAGGAAACGTGTCTGCCGGTTGAACGGCCCTTAGAATACCAGCGATGCAGCGCTTCGAGAGACTCACCGCGGTGGCCGCGCCGCTGATTCGCGCCAACGTCGACACCGACGCGATCATTCCGTCGCGCGAGATGAGAAGCGTTGCGAAGAGCGGCCTGGCGGATGGCCTGTTCGCGGGCTGGCGCTATCGCCAGGTCGGCGGGCGTGACCCGAATCCGGAGTTCGTGCTGAACCAGCCGGCCTACACTGGCGCACAGATCCTGTTGAGCGGAGAGAACTTCGGCTGCGGATCGAGCCGCGAGCACGCGGCCTGGGCACTGCTCGAGTACGGCATCCGCGCGGTGCTGGCGCCGAGCTTCTCGCCGATCTTCTATTCGAACTGCGTGCGCAACGGCATCCTCCCCGTGCGCTTGTCCGCGACCATCGTCGCCGAAGTCGCCGCTGCAGTGGCGCCAGACCCTCCCAACCGGCGCGTCACGGTGGACCTCGCCACGCAGCGCGTGATCGCGCCGGACGGCCGGGTGCACGAGTTCGAGATCGAGCCCGAGGCGCGCGAGATGCTGCTCGAGGGCCTCGACGCGATCGACCTGACGCTGAAGAGCCGCGAGGACATCGCCGCCTTCGAAACCCGGGACCGCAACCTGCGGCCGTGGATCTACCTCGACTAACGGACACCGCGACTCGCCATGCCCATCGACATCCTGGTGAGCGAAGTCGGCCCCCGCGACGGGTTGCAGAGCATTCGCTCGATCATGCCGCTCGAAGCGAAGTGCGCCTGGATCGCGGCCGAAGCGGCGGCCGGCGTGACGGAAATCGAAGTGGGCAGCTTCGTGCCCGCGAAGCTGCTGCCCCAGCTTGCCGACACCGCCGAGGTCGTGAAGTTCGCGCGCACGATTCCCGGACTGAACGTGGCGGTCCTCGTCCCGAACCTCAAGGGCGCCGAAGCGGCGGTTGCCTCTGGCGCGCACAAGATCACGCTGCCTCTTTCGGTCTCGGAAACGCACAGCCTCAAGAACGTGCGCCGCACCCACGCACAGATGCTCGAGGAAGCGCGCAACATCGTCTCGCTGCTGCGGTCCGTGCCGGCCGGTCGGCGCCCGAAGTTCGAAGGCGGCCTGTCCACGGCGTTCGGTTGCACGATCGAAGGCGACGTCCCGGCCGACGAGGTCGTGCGGCTCGCCGAAGCGTTGATGGAAGCAGGTTGCGACGAAGTCGGTCTCTCGGACACCACGGGTTACGCCAACCCGGCGCAGGTGAAAGACCTCGTGCGCCGCGTGCGCACAGCCGTGGGCGAGCACGCGCTCTCCGGACTGCACCTGCACAACACTCGCGGCCTCGGGCTCGCCAACGTGCACGCGGGCCTGGAGGTGGGCATCACGACATTCGACAGTTCGCTCGGCGGACTCGGTGGCTGCCCGTTCGCGCCGGGCGCCTCCGGCAACATCGTCACCGAGGACCTCGTCTTCATGCTCGAGGCGATGGGACTGAAGACCGGGATCGACTTGCCGAAGCTCCTCGCGGTACGCGACATCCTGCGCGCCGCGGTGCCCGGCGCAGAACTCTATGGATTCACGCCGGACGCGGGTCTGCCACTGGGCTTCCGCCCCGCATCCATCGAGGGAGCGCGCACCGCATGACGCAGCACAAGCCGCCAGCGCCGCTCGCGGGCCTGAAGGTCGTCGAGTTCACGCACATGGTGATGGGTCCCGCCGTGGGCGCCATCCTCGTCGAACTCGGTGCCGAGGTCGTGAAGGTCGAGCCGATCGGCGGCGACAGCACGCGCAAGCTGCTCGGCGCGGGTGCGGGCTATTTCTCGATGTACAACCGCAACAAGAAGAGCCTGTGCCTCGACCTCAAGCACGCCGAAGGTCTCGCGCTGGCGAAGCGGCTGGTCGAGCGGGCGGACATCGTCGTCGAGAACTTCCGGCCCGGCACGATGGACAAGCTTGGACTGGGTCCTGACGCGCTCTGCGCCACCAATCCCCGCCTCATCTATTGCTCCGAAAAGGGCTTTCTCTCCGGACCCTACGAACAGCGCACCGCACTCGACGAAGTCGCCCAGATGATGGGCGGACTCGCCTACATGACCGGGCCGCCGGGACGTCCGCTGCGCGCCGGCGCGTCCGTGATCGACGTGACCGGCGGGATGTTCGGCGTGATCGGCATCCTCGCGGCGCTCGAGGAGCGGCACCGCACGGGGCGCGGCCAGAAAGTCGCCAGCTCGCTGTTCGAGACCACGGTCTACCTGGTGGGCCAGCACATGGCCCAGAAAGCCGTGACGGGCCAGGCGGCCAAGCCGATGCCGGTGCGCATTTCGGCGTGGGCGATCTACGACGTCTTCGAAACGAAGGATGCCGAGCAGGTGTTCGTCGGCATCGTGTCGGATTCGTTGTGGGAGAAGTTCTGCGCCGCGTTCGATCTGCACGCGCTGGGTGCCGACCCGCAGTACAGGACGAACTCGCAGCGCGTGCTGGCGCGCGAGACTCTCCTGCCGCACGTACGCGAGGTCTTCAAGGGTTACACCAAGGCCGATCTCGTCGCGAAGCTCGAGCGCACGGGACTGCCCTTTGCGCCGATCGGCAAGCCCGAGGAACTCTTCGACGATCCGCACCTGCTCGCGAGCGGCGGCCTCGGTGAGACCACGCTCGAGGACGGGCGCATGACGCAGTTGCCGCTGCTGCCGGTCGAGCTCGACGGCGTGCGGCCCACCCAGGGCGGCGCCCTGCCACGTGTCGGACAACACACGAACGAGACCCTGCGGGCGCTCGGCGTGAGCGACGCAGACATCGCGCGGCTGAAGTCCGAAAACGTCATCCAATAGAGGCGCATCCGATGAGCGACGCAAAGGTTCTGGCGACGGGCCTGTATTTCGGCGAGGGGCCGCGCTGGCACGCGGGCCGGCTCTGGTTCAGCGACTTCTACGATCACGCCGTGAAGTCGGTGGATGCGTCCGGAAACGTCCGGACGGAATTGACGATCGACGATCATCCCTCGGGCCTCGGCTGGCTCCCGGACGGTCGACTGCTGGTCGTGTCGATGAACAAGCGCCAGGTGCTGCGAGTGGATCACGACGCGGTGCGGGTCCACGCGGATCTCTCGGGAGTGGCCGCTCACCGCACGAACGACATGGTCGTCGATGCCGTGGGCCGGGCCTACGTCGGCAATTTCGGTTTCCGCCTGGACGACGAGTTGAAGAGCCGCGGAGTCGAAGGCGTGCTGGCCGATCACCCGGTCGCGAATCTCGCGCGCGTCGACCCGGACGGCAGCGTGCACGTGGCCGCGGGCGACTTGCACTTCCCGAACGGGTCGGTGATCACACCCGACGGCCGGACGTTGATTGTTGCAGAGACCCTCGCCCTGCAGACTGACGGCTTTCGACATAGCAGCGGACGGTTCCCTGTCGAATCGCCGCGTGTGGGCGCCGGTGGGAATGCGCGCTCCGGATGGGATCTGCCTGGATGCGGACGGTCGCGTCTGGATCGCGAATGCCATCGCACCCGAGTGCGTGCTCGTTGCCCCGGGTGGCGAGATCGTGGCCACCGTAAGCACGGATCAGCCATGCTTCGCGTGCATGCTCGGCGGCGAGGACGGCAGGACGCTATTCATGATGACCGCGCCGTCGTCGCTGGCGGAGATCGCTTCCGCCTCGCGGCAGGGCCACATCATGACGGCTGAAGTGCAGACCCCGCGCGCCGGCCTTCCGTGAGATCGTGATCGGCAGCACGCAAGAGCTATATTTCTCGCTTCGACCCGAGGCAGGCCCATGAGCGAAGACATTCTCATCAAGGAACAGCACGAAGGCGTGGTCACGCTGACCCTCAATCGACCGCGCCAGATGAACGCGCTGTCGGTCGAGATGCGCGGCCGCTTCCTCGCCGAACTCGTCGCGCTCGGCCGCGATCCCGGCGCCAGGGTCGTAATCATCACCGGCGCGGGCGAAAAGGCGTTCAGCGCCGGCGTCGATCTCAAGGAACTCGAGACGTCGCCGCTGACGGCGGCCGAACTGGGACCGGACAGCCCGATCACGAGCGCCTTTGCGTCGCTCGGCAAGCCGACGATCGCCGCGGTCAACGGGTTCGCCATCACCGGCGGCATGGAACTTGCGCTCAACTGCGACATCCTCGTCGCTTCGACGAACGCGCGCTTCGCCGACACGCACGCGCGAGTGGGCATCGTGCCGGGCTGGGGCATGTCGCAGATCCTGCCGCGCATCGTCGGGCCCGTGCGTGCCCGCTACATGAGCTTTACGGGCAACTTCATCGACGCGGCCACGGCGAAGGCCTGGGGACTGGTGCTGGACGTGGTGCCGCCCGAGGAACTGATGCCCTACTGCCGCAAGCTCGCGGCCGAAATCGCCTCGTGCGACGCGACCACGCTCGCGGACGTGCGTCGCGCGATCAACGGCGGGCTCGGGACGACGCTGGCCGAGGGGCTGGCGCTGGAAGGCCGCCTGTCGAAGGCGGCAGCCGCGCGCTTCGACGCGGCCGGGTTCGCCGCCACGCGCTCCGCGGTCATGAACCGCGGCAAGCAGCAGGGCGGCTGAACGCGCGCCCAGCCGGGTCCCTCGGCGATTACTTCGAGAAGACGAGCAGCCCCCGCTCCTTCTTGTCTTCCCAGCTGAGCGCCAGCTGCCCGGCGACGAACGTGTAGCCCGTAACCTTGTTCATGCGCGCGGTGAACTTGTCCTCGAGCTCGGTGGCGGCCGGCGGGCAGGCCATCTTCGTCGAGGCGAGCGGGCCGATGCTGATCTTCCCGGGCGCGCTCTCCTTGAGCGGCCCGGTGTAGCGGTTGCAGCCGCCGAAGCCGACGACCTTGCCGTACTGCACGAGCAGCGTCGGCGGCTTGCCCGACGCGTCGACCGGCTGCCCGTCCATCTCGCTCAGCACCCAGTCGATGCCGGCCAGGAGGTTCACCGAGAGCGATCCCACAATGTCGCTCGAGACCTGCTTCAAAGTGCCGCCCTCGAGCGCGTAGACCTTGCGCGTCAGCTGGGTCGGGCAGCAAGCGGGATCCTTGGGTCCGGCCTCGATGACGTCCATGTGGATCTGGCCATGCTCCACCCAGAGCTTGTGCAGCTTCACGCGATCGCCCACGAGCGCTGTCGCCAGACTCGCGGCCTTGCCGTCCTGCAGTGCGAACACGCCGACGTGCACGAACTCGCCGCTGCCCCCGGTGTCGGCGGCCATGACGGCGATGGCTTCGCTGCCCGGCTTGCCATCCACGTCGTTGAAGATCACGGCCGGTGCCCAGAGCCTGAGGCTGGGGTGGGTCGCGGCGCCCGGTTCGACCGGCGGGCCTTCATACACGCCGTTGACCAGGGTCACGGGCTGGCCGAGTACGCCCGAAACGGTCGCGGCACGCATCTGGTCCAGCGTCGGCGCCGGCGGCGGGCCTTTGGGTGCGGCCGCAGCCGGGGCCGGCGGCGGCGACTGGGAACAGGCGGCGAGGCCCAGCAGGGCCAGGCCGGCCAGGGCCGGGGCTCTCGATCCAAGCGACGATCGGGTCATGTCGGTACTCCTGCTTCGGTGCCCGGACGGCGGTCTCGGCGCGGAGCCTACCTCAACCCCCGGGATCCGCACATCCCGTATTGCCACGATCCGTGCGACGGGCATGCAATGACCGCAAACGACCGGGGGAGCCGCCATGTCGAAGGCCATTCCGATGCTGGATCTCATGTTCTTCCTGACGGAGAGCGTCGACAACCCGCGTCACGTCGGTGCCGTGCAGATCTTCAGCCTGCCGCAGCGCGGCGGCGTGACGCGCGTGCGCGAGATCGTCGCAGCGTATGCCGGCATGAAGCCCCAGGCGCCGTTCAACCGGGTGCCGGTCTTCCAGCGCACGGGCATGCCGCAGTGGCGGGAGGTCGACACGATCGACAGCCGCTATCACGTCTTCCACCTGTCGCTGCCCTCGCCGGGCAGCGACGAGCAGTTGCACCAGCTGGTCGCCGACCTGCACGCCCCGATGCTCGAGCGGCATCGCCCCGGCTGGAAGGTGTACGTGATCGAGGGACTGAGCGGCGGCCGCTTCGCGGTCTACCACAAGGTGCATCACGCGCTCGTCGACGGCGAATCGGGCATGCAGATCCTCGAACGCTCGTTGTCGACGTCGGCAAGCGACCGGAAGATCCGCACGACCGTGAGCCTCGGCCTCAAGGCACGTCCTCGGCCGGTGCCGCACGACCTGCGCGAGACGATCGAGAAGGAAGCGCAGCGCGTTGCGCGCCGCACGCTGTCGATTGGACGCGGCTCGATGCATCTCATCGAGGAGGCGCTGCAGGGCCTGCGCGGCTTCTCGAAGTCGCAGCACCGCGCGTTCACCGCGCCGCATACGCCGATGAACGAGTCCATCCACAATGCGCGGGCGATCGCGCACACGGTATTCCCGCTGCCGGCCATGAAGGCCATCTCGCGGGCGTACAAGTGCACGCTCAACGACGTCGCGCTGTGCGTGATCGATGCGGGGCTCAATCGCTATCTGCGCGAGATGGGCCGGACGCCGGACCACCCGATGGTCGCGCTGTGCCCGGTGTCGCTGCACGACCCGGGCGCGAAGGAAGCGACGACCAACGTGTCGGCGATCTGGCCGCCGCTCGGCGGTGCGACGGATTCGCCGGCGAAGCGCCTGCTGACGATTGCCGCAAGCACCCGCGCCGCGAAGGCGGAACTGAGGAGCCTCGGCAAGGGAGCGGCCTACGCTTACGCGGTGATGGCATTCGCCTTGTCGGAAACGCTGGTGCTGGCGCAGCCGGAGATTCTCGGCCTGCGTCCGGCGAACGTGCTCGTCTCGAACGTCCGTGGCCCTGACCGGAAGTTGTATCTGAACGGCGCGCGGCTCGAAGCATTCTTCCCCGTCTCCACGCTCATCGGCGGCGTCGGCCTGAACGTCACGTTCATGTCGTATGGCAAGGACGTGGACATGGGCTTCACGGCGAACGGCGCGGCCTTGCCGGAGGTCGAGAGCCTCGCCCGGTACGTCCAGGACGCCTTCGCTGCACTGCGCAAATAGGGAAGATCGGGGACACTGACCGGGATTTGGTGTATGTAGGGCGCGTTGCAACGACACCGGGGGAGCCCCTTGACCGACGACACCTCGACGGCCGCGGCCCCGCACGAGCTCAGCCGTTCGCTTGAAAGCCGGCACGTGACCATGATCACGATCGGCGGCGTGATCGGCGCCGGCCTGTTCGTCGGCAGCAGCGCGGCCATCGCCGCGGCGGGCCCGGCCATCATCTTTTCGTACATCCTCGCCGGCGCGCTCGTGTACATCATCATGCGCATGCTCGGCGAGATGGCGGTCGCGCACCCCGGCATCCGCTCCTACACCGAGTTCACGCGCCACGGGCTCGGCCACGGGGCGGGGTTCGTTGCCGGCTGGATCTACTGGTACTTCTGGATCATCGTCGTGCCGATCGAGGCCATCGCCGGGGCGAAGATCATCCAGCAGTGGATCCCGCTGCCGATCTGGGAGATCGGGCTCGTGCTGATGGCGGTCATGACCGCGGTCAACCTGATGTCGGCCCGTTCCTACGGCGAGTTCGAGTTCTGGTTCTCGTCGATCAAGGTGGGCGCGATCCTCGCGTTCGTCATCGTCGCGGCTTCCTGGGCACTGGGCTTCACCTCCCCCTCGGGCCCGACACTCGGCAATCTCTTCGCGCACGACGGATTCGCGCCGAAAGGCTGGACGCCCGTCTTTGCCGCAGTCGCGACGGTATTCTTCTCCATCACCGGCTCGGAAATCACCACGGTCGCAGCGGCCGAATCGAAGGAGCCGAGCAAGGCGATCGTCAAGATGGGTACGTCGATCGCGTGGCGCCTGCTGCTGTTCTACGTCGCCTCGGTGTTCCTGATCGTGTGCGTCGTGCCCTGGCCGCAGGTCACCCCGGGCGAATCGCCCTTCACCCTCGCCCTCAACACGATGGGTTTCGGCTGGGCCAGCACGGCGATGAGCGTCATCATCCTGACGGCGGTCCTTTCCTGCCTCAATTCCGCCGTATACGTCTCCTCGCGCGTGCTCTACGCGCTGGCCGACAAGGGCGACGCGCCGCACTGGCTGGTCGAGGTCAACGCGCGCCGCGTGCCGGCCCGCTCGATCTACATCGGCGGCCTCGCAGGTGTGATCGGTGTCGTGGTCGGAACGGTGTCGCCGGACGTCGTGTTCGCGTTCCTCGTGAACGCCACCGGGACGATCATCGTGTTCCTCTACCTGATGATGGCGTTCGCGCACATCCGACTGCGTCGTGCCCATCCCGAGACCGAACGGCAGTCGGTGAAGGTGTGGCTGTTCCCCTGGCTGAGCTACCTCGCCATTGCGGGCCTGGCCGCGGTGCCCATTGCGATGATCCTGACGCCTGGACTGGCGAGCCAGTTCTACACGACGCTGGTGGTGCTCATCGTCACCATCGCTGCGTACTTCCTGCTGCGCAAGGGGCGGTGACGTGAAGCCCGGGCCGGCACTGCTCTGCTTGGCGCTCGCGATGCCCGTCGTCGCCCACGGCGCGCTGCTGCAGTCGACCGCAGACGGGTTCGTCGTCGAGCACAGGTTCCACGTCGCGGCGCCTCCCGCGACCGCCTGGCAGGTCCTGGTCCATCCGGAGCGCTGGTGGCCCGGCGATCACACGTGGTCGGGCAGCGCCGCGAATCTCAGCCTGGCGCCGGAGGCCGGCGGTTGCTTCTGCGAGCGCTGGGCGAGCGGCAGCGCCGAGCACGGACGGGTTGTGCAGGTGCAACAGCCCCAGCTGCTGCGCTTCAACGGCGCACTTGGGCCGCTGCAGGACATGGCGGTCACCGGCGTGTTGACGGTGACTCTGGCTCCGGCTGGCGCCGAGACCGACGCGACCGTGACATACCGCGTGAGTGGCGACGCGTCGCACAAGCTCGACCTGCTCGCTCCCGTCGTGGACAAGGTGATCGGCCAGCAGTTCGGCGGGTTCGCCGGCCTCGCGTCGCGCCCGTCCCGCTGACTCGTGCCGCCCGGTGTCGGGGAGCCTTGCCTGGCGCGGCAGGACGCGAGATAGTCGGGACGGGGACAAGTCTTGCGCGGTCGAGCCGCCGACCCGCGAATTGCAGCGGCACCGATGCACCCGACGCGAGTCGGGCAGAACAACAGCGGCCGATCGACCCAATCAAGTCGAATTCTGCAAAGGGGAGATATATGGATCCGAAACACCAGTCCGCGGACGATTCCAAGGTCATTGCCGAAGACATCAGGAACCTGCACTCGATGGGCTACGCGCAGGAGCTCGCGCGGCGCATGCACGGCTTCTCGAACTTTGCGATTTCGTTCTCGATCATCTGCATCCTGTCCGGCGGCATCAATTCGCTCGGGCAGGGCATCAGCGGCGTCGGCGGCGCGTCGATCGGCATCGGCTGGCCGCTGGGCTGCCTCGTCTCGATGGTGTTCGCGCTCGGCATGGCGCAGATCGCCTCTGCCTATCCGACGGCCGGCGGTCTCTACCACTGGGGCTCGATCCTCGGCGGCGTCGGCTGGGGCTGGCTCACGGCCTGGTTCAACCTGCTCGGCCTGATCACGGTGCTCGGCGCAATCAATGTCGGCACGTACACGTTTTTCCAGGGCGCATTCGGGCCGGCCCTGGGCCTGAACGGCAGCTACGACGAGCAGGTGATCTTCATGGTGCTGATCACCGGCACGCAGGCGATGTTCAACCATTTCGGCATCGGCATCACGACCAAGCTCACCGACCTCAGCGGTTACCTGATCCTCGGGGTCACGCTCGTGCTGACGCTGGCGCTGCTCTGGTTCGCGCCGCACATCGACGTGTCGCGCCTGTGGACGTTCCACAACTACAGCGGCGACGCCGGCGGGGCCGTGTGGCCGTTGTCGAACAGCATGATGTTCGTGTTCCTGCTCGGGCTGTTGCTGCCGATCTACACGATCACCGGCTTCGACGCGTCGGCACACACGTCCGAGGAGACCGTGGACGCGTCGCGCGCCGCACCGCGTGGCATGGTGCGCTCGGTGCTGATCTCGATGCTCGCCGGATGGGTCCTGCTGAGCGCGTTCGTGCTCGCCATCCCGGACATGGACAAGGCGGCCGCCTCGGGCTGGGGAGTGTTCTTCGACACGACCAACAAGATCTTCCCGGCCGGCCTGGTGACGGCGATCAATCTCGGCATCCTGGTTTCGCAGTACCTGTGCGGGCTGGCGACGGTCACGTCGTGCTCGCGCATGATTTTCGCGTTCGCACGCGACCAGGGCCTGCCGTTCTCGGAGCGCCTGCGCCGCGTGCACCACAAGTACCGCGTGCCGGAGGCCGCGATCTGGACGGCGGCGGTGCTGGCGATCCTGTTCACCGCCTATACGCCCGTCTACAGCACCGTCGTGTCCGTGACGGTGATCTTCCTGTTCATCTCCTACGGCATCCCGGTGGTGCTCGGCTACTTCGCCTGGGGCAAGCGCTGGACGAAGATGGGCCCCTGGAACATGGGCGAGGGCAAATACAAGCTGGTTGCGTTGCTGTGCCTGCTGTCGATGTGCCTGATCCTGTTCCTGGGCGTCCAGCCGCCCAACGACAAGGCGTTGTGGATCACGATTGCATTCCTGGTGGTGACTGCGCTCGTCTGGTTCGGCACCGAAAAGCGCCGCTTCAAGGGCCCGCCGCAGGGCGTGATGATCCAGGGCCTGCAGGACCAGATCAAGGCGGCCGAGCGCGCCATCGGCGAAACCACGCGCTGAGGCCGGAGGAATATCATGAAGCCGGAACAGGTGAAGACGGCCGCGCAGGCCCGGGCCATCGTCGACGAACGCGCTCTGCAGCACGTCAAGGTCGGCGCGTTCGACAACGACGGAATCCTGCGCGGCAAGTACATGGGCCGCGAGAAGTTCTTCGGGGCGCTCGACAAGGGATTCGGCTTCTGCGACGTCGTGCTGGGCTGGGACTCGAACGACCAGCTCTACGACAACGTGACCTACACCGGTTGGCACACGGCGTACCCGGACGCGCCCGTCCGGGTACTGCCGTCGACGTGCCGCAACGTGCCGCTCGAAGGCGACATGCTGTTCTTCCTCGGTGAATTCGCCGAAGGCGCCGAGGCCGTCTGCCCGCGCGGCGTGCTCCGCAGGGTGCTCGGCCGTGCCGCCGACATGGGCTACAAGGTGAATGCGGCGGCCGAATTCGAGTTCTTCATGTTCGAGGAAACGCCGGACTCCGTCCGGACCAAGGGCTACCGCGACCTGAAGACGATGACGCCGGGCTACTTCGGGTACTCCGCGTTGCGCAGCTCCGTGCACGCCGAGTTCTATCACCAGCTTCTGGACCTCTGCGGTGCGATGCGCTTTCCCCTCGAAGGGCTGCACACCGAGACCGGGCCCGGGGTGCTCGAAGCGGCCATCGAGTACACGGAAGCGCTCGAGGCGGCCGATCGTGCGGCGCTATTCAAGACCTTTACCAAGGTACTGGCGCAGCGCAACGGCATGATGGCCACCTTCATGGCGAAGTGGTCGAAGGACTGGCCGGGACAGAGCGGCCACCTCCACGTGTCCCTGTGCAAGACCCGCGGAGGCGCGTCCGTCTTCCACGACCCGAAGAAGCCGCACGGCATGTCGAACGAAATGCGCTGGTTCGTCGGCGGCCAGCAGGCGCTGATGCCGGAGCTGCTGGCGATGGTGGCCTGCACGGTGAACAGCTATTCGCGGTTGATTCCCGGGTTCTGGGCGCCGACGGCGGCCAGCTGGGGAGTCGAGAATCGCACGACGGCCCTGCGCGTCATCCCGGGCGGCCCGAAGAGCCAGCGCGTCGAGTACCGCATTGCAGCGGCCGACATCAACCCTTACGTGGCGCTGGCCGCCGCCATCGGCTCGGGGCTCTGGGGCATCGAGCACAAGATCGAGCCCGACCCCGCCGTCGAGGGCAATGCCTACAGCAAGACATTCCCGGCCAGACGGCAACTGCCACGCACGTTGTCGGAAGCGGCCGAGTGGCTGAAGAAGTCCAAGGCGGCCCACTCCCTGTTCGGGCAGCCGTTCATCGATCACTACGCGGCGAGCCGCGACTGGGAAGAGCGGGAGTTCCGCCGGGCAATTACGGACTGGGAACTGTCGCGGTATTTCGAGATCATCTGACGACCATGAGCACCTCGACGCAGAAGACCATCAGCCCGGTGGACGGGAGCGTATTGGTCGAACGACCGTATGCTTCCGCCGCCGGAATCGACCGCATGTTGTCGGCCGCACGGGCGGCGCAACGTCGTTGGCGCGACGTGCCCGTCGTCGAGCGTGCCGCGATCCTCGGCCGGTTCTGCGACGCGTTCGAGGCGAACCGCGACGAGATTGCGGCCGAACTGACGCGCCAGATGGGTCGTCCGCTGCGCTACGCCCCCAACGAAGTGCGCGGAACGCTGGAACGGGCGCGTTACATGATTGCCATCGCGGCCGAGACGCTCGCCGACATCGACGCGGGGCCCAAGCCGGGCTTCGTGCGCTTCGTCCGGCGCGAACCGCTCGGCGTCGTGTTCACCGTCGCGGCCTGGAATTACCCGTACCTGATCGCGGTCAACAGCGTCGTGCCCGCGCTGATGGCCGGCAATGCCGTCGTCCTGAAGCACTCGGCGCAGACACCGCTGTGCGCAGAGCGCTTCGCCGAGGCGCTGCGGACGGCCGGATTGCCGGAAGGCCTGTTCCACGTGCTGCACGCCGATCACGCGACCACGGAAACGGTGATGCAGGATCCGCGCGTCGATTTCGTGGCATTCACCGGCTCGGTGACGGGCGGTCACGCGGTGCAGCGCGCCGTCGCCGGCCGATTCATCGGCACCGGCCTCGAACTCGGAGGCTGCGACCCCGTCTACGTCCGTCACGACGCGAACCTCGAGCATGCGATCGAGAACATCGTGGACGGCGCGTACTTCAATTCCGGCCAGTCCTGCTGCGGCCTGCAACGCATCTACGTGCACTCGAGCCTCTACGAGAAGTTCGTCGAGGGCTTCGTGGACCTGACGCGCAAGTACGTGCTCGGCAATCCGCTCGACCCGCAGACGACGCTCGGCCCCGTCGTGCGCACCGCGGCCGCGGACGCGATCCGCTCGCAGATCGACGCCTCGGTGCGGGCGGGCGCCCGTGCCGTGATCGACGAAGCAGGGTTCGCGGCCAGTCGCCCCGGCACGCCGTACCTGGCACCGGAAGTGCTGCTCGACGTCGACCACCGCATGCCGGTCATGCGCGAGGAAATCTTCGGGCCCGTCGCGGGCATCATGAAGGTGCGGTCCGACGACGAAGCCGTGCAACTGATGAACGACACGGTCTTCGGGCTCACGGCAGCGATCTGGACGGACGACGCCGATGCGGCGCTCGATCTCGGCAATCGAGTCGACACGGGAACGTGGTTCCAGAACCGGTGCGATTACCTCGACCCGGCGCTGGCCTGGGTCGGCGTCAAGGACTCCGGCCGCGGCTGCACGCTGTCGCGAGTCGGCTACGAGCACCTGACGCGGCCGAAGTCGTTCCACCTGCGGGTGAAGATATGAACGCTGTGCTGAAGGGCAACTGGAATTACCCGACCCGCATCTGGGCCGGTCCGGGTCGCCTGGCGGAACTGCCGGCGGCCTGTGCGGAACTCGGCATCAAGCGCCCGTTGATCGTCACCGACGCAGGACTCAAGGCGTCGCCGATGATTCGTCGCGCGCGGGAAGTGCTGGCTGGTGCCCCGGTGTTCGGGGACGTGAAAGGAAACCCCGTGGCGGCCAACGTCGAGGCAGGCCTCGCCGTCTACCGCGCCGGCAGGCACGACGGGGTCGTGGCCTTCGGCGGCGGGTCCGCGCTGGACGCCGGCAAGGTGATCGCCTTCATGGCGGGCCAGACCCGGCCGATGTGGGACTTCGAGGACATCGGCGACTGGTGGACGCGCGCCGATCCGGCGGGCATCGCGCCGGTCGTCGCGATCCCGACCACGGCGGGCACGGGCTCGGAGGTCGGCCGGGCGGGTGTCATCCTCAACGAGGAGACGCACCAGAAGAAGATCATCTTTCATCCGAAGATGATGCCCGGCGTCGTGATCTCCGATCCCGAACTGACGGTCGGACTGCCTCCGGGCGTTACAGCCGCCACCGGCATCGACGCCTTCGTGCATTGCTTCGAGGCCTTCTGCGCGCCGGGCTTCCACCCGCTTGCGGACGGCATGGCGCTCGAGGGCATGCGCCTCGTGCAGCAATACCTGCCGCGCGCCTACGACGACGGCAACGACATCGAGGCCCGCTCGCGAATGCTGGCGGCGGCCAGCATGGGCGCGGCGGCATTCCAGAAGGGCCTCGGAGGCGTGCATGCGATCGCGCACCCCGTGGGCTCGTTCTTCGACACGCACCATGGCCTCACCAACGCGGTGATCCTGCCCTACGTCATGGTGCACAACCGCGCCGCCATCGCGGAGCGACTGCTGATCGTCGGGCGGCTCCTGGATCTCGGCAAGCCCGGATTCGACGGCGTACTCGATTGGGTGCTCGCCTTCCGCAAGCGCCTGGGAATTCCCCACACCCTCGCGGAAATCGGCGTCGACCTCCGCAACCCCGAAGTCATCGGGCGCGAGGCAGCCGTCGATCCTTCCGCGGGTGGCAACCCCGTCCCCATCGATGCCGCGACGTTCGAGCGCATTTTCCGCTCGGCGGTCTCGGGCGACCTTTCCCTGCGAGGCTGAGCCGCGTTGGGCGCGCCGCGAGTCCTCGTCGTCGACGGAAATCTGGCCGCGACACGCGAAAAGCAGATCGCTGCAGGGGGCCACGGCTCGGGCGAAGGCTATGTCGCCACGCTCGCGAGCCTGCTGCCGGAGTTGCAGTGCGACATCGTGCGCCCGGCCGATCAGCCGGTGCATTTGCCCGCGGGCGTCCGACTCGAGGACTACGACGGCGTGGCGATTACGGGGTCGGCCCTGAACGTCTACGACGGCGGCTCGCATATCGAGCGGCAGATCGAACTCGCGCGCGCGGTCTTCGAGGCCGGCATTCCGTTCTTCGGCAGCTGCTGGGGATTGCAGGTCGCCGTCGTCGCCGCGGGAGGCGAGGTTCGCAAGAACCCCCTGGGCCGGGAGTTCGGGTTCGGCCGCCGCATCCTGCTGAACGATGCCGGCTTCGCGCATGCCATGTTCGCGGGCAAGCCGCGCGTGTTCGAAGCGGTCACCGTCCATCGCGACGACATCGGCCGGCTGCCGCCGCGCAGCATCGAACTGGCCACGAATGAAATGGGGCTGCAGGCCGCGGAGATCCCGTTCGGCCGCGGCGTGTTCTGGGGCGTGCAGTACCATCCGGAGTACGGTTACGCCGAGATCGCCGCAACGGCTCTGCGCTACGGCCCGACGCTGCTGGCGGAAGGCCTGTTCGCGGACGAGGACGACCTTGCGAACTGGATCGCCGACATGCGAGCGCTCGAGCGGGATCCCGGATCGACCCGCCTCTTCTGGCGCCACGGCCTGGGGCCCTCGATGCAGGAGCCGCGGGTGAAGCTGGCTGAGATCGACAACTGGCTGCAGCGCTGCGTCCTGCCGCACCGCGCGCGTCGGGACAAGGCCTGACACGCGGGCCATCCGAGCCGTCGATGATTCCCGCGATCCATATCTACGTCGATGCCGACGCCTGCCCGGTGAAAGCCGAAGCCGCGAAAGTCGCGCAGCGGCACGGGCTGGCCGTGGTGTACGTCGCGAATGCCTGGATGACGATTCCGCGGGGACCCAAGCTGCGCATGCAGGTCGTCTCGGGCGCATTCGATGCGGCGGACGACTGGATTGCGGAGCAGGTTCGGCGCGACGACGTGGTGATCACGGCCGACATTCCGCTGGCATCGCGCTGCCTCAAGCAAGGTGCGCACGTCCTCGGCCCGGGCGGTAAGCCGTTCACGGACGACAACATCGGCAACGCGCTCGCGACGCGCGAACTGATGGCCGACCTGCGTGCCTACGGGGTTGGAGGCGGCCCGCCTCCGTTCGACCAGCGCGATCGATCGCGCTTCCTGGAGGCGCTCGAGCAGACGGTGCGCAAGGCTCAGCGTGGATCGGGGTCGAACTGACCGGTCGAATCGGTCTGTGCGCGCGTCAAGGTGAACCGCCGCCTCGCGCGATCCACGCATCCACGATGGCCTCGAGCTCCGTCAGCGGCACGCTGCCGTTCTCGAGCACCACGGTGTGGAAATCCTTGAGGACGAACCTCGGGCCCAGCGCGGCGCGGGCCTTTTCACGCAGCTCCAGGATCTTCAGCTGCCCGACCTTGTAGGCACAGGCCTGGCCGGGCAGCGACATGTAGCGCTCCACCTCGGACGTGACGTCGCTCTCGGCAATGCCCGTCGTGGCGACCATGTAGTCGATGGCCTGCCGGCGCGTCCAGCCCTTGGCGTGGATCCCGGTGTCGACGACCAGGCGGGCCGCGCGCAGCATTTCGGCCTGCAACCGCCCGAGGTCGCCGAGCGGGTCGCCCTCGTACATGCCGATTTCGGCGGCGAGCCGCTCCGCATAGAGCGCCCAGCCTTCGACGTAGGCGGTGTAAATCGGCTGCTGACGGATGAAGGGCATGTCCTCGAGGCCGTGCGCCATGTCGATCTGGAAGTGATGCCCGGGGATGCCCTCGTGATAGGCGAGGGTCTTCATGCCCCATTGCGGCACTTCGCTCATGTCGCGCAGGTTGGCGAAGAAGCGCCCCGGGCGTGAGCCGTCCATCGCGGCGGGCTCGTAGTAAGCACCCGACGAGCCCTTCTCCGATGCGACCGGCACGCGCACGACCTGCAGCTTTCCGGCGGGGATCGTGCGGAAGTACTCAGGCATGCGCGCGGCCACTTCATCGAGAATCTGCTGGTAGCGCGCGAGTGCCTGCTTGCGGCCAGACTCGTCGTTGCTGAACTGGTACTTCGGGTCCTTGCCGAGCGCGTGCATCCGCTCGGCGACGGTGCCGTCGGCCAGCCCCTGCCCCTTGAGCAGCGTATCCATCTCGGCCGTGATGCGCGCCACCTCGTCGAGTCCCATGCGGTGGACCTGGTCGGGCGTGTAATCCGTCGTCGTGAACTGCTTCAGCATCGCCCGATAGAACGCAGCGCCGTCCTTCAGGCGACCGACGCCGTCGGCCGTCGTCGCCGCTTTCGGCCGCTCCGCGGCCAGCGCCTCGGCCATCCGCCGGTACGCCGGGTAGACGTCCTGCTCGACGGCCGCAATCGCCTCGGCGCGAAGCCGGTCACGCGCGTCCGCGTCGATGCCCTTCGCCGCGTCCATGCGCTCGACGAACGTCGTGACGAGTGCGTTGTCGGCCGGTTTCGCGGCAATCGTGTCGTTGATGACGAGGAGGGATTTCTCGAGCAGCGACGGGGGCAACACGACCCCCAGGCCCGACTGGCGGCGCATCTCCGCGGTGAGCTCATCGAGCTTGGCGCTCATCGCGTGCAGCCTCGCGACGTAGTTGCGCGCGCTCTTCGCGTTCTTGATGACGTGCTGGCTCTGCATGAAATTCGGCAACCCCACCTGGGCGCCGAACTCCGGGTTGATCGGGTAGAGGCCTTCCGACGACAGCCAGCGGAACGGCTTCATCGCGACCTGCTGGCCGTAGTAATCGGTCAGGATGTCGTAGGTGATCCTCTCCTGAGGATCGAGTCTCGCGCGATCGAACGCGCGCACGTCCGCGATCGCGCGTTCGGCCCAGGCGATGTCCTCGTCCCGCTTCGCGACGCCGACCGGCTCGAGCTTGCCCGAGTGGAAGTCGAGGGCCGTGCCGTCGACCAGCCCGATCGTGGTGAGCAGTTCCGGGTTGCGCACCAGGTACGACACGGCCTGCCGGTTGGCCAGCTGGTTGATCGTGAAGGGGTGGCCCCAGAAGATCCGATACGCGGGGTACAGCCCGATGATCAACAGCGCCAGCAGGCCCCAACCGAGGCCCTTCAGGAACTTCCTCACCTCGCCACCTACTCGCGGTAATGGCAGCCGCGGCTCTCCGGATTCTCCCAGGCCGCGAACGTGACGATCAGAGCCACGCGAACCGCATTGCGCAACCCGATCAATTCGTCGGTCATGGCCGCGCGACGGTAGAAGCGCTCGACCTCGACTTCGAGGTTGCGCAGGTCGCGGATCGCGCGCGCCAGGCGCCGCTCCGTGCGCACCAGCCCGACGTAGTTCCACATGATGTGCTTGAGCGAAATCATGTCCTGCAGCGATCAGCGCCGGGTCCGGCGTCTCGGTCCCCGTGGAGCGCCATTCCGGGATCTCGTCGAAGTGCAGTGCTTCGCGCGGCGGCAGGTTCGCCACGATGTGCTGCGCCGAACGATGCCCCCACACCACGCCTTCGAGCAGCGACGTGCTGGCGAGCCGGTTGGCGCCGTGCAGGCCGGTGCAGGAGACCTCGCCGATCGCGTACAGGCGCTGCACCGTGCTGAGCCCGTCGTCGTCCGCCCACACGCCGCCGCAGGAGTAATGCGCGGCGGGCACGACGGGAAGGAGGTCCTTCGTGATGTCGATGCCGAACTCGAGGCAGCCGCGCACCATCTGCGGGAACTCGGCGCGGATGCGCTCGGTCGGGATGTACGAGCGCAGGTCGAGATACACGTTCGGCACGTCGCGGCGGAGCATCTCCGCGAGGATGCTGCGGGCGACGACGTCGCGCGGCGCGAGGTCCTTCCACTTCGCGTCGTAGCGATCCATGAACGGCACGCCGTCCTCGCCGACGAGCCGCGCGCCGGCGCCGCGCACCGCTTCCGTGATGAGGAAGCACGGCGCGTTGCGGTGATAGAAGGCCGTCGGATGGAACTGCACGTACTCGGTGTTGATGACCCGCGCGCCGGCGCGATACGCCATCGCGAGTCCGTCGCCGCGCGAGCCGTGCGGGTTCGTCGTTCGCAGGTAGATCTGGCCGAGGCCGCCGGTGGCGAGCACCGTCGCGCGCGCGAGTAGCAGCGCACGATCCTGCCCGTCGCCTGCTCGAGCACGAAGGCGCCGACGCAGGACAGGGGGTCGTAGATCGCGCGACGGTCCCTGCCATGGTGCGCCGGCGTGAGCAGGTCGACGCCGGTGTAGCCGGTCAGGAACCGGACTCGTGGATGGCGCTGCAGGGCTGCGATCAGCGCCGTCTCGATTGCGCGACCCGTGGCGTCGGTCGAGTGCACTATCCGCGCCAGCGAATGCCCGCCTTCGCGGCCGAGCGCGAGGCTGCCGTCGGGCTTGCGGTCGAACGGCACCTTCAGCTTGTCGATGAGCAGCGACTTGACGAGCGGCGGGCCGCTGCGCGCAAGGATGTCGACCGCCTGCGCATGGCAGATGCCGGCGCCGGCATTCTCGATGTCGCGGGACAGCAGCTCCGGCGAGTCTTCGTCGGCCTTGTAGATGATGCCGCCCTGCGCCCAGTAGGTGTTCGAGTCCTCGGGCTGCACGGCGCGGGTGACGATGACGACGTCGAGCCCCGACTCGGCCAGCTCGAGCGCCGCCGTGCCGCCGGCGATGCCGCAGCCGAGGACGAGGACATCGCTTTCGATCGGGTCGCTCAATCGATCCTCGGGCCCACGGCCAGCATGCGCTCGACGGAACGCAGCGCGCGCACGCGGATGTCTTCCGGCACGTCGATCTGCCAGCGCAGGTACTTCAACGAGTCGCGCGTCTGCTCGAGCGTGATCTCGTGCATGTGCGGGCAGCGGTGGCTGCAGAGGCGCAGCATCTCCTTCTGCGGATTTGCCGCGACGATGTTGTCGCCCATCGAGCACTCGGTCAGCAGCAGGAAGCGCTTCGCCTTCGACCTCTCCACCGCCGCGATCATGGCCGTGGTGCTGCCGGAGAAATCGGCCTTCTCGACCACCTCGGGGCTGCACTCCGGGTGCGCGAGGATCATCACGTCCGGGAACTGCCTGCGGACGTTGTCGATGTCTTCGGTCGTGAAGAGCTCGTGCACTTCGCAGCGGCCTTTCCAGGCGATCATCGTGCGCTCCACCTCGGTGCTCGCCCTGGCCCCGGCCTTCGGCAGTACCGTCGGCACGATCACGTGCAGGCCGGTCTCGCGCGCCACGTTGCGGGCGAGGTACTCGTCCGGCAGGAAGATCACCGTGTCCGACTTGAGCGACTCGACCACCGCTACCGCGTTGCTCGACGTGCAGCAGATGTCGCACTCGGCTTTCACGTCGGCGTAGGTGTTGATGTAGGTGACGATCGGCACGCCGGGATATGCGGCGCGCAGCGCGCGCACGTCGGCCGCGGTGATGCTCTCGGCGAGCGAACAGCCGCCCTTCTCCGTCGGCAGCAGCACCATCTTGCCCGGGTTGAGGATCTTCGCCGTCTCGGCCATGAAGCGCACGCCGCAGAAGACGATGACGGGCTTGTCCGTCTCCGCCGCACGACGGCTCAGCTCGAGCGAGTCGCCCTGGAAATCGGGCACGGTGTGGAAGAGCGCCGGCTCCATGTAGTTGTGACCGAGGATCACGGCGTTGCGCTCGGCCTTGAGGCGGAACACCTCGGCCGCGACCTCCGACTTCAGCAGGATCTCGGCGTCCGGCAGGACGTCCCCGAGTTTCTTCTGGAGATCGCGATAGATTTCTTGGGCTTGCACGCGGTGGATCCTCTTCCCGGACACCGGTGCCGGGGCAGGGATTCTACGATATTCCCAACGCCTGCGGCCCCGCCCTGCGCCGGCCGCCCCGCCTAGCGCCGCCGGCCCAGCCAGCGCTGCGCCCGCTCCATGTCGCGCAGGCCCGCAGGCCGTCTCGATCCCGTAGCGCTGGGCCTCCTCCAGCACCAGCAGGAGCAACTGTGCGTTGGCATAGGCGTCTGCAATGGCATGGTGGCGGCCGATGGGCGGCAACCCGAAATGACGCGTCCAGTCGTCCAGCGAGTCGTTGTCGGTGCCCGGGAACAGGGCGGGCAGCACGGCCGCGAGGTCAATGAAGCGGGGCCATGCACGCAGGCCGAGGCGCGCGCGGACCTCGCGGCGGAAGACCGTGGCGTCGAATTCCGCTCGAAAGGCAATCACCCGCGAGTCGCCGACGAATTCGAGGCATCGCACGAGGGCCTCGACCGGATTCTCGCCGGCCAGCTGCTGCTGTCCGCCGATCTGGTGTACCAGGATATTGTCCACCTGGCTCGACTGGTCCTGGCGCAGCAGCACCTCGAAAGCGTCGTCGTGTCGCACGGAGCGCGCCGTCACCGCCACGGCGCCGATCGAGATGATGCGGTCCGCGTTCATGTTCGGCCCCGTGGTCTCGAGGTCCAGGGCGACGAAGCGCGCGATTGCGAGCGGCTCGCCGAGGCCCGGGCGATTGGTGAACCGGTGGCGAATCCGGCGCAGGCGAGCCCGTGTCTCGGGCGAGAGCGACCGGCGGGTGCGCCGCGCCTCGAGCCAGCCCTGCAGCGGGAACTTCATCGCGGGACGCTAGCGGCCGACCGTCTGCTCGAGTGCCGCCTGCAGTGCCCGCGCCTGACGGAAGGCCTCGCGCAGCATGCGCTGGTCGAGCTCGTTGAGCGCGTAGGGATCGATCCGATTCGGCGCGGCGCGCGGGCTCTCGCCGGCCTTCTCCGCATCGGATCGAACGGCCTCGAGCGCTCCGCGCTGCGCGCGCAGTCGCAGCATCTGCAGGAAGTGATAAGCATCGACCGTCGCGGACACCTCGCGCTCGTCGAGGTTCAGGTGCCGGCCAGCCAGCCGCAGACGTTGCGACGTGTTGGTCTCGCTGATGCCGAACGCGAGCGCATACGCGCGCGCGGCGTCGACGAAGATGCGCGTCCCGTGGGACTTGAGGTCGATCGTGCCGGCGTGCTCGCCTTCGTCGGTGCGGAACGTGCGGATCCAGCCGAGAGGAGGCTCCGCCTGCAGGGCGTTGGCCACCAGCATGCGCTGGAAGAGCCGGTTTTCCGGGGTGATGCCGTTGAGCCACGACCTCAGGCCGGCGGCCAGGTCGGCGTTGCCATGCAGTGCGCGGAAATCGAAATAGATATTGGCGCCCAGCAGCGCCTGGGGCGTCGGTTCCCGGATCCACCGTGCAAACCGTCCGCGCCACTCCTCGGACGTCAGGCAGCACTCGGGATTGCTCGCCATGATGTTGCCGGGGCACAGCGGGAATCCGAGTTCCGCCAGCGCCGCGTTGATGACGCGAGCGAAGGACAGCAGGCGTTCGCGAGCCTCCGCCACCTCGCTCGGCGCGCACTCGAAGACGATCGCGTTGTCCTGGTCGGTCGCGACCGTCTGCTCGCGGCGTCCCTCGCTGCCGACCGACAACCAGCACCAGTCGATGCCGTCGAGGTTGAATCCGGGCTGCACGAGTTCGAACAGGCGCTGCGTCAGGGCGTCATTGAGCGCGGTGATCGTGTGCGTCAGCGGCTCCGCCGCAGCGCCCTGTGCGACGAGGTTCTCGGCGAGCGAGTCGATGTCGCGCGTGATCCGCCGGAGCCCCGCCACGTCGCGGGCGAGGCGGATCGACTGCGTGACGTTGCGCATCGTCACTCGCTGCAGCGTGAAGAGGTCGCGCTCGGAGACGATGCCGGCGAGCTGGCCGTCCCGCGTCAGCATCAGCTGGTGATACCCCTGCGTGGCCATCAGCGCGAGGCCTTCCTGGGCACTCGCGAGCTCGTCGAGCGTGGCGGGACGCTTCGTCATGACGTCGACCACCGGCCGCGACAGGTCCACGCCGGGCAGCACGACCCGGTCGAGCAGGTCCATCAGCGTGAAGATGCCGACCGGGCGGCGCGACTCGTCGACGACGGCGATGGTGCGCACGCCCTCCTCGCTCATGGTCTCGAGCGCCGCGCGGATCGGCGTGGTGGCGAGGCAGAATACGGGCACGCGGCGCACGAGCGCCTTGAGCGGCTCGAGCAGGCTCTGCTGCTCGGAGGCGCGCTGGCTGAAGTGCTGCCGGATGTGCCCGAGCGATTGCTGCACGAGGCTCGCGAGCGCCTGCGTGCAGAACTCGGCGAATGGCGGCGAGCGGCGGCGCAGTTCGTCGAAGTCCTCGCGCGTGATCTGGTAGCAGAACACGTCCTCGGTGGCCTCGAATCGCCGCGTGCCCACGGCGCCCGCGGACAGCGCCGCCACGGGAAAGCACTCGCCGGCGCCGCGCACTTCGTCGTCCACGGCGGCCGTCAGGCTTCGCACGCGCACGTGGCCGCGCTGGATGATGTTGAGGTGGCCGGCCATGCCGTTGGCCGGATCGACGATCGTCGTGCCGACCGGGAAGTACGCGAGACTGGCGCGCCCGGCGATGAAATCGAGATCGCGCGGGCTCATGCGCGAGAACGGCACGTGTGCCTTCAGGAATCGCGTCGTGGCCTCGACGATGAGCGGCGGCGTCGCCATGGTGGTCGGAGTTTGCCGGACCCGATCGCCCTCGGCAAAGCGGGACGCGGGTCTCGTCCGGCGGGAGAGAGCGCGAGCGACCCTCGACCCGCCCCGCGGGGTTCGACCTCTCCCGCAAGCGGGAGAGGTGTTCCGTGGACACCTCTCCCGCTCCTGCGGGAGAGGGCCGGGGTGAGCGCAATCAGTGCGACGTGGCCTTCGACGCCAGGATGCCCGTGTTCTGGCGCGCGTAGACCTCCGGCCACAACTCCTCCGAACGCTTGTCACGGAAGAGCAGCGACCCGAGCAGCACCGCCAGGAACCCGAGCGGGATCGACACGATGCCGGGGTTCTTCAATTCGAACAGCGGCTTCTCGAGCCCCATGAGCGAGGTTTCCTTGCCCTCGACCTTGGCCATGTCGTCCTGGGCCTTCTTGACGGCCTTGTCGAGCGTGGTCTGGTCGATCTCGCCCTGCTTCACGACGGTCGGATCGGCAGACGCGAGCTTCTCGGCAATCGCCGTGCGCTTCGCGGCCTCGCCGCCGAGCACCTTCTGCGACGCCTCGCGCACCGCCTTCGGATACGTGACGTTGGGCGAGACCAGCGTGAGGCCGACGGCCACGACGGTGCCGACGATCATGCCGAGCACGATGCCGCCCGTATTGCAGCGCTTCCAGTACAGCGTGAGCAGCACGCACGGGAAGTTCGCCGACGCCGCCACGGCGAAGGCCAGCGCGACGAGGTGCGCGACGTTCTGCCCCTTGGCTGCGATGCCGATCGTGATCGCCAGCGCGCCGACGAGCACCGTCGCGACGCGCGCCGCGCGGACCTGCTGCTGCGGCGGCACGGTGTCGCCGCCGTGGTACACGCCCACGTACAGGTCATGCGCGATGGCCGAGGCCGCCGCCAGCACGAGGCCCGCGACCACCGCGACGATCGTGGCGAACGCCACCGCCGACACGAACGCCAGCATGAAGTTGCCGAGGAACGAGTTGGCGCCGCCGCCGAGGTACTGCGCGAGCAGCGGACCCGCCATGTTGCCGCCCGAGTCGACCGCGGCGATCGCGGCCGGACCGACGTTCTTGGCTGCGCCGAAACCGAGGAACAGCGTCAGCACGTAGAAACCGCCAATGATGCCCATGGCCCACACGACCGACTTGCGCGCCTGCTGGGCGGTCGGCACCGTGAAGAACCGCATCAGGATGTGCGGCAGGCCGGCCGTGCCGAACACGAGCGCCATGCCGAGCGAGATCTGGTCGATCGGGTTCTTGAAGTAGAGACCCGGCTCGAGGAAGCGCTGGCCCAGTTCGGCCGGCGTCATGCCCTTCGAGCTGTCGCCTAGCAGCGAGGCGACCTTCGCCTGGACCTTCGGGTCGCCGACGACGTCCTGCAGGAACGCCGGCAGCGAGAAGCCGTAGGGCGTCCACACCAGCATCACCAGCACCAGGGACGCGATCACCAGCAGGATGGCCTTGATGATCTGCACCCAGGTGGTCGCGACCATCCCGCCGAACAGCACGTAGGCCAGCATCAGCACGCCCACCGCGATCACCGACACCTCGTAGTCGATGCCGATCAGCGTCTTCACCAGCACGCCGCCGCCGACCATCTGCGCGGTCAGGTAGAACGTCGAGACGGTGATCACCGAGATCGCGCCGACGATGCGCATCGCCTTCGGGTTGTTGCGGTACGCGAGGATGTCGGAGAGCGTGTAGCGGCCGATGTTGCGGCAGGGCTCGGCGATCAACAGCAGCACGGTGATGTACGCGACGAGCCAGCCGACGGAGTACATGAACCCGTCATAGCCGTACTGTGAGATCAGGCCGGCGATGCCGAGGAAGGAGGCGGCCGACAGGTAGTCGCCCGCGATGGCCCAGCCGTTCTGCATGCCGGTCACGCCGCCGCCGGCGGTGTAGAAATCGGCGGCCGTTTTCACGCGCTTGGCGGCGAGGTAGGTCACGTACATCGTCAGCGAGATGATCGCCGCGAACACCGTGAACGTGAGCCAGCGGAACTTCGGATCCACGGCCCCGTCGGCATACGCCGCGCCGCTCGCCAGGGCGAGCGCGGCGGCAATGGCCCATGCGGCCCAACGTCGATGCTGGGTGGTCATGGCTCAGGCCCTCCCTTTCTCGTAGGTCGCCGCGATCTCCGCGGCCAGGCGGTCGAATTCGGCGCCCGCGCGGCGCGAGTAGTAGAACGCGACCAGCCAGGCGACGATGAATTGGCTC
Source organism: uncultured Gammaproteobacteria bacterium (assembly GCA_963762315.1). Classification (GTDB taxonomy): domain Bacteria; phylum Pseudomonadota; class Gammaproteobacteria; order Steroidobacterales; family Steroidobacteraceae; genus RPQJ01. Next base: position 231,760 of record CAVXKO010000007.1, read on the forward strand.
AGCGCGAACAGCAGGCCGAAGTTGACGACGCCCCAGACCTTGGTCTTGAAGAGGTCCTGGAAGTAGGCGGCGCCGATCGGCAGCAGGAAATAGAACACGATCGAGAAGACCATGAGTCCGGTCAGGAAGCCCTGCTTGCGGCGGTGCAACGTCTGGAATCGCGGGTCGGCGATGACGGCATTCCAGTCGATGGTGGGTGGTGCGGCCATGACACTCTCCCTCTTCTAATTGGCGTGTGACGCGAATCTAGCAAGCCTGACGGGCGCAGGCTGTCCGACCTTGGTCTAAGATGCCCCCATGAAAGCCCCCCGCCACGACCTGCTGGTGTTCGGCGCGACGAGCTTCGTCGGCCAGATCCTTACCCGCTACCTGTTCGAGGAGTTCGGCACCCACGGCAAGCTGCGCTGGGCCATCGCCGGGCGGTCGGGCAGCAAGCTCGAGGCGCTGAAGAAGTCCCTCGGGCCGAAGGCAGCCGATCTCGCGATGGCCATCGCGGACGCGGACGACGAGGTCGCGCTCGGCAAGCTGTGCGACCAGACCTCGGCGGTCATCTCGACTGTGGGCCCCTACGCCCTCTACGGCGAACCGCTGGTGAAGGTCTGCGCCGAGAGCGGAACCGACTACTGCGACCTCACCGGCGAGGTGCAGTGGATCCGGCGCATGCTGCAGGCCTACGAGAAATCGGCCCGCAAGTCCGGCGCCCGCATCGTGCACTGCTGCGGCTTCGACTCGATCCCGTCGGATCTCGGCGTGCATTTCCTGCAGCAGCAGTCCATGAAGCGCTTCGGCCAGCCTTGCACGCAGGTGAAGATGCGCGTGAAGGCGATGCGCGGCGGTTTCTCGGGCGGCACGGTCGCGAGCCTGCTGAACGTCGTGAAGGAGGCATCGGCCGATCCTGCGCTGCGCAAGGAGCTGGCGAATCCATACTCGATCTGCCCGGAAGGCTATGGGTCACGCGTGCGCCAGCCGAACGTGAAGTTCGCGGAGCACGACGCGGATTTCGATGCCTGGGTCGCGCCGTTCGTGATGAGCGCGATCAACACGCGCATCGTGCAGCGCTCCAATGCGCTCTCGAAGCAGGCCTACGGCGCGAATTTCCGCTACGACGAGGCGATGCTCGCGGGACGCGGCCTCAAGGGCCGGCTGGCCGCGACCGCGATCGGCACGGGCCTCGCGGGTTTCATGGTGGCCGGCGCCATCGGCCCGGTGCGCGGCGCGCTGGCGCGTTTCGTGCTGCCCGCACCCGGCGAGGGCCCGAGTCCCGAGGAACAGCGCAATGGCTTCTTCGACCTGCGCTTTTTCGGCCGCACCGACGACGGCCGCAGCCTGCGCACCAAGGTCACGGGCGATCGCGATCCGGGGTACGGTTCGACCGCGAAGATGCTCGGCCAGGCCGGTGCCTGCCTTGCGCTCGACATCGAGAAATCCGACAAGCCGGGCGGCTTCTGGACGCCAGCCACGATTTTCGGCGACCGGCTGGTGAAGCGGCTGACCGCGCACTCCGGTCTCACGTTCCAAGTCCTCGATGACCAGGCCTGACAAGGAGAATCCCGCGTGCCGACGACGACACAGTTCCTCTCGCCCGTCCTCGTGCTGGTGGCCTGGACGCTCTTCATGTGGATCTGGATGTACGCGACGCGCATCCCGTCGATGAACGCCGCGGGGATCGACCCGCAGGTGGCGGCGCACCCCGGTTCGCTGAGCGTGCTGCCGTCGCGCGTGCGCGCGGTGGCGGACAACTACAACCACCTCCACGAGCAGCCGACGATCTTCTACGCGCTGATGTTCTTCGCGGCCCTGACGGGCGGCGGGGACGGCACCGCGCTGGCCCTGGGCTGGGCTTATGTCGCGTTGCGCATCCTGCATTCGCTGGTGCAGGCAACGATCAACCGCGTCGTGGTCCGTTTCGGGCTGTTTGCGATCGGCTCGCTGGTGCTGATGGCCTTGACGATCAAGGAGTTGGCGCGAGTCTTCGGAGGCTGAGCGGCCGGTCAACCCTCCGCTGGAGGCCGCGTTATTCGTGTCGGGACACCCCTGTCTTACGAGGACCCGACCATGAAACGACGCATCTTCGGCCTGATCGGCGCAACGACGGCGGCGGCCCTGCTGCTGCAGGCGGCACCGGCTCTCGCCGATCCTCCGCCGCACGCCAAGGCCTGGGGCTATCGCGACCGGGACGACCACTACGCCCGGTACTACGACGACTACGACGATCATCACCACGATCGCGACTGCCGTCACGCCCGGTATTACTACCCGCGCCCCGTCTACTACGTCCCGCGCCTCCCGCGCGGCTATCGCACGGTGCAGTACTACGGCATGCCGCATTATTACTACGGCGGCACCTGGTATCGGCCGTATGGCGCGGGCTATGGGGTGATCACGCCTCCGGGCGGCCTCGTCATCGACAGCCGCGGGGTGCGCGGCTACGTCAACGCGGAAGTCCCGATCGTGCGCTGGTAAGGCACCAGCGAAGTCCGGCGGGGCCGCCGTTCAGTCCGGCCCCGCCGGCGCGCTCACTCGGGACCGAGGAAGTCCTGCTTGCCGAGCTCGACGCCGTTGTGGCGCAGGATGTTGTACGCCGTGGTCACGTGAAAATAGACGTTCGGCAGCACGAACGACTGCACGTACGGCATGCCCGCGAAGTGCCGCTCGCCGCTGCGCATCTTCAGCGTGATCGCCTTGTCCTCGGTCCCGTCGAGCTGTTCCTCGCGGAACGACTTCAGGTAGTCGATCGTCTTCCTGACCCGGGCGATCAATTCGGGAAAGGACGTCTCGGTGTCTTCGTAGGCCGGCGGCGTCTGGCCGGCGAGGCGCGCGGCGCCGCCCTTGGCGACGTCGGTCGCAATCTGCACCTGGCGCGACAGCGGGAACATGTCCGGGAACAGGCGCGCGTTCACCATGACGGACGGGTCGATCTTCTTCGCGTCGCAGTGCGCGGCGCCCTTCTCGAGGATCGCGACCAGGTTGGTCAGTGTGCGGATCGAGGGCGGCACGGCCGCCTGGTACATCGACATCTTCATGGGCACCTCGAGACAACGAGCCGGCTGGCAAGGGCCGCAAAACTAGCACGTTTGCAGCGAGCAGGAGAGCCTCAGGACTTCAACCGGCCGTAGTCCGAGAACTTGCCGATCACCTTGCGCAGCTCGGCGTCGTCGAGCAGCGAGGGCTGCAGCCCGGCCGAGAGCATCGCGAGATACTCGCCCGCCAGGTTCTCCACCTCGATGGCGACCGAATGCGCCTCACGCAGTGACGACCCGACGGCCATGACCCCGTGATTACCCAGCAACACCGCGCGCCTTCCTTCGAGGCCGCGGACCGCGCTCTCCGCGAGCTCGGCCGTGCCAAAGGTGCGGTACGGCATGCAGCGGATGTCGCCGCCTGCCAGCGCGATCATGTAATGAAATGGTGGAATGCCTCGCCCGGCGCAAGCCAGCGCGGTGGCGCGCGGACTGTGCGTGTGCACGATCGCCTCCACGTCGGGCCGCTGCGCGTAGATCGCCGCGTGCATGCGCCACTCGGATGACGGGCGGGCGCCGGCCACCCTGGCCTCGCCCGCGAAACTCATCGCCACGATCTGCACGGGCGTGAGATCGCGGTACGGCACGCCGGCCGGCGTGATGAGGAAACCATCCTCGACCCTCGCCGAGACGTTGCCCGACTTGTTCGGGACGAGCCCGGCCAGGGCTAGCGCATGGGTCAGGGTGACGATTTCTTCGCGAATCGCAATGTCGTGCATGAACCGTCAGCGCTCCTCGCGTTCCGGGTAGAGCAAGCGTAGCCCCTCGCGCGTGGCCGGCGCGACGCCGCGCTCGGTGATGATGCCCGTGATCAGGCGCGCGGGCGTCACGTCAAACGCGGGATTCGCGACCGGGCTGCCGGGAGCGACCACGGCCACTTCGTGCAGCTTGCCGTCGTCGGCGCGGCCGCGAACGTGCGTCACTTCGCGCCCGGACCGCTCCTCGATCGGGATCTGCACGACCCCGTCCTCGAGCGTCCAGTCGATCGTGGACCCGGGCAACGCGGCGTAGAACGGCACGCCGTTGTCCCGCGCCGCGAGCGCCTTGAGGTAGGTGCCGATCTTGTTGCACACGTCGCCCGTGGCGGTCGTCCGGTCGCTGCCGACGATGCACACGTCGACGAGCCCATGCTGCATCAGGTGGCCGCCCGCGTTGTCGGCGATCACGGTGTGCGGCACGCCGTGTGCGCCGAGTTCGAAGGCCGTGAGCGCCGCACCCTGGTTGCGGGGCCGCGTCTCGTCGACATACACGTGCACGGGAATGCCGGCTTCGTGCACGGCATACGCCGGCGCGAGCGCCGTGCCCCAGTCGACGGTGGCGAGCCAGCCGGCGTTGCAGTGTGTCAGCACGCGCACGGGCTGCCCCTTCCGTTCCACGCTCAACGACCGGAGGATCGCCCCGCCGTGACGCCCGATGGCAGCGCAAGCCGCGACGTCCTCCTCGGCGATGCGCGAGGCCTCGGCATACGCGCGTTCGACGCGCCGGTCCTGCGGCACGCCGAGCAGCTCTGACTCCATGCGCGACAACGCCCAGCGCAGGTTCACGGCCGTCGGCCGCGTCGAACCGAGCAGGTCAACCAGCCGACGCAGGTTCGCGTCGCTCGCGTCGCTGCGCAGTCCGAGCGCCACTCCATAGGCCGCCGCAACGCCGATCAGCGGCGCCCCGCGCACGATCATGTCCTTGATCGCGACGGCCGCCTGCTCCGCGGTGCGCAGCTGCACTTGCTCGAAGGCGAACGGCAGCCGGGTCTGGTCGATCACCGCGACGGACCAGCCATCGTCGGCCAGTGCGATGGTGCGATACGAAACCCCGTGGACGCGCATGCCGGACCAGCCGCGTCAGGCCTTGCCAAGCACGCGGCCGGCGACGGTCGCCAGCTTCTCGAGCAGCAACGGATCGCGTTGCGCCGGGGCCGTGAGAATGGCGCCCTCGAGCGCGCGATCCGAGCGCACGGGGCATGGGAGGTGGTCGACGGGGAAATCCTTCGCCAGCCGACCGAACAGGCGCTGCGCCTTGCCGCGGTTCTCGTCCATGACCTTCAGCAGGCTCGCCACGTCGACAGCGCCGTGCACTTCATGCCAGCAGTCGTAGTCCGTCACCATCGCGACCACCGCGTAGGTGATCTCGGCTTCACGCGCGAGCTTGGCCTCCGGCATCGACGTCATGTGGACGATGTCGTAGCCCTGCGCCTGATACGTCAGGGATTCGGCCAGCGTCGAGAACTGCGGGCCCTCCATGCAGACGGCGATGCCGCCCCGCTTGAATGCAATACCCTCGGCACGAGCCGCTTTCGCGACGAGGTCCTGCAGCGCGGGCCCGACGGGATGGGCGAGCGACACGTGCGCCACGCAACCGGTGCCGAAGAACGAGCTTGCACGGTGCGCGGTGCGGTCGACGAAATTGTCCACCAGCACGAACGTGCCCGGGCTCAGCTCCTCCTTGAACGAACCGCAGGCGGAAAATGACACGAGGTCGGTGACGCCGAGCTGCTTCATCGCGTCGATGTTCGCGCGGTAGTTGATCTCACCGGGCGGGATGCGGTGGCCGCGCCCGTGGCGCGGCAGGAAGACCACTTCGGTCGCGCCGACGCGCCCCACGCGCAGCACGTCGGACGGCTCGCCCCACGGCGTCGCCACCCGGCACTCCGTCACGCCCTCGAGGCCGGGCAGGTCGTAGATCCCCGACCCGCCGATGATGCCGAGCACTGCCTTGCCCATCACGCTCACCCGCCGTCCCGAACAGCCCGAATGGTCGCTGAGAGTAGCCGAAGCCGCGCCCGGAAGGATCGCGGAATATACGCCCCGCCCCTCAGGTGCCGGTATCGACCAGCTTGCGATCCCGCATCAGCACGATGAGAACGCCGAGCAGCGTGACGACGCTGCCGACGACCATCTTCGGCGTCAGCACGTCGCCGAGCAGGGCCACGCAGAAACCGACACCGAAGATCGGCGTCAGCAGCGTGACGGCCGAGAGGCCCGTGACCGGGTAGCGCGCCACGAGGTAATACCACGTGGTGTGTGCGATCAGGCTGGCCGCCACGGCCGTGTATCCGAGGGCGCTCCAGCCGCCCCAGCCCGCCTGGCGCACCGCATCCCACTGGCCGGACTCCGTGGCGAAGCTGAGCGGCAGCAGCACGCACACCGATGCCGTGGACACCCAGGCCTGCAGCTCGAGCGGGCGGATGTCGCGCAGTTGCTTGATGACGATGACGCCGAGCGCGCCGACGAAGGCGGACGCCGTCACCAGCATCAACCCGTAAAGACTGTGGAAGACCCGCGGGTCGAAGCTGATGACTGCGATACCGGCGAAGGCCAGGAAAATGCCGAGCTTGCGCCGCCAGTGGATCCGCTCCCCGAGCAGCCAGACCGACAGCAGCGTCGTAAACGGCACGCCGAGCTGGCTCGCGATGGCCACGCTCGAGACGCTCTCGACGTTCGCGATGCCGATGAAGAGCAGCGCAAACGCGATCGGGCCGGCAAGGAAGGCGGCCCAGAGCAGGCGCGTCATCTGTCCGGGGTGCGGCCGCAGGTAGCGCGCGACCACCACAGACACCAGCACGAAGCGCAGCGCGGTGAAGAAGACGGGCGGGAACTGCTGGACGCCGACCTTGGACGCGACCAGGTTGAAACCCCAGATCACGTTGAGAAAGACCAGGATCGCAAGGTCGCGGCCGGCGACCTCGGGCTCCGCTGCGGGTGCGGGCGCGGGTTCGGGCATGGGCGGTTTCGGGAGGAATCGGGACGCGCGACTATACCCCTCGGGACCGGAGTATGCTGGGCCCCGCAACGAGAATCCGGTCGGACAACGGGGGGAACGACACATGGATCGACGTCGATTCGTTCGGTATTCGGTGGCCGCTGCGGTGGCGGCCTCGCTTCCATCCGGCCGGACGTGGGCGACGCAGGTCGCCGGCGACGTCGCGGCGATACGCAGCGGCGGCGGCGCGACGTCGCTGCCCGCGAGCGACCTGCAGCAACTCAAGGCAAGCCTGCGCGGTGCGCTGCTGCTGCCAGGCGATGCGGGTTACGACACGGCCCGGCGCGTGCGCAACCTGTCGATCGACAAGCACCCGGCCCTGATCATCCAGCCGAGCGGCGTGAGCGACATCCGCACCGCCGTCAGTTTCGCGCGCGAGAAGGACCTGCTGCTGGCCGTGAAGTGTGGCGGGCACAGTTACTCCGGCAAGTCCACTTGCGATGGCGGCCTGCAGCTCGACCTGTCCTCGTTCCGGCACGTCCGCGTGGACACGGCTTCGCGAACGGCCTACGTGGCCGGCGGCAGCCTGCTCGGCGAGATGGACCACGAGGCGATGTCGATGGGCCTCGTGACGACGGCCGGCACCGTCTCCCACACGGGCGTGGGCGGGCTCACACTGGGCGCGGGATTCGGCCGCCTCGCGCGCCGTTTCGGCCTGGCGCTGGACAACGTCAAGGCGGTGGACATCGTCAACGCGGACGGCGAGTTGCGGCATGCCAGCAAGGACGAAAACCCGGATCTCTACTGGGCGGTACGCGGCGGCGGCGGCAATTTCGGCGTCGTCACTTCGTTCGAGTTCGGCCTGCACCCGATGCAGCGCCAGGTCGTCGGCGGCGCGCTGGTGTTCCCGATCGATCGCGCCCGCGACCTGCTGAACGCCTACGCCGAGATCAGCCAGGCGGCCCACGACGACTTCTACGTCGGCACCGTCATGACGACGGGAGCCGGCGGCAAGCCGGGCATGTTCATTTTCGATACCTGCTACTCCGGCCCACCGGAAAAAGCGGACGCCGCGTTCGCACCCTTGCGCAAGCTCGGCACGCCGCTCAAGGACACGATCGGCCCGATCGACTACGTGGCGCTGCAGCGCAGCGGTGACACGACCGACCCGCGCATCGAGGGCAGCTATCTCAAGTCCGGCTTCATCGACGCGTTCCCGGGCAAGCTCGTGGACACGGTCATGGAAGGCTACGCACCCGACCCGGCGCGCAGCACGACCGTCTTCTTCCAGCCCGCGGGCGGCGCCATCGGCAGGGTGCCCGCCAGCGCCACGGCATTCCCGCACCGGCGCGCCGTGAACAACATGTTCGCGACCGTTTCGTGGCCCCTCGACGGCGAGGCCAGGCCGCATGTCGATTACATCAAGGCGTTCTGGAAGAGCCTCGAGCCCTACACGGACGGCTACTACACGAACGAGGTGGCGAACGAAGCGCAGTCCATCGTCGACGACAATTACCAGGGCAACCTCGCGCGGTTGCGCCAGGTCAAGAAGAAGTACGACCCCGGCAATCTCTTCCGGCTGAACGCGAACATCCTGCCGGCGACCTGAAGCCGGTCAGAACTCGAAGTAGAGGGTGAGCTTTCCATAGAGATCGTCGCCCGGTGCCGGCTCGCCGTGCGTGTCGCGGTACGTCACGTACTCGACGTTCGGGATGAGGCTGACCTTGCGATTCAGCTTCTGCTCCCACGCCAGCAGGGCCAGGTCGAATTTCATGTCGTCGGCGATGCGGAAGAACGGAATCCTGCCCGCGTCGGAATAGCCGTCGAAGTTGCGGTCGTAGCGAGCCACGAGCTGGCCGTGCTCCGTCAGCTGCCAGATGCCGAACGCCGAGGCGACGGCCACGTCCTCGTCCGGCCCCTCCTCGACCTCGCGCGACTGACTGGCGTATTGCAGCCCGTAGCGGCTGCGCGCCCCCCTCCAGCCGGCGAAGGCCTGCCACGTCGTGCGATCGGTTTCGCCCGGGCGGTCCTCGTAGTCGGCATAGAGTTGCAGCACCAGCGCGTCGGTCGGCTTGAAGCCCAGCGCGCCCATTACCTTCTTGCCTTCGTTCGTCTCGGAACCGTCGCCGGAGCCGTTGCCGAGCATCGAGTGGTAGAAGATACGCCCGTCGCCGGCCTTGCCCTTGTAGGCGATACCGATGTCGCGCGAGCTGCCGAAGCGGTAAAGGTCGAGCGGCGTCTTCTCGATCGGCCGCTCGCCCCAGAACCCTTCCACGTATTCGAACGTGGGCGTCGACGCGAGACCGAGGTTCAGCTCGTGCACGCCCCGCTTCCAGGCGAGGTATGCATCCTTCACGAAAGGATCGAGCTTGGCATTGGTCGTGAAATCGCCGGGGCTGTTGATCTCGAAGCGCAGGCGCGCGGACCACTCGTCGGCGATCTGCGAATCGATGGTGAGGTAACCGCGCCGGATCCAGAACCCGTTCTGGTCCTCGATCGCGGAGTCGTGGTGGTCGAGCACAGCGTAGGCGTCGCCGAACAGCAGACCGCTCACCTTGACACGTTCGTACCACGGCTTGTCCGCGGGCGCGACCGTTGCTTGCGGTGCGGGTGCCGTCGCGGATGCTGCAACGGGTGCGGCTGCAGGCGCCTGCGGCGCGCTCGCAGAGACTGCAGTTCCAGCCGCCCCCGCCTTCGGCTCGAGGTCGGCCACGCGCCGCTCCAGCGCATCGTTGCGCCGCTTGAGCGCCTCGTTCTCCACCTCCAGCTTCTGCAGGCGTTCGGCGAGCTGCGACAGCTCGGCACGAATCTCGTCCTCGGGGGCGGCCACCGCATCGGTGCACACGGGCCCCACGAGCGTGAGGACGCAGGCGGCGACCATCGGCCAGGATCTCGGCATTGCGGAATCTCCCGCGGACGACGGGCACGCCCGCCCGCCAGTGCGAATTGTCCTCCAGCCGCGGTCCGACTTTAAGTACATTGGGGGCCCGTCTGCTTCCAACACGGAGTCTCAGCGATGATCCGACGCTTGCATCCCGGCGCCCGCATGTCGCAGGCCGTCATCCACGACCATACGGTCTACCTCGCCGGGCAGGTGGCCGACGACACCAATGAAGGCGTTGCGGGCCAGACTCGCCAGGTCCTGGCGGCGATCGACGCGCTGCTCGCACAAGCCGGCAGCGACAGGACGAAGATCCTGACGGCGACCGTCTACCTCGCGGACATATCGACGTTCGCGGAAATGAACTCGGCCTGGGACGCCTGGGTACCGAAAGATCACCCGCCCGCCCGTGCGACGGTCGAGGCGAAGCTGGCCGCGCCGCGCTACAAGGTCGAGATCCAGGTGATCGCCGCGAAAGACTGAGCGAGGCGGCGCGCCGTCACTTCGGCCGGAAGATCACCTCGCCCTCGTCCGACAGGTCGAAACGATGCGCCATGGGCTCCTTCGGCAGCCCGGGCATGCGCATGATCTCGCCGGTGATCGGGACGACGAAGCCGGCGCCGGCCGCGAGCTGGATCTCGCGCACGGTCACCAGAAAGTCCTTGGGGCGGCCGAGCAGCGCCGGGTTGTCCGACAGCGATTGCTGCGTCTTCGCGATGCAGATCGGCAGCTTGCCGAAGCCGGCCTTGTCGAGCGCGTCGCGATCCCTCTTGCCGCGCGCGGTGTAATCCACCGCCTGCGCGCCGTACATCTCGCGTGCCACGGTGGCGATCTTGTGCTCGATCGACTGGTCCCATTCGTACAACGGTTTGAACTGCGGTTCGCTGCGGGCCGCGAGATCGCGCACGACTTCGGCAAGCTCGGTGCAACCCTTGCCGCCTTCACTGAAGGGGCGTGCGAGGACCGCGCGCACGCCGTGAGACTCGCAGTGACGCTCGAGCACCGCGATCTCCTCCGGCGTGTCCGTCGGGAAGTGATTGATCGCGACGATGCAAGGCTGGCCGAACTTGCGGATGTTCTCGATGTGCTTGTCGAGGTTCGAGAGGCCCTTCACCATCGCTTCGACGTCCGGCTGGCTCACGTCCGCCAGCGGCTTGCCGCCATGCATCTTGAGCGCGCGGATCGTCGCGACCAGCACCGTGCATGCCGGGGCAAACCCGCCGTAGCGGCAATTGATGTCGAAGAATTTCTCGGCGCCGAGCTCGAATGCGAACCCGGCCTCCGTCACGACGAGGTCCGCAAAGGCCAGCGCCGCGCGCGTCGCGGTCACGCTGTTGGTGCCGTGCGCGATGTTTGCGAACGGGCCGCCGTGCAGGAACGCGGGCACGCCCTCCGTCGTCTGCACGAGGTTCGGCTTGACCGCCTGCGCAAGCAACGCCGACATCGCGCCCACCGCGCGGATCTGGCTCGCCGTCACCGGCGCGCCGTCGTACGAATAGCCGACGACGATGCGGCCGAGCCGCGCCTTGAGGTCGGGGATGTCGTTCGCGAGGCACAGGATGGCCATGACCTCGCTCGCGGCCGTGATGTCGAATCCGGTCTCGCGCGGCACGCCTTCGGTGCGCCCGCCGAGGCCGATGACGATGTTCCGGAGCGCGCGATCGTTCATGTCGACCACTCGCTTCCAGGTCACGCGGCGCGGATCGAGCCCGGCCGGATTGCCGTTCTGCAGCGAGTTGTCGACCATGGCCGACAGCAGGTTGTGCGCACTCGAGACGGCGTGGAAGTCGCCGTTGAAGTGCATGTTGATGTCCATCATCGGCAGCACTTCCGACGCGCCGCCGCCCGCGCCGCCGCCCTTCATGCCGAAGACCGGGCCGAGGCTGGGCTCGCGCAACGCCGCGGCGCTGCGCACCCCGATGCGCGCAAGTCCCTGCACGATGCCGATGGTGGTGGTGGTCTTGCCCTCGCCCGCGGGCGTCGGCGTGATTGCGGACACCAGCACCAGCTTGCCCCGCGGCGGCTTCCCGCGGATCAACGACAAGGGCAGCTTGGCCTTGTAATGACCGTAAGGCTCGATGACGCCCGGATCGATGCCGAGCGAGCTCGCCACTTCGACGATCGGTTTCATTCCTGGTGATCCTCGTGTCTTTCTTGTTGGAACGCGCCGCCAGCCGTCCGCGCCGCGGGGCAGATTACCCCGATTTCGCCCGGCTTCGCACGAATCCCTTGCGCAGTTCCTCCAGCAGGCCGAAGAGCAGCCCGAGCCCGATCATCAAGACCCACGGCGCCAGCCCAAGGGGAGCTGTGCCGAGCATCGCGTTCCCGGGCGGCGTGTAGACGATGAGCATGAGCAGCGCGATCTCAACGGCAACGCCGGCCAGAAGGAATGGATTCGACAGCGGGCTGAATCGCAGCGACGATTCCTTCGGGTGGCGGCACACGAACACGTTGACGACCTGTGCCACGACGATGGCCGCCAGGCAGGCGGTCGTGGCCTGGAGGTAGAGCGGATCGCCCGGGCCGAGCACCGTTCCGTAAGTCCAGCCGCTGCGGTGCAGCACGAAGAAGAACGCCGTCATCGCCGCGGCTGCCTGGAGCGGGCCGAGCCAGAGGTACGCACGAGCCAGCAGCGGCCACGACAGCAGTCTCTCGCCTTTGGCCCGCGGCGGCTGGTCCATGAGCGACTTGGTCGGCCGCTCCGCGCCGAGCGCCAGAGCCGGGAGCATGTCCGTGCCCAGGTCCACTGCCAGGATCTGGATCACGGTGAGCGGCAAGGGGATGCGGAACAGCATGTAGGCGAGGTAAGGAACCAGCTCCGGGACGTTCGAGGTCAGGATGTAGGTCAGGAACTTGCGGATGTTCTGGTAGACCGCGCGCCCTTCCTCGATCGCGTTGACGATGCTGGCGAAGTTGTCGTCGAGCAGCACCATGTCTGCGGCTTCCCGTGCGACGTCGGTGCCGGTGATCCCCATGGCGATACCGATGTGGGCGCTCTTGAGCGCGGGCGCGTCGTTGACGCCGTCGCCCGTGACCGCGACGACGTGTCCCTTGGCCTTGAGCCCCTGGACCACCCGCATCTTCTGCTCCGCGGTGACTCGCGTGAACAGGATCTCGCGGCTCTCCAGCGCCAGTTGCAACTGGGCGGGGGTCATCCGCTGCAGGGCTTCGCCGTGAATCACGACAGGGTCCGCATCCCGCACAAGACCGATCTCGCGCGCGATCGCCGCGGCAGTGTCGGGGTGATCGCCGGTCACCATGATCACCTGGATTCCGGCGGACCGGCAGCGCTCGATGGCTTCGCGCACCTCCGGGCGCGGGGGATCGCGCAGGCCGATCATGCCGGAAAAGACGAGACCGGACTCCTGCGGTGGCTCGCCCGGCGCCAGCGGGCGCCACGCAAAGCCGATCACCCTCAGCCCTTGCTGCGCCATCTCGTTCTGCGCGTCGATCGCGAGTCGCCGCCTTGATTCGTCGAGCGGTGCGTCGGCGCCTTCGGATTCCGTCCGGTCGCACAGCGCGAGAACCACCTCCGGCGCCCCCTTGCAGTACAGGCAGCGCCGGCCGTCCTGCTCGACGACGACGGACATTCGGCGGCGATCGCCGTCGAATGGAATCTCGTCCACGACGCGTGCGCCATCGGGTTCGCGCCCGTGATCGCCGAAGTCGGCAAGCGCGATCTCCATCGGGTCACCGAGCCAGGCCTGCCTGCCTTCGTGCTTGCCGCGCCTGAGGTCGTGGCAATGACGGGCGTTGCTCAGCAGGTGCTCATCCGCAGCCGCCTCCGCCAGATCCGACGCAAGCCGGTTCATTCGCCCGACGTACACCTGCTTCACCGACATCCGGTTCTGCGTCAGCGTGCCGGTCTTGTCGCTGCAGATGACCGTGGTCGAGCCCAGCGTCTCGACCGACGGAAGGTGTCGCACGAGCGCATTGCGCCGCGCCATCCGCTGCGTGGCCATCGCGAGCGAGAGCGTCACCGTGGGCAGGAGCCCTTCCGGAACATTGGCGACGATGATTCCTACCGCGAACATGGCGCTCTGCCACAGCGGCAACCCGATGGAGGCGCCGATGGCGAAGAAGAGCAGCCCGAGCGCCGCCGCCAGCGTGGCGATCAGCCTCGACAGTCGCGCAATCTCCCGCTGCAGCGGTGAGCCGGCCTCGCCAACGGTCTGCGTGAGGTGCGCGATGCGGCCGAACTCCGTCTGCATCCCCGTCGCGTAGATCACCGCGCGGCCGCGGCCGGAGACGAGCGACGTGCCGGCGAGCAGCACATTCTTCGCGTCCAGTGGTTGCCCGTCGGCCATGCTCTCGGCAGTCCGCGACCTGGCCAGCGACTCGCCCGTGATCGTCGCGAGGTTCACCCGCAGGCCGGCCGCCTCGATCAGCCGGCAGTCGGCCGGCACGTTGTCGCCTTCCTCCACGACGACGACGTCGCCGGGCACGAGGACGTCCGCGGCCAATGTCTGCAGTTCGCCGTCCCTCAGCACTTTCACCCGGGATGGCAGGAGCATCCGCAGGGCCGCAATCGCGCGCTCGGCCCGATACTCCTGCAGGAACGAGAAGACGCCGTTCACGAGGATGACCGCGACGATGGCGGCGCCGAGTTGCCACATGCCGCTGCCCGGGCTGCGCCATTCGGCGAACCACGCGAGGCCGGCTGCGATCCAGAGGATCAGCGCGAAGAAGTGCGTGAACTCGCGCAGGAACCGCAGCCAGAGGGGCGTGGCTTTCAGTTCCTCGATGCGGTTCGGGCCGAACTCCTGCAAGCGCCTGCGCGCTTCCGCGCTGTCGAGGCCGGCCTCGGTGGTCTTGAGGCTCGCAATGACTTCGGCGGTCGAGAGTCGAGTGACCTGCATGGCGCGGGATCATCATAGTCCGCGCGCGACAGCCCGGCACCTTGGACTGCCCCGGGGGACACCCAGCCCGGACGATGGCCCATGCCACGCCGCCTGGTCGCCCTGTCTCGCGCGCAGTACCGCATTTGTTGCATATGTAACTAGTTTTTTTGATCCACCTGTGCATAATTACCTCCCTCGGTCTCGGTGGTCGCGCTGGCAGCAATCCGGCGGCCGATGGCGTGCCGCCCGGAGCCTCCCGAGCGTTCGAAGGCGCCCGCGCGACCCGGGATGGAATTGACCAGGAGCCCGCCATGACCGACCTGTTCGACAACCCGATGGGTCTCGCCGGATTCGAGTTCGTCGAGTTCGCCGCACCGACGCCTGGCATCGTCGAACCGCTGCTCGTCGCGATGGGTTTCTCGCTCGTCGCTCGCCACCGCTCGAAGGACGTGGACCTCTACCGGCAGGGGAACATCAACTTCATCGTCAACCGCGAGCCGAAGAGTCTCGCCGCATACTTCGCAGCCGAGCACGGCCCTTGCGCGTGCGGTCTCGCGTTCCGCGTGCGCGACTCGCATCGCGCCTACGAGCGCGCGCTCGACCTCGGCGCACAGCCCATCGAGATCCCGACGGGTCCGATGGAACTGCGCCTGCCGGCCATCCGCGGCATCGGCGGCGCGCCGCTGTACCTTATCGACCGCTACGAGGACGGCCGCTCGATCTACGACATCGACTTCGAGTTCATCGAGGGCGTGGACCGCCATCCGCGCGGCCACGGATTCAAGGTGGTCGACCACCTCACGCACAACGTGTATCGCGGGCGCATGTCGTTCTGGGCGAATTTCTACGAGCGCATCTTCAACTTCCGCGAGATCCGCTACTTCGACATCAAGGGCGAGTACACCGGCCTGACCTCCAAGGCGATGACGGCGCCGGACGGCCTGATCCGCATCCCGCTCAACGAGGAGAATCGCGCGGGCACGGGCCAGATCGAGGAATTCCTGATGCAGTTCAACGGCGAGGGCATCCAGCACGTGGCGCTCCTCACCGACGACCTGCTCGCGAGCGTCGACTCGCTGCGCAAGGCCGGCGTGCCGCTCATGACGGCGCCGAACGAGTTCTATTACTCGATGCTCGAGGAGCGCCTGCCGGGTCACGGCGAACCCGTCGCGGAACTGCAGTCGCGCGGCATCCTGCTCGACGGCAGCACGAAGGACGGCAAGCCGCGCCTGCTGCTGCAGATCTTCTCCCAGACGCTGCTCGGCCCGGTGTTCTTCGAGTTCATCCAGCGCAAGCAGGACGAGGGCTTCGGCGAGGGCAATTTCAAGGCGCTGTTCGAGTCGCTCGAGCGCGACCAGATCCGCCGCGGCGCGCTCAAGGTGGAGAACTGAGATGAAGATCGACCGCATCCACCACGTCGCGTACCGCTGCAGGGACGCGAAAGAGACGGTGCTCTGGTACCGCAAGATGCTGGGCATGGACTTCGTGCTCGCGATCGCCGAGGACCAGGTGCCGTCGACCAAGGCGCCGGATCCCGTACATGCACGTGTTCCTCGACGCGGGCGCCGGCAACGTGCTCGCATTCTTCGAACTGCCGACCCAGCCGCCGATGGGCCGCGACGAGAACACGCCCGACTGGGTGCAGCACATCGCCTTCAAGGTCAAGGACCGGGCGGAGTTGCTCGAGTATCGCGCGCACCTCGAGCGCAACGGCGTCGACGTGCTCGGCGTCACGGACCACGGCATCTTCCATTCGATCTACTTCTTCGATCCGAACGGCCACCGCATCGAACTGGCGTGCCCGGACCCCGACGAAGAGGCCAAGCTGCGCCAGCTCGACGCGGTGAAGTGGGACATGCTGGAAGAATGGTCGCGCACGCGCCGCGCGCCCAGGCACGCCGCCTTCCTGCACGCGAGCGAGTTCGCCCGGTGAGTCCCGCCGTCGACGCGACACACGCCGCGAGCCTGGCGAGCTGGGTCGAGTCGGCGAACGACCCGGCCAGCGACTTTCCGATCCAGAACCTGCCGTTCGGCCGCTTCCGTCGCGACGGCGCCGGGTGGCGCGCCGCCGTCGCAATCGGCGATTGCGTGCTGGACCTGCAGGCCGCAGGCATCACCGCCACCGCCGATCTCGCCGAGGTCATGCACGCATCGCCCGGGGAGCGCCGGCAGCTGAGGCACGCGATTTCGACCGGGCTGCGCGCTGGCAGCGAACACGCCGCAACCTGGCGCGCGGCCGCTGCACCGCCAGGCCGATGTCGAAATCGGCCTGCCCTGCGAGATCGGCGACTACACCGACTTCTACACGGGCATCCATCACGCCACGACCGTCGGCAAGCTGTTCCGGCCGGACAATCCGCTGCTGCCCAACTACCGCTGGGTGCCGATCGGCTACCACGGCCGCGCATCGTCGGTGCTCGCGAGCGGCCACGAATTCCACCGGCCGCGCGGGCAGTTGATGGGCCCGGGCGCCGCCGCCCCGGTGCTCGGCCCGACGGCACGCCTCGACTACGAACTGGAGATGGGAATCGTGATCGCGGGATCGAATGCGCTCGGTGAACCCGTCGCCATCGAAGCGGCCGAGGACCACGTGTTCGGCCTGACGCTGCTGAACGACTGGAGCGCACGCGACATCCAGGCCTGGGAGTACCAGCCGCTCGGTCCGTTTCTGTCGAAGAGTTTCGCCACCACGATTTCACCCTGGGTCGTGACGCTGGACGCGCTCGCACCGTTTCGCGAACCGTTCCGCCGGCCGGACGGCGATCCCGAGCCCCTGCCCTACCTCGATTCGCCCGCGAATCGCGCTGCCGGCGTGGTCGGCGTGGAACTCGAAGTCTGGCTCGAGACGAAACGCATGCGCGAGGCGCGCGAGTCGCCGGCCCTGCTCAGCCGCTCGAGCTTCCGCGACGCCTACTGGACGCTGGCCCAGCTGGTCGCGCATCACACCGTGAACGGCTGCAACCTGCGCGCCGGCGACCTGCTGGGCACCGGCACGTTGTCGGGGCCGGCCCCCGAGCAAGGCGGCTCGCTGCTGGAGCTCACCCGCGCTGGACAGCAGCCTCTGAAGCTGCCGAACGGCGAGACCCGCACATTCCTCGAAGATGGGGACAGCGTGATCCTTCGCGGCCACTGCGCAGCGCGAAGGTTATCGGCGCATCGGCTTCGGGCGAATGCCGCGCCACGGTGCTTCCGGCGCGGATTCGCTGAGCCGAACAGGCGCTACGGCCCTTCTCCTGCCAGTCCACCCACTCGACAGGATGGGCAGCGAGATACGCCTCCACGGCTTCGCCGAGCGTGGCATAGAACGTCTGCTCTCCGAAATGGGACAACAGCCCGAACTTCCTCAGCTTGTCCTTGACAGGGTCCTTCATCTCCGCGAAGCACAGCTCGATTCCCGCGGCCCGCAGTGCCGTATCCAGGTCCGCCAGCATGTCCGCGGCCGTGACGTCGACGCTCGTGACGGGCTCGGCTGCAACCACGATCCTGCGCGCCGGCGTCGGGGAACTCGTGACGGCGGCGAGCACCTGGTCGTGGAACAACTCCGCATTGGCGAAAAAGAGCGGCGCGTCCCATCGGAACAGCACGAGTCCCGGAATGCGCCGCGCCTGGGGATATCGGGTGACGTCGTGATAGCCGCGGACCTGGTCGACTCGCCCGAGCACGGCGAAGTGCGGCCGCCACCCGTCCCAGAGGAATTCGATCACGGCAATCACGATCGCGAGCGCGATGCCGGGAATGGCGCCGAACATCGCCACTCCCGCGAAGCAGACCATCGACAGCCAGAACTCCCATTGCTGGATGCGGAAGATGCGCCGCAGGTCGGCGACTTCGACGAGGCCGATCGCGGAGGCGATGACGACGGCAGCGAGTGCCGCGCTCGGCAGGTGCTGCAGCAGATCGGGCGCGAGCAGGAGCAGCAGCGCGATGGCCAGCGCGCCCACGACGCCGGTCAGCTGCGTCCTGGAGCCGGCGGCTTCGGCCACGGGCGTACGCGAGGCGCTGCTGCTGATCGGGAATCCCTGGAAGAATCCGGCCGCGAGGTTGGCGACGCCGAGGCCCACCATCTCCTGGTTGGGGTCGACCGGCGTGCGCAAACGAGCCGCATAGGTGCGCGAAAGCACGCTGGTGTCGGCGAAGGACACCAGCGCCACGGCGACGCCGCCCGTGACGAGCGGCAACAGGTCGTCGAAGCCGATGCGCGGAACGGTGAACGTCGGCAACCCTCGTGGCAGCGTGCCGAGGACGGCGACCCC
Organism: uncultured Gammaproteobacteria bacterium; assembly: GCA_963762315.1. GTDB lineage: Bacteria > Pseudomonadota > Gammaproteobacteria > Steroidobacterales > Steroidobacteraceae > RPQJ01. Next base: position 250,451 of record CAVXKO010000007.1, read on the forward strand.
CGCATGCTCGTGGACTCCGGAGACCGCCACGAACACCGTGGCCGCGACGACGGCGAGCAGGATGCCCGGCACGCGCGGGAATCGCTTCAGCAGCAGGATCAGCACCAGTGCGCTCCCGCCGATGGCAAAGGCCACCGGGTTCACGTCCCCCGCGAGAAGGTGTCGAGAGATGGCCGACACCTGGTGGAGCGGGCCTTCCGCGTCAACGGAGAACCCGAGCAGCTTGGGGACCTGGCTCAGCATCACCGTCAGCGCAATCCCGTTCATGTAGCCGTAGCGGATCGGCTTCGAAAGCAGCTCCGTGACGAAGCCGAGGCGCGCGAGACCGGCCGCGACGCAGACGAGACCCGAAATGATTGCGAGCATTCCCGCCAGCGCGACGGCGCGCTGCGGATCGCCCGCCGAGAGCGGCAGGACGACCGCCAGGATCACGGCGGCAAGCGAGGAGTCCGGGCCGAGCACGAGGATTCGACTCGGGCCGAATAGCGCATAGGCGAGCAAGGGTACGATCGTCGCATACAGGCCGTAGATGCCGGGCACGCCTGACGCCTCGGCGTAGGCGATACCGACCGGCACGAGCATCGTCGTGAGCACGAATCCGGCGAGAATGTCGCGGGTGAGCCAGGAGAGTTCGTAACCGCGAAGGGTTCGCAGCCCCGGAAGCCAGCGGTGAAGGCGGTCGGCCATGAGGTCGCAGGTCACGTGCCTGAGGATGCAGCCCTATCACGCGACGATCCCGCCACTCTGTCAATGCGTAGCGGCAACCTCTCCGGCGGAGCCGCTGCCGCCGCTGCTTCGAGCATGAAGGCCCGGGTACCGATTTGCCGGGACGCAAAGGCCGATCCGACCGGGGTCGTGGTATATGTCTGCGACAACGAATACGCGCTCACCCGGGGAACGCGCATGGCCATCCAAGGCTTTTCCACCACCCAGGTCCTGCTGGCGGCGCGCATCGGCCTGATGCTGCTCGAGATCGTGTTGATCCGGGCCATGCTCGTCCGCGGCCGCTATACCCTGAAGGACACGCTCGCGTCGATCGGCATGCGGGCCGGCAACTACGCGAGCAACGTGCTGCTCGCCGGTGCAACGGTCGTCGCGTTCGCGTTCTTCCACGAGCACCGCTGGCTGGACATCTCGATCAGCTCGCCGTACGCGTGGGCCGCGCTCGTGGTGCTCGACGACCTCGCGTACTACGTGTTCCATCGCGTCAGCCACGAGTGCCGGTTCTGGTGGGCGGCGCACGTCAATCATCACTCGTCCCAGGAATACAACCTCTCCACGGCGATTCGGCAGCCCTGGACAGGCGTCCTCGTCGGCACCTGGGCGCCGTGGTTCCTGCTCGCGCTGATCGGGTTTCCGCCGGAGATGATCTTCCTGCAGAGCGGAATCAACCTGCTCTACCAGTTCTGGATCCACACCGAGGCCATTCGGCGCATGCCGGCGTGGTTCGAGTACCTGTTCAACACGCCTTCCAATCATCGCGTGCATCATGGGGCGAACCCGCGCTACGTCGACCGCAACTACGCCGGCATCTTCATGGTGTGGGACAGGATGTTCGGGACCTACGCCGCTGAGACCGATGAGGACCCTCCGAGGTACGGCCTGATCCACAACATCCGGACGTACAACCCGCTGCGCATCGCGTTCCACGAGTGGGCTGCGATGTTTCGCGACCTGCGCCACGCCCAAAGCGTGCGAGAGGTCGTCGGGTACGTGTTCGGTCCGCCGGGCTGGCAGCCCGACGGCAATGGGCCGACCGCGGCCAACGTTCGGGCCGCGTGGCTGCGTGGCGCCCGCGCGGCGGGTCCGGCCGCGCAGGCCGATTGGTCGGCCGATCGCGCCTAGGGCGCGTGCGCCATCAGGTACTCGGCGAGCGCCTGGTACGCCGGCAGCGACGTGGGATCGAGATTCACGTTGGCCGCCAGCGGGAACGAGGCGAAGCGGACGATCGACATCTCCGCCTTGGGATCCACGTAGCAGGCCTGGCCATAGACCCCCCGTGCCGCGTACGCGCCGTGGTCGTTGTGCGAGACCCACCACTGGTTGTGATAGCTCCAGCCCGGCAGCGTCTTGTACCCGGCCCTGGCGAAATCCGCCTTGTCCGCACCGCGTGCGATATCGGCGACGACCGACGCCGGCACGACCTGCCGGCCATTGAAACGGCCGCCCTGCCGCATCATGTCGCAGAAACGCGCAAGGTCGCGCAAGCGCAGGTTGAGCCCTCCGGAGACGAGGGGCGCGCCGCTCGCGTCCACCTGCATGTAGCCGTCGTGTTCCATGCCGAGTGGCCGCCACAGACGGTCGCTGAGGACCTGTTCGAATCGCTGCCCGGTGACGCGACGGATGAGCCAGCCCAGGACCTCCGTGTTGGGCGACTTGTACGCGAAGGCCTGGCCGTGCTCGCCCTCCTTCGACATCGTCGCGAGAAACTCGTAGGTCGTGGCGGGGCCGGCATATCCCGGGGGCTTCGGCAGCAGGTTGGCCGAACGGGCGAATCGCCAGACGTCCGCATTCGGATCGGCGTAGACCTCGCTGTACTTGAGGCCGGTCGTCATGTCGAGCACCTGTCGCACGGTCGCGTCGCCGAACGCGCTGTGCTGCAGCTCGGGCAGGTAGCGCTCGATCTTCGCATCGGCATCGAGCTTGCCCTCGGCGACCAGCATCGCCGCGATGGTGCCCGCGAAGGACTTGGTCACGGAGTGCGCGATGTGCATGCCGTCCGGCCTGAGTGCCCCGAAGTAGCGCTCGTACACGACGCGGCCCTTGTGCATCACGAGGATGCCGTCGGTGTAGTTGGCGGCGAGCGACTGCGACCAGGTCATCGCTTGCGTGCCGCCCATCGGCAGGAAAGTCACGGCGTCGAGATCGGTCCGCTCGGCGCGCGGGAGCGGGCTGGCCGGGCCGTCGCCGCGCGAAACCTCAACCGTCGCGAACAGCTCCCTCCAGTGGGAGAAACTCCAGCGCAACTGGGGAAACTTGAGGAAACTGCCGTCGTCGAAACGGATGAGGCGATCCGGCGGCGGCGGCGCGCCGACCATCCAGCCCATTGCGACAGGGTCGCTGGCCTGCGCATCCGGAAAGCCAGGCGTTGTCTGTGCGACGGCGGGCGATGCAGCCAGTGCGGCCAGGAGCAGCGAACACGCAAGTCTCGTCATCGGAAACCTCCCTGGTGAACGCCTGCTCCGGAGGCGCGTCGTCGCCTGGTTCTGCCCTTGAGCACCGACACTTCGCCGGCCCTGCGGGCCGCCGACAATATACAGAAAGCAGACTGGGCCGCCCCGTCACGGGCGGCCTGCTTCGCTGCTTCGTCGCCCAGGGCCGCGGCCCCTCCCAAGCGCTCCATTTGGGCCACGTGCTCCGCTGCGATCCGGCGCAGCTCGTTCGCGAGCCACTGGTTCGCTTGCGCGCGCTCGCCATCGCGCTTCCGTCGAATCTTCCTCTCTTTCGACGCCGAGTATCTCCTGGAGGGCGCTCTGCTGCATCGAGGCAGGCCCGGCCGGAGGGACCGTGGCGGGCTCGCATTCGACGGACGTACGCCTTCACAGGAAAAGTCCTGTCCGTACCCGCACTTACGCAATCCGGAGCTGTCGCGGCCCCGTCCTGCCGGGGCGCCGGGAATAGGACGATTCGACCGCTCGGCGGGGCGCGGCACTCCTGGACCGCGGAGCCCTGCCGTAGCTGCGGAAATCCACAAGGACCGCGCGGCCGATCAGGCTGCATCTTGTTCATGTGAACGACCTGGCGCACGCGCTGCTGCTCGTCGCGCTGCTCGGCGGAGGCCCCACCATGGCACTCGAAATCTCATCCCCAGCATTCGGCTCCGGCGCCGCCATCCCCGCGATTCACACGTGCGAAGGCCGCGACACGTCGCCGCCGCTCGAGTGGCACGGCATCCCTCGCGGCACGAGATCGCTCGTATTGATCGTGGACGACCCGGACGCGCCGGACCCGCGCGAACCGAAGATGACCTGGGTGCACTGGGTGCTCGCCAACCTTTCGCCCGACACTAGAGGCCTGCCCGAAGGGGTGGCGCCGAGCGCACTGCCCATCGGGACCGTCGAAGGCGTGAACGACTGGAAGCGCACCGGCTACGGAGGCCCGTGTCCGCCCATTGGACGGCACCGCTACTACCACAAGCTGTACGCGCTCGACATCACGCTCGATGGGCTCAAGCGCCCGACCAAGGCGCAGGTCGAAGCGGCCATGAAGGGCCACGTGCTGGGGCACGCGGAACTCGTCGGCACGTACGAAAAGACGAGCCGCTGAGCACGCCGCGCCGGGGCGCGACCTGCGGCAGCCATGTCCACGGCGCATGATTCATCGCAGCGGGAGCCGCCGTCACGATCCAGAACAGCGAGATTGCAGGCATGTTCGAGCAGCTCGCCGACCTGCTCGAGATCCGGGAGGAGAACCCGTTCCGGATCCGCGCCTATCGCAACGCGGCGCGGGTAATCCGCGGTCATCCCAAGCCCATGTCCGACCTCGTGGACGCCGGCGCCGACTTGTCGGAGCTGCCCGGCATCGGCAAGGACCTCGCCGGGAAGATCGAGACGATCCTGCGCACCGGGAAGCTGCCATTGCTCGAGCAGGTCCGGGCTCGCGTGCCGGCGGCGCTGGTCGAGATGACGCGTATCGAGGGGTTGGGTCCGAAGCGCGCGAAGAGACTCTACGGTGCGCTGAAGATCCGCAGCCTCGAGGACCTGCAGCGGGCGGCGCGCAGCGGACGCATCCGCGAACTGGAGGGCTTCGGCGCAAAGACCGAGCAGTTGATCGCGCAGCGAGCCGCACGCGCGGTCTCGGCCGAGCGGCGTCTGGGGCTCGCCGACGCGGAAGGCACTGCCGGGCCGCTCGTCGAGCACCTGCAACGCGTAAGCGGCGTCAAGGCGGTCGAAGTGGCGGGAAGCTTCCGGCGGCGTCGGGAGACGGTCGGCGACCTCGATGTGCTGGTGAGCGCAGCCCGCGGCGCTACAGTGATGGACGCACTGGTGGCCTACGAGGACGTCGTCGAGGTCGTGTCGAAGGGGCCGACCCGCGCCACGGTCCGATTGCGTGCGGGACTGCAGGTCGACGTGCGAGTCGTGGCGCCCGCGAGCTTCGGCTCGGCGCTGCACTATTTCACGGGCTCGAAGGCTCACAATATCGCCGTACGGCGGCTCGCCATGGCGAAGGGCCTCAAGCTCAACGAGTACGGCATCTTTCGCGAGAAGCGGCGGATCGGTGGGCGCACCGAGCAAGAGGTGTTCGCTGCCGTGGGCCTCGACTACATCGCGCCGGAACTGCGCGAGGACCGGGGCGAGATCGAGGCGGCACGCAGGAAGAAGTTGCCCGCGCTCGTCGAGCTCGAGCACATCCGCGGCGACCTGCACTGCCACACACGTGCGACCGACGGGCGCGACACGCTCGAGGCGATGGCGAGAGCCGCAGCCGCGTGCGGCTATGAGTACCTCTCCATCAACGACCACTCGCGCCACGTCAGCGTCGCGCACGGACTCGACAGCCGCCGGCTGCAGCAGCAGATCCGGGCCATCGACCGGTTGAACGACAAGCTCGACGGCCTGGTCGTGTTGAAGTCCGTGGAAGTGGACATCCTCGACAACGGCGCGCTCGACCTGCCGGACAGCGTGCTGAAGCAACTCGACTTCACCGTCTGCGCCATCCATTACGGCTTCGGTCGCAGCCGGGCGAAGCAGACCGAACGAATCCTGCGCGCCATGGACCACCCCTGCTTCAACATCCTCGCGCATCCCACCGGCCGGCTGATCAACGTCCGGGAACCCTATGACATCGACCTCGAGCGCATCCTGGAGGCGGCGCGCGAGCGGGGCCGCATCCTGGAACTCAATGCCCAACCCGACCGGCTCGATCTCGACGATCGTGCCTGCCGGATGGCGCGCGAAGCGGGCGTGCGGGTGGCGATCTCGACCGACGCCCACAGCACGACCGACCTGGGCCTGATGCGCTTCGGGATCGGCCAGGCGCGACGGGGCTGGCTCGAACGCAACGACGTGATCAACACTCGCCCGCTGGCAGAGCTGCGGCGCCTGCTGCGGCCATAGCACGCAGACACGCGACCGGGTCGCTCATGACACCCAGAAGCAATCGGGAAATATCGGACGGTCGCGGGGAGCCCTGCGCCGATCGCCGCCGATTCCTGGCACAGACGGGCGGAGCCATCCTCTGCGGCGTGGCCGGAGCGGCGGCTGCAGATGCGACGATGGATTCGCAATCACCCGGCGCCGTCGAAAAGCGCACGAGTGTGCCGCACGTCCGCGTGTTCCTGTGCGGCGACGTGATGACCGGCCGCGGCATCGATCAGATCCTGCAGCATCCGGGCGACCCTCGACTCTTCGAGGGCTACGTGCGTTCCGCGGTCGGGTACGTCGCGATCGCCGAGCAGGCCAGCGGGCCGATCCCGAGAGCCGTGGATCCCGCCTATGTCTGGGGCGATTCGCTGGCAGAGCTCGAGCGCGCCCGGCTGGATGCGCGCATCGTCAATCTCGAGACGGCCGTGACGGACAGCGGCGATCCGTGGCCCGGCAAGGGGATTCACTACCGGATGCACCCGGCGAACGTGTCGTGCCTGACCGCGGCGAAGCTTGACTGCTGCACGCTTGCGAACAACCACGTGCTCGACTGGGGATACGCGGGATTGCGGCAGACGCTCGATACGCTGCGCGCAGCGGGGTTGCGGACGGCCGGTGCGGGACGCGACTCGGCCGAGGCGACGGCGCCGGCGGTGATCGACGTGAGCGGCGGTCGGCGCGTCCTGGTGTTCGCCTACGCGAGCCCGAGTGCCGGCGTGCCGACGGACCGGGCCGCCCGACCGCACCGGCCCGGCCTGAACGTGCTGGACGAAGCTGCGCCCGGCGCAGTCGAGCGCGTGGCACGCGAGGTGGGCCAGTGGCGGCGTCCCGGCGACCTCGTCGTGGCCTCGCTGCACTGGGGAAGCAACTGGGGATACGAGGTGCCCGCCGAGCAGCGAACCCTGGCGCATCGACTGATCGACGACGCGGGCGTGGACGTGATTCACGGCCACTCGTCGCATCATCCGCGGCCCATCGAAGTTCACCGCAACAAGCTGATCCTCTACGGCTGCGGCGATTTCATCAACGACTACGAGGGCATCGCCGGCCACGAGGCGTTCCGGCCGGAACTCGGCCTGATGTACCTGCCGGAGTTCGATTCGATCACCGGACAGCTGACGCGACTGCAGCTGGTAGCGACCCGGATCCGCCGTTTCCGGGTGGAGCGGGCCGCGACTGAGGACGCGGGCTGGCTTCAGGAGCGGCTGAACCGGGAAGCGCGCGCCTTCGGCACGCGCATCGAGGCGCAGCCGGGCGGCCGTTACCAGTTGCAGTGGACGTGACGCGCGACTCTCGGCTCACCCCTTGACGCAGATCAGCGGCTCGAGCCGCGCGACCTTGCGGGCAAGCCCGGCCCGCTCCGCCACGTCCACGACACGCTCGACGTCCTTGTACGCGCCGGGAGCCTCCTCCGCGACGCCGCGCAACGACGGGCTGCGGATCAGGATGCCGCGTGCAGCGAGTTCGTCCACGAGTTGTCGTCCGTGCCACTGGCGGGTCGCCTGGTGGCGGGACATGCTGCGCCCCGCGCCGTGGCATGCGGAACTGAGCGACAGGGACTCGCCGGTCGCGGCCCCCGCCAGCACGTAGGAGGCCGTGCCCATCGAGCCCCCGATCAGCACGGGCTGCCCGAAAGCACGCAGCGAGTCCGGCACGTCCGGATGATCGGGCCCGAACGCGCGCGTCGCGCCCTTGCGGTGCACGTGCAGCCGGCAAAGGCGGCCCGCAATCTCGTGCTCCTCTTCCTTGCAGATGTTGTGCGACACGTCGTAGAGCAGGCGCAAGTCGGCGCGCGGCACGATGCGTCGAAACGACTCGCGGCACAGGTGCGTCAGGATCTGCCGGTTCGCGAGCGCGCAGTTCACGGCCGCGCGCATCGCGCCGAGGTAGCGCTGGCCCAGGTCGGACCGCAGGGGAGCGCAGGCGAGCTCGCGGTCCGGCAGGTGGATGCCGAAGGATGGCGCCTCGAGCGCCATGTCGCGCAGGTAATCGGTGCCGACCTGGTGGCCGAGGCCGCGCGACCCGCAATGGATGCTGACGACGGCATGTCCACGCTCCAGGCCGAACGCAGCGGCGGTGGACGGCTCGAATACCTCCGCCACCCACTGCACCTCGAGGTAGTGGTTGCCGGAACCGAGCGTCCCCATCTCGTCGCGCTGTCGCTGCCGCGCCCGCTGCGAGATCGCAGCAGGCTTAGCATGCGCGATGCAGCCGCGCTCCTCGATGTGCTCGAGGTCCGCCTCGGTGCCATAGCCTCGCGCCACGGCCCACCGGGCGCCGCCGGTCAGCATCGCGTCCATTTCGTCGTGCGAGAGGTGCAGCCGCCCGGTGCTGCCGACACCCGCCGGAATCGCGCGGGAGAGTTCGTGAGCGAGCTGCTCCTGCACCGCGACGATGTCCTCGCGCGTGCAGCCGGTCAACAGCGTACGAACGCCACAGGAGATGTCGAAGCCGACGCCCCCGGCCGACACCACTCCGCCCTGCTCCGCGTCGAACGCCGCGACGCCGCCTATCGGAAACCCGTAGCCCCAGTGTGCGTCCGGCATGGCGTAGGCGGCGCCTACGATGCCCGGCAGCGCCGCGACGTTGCAGATCTGTTGCCGCACCTTCTCGTCCATGTCGCGGATGAGCGCCTCGTCTGCGTAAAGCACGGCCGGCACGCGCATGCGTCCCTCGGGCTCGATCACCCACCGGTAGTCCGACTCGCGTCTCAGTCCCTGCAGGTCCATCGCCGCTCCTCGTCAGACGTCGAGCACGCACTGCGCGAGCCACCGCCCGTCCGGCTCCTGGCGCACCGCGAGTTCCGTCAGCGTGGCGCCTTTGACTTCGACGGCCGGCGCGTGTCGCAGCACGTCGACGGGTTCACCCCAGGCTTCTGCCTCGAGCCGATCTCCCGACAGGCGCACGTCGAAGCGCGAGAACAGCATGCGGCGCGTCGCCATGTTGAACACGATTGAATTCAGCCATTCGCAGAACAGCAACTCCGGGTCGGCGACCCGGCACTCGATCCGCACGGCCTCTGCGGGCCGGACCCAGGCGGGGTCGGTCACGACCGCCGTGAGCGCCGTGCCCGCCTGCGCAAACGCTTCGTCGAGCGTGGCGCCCCGACCCCGGATCCCGATGTCCGCGCCGTGCGCGAAGTGCTCCCAGTCGCCCATCGCACACCTGCCTGCCGGTCGCCGGGGCGCCCGGCGCTTCGACCACGAAAGCTTGCCGCGCGGCTGCGCCGAGCTGACGAACTCATTGTCGAACCGGGCGCGCCCGCGAACATGAGTATTGCCCGCAGGGAATCGATCCGATCCCGGCGTTTTCTCGATCGGCACTTCGGCACGGCGCCGATCTGCCGCATCGACGGTGTCTGCGGCTTGGTCGAGCGTTCGACACTATATGGCGGTCGAGAGTTCGCCGGGCGGGAGCGCGCGCATGTCAGCACACGGTCCCGTCACCGGGTGCCGGGCCGCAGCGGGCCGGAATCTAGCCTGACTTGAGAGTGTTGCTCGACTCCATCCAATCGCGGATGCGATTCGCATCGCCGATGCGCGTGAGCTTGCCCCAGGAATTGAGCAGCACGATGACGACGTCGCGGCCGTCGATGACGGTCAACATCACCAGGCAGCGGCCTGCGTCGGCGTTGTAGCCCGTCTTCTGCACCGTGACCTGCCAATCGGGCTTCTTGACCAGCGAGTTGGTGCTGCGGAACTCGAGCGCGCGCCCCTTGACGTACACCGTATGGTCCGGATCCGTCGAAAACCGCCGGATCGTCGGATTCGCCGCCGCCGCCTGCACGAGCTTGACGAGATCGACGGGGCTCGACACGTTGCCGCTCGACAGGCCGGTCGGCTCGACGAAGCGCGCCGACGTCATGCCGAGCGACTTCGCCTTGGCGTTCATGGCGCTCACGCAGGCGTTCAGGCCGCGCGGGTAGGTTCGGCAGAGCGCCTGGGCGGCACGGTTCTCGGACGACATCAGCGCCAGGTGCATCAGATCGGCCCGGCTGAGCCTGGCACCCGGCGCGAGGCGTGAACTGTTGCCCGCGGTTGCGCGCACGTCGTCACGCGTGATCGTAATCATCTCGGCCATCGACTGGCCGGCATCGAGCACGACCAGGGCCGTCATCAGCTTGGTGATGGAAGCGATCGGCGCGGCGACCCGCTCGTTGCGCGCCGCAAGAACCTTCGAGCCGGATTGATCGAGGATGTAAAAAGCGTTCGAGCGCAGGTTCGGATCGGAGAGAGGCTTCGACTCGAGTCTCGCGCTGGCCACGGCAGACACCGGCGCAAGCGCGGACGCCAGGCACAGCGCCGTCACCATCGCCATCGATTCGACTTTCGACCACCGCATCAAGTGTTTGCCCGCCCCTCAATTCGGATCACGCTGACGGGCATCCGCCACGTCAGGGCTTACCGGCGCGAAGGGTACCCCCTTGGATCGCCCGCGTCACCGGTGGCACCGTGAGGTTGTCGGCGTTTTGGAAACTTCGACTTGCATCCGGTCACCGGGCCGCGGCCGGTACACACCCCACGATTGCCCCGGCGCCGCCCCCGGATCGGAATGTGACCCACGTCACGTGAGCGGCCGACGTTTTCGCACGGCGTTCACAGATGGACCCGGGTTACCTGAGGCTAGATATGTAAGGTCAACAAGAGCCGCCACGGGTGGGAGAGGAGCACCGAAGAATATGTCGCCAGGGCGGCAGACGAGCGACGGCATCGCCAGACACGAGCGGTTCAGTTCCGGCTGGGCCGGCGCCGTTTGCGTCGCGCTGTTCGCCTACATTGCGGTCGCGATCCTGCTGATCCTCGTCGACGGCAGCCGATGGCCGGCCATCGACGTATTCAACCTGTATTCCGACTCGCTTGCGAGCATTGGCGTGGCCATCCTGGCGGGAGCCGCGGCACGGGGCTCCGCTGATCCGGCCGCGCGGCGCACCTGGTGGCTGTTCACCGCTGCGCTGTCCGTGTACAGCGTGGGCAACCTGCTGCATTCGACCTACTGGTTGTTCGGCGTCGATCCGTTTCCGTCGATCGGCGACGTCTTCTTCGTCGGCTTCTACCCGCTCGTCTTCGCCGCGGTACTGACGGTCATCCGCGCGGCCGCCGTGCGCGTGCAGTGGGCCCGGCTCAGCCTCGACGCGACGATCCTGACGCTGGGCTTTGGCGCATTCTTCTGGTTCTGCGTGATCGCGCCCACCGCGGCGGCCGAGCGCGACCCGGACCTGCTGAAGTACGTGCTGGCGCAGAGCTACATCGCCCTCAACTGCATCATGCTGCTGGCGTGCGGCGTATTGCTGATGCACTCCGGCGCAGCGCCCATCCAGCGCCGGGCACTGCTGCTGCTGACACTCGGCTTCTCGTCGATGTCCCTGGCCGACATCGTCTGGGCCATGTCGAAGGTCAACGGCAGCTACATTCCGGGCGGCGTCTCGGACGTCATCTACCTTTCGTGCTACGTCTGGCTGGCGGCCTCCGCACGCGAACAGCTGCGTGGTCCGCCCGCGGTCCGGCGCGCGCCCGGCGCGTTCGTCTCGGCACTGATGCAGGGCATGCCCTACATCGCGATGATGATGTCGTTCCTGGTACTGGTCTACATCGAGAGCAGCGCGGCCGCCAGTCCCGTGAACATGATGACCGTCATCATCTTCGTGCTGACCTCGCTCGTCATGGTGCGCCAGGGCGTGCTCTCGCGCGACGATGCGCTGCAGCGCGAACGCCGGGCGGCAGACCTCGTCGAGGCCCGCTACGCGTCCCTGATCAAGAATGCCTCCGACGTGATCATGATCACCGGTGTCGATGGACAGCTCCAGTTCGCCTCGCCGGCCGCGGAGCGCGCGTTCGCGATTCACCCGGATGACCTGGTCGGTCGCAGTCTCGCCGATTTCTGGTCCGACGGCGACCGCGAGCGGCTCGCCACGTTCCTCGCCGAGGTGGCCGCGACGCGTGGCCGCGTCGTCGGACCGATCGAGCTGGTGGTCGAGACCGCCGACCGGCGCAGTACGCTCGAGTGCGTTGGCAGCAACCTGATCGACGACTCGGCGATTGCCGGGCTGGCGCTGAACTTCCGCGACGTGAGCGAGCGCAAGGTGCTGGAGGAGCAGTTGCGCAAGCTGGCGTTCCACGACCCGCTCACCTTGCTGGCCAACCGCAGCCTCTTCTGGAACCGCGTCGAGCATGCGCTGGCGCTGGCGCATCGCTCGCAACAGCACGTGGCCGTCATGTTCCTCGACGTCGACAACTTCAAGAACGTCAATGACTCGCTCGGTCACGATGCCGGCGATCGCCTGCTGCAGGCGGCGGCGCAGCGGCTGGTCAAGTCGACCCGGCCGTCCGACACCGTCGCACGCCTCGGTGGCGACGAATTCGCAATCCTCCTGGAAGGCATCCGCAGCGAGACGGACATCGAGCGCATCGCCACGCCGATCACCGCGGCGTTCAATCGGCCGCTGCTGCTCGACGGCAGGGAGATCGACACTTCCGCCAGCATCGGCGTTGCCTGCTCGCAACAGGGCGACGACGCCGAACAGCTCCTGCGCAATGCCGACATCGCCATGTACAACGCCAAGGCGGCCGGCAAGGCGCGCTGCGTCCTGTTCCAGCCTCACATGCAGGAACAGCTGCACGATCGCCTGCGGCTCGAGCAGGACATCGACCTCGCGCTGGCACGCAACGAGTTCTTCGTCGAGTTCCAGCCGGTCGTCGACCTGACGAGCCGGGAGTTGCTCGGCGTCGAAGCGCTGGTGCGCTGGAGGCACCCGCAGCGTGGCATCGTCATGCCGGGGGCCTTCATTCCGGTCGCGGAAGAGTCAGGCCGGATCGTCGAGCTCGGCCGCCAGGTCCTTCTCGACGCGTGCACGCAGGTCCGCACGTGGAGCGAATCGGTCGCGACCGGAGCCGGCTTCCGCGTCGCGATCAACATCTCCGGCCGCCATCTGCAGCAGGGAAACCTGGTTGCGGACGTGCGCAACGCCCTGGAGATGTCCGGCCTCGAGCCCGGTAACCTGGTGATCGAGCTGACCGAGAGCACGATCATGCAGAACACCGAGGTCAACCTGGAACGATTCCGCGAGCTGAAGGCGCTTGGCGTCCGGCTCGCCATCGACGACTTCGGCGTCGGCTACTCGTCCTTGTCCTACCTGCACCGATTTCCCATCGACATCCTGAAGATCGATCGCGCGTTCATCAGCCGGTTGACGGAGCAGGACGGCGGCCCGGAACTTGCCCGCGCCGTCGTCATGCTCGGCACGACGCTCGGGCTCGAGACGGTCGCCGAAGGCATCGAGAACGAGGACCAGGTGGCAACCCTCCTGGACCTCGGCTGTGTCGCGGGCCAGGGATTCCTGTTTGCCGACTCGAGCTCGCTCGATGTGTTGGCGCAGACGCCCTTCATGGAACGACGCACCAGGCTGCGGGCGGAGCGCGCGGCCCATGCCGACCTCACCGCCACCGGTCGCTACCGGGCCGCCGAGCTGTGGCCTCGTTCGGCGGCCGGCTGATCCCCTCAGGGGACGAAGACGATCGGCGACAGTCCCGACGAACTGCTGTCGAAACCAGGGATCGGGGTTGTCGAGATGAGCGTGCGCGTCCCGAGGTCGAACTTGATCAGGTTGTTCACGCTCACCGCCCTCAGGATGCCGTTCGCGTCGATGTCGATGTCGCCGTCGGGCCCGGGGGTGATTGCCGTCAGCAACGAGGTATTGCCGGAGGCCGGATCGATCGTCACGATCCACGCCTGTCCCGCTTGATCGGTCGTCACACCGTAGAGAACTCCACCGGGTCCAAAATCAACGGCGTTTACGGACGTCGTCGCGCCCGAAAGCTCGACGAATGAGAGTGCGGCGCCGCTGCTCGACAGGCGATACAGCCTGCGCGCCGATCCGCCGCCCTGCGCTGACGGATACCGGTTGAAGGAAACCCCGTAGTACTGCCCGCCGGGCGACACCGCGAGCCGGAGGATCCACTCCGGCGTGTTGCCACGCGCCACGCAGAGTCCCGTTTGCGCATTCACGTCGACCAACTGCGAGTTCGAAGTCGCGATGAGCGTTGCATCCGGGGCTCGATCGATCGAGGAGAACGCGATGCCGCACGAGAAGTCGATGTATCGGGTCATCGTCCGCTCGAGAATCACGAAGAAATTCGCCTGGCTCTGGACGACGAGTTCCGTTCCGGGCGGCGTCGGCCCGACCCAGTTCAAGGCGGTGACCGTGACTGTGTCGGGCGGGCTGCTCAAAGACCCGTCGTTGACGGTTAACTTGAACACGTAGTCTCCGACGTCCGTCGCCTGGAATTTCGGCGTCGCAGTGGAAGCTCCGCTCAAGGCCGGCGCGGATTTTCCCGGATACGAACTCACGGCCCAGGAATACGTGAGCGCATCCCCGTCCGGATCCCTGCTCGCGCTGCCATCGAGCGTGACTTCGGTGGCCACGTAGACACCCTGGTCCGGCCCCGCATTGGCAACCGGCGCGGAGTTGGCGGCACTTGCCGTGACCGTTACGGTGTCCGCGCTGCTGCTCACCTTGCCGTCATTGACCACCAGGCTTGCGACGTACGTGCCGTCCAGATCGGCGGTGAACGTCGGCTTGATCGCCGTCGGATCGCTCAATGACGCCCTGCTGCCGGCGGGTGCCGAGGTCAGGGACCACTGGTACCGCAGCGCGTCGCCATTCGCGTCCGTGCTCGCACTGCCATCGAGCGTGACGACCGTGCCGGAGATGACGTTCTGGTCCGGCCCGGCATTGGCAATCGGCGCAGCGTTCGCAACCGCAGCGGTGACCGTAACCGTATCGGCTACGCTGTTCACCTTGCCATCATTGACCACCAGGCTGGCGACGTACACGCCGACCACGTCGGGGGTGAACGTGGGTTTGACCGCCGTCTGGCCACTCAACGACGCTCCGCTGCCGGCCGGCACCGAGCTCAGCGTCCACTGGTAGCGTAGCGCATCGCCGTTCGCGTCCGTGCTCGCGCTGCCGTCGAGCGTGACGACCGTCCCCACGGTGACGCTCTGGTCGATCCCGGCATTCGCGACCGGAGCGGCGTTCGCGACAGCCGCCGTCACCGTCACCGCATCGACGGCACTGCTCAACTTGCCGTCGCTGACGACCAGGCTGAACGCGAACGAACCCGCGCGGTCGGCCGTGAACGTCGGCTTGACCGCAGTCGGGTCGTTCAAGGTGGCCGTGCTGCCCGCGGGCACCGACGTCAGCGTCCACTGGTAGCGCAGCGCATCGCCATTCGCATCCGTGCTCGCGCTGCCATCGAGCATGACGAGTGCACCGACCAGGACGTTCTGGTCGGGTCCGGCGCTGGCGACCGGCGCGACGTTCGCGGCGACCGCCGTGACATTCACGGTGCTGGGAACGCTGTTCAGCTTGCCATCGTTGACTACGAGCGTGGCGACGTACGTGCCGACGGTGTCCGCAGTGAACGCCGGCCTGATCGCCGTGCGGTCGCTCAACGACGCCCTGCTGCCCGTCGGCACCGAGGACAGGGTCCATTGGTAACGCAGCGCATCGCCATTCGGGTCCCGACTCGCGCTGCCGTCGAGCGTAACGACCGTTCCGACGGTGATGCCCTGGGCCGACCCGGCATTCGCGACCGGCGCAACGTTCTTTGACCGCCCTCGACCGCCGCCACCGCAGGCGACGAGGCCCGTCGTTACGAACGCCAGCACGACGATGCGAAGGATCGACGCCATGCGACCACGGTTCTTCATTGCGACTCCATGCAGTTGCAGCCCGCCCCCCCCGGATACGACGTCTCGTTTGGTCTGTTGTTGTCGCGGCCAAGGATCGCACAGGCCTCGGCACGGCGTAAGAGTCTCGGCCCCGGTCCAACGGTATCCGGACGACCTGATGTCAGCGGGCCGGGCTTGCGTCACGCGGAGCCGGAAAAAACAAACCCCGCCGAAGCGGGGTCCTGGTCCGATTGCATGCGACGCTTAAGCGGCCGTGGGTCGGCGCACGAAGCCCAGGCCCACCAGCCCGAGGCCGAGCAGCGCGAGCGTGCCGGGTTCGGGGACGCTGTCTACGACGTTGACCGAGATTGGAACGAGGATCCGCTGCGTCCCGCCGGTCGCCAGGTTCGCGGTCACGCTGGCATACGCTGGACCGCTGTTGAGCTGGTTGTTGTCATACAGGCCCAGCGTGTCAGTCGACTGGACAAGCAATGCAAACACCAGGCCCGATCCCCCGTTGCTGCAGATGCTGCCGGGGCAGAGTTGCGAAATGCCCAAGGAGGTCGACCCATCGTCAAGCCACGGCGCGACAGCCAGGTTGCCAGCGAACGTCTCGCCGGCGCCGAACACGATGGTGCCGTTCAACAGCACCTGGACGCTTCCGCTAGCGGGTCTGACGACCGTTTGGCTCGGGTTGTCCAGCGTAAAGACGAATGCTTGTGCCGCCTGCCCCGCCAGCAGCCCCACGGCCAGCAATCCAAGAATCCTCATCTTCATATCGGTCACCGTACCTTGCGGCCGATGCGCGTCTGCGGGGCCTCACCAGTGGAAGAGGCAAGTTTCGAGCCAGCCGCACGGGGATTCAATGGGATCAAGGACTTGCGGGGTCGCGCAGGACCCAGCGCGGAATGGCCGCACCGAGAAATGTAAGATATTCCGACTTTCCGGCGGGGCGAGGTTTGCTCAACCGGACCGGAAAACCTGGCCCCGGGATCACGCTGCACGTTCCGCGGCCCTCCGATCCGTTGCACCGATATCACGGTCGTCCGCGCTACCGAACGACAGCCACGACGCAGTACAGGTCAACGGTTCCGGATTCCGTAGACCAGGAGCATGTTGCCGGGCATCTGGCCGAACATGCCGTAGCCGGTCGAAATGAAGAGCTGATCGCCATTCACGATGGCGCCGCCGACATCGATCGCCCCGCCGTGACCATCGACGAGGTTGCTGCCACGGTAAGCCTGGTTGGTGTCTATAACGCGCAGCACCTTGCCGTTTCTTGCGTCGATCAGTCGCAGCTTGCCGTCCAGTGCGCCGGCATAGACGACGCCGTCCGCGAGGACGGCCGCAGCCGACTGGCCGTAGTAGTAGCTGCAGGCCGGCCAGGTCGGCCTGTCGGTCTTGCCGGACTGCATCTCGGCGAGGCCCACCTTGGGCACGTCCTCCGGGTCGATGACGCAGCCGCGATCGATCGGCAGCGCCCACAGCATCCGGCCATCCTTGACCGACAGCGAGTACACGCCGGGCTTCGGCACGTAGCCAGGGATACGCCGCTCCGGATCGGCAATCGGCACGATCAACTGGCGGCCGTCGGTGGCCATGCCGTGATGCACGCCGCCGTTGCTAGTGCCCTGGCCGATACGCTGATGCCAGACCACTGCACCCTGCTGGTCCGGATCGAGCGCGTACACATCACCGGACTTCTGCCCCGCCAGCAACAGGTCTCCGCCGCGGCGTTGAACCATGATCACGGCGGCGCCGAAGTCGAAATCGGGGCCATTCTCCTTCGGGCAGTTGGGCCCGTGCATCAGGCAGGATGCGTTCCAGGCATCGTTGGCCAGCGCCTGGAACACCCAGCGCTGCTCGCCGGTCTTGAGCTCGAGCGCAATGATCGCGTCGCTCGTGTCGGTCGCAGGCGACGAATAATTCTCACCCGTCCCAAAGTAGAGCAGACCGCGCCTGGCATCGACCAGCGGCGCGTTCCACACGGGTGCCCCGGACGGCCCCCAGAGCTGCACGCCGGCGCTGCTCGTTGCGGTCTTGGTGGCCTGTGGCGTCGTGCCGAATCGCCAGACGTCCTGGCCGTCCAGCGCATCGAGGGCGACGACTCCACCGTGCGATCGGCAGCATTCGTGCGTGGGCAGGCCCGCAGCGGCCGTCTCGAAGGACGACATCGGCACGTAGATCCTGTCACCGTGATAGGCGATCGCGCCGCTGATCACCGAGGTCGGGAACAGTTTCACCCGAACGCGCCAACGCTGTTTCCCGGTGGTCGCGTCGACGGCATAGACCATGCCCATCTCGTCGGCAAAGAACAGCGTGTTGGCGCCGTCGCTCGTTGCGGCCAGCGTCAACGCAGTGCGCACCGGTGCGTCCGCATTGAACGCCCAGCGCACGCAGCCCGTCGCGCGATCGAGCGCCAGCAGGTGGGTTCCCTGGCTGCCGAGAAAAACGGTGTCGCCCGCCACTACGGGCTGCGAGCGCATGGTCGTCACGGCGGGCAGCGCGATGGACCATTGCAGCTCGAGTTTGCCGACATTCCTGCGGTCGATGCGCGTGCCGCTCACGTGACGCGCGTTGTCGCGGCCGAGACCCCAGTTCTCGATGCCCGTGAGCTGGGCCGGCGTCTCACGCGAGCAGGCCCGGTCGGCGATCCATTGATCGCGCTTGGCGTCCTCCGCTGCCGCCAGCCACTTGGCGATACGTTGCCGCTGTTCGGGCGTCAGCCCGGCCGCTTGCGGCTGCATGCGGCCGAATTCGAGCGCCATGAGGATGCGTGCGGCGGGCAACTGGCGGATGGTTTCGACCGGGGGCGCCTTGGTTTCCGGCACCTCGTGACAGATTGCGCAGGTGACCTTGAACAACTGGGCGGCATCGTCAGGCGCGCTGGTGCTGGCGCCAGCCGGCGTGACCTGCAGCGCCAGGAATGCGAGGGCAAGCGCAACGAGACCGGGGACGCCGCCGACGAACGGCGTGCGCTTCTCGGATCGAATGGCCTCGTCATTTGGATACATGGTTAGCCCTGTGCAGTGGTCGGCGGAAGCTTGCTGCCGCCGGCACAGATACCCGAATCGCGTGCGGCCGGCAACCGCAGTCTCTTGCGCTGCGTCGATGCATCGGGCTAACTCTGTCCTTCCACGGCAACACGAACAGCGCGACTCGCCGGGAGAGGCCAGCATGTGCAGAATCGCCTTGATCGGTGCGGCCTGGCTGCTCGCGGGTTCCGTGCACGCGGCCACCGTGACCGTCACCGACGAAGCCGGCGCGGCGCTCGCGACGGTCATGGTCACGCAGACTGTGACGGCCGCCCGCAAGCTCGACACTGCGGACGGCGGGTACGCCACACCCGGCAAGACGCAAGTCGTCGATGTGGAGGTGACTCGATTCACGGATGCGACCGGGTACGCGAGCCTTCCGGACCGCGGGGAAGCTCTGACCTATCGGCTGCGCAAGCCGGGATTTCGCGATGCGGTCGTCGAGACACAGCCCGGCGAGGTGCTGCCAGCCGTGGCGCTGGTGCGCGAGACCGATCCGTTTGCGCTGGCCGCCGCCAAGCCCGCCAATGCATGGCTCGGCGCGCTCGACATCGGCGACGCGGCCACCAAGCGCCACTTCATGCTCCAGTGCGCGTTCTGCCACCAGCAAGGCAACGAATTCATTCGCATGGAGCGCACGCCGCAGACCTGGAGCGACGTCATCTACCGCATGATCGGTTACGGATCACGGCTCTCGAGCGCCGACCAGAAGGCGCTGCCGGCCCGGCTCGCCGACGGCTATCGCAGGCTGCGCGAGAACCCCGCGCTCGTCCCGGAGGTAGCACCGTGGTCCGCACAACTGTCGTCGGCGACGATCAGCGAGTGGCCGATCGGCGACGTCATGTCCCAGACGCACGACATGCTGGTCGCGGCCAACGGCCTGGTCTATGTCGCCGACAACATCCAGGACCGCTTGTACGAGGCGAACCCGCGAACCAGCGAGATCACTGTGTTCAAGATTCCGCACCTGCCGGGAGACGCACCGGGCGGGCTGCTGGCGCGGCGATTACAGACGTTCCCGCGGCACGACAGCACGTCCAATGCTCACTCTCTCGCGCAGTCGACCCGCGACGGCCACATCTTCATCACGCCATCGGCGCAGCGACGGATCGTCGAGTTCGATCCCGCCACCAAGGAGTTCAAGCTGCACGAGATCGGCGGCGGCTTCTACCCGCACACGATCCGTATGGACGCGAAGGATCGGGTCTGGTTCACGCTGGCACTTTCGAACCAGGTTGGCATGCTCGATCGCGCGACCGGGCGATTCAAACTGTACGACCTGCCAACGCGCGGATTTCGCGAATGGTTGAACGTCCGACTCATCGGCATGCTGTTCCGCCTCATCAATTGGGGCGTCCCGCTGTCGCACTGGCTGCCGATCGATCGCGTCGCGACCGGGACTCCACTGCCTTACGGCATCGAGGTCACGCCCGACGGCAAGGTCTGGTTTGCCCGATTGCACACGGATGAGATCGGCGTGATCGATCCGGACAGCGGCGAGATCCGCATGATCGCGACGCCCTTCCATGGACCGCGGCGCCTGCGTTGCGATGCGGCGGGCAGCCTGTGGATCGCCGCGTTCCCGGAATCGGCGATCGTCCGCTACGTGCCATCCACCGGCTTGTTCACGCGCTTCGACCTGCCCGTGCTGCCGAAGGGCAGCGACACCCCGTATTCACTCAACGTCGATCGTGCGCGCGGCATCGTATGGGTGAACGGCAACCAGTCCGACTCGCTCTATACCCTCGACATCGCGACGGAGTCGTGGCGTGTCTATCCCCTGCCGCGCCGGGTGTCGTTCACGCGCGACGTTGAGTTCGCACCGGACGGTTCGGCCTACACCGCCATCTCGAATTTCCCGAGCTGGCACGTCGAGACCATGCAACCCACGCTGATCCACGTGCAACCCTGAGCGGGAGGCCGGCTTGCGCCGGAAACGCCTGTGCCGCGGCAGACGAGGTGCCCGCAAGCCGGGGCCCCGGCGCGTCTGCCTTACTGCGGCGATCCCGGCTAAACCGGGGGCGGAGCGGCTTCTGAGTTGTCAGCCACTTCCACGGACTCGTCCGTCACGTCGACGACAACTGTCTTGACGTCGTAGCCGCGCTTGATCCACTCGGAGGCGATACGGGCGGCTTCCTGCCGGTTGCTGGTCTCGGACGTCTCGTGCTCCTTCTCCACGTAATACTGGCGTTCCATGTTCCTCTCCCACCTGTCGGGGCGATGGACGGCTTTCCCTGTTGGACCGTGAGCACTTGGCCGGAAAGTTGTCGTACGTCCTTGCGGTTTACTTCCGGGCGCCCGCTCCTCGCTTGTCCGCGGGCACGACCCATACTGTGCCGTTCTCGACCCCACGCAAGTCGCGATAATTCCTAGCCCGGTTGCGGGCGACGCGGTGGCGCACCACCGGGCATACGGGAAACGTGCAGCCCACGCCGAAACGCGGTTCATGAACATTCGCGTTCAGCGCGCAGACACGACGCCACCCGCGCCCTGCCGCACGCCGGGTTCGAGGAATGCGGACACCTCCTCACGCCTCGCCATCGTGTCGGCATACCCGAGCTTGATCAGTTCCCGGGTATAGCCCGACTCGAACAAGAGGTAGCTGAGCAACTGCGAACCGTCGCTCTTTCCGGCGCCCATGATTCGAAGCAGCGCGCGCACGGTCCGGGGCATCTGGCGGGCGTGCCTGGCGGCGATGGCGCCGAGGTCCGCACTGGGCATGAGCACCAGTGAGTCGATGTGACGCAGACCTTCCGGGTTAGGCACGAAGGATTGCGCGACAAGCCGATTCAACCGATCGAGCTGCGCCACGCCGGCGTGCAGCGAATCCATGAAAAGCGTGTCGAGCATGAAGCCGAACAACTGGCCGAAGCTCGGAGTCAGTGCTGCGTGCACGTCCGCAGTTGCCTGCTGCTGGTCATGACGCACGCCCACGACGAACAGCCGGTCGGCGCCGAGGCGGATCGCTGGACTCAGTGGCGCGACCTGACGCATGGCCCCGTCGCCGAAGTACTCGCCGTGCATTCGAACCGGGGGAAACAGGAATGGCACGGCGCTGCTCGCCATCAGGTAATCGATCCCGAGTTCGGCAGACACGCCCCGCGGCCAGGGCGGGGCATCGCTCACCGGGTGAACGCGACTCTCGTAGAAGGCGAACGACCGGGCACTGCTGTACCCGGCCGCCGAGATGGCGAGTGATTCGAGGTGACCTGCAGCGAGCGCCTCGCGCACGCGGCCGAAGTCGATGCGACGCTCGAGCAGCTCGCGCAGCGGCGCGTTGTCGAACAGCGAGTCCGGAGGCGAGGCGAGCCGTCCGGCCGTCAGAAGGGCCACCATCCAGCGGACGCCGGCATGCAGCATGCTCGACGCGTCGGTACGGAATACCTGGTCCACGTGGAAGTTGCGCCATACTCGCTCGAGCGCCACCGCGCCCGTGCGGAAATGCGCAGCGTACACGGCGAGGTTGGCAGCCACGATCGCGCCGGCCGAGGTGCCGGTGATCACGTGGAACGGCGTCGGTGCGTCCCGCGGCAGCAAATCAGCCACCGCGCGCATGACGCCAACCTGGTAGGCAGAGCGCGCCCCGCCACCGGTCAGCACGAGACCCGTGCGCCCGCGGGATAACGGCGCTGGGGGGCCCGAGGCTATGGATAACGCTTCGACGTTCACTCGCCGATGGTGAAAGACTCATCGCGGACGGGCTGTCGACCGCGTCTCACTCCTGACCGGGTTCTGTCGAATGTTCGGCGCAATTCCCGGGCCGCGCAGACCGAGACCCTCGAAACCGGGCAACGCGAGCGGGCGATCACTTCATCAGCGTGACGTGGCCCTTGAACTCCTTCTTCATCTGGCCGTCGGTGACCGTACAGGACGTGACGACGACGTCGGACAACTCGTAGCGCTGCCCTCTGGCAACGATGACAGCTTGCGGGAAGTGCGTGCCGGTGGCGCAGGCACCGGTCTTGCCGGTCGACACCTTGGTGGGGGATTCGCGGGTCACCACCGTGAACGTGGCGACATCACCGACTTTCGGCGCCGCGGCCACGGCGGCCGCCTGTTCGTCGCCGGCAGGGCTCGCAACGGCCGCAGCACGCTTGCCGGTCGCCATGCCGGTGTTCACGTCGCGGGGTGCCTGGGCCGACATGACCGACAGGTCCTGCATGTTGACCTTGCCGGCGCCGGCGCCACCGCCGGTTGCAGCGGCGCCAGCGTTGCTGGCACCCCACGAGAAGGACTCGACCTCGATGGTCTGCGGAGCGGCTGCATCCTTGCCTTCGCCCTTCACCGAGCCGAGCTGCAGAAGGTAGTCGGAGGCGGCCAAGGCAGGCGTCGCCGCCATCAGCAGCGACGAGACGGCGGCGAAAATGCGAAGGGTGCTCATGGAATGCCTCTCACTTAGATTGCGGGAGGCCGAGTCTCTCACCCTTGGGGCGAGCGAAATCGTGACGTGGTGGCGCCTTTTGCAGTCGACGCGCGCGGGAAACGCACCGGGGACCCAGTTCCGGCATCGGCAGCTTCGGGCATCCACGCTTGCCGATGCCCTCGAAAATCCCGCAAGCGCGGCCGGCCCGGTCTCAACTGCTGTTGCCCGGGGGATCAGCCCGTCAGGCTTTCTTACCCTCGGCCCGTCGGCGCTGTCCGGCCGCTTGCCGCGCACCACCAGGGGACGGCGTGTCTGCGCTCACCTCGGCCTCAGCGGCGAACCAATCCTCGACTTCGTAGCCACTCACGAATCCGCGGCGCTCCGCGCGGAAATAGGCCGCCATGCGGACCCGCTCCTCACGGTCGTCGACCGGGGACGGTTGCGCGGTCGACGGAAGGACCTCGGCGGTTTTCTTGCGCACGGCAGCCTTCCGCTTCGCGGGCGCCGGCTTCACTTCGAGTCCGGCCACGGCGGGGGCGCGCGGCTTGCGCGCGGGCTTGCGAGTCTCCTTCATGTGCATCTCCTGAATCCACCGCGAGGCAACGTCGCGCGGCGCGAATCTCGCAATGATCAATCGTAATTATGACATCCGTGTGCAGGTCCGCCCAAGTCTCCTCGCACAGCAGGAGTCACTCCCAGGGAACCTGCGCGGCAGCGGCAGCCTGCGACAATCCCGCATTGAGAAAGCCGCAGCCTGTGCTTGTATGAACAACTGGAGTAGTGTCGGCACAACGGTGCACGCGCAAGGAAGACTCTGACTGCGCCATCATCGCGTTGGCTGCGCTCGCACGGTCAGCGCAAGAAGGAGGAACCATGAATCGTTCCTATCTTGTTACGCCGCTCTGCCTCGTGGCGTGCCTCCTCGTCGCATGTGGCGGCGGTGGTGGATCGGGCTCGGGCTCGTCGCACGTCATTCCGCCCGAAGCCACCGCGGCGGACGCCAAGCTCAAGACACAGATGGCGCGGTTCATGCCACTCATGGGCGGTGCGCAGACCGGGCTCATATTCATCCTGAATCCAGGCGCCGCGCTCACGCCTGGAGTAACGCTGGTCCCCGATACGCAGCCAGGCGCGCCAGCGAACAGTTACACGTTCAATGGCATTTACGACGGCAACGGCGACAGCATCAGCGAGACCACGCTCTCGGGGAAAGTAACCTACGCAGGCGACCCGTCGTCTCTCCGCTGGAGCCCGCTGACGGGTCAGACCACCATTGACGCCGCCATCCCGGTGGTCGGTCATGTCTATCGCGCGACGCTCGCCTTCACGGCGACGGAAACGGAGGTTCGAGTCTCCGGCACCGGCACGTTCACCAACCCGATGACGGGTGAAACCACCACGATCCAGATACCAGCCGGCGCACCGATCATCATGAAACCGGTGTCGGCGGCCAGCAGTCTCGTCGCCAATGCCTGCGGCTACAACGTCGATGGGTCTGTCCCGATCCAGCTGTCGGGCTCGGCCGGCACGCTGAACTCGACCTGGCTGTTCGCACCGAACACCGCCTCGGTTGCGGTGCAGCGGGTGTCGTTCCGCGATCCTGCCGGCCAGAGCACGACGATGCCGGATTCCACTGTGACGATGACCTGTGGCAGCGGCGGATCGATCGCCGACTGGACGGCGGTCTATGATCAGCAGTGGGCGTGCCTGCCGAGCGAACATGGTCGTGCGCGACTCACGCTCACCACGACCGGTGCGACGACCCTCTCCATCACCGACGAGGATCCACCCGGGTCGGGCGACACGGACACCTATCCCGCCACGATCGTCGATGCCAGCCCGCACGTGGTGAAGGGATTCTTCGACGGGGGACCCGCCGGCAATCACTACCGCGAATACTTCACGTGGACCCTGGGCAAGGACGGCAACTTCTCGCAGTGGTCGCGCTACCAGTACACGGAGGGACCGAACACCGGTGCCGGCGGCATCTGCTTCGCGATCGCGAAGCGCGTGCCGTAGCGTCGCCTGCCCGTCTGCCACCGCCTTGACGCCTGCGGCCTGCAGACTGCCGTCGGCACTGCCTAACCGGGGTGCGAGCAGGTTCCCGCACGCAGCGGTCGTTGCGCGCGGACGACTTCCGTGACGAATGCGCGAATGCCCGATGACAGGCTTGGAACGCGCGATCTCTTCTATGCGGCGAGCATACTTTCGGCGATGGGCCTGATGCTCAATGTCGTCTACGTGTACAACGAGGTCGTGTACATCGAAGCGATCTGCGTGCTGTGTGTCGGCTGCACTGTCTTGATCCTGCTGGACTTGATCGCTTCAATCAGGGGTTACCAGCTGTCGACCGAGTGACGCGCCGGCGCAACCGACCCCACACTGCACGACTCGATCGATCGACGGATCGGGCAGCGCGGGCTGCTCGAAGTCCCTCGGCACACCCGCTGCGAGTCGTCGAGAATTGCGGGCGACTTGTTCCCACGGGATGATGTGCCCCATGGACAAGGTGATCGATACGGGACGACTGATCCTGCGGCGGTTCTACGAGAGCGACCTCGAGGCCTTCTACCAGCTTTGCTCCCGACCCGAAG
This sequence comes from uncultured Gammaproteobacteria bacterium, assembly GCA_963762315.1. Classification (GTDB taxonomy): domain Bacteria; phylum Pseudomonadota; class Gammaproteobacteria; order Steroidobacterales; family Steroidobacteraceae; genus RPQJ01. Next base: position 276,195 of record CAVXKO010000007.1, read on the forward strand.
TCATCCGCTATGCCCAGAGCACACCGGTCGCCTCCCTGGAGGAAGCGCGCGGATTGATGCAGTCCGCGCCGTTCCGCGACTACGCCACCTACGGCTACGGACGATTCGCCTGTGTCTGGAAGGCTACCGGAGCAGTGATCGGTTTCAGTGGCCTGAAATACGTCCCGGAGATCAGCGATACGGAACTTGGCTACCGGTTCTTTCCGGAATACTGGGGAATGGGGCTCGCGACGGAGGCCGGGCGGGCATCGATCGAGTTCGCGCGTTCCGGCCTGGGCCTCACGCGCCTCGTGGCCCTGGTGCACCCCGACAACGTCGCCTCCGCCCGGGTGCTCACGAAGCTCGGCTTCTCCGTCGAGAAGCAGTTGCGGTATTCCGGCCTGAAGAACGTGGACGTCAACCTGTTTGCCCGAGTGTCAACGGACGCCCACGACGGCTAACGTGCCGGCGTTGAGCGTCCGGTGCCGGCGAAGGCGCGCTCGATCATCCGGATCGATTCGACGCTGTCCCACTGTCGGGCTCCCTGAAATCTAGCGACGACACGACCGCCCGCGTCGACGAGCACCGTGAGCGGGATGCTCGAGGCGCCGAGCATATGCTCCAGCGTCAGCCGGGAGTCGATGTAGTGACTGACCGTGGCGTTCGAGTGCCTGAGCCACTTCAACGCCGCGTCCCGGTCGTCGTCGGTCGAAATGCCGATCACGACGTACCGACTGCCGGCCTCGCCCCACGCCAGACGTTCGAGCGACGCCGCTTCGGCGCGACACGGCCCGCACCAGCTGGCCCACACGTTGATGATGAGCGGGTGGCCGCGGTAACTGGAAAGCGATCGATGCGGGCCGTTCAGGCCGGCCATCACCACGTCCGGCAAGAGTCGACCCACTGCGACGGGCGAAGGAGTGTCGGGCGCCGCTGCCATGGCAGGCGTCGTCAGTAGCGTGAGTGCGCAGGCGCCGGCTGCGACCGACCGGCCAATGGCTTTGATCAAGGACATGAAGCAAAGCATGCCGAAACGGTCGGCGAGTCGGCGAATGAATCGCCATTCAAACTCGCGGTGGTCCCTTGCAAGCCGGCAGGTCACCGCCTATTGGGCGGGGATCGTGATCAGGGGCAACCGTTCGGCGTTGCCGGTCTCGGCCAGCGTGAAGAAGAACATCACGGCGGTGAGCGCCCGCTTCGCCAGTCGGTCGCTGTCGTCCACCCAAAACCACTGTCCCCGGTACTGCACCTCAACGTAGGCCCCGTCCGGCTTCTTCGGTCCGCTGCGTATCCGTCCGATGTCATGACAGCGAACGCCGCCGTCGTGTTGCGCGACCGCGGCTCAGGCGGCGAAGACGTCGTCCTTGGCATGCGGGCGGCCAGGTGGGACCTCTACGAAGTCTGGCTATCGCGCATCAAGCAGCCCCGTGACCGCGCAGCCATTTCTCTCGCCGCCGGCTTTTCGAACCCCACGTCGGATCTGTCCCGGTAGCGCCGGTCCCGTCTGGTCGCCTGCGAACGGACCGGTCGGGTGTCGCTATGCCGGTCAACGCACATACACACCCTCCGCGAACGCGCACTGTGCCCTGCAACCGAGGATGTTTCCGCCGGTTGGTCACAGAACAACAATCAGGAGTACATGAATTGAAGAACCAAGGGATCACATTTGCAGCCAGCGCGACCGCCATCGCGATGCTTGCGCTGCCGCCGGCCGCGTCGGCAAGTCTCATTTACGACTCGTCAATCCTTGCGCCAGCCCAGGGATTCGGCACCGCGCCGCGGGACCTGACCCTTCAGGCGACCGGCCAGGAGACCACCGAGTCGGGCGGCCTGGCTGCCGGTTCCGGGGGCACGATCCTGTTCGGCAGCGTCATTGCCGACGGATCTGTCTACCTGGGCAATGGCGTCTCCAACCTGAGTGGTACCGGCTCACTGCCGAGTCCGCGGGTCGATGATGCGAAGTACGGTGTGCCAACAATCGGTTCGCTGGGCATCACGTCGGCAAATCAGATCGGCGTTCTGTTCAATGCCACGGAGCCGAGCGGCGACAGCGTCAACGTGCTCGACGTGACGCTGAAGTTCTACACGTCCGGCGGATCGTTCCTCGGAGCGATCGACGGCGAGCACAATTTCCTCACTTCCAACCCGGGCAACGGGGTTGCTGGCTTCACGTTCGTCGTGGACCAGGCCCAGCAGGCCCAAGTCAACTCATGGCTGTTGACCGGAGGGTCGGGCACAACGCTGGCTCTCGAAGCCTCGATCGGGGATTTTGCGGGTGGTCCGGAGACCTTCCTGATCTATAACCTCGGCGCCGTCAACACCGTGCCCGAACCCGGCACGCTCGCGCTGCTCGGTCTGGGCCTCGTCGGCGTCGGCCTGACTCGGCGACGCAAAGCGTAAGCGAATCCCTTAACGCGACGATGAAGGCGCCGGGCGGTCGGTCCACGCTCTCCGCGGAGAACGGTGGGCCGACGTCAGGCACCGCTATTTCTTCTTCGCGACCTTCTTCTTCGCGGCCTTCTTCGTCGCGGTCTTCCTTGCGGCCTTCTTTTTCGTGACCTTCAATTTCTGCTTCACGTCGCCGAACTTCGCCTGCGCCTTCCCGCGAGTTTTCTGTGCCTTGCCTTTTGCCTGGAGCTCTTTGTTGCCCACGAGCTTGCCGGCGGCTTCCTTGATCTTGCCCTGCACTTCCTTCATTCGGCCTTGAATCTGGTCTTTGTACGCGGTCACGACTTGCTCCTGAATCCTTACGCCGGCAACCGGCCGGCACGCTGCACTTGAGACGTGAAAAAGCGAGGTCTGACGCCTGAGGATCTTCTCATCGAGTGCTTTTGGATGTTCGGACCGGCGCCCGCTTTCCGTCAATACGTTCAGATACGGTCACGGCGCCGCCAGCCACGCAAACCCTTTCAACCAGCCAGTGTGCTGGCATACCGTGCAACATCGCCGTCCGCTTCACCATGCAGATGCGCGTCTGCGCGCCTTCCTCGTAGGGCGGGATGCGACACGGCGATGCGACAGTTCGGTGACGAGCGCGGCCTCACGAACGCAGCGTGGCCTCGAGCGTAATTTCCGGAACGCTTGCCAGCGCCCGCGAGAGCGGGCAATCACGCTTGGCAGCGTTCGCGATCTCCTGGAATGTCGCCTCGCTGATGCCGGGTATCGTAGCCTGCATCGTCAGCGCGATCCGATCGATGACGAAACCCTCGCCTTGCTTGACCAGGCGCACGCTGGCCTGCGTGTCGACTTCGCGGGTTGCCAGGCCGGCCCGGTCGCAGGCGAACGAGAACGCCATCGTGAAACAGGCGGCGTGAGCCGCGCCCAGGATTTCCTCGGGATTGCTGCCACGACGGTCATCCTCGAAGCGGCTCGCAAATCCGTACGGGTAGTCCTTCAACGCACCAGTCTCGGTGCTGATCTTGCCCTGTCCGTTCTTGCCCTGGCCTTCCCAGTGCACGCTTGCGGTCTTTTCACTCATCGAATGCTCCTCGTGTATCGGCAATGTGACGATTCCGGCGCAGGCGCGAACCCGGGGCATAGAGGGAGCCACCCGCGCGAGCGCCCGCAGGCCATGCGGTAGCTTGCAGGATGGAATACGACGGTTTCCAGTTCTGTACGCCACCGCACGCAGATCGCGCACAGACGGGTGGAGAATGCTCCTCGACACGGGCACGCAACCACTCGCCAACTTGCCGAGGAATGCTGCGGCGGCGTCACGCGAGGTCAGCCATGGACACCGTCAACTTCATCGCCTTCGTTCTCGCCCCCATCGCGCTGTTCGGCGGCGCCGTGATCTGGGCCTTTGGCCGCAAGCGCAAAAAGCGCTTCGAGGAAGACGCCCGGATTCCGTTCCGGGAGTAGCCACCTCATGCAGAATCGGATGCAGTCCAGGGCAACGACGACGTCTGCGCGGGAGACGTGAGGATGGCACGACGGCTGGTGATCATCGGCGCCGACGCAGCGGGCATGTCCGCGGCATCTCAGGCCCGGAGGATGACAACCGCCGAGGCGCTCGAGATCGTGGCGTTCGAGCGCGGACCCCGCACCTCTTACTCCGCCTGCGGCCTCCCGTATCTGGTCGCCGGGCTCGTCGAGTCACCGGACCGGCTCATCGCTCGGACTCCAGAACAGCACCGGGCCAACGGCATCGACGTTCGGACCCGCCACGACGTCATTGCCGTCGATTGCACGGCGCATACCGTGACGGTGCGCGACCTCGAGACTAGGCTGGACGCGGTCGAGCACTACGACGAACTCCTCATCAGCACTGGCGCGTCGGGCATCACCCCCCCGTGGCCAGGCATCGACGCCGAAGGAGTGCTGCAGCTCCGTACCTTCGACGACGCCGCGGAGATTGAACGACGGCTCGATGCGGGTGCCCGGCGCGCCGTGCTGGTCGGTGCCGGCTACATCGGACTTGAGGTCGCGGAGGGTCTGCTTGAACGAGGCCTCGACGTGACAGTGATCGAACGGCTGGGTGCGCCGATGGGTGCGGTGCTGGATGCCGACATGGCCGCCGCTGTCGGGGACGCGATGCGGGCCGCCGGAATCGACCTGCGACTCGACACCGCGGTCACTGGTTTCACCGTGATCGACGGTCGTGTCGCCGCGGTCAAGACTGCGGCGGCACTTGTCGCCGCCGACCTCGTGGTGTTCGGGCTCGGTGTTCGTCCCAATGCGGAGCTGGCACGGTCCGCAGGCATCGGCGTCGGCGAGGCCGGCGGTATCATCGTCGACGGCCGACTGCGTACCGACACGCCGCATGTCTGGGCCGCCGGCGACTGTGTCGAGTCCCGCCATCGCGTCACGGGCGGGGCCGTCGTCGTGCCCCTCGGCACGCACGCCAACAAACAAGGCCGCGCAGCCGGAACCAACATCGCCGGCGGTCACGCCACCTTTGGTGGTGTGCTCGGCACGGCGATCACCCGGTTCCAGGGCGTGGAGATCGCCCGCACCGGGCTCACTGAACGGGAGGCCGGGGCCGCGGGCTTCGACTTCATCGCCGTGACGACCGAGTCATCAAGCCGCGCGCACTACTTCCCGGGTGCGCAGCCGGTGAAGATCAAGATTGTGGCTGAGCGTGGGACCGGTCGGCTGCTCGGAGCACAGATCGTCGGCGGAGAAGGCGCGGGAAAACGCATCGACGTGCTGGCCACGGCACTGTGGAACGACATGACCGTGGCGGAGGTGGGTCGCATGGACCTCTCCTACGCGCCGCCGTTCTCACCCGTCTGGGACCCGGTGCTGCTGGCCGCGGGCAAAGCCGCGTCCAGGATCTGAGCCAGGCGCGCGCCGGCCGTCACCCGCCTGCGTTGTCTACCGCACCGACAAGCGGGAGACAGTCTCGAATAGTGTCTGCACCGCGTCGGATCATGGCGGCAGCGCAGCGGCCCTTGCCTCGGATGCGCATCTGGCGATTGCATTTGTGGTTCACGTGCATACGACTCCGCGCATCTCCAGGTGAATCGCTCCACCGCTCGCCGTTGTGTATCCGCACGCGTGTTTCACGGTCGAAGATGACCTGATCATTCGGAACATTCATTGGAGACGAAGATGACTAGCACCACTCTGGAACGCGAACGGAACACGACTGCAAACCCGCCTCCGACCCCGGGTCCGCTCGGCGCGCATCCGGTTGGAACCGGGCTCGGCGCGGCGGCCGGTGGCGCCGCAGCGGGCGCGCTGGCGGGGACGGTGGTGGGCCCTGTGGGCACGGTGATCGGCGCGGTGGCAGGCGCCGTGGCCGGCGGTGTGGCTGGCAACAAGATCGCCAAAGCAATCGACGCCACCGCCGAGGAAAAGTATTGGCGCGAGAACTATTCGAGTCGGCCCTACGTGACTCGCGGGGCGAACTTCAACGAATATCGTCCCGCCTATCGGTACGGCGTCGATGCCTACACATGGCATGAAGGCCGCTCGTTCGAGCAGGCGGAACCCGAGCTGATGCGCGATTGGGACCGAGCCAAGGGCATATCCAGCCTGACGTGGGAAGACGCCAAGCACGCGACCCGTGACGCATGGCAGCACGTCAGCGACTTCGTTGAACGCGCGACGCCAGGGGATTCCGATCACGACGGGAAGTAAGTCGAGACCGGCGGCCCCCACGGGACGGCGATCTGACGACTGAGCAGGAGCCATCGAGTGGACACGCGACTCCGGCGCGAGCCGGATCGAGAGTCCACTCGGTGTCCCTTTGCGAAGCCCTGGCCCTGTTCAATGCAGCGACATCGGATCCATGCGACGGCGTTCGCACCGCGGAGAGAGAATCCTGATGTTCAAGCATATTTTTCACCCGACAGTCGCCGTATTCCTGCTGCTCGGTCTCGCCGGTTGTGGCGACTGGGCGACGTTGCCCGAGTCCGCCGGATTCGGCCCCGAACCGACGTTGCCCCCACCTGACCAGACGCTCATACCGACAGTGCGAATCGCTCCGGCAATCGGTTGGCCACCCGGCGCGACGCCGGTGGCTGCAGCCGGGCTTCGGGTGACTCCCTACGCGACCGGTCTCGATCACCCCCGCTGGCTTTGCGTGCTACCCAACGGCGATGTACTCGCTGCCGAGACGAACGGCCCGCCCCGGCCGGACAACGCCAGCGGCATCAAGGGCTGGGTGATGACGATGTTGATGAAGCGCGCCGGCGGGTCGGTGCCGAGTGCCAATCGCATCACGCTGCTGCGCGATGGCAACGGAGACGGCATCCCGGAGACTCGAACCGAGTTTCTGGCCGCGCTGAATTCACCTTTCGGCATGGCGCTGGTCGGCAACGACTTCTATGTCGCCAACACCGATTCAGTCCTGCGCTTTCCCTACAAGCAGGGCGACACGCGGATCACCGTGCCGGGTGTCAAGGTTCTCGATCTACCGGCGGGCACGATCAACCATCACTGGACCAAGAACATCCTTGCCGGCCGGGACGGGTCACGGCTTTACGTGACGATCGGTTCGAACAGTAATGCGGGCGAAAACGGCCTGGAGAATGAGACCAATCGTGCTGCCATCCTGGAGGTCGACCTCGCAACCGGCGAGTCGCGGCCGTACGCTTCCGGGCTGCGCAATCCGAACGGGTTGGATTGGGAGCCGCAAACCGGCGCGCTGTGGACCGCAGTCAACGAGCGCGACGAGCTTGGCAGCGACCTCGTTCCCGACTTCATGACGGCGGTGCAGCAAGGCGCCTTCTACGGGTGGCCTTACAGCTATTACGGCCAGCACGTCGATGCGCGGGTGCAGCCGCAGCGCCCGGATCTGGTCGCTCGCGCCATCGCGCCGGACTATGCGCTCGGCGCGCACACCGCTTCGCTCGGCTTGGTGTTCTATCAAGGAAGTCTGTTGCCGCAGCACTATGCCGGCGGGGTGTTCATCGGCCAGCACGGCTCCTGGAATCGGCGGCCGCCGAGCGGCTACAAAGTCATATTCGTATCGTTTGCCGGTGGACGCCCCGTCGGGGCTCCAGAAGACATCCTGACCGGATTTGTCGATGTGAATGGCGATGCTCTTGGGCGTCCCGTCGGCGTAGCGGTGGACCGTGCCGGCGCCCTGCTCGTTGCGGACGACGTCGGCAATGTCATCTGGCGCGTGACGCCGGCCGCTCCGCCGCGAACGCCGCAAGTCCCATGACGAACTTGGCCCGCTGGGATCGAACGGTCTCATCCTGATGTCGGTTTGACTCGTTGCCCTTCTTTCAGGACCTCAAGATGCGTGATTTGCGGTTCACCGCGGCGGCGCTCGGCTTTCCCGAATCACTGCTGATGCCTTCCGTGGCAGCGCTCGCGATGCTCTGGCTGTGGATGCGGGCGCCGGCCGTTGGCTGGTTCGGCGGACTGATGCTGATGGCAGCCGGGCTGTGCGCGTGGACCCTGCTGGAGTACCTGCTGCACCGCCTCATGCTGCATCGCGTGGAACCGTTCAGGCGCTGGCATCTGCAGCATCATTTGCACCCGGACGTGCCGATGCGGACACCGGTGGTCTTCAGCCTGATGCTGATACTGCCGGTAGCCGGCCTGCCGATCCTGTTGCACACCGCCATGGGCGCGGCCGCCGCTTTTTCGTTCGGCCTGCTGGTGGGTCACCTGCTGCAGGAAATCGTCCACCACCGACTGCACATGGCGGCGTGTCCGGCCACCCCTTGGCTCTCCGCGCGCTGGCGTGAGCACCATTTCCATCACCATCACAACGAGCAAGTGGCCTATGGCACGCTGAGCGGGTTCTGGGACGGCGTGCTCAAGACGAGCGTTGTACGGTGACGAACGCGTGGCGCCCCGGATTTTTCAATCCGACGGAGAGCCAGGTACGGCTGACCGGCATCGCGGCCGAACTCTTTCCGGACTGCGCGCTGGCAGCCGCTATGTACGGCAGGCCACGGACACCGGGCGATCCAAAGCGTACACAGGAACGAGCGGTCGCATTGCAACCGTTTGTGCGCTGTCGGTTCCGCCCTCGGTGCATCGAATTCAGCTTCACCGACTCGCAGGAACCCCACCTATGGACCCCCACACAAAAAACATCCTCGTCCGCACGCTTGGCGTCGCGCCCTTCCTGATGATGCCGGTCAGCGCCGCGATGGCCGACTGGCCATCGATGAACGGCGGAATGATGGGAAACGGAAACTGGTACGGCTCGGGTGCCGTATGGCTGCCCGCGCTGGTCATCATCGCGCTGGGTGCAGTTCTGTTCGCGGTCCTTCGCAAGAAGAGTTGACGATCACTCGGACACCCAGGGAATCGAACACATGAAGACTTCATATCTGTCCGTTGCGATCGTTGCCTGCGCCCTGTCGTCGATACCGCTTGCGTCTGCCCAGGACAAGGCCCCTCCGGCGAAGCCTGCCATGAGCATGGAGATGGATGCACAAATGTCCCGGATGCAGGCGAACATGACGACAATGCAGTCGCAGATGGATGCGATCCACGCAACGGCGGATGCGAAGAAACGCCAGGAACTGATGCAGGCGCACATGCAGACGATGCAGGACAGCATGGCGATGATGCGCAGCATGAGCAAACCCATGATGATGGATGGCGGCCAGGGCGGGGGCATGCCCATGGGCGGTGACAAGGGCGCGCCCGGCGACAAGGGCATGATGGGTGGCGACATGATGCGGCACCACCAGATGATGGAAAAACGCATGGGAATGATGCAGATGATGATGGAGCAGATGCTGCTGCATCAGCAGGCGATGGAATCCATGCCGGCCAGGTAGTGTCGGCCGTTAGCGGGATCCAGCAGGACCCCTGCGGGCAGGGATTGACTCTGGACCATGGTCCAGACCGTGGAATGCCGCGCAAGAGCGCGTGGTCGATTCGCCAGGACGCCTCGACCGCCTACCACATGCCTCCGAGAGCCACGGTGATCGCCTCGCCGTTCACGCCCGCGGCAGCGTCGCTGCACAAGAAGGCGATCACCTCCGCGACCTCGCGCGGATCCAGGACACGCTTGCGCGGGTAGATGGCGGCGCGCTCGCGCCACACCTGCTCGACGGTGATGTCGCGCCGTTGCGCTTCCGCCAGCGCCGAGCGCTCGGCCATTGCCGTCCGCACCCAGCCGGGCAGCACGGCATTCGAGGTAACTCCGAACGGCCCGGCGTCCTGGGCGACCGCACGCGCGAGCCCGATCACTCCATGCTTGGAGGCGGTGTACGCGCTTCCGGAGCGTTCCGCCTTCTCACCGGCGGTCGAACTGGTGAAGACGAGCCGACCGAAGCCGCGCTGGCACATCCCGCCGACCGTCAGCCGCGCGAGCTCGAACGGACCGTCGAGGTTGATGCGCATCGTCTCGCGCCAGACCTCGGGATCCTGCTCCCACACCAGCCGCTCGTGGGCCGAGCCGATGCCGTGGTTCACCACCAACACATCGATCGGTCCCAGTCGTCGCTCGGTCTCGGCAACGGCCAGGGCGCAACCCTCGGCAGTGCCGAGGTCGGCCACGACGTATTCGAGTCCGACGGCCGCCAGTTCCGTCGCGCTGCGCGATACGACCATCACACGCGCCCCGGCCGCCGACAGCAGCAGCGCTGCCTCGCGCCCGATTCCTCGGCCACCGCCCGTGACCAGCGCGACACGTCCGTTCATCTCTCACGTCCCGTATTCAAGTTCGCGAAATCGTCGCACGCTCGCCTGGCGCACACAATCCTGGCTCACGCACCGACACGATGGCCAGCGGGCCGGAAGGTGTGTGCGGAGCAGGAAATCGAAGCATTGAGGTAACCTGACAACCTGGACTTTGCGAACTCTGCCGCGGCGCCGAAGCCGGGGCCGGGTCTCGACATCAACGCCTGGCCGAGGTTGATTTCACTCATGGATCAGCGCCCGTTCGGCAACACCGGTCTTCGTGTCAGTGCCGTGGGTCTCGGCGCCTGGCAGCTCAGCAACCCGATCTGGGGTGGGCCGGACGAAGCCGGTTCCATCCAGCTTGTGCAGGCGGCGCTCGATGCCGGTTGTAACTTCTATGACACCGCGCCGGGCTACGGCAACGGGGCCAGCGAGCTATTGCTCGGGAAGGCATTGAAAGGGCGGCGCGCGAAGGCCGTCCTCTGCACAAAATATGGCCACGCGGATCGGGAGAAGACGGATTTCTCGGCGGCGGGGCTGCGACCCTCGCTGGAGGCCAGCCTGCGCCGCCTGCAGACCGACCATGTGGATTTGCTCCTGCTGCACAATCCCCCAGGCGATCTGCTCGATGGAACCAAGGCCGCCGATCTTTACGGCGAACTCGAGGCCTTGCAGCGTGAAGGAAAGCTCCGAGCCTTTGGCGCTTCGATTGACACAAGCCACGAATTGCGCACGCTCGTCCTGACCACAGCCAGCGGCGCCGCTGAAGTGCTTTTCAACGCCTTTCATCAGGATGTCCGCCGGGCATTTGGCGAGGCTGCGCGCCGTGGCGTGGGATTGGTCGCGAAGGTTCCGCTGGACTCCGGATGGCTAGCCGGCAAATACAATGAGCAAAGTCGCTTCGACGGCATCCGCGCACGCTGGTCGCCGGAGGTTGTCGCCCGCCGTGCCGCGCTGGTGCGCAAGCTACGCGGCTTGCTGCCCCCCGACATGCCGCTGGCAAGAGCGGCGCTGGGCTTCGTCCTCGCCCATCGCGAAATCGCAACTGTCATCCCGGGCGCGAAAACCCGCGCTCAACTGGCGGCCAACCTGGCCGCCGCAACGGAGCCTTTGCCGGCAACGCTGGTCGCAGCCATCCATGCCGTTTGGGAAACGGACATCGCGGACAACCCGTTACCCTGGTAAACCGCTTGAAACGGAGTGGTGACTTGCCGATCCGAGGGGTCGGCGCATTCCCTGGCTGGTCGCGGCAAGCCGAATGGGCGCATGTCGGCCGGCTTGCTCTCGGCGCCGCCGCCGTTCACGGTAGAGGCCGAAAGTGAGCAGCCCAAGCAGGGTCGTGCCACCGGTGCTGCCGCCACCACCACCGCCATCGCCGTCGCCCGAGCCGCCATCCCCCGGTTTGCTGCTGCCGAGGAAAGTCGCTGTCAACTGGATGTCCGAGGACGACAGGCAGCCGAGAAACTGCATGGCCTGTTTCTCACGGATGGCCTCCGTGATGTCGCTGGCGGAATCGCCGCGCACGCTTCCGCCGCCGCGGCCGCCGCGACCGTCGTTACCATGACAGCCCGCGCACGTGGAGACGTAACGCTGTTCCCCGGTCGCGGTACGCGAATTGAGGTAGCCCGCAATGGCGTCGATTTGCGTTGCCGTGAGCCGCTGGTTGCCGAACGACACCATGTCGGGCACACCCCGCGGGAATGCGCTCGTTCCGAAAACCGCGCCGGTGATCGTGCAGGAACGGGCACCAGTGACGCGCTTCAGTCCGGGCAGCGAAGGATCGACGGCCGGCCCGCTCCACGGATCCCCATGGCAATTCGCACAGCTTGCCGAATACAGGTTCTCGCCGGTGCTGGGGGCCGCGATCGTCGCGGACGTCGTTGCGGTTGCCTTGCGGCCCGTATCGTCGGTGACCGTCAGCGTCACCGTGTACGTGCCGGCGGCGCTGTAAGCATGCGTCGGCTTCGCGCCCGAAGCCGTGCCGCCGTCACCGAACGCCCAGTCGTAGCTGACGACCGTGCCGTCCGGGTCCGATGAAGCGGAGCCGTCGAACGCCACGGGCGACGCCGTCGTACCTTGGTACGGTCCGGCCGGGCTCGCGACCGGTGGCCGCTGTCCGGTACCGTCGGACACCTGGGCCGTCGTCGATGCGGAGCTGGTGAGTCCGTCGTTGTCCGTGACCGTGAGCCTCACGGTGTACGACCCGGCTGCCGTGTAGGCATGCACCGCCGTGACGCCGGATGCCGTGGTGCCGTCGCCGAAATTCCACAGATAGCTGACGACGCTGCCGTCTGGATCGCGGGAGGCTGCGCCGTTGAAGCTGATGGCCACGTTGACCGTGCCGGTATAGGGGCCGCCTGCATTTGCGACCGGAGGCTGGGTATTCGTCGTCACGGTGACGGTCGTGCTGGCCTGGCCGGTGGCGCCGCCGTTGTCCGTCACCGTCAGCGTCACCGTGAAGGTGCCTGCACTCGTGTAAGTGGCGCTCGGGGTCGCGCCCGTTCCGCTGGTGCCGTTGCCGAAGTTCCAGGCATACGAAGCGATGCCGCCGTCCGGGTCCCTTGATGCCGACCCGTCCAGGGTCACGGGCGCGCCGACGGCAGCCGAATATGGGCCGCCGGCATTGGCGACCGGCGGCTGGTTCGACGCCGGCGGAGGATCCAGCAGGGCCACTGATGTCGGCGGCGTGCGCCCGTTGTTGTCGCAGCCGGTGGTGGCCGCGACGCACCAACCGGGCTGGGCGTTCTTCGTGATCTCGACCAGATTGGAATTGCCTTCCTTGTCGGAGTCCAGGCTCTCGATGGCCGCCAGGCGCTGATCGTTGGTGCCGGTGGCCAGCCTCAGGTCACGCCCGTAAGCGTTGAAAGTACTGGTCGTGCCGCCGTGGCAGGTATTGCTGCAACCCGCGGCCGTTCGAGTCGTGGAGGAGGGGTAGCGCAGACTGAAGGCGGAATCCAGCCCGGAGTTTGCGACCGCGGGTGTAATGCCTGCCATGCCGAGGCCGAACGCAGACGCAGCACTAAGTGCAACTCGGACGGCGCGGATCGAGAACATCATGAAATGCCTCCGGGACGATTTCGGCTGGCGCGGCCGGCGCGACGACGAAGCCGTCGCCTCGAATTGGCCCAAAGCCACCAGCCGCGCGTTACCAGCGTGTGAGTATGAGGAACCATCGGTCAGTCGCGTGCACTCCCCTGTTGGACGCCAGGACTCGGCAAGACCAATCGCCTCGCTCGCTGGCAGATGCCGCCCGCAAGTCCGACCAGCCGAAACTGACCGCGATCGACCCCTCGCCGCTCATTGCCCGTCCAGCGACTCAATCGGACAGCATTCTCGTGTCAAAGGCGCGTGCTAGGAATTGGACGCGTTCTCGACGAAAAGGCCCTTCGGCGTCGATGCCCGGACCGGGCATGGTAGAATTCACGATCGTTTGGCCAGTTGGACTGGCCGTGCGCTCGACAGCGGAGCCCCAGGCTTGACCGGCGCCCGCTCAGTTTCCGGTTCCTGGAATCTGGTCCACTTCAGATGATGACGTCGCACACCCGAACTGGGTTGCGAAACACTTGGGAGTAACGCGCCGCGTGAAATCAATCCGCCTGATGTCGATGCCCGCTGCGGCAGCTTTGCTGCTGATGCTTACGGCCGGAACCGCGCTCGCATCGCCGGCTGGCTCGGTGTGCGACCAGCCACTCGCCAAGACCATCCCGGCGCGAGCCGCGGGCGCCCCGACCGGGACCGCGTTTGCGGAGCGGGTCCGCGACCTCGACGGCCCGCAGCGCGACGCACTGGTGCGCAGCGAATTGCTCGCCGGCAACGTGCCATCGTTCCTGCGCCACCTCGAGGCCGTCACCGTCCGTGACGGCCAGAACACGCTCACGGTCTGCGTGCTGCCCGACTACCTGGCCCTCGGCTCCGACCGCGACTTCCTGTTCGTTCCGCTGGGCCTCGAGGCGGCGCTCGACGTCGCCGGCCACTACGGCTTCATGCTGCCGACGCGCAAGCTCGTGAACGCCATCTACGCGGCCGCGGCGGTCAAGCTCGACCCGCAGCCGCTGCCCGCGGGCGACCAGATGCGCAGCACCGCGTACCTCGTTCATCACAACCAGATGATCGGCGAACAGCGGGACGCTCGCGGCGCGGCGCTCGGTGAACTCACCGCAGGCGACAAGAAGGACCTGGTGCTGACCCCGCGCCTCTGGGGGACGCCGGGTCGGGTCGCCATCTATGGCTGGCACCGCGATGCGCGTTCGCCCATCCAGCCGCTCAGCACGGTGCATGGCGCCCGCTACGCGGATTACAGCCATGGCATTCGGCTCGTCAGCGACGTCGTGTACGTGAACGGCGTCAAACGATCCATGGCCGATGTCCTGGCGAATCGGCAGCTCGCCACTCTCGCGAGCGACGAGGGGCCGCTGCCCGGCATCACCGAGCGCCTCGCCTCCCTCTTGCGGGAACTCAGGGCGGAAGGGCCCGCGTCTGCGGTCGCCTGGATGCCGACGCCGAGGACCGCGCTCGCCTCGCCCTGACCTTGACGCTCACGGCGTCCGGAGCGTCTTGCAGCAGCGAAAGCCGAGGTGGTAGTTGGCATGGCTGTGCGGGTCCATGACCCTGCTGCCGTGCCAGTACGGCGCGCGCCAGCGACACCAGTCCTCGTGCGCGCGGTAGGTATCGAAGATGAACCAGCTGCCCTTCATCTCGGTGTAGCCGAGGGTCGTGCTGCCGAGGCTCGACATCTGTGAAGGATCGAGCGGCAGATTCATGTGCTCGGCGGCGTTGCCATTCAGGTCGTACACGCCGAGCGGGCTGTGGCAGGCGGTAAAGCTCCCGGCGGGATAGGTGTTCGAGCCGCACTGGTTCCAGCCACCGCCCTCGCAGCCGGGCGTCTTCGAACTGCCCGCCGCGCACACGCCGCGCTGGTACTCCGGTCCGTAGCTCCAGCGCTTGATCGAGGCGTAAGCGCGGTTGTGCGCCGCGCGCATGCGCTCGACAGCGACGTTCGGGCTCACGCCGACGGCGAGATCGAACCGGTAGTCGGGCGACTCGAGGCGACCCTGGCACGCGCCCTCCCATTCGTGGGCGTCGCACAGGCGCTTGCCCTCCGCCGCGCAGAGTTCGGCCGCCTCGCGCGCCTTGACCCAGATGACCGGGTACTCGCAGGGCATGTCGGGGAATTCGAACTGGTCGATGCAGGCCCTGGCCGCCTGCGGCGTCGCGCTCGTGGGATCGTACAGCGGCGCCATGTACTTGCTGCCGCAGATCCGCTCGAACTCCGGGTTCGCGTAGTCGATGTGCACGCGCTCGAGGTTCTCTCGGCACTGCGCCGGCGTCAGCGGGTGATGCGCGATCGCCGGGTTGCCCTGGCCCATCGCGAAGTTGCCCGCGAAGATCGCCTCGATCCGCCGCATCTGCGCGGGACTCAGGCCGTGCGCGGCCTCGAGCCGACGCAGCAGTTCACGGTTCTGCTCGGCGTTGGTGGTTTGCGCAGCCGCGGTGAGCGTGCACGCGAGCAGTGCGAGCGCCGCGGCGGCGAGCATGGGGCCGTCCCTCATGGTGCGGCGTCCCGACGGGTCAGGAAGAAGAAGTCGCGGTTGTCCGGGAAGCCGATGAAGCGCGGCGCGTAGCGCTTGCCGGTTCCCTGGTCGAGCACGTCCATGCCCTGGATCAGGTGCTCGACGAGACGCTGGGGCCCGCGCGAGACATAGAGCGCGAGGTAGGTGTGCTCCAGTGCGTTCATGTCGAGGTGCAGCGCGTACTGGCAGCGATAGGCCTGGAAAACGCGGGCCATCGCCGACGGCGTGGCGTCCGAGAAATAGCCGTAGACCAGGAAGCGCCCCGCCTCGCTCGCCTGCAGGCAGAGGCCGGCACGGAGCGTACGCAGGTCCCCCTTGTCCGATCCCGACCAGTTGCCCGCGCCCCAGTTACCGACGAGGGCACCCGGCACGCCCCTCCCCTGCGCGCGGTCGAACTCGATGAGCGGCACGCCGTTCTGGCGCGCCGAGCGGATCTGCGGCAGTCGCGCCTCCTCGACCGCGCTCCAGGTCTCAAGCTCGACTCGACCGTCGTCCATCGCCAGCACCGTGGCGAGCCCGGGTTGCAGCTTGCTGAAGACCACGCCCTGCTCGATGAACCCGTAGTGGCTGCCGTGGTTCTCGAGCGCCAGCCGACCGTAGCGGAACGCGCCGTGCTCGCGCTTGAAGCCGCCCGTCACCGTCGCCACCGTGCGGCGGACTTCCGCGGGGCTCACCATGCCGTTGGTGACGAGCGGGGCCGGGCTGTCGATGCCATCCGGCCCCGGCAGCGCGGGGTCGTGGACCGCGGGCGGCACGCGTTCCGACCAGCCGACTCGCGGATGGTCCGTGCCGAGTGCGAAGCGCAGGTCGAACCGGGCGAGATCGAACGCGACGAGGTAGGCGAGCGCCTTCGACTCGACGGAGTCGAGCGGATTGAACCGGGCTGCACCGTCCTGCAGCGCCGATCGATCGAGGGTCGCTGGGGTGACGACGCTCAGGTACACGCCGTCGAGGTCACGCACCGGGTACCACTCGCCCACGATGAGTTCCCGCCCCGGGGCCGCGAGCTCGATACCGAGCTGCTCCGGGACAACGGCCAGGCCGGTACTCGTCGCGGCGATGGCCGCCGCGAGCGGTGCGTGCGCGTCGGGCGCGGGCTGCGCGGGCGCGCGATGCGGGACGGGCTCCTCGAGGAAGGCATCGCGATAGAACTCGTCCTTCACGAAGGCGACCACCTGCTCGCCGCCCCAGACGTGGTCGCGCAGGAACTCCGCGACGCGCTCGAGCGACGTGCGCCGTCCCGCGACCGGATTGCGCAGGTATAGCCGGCCCTCGCAGAGCGGCGCGTAGGGCAGGCCCGTGCGGCTCGCCTCCTCGAGCGCTCCCGGCGAGCGGCCGGCCCACACGAGCGTGCAGGGTGCGCCGCGGTCGCCGATGGCGAGGCGCACGGCCTGCCGGTCCGCCGACACGAGCGCAATCGAGCCCTCGCGCGGGAGTGGGTTCTCGAGGTGATAGGTGCGCCGCTCCGCCGCCGCGCCCGCGTCGAAGGAGAGCAGGTACCAGCCGTTCGCGTAGGGATTGAGGTCGGTGAACGTGACTGCGCCGACGCGCCCGTCCGGGGCCTCGATCGGCAGCGTCGTCTCGCGCCGGAACGGCTGCAGCTCGAGGATGGTCTTCGGTTTCTCGGCACGATACTCGGCGGCCTGTCGCGCGAGCTGCGTGGCCGACGGCAGCGCAGAACCGCGGCGCTCGGCCGGGACGCTGGCCAGGACCGCGACACCGAGGATGGCGGCCGCGCCGAACGCCAGGGCCGCGAGCCGGCGACGGCGCGTTCCCGTCCGGCCCCGGCGTGTCACAGCGCGAGCCACGCGGTCACTCCCATCAGCGGGATGAGGATCCAGCTCAGCCGGTCCCGGAGCACGAACCGCAGCGGGTCGTCCGGCATTCCGCCACGGTGTGCGACCAGCCACAGGTGGCTGATCCAGTAGAGCAGCACCGTGCAGGTCATCCAGATCACGACCGGATACCGGTACAGTTGTCCCGCCGTGAGCGTGCTCGTGTAGAGGACGAGCACGAGGACCGACAGGTAGCCGCTCGACACGCCGAGCGCGACCAGCAGGCTCTGGTCCTCGAGCAGGTACGCGCGTGCGTGCGCGTGCGGGCCGTCATGGACCCGCCGCACGCTGATCTCCGCGTAGCGCTTGAGCAGCGCGAGGCTGAAGAAAAAGAAGATGCAGAATGCAAACAGCCACGACGAGGGCATGATCTGCACCGCGAGGGCGCCGAGCAGGACGCGGGCGGCATAACCCGTCGCGAGCACCAGGACGTCGAGCAGCACGATGTCCTTGAGCCCGAGCGAGTAGGCCGTCATCAGCGCGAAGTAGCCCGCGAGGACACCGACCGCGCCGGCGCCGAGCGGCAGCGCCACGGTCAGTCCGGCCACGAGCAGCAGCGGCACCAGAGCGACGGCGAGCCCGCGCGGCACGCGTCCCGCCGCGATCGGCCGACGGCTCTTGTAGGGATGCAGCCGGTCGCTGCCGAGGTCATGGAGGTCGTTCAGGACGTAGACCGCGGAGGAGCACAGGCTGAACGCGATGAAGCCCCGCAGCGCCAGCAGAGCCAGCGCGACCTCGCCAAGACGATGCGCCGCCGCGAGCGGCACGAACACCAGCAGGTTCTTCAACCACTGGTACGGCCGCAACGCCTCGAGGGCCGCGCCCGGCACGGCCGCCCGCCCGCCAACCCGCTCAGAAGAGGTGTTTGACAAGCCCGAGCACCCCCTTCTTCCACCGCACGCGATGCGTCACACCCGTCGCATCGCCCAGTTCGTTGCGATGGGCCACGTACCAGTCGTAGTTGCGTACCAGCGCATCGACGCTCGAGTAGCGCGGACGGAAATCGAGCTGCCTCTCGATCCGCTCGATGGACACGAAGCTGTCCTTCGCAGCCGTGTCGTAGATCCATGGATACAGCGGCGACAGCCGCAGCGCCGCGAGCAGCCGCAGCAGCGCGATCGCCGGCGCGGCGGGCAGGCTGACGACGTGCCGCCCGTGGCCCGCGCGATCGAGCACCGCCTGGATGTTCTCGCGCATCGTGGCGAAGTCCCGGGCGCCGACATTGAACACGTCGTCGACCCGCTCACGCGCGCCCGTCGCACACAACTCGATGGCCTGGCAGACGTCCTCGACATCCAGCAGCTGGTACCGATTGCGGCCGTCACCGAGCACGGGGAAGCTGTGCCCGGTATATGCCCAGTCGTAAAGGAGCTCGAACACGCCGAGACGCTCGGGTCCGACGAAGCTCTTGGGCCGCAGGATGCTCGTGCACCGGCCCTTGCGACGGAACTCCTCGCACAGCACCTCCGCGGCGATCTTGGCCTCGCCGTACGGCCCCACGCCCACGACCGGGTCCGTCTCGAGCAGGGGGTGATGGTCCGGTATCCCGTAGACGGCCGTGGAGGAGATGAAGATGACGCGCGCCACCTGCGCGCGCATGGCCTGTTCGAGAACGCATCGCGTGCCGGCAATCCCCGTGGAAAGGATCTCCGCGGCCGGCGCCAGCGGCAGCGCCGCAGCACCATGCACCACGACATCCATGCCCGCGACCGCGCGCTCGACGGCTCGGGCGTCACGCACGTCACCGTCGATGACGTCGATGCGTGCGCGCTCCGGATAGGTGAACGGCGCGATGTCGAGCGTTCGTACGTCGTTTCCGCGTTCAAGCAGGTATCGGCAGAGGTTGATGCCGAGGAACCCGGCTCCGCCGGTGATGAGATAACGTCGCAAGGTCATAAGCGGCCGTCGGGTAAGAAATCTGACAGCTGAACAGCCCTGGGTAATCGAGCGCCAGAACAGCATGAAGCGCTGCGTTGCAGCAAACATCGGGACAATCGCGTACGCGGACTGTCGGCCTGCGCGACGCGAGCCGGAAAGGGAGGGAGCCTGCCGTGCTCGAGCCACATAATGGCATCTGAGCAAAGGCAGGCACGGAACGGAGCTGGCGTGCGACTCGTTCGCGAACTGATCCCCTACTTCGGCGCGTCGGGCGCAGCGTTCGCGCTCGACGTCTCGCTGCTCTGGCTGCAGGTCTCGGTCGTCGGCGTCCCGTACCTTGCGGCTGCCGCAATTTCCTTCCTGAGCGGCACCGCATTCGTCTACTGGGCGTCGGTCCGCCACATCTTCGGGTTCCGGCGCCTCGCGAGCGCCCGCAACGAGTTCGCCGTCTTCCTGTCGATCGGGCTCATCGGGCTCGCGATCAACCTCGGCGTCATCTACATCGGCGTCTCGCGTCTAGGCCTGCATTACCTGCTTGCGAAGATCGGCGCGGCGGGCTTCACGTTCCTGGCCAATTTCGCAATGCGCCGCTGGCTGCTGTTCACTCGGTGGGACGGCACCTGAGCGGCGCGCCCGAGCCTGTCCCGAACCGGGGACGTCGAAAGTCGCCTTGAATTTGTAACGCCCCAACGCGGTCAACGAGTTACCGCTATCGCGACTGAATTACTTCCGAACCGCTCGCCGAACGGGGCCCTGTCGGGTCCGGTTCACCCTCGTGCTTGACCGCGACGACGTAGATCACAAAGGGCTTGTGTGTGTCGGGGCTCGTCTCGCCCGACGGGAACCCAGAGGCGTTCGCGATCTGTGCATTCATGCACGGATCGCCGCGGTCTGGGCGACAACACGACGTGGCCGGCCACTTCGGCAAGTAACCGAACGACGGTTCGAGCCGGCGTGGTCACGCCACGATCATGCCCCAGCTCGGCGAAGGCCCCGCGACACGGTCAGTTCGTCCCGGATCCAATATTCGCGGAGCACAACGGATCGTCCGGTTTCACTCGAACAATCCCAGGATGCTCTGGTACTTTTCGATATACCAACGATTTTCATTATTGTATTTCGGGATCGCCACGGGAACGACGCCTGTGTCGTCCTCTTTCCAAAGACATGGGCAGGTCACTTGCCTTCCTTGAGGCTGCTCTCCGGGGGGACGCAGGTCTTCGAGTTCGACGCCCATCCTCCTCACGACACCATGGAGCTTCGCGACATTCCTGGGTCCGCCGTTGTATGCGGCGACCGGGAAGATGCCAAGCACCTCCATGTTGTCATGGTAAGCGACGCGGATTTCCGAACGCATCTGTGACAGCTCGATGTCAAAGAGACAGATCGCCGCTTTCATGGCGTTCCGAAGGTCCGTCGCCCCGCGCTCAAAGTTCGGGTCGAGCCTTGCCTCCGGGCATCGCCTGACCACCATGCGCATAGGTGCCATTTCCCCTCTTGTTCGTGAACTGCATGGGACCGAGAGCGGCTGCGCTCGAGACACTGTACCGATACGCCTCCTCCCGCTTCAGGCCGTACTGGCTCAGCACCTCATTGAACGCACCCGCTTTCTTTTCCACGAAGTCGGCGTCATCCGTCTGTTCGATCACCGCAAGGGTCGCCAGGACTTCAGCGGGCACGACATCTGCGAGCAGTTCTCCCGGAAATGCCACTGCGGGGGCTTTCGCGAGACGCAATTCCTCGATCGCCTTCCGTGCCGTGGAAAGCAGGAATTCCTTCCCGCCACTGACAAAAAGCGGATCGAGTGTGTCCTCGTTGAACGGCAGATATACGATTGGCTTCGCGGTCTCGACGGCGGCTCTCCACTTTTTCTTCGCAATCAGGGCGCTGTCGAAAACCGGGAATTTCCGCCCGTAGACCTTCATTTGCTCTCCGTCCTTGAAGAAGGCGAACATCAGCCGTTCGGCACCCGTGCCCTTCACGTGCCGCGCCTCGACCCCTGGTGTGTGCACGCTGAAAGGAAAGGGCTTCCTTCCGGGCTTCCATTTGACCGGGGGGCGGGAGATCTCGATGCGTGCGATGGACCATTCCTTCTTCGTCTCGCTCCACAGCGCAAAGACGACGGGACGTCCGCGAAGCACTTCTTTCTTTCCTTTCCCCGTGAAAACGTACTCGAGTTCGACATCACGAAGAACGGACTTCGCTTCGGACACGAGATCGAGGATCACCTCGTGGCGTTCGCGATGACCCTGAACGACCACCTCCTCGAGCTCTTTGCCGGGAGAGACGCCTTCCGGATGCTCCGACTCGGCAACGACAAGCGGAACCTCCCCGTCTTCCCCATCCTTCGCCATCGGGGCCTTGGGCGCATCCGCAGGAGCAGAGTCTTCCTCGACGAACACTGGCTCTCCTTCATCGGAGACGCCTCCCGTGGTTTCACATGCCGCAGTGCAAATCAAGAAAGCCAGGACAAGGAGAGCCTGTGCTGCTCTGCGTGTGACGAACGGATTCATAGGGTCTTCTGTGAATGGCGGGTGATGAGAATCTCTCGCAAGAATGGTGTGGCCGCTTCGAGCCCGGGTCCGCTTAGATTGTATGCTCCGCGGGCCGGCGCTAGACGAACGCAGCGAGCGCCTTCAGCAATTCCCGTCGCTCGGCCCGAGTTTCGCGGGTGCCGGGCAACACGTGCTTCGCATGCGGTCGGCGGTCGAGCCAGAACTCGCCACTGACCTTGCCGGCCTCCGTGGCTGCCGCCAGCCAGACGATGGTGTCGGCACCCTCTTGCGGAGTGCGCAACACCCGCTCCGTGACTCGATGGAACTCCGGCAGCGCCATTACCACCCCCGGGGTGTCGGCCCAACCCGGGTGCATGGCGTTCACCACGATGCCATCCTGGGCCCAGCGACGCGCCCATTCCTCGGTCAGGATCATCAGGCCACGCTTGGCGCGCGCATAGGCGACCGACCCGGAGTAAGTCCCTTTCTTGCTCTGCAGGTCGTCGACGTGGATCTTCTGCGTGTACATCCCGCCCGACAGTACGTTGACCACGCGCGCGACGCCATGCTGACCGGCCGCCTTCTTGAGCAACGGGTGCAGGCACTCGACCAGCACGTACGGGCTCAGCAGCAGCAGTGCGAAGCTTTTCTCGAGGCCCTCGGCCGTTTCCTCGCGAGGATTGATCAGCGCCCCGGCATTGTTGACCAGCACGTCGATGACCTTGCCTTTCTTCAGCAGGCGAGCGGCCAGGGCCCTGACTTCCTCGAGCAGGCTGAGCTCGGCGATCTCGACGTGGATCCGCTTGTTGCCGAACCGGCGCCCGAGGTCCTGCGCGACGCGTTTCGCCTTGCTCGCATCGCGCGCCACGAGCGTCAGCTCCGCTCCGCGCGCCGCCAGGGCCTGCGCGGTCGCGAGGCCCAACCCGGACGTCGCGCCCGTGATCACGATGTGGCGATCGCGCAGATACGCCGACACGGGGTTCCAGTGCCTGCGGGCCGACCTGTAGCCGAAGCGGGTGAAGCCCAGCATGCCGGGCACGACCAGTTTGTCGGCCAGCACGGTGCCCCAGGCGGCGCGCGGCGGGTCGAACCGGTCTTCGAGCGCCCGCTTCATGCCGGCCATGGCGCTCTTGCCGATACGATCCATCACTCCCGGAAACGTCTTCGCCAGGCGGGCCAGTGGCGCAACGAAGTCGAAGGTGGCGACGTAACGGACCCGCGTGCCGTCGGCGGTCCGCTTGAAGAAGATTTCTTCCCGCGCCGTGAAGGGCTTCGAATCGACCGTCATGAGCAGGCGACGGTCCGGCTCCCACTCAACCACGGTGTAGCGCAGCGAGAAGCCTGCTTTCATTTCGATCCGGAACTGGCTGCCCACGCCGAGCGGCCCTTCCGTCGAACGGACGCCGCGCGCCACGGCCGGGTCCCATTCCTCGACGCGGGAGAACTCGGAGATGTAGGCAAACACTTCGTGCAGCTGCCGCTGCACCTCGATGCTCTCGTCCAGCTGGATCGTCCTGGTCATGCTCGTCTCGGGAAGAGGGAAAGGCGGGCGAACTACTCACTCTGGAGAGTATGGCCCCATAGCGCCAAGGCAACGTCCACTGCAATCCTGGCTGGAGCTGCCCGCAGCACCGAATACCCGCTTGTCAGGGCGAAAATAGTCGACTTGTCGGTACCATCCGCGGTCGACGGGTAAGTGCTTTCGGCCGTACCTAAATTAGCGTCAATTCCACCAACGCCCGTGCCGCCATGTCGATGGCCAGCTCGGTGGTGTCATCGGCGCCCGATGCGGTGTTGGCGATCGCAATGTTCCCGAACGGCTTGCGTGCGCGAAGGTGCGGAGGCTCCCCGCCGGTATTGAGAAAATCATCGTACAGGGGCGAGTACCAGTAAGCGTAGCCGTGGCCCCACCGGTTCACGGTGATCCCCTGGATGTCGCGCGCCGGATCGAATCCGTGAGACCCCAGGGCACGGCCCAGCTGCTCGCGCGTGTTGCGTTCGAAGGTCTCGAAGGACGTGGCATACATCTCGGCGCGCCCCAGCCGAAACTGTTCCTTGATGTGCAGTCCCGGCGTTTCATAGCCGCGCAACATGGTCATGACTATGGGATCGTCGGGAGTCTGGGAGTGCCGGTAGCCACCCACCGACACCGGTTGCTCGAGTATCAGCGAGGCGAAATAGCTGCCCGGGGCATTGATGAAATTCACGCCGGCGCGATGAAAGGGGTGCCACTGGCGCAGCCAGACGTTGACCCACAGATTGGGCGTGTGCACGTTGTAGGCAAGCGCCGCCTTTTGCTCTGGCTGCATTTCCGGGCACAGGTGGGGGATCAGGTAGTTCCAGCACGCGAGCACGCAGTGCCGGCCGCGCGTGGTGAACAGCTTGCCGCCACGCATGTAGCTCACCTCCACGCTGGCGCCGCGGTCGACCGATGCCTGATTCTGCGCATGCACCACCGTGCTATTGAGCCTGATGCGCGTCGTGTTGCCGTGCCGGTCCAGTTCGTCATAGCGCGCACGGGCAAGCATGGAATCCTCGAGCGTGCGCCCGGGCAGTGACCGCGGGATCAGTTTGCGCACCAGCAAACGCGCCACGGTCGCATTGCCCTCAGGGAAATGGTATTCGACGCCATCCTCAGGCGTCCGGGCGACCGGCAGATTCAAGCCTGCGAATCCCGGCAAACCGAAGCGGCGGTGTGCACTGAGCGCAGTGGTCGAACTCAGGCCGCGACCGCTGCCATAGGTGCGATCCCGCAGATAGGTGCACACGAAAGGATCGCAGCCTGCGACGTTGACCAGATAATCGGCATAACTCATGCGCGCGAGCCTGGCGACTTTCTGATCGGGCGTGAGTGAAGGCAGGTGGTCGACGCGATCGTGGTACAGCCTATGGAGGTCGCGCTTGACGCGATCGGGAAGCGGTGCCTGTGCCATGAAGGCCGCCCACCGTTCCTCGGCATCCTGCGGCGAGTTCGGCGCATAGAGGAAGGTGAAATCCGTCCACGGCGCAGGATCCTTGAGCAGGCGATCCACGCCGAAGGTCTCGCGATCGAAGAACACGCCCTGCCCCATCCCCATGCGCGAGTAGAACTGCGGATCCACCGTCTGTTTTGCGAGGCGCGCGACGTCGATGCCGAGATCGCCGTAGATCTCGCGCTGAAACGCCGTGCTGTCCTCGCCCGCATAGATGTTGAAACTGCCGGCGTTCGAGAGGCGCAAGTTGCGTCCCGTGCCGAACTCGTTGCGCTTGGCATGGCCGCCGAAGTCATCGTGGTTGTCGAGGATCAGGACTTTCTTGCCGAAGCCGTGCCGTTTCTGAAAGAAGTACGCGGCGGCCAGGCCGCTGATACCGCCGCCGACCACGATCAGGTCGTACTGGTCGCCGGTAAGCGCGGCCTGCGGTGCGGAATTCCAGAACGTCCCGTCGCGCAGCGCGTGACCTACCGAGTAAGCGTCCGGATAGCCGCTGCCGCGCATGCCGGTCAGCGCCGGCGGATAGCTCTGCGGATCCGCGGTGCCGCCTGCCAGCGCGCGAGCCGAACCAGCGGCGAGGAGCACGGCACTGGCCGCGGTGCCGTTGAGAAAATCACGGCGCCGTATCTTGCAGTGCATCCCGAGTTCACGGTCACGGGGTCGCGGCATGGCCACTCTTCCTGCGTCAACGATTGCGATGATTCTTCGCCCAGTGCTGTCAGCTTAACTCCAGGCATTCTCCGTTTCGGGACGGAATTGCCCGCCCGACTGAGGAATGCCCACGCCGCCGGTCTCCTTCAAGCGCCACACGTTTCCGCCGGACGTCATCCGACTGGCCGTCTGCCTCCATTTCCGGCTCACCCTCAGCTTCCGGGATGTCGGGGAGATGCTGGCGCAGCGCGGCATCGAAGTCAGCCATGAGACCGTTCGCTGCTGGACCCTGACATTCGGCCGGGCCCTCGCCTCTTGACCTGACACCACCACGACACCTGCGACTTCACTTCACCAGATGATAGTCACTCAAGCGAAACCATTTGCGTGAAAAGATGAACCCGCTCGCCGGTTCCGGCGACAGACTGGTGACTTCGTCGGTCATGTTTTTTCTGTAGAAGGCGGTACAAGTGGCATTTTGCCAGACCGTCTTTTGCATCTTTTCTCTCATCCTGGCGACGTATTCCTCCTGAAGATTGCGCCTGGCATCGATGGCTTTGATGCTCTTATCTCGTTTCACGGCGCAGATGGCTTGAACGATATAGTCGGTCGCCACCTCCATGTACGAGATCTGCGAGCTGTGGCCGGTGCCCGTGTTCGGTCCGTTTACTTTGAAATAGTTGGGGAAACCTGAAACGGTGATGCCCTTATAGGAGACGGCCTCTTTTTCCCATTCACGGTTGAGGCTCCGACCACCCAGGCCAGACACCTGAAACGTCAGCGCCTTTTTCATGTTCGAATAGGCAAAATATCCCGTGGCGTAGACGATGACGTCCAGGGGTATCTCCTTGCCATCCTTGGTCCTGATGCCTTGGGGCGTGATGCATTCAATCCCGCTGATATCCACATCGACGTTTTCGCGGGACAGCGCTGGAAGGTAGGCATTTGTCGGTATGACTCGCCGGCAGCCCAATTCGTAATCGGGCGTCATGTGCTGACGTAACTTGTCGTCCTTGATGTATTTTTCGAGATGCTTTTCCAGCTTTCTCCGGTAATGGTCTTTCATGAACCGACTGATCATCGAGGTCCCGGGATAGCGGCGAAACGCAACGAACCTCATGTCATAGAACATGAAGGTGAGCAGACGGATGAGGTGCCGGATGCCCGGCAGAGTTCGAACGGAACGCTCTGCAGCACCGTAGTGCCGGTCTGAACGCGGAAGGACCCACTGCGCCTTGCCCATCAACAGGGTCAATCTGGATACCTTGTCGGCAATGGCGGGAACGATCTGAGCCCCCGAACATCCCGAGCCGATCACTGCGACACGTTTTCCTTCATACGAGACCGAGTGATCCCACTGCCCGGCGTGGAATTTCGGTCCTTTGAAGGTTTCCGCACCTTTGATGTTGGGAATGTGCGGGTTCGCCAGCACACCACTGGTGTCGATCACAAAGCGGGCGGAATAACGCTCGCCCGATGCGGTCTCCACCTGCCACAAACAGGCGCTCTCGTCGTACGTGAGTCTCGTGACCGTCTGGTTCGTTTTCGCCCGTCTTCTCAGACCGAACTTATCGATGACATGGTTCGTGTATTCGAGCAGTTCACTTTGCGGCGAAAAGGTCTTCCTGAACGGGTAGGCAACAAAAGAGATGGAATAGAGGCTGGTTGGAATATCCACCTCGGCTCCGGGATAGGAGTTGACCTGCCAGGTTCCGCCCAACTGAGGGCTTCTTTCCAGCAAGACGAAGTCATTGCAATGCTTCTTCTGCAAGCGGATGGCCGCCAGCAGCCCTGAAAACCCTGTGCCGATAATCACGGTCTCAAAGTATCGAGCGTCCTGCGGTGTATTGACGCCCTGCGCTGTCTCGCTTGATGGCATTGACTCTGATTCTCTGGTCTCCAAATTCGTCTGGGCTTTCAATGGGTATTTGTCCTTGAGGT
Source organism: uncultured Gammaproteobacteria bacterium (assembly GCA_963762315.1). Classification (GTDB taxonomy): domain Bacteria; phylum Pseudomonadota; class Gammaproteobacteria; order Steroidobacterales; family Steroidobacteraceae; genus RPQJ01. The sequence continues at coordinate 303,560 of CAVXKO010000007.1, forward strand.
GAACCGACCGACAATGCCTTTATCGAGTCCGTCAATGGATCGCCACGAGATGAATGCCTGGATGTGCATTGGTTACGGCACTGACCGGTCAACTGTCGTCCCGCTGAAGAGCTGGAATTCGGTGCCGCGGACAACTCAAACCGAAATTGCGGTGGGCGTAGTCGTCGAGTGATGGGGCAGTACGCGCCGCAGTGAGCCGCGTCGTGCCAGGCCCGCGAGTTGACTTGTCAATACCGCTGTTAGACGTCGGGGGCGGGAAGAATCAATCGCACGGTGCTTGACTGGTATTGACAAGTTCACACGCGGATCTTCAATCCCGTACCGCCGGCTGGAACATTAACTGCATCAATGGGTTGGCGGGGGTGCCCGTTGCATCGAATGGCCCTCGATGCAGGACGGGTTCCCGCAAAGCTCCCGCAGCAATGCCAGCGTCGGATGGGCGCGGCACCGCTCTGTTAGCATTCGCGGTGCCTTCGTTGCGAGAGAGGACCATGCGCAGAGTGATTCCTGTCTTGTGTCTTGCCCTGCTGGTGAGCGCAGCCTCCGTTGCAGAGCCCGCCAATCCCGCGGCCGTGACTGCGCCGCACGCAAAGAAATATTCGGCCGTGCCGCGGCTGCAGTTCAACCGGCAAGCAGCCGAACTGGCGGAACCGCTGTTCTGGGTTCGTGATGCGAATGCCGATGGCGTACTCGACCCCGATGAGCTCGCTGTCACCTGGGGACCCGGCGATGCCAGCCTGCACCGCTACGTGCAGGACGGCCGGTTCACACCCGAGTTCGCAGCGGCATACGCGCGGATCGCCCGGCCCGCGTCTTTCGGCGGACTGAGCGATGCGGAGCGGGCCCGGCGCAACGCTGTTGTGACCGAGCTCGAGCAGGGCCAGCCGACGCTGGTACTCACGAAGCTCGCCGAACCACGCGACGTGCAGCTCGTCGGGCACTTGGAGAAAGCCGCGCGCATCATCGAGCGTCTCTACGCGAAAGAGAACGGAGTGTTCGGGCTCGATGGCAGCATCCCTGCGGACGACGCTGCCTCGCGGGCGCTCTTCTTCCGCAACCAGAGCCCGTTCTGCAAGGCGCCGAAGACCGAGAACGACCCGGCTTGCTGCGCGCTGGCTCCGCGGCCGAAGCGCATCTCGGGCCTTTATCCGGCATCGATCCAGACCGACGGCAACTTCTGCAATGTGCTCGAGAAGCGAGCGGATGCGAATGCGCTGTTCGATCAGTTCTCGGTTGTGCGCCACAAGGCGGGCGGACGCGCGGCGGGAGACCCCGCGACCGACGAGCTCGTGGCCGTCCCCTACAACGTGGCATTCGCAGACGACATGAAGGCCGTCAACGTCGAGCTGCGTGCCGCAGCCGCAGTGCTGGCGGGGGATCCGTCGGAAAAGGCATTCAAGGCCTATCTCGAAGCTGCAGCCCAGGCGTTTCTGGACAACGGCTGGTACAGGGCCGACGTCGCCTGGAAAGCGATGACCGCGACGAACTCGAAGTGGTACCTGCGCGTCGCGCCCGACGAAGTCTATGCCGAGCCCTGTTCACGCAAGGCGAACTTTCACATGACTTTGGCGCGCATCAACCAGGAGTCGCTTGAATGGCAGCGGCGACTCGAGCCGGTCAAGGACGACATGGAGGCCGCGATGGCCTCGCTTGCCGGTCCACCGTACCAGGCACGCAGGATCGGATTCGCTTTGCCGGACTTCATCGACATCGTGCTGAATGCGGGCGACAGCAGGTATGCGCTTGGCGCCACCGTCGGACAGTCGCTGCCCAACTGGGGGCCGGTTGCGGAATCCGGCGGGCGCACCATGGCCATGACCAACCTGTACACCGACCCAGACAGCGAGGCCACGCTGGTCGAGCAGGCCCGCTCCCTGCTCTGCAGGACCACGGCCGGCCGCGTGGATCCGGCAGTGCGCTTCATGACGCTCTCGACGGTACTGCACGAGGCTGCGCACAACCTCGGGCCCTCGCACGAGTACCGCGTGAACGGCATGACCGACGACCAGTCGTTCGGCGGACCGCTTGCTTCGACGCTGGAGGAACTCAAGGCGCAGACGGCGGCCCTGTATTTTTCTGAGTGGCTCGCAGCGCGCGGGGTGCTGAGCAAGGAAGACGCGCAGAGCGCGCACGTGCGCGACGTCCTGTGGTCGTTCGGTCACATCGCGCAGGGCATGCTCGACGCCCGCGGTAAGCCGAAGCCGTACTCGCAGCTTGCGGCGATCCAGATGGGCTACCTCAACCAGCGCGGCGTACTCGAGTGGAAGGCGGCGGAGAAGGCCGCCAACGGCACGGACACTGGTTGCTTCGAGGTCGATCTCGCGAAATGGCCGGCGGCCGTGGATGATCTTTCCCGCCTGGTCTTCGGCATCAAGTCGCGTGGTGATCGCACGCTGGCCGAAAAGACCCGCGACGAATGGGTGACCGACGGCACGGCGTGGGCGGGGTTGCGCGGCGTCATCGAGGAGCGCTGGCTTCGCGCACCGAAGGCTTCATTCGTGTACTCAATCCAGTCCGCCGGGAGTTGAGCCGGGAGATCAGCGCCAGCGGAGCACCGCGACTCGAACACTGAGGCCGGTCTAGCGATCTGCAGCACCCACGGGCGCTTTTCCCGGCGGCGTCTCGCCCCGATCGGATGCGTGACCGAACAACTCACCGCTGGAACTCGTCCCCAAGGGCGTGCCGACGAAGCGCGACTTCTGCTCGGCCTTCACGGCAGCTCGCCGCTTCATGCGGACCAGCGCATAGAGCGCGAGCATGACGTGCATCACCGCCAGCAGCGGCAGGAACGTGTCGTTGCCGGCCAGCTGCATGATGCCCGAAACGAGGATCGGCGCGATGAATGCGCCGGCGCCATTGACGAGGATCAGCGTGCTGCTGGCGCCCAGCTTCTCCTCGTCCGGCACGTGATCGTTGACGTGCGCGGAACTGAGCGAATACAGCGTCAGGCTGGTGCCACCATACGCCGCAATCATGGTGAAGAAGACGAGGCGCGAGTCGTCGGCGAGCCACCACGCACCCATCGCGCTGCCGGCCGCCAGCAGGCACACGGCGATGACCACGGTGCGGCGGTCCATCCGGTCGGAGATGCGCCCGATCGGCAATTGCGTCGCGCAGCCCGCGAGAATCGCGCTCGCCATGAACAGCGACACCTCGAACGTGCTGAACCCCTTGGCATCGGCGTAGATCGCGCCGAGCGAAAAGAGGCAACCCGAGACGGCACCCGCCACCGCGACGCCCGCCACACCGAGCGGCGATCGACGAAACAGATTGCGCGGGCTGACCCGCACCGGCACGGTGATCTCCGGCGCCGACGCGGGCGTGAGCGCCATCGGCACCATCGCCACCGAGATCAGGACCGAGACCAGGATGAACAACAAGGTGCTGCGCGGATCCGCGACGTTGAGCAGCAACTGCCCGAGGCCCAGCCCGCCGTAACAGACGAGCATGTAGATCGAGAGCAGCAGGCCGCGATGCTCGTTGTCCACGCGGCCGTTCAGCCAGCTTTCGGCCACGACATAGATGCCGGCAAAGCAGAAGCCGAACAGGATGCGGACCAGCGTCCACGGCAGCGGCGCGACGAACACACCCTGCAGCAGGATCAGCACCGAAGCGATCGACGTCAGCGCGGCGAACACGCGGACGTGACCCACCGTGTTGACGAGGCCGGGCGTCATCATCGAGCCGGCCATGTAGCCGAGGTAATAGGCCGCCAGCATGATGCCGGCCAGCAGCGTCGGGAAGCCTTCCAGGCTGGCGCGCAATCCGACCAGGGTGCCCTGCAGGCCGGCACCCAGCATCAGCAGCGCCATGCCGAGCAACAGAGTCCAGGTGGCGGCTAGAGCGGTGCGCATGTCGGGATGTCCGGCAGGATGCTGTCAGTCTAACTCCAAGCTTTCTCCGTTTCGGGGCAGAATTGCCCGCCAGACTGAGGAATGCGCATGCAGCCAGTCTCCTTCAAGCGCCACAGGTTTCCGCCTGACGTCATCCGGCTGGCCATCTGACTCTACTTCCGGTTCACCCTCAGCCTGCGGGATGTCGAGGAGATGTCTGCGCAGCGCGGCATCGAGGCCAGCTACGAAACGGTCCGCTGCTGGACCCTGAAATTCGGCCAAGTCTTCGCACAGAACCGACGACGGTCCAGACCCAAGCCGACCGTGCGGCATGCCCGGCAGCAATCGAGCGGAGAACTCGCATCTGGTCATTCGGCGACGGGAGCGAAAACAACAGAGGTTCAAGTCTCAACGTTCAGCGTAACGGTTCCTCGCGGCTCACGCCGCCGTCCACAACAACTGCAACGTTCAAAACCTGACAACACCGACGAGCCCGACTTCAGTCACCTGTGCGTTTGCAGGGAACGCCCAAGCGTCGCGCCAGAGCGACGTGCCCACCAGCACCCGCGTCACTTGCGAGCCCGTGCCACCGGACGCCGTCTGGGAATGTCTTTACGAGTGAGGTGGCACCGCCGGCGCGGCCTCAGCCATACAGACGCGAAACGCATAAGCCAGACGGTGGTCGACGCATCTCGCCCGCCGGATGTGGTCGGCGTCGTGCGTCGTCGTCCCGGGCGCGTCTCGATTCGGCCCGATCTTCGTCAGACCTCAGGTTCCGCCGCGATTTGCCGGCTTGTTCAGAACATCCCCAGGGACCTCCGCAGCTGACAGCCAGTTGGCGATGCGCTCCGGAACGATCGCCTGCGCGGCCGGGTCCGAGAGAATGTGCCGACTGTCCGGGAGGTGCACCACCTGCAGCAGGCCGGCGAAGTCCACGTCGCTGAAGCAGTCCTCGAACTGGCGCGGGTAATTGAACGCAGGCTCTCGCCCGGTGAAAAAGCAGAGCAGTCGTACGCCGCGCCCGGCCAGCGCCCGCAATTGCGCGGCGACCTCGCCGCGACCGATCGGGTCCGGATCCACGGGCACCTCGAAGAAGCGCTGATCGATGTCGGCGATCTGCGCGCCGCTTCGGGGCACAGTGCGGAGCCCGAAGATCCTGCGCAGGAACGCCATTACCCGGGCCGCGGACTTCACGCGGAGCAGGTAATAGCGTAAGCGGCTCCGCCAGGTCGCAAAGCAGTAACCGTCGATCTGGATCACCTCGACGATCCGCGGGTCGATGCTGCCGGCGTGCATGGCAATGTCGGCGCCTGAGCAAAGGCCGTAGACCGCGAATCGCGTCACGCCTCGCTCGTGCTGCAGCCGGTTCATCACATCCAGCAGATCGGCGACCGCAGACTCCTCGAAGCGCGGGCCGCCCGGGCGCGTCACGCTGTCGCCGATCCCGGAAAAATCGAAGCGCAGAGCGGCAATGCCCGAGCGCGCGGCCGCCGCGCGCGCGATCTTCACCGAGATCCGGCAGGAGCCCACCCGGTGCATCGCACCGGAATTGAGCAGGATCAGCATCCTCCCTGGATCACGCGGGGAGGCCGGTTCCGAGAGAATGCCCACGAGTTCGCCCTGCGGCCCGAAGCGCATGACGGACTCGCGCACCGCGGGACCCTGGCTCACATCCACCCTGTAATCGCCGCGAGCACGGGCTGGGGCAGCATGATCCCGCCCACATGGTCGACGTAGTTCCAGTCGTGCGGCGCGGGGGCGTGCCGGTATTCGAACCCGCTCCCCTCGGACCATCCGGCACGCAGACGGTCGAAGGCCGGGGTCTCGTGGGAGACCGCCAGCAGCGTTCGCGCGCAGCCGGACGGCAGCCGGGCTGGCAGCGCGAGCGACCTGAGTTCCTGCTGGAACCGGACGGTCATGCGGAACCCGTTCATGTACAGCGCCCCGTCGGGCGCGACAAAGCGCGAGCGATTGTTTCCTTCGCCAGCCCGATGGATCTCGTATCCCAGTTCCTGGAGGTACGACTCGCCGGAAATCACCGGATCCCACAGGACCAGCGGGCTGACTCCGCCCAGCCGCGCGGCCAGCTCCGCGGCCAGCAGCGCGCCCAACCTCAATCCGACCAGGCCGACCTGACGAACCCCGGAAACGTCCCGCAGTTCCTGCCGCGCGATCTCCAGGTCTTCGATCCAATCCAGTACCCCGAAGTCCTCGAGGTCGCCCGCCGAGTCCCCGTGCCGCGGTAATCGACCCGCATCACGTGCACGCCCCGGGCCGTCAGCGCCTGCGCCAGCAGGCGCAGGGCGCGGTGCGCCCGCATGTACTCCTGGCCGAACGGATAAGCCAACACGACGCCAATGCCGCGGTCGACCCCGCTGCGGGCTCGGTGGTAGGCGCCGAGAAGCGGGGCGTCGGAGTCGCCCAGGAACAGCACGTCCATTTGCCGGATTTGGCCATCAGCGGAGGGGGGCCGGATTATTGGGCCTTTCCACGACGCGGTAAACCTTGGGCCGCGGCCCAGCTCACATTTGCGCCAACTTCCGCCTGTTAAACTTCGCTCTCGTTCCGGGTCGAGGGGCCGCCCGGCACCGGTTGAGGGGGTGACCCCGGCCCGCAGTCCGCCCCCGGAATCCCAGATGTCGCAGCCTGCCGCCGACCATTCCCTGTCGACGACTCCCGGAGCGGGGACGCCGATCGCGCGGGTCTACGCCGCGGCTCTCGCCCACCCCGATGCGATTGCCGTCAGCGCCGCACGCGCGGACTTGCGCTACGCGGATCTCGTCTCCGGGGCGGAGCGGCTCGCCACCCGCCTGCGGCAGTTGGGCGCCGGCCCGGGCACGCGCGTCGGCCTCTCGGTGGAAAGAGGACCGACGCAGTGCGTGGCGTTGCTCGGCACGATGCTGAGCGGTGCGGCCTATGTGCCGCTGGACCCCTCGTATCCCGCGGCCCGGCTGCGGGCGATCCTGCGGGACTGCGATCCCGTGCTCGTGATCGCCTCGCCGGGTGTCGCCCCGCTGTTCGAGGGTGCGGCCCCGCTGCTGATAGCCGACGATGCGCTGGAACGCCTGCCCGAACCAGAGCCCGCGACGGCTTGTCCTCCCGGATTCCAGGGCCCGCGGCCCGAAGACGTCTGTTACATAATCTATACCTCCGGGTCGACCGGCACGCCGAAAGGGGTTGCGCTCTCGCACTCGGCGCTATGCAACCTGCTCGACTGGCAATGCCGGGTCCCAGGACTGCACGACGCCGCCAGGGTGCTCCAGTACACGCCGGTCGGCTTCGACGTCCACTTCCAGGAGTTCCTCGGCACTTGGAGCACCGCAGGCACGTTGGTCCTGGTCGACGAGGAGACGCGACGCGACCCGCGGGCGCTGCTGTCGTTCATCCAGGGGCAGGAGATCAGGCGCATCTTCCTGCCCTTCGTGGCCCTGCAGCAGCTGTGCGCAGCCGGCGTGGCCACCGGCATCTTTCCGGCCACGCTGCGCGAGGTGATCACCGCGGGCGAGCAACTCGTGGTCGACGCGGCACTACGCCATTTTTTCGAACGTCTGCCCGGGTGCCGGCTGCACAATCACTATGGCCCCTCGGAAACCCACGTCGTCACGTCCTTCACGCTGAGCGGCCCGGTCGAATCCTGGGAATCGCTGCCACCGATCGGCCGGGAGATCGACGGCGCGAGGATCCTGCTGCTGGACGATGGTGGCAGGCCCGTTCCCCCGGAGCAGGAAGGCGAACTCTGGATCGGCGGCGCCTGCGTTGCGGACGGATACTGGAACAACCCCGCCCTGAGTGCGGAGCGGTTCGTGAAGCTTCCGGGGCGCGAGGGACGCTGGTATCGCAGCGGGGATCTCGCGCTTCGCCGTCCCGACGGCGTGCTCGAGTTCCACGGCCGAGCCGACACGCAGATCAAGATCCGCGGTCACCGCGTCGAGCCCGGCGAGATCGAGGCCGCGATTTCCGTCGAGGCGGCGGTATCGGCCTGCGCGGTGGTGGCAAGGGGCGATACGGCGGAACAGCGGCACCTGGTGGCCTACCTGGTCCTCGCTGCTGGTGCGGCGGAAACCGACGATGCCCGCATCGTCGACGGTCTGCGCAGGCGGCTCGCGCAACAGCTGCCCGACTACCTCTGGCCCGCGCGCTACGTCGTGCTCGATGCACTTCCGCGCACCCCGAGCGGAAAACTCGATCGCGCCGCGCTGCCGGCGCCGGGCCGCGTTCGACCCGCGTTGCGTGATGCTCCCGTAGCGCCCGGGACCGACGCGGAGCGGCGGCTGGCCGGCCTGTGGTCACGGCTGCTGGACGTCGAGCCGGTCGGCGTCGAGGACAACTTCTTCGACCTCGGCGGCAGTTCCACGATGGCGCTCGAGCTCGCACTGGAAACCGAGCGCTTGCTCGGGCGCCCGGTGCCCGTCGTAACGATCTTTCGTCACCCCACGATCCGCCAGCTCGCCCGCGAGCTCGACGGCACCGCCACCCGCGATGACGCGGGAGCGCGGCTGGCCGATCGTGCCGCGCGCCAGCGCGCAGCCCTCTCCCGCCGTCCAGGAATAGCAAGGAAGCCCTCGCGATGACCGACTCCGAAGTCCGCCCGCCCGCCAACACAGGCATCGCGATCATCGGGATGGCCTGCCGCTTCCCGGGGGCCGGGTCCGTTGCGGCATTCTGGGAGAACCTGTGCCGCGGCACCGACAGCATCACGCACTACTCGCGAGAGCAGCTGTTGGCAGCAGGCCTGGACCCGGCGCTGGCGGGACAGGAGAACTTCGTCGGCGCACGGGGGATCATCGAGGCCCCCGACTGCTTCGATGCCGCTTTCTTCGGGATCCCGAGGCGCGAAGCGGAAATGATGGACCCGCAGCACAGGCTGTTCCTGCAGTGCTGCTGGCACGCACTGGAAGACGCGGGTTACGCGCAGGAGCGCCTCGCCGTGCCGGTCGGCGTGTGGGGCGGCTCGAGCACCGGGATGCGCTACAACACGTACCTGATGAGCAACCTGCGCGGCATCGCAGGCACCGCTGACGAGGACGCGGTACAGGCCATGCTCGGCAACGGGCCCAGCTACCTGACCTCCCGCGTCTCCTTCAAGCTGAACCTCACGGGGCCGAGCATGGCGGTGCAGACCGCCTGCTCGACCTCGCTGGTGGCCATCGCGGAAGCCTGGCGCTCGCTGATGGACTACGGCTGCGACATGGCCCTGGCGGGAGGCGTGTCGGTGTCCTTTCCGCAGGTCGACGGCTACCTCAGCCAGGAGGGCGACATCGGCTCTCCCGACGGCTGCTGCCGCCCCTTCGACGCCGCGGCGAACGGAACGGTGTTCAGCGACGGCGTGGGTGTCGTGCTGCTGAAGCGCCTGGACGATGCGATCGCGGACGGCGACCACATCTACGCCGTGATTCGCGGCGCCGCCGTCAACAACGACGGCGGCAACAAGATGAGCTTCGCGGCGCCCAGCGTCGACGGCCAAGCCGAGGTGATCCAGCTCGCCCACGGCGTGGCGGACGTGACGCCGCAGACCATCGGTTACGTCGAGACCCACGGCACCGCGACCCCGCTCGGCGATCCGATCGAGGTCGAGGGCCTGCGTGCCGCCTTCGGGGCCGATGCCGCACGCGGGCAGTACTGCGCGCTGGGCTCGGTCAAGTCGAACATCGGGCACCTGGAGGCCGCCGCCGGCGTCGCATCGGTGATCAAGACCGCGCTGTGCCTGCGAACACGGCATGCTGGTGCCGACCGCGCACTACCGCACGCCGAATCCCGCGATCGACTTCGGGAATTCACCGTTTCGCGTATGCGACCGGCTGGAGCCCTGGGTCGCGGTGCCCGGCAGCCCGCGCCGCGCGGGCGTGAGCGGCTTCGGCATCGGCGGCACCAACGCGCACCTCGTGCTCGAAGAAGCGCCCCCCGGTCAGCAACGCCGCAATCCGGCGCGGCCGTGCTGCTGCAACTCAGCGCGCGCGATACGGAAGCGCTGCGTCGCGCCGCCGGCGAACTGGCCGCGGCACTGGAGGCTCCGTCGCCACCTGCGATCGAGGACGCAGCGTTCACGCTGCGGGAAGGTCGCAACCAGTACCGGCACCGGTTGAGCCTGGTGTGTACCAGGCGCGAAGGAGCCGTGGAGGCGCTGCGACGGTTCGACCGCAAGCAGCTGGCGGTTCAGGTCGCGAGCGATGCCGCGCCGAGCGTGGTGTTCCTGCTGCCGGGCGTCGGCACGCAGTACCCAGGGATGGGTCGCGGCCTCTGCGAGACGGATCCGGAGTTCCGTGCCGCGATCGAGCGGGGCATGCAGCGGCTCCGCGAGCGATCGGGGATCGACCTCGCGCCCCTGTGGTTCCCGGCGCCGGGCCAGGAGGAAGCCGCGGAGCGCGAGTTCCTGCGCCCGACGCGACAACTGCCTGCGATCTTCATCCTCGAATGTGCGCTCGCGGAGAAACTGCAACGACACGGTATCGTTCCCGACGCGCTGCTCGGCCACAGCCTGGGCGAGAACACGGCAGCCTGCCTGGCCGGCGTGCTCTCCTGGGAAGACGCGCTCGGGCTGGTGACGCTGCGCGGAGAGATCTTCGAGCGCGCCGGTGATGGCGCGATGCTGGGCGTCTCGCTGGCGAGCGAGCAACTCGAGCCGATGCTGGGAGCGGACCTGGAGGTTGCCAGCTACAACGCGGACGCGCACTGCGCGGTCACCGGCCCGCGCGCGGCGATCGAGGTGCTCCGCCGGCGGCTGGAGCAGGAGGGCATCGACTACCGCCCGATCGCGATCGACGGCGCCGCGCACTCGAGGCTGCTAGAGCCTCACCTGCACCTGTTCGGCGAGTACCTGCGCGGCATCCGGCTGCAAGCGCCGCGCATCGCGATGACCTCGAACCGCAGCGGCGGCTGGATGAGCGCCGAGCAGGCGACGGATCCCGGGTACTGGGTGGAACAGCTGCGGCGCAGCGTGCACTTCGGCCGCAACGTGCTCACCGCGAGCGAGCTGCCGAATGCCTTGTTCGTCGAGGTCGGTGCCGGCAAGGCCTTGGCGAGCCTCGCGCGTGCCGGGGCGCCGGAGATGGGGGAGCGGATCGTCAGCTGCACCCGGCACGCGAAGGACGACAGCGGCGACTGGCCGGTCTTCCTCGGGGCGCTGGGCCGGCTATGGGGCGCGGGCGCCACCCCGCGATGGGAGCAGCCGGGCCGGCGCATCCCGCTGCCCGGGCTACCCGTTCGAGCGCAAGCCCTACCTGGTGTCCCTGCAGCCTGGGGCGGGCGAAGCGCGAAGCCCGGCACTGCCCCTCGTGCACGAGGTACACGATGCCGGCGGTGGCCGTGGGGCAGGAACCGGAGACCGTGATCGCGAGCGACGCGCCGGCCATCGAACTGGTGCTGCAGCGGCTGCGAAAGCTCTTCCTCGAGAACTCCGGACTCGAGGCGGCCGAACTCGACAACGAGGCGAGCTTCGTCGACCTGGGATTCGACTCGCTGTCGCTCACGCAGATCAACCTGCGCATCCGCAAGGAACTGGGCGTGAAGCTCACGTTCCGCCAGCTTTTCGATGAGGCGCCGACGCTCACCGCGCTGAGCGCCTATGTCGAATCGCATCTGGACGAGGAGGCGCTCGCCGAGCTGCGCAAGCGCGCGGGGACTCGCAGCGCTGCATCGCCCGCGGCGCCCGCCGCGCCGGGCGGCAGCATGGGACCGGCCATTCCCGCCTCGCGCTTCGCGGCGCTGCCGGCCAGCCACGGCCGCATCGGACCGTACCGTCCGCTGCAGAAGGACATCGCCTCCGCGCTGGACGAGAAGCAGGCCGCCTCGCTCGCGGAGTTCATGCGGAGCTACCAGGCCCGCACGCCGCGCTCCAAGGCGCTGACGGCCGGCTCCCGGCAGTGGCTGGCCGACCCGCGCGCGATGGGCGGCTTCAAGACGATCTGGAAGGAGATCTGCTACCCGATCGCCGCGGAGGTGTCCAAGGGCGCACGAATGCGCGACATCGACGGCAACGAGTACATCGACTGCGTCGGCGGCTTCGGCGCCGCTTTCTTCGGGCACGGCCCCGACTTCGTGCTCGATGCCATTCGCCGGCAGATGGAAGTCAGCGTCGACTACGGTCCGCAATCGCTGGTGGCCGGGGACTACGCGCGACGCATCTGCGCGATGACGCAGATGGACCGGGCCTCTTTCTGCAACACCGGCTCCGAGGCGGTGCTGGCGGCGATGCGGATCGCGCGCACTGCGACCGGCAACGACTTGATCGTGACCTTCTCCGGCGCCTATCACGGCATCCTCGACGAGGTGCTGGTGAAGGTGCAGGTGAACGACGGCCTGCGGCGCAACGCGCCGATCGCCCCGGGCATCCCGCCCAGCGCCAGCGCGAACCTCGTCGTGCTGGAGTACGGCGATCCGGCCTCGCTCGAGATCATTGCGGAACTGGCGGGAGAACTCGCCGCGGTCATGGTCGAACCGATCCAGAGCCGCCGTCCCGAGTTGCAGCCCGGGGATTTCCTGCGCGAACTGAGACGCGTGACGCGCGAGCACGGTGTGCCGCTGATCTTCGACGAGGTGATCACCGGCTTCCGGCTGCACCCGCGCGGCGCGCAGCACTGGTTCGGCGTCGATGCCGACATCGCCTGCTACGGCAAGGTCATCGGCGGCGGCATGCCCATCGGCGTGATCGCCGGCAAGGCAGCCTACATGGATGGGCTCGACGGCGGCATGTGGCACTACGGCGACGACTCGGTCCCCGAGGCCGGCGTGACATATTTCGCGGGGACTTTCGTCCGGCACCCGATGACGCTGGCCGCCGTCGGAGCCGTGCTCGACAAGCTGGAGCGCGAGGGGCCCGCGATGCAGGCGGCGGTCAACCGCCGCAGCGCGCTGCTCTGTGAGCGCATCAGCCGCGCCTACCAGCGCGAGGGCATTCCTGTCGAGCTGGTCTATTTCGGCTCGGTGATCCTGCCGAGGTACCGAGGCAATCCCGACTGGGAGGGGCTGTACTTCTATCACCTGCGCTACCACGGCGTGCATATCTGGGAGGGCCGGCCCGGTTTCCTGACGCTGGCACACGGCGAGGCCGAGATGCAGGAACTCGAAAGCCGCTTCCTGCAGGCGGGCATCGCGATGCGGGAGGCGGGATTCTTCCCCGAAGCCGCGGCCCGCGAGCCCGAGGAGTACCCGTGGACCGACGCCCAGCGCGAGATCTGGCTCGCGTGCCGCCTCGGCGAGAATTCCGCCGCCGCCTACAACGAGCAGGTGATCTTCGAGATTCCCGGCCCCATCGATGCGGAGGTGCTGGAGCTGGCCTTCGACCGCACGGTGAACCACCATCCGAGCCTGCGCAGCGTAGTCAACGAGACGGAGAGCGGCATGCGCGCCCTGCCCTGCGTCGCGACCGAACTGCGAGTAGAGGAACTCGGTGGCGAAGCGTCGGAGGACCCGGAACGAGAGATCCGCGGGCGAGCGCTCGCACATCTGCTGGAACCCTTCGACTATCAGGGCGGCCCGCTGATCCGCGCCCTGCTGCTGCGCGTGGCGCCCGAGCGTCACGTGCTGGCGCTCAGCTTCAGCCACCTGGTCTGCGACGGCTGGTCCGTGGAGCGGCTGTCGCACGACCTGGCGCGCTTCTACACCGGCATCCTTACCGGGCGCAGCCCTGGCGTGCAGCCAACGCCGACGCTGGGTGAGTTCATGCAGGCCGTCCGGGATCGGAGAACCTCCGATGAACACTCGCGTGCCCGCGATTACTGGCTCGACGTGTTCCGTACGCCCCCCCCGGAGCTGGAACTTCCCTGCGACGGTACGCGTCCGCGCGTTCGCAGCTTTGCAGGCGAGCGCCACGAGTACGCTCTCGATCCTGCACTGATGCAGGGCGCGCGCTCACTGGCGCGGCAACGTGGCTGCACGAGCTTCGTGCTGCTGCTGGCGGTTTTCGAGATTCTCATGCAGCGGCTCTCGGGGCAGGACGACATCGCGATCGGGATACCGATCGCGGGCCAGCCGCGGCTCGGCATGCCCGACATGGTCGCGCACGACGTGACGTTCGTGCCGCTGCGCGCACGAATCGATACCGGCCTGCGCTTCACCGACTTCCTCGAGCAGGTCCGCCGCGACTTCATGGAAGCCGAGAGCCACCTGGAATGCGCGTACGGCGAGTTGTTGCAACTGCTGCCACTGCGTCGGGACGCGAGCCGCACGCCGCTGGTTTCGGTCAGCTTCAACGTCGACACGGGATACATCCCGCCTGACTTCGCCGGCGCGCTCGCGCGATTCCGATCCGGCGCACGTAGCCTCGTGAAGTTCGACCTGTTGTTCAACCTCATCGACGGCAGTGAACGATCCATCCTGGAGATCGATCGTTACGCGGAGATCATCTCCGCCGCCACGCTGGACCGCTGGGTGGGGCACTACGAGGCCATCCTGCGCTCCGTGCTCCGCGACCCCGGCCAGCGACTGTCCGAGATGACGCTGCCCGCGGAAACCCCTGCGGGAACGGGGCCGGTCGTTGCCACACCACCGTTCACCGAACCATTCCTCGCGCGCTTCGCACGCTCTGCCGCTCTGCGGCCGGAACACCCCGCCGTGCGGTGTGGCGGCCAGGCGCTCAGCTACGCCAGGCTGGACGAGCTGTCGACCCGACTCGCACAGGAACTGAACGCACGAGGGATCCGGCGTGGCAGTCTCGTTGGTGTACACATGCAGCGCTCCGCCCTATTGCCGGTCGCGCTGATCGGCGTCTGGAAGGCGGGGGCCGGCTACGTGCCGCTCGATCCGGACTACCCGGCCGAGCGCCTCGAGTACATGGTCGATACGGCGAAGATCGCGCTGCTGCTGACCGACCGTGATGCCGCAGACGCGGTTCCCGCATACCAGGGCGCGCGGCTCGCGCTTGACGCGGGCGGGCTGCAGGCAATCGGCAAGCACGCCGGCGCGGGCAATGACGATACGAACGTCGTACCGGCGCCGGACGATATCGCCTACGTGATCTTCACTTCCGGCTCCACCGGCAAGCCGAAGGGCGTAATGATCCCGCACCGCGCGGTGAGCAACTTCCTCGGCAGCATGGCCGAACGTCCCGGGCTCTCGTCCGACGACCGGCTGCTCGCCGTCACGACGCTATCCTTCGACATCGCGGTCCTGGAGCTGTTCCTGCCCCTGTTCACCGGCGCGACCTGCGTCATCGCCGGGTCGCGCGACACGACAGACGCGCGACGGCTCGCCGGGCTGATCGAGAGCGAGGGCATCACCGCGATGCAAGCCACGCCAACCACCTGGCGGATGCTGCTGCTCGACGGGTGGCAGGGTCACCGTCATCTGCGGGCCCTGTGCGGTGGCGAGACGCTTGCGCCAGGACTGGTGCGGGATCTGCTGCCGCTCGTCTCCGAACTGTGGAACATGTATGGCCCGACCGAGACCACAGTCTGGTCCACTTGCTGCCGCATCGAGGACCCGGAGGCGCAGATCACGATCGGACTGCCTATTGCCGGCACTGTCTGTCATGTGCTGGACCCGCTCGGGCGCCCGCAGCCCCCCGGCGTTGCCGGCGAACTGTGGATCGGCGGCACGGGAGTGGCGTTGGGCTACATCGGCCGGGATGACCTCAGCGCGGAGCGATTCGTCCCCGATCCGGTGGCGGTCGGAACCGGCGCGCGCTGCTATCGCACTGGCGACATCGTTTGCAGGCTGCCGGATGGCCGCATCGAGTACCAGCAACGCGCGGACACGCAAATCAAGCTCCGCGGCTTTCGCATCGAGGCCGGTGAGATAGAGGCCGCACTGACGACGCATCCACAGATCACCCAGGCGGTCGTGGCAGTGCGTGACTACGGCGCGGGCGACGCGCGGCTCGTTGCGTGGTTCGTGCCACGCAGTTCCGCAGCCCCCACCGGCACGGAGCTTCGGCAGCACCTGCGCACGCAACTACCCGAGTACATGCTGCCGCAGCACTTCGTTCCGCTTGCGCAGCTGCCGCTCACCGACAACGGCAAGATCGATCGCAAGGCGCTGCCCGATCCGCTCACGATCGCCGCGATCGGTGAGAGTCGCATGTCGGTCGCCCCGGCCACGGACACCGAGCGCTTCATCTCTGCGAGCTGGTCGGAGCTGCTTGGAGTGCCCGAGCCGGGCCGCGAGAGCTATTTCTTCGATATCGGGGGACACTCGCTCGCGGCGATGGACGCGCTGGCCCGAATCGAGCAGCGTTACGGCGCGAGACTCGACATCCACACGCTCCTGCTGAACTCGCTCGCGCAGATCGCGTCGCTGATCGACGCCGCGCCGAGGAATGTGCAGTCCGGATCTTCTTCGAGGAAATCCGTGATTGGCGGACTCTTCCGCAGGCGGTCGTAGCCGCGAGGGCAATCCATGGACAATGCATTCATCGCGACCAGCTTCGACTGGGATCATCGCACTCCGAGAGGCTGGCAGCGCGACGGCGAACAGGGTCCTGCGCAGGCTGCGTATCAACGGGCAGCTCACTCCCTTGCCTCCGATCATGGCAACGGTCGAAGCGCGGATGAACCTCTTCCACCTGCTGGAACAGACGATCGCGATGCAGGTGCCGGGCGACGTACTGGACCTTGGCTGCAACGCGGGCGAGAGCACGTTCGTCATGCAGAAGATGGTCAGCGCACTCTCTCCCGACAAGACCGTCCATGCCTACGACAGTTTCGAGGGGCTCCCTCGCCTGACTCCGGCAGACCTGACCGACGGCGTCTTCGGGGAGGGGTACATGCGTGCCGGTCTCGAGACGTTCAGACGCCGTTTCACCGAGGCGAATCTGCTGCAGCCGGTGATCCACAAGGGATGGTTCCAGGAAACCGTTCCCTCGCAGCTGCCGGATCGAATCAGCTTCGCGCTGATCGATGGCGACCTGTACGAGTCGACACGCCACTTGTTGCCACACGTCTACGAAAGGATGTCGCCCGGCGCCATCGGGATGATCGCGGTTTACTACGACGAAGCGATATTTCCACGCGAGGGGTTGCCCGGCGAGTTTCGATCCCCCGGGGTGAAGCGAGCAACGGACGAGTTCTTCGCGGACAAACCGGAGAAGGTCTCGCTGCTTTACGCGGGCGAGTATTCAAACGGTTACTTCAGGAAGATCTGATCTGCCCATCAGCCTCGCCTGCGCTCCTCGTCGATTCGTCCAAGCTCCTCGCGAAGATGCTGTCCCGGTCGTGAATCAGGAACCGGCGGGCACAGTCGAATCCAACGACCTCCCGCAACTGCTGCAAGGTCCTTGCCGCAGTCGGGTGCGCCGTCACGAAGAAGCCACAGGCGACGATCGCGCCCTGGCTTGACGCCGCGCTCCTGGTACAGCGCACGTTTCCGGCGGAGAAAGAGGTTCTCCGCTTCGACGGATCGCCGCGGCCTGAGTGACAGCACAACTACTTGCGGAGCACGAGACCCGACTTCAGTGACCTGTGGGCTTGCAGGCAACGCCCAAGCGCAACGCCAGAATATCCAGTCGTCTGTCCGCGGTCCAAAGCCGGGCATCCGGCGTCAGAAGGACGGATGCGAGCAAGGCCACATCGATCGCTCCGCAGCCTGAATCGTAGAGTCGCTCCTTTTCGACCAATGCAAGCGTTTCCTCGGTCGTCGCGACGACAGCCTGACGCAGCATCTTCAGATCGCCGAGTGTTCGTCCGCGCGGCGCTGGAGGTGTTCCGCACGCGAGTTCAAGCACGATCAAAGGATGGCAAAGGACCTGGTCCGTCGCCAGTAGCGATTGCAGGACAATGTTGGCACGACGAAAGTGGCCGACCCAGAGCGACGTATCCACCAGCACCAGCGTCACTTGGCAGCCTTTGCCACCGGACGCCGCCTGGGGATGTCCTTCATGTCAGGCGCCTTCGCTCCCAGCGCCGCAAGCCTCTTCCCGGATTGCACTCGAACGAAGACTCTCATTGCTTCACGGACGAGATCGGCCTTGTCCGTTCCTGGATCGGCAACTTCCAGCGCCTTGCGGTAGAGCTCATCGTCGATCGTGATCGTCGTTCTCATGGATAACATGCTCTCGTCATCAGAATTGATGCATAGTAACATCACCTGCGTCATCGTTGAAATGAGAGCGCGGCGCACGCACGGGCGGGATCGCGTGCTGGCCGACCAGAAGTGCGCGGACTATCAGTCCGACTGAGAGCCTGATTCGGTGCGAGCAAGCCGAAGACCGGGAAGGGATTTCTGCCTGGCCGACCGAACTCTTTCCGAACCGAGCGCCGAACAGGCCCTGGCGCGGGCTGGCGTTGCACGCGGGACCACTTTCTCTGCGCCAGCCTTACCCGGTGTCAAATTGATCGGCTGCGTCCGCTCTGCCTTTCTGAGGTCGCGTCGGCTTCAGCAGACCTCGAACAGGCCCGCGGCGCCCTGCCCGCCACCGATGCACATGGTCACGACCACGTGTTTCACGCCACGGCGCCTGCCCTCGATCAGCGCGTGCCCCGTGAGCCGGGCGCCAGAGACGCCGTAGGGATGGCCGACCGCGATGGCTCCGCCGTTGACGTTGAGGCGGTCCATCGGAATGCCCAGCGTATCGGCGCAGTAGAGCACCTGCACGGCAAAAGCTTCGTTCAGTTCCCACAGACCGATGTCCTCGACCTTGAGTCCGGCCTTCTTGAGCAGCTTCGGCACGGCGAACACCGGGCCTATGCCCATTTCGTCCGGCTCGCAGCCCGCCACGGCAAACCCGCGGAATACGCCGAGCGGTTTCAGACCGCGCCGTTCCGCGAGCCTGGCATTCATCACCACGCAGGCGGACGAACCGTCGGAGAACTGGCTCGCATTGCCAGCAGTGATGACACCGCCGGGCACCGCCGAGCGGATCTTCACCACAGCTTCGAGCGTGGTGTCCGGACGGATGCCTTCGTCAGCGGCGATGGTCACCTGCTTCGCAAGCATCGCGTTCGTGGCCTTGTCGATCACGCCGGCAGTGACGGTCATCGGCACGATCTCGTCGTTGAACCTGCCAGCCGCCGCTGCGGCCGCCGCCTTGAGCTGGCTCTGCACGCCGTATGCGTCCTGGCGTTCCTTGGCAACCTTGTAGCGCCTGGCCACCAGCTCGGCGGTTTGCAGCATGCTCCAGTAGATCTCCGGCTTCGCTCTGACGAGAGCCGGGTCGGCGAGCATGTGGGTGTTCATCTCCTGTTGTACGCAGGAGATGCTCTCCACGCCGCCGGCCACGAAGATATCGCCCTCGCCGGCGATGACGCGCTGCGCAGCCAGGGCGATGGTCTGCAGGCCCGATGAACAGAAGCGATTGACCGTAACGCCTGGCACGGTGACAGGAAGGCCGGCCGCCAAGCCGATCTGGCGAGCAATGTTGGCGCCGGTGGCTCCCTCGGGATTGGCGCAACCCATCAGCACGTCCTCAACCTCGGCAGGATCCACACCCGCGCGTGCGATGGCGTGCTTCACGGAATGCGCACCGAGCGTCGCGCCGTGGGTCATGTTGAAGGCGCCTTTCCAGGACTTGGCGAGTCCGGTGCGGGCGGTGGCAACGATTACTGCATCGGTCATGAATCTCTCCGGAGTTCTGCGCGGGACGCTCAGGTCAGGGTCTTCCCTTCAGCGGCCCGTTTAGCAATCAGCGAGGCCGGCTCCCAAAAGCTGTCGCCGTCGGCAGCGAACCGCTTCATGGTGCGAGCCACGTTGTAGAGGCCCACCTCATCGGCGTAAAGCATCGGGCCGCCGCGGTGCAGAGGGAAGCCATAGCCGGTCAGGTAGATCATGTCGATGTCCGAGGCGCGGGCGGCGATGCCTTCCTCGAGGATGCGCACCCCCTCATTTACCAGCGCGTAGATGCAGCGCTGCACGATCTCCTCGTCCGTGATCTTGCGTGGGGTGACACCGATCTCCTTGCGATAATCCTCGATCATCTTTTCGATCTCGGGATCGGGAATCGCATTGCGATTGCCAGGCTGGTACAGGTACCAGCCCTTGCCGACCTTCTGACCGAAGCGGCCTCGCTCGCACAGGCGATCGCCAAGGTCCGGGAACTGTGGGGGCTGCTCGGCGTAGCGTCGTTTGCGAATCGCCCAACCGATGTCATTGCCGGCGAGATCGCCCATGCGGAACGGTCCCATGGCCATGCCCCACTTCTCGAGTGCCTTGTCCACCTGCCACGGCGTCGCGCCGCTCACGACCAGCTGGCCGGCCATGAGGCCGTACTTGGCGATCATGCGATTGCCGATGAAGCCGTCGCAGACGCCCGAGACCACGGCCGTCTTCTTGATCTTCTTCGCAACCTGCATGACGGTTGCCATCACGTCCTTGGCCGTCGCCGCGCCGCGCACGACCTCCAGCAACTTCATGACGTTGGCGGGACTGAAGAAATGCATCCCGACCACGTCCTGCGGCCGCGTCGTAAACCCGGCAATCCTGTTGACGTCCAGCGTCGAGGTGTTGCTCGCGAGGATGGCGCCCGGCTTGGCGATCTCATCGAGTTTCCTGAACACGGTCTCCTTGACGCCGAGTTCCTCGAATACCGCCTCGATGATCAGATCGCAGTCCTTGAGGGCGTCGTACAAGAGCGTGCCGGTGATCAGGGCCATGCGCTGGTCGAGTTTCTCCTGTGTCAGCTTGCCCTTCTTGAGGGTCCGCTCGTAGTTGCCGCGGATCACCGCGATGCCTTTGTCCAGCGCCGGCTGGCTCATTTCCAGCAAGCTCACCGGGATGCCGGCATTGACGAAGTTCATGGTGATGCCGCCGCCCATGGTGCCGGCCCCGATCACGCCAACCTTGGCGATCGTCCGCGTCGGCGTGTCTGGCGGCACGTCGAGGATCTTCGACGCGGCCCGCTCGCCCTGAAATGCGTGCCGCAGCGCACGCGACTCGGGCGACATCATCAGCTCAACGAACAGCGTGTGTTCGACCTGCAGGCCCTCGTCAAAGGGCTTGGTGCAGGCGGCCTCGACCGCATCGACGCATTTCAGTGGTGCCGGGAAGCGGCCGGCAACGCCCCGAACCATGTTGCGCGCGAACTGGAAATAGGCTTGCGCGTTCGGGTAGTCGACCTTCATGTCGCGCACGCGCTTGAGCGGCCGCTTCTCAGCCACGATCTTGTCCGCAAATGCCAGCGCGCCAGACAGCAGGTCGCCTGCCACGATCTCATCGAACAGCGGCGTTCCCTTGAACATCTGCGCCGGCAGCGGATTGCCACCGACGATGAAGTTGGTGGCTGCCTCGGCGCCGATCAGGCGCGGCAGGCGCTGCGTGCCGCCTGCGCCCGGCAGCAGCCCGAGCTTGACCTCGGGCAGCGCGATCGACGCATCCGGCGTGGTGATCCGGAAGTGCGCGCCCAGTGCGAGCTCCAGGCCCCCGCCCATGCAGGCGCCGCTGATGGCGGCAATCACGGGCTTCGGCGAGTCCTCGACGATGCGGATGACGGTCAGCAGATTGGGCTCAGCGGCAGCCTTCGGCGACCCGAACTCCCGGATGTCGGCGCCCGCCGAGAACTGCCCGCCGCGCCCGATGAGGACGATGACCTTGACCATTGCGTCGGCATTCGCTCGGTCGAGCCCCGCGACGATGGCGACGCGAACGTCATAGCCGAGGCTGTTGACCGGCGGACTGTCGAGGGTGATGACGGCAGTGCTGCCGTGCAAGTCGTATGTTGTATTGCTCATGGTTATTCTTCCTGGCCTAGTAGCCGCCGAGCGTCGCAACCCGCTCCGCGTGAAATCCAGCGTCGCCGAACAGCTCCTGCAGAACACGGGCGCGCTTCATGAAGAGGCCGATGTCGAGTTCGTCGGTCATGCCGATACCGCCGTGCATCTGCACGCCCTCCTGAACCGCCCGGTTCGCGGTCGCGCAGGCGCGCGCCTTGGCCTGGGATGCGAGGACCCGCGCCCGGGCCGGATCGGCCTGCACGGCGCGCAGCGCCTTCATCACAATCGCGCGCGCCAGTTCGATGTCGCAGTAGAGCTGCGCGGCACGGTGCTGCAGCGCCTGGAACTCGCCGATCGGGTGACCGAACTGCTTGCGCTCCTTCAGGTACGCAACCGTGCGGCCGAATACCTCGTCGGCGATTCCCAGAAGCTGAGCGGCCACAATCACCCGGCCGACGTCGAGCAGCGACTCGAGCAGCGCCGCGCCGCCATCGACGGTGCCGACGACGGCATCTGCCTCGACCTCGACTCCGGACAGACGCACGCGGGCCGCATTGTGCGCATCGACCGTGCTGGTGCGCTCGATCGCGACACCGCGGGCCTTCGCCTCCACGAGGAAAAGTGCCAGCTCGTCGGGGGCGGTGCGCGCAGCGACGATCAGCGTGTCGGCAACGTGCCCGTCCACGACGAAGAGCTTGTCGCCGTCGAGCATGAAGCGATCGCCGTCACGCCTGGCCCGCGCAGCGATGACGGCGGGCCGGTGCTTGCTGCGCTCGTCGACCGCCACGGCCACGACCGTCTCGGCGGCCGCGATGAGCGGCAGCAGACGCTCCTTCTGGGCGGTGGATCCCGCATGCGAAATCACCCAGGCGGCGAGCACCGCGGTCGACAGGAACGGCGACGGAGTCAGGACGTGGCCCAGCCGCTCGCTGATCAACCCGGCTTCCACGACGCCCAGGCCGAGGCCGCCATAAGCCTCGGGCACCAGCACGGCGCTGTAACCCTGGTTCGCAAAGTCACGCCACAGTGTCGGGCTGAAACCGATGGCGTCGTGCGAGTCGCGCAGTTCCCGCAGATTGGCGACCGGCGCACGGTCATCGAGGAAGGACTGCACGCTGTCACGCAGCATGCGTTGCTCGTCATTGAGTATCAGCGACACACTCATTCTCCGATCAGGCGCCCGGCAGCCCGAGGATGTGTTTGGCAACGACGTTGAGCTGCACTTCGCTCGTGCCTCCCTCGATCGAATTACCCTTGCTGCGCAGCCACGTACGCGCAATCTCGCCGTCCCTCGAGCGGGGACCTTCCCACTCCAGCGCCTCCGCACCACCGCTCATCGCCAGCAGCTCCCAGCGCCGCTTGTTCAACTCGGCACCGTAGAACTTCAGGGCCGACGAGACGGCGGGATGACCCTCGCCAATGCGGGCCCGATCGTTGGTCATCTCCATCCAGGCGGCAAAGGCGGCTTCATCGACCTCGAAAGCGGCGATCTGGCTGCGCAAGTCGAGTTCGAGCAGCCGGCCTTGCGCATCGACGCCGACCGCCTCGGCCGCAAGTTGCCCGACCGTCCTGGTCGCGACCGGGTTGCCGATTCCGCCGATCATCTCGCGCTCGTGCGTCAGCAGGTACTTCGCGATGGACCACCCGCCATGCAGATCCCCCACCAGGTTCTGCCGCGGCACGTGCACATTGTCGAAGAACGTCTCGCAAAACGGCGACTTCCCGGAGATCAGCCGGGTTGGGCGCGTCGATACGCCCGGCGTCCGCATATCGAACAGCAGGAAGCTGATGCCCGCCTGCTTCTTTGTGGAATCGGTGCGCACGAGGCAGAAGATCCAGTCGGCTGCATCGGCGTACGACGTCCACACCTTCTGCCCGTTGACGACGAAGTGATCCCCGTGCAGCTCGGCCCGCGTTGCCAATGACGCCAGATCCGACCCCGCATTGGGCTCGGAATAGCCCTGACACCAGCGGATTTCGCCACGGGCAATCTTCGGCAGGTGCTCGAGCCTCTGCTCCTCGGTACCGTATTTCAGCAGCACCGGCCCAAGCATCCAGATGCCGAAGCTGTACAAAGGCATCCGGCATTTGAGCGCGCGCATCTCTTCGGCAAGCACGGCCGCATCGTCCCTGCTGAGTCCGCCGCCACCATACGCCTTGGGCCAGGTCGGTACCGTCCAGCCCCGTTCGACCATGCGCTGCAACCACACGCGCTGCGCCTCGGACTCGAACCGGCAATTTCTGCCGCCCCAGCACGCCTGGGACTCGCTGGTCATCGGCTCGCGCATCTCCGGCGGGCAATTCGCCGCCAGCCACGCACGCGTTTCCTGGCGAAAATTCTCCGTGTTGCCCATCGTCACCTCAGACAATTGCGTTGCCGCGCGGCGCCCGTGACGTTGGCCTCGCGGCCGCCCGGACAAACCGCCATGTTAGTGCCTTGCGATCCGAGCGGGTTCATCGTTTGTGCATTGCTTCAGCCGGCCGGTCCGAAACTGCAGGGTGCGAAGCCCTGCCATTCGCTGATGGCCCTCGCTGAGGTGAGGATGAATCCGCGGCGGCCAGCTTCGTCGCAGTAACCGACGCTGATGTCGCCGGCGGTTTCATAGACGTCCGGGCTTGCGACGAACGTCACGCCGGCAATCTCCTGCACCAGGTCCCCCTCCCGGGCGCTGTCGACGCGCAGCCCGAGCGAGGCGTCGCAGCACCCGGTGAAGCAGAGTTCGATGCGCACCGGTCCAGCGCTTTCCCGCCGGCACAGCTCGTCCTTCACGGCCTCCAGTGCGCGGGGTTCGCAGGTGATCATGCCGTGACCCGCCCCTTACCGTCGCGTGTCAGAACGCCTCGGCGTAGAGGCGCGCGATGTCCGCGGGGTCGCGGACAGGACGTGCATTGAAGAGGTCGGCCGTGTCTGCGATGGCATGGAACGCACACGCCTCGAGGCGGTCCTCGGGCACGCCCACGTCGCGGAGCCGCAGCGGGTGCCCGACCTTCCTCATCAGCGCCTCCACGGCGTCGGCAGCCACGAGGGCCGCATCGCGCTCGCTCATGCCTGCCGTGCTGACGCCCAGGGCCTCGGCAACGAGTGCCAGCTTGGGCGCTGCATGGTCCACGTTGTAGCGCATGACCTTCGGCAGGACGATGCCGCAGGCCGTGCCGTGGGGGACGTGGTGCAGGGTCCCGATCGTGTGTGCCATGCCATGGGCGAGGCCGACCTGGGCGATGGTGAAGGCCCAGCCCGCCATGGTGGCCGCAATCTGCATGTTGAGTCGGGCCTGTTCATCGTTCGGGTCTGCCACGACCCGAGGCAGGTTCTCGCGGATGAGGCGGATCGCGTGCAGGGCCTGGCCGTCGCAGATCTGGTTGGACATCACGCTCGTCAGCGCCTCGACGGCATGGGTCATGGCGTCCATGGCCGTGGCCACGGTCAGCCCCTTCGGCATCGTCACGACGAAGCGCGGGTCGAGGATGGCCACGTCCGGCATGATGTGCGCATCGGCGATGAACAGCTTGCGTCCGGCGCCGTGGCTGGTGAGTACCGCGACGTTAGTGACCTCGCTGCCCGTGCCTGACGTGGTGGGAATGGCAATGTGCGGGATCTGGGCCTCCGTGAGGGTCAGCAGATTGAGGTGGTCATTGGCCTTGCCGCCGTTTTTCAGCGTCACGCAGACCGCCTTCGCCGTGTCCATGACGCTGCCGCCTCCCACGCTCACGATGCAGTCCGCGCCCAGTTCGCGGGCCGCAGCGGTGGCCGCATCGGCCGCCTCGAGGTCCGGGTCCGGCGGGATCCCGTCGTGCATGCCCACGCAGAAGCCTGCCAGCGCGTTGCACACGAGCTGCGCGAGCCCCGCCTCCTTCACTCCCTTGTCGGTCAGGATCAGCGCCCGTCTGCAGCCGAGGTCGGTCACGGCCTTCTGGATGGCGCTCAGCGACCCGTGTCCCGCGATCACCTGCGTGGGGCACTTGTAGGCGAAGCCGCGCACCTTCTTGTCGTCACTCATCAGCTGGAAGGTCATGTTCGACCGGTGGTCGGCCAGCACCGGGACGTGGATCCGCTTGATCTGCGTGTACTCGTGCAGGCCCGTCGCGCCGAGTTCCCGCCCCACGCCGGACTGCTTGTAGCCGCCGAACGGGCAGAAATCGGCAAAAACGTGATAGTTGTTGATCCACACGGTCCCGGTCCGGACCCCACGGGCCATGCGCTCGGCCCGCGCGTTGTTCGTCGAGAACACGCCGCCGCCGAGGCCATAAATGGAGTCGTTGGCAATGGCCAGTGCCTCTTCGTCGCTGTCGTAGCGGATGACGCACACCACGGGCCCGAAGATCTCCTCCTGCGCGATGCGCATCCGGTTGTCCACGTTGGCGAAGATGGTGGGAGCAAAGTAGTAGCCGCCCTCCCGCCCCGGCACCTCGACGCGGTGGCCACCGGTGATCAGTTCCGCGCCTTCCGCCTTCCCGAGCTTCACGTAGCTTTCCACCGTGGACAGCTGGCCCGTGCTGACCAGTGGGCCCATGTGGCTTGCGGGGTCCATCTGGTACCCGATGCGCAGGGCCTCGGCCCGCCTCTTCATCTTGTCCAGGAACTCGTCATGGATCTTCGACGGCACCAGGACTCGCGTGCCGGACTCGCAGATCTGGCCCTGGTGGAAAAAGGTGCCGAAGACCGCACCCTCAACGGCGAGGTCCATGTCCGCGTCGTCCAGGATGATGTTGGCCGACTTGCCGCCGAGTTCGAGAGTCACCTTCTTCACAGTGCCCGAGGCGAGGCGCATGACTTCGCGGCCCACCTCGGTGCTGCCCGTGAATGCAATCTTGGCGACGTCCGGGTGCGTGCACAGCACGTGGCCGAGCTCGCCACCGGGCCCGGTGATGACGTTGACGACTCCGTCGGGTATGCCGGCCGCCTTCGCCGCCTCGGCGATGATGAGTGCGCTGAGCGGAGTCACGGAGGCCGGTTTCAGCACGACGGTGTTGCCCATGACCAGCGCCGGCACGATCTTCCAGAAGGCCATGCTCATCGGGAAGTTCCACGGAACAATGCCCACGCACACGCCGAAGGGTTCCCGGCGGATGTATTCCCGGGCGGGGCCGAAGGCGTTGCCCGAGACAGGAATCTCCTCTTCCCACGGGAACCGGGTTGCGGCAAAGAGGCTGAGGTTCCGCATCAGCCCGACGCCGAGCAGCGGGCCAAAGTTCGCCAGACCGATGATCTGGCCGGAGTCCATGGACTCGGTGGCGGCAAGCTGCACGCCGCGCCGCGCGATCTGGTCCGCAAAATCCTGGACCTTGGCCATGCGCGCGGCGGGAGTCAGTCCACTCCAGATGCCGCTGTCGAACGCCGTCCGGGCCGCGGCGATAGCGGCCTCGGCATCCGCGGTTCCTGCCTGGGCGACCGATGCAAACGGAACCCCGGTTCCGGGATCGACGGTCTCGAACACCCTGCCCGACCCGGCATTCACGAACTCGCCGTTGATGAACAATTTGAACTGTTCCATGGAACCTTCCCCTCGAGATTTCCGATGCGACCGGTCGCTCGCTGCGAGACGCGATGTGGCGCCGCTTCGAGCAATCAAAGGACTGATGGCTGAATATTGCCGCCGCGCGATTCCGCTCCATGCCGCGGCAAGCCGTGCTGTCTCGACTCCCCCGGTTTCCCCTGGAGTTAGTGGGGCACGCTACGCCCGGGACCACCCCGCACCATCGGGGATTTCCCCTAAATCCTGCGGCAGCGTGAATGTCCGCCCTAATTCTTTGAGTGCCCCAGCGCGGTCAACGAGTCAGGAGCATCGCGGCTGAACCGCGGCCGCCGGCGCAATCGCTACGTCCCCGCTCATTGCGCGTCTGGCAACTTGTCCCGACAACACCCTCGATCAGGTAGACGGCGACATCAGCCAGCCCGCGGCCAGACGTTGACTGCGGAGTCGTCGCGCAGGTGCTTACCGACGACGAACACCACGTAAGCCAGCCACACCATCATGCCAACGTGCAACACGTCGTTTTCGGAAAAGTAGAATCCCCTGCCGTCGTCCCACAGCGTCTTTGTCAATCCGGCGGACTGGTACGCAAAGTAGGCCGCCTGGACCCCGACCAGCAGCAGTGTGCCGACCACGAGCGACTCGTCCATGGCGTCATGGTTGCGCAGATATCGGCGCGTGCTGACCACGATGACGATCAGGATGCCGGGCAGCGCAAAGAGCATCAGGACGAAATAGGACAGCAGCCTCGCGCTCGGCATCATGACCCCCGCGACGCAGATCGCTCCGTAGAGGACTGCATTCAGGGCCGCGTACCCGATCAAACCGCGGCGCAGACCCGCCGTGGCGCAGGCGTAGGAAACGGCGGTCAGCATGGCGCTTACCGACAGTGCCTGCGCGAGGCTGTAGCCGACTTCATAGCCGTCGGTGAGCACGCACAGGTCGCGGCCCGCGCACTTCAGCACGTAGCCGAATGCCTGGTAGCTGACGCCGGCCAGGGCGGCACCGATGCCGCCGAGCACCAGGGCGATGCCGAGCCAGAATCGCGACGCCTGATCACGTCGCGACACCAGGAAGTAGATCCCGGCCGCGAGCCACAAACCCGCCAGCAGGAACACCAGCGCAGTTCCCAGTGGCTCGTCGAGTACCGTGCCGCCGACGGCGATGCACGGACGTTGCTCGCACCATTGCTGCGGAGTCGTGGGCGGCGCGTAGAGCAATTCGTCGAGTCGCCCACAGCCAGCCAGCCCGGGCGCCATGGCCGCAAGGGTCCACCACCTCGCTCTCATCGGTTGAGTCTGGTCCTCGCCAGCGCCGACTGGCAAGCGGTGGTCAGTCCGCGCCAAATCACGACGAGCCGTACCGCGCTGCCGCGACATGCGCCACCTGCGATTCCATTGCTGGGATCACGGCAACCGCTCGAAGCCGAAGCAGTGGCGGCAGCAGTCCAGCGGCGCGGCGCATTGCCTGGGCCGGAATCGGGGGACGTTCGCTCGTGCGAACTCGACGCGCCGAAGGCGCGTCATCGGAAGGGGTTTGGCAGCGGACATTCCAGGGATGTGACGCAGGCGCTGTCGTGCGTTGCTTGGCGGCGGGATCAGCGATGCTCGGGCAGGTAACGGTACACCGGCAGTGAGTCGAGGAAGGGCCTGTCTTCCAGACCCTTGCTTGAGAGCCGGCCGGCCGTCTCGTCCCGACTCAGCGCCGATCGTCTTCGCTGTCGCCGCTCTTGTCGGGCGGCGGCGACTTCTTTTTCGGCTGAGCTTGTTCGGCCGGCTGCGCTGTCGAAGCTTGCGGCGGCGTTGCCTGCGGGTGCTGCGGTGACGGGTGCGCCGGTTGGCGCGACGCAGGCGGCGGCGACTCGCGGTGAGGCTGCTGGCCAGACTGTGTCTGCGGCGGGGTGCTCGGCGTCGGCTGCCGGTACCCGGGCACCGGTTGCGACTGCGACGGGGTCGCGGGCGGCGACCGGTGCACTTGCGACTGGTTCGAGCGTTCTTCGTGCTGCAGCTCGTGCGGCCGCGGCGCCGAGTCCTGCGGAAACCGCTGCGGCCTCTCGCTCTGCTCGTGCGGCGGCTGATACTGCGGGGGCCGCTGCTCCGGCTGCGGCTGCTGCCACCCAGGCGTGGCCGGCACCGGACGCGGCTGCACCTGGGGTTGCTGCGGTGGCTGCTGGTAGGTCGGTCGCGCGGCCGACGGATAGTGTGACCGCGTCATCTCGTCACGCGGCTCGTAACGATAATTCCGGTCCCGGATCGCGTTCTGCTGGTCGCCGTCGCGCGGATAACGGTCGCCTGTATACGCGCCCTGATACCTGGGTAACGGAGCCGGTGCCGGCGGCTGTTGACCGCGCTTGTTCCAATCCCGGTGGTGGTCCTGCCAGTCGCGACCCCAGTGCTCGCCCCAGTGCGGCGACTCGTCCGGACGCCAGCCATGAAAGTATGGGGGCGGGGCGCGGTAATAGCGCACCGGTACCTGCAGCACGTAGTACGGGACATAGTGCGGCGCTACGCCGTTCCACGGCCCGTTGTACCAGCCGCTCGAATACCAGCGGTCGCCCTGGTACAGCCAGAACAGCCCGTCGTAGAAGAAATAGTTCGCGTTGCCGTAGGGGGAGTAATAGACCGGATACCCCGGCACCAGGACCATGTTCGGGTACATCGGCTGGTAGTAGCCCACCCCGACGCTGACCCCCGGCTGATACGCCGGCCCCGGCGGCACTTCCACACAGGCGGAAAGACCGACTGCAAGGATCAACCCGAGACCGAGGACACGAGCCCGTCTCCGCGTGTCCGGTGACACGGTTGCGGCGGGTCGACAGATGCGCACGACGCGGGTCATCCTCATTGCTCCTTGGCTCAATCTGAACCTGGCCCACTCGACGACCGACTCAACCGCGGTTTCCGCGGCGAGGACTTATAAGCTCCTTAACGCTTCATCCCGGCCTTGGTTGACCCCAACTGGCCCAGCCTCGCGACGGGCCGCTGCGTGGGCAACCGACGCGAGCGGCGCAGGCGCGACCGCAAAGGCCATCGCCGCGTGTGGATGAGATGCCATTCGAGTCCCGACTGGTCTGGCGAGGTCGCGCGGAGTGAATCGCGCTGCGATTCAGGGTTATTCGATCACGAGAGGTGCCGGGTGGAGAGCGCCGAGAGTCCGTTCGGCGCTGACGTGCTACCCATGTGTCCGGAATGGACCCCCGGCGCTTTGCGACAGGCCAGTCCGGTTCGAACCACCGAGACGCGGACTCTCAGTCCGATGGTCAGCCCAAAAGCGCCCTAATCGGCACCCGATGGTCCGCCGGTCACGACGGCAATCGCACGGAATTCATGGAGTTGGAAGTGGTGGCCCGGGACGGACAAATTCGCCGGGAGCGAATTTGCACGTGCAGCGCATGCCCAATGGGCGAGGGCCACGGACGGCCCGAGTCCATCGAACCATCGACACGCGAATCTTCGGGACGACGGCCGAGGGAGCCCCGCACAAAACCTAAGAAGCGCAATGGGCCCGCCGTATCGCGACCGAGCGGAACGGGCGGCGTGCAGCTGCGGCCCCTGCCATCACTTGCATGGCTCCGGCAGGTGCATCTGCCCATACCTCGGTGCGGACAAGATCCATCAGCATCAACCGCCCCGCCGCCGCGGCTTGCGGCAAGCCACGATCCCGCGACCTCAAGTGCTGGGCTACACGGACATCACCCTCGTAACGCATTTCGAGCGGCAGAGGAGCCCCGCAAGCCTGCCCGCCAGGAGGACGACCACTGTCGTTCACGAGTCGCGTGATCGACATCGCCAATGACTCACCTCCCGTGATGTGGGTCGCGGCCATCGAGTTCTGCGTGGAAGGAGATCCGACATGAAGATCCGAGAAGTCAACCTGACCGTCGCGCTGATCGTGATTTGCGCGTTGAGCGCCGGGTGCGCAACTGGCAGGCGCACGATTGCTCTGAACGCGCCGGTATCGACCGTCGCCACTGCCGACAAAGGCGCGATCTCGATCACCAAGGTGACCGACGAGCGTCATTTTGAGAACAAGCCGTCGCAGGCCTCCACACCGTCCATCGACGGCGACGTCAATACCGCTTCGCGCGAGACGCTCAAGACGATGATCGGGCGCCAACGCGGCGGCTTCGGTGCCGCGCTGGGCGACGTGGCGCTCACGCCGCCCGCAACCGTCGAAACAGAGGTGCAGGCCCTGATCGCCGAGGGACTGAAACGCCGCGGTTACACGGTTGGCGCGAACTCGCGTGGGGATTCCGTGGATGTGGCGATCAAGGAGTTCTGGGCGTGGTTCAGGCCCGGGTTCGCGGAGATCGCGTTTGAGGCGGATATTCGAACGGTCCTGTCCATTACGGTCACCGGACAGAAACGTACGCTCGAAGTGAAGGGCCATGGCCGTGAGGAGGGCCAAGTGGCCAGCAACGAGCACTGGCAGCGCGCGTATGCTCTGGCCTACGAAGATTTCCTGAAGAACCTGGACGCGAGCCTCGCCAGCGCCGGGCTTTAGACACAGTGACGCGGTCCTTTCTTCCGAAGTCGTCCAGAATTTCCTGGGGTGCGGTCTGGACGACTCCGGTCAGGAACAGGGCCGTGTCGAGCCCGATTGAACCGCACCGGCTTTCCCGGAGACTTCAACCTGAGAGAGGATGGAGTTTATGGGAACACAGAAGCGGTATTCAGCGGAAATCAGGGAGCGTGCCGTGCGGCTGGTCCTGGAGCAACAGGGCGAGCATGGTTCGCGGTGGCCCGCTGCACCGTGCAGCGGCTGATGCGGCAGATGGGCCTGTGCGGGCTCACCCGCGGCAAGGCGTTCAAGGTGACGACGGTCGCCGAGGAGAACGCCCATCGGCCGGCGGATCTGGTGCTCGATGCGCTCGAGCAGGCGATCCACGCCCGCTCGGCCACGGCCGGGCTGATCCGTCACGGCGATCGCGGCGTACAGTACCTGTCGATCCGTTACAGCGAACGGCTGGCCGAGTGCGGCATCGAAGCTTCCGTCGGCACGACCGGCGACGTTCCGCCGGCCGAGTTCGAGCTGGCGTACCATCGGCAACGTGCGACTCAGGCCATGGCAGCCTGACTCACACAAGACTGTCTCCGGAGAAGCCGGTGCGGTTCAGCTGATGACACGCACATTCGTGGCGGCGGCGAACGATTCGCCACGCTGATCGTCACACGCTGCGGCCGGATCTGCCTCGACAGCCGAAAGATCAACCTAAGCACCGTCTTCGCCGGACAGAAAGTGGGCCTCAAACAGGTGGCCGACCAGGTCTGGCTGGTCCGCTTCATGCGCTACGACTTGGGCTACTTCGACAATGAAACGTGTCGGTTGGAGAGCGCCGAGAGCCAGTTCGGCGCCAAAGTGTTACCCATGTGTCCGGAATGGACCTCCCGCAACGGGGTCAGTTCGTCACGGATCCAATATTTGCGGAGCACAACCGTTTGATACTCAGCGGCGTCTCGAGGTCTTCTACCGGAAAGATCGGAAACTCTGCATGTGGATTGTTCGCCGCGCGTCCTGCGCGATGAATGTATCCGAAAGATGCTCGAGGCGGTGACGGCCACTTGCAATAGGTGCTATTCATCTGGCGCCGTGCGCAAGGCCGGGCGGCAGGCGCCGCAGCGACTCGCTGGAAAATACCGAGTGCAGTCGCGCGTGAGGAATCACACCATAAGCCACTGGCCCTTCGAGGCATCGACATGTCAGCCCGCCGAAGGACGATGATTCCCAGTCTTGGGACCTTCGTCACCCAGAAGGAATTGAATCATGTATCCGATGAACGGGCGTATCGCCACGGCCCTGTGCGCAGTATCACTGCTGATCCCGGCCGCGGCCGGCGCGCAGGCCTCGCAGCCGTGGCAGTTCGGGATTAGCCTCTACGGCTGGTTCTCCAGCATCACAGGCAGAACGACCTTCCCCCCGCCACCCGCCGGCGCCGGCAGCGACTTCACCGTCGATCCAGCCGACATGATCGACAGCCTGAAATTCACGTTCATGGGCTCATTCGAGGCTCGCAATGGGCGCTGGGGCGGATTTACCGATCTACTCTACGCGGACGTCGGCGATACGAAGTCGCAGACGCGCGATTTCCTGATCGGCCAGAGTCAAGTGCCGGCGGACGTGAGCGGCAAGGTCACTTTCGACGCGAAGAGCTACGCCTGGACCCTGGCCGGTGAGTACCGAGCAGTGGCCGAGCCCGGACTCGAGGTCGACGCTTTACTGGGAGCACGCATGGTCGACGCCGAGCAGAAGGTCGATTTCAGCCTGAGCGGCAATGTCGGCTCAATCCCGCTGCCCGACCGGTCGGGCAGCAGGAAGGTGAGCGTGACCCACTGGGACGGCATCGTTGGTGTCAAGGGACGGCTCTCGTTCGGCGCCAACCGATCGTGGTTCGCACCCTACTACGCTGATATCGGCACCGGCGAATCCGACCTGACCTACCAGCTGATGACGGGCCTGGGCCACTCGTTCAATTGGGGCGAGCTGGTCGCGCAGTGGCGCTACCTCAAGTACGACTCCGACGGCGCGATCGACAGCCTGAGCTTCAGCGGCCCCGCGATGGCGGTCAACTTCCGCTGGTAATGAGCCGCGAAATGGAATCAACGCCGGCACCGCCGCCTGGAATCGGCCCCAGGCGTTTCCGTCCGGTACAGGAATGTCGGTATTTCCCCGTCTGCCATTTGCCGTGAAACCGGAGCATTTGTGATTCGGCCTCGCCACTCGCCGTAAGGATGCTCGATATGTACGTGCGCCTCCTACTCCCCGCGCTGGCACTGTCTTGCGCATTTGGCGGTCTCGGTGTTGCGAACGCTGCCGACAGGAAGCCCAACATCCTGGTCATCATGTCCGACGACATCGGGGTCTGGAACGTCAGCGCCTACCATCGAGGCATGATGGGCGGGCGCACGCCCAACATCGACCGCATCGCCAGCGAGGGAGCGCTGTTCACCGACTACTACGGGCAGCAGTCCTGCACGGCCGGCCGGGCGGCCTTCATCACCGGCCAGCACCCGTTCCGCACGGGGCTGCTCAAGGTCGGCATGCCGGGCGCGAAGCAGGGATTGCAGGCCAAGGACCCAACCATCGCCGAACTACTCAAGCCTTACGGCTACGTCACCGCGCAATCAGGCAAGAACCACCTCGGCGACCGCAACGAGTATCTGCCGACCGTCCATGGTTTCGACGAGTTCTACGGCAACCTCTACCACCTGAACGCGGAAGAGGAGCCCGAAGATCCCGACTATCCGAAGACCGCCAACTTCGCCAGGACGTTCGGCCCGCGCGGGCTGCTCGACTGCAAGGCGACGTCCGTGGATGACCCAACCGACGACCCTCGGTTCGGCAAGGTCGGCAAGCAGGTCTGCAAGGACACAGGCCCGATCACCCGCAAGCGCATGGAAACCGTCGAGGAAGATCTGCTGGCCCGCTCGCTGGACTTCATGAGCCGATCGGTCAAGGCCGGAAGACCATTTTTCCTCTGGCACAACACGACCCGCATGCACGTCTGGACGCACCTCTCGCCCAACTGGGAGAACAAGAGTGGGTTCGGCCTCTATGCAGACGGCATGATGGAACTCGACCACGTCGTCGGCGAGCTGCTCAAGAAGCTCGATGAACTGGGCATCGCCGACAACACCATCGTGCTGTTCACGTCCGACAATGGCGCGGAAATCATGAGCTGGCCGGATGGGGGCAACACGCCCTTCAAGGGCGAGAAGGGCACCACCTGGGAAGGCGGCATGCGGGTGCCCGGCCTCGCGCGCTGGCCCGGCGTCATCAAGCCCGGCACGATCGTCAACGACATCATGTCCAATGAGGACTGGCTGCCGACGTTCCTCGCCGCCGCCGGCGATCCCGACGTGAAAGAGAAGCTCATGAAGGGAACGAAGGTCGGCAACACGACCTTCAAGGTTCATCTCGACGGCTATAACTTCATGCCGTTCTTCAAGGGGGAGCAGGCAAAGGGTCCACGCCGCGAAATCTTCTACTTCGACGACAACGCCAACCTGAATGCCCTCCGCGTCGATGACTGGAAGATCCATTTCAAGATCATGGACGGCAATATTGCTTCGGCCCAGCTCAAGTCGCTGAACGCGCCTGAGGTCATCAACCTGCGGCAGGATCCCTTCGAGCGGTTTCCCAGCGAGGCGCAGATGTACTTCGGCTGGGCAGCCAACAAGCTGTGGATGTTCGTGCCGGCGCAGGTCGCGGTCGGGCAGTTCATCGCAACATTCAAGGAGTTCCCGCCGAGCCAGAAATCGGGAACCTTCAGCGTGGATCAGGTGCTGGAGCAGCTCCAGACCACGCCCGCAACCGGAAAGTGAAGCGTCGCTCGGTGAAATGCTGACTGGACACGCCGGGTCGTGCCCGTCAGGAGCGGGTGCGACCCGGCAACCCCCGACCAGGTCTTGCTGGTGAGCCCCCTGCGCTACGACTTGGGGTTCCTCGATAACGAGGCATGCTGGGTGGAGAGCGCCGACAACCGGTCCGGCGCTAGAGGGTTACCCGTGTGTCCGGAATGGACCAGTTGGAAGTGGTCGCCAGGGACGGACAAATTCGCCGGGAGCGAATTTGGACATGCGCCGCATGCCCGAGGGGCGAGGGCCATGGATGGCCCGAGTCCATCGAACCATCGACACGCGGATTTTCAATACAACGGAGAGCCCGGTTCGGCGCGAGCAAGGCGAAGAACCGGAAGGGTTTTCGCCTCAGCCAACCGAACCGCCCGGCCCGACCGAGCCTATACCGAACCGGGCGCGTGCCTGCCGACCGAACCACCCCGTAAGCCGAAGACTCGCAACGGGCTCGCGGCATCGCGACCGAACGGTGTCCGAACCGCGTACCGGGCTGGAGCCGCCTACGGAAACTCTCCGACTTCATGCGCTACTACCACCGCGAGCGCGCGCACCGAGCTCTGGGCGGGAAGTCGCCAGTACCCTCCGCCAGGGCCGTTGCCAGCATCCATTCAGTCGCGTGGCAAGGCCATGGCCGCGGACTCTGCCGGCCGCCGCTTGCCGCCTGATCGCCGATTCGCACCCCGCAGTCCATCTCGCGTCAACGTCGTGAGATCACGGAGCCTTTGCCCGCCAGGCGCGTTATGGCAAGTGATGATTGCCCCCGGGCACCTTGTGGTAAAAGGGTTCGGCAGCCCGGCACACGCGCGGGCCAAGACAAGAGCAACGACAAATGGGGACGTGCCTGCCTTACGAGACTCGCGGCGCCCGTGCCCGGAGCGCTGGCCATGGAGGGCAATCTATTGGACGCCGACAGTCCATACCCGCATCGTCAATTTCAGGGAAACTTCAAGAGGTATCATCAATGAAGCGCCCTAAGATCTTAGTCAGCCTGCTTATGTTTGCCGTGACCGCGACGGCGGCCAACGGCCCGAAGCCGCGCGACGTCATCAGCAACCCGTTCCATGAGTTCACGGGCATTCCCGGCCTCAAGCTGGGTTATGGAGACGTGCTGGCA
Organism: uncultured Gammaproteobacteria bacterium; assembly: GCA_963762315.1. Classification (GTDB taxonomy): domain Bacteria; phylum Pseudomonadota; class Gammaproteobacteria; order Steroidobacterales; family Steroidobacteraceae; genus RPQJ01. The sequence continues at coordinate 339,905 of CAVXKO010000007.1, forward strand.
CAATGCCAGTCGTACGACAACGTAAACAACGCGAATCCGTATAATCCCTTCGTCACGAACGTCAACGTCATCTCGAATGATAATTACAACGTCGGCGCAGGCGTAAACCAGGGCTGCCGCGCGGCGCAGAACGAGACGGCCATCGCCGTCAACCCGGCCAACCCACAGAACCTGGTCGCAGGCGCGAACGACTATCGCGATTGCTGCATCCTGTCGGGCGGCACGCTGCGCAACGACGGCAGCGGCTGGGTGTACGTGTCCCTCAATGGCGGCCTTTCCTGGACCAACATCAAGTTGCCGGGCGTGGGCTTCAGCGGCGATCCGAAGGGCGTGTTCAAGAAGCTCACTTCCGTGGGCGACCCGACCATCGCCTTCGGTGCCAACAACACGGTCTACTACGCCAACATCGGCTTCAACCGGGTGGATGAATCCGACGGCATCTTCGTGAGCGTGTCGCATGACGGTGGCCTGCACTGGGATGCGCCTACGCTGGTTGCGAACAGCGGCGGGACGACGTTCTTCAACGACAAGCTCTGGGTGGGTGCCGACCCCAACAGCGGCAAGGTCACGATCAGCTGGACGCGCTTCAAGAGCAACAACGCGTTCGGCTATATCGAATCGCCTATCGTTGCAGCGACTTCCAGCAACTTCGGCGCGACCTGGTCGAACTGGGTGGACGTGAGCGGACCCTACAAGTACAACCAGGGCTCGGTTCCCGTGTACGGCAATGACGGCAACATCTACGTGTCCTTCGAGGGCGCGGTAGCGGCGGATGGCTACCTCGACTACAACATCGTCGCCAAGTCGACCGATGGCGGAAAGACCTTCTCGCAGACCGTGGTCAGCCGCAACGTGGACGAGAACTTCCCGATCTTCGGCGGGCGGGGCGTACTTACCGGACTTCACTTCCGCACCAACACGTTCCCGTCTCTGACGGTCGACCGCATCACGGGCAAGCTGTACCTTGCGTGGGCGGATAACCGAAATGGCGATGCGACGATGTTCTGCGACCCGGCGTACGGCGGCGCGGGTTGCGCGCCTACGAGCGTCCAGGTGTTCATCCAGTCCTCGCTGGACGGCGTGAACTGGAGCGAAATTAGGCAGCTGACCACTACCGCCCAGGACAAGATCTACCCCTGGGTCGCAGCCAACGACGACAACGTCATCGTCTCGTATTACACGCGTGAATTCGCGGGCAGTGCGAGCCTCGAAATCGACTATGCCTACGTGGCATCGAACAATGGCGGTATTGCGTGGTCCGGATCATCCACGCGCATCACCGAGCAGTCGTCGGATCCAGGCATCCAGTTCGCCTCCGGTGCCTTCATCGGGGATTACACCGGCGTCGCGATCGGGTCCGACAATGTCGCGCATCCGCTTTGGACGGATTTCCGTGGTAATCCCGGCGTAACCGGCGGCTCAGGCCCGGTGACCTCGCCCAACCAGGATGCGGTTACGACGCGGATCCTGCTGCTGCCGCAGTGATTTCCTGAGGATGCGCCGGCCTTCACGTGGAGGCCGGCGCGTCGTTGGCTCATGAGGCAGGGTATTGACAAGTTAACTCGCGGGCGTGGGCCGACGCCGCTCACTCCGGCGCAAATTGCCCCATAACTCGACGACAACGCCCACTGCGATTCCGGATGGCGTTGTCCGTAGCACCGAATTCCCGCTTTTCAGAACGAAGATAGTTAACTTGTCAGTACCCACTGCCGGGGCCTGTTCGAGATCCCGGTCGCCGCCTGACTACGAATTCGCCACCGACACGACGCCGTAGCGGCGATGCGGCCGGCTCGCGCGAATAGCAATCACTCGCGATCTTGTCCGTGATCTGCGTCACTAAGTGTCAGGTTGGCCGTTCGACGGTCCACATGCCCGTGATAGACGGTCTACGTGATGCGAATGCCAGGCCTGCCAAGACCTTGTGGCGCAGTACTTCACGGGGAGAACCACCATGCTCAAGAAGATCTATGCCGCCACCCGCCTCAAGCTCGTAGGCACACTGCTCGCCACGTTGACAGCCTTCGCTTCGACGGCTGACGCGCAATCGCTCGAGTGGGGCGCGACCAAGTATTTCCAGTACAACATCGAAAACGTGATCGTTACGCCGAACGCTCTGTCCGCAGGCTCCTACGACGTGAAGGTCGTGTTTTCCGTGACGAATCCGACCGTCACCGACCCGCTCGCGGATAACACCTGGGACATCAAGAACTCAGCCGCCTTCAAGAGCGCATATGGCGCCAGCCTGGCGCTCGACATCACCTGGGATCCGGCAACCGACATGACGGGCACCGGCAGCGAAAATCCAACGCTTACCAGCATCTCCACGGCTGCGCTCGGCAGCGGAGCGGCGATGCCGGTTCGGGTCACGGGGCTCCAGAGCGCGGCTGTGGCATGTCTAAGCGAGTTCTTATGCCCTGGCGCCGCATCCCTGCTCCACCGTTACGCCATCACACGGACGGTGCGGCCATCAGGTTCGTGGCCCCGGTGTTCCGTGGCCGCGTTGCCTTCGAAGGACGCCCGGTCTGCAGCGACGTCGACCCGGCGTATGCCTGTCCGCCGCCGACGGTGACTGCGACCTCCACGACGTTCGTCAACGTGCCCGTTCGCAGCGCCGCCGCGAACTTCACGTTCGCACCGGCCGACGCATCGACGGCGATGCTGGCGTCAATCCGCGCCGCCCGGTAGTGGACATCCGCAAGTGCCAGGTCTGCCACGACGGGCGGCCGCACGGCGACACCGTGGTACCTCGGCTCAGCCTGCACGGCGGCAACCGCAATGAGAATCTCGCGGTATGCGTGGTCTGCCACAACCCGAACCAGACCGATGTTCCCTATCGCTACCTTCCGACTGACCCAGCCGTGGATCCACGCGTCGCAGGCCCCGAAACGCCCATCGACTTCAAGACGATGGTCCACTCGATCCACGCGGGCGGCTTCCGCGAGACGCCGTTGGTCATCATCGGTTTCCGCAGTTCGGTCAACGACTTCAGTTATGTGAAGTTCCCGGCTGAATTGCGCAACTGCATGATTGTACGTCGAGGTGAACGGCAAGGGAACGTTCGAGCTGCCGCTCGCGAAGAGCGTGCTCGGCACGACGGTGAACACGAAGAGCACATCGTCTGACTCCACCTGCGCTGCGCACGATCAGCGTCAACCCAACCGACGACGTCAAGATTTCGCCCACCGCCGCGGTGTGTTCATCCTGCCACGACAAGGCAGATGTAGGACTCACATGATTCGCACGGGCGGCGCTTCGTTCTCGACGAACCAATCGGCCATCGGCACCACGGTGATCGAGCGCTGCGCGAACTGCCATGGACCGGGCAAGGACAAGGACGTGCGCAAGGCACACCAGATCGACGGGTCCGGGCTGGACGACTGAATCGAGAGGGTTAGCGACGATTCGACGCAGGGGCCGGCAGCAGTGACTCAACCTGCTGTCGGCCTTTCGTTGCGGCTCCCCTGCGGGTTGGCGCGGGCTGTCGGCGGCGAAATCGTAGTCAGGCGGCGACCGGGACCTCGAACAGGCCCTGGCAATGATGCTGCCAACCATAGCAATCCAGCGTGGCGGAGCGGGACCGAGTGCGCCGGCGCGCTGGGCTGGCGTGAGCCCCGCGATCGCGCGATGCACACGATGGCCGTTGTGGTAATTCCGGAATACCTCCAGCTTTCGCGCCAGATCGACCGAGCCTATCCCGAACCGAACACCGGAAAACCGGCTTAGTCTTTTGAGCGCCCCAACGCGGTCAACGGCTTACCGGCATCGCGACCGAACCTTTTCCGAACCGCGCCGACGCCCCCCTTCCAGGGACGCGCGTCATGATCAGCTCAGCAGCTTCTTCGCTTCGTCGAGCGACGGCACCTTGCCGCTCAACTTCACGGCGCCATCGACGGCCAGCGCGGGCGTGAACATCACGCCGAAGTCGGCGAAACGCTTCACGTCGGTAATCTTTTCGAGCTCGTAGGTCAGTCCCATGTCGTGTGCAGCCTGTTCTGTTACCGCCGGCGAGGGCGCGGCACTTCGCGCAGCCGGAGCCGAGGATCTGGATCTTCATGCGTCATCTCCCGCGGGGCTGCCCCGCATCAGTTCACCAGAAGGCCGTAACCCATGCCCGTGATCGTCGCCATGACGACGACCAGCGCTATGTACGTGACGGTCTTCTTCAGGCCGAGAATCGAGTTGAGCACCAGCATGGCGGGCAGGCTCAGCGCGGGCCCGGCGAGCAGCAGGGCGAGTGCCGGACCGGAACCCATGCCGCTGCCGACGAGACCCTGCACGATCGGGACTTCGGTCAGCGTGGCGAAATACATGAACGCACCTGCGATCGCGGCGAACAGGTTGGATGCGAGGGAGTTGCCGCCGACGAGCCCGGTGATCCACTCCGACGGAATCATCCCTTCGTGACCGGGACGACCGAGCAGGAAGCCTGCGACGAGCACACCACCCAGCAGCAGCGGCACGATCTGCTTGGTGTAATCCCACGCCTGGTTGAACCACTCGCCGGCTTCATCCTTGCGACCGGCCGTGAGCCACGCGAGCCCGAGTATCGCGACGAGGAACGGCCAGGTCGGGTGCCCGGGCAGTGGCGAACGCGGTGATCATCGTTGCCGCGGCGACCATGGCGATACGCACCGGCTCGAGCTGAAACCATCGCCATAACATGAACGCCAGCCCGACGCCGAGCCCGGAGGTGATCAGCCACTTGACCGAGTACACCGCCGCGAAGAAGCCGGTCTTCTGTGAAGCCGCACCCCAGTTCGCGAACACGAGGATACCGACCAGCACGGCGAAGAAGGCAGCCGTCTGCGACAGCGGCCGTCCGGCCTCCGGCTCAGGCAGTGCAACGGCTGCGGCGGCCTTCTGCTGCTCTTCGTGGCGGAAGATCAATGCCATGAGCAAGCCGATGATCACGCTGAACGCCACCGCACCCACGGCACGGGCAAGACCCAGCTGTGCACCGAGCACCTTCGCCGTCATGACGATGGCCAGCACGTTGATCGCAGGGCCGGAGTAGAGGAATGCCGTCGCCGGGCCGAGTCCTGCGCCCATGCGGTAAATGCCCGAGAACAGCGGCAGCACGGTGCAAGAGCAGACGGCGAGGATGGTTCCGGAAACGGACCCGACACCGTAAGCGAGAGGCTTCGGTGCCGTGGGTCCCAGGAAGCGCATGACGGACGCCTGCGACACGAACGCGGCAATCGCGCCGGCGATCCAGAATGCGGGCAGCAGGCACAGCACGACGTGTTCGCGTGCGTACCATTTGGTCAGTTCAAGTGCTTCGCTGACGGCGCCATCGAAGCGCGGCTCGCCTACGGGGAGAAAGTAGACGGCGGCGAAGACGGCGGCCAGAAGACCGAAGATCTTCAGTTCATGTCGTGCACCGGGCTCGAGAGTAAGGGTCGCCATACTGTTCTCCGTCGTGCCGCCTCAAGCGCAGTCACACGCGGCGCGCTTTGCGGTTCGGCCAAGGCGTGCTTTGTCCAGGCAGTCGATGAATTGCGGTACGCAGTCCAACTCGAGGCGGTAGAAGATCTTCTGGCCGCGCTTGTCGCTGGACACGACGCCCGCTTCGCGCAGGACGTCGAGGTGCTTCGAGGTGGTGGACCAGCCCAGCCCGACCGCGTGCACGAGATCGCAAACGCAGCGCTCGCCGTCCATGAGTGTTCGAACAAGCGTCAGCCGTCCGGGGCTCCCGAGTGCCTTGAAGACTTCATCTGGAGATGCGCGGAGTGGCTTGCTGGCCATGCGACAAGTATTTCGCCAAACGGCGAAACTTGAATCAGGGGCTTCCGCAGGCTGCGCAGCGCTGCAAGGTCTGGCGCAGCCGCAGCCGAGGGCACATTGCCGCGAACGCCTGCTATTCGCGTTTTGACGCTGCAGGCGTTGCTGGCCGAGCACGCCCCCGCCGGGGCGTCGTGATCTCGTGTCGCGGTAGCACCGATTCCAGCGAACGTTCGCGCAGACGCTAGACCTTTGGGGCTCGCGCCGAGAATCCTACAGCGGCTACTAACTGTTCGCCGTGCCGCGATCTCCTGACCGAGCCCGCCCCCCAACCGGAATCCCGACCTCTCTCACAAGAATTGCGAACGCCCATCCCGAACATCGCCTTGGAGGACCTCGGGCCGAGGTCCATCCGAACCGCGCGGCCGCGATGAACCACTCGATGACATCGAGTGATCATTTGATGTTGATCTAATGATCCCTCGGAGGGAGGCCCGCACCGCCCACGGGCCCGACCCCACGCGGCCCTCCGCCGACGCACCCAGCGAGCGCACTTCCCTCGCGCCCGACGTGACGCGCGGGGCCCGACATGGGAGCCGCCATGCCCGGCACGCGACCGCCGCAGAGGGGACCACTCCGGGCCCGAGGCGGGGCCGTCGCGCGCCCCACCCAATGAGCCGACGAGGGCCGTCGCGTCACGTCGCCGGAGCGGCGCGCGTAAGTCGATGACCGACATCGAGACGCGTCGGTGCGTCGGGTACCCGCCATCTACAACAACTTCAACGTTCAAAGCCACCTGATCCGCCGATCGACGCTTCGCTTGATTCGAGCCAAAGCGGATCGCCCTGGGCAGCGGCGACCCCCTCCGCCTGAGCGATCGCTCACTCCCGCTCGTTCCGCCTCTAGCGACTTAACCTGACAAGACCTAAGTAAGCACTCCGTGTCGTGGCCAATGAACCTAAATCGCCGCCAATATTCATGGTTGTGAATGCTGCATCGCGCCTTGACGAGCGATCCATAGCCTTGCATCGTGAGTACGATCGCGGTGCATCAGGAGATCGACACGCAGATGGATTTTGCTGTCGCGTGCCGACGGGTATCAAAAGTCCAACAACTATGACCTCGAGGAGGAGTACGCATGAGCCACGAACCACATGACCATACAGGCGCCTGCTTCGTTTGCGCCGCGGCCCAGACCGATTCTTCGCCGAGTAACCCATCGGGGCCCGGACCGACCCGGCGGTCGTTTCTGGCCGCCGCCCTCGGCGGATCTTTGGCAGCGCCATTGCTGGCGCACGCCGCCAGCGACAACAGCCAGGCGAGCGGCGGCGATGTCGATGCCGGCCCGTACCGCAATGAGGGTCGCCACTACGTGATCGATGCGGGCCTCGCGCTGGTCGAGGTCGACGGGGCGCTCAAGATCCGCAGGAATGTGGCTATTCTGGTTGATGGCGACCGCATCGTCGACATCGAGGACTCATCGGGGGCGTCGCGTCGTTATGGCGAGGCGGCAAGACTCGACGCCCGTCGGCATTTTGTTGTTCCCGGCTTTATCAGCGGTCATACGCACGTGGCGGGCGGCACGACGACTCGCGGCATCATCGAGATGGGACGATCGTTCGCGCGGCCGCTGGTGCTCGCCGATACCCTCACGGACGAGGAACTCGACGCAGTAACGGCATTCAACCTTGCAGAACTGATCATGTCGGGCTGCACTACGCAGGTGGAAATGGCGCTGAGCCTGAAACAGGCCGAGTCCTATGTCCGGGTCGCGAAACGCCTGGGCGCCCGCGGCTATCCGGGCGGCATGATCCCGGGCATTCACCGCCTGTTCCCGATCTGGTTCCGCGCCAACGACCAAGCGTTGTTCGACTCCGTGCCCGGCACCCTCGCTGAAATCCAGGCAAACTTGGAATTCGGCCGTCGCAATCGCAATGCCGGCAACGGTCGGATACAGCCGATGATGTCGCCGCACGCCACGGATACCCAAACGCCAGAGACGATGCGAGCCCTCGCTGCGGCGGCGGCCGAGCTGGGCACGGGAATCCACATCCACCTGTCGCAGTCTGCCAATGAAACGAACACGGTAAAGCGGCTGTGGGGGATGACGCCGGCACAGTGGTGCTCGAGCCTCGGTCTCATGAACGGTCCGTTCTTCGGCGCGCATATGAGCGGCCTCGATTTCGCGGTTGACCCGGCTGTGCTGAACGCCAACGGCGGTGTCTATGCGCACTGCCCATCGGCGGGTGGCGCCGGCGGCGGTACCCAGCCGTATCCGGAGGCGCTCGCACAGCAGATGCGCGTCAACATCGGCATCGACACGCATTCCAACGACTATGTCGAGAACCTGAAGCTTGCCGTGCTTTACGGCCAGGCGCGGCGTTCGCTGATCGGCGCCACCAGCCCGGTCCCCATGACGCAGCCGACGATGTGGCACGCCATCGACGGCGCGACGCGCGTAGCCGCAGCGGGGTTACGCCGCCCGGACCTCGGACGCATCGCCGTCGGCGCCAAGGCGGACCTCGTCTCGATCGATGTCAGCGGTCCACTGGTCGGCGTGGGAACTCTGCCGCCGGAACCGTTGAACAATCTGCTGTACGCGAACGGCATGATGGTGCGTCACGTACTGATCGACGGGCAATTGCAGGTGTGGAACGGTCGATTCGTCGCGGACGATCTCAATCGCATTGCCCGTGATGCTGGACGGGCGGTTGGGCGACTGTGGAGCCTGTTGGCGGCCGAGGGGTTCTTTACCTGAACCCAATGTTGGTGTGCGTTGTGGCGGCCGGCTTCCAACCGACCGTCACAGCCTTTCGTCGGTACTGTCAGGTTAAGTGGGGTTGGGCAACCATCCCCACATGCACCCATCGGCCAATCTCTACAAACGACACCGATTCCCGCCCGCCATCATTCAATACGCGGTCTGGCTCTACCATCGTTTCAACCTCAGCCACCGCGACATTGAGAACCTGCTCGCCGAGCGGGGAATCGAGGTGAGCTACGAGTCGGTCCGGCTGTGGTGCAACAAGTTCGGCCCGCTGTTTTCCAGACGACTCAAGCGCAGGCACCCCGGGTTCGGCGACACGTTCTTCATCGATGAGGTATTCGTCACGATCGCGGGGCAGCGTCACTACCTGTGGCGGGCGGTGGATCAGGACGGCGACGTCGTCGATGTGTACCTACAGGCTCGACGGGACGCCGAGGCGGCCAAGCGATTCTTCCGGCGGTTGCTTAGATCTCACGGCAATTGGCCCTGGAAGATCGTGACCGACAAGCTGGGCAGCTACGGCGTCGCCCGCCGGGAACTGATGCCGGCCGCGATCCACGACACCGGTCGCTACGCGAACAACCGGGCGGAGCTCTCCCACCAGCCGACCCGTGCCCGGGAGCGGGGCATGCGCCGTTTCAGTTCGCCCACGCAGGCGCAGCGATTCTTGAGCGCCCACGCCGTCGTCTACAGCCTGTTCAACCTGCAACGCCAGCTGGTGTCGGCGGCGTTCTACCGGCTCCGTCGGGCCCGCGCGTTTGAACGTTGGAACGAAGCGGTTGCGGCGTGAGAATGGCGAACAGCTTCCGCTCGTCCGATGCCGTTAACTTGTCAATGTCTCAGCCAGCCCGCGGCCAGACGTTGACTGCGGAGTCGTCGCGCAGGTGCTTACCGACGACGAACACCACGTAAGCCAGCCACACCATCATGCCAACGTGCAACACGTCGTTTTCGGAAAAGTAGAATCCCCTGCCGTCGTCCCACAGCGTCTTTGTCAATCCGGCGGACTGGTACGCAAAGTAGGCCGCCTGGACCCCGACCAGCAGCAGTGTGCCGACCACGAGCGACTCGTCCATGGCGTCATGGTTGCGCAGATATCGGCGCGTGCTGACCACGATGACGATCAGGATGCCGGGCAGCGCAAAGAGCATCAGGACGAAATAGGACAGCAGCCTCGCGCTCGGCATCATGACCCCCGCGACGCAGATCGCTCCGTAGAGGACTGCATTCAGGACCGCGTACCCGATCAAACCGCGGCGCAGACCCGCCGTGGCGCAGGCGTAGGAAACGGCGGTCAGCATGGCGCTTACCGACAGTGCCTGCGCGAGGCTGTAGCCGACTTCATAGCCGTCGGTGAGCACGCACAGGTCGCGGCCCGCGCACTTCAGCACGTAGCCGAATGCCTGGTAGCTGACGCCGGCCAGGGCGGCACCGATGCCGCCGAGCACCAGGGCGATGCCGAGCCAGAATCGCGACGCCTGATCACGTCGCGACACCAGGAAGTAGATCCCGGCCGCGAGCCACAAACCCGCCAGCAGGAACACCAGCGCAGTTCCCAGTGGCTCGTCGAGTACCGTGCCGCCGACGGCGATGCACGGACGTTGCTCGCACCATTGCTGCGGAGTCGTGGGCGGCGCGTAGAGCAATTCGTCGAGTCGCCCACAGCCAGCCAGCCCGGGCGCCATGGCCGCAAGGGTCCACCACCTCGCTCTCATCGGTTGAGTCTGGTCTTCGCCCGCGCTGGCTGGCAAGCGCTGCGGGTCTCGGCGCGCAGGCCGGCACGCGCTCGGTCGGAGATCGTCCCCGGCGATCGGTTGGATCGTGTGACGGGATTCGAACCCTGCTGAGTGGCTTGGGAAGCGCCGACCTGTCGTAAGAACATGTCCAGCCGGCCACCGAACGGCCAGGCGGGGACGGCCTCCCCTCAACATCTGTGCAATGCATGGAAATCAACCGCCCTACAATCGCAAGACGAGGCTGCGTAAAGGGCTGGATGTGACGAAGGAAGGCAGGATCGACGCACGAGACCGGGCGCACAGCTTTGCCGCGCTGGAACGACAGCGCTTCGACCTGATCGTCATTGGCGGCGGTGTGACGGGCGCGGGCATCGCGCGCGACGCCGCATTGCGCGGGCTGTCCGTCGCGCTGCTGGAAGGCCGCGACTTTGCGAGCGGCACCAGCAGCCGCAGTTCGAAGATGATCCACGGCGGCCTGCGGTACCTGCTGCAGGGTGACGTCGCGCTCGTAAAGGAAACCGCCTCGGAGCGTCAGATCCTGCGACGGATCGCGCCGCACCTGTCCAAGTTGGAGCCGTTCCTGATACCGACCCGAACCTCTGGCCGGACGGCAGGGCTGCGCGCGGCACTCTGGGTATACGAGAGACTCGGGAAGGTGCCGGCAGCGGAGCGTCACGTGGTCCTGGACGCGACGGAGTTGGCGCGACGTGAACCGTTTGTGAAGACGGTGGGATTGAGTGGCGCAGTCGTCTATACGGAGTTCCTGACGGACGACGCCCGCTTGGTGGTCGCGAACCTTCGATCCGCGCAGGCGGCCGGAGCGACGATCGTGAGCTATGCGACGGTGGGGGGACTGCTGCAGGAAGCCGGGCGAACCGTCGGCATCACTGTCAGGTCGACCCTGTCGGGCGAAGACCGCGAGGCGCGCGTGATGGGACGATCGGTGGTGAGCGCGGCAGGCGTCTGGGTGGACGAGGTGCGCTCACTCGAGGAGGGGCAGCAGGACCGTCGGCTCGTGCTGAGCCGCGGCATCCATCTCGTACTGCGCCGCGATCGCTTGCCGGTCAACGGCACGATCGTATTGCCCACCAGCGACAAGCGCATGGCATTCGCCGTGCCTCGCGGACGCTTCACCTATCTGGGCACCACGGACGTCTTCCATGATAGGACGGAGTACTGGCCCACGTTCGAGAGGCAGGACGTGGACTACCTGCTGGCAGCCGCTGAGCGGAATCTCCGTACCGCGGCGATCGCCGAAAGCGACATTGTTGCGCTGTGGTCAGGCATCCGTCCGCTGGTTTCGCAGCCCGGCAAGAGAGCAAATGAAGTGTCGCGGAAGGACGAAATCTGGACGTCGCCCGGCGGCCTGATCTCGGTCGCCGGAGGCAAGCTGAGCGCCTATCGCGCGATGGCCGAGCACGTCGTCGATCTCGCCGTGGACAGGCTGGGCCAACCCGTCCTGCCGTGCAGTACTGCGACGCGCCCCTTGCCGGGCAGCGAGCGGTCGCTGACTGCCGGCGAGATCGCGCGACTGAGCCCGGATCCGGTTGAGGCCGAACGACTGGTCCGGCTTTACGGTGACGAGGCGGCCGCCATCGTCGCCGATGGTGGCGGCGTGGCCGCAGAGGCGCGGCATGCCGTCACGCACGAAGGAGCCTTGATGCTGGAGGACTACTGGGTGCGCCGCAGCGCGCGCGCCTGGTTTGACGAGCGCGCGGGACTCGATTCACTCACGCCCGCGGCGCAGGCCATGTCGACGCTCCTCGGCTGGAGCGACGCGGAGCGCGAACGGCAGATTGAACTCTGCAGATCGATCGAGCGGCAATCCCGCCGCGCGCTGAACCAGGCGCCAACCGCGAGAGCGCGTGAGAGAGACGTGTCATGAGACGCTGGAATGGTTGGGGTGACGATGCGATTGCCGCCGCGGTGCCGGCCGGAGCGGTCGAATTCCTGAGCGCGGCGATCGGGCCGGGGACCGCCCCGCGCGACGCGACCTTTGATGAGGTCTGCGCGCGCATCGACCGCGAACAACCATCGCGGCTTGGGGGACCCTTGCCGCTCCACCCGTTGATTTCGATCAACGCCGGGGACCGGTTGCGCTGCGGCGTCGGGCAGAGCCTGGCAGACTGGATACGACTGCGATTCGGCGACGTCGGGCGGCTGACCGACGGCGTCGCCTGGCCCGAAAATGACGCCCAGGTCCGTGAGCTGCTCGCCTGGGCGCAGCAACACGCGGTCGTGTTGATTCCGTGCGGTGGCGCCACGAGTGTCGCCGGCCACCTGATGCCACCGGCGGGCGATCGACCCTGCTTGACGCTGGACATGCGGCGCATGAACGCGCTGCTGGAATTCGACGAAACGTCGCAGCTCGCGCGGTTCCAGGCGGGCGTGACGGGACCCGCCCTGGAGGCGGCGCTGCGTGGCAGGGGCAGCATGCTCGGCCATTTCCCGCAAAGCTTCGAATACGCGACGCTGGGTGGCTGGATTGCGACGCGTTCCTCCGGTCAGCAGTCGCTGCGCTATGGCCGAATCGAGCAGCTGTTTGCCGGCGGCACGGTCGAAACGCCTCGCGGTACGTTGACGATTCCGCCGTTCGCCGCCAGCGCAGCCGGGCCCGACCTGCGCGAGTGGGTGCTTGGCTCCGAGGGGCGCCTCGGCGTGATTACCGAAGCGATCGTGCGGGTCAGCCGCCTGCCCGAGGAGGAGCGATTCGTCGGACTCTTCCTGCCCAGCTGGGACGCGGGCGTGGCTGCTGCGCGGACGCTGGCTCAAGCGCGTGTCCCGCTGTCGATGCTGCGCCTGTCGAACGAGATCGAAACGCTGACGACGCTGCGGTTGGCGGGCCATGCCGGCCAGATCGCCTGGCTGGAGCGTTTCCTTGCCTGGCGCGGTGCCGGCGAACAGAAGTGCCTCCTCATGCTGGGGCTGACCGGCACCCGCAGGCAGGTTGGCGCCGCGTGGCAGCAGGCCAAGGCGGTGCTGCGTGCTCACGGCGGCGTGTCGACCGGCACGCTGCTGGGTCGCAAATGGGCGGAGAAGCGTTTCACCGGCGTCTATCTGCGCAATGCTCTCTGGGAAGCCGGCTACGCGGTGGACACCATGGAAACGCTGGTGCCCTGGCGCTCAAGCACGGCGACCATGCGGGCAATCGAGACCGCCGGTCGTGAGGCCTTGGCCGGGCTCGGTGAACGCTGCCATGCGTATACGCACCTCTCGCACGTCTATGGCACGGGCTCGAGCGTGTACAGCACCTTTTTGTTCCGGGTCGGCACGGATCAGGAGACCACCTGGCAGCGCTGGACCGCGCTCAAGCGTGCGGTCAGCGAGGCGATCGTCGCGAGCGGCGGCACGATCAGCCATCAGCACGGGGTCGGTCGCGATCACGCCGGCTATCTGCCGGCCGAGAAGGGCGCAGTCGGGATGGCCGCACTCAAGGCAACCTTCGATTACTTCGATCCGCGGGGCGTCCTCGCCAACGACAACCTGACGGGTCCTCCGGCATGAACGCGCAGCGCGAACTGCTGCTGTCCATCGACTGCGGCACGCAGAGCGCGCGCGCTCTGCTGTTCGATCTGGCCGGCAATCTCGTGGCACAGACGCAGGAACCCCTGAACGATTACCGGGTACCGCAGCCTGGCTGGCTGGAGCACGACGGTGACGGCTTCTGGAACGCCGCGGCCCGCTGCTGCCGGGCACTGTGGGCGCAGCAGTCGAACTGGCGCGAGGCAGTGCGCGGTGTCGCCGTGACGACGCAGCGCGCTTCCATCATGCCGGTCGACCGCGATGGACGCTGCCTGCATCCTGCGCTGATCTGGCTCGACCAGCGCCGCGCGACGCGGTTTCCGGCGATCAAGCCCTGGTGGCAGCTGGCGATCAAAGCGGCCCGGCAAGCCGACACCGTGAGGCACTTCCAGCGCGAAGCCGAGGTCAACTGGCTGGCGCAGCACGAGCCGGCATTGCACGCCACCACGCACATGTACCTGCTTGTGTCGGGCTTGTTGAATCATCGGCTGACCGGCCGCTTTGTCGACTCGATCGGCTCGATGGTGGCCTACCTCCCCTTCGATTCCAGGCGACAGCGCTGGGCAGCGGCCGCCGACTGGAAGTGGCAGGCATTGGCGGTACGGCCCGAGCAACTCCCCGAACTGCTGCCAGTCGGCAGCGTGCTCGGCGAGGTGACCGCTGCCGCCAGCGCCGAGACGGGCATCCGCGCCGGTACGCCGGTGATTGCCGCGGCGGCGGACAAGGCCTGCGAGATCCTCGGCTCGGGCGCTTTGGCGTCGACCATGGGCGCGCTTTCGTATGGCACGACGGCGACGATCAACGTCACTGCGCAGACCTATCTCGAGGTCACACCGGGGATGCCGCCCTATCCGGCTGCCGTGCCCGGCCTGTACAGCTGCGAAGTGCAGATCTTCCGCGGTTACTGGATGGTCAACTGGTTCAAGGAACAGTTCGGTCATGCAGAGCGCGCCACGGCCGAGACGCTGGGAGTCGCGCCGGAAGTGCTGTTTGACGACATGGTCGGCACGGTTCCTGCAGGATCGATGGGCCTGACCCTGCAGCCCTACTGGAGCCCGGGCCTGCGGGAGCCGGGGCCGGAAGCCAAGGGCGCGGTGATCGGGTTCGGTGACGTACACACGCGCGCGCACCTCTACCGTGCGATCCTGGAAGGACTGGCCTACGCACTGCGCGAAGGCCGCGACCGTATCGAGAAGCGCGGCCGCCTGGGCCTGACTCAACTGCGGGTCAGCGGTGGCGGCGCGCAGTCCGACGCCGCCATGCAGCTCACCGCGGATATCTTCAACCTGCCAACCGCGCGCCCGCACACGCACGAGACATCCGGGCTGGGCGCGGCCATCGACTGTGCCGTCGGTCTGGGACTGCACAAGGATTTCGATCAGGCGGTGGCGCAAATGACGCGCATTGGTCGACTTTTCGAACCCATCGCGGCGAACGTCGCCACCTACGATGCTCTCTACGAGCGTGTCTATAAGCGGATGTATGAGCGATTGGCGCCGCTATATGCCGAGATAAGCCGGATCACCGGCTATCCGCGCCTCGACTGAGGCTCCATGCGTCATGGTGAGTCCTTGCGGCGCAGCGTTCTTCGATCTTGATGGCACCCTGATCACCGTCAATACCACGCGGCTCTGGCTTCAGCGCGAGCGGCGGCTGGGGCGTATCAGCGCCTGGGACATGGCGCAAGCGGCCGCCCGCCTTGGCGCCTATCGGCTCGGCTTGCTCGACATGGAGGCGACGCTGCGATTCGGGCTCGCCCGCTACAGAGGGCTTGCTGAAGACACGGTACGCGCTGAGACGCGAGCCTGGTGGCAAGAGGACGTGCGTCCATTCGTGGCGCCAGGTGCAAGCGCCGTGCTGGAGCGGCATCGACGCGCGGGGGAGCCGTTGGTGCTGCTCACGTCCAGTTCGCGTTACGCGGCGGAGATGGCGCGCGACGACTTCGGTCTCGACGCGGTGCTGTTCCAGGGTTTTCAGGTCGCCGATGGCCGGCTCACCGGCGAACCGGACAGGCCGATCTGCTACAGCCACGGCAAAGTTGAGGTGGCTGAAGCCTGGGCGCGCGCCAACGGAATCGAACTCGACGCGAGCAGCTATTACAGCGACAGTTCAACCGACGTGCCCATGCTGGAACGTATCGGCCGACCTTTCGCGGTTCATCCGGATCCGCGACTCGCTCGCATCGCGCGCGCCCGCCGTTGGCCAATCCTGGATTGGCGAGTCGGCGCTGGATAGACGTCCCCTCGCTACAAGTAGCAGCTTGATCTTGGGGCTTTCCGGTCGTGAGTATTAGGTTCGCTGTCAACCGGCGCCGATGATTGACCTGCCCCCATGCCCCGCCTCCCCGCGACGCACCCGGCGCAACGTCGGGCACTCCGGGTCACCGTCTGGGCCGGATTCCCCGCTCCGGACTCGAACCACCGACCCGATTCCCGACAGTCCGATGGTCAGCCAAAATCAGGCCAAAACGACGCCCGATGGTCCGCCGATCACGACGGAAACCTCATGAAATTCAGAAAACTGAGCTTATCGACAGATAGCTTGCAGTTTATTCCGAGCACATGGTTTACACATTTCCGCATTTGGGGGAGTACCTCCAGATGCCCTGGAACGAGTGTAAACCGATGGATGAACGCCTCCGATTCGTAGCCCGCCTGCTCGAAGGCGAGAAGATGGCGCCCCTGTGCCGGGAGTTCGGCATCTCCCGGGTCACCGGCTACAAGATCTTCGACCGGTACAAGGAGTGCGGCCTCGACGGCCTCCACGACCGCAGCAAGGCCCCGTACCGCCAGGCCAACAAGCTGCCGTTCCAGGTCGAGCGGGCGATCCTCGGGATCAAGAAGGAGTACCCAACCTGGGGCGCACCGAAGATCCGCGACAAGCTGATCCGCGAGTACCCGATGATCCCGCCGCCCGCGGTGAGCACGATCCACGCCGCGCTCGATCGCAACGGCCTCATCAAGCGGCGCAAGCGCCGCCGCTACAAGGCCTGCGGCACGCCCCTCACCGCAGCTCTGGCTCCCAACGAGCTCTGGTGCGCCGACTACAAGGGCGAGTTCCTGCTCGGCAACCGCCAGTACTGCTACCCGCTCACCGTCACCGACTATCGCTCGCGCTACCTGCTCACCTGCGAAGGCCTCGAGTCGACGAAGTCGAAGTTCGCGTTCTCCGTGTTCGAGCGCACGTTCCGCGACTTTGGCCTCCCGGCCGCGATCCGCACCGACAACGGCATCCCCTTCGCCGCGCCGTGGGCGATGTTCGGGCTCTCGCGCCTGGCGGTGTGGTGGCTGCGCCTAGGGATCCGCCTGCAACGCATCAAGCCCGGCAAGCCGCAGCAGAACGGCCGCCACGAGCGCATGCACCTCACGCTCAAGAACGAGACGACCAAGCCCGCCGCGTTCAACTTCCTGCAGCAGCAGGAGCGGTTCGAGGACTTCATCCGCGTTTACAACCAGGAGCGGCCGCACCAGGCGCTCGGCGGGCTGTATCCGGCCGAGATCTATACACCTTCAGCGCGTCCTTACGCGCCGCCGCTCGATCCCGAGTACCCGTTCCACGATCGCACCGTGCGTATCACGCGCTGCGGCCGCATCTGCGTCGGCAGCCGCAAGATCAATCTGAGTACGTCGCTGGCCGAGCAGCTGGTGGGCATCCGCGAGGTCGACGACCAGGTCTGGCAGGTCAGCTTCCTGGAGTACGATCTGGGGTACTTCGATCGAGACGAGGATCGGGTGGAGCCCGGTCCCAATCCCTTCGCCCCGGACACAGTGTTAACCATGTGTCCGGAATGAGATGTAAACCATGTGATCGGAATACACCAGTTGGAAGTGGTGGCCAGGGACGGAATCGAACCATCGACACGCGGATTTTCAATCCGCTGCTCTACCAACTGAGCTACCTGGCCACGGTAGACAGGCCCAGCAGAGGGCTGGGCCAATGAGGGCCGGAATTAGACCCGAGGGGTGTCCGGTCGTCAAGAACGGGTACCCGGGCAAATCACGGCATTTCCATGCGTGTGGCCTGCTGCCAGCGAATACCTGATGTCGTGAAATGATCGGCAACCCGCCTGCGCCGAATGTGCCTTACACTATGTAAGGATTCCATGATTCGGTAAGGCGCCATGAGCGAAGCCAAGATGACGAGCAAGGGACAGATTACGGTTCCAAAGGACGTACGACTCAGGCTTGGGCTGAAGCCCGGTGATCGCGTCAGGTTCATCGTGGAAGGTGACGGTCGCGTCAGGCTCTTGCCGGCCAAGCGAGACATCTCCGAACTCGTGGGCATCCTGCCGAAGCCAAAGCGGGCGCTGACCATCGAGGAGATGAACGAGGCCGTCGGTCGAGCAATCGCTGCAAAGTACGCGCGCCATGATCGGGATTGATACCAACGTCCTGGTCCGGCTGATCGTTGCGGATGAACCCCGGCAGACGGCCGCCGCCCGATCGTTCATTCGCGAGCACTGCTCGTCCGAAGATCCCGGCCTCGTGTCGAACGTCGTGCTTGCCGAGATCGCCTGGACGCTTGCGACCGGATACGGTTTCTCGAGGAATCAGATCGCCGACGCGATCGACCAGATCATGGAAACCATCCAGCTGCAGATCGAGTCGTCGACCGATGTTGCTGCGGCCCTGATTCAATACCGGGCCGGACCTGCGGACTTCGCGGACTGCCTGTTGGGCCAGTCAAACCAGACGGCCGGTTGCACCCACACCGTGACCTTCGACCGCAAGGCGGCGAAGCTGAAGGAATTCAAGCTGCTCACGGGCGGCTGAAAGGCGCGCTCGGCAAGACGTCAACGCAGCTGGCTGTCCTTGCTGCCGCGGCGGTTATAGGGGCTTGTCGCCTGGGCCTGGCGGTCGACCTCGTCCTGGCACGCGATGCACAGCCGAACGCCGGGAACGGCCAGCCTGGCGTGCCTCGGGGATGGCCTCGCCGCATTCCTCGCAATGCGTCAGGCTCGGCCCGCTCGGCAGCTGGGCGCGGGCGCGCTTGATCGCGTCCTCGATGCTGTCGTCGATCTGCTGCTGTACGGCGCCGTCGCCGGCCCAACCTGTTGCCATGACGAGACCCTCACCCGGCTGTTGCCGACCTCTCCCGCAAGCGGGAGAGGTGAAGAAATCCTAACTTACATTGAAGAACTGAAGCTCGCCGAACTGCTCGACGGTCGTCTTCAGCGGGCTCGCGGGTTCGCCCAGCCGAGCGGCCCACTCGTGCGCCTCGGCGAGACACTCTGCATAGATCCGCGTGCGTTCCGCGAGCGGCAGCGCCGTCGTGTCGCAACCACGGGCTTCGAGCGCGGCGTCGAGCGAAAACGCGTCGTGCGTCTCCCGATACTCACGATGCGACCACATGCCCGTGCCCGGATCGAACGCGTACAGCGGCAGGAAACGATGGCCGTGTTCGGCGACGAATTCGACCGCCTCGACGATGAACGCGGCCTCGGCATCGTCCATCGCGTAATGGAATCCGACGCGACACCAGCCGGGCTTGATGCCCTGGAAGCCCTTGCGCACCCAGTCGCGATACAGCTCCGACGTCGGCTGGTCGATGCCGAGTAATCGATGCCCGTACGGACCCGCGCAAGAGCAACCGGCGCGCGACTGGATGCCGAACAGGTCGTTCAGCAGCACCGTCGCGAACTTCGGGTGCAGGTACCGGCCGCGCGCATCGCGCAGGTTGAACGACACGATGCCGATACGCCGCGACGGGTCCGGGTTGCCGAGGATCTCGATGCCTTCGTGCGGCGACCACCTCGCCATCGCCCGCTGCAGGAGTTCCTGCTCACGCGCCTCGATGCGCTCGACGCCGATGCGACGCTTCAGGTCGAGCGCCAGCGCCGCCTTGAGCGTCTGCAACACACCGGGAGTGCCGGCCTTCTCGCGCTCTTCGACGTCCTTGATGAAGTCCTGGTCGATCGGGCTCACGTAGTCCACGGTGCCGCCGCCACCCACGCTCGGCGGCAGGTCGCGCGAGTACAGCCGCTCGTTGAACACCAGCACGCCGCTCGAACCCGGGCCGCCGAGGAACTTGTGCGGCGAGAGGAACACCGCATCGATCGAGGCGTCGCCGTCGCCCTGTGGCGCCGGGTTCATGTCGATCTCGACGTACGGGGCGCTCGCGGCGTAATCGAAGCATGCGTATGCGTCGTGGGCGTGCAGCAGCCGGGCAATTTCGCGGACAGGCGAGCGCATGCCCGTCACGTTCGAAGCTGCGGAGAACGCCCCGATGCGCAGGCGGCCCTGGTATTCGGGATCCTTCAGCAGATCGACTCGAGGTGCGCGAGATCGACGCTGCCGTCGGCGGCAAGGTTGACCTCGACCACCGTCGCGAGGCCCTGGCGCCAGGTCACTTCGTTGGAGTGGTGCTCGTAGGGTCCGACGAACACGACGGGCTGGTGCGCCTGCTGGAAGCGTCGGAAGCCTTCGACCGCCTCGGCTCCGAAGTGCTCGCGCATCAGGTCGCCCACCGCTCTGCGCGTGGCCGGCGCGAGCGCGATCCCGACGATCTGCTGCAGCTTGTCGATGGCGCCGGTGGCTCCGGTGCCGCACGCGACGATGCGGCCGTGGGGACCCGCGTTGACCGATTCCTTGATGGTGCGTTCTGCGGCGTGCAGCAAGCGGCTCATGCTGCGGCCGGTGAGGTCGTCCTCGGTGTGCGTGTTGGCGTAGATGCGCTGCAGGCTTTGCAGGTAGCGCTCGACGAAGACAAGGCAACGGCCCGATGCGGTGTAGTCGCAGTAGACCATCAGGCGCCGGCCGAACGGCGTGTCGAACGCGGAATCGATGCCGACGATCTGCGAGCGGAGGAAGTCGAAGGTCCAGGGAGTCATGGCGGGATTGTAATGCCTGCCCTCACCCGGCCTGCGGCCGACCTCTCCCGCAGGCGGGAGAGGTGAAATCACCACCCTCACCCGGGCTACGCCCGACCTCTCCCGCAAGCGGGAGAGGTGAAATCACCACCCTCACCCGGGCTACGCCCGACCTCTCCCGCAAGCGGGAGAGGTTTGGGGTGAGGGCCACCGTCTCTTGCAACTCACTGTTCCCGCTAGGCTTTTATCCCTCCGCGCTGCCAACTCTGCGTATTCCCGGCGCCCCCGCTCAAGCCAACAATGGGGCGTCGGGGTAACGCACGAGGAGTGCCCCATGACGCACAAACAGGTTCTGTTCCGCTCCGCCGCCCGGGAGAAGATCCTGCGCGGCACCACCCAGCTCGCCGAAGCGGTGCGTATCACCCTCGGGCCGAAGTCCAAGTCCGTCCTGATCCAGAAGAAATGGGGCGCGCCGCTCGTGTGCAACGACGGCGTCACGATCGCCAAGGAATTCGACCTCAAGGATGCGGAGGAGAACCTCGGCGCCCAGATGCTGCGCCAGGCGGCAGAGAAGACGGCCGACGCGGTCGGTGACGGCACCAGCACGTCGACCATCCTCGCCCACGCGATCTTCGCGGACGGCGTGCGCAACGTGACGGCCGGCGCCAGTGCGATCGACATCAAGCGCGGACTCGATCGCGCGCTGGCCGCAGCGGTCACAGCGCTGAAGGCCATGTCCCGCAAGGTCAGCACACGCAAGGAAAAGGCGCAGGTGGCGACCATTGCCGCGCACAACGATCCGCAGATCGGCGAACTGGTCGCCGACGCGATGGAGAAGGTCGGCGGCGAAGGCGTCATCACCGTCGAGGAATCGAAGACGACCGAGACCGTGCTCGAGGTCGTCGAAGGCATGCAGTTCGATCGCGGGTACACGTCGCCCTACTTCATAACCGACCCGGAGAAGATGGAGGCAGCGCTCGAGGACCCGTACATCCTGCTGACGGATCGCAAACTGAACGTGCTCAAGGATCTCATTCCGCTCCTGGAGCAGGCCGCGAAGGCCGGGCGGCCACTGCTGCTGGTGGCCGAGGACTTCGAGGGTGAGGCGCTGGCCACGCTGATCGTCAATCACATGCGCGGCGTGCTGAAGTGCGTCGCCGTCAAAGCCCCTGGCTTCGGCGATCGTCGCAAGGCGATGCTGGCCGACATGGCGGTGCTCACGGGTGGCCAGGTTGCGACGGAAGAACTGGGCGTGAAGCTCGAGGATATCCAGCTCTCGGCGCTGGGCCGCGCCAAGCGCGTGGTGGTCGACAAGGACAACGACGACGATCATCGGCGGCGCGGGGGATCGCAAGTCCATCGAAGGGCGCATGGCGCAGATCCGCCGCGAGATCGAGAAGGCGACCAGCGACTACGATCGCGAGAAGCTCGAGGAGCGGCTGGCCAAGCTCGCGGGCGGCGTGGCGGTGATTCGCGTCGGTGCGCCGTCCGAGTCGGAGATGAAGTCGAAGAAGGACGCCCTGGATGACGCGATCAGCGCGACGAAAGCGGCCGTGGCCGAAGGCATCGTGCCGGGCGGCGGGCTGGCGTTGATCCGCTGCATCGGCGCCGTGGAGGCGCTCGAGCCGGGCTGCGATGGCGACGAGCGCACGGGCGTGCAGTGCCTCAAGCGCGCTTTGTCGGCGCCGACCCGGCAGATCGCCGAGAACTCGGCGGTCGATGGCGGCGTGGTCGTCAGCCGGATGATGGCCTCGACGGGCGCGATCGGATTCGACGCGGCACGCCAGGAATACGTGGATCTCTACGAAGCCGGCATCGTCGATCCGACCAAGGTCATGCGCATTGCGCTCGAGAACGCCGTGTCGGTCGCGAGCATCCTGCTGCTTACCGAAGCGACCATGACGGAGTTGCCGGAGAAGGAGAAGGCGCCCGCGCTCGAGGGCGCGGAGATGTGAGCGGCCCTCACCCGCCGGGAAAACAGGGGACATTCTCCATTTTTCGGCGGTGCCGAAAAAGGAGAATGTCCCCTGTCTTTCCCGGCGACCTCTCCCGCAAGCGGGAGAGGTGAAGCAGCACTCAGCACTTTCCGACAGTCGCCGGGGACGCGCCCGGCGCTAAGATCGAACCGACAGCGACCGGATCAACCCCACGGGAGCACCATCATGTTGAAGCACTCTCACATTCCGCAGGTGGGCGCACAGGATCCCGAGCTCGAGAATTCGCCGATCGCCGTCGAAGAAGACGAAGACACCGACGTGGTGCGCCAGCAGGTGCCCGGCGAACCGGTGTGCTTCTTCAACGGATCGAGCTACAAGCACGGCGAGTTCGTGGCCAGCGGCTCGCAGGTGCTGAAGTGCAGCTACGGGGTCTGGATCGAGTCCGGCTCCCTCGACGACCGCAGTCCCTGAAACGGCGGCAGCCAGAGCGTAACGGCCACCCCGCTGCCCGGACAGCGGACACTTTCGCGGACACATTTCCCGACCGGCTCCCGATGCCTTAATCTCTCGTCCGGGGATGGGATCCTTGGGTTCGGTCGAGGGAGAGTTTTCGTATGGATATCGAAGGACGCCAGCGCAGCAGCAACGTCGAGGACCGGCGCGGCATGAGCCCCGTGCGCACCGGCGTGGGCCTGAGCCTTGGCGGCATCATCTTCCTGTTCGTGCTGAGCCTGCTCGGTATCAACCCGCTGCCTTTCCTCGGCGTCGCGACCAAGCAGCCGGAAGTGCAGATGCAGCAGTCGCAGCAGCCTTACCAGGAGTCGGCGTCCGAAGCGCAGCTCAGCCAGTTGGCCGGCGTGACGCTCGCGGAAACCGAGCAGACCTGGAACCGGCTCTTTGGCGGCAAGTACCCGACCGCCGACCATGGTGTTGTTCAACCAGCTGACGCCCACCGCGTGCGGCACGGGCGAGGCTGCCATGGGGCCGTTCTATTGCCCGCTCGACCAGAAGGTCTACCTCGATCTCTCGTTCTTCCAGGAACTCGACCAGAAATTCGGCGCGCCCGGCGATTTCGCCCAGGCGTATGTCATCGCGCACGAAGTGGGCCACCACGTGCAGAACCTGACGGGCACCGCGCAGAAGGTGCAGCAGGCGCAGCAGCGCGCGCGCAGCAAGGCCGAGGCGAACCAGTACTCGGTGATGCTGGAACTGCAGGCGGACTGCTATGCCGGTGTCTGGGCGCGCGATGCGGCCCCGCGCCTGAAGATCACGCAGCAGGACATCGAGGAAGGCATGCGGGCGGCGACGGCCATCGGCGACGATCGCCTGCAGCGGGCGACCCAGGGACGGATCGTGCCGGACGCGTTCACGCACGGCAGCTCGGAGCAGCGCGTGCGCTGGCTGATGGCGGGCATGAATTCGGGCGACCCGAACGCCTGCGACACCTTCAACGCCCCAAGCCTCTAGGAAAAATAGGAAAATAGGGACATTCACGGTTTTTTTGAAAACCGTGAATGTCCCCTATTCTTACATCTCCATCTTGCCGGCGTAGCCGGTGAGCTCGAGGTAGCCGCGGCCAGCGGTGGCGCCATCGGATGAGCGCAGCGGTCACCGGCCCTTCCCAGTAGATCGTGCCCGTGCTCGCACGCGAGTCCAGCTCGGCATCCTGCATCAGCGGCTCGACCGCGTAGGTACGATCGCCCACGCGTACTCGCCACTGCACGGGGTAGGTCACACCCGTTCTCGGCGACTTCCAGGTGCGTCCCGGCATCCACTCGACGGCATCCGGGCCGAAAACCTGCACGGATCCGTCGGCCGATCGCAGCGTCGCCGCGGCCCAGCGTTCGCCGCCGCGCTCGTCACGCATGCGAAACGCCATCAGCGCACCGCCGTCCTCGAGGTTGATACCCATCCAGTCCCAGCCCTGCGCGTCGACGTCCACGTAGTCGCTCGACCACTCGTGATCGAACCACGCCTCGCCGGACACCTTCTGCCGGCGGCCGTCGATCGTCATTTCACCTACGACCTTGAGTTGCGGGAGACTGTAGTAGTGGCTTGCGGCACGCGGGTCGGGGCCCTTGCGGCTGTAGCCGCGATCGCCCTGCAGGAGCGGCAACTGCCGGGCTTCGAGATCCAGCGCAATGCTGAAATCCTCGCCCTTCACCACGGCGTGATAGCGGCCGTCGGCGACTTGCCGGAGCGACCAGTCGTCGAGACGCACGTCGGTGACGCCCTCTTTCGACTCTGCGAGGCCGAAGCCGGCGCGCGCCGAACGCTCTGCATGCCGCAGCCGGCCGGATTGCGGATCGGCGATCGCCGCATGCGCGAACAACACCTGTCTTGGAGCGAACTTGCTCGGGTTCTGCTCGGCAATGCCTGGGCGCACTCGAAAGAACGTCACCTGGAATCCGTGCGAACGTTGCTGCTCGTCCTTGACCCAGCCCGTCACGTACCACCATTCGAGGCGATAGTCGGGATGCGCGCCCTCGTCGTGAGGGAATTGCAGTTCGACGCCGGGCACGACCGCTGGGTAAGCGACCTCGGCGTGCGCAACGCGGAGGACGGAGAGGAACAGCAGGAAGACGAGAAGAATAAGAAGACGACCCTCACCCGCCCTGCGGGCGACCTCTCCCACTGAAGTGGGAGAGGTGAGAATCCCCTCACCCGCGCGCCGCGCGACCTCTCCCGCAAGCGGGAGAGGTAGGAATCCCCTCGCCCGCTTGCGGGAGAGGGTGCGAGTGTCGACGTGAACACGTCGATGCGAGGGGTGAGGGCTTCTCACCAGTCCTCCTTGACGGCGCGCACCACATCGTCGCTCATCGCTTGCCGTCCGCTGAACGCAGAGGTCAGCGCAGCGGCGGCGATGAGTACGACGCTGAGGATTGCGAGCACGGCCCAGGGCACGTGCACATCCATCGTCCAGTGAAACGACTGCCGGTTCACGACATAGATCAGGATCAGGCTGACGACCGCGCCGACCACGAGCCCAGCGATCACGCCGATCGTCGCCGAGCGCGGCCCCCTCGAACGCCAGCATCTTGCCGATCTCGCGACGCGTGACGCCGAGGTGCCGCAGCATGCCGAACTCGCCGCGTCGAGCGAGCACCTGCGAACTCGTGCTTGCGCTGATGCCGAACAGGCCGATCAGCACGGCGACTGCTTCGAGAAGGTACGTCACTGCAAACGTGCGATCGAAGACCGCGAGCGACAGCTTGCGGATCTCGCGCGGCACCGCGACTTCGTAATCGCCATTCGAGCCGAGCACGTCTCGCACGCGACCGGTCACGACCTCCGGATCCGCGCCGCTGGACAACACGAGAGCTGCGCTCGTCGCTCGATCGTCGCCCGTGTACTTGACGTAGGTATCGCGCGGCATGACGAGCACGCCGCCGGGCCGCTCGTAATCCCGCCACACGCCGCGCACGCTCACGCGCACCCGCTGGCCGCCCAGCGGCACCTCGAACTCCTTCCCGAGGTCGAGGCCGCGCAGGTCGACGAGGGCCTCGGAAACCCACACCGGCACCGTGCCGGCCGGCGCGCGGCCGCTGGCGACGCGCCGCAGCGGCAGCAACTTCTGCACGGAGTCCTCGTCCAGCGGGCGGGCGACGACGAGTACCGGCAGTCCGCCACCGGGCAGCACGACCTCCTGTCGCCGCAGGAAGTCCGCACGCTTCACCTCCGGCATCGCCGCCAGTGCGAGCTGAGCATCGTGATCGAGGTAAGAGGACTGGCCGGAGAGACCCGCGCGAACATACAGATCGGCCGGCAGCACACGCTGCATCCAGTCGTCGAGGGAGAGACGGAACGAGAAGACCATGATGGCCATCGCCACCATCAGGCTGAAGCTCACCAGCACCGCCGCCACGCTCACGGTCGAACGGCGTGCCGTGCCGCGCAGTTGCGCGACCGCAATCTGACGCCATGCCGGACCTCGTGGCTGCAGCTTGCGGAACGCGAAGGCGGCGAGGCTCGGGGTGATGAACACCGCCGCGAGCAGCAAACACGCGATGGCGGCGTATCCGGGCAGCGCGATCCCGTCGAGCGGCGGCAGCGCAAGGGACGCCAGTCCGGCGAGCGCGAGCACCGCCGCGGTCATCTCGTGCCTGCGCGCGGGGATCGGCGCCTCGTCCCCCGCCTTCAATGCGGCAGCTGCGGGAACCGCTGCGGCCTCGCGGGCGGGCCCGATCGTTGCCGCGATGGCAGCGGCCACCCCCAGCGCGAAGAACGCGAGACACTCGAGCGGATGCACGTCGAGCCGTGGCGCGAGCCCTTGGAAATAGCCTGCGCCGAGATCCGCGCCGAACGCGGCCAGCCCGGCACGCGCCACGACGATGCCGATTGCGACGCCCAGCGCCGACCCGGCGGCGCCCACGATCCCACCCGACAACAGGGACGCACCGAGCTGCTCGCGCACGCTCATCCCCAGGGCGTGCAGCAGCGCGATCTCCCGGCGGCGGCGCGTCACGGCGAGGGATTGCGTTGCGTAGACGAGGAAGGCCCCCGTGAAGAGCGCGACGAACGCCAGCGCCGTGAGATTCGAGCGATAGGCGCGCGTCAGGCGAACGGCGTCGTCGGACGCTTCGCCCGGCGTCGTGACCGTCACGCCGGGCGGCAGCAGCTTGGCGATGCGCTCGCGAACGACCCGCGCATCCGCCCCGGTGGCGACCCGTACGTCGATGCGGTCGAGCGTGCCGAGCCGCTGCAGGCGCCATTGCGCCGTGGCGATGTCGAGCATGCCGAGCGGCTGACGGTATTCGCCCCCCGGCAGCAGGCCGGCCACCTTGAGTCGCACGGTCTGCAGGGCCACCTGCACGTCGAGGTCGTCGCCGACCGCGAGGCTCAACGACTGTGCCGCCGATGCGCTGAGCCACACGGAATTTTCCGCAAGCAAGCCCGTTCCGCTGGATGCACGCCCCGCAGCTTGAGCGAGCGCCGGCTGCATCTTCGCTGCGCGGAATGGATCGATGCCGACGAGCTTGAGACTCCGGTCGCGCCCCCGCAGGCGAGCCAGCACTTCCACCGCCGGACTCGCCGCGGCGACCCCGTCGAGCCGGGCGATGCTCGGGAACAAGGCCTCGTCGAATCCGGCGCCCGCGGCCTGCACGGAGAGATCCGCCATGCCGAAGAGCGAGCGCGAGGCGCTCTGCACTTCGTCCGCAGCCACGCGATTGATGAGATAGACGGAGAAGCCGAGCGCCACGCCGAGCGCGATGGCGAGCACGGCCAGCACCGTTCGACCCGGCGCCTGTCTCAGGGGGCCGAATACTGCGGCATCCAGCAGAACCCGCACTGCCCGCGTTCGCGACACGAAGGACGCGTGCTGCGCGACCGCACTCACCCGCGCTCCCGCAACCCGGCGCGCGTCAGTTCGTACACTCGATCGGTCGTCGCGGCAGCCGCGGCCGAGTGCGTAACGAGGATCCCGGCCGCGTTGTCGCGCTTGATCTGCGCGCGGAGGATCTCGAGGATCATGGCCGCGTTGTCCGGGTCGAGGTTGCCGGTGGGCTCATCGGCCAGGACCAGGGCGGGCCGGTGCACCAGCGCACGTGCCACGGCGACGCGCTGCATTTCGCCGCCGGAGAGTTCGCGCGGCATGCTGTCGGCGCGCGTCTCGAGACCGACCGACGCCAGGATGTCGTGCACTCGCGCATCCGCCTGCGGACCCGCAGAGCCGTTCAAGGCGAGAGGCAGGCCCACATTGCGAGCGACGCTCAGGTGCGGCAGCAGGTGGAACGCCTGGAACACGAAACCCATGCGCGTCCGTCGCAGCAACGTGCGCTGGCTTTCGTCGAGCTGCGCAAGGTCGCGCCCTTCGAGCCGCAGCTCGCCGGACTCCGGCACATCGAGCCCGGCAATGAGATTCAGCAGGGTCGACTTGCCGACGCCCGACTCGCCGACCACGGCCACGTATTCGCCGGGCACCACGGTGAGATTGATGCCGTCGAGCACGCGGCGGCCCGCCGGGCCGGCGTAGGACTTCGTCAACTGGCGGATTTCGAGCATGCGGGAGCTAATCGTAGGCGCATGGCGCCGCGGATTCATCCTGCACGCAGCTTGGCTCCCAGGTAATCGACGCACTTGTCGAGGCTTGCAAGGCGGGAGTATTCGGCTTCGGGCACGTCCACACCGAGCTCGCGATGCAGGGCGATCGCGAAATTGAGGGTATCCATCGAGTCGAAGTCGAATTGATCACGAAAGTCCACGCCCGGGATGACGCTGCCCGGGTCGACGTCCGGCGCAATCTCGGTCAGCAGACCCAGCACGCGTTCCGACAGTGCCGCACGGTCCATCAGCTCGCCCTCCACTCCGCCGAATCGGGTGCGGCGACGAGCCGCGCGATGCGCCCCAGGAACTGCGCCCCCACCCTGCCGTCCGTGACCCGGTGGTCCGCGGCCAACGACAGCGTGCAGAGCTGACGCACGGCGAGTGCGCCGTCGCATACCCACGGGCGAGGCGTGACGGCTCCTGTCCCGACGATGGCCACCTGCGGAGGCTGGATGATCGGGAATACGGTCTCGACAGGCGAGTCACCGAGGCTCGTCAGGATGATCGTCGGCGCAGACAGCTCGCTCGCCTTGAGTCGCCCGGCCCGGGCGCGAGCGACGATGTCACGGAAGTCCTGCATCAGCACGGACAAGGGCTTGCTGGCGGTATCGAGGATGGCGGGAGCGACCAACCCGCCGCCGCGCATTGCCACCGCCACGCCGACGTGAACTATCGGCGCTTCCTCGAAGCGGCCGTCGCGATAGAAGCCACTGAATCCCTTCTCATGCTTGCAGGCCAGCGCGACTGCCTTGACCAGCAGCGCGGCGAACAACAAACGTTCGGTGATCGGCACGACGGCATTGTGCGCCGCGAGCCATTCGGTCGCATGCGTCACGTCGGACGTCAACGACAGGTAGTAATGAGGGATTTCGCGCTTCGAGCGCGACATCGATGCAGCAATCGCATCCCGCATCGATTTTCCGGCTCCCTCTCCCGCCACAGTGGGAGAGGGTCGGGGTGAGGGTCCGGCTCCCTCTCCCGCCACAGTGGGAGAGGGTCGGGGTGAGGGTCCGGCTCCCTCTCCCGCCACAGTGGGAGAGGGTCGGGGTGAGGGCAGTGTTCTCGCTGCCCGCTCGACGTCTTCCCGCGTTATCACACCGTCGGGTCCAGAGCCCGCGAGCTTGCCGGGGTCGACACCCAATTGCGTGGCGAGAGCCCTTGCCGCCGGGGAGATTCGCACGCGAGGCGAGGAGTCCCGAATCGTTGCCTGCGCCAGCGTTGGCGAGAGAACAGAGCCCTCACCCGCGCTACGCACGACCTCTCCCGCAAGCGGGAGAGGTGGAGAACCCTCACCCGCGCGGTGCGCGACCTCTCCCGCAGGCGGGAGAGGTACAAGCGGGAGCGGTGAATGAGCCCTTTCATCTACCTCGAGCAATGCGAGCGGAGTGCCCACCGCGACCTTGGTGCCGGGCGCCACGAGGAGCTCGACAACGACGCCTTCTTCGAAGATCTCGACATCGATCGCGCCCTTGTCGGTTTCCACGATCGCGACGACATCCCCGCGCTTCACGGCGCTGCCGGGCTGGATGTGCCACTCAATCACGGTCCCCGAGTCCATGTCCGCACCCAGGGCGGGCATCCGGTACTCAATTCGCATGGCCGAACATCCCTTGTACGGCTGCGACGATCCGGGCCGCGTTCGGCAGCGCCGCGTCCTCGAGATGCTTGGGATACGGCAGCGGCACCTCCGCCGTGCACACACGGGCGATCGGCGCATCGAGGTCGTAGAACCCTCGCTCGACGATTCGCATGGCGACCTCCGCCGACATGCCGACGCTGCGCCATCCCTCGTCGACGATCACCGCGCGCCGCGTCCGGCGCACCGACTGGAGGATCGTCTCGTCGTCGAGCGGTCGCAGGCTCCTCAGGTCGATGATCTCCGCCTCGATGCCCGCCGCCGCCAGTTGCTCCGCAGCCGTCGCGCAACGCCACAGGCTGGCCCCGTAGGTGATCAAGGTCACGTCGGTGCCGCGGCGATGCACGCGCGCCGTGGAAAGGTCGGCGTTGGCGGCGGCGGCGGTGAGGTCACCCTCCATGTTGTACAGCGAGGCGGGCTCGAAGATCAGCACGGGATCCGGGCTGGCGAGGGCCGGTTTCAGCATGCCGCGCGCGTCGTCGATCGTGGCCGGCACCACGACCCGCAGGCCCGGCACGTGCGCATACCAGGATTCGAGGCTGTGGGAGTGCTGTGCGGCCAGCTGCCTTCCGGCGCCGGTCGCCATGCGAATCACCACCGGCACGCCGAACTGGCCACCGGACATGTGACAGACCGTGGCCGCGGTGTTCACGATCTGGTCGGCCGCGAGCAGGCTGAAATTGACCGTCATGATTTCGACGATGGGGCGCATGCCGCCCATCGCCGCGCCGATACCCGCGCCGACGAAAGCAGACTCGGACAGCGGCGTGTCGCGGATGCGCTCTTCACCGAACTCCGCGAGCAGCCCCTTGCTGACCGCGAAGCAGCCTCCATAGTGGCCGACGTCTTCGCCCATGAGGAACACCCGCGGGTCCGACTGCAGGGCTTCGCGAATCGCCTGCTTCACGGCTTCACGATAGGTAATGCGCGTCGCTGCTGCTTGCGCGCTCATGACGGCCGCACCTCCGCGCAGACATGCCGCAACAGGTCCTCGACCGGCTCCCACTCGGACGCCTCGGCAAATGCCACCGCCTCCGCCACTTCGGCATCCGCTTCACGGACGAGCCGCTGATAGTCGTCCTCCGTCATCAGGCCGGCAGCCTTGAGTTGCGTGGTCAGCGTGATGAGCGGCCCCTTCTTCTGCCACTCTTCGATCTCCGCCTTGTCGCGATACAACTGCGCGTCGAACATCGAGTGCGCCCGGAACCGGTAGGTGCGCAGCTCGAGGAACGCCGGCCCGCCGCCGGATCGCGCATGTTCCGCCGCAGCCGCCGCGGCCTGCTCGACCGCAAAGACGTCCATCCCGTCCACGGCGACGGACCGCAGACCGTAGGTGGCGGCCTTGAGATGGATGTCGATTTGCGCCTCGGACCGTGCCAGGGCAGTGCCCATTGCGTAGAGGTTGTTCTCGCAAAGAAACAGGACGGGCAGCCGCCACAGCGCCGCGAGGTTGAGCGATTCGTGGAATTCGCCCTCCGCAGTCGCTCCCTCGCCGAAAAAGCAGGCAACGACGCCCGGTCGTCGCTGCATCTTCTCGGCAAGCGCGAGGCCCACGGCCAGCGGGATCCCGCCGCCGACGATCGCGTTGCCACCGTAGAAGCGGGTGCGTGCGTCGAAGATGTGCATCGATCCACCGCGGCCGCCGCTGCATCCGGTGCGCTTGCCATACAGTTCGGCCATCAACGGTCCCATGCGGATGCCTCGCGCGATCGCGTGGCCGTGCTCGCGGTACGTCGATACGACGGCGTCCTGCGGCCCCAGCACCTGCATGATGCCGACGGCGATCGCCTCCTCGCCGTCATACAGGTGCATGAAGCCGCGGATGGAGCCGGCGCTGTACGACTCGGCGCAGCGGGCCTCGAACTGGCGGATACGCAGCATCTCGCCCAGCAGGTGCAACGCACGTACCCGATCCAGTCCGGCCGGCAGTCCCGTCATGGCGCGCCCTCCAGCGTCGAGAGGTCGCCCTCGGGCAGGCCGAGTTCCCGCGCGCGCAGCAGCCTGCGCATGATCTTGCCGCTGCGCGTGCGAGGCAGTTGCTCGGCAAAGGCGATCTCACGCGGCGCGATTGCGGCACCGAGCTGTCGTCGCGCGTGCGCAAGGATCTCCTTGCGCAGCGCCTCGCTCGCGACCTGCCCCGCCTTGAGTTCGACGAAAGCCTTGACCGCAGTGCCTGCGACCGGATCCGGCACGCCGATCACGCCCGCCTGCGACACGGCCGGGTGCGTCATCAATGCGCTTTCCACTTCGAAGGGACTGATCAGGTGGCCGGCCGCCTTGATGACGTCATCGGCCCGACCGACGAACCAGTAGTAACCGTCGGCGTCTTTGCGCGCGAGGTCGCCCGAGAGATACCAGCCGTCGCGGAAGCATTTCGCGTAGCGGGCCGCATCGTTCAGGTAGCCCCTGAACATGGAGGGCCAGCCAGGCTTCAAGGCCAGTTCGCCTACGGCATCGACCTCGGCGAGTTCCTCGACCGGTGCATCGCCCGCCACCCGGACGATTCCCGCCGTCACGCCGGGCACGGGTCGGCCCATCGACCCCGGACGGATGTCCATGCACGGGTAGTTCGCAATCATGATGGCGCCCGTCTCGGTCTGCCACCACGTGTCGTGGAAAGGCAGGCCGAATGCTTCGACGCCCCAGACCACCGCCTCGGGGTTGAGAGGTTCGCCGACGCTGACGAGGTGCCGCAGCGCCGGATACTTGCGCGTGCGCGCAAGTTCGAGACCGGCTTTCATCAGCATGCGAATCGCGGTGGGCGCGGTGTACCAGACTGTGACGCGCTCGCTTTCCAGGATCTCGTACCAGCGCGGCGCGTCGAACTCTTCGCGATCGACGATCATGCCCACGCCGCTGGCCAGCGGCGCGATCACGCCATAGGAGATGCCCGTGACCCATCCGGGATCCGCCGTGCACCAGTACACGTCGCCGTCCTGCAGGTCGAGCACCCACCGCGCCGTGGCGAGGTGCGCACTCACTGCGGCATGCACGTGCAATACGCCCTTCGGCTTGCCCGTGGTTCCGCTGGTGAAGTGCAGCAGCGCGGGATCCTCCGGCGAAGTCGCGACGGTCGCGAACTCGTCCGACGCGGCGCTCATCAGCGCCGGCAGGTCCAGCGTGCCATCGGGCAGATCCCCGCCGCCCGGGGTGCGTGTGACGAGGACGTGCTTCAGGAACGGCAACTCGGCCCGGATCGGAGCGACCTTGCGACGATAGAAAAGGTCCGTCGTCACGAGCACGCGGACGGAGCCGAGTTCGAGGCGCGTCTTTACCGGCTCAGGTCCGAAGGCCGAAAAGAGCGGGCAATAGACGGCGCCCAACTCGAGCGTCCCCAGCGCGGCAGCGTAGAGCGCTGGCATTCGCCCCATGAGGGTCGCGACCCGGTCGCCACGGCCGACGCCCAGGGAGTCGAGGACGTTGGCGAAGCGATGGGCCTCGGCGGCCAGGTCGCGATATGTGACGTCCTGCGGCGCGGTGCCTGCCGCGAGGAACCGGATGGCGCGCTTCTCGGCGAGCGGGCCGCGCGCATGCCGATCAACGGCCTCGTGGGCCATGTTCAACGCACCGCCCGCCGCCGATCGGTCCAGCATCCGCGTTGCGGCCTCCCACGGCCGCCCGCTGCAAGCCTGCTCGTAATCGGCAAGATTGGGACTGCGTCGCAAGGACGCGAGCGATTTCGAAATGCTCGACCAGGCCATGGGTGCAGGCCTCCGGTATCCCGACTCTAGGAGTGGCCGAGCGTCAATTCATGCGGGGTTTCCGCGAGCAGGCGGAATGAGAACTCTTGCCCCTCACCCGGCCTGTGGCCGACCTCTCCCGCAGCGGGAGAGGTATCGGTTGCCCTCGCCCGCCTGCGGGAGAGGTATCGGTTGCCCTCGCCCGCTTGCGGGAGAGGTATCGGTTGCCCTCGCCCGCCTGCGGGAGAAGGGGCGAGCGGCATTGCGACAGCGATGCTGCGAGGGGTGAGGGTTGTGGAAAAGCCCTCACCCGCGCTCTGCGCGACCTCTCCCGCAAGCGGGAGAGGTAAGACACCCTCACCCGGCCGCTTAGCTCGCCGACCTCTCCCGCAAGCGGGAGAGGTGAGAGATCACTTGGGACGCCGGGCCTTTTTCGCGACTTTCCTGACTGCCTTCTTCGCGGCAATCTTCTCGCAGCCTTCTTTACCGCCGGCTTCTTCTTCGCCTTCTTCACGGCGACCTTGGCCTTTACCTTGGCTTTCGCTTTCGCCTTCGGCCTCGCCACGACCACCTTGGCCTTCTTAGGCGCCGAACCCTTCATGACCTTCGCGATTGCCACGCCCAGTTCGGCCGGCGAGCGCACCGTCGTCACGCGCGCCGCTTCGAGTGCGGCGAACTTGTCGGCCGCCGTGCCCTTGCCGCCCGAAATCACCGCGCCGGCATGGCCCATGCGCTTGCCCGGAGGCGCCGTGACGCCCGCGATGTACGCGACGACCGGCTTCGAGACGTGGTTGCGGATGAACTCCGCGCCCGCCTCTTCGTCGCTGCCGCCGATCTCGCCGACCATGATGATGCCTTCGGTCTGCGGGTCCTTCTCGAACAGCGCCAGCACGTCGATGAAGTTCATGCCGCGCACGGGGTCGCCGCCGATGCCGACGCACGTGCTCTGCCCGAGACCCACGTTCGTCGTCTGGAACACGGCTTCGTAGGTCAGCGTGCCCGATCGCGAGACGATGCCGACCTTGCCCTTCTTGTGGATGAAGCCCGGCATGATGCCGATCTTGCACTCGCCCGGCGTGATGACGCCCGGGCAGTTCGGACCGACGAGGCGCGACTTCGAATCGCGCAGCGCCGCCTTGACCTTGACCATGTCGTTCACCGGGATGCCCTCGGTGATGCACACGATCAGTTCGACCCCGGCATCCGCCGCTTCGATGATCGCATCGGCTGCGAACGGCGGCGGCACGTAGATCATCGTGGCGTTGGCGTCGGTCTTCGCCACCGCGTCGCGCACGGTGTCGAACACCGGCAGCCCGAGGTGCTTCTCGCCGCCGCGGCCCGGCGTCACGCCGCCGACGAGCTTCGTGCCGTAATCGAGGCACTGCTGCGAATGGAACGTGCCCTGCTTGCCGGTGAAACCCTGGCAGATGACGCGCGTGTTCTTGTTGACGAGGATGCTCATGGGTTACTTCCTGGCGGCGGCCACGGCTTTCTTCGCGGCGTCGGTGAGGTCTGCAGCGGCGATGAGGTCGAGCCCGCTCTCGGCGAGCAGCTTGCGGCCCTGCGGCGCATTCGTGCCCTCGATGCGCACGACCACGGGCAGGTGCAGCCCGAGGTCGCGGGCCGCCCCGATCACGCCCTCCGCGATCATGTCGCAGCGGACGATGCCGCCGAAGATGTTGACGAGGATCGCCTTCACCTTCGGGTTCTGCAGGATCAGCTTGAACGCGGTCGTGACGCGCTCGCGCGTGGCGCCACCGCCCACGTCGAGGAAGTTCGCCGGCGAGCCGCCGTAGAGCTGGATCACGTCCATCGTCGCCATCGCCAGACCGGCGCCGTTCACCATGCAGGCGATGTCGCCGTCGAGCGAGACGTAGTTGAGGTCCGCCTCGCCGGCGAGGCGCTCCATCTCGTCTTCCTGCGACGGATCGCGCATCGCGACGAGATCCTTCTGGCGGAAAAGGGCGTTGTCTTCGATGCCGATCTTGCCGTCGAGCGCGACCACGTGGCCTTCGCCGTTGACGATCAACGGGTTGACCTCGACGAGGCTCGCGTCGCATTCGAGGTACAGCTTGTAGAGGCCGCGGGCGATGCCCTCGAACTCCGCGACCTGCGCGCCCTTGAGGCCCAGGCCGAACGCGAGCGTGCGGCAGTGCGAACCCTGCAGGCCGGCCGCCGGGTGGATCTCGACGCGGATGATCTTCTCCGGCGTCTTCGCGGCGACTTCTTCGATGTCCATGCCGCCAGCCGCCGATGCGACGAACGCGATGCGGCCGGTGTCGCGATTGAGCAGCAGGCTGAGGTACAGCTCGCGATCGATCTTCGAGCCGGACTCCACGTAGACCTGGTGGATCGGCAGCCCTTCGGCGCCGGTCTGCTTGGTCACGAGGCGCTGGCCGATCATGCCGGCGGCGGCGGCACGCACGTCATCGACCGTCTTGACCACCTTGACGCCGCCTGCCTTGCCGCGGCCGCCGGCATGGACCTGGGCCTTGACCACCCACACGCTGCCGCCGAGGCGCCGGGCCGCATCGGCGGCCTCTTCGGGCGTGGAGGCGACGAAGCCGGTCGGCACGGGAATGCCGTAGCGGGCGAAGAGTTGCTTGGACTGGTATTCGTGCAGGTTCATTGGGCGGGGCCGCGAGGGTGGTACGGGGTCGCGTAGTTTAAGCTCTCGACGCGGAGAGGGTCCGCCCTGGCGGTGCGCGACCTCTCCGGCAAGCGGGAGAGGTAAAGAACCCTCACCCGCGTGGTACGCGACCTCTCCCGCAAGCGGGAGAGGTAAAGAACCCTCACCCGCGCGGTGCGCGACCTCTCCCGCAAGCGGGAGAGGTAAAGACACCCTCTCCCACCAAAAGTGGGAGAGGGTTGGGGTGAGGGTCCGACCTGCTCTGCTACAGTCCCGACCCATGGCAAGAACGACGCAATCGGGCATGACGACCGGTCCCGGGGCTGTCGCCGACCTCCCGTGGCGCGTGGTCGGCCTGCTCAACATCTTCCGGCTCGTCGTGCCGATGGTGCTGCTGCTGGTCTTCTTCTTCGACGCCCCGACCCGCAGCGTCGGCACGCACCGCCCGGGAATCTTCCTGGGAGTCTGCGTCGCCTACTTCATCTTCGGCATCGTCAGCATCCAGACCATCCAGCGCCGCTGGCCATCGGCCGAATGGCAGGCGCTGGTGCAACTGGCGGTCGACACGGTCGCGATGGTGCTGCTGATCCACGCGAGCGGCGGCGTCGCCAGCGGCCTCGGTACCCTGCTGATCCTGCCGGCGGGAGCTACGGCGACGATCGTCAATCCCCGCTACGCCCTGCTGGGCACGTCACTGATCACGCTGTCCCTGCTCGGCGAGACGACGTTCTCCGCGCTGGCCGGCTGGAGCACCTCGGCGGACTTCCTGATCGCCGGCCTCACGGGCATCAGCCTGTTCGCAATCACGCTGCTCGCCATCCCGTTCGCCACCCGGCTGCGCGAGAGCGAGGCGCTGGTGCAGCAGCGCGACGTCGACATCGCCAACCTCAACGAGCTGAACGAGTTCATCGTGCAGCACCTGCGCGAGAGCATCCTCGTGGTGGACGAATCGGACCGCGTCCGCCTGATCAACGAGACGGCAGCGCGCCTGCTGAAAGGCGCGCCGGTCTCGGGCGGGGCGCTGCTCGGCGAGGTGTCGCCGCGATTGCTTTACCTGCTCGAATCCTGGCGCCGGCAGACGTCCGACCGCCGCGACCCGCTCGGCGAGATCGTCAGCGCGGACGGCGGCGCCTCGATCCGTCCGCATTTCGTGTCCTTGTCCGAGAGCGGCTCAGGTCCCGTGCTGGTCTTCCTCGAAGACATGAGCATGATGGCCGACCGGGCCCAGCAGACCAAGCTCGCGGCCCTCGGCCGGCTGAGCGCGAGCATCGCGCACGAGATCCGCAACCCCGTGGGCGCGATGAGCCATGCCGGCCAGCTGCTGAGTGAATCGCCTGCGCTGACGCAGGACGACCGCCACCTCACCGGCATCATCGAGAAGAACGCCACGCGCGTGAGCCAGATCATCGAGAACGTCCTGCAACTGTCGCGTCGCGATGCCACTCGCCAGGAGCGGCTGGTCCTGGGCGACTGGATCACGAGCTTCATCGCCGAGTTCCAGCAGACGTTGCAGCTCGACCCGGCGACCATCCGCCCGCCGATCGAACCGGATGCCGCGCCGCTGGAAGTGCAGTTCGACCCCTCGCACCTGCACCAGGTGATGTGGAACCTGTGCGAGAACGCACTGAAACATGGGATGAACGGCGAGTCCGGCCGCATCGACCTGCGCATGGGCCGCATCGCGACCACCGGCCGGCCGTTCCTGGAAGTGGCGGATCGCGGCCAGGGGATCGACGAAGCGAACACCGAGCGCATCTTCGAACCCTTTTTCACCAACGGCGCGGGCGGCACGGGCCTCGGCCTGTTCATCGCGCGCGAGCTGTGCCAGACCAACGGCGCGCTGCTGCTGTACGAGAGCCGCACCGGCGGTGGTAGCATCTTTCGCGTCATCTTTGCCGATCCGCAACGCTGGGAGTGGTGACTGGGCGCATGCACAAGCCTCGTGCACTGGTAGTCGACGACGAGCCCGACATCCGGGACCTGCTGTCCATCACGCTCGGCCGCATGGACATCGAGGTCGAGACGGCGGGCGACTATGCCTCCGCGATCAAGCAACTGGTCGCCGACAAGTACGACCTGATCCTGACCGACATGCGCCTGCCGGACGGCAACGGGCTCGATCTCGTCGAATGGGTCCAGGACAACCGCCCGGGCGTGCCCATCGCCGTCATCACGGCCCACGGCAACGTCGAAGCCGCGGTGCGAGCGCTCAAGCTGGGCGCGTTCGATTTCATCTCCAAGCCGCTCGACCTCGCGGCCTTGCGCAGGCTGATCGTCGCGACGCTGAAGCTGAGCGACGGCGGCGTGGAGACGGGCCGGCATCCCGGCCTGCGGTTGCTGGGCGACTCCAGGCCGATGCAGCAGCTGCGGCAGATGATCGGCAAGGTCGCCCGCAGCCAGGCGCCCGTGCACATCTCCGGCGACTCCGGCACGGGCAAGGAACTCGTCGCGCGCCTCATCCACGAGACCGGCCCGCGCAGCGAGGGGCCGTTCGTGCCGGTGAACTGCGGCGCGATCCCCACCGAGCTGATGGAAAGCGAGCTGTTCGGGCACCGCAAGGGCAGCTTCACGGGCGCCGTTGCGGACAAGGAAGGCCTCATGCGCAGCGCCGAGGGCGGCACGCTCTTCCTCGACGAAGTCGCGGACCTGCCGCTGCACATGCAGGTCAAGCTGCTGCGCGTCATCCAGGAGAAGTCGATCCGGCCCGTGGGCGAGACGCGCGAGGTTCCCGTGGACGTGCGCATCCTCTCGGCCACGCACCGCAAGCTCGACGAGCTGGTCAAGGCCGGCCGGTTCCGCGAGGACCTGTACTACCGCATCAACGTGATCGAACTGCGCGTGCCCGCCCTGCGCGAGCGGCTCGACGACGTGCCGCAGCTCGTGGACATGCTGCTCGATCGCGTGTCGAAGCAGATCGGCGTGCCGCGCCCGAGCATCAGCGACGAGGCGCTCGAGAAGCTGCTCACGTACCCCTATCCCGGCAACGTGCGCGAACTGGAGAACATCCTCGAGCGCGCCGTGACCCTCTGTGCGGACGACCGCATCGAGCCACAGGACATCCAGCTCAAGCAGGGCGCGGGCTTCGTCGACCTGCCCTCGGTGGTCGATGAAATGGCCGCGGACGGCCTCGAGGGACAGCTCGAGCACCTCGAACGCGAGGCTATCGTCAAGGCGCTCGAGCAGACGCGCTACAACAAGACCAAGGCCGCCGAACTGCTCGGCATGACCTTCCGGCAGCTGCGCTATCGCGTGAAGAAGCTGGGGATCGAATAGGACCGCAACCTCAGCGGGCCAGGGTCTCTTTCAACCATCCGCGCAGGAAGTCGACCAGTTCCGTATTCTGTTTGCGCGGCTTGCCGGCCGACGCGGGCGTGGCGAGTTCCTTCTCGATCAATGCGGGCAGGTCGGCCTCGCTCCATGCGACGGTCACGAGTCCCATGCGCTCCATCTGGCGTGCAGTCTGGAGCTGGTGATCGTCACGATGCTCGCCGAACTTGTCGTCGCGCGGGAAGACGACGACTGGGACGCCGCGGTCCAGGGCCGTGAGGATCGAGCCCGTTCCGGCGTGTGCAATCATCAGCCGTGCCCCGGCGATGGCCTTCGCGTAGTCCTCGCCGCCGAGGGTTCGCACGCATCGGACATGCCTGTAGTCGGTTCGTCCGGCTCCGACCTGCGCGAGCACTTCGGGCTGAGGGGACTGTCGAGCCGCCCACGTATCGACGGCCGCGACGAGGCGCTCGAATGGAAGCTGCGTGCCGACCGTGACGAAAATCACAGCAGCGAACCCCGGTAGTGCGGACCATCGGGCCTGGCGAGGTGCGGCCACTGGACGAGATACAGGTCCGCGAACGGCTTCACCATCCGCCCAGAGAGCGTCATGTGGTCCACGAGGCCGAAGATGTCGAGCCACACGCAGCGGGCGCCCACCAACTGGCCGAGGACGATGGCAAGAAAGCCCGGAGCCGCGCCGGTCGTGATGATCACTCGAGGCCGATGCCTGAGGACCAGTTGCAGGATTTGCCAGGCACAGACGACGAGCCGCCAAGGCGTCTGCTTGTTCGCGTCGGTCAACACGTGCAGTCGGCCGTCGGGGACGTCGATGGCACGGCCGGCGTCCGTCGTCGCGTATTCGACGTTCAGCCCTTCCAAGGCCGGGAACAATCGCGTCAGCTCGACCCAATGACCACCCGGAGAACTGATGGCGAGGACGTCGCAACGCGTGGCAGTTGACATGAAATTGCCTGAAGATGGGGCGGAACGAAGTCTAGCGGCCTCCTCTCATCGCGGCTAGGCTACGATCCGCGCAGAACGACTGGGGACTCATGGATTCGAACAGGCAATTCGCGCTGCGGCGGCTGATCGTACTGATGGACGCAGGTTCCATCGTGCTGTCGATGGTCCTCGCCGCGGTCACGCATTCGGCGCTGCGCAGCCATTTCTCGTTCTTCAAGGACCCGGCGGCTTTCGAGCAATACCTGCTGATCGTCTTCCTGACGGTACCGTTGATGCTGAGTCTCGTCGTCATGTTCGGCCTGCACCGGCAGTTCGAGCGCCCCTTCCGGCGCTGGCTCGTCGTGTGGGACCAGGTCAGGCTGCACCTCTCGACCCTGGTCGGCATCGCCCTGATCGTCTTCCTCACGCAGGTGCCACTGAACCGAACGATCGTCGGCCTGTTCCTCGTCTACACCTTCGTCCTGATGCTCGGCTCGCGGATCGTGCTGGACCGCTGGCGCCGCCGGTCGCACGCGATCGGACAGGGACAGATGCACCTGCTGATCATCGGCAGCGACGTGTCACTGGTGGAACTGGTGATCGACGCGGCGCTCACGGAAGACCTGCCGCCCAGGCTGGTGGGCATCCTCGAGAGCGAGGGCACGCCCGTTCGCGACACCGTGCTCGGTGTGCCAATCCTGGGCTCGCTCGATGCGCTGGAACGCGTCCTGCACGAGGAGACGGTCGACGAGGTCGTGCTGGCGACGCGCGGGCTGACTCCGGCGCAGTTCGCCGGCATCGTGGCCGCGTGCGACGAACTGGGAACGCCAATGCACCAGATCGTGCTCCCGGAGTTCCACGACGGCCGCAGGCTGGGACTCGAGCGTCAGTACGGACTGCCTTTCGTGACCCTCGTGCGTACTGAGCGCAGCACCGAGGCACTCGCAATCAAACGAGGCATCGACTTGCTCGGCTCGTCGGCCGCGCTCCTCGCCTTCGCACCCGTCATGCTCGTGATCGCCTTGCTGATACTCGTCACGATGGGCCGACCCGTGCTCTTCAGCCAGGATCGCATCGGCTATCACGGGCGACGCTTTCGCATGCACAAGTTCCGTTCGATGGTGAACGGCGCGGAGGTGCAGCGCGACGCACTGGCCGGCCAGAACGAGATGGGCGGCCCGGTGTTCAAGATCACCACCGATCCGCGCATCACGCCGCTGGGCCGGTTTATCCGGAAATACAGCCTCGACGAGTTGCCGCAGCTGTTCAACGTATTCAGCGGGTCGATGAGCCTCGTCGGCCCCCGCCCTCTGCCCGTCAAGGAGCAACAGCAGATCTCGGGGCCGATGCGGCGGAGGCTGTCGATGAAGCCCGGGATCACCGGGCTGTGGCAGGTGAGCGGGCGCAGCAACCTGTCGTTCGAGGAATGGATGAGGATGGACCTCGAGTACATCGACAACTTTTCGCTCAGGCTCGACCTTGAACTGTTGATCAAGACCATACCCGCCGTGCTCGTCGGCCGCGGCGCGGTGTAATCATGGCGCGCTGGCGCTCGCGAACGAGGCCCTGCGGCAATCGACCGGGTGGGGCCGGTCTCAGCCGGCTCGAAACCAGCAAGTCGGAAGCGCCAGGTGCGCGTCGTCCGTGTTGTCCGCGTCAAGTCGATTCGGAAAGTCCACTTCAAACCCTTCGCCTTTCATTCGATCGTTCCGCAGGAACGTGAATTCCATGACCGGCGGAATCGACAGGCCATCCCGGACGATCGGCCTGGTGCAGTTGTTTGGATGGATATGCACGCACGAGTGCGTCCGGAGGATCTTTTCGAAAGCACGCGCCGCAATCCCGAAGAACGGGCGGCTCCAGAGTTGGTCCAAGGTGTGAAACTCGGCTGCGATGACCCTGAACCGGCCCGCCAATGCGTCCGACATGTTCAGTATGGTCTCGTACTCGAATCCTTCGATGTCGATCTGCAGCAACAGGTCCGCCTGCGAATCCGGCAGTGTCGTTCGAACCCATTCGTCCATCGTCGTCGAGCAGGGCGAATTGATCGCGCCAACGAATTTCTTGATGAATGAATAGGACGGGTTGCCGACAATCGGCGCTTCCACGGATCCGTCCGCCATGAATACGGGGATCCCGCGAGCTACGCAATCCTGCTCGAACCCCACGATGCCGCCTACGCCGGGAGAGAAGCACGCCGCGATGCCGTCAAGGTCGTCAGGCACGAGATACCCGCCGTCACCCGCAGAGCCCATTCTAATCAACCCCCCGGGCGCGAGCCGCGGATGCAGGCTTCGCATGAGCGACAGCAAGTCGTCCTTTTGGGTCGCGTTGGTCGGAAAGACGTTGGCGGCGGCGAGTGCAGTGATGGCGCCCTGCTTGATCAGGCCACGGATCCGTCGATCGGTCATGTGGATGCTTCGTCCATGTGTCTTTGGTTAGTCCGCAAGCCGCCGACCCTCACCGCAGTCACCGGAAAACTCCCGCGTGAATGCCGAGTTCCACGAGGAACACCACACGGTTTTCCTCGAGCTTCTCGCAGAGCAGAATCTTGCCAACCCGCGCCAGCCCAGCGGCAAACCAGTCCTGCGTGTACCACGACGGCACGGCCGGGCCTGCACCCTGGTACCACAAGCCCTTCGGCATGAATTCGATGATCATGTGACGACGAC
This sequence comes from uncultured Gammaproteobacteria bacterium, assembly GCA_963762315.1. Lineage (GTDB taxonomy): Bacteria > Pseudomonadota > Gammaproteobacteria > Steroidobacterales > Steroidobacteraceae > RPQJ01. The sequence goes on from CAVXKO010000007.1 coordinate 383,270, forward strand.
CGTGCGTCGCGATGCGCTCAAGCACGGCATTTAGCTGGTAGCACTGGGTGAGGAGCAGGTGGTGCGTCAGCGCCAGCGCGATCACCACGTCACCCGTGAGCTCTCGCCCACCGTGGCAACGGATAGGGTCCGGCATCATTACGTTGCGCACGAGCGGAGTGATTCCCGCCTTTCCCTTCGCTTTCATGCGCAGGTAGAGCGCGTCCACGGCATGCTCGTCGTAGTCGGAGCAAATCACTGACGAGACGGCGCCATGCCCCAACAACGCTTCCGCCAACGCACCCTGGTTGCCGGCGACCTCGAACGCATCTCGCGCACCCAGACCGGCGACCAGCTCGATGATTCGCTTGAATCGCGGAGTCAAGCTGCTGTGCAGCGAAAGATCTTCCTGGTAACTGGCCCACATGGTCGCATCGGCGGGAGGCGCAATCTCCAGTGTCGCCTTGCGCAGACGTGCCGTTGAAAAAGGGTGGCCCGTCAGACTCTGCAAGCCGCTCATCGCGGCGAGCATGGGACCCGCGATCGTCCGCTTGATGCCGACGAGACCGGCCTTGTGCATGGCGGCGCGCCGGGCGTCGGGCTTCATCGCCGTCGCAATCAGCGCCTTGCCATGAGCACGACGAATCCTGCTGCGCAGACGGTGCAGGGTCGGCCCGGTGAAGATCAGCGCCTCATCGTCCGGACGCGCCCAGACGGCGTTCAGGAACGAGAGTGCGCAGGTCCGATTCGTCCGTGACCAGATACGCAGGATGCGTACGAAGGCGTCCAGGTACTCTGCTCCGGCGCGCCATGAGGCGTAACGCAGGTCGGAACGGTCGATGCTCGCAAAATCGATGAAGACGGGACGGCATCCGTCGAACGCGACGTTATAGGAGTGCGCGTCCTTGAGCTCGAATCCGCCGTGCGCCAGCGTGTCGCGGACCTGCAACGTGGTGAGCGCGGCGTCGCGCAGCATCGAGAAGGACCATTCACCGGGATACGTGAAAGGTATGAGGCGGCGGTGTTCCAGGATCGCACCCTTGGCATCCTCGTCGACCAGTTGGGTGTCGATCAGCCGGCCACTTGCGATCAGTTGGCGGACGCCCGGGTCCGCCAGAATCGCCTTGGTCAGCTCGACGTCGATTCCGGTGCGAAGAATCCGGCCGTCCCTCATCAGAACCGTCGATCGGGGATCCATGCCGAAAAATGAAAGTCGGACGTCGGGCTGCATCATTGATTTCGCAGGGCGCGCAGAGGCGAGAGGTCGCCGGCCAACGGCGAGAACAGGGGCACGACGGCCGCGGCCACCATCCAACCGGCCGTCTGGCACAGCGCAACCGCTTCGATGGAACCGACCCACAACCCGATCGCAAGGAATGGGAGATGGATGACGCAGGCCGTGACGGTCAACCGGAGGATCTCGTGCCGTTGGTCCATGGCAGCCAGGGCCCGTGTGCGCATCGAGACCCAGGTGACCGCCACGAGGCACGGCGCCAGCAACGCGAGAGTCCGCGCTGCCCCCGCGAACGGTTCCCCGAACACCACCGGCATGAGGATGCCGGAACACAGCGCGAGCACGGCCGCCGCGGCGACGGACAGCCACGTCGCCGTCGACAATGCGCTCCGATAGGCCGGCATAAGGTCGCCACCCTGCGCGAGCCTTGCGAACGATGCTGCATGTGTCGTCCCGATCACCATCGGGATGAAATATAAGACATCGACGAGCTTCGCCGCAGAGTTGTAGAGACCGACCTCGGTCTGGCCCATGAAGCGATAGACGAGCAGCTTGTCGGCATTGAGGAGCACGAGCACCAGCAGCCCGGACAGGAACACCGGCGCCGTCGCCCGGCACTGTGCAAAGGCCGACGTCAGTTCATGCCGTTCGCCTCGAAGCCGCAGGGCATCGCGAATGCTGGCGCGGAACAGGCACGCGTACACGGCGAGCAGCAACGCAGCTTCCGCCGCATTGAGCGCAAGCAACACCGACAGCGCGGGCTTCATCAGCAGCACGGCCACGATCAAGAGGGCGGCGGTAAGGAATGCGCCGACGCGAACGGCCGCCAGCGTCGCCAACCGCTCCTGGGCGAACAGGAGGTTTTCGCCGATCTCGTAGATTCGCAGCACGAGCACCGCCGATAGCGCACACAGCGCGTAGGCGGCGATGCGGCCGGCGGCGGCATGGAAATACGCCGTGGCGACGAGCAGGAATGACACGGCCGCGACGATGCCGGTCAGGAGCCGGAGCGAAGCGATGCTCCTGATGTACGCTGCAGCGCCATGGCTCTTCGAAGCGAGGGCAATGCCTAGACTCTCGAGGCCGAAGGATGCCAGCGGCGACATCACCGTGAGCAGCACCAGCACGGAACTGAACAGGCCGAAATCCTCGACCCCAAGCGCTCGCGACGTCAATCCAGTCACGAGGATGCCGACCGGGATGCGCAGAGCCTTCTCGCCACCCACCAGCGCGTAGCGCCCAAATCGCGACACCGGACTCTCGGCAGCAGATTCCTGCAACGTCATGGGTCACACGGCGGGCGCGACACGCGGCTTCGCCCCTTCAAGTCGGGGCACCGTTGCAGCGATAATGGCCCCGGCTCCGGGGAACGTTGCGACAACGACTGAAAATCCATATGCGCCAACAAGTTGCAGAATCATACACACTTCGACGTCCGTGCAAGCGGTGAGCGATCTGGTGCCACGGGTTTCGATCGTAACGGTCTGCCTGAATGACTTGCGTGGACTGAAGTCCACTTTTGAGTCCGTGCGGGAGCAGACCCGACCTCCCCACCAGTGGATCGTGGCGGACGGCCAGTCATCGGACGGAACACAGGAATGGTTGCAGTCCCTCGATTGGCCGCTGCTGTCGTGGTCGTCGGGGCAGGATGGCGGAATCTACCAGGGCATGAACAAGGGCCTGGCGAAAGTCGATGCCGATTACGTGCTTTTCCTGAATTCGGGCGACGTCCTCTCGGGTCCGGATGTGCTCGAGTCCGTCTCGCACTTTCTCTCGTCCCGCACCGAACCGCCTTCACTGCTATACGGCGACAGCTTCGAGGTCGACACGAAGGGCGGCGCCTTCCTTCGGCGCGCACGCCCGCCCTGGTGGGTGTGGCTCGGCATGCCGACGACTCACCAAGCCATGTACTTTCGCACGGCCGCAATTCCCGGTGGTTTCGACACGAGCTACCGCTGGTCCGGTGATTACGACGCGGTGACGCGGCTCTACATGGCCCATCGTGGCGCGGACTTCGCCCACCTGCCGAAACCCCTGTGCCGGTTCCACCTGGGAGGCCGCAGCGACCTGCATCGGAGCGACTTCCTGCGCGAGATTCTCGAGATTCGTCGACGGGTTCTCGGAATGAACACCGTCCCGGCGCACATCCTTCACGGCGCCCACCACGTCCAGGGCTGGATCAAGAAACACGTCCCGGCCGTGCATCAGGGCCATGCGTTACGGATGAGATCGAGTCGCCGAGTCGACCCAACAGCTACCGGTATGTCCAATTACCCTAACGCCAGTATCCGCCACATGGCGCCCATGCCGGTGTGGGCAGCAGCAGCCATCATCGCGGTCGCCGCCTGGTTCCTGACGACCCACTATCTGCACGTCTTCAGCGAAGTCATCAATTGGGACGAGTTCGCGCTGCTGGAACGCGCAGATCGCAGCGTTCGCTTCGGCACGATCGTAGGCGCCGGCCGGCCAGGCTTGGTTACGATCGTACTGATGCCGTTCGTCAAGGGCTGCATCGACGCGACCCGCAGCGTGGTCGAGGCGCGGCTGCTATGGCAGGTCATCACGCTCGCCTATCTGGCGGGTGTGTATTTCCTCGTTCGCCGCTGGTTCATCCACGCTGGACGCCCGGATGAAGGCCGGGTCCAGGGTTTGCTCGCAGTCGCACTCCTCGCATTCCTGCCGGCGTTCGTCGTGTGGTCGGTGCAGGTTCGCACGGACCAAGCCGCGCTGGCGGCGGCGGTCTGGGGCGGGTTCTTCCTCCTGTCGACCGGCTACTGGCAGGCAGCCCTGGCCGGCGCGCTTTTCGGCATCAGCCTGCTTTGCACCCAGAAGGGCGTCTACCCGATCGTCCTGTTCGGCGCGATGTTTACGACAGCCTCCGTCGCACGAGCGTGGTCGGGCCCGGCCGAGCCGCGAAGCGAACTCGTCCTCGCAGCGAAGCGACTGGCGATCGCCGGCCTGGGTGCGTTTGCGTTGATCGGAACCTACCTCCTCCTGGTGCCGGAAGCGACGAAGGTGGCCAGCCAGGCGACGCTCATGTCCGCGCTGGACACGATGCGGTTCACGCGGGCGGGCCAGGGCTATCGCATCTACACAGTGCATGCCCCCCGGCTGGTGGTTCACTGGGTGCTGTTCGCGGCGCTCGTGCTCTGGAGTGCCCGGATCGTCCGGAACCGGGAAAAGCCCGAAATCGTCCTGTTGGCGACGTCGTGGCTTGCACTCCTTCTGGGGCTCGCCACCATCGCATTCCACGGATCGAGCTTCCCGTATTTCATCATGACGGCCGGCCTGTTCCCCGCGCTGGCCCTCGCGATGGCCGCGGGCCGTCCGATCGCCATGGCCGGACGCTGGTCCTGGTTCCTCGTGGTACTGACGATCGCGCTTGCGGCCCTGCAGAGCGGGCGGGAATCGGTACAGATGCTGGATGACACGCAGCTCGAGCAGCGCGACACGCTGCGTTTGGTCTACGACTCACCACTGCGGGACCGGCGCGGCTACCAGGTCGAGGGCGCGCTGCTCTGCATGCGCGATCCGGAGCCGCTGCCGGTCCTGTTCAGCGCGATGATCTGGAATCGCTTCCACGACTCCCCCCAGGCCGCCGAGAACACCGCCAACTTCATCAAGGAGTTCCGCAGCAGGCCCATCGCCTACATCGTCGATTCGTATCGACTGAGGCAGTTCCCGGCGGAGGTCCGCTCGTTCTGGTCGGAGCACTACCTCTGGTACGCGCACTCTTTGTACGTCGCGGGGTACGACGTCAAGGAGCCGCGAGACATCGACATCGTCGTGCCGGGCAGGTACCGATGGGACGCCGACGCGAAGAGCCCCGATGCACGTTTGACGATCGGCACGCAGACGCTGCGCCCGGGCGACTCCATCGACCTTGCGGTGGGCGTGCAACGGGTGGAGATCGTCGGGGCCGGCGCAATCGGCCAGCTGATCCTGGCCGACCTGCCGAAGCCACAGCGCGACGGTTACCCGTTCTTCTACCACCGCCGACAGATCCTGCAGCTGGGCGGCCGCCTCTAGCGATGTCGCGCGGGAACCTGAAGCGCGGCTACGGGTGGGCAGCGGCCGCCGTGGTTGCCGCAGGCCGCTTCGTGAACTCTTCCCAGCTCTTGTCGATCCTGGGCCAGTCCTCTGGAGTGATGCTGACCGCGGGCTTCAATTCCTTGCCGAAGTATTTCGCCATCGCGTCCCACAGGTGCCGCTCGATGCTGGCCTCGTCTTCCGGGCGCCCCATCAGCAGCCGCCCGGTGCCGGTCTCGAGGTCGATGAACAGGTACTGGTGAGCGTCGGGGCCCGCGGGCATTGCCGCCAGGATGTGCTGCTTCGTGAATGCGGCGCGCTCCTTATAGGCGATCGCGAGCGGCGCATACAACGATCGGATGTGCAGCCGCGCGGTCTGCTGATCGACTTCGAAGAACATCGAGTTGTGCTTCGCCGTCGCCACCTCGTCCACGCCCCCGCCCGGCGCGGGCAGGACGCTCAAGTCGGTCTCGGTGAAACGGACGCGTTCGGTCTGCTCCGCAGGCACCGCCGGGGACGCGCCGCGCAGGATCGGCGCAAGGGACCGGCCTTCGGCGGAAAGCGGGTTGCCCGGCACTCCCAGGAGGTCGAGCAGCGTAGGCGCGATGTCCTCGACCGTCGCGAGGACGCCAATGTCGCGCCCGGAGGCCTTGAACGCAGCGTCTGGACCGAAGGACCGGAATCCAAGCAGCACGTGATACTGCGTCGGAGACAGGACGCTCTGGCCGTGCCCATAGTCCTGGACCTTCAAGGGTGCGCGCAGACCTTCGATCACTGACGAATGCTGGAAGAACGAATCATTCGGCAGGCCGAGCGCCTCGCCATGGTCCGACAGCACGACGACGATGGCGTTATCCAGAGCGCCTTTGCGCCGCAGCATTTCAAGGAGCTCGCCGAACATTCGGTCTGCGGTCTGAAGCCCGACCCGGTAAAGCGGCCGCTCTTCGCCGCCGTTGCTCATCGGAATCCCGAACGGCGTCCCCGAAGTGTAGTAGGGCCAGTGGCTGGCAGTCAGATGCGCGATGAACAGCGTCGGGCCATCGAACGTCACCTCGCGATCCACGCGCGAGAGGTAGGTCTCGGGCTGGAACATGGTCGCCACGCCGCGATTCGCATAGGAAAACGGGAACAGCCACTGCCCCAGTCGAGAATTGATGACCACCGACGCTAACGGCAGCTCGTTGTACGTGCCGATGAGGAAATCCGACGCACCGATCCGTGGCGTCACGACCTGGTCGAATCCGTAGCTGCTGTCGATGTTTGCAAAACGAACTTCATCGGTCGAATAGACGGTCCGATACCCGGCTTGCCGAAGTACGTCGCCCAACGTCGGGTTGGCCGTCACGGTCCTGCGATTTGCGAGATTGAATCGCGCTCCCGTAACCGGCGGACTGCGGCCGGTCAGGATCGCGACCCACGACGAGAATGTCCGCGCCGCCGGCGTGGTCGTGTCGCGCACGACATCCGCGTCGGCCAGGAACCGATCGAGGTTCGGAGTCGTGCCCGAGCCGCCGAATCGCCGCAGTTCGTCGAGCCGAAGCGAGTCGATGCCAAGGATGATCACGTTCGGCGATTGCCGCGCACCGGTCGGCATCGCGCTGGACCGGTCACCGACCCAGAGTGCACCGACAATACCTGCGACCGCAACGGGCAGCCCGATCAATGCAAGGCGCCGCTGCGTCGGGGAACGGGACCGTCCGAGAATGCGCCAGCCGGCAGCGCCGATCGTCAGGACCGATGCGGCGACCACCGCGAGGTACAAGGCCTGGCCAAGGACCACGGGACCCACCGTCGCCGAAACCGCGAAATGGTAGTAGGCGCCGAGCAGCGTGCGCGGGAACCAGAGCGCGTTGTAGACGATGGCCGCGCCCGCAAGCAGGCAGAACCAGCCGACCACGATGCGCCCGAACTTGCCCCGCGTGGACGGCCAGACGATCGTGCTCGCGATCGCCAATGCCCATGCGACGGCGGCAAACGCCAGGTGCAGCAACAGCTGGGCGAACACGAAGAAGGCGATTTCGCGGCTGATCTGCCCGTTCCAGGCGCCGCCCGATGCAGCCCTCATGACGTCGGTCTCGCCGACCCGGCTCAACAGAGTGGCTGCGGACGTATAGGCAGTCCCGGCCAGGAAGACCAGCGACAGCATTGCGGAAACCAGCAGCCCCCTCACGAGTCGCGCTCGTGGGGGCAGGAGATCGCAAGTCGATTCGCTGGAAGTGTTCATCATGTCTGGACGCGTACCTGCAGGTGAGTGGTCCGGCGAGCATGGACTGCCCGCCACGCCAGCACATTAATCGTATTACGTCATATGCCTCCGAAATCAACCATGAACTCGCGCTCATTACTGAGCGAGGACCGGTGTCGCAGACCGCAGCGCCCGCGCCTCGACGGAGATTCCTGCCGGCCATGGCGCCAGGGTCGGAGAATCGCCCTGACATGATTTGTCAGTTTCCGACAATGCCTGTCATCGGTGCGATGCGTTCATCGCGTTGCGGCGCGCGACGACAGAAAACACTCCTTTAGAAACAATCGATTGCGACTACTCGGCCGATTGGCACGCACTTTGCTTGGTACTCCGATGCAGGCATGTTGCCGCTGAGTTTCGAACCATCCCTGGAAGGAGCAATGAACATGATGAAGTCTGTGCAAAAGGGTTTCACGCTGATCGAATTGATGATCGTCGTGGCGATCATCGGCATCCTGGCGGCCATCGCCATCCCGGCGTATCAGGACTACCTGATCCGCACGCAGGTGTCGGAAGGTCTGACCATGGCCTCGGCCGCCAAGGCCTCGGTCTCCGAGTTCTACGCGAACACCGGCACTTGGCCGGGCAACAACTCGGCGGCTGGTCTTGGTGTTGCCAGCGACATCAACGGTAAGTACGTCACGAGCATCACGGTCAACGGTGGTGGCATCACGGTCGCCTATGGAAACGAGGCGAATACCAAGCTCACCAGTGTAGGTGCAACGGTCGGCCTGACGCCGGGCGCCAGCGCGAACGGCGACGTGGTCTGGCGTTGCGGCAACCCGGCCGCCAACCCGGCGGGTTGGCAGGGCGGCGCGACGTCCGCGACGGACGGCGTCACGGCCAACTTGCCCGGCAAGTACCTGCCGTCGAGCTGCCGTTAACTCGGAACAGATCGCTTCGGGCAGGATGCCCGGGCGTCCGAATGGGACCCCCGCTTCGGCGGGGGTTCTTTTTTTGGGGATCCTCGACCTTCGCGCCGGGTCCGGACCGGACCCGCAGACCGTGACGCAGATCGCCCTTCGCCCCGGGGTTTTCCGACACAATCGGGTTTACTTAAGGTTTGAAGGCTTATGTCTTCTCAGGTAACGTGTTCCTTTGGCGCACGCTCCGGTCGGGGATGACGCACGTAAGTCCATGAACGATTTCGCAATTTCGACCCAGGTGATTCCGAAGTCCGGCCTGCAGGGCCTGCCGCAGCGGCTGGTCGCGGACGGCCTCGTCGGCGACACGCAGATGGTCGAGGCAATCGCCGCCGCCAAGGAGCGGCGCGTCAACATCGTCCCCTACCTTGTCGAGCACAACCTCGCGGATCCCCGCGAGATCGCCATCGCCGCCTCGCAGGAATTCGGCGCGCCGCTGCTCGACCTCGACGCCATCCAGCCCGACCTCGATACCGTCCGCGTCGTCAGCGAAAAGATCCTGCGCAAGCACCGCGTCATGCCGCTGGTGAAACGCGGCAAGAGGCTGTTCGTCGCAGTCTCGGACCCGACCAATCTCCACGCTCTCGACGAGGTGAAGTTTGCCACCGGCCTCTCGGTGGAAGCCGTCGTCGTCGAGGAAGACAAGCTCGACAAGATGCTGGGGCAGTCGCTCGAGCAAGTCGACACCTCGATGCCGGAACTGGCCGGCGACGATTTCGAGATGGACAGCCTCGAGGTCTCGGGAGGCGACGAAGACGGCGTGCCCCTCGACGATCGCTCGGACGCCGTCGACGACGCCCCGATCGTCCGCTTCATCAACAAGGTCATGATCGACGCGATCAAGCGCGGGGCGTCCGACATCCACTTCGAGCCGTACGAGCGCTCGTACCGCATTCGTTTCCGGCTCGACGGCGTACTGAAGGAAGTGGCCACGCCGCCCGTGCAGCTTGCCATCAAGCTGGCGTCGCGGCTCAAGGTCATGTCGCGGATCGACATCGCCGAGCGACGCATCCCGCAGGACGGCCGCATCAAGTTGAAGATCTCGAAGAACCGCGCCATCGACTTCCGCCTGAGCACGTGCCCCACGCTGTTCGGCGAGAAGATCGTGATGCGTATCCTCGACCCGTCGAGCGCCATGCTCGGCATCGACGCGCTGGGCTACGAGCCCTTCCAGAAGCAGCTCTACCTCGACGCCCTGGCCCGCCCGCACGGGATGATCCTGGTGACGGGGCCCACGGGCAGCGGCAAGACGGTGTCGCTCTACACGGGCCTCAACATCCTCAACACCGAGGACAACAACATCTCGACGGCCGAAGACCCCGTCGAAATCATGTTGCCCGGCGTCAACCAGGTGAACATCAACCCGAAGGTGGGGCTCACCTTCGCAGGCGCCTTGCGCGCCTTCCTGCGCCAGGACCCCGACATCATCATGGTCGGCGAAATCCGCGACCTCGAGACGGCCGAGATCGCGCTCAAGGCCGCGCAGACGGGCCACCTCGTGCTCTCCACGCTGCACACCAACGATGCCCCCAAGACGCTGACGCGCCTCGTGGACATGGGCGTCAAGCCCTATGCCATCGCAACGTCCGTCAGCCTGATCATCGCCCAGCGCCTCGCCCGCCGCCTCTGCAAGAACTGCAGGGCGCCGTCCAAGGTCCCTCCGGAAGCGCTGCTCAAGGAGGGCTTCACCGCGGAAGATATCGCGAACGGCGTCGAAGTTTTCACTCCGGTCGGTTGTCCCCAGTGCACGGACGGGTATAAGGGCCGTACGGGAATCTACGAGGTGATGCCGGTGAGCGAGCAGATCGGCCGCATCATCATGACCGGCGGCGACGTGCTCGACATCAAGGAGCAGGCCGTCAAGGAAGGCGTGTGGGGGCTGCGCCAGTCGGGCCTCAACAAGGTGCGGCAGGGCATCACGAGCCTCGAAGAACTGAACAACGTGACGGTGGACTAAAGGAACTCAGGCGGATCAGCCATGGCCGAAGCCGTAGTATCAAAGCAGTTTCCCTTCCTCTGGGAAGGCCGGGACAAGAAGGGTAACAAGGTCAAGGGGCGCGGACTCGCGAGGAGCGAGATCGAGATGCGCGCCGACCTTCGCCGCCAGGGCATCGCGGCGTCGCGAGTCCGCAAAGAGCGGCAGATGTTCAAGGGCGAGGGCAAGGTCAAGGCCGAGGACATCGCCCTGTTCGCCCGCCAGCTCGCGACGATGCTCACTGCCGGCATCCCGATGGTGCAGGCGTTCGAGATCATCGGCGTCGGCCACGACAAGCCGGCCATGCAGAAATTGGTGCTCTCCATCAAGGAGGACATCGAGACGGGCAACTCGCTGCACCAGGCGCTCGCGAAACACCCGCTGCATTTCGACGACCTGTTCGTGAACCTCGTCGAAGCGGGCGAGCATGCCGGCGCGCTCGAGGCCGTGCTCGACAAGATCGCCACCTACAAGGAAAAGACCGAGGCACTCAAGAAGAAGATCAAGAAGGCCCTGTTCTACCCGGCGGCGGTGCTCGTCGTGGCCGTGGTCGTCACCGTCATCCTGCTGATCTTCGTCATCCCGCAGTTCGAGAGCCTGTTCCGGGGTTTCGGCGCCGACCTGCCGACCTTCACGAGGATGGTCATCGGCATGTCGCGCTGGATGCAGGACAAGGGCTGGATGCTGCTCATCATCGTCGTGGCAGCCGTGATCACGTTCGGCTATTTCTACAAGCGCTCTCGGCCGCTGCGCCAGTTCCTGGACAAGACCTCGCTGCAGATCCCGGTCATCGGCCCGATCCTGCGCAAGGCGGCGATCGCACGCTACGCGCGCACGCTCGCGACGATGTTCGCCGCCGGCGTGCCGCTCGTCGAAGCGATGAAGTCGGTCGCGGGCGCCACCGGCAACATCATTTACCAGGATGCCGTGCTCACGATGCGCGACGAGATCGCCACCGGCATGCGCATGCAGCGCGCCATGGAGAACACGGGCCTGTTCCCGAACATGGTGGTGCAGATGATCGCGGTCGGCGAAGAGTCCGGCTCGCTCGACGAGATGGCGAGCAAGGTGGCCGACTTCTACGAGGCCGACGTGGACGCGGCGGTCGACGCGCTGAGCAGCTTGCTCGAACCGTTCATCATGGTCATCCTGGGTGTGCTGGTCGGTGGCATGGTGATCGCCATGTACCTGCCGATCTTCAAGCTGGGCGCGGTGGTTTAAGAAGGCACTAAAGGCTATGGGCTATAGGCTATAGGCGATGGGTGAAGCCGAAGGCCTCGGACCTATGGCCTGTAGCCTGTAGCCCCTATTGCCCATCGCCTCCCATGGACCTGGCCGAAGCTCTCCAATCGACGCCGTGGCTGCTGACGGCCTGCGTCTTCATCCTGAGCCTGCTGGTCGGCAGCTTCCTCAACGTGGTGATCCATCGCCTGCCGATCATGCTCGACCGGCAGTGGCGAGAACACGCGCGGGAAATGCTCTCGCCCCCCTCTGCCGATTCTTCCTCCGCGCCTATAGCCGGTAGCCTGTCGCCTGTCGCCTCTCCTGAACGCTACAACCTGATCGTGCCGCGCTCGCGCTGCCCGAAGTGCAACGCTGAAATCACGGCCGCCCAGAACATCCCCGTCGTCAGCTGGCTGCTGCTCGGCGGCAAGTGCGCCGCGTGCAAGGCGCCGATTTCGCCGCGCTACCCGGTCGTGGAACTCGTCACCGCCGTGCTGTCCGCCGCGGTCGCGTGGCACTTCGGCTGGGGCTGGCAGATGGTCGCGGCGTTGTTCTTCACGTGGGCGCTGGTCGCGCTGACGGTCATCGACCTCGATCACCAGATCCTGCCCGACATCATCACCCTGCCCCTCCTGTGGATCGGCCTGCTGCTGAGCCTCGCGTGGCATCCGGAACTGAGGCCGCCAACGCCGGCGGACCCCGTGTCCGCCATCGTCGGCGCTGCGGCCGGCTATCTCAGCCTGTGGCTGGTGTACTGGGCCTTCAAGCTCGCGACGGGCAAGGAAGGCATGGGATACGGCGACTTCAAGCTGTTCGGCGCGTTCGGCGCCTGGATGGGCTGGCAGATGCTGCCGCTCATCATCCTCGTCTCCGCGTTCGCGGGCGCCGTGATCGGCATCGTGCTCATCGCCGTGCGCGGCCGTGACCGCAACATCCCCATCCCCTTCGGCCCATACCTCGCGGCCGCAGGCTGGATCGCGCTGATGTGGGGCCCGCAGATCGTCGGCGGCTACCTGTCGTACTCCGGACTGAATCGATGACGGATGCGGCGGCGCACCGTCCGCTGCGAGTCGCCCTCACCGGCGGCATCGCGAGCGGAAAGTCGACCGTGGCCGACCTCTTCGCACGTCGCGGCGTGCCGGTGATCGACACCGACGTGATCGCGCGCGCGGTCGTGGAACCCGGCGCACCGGCCCTGGCGCAAGTCGTGTCGGCATTTGGCCCCGGCATCCTCGGCCCCGACGGGCGCATGGATCGCCGCGCCATGCGCGAACGCATCTTTTCCGACCCCGACGCGAAGCGCCGGCTCGAAGCGATCCTGCACCCGGCCATCCGGGCAGAGATGGAGCGTCAGTCGAAGGCGGCGTCAGGGCCTTACCAGATTCTCGTGATCCCGCTCTTCACCGAGGGCGGGCGCCGGGACCACGTCGACCGAGTCCTGCTGGTGGACGTGCCCGAGGAACTGCAGGTCGAGCGGCTGATGCTGCGCGACGGCGTGACCCATGAGCAGGCAGCCGCCTCACTCAATGCGCAAGCCACCCGGGCCCAGCGGCTCGCCCTGGCCGACGACGTGATCCACAACACCGGGCACGTGACCGGGCTCGCCGAGCGGGTGGCGGAGTTGCACGAGAAATACGTCACGCTTTCCGCTGCCCTCACCCCAACCCTCTCCCGCTGATGGCGGGAGAGGGAGCATCTCACCTCTCCCGCAAGCGGGAGAAGGAGTTCGGGTTGTGCCCGCAAACCCCCATAACGCACAATACCGGGCATGAATGCCCACGAGGCCGCACTCCCTTCGGCGGATCCGGCTACGCGCCTGATCGCCTATGAGCAGCCGTTGAACGAGCGGATGCGCAACTTCCTGCGCCTCGATTTCCTTTACCAGCAGGCCGTCCACCACCACACCAAGTCCGATCCGTGGTCCACGCGCGCGGCGGTGTCCGCGTTGCTCGAGATCCTCGCCATCACCCAGCGCGGCGACATCCGCGGCGAGGTGCTGAAGGAGCTCGAGCGCCAGATGGCGCAGTTGTCCACCTACAACACGCGGCCGGGCGTCGATTCGCAGCGGCTGCGCGTGCTGCTCACCAAGCTGCATCGCATGCGCGAAGAGCTGAGTTCCGTCGGCGCACTCTTCATGCAGAAGCTGCGCGACTCCGAGTTCCTGAACGCAATCAAGCACCGCAGCACGATCCCCGGCGGCACCTGCGATTTCGACCTGCCCGACTACACGCACTGGCTCAACCAGCCCGACGAAGTGCGCGGCGCCGATTTCGCGCATTGGCTCGCGATCATTCGTCCGCTCGGCGACTCGGTGTCGGAACTGCTGTGGATGACGCGCGAGCAAGGCAAGTCGCGTCCCGAACTGGCGACCGGCGGCATCTTCCACCTGACGCTCGATCGCGACGTGCCCGTGCAGTTGATCCGCCTCTCGCTGCCGCACGGCTCCGACATCTACCCCGAGATCAGCGGCAGCCACTATCGCGTCAGCGTGCGTTTCCTGGTCTGGCAGGACGCCGAAACCCACCCCCTGCAGACGACTGAAGACGTGCCTTTCACGCTCTCGCTCTGCACCTGACTCCCCATCCATGGCCACCGTCGTCGCCTGCCCCACCTGCCAGCGGCCCGTGGAATGGTCGGACGCTTCACCCTGGCGTCCGTTCTGCAGCGAGCGCTGCAAGCTGCTCGACCTCGGCGCGTGGATGAGCGAACAGCGCGCCATTCCCGGCGAGGAACTGCCGCCGGATTGCGACGGCGAATCCGCGTCGCCGGCCGAACGGCTGCCGCCGCGCCACTGACACCTGGGGATCGCCCATGGAACCCGAGTTCTGGCTCGAACGCTGGCAGTCGCGGCAGATCGGTTTTCACCAGTCGGGCATTCACCCCTTCCTCGAGCGCTGGTGGCCGTCGCTCGGCGTGCCGACGGACGCGCGCGTCTACGTGCCGCTGTGCGGCAAGAGTCTCGACATGGTCTGGTTGGCGGTGCGCGGGCACGCGGTGGCCGGCACCGAACTCGTCGGCCTCGCCATACAGGAATTCTTCGGTGAGCAAGATGCCACCGCGGCGGCCACTCGGCATGGCCCCTTCCTCCGTCATGCAACCGGCGCGTTCGAGATCTTCGAAGGCGATGCGCTTGCAATGACACCCGAACTGCTCGGGCCGGTGCAGGCCGCATACGATCGCGCGGCGCTCGTCGCTTTGCCGCCGGCCATGCGCGCGCAGTATGCGGATTCGTTCGCCCGGCTCATGCCGTCCGGGGCGCGCGTGCTGCTGGTCGCATTCGAGTATCCGCAGCACATGAAATCCGGCCCGCCCTTTTCGGTCGAGCCGAACGAGGTGCTGGCGCTTTACGGTCGGCAGTTCGACGTACGCGAACTCGAGCGTGTGGACCTGATCGGCAGCAGCCCCAAGTACGCGGAGGCTGGGATTTCGACGCTGCATGAAGTCGCGTACTCTCTGCAGAGAAGATAGCCGGACCCTCACCCCGCCCTCTCCCGTGAACGGGAGAGGGAGATCCTCACCTCTCCCGCTTGCGGGAGAGGTCGGCGGCACGCCGGGTGAGGGCGTCGGCACCTCTCCCGCTTGCGGGAGAGGTCGCCCGCAGGGCGGGTAAGGGCGCGCAGCGGGTGAGGGTTCTGCAAATATTCCTGGGGGTCCGCTTGTCCGCATCCTTCACCCGTTCGAAGTACTTTCCATGGTTCCTCGCCGGCACGTGCACGGTCGTGCTGCTGGTCTCGAACGGACTGACCGCGACCGCGTTGTCGGTCTACGACGAGTCGATCCTCAAGGAATTCGGCTGGTCCCGCGGCGAGCTGAAATTCCGCGACCTCATCAGCTTCTGGCTCATCGCCCTGCTCGCGCCGGTGGGCGGCGTGCTGATCGACCGCTTCGGCCCGCGGCGGATGCTCTCCATCGGGTTCTTGCTGCTGTCGATCGCGTACGTTCTTTACAGCAAGCTGAACTCGCTCGGCATGCTGTACGCCATCCACGTGTTGATGGCCGTGGGCCTGCTCTGCGCCAGCACGCTGACCTGCATCATCCTGCTGTCGAACTGGTTCGACGCGAAGCGCGGCATGGCGATCGGCATCGCGCTCGTCGGCACCAGCCTCGGCGGCATC
Organism: uncultured Gammaproteobacteria bacterium; assembly: GCA_963762315.1. GTDB lineage: Bacteria > Pseudomonadota > Gammaproteobacteria > Steroidobacterales > Steroidobacteraceae > RPQJ01. The sequence continues at coordinate 398,994 of CAVXKO010000007.1, forward strand.
GTGCTCTCGCCCTTGAACGCGGCGCTGATCCAGAAGCTGGGCTGGCGGCAGACGTTCCTGCTCGAGGCGGCATTGCCCATCTTGATGATGGCGATCGTGCTGCTGGTCGTGAAGAACTCGCCGCGCGAGGTCGGGGCCACCGCCGTCGGGGTCGATCCCGACAGCCGGCGCGACCTGCGGCTCGAAGGCCTGAGCCTGCCGCAGGCGATGCGCACGCGCACGTTCTGGGCCATCGGCATCTCGGGGATGCTGACCTACTACTCGATCCTCGCGCTCTACAGCCACCTGTTCCTGCACATGCGCGGTCTCGGATACGAACCCGTGAAGGCGGGCTTCGCGCTCTCGCTGCTCGCGATGCTGGCGCTCACCGGCAAACTCATCACGGGGGCGCTTGCGGACCGGCTCGATCGCCGCAAGGTCTTCATCGGCAGCCTGATGGTGATGCTCGCGGGTCTCGTCGGCCTCGCGTCGATGAAACCGGACTACGTCCTGCCGTCGATCGCCGTGATCGGGCTCGGCTGGGGCGGCGTCTACACGCTCTATAACGTGCTGTCGGTCACCAACTTCGGGCTCAGGTCCGCGGGCCGGATCAACGGCATGATCAGCACGCTCGAGTCGCTCGGCGGCGGCCTCGGCATCTGGCTCACCGGCGCGCTGTTCGACAGGTACGGCAGCTACCAGGTGCCATTCACGATCATGGTCGCGTTCGTGTTCACGGGCATGCTGCTCGGTACGCTGATCCGCAACGAAGTGCAGCGGGACTGACACCTGAGTAAATAGGGGACATTCTCCGTTTTCGGGAAATTTGGGACATTCTGCTTTTTCGCGAGCGCCCAAAAAGGAGCATGTCCCCCGCCTTTCGGAGCCCTCACCCGCACTGCGTGCGACCTCTCCCGCAAGCGGGAGAGGTGATCAGAGCACGCGCACGACCTGCTTGCCGGGGTTGCGCCCCTCGTAGAGTCGCATCAGCGCGCGCGGCATGTGCTCGATGCCTTCGAGCACGTCCTCGAGATAGTGCATGCGCCCCTCCGCGATCCACTGCGCCATCTGCTGCTCGGCGCGCGCAAAGTGCTCGGCGAGGTCGTAGATGAAGAACCCGCGCATCGTGGCGTTCTGCCGGCCGATCGCATCCCAGTTACGCAGCCGGTAGGTCTCGCCCGGCGCCTTGAGGTACTCGGCGATGCGGCCGCAGCACACGACCCGGCCGTAGCGATTGAGCACGCGCAAGGCCATGATCGAGGATCTCGCCGCCCACGTTGTCGAAGAAGACATCGACGCCGTCGGGGCAGTACTCGCGCAGCTTCGCCGCGACATCGTCGGCGCGGTAGTCGATCGCCGCGTCGTAGCCAAGCGTCCCGGTAAGGTGCCTGCATTTCTCCGCGGTGCCGGCGATACCGACGACGCGACACCCGAGGTTGCGCGCGATCCAGCCCACGTTCGAACCGACGCCTCCTGCGGCGCCCGACACCAGCACAGTCTCGCCTTCCTTCGCCTGCCCGACGTCGACGAGACCGAGGTACGACGTGAACCCGGTCATGCCGAGCACTCCGATCGCCGTGGAGACCGGCACCAGCCGCTGCCGCACCTTGTACATCATGTAGTACGGCGAACCGTCGCTGACCGAGATATTCCTGCCAGCCGAGCTTGCCCTGCACGACATCGCCGATCCGGTAGTCCGGGTGATTCGAAGCAATTACCTTCCCGACGCCGCGGCCGCGCATCACCTCGCCGATCTCGAGCGGCTTCTCGATGCCCGCGCCGTCGAGCATGTACTGCCGCATGACGGGCGCGACCGAGAGGTACAGCGTGCGGACGAGGAACTGCCCCGGGCCGGCGACCGGCATCGGACCATCGATGAGACGGAAGTCGCACTCGCTCACCGCGCGGCCGACGGGCCGCTCCGCCACCACCCACTGCCGGTTGACCGTCCCGGGCGTGGTCTGCGTCGAGTCCGTCCCGCTCATCGCGGCGCGTTGGACTCGTCGAACATGCCGATGGTCGCGGGACGGCCGTTCTGGCGGATGCAGCGCTTTCTTGCGGAAGAAGCGCGTGAAGCCTGCCGCACCCATGCGCGAACCGCCGAGGCCCGAGCACTTGAACGAGTTCTTCTCGGCCTCGTGCATCACGCCGGTGAGCGATCCGTCGTTGAGGCTGATGGCGCCCGCGTCGATACGCAGGCCGATCGCCTCGGCCTCCTCGAGCGATCCGGCGATGACGGCGGCGGACAGCCCGAATTCGCTGTCGTTCGCGAGCGCCACGGCCTCGTCCACCGTGCGGAACTTCATCACGGGCATGACCGGGCCGAAGGTTTCCTCGGTCATCAGGATCATCGTGTGGTTCACGTCCACGATCACCGTCGGACGGATCCATCGGCCACCGTCGTGGATTTCCACGAGGCCGCCGCAGAGAATGCGCGCGCCACGCTTCACCGCGTCATCGAGTTGCGCCGCGATCACGTCCGCCTGGCGATCGAAGATCAGCGGCCCGACCACGCCCTGGTGCAGGTCCGGATAGTTGATCGGCACCGCGCTCGCCTTTTCGACGAGCCGCTGCACGAAGCGATCGTAGACCGTGTCCTGGACGTAGATTCGCTCGAGCGACTGGCAGGCCTGGCCGGTCGCGAGAACGGAGGCGCGCAGCGCGACGTCCGTGGCGAGTTCGAGATCCGCCGACTCCACGACGACGAGCGGATCCTTGCCGCCGAGTTCGAGGAAGGCCGGGATGAAGTGCTTTGCCGCCGCCTGCCCGACGATGCGGCCGGTCTTGACGCTGCCCGTGAAGCAGACGGCGTCGACCACGCCGACGAGTTCGGCACCCGTGCGTCCGTCACCCGCGACGAAATCGAGCACCGTCGCCAGCTCCGGCACGGCGTCGATGCTGCGCTTCAGGGGCGTCGCAAAACGCGGCGCCACTTCGCTCGGCTTCACGAGCACCGCGCAACCGGCAAGCAACGCCGGGATGGCGTCGATCAGCGACAGCGTGAGCGGGAAATTCCACGGGCTGATCACGCCGACCAGGGCATACGGAATGAGCTGCGTGCGGAACGTGAGACTGGGTTGCGCCTTGGACTGCCCCGAATCCTCCCGGACCAATGCGGGCGCCTGCGCGCACCAGCGGTCGATCGCGCCGATCGTGCCGTTGAACTCGGCGATGGCCAGCAGGTGCCGGCCCGTGTCGACCGTCAGCGCAGACGACGATCGGCATCGCGCTGCGCGAGGAGTTGCTCCTTCCAGCGTTGCAGCACCGCGATGCGCGCAGCCACTTCGCTCGCTGCCCAATCACGCTGCGCTGCGCGCAGCGTGCGGCCGCGCGCCTCGCGAGCGTGCCCGCGCTCGGGAACGACGATCTGGAAGTCGAACTGCCCCGTTGCGGGGATTGCGGACCTGGATCGTTTCCATCCCCGCAGTCTAGCGGGGCGGAGGTCCCGGCGTTGATGAGCGCCGCGACGATCGGCTGGTCGGCTTCGAGGATGTCCTCCCCGGCGAGCCGCGCGGGCTCGACCCATTTGAGCGCCTGTCCATCGAGGCCGGCGGGTGTTCCGCTCCATGCGGCCACGATCCACATGTCGAGCCAGATCACCCGGCCGGGGTATTCGACCGGGTAGCGCATGAGGCGCTCGGCGGCATGGACCTCGACGCCGAGTTCCTCGCGCAGTTCGCGGACGAGGCCGGCATACGGATCCTCGCCGTCATGGAACTTGCCGCCCGGAAATTCCCAGCGCCCCGCGAGGGCCTTGCCGGCCGGGCGCTGCGCGATCAGGACCGACCGCCGCGATCGTACAGCGCGCCGGCGACGACGGAGATCGTGGTCGGCGCGGGCACTACTCCTCGCGCGCCAGCTGGCCGTGGCAGTGCTTGTACTTCTTCCCCGACCCGCAGGGGCACGGCTCGTTGCGCCCGACCTTGCGGCCTTCGCGCACGACCGGCGCCAACTGCTCGGGACCCGTGACCGGACCGGCGGCAAACGGACCGCCGCCGCGCGGCGCAGCGCCGGGGCCAGCGCCAAACTGCCCGGCCGGCTGGGATGCCTCGGGGCCGGGCATGCCGTCGGCCGAGATCGCCGACTGGGGCGCCGCGTGCTGCATCTGCAGCCGGCGCGCCATCTGCGCCTCGCGCTCGCGCTGCTGCGCCTCGATCTCCGCCTCGGTGCGCACCTGCAGGCGCGAGAGCAGCGAGATCGTGTCGCCCTTGATGCGATCGAGCAGCGACCCGAACAGCTCGAAGGCCTCGCGCTTGTATTCCTGCTTCGGGGTTCTTCTGCGCGTAGGCGCGCAGGTGGATGCCCTGGCGCAGGTAGTCCATCGCGGCGAGATGCTCGCGCCAGTGCTTGTCGAGCTCCTGCAGCATCACCGCCTTCTCGAGATGGCGCATCACGGGCGCACCGACCGACTCGACCTTCTGCTGGTAGGCCGTCTCGATGGCCTGCACCACGCGGTCGCGCAGGCCGCCCTCCGCGATGCCGTGATCGGCATCGAGCCACTTCTTCGGCTCGATGGTCACGTTGAAATCGCGCTCGATCGCTCCGCTCAGATCCCTCGAGGTTCCATTCCTCTTCGGGGCTCTCGCGCGGCACGTACTGGTCGATGAGGTTGTTCACGACCTCGGCGCGGATGCCGGTGATCGCATCGGAGATGTCCTCGGCGCGCCATCAGCTCGGTGCGCTGCTGGTAGATGACCTTGCGCTGGTCGTTCGCGACGTCGTCGTACTCGAGCAGGTTCTTGCGCAGGTCGAAGTTGTAGGCCTCGACCTTGCGCTGGGCGCGCTCGATCTGCCGCGAGAGCATGCGGCTCTCGATGACCTCGCCTTCCTTCATGCCGGCCGTGGTGAGCCAGCGCTTGGTGCGCTCCGGGTCGCCGAAGATGCGCATCAGGTTGTCTTCGAGCGACAGGTAGAAGCGGCTCGAGCCCGGGTCGCCCTGGCGGCCGGAACGGCCGCGCAACTGGTTGTCGATGCGGCGCGACTCGTGGCGCTCGGTGCCGATGATGTGCAGGCCGCCGGCGGCGACCACTTCCTCGTGGCGCTTCTTCCATTCGGCCTCGACGGCCGCGCGCGTCGCCGCGTCCACGTCGCCGAGCTGCTCGAGCTCCACCTTGAGGCTGCCGCCGAGCACGATGTCCGTGCCGCGGCCGGCCATGTTGGTGGCGATCGTGATCGCGCCGGGCCGGCCCGCCTGCGCGACGATCACGGCCTCGCGATCGTGCTGCTTGGCGTTCAGCACCTCGTGCGCGATGCCGTGCTTCTTCAGCAGGCCCGAGAGGAACTCCGAGGTCTCGACCGACGTCGTGCCGACCAGCGCCGGCTGCTTGCGCTTCGCGCAGTCGCGGATGTCCTCGATGATCGCCTCGTACTTGTCCTTCTGCGTCAGGTAGACGAGGTCGGACTCGTCCCTGCGGACCATCGGGCGATGGGTGGGGATCACCACGACTTCGAGGCCGTAGATGCTCTGGAACTCGAAGGCCTCGGTGTCGGCCGTGCCCGTCATGCCGGCGAGCTTGCCGTACATGCGGAAGTAGTTCTGGAAGGTGATCGAGGCGACCGTCTGGTTCTCCTCGCGCACGCGCACGCCTTCCTTGGCCTCGACCGCCTGGTGCAGGCCGTCCGACCAGCGCCGGCCCGGCATCGTGCGGCCGGTGAACTCGTCGACGATGATGACTTCGCCGTTGCGAACGATGTACTCGACGTCGCGGTGATAGAGCGCGTGCGCGCGCAGCGCCGCGTTCAGGTGGTGCATCAGGCGGATGTTCGCCGGGTCGTAGAGGCTCTGGCCCTCCTGCAGCAGGCCCGCCTCGAGGAACAGTTCCTCGACGTGCTCGTGGCCCTCGTCGGAGAGGTGCACCTGCTTGCCCTTCTCGTCGGCCCAGTAGTCGCCCGCGCCTTCTTCCTCGGCCTGGCGCTTGAGGCGCGGCACGAGCTCGTTGATGCGCAGGTACAGCTCGGTGCTTTCCTCGGCCGGCCCCGAGATGATCAGCGGCGTGCGCGCCTCGTCGATGAGGATCGAGTCGACTTCGTCGACGATCGCGTAGGCCAGCTCGCGCTGCATGCGGTCCTCGATGCGGAACGCGAGGTTGTCGCGCAGGTAGTCGAAGCCGAACTCGTTGTTGGTGCCGTAGGTGATGTCGGAGTAATACGCCGCGCGCTTTTCCTCGGAAGTCTGGCCGGACTTCACCACGCCCACGGTCATGCCGAGGAAGCGGTAGATGGGGCCCATCCAGTCGGCGTCGCGCTGCGCGAGGTATTCGTTGACGGTGACGACGTGCGTGCCCTTGCCGGGCAGCGCGTTCAGGTACACCGCGAGCGTGGCGACCAGCGTCTTGCCTTCGCCGGTGCGCATTTCCGCGATCTTGCCGGCATGCAGCACCATGCCGCCGATCAGCTGCACGTCGAAGTGGCGCAGGCCGAGCGTGCGCTGCGACGCCTCGCGGACGACCGCGAAAGCCTCGGGCAGCACGTCGTCGAGGGTCTTGCCCGCGGCGAGCTGTTCGCGGAACTGCACGGTCTTGGCGGCCAGCGCGTCGTCGGAAAGCGCCTTGATCGACGCCTCGAGCGCGTTGATCTTGCGGACGACGCCACTGTACTGGCTGACGAGCCGCTGGTTGCGGCTACCGAAAATGCGAGCGAGCCAATTGGCCACAGGGGCTCCGTGGGCGGGGGCCTAGGTGAAAGGCGGGGATTTTACAGGAAGCGACCGGTCTGCAGCGGATCGCGGAGAGTGACCAGCCTTCGGCCCGGAAGTTCAGGCCGTGCACCCGTTTCACGGCCCCTGGAGGTACCGCATCGGGTTCAGCACCTTGCCGTCGCGCTCGACCTCGAAGTGCACGTGCGTGCCCGTCGAGCGGCCGGTGCTGCCGATGATCGCGATGGCCTGGTTGCGCTCGACGTTCTGGCCCACCCGCACGAGGTTGCGGGAGTTGTGGCCGTAGCGCGTCAGGTAACCCGTCGGATGCGTGATCTCGACGACGTTGCCGTAGCCGTTCTTGTAACCGGAGAATGAAACGACGCCGGGGCCGACCGCAATCACCTTGCTGCCCGGGGTGCCGGCAAAATCGACGCCGGCATGGAAAGCCCCATGGCCCGTGAACGGGTCGCTGCGATAGCCGAAGTGCGAGGAGATCCACCCGCCGATCAGCGGCAGGCCGCCCGGCAGCATGCGCTGGCCGAGCTGGCGCGACGCGAGCAGGCTCTCGAGCACCGTCAACTGCTGCTCGCGATCCTCGACCTGCGCCTGCAAGGCGGTGAGGACGCTGTCGAGTTCCGGCACCTGCGCCGATCCGCCCGCCGATTCCACGCCCTCCGGACCACCCGAGGGCGGCGGTTTGTCGAAATCGAACTCGCCGCGATCGAGCCCGGCGAGGTCGGTCAGGCGACGGCCGAGCGCATCGAGACGAATCAGCTGCGCGTTGAGCGCACCGACCCGCGACGCAAGCGCGTCGACCTTGCCGTCGAGCTGGCCACGCGCGACCTGGATTTGCTGCTGTTGCCAGGCAAGAGCCCGCGCGAACTCGCCGCTCTCGAACGAGCTGGCGAGCAGGAAACGTCCGAGGACCACGCCGAGCACGAACACGGCGGCCCCGATCAGCAGGGCGCTGCCGCCGATCAGGAGCTGTGTGCGCGGCCGGGACAAATCCACGTGGCGCGCACGTCCCGTGCGGCCCGAAACAATCTGAAAGTGCATCAAGACCTACCCTCGTGGCGGCCGGCGAAGCTTGAACGCGGTGCTCATCCCGGGACGGGCAACCTGTCACGAATCTCCGAACGCTCGGCGGGCCGTTCCGATCAGAACGGGCCCTGCTTGCTCATCGCTAGTAAAGTCAGCTGGCTTCGGCGACCGGGTGCTGGACCCACCCCGTCGTTGGTCGGCAGACTATGGCTTAATCGCCTTGAGCTGGCAACGAAAAACCGCTTTTGTAAAGTTATTATTTATAATGTCTGACCCACTCAAACCGCTCTTCGGCGGCCTCATGCCGGGCTTCGACCGCCTCGCGCGCAAGGCCTCCGAGGCCCGGTCGCTCACGAGCCGCGTCCAGGCGGAACTCCCCGAAACCGTGCGCGCCCACGTGCTTTCCGCCTCTCGACGCGAGGAAGACCTGGTGGTCATCGTGGACTCGGCGGCCTGGTCTGCCCGCGTGCGTTATGCCGGCCGGCGCCTGAAGGCGCAGCTCGAGGCCTCCGGCGAACCGGAGATCGCGAAGGTGCGGGTGAAGGTCAGGGGAAAGGCCATAGGCGATGGGCTATAGGCTAGAGGCTAGAGGCTAGGGGCTATGGGCTATAGCCAGAAATCGGAAGGCTTTGGCTCTGACCTATCGCCTATCCTAGCCTATAGCCTCTAGCCTCCTAGCCTCTCACGCCGTCGCGGCAGCGGCCGCCACGTACGAAATCGGCGCATTTGCCGGGGTTTCGAAGGTCACTTCTTCCCACGCCGAACGGTCCGCGATCAGCGCGCGCAGCACCCGGTTGTTCAGGCCGTGGCCCGACTTGAAACCGCTGTACTCGCCGATGAGGCTGTGGCCGAGCAGGTAGAGGTCGCCGATCGCATCGAGGATCTTGTGCTTCACGAACTCGTCTTCGTAGCGCAGGCCGTCCTCGTTCAGGATGCGGTAATCGTCGAGCACGATCGCGTTGTCGAGGTTGCCGCCGAGCCCGAGGTTGCGCGAGCGCATGTACTCGAGGTCGCGCATGAAGCCGAACGTGCGGGCACGGCTCACTTCGCGCAGGAACGCCGTCGTCGAGAAGTCCATCGACGCCGCCTGGGAGCGGCGCTTGAACACCGGATGGTCGAATTCGATTTCAAAGTTCACCTTGAAACCGTCGTACGGATCGAAACGCGCCCACTTGTCGCCGTCCTCGACCTTGATGCTCTTCTTCACGCGCACGAACTTCTTCGGCGCGCTCTGCTCTTCGATGCCGGCCGACTGGAGCAGGAAGACGAACGGGCCCGCACTGCCGTCCATGATCGGGACCTCGCCCGCGCTCAGTTCCACGACGAGGTTGTCGATGCCGAGGCCGGCCAGCGCCGACATGAGGTGCTCGACGGTCGAGACCTTGGTGTTGCCGTAGACCAGCGTGGTGCCGAGCGTGGTCTCGCCGACGTGATGGGCCTGGGCCGGGACGTCCGCGGGCTCATCGAGGTCGGTGCGGCGGAAGACGATCCCGGAATCGGCCGGGGCGGGGTGCAGGACCATCAGGACCTTCCTGCCCGTGTGCAGGCCCACCCCGGTGGCCCGGATCGTGTTCTTCAGCGTGCGTTGATTCAGCATTCCGTCCCAACCCCAGAAATCAGCCGCGCATGTTACCACAAGCCGCTATTTCGACATAAGTTACTGTTTTATAGAGCTTTTATTGGGCTATAGGCTATAGGCTATAGGCTATAGGCTACAGGCTACGGGCTATGGGGCAGAGTCGAGGAGCGACCGCGGTGCCCAGGCACCTTCGGTCTCCAAATCCGTCTCTGGCCTATAGCCTATAGCCCATAGCCTATGGCCCATCGCGGGAACCCGGTGCCGGAGCAGACACCGGGCACCCGCGCAGTCACGGTCAACCAGCGTCAGTCGGCCTGGCGGCGCAGGAACGCCGGGATGTCCAGGTACGACTCGCCGCTCGAATCCGAACTGATGCCATCACCCACGGCACGCTGACGGCGACGCAACGCCGCCGGCGTGTCGTAGTCCGCATAGCTGCCGGTATCGAGCGGACGGCGGGCGGCCCGGCCACCGGCCACGACTTCCACCTTCGGCTGGGTACCGGCGGGCAGGCCACGCACCGCGGCCTGGCGGCCGATGCCGGTCGCGACGACGGTGACGCGGATCTGATCCGTCATTTCCGGGTCGATCACGTAGCCGACCACGACGGTCGCATCCTCGGAGGCGTACTGCTTCACCGTATCGCCCACCACGTGGAACTCGCTGGTGCGCAGGTCCATGCCGGCGGTGACGTTGATCAGCAGGCCGTGGGCGCCGGAGAGGTTCACGTCCTCGAGCAGCGGACTCGAGATCGCGGCCTCGGCGGCAGCGCGCGCTCGGTTCTCGCCCGATGCGGAGCCCGAACCCATCATCGCCATGCCGGTCTCGGCCATCACGGTGCGCACGTCGGCGAAGTCGACGTTGATCAGGCCCGGACGGGTGATCAGTTCGGCGATGCCCTGCACCGCGCCCTGCAGCACCTGGTTCGCGGACTTGAACGCGTCGAGGAGCGTGGTGTCTCCGCCGAGCACGCTCAGCAGCTTCTGGTTCGGGATGGTGATCAGCGAATCGACGTACTTGCCGAGTTCGCCGATGCCCTGGTCGGCGAGCGCGAGGCGCTTGCGGCCTTCCATCTCGAACGGCTTGGTGACCACGGCGACGGTCAGGATGCCGAGTTCCTTCGCGACCTGCGCCACGACCGGCGCGGCGCCCGTGCCCGTGCCGCCGCCCATGCCGGCGGTGATGAAGATCATGTCCGAGCCGTCGATCAACTCGATGATGCGGTCACGGTCGTCCATCGCCGCCTGGCGGCCGATCTCCGGGTCCGCGCCGGCGCCGAGACCCTTCGTCAGGTTCGCGCCGATCTGCAGGCTCATCTTGACCTTCGAGTGCTTGAGCGCCTGCGCATCGGTGTTGAGGCAGACGAAGTCCACCCCCTCGATGCCGGAGTTCACCATGTGGGTGACGGCATTGCCACCGCCGCCGCCGACGCCGACGACCTTGATGACTGCCCCCTGATTCTCCGTGTCTGCGAGTACGAACATTGTTTGCTGCTCCGATGAAAAGGAATGGATGACCTGTGACTGATGACTGCCGATTCGAACCGTGACCTGACCGACCGCTTGCCTGTGGCCTATCGCCTAACGCCTAACGTCTCAAAAGTTGCCCTTGAACCAGTCCTGCATGCGCTCGAGCACGCTGCGCGCGCCGCTCGCGACCTGCGCGGTGCGGCCGCTGCGCACGTAATTCTCGCGCCCGAACAGCAGCAACCCGACGCCCGTGGCGTGGATCGGGTTGCGCACGACGTCGACGAGCCCGCTCACGCCCTGCGGCAGCCCGAGGCGCACCGGCGCGTGGAACACTTCCTCGGCCAGGTCGATGACGCCTTCCATCTTGGCGCTGCCGCCCGTCAGCACGATGCCGGCGGCGATGTGCTGGTCGAAGCCGGAGCGGCGCAGCTCCTCGCGCACGAGCGCGAAGAGTTCCTCGTAGCGCGGCTCGACCACTTCGGCGAGCGTCTGGCGCGCGAGCCGGCGCGGCGGACGATCACCGACGCTGGGGACCTCGATGGTCTCGTCGGGGTTCGCGAGCTGCGACAGCGCGCACGCGTACTTGACCTTCAGTTCCTCGGCGTGGTGCGTCGGGGTGCGCAGGCTCACGGCGATGTCGTTGGTGACCTGGTCGCCGGCGATCGGGATCACGGCGGTATGGCGGATCGCGCCGCCCGAGAACACCGCGAGGTCGGTGGTGCCGCCGCCGATGTCCACGAGGCACACGCCGAGTTCCTTCTCGTCGTCGGCCAGCGTCGCGTAGCTCGAGGCGAGCTGCTCGAGCACGATGTCCTCGACCTCGAGGCCGCAGCGCTGCACGCACTTGACGATGTTCTGCGCGGCGCTCTCCGCGCCGGTCACGATGTGCACCTTCGCCTCGAGGCGCACGCCCGACATGCCGATCGGCTCGCGGATGCCTTCCTGCGAATCGATGATGAATTCCTGCGGCAGGATGTGCAGGATCTTCTGGTCCGCCGGGATGGCCACCGCGCGCGCCGCGTCGATGACCCGGTCCACGTCGCCGCTGGTCACTTCCTTGTCGCGGATCGCGACGATGCCGTGCGAGTTGAGGCTGCGCACGTGGCTGCCCGCGATGCCCGCGAACACCGAGTGGATCTCGCAGCCCGCCATCAGCTCGGCTTCCTCCACCGCGCGCCGGATGGACTGCACGGTCGAGTCGATGTTGACGACGACGCCCTTCTTGAGGCCGCGCGAAGGATGGGAGCCGACGCCGACGACTTCGATGGTGCCTGCAGCGGTCAGCTCGCCGACGATCGCCACCACTTTCGAGGTGCCGATGTCGAGGCCGACGATGAGGTTCCGTTCTGGTTTCCTAGGCATCGGGGGTCGCGTCCTCCTGAGGGGCCACGGCCAGGGCAGAACGGCTGTTCCAGCCGACGCTGAATCCGTTGGTGTAGCGCATGTCCACGTACGTGATTTCTGAAGCTCGCTTCGCCACCATCGGGCTTGCGAGACGGATGAAACGGTCGAGCCGGTCGGTGACGGCCTGGCGGCCGAGACGCACGGCGAGGCCGTTGCCGAGTTCGAGTTCCCAGGCGCCGCGCTCGTCGAGACGCACGCCCGTGAGCCGCAGGCCCGCTTCGAGCAGGCGACCCTGCGCGTCGAGGTAGAGCTGTGCGACGGCAGATTCGCTCCCGTCGGGCCCCTGCAGCAGCGGCAGTTCCGGGGGCACGAAGCGCGCATTGCGGATGAACAGTTCCCCGCGCGCATTGAGCAGGCCGGTGTCGTTCCAGCGTGCAGCGGCCACCTGCTCCACGACCACGACGCGGACCGCGTCGGGCCACCGGCGACTGACCACCGCTCTGTCGACCCAGGGAATCTGCTCGACGCGCTCGCGGACCTTGTCGAGGTCGATCGACGCGAGGCCGCCGCGCACGACTTCCGTCACGGCGCTCTCGATCTCCGGCGGCGAGACGCGCTGGAAGGCGCCCTCGACGAGCACGTGCCGTACGGGACGATCGAGCGCAACGTGCAGCATCGCTGCAGCGAGCGCCAGCGCGCCGAGCGTGGCCAAAGTCACGCCGAGCTTGCGCAGGTCGAGCGGCTCGGCCGCCGGCGCATCGGCGGCGGCCCGCTTGCGATTTCGCTTGCGCCACGGCATGAGGATCGAAAGATCCATCAGTGACCCCGCCTCGCAAAGCTGGTCTCGAGCACGCGCCACACGAGTTCGTCGAACTCGATGCCGCGCTGGCGTGCCGCCTTCGGCACGAGCGAGTGACTGGTCATGCCGGGCGCGGTGTTGACCTCGAGCAGCCACGGCCTGCCGGCGCGGTCGCGCATGAAGTCGACTCGTCCCCAGCCGCTGCAGTCCACCGCGACGAAAGCGGCGATGGTCAGGCCGGCAAGTTCCTGTTCCGCGGCGCCCGACATCCCCGGGCAGATGTACTGCGTGTCTTCCGCGACGTACTTGGCGTGATAGTCGTAGTACTCGCCGGCGGGCACGATACGGATCGAGGGCAGCGCCTCGAGGCCGAGCACGCCCACCGTGTATTCCTCGCCCTGGATCAGCTTCTCGACGAGCAGCTGCCCCTCGTAACGCGCCGCCAGTTCGACCGCGGCGGCCAGGTCCGCATCCTTGAAGCAGCGGCTGACGCCGACGCTCGAACCTTCGCAGGCCGGCTTCACGATCACCGGCAGGCCGATCTTGTGGGCCGCGGCAACGACGTCCTCGCCGCGCTCGAGGCTGACGAACGGCGGAGTCGGCAGGCCGATCGACAGCCACACCTGCTTGGTGCGGATCTTGTCCATCGAAAGCGCCGAACCGAGCACGCCTGAGCCCGTGTACGGCACGCCGAGCGATTCGAGCATGCCCTGCAGCACGCCGTCCTCACCGCCGCCGCGGCTGCCGTGCAGGATGTTGAAGACGCGATCGAAGCGCCGGCCGGCGGGCGCCGTCAGCGCGCGCAGGAGTTCCGGAACGCCGTCGATCGCCGTGGCGTCTACGCCGCGCCGCTGCAGCGCCTCGAGCACGTTGCGGCCGGAGTCGAGCGACACCTCGCGTTCGGAGGACGTCCCGCCGAGCAGCACGGCCACGCGACCGAAGCGGGCAGGATCGGTGATGGGGTGCGGCCGGGTCATGAACGGTCTCCTCGCGCTGCCACCGCGGCGGGCAGCGAGCGCGGCAAGTCGTGCGCCGCGGCGCCGATGCTGCCGGCGCCCATCGTCAGCACGAGGTCGCCGTCGCGAACGATGCCGGCCAGCGCCGCCGGAAGTTCGTCGATGCCCTTCAGCAGCACCGGCTCGACTCGGCCGCGCGTTCGAATCGCACGGCACAGGGCCTTGCCGTCGGCGCCGGGAATCGGGGTCTCGCCGGCGGCATACACCTCGTCGACGACGAGTGCGTCGGCATCCGAAAGCACCTGCGCGAACTCATCGAGCAGGTCGCGCGTGCGCGTGTAGCGGTGCGGCTGGAACGCGAGCACCACTCGACGGCCGGGCCAGCCCTGGCGGGCAGCCTCGACGGTCGCGGCAATCTCCGTGGGGTGATGCCCGTAGTCGTCGACCAGGGCCACCGTGCCGCGCGCCGTCGCGATGTCGCCGAGGAACTGCAGCCGCCGCTCGATGCCCTGGAATCCCGCGAGCGCGCGCTGGATCGCCGCGTCGTCGATCTCGAGTTCGGTCGCCACCGCGATCGCCGCGAGCGCGTTCAGCACGTTATGGCGGCCCGGCAGGTTGAGCGTGATGTGCAGCGGCGATGTCGACTGCGGACGGATGACGTCGAATTCCGAGCGTGGCCCGTGGCGCACGACGTTGACGGCGCGCACGTCGGCCCGCTCGTCGAATCCGTACGTCACGTACGGGCGCGCGATCTGCGGGATGAGTCCCCGCGCCTCGGCATCGTCGTTGCAGATGACCGCCAGGCCGTAGAACGGCAGGTTGTGCAGGAATTCGACGAACGAGAGCTTGAGCTTGCCGAAGTCACCGCCGTGCGTGCCCAGGTGGTCGGCGTCGACGTTGGTGACGATCGCGATCATCGGCTGCAGGTGCATGAACGACGCGTCGCTCTCGTCGGCCTCGGCCACGAGATACTGGCCCGCACCGAGCCGCGCGTTGCTGGCCGCGCTCTTGAGGCGACCGCCGATGACGAATGTCGGGTCCTCGCCGCCCTCGGCCAGCACGCTCGACACGAGGCTGGTCGTGGTGGTCTTGCCGTGCGTTCCCGCAACCGCGATCGAGTAACGGAAGCGCATCAGCTCGCCGAGCATCTCCGCGCGCTTGACGACCGGGATGCGCGCCGCCATCGCCTGCGCGACCTCCGGGTTGTCCGGATTGATCGCGCTCGACACGACCACGACATCCGCGTCCGCGACGTTCCCGGCGCGATGCCCGATCATGACGCGCACGCCGAGCTGCTGCAGGCGCGCCGACGCGGCGCTCGCCTTGAGATCGGAGCCCTGCACCGAATAGCCGAGATTGAGCAGCACCTCGGCGATGCCGCTCATGCCGCTGCCGCCGATGCCGACGAAATGGATCGTGTGGATGCGGCGCATGCGGTCTTTCATGCCGCCTCCCCGAGCGCGACGGCCACGCAGGCGTCCGCGAGCCGCTGGTCGGCATCGGTGATGGCCGTGCTGCGCGCGGCCAGCGCCATGGTCACGAAGCGCGGCCGGCCGGCCTCGAGCAGCTCGCGCAGCGCGCCGGCCAGCGAGATCGGCGTCAACGCGCTCTCCGGCAGCAGCACGGCCGCGCCCTTGGCGACCACGAACTGCGCGTTGCGCGTCTGGTGATCGTCCACCGCGGCCGGGAACGGCACGAGGATCGCGGGCAGCCCGGCGGCCGCGAGTTCCGCGACGGTGAGCGCGCCGGAGCGGCAGACCGCGAGATCGGCCCAACCGTAAGCGCCGGCCATGTCGTCGATGAAGGCGCGCACGTCCGCCTCGATGCCGCGCGAGCGATAGGCATTGATCGTGTCGTCGAGCCCACGGATTCCGGTCTGGTGCAGCACTTCGGGACGCAGCGCTGCGGGCAATTCGGCAATCGCTGCCGGGACGACCGCATTGAGGCGCTGGGCGCCCTGGCTGCCGCCGAACACGAGCAGCCGCGCGCGGCCTTCGCGGCCGGCGTAGCGGCGTTCGGGCGGTGCGATCGCCGTGATCTCGGGCCGCACCGGGTTTCCCACCCGCTCGGCTTTCACTCCGGCGCCGAAGCTGCCGGGGAAGCCTTCGAGCACGCGAGTGGCCAGCCGCGCGAGGATGCGATTGGTGAGGCCCGCGACGGCGTTCTGCTCGTGCACGACGAGCGGACGGCGCAGCAACCACGCCGCCACGCCGCCCGGCCCGGAAGCGAAACCGCCCGCACCGAGCACGACCTGCGGCGCGTGCCTGCGCACCGCGCGCAGCGCCTGGACGAGCGCCAACGCCAGCCGGAACGGGGCCGCCAGCAACGTCAGTGCGCCCTTGCCGCGCAGCCCGCTCACGCTGAGCCACTCGACCGGGATGCCCTGGGCCGGCACCAGCCGCGCCTCGATGCCGCGCTGCGTGCCGAGCCAGACGATGTCGTAGCCGCGATCGCGCAGCACGCGCGCTGTCGCGAGCGCCGGGAACACGTGGCCGCCGGTGCCGCCCGCCATGATCATGGCGACCTTGCCGGTCATGTGCGCCGGCCCTCGCGCGTCACTGCGCCGCCGCGACCGAGCGACTGCGTCTCGTGGTGGATGCGCAGCAGGACGCCGAGCCAGCCGAGCGTGACCAGCATGCTGCTGCCGCCGTAGCTGAGCAGCGGCAGCGTCAGGCCCTTGGTCGGCAGCAGGCCCATGTTCACGCCGATGTTCACGAACGACTGCAGGCCCAGCCAGATGCCGATCGCCGCGGCGAGATACGACTGGAACGTCAGGCCCGCCGCCGCCGCTTCACGCGAGATCTTCATCGCGCGATACACCAGAAGGCCGAACAGGCCGATCACCGCGAGGACGCCGGCGAAGCCGAATTCCTCGGCGAGCACCGCGAACACGAAGTCCGTGTGCGACTCGGGCAGGTAGAACAACTTCTGCACGCTCGCGCCCAGTCCGACTCCGAACCACTGGCCGCGGCCGATGGCGATCAGCGACTGCACGAGCTGGAATCCGCTGTTGAACGGGTCTTCCCAGGGGTTCAGGAACGCGATCAGCCGCCGCAGGCGGTACGGCGAGGAGACCGCGAGCAGTCCCATCGCGCCGGCCGCGGCGACCACGGGAACCAGCAGGTGGTGGATGCGGACACCCGCGAGGAACAGCACCGCGAAACCGGTGGCCATCAGCACCGTCGCTGCGCCGAAGTCCGGCTCGAGCAGCAGCAGGGCGGCGGCGGCGGCCAGCACGCCGACGGGCTTGAGGAAGCCCTTGAAATCGCCGCGCAGCTCGTCCGCGCGCCGCACCGCGAAGCTTGCGATGTACGTGAGCAGCATCACTCGCGCGGCTTCCGAGACCTGGAAGTTCATGATGCCGAGCCGCACCCAGCGGCGGGCGCCGTTGACGGACGCGCCGATGCCCGGGATGAGCACGAGCACCAGCATCGCGAAGGCGCCGACCAGCAGGTAGATCGAGTACTTCTCCCAGACGCGAGTCGGCACGGCGAGCCCGACGAGGCCCGCGACGAGACCCGCGGCCACGTAGAAGAGCTGGTGCTTGAAGTAATAGAACGCCTGGCCCGTCTCCTTCTCGGCGATGCCGATGGACGCCGAAGCAACCATGACCAGGCCGATGAGCAGCAGCGCGGCCACCGTGCCGATCACCCATGGGTCGAGCGCGAGCCGGCGCGGCTGCCCGCTGGAGCGGGCGAAGGACATGGTGGCGGCGGTGGCGCTCATGCGGCGAGGCTCCTGACGGCAGCCGCAAACTCTTCGCCGCGATGCGCGTAGTCGCGGAACATGTCCAGGCTCGCGCAGGCCGGCGACAGGAGCACGGTGCAGCCCGGTCGCGCCACACGGCGTGCAGCTCGCACCGCCGAGGCCATGTCGGTCGCGCGCTCGGTGGCGCAGGTCTCGCGGAGCACCGCCTCGAGCTGCGGCGCGTCGCGGCCGATCAGGACGACGTGCGTGACTTTGCCGCGGAACGCTTCGCGCAGCTCGCCGAAGTCCTGGCCCTTGCCGTCGCCGCCCGCGATCACGACCAGCGGACCGCTCATGCCCGAGACTGCCGCGAGCGTCGCCCCGACGTTCGTGCCCTTCGAATCGTTGACGAAGCGCACGCCGCCGACGTCCGCCACCCACTGCGAGCGGTGCGGCAGGCCCGGGAACGCACAGAGGGCGTCGATCGCCGGGCCGCGCGGGATATCGAGGGCATCGCACATCGCGAGCGCGGCCATCGCATTCGCGGCGTTGTGCAAGCCCTGGATGCGCATCGCGGCAAGCGGCAGCAGCGGCTCGCCGCGGCGCACGATCATCGGCTCGGGTTCGCGACCGAGCGAGTAATCGGCCTCGCCCCGTTCGAGCGAGAACGAGATCACGTCCTGGCCGGGGTGCGGCATCGCGCGCACGACGACATCGTCCGCGTTGATCACCGCCACGTCGCAGCCGTCGAAGATGCGCGCCTTCGCCGCGGCATACTCCGCCAGCGAGCCGTAGCGATCCATGTGATCGGGCGTGACGTTCAGCACGGTGGCGACCGCCGTGCGCAGCGAATGCGTGGTTTCGAGCTGGAAGCTCGACAGTTCGAGCACGTACAAGGCGGGCACGGGACGCTCGAGAAGGTCGAGCGCCGGCTCGCCCAGGTTGGCGCCCGCGATGGCAGTGCGGCCCGCCGCATTGGCGAGGTCCGCGAGCAAGGCCGTCACCGTGCTCTTGCCGTTGGTGCCCGTGACGGCGGCGATCGGCGCCTGCGCCTCGCGGGCGAACAGCTCGATGTCGCCGACGACCGGCAGCCCGCGGCGCAGCGCCTCGGCGACGACCGGCTCGCGCAGCGACAGCCCGGGCGAAATCACGACCTGCGCGGCCTCTTCGAGCAGGCTCATTTCGAACGGGCCGGTGCGCAATTCCGCATCCGGAACCTTCGCGCGCAACGCCTCACTGCCCGGCGGCTGCGCGCGCGTGTCCGCCACGCGCACCGCGAGGCCCTTGCGCTGCAGGTAGCGCGCGCAGGAAAGGCCCGTGCGGCCGAGGCCGAGCACCAGTGCGCGGGTGCCGGCTTCGAGCGGGGCGAGGTTGGGCGAGACAGGGGTCATCGCAGCTTCAGCGTCGCGAGGCCGAGCAGCACGAGCACCACGGTGATGATCCAGAAACGGACGATCACCTTCGGTTCGGCCCAGCCCTTGAGTTCGAAATGGTGGTGGATCGGCGCCATCTTGAAGATCCGCTTGCCGCGGAGCTTGAACGACGCCACCTGCAGGATCACCGACACCGTCTCCATGACGAAGACGCCGCCCATGATGAAGAGCACGATTTCCTGGCGGACGATCACGGCGATCACGCCGAGCGCCGCGCCGAGCGCCAGCGCGCCGATGTCGCCCATGAACACCTGCGCGGGGTAGGTGTTGAACCAGAGGAAGCCCAGCCCCGCGCCGAACATCGCGGAACAGATGACCAGGATCTCGCCGGCTCCGGCGATGTACGGAATACCGAGGTAAGCCGAGAACACGATGTTGCCCGACGCGTAGGCGAACACGCCGAGCGCGCCCGCCACCATCACCGAGGGCATGATCGCCAGGCCGTCGAGGCCGTCGGTGAGGTTGACGGCGTTGCTCGAGCCGACGATCACGAGGTACGTGAGCGGGATGAAAAGCGCGCCGAGCGGGATGAACACGTGCTTGAAGAAGGGCACGTACAGCGTGGTCTCGGCCGGCGAGTGCGCGGTGAGATACAGGATCAACGCCGCGCCGAGGCCCGCGACGGACTGCCAGAAGTACTTGTAGCGCGCGACCAGGCCGCGGGAATTGCCGACGACGAGCTTGAGATAGTCGTCCCAGAAACCGATCAGCCCGAACGCGATGGTGACACCGAGCACGACCCACACGAAGCGGTTGAACAGGTCGCCCCACAGCAGTGCCGAGGCGACGATGGCGACCAGGATCAGCAGGCCGCCCATCGTCGGCGTGCCGGCCTTCGTGAGGTGCGACTGCGGGCCGTCGGAGCGCACGCGCTGCCCGACCTGGTGCTCCGCCAGCTTGCGGATCATCGTCGGGCCGACCAGCAGCGAGATCGACAGCGCCGTCAGCGCCGCCAGGATCGAGCGCAGCGTCAGGTAGTTGAAGACGCGGAATGCCGGGTAGAACTCGGCCAGCCACTCGGCGACGTAGCGCAGCATCTCAGTGCCCTCCCGCCGCCGCGGTCGGGCCCGGCTCGACGAGCGCGGCCGTGACGCGCTCGAGCCGGTTCACGCGCGAACCCTTCACCAGCACGGTGAGGCCGGGCTTCAGGCCAGGCTTCACGGCGGCGACCATTTCCTCGGCGCTCGCGAACCAGCTGGCGCCCGGCCCGAAGGCCTCCACTGCGTTGCGCGCTTCGCCGCCGATCGCATACAGGCGCGAGAAGCCGCACTCACGCGCATAGGCGCCGACCTCCGCGTGCAGCCGCGACGACTCCTCGCCGAGTTCGGCCATCTCGCCGAGGATCAGCCAGCGCTCGCCGGTCCCGTCGGCCAGCGCACGCAGGCCCGCGCGAACGGATCCGGGATTCGCGTTGTACGAGTCGTCGATCAGGCGGGCGCCGTGGAGGGCCTTCTTGGTCTCCAGGCGGCCGGACACCGGGCGCATCGACTGCAGTCCCTGCTGGACGGCCGCGAGGTCGGCGCCTGCGGCGATGGCGGCAGCCGTGGCGGCCAGTGCATTCATGACGTTGTGCTCGCCCGCAAGCGGCAGCGCGATACGGCACTCGCCCTTCGGCGTGTGCAGGTCGAACCCGGTAACGAACCCGCCGGCGGCAGGCTTCGCCACGAGACCCGACGCGCTCACCTCGGCGCGCTCGCGCATGCCGAACGTGACGACGTTGCCGGCGGCGCGCGCGAGGTTGTGCCAGAAGGTCGCGAAGCGGTCGTCGGCGTTGATCACCGCCGTATCGGCCGTGTCGAGCGCAGCGAACATCTCGCCCTTGCCCTTGGCCACGCCCTCGATGCCGCCGAAGCCCTCGAGGTGCGCCGGGCCGGCATTGATCACGAGACCGACGTCCGGCTCGGCGATGGCCGCAAGGCCTGCAATCTCGCGCTGATGATTCGCGCCCATCTCGATCACCGCGAAGCGATGCGTGCTCTCGAGCCGGCACAGCGTGAGCGGCACGCCGATGTGATTGTTCAGGTTGCCCTGCGTGACGAGGCAGGGACCGACGCGCGACAGGATCGCGCCCAGCATTTCCTTGACGGTGGTCTTGCCGTTGCTCCCAGTGACTCCGACGATCTTCGCGGCGCACGCCCGGCGCCAGGCCCGGGCGAACGCGGACAGGCCTGCGAGCGTGTCGGACACGATCACCTGCGGGATCGGCGCGTGCACGTGCCGGCTCACCAGGGCGGCGACTGCGCCACGCCCGGCCGCATCCGCCACGAAATCGTGGCCGTCGAAGCGCTCGCCGCGCAGCGCGACGAACAGCGCGCCCGGCTGGATCGCGCGGGTGTCGGACATCACCGGGCCGAACGACACGTTGTCGCCCTGCACGACCCCGCCCGCCGCCCGCGCCAGGTGCTCGAGATCGCGCAGCATCACGCGATCTCCCCGAGCGCGCGCCGCACGGTTTCCCGGTCGCTGAACGGCAGCACGTCGCGGCCGACGATCTGGTAATCCTCGTGGCCCTTGCCGGCGATCACGACGACGTCGCCGGGATCGGCTTCGGCAATCGCGTGCTGGATCGCATCGGCGCGATCGGCGATCACCTGCACCGTCTCGCCGTAGGCCATGCCGGCGACGATCTGCGCCAGGATGTCCCCGGATGCCTCGGTGCGCGGGTTGTCGTCGGTTACGATCACCACGTCCGCATGGCTCTCGGCGATGGCGCCCATGAGCGGACGCTTGCCGGGATCGCGGTCGCCGCCGCAGCCGAACACGCAGAACAAGCGCCCGCGCGTGTGGGACCGCGCGGCCTCGAGCACCTTCGACAGCGCATCCGGCGTGTGCGCATAGTCGACGATCGCGAGCGGCAAGGTGCCGCCGCCGAAAGACTCCATGCGTCCGGGTGGCGCGTCGCACGCGGCGAGCGCCACGAGCGCGGTCTGCAGCGGCACGTTCCAGCCGAGCAGCACGCCGAGCACCGCGAGCAGGTTCTCGGCGTTGAATTCACCCAGCAGCCGCGAACGCAGGGTGCCGGCGCCCCAGCGGCTCTCGACCTGCAGCGTCACTCCACCGCTGCCGGCTCGCATCTCGGAGACCCGGATCCAGCCGTCATCGCGCCCGGCCCAGATCTCGCTCGCCGTCGAGAACACGATCTTCTCGATCGACGGGTCGAGCCGCTGCGCGAGATCCTGCCCGAAGGCGTCGCGCACGTTGATCACGGCGCAGCGCAGGTCGGGGCTGTGGAAGAGCCGCGTCTTCGCCGCGCCGTAAGCCTCGAGCGTGCCGTGGTAGTCGAGGTGGTCGCGCGTCAGGTTCGTGAAGACGGCCGTGTCGAAACGCACGCCACCGACGCGCCCCTGGTCGAGCGCGTGCGAGGAGACTTCCATCGCAAGAGTGGCCGCGCCCGCGTCGCGCGCCTGCGCGAGGCGGCGGTGGACGCTCACGGCGTCCGGCGTGGTGAGGCCCGCGTCGGTGAGCGCCCCCGCACGGCCGAATCCGAGCGTGCCGAGATACGAGCCGCGTCGGCCGACGAGGTCACTCGCCTGCGCCAGCAGGTACGCGCACGTGGTCTTGCCGTTCGTCCCCGTGAAGCCGGCAACGCGCAGGTCTGCGGACGGCTGGCGGAAGAAGCGGTCCGCGATCTCGCCCACGCGACGACCGAGGTTCGCAATCGCAACCGACGCAACGCCCTCGGGTACGACGGGCGCCGCCATGTCGGGTGACGGCTCCCACAACACGGCCGCGGCACCGCGCTCGAGCGCGGCCGCAACGTGCGCAAGCCCGTGCGTCGTGCGGCCGCGGCACGCGATGAACGCGCCGCCTCGCGTGACCGTGCGGCTGTCCTGCGACAGGTCGGTCACCGTGGTCTCCGGCGCCGTCACGTCGAAACCCTCGAGCAGCTTGCCGAGGGTCGTGCGGTAGCGGCCGGGCGCGGCGCCTTTGAGGATGGCGTTCATGCGCGTCACCACGGGTCCTGCGCGCGCACGAGCGTCGTCGCCGGCACGCTGCTCAGGTCGTCCGGCGCAATGGCGAGCAGGCGCAGCGCGCCCGACATCACCGCGGAAAACACCGGCGCCGACACTTCGCCGCCGTAGTAGGCCCCGGCGCTCGGCTCGTCGATCACCACGACGCAGGCGAGCCGCGGGTTGCTGGCGGGCACCACTCCGCCGAAGATGGCCATGTACTTGTTGGTGGAGTAGCCGCCCCGTGTCCGAGGCCTTCCACGCCGTGCCGGTCTTGCCGGAAACGCGGTAACCCATGACCGAGGCGCGGCGCGCGGTGCCCTCGTCGCTCACGACGCTCTCCATCATGCGCACCAGTTCCTGCGCGACCGGCTCGGAGATGCACGCGCTCGCCCGGAGGCGGCGCGTCCAGGCTTGCGCAGGCTGATCGGGCGGCGGATGCCGCCGGCGCCGAGCATGGCGTAGGCCTGGGCGAGCTGCAGCGGCGTGACGGACAGGCCATAGCCGTAGGCCATCGTCGCCTGGCCGATCGGCCGCCAGTGCTCGTAGCCGGTGAGGATGCCGGCGGATTCGCCGGGGAAGCCCGACGCCGGTGACGCGCCCGAAGCCGAACAGGTCGAGCTGCCGCCACATCTGCTCGCGGCTTGAGCGTCAGCGCGATCTTGACGACGCCGACGTTGCTCGACTTCGCGAGCACGGTAGTGCACGTCGATCATGCCGAGGTTGCTGTGGTCCTTCACCGTCTTGATGCCGACCCGCATCATGCCCGGGCGAGGTATCGATCAGCGTGTCGCCGTGGATAGCGGCCGGTCTCCATGGCGCGTCGCGACGATGAACGGCTTGATGCTCGAGCCCGGCTCGAAGAAGTCGTTGGTCGCGCGGTTGCGGTAGCGCGACGGCAGGTACTGCTCGCGGTCGTTCGGGTTGAACGCCGGCTGGTTCACCATCGCGAGCACTTCGCCGGTCGGCGATGTCGATGACGACGATGGAGCCCGACCGCGCGCGGTTCTCCTGCACGCGCCGCCTTCAGCTCCCGATAGGCCAGGT
Source organism: uncultured Gammaproteobacteria bacterium (assembly GCA_963762315.1). Taxonomy (GTDB): domain Bacteria; phylum Pseudomonadota; class Gammaproteobacteria; order Steroidobacterales; family Steroidobacteraceae; genus RPQJ01. The sequence goes on from CAVXKO010000007.1 coordinate 422,915, forward strand.
ACTGCACGCGCAGGTCGATGCTGGTCGCGCAGGTCCTGCCCCGGGCGCGCTTCCTTGATGCGCTCGATGTCCTCGATCGTGCGGCCGAGGCTGTCGCGCATCACGCGCTTGGCGCCCGGCTCGCCGCCGAGCGACTGGTCGAACGCGAGCTCGAGGCCTTCCTGGCCCGACGTCGTCGACGTTGGTGAAGCCGAGCAGGTGGCCCGTCACTTCGCCGGCCGGGTAGTAACGGCGGTACTCGCGCAGCGTGTCGACGCCGGCAATGCTGAGCGCCCTGACCTTGGCCGCCTCGGCCGGCGGCATGTGCCGCGCGAGGTAGACGAATTCCTTGTCGAGGCTGCTCGTCACGCGCCGCGCGAGCCACTGCGGGTCGCGGTCGAGCAGCCTTGGCGAGCCGCGGTAGACGTCCTGGCGGACGCTCCGCGAGCTTGCGCGGGTCGGCCCACACGGTGTCGACCGGCGTGCTGACCGCGAGCGGCTCGCCGTTGCGATCGAGGATCATGCCGCGGTTCGCCGAGAGCTTGGTCACCCGCAGGATGCGCGCGTCGCCCTGCTTCTCGAGGAATTCCTGGTCGATGACCTGCAGGTAGACGGCGCGCGCAAGCAGTGCCACGGCGCCGAGCGACAGCAGCGCGAGCACGAACCAGTGCCGCCATGCCTGGTGCTCGACCGCGCCCTCCCGCTTGCCGTTCTTCTCGCGCATCATGGCTGCACGATGCGCAGGTCGTTCGCCTGCGGAATGGTCATGTGCAGGTCGTCACGCGCCACCTGTTCGACGCGGCCGTGCGTGGCCCAGGTGCTCTGCTCGAGCTGCAGCTGGCCCCACTCGATGTCGAGGTCGTCGCGCGCCTTGGTGAGCTTCTGCAGCTCGTTGAAGCGGTTGCGCGCTTCCTGCTTGGCGTAGATCACGCCGAGCGAGGACGCGAGCACGGCCACCCAGAGCGCGGCGACGATCAGGCGCAGCGTGCGCGTGCTCATGCGGCGAGCCTCTCGGCGATGCGCAGCACGGCGCTGCGGGCGCGCGGATTGCGCGCGACCTCGGCCGGCGAGGCGACGACCTTCTTGCCGACGCGCCGCAGTGTCGGGCGCGCGTGCGGCGGGCACGTCCGGCAGGCCGGCGTAGACCGGATCGCCCTGCGTCTCGCGCTGGATGTAGCGCTTGACGATCCGGTCTTCGAGCGAGTGGAAGCTGATGACGCAGAGCCGGCCGCCCGGCGCGAGCAGCCGCACGGCCTGCGGCAGCGCGGCTTCCAGCAGCGTCGAGTTCGCCGTTCACGTGGATGCGGATCGCCTGGAACGTGCGAGTGGCGGGATGCTTGCCGGGCTCGCGAGTGGGAACGGCCGCCGCGACGAGTCCCGGCGAGCTGGCGACGTGCGGGCGATCGGTTCGGCGGCGCGCGCCTCGACGATGCGGCGCGCGATGCGGCGCGCGAAGCGTTCTTCGCCGAGGGTCTGCAGGACATCGACGATCTCGCGCTCGCCGGCCCGTGCCAGCCATTGCGCTGCGCTCTGTCCGGACTCGTTATCCATCCGCATGTCGAGCGGCCCGTCCTGCATGAAACTGAAGCCCCGCCTGGCTTCGTCGAGCTGCGGCGACGAAACCCCGAGGTCGAGCAGCACGCCGTGCAGCTCCCCTTCCAGACCGGCCGCGCGGACCAGCTCTTCGAGCCGGCCGAACGACCCCCGTATCAGCGTGAGACGTGGTTCTGCTCCGAAACGCGCTCGCCCGGCCGCGATGGCCTCCGGGTCGCGGTCGATCGCGTAGACGCGACCGGCCGGGCCCGAGCGCGGCGAGGATCGCCGCGGTGTGCCCGCCGCGGCCGAACGTCGCGTCGCAGTAGCGGCCGTCGGGCCGCACTTCGAGACCGGCCAGCACTTCGTCGAGAAGTACCGGCGTGTGCTCCGCCACGTCCCCGCCTACAGCGACAGCTGCTCGAGCTCGGCGGGCAGGTCGCCCGTTTCCTCGCCCGCCTGCAGCCACGCCTCGCGACGCTCGTTCCAGTGCTGCTCGTCCCAGAGCTCGAAACGACTGCCTTGCCCGATCAGCATCGCCTGGCGCGACAGGCCCGCGTACTCGCGCAGCTTCGGCGGGACCAGCACCCGCCCATGCGCGTCGAGCTCGAGATCCGTCGCATGCCCCACCATCAACCGCTGCAGCCGGCGCGCCTGAGGATTCAGGGTCGGCAGCCGCATGAGCTTGCGCTCGATCTCCTCCCAGTCCGGGAGGGGGTAGATCAGGAGGCACTTGTCGCTGCGGTCCACCGTGGCCACGAGACGCCCTTCGCTGCGCTCCACCAGGGTGTCCCGGTAGCGCGCAGGCATGGCCATGCGGCCTTTGGCATCGAGGGTGACTTTGTTGGCTCCGCGAAACATGTCAGCTAGCTGAACGGGCTGCTGGCCCATTTCATCCCACTTTTTCCCACTCGCTCGCCACTATAGGTGTGCGTGCCGGCCGAGCGTCAACGGTTGAACATAAGAATTTCCTAGGGCCGACAGGAACTTAGGCCCGACAGGGCGGGACCCTGGGTCCAAGCCTGTCACAATGGCATTGCCAGCTTAATCAATAAGTTAGCAATACTTCCTTGATGACGACTGAGAAGTGGGCGACTGTGGGAATTCGGCGCCCGCAGGACCCCGCCGCACGTCCGAGGAGTGGCCAGCCACAGGCGGGACTGGCCGCTGCCCAATGGAAACAGGTGGGACGCGGCTCGGCAAGCGGGCCGCGGCAGGCAGCCCGTGGTGGGCCCGCCACGCGGTGGGATTTTGTGGGACGGGCGGAGAAGAAGTGGGAGTCGGCCGATAAGCCGGGTTCTGTCGAGAGCAACCATCCATCTGGGACGCACGTCGCCGTGCGCCTCGAGCGACCTACCCGGAAGCCCCTGCGGGCCGCAGGAACGAACCCGAAGGTTCGCGCGCTTCCCTATTTGGTCTTGCTCCAGGTGGGGTTTGCCGTGCCGCCGAGTGTTGCCACCGGCGCGGTGCGCTCTTACCGCACCCTTTCACCCTTACCGTCACCGCATTGCTGCAGCGCTTCGGCGGTTTGCTTTCTGTTGCACTTTCCGTGGGCTCGCGCCCCCCAGGCGTTACCTGGCACCTTGCCCTGTGGAGCCCGGACTTTCCTCTGCAAATTGGCGCAGCGGTTGCCTGGCCGACTCCCGCGCGCATTGTACCGCGCGCGCGTCACTCGCTGCGGCAGTTTTGGCGCAGCGCGCAGCGCAAGTTCGTAGAGTTCGTTGCGTCCGCGGCCGGTGATGCGCGCGGCCAGCTTCGCGGCCTGGGAAACGGGCAATTCCTCGAGCAGCACGCGCAGCACGCCTTCCGCCGCGGCGCAGCCCTCGCCGCTGCTCGCCGCGCCGCGCGCACCGTGCACGACGATCACGATCTCGCCGCGCGCCATGTCCGCGTCGCTCGCCGCGCGCAGCGCGAGCTCCGCGAGCGTGCCGCGATAGACCGTCTCGAACTTCTTGCGTGATTTCGCGCGCGACGGCGGCTTCGCGCCCGGCGCCGAACGCCGCCGCAAGATCGTCGAGGCATTCGCGCGACACGATGCGGCGCCTCGTAGAACACCAGCGTGCGCGTCTCCGCGCGCGAGCGCCTCGAGCGCACGCCGCCGCGCGGCGGGCTTCGCCGGCAGGAAGCCCTCGAACGCGAACCGTTCCGGCCGGCATGGCCGCGATCGACAGCGCGGCGATGGCGGCGCATGGACCGGGCACGGCCACGATGTTCACGCCCGCGCCTGCGGCCGCGCGCCACCAGCAGCGCGCCGGGATCGCTCATGAGCGGCGTGCCCGCGTCGCTGACGAGCGCCATCGTCGCGCCGCGCCGCAGGCGCTCGACCAGCCCCTCGACGCGTTCGCTGCTCGTTGTGCTCGTGCAGCGATTCGAGCGGCTGCCCGGCGGACGGCGCGATGCCGCAGGCATTGAGCAACTGCTGCGTGTGGCGCGTGTCCTCGGCCAGCAGCACGTCCGCGTCGCGCAGCACGTCCGCCGCGCGCGGGCTCAGGTCGCGCAGGTTGCCGATCGGCGTCGCCACCACGAACAGTGTGCCGGCCGGCGGCGTGCCTATAGAATCAGCGGCATCTCGCGTCACGGGCGCCTCCTCAGGACCACCGCATGCTGCACGTTCACCTTCGCGGCCGGCAAGTTCGCTCGCTGATCGCGGCGGCCGCTGGCGTCGGTGCTGCTCGTCGCGCGGCCGCGCCACCGGCGCACTCGCGCAGCGAGGCTCGGCTGCGGACGAGGCCGCCGTGCTCTGCGCGCAGCGGGCAGCACGCAGAGGCTGCGCGACTCTACGAACAGGCGGCCAAGCGCGGATTCCTGAGCTGGGACGCCCGCCTCGCGCTGCTGGCGGCGCGCGAGTACGCGGCAGCGCGGCAAGTACGACGACGCGGAACGCATGCTCGGCAAGGCCGAGGGCCGCGCGCGCGGCGACGATGCGGTGCTGCTGGCCGGCGTCGAAGCCGAAATCGCGCTGGCGCGCAACGATCCGCGAGCGTGCGCTCGCGGCCATTCACACACTGCCCGAACCCTATGCCGGCGCCGCATGGCGCGCCGAACTGCTGCGAGCTGCGGGCGACAGGCGGAGTTCGCGTCCGGTCGGCCGCTCGAGGGCATTCGCCGCTACGAGGAACGCGGTCGCATCCTCGGCACGGCGGACGCGCGCGCGGCAAACGAACGGCAAATGGCCGACGCGCTCGCGAAGTATCCAGCGCCGGCGAACCCGTCGCCGGCGAGCGACGGAGAGCGAGCGCGCGCTGGCTCGAACTCGGCCAACTCCTGGCGGCGGCGCCGGGCGCGGATCCGCAAGCCGTCGCGCGGCGGTCGGCGGAGTGGCTGACGCGCCATCCCGGCCACCCGGGCGCGGCTTACCTGCCGCTGCGCGGGCTCCGAGGCCGCCGCACCGGGCGCGGCCGGGATGGTTCCAGGTAACGCGGCATCGGTCATCGCCCTGCTGCTGCCGATTTCGGGCCGGCAGCAAGCGGTCGGAACGGCCGTGCGCGACGGTGCCATGGCCGCCTGCGTTCGTCTCGCCGCGGGAGGCACGGCCCACGATCAAGGTCTACGACACGGCCGCCGGCGCGGCCGCGGCTTACCAGCGCGCGGTCTCCGACGGCAGCTCGGTCGTCATCGGCCCGCTCACGCAAGGACGACGTCGCTGCGGTCGCCGCGCAACCGCTGGCCGTGCCGACGCTGGCCCTGAATTCGACGGCCGCAGGCAACGCCGGCGCCTTTCCTGTTCCAGTTTTCGCTCGATCCGGAACAGGAAGCGCGCGCCGTCGCGCGGCGCATCGCTGCCGACGGGCTGGTGCGCGGCGATCGCGTTGTTTCCGCGCTCTGCGTGGGGCCAGCGCCTCGAGGCCGCATTCGTTGCCGAACTGCAGGCCACGGGCACGACCGACCCTGATGTCGTCGCAGTACTACGAACCGGGCGCGAAGGATTTCTCCGACTCGCTGCGCGCCGCGCTCGGCCGCTACGGCGGCGCGGGCGACCGTCAGCGCGGACAGGAGCAAGCCGGCGCCGCGGCGCGACCCGGTCGCTGAGGCGAGTGCGGGTCCGCAGTTCGCCTTCGTGGCGGCCACGCCGCAAGCTGCGCGTGCGCTGCGGCCGCAGCTGCGCTTCCAGATGACGTACGACCTGCCGATCTACGCGACGTCGGACGCGTGGGATCCGAGCGTGAAATCCGCGGCGGACATGGACGGCCTCGTCTATCCCGAGATGCCGTGGATCCTCTTCGCCGGACAGGGCGCGCCGGAACTCTGGGACGCCGTCAATTCCACGTGGTCACGCACGTCGCGCGGCCGGCTGCGGCTCTACGCGTTCGGTTACGACGCCTATCGCATCGCCAGCGAACTGCGCGGCAACGTCCGCACCATCGGACTCGACGGGCTGACGGGCGAAATCGAAATCGGCCAGGACGGCAAAGTGCAGAGGAACCTGCAGTTCGCGCGCATCGAAGGACGGCCGTCCACAGCCGCTCGGCGCCAGCGTTCCGCCCCTGCCCGTGCCGGCGGCGGGCGCCGGTGCGCCCTGAAGAGCCAACGACGACCGACCTCGGGCGGCGCGGCGAAGATCGCGCGCTGGCGCACCTGCAGGCGCACGGCCTCGAGCTGATCGAGCGCAATTATCGCTGCCGCGCCGGCGAGATCGACCTCGTGATGCGCGAAGGCGACGTGCTCGTGCTGGTCGAAGTGCGGTCGCGCACGCGCATCAGACTTCGGCAGCGCCGCCGCGAGCATCGGCGCCGGCAAACAGCGGCGCTTCGTCCTCGCCGCCCGGCACCTGATGCTCACGCGGCCGGAGTTGCGGCGCATGCGGGCGCGCTTCGACGTGGTCGCGATCGACCCGGCCCCGCAGCCGGGCACCCCGCCCGTCCTCACCTGGATCCGCGGCGCGTTCGCTGCTGGCTGAACCGCTGCGCTTCGCTCTGAGTCGCGTGCCACAGCAACGTGACGCCGAGTTGTTGGCGGTAGGACATGGGCGGCCGCGCATTCCGGGGACGCTCGCAGGAACGCCGTGAACCCGTCCTTGGGGGCTCCGGCCGCGACATCCATGTCGCGGACGGTCCTGCGAGCGTCCCCGGAACGCACGTCCGCCCGGAAGGCTGCCGTAGCCAACGGCGGTACGAGGTGAAAAGTACTCGGAGGCGGAGTCGCGGCACTCCGAGCGCTCGCGTCAGCGCCAACGCAGCCGCGACCGCGTAAGCGCAAGCGAAGCCAACCGAATCGGCCACCGGCGGTGCCGAGGAGAAAGAGGTTTGCGGGGCCGTCCGCGGCATGGACGCCGCGGCCGGAGCCCCCAGGGACGGGTTCACGGCGTCCCCGCGAACCTCTTTCTCCTCGGCACTGCTCACGGCGGCCGACAAGGCGACGGCATCGCATTACGCGCCAGCTAACCGCGCCGAAGGCGGTTACTTGACGACCTTGAACTTCGCGCGCCGCAGCGTCGCTGGGTGACGACGGCGGTTTCGGCTCCGGGGGCGAGTCCGACGGCGGCGAGGGCTCCGCGGGCGGCGGCCCGGCATCGTCCTCGGAGAAGATCATGCCCTGCCCCGTCTCGCGCGCGTAGACGCGAGCACCGCGGCGATCGGCACGCGCACCCCCAGGCTCGAGCCGCCGAAGCGCGCACTGAACGTCACCTCGTCGTTGCCCATCTTCAGGTTCGACGTGGCCGTCCAGCTCACGTTCAGGACGATCTTGCCGTCCTTGACGTACTGCCGCGGCACGTCGACACCCGCGTGGGTCGCGTCCACGACGAGGTGCGGCGTGCAGTTGCTGTCGCTGATCCACTCGTGAAGCGCGCGCAGCAGGTAGGGCCGTCGCGGCTTCATCGTGCCCTGCGGCGCCTCCGTCACGACAGCGCGCCTCGATTCGCGCTCGCGCGGGCTGAGGCTGGCGAGGAACGAGGCGCGCGCGAACACCTTGCGCGAATAGCGCTCGACGCCAGGCGCGTTGCTGCCGAGGTCGACGCCCCAGTCGCGGCAGGCGCCAGAGCACCGGCGCAATCGCCGCGTCGAGCAGCGAGAACTGGTCGGACAGGAACCAGGGCCGCAGCTTGAACAGCGGCTCGGACGCCAGGATGCTCTCGGCGAGCACCTTGCGCACGCGGTCCCGCTCGCGGCGCTCGACGCTCTGCAGCTCATCGGCGACCGCATACCATTCCTGCTCGATGCGGCGCAGCGCGACGCGCGCATGCGCGCGCGCCGCCGGGTCCGCAGGCATCAGGCCGGGATGCGGAAAGCGCTCGTCGAGGTACTCGCAGATGATGCCAGCGTCGTAGACCACGAGGTCGCGATCGACGAGCGTCGGCAGCGTCTGGTACGGGTTGAGGTCGATGAGGTCCTCGGGCGGACGCGCGGCGTCCACCTCGACGACGCGCACATCGAGCTCCTTCTCCGCCAGCACGATGCGCACGCGGTGGCAGCGCGGGTCGTCGCTGCGGGAATAGAGAGTCATCACAGCAGGCTGACTCCTGGGAAACGGGCAAGGAAATCGGGGACACTCGCCATTTCCCTCCGTCGGGAAACGGTGAATGTCCCCAATCTGCCGTACCAGCTTCCGGCCGGCGCCCCCGCTGCTGCAGGAGCGCTGGCGGGGTTATTTGACGTCTTTCCAGTACTCTTTCTTCAGCGCATACGCGAGCAGCGTGAAGAAGACCAGGAACGCGATGACCTTGTAGCCGAGCGACTGCCTCTGCAGCTGCACCGGCTCGCCGATGTAATCGAGGAAGTTGACCGTGTCGCGGACGAACGCGTCGTACTCCTCGGGCTTCAACTTGCCGGGCGTGGCGAGCTTGAATTCCTTGAAGTGCTTCTGGGCGTTGCCCGCCTTGTCCATCTCGCCTTCCCAGACGGCCTCCTGCAGGCCCTGCAGCTCCCACAGCACGTGGGGCATGGCCGTGCCGGGCAGCGCCAGGTTGTTCATGCCGTTCGCCTTCGCCGGGTCGACGTAGAACGAGCGCAGGAACGTGTACAGGTAGTCCGGCGTGCGGGCCCGCGCGATCAGCGACAGGTCCGGCGGCACCACGCCGAACCAGCTTCTTGGCATCGTCCGGGTTGATGCCGTTCTTCATGGTCTCGTGCGGGCTGTCGGCCGTGAACATCAGGTTGTCTTTCAACTGCACCTCGGTCAGGCCGAGGTCCGCAGCCACGCGGTTGTAGCGCACGTACTTGGCCGTGTGGCAGCCGAGGCAGTAGTTCACGAAGTTGCGGGCGCCGCGCTGCAGCGACGCCCTGTTGCCGACGTCGTTCATCGCCTTGTCGAAATGCCCCTCTTCGGCCGCAAAGGCGCCGAGGGGCGCCGCGAGGACGGCCAGCACGACGAGAATCTTCTGATCAATGCGCATGGTACGTGACCCTCGTCGGGACCGGCTTGGTCTTGTCGATGCTCGTGTACCAGGGCATCAGCAGGAAGAACGCGAAGTACACGGTCGCGAACACGCGCGACGCCATCGTGTAGGTCGGCGTCGGCGGCTGCATGCCGAGATAGCCCAGGCAGATGAAGCTGATCGCGAAGGAAAACAGGAAGAACTTGAAGAGCGGCCCGCGGTAGCGGATCGACTTCACCTTGCCCCGGTCGAGCCACGGCAGGAACACGAACAGCAGCACGGCGACGCCCATCAGCGCGGCGCCCAGGCCCTTGTTCGGCACCGAGCGCAGGATCGCGTAGTACGGCGTGAAGTACCACACCGGCGCGATGTGCGGCGGCGTCTGCAGCGCATTCGCCGGCTCGAAGTTCGCGTGCTCGAGGAAGTAGCCGCCCATCGTCGGCGCGAAGAAGATCACCAGGCTGAAGAGGATCAGGAAGACCCCGACGCCGACCATGTCCTTCACCGTGTAGTACGGGTGGAACGTGATGCCGTCGAGCGGGATGCCGTCCGGCCCCTTCACCTTCTTGATGTCGACGCCGTCCGGGTTGTTCGACCCCACCTCGTGCAGCGCCATCAGGTGCGCGATCGTCAGGAACACGAGCGCGAGCGGCAGCGCGATCACGTGCAGCGCGAAGAAGCGGTTCAGTGTCACGTCGGAGATGTAGTAGTCGCCGCGGATCCACTCGGTGAGCGAGTCGCCCACGACCGGGATGGCGCCGAACAGCGACACGATCACCTGCGCGCCCCAGTAGGACATGTTGCCCCACGGCAGCAGGTAGCCGAAGAAGGCCTCGCCCATCAGGCATAAATACAGCAACATGCCGAAGATCCACACGCAGCTCGCGCGGCTTCTGGTACGACCCGTACAGCAGCGCGCGGAACATGTGCAGGTACACGACGATGAAGAACGCCGAGGCGCCCGTCGAGTGCATGTAGCGGATCAGCCAGCCCCAGTCGACGTCGCGCATGATGTATTCGACGGAGCTGAAGGCCTCGGCCGACGACGGCTTGTAGCTCATCGTCAGGAACAGGCCCGTCAGCAGCTGGATGACCAGCACGAGCATGGCGAGCGAGCCGAAGTAGTACCAGAAGTTCATGCTCTTCGGCGCGTAGTACTGCGACGCCTGCTCCTGCCAGAGCTTGGTCAGCGGGAAGCGGTCGTCGATCCACTTCTGCACTGCGCCGAGGCGCCCGCCGACGTTGGAAACCGGGGTCTGACTGCTGCTGGCCATCACGCATTCCCCGATTCGGCGCCGATCATGATCCGCGTGTCGCTGACGAACTTGTAAGGCGGGACCGGCAGGTTGAGCGGAGCCGGGACGCCCTGGAAGACGCGGCCCGACATGTCGAACTTGGAGCCGTGGCACGGGCAGAAGAAGCCGCCCGGCCAGTCGGCGGAAACGGTGGCGTCGCCCGGCGAGAACTTGTCGAGCGGCGCGCAGCCGAGGTGGGTGCAGACGCCGACCAGCACCAGGAACTCGGGCTTCAGCGCGCGGGCCTCGTTCTTTGCAAACCCGGGCTGGTCGGATTCGGCCGACTGCGGATCGCGCAGCTGGCTGTCGACGGCCTTGAGCGCGGCGAGCATCTCCGGCGTGCGGTGCACGATGTAGACCGCCTTGCCGCGCCACTCGATCTTCATCAGCGCGCCGGCTTCGAGCTTGCTGATGTCGACCTCCACGGGCGCGCCCATGGCCTTGGCCCGGGCGCTCGGCTTCCAGGAAGCGAGGAAGGGAGTGAGCGCAAACGCTGCGCCTACGGCGCCCGTCGCAACGGTGGCAACGGTCAGGAAATGACGCCTGCCCGTGTCGACTTGATCGGTCATCCAGCACTCTCCTCAGCGGGAAGGCCTTGCCACTCGTAGCCAGGGCCGCCCCATCGGGTCAAACAATCCGGTCGATCCAGCGATTTCGTCTTTTTGCAGTTGCAGGAGGAGGACTTGCGGGACCGCCCCGAGCAGCAGCGTATTATAGCGGAGGGGAAAAGGCAGGCCATAGGCGATGGGCTACGGGCGATAGGCTATGGGCGATAGGCGATAGCCAGAATTCGGATCCGCTGGCTCTTGCCTCTTGCCTATAGCCTATGGCCTGTGGCCTATGGCCTATAGCCCCTTCTAAGACAACCGCTTGATCTGCGCCCCCAGCCCCTGGAGCTTTTCCTCGATGCACTCGTAACCGCGGTCGATGTGGTAGATCCGCTCCACGACTGTGGTTCCTTCGGCGACCAGTCCCGCGATCACCAGGCTGGCGGAAGCCCGCAGGTCCGTGGCCATCACCGGGGCGGCCGTGAGCTTCGGCACGCCCTTGATGATCGCCGTGTTGCCCTCGAGGCGGATGTCCGCACCCATTCGGCGCATTTCGAGCATGTGCATGAAACGATTCTCGAAAATCGTCTCGATGATCGTGCCGACGCCGTCCGCCACCGTGTTCAGGGCCGCAAACTGGGCCTGCATGTCCGTCGGGAAGCCCGGGTGGGGGGCGGTGCGGATATCCACCGCCTTGGGACGCCGGCCCCGCATGTCCACCTCGACGAAGCTGTCGCCGCGGATGACCGTGGCCCCGGCCTCCTGGAGCTTCCCGAGCACGGCATCGAGGTGATCCGCGCGGGCGCCCCGGGCCCGGACCCGGCCCCCGGTGATGGCTCCGGCCACGAGATACGTCCCCGCCTCGATCCGGTCCGGCAGGACCTCGTAACTCGTTCCGTGCAGGGTCTCGACGCCCTCGACGACGATCGTGTCCGTCCCGTAACCGCTGATCCGGGCGCCCATCGAGTTCAGGAACAGCGCCAGGTCCACGATCTCGGGTTCGCGGGCCGCGTTCTCGAGGATTGTCTGCCCCTCCGCCAGGGCGGCCGCCATCATGAGGTTCTCGGTGCCGGTCACCGTCACGGTCTCCAGCACGATGCGCGCGCCCTTGAGGCGCGCCGCGCGGGCCTTGATGTAGCCATTCTCGATGTGGACCTCGGCGCCCATGGCCTGCAACCCGGCCACGTGGATGTTCACCGGGCGGGCGCCGATGGCGCAGCCGCCGGGGAGGGACACGTCCGCAGAGCCATAGCGAGCCACCAGGGGACCCAGCACCAGGATCGCGGCGCGCATGGTCTTCACGAGGTCGTACGGCGCGAACGTCTGGTTAGTCGTGCGCGGGTCGACCTCGACCCGCATGTTCTCGTCCAGCGTGACCTTGGCGCCCAGCCGCCCGAGCAGCTGGATCATCGTGGTCACGTCGCGCAGGTGCGGCACGTTGCCGATGGTGACCGGCCCGTCGGCGAGCAGCGCGCCCGCGAGGATCGGCAGCGCGGCGTTCTTTGCGCCGGAAATGCGCACGTCGCCGTCGAGCGGCACGCCGCCGCGGATCTGCAGTTTATCCACGGATCAACTCCTGGCTCAGGCGGTCGCGGACGCGGCCTGCCACTCGGCCGGCGTGTAGGCCTGGATCGACAGCGCGTGGACCTCGCGGCCCATGCGCTCGCCGAGTCCGGCGTAGACGAGCTGGTGCCGCTGCAACGGGCGCTTGCCCTCGAACTGGGCCGCGACGACGACCGCCTCGAAATGGGTGTTGTCGTCGGAAAGGACCCGCACCTGGGCGCCCGGGAGGGCAGCCTGGATGAGGCCGGTGACTTCGTTGGCGGTCATGGCGGGTCGGGTCCGGGAAACGGGAGCCCAAGTCTAATGGAAGTGGCGCTCCGGCTGGAGGCTGTAGACTGTCGCCCATGTCCGACAGTGAACGTCTCATCAGCCGCGGACGGCGGGTGCTGCGCACCGAAGCCGAGGCCGTGGCCGCCCTCGAGCACCGGCTCGGGGAGGAGTTTGCCGCCGCGTGCCGCCTGATCCTGGCCTGCACCGGCCGCGTGGTGGTCACCGGGATGGGCAAGTCCGGCCACGTGGGCAACAAGATCGCCGCCACGCTCGCGAGCACCGGCAGCCCGTCGTTCTTCCTGCATCCCGCCGAGGCCATCCACGGCGACATCGGGATGATCACGGCCGGCGACGTCGTCCTCGCGATCTCGAATTCGGGCGAGACGGACGAACTGGTGACCATCCTGCCCGTGATCAAGCGCCTCGACGTGCCGCTGATCGCGCTCACCGGCAATCACGGCTCGACGCTTTCGCGGTACGCGACGGTCACGCTCGACATCAGCGTGCCCGCGGAAGCCTGTCCGCTCAACCTCGCGCCGACGGCGAGCACGACGGCCACGCTGGCGATGGGCGACGCGCTCGCGATCGCCGTGCTCGAGGCGCGCGGCTTCACCGAGGAGGACTTCGCGCGGTCGCACCCTGGCGGCACGCTCGGCCGACGGCTGCTGCTGCACGTCGAAGACGTGATGCGCAAGGGCGACGACCTGCCGACGGTGAGCCCGGAGGCCTCCCTCAAAGACGGGCTGCTCGAGATGAGCCGCAAGGGCCTCGGCATGACGACGGTCGTGGACGGTTCGCGCCGGGTGCTCGGGATCTTCACCGACGGCGACCTGCGACGCACGCTCGACAGGCAGATCGACGTGCACAGGACGAAGATGGGCGAAGTGATGACCGCGAACTGCAAGGTCGCCGAGGCGCGCATGCTGGCGGTGGAAGCGGTGCACCTGATGGAGACGCACCGCATCACGTCGCTGCCCGTGGTGGACGAGTCAGGCCGCCTCGTCGGCGCGTTGAACGTGCACGACCTGCTGCGCGCGCGGGTGATGTGAGCCATGGCCGAGTCGGTGGCCGAGCGCGCACGCTGCATCCGCCTCCTCGTGCTGGACGTGGACGGCGTGCTCACGGACGGCCGGCTCTACGTCGCCGCGAACGGTGAAGAATTCAAGGTCTTCCACGTGCGCGACGGCTCCGGCCTCGTGGCCCTGCGCAAGGCGGGCATCGACATCGCGATCATCTCGGGCCGCGACTCGCCGGCGGTCCAGCGCCGCGCCGATGAACTCGGCATTCGCCACGTGCGCCAGGGCGTGGCCGACAAGGCGGCCGTACTCGACGAACTGCTGCGCGAGACCGGCGCGAAACCGGAAGAAGTCGCGTGCGTCGGCGATGACACGCCCGACGTGCCGATCCTGCGCAAAGCGCGGCTGGCCGTGGCCGTCGCCGATGCCCATGCCGCGGCCATCGCCGCGGCGCACCTCGTGACCCAGGCAAAGGGCGGCCGCGGAGCCGTCAGGGAAGTATGCGATCTCCTGCTCGAAGCACGGAAGCCCGCAACCAGCGGCTGATCGCGGCCGCGGCGTTCGTGGCCGCGTTCGCCCTGCTGTACGGTCTGCTCGGCGGCCGGGACACGAACGATTTCGAGATCGGCCCGGCCGACGACGACCGCGGCTACTACCTGACCGACGCCACGCTCACCGAGATGGGACAGGACGGCAAAGCGCGCATGCTCGTGCACGCGAAGTCGATCGAGCAGCAGCTCTCCGACCAGAGCGTGCGCCTCAGCGACGTGCAGGTCGACTACACCGCGCAGCAGACGGGCCGGTGGAAAGTCACGGCGGAGCGCGGACACTTGACCCCGGATCGCACCACGATGACGCTGGCCGGCGACGTGGAAGTGACTGGCACCGACGCGCGCGGCCAGGCCGTCATCAACACGGACGAGCTTGCCTACGACACCAAGGCCAACCTGGTGCAGACTGCCGAGCCCGTGATCGTGCGTTTCGGACCCCATGAGCTGCGCGGGCGCGGCATGCATGTGGATTTGAACGCGGGCACCCTCAAGCTAGAATCGAGCGTCAATGGCCGCTTCAATCCTTAACGCGGGCCGCGCCGCGATCCTGTGTGCAGCGCTGCTCGCCTGCGCCGCTTCCGTGGCCGAGGAGAAGCCGGGGCGCCTCGCCGCGCGAAATTCGCAGCAGCCGATCGACCTGCAGGCGGCCTCCTCCGACTTCGACTACAAGAACAATTCGCTGCTCTTCCGGCGCGTGAAGATCACGCAGGGGCAGCTGCAGGTGATGGCGCAGGAGGCGAGCGCGTCCGGCCTCAACTTCGAGAATTCCGAGTGGAAGCTCACCGGCGACGTGCAGATCCTGGTGCCGGACGGCAAGCTCGAGTCGAGCTCGGCGCAGGTCACGTTCCGCAACAACGAGATCGTCCGCGCGGTCATCAAGGGCGCGCCGGCCTCCTTCGAGCAGAAGCTGAAGGACAAGGGCCAGCTGGCGCGCGGCAAGGCCGAGACGATCGAGTACAACGTGCAGGCGAGCACCGTGCGCCTGGCCGGCCAGGCGTGGCTGACCGACGGGACGAACGAGATCCGGGGCAACACGCTGATCTACGACATCGGCAAGCAGCGCGTCGTCGCCAATCCGAACGAGAAGGACCCGGGAGGCGTGCACATCACGATCAATCCGCAGAATCCGCCGGCCGCGCCGCGCAAGGAACCGTCGCCATGAGCCGGTTGCGGGCCGAGGCGCTCGGCAAGCGCTACCGGTCGCGCCAGGTCGTCGACGGCCTGTCGCTCGAAGTGAACTCGGGCGAGGTCGTCGGGCTGCTCGGCCCGAACGGGGCCGGCAAGACCACCGCCTTCTACATGATCGTGGGCCTCGCGGCGTGCGACGACGGCCGCATCTTCCTCGACGAACAGGAGCTGACCCGGCTGCCCATGTACCGGCGGGCCCGGCTCGGCGTCGGCTACCTGCCGCAGGAAGCGTCGGTCTTCCGCAAGCTCTCGGTCGAGGACAACATCCTCGCGATCCTCGAGACACGGGACGACCTGGATACCTCCACGGCCCGCGAGGCGGCGCTGGAGTCCCTGCTCGAGGAACTGCACATCGGCCACATCCGCAGCAGCGGCGGCATGAGCCTGTCGGGCGGCGAGCGCCGCCGGGTCGAGATTGCGCGCGCATTGGCGGCGGAACCCCGTTTCATGCTGCTGGACGAGCCGTTCGCGGGGGTGGACCCGATCTCCGTGATCGACATCCAGCGCATCATCCGGCACCTCAGTTCCCGCAACATCGGCGTACTCATCACCGACCACAATGTGCGTGAAACACTCGGCATTTGCAGCCGGGCGTACATCGTCAGCTCCGGAAGTGTGATCGCGTCGGGATCGGCGGAGGAGATTCTTGCCAACCCGCAGGTGCGTGAGGTCTACTTGGGCCAGGATTTCAGGCTCTAACTGACTCCGTCGGGCACCCGGGGGCGCCCCGCCGCGCAAGGACACATGCTCAAGCCGGCCCTGCAGCTCAAGCTCGGTCAGCAGCTCACGATGACGCCGCAGTTGCAGCAGGCGATCAAGCTGCTGCAGATGCCCGTGCTCGAGCTCCAGGCCCAGGTCCAGGAAGCGCTCGAGTCCAACGTGATGCTCGAGGCCGAGGAGGAGGAGCCGATCGACCTCGCTTCGCTCGATCCGCAGGCCCCCTCCGCCCCCGACAGCGATTCCGACACGGGCATCGACGGTGAACCGGCCGCGGTGGAGGCCGAGCCCGAAGACGAAGTCGTCGTCGAGATGGAGGACCCGTGGGCCGAGACCTCGACCCCCTCCGGCGACGGCCAGCGATCCGAGGACGACGACGATCGCCCGCTCGAGTTCTCCGACGAACGCAACCGCGACCTGCACCAGCACCTCGTCTGGCAGCTCGAGACCAGCCAGCTCGACCCGCGCCAGGTCTGGATCGGCGAAGCGATCGTCGATTCGTTGAACGACGACGGGTATCTCGCCGAATCCCTCGAAGAGCTCGCGCGCAGCCTGAGCGTCGACCTCCCGGTGTCCGCCGAGGACGTCGAGGAGGTGCTGCGCTTCGTGCAGACGCTCGACCCGCCAGGCATCGGCGCGCGCGACCTGGCCGAGTGCATCTGCCTGCAGCTCGCCCAGCTGGAGAACGAAACCCAGGGTCGCGAACTGGCGCTCGCAATCGCGCGGGAACACCTGCCGCTCGTCGCGTCGCGCGACTTCGCCACGATCAGGAAGCTCACCGGCGCGGACGAGGAAGCGCTGCAGCTGGCGCTCGCGCTCATCCGCGGTTGCCATCCACGCCCGGGCTCGGCTTTCGAATCCGCGCAACCCGAGTACATCGTCCCGGACGTATTCGTGCGCCGCACCGAACAGGGCTGGACCGTGGAGATCAACGCGGCGTCGGTGCCTCGCCTGAAGGTCAACCAGACGTATGCGGGGCTGGTCGCGCGTTCCGCAGACTACGCGTCGCTGCGCGCGCAGCTGCAGGAAGCCCGCTGGCTCATCCGCAGCCTCGAGATCCGCAACGAAACGCTGCTGAAGGTCGCGCGCACGATCGTGCAGCGGCAGTCGGCCTTCTTCGAGAAAGGCGACGAGGCGCATGCAGCCGATGATCCTGCGCGACGTCGCCGAAGCGGTGAGCATGCACGAGTCCACGATCTCGCGTGTCACGACCGGCAAGTACATGCACACGCCGCGCGGCATCTTCGAGTTCCGGTACTTCTTCTCGAGCCACGTCTCGGGGACGTCCGGCGAGGACGTGTCCTCCACCAAGATCCGCGCGCGCATCCGCAAGCTCATCAGCGACGAAATACCCGACAAGCCATTGAGCGATGCGCAGCTGGCCGAGATCCTCGCCGGCGAGGGCGCCAAGGTGGCGCGCCGGACCGTCGCCAAGTACCGCGAGGCACTGGGCCTCGCTTCGTCCAGCGAACGGCGTCAGCAGGTGGCAGCGCGCGCCGAAGCCTGACCGCGAACCGCACGCCCGCCACGGAGTCGAGCCCCGAGAGAGCCAGAATTCGCGAGAGTGATCCGACCGTCAGACCGTACGCCAGGAGGAGATCGAGATGCGAATGCACCTGAGTGGACACCACGTCGAAGTCACGCCGGCCCTGCGCACCTATGCGGACAAGAAGCTGGGCCGCATCCTCAAGCGATTCGACCGCCTGATCGACGTGCATTGCATCCTGACGGTGGAAAAGCTGCAGCACAAGGCGGAATCGACGGTGAAGCTGCGCGGCTCGACGATCCACGCCGCGGCGATCGACGGGGACATGTACGCGGCCATCGACGCGCTGGCGGACAAGCTCGAGGAGCAGGTGCGCCGCCACAAGGAAAAGGTTCGCGACCACCGGGCCTGCGAAGTGCACAAGCACGTCCCGGCGGCCACCCAGTGAATCCCGGGCCGCCATGCGGCTGATCATCGTCAGCGGCCTGTCGGGGTCCGGCAAGAGCGTCGCGCTCGACATGCTGGAGGACCTGGACTACTACTGCGTCGACAACATCCCGGCAGGCCTCCTGCCGGGGTTCATCGAATACACCGTGCGCACGAGCGAGGCCTCGTACCAGCGCACGGCGGTCGGCGTGGACGTGCGCAACCGGCCCGAGGACCTCGCCGAGGTCCCGGGCCTCGTGCACTCGCTGCGCAGCAGCGGCATCGGCTGCGAACTGATGTTCCTGCGCGCCGACAACGAGACGCTGCTCAAGCGTTTCAGCGAGACGCGCCGTCGCCATCCGCTGAGCCGCGACGGCGTGGGTCTGCTCGAGGCGCTGGACCAGGAAGTTCGGCTGCTCGCGCCGCTCGCCAACGACGCGGACCTCACGATCGACACCTCGCGGCTGTCGGTGCACGAACTGCGCGAACTGATCCGCGAGCGGGTCGTCGAGCGCAAGGACTCGGGTCCCGCCCTGCTCTTCCAGTCGTTCGCCTACCGGCACGGCGTGCCGGACGACGCCGACTTCGTCTTCGACGCGCGGGCGCTGCCGAACCCGTACTGGCATCCGACGCTGCGCGAACAGACGGGACGCGACGAAGGCGTCGCCGCGTTCCTCGACGCGCAGGAAGAAGTCGCGCGATTTCTTCGGCGACATCCGCGACTTTCTCGAGCGCTGGCTTCCGTCGCTCGTGCGCTCGAATCGCAGTTACCTCACGATCGCGGTCGGCTGCACCGGCGGCCAGCACCGCTCGGTCTACCTCGCCGAGAAACTCGCGGCGCATTTCAGCGGCCGCCACGGGCAGGCCCTCATCCGCCATCGCGACCTGACGAGCCGGCGGCACGAGTAATCGCGCCATGTGCGCGGGCCGATGCAGCCGGATCGGGGTTGCGGGTCTCTTTTCCGCTCCATGTCGAACGCCGCAGCGCGAGCGCAGGCACGAGGCGCTTGCGCGGCTTCTGCTGAGATGCCCTCATCTCGCCTCGGGCCCGTTCGCGCAAGGGTCGCCGAAAAGGAAATTGGGGACATTCACCGTTTTCGTAACGACCGAAAACGGAGTATGTCCCCAGTTTCCTTTTCGATGCGCGTGAGACCTTGGAGCGGAAAAGAGACCCGCAACCCCGGTCCGCGAGTCGGCCTCGAATTCGCGCTGAACCGCTCGCCCCCGCCGCCCGAAGCTCGTACAGTTCGCGTCCAATGAACGCCGAGCTGCAGTCCACCCGCAAGCCGAGCCGCCTCGAGGCGCTCACGCGCGCGCTCGACCAGGGCACGATGCGCCAGGTGCACCGCCTGGTGAACTCGATGCACCCGGCCGAGGTGGCCACGCTGCTCGAGTCGCTGCCGCCCACCCAGCGCGAGGTGGTGTGGGACCTCGTCGACCCCGAACTCGAGGGTGACGTCCTCGTCGAACTCAACGACGAGGTGCGCGCCGGCCTCATCCGCGAGATGGAGACCGAGGAACTGGTCGCCGCGGCCGAAGGCCTCGAGGTCGACGATCTCGCCGACCTGCTGAGCGACCTGCCGGAGACCGTGAACCAGCAGGTCCTGCGCTCCATGGACTCGCAGGACCGCGAGCGGCTGAACGCCGTGCTCGGTTTCGAGGAGGACAGCGCGGGCGGCCTCATGAACACGGACACCGTGAGCGTGCGGCCCGACGTAAGCCTGGAGACGGTGCTGCGCTACCTGCGCATGCGCGGCGAAATCCCCGACAAGACCGACGCGCTGTTCGTCGTCAATCGACACGACCATTACCTCGGCGCGCTGAGCGTCACGCGCCTGCTCACCGAGGATCCGGAACGCACGGTCGGCGAAGTGATGGACACGACGGTCGACGGGATTCCGCCGGATCTCCCGGCCACGCAGGTCGCCAGCCTGTTCCAGGACCGCGACCTCGTGTCCGCAGCCGTCGTCGCTCCCGACCGTCGCCTGCTCGGGCGCATCACGATCGACGACGTCGTGGACGTCATCCGCGAGCAGGCCGATCACTCCGTCATGAGCATGGCCGGCCTCGACGAGGAGGCCGACATGTTCGCAGCCGTGGTGCCGAGCGCGCGGCGCCGCGGCGTCTGGCTCGGCATCAACCTCGCCACCGCGTTCCTGGCGGCGTGGGTCGTCGGCTTGTTCGAGACGACGATCCAGAACATCGTCGCGCTGGCGGTGCTGATGCCGATCGTGGCGAGCATGGGGGGCGTCGCGGCCACGCAGACCCTCACGCTGATCGTGCGCGGCCTGGCGCTCGGCCAGGTCGAACGCGCGAACGCGCGGTGGCTGATGACCAAGGAAATCCTGGTTGCGCTGCTCAATGGCCTGGCGTGGGCGACGGTCGTCGCCATCGTGGCGTTCGCGTGGTTCCGGCAGTGGAAGATCTCGGCCGTGATCTTCGCGGCCATGGTCTTGAACCTGCTCGCGGCGGCGCTGGCGGGCGTGTTCGTGCCGCTGTCGCTGAAGCGCTTCGGCGTGGATCCCGCCGTCGCGGGGGGCGTCATCGTGACGACGGTCACGGACGTGGTGGGATTCGCGTCGCTCCTGGGTCTCGGGACCCTGATCCTGCGCTGACCCACGGCTGCAGGTAGGCCTCCAGCTCGCCTCGATGCGACTGCGCATCGGCATACCCGAGCGCCATCAACTCCCGCGTGTACACCGACTCGAACAGCAGGTAGCTCACCAGCAGGCCGCCGCGGGCCTCGAACGCGCCCATCGTGCGCAGGAGCGTGCGCAGGCTGCGCGGCAATGCGTGCGCATGCCGCCGCGCGATCGCCGTCGGGTCCTCGCTCGGCTGGATCACGCAGGTCTCGATCGGCCGGCGCCCGTTGCTGTCGCCGTGCGCGCCCGCCTCGATCAGCGGGTTGATCTGCCGCAGGCGCTCGAGGTCGATCGACAGGCCGTCCGTGAACAGCGAGTCGAGGACGAAACCCAGCAGGTGTCCCGGGCTCGGCGACCCCTGCGCCGGCGAAGGCCCTGGCGATGCGGGGGGCGGCGCGGGCGTGGCGGCCGGCTCGCCCCGCGTGCCGATGACGAGCACGCGATTGGCGCCGAGGTGCACGGCGGGACTGAGCGGCGCGAGCTGGCGCATCGCCCCGTCGCCGTAGAACTCTCCGTCCAGCTCGATGGCGGGAAAGATGAACGGGATCGCCGCGCTCGCCATCAGCACGTCGAGATCGATCGGCCGGCGCACGCCCGAACGGCGCACGCGGTGCCAATCGTGCACCGAGGGCACGGCCTCGAAGTACGCGACCGCGCGCCCCGACGCGTAACTGGTCGTCGCGACGGCCAACGCGTTGATCGGGCCTGCGGCCACGGACTGCGCAATGCGCTCGATGGGAATGGTCCTCTCGAGCAGTTGGCGCAGCGGGGCCGTATCGAGCAGGTAGCGCGGCGGCGGCAGCAGCCAGCCTCCGGACACCAGCGAGAGGATCCAGTGCAGGCCGTTGCGCAGCATCAGGCCGGGATCGACGCGCACGACCTGGTCAACCGAGAAATTCGCCCACACCCGCTCGAGGACGCCGACCGCCTCGCGGAAATTGGCTGCGCCGGCCGCGAGCGCCGCGGCATTGAGCGCGCCGGCCGACGTCCCGACCAGCACCTCGAACGGGCATGGCGCGTCGGCGGGCAGCCACTCGGCCACGGCCTTGAGCACCCCGACCTGGTAAGCGCCGCGGGCGCCGCCGCCCGACAAAACCAAAGCCTCGCGATCTTCGAAGAAGGTGTAGTTGGTTTCGGTATCGACTTCGCCCACCCTGTCCCTCGCTTGCACTGCCGCGGGTGGGGTTTAGTATGTCACGCCTGCACCGACCGTCACCCCAACCGGAGAGACCCATGCTGACCGGATTCTCGCACCGCCTCGCCGCAACCGCTGCCGTCTCGATGCTGGCCTTTGCCGGGCTCGCGGTGGCCGATGCGCCGGCCGTCGGTGCCGCGGCACCGGCCTTCAAGCTGCAGGACCAGGCGGGCAAGTGGCACAGCCTGTCCGACTACCGCGGCAAGTGGGTGGCGCTCTACTTCTACCCGAAGGACGACACGCCGGGCTGCACCACGCAGGCCTGCAGCTTCCGCGACAACGTGTTCGCGTTCAACAAGGAAGGCGCCGTCATCCTCGGCATCAGCGTGGACGACGTCGCCTCGCACAAGGCGTTCGCCGAGAAGCACGGCCTGCCGTTCACCATCCTCGCCGACTCCGACAAGGCCGTGACGAAGCAGTACGGCGTGCTGAAGACCTACATGGGCGTGATGGAAATGGCCCGCCGCGACACGTTCATCATCGATCCGCAGGGACGGGTGGCGAAGCACTACGAATCGGTGGACCCGGAAGGCCATTCGCAGCTGGTGCTGAACGACATCAAGGCACTGAAGGCCGCCGCCGCCAAGACCCAAAGGCTGAGCCGATCGAACCGGGGCTTCAGGACTTCAGTGCCTGGATGCCCCGGTCGAGTCCGGCCAGCGTCAGCGGGAACATCTTCAGCCCGACCAGCTGGCGCGTGATGCCGATCGACTGGGTGTAGTCCCAGCGATCCTCCGGCTCCGGGTTGAGCCAGACGTGGCGCTGGAAGCGCTGCGTGAGCCGTTGCAGCCACACGGACCCCGCCTCGTCGTTCCAGTGCTCGATGCTGCCGCCGGGCTGCATGATCTCGTACGGGCTCATGCTCGCGTCGCCGACGAAGATCAGCCGGTAGTCCGGCGGATAGGTGCGGATGATCTCGGGCAGGGTCGTGCGCTCCGCGTGCCGGCGCCGGCCGTCCTTCCACACCGATTCGTAGACGAAATTGTGGAAGTAGAAGTACTGCAGGTGCTTGAACTCGCTGCGCGCCGCCGAGAACAGCTCCTCGCACACGCGCACGTGCGCGTCCATCGACCCGCCGACGTCGAGGAACAGCAGCACCTTGATGGCGTTGTGGCGCTCCGGGCGGAACTTCAGGTCGAGGAGCCCGGCGGCGCGCGCGGTCGCGTCGATCGTGCCGTCGATGTCGAACTGGTCGGCCGCGCCTTCGCGCGCGAAGCGGCGGAGCTTGCGCAGCGCGATCTTGATGTTGCGCGTGCCGAGCTCGATGCCGTCGTCGAGGTTGCGGTAGTCGCGCTTCTCCCAGACCTTCACCGCCCGCTTCTGCCCGCCCGGCCCGCCGATGCGGATGCCCTCGGGGTTGAAGCCGCCGTGCCCGAACGGAGAGGTGCCGCCGGTGCCGATCCACTTGTTGCCGCCCTCGTGCCGGCCCTTCTGCTCCTCGAGGCGCTGCTTCAGCGTCTCCATGAGCTTTTCCCAGCCGCCGAGCGCTTCGATCGCGGCCTTCTCTTCGTCGGTGAACTGCCGCTCGACTAGCTTGCGCAGCCAGTCCTCGGGCAGTTGCTTCTGCAGCGCGTCGAACACCTGCTCGATGCCCTTGAAGTGATGCGCGAACGCCTTGTCGAAGCGGTCGTAGTGCTTCTCGTCCTTCACGAGCGAGGCGCGCGCCAGGAAGTAGAAGTCGTCGATGCTGTACTCGGCGACGCGCTGCTTCATGCCCTCGAGCAGCGTGAGGTACTCGGTGACCGAGACCGGCACGCCGGCCTCGCGCAGCGTGTAGAAGAAGCGCGTCAGCATGGGCGGCTCGCTGCGCTGCGCGTTCGACACGAGCCAGCCTCAGCCGCGTTCCGCGCGCCGGCCGAGTCGGAACAGCGCGCGTCCGCCGGGGCACGTCTCCAGCGGGGATCTCCTGCCCGGGACGCCGTGAACCCATCCCTGGGGGCTCCCGCCGCGGCGTCCATGCCGCGGAGGGCCCGGGCAGGAGATCCCCGCCGGAGCCGGCCCAACGGCGGACGTCGAGATTCGTGCGGCATCACGCGCGGTACGGAAAGAGACGGAGCACGAGCGACAACGCGGCGAGCGCAGGCGGAGCAAGCGGCGTGAGCCGCGTTAAACCCACGTGCGGCAGCCAAATCGCCCGCGGCGGCGACGCTCCGGGTGGGTTCGACGGGCCGTGCGAGGCATGGACGCCGAGCCCGGAGCCTACAGGGACGTACTTGCGGCGTCCCGGCGAACCCACCCGGAGCGTCGCCTGCCAGGGCGACCAGCGACGCAAACGCGTCCACGAGCGCGCAGCGCTGACGGCGAAGCAACGCTCGCACGCCCGCGTCCACGACTACGACGACCGCGACTGCCGCCGCTGCAGGAACAGGAGCTGCTCGAACAGGTGCACGTCCTGCTCGTTCTTGATCAGCGCGCCATAGAGCGGCGGCAGGCCCTTCTTCGGGTCGTCGGTGCGCAGCGCCTCGGGAGGGATGTCCTCGGCGAGCAGCAGCTTCAGCCAGTCCAGCAGCTCGGA
Source organism: uncultured Gammaproteobacteria bacterium (assembly GCA_963762315.1). Taxonomy (GTDB): domain Bacteria; phylum Pseudomonadota; class Gammaproteobacteria; order Steroidobacterales; family Steroidobacteraceae; genus RPQJ01. Next base: position 447,151 of record CAVXKO010000007.1, read on the forward strand.
GGTCGACGGCTTCTTCTTCAGGCCCGGCACCTCGCGCAGCTTGTAGAACGCGTTCAGCGCCTCGGAGAGCAGCTCGCGCTTCAGGTCCGGGAAGTGCACGCCCACGATGCGCATCATCGTCTCCGGTTCCGGGAAGCGGATGAAGTGGAAGAAGCAGCGGCGCAGGAACGCGTCCGGCAGCTCCTTCTCGTTGTTGCTGGTGATGATGACGACCGGCCGCTTCTCGGCCTTGATCGTCTCGCGCGTCTCGTGGACGTAGAACTCCATGCGGTCGAGCTCGAGCAGCAGGTCGTTCGGAAACTCGATGTCCGCCTTGTCGATCTCGTCGATCAGCAGCACCGCCTGCCGGTCGTTCTCGAACGCCTCCCACAACCGGCCCTTGATGATGTAGTTGCCGATGTCGTGGACCTTCGCCTCGCCGAGCTGCGAATCCCGCAGGCGGGAGACGGCGTCGTATTCGTAGAGCCCGTGCTGCGCCTTCGTCGTCGACTTGATGTGCCAACGGTACAGCGGCATGCCGAGCGAGAGCGCGATCTCCTCGGCCAGCTGCGTCTTGCCCGTGCCCGGCTCGCCCTTGACGAGCAGCGGGCGGGCCAGCGTCACGGCCGCATTGACGGCCATCATGAGGTCCTCGGTGGCGACGTAGCGCTCCGTTCCCTCGAACTTCTTCCGGCTCACTGGGTCACCTCGAGCAGCTTCATCGTGTTGGTCCCGCCCGAGACGCCGGACAGCTCGCCGAGCGTCAGGATGATCTCGTCGCCGGGCTTCACGTGGCCGCGGTCGAGGAGCTCCTTCGAAATCGCCTGGTAGAGCAGCAACGGGTCGGTGTGCGTGATGTCGAACGGGATCGGGTGCACGCCGCGGTACAGCGCGACCCTTCGACGCGTGCGCTCGTGGCGCGTGAACGCGAAGATCGGGATGTCGGAGCGGATGCGCGACATCCACAGGGGCGTCGAGCCGGACTCGGTGAGGGCGACGATGGCCTCGAGGTCCATGTGGTTCGCGGTGTACATCACGGCGTGCGCGATGGCGTGGTCGAAGGCGTCGATGCGGCCCTCGAACCGGTCGCGGCCGCGGTCGCGCGCGAGCAGGTACTTCTCCGCGCCCTCGATCACCTCGGCCATCGCCTCGATCGCGCGCACCGGGTACTTGCCCACGGCCGATTCGCCCGAGAGCATCACGGCATCGCTGCCGTCGAGCACGGCGTTGGCGACGTCCGAAACCTCGGCGCGCGTCGGCACCGGGTTCTGGATCATCGACTCCATCATCTGCGTGGCCGTGATGGTGACGCGATCGAGGCTGCGCGCGGTGTGCAGGATGCGCTTCTGCAGGCCGGTGAGCTCGGCGTATCCGACCTCGATGCCGAGGTCGCCGCGCGCGACCATCACGGCGTCGCTCGCGCGGATGATCTCCTCGAGACGCGGGATCGCTTCGCTGCGCTCGATCTTGGCGACGATGCGCGCGTCGCTGCCCGCGGCGCGCAACAGCGCGCGCGCCTCCTCCACGTCGGACGCCTGGCGGACGAACGACACCGCGAGGTAATCGACGTCGAGGCGCGCGGCGAGCTTCACGTCCTCGAGGTCCTTCTCGGTGAGCGCCTTGGCGGACAGGCCGCCGCCACGCCGGTTGATGCCCTTGTGATCCGAGACTTCGCCGCCCGTCGTCACGCGGCATTCGACCTTCGCGCCGCGCACGGCCGTCACGACGAGCTCGATCTGGCCGTCGCCGAGGATCAGCTCGTCCCCGGGGCGCACGTCCTTCGCAAGGTCGGGATACGTCATGCCGACGGCGCGATTGGTGCCATCCTCGGAGGGGAGGCTCGGGTCGAGCACGAAGGTCTCGCCTTCCGAGAGGACCGTGCGTCCGCCTGCGAACCGCTCGATGCGGATCTTCGGGCCCTGCAGGTCTCCCAGCACGGCGACATGCTTGCCTGCGGCGGCGGCGGCCTTGCGCACGGCGTCGACGCGCTTGGCGTGATCCTCCGGATCGCCGTGGGAGAAGTTGACGCGGACGACGTCGGCCCCGCGGCGGATGACGTCCTCGAGCACGCCCGGAGCATCCGTGGCGGGCCCGAGTGTTGCGACGATCTTGGTACGGCGAAGCATGGTGAGTGTGCTGACCTGCAGGTGACGGACGGGCGTGCCGGCCGATAGTGGCGAGAGGGTCTCGGATAGTAAAGGGCTGCCCGGTGCGACCCCTGAAGGACGCACCAGACCGGGGCGACCAAGCCGGCGGACCGCGATACGCCGGCCGGTCGCCGTCCGTTCAGCCCGCCGCGCGCTGCTCTAGCATCTCCACCGCAGGCAGCTTCTTGCCCTCGAGGAACTCGAGGAACGCGCCGCCGGCCGTCGAGATGTAGGAGATGTCCTGCCCGATGCCGTATTTCTCGATGGCCGCAATGGTGTCGCCACCGCCGGCGATCGAGAACGCCGGGCTGCGGGCCAGCGTCTGCGCGAGGACTCGCGTGCCTTCGCCGAACTGGTCGAACTCGAACACGCCGACCGGGCCGTTCCACACGACCGTGCCCGCGCCCTTCAGCGAGGCGGCGAACTTCTCGGCGGTGTCGGGGCCGATGTCGAGGATCATCTCGTCCGCTGCGACCTGCGCGACCGGCTTCACGTCGGCTTCGGCGGTGGCCGAGAATTCCTTCGCGACGACGACGTCCGTCGGCAGCGGAATCTGCGCGCCGGAGATGCGCGAGCGCTCGAGCAACCCGCGGGCGATCTCGATCATGTCCGGCTCGTGCAGCGACTTGCCGATCGGCGAGCCGGCCGCGGCGAGGAACGTGTTGGCGATGCCGCCGCCCACGATCAGCTTGTCGACCTTGCCGATCAGGTTCTCGAGCACCGTGAGCTTGGTCGAGACCTTCGAGCCGCCTACGATCGCGACCAGCGGCCGCTTCGGGCTGCCGAGCGCCTTCTCGAGCGCCTCGAGTTCGTTGACCAGCAGGATGCCGGCGCAGGCGACCGGCGCGAACTTGCCGACGCCGTGCGTGCTCGCCTCGGCGCGATGCGCCGTGGCGAACGCGTCCATGACGTAGACGTCGCACAGCGCCGCCATCTGCTTCGCGAGGTCGTCCTTGTTCTTCTTCTCGCCCTTGTTGAAGCGCACGTTCTCGACGACGACGATCTCGCCCGGCTCGCAGGCCACGCCGCCCAGCCAGTCACGCTGGAAACGCACCTTGATGCCGAGCAGCTCGGACAGGCGGGCGGCCACCGGCTCGAGCGAGAACTCCGCCGCCGGGACGCCCTCCTCCGGGCGCCCGAGGTGAGACATCACGATCACGCGGGCGCCCGCCTTGTGCGCCGCCTGGATGGTGGGGAGCGAGGCGCGGATGCGCGCGTCGCTCGTCACCTTGCCGTCGTGAATCGGCACGTTCAGGTCCTCGCGGATCAGCACTCGCTTGCCCTTGAGGTCGAGATCGGTCATGCGCAGGACGCGAACCATGGTGTCTTTCCTTAGCTGCGGGTGACTTACTTCGAGATGACGCGCGCCATCTCGAGGACCTTGCACGAGTAGCCCCACTCGTTGTCGTACCAGGACACGACCTTCACGAAGGTGCTGTCGAGCGCGATGCCGGCGTCGGCATCGAACACCGACGTGCAGCTCTCGCCGCGGAAATCCGTGGCGACGACCTTGTCCTTCGTGTAGCCGAGCACGCCCTTCATCGGGCCTTCGGACGCGGCCTTCATCGCGGCGCAGATCTGCTCGTAGGTCGCTTCCTTGTTCAGCTCGACCGTGAGGTCGACGACCGACACGTCGGACGTCGGCACGCGGAACGCCATGCCCGTAAGCTTCTTGTTCAGCTCGGGAATGACCTTGCCGACGGCCTTCGCGGCGCCGGTGGACGACGGGATGATGTTCTCGAGGATGCCGCGGCCGCCGCGCCAGTCCTTGTTCGACGGGCCGTCGACGGTCTTCTGCGTCGCCGTGGCGGCGTGCACCGTGGTCATCAGGCCGCGCTTGATGCCCCAGTTGTCGTTCAGCACCTTGGCGACGGGTGCGAGGCAGTTGGTGGTGCAGGACGCGTTGGAGATGATCGCCTGGCCCTTGTACGACGCATGGTTCACGCCGTACACGAACATCGGCGTGTCGTCCTTCGACGGCGCCGACATGATGACCTTCTTCGCGCCGGCGGCGATGTGCTTCTGGCCGCCCGCCGCGTCGAGGAACAGGCCCGTGGACTCGATCACGATGTCGGCGCCGATTTCGCCCCACTTCAGCTCGGCGGGATCCTTGATCGCGGTGAGGCGGATCTTCTTGCCGTTGACGACGAGCGTGTGGCCCTCGACCGCGATCGTGCCCTTGAAGCGGCCGTGCACCGAGTCGTACTGCAGCATGTAGGCCAGGTAGTCCGGCTCGAGCAGGTCGTTGATGCCGACGATCTCGATGTCCGCGAAATCACGCGCCGCCGCGCGAAACACCATGCGCCCGATGCGCCCGAATCCGTTGATGCCGACCTTGATAGCCATGAATGATCTCCCAGGATGAAGAGTCGAAGGACTACAGCAGCCCTTCCACGGTTCGAATCACGTTGTCACGAGTGAAGCCGAAATGCTCGAACAGCTGCTTGGCGGGCGCCGAGGCGCCGAAGCTCCTCATGCCGATCACCGCGCCGTCGCTGCCGACGTAGCGCCACCACCCGTCCCTCACGCCGGCTTCGATCGCCACGCGCGGCACGCCGGGCGGCAGCACCGAGTCGCGATACGCCTTGGGCTGCGCGTCGAACAGGTCGGTGCTCGGCATCGAGACGACGCGAACGCGGCGGCCCTTTTCGGTCAACGCCTTCGCCGCATCGACGGCGAGCGCAACCTCGGAGCCCGTGGCGATCAGCACGCACTCCGGCGCGCCCGCGCTGTCGACCAGCACGTAACCACCCCTCGCGATATCGGCCCTCTGTGCGTCCGTCCGCGGCATCGGCGGCAACGCCTGGCGGGTCAGGATCAGGCTGGTCGGCCCGTCCGTGCGCGCCACGGCATCCGCCCAGGCGACTGCGGTTTCCACCGTATCGCAGGGACGCCACAGCCGCATATTCGGAATGATGCGCAGGCTGGCGACATGTTCCACCGGCTGATGCGTCGGCCCGTCTTCGCCAAGGCCGATGGAATCGTGGGTGTAGACGAGGATGACGCGCTGCTTCATCAGCGCGGCCATGCGCGCTGCGTTGCGGGCGTAGTCCGAGAACACCAGGAACGTGCCGCCGAAGGGCACGAACCCGCCGTGCAGCGCGATGCCGTTCATGACGGCGGTCATGCCGAACTCCCGCACCCCGTAGTGGAGGTAGTCGCCCGTCATGTCTTCGCCGGTGATCGCCTTCGCGCCCTTGTGGTTCGTGTTGTTCGACCCGGTGAGGTCGGCCGAGCCGCCGAGCATTTCCGGCACGGCGGCGCACAGGGCGTTCAGCACCTGCTGCGAGGACGCTCGCGTGGCCACGGCCGCCGGCTTCTCGACGGCCGCACGGATGAAATCGTCGATGGCCTTGCGCCAGTTCGCCGGCAGTTCGCCCTTCAGGCGGCGCTGCAGCTCGGCCGCGTGATCCGGATACGCCTTGGCGTACGCGGCCATGCGATCGTTCCAGGCCTTTTCGGCCTTGGCGCCGGCGGCCTTGGCGTCCCAGCCCTGGCGGATCTCGTCCGGGATGACGAACGGCTCGTAGGGCCAGTCGATCGCCTTGCGCGTCGCGGCGATCTCGGCGTCGCCGAGCGGCGCGCCGTGCGTGGCTTCGGTGCCCTGCTTGTTCGGCGCGCCCCAGCCGATGATCGTCTTGCAGCAGATGAGCGTCGGCCTGGCCGTCTCGGCCCTGGCTGCCTCGATCGCGCGCTTGATCGCCTCGGCGTCGTGCCCGTCCACGCCACGGATGACCTGCCAGCCGTAGGCCTCGAAGCGGCCCGGCGTGTCGTCGGTGAACCAGCCGTGCACCTCGCCGTCGATGGAGATGCCGTTGTCGTCGTAGAAGCAGACCAGCTTGCCGAGTTTCAGCGTGCCGGCGAGCGAGCAGGCCTCGTGCGAGACGCCTTCCATGAGGCAACCGTCGCCGAGGAACACCCAGGTGCGGTGGTCGATGACGTCGTGGCCGGGTCGGTTGAAATGCGCCGCGAGGATGCGCTCCGCGAGCGCCATGCCGACCGCGTTCGCCAGGCCCTGCCCGAGGGGGCCGGTGGTGGTCTCGATGCCGAGGTGATGGATCGACCTCCGGGTGGCCGGCGGTGTGCGAGCCGAACTGCCGGAAGTTGCGCAGGTCGTCGATGCCGAGCGGATAGCCCGTCAGGTGCAGCAACGAGTAGAGCAGCATCGACCCGTGGCCGTTCGACAGCACGAAGCGGTCGCGATCGGCCCACTGGGGGTTGCCCGGGTTGTGCTTGAGGTAATCGGCCCACAGCACCTGCGCGATGTCGGCCATGCCCATCGGCATGCCCGGATGTCCGGAATTGGCCTTCTGGACCGCATCCATGCTCAACGCGCGTATGGCGTTGGCCAGCTGCCGGCGGGTGGGCATAAGGCTACCTCTTGGAAAGCCTCGTATTTTAGCGAGGCGGGGCGACTGGAATCACCCTAATTTCCCCGGCTTGCTTCCGTCCGGGCATGAGGTTAAGGCAAATCGTCGCTGTCGGGCGGCACGCGGGTCGCTATACTCCGCGGCTCGCAGACCCAACGGAATTCCATAGATGTCAACCGGTTACCTCTTCACGTCCGAGTCCGTCTCCGAAGGCCACCCGGACAAGGTCGCAGACCAGATCTCCGACGCCGTCCTCGATGCGATGATCGCGCAGGACAAGCGCTCGCGCGTCGCCTGTGAAACGCTGGTGAAGACCGGCGTCGCCGTCGTGGCGGGCGAAGTCACCACCGAGGCGTGGGTCGACCTCGAGGAACTGGTCCGCGGCGTCATCGTGGACATCGGCTACACCTCGTCGCACGTCGGCTTCGACGGGCGCACCTGCGGCATCCTCAACATCATCGGCAAGCAGTCGCCCGACATCGCGATGGGCGTGGATCGGGCCAATCCCGAGGAACAGGGCGCGGGCGACCAGGGCCTGATGTTCGGCTACGCCAGCAACGAGACGGACTCGCTCATGCCGGCGCCGATCTGCTACGCGCACCGCCTGGTCGAGCGCCAGTCGGAGGTGCGCAAGAGCGGCCTGCTGCCCTGGCTGCGGCCGGACGCGAAGTCGCAGGTCACCTGCCGCTACGAGAACGGCAAGGTGGTCGGCCTCGACGCCGTGGTGCTCTCGACGCAGCACGACCCGGAGGTGAAGCAGGAAGACCTGCGCGAAGCCGTGATGGAACTCGTGATCAAGCACGTGCTGCCGAAGGAATGGCTGAAGAAGGACACCAGGTTCCACATCAACCCGACCGGCAACTTCGTGATCGGCGGGCCGGTGGGCGACTGCGGCCTGACCGGCCGCAAGATCATCGTCGACAGCTACGGCGGCATGGCCCGCCACGGCGGCGGCGCGTTCTCGGGCAAGGACCCGTCGAAGGTCGACCGTTCGGCGGCCTATGCCGCGCGCTACGTCGCGAAGAACCTCGTGGCTGCCGGCCTGGCCGACCGCTGCGAGATCCAGGTCTCCTATGCGATCGGCGTCGCGGAGCCCACGTCGATCACGGTCGACACGTTCGGCACCGGCAAGGTGAGCCAGGAAAAGCTCGAGAAGCTCGTGCGCGCGCATTTCGACCTGCGCCCCTACGGCATCGTGAAGATGCTCGACCTCGTCCACCCGATGTATCGCCCCACCGCGGCGTACGGCCACTTCGGCCGCGAGCCGGCGCACATGACCTACAAGTGGAAGGAATACATCGGCGGCAAGAAGGTCGAGAAGAGCGAGACGTTCACCGCCTTCACCTGGGAGAAGACCGACAAGGCCGCGGCGCTCCGCAAGGACGCCGGCCTGTAACGGTCATAAATAGGGGACATTCTCCGTTTTTCCTGAATAGGGGACATTCTCCTTTTTCGCGAGTGCCGAAAAAGGAGAATGTCCCCTACTTATTGTCCCCTATTTAGGTCCCGTATTTATTGGTGCTCGTAAGCGCTTGTGGCAGAATGCCGGCCTAGCCTGAGGAGCGCTGCAACGGACCCCGTCCGCCAGGCTCAGGCACTTGGGTAACCCCAACCGCGCTCGCTGACCTCCGTGAGGTCGGGCGGGCGAATCCACTCATGAACCCCGCACCGAACCGTCACGGTCAACGAGAGGACCGCCTGATGAACGCTATCGCTACGCCCGCCAACGACCAGGACTTCGTCGTCGCCGACCTTGCGCTCGCCGCCTGGGGCCGCAAGGAAATGGTCATCGCCGAGACCGAGATGCCCGGCCTCATGGCCATCCGCCAGGAGTTCGCCAGGGAGCAGCCGCTCAAGGGCGCCCGCATCGCCGGCTCGCTGCACATGACCATCCAGACCGCGATGCTGATCGACACGTTGAAGGCGCTCGGCGCCGACGTGCGCTGGGCCTCGTGCAACATCTATTCGACGCAGGATCACGCGGCGGCCTACGTCGCCGCGACGGGCACGCCCGTGTTCGCCTACAAGGGCGAGTCGCTCGAAGACTACTGGGAATATACCCACCGCATCTTCGAATGGCCGAACGGCGAGCAGGCCAACATGATCCTCGATGACGGCGGCGACGCCACGCTGCTGCTGATGCTCGGCACGCGCGCGGAGAAGGACTTGTCGGTCATCGCGAAGCCGACCAACGAGGAAGAAACCGCGCTCTATGCGTCGATCAAGAAGCGCCTCGAGCTGCAGCCGCTCTGGTATTCGAAGCGTCTCGCGCAGATCAAGGGCGTCACCGAGGAGACCACCACGGGCGTGAAGCGCCTGTATGACGTGGCGAAGAAGGGCCAGCTGCCCTTCCCCGCCATCAACGTGAACGACTCGGTCACGAAATCGAAGTTCGACAACCTGTACGGCTGCCGCGAGTCGCTGGTGGACGCGATCAAGCGCGCCACCGACGTGATGATCGCAGGCAAGGTCGCGGTGGTGGCGGGCTACGGCGACGTCGGCAAGGGCTCGGCCGAATCGCTGCGCGCCCTGTCGGCGCAGGTGTGGATCACCGAGATCGACCCGATCTGCGCGCTGCAGGCCGCGATGGAAGGCTATCGCGTGGTGACGATGGACGAGGCCTGCGACAAGGCCGACATCTTCGTGACGGCGACGGGCAACGTGAACGTGATCAATCACGAGCACATGAAGCGCATGAAGAACCAGGCCATCGTGTGCAACATCGGCCACTTCGACAGCGAGATCGAGATCGCCGCGCTGCGCCAGTACGCGTGGGAGAACATCAAGCCTCAGGTCGATCACGTGATCTTCCCGGACGGCAAGCGCCTGATCATCCTGGCGGAAGGCCGCCTCGTGAACCTCGGCTGTGCGACCGGCCATCCGTCGTTCGTGATGTCGAACTCGTTCACCAACCAGGTGCTGGCGCAGATCGAGCTCTTCAAGTACGGCGCCAAGTACGACAAGCAGGTCTACGTGTTGCCGAAGCGCCTCGACGAGAAGGTGGCGCAGCTGCATCTAGAGCGCATCGGCGTGCACCTGACTACGCTGACGGCCGAGCAGGCGGCGTACATCGGTGTGCCGGTGCAGGGCCCGTTCAAGCCCGATCACTACAAGTACTGAGCTGACCTCAGGTGTCCGGCACCTGGGTGCCGGACACCTCTTATCGCTTGAGGGCCAGCGTCAGCCCGTCGCCGATCGGCACGAGGCTCAACTCGATCCGCTCGTCGGCATGCAGGGTCTCGTTGAAGTGCCGCAGCGCCACGGTGTCGGGCTCGGAGTTCTCCGGATCGGCCACCGCACCGCTCCACAGCGTATTGTCGACGAGCAGCAGGCCTCCTCGCCGCAGCAGCAGGAGCGTGCGCTCGTAGTACGCCAGGTAATTCGTCTTGTCGGCGTCGATGAACGCCAGGTCGAAGCTGCCGGCCTGCCCGTCCGCGATCAGCGCATCGAGCGTTTCCAACGCCGGCGCGATGCGCAAGTCGATCTTGCGGTCCACGCCGGCGGCCTGCCAGTACGTGCGTGCCACCGCCGTCCATTTTTCGCTGACGTCGCAGGCGACGATGCGCCCGTCCGCGGGCAGCGCCATCGCGACGGACAACGACGAGTACCCGGTAAACACCCCCACCTCGAGGCAGCGGCGCGCACCGCTCAGCTTCACCAGCAGCGCCATGAATTGCCCCTGCTCCGGGCGAGATCTGCATCCGGGCAGAGGGCATCGCCGCCGTCTCCTCCCGAAGGTCGAGCAGCAGCTGCGGCTCGCGCAGCGAGACGGAGAGCAGGTAGTCGTACAGCGAATCCGTGAGCGAGATCGTACGATTCGACATGGCGCTACCTCCGCGGATGGTCAATCTGACATGATCGCCCCCCGATGAACAGCGTACGCCTGCTGCAGTTCACCGACACTCACCTGCTTGCCGACCCGCACGGCAAGCTGCGCGGTGCGCCGACCCTGCCCCGCCTGCAGGCCTGCCTGGCCCACGCCGAGCGTCACTACCTGCCCGCCGATGCCATCGCACTCACCGGCGACATCGTGCAGGACGATGCGACGGCGTACGGCACCGTCGAACTCCTGTTTGCCGACAGCCCGGCGCCGGTGCTGCTGATCCCGGGCAATCACGACGTCCCCGACGAACTGCGAGCGCCGCCTCGGCCGCGCGCCTTTCCGGCTCGGCGGGACGCATCGCCTCGGCGCGTGGACCGTCGTCCTGCTGGGCTCGTGGTTCGCGCAAGCTGCGAATGGCGAGGGGCGCCTCGGTGCGGCGCAGCTGCAATCACTGGACGATGCGCTCACGGCGGCACGTGGCGGCCCGGCGCTCGTGTTGGTGCATCATCCCCCGATCCTCATGGACGCCGCCGGCATGGATGCCCTGCGACTCGAGGACGGCGAGCAACTGCTGCAGGTGGTCGATCGTCATCCACACGTACGCGGACTGGCCTGGGGCCATGCCCACCAGTCGCTCGACGTGTACCGCGCCGGCAACGTGCGCATGATGTGCACCCCGGCCACCTGCATGCAGTTCCGGCCGCGCGATCCTGGCTTCGTGGTGGACGACCGTCCGCCGGGTTACCGGGTGATCGATCTTCAGGACGACGGCGGCATCGCCACGGAGGTGGTATGGCTCGAGAACTACCGCGACTGACCTTGCCGCGCATGAGGGCGCCCGTGCTGGCGCTCGTCGTGGCCGCTGGGTTCGCCGCCTGGCTGCCAGCCGCGAGCGAGGCCCGCGATCGCCACGTGCTGTGGACCGTCCAGGGCGAACACAACACCGTGTACCTGCTCGGCTCGATCCACGTCCTGCGAGCGGAGGATGGCGGGCTGCCCAAAGTGGCGCAGGACGCCTACGTCGATGCCGAGCGTCTCGTCATGGAAATCGACATGGACGACCCGATCTCCGGCGATCCAATGGCGGTGGCGACCACCGCCCTGCGCCTGGCCCTGCTGCCCGAGGGCCAGAGTCTGCGATCCGTGCTCGGCTCAGACTATGCCGCGGTGCAGTTGCATGCCCGGGAAGCCGGGCTCGACCTCGCGCTGCTCGATCGATTCGAGCCGTGGTACGTCGCTACCGCGCTGCTGCAGGTGGCACTCGCCAAGCGCGGCTTTTCGTCGGAGCAGGGCGTCGAGGAAACCCTCGCGAAGCGCGCGATGGCGGACAGCAAGCCCATCGCGGGGCTCGAAACGGCTGAACAACAGCTCGGCATACTCGCGGGACTGCCGATGGCGGAGCAGAAGCGTTTTCTTCTGATGACGATCGACGAGTTGGACGATTTCGACGCCGAACTCGACGAGCTGCTGCAGGCCTGGAAGTCCGGCGACACGGCGAAGCTCGCCTCGCTGCTCGGCGACGAGTTCGCCAGGTTTCCGGAGCTGTACCGTCCGCTGACCGAAGACCGCAATCGCGCATGGGTCGGCGAAATCGCGGACCTGCTCGACGACCAGGACGACTACCTCGTCGTGGTCGGCGCGCTGCATCTCGTGGGGCGCAACAGCGTCGTCGACCTCCTGCAGAAACGCGGTTACACGGTCACGCAGCAGTAGCGCTGCGCGATTTGCTGTCGCGGTTATGGCCGCGGCCAGTCGGCCTTCCGGGTCCCTTCCCGGGGACGCCGCAAGTACGTCCATGTAGGCTCCGCACGCGCCGTCCATGGCGCGTGACGGCCCCGGGAACGGACCCGGAAGACCGACGCACGCGGCCGCAACGCTGACGCAACGCGAATTGCGCCAGCTGCCGCGTGAGCCGGCGCGCCAGCAGCGCGCGGCGAGCGTCAGAGTTCGACCATCTCGAACGACGATTTCGGCGCACCGCAGTCCGGGCAGACCCAGTCGTCCGCCACGTCGGCCCAGGCGGTGCCCGGCGCGATGCCCGACTCCGGGTGGCCCTTCGCCTCTTCGTACACGAAACCACAGTTCACGCACATCCAGGTCTTCATCGGGATTTCACGCAAGGGCCTGCCACACGACGCATGGTACGTTCGCGCCCGGCGGGGCGCGAGTCGGCTGGTAAGATACCGTCTTCGCACGAGCCGACAGCGATGGAGCGACGAACGTGAGCCTGTACGAAGAAGCCTGCAAATACATTCCCGGCGGCGTCAATTCACCGGTGCGCGCGTTCCGCGGCGTCGGTGGCGAACCCATCTTCTTCGCGAAGGCCAAGGGTCCGTACGTGTGGGCTGCGGACGGCAGGAAATTCATCGACTACGTGGGCTCCTGGGGCCCGATGATCCTCGGCCACGCCGACCCGGCGGTGATCAAGGCCGTGCAGGAAAAAGCCGCCGACGGCCTGTCGTTCGGCGCGCCGACGGAACTCGAGACGGTCGTCGCGAAGAAGATCATCAAGCTCGTGCCGTCGATCGAGCTCGTGCGCATGGTCAGCTCCGGCACCGAAGCGACCATGAGCGCCATCCGCCTCGCGCGCGGCTTCACGCAGCGGCAGAAGATCATCAAGTTCGAGGGCTGCTACCACGGACACTCGGACTCGCTGCTCGTGAAGGCCGGCTCCGGCATGCTCACGCTCGGCGTGCCCACCTCGCCCGGCGTTCCTCCGGAGCTCGCGGCACACACGGTCACGCTGTCGTACAACGATCTGCAACAGGTCCGCGATGCATTCCGCGAGATCGGCTCCCAGGTCGCGTGCGTCATCGTGGAGCCGGTGGCCGGCAACATGAACTGCATTCCGCCGGTGCCGGGCTTCCTCGAGTGCCTGCGCGAGGAATGCACGAAATCCGGCGCCGTGCTGATCTTCGACGAAGTGATGACGGGCTTCCGTGTCGCGAAGGGCGGCGCGCAGGAGCTGTACGGCATCAAGCCCGACCTCACCACGCTCGGCAAGATCGTCGGCGGCGGCATGCCGGTCGGCGTCTTCGGCGGGCGCCGCGACATCATGTCGCACATCGCGCCGCTTGGGCCGGTCTACCAGGCCGGCACGCTCTCGGGAAATCCCGTGGCGATGATCGCCGGCCTCACGACGTTGCAGGGCATCGAAGCGCCGGGCTTCCATGCGCGCCTCGCCGCGTCGACCGACCGGCTGGTGAACGGGTTCGCCGCGGCAGCGAAGCAGGCCGGCGTGCCGCTCGCCACGAATCACGTGTGCGGCATGTTCGGCCTCTTCTTCACCAGCGCGCCGAAGGTGAACTCGTACGCGGATGCGATGAAGTGCGACGTCGAGCGCTTCAAGAAGTTCTTCCACGGCATGCTGGCCGAAGGCGTGTATCTAGCGCCGTCTGCTTTCGAAGCCGGCTTCGTCTCCGCCGCGCACACGGACCAGGACATCGACGCGACCGTCGCGGCGGCCGCGCGAGTGTTCAGGACGCTCTGATCGCGCCTCAGCGGGGCTGCAGTTCGGGGGGCAGCAGCCGCTCGATCGCGGCCATCGCCACGTCGACGCCGTTGCGCAGGTCGAGCTGCTCGAGGCGCGCGCGAAGCGCCTCTCGCGCAGCGTCCTCACGCAGCAGCGAAACGGCGCTTTCGGCCAGCGCGGCCGCATCGAGTTTCGCCGCACGCACGTAGCCACACGCTGCGGTCTTGTCGATCCGCGGCGGCTGGTCCTCGGCGATTGGCGCCGCCACGCACGGGGTGTGCTGCGCAATCGCCTGCATCAGCAGGCTGCCGCCGTTGACCATCCCGGCCTTCGCGTCGCGCAGCATGCCCATCAGCTGCCCGTTCGGCACACCAGGCGACACGTGCACGCCGTGCGGCATTCCGACCGGAGGAACGAACCGCGAACCGAGCACGGCCACCACTGGCAACCCCGATTCCGCCCGCACGCGCGACGCGGCGTCGAAGAACACCTGGGCGGCGTCCGGGCCGTGGCCGAAAACGCCGCCGCCCCCGGTGCAGGCGAGCACGTAGCCGCCCGGCTGCACGCAGAACTGCTGCTGCAATGCGCGGGTGCCAGCCTCGTCCACGGGCTCGTGAATGACTTCGAGCAGCAGCACCTCGAGCCGCGGCGCGAGCTTGCGCTTGCACTGCTCGAAGGCCGTCGGCTCGCCGCCGAGGAACCGCGGCTGCGCGATCCAGTGCTGGTCCGTGGCGCGCATGCGCCGCAACGAAAAGCCCTTGCGGCGGATGCTCGGCCGCGAACTGACGAACACGACGCGCGCACCGACGCGCCGCGCCGCCTGTTGCTGCTCGACACGGCCTGCACTGTCGAACACCACGACGTGCGGGCGATGGTCCTCGATGGCACGGATCACCGCAGTGCTCTCGAACGTTGGCGAGCGATCGAGCAGCACCGCCGGGTACGGCCCGCCCTGCGAGTACGCCGCGTCGCGGCTGACGAGAAACCGGATCGAGCTGCCGGGCCAGCGCCGCTCGACGGCACGCGCGACGGCCAGCGAGCGGAAGTACTCGCCGGCGCCGCCCGGCCCCGAGACCGGGATGAACAGGAATCGCAGCGCTTCGGTCATGGCCGGATTCTAGCCCGGCCGCGACGGCGGGACTCTCAGCGAATGCGCGCGGCAGGCGCCTGCTCGGCCTCGAGCCGGCCGTGCTTCACGAGGCGAGCCTCGATACCGGCCCGTGTGCGTTCGTGTGCCTGCGCGAGCGTCTCGACCGTGGCGCCGCCGTCGAACGCGGCCAGCAGCCGCTCGTCTTCTTCCTGCGCCCACGGCTTGCCCGCGTTGCGCGGCAGGTTGGAATTGCGGCGCGCCTGCCGGGTGCGCGATTCGAGTGAGTCCGCTGCGAGGAACAGCGCCCGCACCACGTCCGGGGACTGCAGCGGCGTGCCGGCCGGCAGGCTCGAACCGTCCGCGGGGCTCAGGCCCGCGGCGAGCGACTTGAGGATTCCAGAGGCCTTGATGTCGTCCATGATCGAATGCTCCTGTGCGACCGGCGCGGGATTGCGGCGGTCCGGGTCATTCGATGCGTATCGTGCCGTGCCGGCCAGCGGCGTTTGCGCTGGATTCGTCGAGATTCGCAGCCCAGCGGAAAAATAGGGGACATTCACGGTTTTCTTGAGAAACCGTGAATGTCCCCTATTTTTCCCTATTTTTCGGGGGGTTCGGTGGTGATCTCGAACAAGGGCCGCAGGAAGCGCAGGCGATCGAGCGGGTCATCGAGTTCGAGACAGTGCTGCTTGTGGCCGGGCGAGAGCGGCAGCAATTCGGCGAGCCGGTTCGCCACCCAACCCGCGTCCTCGAGTTTCCGAGGCAGCGACGAATACGGCGGCCCGACCTGCTCGAGCACTTGATCGAGCGCGGGGCCGAGCTCCTCGAACTCCTCCGGCAACGCGACGACCTTTTCGTCAGGCAACCATTCGACGTCTGCAAGATGCAGCCCATCCCTGGCGCGACGGCGCTCGAGGATGCGGAAGCGCCGCTCGCCGAGTGCCTGGATGCCGAGCAGCCCGTCGGGTTGCTGCGAGAAATCGACGATGCGCGCGTAGGTCCCGACGTCGCACATCGTGGCGCCGCCCTCGCCGGCTTCGGCGCCGTCGAGGATCATCACCACGCCGAAGCCCGAGCCGTCGCGCATGCAGCGGCGCACGAGGTCGATGTAGCGCGTCTCGAAGATGCGCAGCGGCAGCGGCCCTTCCGGGAAAAGGATCGTGCCGAGGGGGAACAGGGGAATTTCGATCGCTTCCGACATCACACCGGCTCGTCGACGCCCCAGCGCGGTCCGAGACCGTGCTCGAGGCCGAGGTGGTCGAGCACGCGACCCACGATGTAGTCCACAAGGTCCTCCGCACTCTTCGGCCGGTGATAGAAACCCGGATTCGCCGGCAGGATCAGCGCGCCCGCCTGCGAGAGCCGCAGCAGGTTCTCGAGATGGATGGTCGAGAAAGGCGTCTCGCGCGGCACGACGATCAGCGGTCGCCGCTCCTTCAACATCACGTCCCCGGCGCGTTCGATCAAGGTCTTGCTGGAGCCCTGCGCGAGGCTCGCGACCGTGCCCATGCTGCAGGGACAAACGACCATCGCGCGCGCCGTGGCCGAGCCGCTCGCGACGGGCGCGGTCCATTCTTCCTGGCCGAAGACCTGCAATTGCCCGGGGGCCGCGCCGTAGATCTCGCCGAGGTAACGCGCGATCTCGTTCCCACGGCCCGGCAGCTTGAGGTCGGTTTCCGACGCGATGACGACGTGCGCCGGCTTAGACAGCATGAGATAGACCGGCTCGCCCGCCGCCAGCACGCGTTCGAGCAAGCGCAGGCCGTACTGGGCGCCCGACGCACCGGTCATCGCAAGGGCGATGGCGCGCCGGAACTTCGGTGCCGTCTCGTTGGGCATGCGCCCGATTATGCCGCGTCAGGCCCTGGGTTGCGCCTGCAGCGCGGCCAGCAGGCGCTCGTGCAGGCCGCCGAACGACCCGTTGCTCATCAGGACGAGGTGGTCGCCGGGCCGCGCCGCCGCGACGAGCGCCGACGTGAGCTGGCCGAGGTCCTTGTGAACGGTGGCGAGCGCCCCGAGCGGCTCCATCGCGTCAACCACGTCCCATTTCACGTCCGGCGACTGGTAGATGAACACCTGGTCCGCGCCGCGCAGCGACTCGGCGAGCGCCGCCTTGTGCGTGCCGAGCTTCATCGTGTTCGAACGCGGCTCGAGCACGGCTATGACGCGCCCTGCGCGCGCCTTGCGCCGGACGCCTTCGAGCGTGGTCGTGATCGCCGTCGGGTGATGCGCGAAGTCGTCGTAGACCACCACGCCACGCACCGTGCCGCGCACCTCGAGCCGCCGGCGCACGCCGCCGAAGCGGCGCAACGCCTCAAGGCACGACTGCTCGTCCACGCCCGCGTGCCGGGCAGCCACCAATGCCGCCAAAGCATTTTCCGCGTTGTGGCGCCCGAGCATGTTCCACTCGACGTCCCCGACGCGCCGGTCTTCGTTCCAGACGGTGAATCCGGCGTAGCCGCTCGATGCATCGGCCTCGAGACGCCAGTCGGTATCGACGCCCGACTCGACCGTGAAGCGCTCGACCGGCGTCCAGCAGCCCATCTCGAGCACTTCCGCGAGGTTGCGATCCGCGGCGTTCACGACGAGGCGTCCGTTCGACGGCACGGTGCGCAGCAGCAGGTGGAACTGCTTCTGGATCGATGCGACGTCGGGGTAGATGTCTGCGTGGTCGTGCTCGAGGTTGTTGAGGATGGCCGTGCGCGGCCGGTAGTGCACGAACTTCGCGCGCTTGTCGAAGAAGGCCGTGTCGTACTCGTCGGCCTCGACCACGAAGTGCCGGCCGCCGCCCAGGCGCGCGCTGACGTTGAAATCGAGCGGCACGCCGCCGACCAGGAAGCCGGGAGCAAGCCCCGCATGCTCGAGGATCCACGCGAGCAGGCTCGTGGTCGTAGTCTTGCCGTGCGTGCCGGCCACGCCGAGCACCCAGCGATCCTGCAGCACGTTGCGGGCCAGCCATTCGGGGCCCGATTCGTAACGCTTGCCGCTGTCGAGCAACGCTTCGACGAGCGCATTGCCGCGGCTCATGACGTTGCCGACCACGAACACGTCGGGATTGAGCTTCAGCTGGTCCGGCTCGTAACCCTCGATGACGTCCACGCCGAGCGCGGCGAGCTGCGTGCTCATGGGCGGATAGACGTTGCGATCCGATCCGGTCACGCGATGGCCGGCCTCGCGAGCGATCGCCGCGATGCCGCCCATGAAGGTGCCGCAGACGCCGATGATGTGCAGGTGCAACTCAGTTCCCCCCGCCCTGCACGAGGCCGAGCAGCGAATTGATGAGGAAGAAATACGTCAGCGAGAATGCGACGCCCGTGAACAGGTTCGAGCCGGTGCCGGCCTGCAGGATGCGCCCAGTCACGAGCGCGAATGTGCCGAGCAGCACCAGCGCGACGATGCGAGAAAACCCATTGTCCGGGCCCAGGTGCAGCAGCGTGAGCACGACCTGCAGCGGCAGGTACAGCACGAGCGACAGGACCGCGCCCGTGCCGAGGACGGCGGACGCCGTCTGCAGGAATCGCTCGGGGTGGCCGTAGAGCTTGAGCATCAGCCACACGCACAGCGTGAGCAGGAGCGGATCGAGCGCCAGGAAGAAGAACCACGCCAGGCCCGTTTCCCCGAGCACGGCCAGTTGCACCGCCGAGATCACGACGTAGGCGAGCGCCGCCAGCCACAGCAGCAGGCTGGACGACGGCAGGTCCTGCGGACCCTTGCGCCAGAGTACGATGTCGAGGAACAGCTTGAAAAATGAGCTCACGAGGCCGGCTTTTTGGCGTCGGGGAGCGGCGATTCTACACGCAGGTACACTTCACGAATGCGCGATGCCACGCTCGTCAGCACCCAGCCGGCCCTCGATGCCGCCGTCTTTCGCATGCATTCGGCCGACCGGCTCGCCATCGACACCGAGTTCATGCGGGAGCGGACCTATTTCCCGCAGCTCTGCCTGCTGCAGATCGCCACGGAGGCCGACTGCTTCCTGATCGACCCGCTGGCCGGGCTCGATCTCGCGCCGCTGCACGCGCTGCTCGCCGATCCCCGGCGACTGAAGATCCTGCACGCCGCGCGCCAGGACCTCGAGGTCCTGTGCCTGTCGGGAGACACGGTGCCGGCGCCGGTGTTCGACACGCAGGTGGCGGCCGCCCTGCTGGGCTTTGCGCCCCAGGTCGGGTACGCGGAACTCGTCGCACGACAGCTCGGGCACTCGATCGACAAGGGGCAGACCCGGACGGACTGGTCGCGCCGCCCGTTGTCGCCCGAGCAGCTGGCCTACGCCGCCGACGACGTCCATCACCTGCTCGCGCTGCACACCGACCTGGCCGCCGGGCTCGAAGCCAAGGGCCGCACGGCCTGGGCGGGCGAGGAAACGGCGTCGTATTCGAACCCGGCGCTGTATCGCACCGATCCGGCCGATGCCTGGCGGCGCATCAAGAGCCTGGGACGCATGTCGCCGCCCGAGCAGGCGGCCGCGCGAGCCATGGCGGAGTGGCGCGAAAAGCGCGCGATCGAGAGCGACAAGCCGCGCGGCTGGATCCTGGCGGACGACGCGCTGCTGGCGCTGGTATCGCTGGCGCCGCAGACGATCGAAGACCTCGAGAAGATCCGCGTCCTGCCGCCTGCGGTGGTGCGCAAGCGCGGCGAGGAACTGTTGCGCCTGCTGTCGGCGGCGCGCGGCGGTCCGTCGACGGAAGCGCTCGTCGAGGCGCCGCGGCGACCCACGCCGGAAGAAACCACGCTCGCGACGAGATTCATGAAGGCCGTGCGCGAGGAAGCCGAGGCGCTCGGGATCGCGCCCGAAGTGCTGGCGACGCGCCGCGACGTCGAAGCCCTCGCGCAGGGATCGCGCGACAACGGCCTGACGCGCGGCTGGCGCCGCACGGCGATCGGGGAAAAGCTGCTCTCGCTCGCGGGGTAATCCTGCCCTCACCCGCGCATTGCGCGACCTCTCCCGCAAGCGGGAGAGGTAAGACACCCTCACCCCGGCCTGCGGCTGACCTCTCCCGCAGGCTGGAGAGGTATGTCAGCCGCCGGCGGCGCGCAGGAACTCGGCGTACACCTTGTCCATCGACTGGTCGGCGTTCACGACCTTGAGCAGCCCGCGGCCCCGGTAGTGGGCGATGAGCGGCTCGGTCTGGCTGGCGTAGACCTTCAGCCGGTTCTCGATGACGTCTTCCTTGTCGTCGGCGCGCTGGATCAGCGGGGGCGCATCGGCGCCGTGGTCCGCGTTGTCGCAGCGGTCGCCCTTGGTGGACGGCGACGAATACACGTTGAACACCTTGCCGCACTTCGGGCAGGAGCGGCGGCCGGTCAGGCGCTGGAAGAGCGCCTTCGAGTCGACGTCCATCAGCACGACGGCGTCGATCGGCTGCCCGAGGTCGTCGAGCAGCTTGTCGAGCGCGCCGGCCTGGGCGACGTTGCGCGGATAGCCGTCGAGGATGAAGCCGTTGGCGGCGTCGGGGCGGCCGAGCCGCTCGCGGATCAGGCCGAGCACGATCTCGTCGGACACCAGTTCGCCGGCATCCATGGCCGCCTTGGCCCGCTTGCCGAGGTCGGTGCCGCGAGCCACCGCGTCGCGCAGCAGGTCGCCGGAGGAAACCTGGGGGATGCCCTTCTGGTCGCGCAGGCGCTGGGCCTGGGTGCCCTTGCCGGAACCGGGTGCGCCGAGCAGTACGATTCTCATCAGTGTTGCCGTCCACGGCCGTGAGGAGGCGCGCACCCTACCGAAAACGGCCCTCCCCGCCAACCATCGGAAAATCGGGAGGCGGGGTTTTCCGGTGGAAACAGCGCATACCGCGATTTTCCGCAGCGGCCAAACCGGGCGTCCATCGGGTATGCTATGGGGCGGCCAAAGACTTGTAAGTCAAAGATCTAACAACAGTTTTCCCTGGAGTGCGTATGCCGAAGCCCGCCCGTCCGCGCAATGCGTTCTATGCCCAGTCCGGTGGCGTCACCGCCGTCATCAACGCCTCGGCCTGCGGCGTCATCGAGACCGCCCGCAAGCACAAGCGCGCGATCGGCACACTGTACGCGGGACGCAACGGCATCCTCGGCGCCCTCACCGAAGACCTGATCGACACCAGCAAGGAAAGCGCCGCGGACATCCGCGCGCTGCGCCACACGCCCTCGGGCGCGTTCGGTTCGGCCCGCTACAAGCTCAAGAAGTACGAGGACAACCCGGCGCAGTACGAGCGCCTGATCGAAGTCTTCAAGGCCCACGACATCGGCTATTTCTTCTACAACGGCGGCGGCGACTCGGCCGACACCTGCCTCAAGGTCTCCCTGCTGGCCGACAAGCTCGGCTACCCGTTGCAGGCGATCCACGTGCCGAAGACCGTGGACAACGACCTGCCCATCACCGACTGCTGCCCGGGCTTCGGCTCGGTCGCCAAGTACGTCGCCGTGTCGATCCGCGAGGCCGGCTTCGACGTCGCCTCGATGGCGCGCACCTCCACCAAGGTGTTCGTGATGGAAGTGATGGGCCGCCACGCGGGCTGGATCGCGGCGGCCGGCGGTCTCGCGGCCGAAAAGGCCGGCGACGCGCCGCACATCATCCTGTTCCCGGAAATCGACCTTCGACGAGGAGAAGTTCCTCGCGCGCACCAAGGAGTGCGTGGAGAAGTACGGCTACTGCGCCGTCGTCGTGTCCGAGGGCGTGCGCAATGCGGAAGGCAAGTTCCTCGCCGACGCGGGCACGCGCGACGCGTTCGGCCATGCGCAGCTCGGCGGCGTCGGCCCGGTCGTGGCGCAGCTCGTCAAGGACAAGCTCGGCTACAAGTACCACTGGGCCGTCGCGGACTACCTGCAGCGGGCCGCCCGCCACATCGCCTCCAAGGTCGACGTGGAGCAGGCCTACGCCGTGGGCAAGGCGGCCGTCGAGTTCGCCCTGAAGGGCCACAACTCGGTGATGCCGACGATCGTGCGCACCTCGCAGCGGCCCTACCGCTGGAAGATCGGCATGGCCCCGCTCTCCGAGGTGGCCAACGTGGAGAAGATGCTGCCCCGGGACTACATCACGCCGGACGGCTTCCACATCACCGCCAAGGGCCGCCGCTACCTGGCCCCGCTGATCCAGGGCGAGGACTACCCCCCCTACAAGGACGGCCTGCCCCAGTACGTGGTGCTCAAGAACAAGCCGGTCCGGCGGAAGCTGAAAACAGCCTTTGTGGTATAGTCCCGCGCCTTTTTTGGGGCCGGTAGAGGGTCTGTAGAACCCCCGCCGGCCGACCGCATGACCAGGTCCAAGACCTTCGATTGGGAGTTCGATCTATGACGACTAATCTCGCCCTGTGGCTGGCGATCGGGGCCGGCGTGCTCGCGATCCTTTACGGCGTGCTTTCCGCCCGCTGGATCGTGGCCCAGCCCGCCGGCAACGCCCGCATGCAGGAAATCGCCGCGGCCATCCAGGCCGGCGCCAAGGCCTACCTGAACCGCCAGTACACCACCATCGCCATCGTCGGCGTCGTGCTGTTCGTGGTCCTCGGCTTCGCGCTCAACTGGCTCACGGCGGGCGGCTTCGCCGTCGGCGCCATCCTCTCGGGCGCGGCGGGCTACATCGGCATGAACGTGTCGGTGCGCGCCAACGTGCGCACCGCCCAGGCGGCCAGCGTCGGCCTCGACCCGGCGCTGCAGGTCGCGTTCCGCGGCGGCGCCATCACCGGCATGCTGGTCGTCGGCCTCGGCCTGCTCGGCGTCGCGGCCTACTACGGCCTGATGCTGAACGTGACCGGCGGCGACGTCGACCATTCGCTGCACGCGCTCGTCGGCCTCGCCTTCGGCGGCTCGCTGATCTCGATCTTCGCGCGTCTCGGCGGCGGCATCTTCACCAAGGGCGCCGACGTCGGCGCCGACCTCGTGGGCAAGGTCGAAGCCGGCATCCCCGAGGACGACCCGCGCAACCCCGCCGTGATCGCCGACAACGTGGGCGACAACGTCGGCGACTGCGCCGGCATGGCCGCGGACCTGTTCGAGACCTACGCGGTCACCGTGGTCGCCACGATGCTGCTCGCGGGCCTCACGATGCAGGCGCTCGGCCCGAACGCCGTGCTCTACCCGCTCGTGCTCGGCGCCGTCTCGATCGTCGCCTCCATCGTCGGCACCTTCTTCGTGAAGGCGCGCGAGGGCGGCAAGATCATGAACGCGCTGTACCGCGGCCTGATCGTCTCGGGCCTCATTGCGGCCGTCGCGTTCTACTTCGTCACGCGCTGGATGCTCGGTCCCGAGAGCATGAACCTCTTCTACTGCTCGCTGATCGGCCTCGCGCTGACCGCAGCGATGATCGTCATCACCGAGTACTACACCGCGACCGAGTACGGCCCGGTGCGCTACGTGGCGGCGGCCTCGCAGACGGGTCACGGCACGAACGTGATCGCGGGCCTTGCCGTGTCGATGAAGTCGACCGCCCTGCCGGTGCTCGCGATCTGCGCGTCCATCTGGGGCGCGTTCCAGCTCGACGGCCTGTACGGCATCGCGATCGCCGCGACGGCCATGCTGTCGATGACGGGCGTCATCGTGGCGCTCGACGCCTACGGCCCGATCACCGACAACGGCGGCGGCATCGCGGAGATGGCCGGCCTGCCGAAGGAAGTGCGCAAGATCACCGACGCGCTCGACGCCGTGGGCAACACCACGAAGGCCGTCACCAAGGGTTACGCGATCGGCTCCGCCGGCCTCGCGGCGCTGGTGCTGTTCGCCGACTACACCAACAACCTCGAGATCGCCGGCAAGCTGCAGGTGTTCTCGCTGTCCGATCCGGCCGTGATCATCGGCCTGTTCATCGGCGGCCTGGTGCCCTACCTGTTCGGCGCCATGGCGATGGAAGCCGTGGGTCGCGCTGCGGGCTCGGTGGTCGTCGAAGTGCGCCGCCAGTTCAAGGAGATCAAGGGCATCATGGAGGGCACCGCGAAGCCCGACTACTCCAAGGCCGTGGACATGCTCACGCGCGCCGCGATCAAGGAGATGATCGTCCCCTCGCTGCTGCCGATCCTGGTCCCGGTGATCGTCGGCTTCGGCATGAACCTGCTGCTCGGCCCCGGCGCCGGCATCCGCGCCCTCGGCGGCGTGCTGATCGGCACGATCGTCACGGGCCTCTTCGTCGCCATCTCGATGTGCACGGGCGGCGGCGCCTGGGACAACGCGAAGAAGTACGTCGAGGAAGGCAACTTCGGCGGCAAGGGCTCCGAGACGCACAAGGCGGCCGTCACCGGCGACACCGTCGGCGATCCGTACAAGGACACCGCGGGCCCGGCCATCAACCCGCTGATCAAGATCATCAACATCGTGGCGCTGCTGCTGGTGCCGCTGCTCTGATCTTCCTCACCTCTCCCATGCAAATGGGAGAGGTCGCGCGCAGCGCGGGTGAGGGCTGTTCACCTCTCCCGCTTGCGGGAGAGGTCGGCCGACAGGCCGGGTGAGGGTCCCGACAAGAAAGGCCCCAGTCTCCCCGGGGCCTTTCCTTCTTCGGGTCGTTCTTGCCGGTCGCCGGCCTGGATCCGCTATCTTTGGCGACCATGGAACTCCAGCGCGACACGAGCAGGGCGGAACTGCGCTGCGACGTACTGGTCGTCGGCGGCGGCACCGCCGGATTCGGCGCGGCGGTGGCCGCCGGACGCGAAGGGCTCGACGTCGTGCTCATGGAGGCGGGCCCCCGGGTCGGCGGCGTGATGACCTTCTGCCCCGGCATGCCCTGGGGCGGCGCCTACCCCTGCGGGGAGATCATCGGCGGCTTGATCGCGGAACTGACCGAACGGCTGGCCGGGCTCTCGCCGCCGGCCGCCGAGAAGCGGCCCTGCACGCTCGCGAATTTCGGCCCCGAAATCGTCTACGACCCGGACGCGGCCCAGGTCGTCATGTTCGAGATGCTCGAAGAAGCCGACGTCCGCGTCCACCTCAACACGACGGTGACGGCGCCGCTGATGGCCGGTGCGCGCATCGACGCCGTCGCCTTCTGCGACCGGCACGGCGTGGGCATGGTGCGGCCGGGGATCGTCCTCGACTGCTCGGGCGACGGCGACATATCGGCCAAGGCAGGTGTGCCCTTCGAACTCGGCGACGCCGCCGGCCGGATGATGGGCGTGACGTTGTCGTTCCTGCTGGTCAACGCCCCTTGGGAGACGGTCTTCGCCGAAGGCGACCCCTATTTCACGCGCCATGCCGGGCGCGGCGTGGCGTCCGGGCGGCTGCACCCGGACCTGGCGCGGGTCTACATGATGAAAGGCTTTCATCGCGACACCGTGTTCTGCAACTCGGTGATCATCCGCGGAGTCGACGGAACGCAGCCCGCCGAGATCGCGCGCGCCACCCAGGAGGGCCGGCGGCGGTGCCGCGCGCTCGTCACCTTCCTGCGCGACGAGGTACCCGGCTTCGCAGACGCCTGGATGACAAACCTGGGGCCCACGGTCGGCGTGCGCGAGACTCGCAAGCTGCAGGGCCTCTACCGGCTGACCGGCGCCGACGTGGCTGCGGCGACGCGGTTTCCCGACGGCATCGTGGCCTGCGCCAACCCGATCGACGACGTGATGCGCGGCGACCGCGAAATGACCCACGACGCCGCGGTGGCCGACGCCACCTACTACACGCTGCCGTTTCGCTGTCTATTGCCCACAGCGATTGAGAACCTCCTGTTCGCGGGGCGCAACGTTTCGGCAGACCCGGTCGCCTTCGCCTCGATCCGCGGAATGCCGCAATGCATGGCCATGGGGCAGGCGATCGGGACGGCTGCCGCCGTCGCGCTGCGTGCCGGAATCCCCGTCCAGGACATCGATGGCCGCGAAATCGCCGCGCGCATGAAGGCGCAGGGACTCTGGGGCCTGGCCTGATTCCCGACGCGGCGCTCGCGGCCAACCCCGCAGTCGTAGCCGCGGCTCGGCACGAGGCAGTCAGCCGTCCGGCCCGGACCGCGACTCCTGCTGGCGCACCACCATGACCACCAGCGTGACGACCG
The DNA here is from genome assembly GCA_963762315.1 of uncultured Gammaproteobacteria bacterium. Lineage (GTDB taxonomy): Bacteria > Pseudomonadota > Gammaproteobacteria > Steroidobacterales > Steroidobacteraceae > RPQJ01. The sequence goes on from CAVXKO010000007.1 coordinate 472,965, forward strand.
TGATTGGCAGCACGAAGCTCACCATCACGGTTGAGAATTCGTCGAGCGCGTCGTGCTGTTGTGCACCAAGGATCAGGTAGACGACGTAAGCCGCATAGTAGGCGAGGAACAGCAGGCCGCGCTTGCGGCCGATCTGCTGGCGGAGGAGCAGCACCGGCAGGCAGCCGATTGCCACCGCGATCATCACCCAGATGTCGAAGTTGAGCACTGCCGGAGCGATGTCGAGGCCGTTCGCGCCCACCACGCCCGAGAGACCGAGACAGCCCAGGATGTTGAAGGTATTGCTGCCGATCACGTTGCCAACCGCGATGTCGCGCTCGCCACGGATCGCCGCCGTGACCGAGGTGGCGACCTCCGGCATGGACGTACCGGCGGCGATGATGGTGAGGCCGATGACGAGGTCGCTGACCCCAAGGGCCCGCGCGAACGCCACGGACGAGTCGACCAGCCAGTTGGACCCGAGCACCAGCAGGCCGAGGCCGGCCGCGATCAGCAGCACCTGGGCGGCCCAGTGGCTGTCCCACGCACCCGAGGGGCGGATGCTGCCGGCGTACTCGTCGCGGATCTCGGCGGTCTCGGCACGCGACTGGCGCACCAGGAAGATCACGTAGCCCACCAGCAGCACGAGCAGCAGCGCGGATTCGAGCCGCCCCAGCGATCCGTCGAGGATCATCACCGCCAGGATCACCGAGGCGCCGATCATGATCGGCACCTCCTGGCGGATGATCTGCGAGTGCACGACCAGCGGCGTGATCACGGCGCTGATGCCGAGGATGAACAGCACGTTGAAGATGTTGCTGCCGACCACGTTGCCGACCGCGATGTCGGTGTTGCCGCTCAGGGCGGCGCCGACGGACACCGCGACCTCGGGCGAACTCGTACCCATCGCGACGATGGTGAGGCCCACGACCAGCGGCGAGATGCCCAGCGACAGCGCGATCTTCGAGGCGCCGCGGACGAGCGACTCCGCGCCGGCGATCAAGGCTGCGAGTCCAAGAAGGAAGAAGAGGACGTGGGTCAGCATGACGGTGGCCGGTCCGGTCGGGTAACGGAGTCGGCAGTCTACTGCACGATCGGACCCGCCGGACGCCGGCTCCTGAACCCGCTCTGAGCCCCAGCGCAGCGACCTCGGGCCTCGCGTCGCGAGGCGGGGTCAAGGCTCGCCGGCGGCACCCGCTTCGATCTCGTCGAGCAGCGGATGGGCATGGCGACCGGACGGACGGATGAGGAACAGGGGATCGGTCAGCTCCGGCACGTGTCCGATTCGTCGCAGCCCGAACTGCCTCGCGACGTCGGACTCGATCACGGTCGGCACACAGACGATGCCGAGGCCGAGCTGCGCGAACACCTTCATCAGTGCGCTGTCGTCGCAGCGGGCCACGACGCGCGGCGTCAGGCCCCGCACCGCGAGCCACGCATCGATCGCGATGCCGACGGGCGACTCGGCGGGCCGGGCGATCATGGGTGCGCCGTTGAGGCAGGTCGGGAAGGCACCGTGCAGCGCCTTGCGCACGCGTGACGCGGCGACGAAGCTCACGCCCGATCTCAGAAGCAGTCGGCCGCGCAAGGAGCGCGTCAGGCTGTTCGACGTGAACGGACTGCGCGGAGGGCCGGACAAGGGCTGCCTGGTGAGCGCGCAGTTCGCCGACGGCACGTCAATCGTCGGCAGCGACGTCGACGTCGACTTGTACCGTTCCGTGGGAATCGCATTCGAGAAGGTGCTGCGCAGCAGGCGAATGAACCGCGCGCGCCGCTTCACCTTGCGTCGGCACCACCCGCGGACGCAGCTCAATCCCGCCTGAGGGGCGTGACACGACGACTTGCCTCGCTGACGCCGCCACCACCGCGCCGTCCCAGGTAAATTCAGGCAGAGAGTCACCATCGGCTGCAATTGCGACTGCGCAGGCCGTCGACGCAAGCGTCGGCTTCAGGCGCCGCCGGGTTCCTGATTCGGCGCCGTCAGCTCCGACCAGACCCTGAACTGGAGTGGGATGGAACGGCGACGACCTCAGCGGACTGCGGATAGACCTCCCAAGGTTGAGCGCGATCGTCATCCGTTCACACGCCGGTCGCGCCGATCGGTATGATCATTGCCCTTCGGCGCCGTTCGCGTCCCGGCCACGTGAACAACCCCGGCAGCGGCGCACCACTCCCCCCGTCATCAACTTGCACAGGCCCGGGCCTGCGCCCACGAACTCAATGAAGACCCCACCGGACCTGCAACCCCTGATCGACGACGGCGTGATCGACGAAGTCCTCCAGTCGCTGAAGAGCGGCAAGGAAGCGACCGTCTACGTAGTGCGCTCGGGTACTCAGACGCGCTGCGCCAAGGTCTATCGGAACATGGCGCAACGCAGCTTCCAGAAGCGTGCCCAGTACCAGGAGGGGCGCAAGGTCCGCGGCAGCCGGCAGGCCCGCGCGATCAGCAAGAGCACGGCCTTCGGTCGCAAGGAACAGGAGGCCGCCTGGAAGAACGCCGAGGTCGACGCGCTGTATCAGCTCGTGGCCGCCGGCGTACGCGTACCGAAACCCCACGGCTACTTCGATGGCGTGCTGATAATGGAGCTGGTGACGGACGCGGTGGGAAGCCCGGCCCCGCGCCTCGGCGAGGTGGAACTGTCGGCCGAGACGGCCCGTGAATACCACGGCTTCCTGGTACGACAGGTCGTGCGCATGCTGTGCATCGGGCTCATCCATGGCGACCTGTCCGAATTCAACGTCCTCGTCGCGCCCGATGGGCCCGTGATCATCGACCTTCCGCAGGCCGTCAACGCGGCCGGTAACAACGCGGCACGGGCGATGCTCGAGCGCGACGTGAACAACCTCCGCGCCACGCTCGGCCGCTTTGCGCCCGAGTTGCTCGCCACCGAGTTCGCGAGGGAGATGTGGGCGCTGTTCGAGCAGGGCGAACTGCGGCCGGACAGCCAGCTCACGGGCCTCTTCGCGCTCGACGAGACCATCATCAATCCGGACAGCGTCCTGCTCGTCATCGACGATGCGCGCGAAGAGGAGATCGAGCGCCAGCTTCGCCTCGCCGGCTGATTCATCGCCAATCCCGGCGAACCCCTTCCCGGCGGGACTCCCCGAGCCAAGGTCCCGTACGCGATGCTCGCATCGGGCGGCCTTCCGCCGTTGACCTCTTCGTACTGTCGCCAAACAGAAACACTCTGGCCACTGGCCGGACATCGCCGTCGCTCGATAATCTCCTCGACGGACGGCACCGCAAACGGACGCAGCCCTTGGCACAGGAAGAGTTGCAGGATCACCGATGAGCTGGGCAGAAAAATTGAAAGCGACCGCACTCGCCGCGCTGGCCGAACGCACGGCAACGGCCGCCCCGAATTCCGCAGACGCGCCCTGGAACTGGAAGGCCCACGAGGCCTGGCTGACGCGCGTCAGGCAATCGCACGAGCGCGCCGCTCACTCCTCACGCAACGATCGGTCAACCCCAACGCGCCAGGACCCCGCTCCGCGCGACTGAGCATCCGGCGACACGAACTTCTCCAGTCGCCGTCCCACCGCACTCCCGTAAAGCGGCCGCGTCGCCCCCCACGGCTCCCGGCCGTACCCCGCCTCGCGCTGGTTGCGCCACGAGAAAGACGGATTGGATTTCCTGCCCCTCGATGCCGCGGACGTCCTGACTCACGATTTCCGGCATGGCAAGATGCGGAACGTCAAAGGGAGGAGCACCGATCATGATCTCGCGCCGCATCGCCAGCCTGCTGATAGTTTCCGCGTTTGCCCTCGCTGCCTGCAGCAAGCCTTCAACAGACGCCAACAACCACGCTGATGCCGATCTCATCGTCACCGGAGGCCCCATCCTCACCATGGAAGGCGCCGAGCCCGCTACCGCCGAGGCCATCGTTGTCGACGACGGCAAGATCGTCTTCGTCGGTTCGAAAGTCGATGCCCTCAAGCGGAAGGGCGACGGAACCGTCGTCAAGGACCTGGCCGGCAAGACACTGATGCCCGGCTTCATCGACGGGCACGCCCATGCCATGCAGTTCGGCGCACAGGCCGTGGGCGCCAACCTGCTCGCTCCGCCAGACGGCAACGTCAACACCATCGACGACGTGGTCGAAAAGCTGAAAGCCTTCGCGCAGGGCCCCGATGTGAAGCGCACCGGCTGGATCTTCGGCGTCGGCTACGACGACGCGCTGCTCGGTCGCCACCCCACCCGCGAAGATCTCGACAAGGTATCGACCACGGTGCCGGTCATGGCGACGCACATCTCCGGCCACTTCGCAGCCGTGAACAGCCTCGGCCTGAAACTGATCGGTTACGACGCCAGCACGCCCAATCCCGAGGGGGGCGTCATCCGCCGCGAGGCCGACGGCAGGACCCCGAACGGAGTTCTCGAAGAACTGGCCGCCATTCCCCACATGCTGACGGCGCTCACGCCCGCCACGCAGGAGGGCAAGGACTATTTCCTCGAGCGCGGGCTCGAGATGGCGAAGAGCTTCGGCTACACCACCGCCAACGAGGGGCGCATGTTCGGCCCCATGCAGGCGGTCATGGCGGACGCCGCGAAACGCGGGCTGGTCGACATCGATCTGATCGGCTGGATGGATTACACCGGCCGGGCCGAGCTCGACAAGGCGTTCAGCACCCGTTATTCGAATCACTATCGGCTCGGCGGCCTCAAGGTCACGCTCGACGGTTCGCCACAGGGCCGAACCGCCTGGCGCACCGTCCCCTATCTGATCCCGCCGGATGGCCAGAAGCCGGGCTACAAAGGCTATCCCGCAATTCCCGACACCAAGCAGGTCGAGGCTTATCTTGACGAAGCCTATGCCAAGGGCTGGCCGGTCAAGGTCCACGCCAACGGTGATGCCGCCGTCGACCAGTTGTTCGCGGCGCTGCGCCCGGTGGTCGCAAAGTATGGCGTCAAGCCCGGTCAGACGATCCTGGTCCACGGCCAGTTCATCCGCCCGGATCAGGTGAAGGAACTGAAGTCGCTCGGCATCTTCCCTTCGATGTTCCCGATGCACACCTTCTACTGGGGCGACTGGTACGAGCAGATCGTCGGCCCGGAACAGGCCGCCCGCATCTCGCCCATGCGCTCGATCCTGAGCACGGGCCTGCACGCCACCAGCCACACCGACGCGCCGGTTGCGCTGCCCAACCTGATGCAGGTCGCCTGGGCGACGGTGAACCGCACGTCGCGTTCGGGCAAGGTCATCGGTCCCGACGAGCGTGTGACGCCCTATGAGGCGATGCAGATGATCACGATCTGGGGCGCAGAGCAGTTCGGCGAACAGGCCACCAAGGGTTCCCTCAAGGAAGGAAAGCTCGCGGACTTCGTCGTCCTCTCCGACAACCCGGTCACGATCGATCCGAAGGACATCAACAAGATCCAGGTCCTCGAAACCTTCAAGGACGGCAAGTCGGTCTGGGTTCGGAAGTGAAACCGCTTCGCCTCGCCGCCGTGCGCGGCCACGCGCGCCGTACTCACGCGCGCTGGAGCGACCCCACCACGGCCGGACGCCTGCTCGCCCTGCTCGGCTGCCTTTGTCTCGCCGGAGGCGCCCTCGGTGCAACGCCGGCGCCGGACGAGGCGCAGACGGCCCACGCCCGCGACTTGATGGGGCGCATGATCGCCATCCGCTCGGTGGCCGGGCGCGGACAGGTGCCGCGCGTCGCCGAGATGATCGCTGCCGAGCTCGCGGCCGGTGGCTTCAGGCCGGACGAGATCGAGATCATCCCGGTCGGCGAAACGGTCGCGCTGATCGCTCGCTTTCCGGGCACGGGCAAGGGCAAGCCGGTGGTGCTCTCCGCCCACATGGATGTCGTCGATGCGCGGCCGGAGGACTGGGAGCGCGACCCCTACACGATGATCGAGGAGAACGGCTTTCTCTACGGCCGCGGCAGCATCGACAACAAGTTCGACCTGAGCGTGCTGGTGAGCACGCTGGCGCGCCTGCGCCGCGAGGGCTTCCAGCCGCAGCGCGACATCCTGCTGGCGCTGAGCGGCGACGAGGAGTCGACCATGCTCAGCACGCGCGTGGTCGCGGAGCGCATCGGCAATCCGGAGTTCGTGCTGGTGGCGGATGGCGAGATCAATTCGGTCAAGCCCGACGGCACGCCGCTCGCGTTTCGCGTGCAGGCCGCGGAGAAGACCTTCGCCAGCTTCCGCGTCGCCACCCGCAATCCCGGCGGGCACTCCAGCAAGCCGCGCCAGGACAACGCGATCTACCAGCTCGCGCACGCGCTGGTGCGCATCGAGCAGCACGCGTTCCCGGTGCTGATCAGTCCGCTGACGCAGGCCTACATGCGCGAGATGGGCGCGCTCGGGCAGGACGAAGCCGCGGCTGCCATGCGTGCGCTCGGGAAGAATCCGGACGATGCCGCCGCGCGCGACTGGCTGAATGCCCGTCCCGCCTATGCGAGCATGCTGCGCACCACCTGCGTGGCGACTCTGCTCGAGGGCGGCCACGCGGAGAATGCGCTACCCCAGTCGGCCACGGCCACCGTCAATTGCCGCATCCTGCCCGGCACCCGCATCGACGACGTGCAGGCGGAGCTGGCGCGGGTGGTGGCGGATCCCGGCGTCACGGTCACGCTGGTCGAGCGCTACCCGGACGCGCCGGCCTCGCCCTTGCGGCCCGACGTGATGGCGGCGCTGCGCACGGCGGTCGACACCTTCGAGCCGGGACTGCCGATCGTTCCGATGATGGCGCTCGGCGCCAGCGACGGCCTCTACTTCCGCGCCCGCGGCATCCCGAGCTATGCGCTCTTGAGCGCCTTCATGCGGGAAACCGACTATTTCGCGCACGGCCTCAACGAGCGCGTGCCGGTCGCGGCCATCGGCCCGGCGCTGCGTTTCTGGGACACGCTGATCCACGCAATCGCCGGCCCCTGAGTCGGGCGGCCGCAAGGTGCCCGTGTCTGTGCTCTTCTTTGTCCGAGGCCGAGCCGTCTACTTGCCTCGCCCGAGCCGCAGGTCGAGCCACACCGCGAGGGCGAGCACGACTCCGCGTGCGATGTACTTGGTCTCCGGCGAAACCGCCATGAGCGTCATGCCGTTCAGCAGGCTCGCCATGATCAGCGCGCCGAACAACACGCCGAGTACCGTGCCGCGCCCGCCGCGCAGGCTCGTGCCGCCGATCACGCAAGCGGCCACGGCGTCGAGTTCCATCAGCGAGCCGACGGTGGTCGTCGACGCGCCGGAGTACGCAGTCTGCATGAACCCCGTCAGGGCGACGATTCCACCCATGAGTGCATAGGCGCCGATGATCGTGGCGCGCACGGGAACCCCCGAAACCGCCGCGGCTTCCTCGTTGCCGCCGATGGCGTACAGGTACCGGCCAAAAGGCGTGTTGGTGACGAGCTGGTGCACGAGCACGGCGACGACGCCGAGGATCACGAGCGTGATCGGCATGCCGCGATAGCCGTTGGTGACGAGGACGACCAGGAACACGAGTTGCGCCAGCACCAGCTGCTTGAGGAACGTCATCTCGGCGTCGTCGACCGGGAAGCCATACGACTGCCGGCGGCGGCGCGCGCCGAGCGCCGACATCACGATGGCCACTACCGTCACGGCCGCCAGTGCGTAGCCCCAGGCGGACGGCAGGAAATACGTGGTGAGCAGCGAATACACGTTCTGGCCACCGCCCTCGACGACCGGCACGGTCTGGTTTGCGATCACGAGCCAGTGCAGGCCCCGGAACACCAGCAGGCCGCCGAGCGTCATGATGAACGCGGGAATACGCTCGACGGCGATGAGCGCACCCATCGCGGACCAGACCACGACGGTGCCGAGCGTCGCCACGAGTAATGCAATCGGCGCCGGTACGCCCTTCCAGAACACGAGCACCGCGGCGACCGCTCCCGCGAGGCCGACGCCGCTGCCCGCCGAGAGGTCGATCTGCCCGGGCAGCAGTACAATGAGCATCCCGAGCGCCAGCACGGCCGTGACGGCGAGCTCGACCGAGAGCAGCGAGAGATTGCGCGAGGACAGGAACACGGGTTCCTGCCAGGCGAAGAATGCCCAGATCGCCAGCAGGGCGATCACCATCGACAGTTCACGGGTGCCGGTTCGGTTCATGATCGGATCACGCAGCCCGGCCGAGTCGACCCATGGCCGCTGCCAGCAGCTTTTCCTGGGTAGCTTCGGCGCGCTCGAACACGCCGCCGACCCTTCCCTCGCACAGCATCACGATGCGGTCGCTCATGCCCATCAGCTCGCCGAACTCGCTCGAGACCAGCACGATGCCCTGTCCCGCCGCCGTCAGGCGGTTCACGAGTTCGTACACCTCGAGCCTGGCGCCGACGTCGATGCCGCGCGTGGGCTCGTCGAGCAGCAGCACCTTGGGGGACGTCAGCAGCATCTTGCCGAGGACGACCTTCTGCTGGTTGCCGCCGGAGAGCGTGCCGACGGCCTGCTCGAGCGTATGCGCCTTGATGCGCAGGTCCCGCGCCGTGGCCTGAGTGCGAACGAGTTCGCCGGCGAGGTCGATCATCGGACCGCGCTTCGATTCCTGCAGCGATGAAAGCGAGAGGTTGAATGCGACGCCCTGTGCCAGCACCAGCCCGAAGCGCTTACGGTCCTCGCTGACGAGGGCCAGCCCACGGCGCAGTGCAGCGCGGGGATCTCGCGCCGCAAACGGTTGCCCGTCGAGCTCGACGGTACCCGCCTCGCGCCGGCCCCAGAGCCCGAGCAGGTGCATCAGCAGTTCCGTGCGGCCCGCGCCCATCAGCCCGCCGATGCCCAGCACCTCGCCCGCATACACGTCAAATGAGATGTCCTGCAGCCGCGGCGCATCACCGGGCCGGTCGACGACACTCAGCCCAGAGACGGCGAGCAGCCTGCGCCCCCGGTCGTCGCTGCGCCGCGGGTAATAGTCCTCGATGTTCCGCCCGACCATGCGGCGAATGATCTCGCCGGCATCGGTCGCGGCCACATCCAGCGTGCCCTGTGCCGTGCCGTCGCGCAGCACGGTAATCCGGTCGGCGATGGCGAAGACTTCGTCGAGCTTGTGCGAAATGAAGACGCAGGCGACGCCGCGGCTGCGCAGTTGCCGCAACAAGCCGAGCAGCGTGTCGATCTCGTGACGCGAGAGTGCCGCGGTGGGCTCGTCGAGTACCAGCACCTTGGGCCGGCGCGCGACGGCCCTCGCGATCTCGACGAGCTGCTGCTGGCCGATGCCGAGGTCGCCGACGCGTGTCGCGGGATCGAGCTGCATGCCACACTCCGCAAGCGTCGCAGCCGACTCAGAATAGACGCGGTCCCAGTCGATGCGCCCGAGCCGCCGCGGAAAAGAACCAAGGAACAGGTTCTCTCCGACGGTCAGGTCCGGGAACAGCGCGAGCTCCTGGTGGATGATCGCGATGCCCGCATGCTCCGCATCGCGCGTCGAGCGGAACTCGGCGGGCGTGCCGTCGACCAGGATCTCACCTTCGTAGGATCCATGCGGGTGGACGCCGGACAGCAGCTTGATGAGCGTCGACTTGCCCGCGCCGTTCTCGCCGCAGAGCGCGTGCACTTCGCCCGCGCGCAGGTCGAAACTCACGCCGTCAAGGGCCGTCACCGCGCCGAAACGCTTGACGATGGAACAGGCGTCGAGGACGGTCGGCCCGCTCATGGCCGCGGCGGCCGCCGGGATTCCGGGATCGAGCGGTAGACTTCGTCGTAGCTTGCCTGGCCGTCGCGGATCACCGTGTCGACGATGTTGTCGCGTGTCACCGTGACCACGTCGTAGAGCACCGCCGGCACCGGACCGTGGCCGTTGTCGACGGTGCTGCGCGCCACGACGATGCGCTTCGATGCGAGCTGCACCGCAAGCTCGGCCGCCCCGCGCGTGAGGGTCTTGAGCGGCTTGTAGATCGTCATCGTCTGCGTGCCGGCCGCGATGCGCTGCAGGGCCACGTTATCCGCGTCCTGCCCGGTGACCAGCACCTTGCCGGCGAGGCCTTCCTCGCCGAGCGCCTGGATGGCGCCGCCTGCGGTGCCGTCGTTGCTCGCGAGGACCGCGTCGAATCCGGGGGACGCCGTGATGGCCGCGTTGACGATGCGCTTGGCATTCTCGGGTTTCCAGTCCTCGGCCCAGTCCTCGTGCACGACGACGATGTCGCCGCGCGCGATGAACGGTTCGAGCACGCGATCCTGTCCGCGCTTGAACTGCGACGCGTTGTTGTCCGTCTTCGCGCCGTAGATGCGCACGATCCGGCCCTTGCCGGGCGTGGGCAGGTGCTCGACGAGGTATTTCGCCTGCAGCTCGCCGACGCGCTCGTTGTCGAAGCTGACGTAGAGGTCGAGGTCGGAGTCGCGGACGATGCGGTCGTAGGCGATCACCGGAATGCCCGCGTCGTGGGCCAGCTTGACTGCCTTGGCCATCGCCTTGCCGTCGTGCGGCACGATGACCAGCACGTCGATGTGGTTGGTAATCAGCTTTTCGACGTCGCCGATCTGCACGGTATCGTCGCTGTTCGCGGAGAGCACCAGCACCTTCGCGCCGAGCTCGTCCGCGCGCTTGACGAACATGTCGCGGTCGCCCTGCCAGCGCGCTTCCTTCAGCGTGTCGAGGGACAGGCCGATGACGATGCCGTCGTCCGGCGCCTGCGCGGCCGGTCCGCCGCCGCGCGACGCGAGCGTGAGGCCGATCAGGACGCTCGCGACCAGCGAGGCGACGACAAGCAGGATCCGGAACTTCACGAGTGCACTCCTCCTGACGATCGGCCGTGGCTCACTTCACGAAGACGCGGGAGCCCCATGCAGGCAACTCGAGCTTCCCGTCCGCCGCCAGCCTTGCCGTCCGGGATTGAGGGTCACCGCTCAGACGACGAGCGTCTGCATCGAATGTGCGGGGCTCGTGACCTCGGCCGCGTGGCCATCAATGCACAGGAGATAGGTGACGGCCGCGTCGCTTCCGTTCATGACGACTACTGCGACCTTGCCGTCCGGATTGACGAATGCGGTCGACAGCAACGTGCTCCGGCTCGGTGAGGCCACGATCCGTCTTGCGCCCGGTCGTACGAACTTCGAGAGGTGCCCGATGTAGTAGTACGAGTTGGTGTAGGTCAGCTCGCCCGTGCGCGTGTCCGCGTGAACCGGCGCGAAGCAGAAATTGCCCACGTGATTGGGGCCGCCGGTCTCGTCGAGCAGGATGTTCCAGTCCGTCCAGCCGACGGCGCCGCAATTGAAATCGTTGATCATCGAGCGCCCGTAAAGCTCGCCGAGCTTCCAGTCCTGCAGCCTGTCGGCCCTGAACGAATCCGCGCAGCCCTCGGTGAAGATCAGGTGCTTGTCCGGAAACGCCTCGCGAACGAGCCTGACGTTGTCGTACATGGCCTCGCTGCCGCTGAACGTCTCGTACCAGTGATAGCCGATGCCCCAGACATATTTCGCGGCGTCCGGGTCGTGCAGAATCGCGCTGGCACGTTGATAGACGAGGTCGCGATTGTGGTCCCACGCGATGATCTTCGTGCCGCCGAGCCCCTCCTCCTGCAGGGTCGGCCCAAGGAAGTTCTTCACGAAGTCGCGCTCGTCCTCCGCGGAGAAGATGCACGATTCCCAGCGCTGTTTCGCCATGGGCTCGTTCTGGACGGTGATGCCCCAGACGGGAACGCCCGCGCTTGCGTATGCTTTGATGAATTTCGCGAAATAGCTCGCCCACGACTGGCGGAACTCCGGCCGCAACGTTCCGCCGTGCAGCATGTCACCGGTGTCCTTCATGAACGCCGGCGGGCTCCACGGGCTGCCGAACAGCGTGAGCTTGCCTCCGGCCGCCGTCGATCGCCTGCTTGATCATTGGAATGCGGAACCGCAGGTCGTGGTCGATGCTGAACGACCGCAGTTCCCCGTCGCCCTCGCTCACGTAGGTGTAGCTGGCGCTGGAAAAATCGCAGCTGTGGATGTTGGTCCTCGCAAGCGTGTAGCCGATCCCGTCATTCGCGTCGTAATAGGCGCGGATGAGTTCTTCCTGCCGCGCCGCCGGCAGCTTTGCGTAGGTTTCCGCGGACGCATCGGTGATCGCGCCGCCGATGCCAAGCACGGTCTGGAACCTGCGCGCCGGGTCGACGAAGACGCAGACCTTCGATTCGTGCAGTTGATCGATGCGCTGGAACCGGAACGTGCCTGTGGCGGCGAGGCGATTGCCCGTGCCCGCGGCGGTCGTGTAGACGGCCACGCTGCGGCCGGCAACCGTGATCGGCGCATCAGGAACGACGGTGCCTTCGTGGACGGTGCCGGCAGCAGTCGCAGGAGTGCCAGCGGCCGATCCGCTCGCAGTCAATGCGAGGGTCGTGGACGAGGCGGCAAGGAAATCACGACGGTTCATTGACTTCATCGGACGGGACCGGGTTGACCGGTGCAACATACGCGAACTCTGCGATCCGTGTCACGCGGGCGAGCCGTTCGCGGCATGGCTGGCAAGTGCCCGGTTGATCGACCGTTGTTTCGTCCTTTGACTTCGCAGCATCGTCGGGCGTCGGCCGTTGAGCGAGAATGCAGCCGGCTGGTCCCGCCCTCAGCGGCGAACAGAAGTCCTGGCCATGGGAGTGCGCTGATGACGGAGTTCGCGTGGGCAATCGTTGGTCCCGGCCGAATCGCGCATCGGTTCGCCGAAGCGGTCTACCGGCTGCCCGGGACCCATGTGCGCAGCGTACTTGGCCGTAGTGACGGGCGCGTCGGGAAATTCGTCGCGGACTGGTCGCGTCCGGGCAAGCCACCACCGCGGGCATCGCCGGACCTCGACGCGCTGCTCCGCGACGCAAGCATCGATGCCGTCTACGTCGCGACGCCGCACTCCTCGCATGCCGCATTCATCCGGGAATGCCTGCTGGCCGGCAAGCCGGTGCTGTGCGAGAAGCCCCTGGTTCCCGACCTTGCCGTGGCGCGCGAGCTCGTGGCGCTGGCACGAGAGCGACGTGTCTTCCTGATGGAAGCGCTCTGGACACGCTTCCTGCCGATCTATGCGCGGGTCCGCGACTGGCTGAGCAGCGGTGCCATCGGCAAGGTGCAAGCCATCCAGTCGAGCTTTTGCTTCCTTACCCCCTACGACCCGGGCAGCCGTCTCTTCAGTGCGGACCTGGCCGGCGGGAGCCTGCTCGACATCGGCATCTACAACGTGGCGGCGACGCGCTGGGTGCTGGAGTCGGCGCTCGGCGCCTGCCCCGACCCGCTCAGTCTGCACGTCGAGGGCACCAAGGCGCCGACCGGCGTCGATCAACGCGCCGCCGTCACGATCGTTTTCCCCGGCGGCGTGGTGTCGCAGTTCGTCTGCGCGTTCGACGGCACGTCGGACAACTCGTTGCGCATCTTCGGCGACAACGGCTGGATCTGCCTGCCGCGCCAGTTCTGGCAGGCGACCGAAGCCGTGCTGTCGAGGCGCGATCAGCTGCCCGAGACGGTGCAGGCCCCGTTTCGCATCAACGGCTTCGAGGAGGAAATCGAAGAGACCATGCGATGCGTGCGCGCAGGATTGACCGCAAAGCGTGCGGATGCCGCACGAGGAGACACTGGCCATCGTCGACTGGCTGGATGAATTGCGGCGGCAACTCGGAGTTCGATACCCGTTCGAGTCTCTCGGCGCCGCACAGGAATCGTTGAAGGCTCCGCACATTTGAACCAGCCGTCGACGGCGGGCAGAGCGGGATTGCAGGACGGGGCGTCCGATTCGACTACACTTCCTCTGCACAGGGGAACCTTGACGGAAACTCGAGCGCACCGGTGTGCTGGCCTGATGGCGCCGGCGATGCCGTGTTCAGGGGGATTGACCGATGAATCGACGCACAGCGACCGCTTGCCTGGCCCTGGCGTGCCTGGCCCTTTCGTGGCGAGCGGATGCGGGGCCGGCTGCGGCCGATGCGGCCGCACCCTCCGCCACCGGTGTCACGACCCTGCGCTGTGGCACGCTCATCGACGGCCGGTCGGCCACGCCGTTGCGCGACGTGGCGATCCGTATCGAGGACGGTTGCATCGTTGCCGTTGGCGCCTTCACGCCGGGGGCGGCAGGCACGGTGATCGACCGCACGCAGGACACCTGCCTGCCCGGCCTCATCGACGCGCACGCCCACGTGCTCATCAAGACGGACGACTACCAGGTCGACCACCTGCGTCGCTCGTCGGCCTACAAGGCGTTGCGCGGTCTCAACGTGGTGCAGCAGATGCTGCAGTCCGGGTGGACGACGGTGCGCATCCTAGGCGACGCGGACGTGTTCTACGCCCACCTCGACGTGCGCACCGCGATACAGGAAGGCATGTTCGTCGGACCGCGCATCACGGGCGCCGGGCACTACTTCTCGATCACGGGAGGCGGTGGCGACCTCAACTTCATCGCCCCGGAGCACGAGGTCGCGGGCGATGGCCTCGTCGTCGACGGCGTCGATGCCGTGCGCAAGGCCGTGCGCGAGGAGATCAAGCACGGCAGCGACTGGATCAAGGTGCTGGCGAGCGGCGCGATGATGTCGGCCGGCAACGACCCCGACAGGGCCCACTTCAGCCCCGAAGAATTGAGCGCGATCGTCGACGAGGCCACCCGCCTCGGCGTGCCCGTGGCGGCACATGCGCATTCGGCGGCGGGCATCCGTGCGTCGATCCTCGCGGGCGCGCGCACGATCGAGCACGGCACCTTCATCGACGATGAAGGCATCAGGCTGCATAAAGGAAAAAGGCGTCTTCCTCGTGCCGACGCTCTATGTCGGCGACTACTACCTCAACGAGCAGCCCGGCAGCGAGGCACAGTCGAAGATGAACGAGCTGACCCGCCGCTACCGCGCGCAGCACATGGCGGCCGTCGGCAAGGCGATCCGCAGCGGTGTGCAGGTCGGCGTCGGCACGGACTACGTCGGCTTCCCTGTAAAGCAGGGCGTGCGCGAACTCGCGGTGCTGGTGGAGGCCGGCATGACGCCGATGCAGGCCATTCAAGCGGCCACGCGCGTGAATTCGGAGCTGCTCGGCTGGCAGGATCGCGTCGGCACCGTCGAGGCGGGCAAGCTCGCCGACATCATCGCGGTGCCCGGCGACCCGTTGCGCGACCTGTCGGTGCTGGAGAAGGTGTCGTTCGTGATGCTCGGCGGCCGGGACGTCTCCCGGCCCTCCATGAATACCGGGGGAACACCATGAATGCAGAGCGCGACTTGACGAGCCTGGCGTCGCAACGCGATCGACAGGTGCGGATCGGACTGCTGCTGACCGGGCTCTGGCTCAGCGCCGGCATGATGTATATCGCTACGCGACTGGGCTGGAACGGGTTTCTCCACCTGCCGCTCGGCGACCTCGGCGACTTCCTCGACGGTGCGTTCGCCCCGCTCGCCTTTCTCTGGCTGGTACTGGGTCTGTTCCTGCAGCAGCGCGAGCTCGCAGCCAACAACGTCGCGATCCAGCGCCAGTTCGAGGTGATGCAGCGCACCGCGGAGCATGCGGAGGTGCAGACGCGCGCCATTGCGGCCAACGAGCTGCACGCCCGGCAGGACACGTTCATCGACGTGGCCCAGCTGGTGATGAACCAGCTCGAGGTGATCGCCGGGATGCTGTTCCTGTCGAGCCAGGGGTCGACCGGCGATGGCGTGGTGCCGGACGAGGAGATCGACCTGATGTTTGCGCGACTGAGCTCCGGCGAATCGTCGGTCTTCAGTCGCCGCATGATCCTGCTGCGAGTGCGGCTGGAGGATGCTCGTGAGGCGTGGAATCTCTTCTACGGGACGCCGATCCGCACGCAGCATTGCGAGAACTACATCAGGAGTTTCGAGCGGCTGCTGCGCAGCGCGGCCGCGTGCGATCCCGACAGCATGATCGTGGATGCACTGCACGGCAATGCGCAGGGCCGGCTGTATCGCGTGATGCGTGAACTTCGAGACTCACCGCCGGCGATCCTACCGGCGGCCGGCTGAGTCGGCCGCCGTCCTCGCTGCGCACTTCACGCCGCGCCGACGCTCACGTGCCGTGCAAGCCTTGCGGACAAGTCCGCCTTGGGCAGTTCCCGGACGCAGACATGCGCCCATGCTTCGAGCAGCATGAGGCGAAGCTTCAGCGAGGGGCTCGCGTTGCCGAGGAGGTATCGAAGCCTGGGGCGCGCGAGGCCGAACCAGTCGGCGACGAAGGAGTTTTCAAAGAGCCCTTCGGCGATGCGAAAACGCTGAAACGCATTGGTGGGAAACATTCCCTTGGGACGCTGGCTCAGGTCCCGCGGCAGATAGCGATCGGCGATCTGGCGCACGATCCACTTGTCGCGGAAGAACGGACGCTTGCGGTCGAACACGAACGGCGAGAAGCGCACCTTGCAATCATAGGGAAGGTTTGCGGAGGCGCGGACCAGGCGGCTGTCGAGGAAGGGAAAGCGGGACTCGATGCTGGCGGCCATGCCCATCGTGTCGTTGCGATGCAGGAGCGTCCGCAGGATGTAGGAGAGATTGCTGTCGGTCGCCAAGCCGTCTGTCGAGGGCGCCTGGTACCTCAGCTCCGGCGCGTCCGGGAATTCGACCGGGCCCATCGCGATCTCGAACTGGCTGGACAAATTCGTCACCAGTTCGCCGTCGCGCGACGTCAGGCCGGCGCTTGCCGCAGGTGAGAATCCGAGTTTGCGCAGTATCCGTCGCGGCAGGCGGCGCAGCGAAGCGCGCACGTCCGGGACCAGCCACTCGTAGCCGAGATAGCATTCATCGGAGGCCTCGCCGGTCAGCACCGCCTTGATCCCGTGTTCCTGCACCAGCCGGGAGACCATCAGTACCGGCACGGTGGTCGGGTTCACGAAGGGAGCGCCGAAGTGCTCCACCACGTCGGGGATCGCCTCGAAAAAGTGATGGTCCTGGACGCTGACCACTTTCAGGTCCAGCTTCAGGCGCTCGCTGAGCCGCTGCGCGGCCGAGCGCTCGCTCAGGGGACCGACGATATCCGCATGGAATACCCTTAGGTCGTCGTGGAAGCGGGCCGCCATTGCCATCAGCAGCGAGGAGTCGACGCCGCCCGAGCAGAAGGCGCCGACCGGAACATCGGCGCAGAGCTGGCTTTCGACACCCTTGAGCAGCAGTTGCTCGACGATGTCCACCAGCTCATTGCGCGGGCGCCGCGCAAAATCCTCGGCCATGTCCGCATCGACCATGTCGTTCATGGTCAGGCACTGGGAAAACCGCGCCCGGCTCCCGGGCCTGACACGCACGATCGCGCCCGGCGGCACGATGCTCACGTCGTCGTAGAACGAGCGGCCCGACATCGGGCCGTTGAATCCGTGCAGGTACGAAGACACGGTCAACGCATCCGGACGCAATGCCAGCCACGGCTTCATGGCGCCGACGGTCGAACCGAACAGGAAGGCGTCGTCGCCGTCGTGGACGTACAGCGGCTTGATACCGAAGCGATCGCGCGCAAGCACGAGGGATTTCTCGTGCGTGTCGTAGAGCGCGAACGCGAACATGCCCTCGAGCCGCGGCAGCGTCGCCTCGACCCCGAAGTGAATCAGCGCTTCGAGCAGCACCTCGGTGTCGCTCGTGGTGCGGAAGACGACGCCGAGGCGCTCGAGCTCCGCGCGCAAACCCGCGTAGTCGTACAGTTCGCCGTTGTACACGAGGCAGAACCGCCGGCTGGCGTCCCAGAACGGCTGCGAGCTGCGCTCGCTCAAGTCGACGAGAGACAGCCGCGTGTGCACCAGTCCGACACCCGCTGCCGCGTAGATGCCACGACCGTCCGGGCCCCGGTGCTGCAGGCGCCTGGCGGTGTCCCTCAACCGCTCGTCCGATGGCGCCGATCCTGCGTCATGCTGCAGGATGCCGAATATTCCACACATGGCCGGGCCTCATTGATTCGAGCAGCAAGTGTACAAGCAACGACCGGGAGGCGGGCGCGAGCGCGGTGTCGATGACGGGCGCAATCGTAGCGCTCGACGCCGTGAGCATCCGGCGGTTCGGTGGACTACAATCATGCGCGCGGCAGCCGCGCCGATGACCCCATCAGGAGCGTGCGCTCGGCGCCAACAAGACCCACGCCGCGAGAACCGCCCTGCCCGGCGGCGGGAGCACATGCATGAACATGACACTCAGCCCCGAGCAGTTCGCCCTGGACGGTGTCGCTCTGGTGCGCGGCCTGGTTCCCGGGCCGCTGCTCGGCGCCATCAACGAACTGATGCGTGCGCGGGCCACGCGGGTGATGGAAGCACTCGGCAACCGGCCGATCGGTATCGGCAGCAGGAACGGCTATCACGAGCTGGTCCAGCGATCGCCGGGGAGATTTGACGTGCCCCTGCGCGAACAGGACCTGGCACCGATCTGGGGCAGCCGGGGCTCCGCTGCGCCCGAGGTGCCGTGGCTGGATCTGGTACGGGCCACACTGGGGCCCGATGCAACGCCGTCGTTCTGCGGAGTCGTGTTCTCGCGTCCCGGCTCGCCCGCGCAGCAGTGGCACATCGACTCGCCGCACGAGGCGGCCGAGGCCCGGCCCGCGCATGCGGTGAACGTGCTACTGGCATTGGCGGACATCCCGCTCGCGGCCGGCCCGACCGAAGTGGCGCGCGGCACGCACCTGCTGACGAATCATCTGCAGCGGCCGTGGCTGGACCGCGACAGCCTGCTGTATCAGCTGGAGACGGAGGTAACGCCGGCGGCCCTGCGGCAACCCGGGCAGGGGGAAGACGCGACGACTCCATCTGTCGTGCAGGCGATGGCGGCGGGGGATTGCCTGATCTTCGACGACCGGATCCTGCACCGCGGCCTCGCCAACACCAGCAAGCAGGAGCGCTGGGTGGCGTACTTCAGTTACCTGCGGCCGCGCCCGGGCCTGGACGAGATTGCGGACACGCACTTCGAGGCATCGAGGTCATTGTTCGATTGAGTCGATCGGCTGGCGCGATCGTGATTCGCCCGGCTCCCGGGTGCGGAAATCGACCATGCGTTGATCCTGTGAGTTGCCCAGGCGCTAATTCGGCAGCACGAACCCGACTGGCGCACCGGGACCGACGGGCAGGTCAAGCCACACCCATGCCATGGTCATCAACAGGCCGGATACCAGGAAGGCCAGTGAGTACGGCAGCATGGCGGCAACCAGCGTGCCGATTCCGAACCCCGGCACCCAGCGCTGGCAGAAGGCCAGCACCAGCGGGAAATAGACGAGCAGCGGCGTGACGGGGTTCGTCACGCTGTCGCCCATGCGAAAGGCCGCAGTGGTCATTTCCGGCGATATGCCGAGCAGCATCAGCATCGGCACGAGCACCGGCGCCAGCATGCCCCACTTGGCGCTTGCCGAACCGATCACCAGGTTGATGTTCGCGCCCATCAGCACGATCGCGCCGACCAGCAGCGCCGGGGGCAGCGACACCCGGCCCAGGATCTCGGCACCGTTGATCGCCATGATGATGCCGAGGTTGGACCAGTTGAACATCGCCACGAAGTGTGCGGCGACGAACGCCATGACGATGTAGTAGGCCATGCTGGCCATGCCCGCGCTGATCATGCGGATGTCGTCCCGATGGCTGCGATTGACGCCGGCGGCCCGCCCGTAGGCGATGCCGGTGACGAGGAACAGCAGGAAGAAGGCGGCCACCAGGCTCTGCAGCAGGGGTTGCAGAGCCTGCGCATAGCTGCCCCCGGCCGCGGCGGCCTCGTTGAACAGCGGCGCGCCGCCGTCCACCGCGGACCAGGCAGCCGGCCACGCGAGCAGCGCGAATATCGCGACGACCGCCAGCGCGGCGATGCCCGCAGCGCGCAGGCCGCGTCGCTCCGCGTCGGTCAGCTCGGTGCCGACTTCATGTACGGGTGCCTCGGCCGTCGGCGTCCAGTCGCCGAAGCGCGGCGCCACGATTCGCTCGGTGATGAGCCAGCCGAGCGGCACCATGATGACCGTCATGCCGATGATGAAATACCAGTTGCCGGCGATGTTCATCTTCCAGCCGGGAACCAGCAGCTGCGCGGCAGGCTCGGTGATGCCGAGCAGCAGCGCGTCGAGCTGGCCCGGCAGCAGGTTGGCCGAGAACCCGCCGGCGACGCCGGCGAAGGACGCCGCGATGCCGACGATCGGGTGCCGGCCGGCGGCCGCGAACAGCGCGCCGGCCAGCGGGATCATCACCACGAAGGCCGCGTCGCCGGCCTGGTTGGCCATGACCGAGGCGAAGACCACGATCGGCGTGAGCCACGCCTTGGGCGCGTTGCCGACCGCGGCACGCATTGCCGCGCCCGCGAGACCGGTCTGCTCCGCAATGCCCGCGCCCAGCATCACCAGCAGCACGTAACCGAGCGGCGCGAACCCCGTCAGCGTGCGCGGCATCTCGACGAACAGGCGCTCGAGGTTGCCGCTCGACAGCAGGCTGGTCGCCCGGATGGGCTGCTGGTTGACCGGGTTGATCGCTTCCCACCCTGCGGCGGCACCGACGACGCTGAGCGCCACGACCGCGACGATCAGCCACAGAAAGATCAGCACCGGATCGGGCAGGCGATTGCCGACACGCTCGACGGCGTCGAGCGCGCGACTGAATCGCCCGGGGCTCGACTGCATCATCGCGCCGCCTCGCCAGCCTGCCGGCTTCAACGTCCTGCCGCCGGCGCCGGGCCGGCCAGCCAGGCCTCGGCGATGCGCACCCAGGCGGTGCCTCCCAGCGGGATCAACGCATCGTTGAAATCGTAGCTCGGGTTGTGAAGCATGCAGGGCCCCAGGCCGTGGCCGCCGTCGCGGTGGTCGCCGTCGCCATTGCCGATCAGGAAATAGCAGCCCGGCTTCGCCTGCAGGAAGAAGCTGAAATCCTCGGCGCCCATCGTGGGCCGGAACTCGTGCACGTTCTGTGCGCCGGCCAGGTCGCCGAGCACGCGGCGGATGAAGTCCGTTTCGGCCGACGTGATTGACGGTGGCCGGGTACTGGCGCCGGAACTCGAATTCGCACTGCGCCTCGAATGCGGCGCAGGTCGATTCCGCGATCGTGCGCATGCGTCGCTCGATCAGTTCCAGCACCTCGTCGGTGAAGGTGCGCACCGTGCCCTCGATGACGCAGTCGTCCGGCACCACGTTGGTCGCCTCGCCGGCGTGGATCTTCGTCACCGAGATGACGGCGGTATCGAGCGGGTGCTTGTTGCGCGTCACGATGTTCTGGAACGCCTGCACCATCTGGCAGGCCGCTGGAATCGGGTCGATGCCGTTGTGCGGCATTGCGGCGTGCGCGCCCTTGCCGCGGATGGTGGTCTTGAACACGTTGCTCGAGGCAAAGGCCGGTCCGGCGCACAGGGCGAATTGCCCCGCGGCAAGCCCCGGCCAGTTGTGCGCGCCGAAGATCGCCTCCATCGGGAATCGCTCGAACAGGCCGTCCTTCATCATCTCGCGCGCACCGCCGCCGCCTTCCTCGGCAGGCTGGAAGACGAGATACACCGTCCCGTCGAAGTTGCGGTGCTGCGACAGGTGCTTCGCCGCCGCGAGCAGCATGGCCGTATGGCCATCGTGTCCGCAGGCGTGCATCTTGCCGGCGTGCTGGCTCGCGTGGGCGAAGCGGTTGTGCTCGGTCATCGGCAGCGCATCGATGTCAGCGCGCAGGCCGACCGCACGCGGCGAGTCGCCGCCGCGGACGACGCCGACCACGCCCGTCTTCCCAAGGCCGCGGTGGATCGGGATGCCCCAGCCTTCGAGCGTCCGGGCGATCAGGTCCGAGGTGCGCTGCTCTTCGAAGCACAGCTCCGGATGGGCGTGGATATCGCGTCGCACCGTGGCGATCGATGCGGCGTCGCTCAGGATCGATTCGATGAAACGCATGGGCTTCCTTCCAGGCCGTGGGATGCCTCGTCGAACCGGCTCGAGGGATCGAGCTGGCCCGGACTCAAGCGGACGCACAGTACCATTCAATTGCCCTCCGACGAAGATCGAGACGCACCGCCGGCCCGGTGCGCGCGTGGATGACCATGCGATTCGAGAGCAGTTGGATGGCGTCCGGTGTCGCACACCTTCCGACTGAGACCCACGTCGCCGTTTTTTCTGGTCGTTCCGGTAGCTTTCGTTACCGAGCCCCGCACCGCCACCGGCGGACGCGCAGGGCACGCACCCGCGGTGAACGGAAATCCGGAGACTCCGAGAAATGAGCACGATGCATGACGGCAAGTCGGTCAAGGAATCCATCCTCGGCCCGACCCTGAAGTTCAAGGGCGAGTTGTCTTCACAGGAAGACCTCGTCATCCATGGCCAGATCGAAGGCACGGTGGGCCCGGCCCCGAAGGTGACCATCGGCCCGGAAGCCGTCATCAAGGGCAGCGTGACCGCGGAAGTCATCGTCGTCGAAGGCAACGTGGAAGGCGACATGAAGGCGCAGGCGTCGATCACGGTGCGCGCCAAGGCGAACGTGCGGGGCAACCTCGAGGCCCCATCCATCAATGTCGCCGAAGGCGCGACGCTGAACGGCAGCATCAAGATGCAGCCGCGCCGCGCGGACGGTTTCTCCTCCACGTCGAGCGTCGATGGCCTGAGCGGCTACGCGCGCACCGGCACCGGCGAGTGACGAAGGGAGGATTGAAACATGTGGAAGCGTGAACGCGTTGAACGCGTCGACATCGAAGAAGTCCTGAAATCCGCACCGGTCGAGGCAACGGCCATGGCTGCCCGAGCGATCGACCCCCCCGCTCCAGCTGCGGTGGCACCGTCCGCCTCGGCGACGGTTGCGACCCTGCCGCAGGGACAGAAGGCCTGCGTCCTCGGCGCAACGCTGCGCTTCAAGGGCGACCTGGTCGCCGACGAAGACCTCACCATCGAGGGCCAGATCGACGGGTCGGTGCTGCACACGCGGAACCTCACCATCGGCGGCCCCGGACACGTGCGGGGCGATATCCGCGCGCGGCGCGTGATCATCGAAGGCAAGGTGAGCGGTAACGTCTATGCGCTCGACAGCGTCACGCTGCGCGCCGGTGCGGTGCTGACCGGCGATGTGTTCGCCCGGCGCGTCGCCATCGAGGACGGTGCCTGCATCAGCGGCCGCGTCGACATGGACAATGCACCGGCCGTGCCGAAGATCGACACCGCTGCCATCGGCGGCTCCGACGAGTCCGAGCGTGAACTCTCGAACCAGGAAGTCGGCGAACTGCTCGGCGGAGAAGCAGACCTCAAGGTCGGTTGACGGAACGCACCGCCCTCATAAAGAAGGCCCCGCGGAGCGGGGCCTTCTGTTTTCCGGACGAGTCCGACGCCGCTATCAGAACTCCTGAGAGAACTTGATGCCGACCATGGTCGGCCTGACGCGCACGCCATAAGGCTGATAGCCGCAGAAGCTGGTCGCGCACTGCGCAGTGATGCCGAGCGGTGCGTCCTCATTCAGGGCGTTCTGGATGAAGAGTTCGATCGAGTACGAGTCCCTCTGCAGGCCGGCGCTCAGGTCGACGATCGTGCTCGACGGGATATCGCCCGTGATCTTGTTGTCGGCCACGTTCAGGTCGCCCGCGCGGCTGGCTGAATAGGCAAGCGCGCCCTGCAGGTTCGCTTCGAAGCTTCCCAGCGGGAAGGTGTAGCGTCCAACCAGATTTCCCTTGAAATCGGGTGTCACTGGCAATGCGGTGCCCTTGGGCGCCCAGGGCGAACCGTCGGAATTGCATCCCGGACAGTAATCGTCCTTCAACTCGGAGTCGTAGTACGCCAGCGCCCCCGACAGACGGAAGCTGTCCGTGACGTTCCAGAGCAGCTGGAGTTCCGTTCCGATGACGTCCGCGGTGGGGCCGTTGGCCACCTGCGTGATGCCGTTGCCGCCCTGGAAGCTCACCTGGAACTTGTCCCATTGCTCGTAGAATACGGCGCCGTTGAACTGCAGGCTATTGTCCAACCACTGGCTCTTCCAGCCGAGTTCCCAGTTGGTCAGGAAGTCCGACACGTAGTCGCCGGCAAACGGATTGCGATTGATGCCACCGGGCCGGTAACCCTCCGACCACGTTGCGTAGAACATGTATTCGTCGGCGGGTTTCCAGGTCAGGTTTACCCGCCCGACGTGATCGCTTTCGCTGATGCCCTTGTCGACGTTCAGGCAAGGCGCGTCCTTGTACTGGACCTGCGAGGGGCAGCGCCACTCACCATTGCGTGACCAGCCTGTGCCGTCCGGCGAATAGGCGCCCGAGCCGCCATTGGCCGGGTCGCCGGGCTCGTTCACGTCGCTGGGCCTCGAGCCGGGCGGGCGCGCCGGGTTGAAGCCCAGGCCGTAACCGAAGAAGCCCTTGACGGTGACCTCAGGTTCGAAATACCGCAGGCCCAGCGTCATCTCGAGCGTGTCGGTGATGTCGAAACTGAGGCTGCCGAAGATGGCCTGGTCCGTGTCCACCCGGTCCATGTTGTTGAGGTACACGGTGTTCGGGTACTGGCGGCCGTTCGGTTCGTCCTGGTTCAGCAACCGAACGTTGCCGAGACCATTGACGCTGAAATGCTGCTCGAAATCGTGCTTTTGTTCCTGCCAGAACAAACCGATCAGGCCGCGCACGCGCTTGTCCTGCGGGGAGCTGATCCGCAGTTCGTGGCTCTGCTTGCTGTAGCCGTCGTCGTTGGTGAAGTAGGCCGACGGCGAAATCGTGTCGCCGTTGTTGTCGACGAACATCGGGCCGAACGACGTGTAGTAGCTGTCGTACGCAAACGCGTAGTCGGAGTAGTCGAACGAGCCATCGACCTGGCGATCGAGATAGTTGCCCGAGTAAACGAGGTCGAAGTTGCCGATCTTTCCTTCGACGGTCAGCCCGATCTGGTACCAATCGTCCTGCGTGTATTCCTTCGAGAAATGGGCGACGCTGAACTTGCCCGACGGGCTGACATCGCCGGGAACGCGTACCCCACCGGGCAGAAGCACACCATTGTTGAGATCGTCGCCCCAGGACCCTTTGCCTTCCTGGTGCTGGATCTGGAAGGCCGGTGTCACGGTCCAGTTGTCATTGAGATCGACTTTCAGTGCCGCGCGGCCGCCGACCGTATCGAGGGTGTTGTAGTTGTTCTTCGCATACTTGTCGTTGTTGATGGTGATGTCATCGGTGGGATCGTCCGGGGTCGCCCTGTTGAAGGTGCGTGTGGACTTCTGGTTGTCGATCCAGCCCCCGTCGGAACGCAACCAGCCAACGAGCCGAATGGCCGCTATGTCGGTGATGGGCACGTTGACGTAGCCCTCGGCCACGTAACCGGCGTCGCCGCCGTCGACATAATTGCCCTCGAGGGAATAGCCCGCCGAAAACTTCGAAGCATCCGGCTTGTTGGTGATGATTCGAATCGTTCCCGCCTGTGAGCTTGCGCCGTAGAGCGTGCCCTGCGGGCCTGCCAGCGCTTCCACACGTTCGATGTCGTACATGTGGATGTCCAGGTTGCCCTGGATGGTGGTAATCGGCTGTTCGTCGAGGTACATGCCGACGCTGGGCTGCGACGTGGTCGCCTGGCCGTCGCCGCCGGTCGCGATGCCGCGCATGTACACGGCCGCGAAGCCGGAACCGGCACCGATGGACGGCTGCGTCGCCACCGTCGGCAGCATCTGCACGTAGTCGTTGAAATTCCTGACGTTCAGCTCCCTGAGCGTCTCGTTGCCGAGCGCCTGGATGCTGATTGGAACGTCCTGCAGGTTTTCAGACTTCTTCTGCGCAGTGACGATGATCTCTTCGAGCCCTGTCCGCTCCTGCGCCATCAGGGCAGGGCAGGCCAACAGGATCGCTGCGGCAATCGGCGTGCGTGGCGCACGGCGCGGGACACTCTTGATTCTGGAAACTGGCATCACGATCCTCCCCAAGTCTTGTGCTGTTCAGCCTACAACGTGAATGGCTATGTTGCCAAACGGATCTTCTTCCTGTGGCGATGCCGCAACATCTATGGCGGCGGGCGACCCCTCACCGGCTCTGGCCGCTAGAACTGCGGAACAGCAGGGTAGCTGTCCAACACCGCTCCCAACGTCTCCTTCAGGGGCCCGAGCCATGGCTCGTAATGCCGCCATTGGTCCACCCCTTCTCGATAGATCGGCCGACGGACCTGCTCGGCACTGGCCGTGCGGACGGGCCGCTGGTTCTCGAAAAACCGCAGGCAGCCGGCTTCGAACGGCAGTCCGC
Organism: uncultured Gammaproteobacteria bacterium; assembly: GCA_963762315.1. GTDB lineage: Bacteria > Pseudomonadota > Gammaproteobacteria > Steroidobacterales > Steroidobacteraceae > RPQJ01. The sequence goes on from CAVXKO010000007.1 coordinate 498,900, forward strand.
AGTACTCGAGCAGCCGGCGCACCACCGCCTCGGTGTCCTCGACCGTGTGCTCGTAAATGACCCGGTGGACCCGCCCCGGCAGCACCCGGTCGAAGTGCGCCATCAGTTCCACGTAGTCGCGATAGAACCGGCCCATGTCCGCCAGACCGTAGCTGAAGTTCTGGCCTCGCGCATAGTGCTGCTTGAAATTCGAGAAGCAGCAGCCCAGGGGATGCCGGCGCGCGTCGATGATCTTTGCGTTCGGCAGCACCACCTGAATCATCCCGACGTGCAGGAAGTTGTTCGGCATCTTGTCGATGAAGAAAGGCCGATCCGTCTTGCGGTACTTGCGCGTGCGCTCGATGTATCGCTCACCGAGCTCTCGCAGCTCCGGTGCGCTCTTCGACGCGAGCGTATCGGCGTACGCAACGATCTCGTGTGACCCGCCTTGCGTCCGCAGGTCTTTCGCCATGGCGATCATTTCCGGCAGCTCGGTGGTTCCCTCCACGGCCGAATGGCTGGACAGGATCTGCTCGAGCAACGTCGAACCGGCGCGCGGCATGCCGACGATGAAGATCGGATCGGCCGCATCGCAACCGGAACCCGCGCGCTCGCTGAAGAACTGCGGCGTGAAGGTTCGTTTCAGCCGCTTGACGCGCTGCGTGTTGGCGTCGGCGTCGTAGTGGTTGCCGGCGCGATGCAACGCGTTGGCCTGGGCGTAATGTCCGAACGATTGCGTGAAATCCTCGCTGTCTTCGAACGCCTTCCCGAGCGCGAAATGGAAATGCACGCGACTCGCGTCGTCGAGCCCGTCGCGGGCCAGTGCCGCCTGCATGGCCGACATGTCGTCTGCGGTGAAGTGGAAGGTCTTCAGGTTGGCGAGACTCCAGTAGGCCTCGCCCAAGGCTGGGTCGAGTGCGATGCCACGGCGATACGCCGCGACGCTTTGTTCGTTGCGGCCCTCGGTCTTGAGGATGTGCCCGTAGCTCATCCATATCCTGGCATTGCCGGGGTACTCGGCCAGCAACTGCGTGTACGTTTGGATCGAGCGTTCGTATTCGCCGATTCGGCTGAGGATCACCGCCAGCAGATTGCGATAGCTCGGGCTGCGCGGGTTGGCCGCGAGCAGGCGTTCGACCTCCACCATTGCGCCAGCCGGGTCGTTGCGCCGATGCAGCAGCACCGCATAGTTGTAGCGCGCCGGTGCGAAGCTCGGCGCCAGTTCGAGACAGCGCTCCAGCAGATGCTCCGCATCTTCATCGCGTCCGCAACGCATGGCCACCTCGGCCAGCATGCGTATTGCGGGCACGTCGGTCGGCGCCTGCTTCAGATACGACTTGAGCAGCCGCTCGGCCGTTGGAATGTCATTCGCCAGCATCGCTGCCGCCGACTGCTGCAACACCGGCTCTTGCGCCGAGCACTGGATGTGGCGCGCGTACGCCGCGTCGCCGCCTTGCGAATCACCGGTGGCCAGCAAGTGATCGGCGAGCACCCGCCAGGCCCGGGGATGCCGGGGCCACAATTCGACCGTCTTGCGCAGCGCGCGGATGGCCGCGTCGCCCCGGTCGGCGGCCCCAAGCGCGAGGCCGTACTCGAAGTGGGCTGCGGCCCAGTTGGGTTGCGCCCGCACCAGCGGCTCGAGCACCTCGAGCGCGGCGGAAGGATTTCCGGCGCGGCAATGTGCGGCCCCCAGCAATAGCAGTGCGGGAGGGTGATTCGGCACAGCTTTCAGGATCTCGAGGGCCTGCTCGGCGGCGAGCGCCGGGGCGGCCTCCAGCAGGCGCGAGGCGTTCTGCATGGCAATGCTCAACGTGCCCGTTGGCGCGGTTGCCTCCGTCATCGCGGCCGATTCGCTGGCGGCGTAAACGCCGATGAGTGCCTACCCATGTTCCGACCGGTCGTCCCTCGTGATGAAGCGGCGATTCTACGGGTGACCGACCAGTAGGGACAATCAAAGCCCGGCCGGACCAGCAGCGGACGAGTCCCGTGGGTGTTTCAGCCGTTCGGAGGCCGCGTCTGGGACCTTGCGCCAGATCGGTCAGCGGTAGGGCACAATCCGCGTCATGGCTTCCCGCATCACCATCCTCGACGGCGCGATGGGCACCGAGCTGCGGGCCCGCGGCGCATCGGTGCCCGACTACAAGACTTCCGCCTGGTCCGCGCTGGCGCTGGTGCACGATCCGGACACGGTGCGCCAGGTCCATGCCGATTACATCGCGGCGGGCGCCGACGTCGTCACGGCCAACAACTACGCGGTGGTGCCGAAGCTGCTTGCTCGCGTCGGCATGGAAGACCGCGTCGAGGAACTCACGCGGCTCGCATGCCGGCTGGCCATCGAGGCGCGTGCCGCGAGCGGCCGTCGCGAGGTCCTGGTCGCCGGCTCGCTGCCACCGCTCGATACGACCTATGAGGCGGATCTCGTCGCGCCGGAGCACGAACTGTACGAAACCTACCTGCGTCTCGCACGCGTGCTCGCCAAGGACGTGGACCTCGTCATGGCGGAAACGCTGACCACGGTGCGGGAAGCAGTCGCGGCCGCGCGCGCGGCTGCGGACTGCGGGTTGCGGATTCGTGTGTCGTGGAATCTCGGGCTCGACGGGCCGCGGCTGCGCGGCGGCGAGACGCTGGAGCAGGCCATCGCGGCGCTCGAGCCGCTGCCGGTCGACGGCTACCAGGTCAACTGCGTGCCGACCGGGCTGGTGCAACCTGCGCTCGAACGCATGCGTCGCTGCACGAGCCGGTCGCTCGGCGCCTACGCGAACAGCTGTGAGAAAGCGCCCGACCAGGCCGCCCTCGACGCGTGCCATGCGCAGATCCTGACGCCTGAGCAGTACGTGGCCGCGAGCGAGCGCTGGGTGGACGCGGGCGCGACCTGGATCGGCGGCTGCTGCGACACGACGCCCGCGTACATCGCGGCCCTGTCGCGGCGCTGGTCGGCTAACTGCTGAAGCGAGCCGGCCGATACGGCGCGAGCAGGTCCACTTGCGCGCCATCGAGCAGCTCGAGCGCGGCCAGCTCGCCGATCAACGGGCCGAGCGTGACGCCGCTGTGCATGACGACGACGTACACCTGCGGCGCCTGGGACGCGGACCCGACGATCGGATAATCGTCCTGCGGCATCGGGCGCCAGCACAGCGACACGCTTTCTATCGGCGCGTCGGCCAGGGCGGGCAGGTAGCGCGCCGCCTGTGCCCGCAGGCGCTGGCCGTGCTTGAGCCTGAGCGCAGGGTCCGGCCAGTCCGAGGGCTGCTGAGCCAGCAACTGGTGCTCGGTGCGCTTCACGGGTGGACCGAAATCGTCGCCGATGATAACGCGTCCATCTGACTGCTGGTGGAAGTGCGTGTCCTCGGTGGCAAGCACGCCTTGCACCCACTGCGGCTGCGGCGTGGTGCGCACGACGATGCCCGGCGACGGCTTGAGTGGCACTTTCACGCCGGCCAGTGCCGCGAGCTGTTGCGTGTTCACGCCGCTCGCCAGCACGACGCGTTCGCCCTGGAACTCGCCCTGCGTCGTGCGCAAGACCACGCGATCGCGGCCGGCCAGCGTGATGCCCTGCACCTCGCAGGGATGCACGACCCGGGCGCCTGCCGACTGTGCGCGGCGCAGCAGCACGCGCGTGACTTCGCCCGAATCAGCGGCGCCCTCGTAATCGGACATCGTCGTCACGCGCGCCGGCCCCTGCACCACCCGCGGCTCCCGGCGCGCGAACTCGGCGGCGTCCATGCGGCGGATCGGGTAACCCCATGCCTGTTGCTGTCGCGAGAGGCGGTCGAGTTCCTCCGCGCGCTGCTCGTTGGCATACCACTCGAGCGTGCCACCCCAGCGCACGGGAAGCTCGGCGCCGATCTCGTCGTGCAGGTTGTGGAACGCCTCGACCCCGAGCCGGCTCAGGACGTGATACTCGCGCGGCTGCTTGGTGAAGTTCGCGTTGATCCAGGCAAAGGACTTGCCGGAGGCGCCCGCGGCCGGCCCCGACTTTTCGAACAGGCTGACCTCGGCACCGCGCCGGGCCAGTTGATATGCGATCGATGCCCCGAGGATGCCGCCGCCGACGATGAGGATGCGCTCCGCCGGCCGCGCCATTGCGCGCACGCCCGTGATTCCACCGAGCACGAGCCCGGCGCCCCACTGCAGCAACTGTCGGCGTTTCATGTCGAGAGGGAGCGTACGCGGACCGCCCGGGTTTGCAACATGCGTCGCGGTGCAGCGGTGGTCACGCGACGTTCGCGCCTACGGCTGGCCGGCAGACGGCGGCCGCGCAAAGACGCGTCTCACCATGGGCTCGAAATGCTCGAGCGGCAGCGTGTCGTATGCGGGGTCGAACGAAGCCTGGTCCCATCGATGGCAGAAATCGACCGTCGCCTGGTAGTGAAGATGTTCGCGGTAGCGGTCGCGGGCATTGCGATCACCACCCGAGTGATGAGCGTAGTAGTACGCCTGGAACAGGCCGTGGTGCTTGACGATCCACCACGTCCGCTCGGACACGTACGGGCGCAGGATCGACGCGGCGAACTCGCTGTGGTTGTACGGCGCGAGCGCGTCGCCCAGGTCGTGCAGGAGCGCGGCAACCACCAGTTCCTCGTCCGCGCCGTCGCGCAAGGCACGCGTTGCCGTCTGCAGCGCATGCTGCTGGCGACTGATCGCGTAGCCCTCCAGCGTGGCTGCCTGCGCGCGGAAATAGTCGAGCACCCGTTCGGCGGTTGCGCGCGCGTACTCCTGCTCCAGGCGCCCGAGATATTCGTACTCGTCCTGCGTGCCGTCCTCCATGCGCGTGAAGCGAACGGGCGTCATGGAGGTCAGTCCCTGTAGTCCGGCTCTTCCCGGTCGAGGATCGCCTTCATCTCCTCGAAGTGATCCCGGCAGGCGTCGACCGGGTACTCGAGCCACTGGCGGCAGGTCAGCGCGGCAATCTCGTCCGTCACTTCGTGCAGGGGCTGGCCGGTCGACAGTGCCAGCACCTGCAGTTCGCAGGCACGCTCCAAATAGTAGTTCTCGTCGAATGCCTCGGCCACGCTGCGACCGACGACCGTGATGCCGTGGTTGGCCATGAACAGCACGCTCTTGCCGGTGTCGATCGATCCGTCGATGCGCCGCCCTTCTGCGTCGTCGAGCGCCATGCCACGGAAGTCGTCGTCATACGCGATGCGGCCGTGGAAGCGCATGGCGTTCTGGTCGATCATCTTCAGCCGATACCCCTTCAGGCACGCGAGGGTCGTGGCGTACCGCATGTGCGTGTGCATCACGCAACGCGCCCCGGGGTTACGGGCGTGGATCCTCGAGTGGATGTGCCAGGCGGTCGGGTCCGCTTTTCCCGCGCCCTGCCCGACGACGTCGCCGGTGCCGTCGGCATCGAGCAGCAGCAGGTCGCTGGCGCGGATGCGCGCCCAGTGTCGGCCCTGCGGGTTCATCAGGAAGCGCTTGCCGTCGCCCGAGATCGCCAGGCTGATGTGGTTGGCGATGCCCTCGTGCCAGTCGTGGCGCACGGCCATGCGGAACAATGCGGCGAGGTCGGCACGCGCCTGGCGCTCCACTTCCGCCGTGGGCCCGGGGCCCGCCTGCACTGACCGTAGGGACGTCGCCATCTCGCGCTCCGAGGTGACAGGGACCGCCCTAACAGTAACCCATTTCCGCCGCGGCGCAATCACTGCGCCGGCCTGCGAAGTGCGTCCGTGCAGCTGAGGAATCGCCGACGTCGCTGCCGCCCCACAGGAGGCAGTGCGATCCGCAGGAAATATCGTTTGTCCCGTCGCCGTCGACTCGCGATACTGCGCCCGATGCAGGACCTCGACGCCTGCCTGCACACCAGGACCATCACCGCACGCCTTTGAACGGGAGCGACCGGATCGACGTGGCAACGCCCGAATCGCCCGCCGCGCGCCGGCAACGGTACTTCCAGTTCCTGGTCATCGTCCTCGGCGGCGGGGCGATGTACCCGATCATGTACCTGCGGCAGAACTTCGAGATCAGCATCCTCGAGGCGTGCCGCATCGACGCGAGCCAGCTCGGCGAGCTGTACTCGATCCTGGGCGTCATCGTCACGCTCGCCTACATCCCGAGCGGCCGCATCGCCGATCGATTCGCGCCGCGCAAGCTGTTGTCGGCGGCGCTGGCCGCCACGGGCCTGCTCGGCCTGTGGTTCGCCACCTTTCCGTCGTTCTTCCAGCTCAAGCTGATCTTCATCGGCTGGGGCATCACCGGCGGGCTGCTCTTCTGGGCATCGCTGATCAAGGCCGTGAAGCTGCTCGCGAAGCCGAACGAGCAGGGGCGCTTCTTCGGCATCCTCGACGGCGGCCGAGGCCTCGTCGAAGCGTTCCTCGCCTCCGTCGCAGTGGCGATGTTCCGCTTCCTGTCGACCCCGGCGGATCCCGGCAGCATTCGCCTGCAGCCCGTGATCCATCTCTATGCGTTCACCTGCATCGCGCTCGCGGTGCTGCTCTTCTTCCTGCTCGACAAGGAGATGCCACAGGCCGAGGCTGCGCCGGACCCGAATGCAGCGCCCGCCATGGCGGTCGATGGCAACCTGTTTCGCGACATCTGGACGCTGGTGGCGATCCCGCAGCTGTGGGTTCTCGCCGGGCTGATCATGTGCGCGCACCAGCTGTTCTGGGCCACCTATTCGTTCTCGGCCTTCCTGCAGGTGAACTGCGGCATGAGCGCGCTCGCCGCCGGGTCGATCACGCTCACCAAGCTCTGGATGCGGCCGGTGGGCGGCCTGACGGTCGGCTTCCTCGGCGACGCCTTCGGCAAGGAGCGGCTGCTGGTCGTGCTGTTCGTGCTCGTATCCGCGTGCATGCTCTGCTTCGCCCAGGTGCCGCTGCACGGGCGCACGTACGTGATCCTCGCGATCGTCCTGGTCATCGGTTACCTGATCTACGCGATCAAGGGCCTGTACTGGGCGCTGCTCGATCGTTGCCCGGTGCCGCCCCGGCTCACGGGACTCGCCATCGGCATCGTCTCTTTCGTCGGGTTGCTTCCGGACGTGACCATGCCGTTGCTGGACGGCTTCCTGTCGCGGCACTTCGACCGCCCGCAGAGCCTGGTCATCTACTTCACGCTGATCGGTGCCTGCGGCTTCATCGGCGCCGCGTTGTGCCTGTGGTTCGGACGCATGCACGAGGCCCGGATCCGGCAAGGCTCGACCGGCGCTGGTATTCGTCCGACAAATTTGAAATAAAGGCCATGGCCCACACTGACCGGGGCGCAGCCTCACATCGTCCCTTTCCCTGCTGGAGGCCCGTCCCTTGTTCGGCATCACTCCATCCGCCCGCCTGCGCCCGTCGCCGTACTTCGAGGCCACCCTCGCCGACGGCGTCACGGCCTTCACGACCTACAACCACATGCTGATGCCCACCAGCTTCGGGCGTCCCGAGGAAGAGTACTGGCGCCTGCTGAACGGCGTGTCGCAGTGGGACGTCGCGGTCGAGAGGCAGGTCGAACTGCGGGGCCCGGACGCGGGCCGCCTCGCGCAGATCCTGAGCCCGCGCGACCTGGGACGCTGCGTCGTCGGCCAGGGCAAGTACGTGCCGCTCTGCAACCACCAGGGCGTGCTGATCAACGATCCGATCCTGCTCAAGCTCGCCGATGACCGCTACTGGCTCTCGATCGCAGACTCCAACATCTGGTTCTGGGCCCGCGCGATCGCGGCCGAGCGCGGACTCGACGTCGAGATCGGCGAACCCGACGTCTCGCCGCTCGCCGTGCAGGGACCGAAGGCGGAGGACGTCGTCGCCTCGATCTGCGGCGACTGGGTGCGCGGACTGAAGTATTTCTGGTTCCGCGAAACCGCGATCGAGGGCATTCCGGTCGTGGTCGCACGCTCCGGATGGTCGAAGCAGGGCGGCTTCGAGCTCTACCTCATGGACGGCAGCCAGGGAACGCGCTTGTGGAACATCGTCCGCGAGGCCGGCCGGCCGTGGGACATCGGCCCGGGCAATCCGAGCTTCTGCGAGCGCGTCGAGAGCGGCCTGCTGTCCTACGGCGGCGACACCGACGGCACGACCAATCCTTTCGAGGTGAGGCTCGGCAAGTACATCGATCTCGGCGTGCCGGACGACGTGATCGGCATCCAGGCGCTGCGGAAGATCCATGCCGAAGGGCCGAAGCGTCACCAGCTTGGTGTGATGCTCGAGGGCGACGAGCCGACGGCGCTCGGTTTCCTGTGGCACCCGATCCGGCACAACGGGCGCAAGGTCGGAGACCTCACCAACTGCGTGTGGTCCTATCGCCTCAAGAAGAACATCGGCTTTGCGCTGATTTCGAAGGACTGCGTCGCGGGCGACACGATCGAGGTCGTCAAGGACGGGCGCCCGATTTCCGGCAAGCTCCAGGAACTGCCGTTCCTCTGAGCCGGGCGAAGGCCCCGCCGGGCGTCCGCCCCCACGCGCTGTGTGGTGCATCGCGGCTCTGGTTCCGGGCACGATCCCGCAGCTTGCGCTCTCGGACATGAACGCCCCGGGTGGCATTGGGGACATTTGCCTGACAAATTGGCAAGAATTCACACGCCCGGATCATCAGACTCGAAACGAGGAGGCACGGAATGTTCAATGCACTGCTGCTGGAGGAGTCGGACGGCAAGGTGACTCCGTCCGTGCGCGAGCTCGACGAGTCGGCGCTGCCGGCGGGCAACGTCACGGTCGCAGTCGAGTATTCGACCGTCAATTACAAGGACGGCCTCGTCGTGAACGGCGGCGGCGGCCTCGTAAAGCGCTGGCCGCACGTGCCCGGCATCGATTTCGCGGGCACCGTCGAGGCGAGCGACGACCCGCGCTACCGGCCCGGCGACAAGGTCGTGCTCACGGGCTGGCGCGTGGGCGAACTGCACTGGGGCGGCTGTGCGCAGAAGGCGCGCGTGAACGGCGACTGGCTGGTGCCGCTGCCGTCAGGACTGACGACCCGCCAAGCGATGGCCGTCGGCACGGCCGGGTTCACTGCGATGCTCGCCGTCATGGCGCTCGAGACGCACGGCCTCACGCCAGCCGCCGGCGAAGTGCTCGTCACCGGCGCCGCCGGGGGCGTGGGTTCGGTCGCGACGGCGATTCTCGCGCGGCTCGGGTACCAGACCGTCGCCTCGACCGGCCGTGCCGACACTCACGATTACCTCAAGAGCCTCGGCGCCACCGCCGTCATCGACCGCGCGCCCTTCGCCGAACCGGCCAAGCGACCGCTCGAAACCGAGCGTTGGGCAGCCTGCGTCGATTCCGTCGGCGGCAACACGCTCGCACGCGTGCTGGCGCAGACGAAGTATGGCGGCGCGGTCGCAGCCGTCGGCCTCGCCGGCGGCGCCAAGCTCGAACACACCGTGATGCCATTCATCCTGCGCAACGTTGCGCTGCTCGGCGTCGACTCCGTGATGTGCCCGACGGCGCGTCGCATCGAGGCCTGGCGCCGCATCGGGACCGACCTGCCCGTGGAACGGCTCGAGTCCATGGTGGTGGCCTCCACGCTGGCGGACGTGCCGCACTTGGCGGCGGAAATCGTCAAAGGTCAGGTGCGCGGCCGGGTCGTGGTGGACGTCAACGCCTGAACATCGGCCCGGACGAGAGGGAGGTGCCTCAGCCGATCGGCTTGCTGAGGAACGAAACTCCGAGCGCCACGATGGTCAGCAGCAGCACGGCCTGGGTCGCGTGGATCATCGGGCGCCGAGTGAACACGCCGGGCAGCAGGGCCAGGGCCGCAGCAACTCGAAGCACGCCGGGTCCGGATGCGTCGGGGCTGCCCTCGATGCCGATCTGGGCGGCCGTGCCCGAAACGATGACGCCCAGCATGAGGCCCTGGATCCAGCCGCACTGCTGGAAATAGTACTTGCGCATGTCATGGCCCGCCTCGTCCTCGAGTTCCGGCACCGCCAGGTGGCTGACCAGGTACAGCAGGATGGGCATCGCGAGCAGCAGCAGCGCCTGCCAGACGGTCCACGGCGAGTGATCGCGGAAGCGCCACAGCGCGAACCAGGTCACGACGTGCATGACGAAGATCAGTGCCAGCCAGGTCGTGTGAACCCAGTACAGCCGCACGCGGTCCCGGGCCTCGATCATCTGCCCGATGCTGCGCACCAGCAGCGAGACGCCGATGCCCGCGATGATCGCGTAGAGGGCAAGCAGGAACTCGAATACGCTCATTGATGCACGGCCTTGAGGTCCATCCGCGACGGAGCGTACCCGGGTTGCCTGGCATTGCAACAGACGCCCCGGGCCGCGGCGCTGTCACTGCGCCGCGGTTCGCGTGAGAATGCCGGACAGTCGGCAGGCACACACGATCGGAGAACCGTGACATGCGCACAGATCATCCATTGACGTCCTCCCGCCTCCCGGCGAAAGCGCTATGGATCGCGCTGGCGCTGCTGGCAACGTGCGCCGCGCGGGCTGCCGATTCCTCCGCACCGCGCTACGGCATGGAGTTGCGCGAGGCCCGGATCCCCCTGCCCGACGGCGTGCGCCTGGCGGCGGACCTCTACGTGCCCACGGGCGCTGCGCCCGGCGAAAAATTCCCCGTGCTGCTCGAATACCTGCCCTATCGCAAGACGGAGGCACGCGGCCGCAACTGGCCGCTCTACTCGTACTTCGTCGAGCGCGGTTACGTCGTGGCGCGGGTGGACATCCGCGGCACCGGCAACAGCGAGGGAACGCTGGTGCCCTACGAGTACTCCGACATCGAGCTCGAAGACGGCGATGCGGTGATCGACTGGCTCTCGAAGCAGGCATGGTCGACGGGCGCGGTCGGCATGTTCGGCATCTCCTGGGGCGGGTTCAATGCCATCCAGATGGCGGGCCGCAAGCCGCCCGCACTGAAGGCGTTCATCGCGGTGGACGCGACGGACGACCTGTACCAGGAGGACGTGCATTACATCGACGGCGTCATGCACGTCGACTCGTGGGAAATGAGCCAGGACCTCGACAATTCGCGTCCCGGCGCCCCGGATTACGTCATGGACGAGAAGTACTTCCGCGAGCGCTTCGACATGCCGCCGTGGATGCTGACATGGAAGAAGGAGCAGCGCGACGGCCCGTTCTGGGATCGCGCGTCCTGGCGGGACCGCGAGTCGCAGATCACGGTGCCCGGCTACTACATCGGCGGCTGGTACGACGGCTACCGCGACGTCATCCCGCGCGTGCTCGAGCACGCGGGCGGGCCGGTGAAGGCACTGATCGGCCCGTGGAACCACACGTTCCCGCATGAGCCCTACCCGCGCCCCGGCATGGAGTGGCGCCACGAGGCCGTGCGCTGGTTCGATCACTGGCTCAAGGGCATCGACACCGGGATCCTGAAGGAGCCGCGCTTTGCCGTGTACGTACGCGACTGGCATCCGCCCGGGCCCCGTCTCGATTTTGCGCCGGGCCACTGGCGCTGGGAGGACGGCTGGCCGATCGCGCGCACCGAGCAGCGCACGCTGCACCTGCGGGACGATCACACGCTCGGCGCCGCGCCGAGCACTGCGACGACGCACCGGTTGCGCTATGTCGCCGGCGTCGGCATCGAGGCCGGCGGCCCGGTCATGTGGTGGGGCGACGTCGCGCACGACCAGCGCCCGACGGACGCGTTCAGCCTCGTCTACGATTCGGCCCCGCTCGATGCGCCGCTCGAGATCCTCGGCCTGCCGCATGCCCTGCTGCAGGTGAGCGCGGATGCGCCGCGCGCCAACTGGTACGCGCGCATCTCCGACGTGGCGCCCGACGGCACGGTGACGCAGGTCGCCGGCGCGGGGTTCAATGGCAATCATCGCCGGTCCGCGCGCAATCCCGAGCTGATGACGCCCGGCGAAACCTTCCCGCTCGACATCGAAATGCATTTCACGTCGTGGGTGTTCCCGAAGGGACACCGCATCCGCGTGGCGGTGAACAATGCGATGTGGCCGATGATGTGGCCCTCGCCCCACCCGATGACCACCACGCTCGCGATCGGCGGGCCCGCAGGTGCGCGGGTCGTGCTGCCGGTCATCCCGCCGGCCGAGCGACCGGTGCCGCAGTTCCTGCCACCGGCCGAAAGCCCCACCCTCGCCGGCTTCGAAGACCTCGATACGGGCACCTCCTCGGGCTATGGCGAGATCTCGGAGGTCCGCCGCAATCCGCAGACGGGCGACGTGACGGCCGTCGCGACGAACCAGAGCCGCGCGCGCTACCCCTGGGGCACCGAGCAGTTCGAGGAGCGCATCGAGCACGCCACGTCGGACGCGCACCCGGAGCAGACCTCGATGACCGGCACACACAGCACGGACGTCGACCTGCCCGGCCGCCAGCTGCGCTGGGAATCGAAATCCGTGTTCCGCAGCGATGCCGACGGCTACCTCTACGAATACGAGCGGCGGGTGTACGAGAACGGCCAAGTTGCTGCGGGAAAAGCGCTGGACGCAGCGCTTCCCGCGGGATCCCTGACGCGCGGCAGTGGAACACGCCCCGGGGGTGGCGGCGCGCTCATCCGGCGCGGATAATCCGCCGCCTACTACGGACAAGCATGTCGGGCCCGCAGACCGGACCCCACGGGAGACGCTGGATGAGACCGACGCTGAACGTGATCACCCCCGAGCTCTGCGCGAGAGTGATCGCGGAAGCCAAGCGCATCATGGCCGAGACCGGCATGGACATCCGCGGCGCCGCGATGCGCAAGCGCCTGCTGGACTCCGGCCTCAAGACCAGCGCCAACGGCACGCGCGTGCTGTTCCCGCCCGAGGTCGTGGATCGTGCGATCGCGACCGCGCCGAAGTCGTTCACGCTCTACAACCGTGATGGCTCACCGCACGCCGAACTGGGCGGCAACAACGTGCACTACGTGCCCGGCTCGAGCGGCCTCAAGATCCTCGACCATCGCACGGGCGAGACGCGACTCTCGAACTCGACGGACTTCGTCGAATACGCGCGTTTGTGCGACGGGCTCGAGCACATCGCCTACCTCGCCACGGCATTCTCGACCAACAAGGACATCGAGTCGCAGGTGTCCGATGCGTGGCGGCTGTACATGCTGCTCACGACCTCGAAGAAGCCGATGGTCTCGGGCGCGTTCACCGAGCACGGCGTGCCGCGCATGCGCGACATGATGCAGCTGTTCCGCCGCGATCGCGCCGAGCTGGTCGCGAAGCCGATGTCGATCTTCACGATCACCGCGACGGGCAACTTCCGCTTCGGCGAGGATTCCTGCCAGAACATGCTCGACTGCGTCGAGGCCGGCATTCCCGTCGAGATCGTGCCCGTCACGCTGATGGGCCTCATTGCGCCGGTCACGCTGGTCGGCGCGCTGGTGTTCCACGTCGTCGACGTGCTCACCGGCATCACGATGGCGCAGATCGTCCGCCCCGGCGCGCCGGTGCTGTTCGGCGGCGCGCCCGCGACGTTCCACATGAAGTCCGCGAGCTCGCCGATGGCGGCAATCGAGGCGCAGCACCTCAACGTCGCGTACGTGGCGGTGGCGAAGTCGCTGGGCCTGCCGACGCAGGCGTACATGGCGCTGAGCGACGGCAAGTTCCTCGACGCACAGGCCGGCGGCGAAACGTTCAGCAGCGCGCTGCTTGCCGCGCTTGCGGGCGTGAACTCCGTGTCGGGACCGGGGATGCTCGATTTCGTGCTGACGTTCAGCCTGCCGAAGCTCGTGTTCGACAACGAGGTCTGCGGCCAGTGCCTGCACTTCGTGCGCGACCTCGGGGTGGTGGATGACCTTCCAACGCAGCAGCTCGTGGACGACGTGATCGCCAACGACCACCTGATCACCTCGCCGCACACGCTGCAGCACTGGCCGAGCGAGCTGTATCTCACGGACCAGGTGATCGACCGCGAGAACCGCGAGACCTGGCAGAAGGCCGGCTCGAAGGAGCTGTACCAGCGCGCCTGCGACGAGGTGGAGACGCGCCTCGCCGGCTACACGCCGATCGAGACCGACCCGCTCGTCGATGCCGAGATGCGCCGCATGATCGTGTCCGGCATGACGGCGGAAGCGCCGTTGCCCGAGTTGCCGCCCGTGCCGGATCCCGGCGAACGCGTGGTGTCGCGTGGGCGGCGTCCGAACCGGAGGCGGGCCTCCTGAAGCCTGCCGCACTCGCCGGGGACGCCCGGATTCCCGTTTCGGTCGACCGTGCCGCGTGGTAGCGTCCGGGCATCCACCCAGGAGACGCCCATGTCCACCGGTTCGCGCACTCCGATCGACGCAGCCGGCGCGTCCACCCTGCCGAGCCTGACACGCCGCAGTGCCCTGATTGGCGCCGCGGCCCTGCTCGCTCCGTGGACGCCGCGACTCGCGGGGGCCGATGCAGCGGCCACGGTTGCCGCGGCGGGCCCGATCATGCTCAACGGCAACGAGAACCCGTACGGCCCTTCTCCGGCGGCCCGGCAGGCGATTCTTGCGAGTGCCGGCACGGCGGCGCGTTACGCCGATGCGAGCATCGACGCGCTGAAGAGCCAGATCGCTGCACGCGAGGGCGTGGCAACGTCGCAGGTCGCCATCGGCACCGGTTCGGGCGAGTTGCTCCGGATGGCGGGGCTGCTCGCCCTGCTCGGCGGTTCCGGCGGCGAACTCGTCGCCGCGCGGCCGACCTACGAAGAGCTTCCCGAATTCGCGGCACGACTCGGGATGCAGGTGCGCTGGGTTGCGCCGGATGCGCAGCATCGCCACGACCTGCCGGCCATGCGCGCGGCAATCACGGCTCAGACACGGATGGTGTACGTCTGCAACCCTAACAACCCGACCGGCGCCGCGGTGACGAGCGAGGCGCTCTCGGCGTTCGTCCGATCAGTGCCGCCAGACGTCGCCGTGGTCGTCGACGAGGCGTACATCGACTTCGTCGACCAGCCGGGCGTCGGTCCGGCAACGGCGCTCCTGGGCCAGGTGCCCAACCTGATCGTGCTCCGGACATTCTCCAAGATCCACGGACTCGCTGGGCTGCGCGTCGGTTACGGCATCTCGTCACCGGCGATCGCGCAGCGGCTGGCCGATCTCTCGCTCACCTGGCCGAACTCGCCCGGCATCGACGCGGCCATCGCCAGCTACAACGACCACGCGTTCCTGAGGGCGACACGTGCCGCCATCCTCGCCGATCGCACGCGTGTGCAGGCGACGCTCGATCGCCTGGGTCGGAAGCATTCCGACGCCCAGGGCAATTTCGTATTCTTCGACACGGGCGGGCCGCTCAAGCAGTTCCAGGATCGCATGCTCGCGCAAGGTATCAAGGTTGGCCGGCATTTCGACGGCTACGACACCTGGGCGCGTGTCACGATCGGTCTGCGCCAGGAGGTCGATCGGTTCCTGGCGGCGCTGCCCGGAGCGCTCGGCGCCTGAGGGCCGTTCAGTCGCAAGCGCCAGAACCAAGGAGCCTGGGCCCGATGGTCATCCACCGACATTCGATTGCGATCCTGCTGGCTGCCTGCGCGGCGCCGGCGCTGTTTGGCTGCGCGGACACGCGGGTCGATCGTCTCCATTACGAGGAAATCGCCAGCCGAAGCGAAGGGCGCAACCTGCGCTATGCCGTCTACGAGCCTCCGGGCTGGGATCGCCGCACGCCGCTGCCGCTCGTGGTCATGCTGGGCGGCGCCGGCAACGACGGGAAGTCGGCGGACCCCAAGGCCGTGACCGATCGTCTCGATCGCGCGATTACGCAAGAACGGCTGCCTCCGTTGCTGATGGTCATGCTCGACGGTAATAGCGGTCCCTGGACGGACTGGTACGACGGAGGCCGCGGTTCCCGCAGCTGGGTCGTCGACGAAATAATCCCAGCCGTCTGGAAAAGCCACCCGGTCGTGGGCGGACCCGCCGGGCTGCATATCCTCGGGACCTCGACGGGCGGCAGCGGCGCCCTGCAGATCTGGCTCTGGGACCCGGTGCGCTTCGGATCGGCCACCATCATCAGTGCACCGATTTCCGCGGCGACGGGCACGCGCATTTTCCGGGGTCCCGACATGACCCCCGAACTCATGGCGCGGGTGTACGGTCCCGCGGGCAGCGCGAAGGATTCCGACCCGTTCACCAGGCTCGTCTCCAGCGAGAGCCTCCATGGGAGCCGCCTGCTGTTCGGCACCGCCGAACACGACCCCGGTGCCGTGATCGACTCCAACGTCGCGTTTGACGCACACCTGACGCAGGCCCGCGTGCCACATCGGTACGTGCGGTTCGCGGGCGGCGACACGTGGAAGGCGTGGGCGCCGATGATCGAGTACGCGCTCTGCCAACAGCTGCAACCGAAGTGCCCGATGCCCGACCCCAAGGGCTGGGACGTCCGCACCGTCAACTGAGTCGCTACAGGTCGGCACCCTCCAGCACGATCCTGCCGTCGCTGACGACGAGGCGCGGCTCGAAGAAGACCTTCTTGTCCGCCAGCGGGTCGCCGTCGAAAACCACCAGATCGGCTTCGAGGCCCACGCGCACGGAGCCCGTGCGAGCCTCGATGCCCAGCACGCGCGCACCGTTCAGCGTCGCGGCCGTGATCGACTCCATCGGCGTGAATCCGCCGTCGTCGCGCAGCATCGCGATTTCGTGGGCGATGCGGATGCGGCCGGTGTCCTCGCGGTCGGCATAGGTGCTGTCGGTGCCCGTGGCCACGACCACGCCGAGGGCGTGCGCCTTTCTCACCGCCGCACGCAGGGGCCCCATCATCGCCTGCGTGCGCAGCTGCAGCGCCACGTCTTCGGCCGAATTGCCCTGCGGATCGCCGAGTGGGCTCATGACCGCCAGCGTGGGCACGAAGTACGTGCCGCGGCGCTTCATCTCCTGCAGCGTGGCGTCGTCGACCCAGGTGCCGTGTTCGATGCTGCGCACGCCGGCTCTCACGGCGGCAGCGGCTCCCTCGCGCGCATGCGCATGGGCGGCCACGAACAGCCCCGCCTTCGCCGCTTCCGTCACGGCCGCGCGTATCTCGTCTTCGGTAAGTTCGGGCTTGCGCGGATCGGTATTCGCGAGGCCCGCCCGCTCGCTGGCGCCGACCTTGATGACGTCCGCACCCCTCGCGATCAGCGCCCGAGTGGCTTCGGCGATGCGATCCGGCCCGCGCAGTTCGCCGTTGATGGCATCGCCGAACTGCGGGTAGACCATGAAGAAGGCCAGGCCCGGCTTGGGACGAATGTGACCCGGCGAGACCAGCAAGTCGGGACCGGGCTCGAATCCGCGGCGAACGAGGTCACGCGTCCCGATCGCCTGCAGGTTCGTGTCGCCGAGGACACGCGCCGTCGTGACGCCCGATCGCAACGCGCGAAGCGCGGCGTCGGGCGACTCGATGTGGCAGTGCGCATCGACGAAGCCCGGCAGCAGGTAGCGCCCCTTCAGGTCAATGCGCCGGACACCAGCGGCCACAGACGGCGCATGATCGGTGATCGCCGCGATCTTGCCGCTGCGCACGCTGACGGTCACGCCCGCGCGCGGAGCCGCGCCAGTGCCGTCGAGCAGCGTGACGTTCACCAGGTCGAGGTCCTGCGCCGGGGCGCAAAGCGGCGTCGCCGCGGCCAGCAACAGTGCGGCACGCCGCAACGCGCCCGTGAATCGAGTCTTTCGGTTTCCGTGTCCCATGTGCTGCACTTCCAGATCCAGGCCCGGCCGAACCATACGCCAGATTCGACCGTCCGTTCCATTGCATCGCGCGCCGAGACCGCCACGGTCCATCAAATGGGGCCGGCCTAGCCGGGAATCTCGATGCCCGCTGCCCGCATTTCGTCGACCAGCGGCTGCAGCTGCGCCGCATACCGGCGCCACCGCCCCACGCTGCCGGCATGGATCGGCTGGCGCACCTGCACCGCACTCGCCGTTGCAACGGCTGCGGCGTTGCGTTCGAACGCCAGGCATTGATCGTCCCAGGGCAGGTCGCAGTGCTCGAGCAGTCGCTGCGTCTCGCCGGCCTGGTCCGCCACCAGCGCCTCGTAGTGCACCTCGTGTATCCGGCCGGGCAGCACGCGGCGCCAATGGGCGATCAGCCCGTCGAACATCGCGTAGTAGCGGCCCAGGTCGCGCAGGTCGCGCGCGCAGTCGTAGTACGAGAACCCCGTCGCGAACAGCTGGCGGAACATGCTGAGCCCCGTATCGAGCGGATGACGGCGCAGCACGACGAGACTCGCCGCGGGCAGGGCCAGTGCGATGTGACCGAGGTAGAAGAAGTTGAGCGGCATCTTGTCGACGAAGCGCATCTTCGGGCCCGGCGGCCGCGTGCTCTCGACGTAGTCCCGGCCCAGCGCGGCGAGGTCGACGTCGAGCGATCGGGCGAGCGTGGCTTCGTCGAGCACCCTCGGCGAGGGCGTGCGGCAGGCGCGCTTCAACAGCACGCCGAAGTTCTGCGACTCGCCGGCGGAAGCAACCTGCGAGTGGCTCGAGAGAATGCGCTCCACGAGCGTGGTGCCCGTGCGCGGCAGCCCGACCACGAAGATCGGCGCATCCGCCGCACTCGGCCGGTCCTGTCGCAGCACCGGATCGGGGAACAGCCTCATGACCGCCTCGAACAGGCTCCGGTCGCGCTCAAAGTCGTAACCGAGCGCCGCATGCTTTCGCGCATTGCCGGCGGCCAGGTGCGCGAACGATTCCTCCTCGCGCCCGAGATCCTCGAGTTCCCTGGCGAGCGCGTGGCGCAGGTGCAGTTCCGCGTCCGGATCGATTTCCTCCGTGCGCAGCAACTGCTCCAGTCGCGCGATGTGATTGTGCCCGGGCGTCTGCCGGCGCGTGTTCGCCAGCGCCGAGTGCGCGCGCCAGAAGCGCGGATCGCAACGCAGGCAGGCTTCGTACGCGGCCTCGGCCTCCTCGAAGCGGCCGAGAAACTTCAAAGACGCGGCCCGGTTGAAATGAAAGCCCGCCTGGCCGGGCTCGGAGGATGCCGCGCGCGCGAAGCATGCCTCGGCCTGCTCGTGCCGCCCCGCCCGGCTGAAGACCACGCCGATCGTGTCAAGCGTCGATGCCGCGCGAGGTGCCAGGGCCAGCGCGCGCTCCGCGGCAGCCGTGGCTTCCTGGCCCCGGTGCATGAGTGAAAGCCAGCGCGCCAGCTGGGCCAATGCCTCCGCGTCACCCGGGTCCCTGGCGCAGGCTTCGCGGATCAGCGCGAGGCCTTCGGCGACTCGCCCCTGCTCCGCCGTGACGACGCCTCGCTCGAGCAGTTCGCGTGGGCCGGCTGCCAACGCGGCCTCAGAGCTTCATGCGGTAGTTGAACTCGAGCCCGATCGTGCGCGGACGCAGCATGGCCTGGAAGTACCGGCGCGACGCGAACTGATCGTCGTTTTCGCCGCCGAGCCTGCGGATGTAGCTCGGATCCTTCCGCACCGACGTAACCGCGTACTTGTCGAACATGTTGTCCGCATACAGCCGGGCGGACCAGTGATCGCGCTCCAGGCCGAACGAGAGGCCGTGCACGGCCCAGCCCGGCAGCGATTCGCCGTTGTTACGCAGGCCGACCTTCGTGTAAACGTCGCTGACGGCCCTCAGCGAGTAGTCCGCCGTCATCGTGAAGCCGTTGTCGAGCGGCCGCGTGTAAGCGAGCAGCAACGTGCCCTGCTGCTCCGGCGTGCCGGAGAGCCGGTCGCCTTCGAAGGCATCCGCGCCGTCCACGAGACCCGGCGCATCGGCCGACAACTGGGAATCGTTGAACGTCAGGTTGACGGCGAGTTCGAGGTTGTCAGTGATGTTCCAGCGGGTCGCCAGCTCGATGCCCCTGCTCTCGGCCGAACTGCCGTTCACGGTGATCGTCTCGCCCCCGGTCTGGCTCGTCCCCTGCACCTGGATGTCTTTCCAGTCGATGTAGTAGAGCGAGGCGTTCAGCAGCAGCCGTCCGTCGAACCAGAGGCTGCGCAGTCCCAGCTCGTAGTTGGTGGTGGTGTCCGGCTTGATGAGCACCTCGTCCGGGGTCAGGCAGAACGTCTGCCCCTCCGGCGGCGGATCGACGCACGCGGGGCCCGAGTTGAGCCCGCCGCGCCGGTAGCCCTCGCTGATCGTGAGGTAGGTCATCACGTCGTCGTTGAATTCATAGGACGTGTTGAACTTGAAGATCACGTCGTTATCGCTGGTCTTGTTGCGCTCGCCCGAGAGCTGGACGTCCCCCGGCGGGTCGGCGAAGAACGGAAAGGCGACCTGCAGTTCGAGGTCGTCGTCGTAATCGAACCAGCGCGCGCCCACGGTGACCTGCCAGGCATCCGTGACGCGGAAGCCGAGTTCGCCAAACAGCGCTTTTTCCTCGAAGGTCTCGTTCGTCTTGGCGAAATACTCGAGGTCCGGCGTGCCGGGCGGCAAACCGTACCATTCCGGGATGCCGGGGGTGTATTCGGCGCTGCTCGTCTTCGCCTCGAAGCGGTTGTAGAACGCGCCGGCGATCCAGTTCCAGCGGCTGTCGCCCTGCGACACGAGACGCAGCTCCTGGTTGAAGGTCTCCTCATCCGCGGTCTCGTGCGTATAGGCGGCGAACTGCGGGAAATCCTCGTAGCCGTACTCGAAGTCCATCAGCAGGTCGGTCTGGTCGCGCTGGCCGTCGGACTCGAACTTCGAACCGCCGGTCGCGGAGGTGAGCACGGCGAACCCGAGATCCCAGTTGAGCTCGAGCGCGAGCAGCTGGTTCTTGATGTTGTCCGGTTCGAGGAAGCGGTGGCCCGAGACATAACGGCCGGTATCGAACGCAAGGTCGTGGTTGACCGTGCGCGCGCCCACCTGCTGGTCCTGGTAGTAGTACGTCAGGTTCGCCTCGAGCGTATCCGTCACCCGCCACGACAGGCCGGCGCGGCCCGTGAAGGTTTCCTCGGTGTCCGCGTCCTTGACCTTGCGCAGGTTGGCCGCGACGGCCGCGGGATCGGCGAAGTCCGGTTCCGGGTCGGAGACGCCCGGCTCGCGCACGATGTAGTTGTAGTCGATGAAGCCGGGATCGTCCGTGTAACCCGCGGCGACGCGCAGCGCGAGCCGGTCCTCGACCAGGGGCACGTTGACGACGCCATGCAGGTCATAGCCAATGCCATCGCTGTGACCGAGCGTGTAGGTGCGGCCGCCGAGTTCGAACTCCGTGCGTTCGGGGTTGGGCCGGTTCGGAATGTATCGGATCGCGCCACCGAGCGTGCCGGCGCCGTACAGCGTGCCCTGCGGCCCGAGCAATGCTTCGACGCGCTGGAGATCGATCATCTTCAGGTCGACGTACAACGGAATGTCGCCGAGGTACGTGGCCACCGTGCCGCCGGTGCCGTTGCCCAGCGACTCGTTCGCGTTGAGCGAACTGACGTTGAGCCCGCGGACGGTCATAAGGTTGCCGCCGCGCGGCCCCTGGTCCGCCACGTACAGGCCCGGCACCGCTCGCGCGAACTCGGACAGGTTGGTGATGCGCTGCTGCTCGAGCGCATCGGGACCGAGCGCGACGATGTTGAACGGGATGTCCTGCACGCTCGCCTCGCGGCGAGTGGCGGTCACCACGATTTCCTCGAGCGGCGTGCCGTCCTCCGAGACGGGCTGGCCGTAAGCCGGAGCGGCGATGCCCAATGCGGCGGCCACAGCCGCGGCCACCCGCGGCGAACGCGATTTGCGAACCATGCGGAATCCCTCCCCAATGACCCAACGGACCGGTATGGATCCGCCCCCAGGTCAGCGCGCATGCGAGCGCGATTCTACCGTCAATTGAATCCCGGCTGCGATGGGTCGTGACTCGAGGGGAGGATGGCAGGAAGCGGATGTGCTTCAATCGGGGAGTGGCGCTGCGGTCGCCACGTCGAACGTCCGCGACGGGCGGGTGACCGCGCGGCCCATTGCTGGAGGAACCAAGAGATGGCGTCACTGGATCTCGATTTCGTCCGTTCGCAGTTCCCGGCGTTCAGCGAGCCGAGCCTCGCCGGCTTTGCTCACTTCGAGAACGCGGGCGGATCGTTCGCCAGCCGGCAGACGATCGACGCGCTGCATCGCTACTACCGGCAGACGAAGGTGCAGCCGTATTACCCGTTCGAGCCGTCGGCCACCGCGGGCGCGCTGATGGACAGTGCGAAGGAGCGGCTGGCCGCATGGCTGAACGTGCAGACGGAGGAACTGCACATCGGTCCGTCGACGTCCCAGAACACGTACGTGATGGCCCAGGCGTTTCGCAAACACCTCAGGAAGGGCGACGAAATCATCGTCACCAACCAGGACCACGAGGCGAACATCGGCGCGTGGAGCCGCCTGCAGGACGACGGCATCGTGGTGCGCGCATGGTCGGTGGACGAGACGGGGGCGTTGCGCATCGAGGACCTCAAATCGCTGCTCGGCCCGCGCACCCGCCTCGTCGCGTTCACGCACTGCTCGAACGTGGTCGGCAGCATCAACCCGGCCCGCGAGATCGTCGATCTCGTGCATCGCGCGGGTGCCTGGGCCGCGGTCGACGGCGTCGGATTCTGCCCGCACGGCCTGCCAGACGTCACGGCATTGGGCGCAGACATCTATCTCTTCTCGCTCTACAAGGTGTACGGGCCGCACCAGGGCGCGATGGTCGTGCGAGCCAACCTCGCCGCCGAGTTGCCCTCGCAGGCGCATTTTTTCAAGGCCGATGCGATCGCGGGCCGCTTCACGCCGGCCGGACCCGATCACGCGCAGGTTGCAGCGGTCAACGGCGTGATCGACTACATGGAAGCGGTCGCCCGGCATCACGGTCACGGCGACGCGCCGGT
The DNA here is from genome assembly GCA_963762315.1 of uncultured Gammaproteobacteria bacterium. GTDB lineage: Bacteria > Pseudomonadota > Gammaproteobacteria > Steroidobacterales > Steroidobacteraceae > RPQJ01. The sequence goes on from CAVXKO010000007.1 coordinate 521,417, forward strand.
GCCGGCCCAGGCCGCCGCGGTGCGCGAGCTGTTTCGCAAGGCCGAGAGCGAGCGACTGCAGCCGCTGCTGGAGTTCCTGGCGCATCACCCGAAAGTGCGGCTGATCGGCTCGCCGCGCATCGAATCGAGGGCGCCGACCGTGGCGTTCACGGTGGCCGGGCGAAGTTCCGCAGACGTGGCGCTCAGACTGGCGGAACGTCGGATCGGCGCCGGCTCTGGAAACTTCTATGCGTATCGCCTGATCGAGGCGCTCGGCATCGACACGACCGATGGCGTGGTGCGCACCTCGTTCGTGCATTACACGACGGCCGGCGAGATCGAGCGATTGATCCGGGAGTTGCAGGCCCTGCTGCAGTAGGACGGGACGGCCGCCGCCCGTTGGCCACCGCACAGCGGTCGTGCCATCATCGGCCGCCCCGAAAACCCAGCGTCCGGCGCATCGCCGGGAGACGCCATGAGCCGACGTACGCTCCGCCACGCCCTCCTCGCGCTGCTCGTTGCGGTCGCGCACCCGGGCCTGTCGCAGGCTGCAGTGCAGGTCGTGGTCGGTCCGACGCCGATCGTGGACGGCGAAGCCGCCGCGCCACGCGACATCACCGTTTTCAACGAGAAGCTCGCGTTCGGCATCGCCGTCGAAAGCAGCGTCCCGTACGGCGTGCCGCGCGGCGCGATCGTCGACGTGGCGCCCGTCGTCGACGGCAAGCCCGGCCGCGATCGTGTCGTGTTCGCGGACTTCATACCCGACAACTGGTCGGCGTGGCCCAACACCTACCAGAAGGTGGATATCGTCGATCGGGGGCCGCAGCAGGTAGTGGTGAACGCCACACGCGACTGGGGCAAGGTGACGATCGCGACGACCTACACGCTGCGGTCCAACTCGGACCACATCGAGTTGCGCACGACGATGACCAACACCGGCGATGACACGCTGACCGGCATCGCTTCGGGCCAGACCTTGTGGCCGAGCGCCGGGTATTTCTTCGAGGTTCCGGGGATCAAGGGCCTGTCGGAAGGCCCCTCCAAGGGTGCGCTTACCGACCGCGCCACGGCCTACGACGAAGACTGGGCCATCACGCTGCACGCGCCCTACCTCGATTACGTCGGCTCGAATTCGAAGGACCTGTTCCTGAAGCACACGTTGAAGCCGGGCGAATCGCGGACCTTCGATGCCTGGCTGCAGGTGGGCGCGAGCGGCGATCTCGCGCCGGTCGTCGCCGCCGAAATCGAGCGCAAGCATCTCGTGGCCGGCCATGTGCGCGGCGTCGTGACGACGCGTGACGGCAAGCCGGTGACGAACCCGGTGGTCGTCGTTTCGAAACAGGGTGTGCCGTACGCGTGGAACGTGGGCAGCAACGGCGCATACGACATGCTGCTGCCCGCCGGCGAATACGACTTGTACGCCACCGCGAAGGGCCACTCGCAGAGCAAACCGGTGACGGTACAGGTGAACGCGAGCGGCAATGCGACTGCCGACTTCAAGGACCTCGAACCCCCGGGCCGCGTTGACTTCGACGTGCTCGATGCGACGTCCGGGAAAGGGCTCGATGCCCGCATCGTCATCACGAAGGGCCAGAAGCCGCTCGTCGAGTTCCTGGGTCGCAGCACGTTCTTCACCGAGCTGGATGCCAAGGGCCGCTACTCGGTGCCGATGGCGCCCGGCCACTACGGATTCACGGTGACTTCGGGCGGTGCGTTCCTTGGGCCGAGCCGGGCGCTGGATCTCGACGTGCGCCCCGGCCAGACGGTGCAGGCCAGGGTGATGCTCACGCGCCTGTTCGATCCGCCTGCCGCAGGCTGGTACTCCGCCGATCTGCACCATCACGCCGACCAGGCCGAAGGCGTCACGCCGCCGGAGTATCTCGCACGCTCGCAGCTTGCCGCGGGCCTCGACCTGCTGTTCGTGAGCGATCACGACTCGACGGCGAATCACGCCATCCTGCAGAAGATCGCCGACCAGCGCGGCATGCCGTTCATTCCTTCCGTGGAGATATCGCCGTCGTGGGGCCACTTCAACGCGTGGCCCCTGAGCCCGCAGGGCCAGAAGCTCGCCATCGATACCAGCACCGCGACGATCGACGAAGTGCTGGCGGAAGCGCGGCGCCAGGGCGCGGTCGTCGTGCAGTCGAATCATCCGTTCATCCCGTACGGGTATTTCGCGAGCCTTGCCGCAGGCGTCGCGCCGGGAGGGTTCAATCCGGCCTTCGAACTCGCCGAGATCAACGGCGACAACTCCGGCGACGACGACAAGGTGACTCACGCGTTGTGGAACTTCTGGAACGCCGGTCATCGCTATTACCTCAGCGCGGGGACCGACGTGCACGACGTCTGGAATCATGAGTCCGGCGCCGCGCGCCTCTTCGTGCACGTCGACGGCTCACCGACTACGCTGGCGTTCGCCGAATCCGCGAAGGCAGGCCATGCCTACGTCTCCTACGGCCCGTTGATCTTCCCGACGGTGATGTTCGGCAGCGAGCTGAAGCTGATGGCCGGCGCGGGCTTTACGCTGCCGTTCGCCCTTAAGTCGGTGGCGGGCCTGAAGCGGGTCACACTGATCGGCGCTGGCGAAGTTGTCGCGACCAAGGAATTTTCCGGCGGACCTCGTGAGGCTAGCGTCGAATTCCCGCTGACCGCGGTCAGCCGCACCTGGTACTCCATCGAGGTGGAGGACGTGTCGGGTCGAAAGGCCTACTCCGACCCGATCTGGATCGACGTGGTCGAGAGTCCCGTTGCTGCGGCGGTGCACTGATCCGCGACGAGTGCCCGTTCGGTTGCGCGACAACCCTCCACGGGATCGCGACGTTCCCGCTGGAACGTCAATCGATCAGCCCGGTGCCGATCCGCTCTGCGCCTTGTGTCCCAGCGTCATTGCGCTGAACACGATCGTCAGCAGGCAGCAGACGACCATCGTGGCGAACACGCCGTTCCAGCCCCAGTGGTCGGCGATCCAGCCCACGCCCGTCCCGGCCACCGCCGATCCGAACACGTAACCGAAGAAGCCGGTGAAACCCGCCGCCGTGCCCGCCGCCTTCTTCGGCACGAGGTCGAGCGCGTGCAGTCCGATGATCATCACGGGCCCGTAGATGAAAAAGCCGATCGCGATCAGCGCGGCCTGGTCGATCCAGAGCGGACCCTTTGCCGTTCAGCGCGTAAACGATCACACCGACCAGCGTGGCCAGCATGTACACGATCGTCGCCGGCGCGCGGCGCCCCTTGAACACCTTGTCGGACATCCAGCCGCAGAGAATCGTGCCCGGGATCGCCGCATACTCGAACAGCGCCCAGGCGACGGTCGATTGCTTGAACGAAAAGCCCTTGGCCGTCTGCAAATACGTCGGGATCCAGTCGACCACGCCGTAGCGGACGAAGTACACGAAGGCGTTGGCCATCGCGATGGCCCACAGATACTTGTTCGGCAGCACGTGCTCCAGGAAGATCTCGCGGAACGTGAACGTGCGCTCGTGGTCGTGGCGGTAGTCCGCCGGGTAATCGTTCTTGTACTGCTCGACCGGAGGCAGGCCGCAACTCTGCGGCGTGTCGCGCAGCAGGAACCAGATGCCGATGGCGATCGCCGCCGCAACGAGCGCATTGAACGAGAACTTGGCCGTCCACGTACCGAACAGCGTGACGCCGAGCAGTGCCAGCGGCGCAGCGGTCCCGTTACCGACGTTGTGCGCGACGTTCCACAGCGCAACGACTCGCCCGCGCTCGCGCGTGCTCCACCAGTGCACCATGGTCTTGCCGCAAGGCGGCCAGCCCATGCCGTTGACCCAGCCGTTCAGGGTCATCAGCGCGATCATCGCGAAGACCGACGTGTAGACCTCCTTCACGAAGCCGAACACCAGCATCAGCGCGCAGGACAGCAGCAGCCCGAGCGGCATGAACCAGCGCGGATTGCTGCGGTCCGACACCGAGCCCATCAGGAACTTCGACGCGCCGTACGCGATCGACAGCCCGGTCATCGCGCTGCCGAGCTGGGCCTTGGTGTACTCGGGGTGCTCCGCGAGGATGTCCGGCATCGCCAGCGCGAAATTCTTGCGCACCAGGTAGTACGCCGCGTACCCGATGAAGATGCCCGCGAAGACCTGCAGGCGCAGCCGGCGATACTCGGGATCGACGCGCTCTGCAGGCAGCGGCGGCGCGTCGGGCGCGGGTTTCAGGAAGGCGAACACCGGCGGATTTAGCCGCAGCCCGGTGGCAAAGTAAACCTCGCATCGCCGATCGGACGTGCGATTCGCGATCCTTCCCGGTCGTGCCTCGGAGTCACTTTGCGTCGCGGGCTGCTGCTATATAGTACCCGCATGCACAAATACATCTCGCGCTGTCTCCTCGCCATCGGCCTGCTGCTCGCCGCGTCCGTCATGGCGGGCGAACCGTCCAGCCGTCCGGGCACGAATGCGCCCGAGCTGGCCAGGCTCGGCACGCACGCGGTGGGCGTGAAGACGCTGGTTCTCGTCGACAAGGATCAGGTCGACGTGATCGCTTTCGACCCGAAGACGGGCGTCGCGCCGAAGCGTGACCGCAGCTTGACGGTCGATCTCTGGTATCCCGCGACGCCGGACAAGGGCGCCACTCCCGAGACCTACTCGGGCGCGATGGATGCGGAGCCGCCGGCCAGGCCCACGCCGTTCAAGATGCCGGGTATCGCTTTTCGCAATGCAGCATTCGAGTCGGGCCGCTATCCGCTCATCGTCGTGTCGCACGGCTACGGCAACGCCACCGTCGGCATGAGCTGGCTTACGGAGAACCTCGCGTCGAAGGGTTACGTGGTCGCAGCCATCCGCCACGAAGATGCATACTTGAACCCGGCGGGCTTCCCCAACACCATCGTGCGCCGGCCGCTCGACATCGCGTTCGTCACGCGCGAACTGCAGCGCACGCTCGGCGAAGCCGGCAGCATCGATCCGACGCGCACCGTGTTGATCGGCTATTCGATGGGCGGCTACGGCGTGCTCACCGCGGGCGGTGGCACGCTCGATCCGCAAAGTCCGCTCGCGGGCATGGTCCCGGGCGGCATCCTTGCTCCATACGTGCGAGGCGGCGCTGCAAGCGAAGCGATGCGCGCGCCGAACGTGAAGGCCGTGGTCGCGATTTCCCCGGCCGGCGGCGCATTGGGCGCGTGGGGTGCCACGGGACTCGAAGGCGTCACGTCGCCGCTGCTGCTGATCTCCGGCGACCGAGACCGCACCGTCGACTACCAGAGCGGCGCGCGGACGTTCTTCGATATGGCCACGAAGTCGAACCGTTACCTGCTGACGTTCCACAACGGCGGTCACGCGCTCGGCCTCGGCCCGGCGCCCGCGGAAATGAAGGTGAGCCTCTGGGACGAGGACTGGTTCGAGGACCCGGTGTGGCGCAAGGAGCGGCTGATCGGCATCAACCTGCATTTCATCACCGCCTTCCTCGACCTGTACGTCAAAGGCGATGCGAGCCGCGGCGCCTACATCAACGGGCTCATCGAGGAGTCGAGCCAGGGCGAGTGGCCGTCGGCGCCGGCCAACACCGCCTGGGGCGCTTACAGCCCGGGAGGTGAAGGCATCACCCTGTGGAAGGGCTTCCAGCGCAGGCACGCCGAGGGCCTCAGCCTGATGCATCGGGACGCGGCGGCTGCACAATGAACCTGCGGCTGCGGATTCCGCCGCCCGTCTGGTTGCTGATCTTCGGCGCGCTGATGTGGGGCGTGGATCGAGCGGCCCCGATCGCGGCGTTGATCGCGAAACCGGCGAACCGGCTCGGCTGGATCTTCGTCGCCTGCGGCGCCTCGGTGATCGCGACGGCGATGCTGCAGTTCCGGCGGGCGCGCACGACGGTCAATCCGCTCACGCCCGCGAAGGCAAGCTCACTGGTGACGTCGGGGATCTTCGGCTACAGCCGAAACCCGATGTATCTCGGCCTGTTGCTCGTGCTGGCGGGCTGGGCCATCGTGCTCGGCAGCCTCGGCCCGTGGCTTGCGCTGCCGCTGTTCGTGCTCGTCATCACGAAAATGCAGATCGAGCCGGAGGAAGCCGTGCTGTCGGTGCTCTTCGGCGGTCCGTATCGGGACTATTGCGCGCGCGTCGGACGCTGGTTCGGCCACAAGGGTTGAGATTCATCGCGCTCGTCGGTCTCGCCAACGGCGAACTCCAGGATCGGCGCGATTTGTCCCTGGGGCCCGTGCGTGAAGTTTCAGTCCTCGGTGTCGTACAGCGCGCGGGAGGTCCAACCGGCGATCATTGCACCCGCGATTGGCGCCAGCCAGAACAACCAGAGCTGCGCCAATGCCCAGCCGCCCACGAAAAGTGCAGGGCCGGTGCTTCGCGCCGGATTCACCGACGTATTGGTGACCGGGATGCTGATCAAGTGGATCAGCGTGAGGCAAAGCCCGATCGCGAGCCCCCCGAATCCTGCGGGTGCACGCTTGTGCGTGGCTCCCAGGATGACGATGAGGAACATGAAGGTCATCGCGACTTCGCAGACCAAGGCTGCGCCGAGACCATACTTCCCTGGCGAGTGCTCGCCATAGCCGTTCGATGCGAAGCCGGCCTGGAGGTCGAAGCCGGCCTGTCCGCTGGCGATGACGTATAGCACCGCCGCGGCAACCACGGCACCGATCACCTGGGCAATCACGTAGGGCAGGAGCTGCGATGCCGGGAAGCGGCCGCCGGCCCACAGTCCGAAGGAGACTGCCGGGTTGAAGTGACCTCCGGAGATCGGACCGAGCGCATAAGCGCCGGTCAACACTGTCAGGCCGAACGCCAGCGATACGCCCGTGAAGCCGATGCCCAGTTGCGGAAAGGCAGCCGCGAGTACGGCACTGCCGCAACCGCCAAGCACCAGCCAGAACGTGCCGATGAATTCGGCGAGGTAACTACGCATGAACGGCTCCGTCGCGAGTTTTTTTGCCGTGCAGAGTCTAGAGGCCGCAGCGAACCTGCGCAATGACGTGCATGGCATCAGTTGCATGCGAGCCACGCTTGCTACGCCGCACCCGAACGTTGCGCAACTCCCTCGCGGGCAGCCTTAGCCCCGGAGCCGCAGTCCTTCCGGATCGAAGAGCGGCTGCAGCCGCACCGTCGCGGCGCACCGGTTGCCGAGGATGTCGATCTCGAATCGTTCGCCGTCGCGCGCGAGTGCCGCAGGCACGTAGCCCGCCGCGAGGCTGCGCTCGACACAGTGCCCATAGGCGCCCGACGTGACGTAACCGACAGCCTTGCCATCCTTCATGATCGACTCGTAGCCGACGACATCCGCGTCCTTCGCCTCGACTTCCATCACGACGAAGCGCCGTTTCGGCCCGGCGTCGCGCTCGGCGAGCGCCGCCGCACGACCGACGAAGTCAGCCTTGCTGAAATCGACGAAGCGATCCAGCCCCGTCTCGCCGGGCGTGTAGTCCGGCCGGAAATCCTTGTTGAACGAGCCGTAGTTCTTCTCGAGGCGCAACGACGACAGCGCGCGACCGCCGAACAGCGCGAGGCCCGAGTCCTGCCCTGCCTCGCGCAAGTCGTCGTACAGCGAGGCGAAGTAATCCGGCGTCGTCCAGATCTCGTAGCCGAGTTCGCCGGTGAATCCCGCGCGAGTGAGGATCGCGGGCGCGTAGCCGACGGCCGTCTCGGCGACATCGAAGAACCTGAACGCCGCGGCGGACACGTCCCTGCGCACGAGGCGCTGCAGGATCTCGCGCGAGAGCGGTCCCGCCAGCGAAAAGCCGCACAGCGTCGACGCGGCCGAACGGACGAACACGTCGGCCGGCGGGTTCGAGGCCCAGAACCAGCGCAGGTGGAATTCCTCGGCGAATCCCGATCCGACGATGAGGAACCGATCGTCCGCGAGACACGCGATCGAGAGGTCGCCGACGATGCGGCCGGCCGGGTTCAGCATCGGCGCGAGGCCGAGCCGGCCCGGTTTCGGGATTCGGCAGGCGAACACCTTGTCGAGCCACGCGCGAGCGCCACGGCCGGTGATCTCGTACTTGCCGTAGTTGGTCGTTTCGTACAGGCCGGCCGTGCTGCGCACCGCCCTGCACTCCTCGCGCACGATCGGGAACGCTTCGGACCGGCGGTACGTAGGCGTCTCGGTCGGAGCCATGCCCGGGGGTGCGAACCACAGCGCGTTCTCGAGGCCGAAGTTCGCGCCCATCACGGCGCCGGCCTCCTGCAGCTTGTCGTAGATGGGTGAACGGCGAACCGGGCGCGCGGCGGGCAGCTCCTCGTTCGGATACGCTAGACGGAAACGCCGTCCGTAATTCTCGGGCACCTTGATGGACGTGTACTTCGGCGTCGCGAAGTGCCCGAAGCGCGCGACGTCCATCGACAGGATGTCCTGCCCCGGATCTCCTTCGGCCATCCAGCGCGACAACACGAGGCCGATGCCGCCGCCCTGGCTGAACCCGGCCATCACGGCGCAGGCGACCCAGTAGTTGCGCACACCGCGCACGGGGCCGACGAGCGGATTTCCGTCCGGCGCGAACGTGAACGGGCCGTTCACCGCTTTGCGGATCCCGGCTCGACCGAGCGCCGGAAAGTGCTCGAAACCGACCTCGAAGTACGGCGCGAGCCGTTCGAACTCGTCGGGCAGCAACTGCATCGAGAAGTCGTCGGGCGTGGTGACCGGCGACCACACCTTGCCGTGCGGCTCGTAGGTGCCGATCAGCGCCCCGCCCCGCTCCTGGCGCATGTAGATCTCGCCGGCGTAGTCGGTCGTGTTGACGATCTCCTTCGGCGCGGCCCTTCAGCTCGGGGATGTCTTCGGTGAGCAGGTAGTGGTGCTCCATCGCGAGCACCGGCAACTCGATGCCGACCATCCGGCCGACTTCGCGCGCCCACAGGCCCGCGCAGTTCACGACGTGCTCGGCGTGCACCGTGCCCTTGTCGGTGACGACGTCCCAGCTGCCGTCCGCACGCTGCTTCAGTTCGAGCACGCGTGTAAAACGTTCGACCGACGCGCCGAGCTTGCGGGCCGCCTTGACGTAGGCGTGCGTCGTGCCGGACGGATCGCAGTGGCCGCCGTCGGCTCGCCACAACGCGCCGATGAAGTGCTTCGTGTCGATGAGCGGGTTGAGCTCGAGCGCCTCCTCGAGCGTGATCATCTCGGTTTCCATGCCGAGGTAGCGGGCGCGGGAGCAGATGAGCTTCAGGCTGTCGAGTTCGCCCTGCGTGGCCGCCAGCATCAGGCCGCCGTTCGGGTGCAGGCCGCACGACTGCTCCGACAATGCCTCGATCTCGCGATAGAGGTCGATCGTGTACTTCTGCAGCCGCGAGATGTTCGCCTCGCCGTTGAACGTGTGCATGCCGCCGGCGGCGTGCCAGGTCGAGCCGGACGTCAACTCGCTCTTCTCGATGAGGAGCACGTCGGTCCAGCCGATCTTCGCGAGGTGATAGAGGACGCTGGCGCCGACGACGCCGCCGCCGATGATGACGGCCCTGGCCGTAGCCTTCATGGGGATCGCTCTGACAATGGGTGGGGGATGTCACCACGCCGGCTCGGGCGATTGCAAGTACGGTCCCCACGGGCGGCCCGGGCGGCCGACGCGACCGGGCTTGACGGCCCCGCCCGGTCCCGACAGTGTGGGGCGTCCCCGCGATGGAGCCGCTCATTGGCGCGATTCTTCCAGGCCCTGGTGCTCGCGATCCTGCTGTTCGCGAACACGACCACGTCGGCGAGCGAGCCGGTGGTCGTGTCGTCGAAGCTGTCGAGCGAGTCCGCGATGATCGGCCAGATGATCCGCCTGCTGCTCGAAGCCCACGGCATCCCGACCGTGGATCGAATGGCCATCGGCGCGACGCCGATCGTGCGCAAGGCGCTGCTCTCCGGCGAGATCGACCTCTACGTCGAATACACGGGCAACGCCGGCTTCTTCTTCAACCGTCCGGACGATCCCGCGTGGAAGGACCTCCAGCGCGGCTACGACCTGGGCGCCAGGCTGGACCTCGAGGCCAACCGCATCGTCTGGCTGGCGCCGGCGCGGGCGAGCAACGCCTGGGCGCTGGCGGTGCGCCGTGACGTGGCCGGCGCGAACAAGCTGGTCACGATGAGCGACTTCGCGCGCTGGGTGCGCGCAGGCGGCCCGGTGAAGCTGGCGTGCTCGGCGGAATTCGCCAATGGCGGCACCCTGCGCTCGCTCGAGAACACGTACGGGTTTCACCTCGAGCCACGCCAGAAGATCGTGCTGGCCGGAGGCGAAACCGCTGCGACGATCGGCGCCGCAGCGGCACGCACCAACGGCATCAACACGGCGATGGTGTACGGCACCGACGGCGGCATCGTGGCAGCGGATCTCGTGCTGCTGGAGGACGACAAGCACGACCAGCCCGTCTATGCTCCGGTGCCGATCCTGCGCGAAGCCGTGCTGAAGGCCCGGCCCGAGATCGCCGGCATCGTCCGGCCGCTGATGGAGAGTTTCACTCGCGAATCGCTGCAGGCGCTCAATGCGCGCGTGCAGATCGATGGCGAATCGAGCGAAGCAGTCGCCGGGGACTACCTGCGGGCCACGGGCTTCATCCGCCCGGCCGCCGGGCGTTGAGACGGGGGACGCAAGAGGATGCAACGCATCGATCGCCTGGGCGCGCTGTTGAGTCTGGTGGGTGCATGCGCGCTCGCCTTGCTGCCGCTCGTCGTCCTGAAGGCAAACCGGATCGTGCCCGGCCAGCCTCAAGCGCTGCTCGACGTGTTGCCGGCGTGGACCGTACTCCTGCTGTACGGCGTTCTAGCGACGGCAGCGGCGGTCGCCTTGCGTGTCCGGGCGCCTCGTGTTCGGCTGGTCGTCGCGCTCACCGGAATGATCACCCTCGCGGCGGCGGTTGCCGCGGCCGCGAACGACCTCACGCCCGAAGGCAATCGCGTGTTGCGCATCGCCCCCGGCGCCGGGTTCTGGATCGTGATGATTGCGCTCGGCCTGCTGGCAACCGATGCGCTGACGAGATTGAAGCCGGGGCCGCTGCTGCGGGTCGTCACCCTCGTGGTCGTTCTCGCCGCCGTGCTGGCCGCCCTCGGCTCGGGATTCTTCGATGACCTCTCGATCATGCGGGAGTACGCGGTCAACGCGACGCGTTTTGCGCGCGAGGCGCGGCAGCACCTGATGCTGGCATTGGGATCGCTCGCTGCAGCCGTCATGGTCGCGTTGCCGCTCGGAGTGTTCTGCCACCGGCAGCCGCGGCTGAAGGCCGCGGTGCTCGGCACGCTGAACTTCGTGCAGACCATTCCGTCGATCGCGCTGTTCGGGATCCTGATGGCGCCGCTCGCCGCGCTCGCCGCCGCATGGCCGGCGCTGGCGTCGATCGGCGTCAGCGGCATCGGCACCGCGCCTGCCGCGATTGCCTTGTTCCTGTACTCGCTGCTGCCGATCGTCGGCAACACGGTCGTCGGCCTCGCACGCGTCTCCCCCGCCGCGGTCGACGCGGCGCACGGCATGGGACTCACGGACTGGCAGACCCTGCGCCAGGTCGAGCTGCCGCTGGCATTGCCGACGATCCTCACCGGCATCCGCATCGTGCTGGTGCAGAACATCGGCCTCGTCACCATCGCGGCGCTGATCGGCGGCGGCGGATTCGGGACGTTCGTCTTCCAGGGCATCGGCCAGACGGCCATCGACCTCGTGTTGCTGGGCGCGATCCCGACCGTGGTGCTCGCCTTCTCGGCCTCGGTCGTGCTCGACGCAATCACCGACCTGACGCGCCGGGTGCCGCGATGATCACGATCGAACGGATCTGCAAGCGGTACGACTCGACCACCGTCGTCGATGACGTGTCGATGCTCATCGAGCCGCGCACCATCACCGTCATCGTCGGCACCTCGGGTTCCGGAAAGTCGACGCTGCTCCGGATGATCAACCGGCTGGTGGAGCCGACCTCCGGGCGCGTGCTGATCGACGGGAAGGATACCCGCGACGAGCCGGCGCACCTGCTGCGCCGGCGCATCGGGTACGCGATCCAGGGACTGGGCCTCTTTCCGCATCGCACCGTCGCGGACAACATCGCGACCGTGCCGAGGCTGCTCGGCTGGGACGATGCGCGGATCCGCGCGCGCGTGAACGAGCTGCTGGAGGTCTTCCAGCTCGATCCCGCCGCGTATGCGCGCCAAGTTTCCGCACGAGCTCTCGGGCGGCCAGCAGCAACGTGTCGGCGTCGCCCGCGCGCTCGCGGCCGGGCCGAACGTGCTGCTGATGGACGAGCCGTTCGGCGCGCTCGACCCGATCATCCGCAGCAAAGCGCAGGACGACCTGCTCGACATCCAGCGCCGCTTCGGGACGACGGTGATCGTCGTCACCCACGACATGGACGAGGCATTCCGGCTCGGTGATCGCGTGGCCGTGATGAGCCAGGGCCGGCTGTTGCAGCACGACCGGCCGGAAGCGCTGATCACGAAGCCCGCCGACCCGTTCGTCTCGCAGTTGATCGGCTCGGGCGACAAGTCGCTGAAGCTGCTCTCGCTCACCACGGCCGGCGAAATTGCGGAACCCGGTAGCGCCGACGGGCCTGCAGTCACGTCCTCCGCCTCGCTGCGCGACGTCCTCGCCGAACTCGTCTGGCGCGGAGCCTCCGCGGCAACCGTCATCGGGCCGGACGGCATGGCGATCGGCCACATCAAGCTGGCCGGCATCCTCGCGCACGGGCGGCAGGCGACATGAAGCCGATTGCGCTGGGCGTCCGGTTGCTCGTGCTCGGCCTGCTGGTCGCGTTCCTCGTGGCGCCGCAGCTGTTCGCGCCGCTGTTCGCGCCCCTGAACGAGTACGGCGCACCGGCGATCTACGACCAGGGCAACCTGTTGTCGCTGGCGATCTCGCATCTGCTGACCGTGATCGCCGCAGCCGCGGCGAGTACCGTGATCGCGGTCGCGCTCGGCATCTTCGTGACGCGCCCGGCCGGCGCCCAGTTCCTTCCGCTCTCGCGCACGCTCGTGAACGTCGGGCAGACGTTCCCGCCGGTGGCTGTGCTCGCGGTGGCCGTGCCCCTGGTGGGGTTCGGCCAGGCGCCGACGCTGATCGCGCTGTTCGCGTACGGTCTGCTGCCCATCTTCGAGAACACGATCGCGGGTCTCGAGGGCGTGCCGAAGACGGTGCTCGAGGCCGCCGACGGCATGGGCATGAGTCCCGCGCAGCGCCTGCGCGAGGTCGAGTTGCCGCTCGCGATGCCGCTGATCCTCGAGGGCGTGCGGCTGTCGCTGGTCATCAACGTCGGTACGGCGACCATCGGTTCGACCGTGGCTGCGAAGGGCTTCGGCGAGGTCATCATCGCGGGGCTGCTGTCGAACAACAACGCGTTCGTGCTCCAGGGCGGGCTGGTGACGGGCCTGATGGCCATCGCGCTGTACGACGGAATGCGGCTCCTGGAGCAGCGCTACGTCCCGGCCGCACGGGCCGCCTGAGCACGATGCGTCCGCTTTGCTAATATCCGGCGGCCATTTCCACGCCGCTGACCCAACGGATGAGCCCAACCGAGAACTCCGACACTGCCACGCCCGTACCGGCCATCGAGTGGCCGACGGTCGCATTGATCGTGGCCTGCTACGGCGGCTGGCTCGCAGCGACGCATGCCTATGGCGAATGGCCGCTCTGGGTCGTCGCGCCGTGCGTTGCCGTGCTGCTGACGCTGCACAGCTCCTTGCAGCACGAGATCCTGCACGGGCATCCGACGCGATCGAACGCGGTGAACCGGCTGTTCGGGATCGTCCCGCTCTCGCTGTGGATTCCGTACGACCGCTATCGCCGCTCGCACCTGATCCACCACATCAACGACCGGCTCACCGACCCGATCGACGACCCGGAATCGAACTACTGGACGCCCGAAACGTGGCAGGGCCTGTCGCCCTTCACGCGCCGCATGGTGGAACTGCAGTTGACGCTCGCGGGCCGCGTGCTGATCGGCCCGTGGTGGCGGATTCCCCGCTTCCTGATGCGCGAGGCGACCGCGATCGCGCGCAACGAGCCCGAGGCGCGCGCCGCATGGATCGTGCACCTCTGGCCTGCGTGCCGGTGGTGTACTGGGTGACGGCCGTCTGCGGCATTCCGTTCTGGCTGTACGTCGTCGCCATGGTGATGCCTGGCAACGGCATCCTCCTGATCCGCTCGTTCGCCGAGCATCGTGCGCGTGCGGACATGCGCCAGCGCACTGCGATCGTCGAGGACTCGTGGATCCTCGGGCCGCTGTTCCTCTTCAACAACCTGCATTCGCTGCACCACGAGGAACCGCTGATCCCGTGGTACCGCTACAACGCGCGGTACCGGCTTCAGCGCGATCGCCTCGTCGCGGAGAACGGCGGGCTGCTGTACTCGACGTATTTCGACGTCGCGCGGCGGTTCCTGTTCACGCCGCACGACCGCCCGCAGCATCCGACGGGGCGGGTGCCGCCTCGACGCACGGCCTGACGCTTCGGGTTTCCCCGAAGCGGGCGGAAAGCGCCGTTACTTCTTTACGCTCGAGCTGTGGCTCGCGACGCACTGCCACTTGCCGTCTGGCATCTTGACCCACGTGTCGGTCCAGCGCTCATGCGTATCGAAAGGCTTTCCAGACTCATCGGTGCCCGTGCCCTTGAAACCACCCGTCGCGATGGCCGTATCACCGAATACCGTGACCTTCACATCCTGATACTCGACGGTCCGGTACTTGGTCGCTTTCGCCATCGCCAGAGCTTCGGCCCGATTGGCGACCTTGCCATCGGGGTTCGTGAGCACGATCTTGTCCGCCAGCAACGGGGCAACGAGATCGGGATTGTTCGTCTTCTGCGACTGCATCCACTGGGCTTCCAGCGCCGCGATCGCCTTCTCGATTCCGCCGCTCGCCTGCTCAGCCTGCGCAATCGAAGTCCCCCCGAGCGAAAGCACGCTGACGAGACACCAGAGCCATGTCCTGTTCATGAACATCCCCTTATCTTGTTGAGATTCGCCGCCAATTCGGCGCTGCCTTATCCGGCCGCTGCCTAAACCGCTTATATACCCGGGGCGGGAATCCGTCGAATCAAAGCCCGTCAATGCGCCTCGCCGGTACCGCCTCGGCCGACCCTGCCGCCAGCGGAAATTGATGCTCAAATCGAGTGCCGCGACCTGCTCGTCCGACAGGCCGATCCGTCGCAGCAGCGGCACATAGCGAGGATCCTTCCGCAGCGGCTGGAACAATGGTCCGGCTCTCACCTCAAGGACGCCCCCATCGCGTTCCTGCAGGGCCCGGTCCAGCCACTCGAACGCCTCGTCGGCCTTGCCGAGCCTCGCATAGCCAGCAGCCACCGGGCTGGAAAAATCCGGATGCTCGCGCCCGACTTCTTCCAGCAGTCGCTGTGCTTCCCCGCGTCGTCCCTGCGCGGCATAGACGAAAGCAAGCCCCAGGCGTCGCATGGTGTCGTGGGGCTCCAGCTGCATCTCGGCAAGCGCGGCGTCGAGGTCGCCCGAGAACATCAGCGCTTCGCCCAGAATCTCGTGCAGTGAATACCGCGTCGGGTTCCAGTTCGAGCGACTTCCGAAGCGCCGCGATCGCGTCGGGGTACCGGCCGAACACCAAGTACGCGATAGCCGAGATTGTTCCAGGCCATTGCCGTTCACCGGGTCGCGGCGCACCAGTTCCTCGAAGATCGGCGATCGCGCGCGGGCCGTCTCCTGATCGCCGCGTCAGGGCTCCGGCTGCAGCCAGGACGGTCTCGTCTGCGCGCCGAGATCGACAAGGCGCGCTTCAGCAGGCGCGCGGTCTCGGGCAGGTTCATGTCGTAGGACCGTGCCAGGTTGGCCTGCCCGGCGATCGACGCTGCATCGGACGGATCGATATCGATCGCCCGCTGGATTGCGGCGCGAGCCTTGGCGAAACCCTCGTGCAGAGGCAGGAAGCCGAACCCAGGCCTGCGAGGCATAAACTTTTGCGAGCAGTCGCCAAGCGGGGCCGTACTCGTCATCGGCGGCGACGACGCGCTCGAGCAGCGCGCTCGCCTGTTCGAGGTTGTCCTTGGTACTTGACCGGTACAACTGCCGGGCCCGCATGTAATCAGCAAATGCCGCGGGATTCGTGGCCTGGCTCTCCGGCATCGACGTTCCGAGCATCGTGACCCGTAGCTGCGAGACGACAGCTTGGGCGATCTCGTCCTGGATCCTGAAGACGTCCTCGAGATTCCGGTCATACGTCTCGGACCAGATCTGCGAGCTGTCCGAGGCCCGTACGAGCTTGGCGCTGATGCGCAGGCGATTCCCGGACTTGCGCACGCTGCCCTCCAGCAGATGCGAGACGCCCAGGGTGCGCGCGATGGTTGCGGCGTCGACCTCCTTGCCCTTGAACGAGAAGGACGAGGTCCGCGAGATGACGCGCAGTTGCGGCACCTTCGCCAGCAGGTCGAGCATCTGCTCGGACAATCCGTCCGAGAAGTACTCCTGGTCCTTGTCCGGACTCATGTTCACGAACGGCAGCACAGCGATGGAGGGACGTAGGTTCGAAGTCGCGACAGACGGAGCCGGTCCGGGCGCGGCAGGAACTGACTTGACGCTGGCTGTCGTGAGAACGCTGCGATTCCCGAAAAGCCAGAGCACACCACCGCCGAGGAGCAGGAGCAACGTCAGGACGGCGAGCTCGGCGCGCGTCACGCTCTGCTCGCCACGGTCGCCGTGGTACCAGGCCAGCGTCATGGCGACGGGCAGGCCGATCGCCAGCGTCAGCATCGAGAGCTGCTTGGTGACGTCCGGCCAATGAAACGCGTCGGCGGCAAAACCGATGACCTGCAGCAGGGCCCAGGCGCCCGCGGCGTATGCGAGGCCCCACTGCACCACCTTGCGGCGGCTCAGCTTGGCCCAGGCCCGCTCGTCGTCACGCTCTTTCGACGCGTCGGTCAATGCGTCCTCCCTTGGGTGGGGAGTGTAGCGGGAGTGAGTGAGCCGCGAAGGTCCGGACCCTCATGGGGCTCTGCCGGCGTGGCGCGATCCGGGCCGGCGAGGGCTTTTAATTGCTTAGTCTTGCTTGGAAGTTCCCGCGGGAACGTGGATGGCTCGACGAGCCCGCGCCACAACCGCTAGTGCACGGCACCGGATGGCGATCACGCCGGGAGCGGATACCCCGCCGCCTTCGCCTCGCGGTCCCACTCGAGCGTGCGCTCGTAGTCTGCCGCATCGACCGGCGCAAAGCCGTCGATCAGCAACTCGTCCGCGAACTCTGCGAACCACGGGCGGCGTGACGCGTTCACAAATGCGTCCCGCAAGGCTTCGACGGTCGCAGGCGGGGTCGACGCGGACGTCACGAACGCTGGCATCGTCGCCACGTCGGTCGTCTCCAGCACGCGGATGCCTCGGGTCAACGACGGATGGTGCTTCGCGATCAGCATGTGCCAGTACGCGTCGAGCGGGCCCACGTCGATGCGTCCATCGCGCACCGCATCGAGAATCGCCCGCGCGGTGACGAGCTGGCCGAGCATCTGGCCGTACAGCTTCGGCCGTTCCGGCGTGCGATACCGGAGCAGGTGGTGCCGGAACGCGTTGAACCCAGAATGCGAGTGCTCGACCGTCCACCCTGCCCGTCCGCCGAACGTGTCCTCGAGCGTCCGGAACGGCGCTTCCTCGCGCACGATCAGGTCCGAGCGATACACGGGACGCCCTGCCGCCCACGGCGCGCGCGGCACCGGCGCGGCCACCGGCACGACGGGTGCGAGTTTCAGCGCCACGGGATAGCCGCACATGAACACGCAGCCGAGGTCCGGACGCGACCACAGATCCTCGAGAGGCTGCGGCGCCGGATACGGAATGTACGTCAACGGCACCCGCGCCTCGGCCGTCACGTGCTGCAGAAGTTCGCGCCACAGCGTCTCGACGGCGGGCGTCACCGAGTACATGCGGGCATTCATGATCGCGCCGGTCATGGCATCGCTCACCCCGGCGCGTCGCATCCGAGTTCGGCGGAGCGTCGCACAATGTAGGCATCGACAGCCTCGCGCACCGCCGCATCGAGCGGCGGCGGCGAGTACTCGGCCAGCAGACGCTTCCACACGTCCGTGGCTCGGCGCGTCGCGTCCTTGCCCCCCGCCTCCGTCCAGTTCTCGAAGTTCGACCAGTCGGAGAGCAGCGGCCGGTAGAACGCTTTTTCGTACCGCGCGAGCGTGTGCGCCGTGCCGAAGAAATGCCCGCCCGGCTCCACGCCCTTGATGGCCTCCACCGCAAGATCGTCGTCGTCGAACGAGATCGGCTTCAGGATCTCGGCCCAGCCTCGCAGCATCTCCGCATCGACCACGATCTTCTCGAGCGACGCGACGAGCCCGCCCTCGAGCCAGCCCGCGGCGTGATTGATGAGGTGGCTGTGGCTCAGGATCGCCGCCTGCAGTGAAAACGCCGTCTCGTAGGTCGACTGCGCATCCACGGCCGGCGACGCGTTCACCGCGCTGGTCCGCACCGGGATCTTCAGCCGCCGGCCGATCTGCGCGGTGGCGAGCGAGGCGTGCACGTATTCGGGCGTGCCGAAGGCCGGGGATCCCGTGCGCATGTCGACGTTCGACGTGAACCCGCCCATCACGCATGGCGCGCCCGGCCGCACGAGCTGGCACAGCGCGATGATCGCCATCGCCTCGGCCGTCTGCTGCACCAGCGCGCCGGCGAGCGTGATCGGCGCCATCGCGCCCATCAGCGTGAACGGCGTGATCACGACGCATTGCCCGTGACGGGCCATGATCATGATGTTGTCGAGGATTTCCTCGTCGACGCGGCGCGGCGAATTCACGTTCGTCACGGTCATCAAGGTCGGCCGGGCCGCGAGGTCCTCGATCGAACAACCGTGCTCGATGGCCGACAGCGCGATCGCGTCTTCGGCCTGCACGCCACCGACGCCACGCGCGGCCCACACCGTCTCCGCGCATTCGATGTGCGCGCGGTACGCCGCCAGGTGCCGTACCGGCACGGGCACGTCGACCGGCTCGACGACGATGCCGCCCTGCCAGTGCAGCACCCCGAGTGTGTGGGTCAGCTTGAGGATGTCGCGGAACGCGGCGATATCCCCGTAACGGCGACCGCGCTCGAGGTCGCTCGCGTTCGGCGCCCCGTTCACCGGTCCGAAATTCACCACCCGCCCGCCCACGTGCAGGTCGCGCGCCGGATTGCGGGCGTGCAGCACGAAGCGCTCGGGCGCGAGCGCCAGTTGCGCGGCCACCAGATCCCGACCCATGCGTACACGCTGCGAATCGTCGTCCACGAGTCGCGCCGGCCCGCCGGTAGGCCTCTCGCGCCGACGCGCTGCGGATCTCGAGTCCCGCTTCCTCCAGCACCCGATAGGCGGCGACGAGGATACGCTCGACCTGCTCGGTGCTGAGCACCTCGAGCGGTGACCACGGGACCTCGAGCCTTGGCAGCGGCGCGAGCACGGGGCCCGCAGGTGCGCGGGACGCGCCCGGTGCCGCGACGGCGCGAGGGAGGAACGACTTCGCTCATGAAACGACTGCGGACTCCGGACGGCCGCGTCAGGGCCGGGAGCCCGCATCATGGACGGGAACGACCCGTCCGGACAATGGCGGCCGGACAATGGCGGCCGGACCGCCTGCCTCACTTCCCGCCGAAGCGGAACTGGCCCTCCAGGAGAATCGAGTCGAGCGTCGTGTTGTTCCGCGTGTTGAGCACGTCCTCGTCGATGCCGACGGACTCGAACCCCAGCCGCACGTGGAACGCCTTGGCGAACGTCACCCCGAAGCCGAGACCCCACACGAAGTCCGTGCCGTTGTCGCTGACGCTGCGCGTGACGACCTCGTCGCCGAACGACTGGTCGAGGCGCTGCAGGCTTTCGGCCTCGGAGAATGCGGCGCCGAGCTTCATGTAGACCTCGAACATCTCGCCGAACGGCAGCACGCCCATCAACGTCACTTCCGTGACCTTCGTGGAGTACTCGACGCGGTTGTTGTAGAAGTCGTTGAACTCGGGCATGTAGACCAGGTCCTGGTCCCAGCCGATCGGGCCCGCGTCCATGTAACTGACTTCGAGCGCGCCATACTTGTGGAAGCGCCAGCCGGCGTGCAGCGAATAGCCAAAGTCGCCGTCGCCCTGGTCGTAGTCGTAGTAGTCGCCCCAGTAGCAGTCGTAGTAACAGTCGCTTTGGCCGACTTGCACGCTCACGTTCGAGTACGTCCCGCCACCTCCGAAGTAGAAGCCTGTCCAGACTTCAGGGACCGGCGACCGGCGCGGTCGCCGGAGCAGGGCAGGTGCGGGCGCCGACGGGTCCTGGGCGCGAGCGTCCGCTGCAAAGAGAAGAGTTGCGGCGCCGAACGCCAGCAGGCCGCGAATCATGCGTGCATGCATCTTCATGACGGTCCTCGTCGGTCACGATCGGCACTCCGGCCGACCCGAACCTTTGTAGGCGCGAATCGAGTGCAGGCTCAATGTGGCTTTCCAGACTGATCAACCGGATCGCGAACGCGGATGATGTGAAGGTCGGGGCCCGATCGGGCCGTGCCAGGTGATCGGTGTCGCGCGCGGAACGTTGCGTGGATGCAGCGCGGCCCTGAACTGAACAGCCTCGGTGATGACCCCCCTGGGTTGATCGAACCGACCAAGGCCGCATGGCCGTCCATCGTTATGTCGAATGGACCCCGGCCACGGGATTCCGGGGCTCAGGTCACGGGTCAGTCCACCGAACGCCTGCTGCACGTCAATCGTGCCGGAAATGCATCACGCAGGGACGCGCCTGTCATTGACCGCGGGACCGACTGCGGATAGTTTCACCGCAAAATACCGACTGCATTCGCTGCGGCGAAGGGCCCCGCGACCCCGGGCAGCAAGGCGAAGAGCACGTCGGGATGCATTGACAACATTCACAAGCGAGCGGCGGGACGAAACCGCCTCGTGCGTCAGGGAGAAGAGAATGAAGAGATCATTGGCCTGCCTGGCGGTTGCGACCG
The DNA here is from genome assembly GCA_963762315.1 of uncultured Gammaproteobacteria bacterium. GTDB lineage: Bacteria > Pseudomonadota > Gammaproteobacteria > Steroidobacterales > Steroidobacteraceae > RPQJ01. Next base: position 542,216 of record CAVXKO010000007.1, read on the forward strand.
TCTCCGCCGTGGCGGCGCTTCCTGCGACCGCAGCGGGCAATACGACCTTCCGCCGCAGGCTCGGGCCGAAGTCAGCCTGCCGGTGCATTTCGACAAGACGCCCGTTCCGTTGCGCGAGATGGTTGATCGCGGTGAGCCCGCCATGGCGCGCGGCGGTCGGGACTTTGAGCCGGGCCGTCCGCTGCCCATCGGCCACACCAATCCATCGTTCGTGGATCCGCTCGCGGCCAGCGGCTACGGTTATTCGCAGACGTCCATTACCCCGTTGGCAGGAACGATTGGCACGCCGGTCGACCCTGCCGCTCGCGTCGCCCCGCCGGACACGACCGGCGACCTCGGACCCAGTCACTACGTGCAGTGGGTCAACCTGCGTTATTCGATTTACACGCTGACCCGCAACGCCACCACCAAAGAGATCACGGCCTTCAACCTCGTTTCGGGCTTCCCGAAGCAGGGCAACACCGTGTGGCAAGGTTTCGGCGGTCCCTGCGAGTCATACAATGACGGCGACCCGATCGTGCAGTACGACCAGATCGCCGATCGTTGGATCCTCACCCAGTTTGCGGTCTCGGCCTCGCCCTACACGCAGTGCGTTGCGGTCTCCGCTACGAACGACCCGACGGGCGACTATTACCGCTACTCATACTCGTACGGCACTGACTTCAACGACTACCCGAAAATGGGTGTGTGGCAGCGACGGGTACTACATCACGTACAACATGTTCAAGCGCGGCCGTACCTTCGTCGGCAGCAAGGTCTGTGCGCTCGAGCGTGACAAAATGCTCATCGGCCAGGCCGCGCGGCAGATTTGCGCCCAGACGAGCAACAGCTACGGCAGCCTGCTGCCGGCAGACATCGAAGGTGCGACGCAACCTGCAGGCGGAACCCCCAACTATCTGCTGAGCATCACCTCGACGGCGATGCAGTTCTGGAAGTTCGCCGTCAACTGGACGACCGGCACCGGCACGCTGACGGGACCGACCGCCATCCCCGTTGCGGCATTCAGCCGCGCCTGCAGCGGCGGTACCTGCATCCCGCAGCCCGGCACGAGTCGCACACTCGATTCGCTGGCGGATCGGCTGATGTATCGCCTCAGCTACCGCAAGTTCGCCGGCCGCGAAGCCCTGCTGGTCAACCACTCGGTGTCGTCGGGTGGCGTCAGCGGCATTCGCTGGTACGACATCAACATCGCGGGTGGCACGCCCTCGGTCGCCAACCAGGGCACCTACCAACCGGACACGACGTATCGCTGGATGGGCAGCGCCGCGATGGACAAGAACGGCGGCATTGTCGTCGGGTACAACGTTTCGAGCTCGTCCATCAAGCCCAGCATCCGCTATGCCTTCCGCGGCCCGGGGGATCCGGCTGGACAGCTTTCCAACGAAACCACGGTTCTCGCAGGCGGCGGCTCCCAGACCGGCACGCTCTCGCGGTGGGGCGACTACAGCACGATCAGCGTGGATCCCCTGGACGGCTGCCAGATGGTGTTCACGACCGAGTATCTGCCGGGCGACGGCTCGTTCAACTGGACCACCTACATTCACTCGTTCAAGCTGACTTCCTGCCAGTAAGCAGGGGCCTCTCAGAATGAATCGCGGGGTGAACGTCTCGCACGGGCGTTCACCCCGTGTTCGTTTTCAGCGACTCGCGACGCTGTTTCTCGCGTGGTCGGTGTTTGGCATAACGACAAGCGGTGCAGCGGACACCCCATTGCTCGGCGCCTGGGCCGGGAATCACGTCAGTCTCGAACTCAACGCAAACGGCGGCACCGCCGATTTCGACTGCGCGCACGGTGAATTCGACCAGCCCATCGTGCCGGACGCCGAAGGCCGCTTCGACGTGCCGGGCCGGTATGCCGAGGAACACGGCGGCCCGGCGCGGCCAGGCGAAGGCTCCGCGGGCTTCGGCGTGCGTTACGCCGGTCGAGTGAAGGACGGCACGATGCAGCTCTCGATCAGGCGCGGCGACACGAAGGCGCTCGTCGGCAGATTCATGCTGACCCGGGGGGCCAAGCCCACGCTCGTGAAGTGCCGCTAGGCAGCCTGGCCGCGCAAGCCGTCGGATCATCGACGGCGGTCGCTCGCACTCGACATCTCCGGCCCGGATCCGTCTAATTCCCCGGCCTCGACCTCGGATTCAGACTCTCAGGACCACCATGCACCGCCTCCCACGCCTGCTGACCTGCCTCGCCGTGCTCACGCTCGCCGGCTGCGCCAGCCTCGAGCCGCGACCGGCGCTGCCCATCGAGACCGCCGTGCCGCTGGCCACCGGAACGCCGCTCGACTGGACCATCGGGCCCGCCGAAGAGAAGCATCCAGGCGAGTCCGGATTCCGCCTGGTCAACGAGGGACCCGAGGCGTTCGCCATCCGGTCCCGCACCGCGCTGGCAGCCGGGCGTAGCCTCGATGTACAGACCTACATCTGGCACGACGACGGCACCGGCGCGTTCCTCGCCTACCGGGTGCTCGAGGCCGCCGACCGCGGCGTGAAGGTGCGGCTGCTGGTCGACGACATGGACGCGCGCAACAGCAACTATGCGTTCGCCGCGCTCGACGCGCATCCGAACATCGAGGTGCGGATGTTCAATCCGTTCGAGTCGCGCTCGGGCTCGCTCAGCTTCGCATTCGAAGCGCTCGGCAGCTTCGGCCGTATCAACCACCGGATGCACAACAAGACCTGGATCGCCGACAACCGCATCGCGGTCGTCGGTGGCCGCAACCTTGGCGACGAGTACTTCGGCGCCAGCGAAGAGGTCAATTTCTCGGACCTCGATTTCGCGATGGTCGGCCCGATCGTGCGCGATGCATCGGCGTCGTTCGACAGGTACTGGAACTCGCCGCTGGCGTATCCGATGTCGATACTGTCGCCGGAGAACGTCTCGACCGAGGCACTCGACGCCCTGCGCAAGAAGGCGGCGCCGCGGCTCGCCGAACAATCGACGTCCAGGTTCGCGCAGGAACTGAAGGAAAACGACGAAGTGCAGCGACTGATCGCCGGCGACTGGCCAATGCAATGGACCGCAAAGTACCGCTTCGTCTCGGACGAACCCGCCAAGGCACAGGGCCAGGGCGAAGGCATCGCCGGCTCCGAGGTGCTCGCTCTGCTCGGCCCGGTGGTTGCGCACACGGAGCAGAAGCTCACCGTCATTTCGCCGTACTTCGTTCCGGGACAGGCAGGCACCGATGGATTCGTAAAAGTTGCACGGAAAGGCGCCGACGTCCGCATCCTGACGAACTCGCTGGCGGCGAACGACGTGGCCATGGTGTACGGAGGCTACTCCAAGTGGCGCCCGCCGCTGCTCGAGGGCGGCGTCAAGCTCTGGGAGCTGAAGCCCACGCGCGGCAGCACGGTGAAATCGAGCATGTTCGGATCCTCGGGCGCGAGCCTGCACACCAAGGCGCTGACGGTGGACGGCACGCGGACCTTCGTCGGCAGCTACAACCTCGATCCGCGTTCGACGTCGCTCAACTGCGAGCAGGGTGTCTTCGTCGACGAGCCGGTGATCGCCGCGCAGCTCGAAAAGATCTTCGCGACGGAGTCGTCGCCCGAGCGCGCGTGGAGCGTCACGCTGCAGGACGGCGAAATCCGCTGGAGCGACGGCTCGGCCACCTACGACAGCGCGCCGGAGGCGTCCGGCGGACGCAAGTTCCAGGCCTGGATCGCGCGCGTGGTGCCCGGCGTCAGCTCGCAGCTGTAGCCTGCAACGTCTCGATGCCTCGGCTTCCGCGTCCGAACCTGGAGACCCGCATGTCACGACGTCCACTGGCCGCCGCAGCCTTTGCCGTTGGCGCACTGCTGCCGGTGCTGGTCACTGCCGCGGACGCGGTCCCCGAGGAAGTTCGCGAACTGCAGCGCAACGCGCTCGAAGATCGCCGGGCCTATGCGACGCTGCAGGACCTGACGGAAAAGGTTGGCAATCGTTTCGCGGGCAGCGAGGGCGATGCCAGAGCCGTCGCGTGGGCGCTCGAGACCCTGAAGGCGCAGGGGTTCAGCAACGTCCGCGCCGAGCCGGTGACAGTGCCGCGCTGGGTCCGCGGCACCGCGAGCGTGCAGCTCGTCGGGGAGCAGCCCTTGGACTTCGCCGCGCTAGCGCTCGGCGGCTCGGTCGGCACCGACGGCAAGCCGATCGAAGCGGACGTCGTCGCCGCCACGTCGGTGGATGAGTTGAAGGACCTCCCGTCGAGCGAGGTCGCCGGCAAGATCGTCTTCCTCTACGACCGCATGCTCGAGACCCGCGACGGCATGGATTATGGCCCCACCGTGCGCAATCGCGTTCAGGGGGCGATCGAGGCGGCCAAGAAGGGCGCCGTGGCCGTGGTCATTCGCGCCGTGGGCAGCGAAGACGCCGACCGACCGCACACGGGCAGCATGCGCTACGCGAACGGCGTTCCGCGCATCCCCGCGTTTGCCATCGGCAACGTGAGCGCCGATCGCCTGATGGCGCGTTACGCGGGCGGTCCGGTACGCGTGCGCGTGTCGAGCAGCGCCGCCTGCCAGGGCACGGCGCAGAGCGCGAACGTCATCGGCGAGATCCCGGGACGCGATGCGGGCACGGCCGCCGAGAAGTTCGTGATCCTGGGCGCGCACCTCGATTCCTGGGACGTCGGCGCCGGCGCGCAGGACGACGGCGCGGGCGTCGTGACGGTGATGGAAGCGGCCCGTCGCATCGGCGAAATGAAGCGCAAGCCTCGTCGCAGCCTGCGCGTCATCCTCTTCGCCAACGAGGAATTCGGGCTCTCGGGCGCCAAGCGGTATGCGCTCGACCACGAGAACGAACTCGCGCAGCACGCGGCGGCCCTCGAGGCCGACCTCGGCTCGGGCCGCGTGTTCCGACTCGAAAGCAAGGTCGAACCCGCGGACCTGCCGGGCGTGATCCGGCTCGCGGACTGGCTGGCGCCGCTCGGCGTGACCTTCGCCAGCAACGAGACCGGCGGCGGCGCCGACATCAGTCCGCTGCGCGAACGCGGCGTGCCGGTGTTCGAACTGCAGCACGACGCGTCGAAGTATTTCGAGATCCACCACACGGATGCGGACCGGATCGATCGCGTCGACGCGAAGGACCTCGCCTTCAACGTGGCGGCATACGCAACGCTGGCCTGGGCCCTCGCCGACCAACCGACCGACCCCAAGAAAGGCAGCCGCACGTGGCCCGCGCCTGCCGAAGGCGTGCAAGCGTGCGAGTGGCAACCCTGAGCGGGCGAGGCGTGATGGTGGCCGGCTTTCGCCCCCATGATCGGCCGTTGGGTGGAATGTCCCTGCTCCCTTAGGTATTTCCGGCCCCGTGCCGGCGGGGACGATGGGCGGACAAGCGGATAGATTTGAATCCTCGGCCCCCGCACATCGCACGGGTCCGTCGTTCCGACAACGCATGAGGATTGATCGCTACGTCCACGACGAACGCCTCACCTGGAGTGCGGCGTTCGTCCTGTTGGGCGTCACGGTCCTGCACCTGGCCGGTATCGCGGGGCTGCTGACCGCCCCGCCACCGGACACCTCCGCGGAAGCCTCGCCGCTGTTTCAGGTGAGCCTCGAGCGGCTGCCGCCGCCGCCCTTGCCGCGCATGGACGAACCTGAATCCGAGGTCGGCGCCGCGGAGCAATCCAAGACCGCGCCGCGCCTGACGCGTCCCGTCCCGATCCTGGTCGACACGCCGACGGAACACCCGGTCCCGCCGGACACCGAGGTGAAGAAATACGAGATGGGCGACGAGTTGCTGCCGGGAGAGCCGGGCCCGCCGAGCCCGCCCGGCGCGACCGCAGAGGGCACCGGTGCCGGTGAAGTCGCACCCGGGCCGGTCACCGTGTCGAAGGTGGCGCTGCGACGCATGAAGCCACCCGTCTATCCGCCGCGTTGCCTGCGGCTGGGCACCGAGGGCGTCGTCAAGGTGCGAGTACTCGTGGGCGAGGACGGCTCGCCCCAGGAAATCACGCTGGCGAAGTCGAGCGGCGACTCGGCCCTCGACGAAGCCGCAATGACGGCCATCAAGGAATGGATCTTCGAGCCTGCCGTGCGCAACGGCCTGCCGGTCCGCGCCTGGACGGTCGTGCCGATCGAATTCAAGTTGATCGATTGAAGGGAGCCCGACATGCATCCCACCGAAGCCCTGACGACCATGAGTTTCGCCAACTTCCTGAGGGAGACGGACGCCATCGGGCTGTTCGTGTTCGGGTTGCTGGTGTTCATGTCGATCGTCTCCTGGTACTTCATGGTCATCAAGTTCGTTCGGGTCGCGCGGATCCGGACGCGCTCGAACCACGTGGTGTCTTCGTTCTGGAAGACCCCGACGGACCAGGCCATCCCGTTCCTCGAGCAACAACCCGACTGGGAGCCGTTCTCGAAGATCGCGCTCGATGCAGAGTTCGCGATGCACCACCACGACCAGCTCACCGAGGATCGGCTCGCGGGCACCCTGCATCGCGCCGAGTTCCTCGATCGTGCGCTGCGCGCCTCGATCAACCGCGAGATGGAGCGACTCGAGACGGGACTCACCTTCCTCGCCACCGTCGGCAGCACCGCGCCGTTCGTCGGCCTGTTCGGCACCGTCTGGGGAATCTTCCATGCGCTGGTGAGGATCGGCGCCACCGGCGAGACGTCGCTCGACCAGGTGGCCGGCCCGGTGGGCGAGGCGCTCATCATGACCGCGCTGGGACTCGCGGTGGCCGTGCCCGCCGTGCTCGGCTACAACCTGCTGGTACGCAACAACCGCGTCATCATCGCCAGCTTCCATGCCTTCGCCGAGGACATGCTCGCGTACCTGACCACGGGAGCCAGGGTGCCGTCGTCGATGGACCACCACCGCGCGCACGCCAAGAAGGCAGCCTGATCACGAGCGGAGACAGCCATGGCATTCAGCGGACTCGGCGGCAGCGGCCTGCCCCACACCACCCCGATGGCCGAGATCAACACCACCCCGCTGGTGGACGTCATGCTGGTGCTGCTGATCATCTTCATGATCACGGCGCCGCTGCTCGCGCACAAGATCAAGATCGATCTGCCCCAGGCCTCGACGGTGCTGCTCGAGGAGAAACCGGACACGATCGTGGTTTCGCTGCTGGCGGACGGCACGATGTACCTGAACGACGTGCCCATCGAGCGCAAGACCCTGGTCGAGCGGTTTGCCAGCGAAGCGCAGCGCAAGCCCCAGCCGGAACTGCACCTGCACGTGGACCGCACGACGCAGTTCCAGGTGCTGGCCGGCATCATGGCGGACGCGCAGAACGCGGGGCTGGTGAAGGTCGGCCTCGCCACGGACCCGCTGAAGGATCGGTCGAAGCCCTGACCGAAGGAGTCCCCGCATGCCGATGACGGTGACGCTCGAGATCTCGGACGTCGAGCTCGAATACTTTCGCGAGGTCATGCACCGCGCTCGATCGGTGGCCAGGCAGCGGCCTGCGCACGAGATCGCGGCGGCGGCCAGTGCGGCCGTGTCGAAGCTGGCATCGGGCACGCACTCGCCTTTCGTCCTGGCAAGGATCGGCAAGGTCAAGGCGCTCGTCCACATGCTCGAGGATGCCGAGTGGCAGTTGCCCGAGCCGGACCGCAAGCGCGTGCTCGAGGGGCTCGCCTACGTCGCGGATGCCAACGACATGGTGCCCGACGACGTTCCCGTCCTCGGCCTCGTCGACGACGCGATCATGCTCGAACTCGTGCTTCGGGAACTGCGCCACGAGCTGGACGGCTACGAGGAATTCGATGCCTTCCGCCGGGAAGAGCTCGAGGAACGATCGCACCGGACGGTGTCGCGGGAGGACTGGCTCGAATCCAAGCGCAGCGCGCTGTTCGAACGCATGCGGGAGCGCCGGGCGCGCGATCTCGAGTCCAGCGGGCCCGGCTTCCCGCTAATCACCCACTGGTGAGGGTGCGCGCCTCCCGAGGTCCAGCAGTCGCGCCGGGCCGAGCACTGCGACGCCGCAGAGCCCGAGACCGATCAACGAAACGGTGATCAGCAAACCGTAATTATCCCGCCCCAGCAGCAGTGCGGCGATGGCTGGTCCCGAGGCCAGGCCCATCTTCGAGAAGAATCCCGCCATCGTCGCCGAGCGGCCGGCCGGGTCGAAATCCGCGCACATGCCGAAGAAATACGGGATCAGGAACGACCACGTGATCGCGGTCACCGCGTTGGCAGCGATGAAAACCCAGGCGGCGTCGCTGCGCAGGAACGCCGCGATGCCGACGAGGGTCGCCACGAGAGCGACCGCAATCGGGACTGCCCGACCCTGTCGGCCGGCCATCCAGATGACGGCGACAGAACCCAGCACCCCGATCCAGCTCGCGAACCCGAGCGTGTTGCTGATGAAGGTGTCCTCGAGCCCGTAGTACCGCCCGAGCGGAATGATGAACGCGCTCATGCCCATGTTCGACGCCTGGAACAGGAACACGGCGACGAGGGTCTTGAAGAGCGGGATGCGTCGGACCGCCTCGGGCTTGCCGGCCAGCACGGGGCCCCGATCCCGCGGCGGATACTCGGCGAGGAACGGCAGCATCAGCAGCGTGATCAGCGTGAACGCGGCCAGCGCGAGAAACAGCACCTGCGGGCCGAACTGGTGCGCGAGCCGCGGCAGGAACATCACGCCGAGCCCGCCGGCGCCGTACTGAACGGTCAGCAACATGCCGAAGGCGCGGTCCGGCACCTTGGTGCGCGCCATCACCGCGAGGCCGATACCCACCGAGATGCCGCCCACGAAGCCGTGCACGAACCGCAGGGCGATCAATGGCCCCGCGGCCGTCACCTGCGTCGACACGAGGTCGAGCAGCAGCAGCAGGCTCAGTGCGGCGACCTCGATCCGGCGCCAAGGGAAGCGGCTCACCAGGAAGACGGCCACCAACGCGCCGCAGGCGGCACCGTAGACGTTGGCCGAACCGACGAACCCGGCCTGGCGCTTGGTGAAGCCGAGTCCGTCGATGAGGCCGGCGACGAGCGCCGGCATGATGTTGACGTAGAACAGGCCGGCGGTGGCCAGGAACGCCAGCAGCACACAGGCCACGAGCCCTTCGGGTGCTGCGCGCGGGAGTCCTCCTGGGATCGGGGTCGTCATGTGGGTCCGTTCCTCGTGCCGCCGTCGGCCGTTCGATGAGCGAGATCAGCGGGTATCGATTCCGGCCCGCTCGAGCGACGCACGGAGCGGCTCGAGCTGGCGCGCGTAATGACGCCACTTCCCGACGGAGGTGTCGTAGATCGGCTGGCGCACCTGCACGGCGCTCGCCGTGGTCGAAGCGCTGCGTAGTTGCGATGAAATTGCAGGCAGCTCTCCTCCCAAGGCAGGGCGCAATGATCCAGCAGGCGATGCGTTTCTGCCTCAACGTCGGCCACCAGCGCTTCATATCGGACCGTGAGGATCACGCCGGGCATTGCTTCATTCCAATGCGCCATCAGCCGGTCGTAGGCGATGTAGTACCGGGCGAGTTCTTCCAGGTCGTACGAAAACGGATACGCATCCTTGAACAGCTGCTTGTAGACGGCATAGCAGGTGTCCATCGGATGACGCTGGAGATTCACGATCTTCGCCCGCGGCAGCGCGAGGTGGATCAGGCCCGCATAGAGAAAATTGAAGGGGAGCTTGTCGATGAAGAACGGCCGGTCGTCGCGCATCGGCCGCGTGCTCCGCACGTAGGACTCGCCGAGCGTGCGAAAGTCCAGCCGTGCGGTCGCCGCCACGAAATCCTGCCGGGATGCCGGTGACGGACCCGGGAGCTGCTGCGCGAGGCGGATCAGCTCAACCGAAAAGTCGTTCAGCTCACCCGCGGACGAGACCTGCGAATGGCTGCAGAGAATGCGCTCGACCAGCGTCGTCCCGGTGCGGGGCATGCCGATGATGAAGATCGGATCCGGGCAGTCGAACCCCGGGTCTCGGCCGTCGAAGCGATCCGCCGAGTAGACCTCACGGATCTTGTCCATGATCTGGAGGTCCGTGGCCACGTCATAACGCAGGCGACGGCGCTTGGCCTCGGCGCCGCGGGCGAGGCTCGCAAAGGCGCCTTCATAGTCGCCGACGTCCTCCTGCTCCTTCGCAAGCGCGTAGCAGAGTTGCGCGACACCGGCAGGAGCGGTCGTGCGCGCGAGCACCGACCGCAGTTGCTCGATGTGGTTCTCGCGCAATGTCTGCGTCCGCATCTGCGAACGGGCGTTGTACGCCTCGTACTCGTCCGGCTTCAGCGCGATCACCGTGTCGAAGCCGGCTTCCGCGCCGGCGATGTCTCCGAAATAGCGCTGCAGCGCCGCCTTGTTGTACTGATACTCCGCGTGGCCGGGCTCGAGTTCGACGGCCCTCGAGAAATGCCGCAGGGCGGGCGCGTAATCGCCGAGCAGGTTCAGGAGCGAGCCCACTTCTTCGTGCAGGCGCGCGTCGTCAAACGTCCGGTCGCGGATGATGGCGATGGCGGCCTTGGCTCCGGCCAGGTCGCGAACCTCGTACATGCACTTGGCCTGGTGAAGGCGATACTTGTCGGCCGGGTCCAGCCGCAGCGCACGTTCGATCGCCGCCAGGGCGCCCGGCAGGTTCCGCGCCTTCTTCAGCGCGAAACTCGAGAGATACCAGCCGTAGGCATAGTCCGGATACTCGCGGTTGAGCTGCTCTCCCGCGGCGAGCGCCCGGCGCAGGTCGTTGCCGTCGATGCAGCTTGCGACCCGATCGGCCAATTGCTCCCTGCCGCATGGCGCTTTCATGGTCATGGCCGGGCGAGCACCTGTCCCGTCAGCTTGCCGCAATGCGGGCTCGGGCATGATAGCAAGTCGAGCGGGGCCCGGACCGGGCCCCGCCGCCGCGGCCGGCCTCAGAACTTGTAGCCGACGACCAGCCCGAAGGTGCGCGGCAACGCGATGTACTCCCGCGAATTGTCGCCATAGTAACGTTCGGTGTCGGACGGATTGGACCCGCCGACGAGGAACGGGAACACGCCCGTGGTGCCGGCTTCGTTGAAGATGTTCTTGATGTACAGCGATGCCCACCAGGCGTCCTTGCTGACGGTGCTGCTCAGGTTCCAGAGCTGAAAGCCGTCGATCTCCGCATAGCTCCGCGAAAACACGGAGTCCGGCGCATAGAAAGCGGACGCCGGGTTCGCGCTGTCGCGGCAGTTGCCGATCGCGTTGTACGACGTGAAGCACTTGTCGTCGCCCAGGCTGTTCAGCACGTCCGACTGGTAGTACCCGTTCAGCACGGTGTTGACGTTCAGCCCGTTCGACAAGGTTACGTCGTGCATCAGCGAGGCACTGAGCACGTGCTTCGCAGTGCCCGGCAACCGGTCACCCTCGGCGCCGATCCGGTCGGGATACGTCACGCCGCTGCCCCCGGAATTCCCGGCCGGCGAGTACACGTCGTCGGTGAGTTCGGTGTCGGCATAGGTGTAGCCGAACGCATACGACAGGCTGTCCGTGATGCTGCCCGACAACTCGATCTCGATGCCCTGGCTGCGCGCCGATTCGCCGTTGATGACCGCGAAGAAGCCCCAGTTCGGCGTCGAGGTATTGAGCTGCGGGTCCTGCCAGTCGATGTAATAGGCCGACACCGCGAACTGCTGCCGGCCGTACGTGCCCTTGTAGCCGATCTCGTAGTTGTCCACCGTATCGGCGTTGAACGTGAGGAATTCCTCATTCTCCGCAAACCGCCCGCTGGTCGGCACTGCGTTGGCGCCCGCGTGCCGATATCCCTGCGAGTACGTGCCGTACAACATGGAGTGATCCGTCGCGTCCCAGGCGAGATTGGCCTTGAACAGGAACTTGTCATCGTTGATCTTCTCGTTGGCCGTTCCGGGCGGATATCCCCAGATCGGCACGCCGACCTCGGCATCGACGTCGACCTTGTTGTCGAAATAGCGTCCGCCCAGCGTGAGGTGCAGGTCGTCGGTGAAGTTGAACGTCATTTCGCCGAAGACCGCCGTTTCCTTGTACGCCTGGTTGCGGCGGAACAGGAAATCCTGGTTCGTCGTGTACGGCGCCAGGCCGTACCAGTTGATGGCATTGAGGTACGGGATGTAACCGACCAGGTAGCTGTTCTGCCCGAGGTCGTAGTCCTGGTCCGTGTAGTAAACGCCCGCGGTCCAGTCGACGAATTGTCCACCCTTGCTGACCAGCCGCAATTCCTGTGAGAAGGCAGAATCGTCGTAAAAGCGTTCCGCCTGGGCGATCGGTCGCGGCGAACTGCCGTAATAGACGAACCAGCGGTTACGCGCATAAACGCCGGAATTGTCGCTGATGCCGTGGCCGGTGTGGTCGTAATAGGACGTGCTCGAGGTCAGCGTGGCGAAGCCGAGCGCAAACTCCAGCTCGAGCGCTGCGAGTTCCACCTCGCGGCTCGAAGGCTCGAGCTGGACGCCGCCGAACTCGTAATCCTTGTACTTGTCGCCGGTGACGAGATTTTCGCCGCGCGTCACCTGGCGGCGGGCGCCGACGTCATCTTCCTGCCTCTGATAAGTTAGCTGGGCATTGAACGTCTCGTTCGGCCTGAAGTAGGCCGAGACGCGGCCGTACTTGATGTCGACCTCGTCGGCGTCCTTGACTTTCTTGTAGACCGGCGTCGCGGTCTCGATGTCGCCATTCACAACCGGGTCGCCGTTGGAATCGAGCTGGTAGACGTTCGGGTAGTCGACGATGCCGTCGTTCTTCACCTGGCCGACGTTCAGCCGGACCGCAAAGGTGTCGCCGATCGGCACGTTCAACATCAGGTCGGGATTGAAGTTATAACCGCCCGATCCTTCCGTCTGGCCGACATTGACGCTCGCCCGGCCGCTGAACTTCTCGGGATCGGGCTTGTTCATCATGTAACGCACGTTGCCCGCGAGTGAGCCGGAGCCGTACAGCGTGCCCTGCGGTCCGCGAAGGACTTCGATGCGGTTGATGTCCTTGAGGATGAAGTTTCCGAACGAGGCCGTGTTGTCCACGTAGGTCGCAACGGTCGGCGGCGCGGCCAGAGGCACATCACCTTCGGTGCCGCGGTCGACGTTGATGCCGCGGATGATGATGCCGTTCGTCACGCCGGCATTGCGGAAGCCGCGATCGACCATCGAGACGCCCGCGGCGGTGCGCAGCGCCTCGACGCTGTCGATGATATTGGCATTCTCGAGCGCTTCGCCGCTCACTGCGGAGATGTTGAACGGAACATCGAGGACCGACTGGTCGCGACGCGTGGCTGTCACCACGATTTCCTCGAGCGAGTTCCCAGCACTTTGCGCCCGCGCGACTCCGGGCGCACCGGCGAGGATGCTCGAAACCGCCAGCGCGATCGCCGACTTCTGACAGGTATGGGTCGTCTTCATGGCGTTTGCTCCCCCAATGATCCGATTCGAGATTTCCTATTCGCGACCCGGCGGTTTCAGCGGGCCCAGTGCCTTGAATGCTTCGAACTCGAGGCTGCGGTCGCCGCACACCGGGAAATCGACGGAGCGGTCGCGAAAGCTCTTCAGGACCTGCCCGATGCCATTCCAGCCGCGCCGGCGCACACGGCGCACGTACTCGAAGTCCACCTCGACGGGAAAGACCTCGCGCACCCGGCCGGCCTGGTGGATCACTTCGCCCCCCGGCCCGCACACGATCGACTGGCCGAACCCGAGCGGGCCGGCGACGTTGATGTCGAAGAAGTAGCACTGGTTGCTCGCGGCGTTCGCCCTTGCGATCGCCAGCTCGACGTCACGATCGATGGTATTGGTCATCGACGGGTGCAGGACCACTTCGGCGCCCATCGCCGCCAGCGTCCGGGTCGTCTCGGGGAACCACATGTCGTAGCAGTTCGAGACGCCGATGCGCCCGAACGTCGGTACGTCGAAGACCACGAACTCCGTGCCCGCCGCGACACCCGACTCGTAGGGCAGGAACGGAAACATCTTGCGATGCCGCGCAACGACTTCCCCGGCGGGATTGATGACGGGGATCGTGTTGTAGACCTGTCCGCCGTCGCGCACGTACAGGGAGCCTGGCAGCAGCCACAGCCGCAGTGCCTTTGCGATGCGACAGAATTCCTGTTCTGCAGGTCCGGCGGGCAGCTCGGCGCGGTCCGTTCCGGAGCCGAACACCGACAACTCGCCGAGGACCACCATCTGGACCCAGGGAAAGCGCGCGACGACGGACTCGATTTCGGCGCGCACCTGGGCAAGGTTGTCGCCCCGCGCGATCTCCAGTTGCAGGCCCGCAATGGCAAACGTGGCCATGAATGAGCGACGGAACTCCCCCGAGGCTTCGAGACCGAAGCGGGTGTTAGTATTCGCGAACCGTGAACGCGAACAATATGTCGATGGGCATAGAAGAAAACGCAACAGCCGACGGCCAGCTCGCCTGGGCCTTGCTGTTGCGCGACGCGTTGCCATGCGTCGCCGAGGCCATCGGCACCGATCAGTTCGCGCCCCGGCTGATCGACGCCCTGCAGCAGGTGCTGCCGTTCGACTGGTGGATGGTCATGGTGTACCACCCGAAGTCGAACCCCGAGATGCTCCACGAGAACTTCACCGGCAGCTGGCGGGAACGGGGCCTCACGACCTACGTCGATGCATTCTTCGTGCTGGACCCGTTCTACATCATGAGCCGGTCCCTGGATCACCCGGAAGTCTGCCGCCTGGGCGACATCGCGCCCGACGGCTTCCTCGAAAGCGAGTACCACCGCGCCCATTACGCCGCCGGGCGTATCGGCGACGAAGTCGGTTACCTCTGGCCGCTCGAGCCCGGCGTCGCGCTTGCCGTCAGCCTCGAGCGTTCGCAGAACGGTGCCGCATTCAGCACCGATGACGTGCGCCACCTCGAAGCCGTGCAACCGTTGTTGTACGCGCTGGCGCGCAAGCATTGGGGCGCCTCGCAAGTCCGCCCCACTCCGTCCGCGCCACTGGAGATCGGACGGCTCGTCCAGGAGGCCGCCTCCGAGTTCGGTCGCGACGTGCTGACGCCGCGGGAATGCGAGGTCGTGAAGTTGGTGCTGCGCGGCTACTCGACCAAGTCGGTCTCCCAATCCCTCGGCATCTCGCCCGGCACGGTGAAGGTCCACCGCGAGAACATCTACGCGAAGCTCGGCGTGTCGTCGCAGGCCGAACTGTTCAATCTCTTCATCGCGTCGGTCTCGACCGTGCAGGCCGTCCGCTCCCTATCCCGAGTACACCCGTGACCAAATCAACGCCGACCGACGCCAGCCCGATGTTTCGCGATCTCGGGCTGAGCGCTCCGGTGCTCGAAGCCGTCATCGAAGCCGGCTACGAATCGCCCTCCCCGATCCAGGCGGCCACCATTCCCGTGCTTTTGGCTGGCCGCGACATGATCGGGCAGGCCCAGACCGGAACGGGCAAGACGGCCGCATTCGCGCTGCCGATCCTGAGCCGCATCGAGGTGCGCGGCGGGCCGCCGCAGGCCATCGTGCTGGTGCCGACCCGCGAACTGGCGATCCAGGTTGCGGAAGCCTTCCAGCGCTACGCGTCGAAGATCAAGGGATTCCACGTGCTGCCGATCTACGGCGGCCAGAGCTACACGCCGCAGCTGATGAGCCTGAAGCGCGGTGCGCACGTGGTGGTCGGCACGCCCGGCCGCGTCATGGACCACATCAAGAAAGGCACGCTCGACCTCGGCAGCCTGACGAGCCTCGTGCTCGACGAAGCCGACGAGATGCTGCAGATGGGCTTCGTCGACGACATCGAGTGGATCCTCGAGAAGACGCCCCCGACCCGACAGGTCGCGCTGTTCTCGGCGACGCTGCCCGCGCAGATCCGGCGCATTGCGCAGAAGCACCTGCGCGACCCGGCGGAAGTGACGATCAAGAGCAAGACCAGCACCGCGGCGAACATCCGGCAGCGGTACTGGGTGGTGAGCGGCGTGCACAAGCTCGACGCCCTCACGCGCATCCTCGAGGCCGAGACGTTCGACGGCATGCTGGTCTTCACGCGCACCAAGCAGTCCACGGTCGAACTGGCCGAGCGGCTCGAGGCGCGCGGCTTTGCGGCGGCGGCGCTGAATGGCGACATGCAGCAGAAGGACCGCGAGCGAACGATCCAGCGCCTCAAGGCCGGCACGCTCGACATCCTCGTGGCCACCGATGTCGCGGCGCGCGGGCTCGACGTCGAGCGCATCGGCCACGTGGTGAACTACGACGTGCCTTACGACACCGAGTCCTACGTGCACCGCATCGGCCGCACCGGCCGGGCCGGCCGCAAGGGCGAGGCGATCCTGTTCATCACGCCGCGCGAGCGCAACATGCTGCGCTACATCGAGCGGGCCACGCGCTCGCCGCTCGAGCCGATGGACCTGCCGACGATTGCCGACGTCAACGAGCAGCGCGTCGCGCAGGTTCCGGCAGCGCATCACGGAGGCACTGGCCGAGGGCGAGGGCGAGGTGTTCCGCAGCCTGATCGAGGAATACGAACGCGAACATGACGTGCCTGCCATCGAGATCGCGGCCGCGCTCGCCAGCCTGCTGCAGGGCGGCAGCCCGCTGCTGCTGAAGGAAAAGGAAAGGGAATCGCGCGTGTCGGAACACCCGCCGATGGAAGGATGCGGCCAACGAACCGTCGCGCAGGCCGGGCAGGAAGGACCGCAAGGTGCGGGAGCACGAGCCGGACGGGGAACGCGGGCGGGAAACGCCCGCGCGCCTGGCCGACGAAGATACGGAAACGTACCGGCTGGAAGTCGGCTACGTGCATGGCGTGAAGCCGGGCAACATCGTCGGCGCCATCGCCAACGTCGCCGGCCTGCAGGGCAAGGACATCGGGCACGTGGACATCCGCGAGGACCACACCTTCGTCGGCCTGCCGAAAGGGATGCCGAAGGAGATCATGCGCGAACTGCAGAAGACGCGGGTCGCGGGGCGGATGCTGCAGCTCAGCCTGGCGACGCACGTGCCGCCGAAGCCGCTGCAGAAGCCGCCGAAGCGGCCGCCCGCGCGCAAGCCACGGCCGCAGTAGGTCGACGCCGTGCGCCGAGGGCTGGAAAAAAGAAAGGCCCCTTGCGGGGCCTTTCTCGTGGTCGGTGCAGCCGGGTCGCGAGTGACGCGCTCCGGCCGCAGCGGCCGAGGTCTTACCAGGAGGCGCGGCGGGGACGATCCGTCTTCGGCTGCGCTTCGTTGACCTTGAGGGCGCGACCGTCCATCTGCTGGCCGTTCAGGGCCTGGATGGCGCGGGACGCATCGGCATTCGACATCTCGACGAAGCCGAAGCCACGCGGTTGCCCGGTGTCGCGGTCCGTGATCAGGGCGACGGATTCGACCGTGCCATGAGCGGAGAACAGCGTGCGAACAGCGGCTTCATCGGCCGTGAAAGGAAGATTGCCAACATAAATCTTAGACATGCGGAAGTACTCACTACTGAAGGCCCTGGCCGGCCGCTCAGGAATTGAGACGGTCCGATTTCGGGCCGGGAAACAAGGCTTCGGCTGCAGTTTCGACCGCGTGTCCTTGAGGGGGACGAGCGCGCGCGAGCGGCAACCTTGCCACTTGGATTCGAAACTCTTCGGCTTAGTGATGACTGGGACCGTGGGTGCGCCGGGAGGCGCGCGGTGCCAGGAAACGAAAGGAGAAGGGTCGCTACCCGCCGTGCACTATACAGATAAAGGCCCGCACGCGTTCATTTATCTTGCGGGCAGGTCAACGGGTGCCCAGGACCGCTCGGAACGGCACGCCCCGCCCTCGCCAGGCGACGCCCGACTCATTCAGGATCCGGCAGAGCGTCTCGAAGTCCTCGGGCTGCGGTCTCGCCCGGGCTGTCCGCGTTTTCGAAGACGAGGACGTAGCCCGGCGCCGGGAGCCACTGCAGGTCATTCAGGCAATCGAAGAGCGCATCCCAGTTGGCGCCGAACCAGTCGGGAAACTCGAGCGCAACGCCGATGCGATTGAGGAGGTCCTCCTTGCCGGCACAGCCCTCGAGGTCGATACGCGCGCAGTGCAGCCCGAGCGATTGCGCGAGCGAGCAAAGTGCCGGCGCCGTGTGCGGACCGAAAGGCAACGTCGTCACGTAGTTCGCGTCGTCCGGCGCGCGATCCAGATCAGCGCCCGATGTCATTGCGGCAACTCCACCCGGCGGAAAGACCGGTAGTGATCGTCGGTGTAGTAATAGACCTCGGGCGGGTCGCCTCCTGAAACGATGCGGCGCGCGCCGCGGTCGCGGGATCCGGGCGTCGGCACGGTGTACTCGCGATAGTAGCCGCGCGGACGTTCCGGCAGCCTGCGTTCGCGGTTCTGGAACGTCACGCCGTCCCGCTCGTAGGGGAATGGCCCGCCACGCTCGATCGCCTGCAGCGTCGCGACGGCCTCGGGCGGCAGGGACGACGGGACACGCTCCCTTTCCGGTGCGTCCCCCGCCGCGCCCGGTGCGCTCGGCGCGACCGTCCCGGCGGTTGCGGGCACCGTCCCCTCGCGCTGCGACAATCCGTAGATCAGACCCAGCGCGATGACGAGGTACACGACCAGCCGCAGGATGCGCGACATCGACGGTTCCGCGCGCCGCGTTCGATTCGTTGCGTTCCTCGGCATGGGCCGGATCGTAGCCCGGTTCGGCGCGATTCGGTATCGTGCGTGCCCGGAGGAGAACCCCCATGCATTCATTGATCCGCTGCCTGTGCATCGGCGCTGCCGGCCTCGCGTTAGCATCGCCGATGGCCGCCGTCGCCAAGACCCCGCCCAAGCACACGTCAACGCTCGGCACGCCCGTCGTGGCGCCCCCGACGACCCTCAAGCCGGGCGAGTACGTGTGGCACCCGGAGGCCTCGCCGCGAGGCCCGATGGTGATGGTCGTCTCGCTCGATGAACAGATCGCCTACGTCTATCGCAACGGCGTCCTGATCGGCGCCTCGACGGTCTCGACCGGCAAGAAGGGCCACGAGACGCCGACCGGCGTGTTCACGATCCTGCAGAAGCACGCCGACCACTATTCCAGCATCTACGACAGCGCGCCGATGCCCTACATGCAGCGCCTGACGTGGTCGGGTGTCGCGCTGCACGCGGGCCGGCTGCCCGGGTATCCGGCTTCGCACGGCTGCGTGCGCATGCCTTACGATTTCGCGAAGAAGCTGTTCGACGAGTCCTCGACCGGCATCACCGTGGTGGTCTCCGACGAGAAGGAGTTCCCGAGCACGGTTGCCCATCCGGGCCTGTTCGCGCCGATCGACACGAAGGGCAAGGCGGCCACCGAATTGCCGCACGAGGGCGAAAGCTACGCCTGGCAGCCGGAAGCCGCCACCGAAGGCCCCATCTCGATCCTCGTGACGGGCGAAGACCGGCGCATCCGTGTGTTTCGCAACGGCGTGCAGATCGGCTGGTCGCTGTTCGAGCTGGACGATCCGTCGCGTCGCCTCGAATTCCACGTGCTGGCCGCGCTGGACGACTCCGGTGCGGCTGAACCGCGTTCACGACGGATCGCCGGGTGACTCGCTGGCAGGTCGTGTCGGGATCGGCGGAAACTTCGGTGACGGCCGACGAGCTGCTGCTCGGCGTGCACGTGCCCGAGGACTTCCTGCGCAAGACGCGGGCCGTGCTCGTCCCCGGCACGACGCTCATCACGACCCAGCTTGCCGCCTCGGGCGCGACGACGGGTCTCGACATGACGGTCGTGACGGCCGACGAGCCGGCTCCGGCCCGGCCCTGAGCGACGACCGGCCAGGTGCAAGCGCGATGTCACGCCACATCGACCCGGCCCGGCGGGTAGCCGCGACCTACCCGTACCACCTCGAGATCGACACGCAGTTCACGGATCTGGACATCATCGGGCACCTGAACAACATCGCGATCGCGCGTTTCTACGAGAGCGCGCGAGTACGCACCAACATGCGGGTTTTCGGCGAGGGCTTCGTCAGCCGCGAGGACCCGATGCAGACGGTGCTGGCGGACGTGCACATCCGCTACCTGGCCGAGGGCTACTTCCCGGATCCGGTGAGGTCGGCAACGCCATCGGCCAGGATCGGCAACAGCTCGTTCCGCATGCACCAGGCGCTGTTCCAGCACGGCGAGTGCATCGGCATCAGCGACGCGGTGATGGTGGTCACGACGAACGGACGGCCGTCGACGATTCCTCCGGAGCCATCGCGCCGCCATGGAGGAACTCCTGATGCCGTCCGCACAGCCGGCGAAGTACGGCTGCCCCCGTTACGACCATCGAGCACGCAGATGAAATCTGCCCTGATCTGCGACGCCGTCCGCACGCCCATCGGCCGCTACGGCGGCGCCCTCGCCTCGGTGCGCACCGACGACCTCGCCTCGCTGCCGCTGAAGGCGTTGCTCGAGCGCAATCCGGGACTCGACCCGAACGAGATCGACGAGGTCGATCCTCGGCTGCGCAAACCAGGCCGGCGAGGACAACCGCAACGTCGCGCGCATGGCGCTGCTGCTCGCCGGACTGCCGCCGAGCGTGCCCGGGCTCACCGTCAATCGCCTGTGCGCTCGGGGCTCGACGGCGATCAACGCCGCGGCGCGCGGCATCCGTGTCGGCGAATACTCGATCGCGCTCGCGGGCGGGGTCGAGAGCATGTCCCGTGCCCCGTATCGTGATCGGCAAGGCGGATGGCGCCTTTGCACGCTCGCAGAAACTCGAGGACACGACGCTCGGCTGGCGCTTCGTCAACCCGCGGCTCAAGGCGCTGTACGGCATCGACACGATGGCCGGAAACGGCGGAGAACGTGGCCGAGCAATGGAGTGTCTCGCGCGAGGACCAGGACGCCTTCGCGCTGCGTTCGCAGTTGCGCGCCGGCTCGGCCCAGGCCTACGGGCGGTTCAACCGGGAGATCGTTGCCGTGACGATCGCCGGGCGCAAGGGCGGTCCACGACGCAGGTTTCGCGCGACGAGCACCCGCGCGCGGACACGACGCTCGAAAGCCTGGCGAAGCTGCCGACTCCTTTCCGGGATCCGGGCACCGTCACGGCCGGCAACGCCTCGGGCATCAACGACGGCGCCTGCGCGCTGCTGCTCGCCGACGCCGACAGCGCTCGCTACTACGGCCTCACGCCGCGGGCGCGCGTCGTGGCCAGTGCCGCGGCGGGCGTCGAGCCGCGCATCATGGGCATCGGCCCCGTGCCGGCCATTCGCAAGCTGCTCGCGAAGACGGGCATGGCGCTCGATCAGATCGACGTCATCGAGCTCAACGAGGCCTTTGCAGCCCAGGCACTCGCCTGCATGCGGGAACTCGGCCTGGCGGACGACGCGGAGCACGTGAACCCGAACGGCGGCGCGATCGCACTCGGCCATCCGCTCGGCATGTCCGGCGCCCGGCTCGTGACCACCGCGGTCAACGAACTGGAAGCCCGCAAGGCGCGTTACGCGCTGTGCACGATGTGCATCGGTGTCGGCCAGGGCATGGCCATGCTGATCGAGCGTATCTGAGCGCGAGCGCGGCTAGGAATCTTCGCGCTCATTGCGGATGCGGGCTGCGCTGGGCGATGATCGCCCGGCATGTCGCGCACGGAAAACATCGCCGAATTCACGCTGAAGGCCGTTGCGATCGGCGTGGTGCTCGGCATCGTGTTCGGCGCCGCCAATGCCTACCTCGGCCTGCGCGTCGGCATGACGGTCTCCGCATCGATCCCGGCGGCCGTCATGACGGTCGCGATGTTCCGGCTGCTGCGCACGCAGGGCACGCTGCTCGAAGCGAACATGTCGCAGACGGTCGCGTCGGCGTCCACCTCGCTCGCGACCGGCACCATCTTCACGATTCCAGCCTTGTTCCTGTGGGGTGCGGTACCGCCGTACCTGCAGGTCGTCGCGCTGGCGTTTCTCGGCGGGCTGCTCGGGTCTGTCGGCGATGATCCCGCTGAGCCGCCTCCTGATCGTCAAGGCGCACGACGAACTGCCCTATCCCGAGGGCACGGCCTGCGCCGAAGTGCTGCGCGCGACGAACGCCGATGCGAGCGGCGCAGCAAGCAGCAGCGCGCTGGATCTTCTACGGCATGATCGTCGGCGCGGCCGTCAAGCTGCTCATCTCGCTCGTGTACCTCATTCCGGGCGAAGTGCACGCCGCCTTGCCGGTGCTGCCGAAGGCGGAGCTGGCGCTCGAGATCGCCCCGGCACTGCTCGGTGTCGGCTACATCCTCGGGTACCGGCAGTCGGCCGTGTGCGTCGCCGGCGCGCTGATCTCCGCGGTGACCATCACGCCGCTCATCGCCTGGCTCGGTGCGCAATCGAATGCGCCGATCTTTCCGGAAACCGTGCGCCTCGTGTCCGAGATGGACGCGGGCGACATCTGGGCGCGCTACGTGCGTTACATCGGCGCCGGCGCGGTCGCCACGGCCGGCATCCTCACGGTGCTGCGCGGCCTGCCGACGATGGTCGGTGCGTTCACGGCGGTTGCGCGCGGGCATGCAGGGTGAAGACGGACGCACCGGCGGCGACCGTCGAGCGCACCGATCGCGACCTGCCCGCGTCCTTCGTGTTCGGCGGCGTCGCGACCGTCGTGCTCGTCGCGGGGCTCGTGCCCGGCGTCTTCGCGGGCGACATGAGCTTCGTGCAGCGCGCGGTGCTGGCCACCGGCGTCGGCCTGTTCGGCGTGCTGTTCGTCGCCGTCGCGGCGCGCATCGTCGGCATCGTCGGAGTCTCCTCGCAACCGACGTCGGGCATCACGCTGGTCACGTTGCTCGGCACGGCTTCCGTGTTCGCGGCGATGGGATGGGTCGATCCTGGCGCCCGCGCCGGCGTGCTCACCGTCGGCACGATCGTCGCGATCGCCGCCAGCAAGGCCGGCGACATCTCGCAGGACCTCAAGACCGGCTGGCTGGTCGGCGCCACGCCCGCGAAGCAGCAGCTCGGCCAGTTGATCGGCGCCGCATTCGCCTGCTGGGCCGTGGCTGCCACCGTGCACCTGCTCGGCATCCGCGTACGAATTCGGTTCGAAGGAGATCCCGGCGCCGCAGGCGACACTGATGAAGACCATCATCGAGGGCGTGCTCTCGGGCGCGCTGCCGTGGAACCTCGTGCTGACCGGGGCGGGCCTTTCGCTGGGCGCCATGCTGTGCGGTGTGTCCGGGCTGGCCTTTGCGATCGGCGTGTACCTGCCGCTCGCGTCGATGGCCCCGCTGTACGTGGGCGGCTGCGTGCGCGCCCTGGTGGAACGTGATCGCGGCGAGCGTCCCGAGGGTGAACACGATGCCGGTATTCTCGCGGCCTCCGGGCTGGTGGCCGGCGAGGGACTCGCGGGGGTGCTCGTTGCGGGACTCGTCGCCGCAGGTGTCGCGCCGAAATCCATGGATCCGCGCCTCGCCGGACTCGTCGGCGACGTCGCGGCCCTCGTCGTGGCGGCCGGCGTCTGCTACTTCCTGCTGCGCGGCGGACGCGACGGCGCTGGCGCCGCGGCAGCGCCTGGCGGTGACGCCACCATCAGGCGGTGAGCCCGGGCGGACGCGGGGGCTTCACCGGATGCCTCAAGCGCCGGCTGCACGCAGCGGCTCCAACTCGTCCTCGTCGGCTTCGTCCCCGAGGAATCCGCCGCTCTGGTGCGCCCAGAACCGGGCGTAGAGGCCATTGCGGGCGAGCAGCGACGCATGGTCGCCCTCCTCCACGATGCGCCCCTTGTCCATCACGATCAGGCGATCCATCGCGGCAATCGTAGACAGGCGATGCGCGATCGCCACCACCGTCTTGCCTTCCATCAACCGGTAGAGGCTCTGCTGGATCGCGGCTTCGACCTCGCTGTCGAGCGCGCTCGTGGCCTCGTCGAGCAGCAGGATCGGCGCGTCCTTCAGCATCACGCGCGCGATCGCAACGCGCTGGCGCTGCCCGCCACTCAGCTTCACGCCGCGCTCGCCGACGTGCGCGTCGTAGCCGCGGCGACCCTTGGCGTCGCTGAGGCCCTGGATGAAGTCGTGCGCTTCGGCGCGCTTCGCCGCCGCCACCATCTCGTCGTCGCTCGCGTCGGGCCGCCCGTACACGATGTTGTCGCGCACCGAGCGATGCATCAGCGACGTGTCCTGCGTCACCATGCCCACCTGCGCGCGCAGGCTGTTCTGCTGCACGGCGGCGATGTCCTGGCCGTCGATGAGGATGCGTCCGCCCTCGACGTCGTAGAAGCGCAGCAGCAGGTTGACGATGGTGCTCTTGCCGGCGCCGGAGCGGCCGACGAGGCCGATTTTTTCGCCGGGCCGGATTCTCAGCGCGAGATCCTCGATGACCTTGCGCTCGCCGCCGTACGCGAACTGCACGTGGTCGAAGCGGATCTCGCCGCGCGTCACCGCCAGCGCAGGCGCTTCGGGGCGGTCGACCACCGTGTGCCGCCGCGAAAGCGTGCGGATGCCGTCCTGCACCGTGCCGATGTTCTCGAACAGCCCGGACAGTTCCCACATGATCCAGTGCGCGATGCCGTTCAGCCGCAGCGCCATGGCCGTGGCTGCCGCGACCGCGCCGATGCCGACCTGGCCGCGGGTCCAGAGCCAGAGCGACATCCCAGCCGTGGAAGCGACCAGCGCCATGCTGAGGATGTGATTGGTGATTTCGAAGCCGCTGACGAGCCGCATCTGGCCGCGCGCCGTCACCATGAACTCCTGCATGGCCGCCCGCGCGTAACCCGCCTCGCGGTTCGCGTGCGAGAACAGCTTCACGGTCGCGATGTTGGTGTACGCGTCCGTGATGCGGCCGGTCATCAGCGAGCGCGCATCGGCCTGGGCCGCGCCCACCTTGCCGAGCCGCGGCACGAAGAACCACAGCGCGAGGCCGTAAAGAGTGAGCCACGCGCCGAACGGCAGCAGCATCCACAGGTTGAAGCTGCCGACGACGGAGATCATGGTGACGAAGTAGATGATGATGAAGACGAGGATGTCCGTGACCGTCAGCCATGTGTCGCGCACGGCGAGCGCCGTCTGCATCACCTTGGTGGCGACGCGGCCCGCGAATTCGTCCTGGTAGAAGCTCATGCTCTGCCCGAGCATCAGGCGGTGGAAGTTCCAGCGCAGGCGCATCGGGAAGTTGGCCGACAGCGTCTGGTACTTGAGCATCGCCTGCAGCGCGACCAGCAGCGGGCTCGCCGCGAGGATGCCCGCGAGCAACAGCAGGCTGCCGCGCTCCTCGGTCCACAGCATCGCGGGCGGCACATTCGACAGCCAGTCGACGACGCGGCCGAGCATGGCGAAAAGCAGCGCCTCGAACACGCCGATGATCGCCGTGCACACCGCCATGCCGAGGATGTAGGGACGCATCCCCTCGGCGCACGCCCAGAGAAACGCAAAGAACCCCCTGGGCGGCGGCTGGGGCACCGCCTCCGGGTACGGGGTCACGCGATTCTCGAACCAGCGGAACATCAAGTCGCTTTCCTGGCGCAGTCGGGGCCTGAATCGATCGGGCGCGCATGGTACCGCGGGCGCGGCGGCATCGGCTCGGCGGCGGGCGGAGGCGGACCTGGCGTCGACAGTCCCGCATGAATTGCGATTTTCGATGTGTGTCGAACAGGGGGCGTCATCTGCTCGTCCGGGGCCGTCTTTGGGGGTCTTCGGTACGCTCTCAAATCCGGCTGTTTCCGAAGGTCTATTTCTCGCTTAAGCCATTGCTTTATATGACGAATCTGATATCGTTACTGGATATCCAACCAGTCCCTGGAGTGCGCCATGGACAGCCCCTCCGCCGATGCCCTGCGCGAGCTCAGCACCCGCGAACTGGTGTCCTCCATCACGGAGCTGGCTGGGCACCTCAACGCCGCCACCCGCCGCTGGCTGGCGCTGATCGCGGAGTTCGATCGCAGGAAGGGCTGGTCGGACTCGGTCACCCAGTCCTGTGCTCACTGGCTCAACTGGCAGTGCGGGTTGGACCTCGGGGCAGCGCGAGAGAAGGTCCGGGTCGCTCATGCGCTGGAGGGGTTGCCAATGATCGGCGCAGCGATGGCGCGGGGCGAGCTGAGCTACGCCAAGGTGCGGGCGCTGACTCGAGTCGCGACGGCCGCGACGGAGCAATACCTGTTGTCGATCGCTCTGCATGGCACGGCGAGCCATGTCGAGAATCTCGTGAGGCAGTACCGGCGCGCGCAGGAGGCAGAGGAGCTGTCTCGGGAAGAACTGCAGCAGGCACGTCGCTCGGTGAGTTACTTCTTCGACGACGATGGGTCTTTGGTGCTGAAGGCACGGCTACCTGCCGAAGCCGGCATGATCGTGCTGAAAGCACTTGAGGCGGCGAAGTCCGAGCTGCCGTTGCCGCCGGAAGATTGTGAAGTTTCCTTTGACGTTGGTCGCGGGCGCGACACTGACGTTTCCGCGGGAACGTCTGGAACGTTCCAGCGCGGCTTTGCACCGAAAATTCCACCGACAGCGCAACGTGCGGATGCGTTGGCGCTGGTGGCCGAGAGCTTCCTCAAGCACGGCGCCGAAGCGATGAGTGGCGGTGAGCGGTTCCAGATCGTAGTTCACGTCGACCATGAGACGCTGAAAGAGCGCACTGCCGGCCGCAGCGAGTTCGAGGACGGCCCCGGCGTTTCCGCGGAAACGTCGCGCCGCATGGCGTGCGACTGCAGCTACGTGAAAATCACTGAGGATGAGAAAGGCGAGCCACTCGATGTGGGCCGCAAGACCCGCTCGATCCCGCCCGCTTTGAAGCGCGCGCTCAATTCACGCGACAAAGGCTGCGTCTTCCCGGGCTGCACGCACAAGAAATACGTCGACGGCCATCACGTCCATCACTGGGCCGAGGGCGGCGAGACCAAACTCGGCAATCTCGTCTCGCTGTGCCGCTTCCATCACCGCCAGGTGCACGAGGGCGGCATCCGCATCGAGCGGCTGGACGACGGTGCGTGGCGGTTCGTGAATGCCAAGGGTGAGTCGTGGGCCTCGTCCGCACCGGGCCACACTCAGTCCATGGCTGCATCATGGACGGATCTCTCCACGCGGCACGAGCAAGACGGAATCCACATCGATCCGCACACCGCTCGCACGCATTGGCGCGGCGAGTCGATGGACTACGGGCTCGCGATCGACGTGCTGCTTGGCAAAGAGCGGCGAGCGGCCGATGCTTGTCGCCAACACGGCTCCAACGACGGACCCTGACCTTGAGCGATGATCGAAGCACCCGACGTGCTCACGATCCAAAGCACCTAGAGCACAGCCCGTGAACTTCAGCGCTCCGACCACGCGGCCCAATGACAACCCCACCCTGGCCTGACGCCGAAATCCACGACCTCCCCTCCCTCGGCCCGAAGTCGCAGGAGATGCTGGCGCGGGCGGGCATCACGACCGTGGCGCAGCTCCGGGCACTCGGCTCGGCAGCCGCCTACGTGCAGACAAAACGGGTGAACGGCAACGCGAGCCTGAACCTGTTGTGGGCGCTGGAATCGGCGCTGACGGGCGAGCCGTGGCAGGAGGTGGCCAGGCGGCACCGCACCAGCCTGTTGCTCGCCGTGGACGACCTCGAAAGATCAGCTCAGGAATGAAGGAAGCGGGCGTCATGCCGGACCCAACGTCGAGTCGGGCGTACGATGGCACGCCTGCATTACAGCCACGAACCCGGCCACGAACAAGTGCGCTGCGAGGTGAGCGATCATGCATGACGTCACTGCACCGTCCCCCGAGTCCGATGCGGCGCGAGAGATCGTCAGTTCGCGCGTGTTTACCCATCCGGCGTCCGTGGTGTTCGCGGCCTTCACGGACGACCGGCAACTCGCTCAGTGGTGGGGGCCGAACGGCTTCACCAACACGTTCCAGGAATTCGATCCACAGCCCGGCGGGCGGTGGCGCTTCATCATGCGAGGCCCGGACGGCAAGGAGTACCCGAACGAAAGCCAGTTTCTCGAGGTCGTGGCCCCGCGCCGCCTGGTATTCCGCCACCTGTCGAAGCCCGAGTTCCGGATGACCGTCACGCTGGCCGATGAACACGAAGGCACGCGCGTCACCTGGCGCATGCAGTTCGCAACCGTCCGGGAATGCGAAAAGGTGAAGCGCTACGCTGTCGATGCCAACGAACAGAATTTCGATCGGCTCGCGGCATTGCTCGCCGCCACGCACCGCCCGCGCCGGCGTCACCGCTGACGCGCGAACCTGCCGTCGCGCCGATGCCCGGTGCAGCGTCTACATCAGCGCGTACAGCTTGCCGTCCAGGCTGCCGACGTAGATCACGCCCTGGTCGATCGCAGGCGAGGAGAAGATGGCGCCGATCGAGGCGAAGCGCCGGAAATCCAGGTACATGTCGGCGAAGTCGCCGAACAGCGGCGTGAACGCATCGGGATTGAGGCTGCCGTCGGGGTTGAGCAGGCCCTCCACGTTGCGCTGCGACGCTTCGCTCTGCCACGCCCAAGCGAGGGCGCCCGTCTTTGCATCGACGGCGTACAGCTTGCCGTTGTGGCTGCCGAAGTACGCGAGCCCGCCCGCCAGCGCCGGCGACGAGAAGACGTAGGCACGCGCATTGAAGTCGAATCGCAAGCGCCCTGTCCTGGCATCGAGCGCGAAGAAGCGCGAGCTGTCGGAGGTCGCTGCATACACGAGGCCGTCGCGCACCGCCGGCGTGGCGTTCACCCACGACTTGCTCGTCGGGTAGTCCCATTTCTTTCGACCCGTCGCCGCGTCGATCGCATAGACGTGCGCATCGCGGCATCCGACGTACACGGTGCCGTCCACCACGGCCGGCGACGACTGGAAACCCACCTGGTTGTGGATGGCCGGATCCTGCCCGCCCTTGAACACCCACCTCTGCCGGCCCGTCGCCGCGTCGATGGCATACAGGTTGCCGTCGAAGCTGCCGACGAACACCGTGCCGTCCACGACCGCGGGCGATGCATGGACGACGTCGCCCGTCGAGAACTTCCACTGCAGGACGCCGCTCGCGGCATCGACGGCATAGACGTTGCCGTCGCCGCTGCCGAAGTACACGGTGGCGTCCACGACCGCAGGCGATGACGTGTACACGTCCCAGGCATCCGGAATCGTCTGCGCGGCCGGTGCGTAACCGTGCAGGTTGCGGGCCTCGAACCTGCGCTCGTTTTCCACGGCCAGCACCCACTTCGGCTTGCCGTCGACGGCATCGAGCGCAACGAGCGAACCGGCCGAGGACACGAAGTAGACCGTGCCTTTCGACACTGCCACGGAGGACGCGATCGGCTGGCTCGACTTGAAGTTCCACTTCTCGCGGCCGCTCTGCGTGTCGATCGCGTACAGGTGGCCGCTCAAGCTGCCGACATAGACCACGCCGTCCGCGACCACCGGTGAGGTCACGATGGGTCCGGCGGCGGTGAAGGCCCACCGTACGAAAGGCGGCCGGACCGGGCCTGGGCCCGCGTAGACGCCGGTGCGGGCGGCATTGCCGTGGAACATCGACTGGCCCTGTGCGGGCGCTGCCATCACGGCAAGGATTGCGATCAAGGCCAGGCGCATCATCGGCAACCTCCGGTCAGGGCCTGGGAACGATAGCGGCTCCGGAACTGAATCGGGCCGCGTGACCCCACGGCCCGTCGCGCGTGCGGCACTTCCCGCCGAATCGCGCTGCCCGGGCATTGCCCTGGGGTTTGGGCGTCCTCCGGCGGCGCTGGTCAACGGCGGGCGATGGGAATAAAAGGGACGGCACATGACGCAATCCATCGACTGGCCCGAGCGGTATCACCCGGATCGCTGTCCGGTGCACGTGCGCAACGAGCTCGTCGTGCCTGCGCCGGCCGAACGCATCTGGGCGTGGCTGGTGCGCGCGCCGCTGTGGCCGACGTGGTATCCGAACTCGAAGAACGTCCGCCTGCTGAACGGCGACGGTCGCACGCTGCAGATGGGCACCGAGTTCAAGTGGCGCACGTTCGGCGTCGCGATCCGCTCCACCGTGATCGCGTTCCGGCCCGTCGAGCGCATCACCTGGAATGCATTCGGCCTCGGCGTGGACGCCTGTCACGCGTGGCTGATCGAACCGCTCGGCAACGGCACGCGGATCCTGACCGAAGAGACGCAGCACGGCTGGGCCGCGCGCCTCAATACCGTCTTCATGCCCGGGCGCATGCACCATTACCATCAGGTGTGGCTCGAGAACCTCGGGGCGCGCGGGGCGACCGGATTGCCTCCCGACTGAGGTAATCTGCGCGCCATGAGCGAAGCAGATACCCGCATCGAGGCCCTCGAATTCAAGGTGGCGCACCTCGAGCGCACGGCGCAGGAACTGAGCGACATCATCTACCGCCAGCAGCAGCAGATCGACGGCCTGCTCACCCTGAATCGACAGCTGGCGAGCCAGCTGGAGGATCTCGACGGCAAGACCGCCGACCCGAACCGGGTCGAGATCCCGCCGCACTACTGATCCGGCGCCGCGGATCGAAGCCGCCGCCCACGGACCTCAGCGCATCAATTCGTACGGACCACCCTGCACCAGCGCGCGCTGGTAGGCCGGTCGCGCGTGGATGCGCTCCAGGAAGGCCTTCAGCTTCGGCCGGCTGCCGTCGAGCCCGCCGCGCGTGGCCGCGGCCTCGAGCGGAAAGCTCATCTGTACGTCGGCGGCGCTGAATTCATTGCCGGCGAACCACGCCGTCCTGCCCAGCTCGCTCTCCAGGTAGTCGAGGTGCAGCTTGATGTTCGGCGAGACGAAGCTGTTCATCACCTTGTCGGCAATGCCGCGCGCGATCGGGCGCACGAAGAACGGCGCAGGGGCGTTGCGCACGCGCGAGAAGATCAGGCTCATCAGCAGCGGCGGCATCAGCGAACCTTCCGCGTAGTGCAGCCAGTAGGTGTAGCGCAGCCGCTCAGGGGTATTCGCGGGCGGCACGAGCCTGCCGCCAGCGTACTTGCCCGCGAGGTATTCGACGATCGCGCCCGACTCCGCGAGCGTCACGTCGCCGTCCGTGATCACCGGCGACTTGCCGAGCGGATGGACCGCCTTCAACGCGGCGGGCGCCAGCATGGTCGTGGCGTCGCGCTCGTATCGCTTCACCTCGTAGGGAACCTCCAGTTCCTCGAGCAGCCAGAGCACCCGCTGCGACCGCGAGTTGTTGAGGTGATGCACCGTGATCATGTCCGTCTCTCCTGGGCTTGCGGGTGGATGCGCCGGCGTATCCTAACGGCATATGCTCACGCCCATGACACCCATCGTCACGAACCTCCTCCGCGCCGCCGGCCTGCTGACGGCGCTGCTGGCCTTGTCGGCGTGCTCCACCCCGCCCACGTACGACGTCGTGATCCGCCACGGTACGATCTACGACGGTACCGGATCGCCGGGCCGGGCCGGCGACGTCGCCATCCGGGGCGACACGATCGCCGCGATCGGCCAGCTCGGACGCGCCCGCGGCAAGCAGGAAATCGACGCCACCGGCCTCGCCGTGGCGCCGGGTTTCATCAACATGCTGAGCCACTCCGAGGAAACCCTGATCGAGGACCCGCGTTCTCAGAGCGAGATCCGCCAGGGCGTGACGCTCGAGGTGTTCGGCGAGATGTCGTTCGGTCCGCTCAACGAGCGCATGAAGCAGGAGGGCCGCGAACTGCAGGGCGACATCCGGTACGACATCGCCTGGGACACGCTCGATGAGTACCTGCGCCACCTCGAGAAGCGCGGCATCGCGCCCAACGTGGCGTCGTTCGTCGGCGCGGCCACGGTGCGCGACTACGTGATCGGCAAGGCCGATCGCGCGCCGACGCCCGCGGAGCTCGAGCAGATGAAGGCGCTGGTGGACCGGGCGATGCGCGAAGGCGCGCTCGGCGTGACCACCGCGCTCATCTACACGCCCGACACTTTCGCGAGCACGGAAGAACTCATCGAACTGTCGAAGGTGGCCGCGAAGTACGGCGGGATCTACACGGCGCACATGCGCAGCGAGGGCGATCGTTTCCTCGAGGCCATCGACGAGACGCTGCGCATCGCGCGCGAAGCGAAGATCCCCGTGGAGATCTATCACCTCAAGGCCGCGGGCGAATCGAACTGGCCGAAGATGCAGCAAGCCGTCGCGAAGATCGAGGCGGCCCGCAAGGAAGGACTGCAGGTGACGGCCGACATGTACAACTACACGGCCGGCGCCACGGGCTTCGACGCCGCCATGCCGCCGTGGGTGCAGGAAGGCGGCGTGAAGGCGTGGATCGAGCGCCTGAAGGACCCGGCCGTCCGCGCGCGCGTCATCGACGAGATGCGCCATCCCGCAAAGTGGGAGAGCCTGTACTTCGCGGCCGGCTCGCCGGAGCGTGTACTGCTGCTAGGGTTCAAGACCGATGCGTTGAAACCGCTGACGGGCAAGACCCTGGCCGAGGTCGCGCGACAGCGGGGCACTTCGCCTGAGGACACGATCATCGACCTGGTGATCGCCGACGGAACGCGCGTCGAAGTCGCCTATTTCCTGATGTCGGAGGAGAACGTCCGTCGCCAGATCGCGCTGCCGTGGATGAGCTTCGGCTCCGACGCCGGATCGAGCGCGCCCGAGGGCGTGTTCCTCAAGTCCAACCCGCACCCGCGCGCCTACGGCAACTTCGCGCGCCTGCTCGGCCACTACGTGCGCGACGAGAAAGTGATCCCGCTGCCCGAGGCCATTCGTCGCCTGACCCTCCTGCCGGCCACGAACCTCCGGATCGAAGGGCGTGGCGCGCTGCGGCCCGGTTACTTCGCCGACCTGGCGATCTTCGATCCGGCGACTATTGCCGACCAGGCCACCTTCGAGAATCCGCGACAGTACGCCACCGGCATGAAGTTCGTCCTCGTCAACGGCGTGACGGTGCTGCGCGACGGCGAGCACACCGGCGCGCTGCCTGGCCGCATCGTCCGCGGGCCGGGCGTACGATGAAGCGAAAACCGGGTTGGATCGTGTATGCCGCCCTGCTCACCGCCTTCGTGCTGGTCGGCGAGGTCCGCAACCTCCTCGCCGGATCCGGCGTCGACGCCGTGACGATCGCAAACTGGATCCTCACGCTCGTGCTGCTCGCCGCCACCTGGGGCTACGCGCTGCAGAAACCTCTCGGGACCGCAAGCTACTGGCGAGCGGTATTCTGGATCGTCCTGGGTGCGACTGCCTTGATGCTCATCCCGGTCGGGCTCGGCACGCCGGAAGCGATCCTCTTCACGGCACTGTTGCTGGCGCTCGTGGTGCCGGCATACGTCGCGGCCTACCGGTATGCGTATCGCTCGCCGCACCTGTGGCAACCCGATCGCACCAAACCATGAGAAGCGCGCGAGCCGGACTGCTCTACTTCCTGATGACGTTCGGCGCCGGGTTTGCGCTTGGGCCGATCCGGCTCTTCCTGCTCGTGCCACGCATCGGCGTGCGCGCCGCCGAACTCATCGAACTGCCGGTGATGATCCTCATCAGCTATCTCGCCGCGCGCTGGATCACGTCCGCCGCCTCGCCGTGCCGCCGGCGACGGCGCCACGTCTCGCGATGGGACTGACCGCGCTTGCGCTGCTCGTGACCTGCGAATTCACGTTCGTGCTGAAACTCCAGGGACTCACGCTGCAGGACTACCTGGCGCACCGCGATCCAGTGTCCGGGACCGCGTATGCCCTGTCCCTCGCGATCGTGGCGTTGCTCCCGCTCGCCGTGAATCGCCGCTAGCCGCCGGCGTTCAGCCGACGGTCACGCTCATGCCCCGCGCGAGCCGCCCGCCGGCCGCACCCACGACGATCACGTTCTGGCCGAAGGTCACGCCACGGAGTGCCGGATTCCAGCGGTAGCTTTTCAAGGTTCTGAGCGGCTCGTCGCCCTCCACCTGGCCCGTCCCCTGGTGAGTCGTCGTGACGACGCAGCGGCTGCAGGGCTTCACGCCCCGCAGGCGCATCTCGCCGATGCGGAAGTCGCGCAGGTCGTCTTCGCCGTAGGGCGGCAACCCCTCGAGCACCAGGTTCGGCCGGAAGCGATCGACCGGCAGCGGCGCAGGGAGCCTCGCATTCAGGTCGTCGAGCGAGGCACGTGAAATCGCCAGCAGCGCATAACCGTCGCTGAAGCGCGTGACCGCCTGCGTGTCGCCGGCCCAGGCGGGATCGCTGAGGCGTCGCTGCGTCCGATCGAAGCGCACGAGCCGCACAGGGCAGCCGAGAAACTCGCTGAACCACTCGCCCGCCTCATTTCCCGCATCGAACGCCCGGCAACGATCGCGCCAGACGACGACCTCGCACGACTCCCCGCGCTCGTCATACGGCACCTGCAGATCCGCCTGGCCGGGCGCGCAGAGCACCAGCCGGTCCGCCTCGAGGCGCGGCACGACGAGGGCCAGCCGCGGCCACTCGCGCTGCGTGAGGAACCGGCCCTCGGGCGTCACGACCAGCCATTCGCGATCGTGCTCGAGCCCGGCAGCTTCGAGCGTGCAGGACTCGACCGCGAGGCCGCGGCACGATTTCACGGGGTAGACGTGGAGTTCGGCGAGCGTGATCACGCCGCCAAGATATCGGAAACGCGGCGACGGTTCAGCTGGCGAGCGAAAGCGGCTGCGGCCGGCCGACCTGGTAGCCCTGGACGAAGTCGAATCCCATGCGGCGCGCGGAATCGAGCGCGCCCAGGTCCTCGACCTGCTCGGCGATGACCTGGAAGTTCAGCGAGCGCGCGAGCTTGATCATCGCCGTGACCATCGCCTGGTTGACGCTGTCCGAGGCGAGGTTGCGGATGAAGTAACCGTCGATCTTGAGGTAATCGAGCGAGAGGTTCTTGAGGTTCGCGAACGAGCTGAGCCCGCGGCCGAAATCGTCGAGGGCGAAGCGGCATCCCATGCCGTGCAGCACGCCGATGAAGCGGCGCGCGTGCTCGATGTTGGTGATGACCGAATTCTCGGTCACCTCGAAGCACAGCCGCTCCGGCGCCACGCCGGTCCGGTCGAGCGTGTCGACCACGAACTCGAGGAACGCCGCGTCGCCGAGCGTCTGGAACGACAGGTTGATGCAGAGAGTCCTTCCCAGCGCCAGGCGGATCGCGCCCCGGCCGAGCGCCGTGAGCGCCGTCTGCACGACCCAGCGGTCGATCATCGGCATCAGGCGGTAGCGTTCCGCGGCCCGCATGAAATCCGCGGGCGCCACCGGCACGCCGCGGTCGTCCTTGAGGCGCAGCAGCACTTCGAGGCCGGGACCGGAAGCCGTGCCGCCGCCGTCGACGGCGACGATCGGCTGCGCATGCAGCTCGAACCGGTTTTCCTTCAGCGCGGACTGCAGCAGCTGCAGCCAGACGATCTCGCCGCGCTGGCGCGCCGCCGCCTCGTCCTTCGCCGAGTAGACGTGGACGTGCGAGCCCTGGTTCTTCGCGACGTAGCAAGCCGAGTCCGCGGCGCCGATGACGTCCTCGATCGAGGTGCTCTCGTTCGTGACCTCGAGGAGGCCGATGCTGACGCCGACGCTGAAGATCTTGTCCTTCCACACGAAGCGGTGGTCGTTGACCGCACGCACCACGTCGTCGGCGATCTGGCGCGCCTTCTCGAGCGGGCAGCCGACGAGCAGGATGCCGAATTCATCGCCGCCGAGACGGCCGACCGTGTCGGAGTCGCGCACCGCTTCCTTGATGATGCCCGCGACCTCGCGCAGCATGCCGTCGCCCGCGACGTGCCCGCATTCGTCGTTCACCGCCTTGAAGCGGTCGAGGTCGAGATAGCACAGCACGTGCCGGCCGCCGCCGCGCGCGGCCTCGAGCGCCTCCTCGAGGCGGCGTTCGAACTCGCGGCGATTGACGAGGCCGGTCAGCGCGTCGTGGCTGGCCTGGTAGGTCATCGCGCGCGTGAGACCGCGCAGGTCGCTGACGTCGCGCAAGGCGATCACCGCTCCGCCGACGTCGCCCCCGGCGTCGCGCATCGGCGAGACGGTCATCTCGATCGAGCGTTCGCCCTCGCCGTTGGCGGAGACGATCATGCCGCGCCGCCCGACGTTGACGCGCGAACCGGTCGTGAGGCTCTGGCGCACCGGATCGCCGAGCGACTTGCGGTCCCCTTCGTCCACGAGGTCGATGACCTCGGGCAACGTGCGGCCGAGGATGTCGGCGGACGGCTTGCCGATCAGGTGCTCCGCCGCGTGGTTGACGTACACGATGTGGCCTTCGTGGTCGGTGGTCAGCACGCCCTCGGCGAGCGAGTCGAGCGCTCCCCAGGCGTTCGCGTGGCTGCGATGCGCGGATGGCTCGTCGCGCCGCGGCTCCATCTCGATCGCCGCCACCAGCACCGCCGGCTGGCCTTCGTACGTGATTCGCGTGAACGCAAACTCGACACGGCGCGGGTGGCCGCCGGTGGCGCCCATTTCGGCTTCGAACCGCGGCGGCGCCGCTTCGCCAGCGGCGTGCCGGCGCAGGTTGCCTGCGATCAGCGAGGAAAAGTCGGGGTGCACGAGGTCGGCCAGGTGGCGCCCGACCAGCTGGTAGGGGCTGTCGACGCCGCTCAATTCGGCGAAGCGCGCGTTCGCGACGACGATGCCGTCGCGTTCCACCGCCATCGCTTCGTGCATCGTCCCGAGGAGGCGGCGATAGACGCCCTCGCGCTCGGTGAGCGCGCTGTTGTCGCCCTGCACGCGCTCGATGAGCTTGTCGATGCTGGTGGCGACGTCGGTCGCGCTGCCTTCGCCCGCGTGGGGCGTCAGCCGCTCGGTGAGATCGCCGGTGCGCGCGACCGCTTCGAGCCTGTCGGTCACTTCGCGGACACCGTCCAGCTCGCGGCTTCGGCGATAGAGGAGCGCGGCGAGAAACACCGCCAATGCTCCCAGAGCTATCGTCGCGAGCATCAACTTGTCATCCTCCGGCCAGCACGGTGCTTTGCGCTTCCATCGGGCATGGTGAGCCCGTTCCGTGGAAGGTTCTTGTAATTACCTGTCGCTGGGGCAGCATAGCGGAACGGGTCGCGCGTACCCGCGAAATTCACCATAATCACGCTGCAAAAAACTTCAGGATCCGCACACCATGATGTTTGACGTCGAGTCCGCACGCCACCAGATGATCGAACAGCAGGTCCGGGCCTGGGAAGTGCTCGACCTCAACGTGCTCGGCGCGATGGAGCGCGTGCGCCGCGAGGAGTTCGTCCCGCCCGCCTACCGCGACATCGCGTTCGCCGACATGAACGTGCCGCTCGGCCACGGCCAGTCGATGCTTGCGCCGAAGGTCGAGGGGCGCATCCTGCAGGCCCTCGGGATCCAGCCGGACGATCGTGCGCTCGAGATCGGCACGGGCAGCGGCTTTTTCGCGGCCTGCCTCGGGCAGCTCGCGCGATCGGTGCGGTCGATCGACCTCTATCCAGACTTCGTGGCGGCCGCGGCGGGGAACCTGCGCCGCACGGGAACGCACAACGTCACGGTGGACACCGCCGACGCGATGAGCTTCGCCGAGGAAGCCGCCTACGACGTGATCGCCGTGACCGGTTCCCTGCCGGTCTACGATGCCCGCTTCGAGCGGGCGCTGGCCCTGGGCGGACGACTGTTCGTGGTCGTCGGCGCGGGGCCGGTGATGGAAGCCCAGCGAATCACCCGGGCGAGCCACGGCCAATATGTCCGCGAGAGCCTGTTCGAGGTGTCGATCGACCCCCTGGTTCACGCCGCCGAACCGGCGAAATTCGTCTTCTAGGCGGTCTCTGCGACGAAACGTGGA
Organism: uncultured Gammaproteobacteria bacterium; assembly: GCA_963762315.1. Classification (GTDB taxonomy): domain Bacteria; phylum Pseudomonadota; class Gammaproteobacteria; order Steroidobacterales; family Steroidobacteraceae; genus RPQJ01. The sequence goes on from CAVXKO010000007.1 coordinate 579,529, forward strand.
ACCGCTGCGACTAGTCATCGCCCGTCAGGTGATATAGTCTTGTACAACACCAATTGACCTTTTCAGGGCGGCCTCGCCGCCAGATGGTGATTTTCATGCGCAAGCAGTCCTTCGTCCTCGCGTGCAGCGTCGCCCTGTCCCTGTTGGGCCCCGGGGCCGCGCGCTCCGAGAACCTCCTCGAGGTCTACCAGGCCGCGGTCAAGAACGACCCGGTGATCCGCGAAGCCGATGCGCGCCGCCTGGCGGCGCTCGAGACCAAGCCCCAGGCGCGCGCGCTGCTGCTGCCGCAGGTGAACGTCGGCGGGCAGATCTACACGGCCAATTCGGACAGCGAGTCCACGTTCCCGCAGGTCAACCAGAATACGGGCGACATCGTCACCGTCGGCAACAAGAGCTCGACCGACGTCAGCCAGTACTGGGACTACTCGGCCGAGCTGACGCAGACCGTCTTCCGCTGGGACCAGTGGCAACAGTTGAAGCGCGCCGACGGCCAGGTCGCGATCGCCGAGGCCACCTACCGCGCGGCCCAGCAGAACCTGCTGGTGCGAGTGTCGCAGGCCTATTTCGACGTGCTTGCGGCGGAGGATACCCTCGCCGCCGCCGAGGCGACCCTGCAGGCCTTCAACCGCCAGCTGGAGCAGGCGGAAAAGCGCTTCGAAGTCGGCCTGATCGCGATCACCGACGTGCAGGAATCGCGCGCCGCGCACGACAGCGCGACCGCCGGCGTCATCGCGGCCAAGCGCGTGCTGGCCTCCACGAACGAGGCGCTGCGGGAACTGACCGGTGAAACCTACGCGACGCTGGTGAAACCCGCCGAGGCGATGCCGCTGGACCAGCCGCAACCGCTCGACGAGGAGATGTGGGTCGCGAAGTCGCTCGAGAACAACCTCTCCGTAGTTGCCGCCCGGCTCGACAACGAAGTCGCGGCGAGCAACGTGAAGATCGCGCAGGCCGGGCACATGCCCACCGTCGATCTCTTCGCGCAGTACAACGAGTCGAACCGCGACGCGACACAGACCAACCAGTCGTTCGATCCGTCGGGCAATCTCGGCATCGGCGACAAGGTTGCCGGCTCCGCCGACTCGAACAACAACAACGACGTGATCGGCCTGCGCGTGAACATCCCGGTGTTCGCCGGCGGCGGCACGCAGTCGCGGGTGCGCGAGCAGGTCTACCTGCAGCGTGCCGCCCGCGAGAAGCTCGAAGGCACCATGCGCTCGGCGGAACGCGAGACGCGCGATGCCTACCTCGGCGTGCTCGCCGAGAAGGCACGCGTGCAGGCGCTGCAGCAGTCGGTGAAGTCGAACCAGACGGCGCTCGAGGCCACGGAGGCCGGCTTCGAAGTCGGCACGCGCACGACCGTCGACGTGCTCGATGCGCGCCGCCGGCTGTTCGAGGCCCAGCGCGACTATGCGCGCAGCCGCTACGACTACCTGATCAACATCGTGAAGCTGAAGTCGGCCTCGGGCGCGCTCGCCCCGGCAGACCTCGGCACGATCAACGGCTTCCTGACGCAGCCGACGACGATTCCGGAGCCGACGGCGAAGCCGACGGGCTGAGCAGCGGCACGACCATCGCGACGAGCCGGTCGACCGCGCCCCGGCTCTGGGCGACCACCGCGCGGCCGCGCTCGCCCTCGGCGCGGGCGCGGGCCGGGTCGTCGCAATCCTCGATCAGCTTCTGTGCCAGCGCTGCGGCGTCAGCCACGATGGTGAGCGCTCCGCTGCGCTCCAGCACCTCGGCGATGTCCTGTGCGTTCTGCGTGTGCGGCCCCGACAGCATCGGCAGGCCGAGCACGGCGGGCTCGAGCAGGTTGTGTCCGCCGACCGGCACGAGGCTGCCGCCGACGAACGCGATGTCCGCCGCCGCGTAGAACAGTTGCAGCTCGCCGAGCGTATCCACCAGCAACACCGTGTCCGCGCCCCGGGGTACCTGTCCGGCGCTGCGCTGGGCGAACGCCACGCCGCGCTTGCGCAGCAGTGCGCGAACCGTTTCGAAGCGCTGCGGATGACGCGGCACGAGGATCAGCAGCGCGCCAGGGTGCCGTTCACGCAGCTTGGCGTGCGCTTCGAGCGCGGCTTCCTCTTCGCCTTCGTGCGTGCTGCCGGCAATCCACACGGGACGCGAGGCGCCGCATTGCTCGCGGAACGCGCGGCCGCCCTCGATCGACTCCTCGGGAATCTGCAGGTCGTACTTGATGTTGCCGGTCACCTGCACGCGATCGGGGGCGGCCCCGATCGCGCGGAACCGTTCCGCGTCGGCCGCGGTCTGCGCACCGATCAGGATGCCGTGCGACAGGGTGTCCGCAAACAGCGACGAGAGCCGCCGATAGCGACCGACCGACTTTACCGACAGGCGTGCGCTCGCGAGTACCAGCGGAATGCGCCGCCGGCCGAGCGTGTGGTACAGCGTCGGCCAGATCTCGGTCTCGAGGATGATTGCCACCCGAGGCTGGATGCGGTCGAGGAAGCGCCCCACCGCGCCTGGAAGGTCGTACGGCAGATAGGCGTAATGCACGCTGTCCTTGAAGAGCGCGCGCGCCCGCTGTGCGCCGGTGGGCGTGACCGTCGTCACCACGAACTCGGTGCCCGGGTAGCGCACCTGCAGCTCGCGGATGAGGGCGGCGGACGCCTGCACCTCGCCGACGGAAACCGCGTGCACCCAGACGGCGCCGGGCCGAGCCTGCCGTTCGACGAAGCCGAGGCGCTGATGCAGACGACCGCGATACTCGGGGTTCCAGAGTGCTTTCCACCCCTCCATCGCGATGACGAGGGGCACGACCAGGTAGGTGAGCAGGACGTAGACGATGCGCAACTCAGTACTTCCTTGGCCGCGCCCTAGCGCCCGCAGCCCTCGAGCAGCCATTGCCACTGCGGCTCGCCGAAACGGTCGGCCGGCAGGCCGAACGTGACCTTTTCCAGCGAACGGCGCAGCCTCTGCAGCACCGCTTGCTCCCAGGCGCCTCGGTCGCGGATGCGGCCCTTGTCGAAATCCAGCACGTACACGGTCTCGCCCTCTCCGAGCAGCAGGTTGTGCGCGTTGAGGTCGGCGTGATGCACGCCGCGTGCGTGCAGAGCGCCGACGCACCGGCCAATCTGCCGCCAGCGGTTTTCGGCGAGCGGCGCCTGGCGCAGGGCCAGGGCCACGGTCAGCCGCGTCGGCAGTTCTTCGGTGATCAGGTCCGCGCGATACAGGAGGCCGTCGCGCACGTACCGCGCCGCCACCGGCACGGGCACCGGCAGCTGCCATACGATGAGCTGGCGCAGCAGGCGCCATTCGAGGAACGAGCGTGCGCGCGCTTCGCCGGTCCAGAGATACCCGTCGCGGCTGATGTTCGTCATGAAGCCGCCGCGGCAGTAGTGCCTGAGCACCCAGCGCAAGCCGTCCCGGCGCAGGAAGGCGATGGTGCCTCTTCCGCCGGCCATTTCCTCCAGGCCGCCGCCCCGCTGTCGCCAGTACTCGCGGTCGAAGACGTCCGGGGTCGGCTGGCCCAGCCGGGAGGCATCGTATAGCATCGCGCCGCGCGCAAACTGCGCCGTCGCCTCCGCCCCGGGTGCCTGATTCGTATCCATCGGGGGTGGATTGTTCACGAACGAACCGCTCCTGCCTACCTGCGCGCACCGATGCCGAGCACCGCCCTTTCCCGGACCCCGCCCAGCGACCTCTGCGTGCTGCGCCTGTCGGCCCTCGGCGACGTGTGCCACGTCCTGCCCGTGGTGCGCACGCTGCAGGACGAATGGCCCGAGGTCCGGCTCACCTGGATCCTCGGCAACCTCGAGAAGAAGCTGCTCGGGCACATTCCCGGCATCGAGTTCGTCGTCTTCGACAAGAAGGCCGGGGCTGCGGCGTATCGCGAGTTGCGCAGCCGGTTCGCAGGCCGTCGCTTCGACGCGCTCCTGCACATGCAGCTCGCGTTTCGCGCCAGTCTCGCCGCAGCCATGGTGCCCGCCGACGTGAAGGTCGGCTTCGATCGATCCCGCGCCCGCGAACTGCAGTGGGCCTTCACCAACGCGCGCATCGAGCCGCGCAGCCGGGAACACGTGCTCGACAGCCTGTTCGGCTTCACGCGCGCGCTCGGCATCGAGCGGCGATCGCTGCGCTGGGGCATCCCGCTGCCGGCCGGCGCGCTCGAATACGCCGCGCGCGTGATTCCCGATGCGCAACCGGCCCTCGTCATCAGCCCTTGTTCGAGCCACGCATTGCGCAACTGGAGCCCGCAGCGCTATGCGGCGCTGGCCGACCACGCGGTCGCCCGCCACGGCATGCGGGTGCTGATCTGCGGCGGACGCAGTCCGCTGGAACTCGAGTATGGCGAGCGCATCGCCGACCTGATGCGCCAGCCCTGCGCCAACCTGGTAGGCAAGGACACGCTGCTCGAGATGCTCGCCACCCTGCAGCGGGCGACGGTGCTCGTCTCGCCCGACTCCGGCCCCGCCCACATGGCGACGACGGTCGGGACGCCGGTAATCGGTCTCTATGCCGCCACCAACCCGGAGCGCAGCGGCCCGTACCACAGCCGGCCCTGGTGCGTGAATCGCTACGATCAGGCGGCACGGCGGTTTCTCGGGAAACCGGCGTCCGACATCCCGTGGACCACCAAGATCGAGCAGCCCGGCGTGATGGACCTGGTCGAGGTCGCCGACGCCACCGAGCGCCTCGACGCGCTGATGGCGGCCGGTGCGCCACGCACGCCCACCCGTTGATCGTGCCCGACCGGGCTGACGCGCCCGGCGGCCTGCGCGATAATGCACTCCCCGCGCAAGGCGCGACCCCTTCGACCCGAGGCGACACCCCGTGACGGCAGAACGCAGCGACAAGCTCTTGCAGCCGAACGCGCAGCACCAGTACGAAGTGACGTCCGGCGACCTGCCGCTCTCGTGCCCGATGCCGGGCATGCACCTGTGGAATTCGCACCCGCGCGTCTTCCTGCCGATCGAGTCGACCGGCTGGGCCAAGTGCCCCTACTGCAGCGCGGAGTACACGCTCCGCAAGTGACGGCTCACTTCTTCGTGTAGTCGGCGTAGCTCTTCTCTTCGACCAGCGCCGACCCGAGCTTCGTGTTGATGCGGCGCTTGATCGCCGCGCGCTCGTCGTTCGTGACGTAGACGGCGCGGGCCAGCTCGATGAACTTCGCATCGAACGCCGCGTCGCGCTCCTTGTCCCGGATGTCGTCCTCGATATCCCACAGCCTGGCGTTCACGTCGCGCAGGCCCGTCCATTCAGCGCTGATGTCGGTGGCCGAAAAAGGCGACGCCGACCACGTCGCGTTGAGCAGTGCGAGCTCGGTGCGGACGTTGTGCAGTTTCGCGGCATCCGTCATGCGCTGCGACTTGATCTCGAGGATCGTGATCTTGTCGATCAGCTCGCCCGGGGAAATCGGGACCAGCAGTTCCGCCATGGGGGCCTCTGATGCTGCGTTGCGCGGACCCCGATTATAGGGGCGCGGCTTCCATCGTGGCGCGCCAGATGGACTCGATCCCGGCGCGGGTCCCGGCGAACTCCGTGGCGGGCACGACGTTGCTGGCCGCCTCGAGCGACAGGTGGTGCATGCGCTGCCGGTAGGCGCGGTAGGCGTGCGTCAGGACATCCACGGTCGACTGCGGCACCAGGTCCGCCGACGCGAGGCTTTCCAGCTGGCGGATGTTGTCCGAGAACGTCACCAGTTCGGGGTAGCGGTCGGCCCAGCGCAGGGCCCAGTACTGCGCGAGGAATTCGATGTCGGTGATGCCGCCCGCATCCTGCTTGAGGTCGAACTCGCCGGGACCGGACTTCGACAGCTCCGCGCGCATCCGCTCGCGCATGTTGCGCACGTCGTCACGCAGCGTGTCGCGGCGGATCGCATGCTGGAGCAGGTCGACACGCAACTGCTCGAAGCGCGTCCTCAGTCCGGGCACGCCGGCGACGGCCCGCGCCCGCAGCAGCGACTGATGCTCCCACGTCCAGGCCTCGGCACGCTGGTAGTCGCCGAAACCCTCGATGCTCTGCACCAGCAGGCCGCCCTTGCCGCTCGGGCGCAAGCGTGTATCGACCTCGTACAGTCGCCCAGCCGACGAGTGCACCGTCAGCAGGTGCACGAGACGCTGCACGAGTCTCAGGAAGAAGACGCTGTTCTCGACGACCGCGGGTCCCGCGGTGCGCTGGATCTCGCCGCGCGAGTCGTGCAGGAACACGAGATCGAGATCGGAGCCGTAGCCAAGCTCGATGCCGCCGAACTTGCCGTAAGCCACGACGATCATGCCGCAGGTCGCCAGGGCATCCTCGCTCGAGCCGCACATCGGCGCGCCATGGCGCGCCACGATCTGCGCCCAGGACAGCTCGAGCGCCTGGGCCACGATCAGCTCGGCGATGTCGGTGAGGCGGTCGCTCACCTTCATGAGCGGCAGGCGGCCGGTGAGATCGGGCACCGCGACCCGGAACATCGCGGCGCGCTGGAACTGCCGCAGCAGGTCCACCTGCTGCTCCGGGTCCTCCCCTGCCGCGCTTTCCATGCGCGAGTGCAGCTCGTCCGCGAGCTCCGCGCGCGTCGGCGTCGCGAGGAAAAGCCTCTCGTCGAGCAACTCGTCGAGCAGCAGCGGGAAGGCGGCGATCTGGTCCGTCAGGAACTGCGAGTGCGCGCAAAGCTCGATGAGGCGCTGCCGCGCGCTGGCGTTCTCGTTGAGGAGCGCGAGATACACGGTTCGCCCGCCGATCCGCTCGATCACGTGCAGCACGCGGCCGAGCGCGGTGTCCTCATCCTCGCCGCCCGCAATGGCGCGCAGCAGGCGCGGCAGGAGCGTCTGCAGGCGCCGGCGGCCGATTTCGTCGATGCGCCGATAGTACGCGCCCACGCGCAACTGGTTGAGGCGCGCGAGCACCGCCGCGCGATCGCGCACGCCGAGGCCGGCGAGCAGGTCGCTGCGACGCGCGTCGTCGAAATCGTCGTCGAGGATGCGCGCGAGGTCTGCGTTGGTCGCGTCGCCCGGTTCGAGCTGCACCGGCGCGAAGACGGTGCGCTGGAACCAGGCGCTCACACGGTCGCGGTGGCGGCCGATCTCGGCCTCGAGCGAAGCCCAGTCGTCGTGATTCATCGCGAGCGCGAGGCGTGCACGGGGCCGTCCCTCCGTCGGCAGCTCGTGGGTCTGCTCGTCGTTCCACTCCTGCAGCCGGTTCTCGAGCCGCCGCAGGTAGCGGTACGACTCCGCGAGCTCGGCGACCGCTTCGGCGCTGAGCAGCTTCTGGCCCGCGAGCAGCGGCAGGGCGTCGAGCAGGCTGCGCGTCTGCAGTCGCGGATTGCCGCCGCCGCGAATGAGCTGGAAGGCCTGCACGATGAACTCGATCTCGCGGATGCCGCCGGGGCCGAGCTTCACGTTGCCCTGCAGCTCGCGGCGCGCGACCTCGCGCGAGATCAGGTCCTTCATCTCGCGCAGCGATTCGAACACGCCGAAATCCAGGTAGCGGCGGTAGACGAAGGGCCGCAGGACGTTGCGATAGAGCTCGTCGAAGCCGGCGTCGCCCGAGACCGGGCGGGCCTTCACGTACGCGTAGCGCTCCCAGTCGCGTCCATGCTGCTGCAGGTAGTCCTCGAACGCGTCGTAACTGACCGCCAGCGGGCCGGAATCGCCGAATGGCCGCAAACGGAGGTCCACGCGATAGACGAAGCCTTCCGCCGTCACCGTGCCGAGCAACTGCGCGACCTTCTTGCCGAGCCGCGCAAAGTATTCCTCGTAGTCGAGGGACCGCGGGCCCTGCGTCTCGCCGTGTTCCGGAAAGAGGAACACGAGGTCGATGTCCGACGAGAAATTGAGCTCGCCGCCGCCGAGCTTGCCCATGCCTAGCACGAGCAGCGACAGCACGCTGCCGTCGGCCGCGGTCGGCGCGCCGTGGCGAGCCGTGAGCTGCGCCCCGGCGTAGCGGCAGGCGGCGCCGATGCAGGTGTCTGCGAGCAGCGATAGTTCGCGGAGCACGGCATCGACGTCGGCGAGTCCAGCGAGATCGCGCCACGCGATGCGCACGAGGTGCCGGCGGCGGAACCGACGCAGCAACTCCATGAACCCTGCTTCGTCCGCAACCTGACCGATAGCAGCCTCGAGTTCGGACTCGTACCAGTCACGATCGGCATCGCGTTCGAGGCGGCCGGGTCCCGCCAGCCACGCGAGCGTTTCCGGATAGCGCAGGCAGGATTCGGCAACGAGGTCGCTGCAGGTCCAGACGTAGCGCAAGGACTCGGCAACGGTCGCAGCCGAAGCGCCTTCCCGCGGCAGTCCGCCCAGGGCTTCAAGCCGCGAGAGCTTTTCCTCGAGGGCTTCCGCGCAAGACCGCCGGAATCGTCCGCTGCGATCGAGTCACGGAGTGCTCCGCTCCCGTGTGGCCCGCGCGGCCAGCAGCGCCGCGCCCGCGAGCATGAATCCGGCCAGGAGGTATGCCGCGCCCGGCAGGTTCCAGTGCGCGCCCGCGCCGATCGCCCACGCGAACGTGCCGGCGAACATGAGCGGCCCTATCATCGTGGCGACGCCCTGGACGCTGCCGTTGGCACCCTGCAAGGCGCCCTGCTCGTCTGCCCCGACGCGCCGGGTCATTAGCCCCTGCCCGGCCGGACCGGCGAGGCCCCAAAGCGCGACGACGGGAATGCCGACGAAGAACCACGCGCCGCTAGGCGCGAAGGCATAGATCGTGTAACCGAGCGCGCCCGCGAGCAGGCCCGCGAGCATGACGCGGCGCTCGCCGTACCGGCGTACCGCGGGCCCGACCAGGAAGCCTTGCACCACCGCCGAACTCACCCCCACGGCCGCGAGCGAAAGACCGACCGCTTTCGTGTCCCAGCCGAAACGATGGCTCGCGTAAAGCACGAACGTGACCGGCATCGCCGCATGCGCCAGGTTGCTGAGGAACGCCGCGCTCGCGAGGCCCGCCAGTTCGGGATGGGAGCGCAGCAGTTTCAGCGAGCCGGCGGGATTGGCTCGGCGCCACGCGAACGGGCGGCGTCGTTCCACCGGCAACGACTCGGGCAGCACGAGCCAGCCGTACGCCGCGTTGGCAAGGCTGAGCGCGGCGGCGGCCCAGAACGGCAAGCGCGGATCCACGCTGCCGAGCAGTCCGCCGAACGCCGGGCCGAAGATGAAGCCGACGCCGAATGCCATGCCGACGAGCCCATAGGTTCCGGCGCGCTTCTCGGGCGGCGTCACGTCGGCGATGTACGCCATAGCCGTGCTGATGCTGGCTGCGCAGATGCCCGAAATGACGCGACCGACGAACAGCCACGCAAGGCTCGGCGCCAGCGCCATCAACACGTAGTCGAGCCCGAGCCCGAAGTTCGAGAGCAGGATGACGGTGCGACGGCCGTAGCGATCCGAAAGCGCGCCCATGATCGGCATCGAGAAGAACTGCATCAGCGCCCAGACGGTGCTGAACAGTCCGTTGACCTCGGCGGCGCGCGCGGTGTTGCCGCCGAGGAAATCCTCGATCAGGGCCGGCAGGACGGGAATCACGATGCCGAGCGCGAGCATGTCGAGCACGACCGTGACGAAGATGAATGCGAGTGTCGCCTTGCGCGGTCGGAAGCCGGGCGCAGCGAAGCTCATGGCGGGTTCAGCCGTACTGCAGGACCGAGCGCACCTCGTGCCGCTCGCAACGGAACCCCGGCACGAACCCGAGGTCGATCAGCACCCCGACGCGCTGCACGGTGAAGCCGGCCTGCCGGGCGAGCGCGGCCGACGCGAGCAGCGTGCCGCCGGTGGCGAGCACGTCGTCGACGAGCAGCAGGCGCCCTTGCCCGACCGGCATCTCGAGCACGCCGGTGCCGTACTCGAGTTCGTAGGCGATGTCGACGACCGGCGGCGGCAGCTTGCCCTTCTTGCGGATGAGCACGAAGCCCTTCTTGCGACGGTCGGCGAGCGCCGAGGCGAAGATGAAGCCCCGCGACTCGACCCCGGCGATCGCATCGATCTCGTCCCACTCCCGATCGGAAAACAGCGCATCGACGGCGGACATCGTTTCGTGGAAGCGCAGCCGCATCAACGGGCTGATGTCGCGGAAGAGGATGCCGGGTTTCGGAAAATCGGGCACTTCGGCCACCAGGGCCTTCAGTTCTTGCATGCTCACCTCTAGCGGGCCAGCGTAGCGGAATTCGCTGCGCCGGGCGAGGCGGCGGCCATCGCGGTCCAGGCAGATTGCAGCCGCTCGGGGCCGCGCCGCGCATCGAGGCTGCGCACCAGCACCAGGCAGCCGACACCGGAGACCACCGTGCCGATGAGGAAGCACGCCAGGTAGCCCGCGGCGTCGCCGATGCTCGCGGCGGTGAAGTTCGCGAGGCCCATGGCGACGACGATGGCGCAGGCCAGCAGCGTGTAGTCGGTGCCGGCGTGCTCGGGATCCGACGCGTCCATCATCAGCGTGAACAGGGCCACCGTCGCCATGCTGCCGAGGAGGTGCTCCGCCACCGTGCCCGCCCAGAACATCGCAATGCCACCGAGGCCCATGGCCGCCGCGACGTAGAACAGGAGGCTCGCGGTCTGCGACAGTCCGCACAGCAGCAGCGTGCGGCGCCGCCCGAGCCGGAATGCGAGCCAGCCGCCCGCCGCCGCCCCAAGCAGGCTGGCGACCGAGCCAACGGTTCCTTTCATGATCGCGATGGTCTCCTTGCTGAGCCCCGCGTCGCGCATGAACGGGCCGATCAGCGACGCGACCATCGAGTCGCCGAACTTGTAGAAACAGATGAGACCGATGAAGAGCGCCATGCCCGGCGTGCGCAGGCGATGCACCCAGCCCGACGCGAGTTCGGCGGCCCGGGGAGGATTCGCCCGCGGCTCGCGCGGCGGCTCGTGCAATGGCAACACGGGCAGCACCGTGACGGCGAGCATCGCCGCCATGCAGAAGAACATGGTCGACCAGCCGGTCCTGGCGAAGACCCACAGCAGGAGGCCGCCGCCGAGAATCATGCCAGCGCGGTAGGCGCCGACCTGGATGCCGTTCGCGAGGCCGCGTTCGTGCGTGTCGAGGATACTCACCGCGAGCCCGTCGGTCGCCACGTCCTGACACGCCGCGACCGTGTTGAAGATGAAGGCCGCCACCAGGACCAGCAGGTACCCCTCGCCGGGATCGAGGGTCGCGAGCAGCAGCGCGCCTACGACCGCCGCGACCTGCAGCGGCATCAGCCAGCGCTTGCGCGAACCCCAGTGATCCACGAACGGCGCCCACAGGAACTTCAGCGCCCACGGCAGGAACAGCAGGCTCGTGGCACTGATCGCCTTGAGCGACAACCCAGCGTCGCGCAACAGGACGGGCAAGGCCTGCGTGAAGAATCCGTAGGGCAACCCCTGCGCGACGTAGAGACTCGTGAGCAGGCCGATCTTGTAGCCGCGACTCATGGGAACCGCGGCTCTGGTCGCGCCTGCTGCTGACGATACGTCGCTCATTTCTGCCAGAATCGCGTGTCACCCCGGAGGATTGCAAGTGAACGTCAGCGACGCCATCGACACCCGCATGAGTTGCCGCGCCTTTCTGCCGGCCTCGGTACCCGAAGCCACGGTGCGCGCGATCCTCGAGCACGCGCGGCGTACCCCGTCCGGCGGGAACCTGCAGCCGTGGTGGGTGCATGTCGATCACGGGTGCGCCGCTGGCCGAATTCCTCTCGATCATCCGCGGCAAGGCGATGGCGGCTCCGCGGGGCGAAACGCCCGAGTACGACATCTACCCCAGGGACCTGGTGGAGCCGTATCGTTCGCGCCGCTACAAGTGCGCGGAGGACATGTACGCGACCATCCACGTGCCTCGCGAGGACAAGCCGGCGCGGCTGCGGCACTTCGCGCGCAACTTCGAGTTCTTCGGCGCACCGGTGGCCCTGTTCTTCTGCCTCGACCGACGCATGGGACCACCGCAGTGGTCGGACGTCGGCATGTTCATGCAGAACGTGATGCTGCTGGCGCGCGAGCACGGCCTGCACACCTGCGCGCAGGAGGCGTGGTCGCACTGGGCGAAGACCGTCGGCGAATTCCTGCAGCTGCCGCCGGAACACATGCTGTTCTCCGGCATGGCGCTCGGCTATCGCGACGAGAATCATCCGATCAATCGCCTGCGCACCGATCGCGCACCACTCGAGGAGTTCGCCACCCTGCGGGGCTTTTGACAGAAGCAGTGCCCGGGGCGTCGGAAAACCTGACACCTGCGCCCCGGCGGGCCCCGCCCCCTTATGTCACAGCAGGCGAAACCACTGGTGAATCAGGCTCGATCGCGGCTCCGCGGCGCAATGGCACGCCGGATGCAACGTGTACACCAGGCACGGCGTTGCGTGCACGCTACGGAGTCGGACGGTATGAACTTCAGCTGGATCGGCAGCAAGCGCAGTCTCGAGGTCTCGCCCAAGGCGCGGCTGGTGGACGACGCAGCGGTGGATGCCCTGCTGCGCAGGATCGAAGCGGTGAAATGGAAGCCGGAGAACGGCTTCCTCAAGGACCAGGTCCTCGAAAAATCCGAACTCGAGGCGTACCGCGAGACCCGCGCCGCCTGAACCGGCCTCAGGCGCGGTTGCGCCGGCGCATCGCCATCGGGTGCTCGACGCGCCGCAGCTTGTCGAGGAAATGCACGAGGCTGAGCCAGGGGTGTTTCCACGCCATGCGCGGACCCGAGTATTTCATGACCCGGCTTGCAAGCGCGCGCGGCTCCGGCTTGTAGCAGTGCACCGGGCACCTGGCGCAGGTCGGCTTCGACGGCCCGTACGGGCACTTCTCCAACCGCTTCTCCGCATACGCGAGGAATCCCTCGCAATCCGGGCACAGCATTCCGCCGCCCGCGACGTGATGGTCCGCGCAATAGATCTCGACCATGCGCTGCATCGTGACGAGTTCACGGTGCAGGCGCCCCTCCGAAAGCGAATTCGGCGCGGCCGCTCCACGCGAGTGTTCATGATCGACGCGGCGTTCGGTCCGGTACGGCATGCGTCCAGCATGCCTGCGCAAGACGGGAGAGGCCCTCGGGATTTTCCGTAGCCGCCCGCGTCACCCCGCTGCCGCAGGTTGCCGCGCGGCCTGCGCATTGACGACGGCCATCGTCGCGTTGAGCTTCGCGACCAGCGAGCGGCGCCCCTGCGCTTCCGCGAACACTTCCGACTCCACGACGGTCAGCGACTGGCCGCGCTTCAACACCTCGGCGCGGCAGAAAAGTCGCTCGCCCCTGGCGCCGCGCAGCAGGTTGATCTTGTACTCGGCCGTCACGACGTATTGACCAGGCGCGAGTTCCGTTGACGCCGCCGCTCCGGCGCAATGATCGGCCAGCGCGGCCACGACACCTGCGTGGGCGACGCCCGTCTGTTGCATGTGCCAGTCCTGCAACTCGAGCCTGGCCTCGCACCAGCCGGGCCCCAGGTCGGCGAGTTCGACGCCGAGGCGCGCCATGAACGGCGCGTCGCGGAAACCCTGCTGGATCAACGGGGAGACATCCATGACGAGTTCCTCCAATCCGCCGCGAATCTGCGAGAATGCGCGCCCGCCATTGTCCCCTTCCCACGCTCGACGGACCAGATGTCGACCGACGACTCCAAGCAGGTCGCCGCGACCGCCCCGCCTGGGGAGGATCGCTCGGGGCTGCTCGCGACGCTGACGGCGTTCGGCATCTGGGGCGTGCTGCCGCTCTACCTGCGGCCGCTCGGCGAGGTGCCGGCGCTGCAGATTACCGCGCACCGCATCGTCGAATCGTGCCTGCTCGTGTTCGCGTGGCTGGCCTTCAAGGGCCAGCTCGGTGCCGTGCGCTCGGCGCTCGCCGATCCCATTTCGCGTCGCCGCCTGATCGCCTCCACGCTGATGATCAGCATCAACTGGATCGTCTACGTCTGGGCGGTCGGCAACGGACACGTGGTCGATGCCAGCCTCGGATATTTCATCAATCCGCTGGTCAGCGTGCTGATGGGCGTGGCCCTGCTTTCGGAACGCTTGAATCGCACGCAGTGGGTCGCCGTCGCGCTCGCGGCCTGCGGGGTCGCCTACCTCACCTATGCGACGGGGCGCGTGCCGTGGATCTCGCTCGTGCTGGCACTCACCTTTGGAACTTACGGCCTGATCCGCAAGGTGGTGGCGGTCGAGTCCGTGCCCGGGCTCGCCGTCGAGACATTGTTCCTGGTGCCCTTCTCGCTCGGCTGGCTGATCTGGTGCGAGCGGCAGGGCACGGGGGCTTTCGGCCACCAGGGCCCGGCCACCGATGCGTTGTTGATCGGCAGCGGCATCGTCACGGCGCTGCCCCTCACGCTCTTCGCTTACGGCGCGCGACGAATCCGTCTCTCGACGGTGGGACTGCTGCAGTACGTCGGCCCGACGCTGCAGTTCCTGTGCGGCGTACTCGTGTTCCGCGAAGCCTTCCCGCACACGCGCCTCATCGGCTTCGTGATCATCTGGGCCGCGCTCGCGATCTACATGGCCGACAGCCTGTGGCGCAGAGGTGCCCGGTACTGACCTCGAAGCGTCAGGCTCCCGCGACGAAGATCGCGATGGCGCTGCCGATGCCGGCGAACCACGCGAGCGAGCGCAGCTTGGAAAGGTCCGCCACGTAGAAGCCAACGTAGCAGAGTCGCGCCACGACGAACGCGATGGCCAGCAGGTCGACTCGCGCCTGTGGCGCCTGCGTGAGGTGCGCGACGATCACGGCCGCGGCGAACAGCGGAAACGCCTCGAAGCTGTTGAGTTGCGCCGCATTGGCGCGCCGCCGATGACCGGCTTGCTGGCCCAGCCAGTCGCGGGGGTTGGAATTGTCGAAGCGCTCGCCGCCGATCTTCGCGGCCAGCGTGGCTACGTAAGGCAACAGGCCGGCGATCAGCACGCACCAGAACGCAGTGGTCATCGGGAGTTTCCATAAGGAGGGATGGTCGGCGCAGGATATTCTATCCATGGCCTGGAAGCGTTAATCTTGCTGCGTCCAAGCGATGTGAAACCCCATGCCTTCCTTCAAGACATCGAGCCGGGCACGAACCGTCCTCCAGCACCAGCGCAGTCGCGGCCGGGCCTATCCGACGCCGCGCTACTGGGAGAAGCTGTACCAGATGCTGGAAGAGGAAGCCGAGAAGCGCGGCAAGACGCCCCCGCCTGCGCCGCTGCTGCACGGCGGGCTGGAGTCCGAACCGACCGAGGACGAAAAGATGGAACGCCTCGACGAGCAGACCGCGTGGGCGGATCGCAATTACCTGCTGCATCGCGTTCAGATGTTCTTCGACACCATGCCGTCGTCCGCCTGGACGCACAAAGACCGATGATCGGTTGACGTGCGCATCGCCAAGCCGATCCTGCTCGTCACGACTCCCATCGGCGTGATCTTCGGTTTGCGCGAGGCATGGCGACTCGCCGGGCCGCGCATGGCCGTGCTGATGGCCTTGATGCTCGCGGTGGTGAGTGCGTTCGTCTGGTGGACGGTGCAGAAGATTCGCGCCGAGAGACAACCCTGACCCGCCCCGCGGGGTGAGGGCTCCGGCGATTACCTGCGGTTCACCAGCCACAACCCGACGAAGCAGAGCACCAGTCCCGCTGCGTTGGCGACCGAAAGTTTCTCCTTGAACACCAGCACGCCGATTGCCAGCAGCAGGCTGGCCGCGGCCGATTGCGTCACCAGCGCGCCGAGGCTTACTTCGAAACCGCTGCGGTAGAGAAACAGGAATCCCAGGTCGAGTCCGACGATCACCGCGGCGAGCGCGAGCGCGGTCCAGTTGATCTGCCGCACTTCCTGCTTCCACTCGAAGCCGCCCGGCGTGACGAGCAGGATCGCGCCGAAGAGCGCGGTGACCAGCGCATAGGTGACGAGCAGCGACAGCAGCGGATTGACGCCCGCCGGCGTCAGCTTCAGCACCAGGTGATACCCGACGGTACATGCGATGGCGAGCGCGAGCCAGGTGAACTGCAAAGGAATTGCCTCAAGACATGGACATTGGGCGGCCTATCTTACTCAGCCGCGCCACTCAAGAGAGAAAAGGCTCTGTCACGAGGTTGCGTTGGTGAGTCCTGGCCACCGTCGAGCCTTTGGTCTGTGTACCGAATGCGGACGTTTTACGGGGAAAAACGACCCAAAGCGGCCATGGAGGCCTGACAGCGCGTTCCGATTGCAATGCCTATATCGCCGATAGCTGTTACAGAGAATATTGATAAAAATCGCACGCGACGCCGTGCGCTTTGTCCGTCTTGAAAAAACGCATGCCCGCTTTCGTCATGACATTGAGTGACGCCGAATGTGTACAGGGGGCGTACGCGATTATTCGAGGTACTTTGAGTTTCTCTTTCGCCCACGTCAAAAGTGCCCGGAGGCTCTCCTGAGCCAGCCCACGCCCCCAGAATTCCTTGAGAAAGACATATCCGACTTCGATTTCACCGTCGTTGATCGGGCCAAATCCAGCGCGTCCGGCGAACCGACCCGTTTCGAGCTCAATGACGGCGAACTCGGCGTACCCGTTCGCCCGGATAGATTGTCTGTTTCTCGCAATCCGAGCGTTGATTTGCGCAGGTGTCGAGATGCCGTCAGGGAAGTGGGAGCGAACTTCCGGGTCCATGTCCAATCGCTGGAGGTCTGGAAAATCAGCGTCTTCAAATAGACGGAAGCCAAGTCGTTCTGACGTCAATAGGTATACTGATTGAACCATGGTTGATGCGTGGGCTGAGATGAACGCGATGACGATCCGCAACAATAGTCGATACGCGCCAGCCAACAAACCAATGGCTCACCAGCGACAGCTTCTGGCCGATTTTACGCCTACGCGACCGTCCGCTTTTCCAGGCGCGAGATATTGGGAACTGGGAAGAGAAAGAAACCAGCGCCCGATCTTCATTGCCAAGATTAACTTGGAAGTTCCAGCGGGAACGTCGCTGAAACGTCACCGACGATTCGGTGACACGGCATCAGGTCGGGGCAGCCTCGCGCGCTGTGCCAACCGCCCAAAAAAGAAGCCCCGCTTGCGCGGGGCTTCTCGTTTCCCTCATCCGGCCAGTCGGCCGACCTTTCCCGCCGAGGCGGGAGAGGTGAGGAAGGGCAATTACATGCCCATGTCGCCCATGCCACCCATGCCGCCCATGTCCGGCATGCCGTGCTTGTGGTCGTCGTCCTTCGGCGACTCGGCGATCATCACTTCCGTCGTGAGCAGCAGGCCCGCCACCGAAGAGGCGTTCTGCAGCGCGAGACGGGTGACCTTCGTCGGGTCGAGGATGCCCATGTCGAGCATGTCGCCGTAGACGCCCGTCGCGGCGTTGTAGCCGTACGTGCCCTTGCCTTCCTTGACCTTCGCCAGGACGACGGCAGCGTCTTCGCCGGCGTTGGCGACGATCTGGCGCAGCGGCTCCTCGATCGCACGCGAGAGGATCTTGATGCCGATGGCCTGGTCCTCGTTGGAGCCGACCATCTTCTCAAGCGCCTTCTGCGCACGGATCAGCGCGACGCCGCCGCCCGGGACCACGCCTTCTTCGACGGCCGCACGGGTCGCGTGCAGCGCGTCTTCGACGCGGGCCTTCTTTTCCTTCATCTCGATCTCGGTGGCCGCGCCGACCTTGATCACGGCGACGCCGCCGGAGAGCTTCGCCATGCGCTCCTGCAGCTTCTCCTTGTCGTAGTCCGAGGTGGCTTCCTCGATCTGCTGCTTGATCTGCGCGATGCGCGCCTTGATCTCGCCCGCCTTGCCGTGGCCGTCGATGATCGTGGTGTTTTCCTTCTCCACCTGGATCTTCTTCGCCTGGCCGAGGTCGGCCAGCGTGGCCTTCTCGAGCGTAAGACCGACTTCCTCGGCGATCACGGTGCCGCCGGTCAGCACGGCGATGTCCTGCAGCATGGCCTTGCGACGGTCGCCGAAGCCCGGGGCCTTGACGGCCGCGACCTTGACGATGCCGCGGATCGTGTTGACCACCAGCGTGGCGAGCGCTTCGCCTTCGACGTCTTCGGCGACGACGAGCAGCGGCCGGCCGGCCTTCGCGATGCCCTCGAGCAGCGGGAGCATCTCGCGGACGTTCGACACCTTCTTGTCGTACAGAAGCACGTACGGGTTGTCGAGCTCAGCCGACTGGCTGGTCTGGTTGTTGATGAAGTACGGCGAGAGGTAGCCGCGGTCGAACTGCATGCCCTCGACGACGTCGAGTTCGTTCTGCAGGCCCGAGCCTTCCTCGACCGTGATCACGCCTTCCTTGCCGACCTTCTCCATCGCGTCGGCGATCGTCTTGCCGATCGACTCGTCGCTGTTGGCGGAGATGGTGCCGACCTGCGCGATCGCCTTCTGGTCCTTGCAGGGCTTGGAGAGCTTCTTCAGCTCCTCGGTGGCCGTCTCGACGGCCTTGTCGATGCCGCGCTTGATGTCCATCGGGTTGGCGCCGGCGGCGACGGCCTTCAGGCCCTCGCGCACGATCGCCTGGGCGAGCACCGTGGCGGTCGTCGTGCCGTCACCGGCCTCGTCGGAGGTGTTGGAAGCGACTTCCTTCACCATCTGCGCGCCCATGTTCTCGAACTTGTCCTTCAGCTCGATTTCCTTCGCGACCGACACGCCGTCCTTGGTGACGGTGGGGGCGCCGAAGCTCTTGTCGAGCACCGCATTGCGGCCCTTGGGGCCGAGGGTGACCTTGACCGCATTGGCCAGGATATTGACGCCGCGCACCATGCGCTGGCGGGCGTCATCACCGAAACGTACGTCTTTTGCTGCCATGTTCGTGGTTCTCCGGATTACTTCTCGATGACCGCCATCACGTCTTCTTCGCGCATGACGAGATACTCGTCACCGTCCACCTTCACTTCGGTGCCGCTGTACTTGCCGAAGAGGATGTGGTCGCCGACCTTGATGTCGAGCGGGCGAACGTTGCCGTTCTCGAGGATCTTGCCCTTGCCCACCGCGACGACCTTGCCGCGGATCGGCTTCTCGGCTGCGCTGTCGGGGATGACGATCCCGCCGGGGGACTTCGTCTCTGCGTCGAGCCGCTGGATGATCACGCGATCGTGAAGCGGACGGATCTTCAATTTGTCAGCCATTGCCGCAAACTCCGTTGGTCTAAAAACTTGTTGGGGGACCGGGGAGGTGTTAGCACTCTCCTCGGTTGGCTGCTAATGATAGGGGGGTGGCCGGCGAATTCAAGCCTTGTCCGCCATTCATTTGCGGAGGCGGCCGAGGGGCCCGCGCCCTCTGGAAGCCTTGGCCTGACGTTAACTGATTGATTTTTAATATTTTTTCACACCAGCCTCGCGTCGAACGCGCTCTTCGGGAGGCAAGAACATCGGCACCCCAAGGCAGGATCCCGCCGGCCCCATCGGGTGAACATCCTCCCGCCCGCGCGGTCCATGCCCTGAAGGATGATCACGGTGGTCGCATGACTGGCGGCCGAAGGGCATCATCCGCACCTTTGCAGACGGTGGCCGCCCCAGACATGCGATCTATTCTCAAGAAGCTCATCGCCACGCTGTGCCTGTGGCCGCTCCTCGTCCTCGTGGCCGGCCCGGCCCATGCCGCCGACGACTTCCTTCCGGCCCGCTCGGCCTACAAGTTCATGACGTCCGTTGCGGAGAACCAGCTCGTCGTCCGTTACGACATCGAACCCGGCTATTACCTCTATCGCGACCGGCTCGGGTTCGAGTCCGCCACCCCCGGAGTCACGCTCGGCCCGCCCAGCCTCCCCGTCGGCGAGGATCACGAAGACGATTACTTCGGCAAGCAGGTGATCTATCGCGGCACCGCGAAGGTCGGCCTGCAGGTGCGCTTCGACGGCCCGCCCCGCGATTTCGAGTTGAACCTCAAGCTGCAGGGCTGCGCCGATGCGGGCCTCTGTTATCCACCGCAGAACTGGCCGACCAAGGTGAAGTGGCCCGCGGATGCGGCACCGGCCGCTGCGACGGGCGGCTTCAACCTGCGCAAGCTGCTCGGCGGCGGACCGAAATCCGAAAGCGACTTCCTGCCCGCCGACCAGGCGTTCGTGTTTTCGACGTCGAGCCCGAGCGCCGATCGCATCGTGCTGCGCTGGGACATCGCGGACGAGTACTACCTTTATCGCGACAAGGTGAAGATCTCGACCACGTCGCCGGACGTGCAACTCGGCACGCCGCGCTTTCCGCCGGGCGAATCGAAGCACGACGAATACTTCGGCGAGCAGGTCGTCTTCCACGAGGACATGCAGGCGGAACTGCCGGTCGTCGCGGCGGCGGGCACGCGCGAAGTGCCGCTCGAAGTGAGCTACCAGGGTTGCGCCGACGCGGGCCTGTGCTACCCGCCGATCAAGAAGCAGGTCATCGTCAAGCTCGCTTCGACTGCCGTCGCCGCCGATGCGTCCCCGGCCGCCTCCGGTTCCAGCATGCGCTCGGAACAGGACTTGCTCGCCGACAGGATCCGCAACGGCAGCCTGCTCACGGTCATCGGCCTGTTCTTCGTCGCCGGCCTCGGACTCGCGCTGACGCCCTGCGTGTGGCCGATGGTGCCGATCCTCTCCGGCATCATCGTCGGCGCCGGTTCGGGCAAGCCCGTGTCGCGCGGCCGCGCGTTCTCGCTCTCGCTCGCATACGTGCTCGGCATGGCGCTCACGTACACGATCGCGGGCGCCGCCTTCGCTGCCGCGGGCCAGCAGGCGCAGGCGTTCTTCCAGAAGCCCTGGATGATCGTGCTCTTCGCCGCATTATTCGTCTGGCTGGCCCTCGGCATGTTCGGCGTGTTCACGCTGCAGATGCCGGCCGCGCTGCAGTCGCGCATCTCGAGCCTCAGCAACCAGCAGAAGCAGGGCACGCTGCTCGGCACGGCGATCATCGGCGCGCTTTCCTCGTTGATCGTCACGGCGTGCGTCGCACCGCCGCTCGTCGCATCGCTTGCCGTCATCAGCCAGACGGGGGACGTGCTGCGCGGCGGCCTGGCCCTGTTCGCGTTGAGCCTCGGCATGGGCGCGCCGCTGCTGCTCGTCGGCGCATCGGCTGGCCAGTTCCTGCCGAAAGCGGGCCCGTGGATGGACGCGGTGAAGAACGCGTTCGGCGTCCTCATGCTGGGCGTGGCGGTCTGGATGGTCGGCCGCATCCTGCCGGGACCGGTGACCTTGGGCCTCTGGGCGGTACTCGCCTTCATCTCCGGTTACTGCCTGCTCACGATGGGCGATCGTGACGTCCGCAAGGGCACGACGGCCGTGCGCCGCGGGTTCGGCGCGCTGGCGATCGTCTACGGCGTGGCGATGCTGGTCGGCGCGCTCGCGGGCCGCAGCGATCCGCTGCAGCCGCTGGCCGGCGTGCTGGGTTCGTCGCCCACGGCGGCAGGGACCGTCGCGATCGCAGGGCACCCCGGCGCGCCATTCAAGCGGATCAAGAGCGTCGCGGACCTCGAGAACGAGATCGCGGACGCGAACGCTGCGGGCAAGACCGTCCTGCTCGACTTCTACGCGGACTGGTGCGCCTCCTGCAAGGAAATGGAGAAGTACACTTTCCCCGATGCCGCCGTGCAGGCCGCCCTGCACAAGACCGTGCTCCTGCAGGCCGACGTGACCGCCAACGACGAGACCGACCAGGCACTGCTGCAGCACTTCGGCATCCTCGGGCCCCCGTCGATCCTGTTTTTCGGTCTCGACGGCGCCGAGAAGCCGGGCTACCGCGTCGTGGGCTTCAAGCCGGCTGACGAATTCCAGGCGCACGTGGCGCAGGTGTTCGCGAAGGAAGCCTCTTGAACACGCGCGGCATCGTGATCGTCGTGGTGGCGGCGCTTGCCGCGGGCGCGGGTTTCTACGCGTATCAGCAGCGCGCGCGGCCAGCGGCAGGGCCGCCGCCGGCTCCGCCCATGCCGGCCCCCACGCTGGTCGCCACGGTGCCGTCGTTCTCGCTCGCGGATCGCGAAGGCCGGATGCGCACGCTGGCCGACTGGAAGGGCAAGGCCCTGATCGTGAACTTCTGGGCGACGTGGTGCGCGCCCTGCCGCAAGGAAATCCCGCTGCTGCAGAAACTGCAGCGCGATCACGGGGGCGAAGGTTTCCAGGTGGTCGGCGTCGCGGTCGACTTTCGCGACAAGGTGCTCGCCTACGCCGACGAAATGAAGATCGACTACCCGCTGCTGATCGGCGAACAGGAGGCGATGGACGCCGCCGCGGCCTTCGGCGTCGAAGCGGTGGGCTTCCCGTTCACGATCTTCACGGACACCCGGGGCCGGATCGTCGCGGCGCATATGGGTGAGTTGACCCAGCCGCAGGCGGACCTCATCCTAGGCACCGTCCGGGAGGTCAGCGCCGGCCGCCAGACCCTCGAACAGGCCCGATCGACCATCGAAACCGGCCTCGCCGCCCTGCCCCACACCTGATTCGGCCGCCATCTGCGGCCATCGTGGGGGTATTTTCGGCTATCTGGCGTGGAATATGTCGCCAAGTGGCGACAAACGGCGCTACACTCGCCTCCTCGCAACGGCTGGCAATGGGCTGATGGCGCATATCCTGCTTCTGAACGGACCCAACCTGAACCTGCTCGGCCGGCGCGAGCCGGGCATCTATGGGCAGGTCACGCTCGACCAGTTGCACGAACGGCTGACGCAGCAGGCCGCCGAGCTCGGCCACCGCCTCACGGCGTTCCAGAGCAATTCCGAATCCGACCTGATCGCGCGCGTTCACGAGGCGCCGGCCGGTCACGTGGGATTCATCCTCTTCAATCCGGCGGCCTTCACGCACACGAGCGTCGCGCTCCGCGATGCGCTCCTCGCGGTGAAGATTCCCTTCATCGAAGTGCACTTGAGCAACGTGCATGCGCGGGAAGACTTCCGCCACCACTCATATTTCTCCGACATCGCGGTCGGCGTCATCACCGGCCTCGGCGCAGTCGGTTATGAACTCGCCCTGCGCGCGGCAAGCCTGAACCTGGCTGCTGCACAGCCGCCCGCTGCGTCGCGCTCCTGACAATAGAAACGATTCGCCTGGGGGCCATTGAATGGATATTCGCAAGGTCAAGAAACTGATCGAACTGCTCGATGAGACGGGCGTCGCCGAGATCGAGATCAAGGAAGGCGAGGAATCCGTTCGCATCAGCCGGTATCCGGCCGGCGGAGCGATGCAGACGTATCACGCGCCGATGTACGCGCCTCCGCCTGCGCCGCCCCCCGCGGCCGCTCCGGCTGCTGTCGCTGCGCCAGGCGCCAGCGCGGCCGTGACCGCCCGGCCTTCGCCCGACCAGTCCGTGACGGCCCCGATGGTGGGCACGTTCTATTCGGCGCCGGCGCCGGGCGCCAAGGCGTTCGTCGAACTCGGCTCCGAGGTGAAGCAGGGCGACGTGCTCTGCATCATCGAGGCCATGAAGATGATGAACCAGATCGAGTCGGACAAGGCCGGCAAGGTCGTGTCCATCCTCGCGAAAAACGGCGACCCGGTCGAATTCGGGCAGCCCCTGTTCGTCATCGAGTAATCCATGCTCGACAAGGTCGTCATCGCCAATCGCGGTGAGATCGCGCTCAGGATCCTGCGCGCCTGCCGCGAACTCGGCATCAAGACGGTCGCGGTGCACTCCACCGCCGACCGGAACCTCAAGCACGTGCTGCTCGCCGACGAGACGGTGTGCATCGGGCCGCCGCCCTCGCGCGACAGCTACCTCAGCATGCCCGCGATCATCAGCGCCGCCGAACTGACGGATTCCGTGGCGGTCCACCCGGGCTACGGCTTCCTCTCCGAGAACGCGGACTTCGCCGAGCGCGTGGAGAAGAGCGGCTTCACGTTCATCGGCCCGCGGCCGGAGACGATCCGCCTGATGGGCGACAAGGTGTCCGCGATCAAGACGATGAAGGCCGCGGGCGTGCCTTGCGTGCCGGGCTCGGACGGTCCGCTCGGCTCGGAACCGGATGAGCTGTTCAAGATCGCGAAGGACATCGGCTACCCGGTGATCATCAAGGCCTCGGGCGGCGGCGGCGGCCGCGGCATGCGTGTCGTGCACAGCGACGCGACCCTGCTGCACTCGGTGGGCGTGACCCGGGCCGAGGCGCTGGCCGCGTTCGGCAACGAACAGGTCTACATGGAGAAGTTCCTCGAGAAGCCGCGCCACATCGAGTTCCAGGTGCTCGCCGACCACTACGGCAACGTCATCTGCCTCGGCGAGCGCGACTGCTCGATGCAGCGCCGTCACCAGAAGATCATCGAGGAAGCGCCGGCGCCGGGCCTGACCGCCAAGCAGCGGCGCACGATGAGCGAGCGCGTGGCATCGGCCTGCGCGGAAATCGGCTATCGCAGCGCGGGCACGCTCGAGTTCCTGTACGAGGAGGGCGAGTTCTATTTCATCGAGATGAACACTCGCATCCAGGTCGAACACCCGGTGACGGAACTGATCACCGGCATCGACCTCGTGAAGGCGCAGCTACGCGTCGCGGCGGGCGAGCGCCTGCCGTGGACGCAGGACGACGTGCAGATCCGCGGGCACGCGATCGAGTGCCGCATCAACGCCGAGGACCCGAAGAAGTTCACGCCGTCGCCGGGCCCGGTCAACCTGTGGCACGCGCCGGGCGGCCCGGGCATCCGTGTCGACAGCCACCTGTACACCGGCTACGTCGTGCCGCCGCACTACGATTCGCTGGTCGCCAAGGTGATCGCCCACGGCGAGGACCGCGACGCGGCCATCGCCCGGATGCGCAACGCGCTCAACGAAATCGTGGTGGAAGGCATCAAGACGAACGTGCCGCTGCACCAGGAAATCTTCCAGCACGCGGCCTTCCGGGCCGGCGGCACGGACATCCACTATCTCGAGCGGCGACTCGGCCTCAAGTAGCGCGCATCGCCGGCTTCCGGCTTCCCGGAGACGCTGCGCCGACGAAGATCCGAGCCATGGCGGCCTGACCGGATCCGTTTCGACTCGCGAAGAAGACATGCTCGCCGAAACGGAATCCGATCCGGCCGCTCGAGGCACCGCGCCTGAGCGAGTTTTCGGGAGGGCCCGAAAACCTCGCACGGCGCATGTTGCGGTGAGGTGCCGCAGCGTCGCGCGCGGTTGCGATAGAGGCCGCGGCGACGCGCTGACGGTCGGCCGCGTGGCACCGCGGCGGTGCGAGCAGACGCCCAGCTCCCCGATTCGCCATCGGAGTTGCGGTTGTTGCCACGCTCCGACGCGACGTCCGGTGGGCGATACTTGCGCCGTGCGATTCGGCGAGACGCACAAAGGCGCGCTTGCGGGCCTTTGTGCATCTTGGCGGATCGCTCAGGCGCGGCCGTCCAAGGCGTGCATCCGGGTCCTTTTTCGGCCCGCATGTCTGCTTCGCGGGCCGAAAAAGCTGAACCGGATGGACGCCCTGATCTCGCGCCCCGACGCCACCGTCCAACGACCGACACGAAACAAGCAAGACCATCGACGCTTTAATGCCGCACCTGCAGCTCACCATCGACATCGGCACGCGCGACCCGCAACCGGTCGAAGACGCACTGTTCGACGCCGGCGCCGTCTCCGTGACGCTGCTCGACGCCGCCGACGATCCCGTGCTCGAACCGGCGCCTGGCAAGACACCCCTGTGGCCCACCATCGTCGTGCGCGCTCTGTTCGATGCAGAGGCTGACCCCGGTCGCCTCGCACGTATCGTCGAGACAGCCTGCGGCGCGAGCCTCCCCGCACCGACGTTCGAACGCATCGAAGACAGGGCGTGGGAACGCGAGTGGCTGAAGGATTTCCGTCCGATGCGCTTCGGCCGCCGTCTCTGGGTCTGCCCGGGCGGACTGCCCGCGGACGACCCCGACGCCATCCGCCTCGAACTCGATCCGGGCCTCGCCTTCGGCACCGGCACGCATGCGACGACCGCGATGTGCCTCGAGTGGCTCGACGGCCTGCCCGTCGACGCTTTGCGCGGCCAGCACGTCATCGATTACGGTTGCGGCTCCGGGATCCTCGCCATCGCCGCCGTCAAGCTGGGGGCCGCGCACGCGACCGGCATGGACATCGACCCGCAGGCGCTGCTGGCCACCGGCCAGAACGCGGCACGCAACGGATTGGCAAGCCGGATCCAGGTCACCGACGACCCGCGGTTGGGCGCAATGGCAGCCGACATCCTGCTCGCCAACATCCTCGCCGGGCCGCTCGTCGAGCTCGCCCCCCGCCTGGCCGGCCTGGTCCGGCCCGGGGGACTCCTGGCATTGAGCGGCCTGCTCCTGGACCAGGCCGGGCCAGTGGCGGAGGCGTATCAGCCGTGGTTTGATATCGGCCTGACGGGCACGCGCGACGGCTGGGGGCTCCTGAGCGGACGCCGACGCGAGCGCCGAACATAAAGACGAGAGACGATGTATTCCCAGTGTCCTGACTGCCAGACGCGCTTTCGCGTGACGGCCGAGGTCCTGCGCGTCGCGCAAGGCACGGTGCGCTGCGGCCGTTGCGGCAACGCATTCAACGCCCTCGCGCATCTCAGCGACACGGTGCCCCCGCGCGGCAACGCCGCGCCCGCAACCGCGCTCGTCGGCGCGGGCCAGCCGCCGCAGGCCGTCGAGCCGAGCCCCGCCGTGGAGTTTCACTTTACGGCCGACGACCTCGAACGGGTGTTCGTCGACGAACGGGACTGGCGGCGTCAATTCGGACCCGCGACCGCCACGGCGAACACGTTCATTACGACCAACGAACCGTCCGAGGTGGTCGTCGACGAGACCGAATCGCTCGAGGACATCACGCTCGAAGGCGAGCGCATCCAGATCGAGGTGCCGCCCGGGTTCGAGGACGACGAGGAAATCGCCGAGGCCCAGCCCCAGGAGGCCGGCGTCGACCTCGAGGCCACCGACCGCTTCAGGGTGCTCGAACTCCCGGACGGCCACGAACTCGCCGGCATGTTCGAGGACGAAGACGCCACGGGCGAACAGGAAGCCGCAGAGATACTGAAACTCGCGGAGGCCATGCGCGCCGAGGAGGACGCAGTGGCCGCAGCGTCAGCGGCAGAGATCGAAGCCGAGAAGGCAGTCGCTCCCGTGCCGCAACCTGCCCCCCGGGCGCCGGAGCCGGTCGCGACGACTGCGCCGCGCCGCTGGCAGCCGCCGGTCCGCCCGGCCGATGAGGACGACCTCCCGCTCGGCCGCCGTGCGACCGACGAGGACGAAGAAGACGCCCCGCGCCGAGGCCGGCTTGCCTGGACGGTCGGGGCCCTCGCCCTCGCCCTCGTACTGCTCGCGCAACTCACACACTACTTCCGTCAGGACCTCGTGCGGCATCCGCAGATCGGACCGGCGCTGAGCCAGGTGTACGACCGGCTCGGCCTCAGCCTTGCGCCGAACTGGGATCCGCGCGCGTTCGATATCCGCCAGTGGGGCGAGGTCGGCGCCGCCGGCGCCGCCGGCCGCATGAGCGTGCAAGCGAGTATCCGCAACAAGGCGGCCTTCGCGCAGCCCTTCCCGCTGCTGCGGCTGGAACTCGAAGACCGGTTCGGCTCTCCGGTCGCCACGCGCGATTTCGAGCCGGCCGAATACCTCAAGGTGCCCGCGCTCGCCACGCGCATGCT
Source organism: uncultured Gammaproteobacteria bacterium (assembly GCA_963762315.1). Classification (GTDB taxonomy): domain Bacteria; phylum Pseudomonadota; class Gammaproteobacteria; order Steroidobacterales; family Steroidobacteraceae; genus RPQJ01. The sequence continues at coordinate 606,869 of CAVXKO010000007.1, forward strand.
CGCCGCCGGCGCCAGCGCCGATGCGGATCTCGAGATCGTGGATCCGGGCACGGATGCCGTCGGCTATCGGCTCGATGTCTGCCTGCGCGAATCGGCCGAAATCCTCCGCTGCGCGCAAGGCCCCGGCTGAGGCAACCCCGGATGATCCGCATCGGACCGTACCGGCTGGCCGGCCGCGCAGTGCTCGCCCCGATGGCGGGCGTCACCGACCTTCCGTTCCGCCGCCTGTGCCGCCGCATGGGCGCGGCACTTGCGGCTGGTGAAATGCTCTCCGCGGATCCGCGCCTGTGGGACACGCGCGAATCGCGCCGTCGCCGCGATCATTCCGGCGAGCCCGAGCCGCGCGTCGTGCAGATCGCGGGCGGCGACCCCGATCACATGGCCGACGCCGCGCGCCGCAATGCCGACGCGGGCGCGCAGATCATCGACATCAACATGGGTTGCCCGGCCAAGAAGGTCTGCCACAAGGACGCCGGCTCGGCGCTCCTGAAGGACGAAGCGCTCGTCGCGGCGATTCTCGAGGCCACCGTGAAGGCGGTCGAGGTGCCGGTGACGCTGAAGATCCGCACCGGCTGGGACGCCACATCGCGCAATGCGCTGACGATTGCGCGCATCGCCGAGGATTCGGGCATCCAGGCGCTCGCGATCCATGGCCGCACGCGGGCCTGCCGCTTCGGCGGCGATGCGGAATTCGAAACGGTTGCTGCGGTGAAGCAGGCCGTGCGCATTCCGGTGCTGGCCAACGGCGACATCGACTCGCCCGCCAAGGCCTTGCGCGTGCTGCGCGAAACCGGAGCGGACGGTGTGATGATCGGCCGGGCCGCGCAGGGCCGCCCGTGGATTTTCCGCGAGATCGCCGCGCTGCTCGACGGCGGTGTTGCACTGCAACCGCCGACCGCGGCGGAAGTGCGTGATATCATGCTTGCCCATTTGCGCGATTTGTACGAATTCTACGGCCATGAGCCGGGAGCCAGAATCGCGCGCAAACACATTGGGTGGTATTGCACGGAGCGCCCGCACGCCGAGGCGTTTCGTCGGTCCGTCATGCAGGTGGCCTCCGCCGAGGCGCAACTCGCGATGGTGCGCGATTACTTCGACGCACTGGCCGAGGCTCCGGCTGCCGCCGCGTGACGGGTGGGTGGATTCGACATCGAGGACGACCGCGCTCATGGCGCTGCGCAAGAAAACCAAGACCCGCCGCGACCCGAGACCGGCCGCGACGACCAACGGCCGCAGCGTGCCGCTGCGCTCACTCACGGAACAGGCGCTCGACTCGTATTTCACGAGCCTCAACGGCCACACGCCGGGCCATCTCTATGATCTCGTGATGCGCGAGGTCGAGGAACCGCTGTTCCGCGCGGTGCTCGATTACTCGGAAGGCAACCAGAGCCGCGCGGCCGACATCCTCGGCATCAATCGCGGCACCCTGCGCAAGAAGCTGAAGGTTTACGGCATCGCCGGCACCTGAGCCTGCCGTATCGCTTTGCCCAAGAAGGACAGTCGATCGTGACCACGCCCATTCGCCGCGCCCTGCTCAGCGTTTCGAACAAGGAAGGGCTGCTCGATTTCGCCCGGGAACTTCGTGCGCGCGGCATCGCTATCCTGTCGACCGGCGGCACGGCCGCCCTGCTGCGCAGCAACGGCATCGACGTGACGGACGTCTCCACGGTCACCGGTTTTCCGGAGATCATGGACGGCCGCGTCAAGACGCTGCACCCGAAGATCCACGGCGGCCTGCTCGGGCGTCGCGGCACGGACGACGCCGTCATGCGCGATCATGGCATCGAGGCCATCGACCTCGTGGCGGTGAACCTCTACCCGTTCGCCGCGACCATCGCGAAGCCCGGCTGCACGTTCGAGGACGCGGTCGAGAACATCGACATCGGCGGCCCGGCCATGGTGCGCGCGTCCGCGAAGAACCACGACCGCGTCGCGATCGTGGTCGACCCGCTCGACTACGGCACGGTGCTCGCGGAAATGGACCGCAACGAGGGCGGCGTTTCCGGGGAAACGCGCCTGCGCCTCGCGACCAAGGCCTTCTCGCACACCGCGCAATACGACGCGATGGTGGCGGCCTACCTCGACAAGCGCGGCGCGGCCCTCGGTCGGCGAGTTCCCGGAACTGCTGTCGATGCAGTACCGCAAGCGGCTGGACCTGCGCTACGGCGAGAACCCGCACCAGCAGGCGGCGTTCTACGTCGCGAGCGACGCGCAAGGCGCCAGCATCGGCGCCGCGTCGCAGCTGCAGGGCAAGGAGCTCTCGTTCAACAACATCGCCGACGCCGACACGGCCTTCGAATGCGTGCGGCAGTTCGAGCGAGCCGGCCTGCGTCATCGTGAAGCACGCGAACCCGTGCGGCGTCTCGGTGGCGGCGAACATCCGCGAGGCCTACGACCGTGCGTATCGCACCGACCCGACGTCGGCCTTCGGCGGCATCATCGCGTTCAACCGCGAACTCGACGGCGCAACGGCCGCCGCCATCGTGGAGCGGCAGTTCGTCGAAGTCATCATGGCGCCCTCCGTCGACCCGGTCGCGCGCGAGGCCTGTTCGCCGCAAGGAAGGCGTGCGGCTGCTCGTCACGGGCAGCATGGCGCCCAGCAATTCCCGCTTCGAAGTGCGCAGCGTCAACGGCGGCCTGCTGCTGCAGACGCGCGACCTCGGCATGGTGAACCCGGCCGACCTGAAGGTCGTCACGCGGCGCGCGCCCACGGCGGGCGAGACTGTCGGACCTGATGTTCGCCTGGCAGGTCTGCAAGTACGTGAAGTCGAACGCGATCATCTTCGTGAAGGACCGCATGACGGTCGGTGTCGGCGCCGGCCAGATGAGCCGCGTGTACAGCACGCGCATCGGCGCCATGAAGGCGCGCGACGAGGGCCTCGAGACCAGGGGATCGGTGGTCGCGTCGGACGCATTCTTCCCGTTCCGCGACGGCCTCGACGCCGCCGCCGAGCACGGCATCACGGCCGTCATCCAGCCGGGCGGCTCCAAGCGCGACGCCGAAGTGATCGCGGCCGCCGACGAACACGGCATCGCGATGGTCTTCACCGGCATGCGCCATTTCCGGCATTGATGCGCCGATGAAAGTCCTCATCATTGGCTCCGGCGGGCGCGAGCACGCGCTCACCTGGAAGGTGGCGCAATCCCCGCGGGTGACGCAGGTCTACGTCGCGCCGGGCAACGCCGGCACGGCGCTCGAGCCGCGCGCGCAAAACGTCGATGTCGCGGCCGATGACGTGCCGGCGCTGCTGCAGTTCGCGCAGCAGCACAAGATCGACCTCACGATCGTCGGCCCGGAAGCGCCGCTGGTGATCGGCATCGTCGACGCGTTTGCCGCCGCCGGACTGCGCTGCTTCGGCCCGAGCCTGGCCTGCGCGCGCCTGGAGGGCTCCAAGGCCTTCACCAAGGATTTCCTGAAGCGCCACAGGATCCCGACTGCGGCCTACGCCACCTTCACCCGCGCGAATTTCGACGCCGGCTGGGTGCGCGCGCAGAAGGCACCGCTGGTCGTGAAGGCCGACGGCCTGGCGGCCGGCAAGGGCGTGGTGATCTGCGCGACGGCCGAGGAAGCCGTCACGACGGCGCAGGACATGTTTGCGGGCCGCTTCGGCAAGGCCGGCGACGTGGTCGTCGTCGAGGAGTTCCTCGAAGGCGAGGAAGCGAGCTTCATCGCGATGGTGGACGGCACGCACGTGTTGCCGCTCGCGACCTCGCAGGACCACAAGCGCCGCGACGACGGCGACCTTGGCCCCAACACCGGCGGCATGGGCGCCTACTCGCCCGCGCCGGTCGTCACGCCGCAGGTCCACGAGCGCGTGATGAACGAAGTGATGTGGCCGACGGTGCGCGCGCTCGCGGCCGAGGGCACGCCGTACATCGGGTTTCCTCTACGCCGGGCTGATGATCGACGAACACGGCACGCCGAAGGTGCTCGAGTTCAACTGCCGCTTCGGCGACCCGGAAACCCAGCCGATCCTCGCTCGCCTGCGCTCCGACCTGACCGTGCTGTGCGATGCGGCGCTCGACGGCAAGCTCGACGAGCAACGGATCGAATGGGATCCGCGCGCGGCCGTCGGCGTCGTGCTCGCGGCCGGCGGCTATCCGGACAGCGTCCGCAAGGGCGACATCATCTTCGGGCTCGATGCCGCCGCGAGACATGCCGGGTAAGGTCTTCCATGCCAGCACCGCGCGCATGGGCCGCGACATCGTCACGAACGGCGGCCGCGTGCTGTGCGCCGTCGGCCTCGGCGGCACGGTACGCGTCCGCGCAGGAACAGGCGTACGAACTCGTCGAACGCGATCCGCTGGGACGGCATGCAGTACCGCAGGGACATCGGCTATCGCGCCATCGCGCGCGAGTAGCCGCCGCAGGCAACGTTCGATGGCCGAGAAGAAGCGTGCCCTGCTCACCGCCGAGAAACGCGCTCGTCGCCGCGCGCGCTCTGCCCTGAGCCGGCTTGCTGGCGTTGGCCGGCGGCCACCGCGGCGGCGGCCGCACGCAACTCGACGCTGCGTCGATCGGCAGCGTGCTGGTGGCGCGCCTGAACGGCCGCATGGGCAACACGCTGTTCCTGACGCCGCTGCATCACTGCCATCCACGAGGTGCTGCCGCATGCGGCGATCGACGTCCTCGGCAGCTACGCGGACGCTGCCGACGTGCTGGGCGGCCTGCCAGGCCTGCGCAACGTGATCACGTTGCCGCACATGAAGTGGTGGAACCTCCGCGCTTCACTGCGCACGCTGCGGGACTATCGCTCCCGCGAGTACGACCTCGTCATCGACCCCGTGCCCAATTCCTTCAGCGGTCGCATCGCGCTCCTCCTGTGCCGCGCGCGATGGCGCCTCGGCTTCAGCGACGAAGAACAGTGGCTGCGGCTCGACTTCGCCGCGGACCTGCCCCCGGGCGTGCGCCACGAGGCGCTGCGCCCGCTGGCGCTGATGCAGCAGGCTTTCGGCTACCAGTTCGGTCCGGGGACGCCGCGCCTGCGGGTGGCCAACAGCTCCGACGAATACGCCGCGGGTGCGCGGTTGCTCGCCGAGCGCCGTGCCCTGGCGGCCCGCCGGACGGCACCGGAGTGGCCGACGATCGGCTTCTTCGCCAGTGCGCGCGGCAAGAAGGATCTCGGGCCGGATTGGTGGCGTGAGTTCTGGCGGGCCTACCTCGAGTTGCGGCCGGAGACCACGCCGCTCGAAGTGCTGCCGGCTGCCGACCATCCGCCGGTCGATCCGCAGTTCGCGACCGTGCACTGCCCATCGCCGCGCATGCTCGCGGCGACGCTCAAGCACACCGACGGCTTCTTCTGCGCCGACACGGGACCCATGCATCTCGCGAGCGCCGCGGGGGTGCCGACGATCGCGTTCTTCGAGCAGACGAATCCAGCCGCCTACGGGCCCATCAAGCCGGCAGACTCAGTGCTCAGGATCGCGGGGATGACGCCGCGGCAAGTGGCCGAAGCCTGCGCCGGAATCGTCGCGGGCCGTAGCGCCGCGAGTCGCGCTTAATCGTCGACCTCGTCGGGCGCGGCCGCAACGGGCGCCTGCGCCCCGGCGGGTTGCGTCGCCTGCCGCCACCCTGAGCCCTGTCGCCAGCTCGCCCGGACCTGGGTGTGAGGCGGCAGCCGCAGCGGCAGATCGCCGGCGGCTCCCGCGATTTGTATGAAGAACGGCTCGACGTGGGGACCGTCGTTGACGATGGTCACTGTCGGCATGGCCCCCGGAGCCGGGACCAGCCGCAGGCGGCGCCCCTGCATTGCGCGCCACTCGGCGTTCGCAACCTCGATCTCCACGACGCCCATCAGCAGCCGCAGCGCGGGGCCGCTCTCCCACCCGCTGCGATTGGCGACCACGCCCCAGCCACCCTTCGCCTGCAGCAGCAGCGAAGCCTTGCCGCCGGCAGCGGCAACCTCCTGCATGACTTGCACAGGATCATCGACGGCCACGAAGACCGCCGGTGCCCCGGCGAGTGCCACGACGGACTGCTCGCGCGTCGCAACGTAGCGCTGGATGCCGAGGTGAGCCTGCGTCGCATACTTCACGCCGTACGAGAGCGGGAACTGCCAGCCCGGACCCGCCGCGATGGCGCGCGCCAGCGCAGCAGCACGCGTCGAGTCCTGCGGTGGAGTAGCGACGACCCTGGTCCCGATGACGATCACGGCGCTCGAGGCAACGAGCACCGGCCCCAGCCAGGTGCGCGTCCAACGCGGCCAACCCGGCGCTCGCCGCACGATTTCGTGTGCAGCCAGGATGGCTGCCGGCAGGACCATCGGCCAGACGAGGTCGCCGCGCTGGTGACTGCCGAGCGAAAAGATGAAGAGGCTCGCAAGCAGCCAGCAGGCCAGGAAACGTTCGGCGCGGCGCAGGTCCGCGCGAGGCTCGGGCTGCCGGAACACACGGATGAGCGCCGGCACTGCAAAGATGCACCAGGGCAACGTGCGCCAGAGCAGGTACAGCGTCGGCTTCCAGAACTGCGTGCCCATGACACCGGACGAATCCTGGCTCGCCACCGCGTGTCCGAGCAGCTCGCGAAAGATCATGCGGTCGATGAGCGGCCGCCCCCAGTCCGACCACGCCCACCACAGCCAGCCGCCGCTCACGACGAGATAGCCCAGCAGGCCCGCGAGCCACCACCGCGACAGGGCTCGTCGTTCCTCGCGACCTGCGGCTACCGCGCCGGACGGCGCAACGCGCTCCCAGGCGACGGCCAGCAGTCCGAACGAACCGAGCAGCAATCCGAGCGGGCCCTTCGTCAGCGTCGCAGCAGTTGCGGCGAACCACGGCCACCACCAGCCGCCGCGATGCTCCCAGTGCCGCCACCATGTGTACGCCGTCAACGCGACCAGGGCCGTGAAGAGGCCGTCGGTCCGGATGTAGGCGACCATCTTCCCGCCCACCATCGGCAGCAGCAGCACGAAGAATCCCGCGAGCAAGCCGACCGTCGCTCCGTACAGCCGCCGCCCCCAGTACCAGGCGAGCAGGGTGAGCACGAGCGTCGACAGCGCCGCCGGCGCCGAGAACGCCAGGTGACCCGGCCCGGCGACCGCGACCGCGGCGGCGCCGAGCCAGTTGTAGAGCGGCGGCTTGCTCGCCACGTCGGCCCGGAAATCGGCCTGCGACGACCAGCGGCCGTTCGACCAGGCATCGAGGATGTAAGCGGTCTGGCGCTGCTGGTCACGGATCGTCAGGTCGTCGCCGGGGGCGAGACGCGCGACCCACAGCGCGAGCCACAGCCCGGCGAGCAGCCATGCGGCATGGCGCAAGGAGAACGCGGAAACCCTGGCGCTGGTCGCGTCGATCATGCGGTGCAGGCCGGCGCCGTCGCGCATCTGCTATGCCGGCGAGCGGCCGCGCCGGATGCGCTCCACCAGCGCGCTGGTCGACTTCTCCGCCATCAGCGGCACCAGTGCAACGCGCCCGCCTTCCGACTCGACGAGCTCGCGGCCGACGACGTTCTCGAGCGCGTAGTCCTGTCCCTTGACGAGGACATGCGGGCGCACGGCGCGCAGCGTCTCGAGCGGCGTGTCCTCGTCGTAGACGGTGACGGCGTCGACACAGGCCAGCGCGGCCAGCAGCGCGGCACGCTCGGCTGCCGGCACGATCGGCCGCTCGGGACCCTTCAACCGGCGCACGGACTCGTCGCTGTTGATCGCGAGCACGAGCACGTCGCCCTCCCGCGCCGCGGCGTGCAGCAGCGACAGGTGGCCCGAGTGCAGCAGGTCGAAACAGCCGTTGGTGAAGACGACGCGCTTGCCCGCAACCCGCCAGCCCGCAGCGCGCGTCGCGAGTTCCTGGCGACTCAGCACCTTGCTGCCGGGCTGTTCCGTAAGTGCGCTGCGGATACGTGCAGGCTCGATCGCAACCGCACCCACCTCGCCAACCGCGAGGCCGGCGGCGACATTGGCAATCTCCATGGCCTGCTCGATGCCCGCCCCACCGGCGAGCGTGACGGCGAGCACGGCGACCACGGTGTCGCCCGCACCCGTGACGTCGGACACCGCGCGGCGCACCGCCGGCACGTGATGCTGCGTGCCGTCGGCGGACACCAGCAGCATGCCGCGGTCGCTCAGCGTGACCAGCATCGCGTCGAGTTGGGCCGCTGCGATGAAGGGCCGCGCCGCCGCGGCGATAGTCGCGCGGTCGTCAGGATCGAGCGGCCGGCCAGCGGCCGCGGCGAGCTCGCCGAGATTGGGCGTGAGCAGGCTGGCGCCGCGATAGGCCACGAGGTCGCGCCGCTTCGGATCGACGAGCACGCGACAACCCATCTTGCGAGCGGCGGCGTTGACAGCGGCGATCGCGCCGTCCGTCAGCACGCCCTTCGCGTAGTCGCTGAGGACGATGACGTCCGGCTTCGGACCGGACTGCAGCTGCTGCAGCAGCCGGACCGACAGCCCGAGGTCGCACGGCTCGGGATCTTCCCAGTCGAGCCGCAGCAGTTGCTGCGCGTGCCCGAGCACACGCAGCTTGCGCGTCGTGCGCCGCGCCCCGTCGATGAGCACCCCGCGCGTGTCGATGCCGGCCTGCGCGCAGTCCGCGAGCAGGCGTCGACCGGTCTCGTCGTCGCCGATGCGACCGCCGAGAGCGACCCGCCCGCCGAGCGCGGCGACCTGCCGCGCAACGTTGGCCGCGCCACCGAGACGATATTCGACATCGCGCACCCGCACGATCGGCACCGGCGCCTCCGGCGAAATGCGTTCGACCGGGCCGTGCACGTACTCGTCGAGCATCAGGTCGCCGATGACCCACACCTCGCGCCCGCGGCAGCCGTCGAGGATCTCCAGCAGCGTGTGGTGCCGGCCGGACGGGAGGCTGTGCGTCATCGCACGTCCTCCCCGCGCAGCAATCCGTCCACCGACTCGCAGATCGCGTGGATGCACAAGGCGTGCACTTCCTGGATGCGCGCGGTCGCGACCGAGGGAGCCTCAATGACGATATCCGCCAGCGACGAGAGCGGCCCTTCAGCGGCGCCGGTGAACGCGACGACACGGCAGCCGAGCGCACGCGCCGTGCGCGCCGCCTCGACCACGTTCGGCGACTTGCCGCTCGTGCTGATGCCGAAGAAGACGTCGCTGGGCTTCGCGAGCGCTTCGACCTGGCGGGCAAAGACCCGCTCATAGCCGAAGTCGTTGGCCAGCGCCGTGACGGTGGCCGACCCCGCCACCAGTGCGAGCGCCGGCAATCCGCGCCGCTCGTCGCGATACCGGCCGACCAGCTCCGCGACGAGGTGCTCGGCGTCGGCCGCGCTGCCGCCGTTGCCGCAGGCGAGGAGCTTGTTGCCGCGGTCGAAGCAGGCGTGCAATTCGACGGCGACCCGCGCGACGGTCGCCGGCAGGCGCGTGGCGGCATCCCCCATGACGCGGGCGTGGTCGGCGAAGATCGCGGCGATGTCGGTCATGGTCGGTTACTTCCGTCGGCGGCGCGATCGGCAATCAGCTCGCGCGCCAGTGCGTACAGGTCATCATAGACGCGGACCCCTTCCTGCGACAGCGCCGCAGCCGATGCTGCTCCCTTGCCGGTCCGCACCAGCACGGCCGCAACGCCCGCCCGGCGCGCGGCCTCGAGGTCGCGCGCGGCGTCACCCACGACCAGCGTCTGCGCGCGCGGGATGTCGGACGCGGCGACGGACGCGGCGATCAGGCCCGGCGCAGGCTTGCGGCAATCGCAGGCGTCGCTCGGAGCGTGCACGCAGGCGAAGACCGCATCGATGCGGCCGCCCGCGGCGCGCGCTTCGCTCGTCATGAGGGCATGCACCGTGTCGAGGTCTTTCGTCGTCATCAGGCCGCGGCCGACGCCCGACTGGTTGGTCGCGACCGAGATCCGGCAACCCGCGCGCGCGAACAATGCCAGCGCCTCGAGGGAACCGGGAATCCAGCGCCATGCCTCCGGCCGCGTGATGTAACCGAGCTCCGGAGCCTCTTCGTTGAGCACCCCGTCACGGTCGAGGATCAGGTGAGTAAAACGCAAGACCGGCCCGCGTCAACGGTACTTGTCGGCCACTGCGAGATACCCCTCGACGTAGCGGCGGACGCCGTCCTCGATCGAGGTGAACGGCCGGTCGTAGCCCGCGTCGCGCAGCTTCTGCATGCGCGCCTCGGTGTAGTACTGGTAGTTCGGGCGGATCGCCTCGGGCATGGGTATGAATTCGATGCGCGCAGGGACGCCCGCCGCGGCAGCGATCGCCCGGGCCAGGTCCGAAAAACTGCGCGCCCGGCCGGACCCGAGGTTGTACAGGCCGCTCACCTGCGGGCGCTCGAGCAGCCACAGGATGACGTTCACGCAGTCTTCCACGTAGATGAAATCGCGCATCTGCCCGCCGTCCGGATAGTCCGGATGGTGCGAGGTGAAGAGCGTCACCGGCTGGCCCGCCGCGACGAGCGGGTACTTCTGCGCCACGACGCTCTGCATCGTGCCCTTGTGATACTCGTTCGGCCCGTAGACGTTGAAGAACTTGAGGCCCACCCATTGCGGCGGCGCGCCCTGCCCCGCCGCGATGCCGGCCAGCACCCGACGGTCGAAGTGGTGCTTGCTCCAGCCATAGGCGTTGAGTGGCCGCAGCTGCGCGAGCGCCGCGAGCTGCTGGTCGTCGTCGAAGCCCTGCGCGCCCGCGCCGTACGTCGCCGCGGACGAGGCGTAGATGAACGGCGTGTCGTGCGCGGCGCACCACTCCCACAGACGCGCGCTCAAGCGTACGTTCACGTCGAAGATGAGGTCGGCATCGCGCTCGGTGGTCGCGGAGATCGCGCCGAGATGCACGACGGCGTCGAGCCGGCCGCGTCCCGCCAGCCAGGCGTCCAGCGTTTCGGGCTCGATCAGTTCGCGGAAATCCGCCTTGGCGAGGTTGCGCCACTTGTCGTTGCTGCGCAGCCGGTCGCTCACCGCGACCGACACCCCGCGCCCGCACAATGCGGCAACCAAGTTCGAGCCGATGAAGCCCGCGCCGCCGGTAACCAGGATCATCAGAGCGCCTCGTGGTCCAGGTGGAGCCTCATTCTAGGCCCCGATCGGGCCCGCAGACCAATCCCGCGCCAGGTCATGGGCGCTGCTGACGCTCGCGGTGGATGATGTAAAGCCCCGCGCCGATCACGATGCTCCCGCCCAGCAGCGTGACGCTCGTGGGCAACACGCCCCAGATCACGAGATCGAGCAGCAAGCCCCACACGAGCGCCGTGTACTCGAACGGCGCCACCACCGCCGCCGGCGCATGCCGGAACGCATTGGTGATGAATCCCTGGGCCACGGCGCCCGTCAGGCCCACGCCGATGAACATCGGCCAGTCGGACCAGCGCAGAGCCGTCCAGCCGGGAATGGCAAGCAAGCCCGCCCCGATGCTGAGCAACAACGCGAACGAGAACACCATGCTCTCGGTCGTGTCGGTCTGCGACAGCCTGCGCAGCGTGATGACCGACAGCGCGTACATCGCCACCGCGATGACGGCCGCGATGCCGCCCACCATGCCCCACTTGCTGTTGCCCGGGCGCAGCATCAGCAGCACGCCCGCGAGCCCCACGCCGATCGCGATCCACTGCGAGCGCGCCACCTTCTCGCCGAGCATGGGGACCGAGAGCGCGGCGACCACGAGCGGCGCGCACATGAAGATCGAATAGGTCGCCGTGATCGAGGTCTCGCGCACCGCGTAGATGAAGCTCGTCAGCATGACGACCGCCATCGCGCCGCGCACGAGGTGCAGCGGCACGTTGACCGGGCGCAGGCGTTCGAGCCGTCCGCGGACGATCACGGGCACGACCACGAACGGCAGCGAGAGCAGGCCGCGCAGGAACGCAACCTGCAGCGGCGGGTAGTGCTCGGCGAGCAGCTTGAGCTGGGCGTCCATCAGCGAGAACAGCGCCACGGCCGTGACCATGGCGGTGATCCCGCGGACGCGTTCGGAGGAGCGCGTCAGCGCTTCATCGCCTCGAAGAACTCGCCGTTGGTCTTGGTGTCCCGCATCTTGTCGATGAGGAACTCCGCGGCGGCCAGCTCGTCCATCGGGTGCAGGAGCTTGCGCAGGATCCAGATCTTCTGCAGCTCGTCCGGCGAGGTGATCAGTTCCTCGCGGCGCGTGCCGGAGCGATTGATGTTGAACGCCGGATAGACCCGCTTTTCGGCTATGCGGCGGTCCAGGTGGATCTCGCTGTTGCCGGTGCCCTTGAACTCTTCGTAGATCACGTCGTCCATGCGCGAACCGGTGTCGATCAGCGCCGTGGCGAGGATCGTGAGGCTGCCGCCTTCCTCGATGTTGCGCGCGGCGCCGAAGAAGCGCTTCGGCCGCTGCAGCGCGTTCGCGTCCACGCCGCCCGTCAGCACCTTGCCGGAGCTCGGCACCACGGTGTTGTAGGCGCGCGCGAGGCGCGTGATCGAGTCGAGCAGGATCACCACGTCCTTCTTGTGCTCGACGAGGCGCTTCGCCTTCTCGATGACCATCTCGGCGACCTGCACGTGGCGGCTCGCCGGTTCGTCGAAGGTCGACGACACCACTTCGCCGCGCACGGTGCGCGTCATCTCGGTGACTTCCTCGGGCCGCTCGTCGATGAGCAGCACGATGAGGTACACCTCCGGGTGGTTGCCGGTGATCGAGTTGGCGATGTTCTGCAGCAGCATCGTCTTGCCGGCCTTCGGCGGCGAGACGATCAGGCCGCGCTGGCCCTTACCGAGCGGCGCGATCAGGTCGATCATGCGCGCGGTGAGGTCCTCGGTGCTGCCCGTGCCGCGCTCGAGCTTGAAGCGCCGCGTCGGGTGCAGCGGCGTGAGGTTCTCGAACAGCACCTTGCTGCGCGCGTTCTCGGGCGAGTCGAAGTTGATCTGGCCGACCTTGAGCAGCGCGAAGTAGCGCTCGCCGTCCTTCGGCGGACGGATGAGGCCGGAGATCGTGTCCCCGGTGCGCAGGTTGAAGCGCCGGATCTGCGACGGGCTGATGTAGATGTCGTCGGGGCCCGCGAGGTACGAGCCTTCCGGCGAGCGCAGGAAGCCGAAGCCGTCCTGCAGGATCTCGAGCACGCCGTCGCCGTAGATGTCCTCGCCGTTGCGCGAGTGCGCCTTGAGGATCGAGAAGATGATGTCCTGCTTGCGCGAGCGCGCCAGGTTCTCCATCCCCATCGACTGGACGATCTTCAGCAGTTCCGGGATCGGCTTGTGCTTGAGCTCGCTCAGGTTCATCGAGCGGCGGCTGGCTTCGAGCTCGGCCGGGCTGATGACGTCGAGGTCCTCGCCGTCCATGAAATCGTCCGGCGGAAGCTCTTCCTGCCGGGGGCCCCGATTGCCGTCCGGGCGCCGCCGCCGCCGCGGCCGCGTTTGTTGGGCCGGCCGCCACCGCCGCGGCCCTGGTTGCCCAGGTAGCCTCTCACAGCTTGCTGTCCAGGAAAGCCGCGACGTCCGACTTGCGGACCGCGCCGATCTTCTGACCCTCGGCCTGGCCGTTCTTGAACAGGATTAGGGTCGGGATTCCTCGGACGTTGAACCGCATCGGCGTTTTCGGGTTCTCGTCCACGTTGATCTTCGCGATCGTTACCTTGCCCAGGTACTCGCTGGCGATCTCGTCCAGCATCGGTGCGATCATCTTGCATGGACCACACCACTCTGCCCAGAAATCGAGGAGTACGGGGCGTTCGGCCTTGAGGACATCTTGTTCGAAGCTTGAATCAGTGACATGGATGATCTGCTGGCTCACCAGAGACTACCTCCGCTGGCAGGTTGGAGCGTTTTGAATGAGGGAATGGTTGGGATTGGGGGCCCGTGGCCCGGGATTCGGGTGACGGCGGGTTCCGCGTAGGGCAAACTATCGGGATTGCTGGCCGTTGAAATTTATCAAGTGGGGTTGCTGTGAGCCGGTCTCATGAACCGGATCTCAGGCCCGGTTGGCCGGCAAACTCGAGGCGGGAGCGGATTGTTCCGCGATTGCGGCGTATTTGAACCCGCTTTTCGGCTTTTTGCAAGGCCGCACTTTTCATTTTCAACCAGCAATGTCCGATACACACCTCACAGACGTCTCCTTTACCCACCTCCACCTCCCCGAACCTCTCGCCCGCGGCATCGCGGATGCGGGCTTCGAACGCTGCACGCCGATCCAGGCCCAGACGCTCCCCAAGGCGCTGGCCGGAATGGACGTCGCCGGGCAGGCACAGACCGGCACGGGCAAGACCGCGGCGTTCCTCGTCGCGATGTACGCCCACCTGCTCCGCCACGAGGCGAGTCCGACCCGCCAGGTGAACGCGATCCGCGCGCTCATCATCGCGCCGACCCGCGAGCTCGCGGTGCAGATTCACCACGACGCCGAGATCCTCGGCCAGTACACGGGCCTGTCGCTCGGCCTCGCCTTCGGCGGCGTCGACTACGACAAGCAGCGCCGTGAACTCGAGCGCGGCATCGACGTGCTGATCGCCACGCCCGGCCGGCTGATCGACTTCTACAAGCAGCGCGTGTTCGACCTGAACGCGGTGCAGGTGCTGATCCTCGACGAAGCCGACCGCATGTTCGACCTCGGCTTCATCGCCGACATCCGCTACGTCATGCGCCGCCTGCCGCCGCCGGACAAGCGCCTCAACCTGCTCTTCTCAGCGACGCTGGCGCAGCGCGTGCTCGAACTCGCGTTCGAGCACATGAACGACCCGGACCTGATCCGCATCGAACCGGACAAGATGACGGTGGACCGTGTCCGCCAGGTCATCTACTACCCGTCGATGGAGGAGAAGCCGCGCCTGCTGGTCGGGTTGCTGCGCTCGATGGACTGCACGCGCACGATGGTGTTCGTGAACACCCGGCGGGGCGCCGAGGAACTGGAGGGCATGCTGAAGGCCAACGGCTTCAACGCCGAGGCAATCTCCGGCGACGTGCCGCAGAAGAAGCGCCTGCGCATGATCACGGACTTCCACAGTGGCGAGCTGGCGATCCTGATCGGCACGGACGTCGCCTCGCGCGGCCTGCACATCCCGAACGTGACCCACGTCTTCAACTACGACCTGCCGCAGGACCCTGAGGACTACGTGCACCGCATCGGCCGCACGGCGCGCGCCGGCGAGGAAGGCGACGCCATCAGCCTCGGTTGCGAGGACTACGTGATCACGCTCCCGGACATCGAGGACTACATCGGCCGCAAGATTCCGGTGGCGCCCGTGGCCCAGGAGCTGCTGGCCGAAATCACCATTCCGTATCGTGAGCGACGCCGTTTCGGCGGGCCGGGTGGCTCACGTGGCGGCTTCGGCGGCGGCCGCGGCGGCCCTCCGCGCCACGGTGGCAGCGGCGGCCGTGGCGGCCCTCCGCGCCACGGTGGCGGAGGTGGTGGTCGCGGCGGCCCCCGTCACGGCGGCCCGTCGCGTCCGCATCCGGCCGCCAGTGACGGCGTGCCTTCCGCTCCTCCCCCGCAGGCCAGCGCGGCACCCAAGCCGGCGGGCGACGGACAGGGAGGGGCCCCCGCCGCAGACGGCGCGCCCGCCAAGCGCCGGCGGCGGCGTGGCGGCCGCGGTCGCAGCGGCGGTGCGAACGGCGCGCCCACGAGCGGCGGCGAGGGAGCTCCCCCGCAGGATTGAGCCGCCCGATCGACGCGGCTCAGGCGAGCAAGTCGCCGAGCCGCAGCACGCCGTCGAACCCGTCGACGGTCGCATGCGCCGGAAGCGTCGAGTCCGGCTGCAACACCTGGTAGATGTAGGCCACGCCCGCGGCACGCGCCGCGGCGATCACCGACGCGCTGTCGTCCACGAACAGCGTCGAGCCCGGCGCCACGCCGTGCGTGCGCTCGAGCTGCGTCCAGAATTCCGGGGATTCCTTGGGCGCGCCGAATTCGTGCGACGACACCAGCTCGTCGAAATGCCTCCCGAGCCCGGTCTGGCCGTTCTTGACTGCGAGGCTGATCGGATGAGCGTTCGTCGTGAGGAGCAGGCGCTTGCCGCGCGCGCGCACCCGGTCGAGGAAATCGATCGCACCCGGCAGGTAACGGATCTCCTCGCGCAGCTCGTGCTTGAGCGCGGCGATGTCGAACTCGAGTTCCTCGCTCCAGTGGTCGATGCAGTACCACTCGAGCGTGCCGCGCTTGGCTTCGAACCGCGGCTTCAGTTGCGCGATCGCCTCGGGCATCGACAACCCACGGGCTTGCGCCCAGCGTTGCGGGAGGGCTTCGAGCCAGAACAGGTTGTCGAAGCGCAAGTCGAGCACGGTGCCGTCCATGTCCAGGCAGACGGTCTCGATCCGGTCCCAGTCGGGCCTGTGGGTCATTGCGAGGGCGGTGGAAGCGGCGTGCAAGGCGCGGAGGATACGATGCGCCGCGGCGGCGCGGCAGGGGCCGGTATGATAAGGCGTCGATTGCGATCCTTCCGGAGCATCCCTTGAGCGAGCATTCCCCCGACCCGGCCAAGCTGCTGCCTGCCGTGCTGAGCCTCGTGGCGGAAGCGGAGCGAGCCATCCTCGAGGTCTACGTCTCCAGCCACGACGTCGAATACAAGAGCGACGACTCGCCGATCACCCGCGCCGATCGCGCTGCGCACGAGATCCTGGATGCGGGCCTCGCGCGCCTGACGCCCGGCATCCCGGTGCTGTCCGAGGAATCGGCCGAGCAGCACGCGCGCGAAGTGCGCGGAAAGTGGCGCGAGTTCTGGCTCGTCGATCCGCTCGACGGCACGAAGGAATTCATCAGCCGCAACGGGGAATTCACGGTGAACGTCGCGCTGGTGCGCAATCACCAGCCGGTGCTGGGCGTCGTCGGTGCGCCGGTGCTCGGCATCACTTATTACGGCGCCGAAGGCCTCGGCGCTTTCCGCGTGCAGGCCGGGCAGCCGCCCGAGCGTATCCACACGCGCGCGGCGGCGCATCCGCTCGTGGTGGTCGGGAGCCGCTCCCACCGCGGCGACTCGCTGGACGGCGTGCTCCTTAAGCTCGGCGAATACGAACTGCGCCCCATGGGCAGCTCGCTCAAGTTCTGCCTCGTGGCCGAGGGCTCGGCGGACTTCTATCCGCGCCTCGGCCCGACGTCGGAGTGGGACACTGCGGCCGCGCAGGCCGTCGTCGAGGCGGCCGGAGGCGCCGTCACGACCCTGGACGGCCTGCCACTGCGGTACAACGAGCGCGACACGCTGCTGAACCCCCACTTCCTCGCGGTCGGCGACACCAGCCGCGACTGGCGGCGGCTGTTCTGACCGCATGGAACTGACATGGGGCCTGCTGCTCCTGCTCGTCGCGCTCTTCGCCACGGGCTGGTTCTGGCACGACTCGCTTGGCGCGCGCGAACGTGCCAATGAAGCGGCCGTCGAGACCTGCCGCTCCATCGGGGCCGGGTTGCTCGACGGCACCGTCGCGTTCCAGTCGCTGCGGCTCGTGCGGCCGGGCGGCGGCACGGTGCAGATCGAGCGCACCTACCTGTTCGACTATTCCCTCGACGGCGTGACGCGCCAGCAGGGGTTTCTCGTCATGACCGGCCGGCGGGTCGAAAGCGTCGGCCTGCAACGGGCCTGAAGCGGGGCGGACGGACCTATCCCCTTTTTCCGGCTCGGGGACTAAGCTATTGGACCTGCTCGAGAATCGGCGGTCCGGAGGCCATGGCGGAAATCCACGACAACGTCGACACGGAGACATTCCAGCGGCTGACGCGCCTGCGCCAGCTGCGGATCGAACACCGTGACCTCGACGACGTGATCCACCGGCTGCAGCTCGACTTCTACGTCGACCAGGTGCAGATGCGCCGACTGAAGAAGCGCAAGCTGATGCTCAAGGACCAGATCGCGCGTCTCGAAAGCCAGCTCATTCCCGACCTGAACGCCTGACCCGATGCAGAAACTCCTGCAATCGGCCGGCGAGGCGCTCGATCACCTCTTCGACCCTGCGAACCTGTTGCAGCTCGCCGTCGTCGGCGCATCGATCGCGCTCGGCTGGTGGCTTGCCAACCTCGTGCGCCGCCAGCTGGCCGCGCAGCAGACGGACGAGGTCCCCGAAAGCCTGCCGAGCCGCGGTCGCGAAGCAGCGTGGATCGTCGCCCCGATCGTCGCCACCTTGCTGGTCCTCGCGACCGCCGACGGGCTGATGCACGCGCTCGGGCTGGACGCACGCCACCTGCTCGTCGCCGTGCAGCTGACCGGCCTGCTGCTGCTGATCCGCCTGGCGGTCTACGTGTTGCGCGTGTCGCTCGGCGCCAAGGCCCGCATCAAGGGCTGGGGCACGCCGATCAGCATCGCGCTCTGGGTGTTCGCCTCGCTGCACTTCCTCGGCTGGGGCAACGACGTCATCGCGGCGCTCGACAGCATCGGCATCGACGCCGGGCGCGCGCACATCTCGGTCTGGTCGGTGATGAAGCTGCTGGTGACGGTGAGCCTGTTCGTCGTCGTCGCGATGTGGGCATCGCGCTGGCTCGAGCGGCGCGTGCTCAAGCTCGACGGCCTCGCGCCGAACATGCGCATCGGCATCGCGAAGTTCATGCAGGCGTTCCTGGTGGGCCTGTCGGTGCTGGTGGGCCTCAACGCCGCGGGGCTCGACCTCACGACGCTCAACGTGCTCACGGGCGCCATCGGCATCGGCCTCGGCTTCGGCCTGCAGAGCATCGCCGCCAACTTCGTCAGCGGCTTCGTGCTGCTGATGGACCGCTCGATCAAGCCGGGCGACGTGATCAGCTTCACCGGCACGATGGGCACGACCACCGAGGGCTTCGGCTGGGTCGAGGAACTGCGCGGCCGCTACGTGGTGGTGCGCGATCGCGACGGCGTCGAAACGCTCGTGCCGAACCAGCACCTGATCAACAACCCGGTGATCAACTGGAGCTACACCGACCCGCGCGTGCGCCTGAAGCTGCCGGTGCGCATCAGCTACAAGGACGATCCGGAGCTGGCGATGCGCCTGCTGATCCAGGCGACCGACGGCCACCGGCGCATCATCCGCGAACCGATGCCGGTCGCGCGATTGATGCAGTTCGGCGACAGCGGCATCGAACTGGAGCTGCGCTTCTGGATCCCGGACCCGCAGGAAGGCGTGAACAACGTGCGCTCCGACGTGAACCGCAGCATCTGGCGCCTGTTCAAGGAACACGGCGTGACGATGCCGGTGGCCCAGCGCGAGATCCGCGTCGAGATGACGAACCCGGCCGTCGCCGGCATCCGCCCCGCCGACGAAGCCTGAACGCGCCGCCGTGCCCGTCGAGATCGATCGGAAGCTCGCTATCCCCGACGAGCTGCTGGAGTTCCGGGCAGTGCGCGCGTCCGGCCCGGGCGGGCAGAACGTCAACAAGGTGTCGAACGCGGTGGAACTGCGGTTCGACAGCGCCGGCTGGGACGGGCTGTGGCCGAGCGCGCGCACCCGGCTGAAGCGCATCGCAGGGCGGCGAATGACCGACGCGGGAATGATCGTCATCGACGCCCAGCGGCTGCGCTCGCAGGAACAGAACCGCGCCGATGCGCTCGACCGGCTCGTGACGATGATCCGCGAGGCGCTGATCGAACCGAAAGTGCGCCGGCCGACGAAACCGACCCGGGCTTCGAAGGAGCGGCGGCTCGAGGGCAAGGCGCGCGACGCGAAGGTCAAGAAGCTCCGCAAGATCCGGCACGACGACTAGCGGTGCACGACCTGCAGGATGGAGTTGCGGATCTGTTCCTGCAGCACCAGCCGGGCATCGGCGGCGACGGCCTCGAGCGTGGAATCCTCGTAGGCCAGCTTGCCGTCCGGGGCGACGCGCAGCACTTCGCGCGCGCGGAGCAGGCCGATGAAGTTGCTGAAGAGCGCCTTGTCGAAGAACTCAGGCGCGTTCAGCTCGTAGAGCAGCGACATGCGCTGCGCCGTCAGCTGGCACTGGTGCTCGAGCGCGTCCTGCGTGAGCCGCCCGCTCCCGGCCTTGAGCAACAGCGAAATCGCCAGGTAGAAGCGCTCGAGAATCGGCACGGTGGCTCGGGCCAGCACCGAGAGCTGCACGGACTCGATGGTCTCGGTGGCCGGGCGGTGCCACACGCTGCGATCCTCGCTCGCGGTCAGCAGGCCGTGGTTCAGGAGGTCCTCGAGCAGCTCGTCGACGACCCCCGGCAGCTCCGCCTCATTCCAGCGCAGGAAGTACTCGTCCGAGACGTACGGGAACACGCGCCACGCAAGGCGGTGCAGGTCGGCCCGCGGCACGGACGGGTTGTTCAGGAACGCGCACGCCAGCAGCGACGGCATCAGCAGCAGGTGCAGCACGTTGTTGCGGTAGTAGCTGGAGAGGACCGCGGTCTCCTCGGTCATGTCGATGATGTCGCCGAGCGTGTGCTGGCGCCGTCGCAACACGCCCATCGACTCGCCGTACCGGATCATCGACTGGCCGTCGAGGCCGGTGACCCAGACTCGCGGTGAATACGGCGCCTGGCGCAGCAGCGACGCGTAGAGCTCGAGCTGCCGCGCAAGGTCCGCCTCGCCCATGCTCTGCCGCGGCGTCGCCAGCAGCACCAGGCCGAGCAGGTTGATCGGCGAGACGCACGCCGCGGCATTGATGCGCATCATGATCTGGTGCGCAAGGTCGTTCGCGAGCGGCGCCACCCAGGCCGGGCGTTCCTCCGTCACGGGCACTTCGCGATTCCAGCCAGGGAAGTGCTTCCCGATCACCGGGTCGAGCGGCAGCGGTTCGCCGAAGCTGACGTACACCTTGCCGAAGCGGCTGCGCAACTCGGGCAGGGTCTTCAGCATGCCGAGGATCGATTCCTTTTCCTTCGGCCGTCCCGACAGCTCGCCGATGTACGTTCCGGCCTCGACGACCCGCTCGTAGCCGAAGTACACCGGCACGAACACGACCGGCCGCGACGGTTCACGCACGTAACTGCGTACCGTCATCGCCAGCATGCCGGTCTTCGGCTGCAGCAGGCGGCCCGTGCGGCTGCGGCCGCCCTCGATGAAGTACTCGATCGAGTGCCCGCGCGCCATCATCAGGCCGAGGTACTTGGTGAACACCGCCGAATACGTGTGCGTTGCCGCCGAAGCTGCGGCGCAGGAAGAACGCCCCGCCGCGGCGCAGGAACGAGCCGATCACCGGCATGTTCAGGTTGATGCCGGCGGCGATGTGCGGCACCGCGAAGCCCTTGTGATAGACCACGTAGGACATCAGCAGGTAGTCCATGTGGCTGCGGTGGCAGGGCACGTAGACGATTTCGCTGCCCTCGTCCACCGACTGCAGGCTCGAGAAGTTCACCAGCTCGACGCCGTCGTACAGCCGGTTCCAGAGCCGGCCGAGCACGCCCGACATGAACACCACGAAGGGGTGCGAGTAGTTCGCGGCGATCTCGTACGCGTACGTGCGGGCTGCCTTGAGCGCGTCACGGCGCGTGAGTCCCTTCTCCTTCATGTCGCCGCGCACCGCTTCGCGCACGGCCTCGGTCCTGCAGCACCTGCGCGACGATCGTGCGACGATGGGAGAGGTCCGGCCCGATGGTCGCGATGCGCTGGTTGCGGAACTGCGTGCGCAGCTGGCGCCACAGCCGGCGCGGGCCGCGCGCCATGCCGCGCGTCTCCGCGAGCGAGGGCTGCAGCGGACAGCGCTTCACCGTACAGCACGACGAGGTTGCTGCCGTTGATCAGCAGGGAGAGAAACTTGCGGAAGCGCCCGCCGATGTCCCAGCCCTCGGCGACCATCAGCCGGAACCACGAGCGTTCACGACCCGGTGCGCGGCCCCAGAAAAGGCTCACCGGCACGATGTCGGCCTCGAAGGCGAGGTCGGCCGCGGCGGCGCCGCAGAGAATGCGCAAGGCGTCGGGCATGCGCCGGTCGACGCGCAGGCCGAAGAACCCGACGCGCCGTTCGAGGTAGAACACGCTGCGCTTGAGGAGAGTGCCGGACCCGAGCGGAGCGAGCGGACGCGGCAGGTTGCGCTCGCGGCAGACGTATTCGAGCACGGCGAAGTCGACGACGCTGCGCTTCTCGAGCGCGTAGACGAGCGGACGGCCGTGCGACAGGCGATCGCGGACGTCGTCGGGCAGCACCGACGGCCGCACCCACAGCGCGACGAGCCAGCGCACCAGCGGCAGCATCAGCCGCTCGAAGAAGGTGAATTCGCTCGTCATCCGGGCAGGCGGCCGCTCACGATCAGGTGGCGGTCGGACACCGTCTTGACGCGCGAGCGCGCCGAGCCCGCAGGCATCGAGCTGGGCGCGCACCTCGCCGGGCTCGAACGCGGCGCAGAGCGAGTGGAAGAAATCGCGCTTCAGCACCTCGGGCTCATGGCCGGAGTACTTCTCGACGATCGCCCAGGCCGCCTCCCGGGACTCGGGACGGAACAGGTCCATCACGAGCACGGCCGCACCCGGCGCACCCGCGGCCAGGATCGATCGCCAGAGCCCTGCGGCTCGTGCAGGTGGTGCAGGAGGCTGTTGCTGATGATCGCGTCGTAGCGAGGCAGCGGCAGGCGCGCGCCCGGCAGCATGCCCTCGACGAACTGCACGCGGCCCTGCAGGTTCGGCATCGCCGCGAGGCGGGCCTCGCCGTGCGCAAGCATGGCGCGCGGCGCCGTCGAGGCCGTGCACGGTCAGCGCGGAAAGCGCTGCGCGAGGCGCAGCACGATGTCGCCCGGGCCGCAGCCGAGGTCGAGCACGGCGCCGCGCGAAGCCGGGAAATTCCGCGGCAAACGCCTCGACGAAGCGCTGGTTGGGTTCGGAGAAGTCGGCGTTCGCGTAGGCGGCGCCTGCTCCGACTCGTCCATGAGTTCGGGTTCGGGGATTCTCTGCATGGTTGTTCTGCGGTCGCAGGCGCCGGGAAGGGTCCTATTGCTGTTCCGGGACTTGCTCGGCCGTGCCGCCGCTGTCGGCAGCCTCGATAGCCGCGTCGGTGTCGGCCTTGCCCTGCATGATCGTGCCTTCGACCGACCGGGCCTTGTCCTCGGTCCGGATCATGTCGTCGAACACGGTTTCGTCCTTGGTGCCGTGGCGCGCCTCGACGTCCGGAGCCGGCCCGGCAGCGGCCTGTTCGTCGGCCGGCTCGTGCGGCGTCGGCGAGCCGCAGGCCACGAGCCAGGTGAGCGCCAGCCCGGCAGCCGCTAATCTAGCGATTGAATTCATGAGGCACCCCGCTCGCAAAGTGGGGCGAGTTTACCCCAGGGGGTCGGACATGAGCGCATTTGCGGGCCGGGTCGTCGTCGTCACCGGGGCCTCGGAGGGCATCGGTCGAGCTTTCTGCAGGTGCGCTGGCGCCGCACCGCCCGAAGCTGGTCCTGGCGGCCCGGGCAACCGCGAACGCCTCGATTCGCTGGCCGCCGAATGCACGAGCCTTGGGGCCGAGGCGCTGGTCGTGCCGACCGACGTGACGGACCAGGGTGCCTGCCGCCGGCTCGTCGAAGCGGCGGTCGAGCGCTTCGGCGGCATCGACGTGCTCGTGAACAATGCCGGCGGCACGATGTGGACCCGGCTGGACGAGATCGAGGACGTCTCGATCTTCGAGCGCCTCATGCGGCTCAACTACCTCGGCAGCGTCTACCCCACCTACTACGCGCTGCCTCACCTAAAGCGTTCGCAGGGCCGGATCGTCGGCGTCGCGAGCATCGGCGGGCCTGATCGGCGTGCCGACGCGCACGGGCTACTCCGCGGCCAAGCACGCGGTGATCGGCTTCTTCGACTCGCTGCGGGTCGAGATGGCGGACGCCGGCGTGAGCGTCACGCTGGTGTGCCCGGATTTCGTCGTCTCGGAGATCCACAAGCGGGCGCTCGGCGCCGACGGCAAGCCTCTCGGCGCGAACCCGATGGCGAACTCGAAGATCATGACCGCCGAGGAATGCGCCGCGCTGATGGTCGGCGCGATCGAGCGGCGCGAGCGCATGCTGGTGACGTCGGGCCGCGGCAGGCTCGCGCGCTGGATGAAGCTCATCGCGCCGGGACGCGTCGACCGGATGGCGGCCGCCGCGATCCGCGACAAGCGCTGATCCGCGTCAGAGGAACTCGTCGATCGAGAACAGGAAGTACGCGAACAGGTGATTGATCATCCGGATCTGGTCGAGGAGCCGGTGATCGGAGTCGAGGATGTGCAGCGTCGCCTTGTGCTCGCGCGCGAAGCGGATGCTGTTGTCGACGGGAATCACCTCGTCGCGCCAGCCGTGGATGATCGTCGTCGGGCAGGCCGCCGGGCGCGGGCTGAATTTCTCGTAGCCCGGCATGTAGAGCGGCGGGTGCCAGCAGGAACATGCCGCGCGCCTGCAGCAGGGACGAGCCCGCCACCGTGAAACGTAGCCGCCCATGCTCGAGCCGACGAGCACGAGCGAGCCGCGCAGGTCCTTGCAGAAGGCGAGCAGCCGCGTGACCCGCTCCTTCGGATCGTCGATGCCGCGGTAGTCGACGGATTCGACGATGAACCCCTCTTCCCGCGCGATCTCCGCCATCGCCGCGATCTTGCTGCCCCACGGTTCGCTGTCCTTGCCATGGGAGAAGACCACGTACCTGTCCGTCATCCGCATGCCCACCCTTCGAACGCCGAATTCCGCCGTAACATGATAAGCCTTTCGCTGGCCGCGGAAGGGTGCGTCAGTTCTCGTCGCCGGCCGGTGCATCCTGGTCTGCACCGACCATCCACAGCCAGCGATCCATGCCGCTCCACCGGCGCTGCCCCAGCCGATGCTCGCGCAGGTTCACGCGCCCGCCGACGATGGCCACGCCCTCGCGCCGCAGCCGCCGGCCTGCCTGCGATGCGAATCGGAGCCGTCCGGAAACGCGATTCGCCCGCCGGCCGCCACGACGCGATGCCACGGCACCTTCGATCCTTTCGGCAATTTCGACAGCACGCGGCCGACGAGCCGCGCGCGCCGCGGCTGTCCGGCCCGTTCGGCGACGGCGCCGTACGTCGTGACCATGCCGCGGGGAATGCGCTCGACCACCGCGAGGATCGCTGCAGCGGCGGCATCCGAATCCTTGTGCGCGGGCGATGCCATTGCGACGCGATGCTAGGTCGGGACCGATCCGCGGGCAAGCGTCCGGCAAGACAGGATCCCGTCCGGCAGTACAGAATCGCGGCTCGCAGCCAAGGCACAGGAAATCCCGTTCTTGAACGACCCCCGCCCGCGCGGCTGGCGCATCGCGATCGACCGCGGCGGCACGTTCACGGACATCGTCGCGATCGGGCCCGACGGCGGCCTGCACACGCACAAGGTGCTTTCGCAGCGATCCGCGCCGGCCGGGCGACCCGGCTGCGCGGGGCATCGCGGAAGTGCTGCGCGCGGCACGCGCAATCGGGCGCCCGTGTCGAATCCGTGCGCCTCGGCACCACCGTCGCGACCAACGCCCTGCTCGAGCGCAAGGGCGAGCCCACGGTGCTGGTGACGACGCGCGGCTTTCGCGACGCGCTGCGCATCGGTTACCAGGAACGGCCCGACATCTTCGCCCGCGCGATCCGCCGGCCGGAGATGCTCTACACGCGCGTCATCGAAGCGGATGAGCGCTGCGACGCGGCCGGTGACGTGCTGGCGCTGCCTCGATGAGGCGCGCCTCCGCAAGGACCTGCAATCCGCGCGCGACGCCGGATTCGATTCCGTGGCGATCGTGTTCCTGCACGGGTTTCGCCATCCCGCGCACGAGCGGCAGGCCGCGGCCCTGGCGCGTGCACTCGGGTTCGGCGAGGTCGTCGCGTCGCACGAGGCGGCGCCCATGCTCGGCTACGTCGCGCGTGGCGACACGACGGTCGCAGACGCCTATCTCTCGCCGGTGCTGCTGCGCTACGTGCGGGAGTTCAGCCGCGAAGTCGCAGCCCGCTTCGGCGGCCCGCCGCTGCTGCTGATGCAGAGCAACGGCGGGCTCGTCGACGCCGCGGGCCTGCGCGGCGTGAACGGCGTGCTGTCGGGCCCGGCCGGCGGCGTGGTCGGCATGGTCGCAGCCGGTTCCGGGGACGGCTCGCGCCGGCTCATCGGTTTCGACATGGGCGGCACGTCCACGGACGTGAGCCTCTTTACCGGCGAACTTCCGCGCCGCTTCATGGCCGAGATCGATGGCGTGCGCCTGCAGGCGCCGATGATGGACATCCAGACGATCGCGGCGGGCGGCGGCTCGATCGTGCGTTTCGCTGACGGTCGCCTGCAGGTCGGGCCCGATTCCGCCGGTGCCGACCCGGGCCCCGCCTGTTATCGCAACGATGGGCCCGCGGCGCTGACGGATTGCAACGTCGTGCTCGGGCGCATTCCACCGGCGCGCTTTCCGCATGTCTTCGGGCCCCGGGGCAACGAGCCCATCGACCCACGGGCGTCGCGCGAGCGGCTCACAACCATCGCGGCCGAGGCATCCGGGCACGGCGCCCGCTTCACCGTGGAATCGCTCGCCGAAGCCTTCGTGCAGGTGGGCGTCGCGCGCATGGCCAACGCCGTGCGCGAGTTGACCCTGCATCACGGCCAGGATGCCACGACGTTCTCTCTGGTGAGCTTCGGTGGGGCGGCGGGACAGCACGCCTGCGCCGTCGCCGAGGCACTCGATGTGCGCGAGGTCCTGCTGCATCCGCTCGCGGGCGTGCTCTCGGCCTATGGCATCGCTCTGGCCGGCCGGCGCGTCATCCGTCAGCGCACGGCAGAGTTTGCCCTCGATGCCGCCGGGCATGCGCGAGCCGCCGGCATCCTCGACGAACTGGCGGGTGAAGCGGCCCGCGAACTGCACCGGCAAGGCATCGAGGACCGGAGGATCGAACGCCGCCGGGTTGCGCACCTGCGCCTCGCCGGCTCGGACACGTCGCTCGAACTCGCCTGGCAGGCGCCCGCCGCGCTGCGGGACGAGTTCGTCGCGGCGCACGAGCGACTCTACGGGTTCGCACCGCACGATCCCGCCATCGTCATCGGCGCGCTGACCGCGGAGGGCATCGAGACGGTGAGCGACGAGCCGCCTCGTGTGTCCGCTGCACAGGGCGCGGTCCTGGCGGAGCCCGAAACGACGCCCGTTTGGCTCGATGGCCGCTGGCAGCCGGTGCCGTTGCTGGCGCGTGCGAACCTGCGCGCCGGGCAGCACCTCGAGGGACCGCTGCTGCTGGCCGAGGACGGCGCGACGAGCTGGATTGCGCCAGGCTGGGCCGGCGAGGTCGCCGCGCACGGTTGCCTCGTCCTGCGCCGCACCGGACGTGCGGCGCGAGCCGCCGAGGAAGCAATCGGGGCGCCCGACCCGATGCGTCTCGAGGTTTTCAACGGCCTCTACATGCACGTCGCCGAGCAGATGGGCGCAGTGCTGCGCCAGACGGCCAGCTCGGTGAACATCAAGGAGCGTCTCGACTTTTCCTGCGCGATCTTCGACGGCGAGGCCAATCTCGTCGCCAATGCGCCGCACATGCCCGTGCATCTCGGATCGATGGGCGCGAGCGTTGCCGCCGTGATCGCGGCCCATGGCCAGGACATGCGCGCGGGCGATGCCTTCCTCCTGAACTCGCCGTACGACGGCGGAACGCACCTGCCCGACATGACCGTGGTCTCGCCGGTCTTCTCGCCGGACGGCGCGAGCATCGATTTCTTCACGGCCTCCCGCGCGCACCATGCGGACGTCGGCGGCGTCACGCCGGGGTCGATGCCGCCCGGCAGCCGCGACATTCGCGAGGAAGGCGCGCTGATCCCGCCGACGCGCATCCTGCGCGACGGGCTGCTCGACGACGCTCGCGTGAAGTCGCTGCTGCTCGGCAACCCGTTCCCGGCGCGCAACGTTGCGCAGAATCTAGCCGACCTGCGCGCGCAGCTGGCGGCCAACGCCAGGGGCGCCCGCGAGCTGCAGCGCGCCGCGGGCGAGCACGGTCGCGCCACCCTCCTCGCCTACATGCGCCACGTGCAGGACAACGCCGAGCTGTGCATGCGGCGCGCGATCCGCCGACTGCGCGACGGGCACTTCCGCTACGAGATGGACGACGGCCAGGCGATCGAGGTCAAGGCCTCCGTCGACCGCGATGCCGGCAGCGCCGTCATCGACTTCACCGGGACTTCGCCGCAGCGCGACAACAATTTCAACGCGCCGCGCGCCGTCACCGTCGCCGCGGTGCTGTACGTGTTCCGCACGCTGATCGACGAGCCGATTCCGCTCAACGCCGGTTGCCTGCGGCCGCTCACCATCCACGTGCCGCCGCGCTCGATGCTCGACCCGGGCTTCCCGGCCGCCGTCGTGGCGGGCAACGTCGAGACGTCGCAGTGCATCGTGGACGCGCTCTACGGCGCACTCGGGCTGCAGGCGGCCTCGCAGGGCACGATGAACAACTTCACCTTCGGCAACGAGCGCTACCAGTACTACGAGACGATTGCGGGCGGCGCGGGCGCGGGCCCCGGCTACGACGGCGCGAGCGGCGTCCAGACGCACATGACGAACTCGCGGCTGACGGACCCCGAGGTGCTCGAGAACCGCTTCCCCGTGCTGCTGCGCGAGTTTTCGCTGCGGGCCGGTTCGGGAGGTGCCGGCCGGCACCGCGGCGGCGACGGACTGGTGCGACGCATCGAGTTCCGCGAGCCCATGACGGCGGCGATCCTGGCGAACCACCGGCGCATCCGGCCGTTCGGTCTCGCGGGCGGCGAGCCGGGTCAGGCCGGGGTCAATCGCTGGATACGCGCCGACGGGCGCTCAGAGACCTTGCCCGCGACGGTGCAGCTCGACGCCCTTGCGTGCCGACCAGGTCGAGATCGCGACTCCCGGCGGCGGCGGCTTCGGGTTGCCCGGAACGCGCGGCCGTTGAGTCCGAGTCCGGCCGCGGCTCTAAATGCTGGCCGAACAGGTGCTGCGCCAACGTGCGCCTCGGCAGCGTGTCGTCGACCGACCGATCCGAATCGAACTCGGGCACCGTCATGCGCGTGTCGGCCGGCAGCCGGTTCGAGCGGACCGGGCGCACGCTGCTGCCCTCGGGCCGGTGCGTGATCATGAACGACTGGTACTCGTCGGGCCGCTGCGTGCGCAGCGACACGAGCATGTTCACGCAACCTGCGTCGAGATCCTCGGGCGACACGATGCGCTCGTCGCAGACCACGGTGCACGCTTCGCCTTCGGCGCTGCCGAACACGCCCGCCGCCGCCAGCGGCTGCAGGAAGTTGCGTACCTGCCGCTCGAGGCGCGACCACGTGCTGCGATCGCGCCCTTCGAACCGCGCCCACCGCGTGCCGATCTCGATGCTGTTGAGGATGAGCAACTGGCGGCGCCGCGCCGTGAGCAGCTGACTGTCGGGACCGGCGCCCGACCCGCCCGCCAGCGTCTTGAGCGGCACGCCGCGCGGATCGGCCGAACGCAGCGACTGCAACGGGTTGACGCCGTGCGACACCAGCCGCGCGCGTTCGCCTTCGGTGAGCAATCGCGCCGGCCTCGAGCCCGGGCGCAGCAGGATCTCCTCGTCGGGTCCCGCGCTCCAGAGCGGACGGTGCACGTCCATGCGCGCGAGCGCGCCGGCGACGGCGCCGCTGTTGCCGAAGGTTTCGTAGCGGCCGCGCAATCGATCGAAGGCGAGCACGCGCGGGAAACACATGAGCGCGTGGTCGCTGTGAAAAGCCCACTCGCGCAGGCCGTGCAGCGCTTCGTCGCAGGTGTCCCACGCCGCCGGCGGGTCGACGATGAGCATCATGCGGCGGTCGCGGCAGAACTGCGACGCGGCGAGCAGCACGCTCGGGCCGACGTCGCGGTCGCGCGCGGGCGGCGGAATGCACAGGAAATGCAGGGTTTCGGCGCCGCGCAGCGCGAACAGGCCGGTGCCGCGATCCGGCGAGCCGATCAGGTCGTAGTCGGTGAGCGGCGCGCCGTCGTCGCCGTCCGGGTTGGAGTCGACGTAGCCGATCGGGTGGCGCGCGCCCGCACGGAACGTCCGGTCGGGCCGCACGCCCGGCGCGGCGCCGCGCACGCGCACCAGCATCGATTCCTGCAGTGCCGAAGCTACGAATCGCGTCGAGCCGGGCTCGATCGAGATGCGACGGAAGATCTCCTGGTCCTCGATGTGCTCGGAGCCGAGGGCGCGCACGCGCTGCAGGACGAGGTTGAAGCGGTCGTCTTCGGCGGCGCCGATGTTGTCGTAGTCCACGGACGCGCGCAGCACTTCGCGCGAACCGGGGCTCAGCGCTTCGAGCGTGAGCGACTCGTTGCCGCAAGGCAGCGTGATGGTGGCGGGCGCGCCGCCGTTCACCACGCGCACGACGACGGCGTCACGGCCGCCGCATTCGAAGAACTGCTCGAGGGCGTACGAAAGCGGGCTCGGCTGCCAGAGCCCGCCGAAGACCTGCTGGTAATCGGCGAAGCTGTGCAGGAGCACCGGCCGATTGACGGGGCCGCGCAGCGCGCGGCCGATGAAGGCCGTCACGGTCGTCGGCAGGCAACCGATGGCGTGATCCGATCCCGCTCCCTCGGTGACGACGATCCCGTTGGAATTCACTTCAGACAATGCACGGCCCTGGTGCGCGCAACGATCGCGGGTCACACCTTAGCACAACTCGTTGTATTTTCAGTGATCCGCAAACCCAAGCTGTTGAGGCAACGGACCCGCCCCGAAATCGCGGCGCGGAAAATTTCAGGACAACTTCCTGCGCGGGCGCGGGGCCGGCGTGCGACGGACTTTCGGTGCCGGCACCGCGCGGCGCATGCGCTCGACGAACCAGCCGAGGCCAGCCTCGCCGCTCGCGATCGGACTTTGCGTCGCATCTCCCGTGGCGATGCCTTGCTGCACACGCTCGACCACGCGACGGTCGTCGTCGCCCGCGCGGCGCGCGATGCGATGGTGGAGATAACGCGCGACGCGCATCTCGCGCGATGCATCCGGCAGTGCGTACACCACCGAACGCAGCAGTGACTGACCCGGCTGCGCCGGCAGCACCCGCGTGACGGCAACCGTGTCCGGGGACACGTCGATCGTGAAGTTGGGCCAGACGAAGTAGCTCGCCCAGAGCCGGCGTTGCTCCCTGGGTAACCCGATCGACTCGGGCAGCCAGCGGTCGTAAGCGCGCACCGACCACGTCGCCGTGTCGAGGGCACCGATTTGCGCAGAGAGCCGCAGCACGTCGTCGCCCCGCTCCTCGATCTCGAAGTGGCCGCCGACCCGCGGCTTCAGCAGCGGGCGGGCGACGGCCAGGTGATACGTGTCGAGCCGGTGCTGGCAGACGAGCTTCCAGTCGGCCTGGTATCGCTGCACGCGCGGCTCGCCCAGGCGGCGCAGCGCTTCGAATCGATGTGCCTCGAGTTCCGAGCGCACGGGCTCGAGCATTTCGGCGACGGAACGGGCCGGCCGCCCGAACGCGACGAACACGAAGCCGAGCCAGGTCTCGACCGGCAGGCCCGGCAAGCCGAGCGCGGAGCGGTCGAGTCCGGGATACGTCTCCTCGTGCGGCACGTGCACGAGCGAGCCGAGGTCGTCGTACTCCCAGGCGTGATACGGGCAGCGCAGCCGCCCCTGCACGCAGAAGGCCAGCCCGGTGCGCGGGTCGCCGTCGACGATGCGCGAGCCGCGGTGGCGGCAGACGTTGAGGAACGCGCGGATCCCGCCATCCCGGCCGCGCAGCAGGACGCCGGTGCGGCCGGCGAAATCGAACCGCAGCGCAGTGCCGGCGGCGGGCAGGTCGGAGACGTGACACGCGAGCTGCCAGCTCTTCAGCAGCTGTTCGCGCTCGAGGCTCGCGAAGTCGGGGTGCGTGTAGCGGGTGGCGTCGAGTCCCTGGACTGCGCTCACGACTCAGCGGCTGCTGGCGACCGGCTGAGAGGCACGGGCCACCGGCACCGGGTTGTCCGTGCCATCCCAGTTGGCGCCCGCCGGAATGCGATTCTCGACGAGGCGCGCCGATGCGATGAACGAGTCGAACGTCGTGCCCGGCCGCGAGACCGGCACGGCGACACCGCGCCCCTCGTTCACGACCTGCTCGACCAGCCCCCAGTCGGCCGTTGCCGTGTGGGGCTTGAGCACCTGGAACATCTTGCCCGACACCGACTTGTCGAAGCGCTGGCCCTTGGCGGCCTTCTTCGCTTCCGGGTGTTCTTCGTGCGGCGGATACGACTGCACGTAGAGGCTGTCGTCCTGCCACTTGTAGACGAGCGGCTGGTTCACGACCGTCACCTTGGTGCCGACCGGGATCATCTCGAACAGCGTCGCGATGTCCTCGGGATAGAGGCGGATGCAGCCATGGCTTGCGCGCATGCCGACGCCCGCCGGCTTGTTCGTGCCGTGCATCAGGTACGTGGGCCAGCCGAGGTTCATCGCGAATGCGCCGAGCGGATTGTCGGGGCCCGCGGGCACGCGCGCCGGCAGGATGTCGCCATCCGCGGCATGCTCCTTGCGCACCGACTCGGGCGGCGTCCACACCGGATCCTTGCGCTTCGACGCGATCTTGGTGCTGCCGGTGGGCGTGGCCCAGCCGACCATGCCGACGCCGATCGGGTACGTGATGACGACGCGCTGCTCACCCTTCGCGGGCTTCGGGAAATAGAACAGGCGCAACGCCGCGAGGTTGACGACGATGCCCTCCGGCGCGGCATCCGGCAGCACGAACTGCGTGGGCAGCACGATGCGCGTGCCCTCGCCCGGCAGCCACGGGTCGACGCCGGGGTTGGCATTCACGAGCTCGTCGTAGCCGAGGTTGAAGCGCCGCGCGATGTCCGCGAACGTGTCCTCGTGGTGTGAATTCGTGGCTTGCAGCTGCCCGACGACGCCGGTCGTCTCCGGGTCGAAGGGGAACGTGTGGGTGGCCAGCGGTTCCGCGAATTGCGGCTTCGGCGGCGGCGGCGGCGGCGGCTCCGGCTGCGGCTGAAACAAGCTGCAACCGCCGAGCGCGAGCAGCGCGACCGCACTGGTGGCGCGCACCGTGAATCCCCATCCGTAAACCGTTCAACTGCATCGGCTCCACCCTGTTGTGTTTCGAGCGGCCCGCGCCGTTCAAAGCACGGCGGGCCGGTTCGGCAATTCGTCCTCGTCACGGCCGCCCGGCAGCGGCGGGAAGTGCGCAGCGAGTATGTCGCCCACGCGACGCACGCCTTCCAGCGAACCAGCCTCGTAGTCGCCAGCCTGGAACAGCCGCTCCATCGCGTGGCAGATATCCGCCCATTCGTTCGCCGACACCCGGAGGTTGTAACCGCGGTCCGCGACGATTTCGACGTCCCGGTCGGCCAGCAGCACGTAGATCAGGACGCCGTTGTTGGCCGCGGTGTCCCACACGCCCAGTGCCGCGAAGACCTCGAGGGCCCGCGCCCGCGGTCTCTTGCCACGCCAGACCTCGTTCGGTTCCAGCGACCCTTCTATCGCAAACCGGATCTCCGCGCTATGCAACTTCTCGGAAGCGGTGATGGCCGCCTCGATCGCGTCGAGCGTCGCCACTGGAAAAGCCCGCAGGTGAGACCGCCGCGTGGAGAAAAGGTGCCGGAAGTAGCGTCCCCAGTCCATGCTGCTCACCATCCGCCCGAGGCGCCGCCGCCCCCGAACCCGCCGCCGCCCCCGCCAAAGCCCCCACCCCCAAAGCCGCCGCCCCGACCGAAGCCACCGCCGCCGAAGCCTCCCGGGTAGCCCCACCCGCTGCCGTGGCGACGGCTGTACCAGCCATTGCCGCCGCTGCGAGGACCGCCGCCCGAACCGCCGATGACCGCGAAGATGAACGCCAGGATGCCGGTCGTGATCGAGATGCCGAGGATGCCGATCAGCAGCCAGGTGAGGAAGCCGACGACGCCGCCCGTGGCAAGCGCACCGCCGACCCGACCGAACATCGCACGGAAGATGGAACCGCCGACCATCGCGAAGATGAACAGGAACGGCAGCAGGTGGAACAGCCCCGGGATGCCCTGAGAGGGGGGACTCAGCTCGGGCTCCGGCAACGGCTCGCCTTCGATCACGCGCAGGATGCGGTCGACGCCGGTGCTGATTCCGCCGTAATAGTCGCCGCGCTTGAATGCCGGAGCGATGTCCTGCTGGATGATGCGGTTGGCCGTCGCATCGGGCAGCGCGCCTTCGAGCCCGTAGCCGACCTCGATGCGCATCCTGCGGTCGTTCAGCGCGACGATGAGCAGCGCGCCGTCGTCGACCTTGGCACGGCCGAGCTTCCACTGCTCGACCACGCGAATGCTGTACTGATCGATCTCTTCCGGCTGTGTCGTCGGGACGATCAGCACGGCCACCTGGCTGCCCTTCGCCTGCTCGAACGCAGCGAGCTTCGCATCGAGCGATGCGATCTGGTCGGGCGTCAGCGTGCCGGTGGTGTCGGTGACCCGCGCGGTGAGGGCCGGAACCGGCGCGAGCGACTGCGCGAGCACCGGGCGCACGACGAGCACCGCCGCCGCCACGAGGACGGCAGCTGCCGCGAGTCGCAGCAAGCCGGTGAGGGAGCGAGGGATCACGAGCGGACCCTCGTCCGCGCCCCGGGGCGCGGACGAGGTACCGGGCTCAATTCGTGGCCGGGGCCGGGGCCGGGGCGGCCGCGGGCGCCGTGCCGAAGTCGACCGTCGGCGGCTTCGAGATCGCAGCCTCGTTCTCGACCGCAAAATTCGGCTTCACCTTGTAGCCGAACACCATGGCCGTGAGGTTGACCGGGAACCTGCGCACCGTGACGTTGAAGTCGTTCACCGATTGGATGTAGCGGTTGCGGGCGACGGTGATGCGGTTCTCCGTGCCCTCGAGCTGGGCCTGGAGGTCGCGGAAGTTCTGGTCCGACTTCAGCTCGGGATACTTCTCGACGACCACCATCAGGCGCGAGAGGGCGCTCGACAGTTCGCCCTGGGCGGCCTGGAACTGCGCCAGGGAGCCCGGATCGTTGGCATTCACCTTCACCTGGGTCTGGGTGGCCTTGGCGCGCGCTTCCGTCACGCCGATCAGCACCGCCTGTTCCTGGGCCGCAAAGCCCTTCACGGTGTTGACCAGGTTCGGGATGAGATCCGCCCGGCGCTGGTACTGGTTCAGCACCTCCGACCAGGCCGCCTTCGTGGCTTCGTCTTGCACCTGGATGGTGTTGTAGCCGCAGGCCGACAGCATCGAGCCCACCACGGCGATCATCAGGATCTTCAAGGCACGCATCGGATATCTCTCCTTCGACCGGCAACCGCACCCCCAACAAGGTGCAATGTAGGGGCGGCGCGCGAAAATCTCCAGCCCTATATGTGACCGCCCCCCGAAATCACCAGATCTTGACCATCTGGTCCGCGGGCAGGAAGAGCTTGTCGCCCGCCTTCACGTCGAACGCCTTCTGGAAATCCGCCATGTTGCGCACGATGCCGTTGCAGCGATACTCGTCCGGGCTGTGCGGGTCGGTGAGCAGGCGCTTGCGCAATTCGTCCTCGCGGAACTTGCGCGCCCAGACCTGGCCCCAGCCGAGGTAGAAGCGCTGCTCGCCCGCGAATCCGTCGATGACGGCCGCCGGCTGGCCGTTCAGCGAGATCTGGTACGCCTTGTGCGCCACCGCGAGGCCGGACAGGTCGCCGATGTTCTCGCCGAGCGTCAGCTGGCCGTTCACGTTCATGCCCGCGATCGGGCTGAACCCGTTGTACTGCTGCACGAGCGAGCCGGCGCGGGCCTCGAAACGCTTGTTGTCCTCCTCCGTCCACCAGTCCCGCAGCACGCCCTTGCCGTCGAACTTGCGGCCCTGGTCGTCGAAGCCGTGGCTGATCTCGTGACCGATCACGGCGCCTATGGCGCCGTAGTTCACCGCGTCATCGGCGTTCATGTCGAAGAACGGCGGCTGCAGGATGGCGGCCGGGAACACGATCTCGTTGGCGAGCGGGTTGTAGTAGGCGTTGACCGTCTGCGGCGTCATGCCCCACTCGGTCTTGTCCACCGGCTTGCCGATCTTGGCGAGCTCACGCTTCGCATTCGACTCGCGGGCACTGAGCACGTTGGCGACGAGGTCGCCCTTGCCGACGGCCAGGCCCGGGTATTCCTTCCACTTGCTCGGATAGCCCACCTTGACCGTGAAATTGCGGATCTTGTCCTCGGCCGCCTTGCGCGTCTCGGGACCCATCCATTCGAGATTGCCGATGCCGGCGTCGAACGCCTTGAGCAGGTTCTGCACCAGCTCGTCCATGCGGCGCTTGGCCTGAGGCGGGAAATGACGCGCGACGTACTCCTTGCCGAGCAGGTCGCCGACGGAACCCTCGAGTTCGCCGAGCGCCCGCTTCCAGCGCGGCTTCAGCTCCGGTGTTCCGGAGAGCGTGCGGCCGTAGAAATCGAACTGCTCGTTCACGAACGCCGAACTGAGGTACGGCGAGAAGCCGTCGATCGCGCGCAGCTTGAGGTAGTCCTTCCAGGTGGCGAGCGACTCGGACTGGATCGCCTTGCCCACGGCCAGGAAATAGTCGGGCTGGCCCAGGACCATCCGACGGGTATCCGGCACGCCGAGGCCGGCGAAATAGCGCGACCAGTCGATGCCAGGCGTGGCCTTCGTCGCCGCGGCGACGTCCATCGGGTTGTAGAGCTTCTCGATCTCGCGCAGCTTCACCATGGGCCATGAGGCCTCGGCCAGCTTCGTCTCGAAGGCCAGGAGTCGCTTCGCCGTCGCAGCCCCGTCCTTGCGGCCCGCGAGCGCGAAGACGTTCTCGATGTGCTTCAGGTACGCGGCACGGATTTCCGTAAAGCGCTTCTCCTTGGAGAAGTAGTAGTCGCGCTCGGGCAGGCCGAAGCCCGACTGCGTGAACCAGATGGTATTGAGGTCCGGATTGCCGGCATCCGCGAGCACATCGGAGTCGATGAAGTTGTCGATGCCGAGCACCTGGGCGCGCGCCAGGTAGTCGGTCAGCTGCTGCCGGTCCTTGATCGCGTCGATGCGGGCAAGCTCGGGCATGAGCGGGGCCAGGCCGAGCTTTTCGGCCTGCGCCTCATCCATGAAGCTCGAATAGAAGTCACCGACGATCTGCTGGTCGGTACCGGGCGCGGCGTTGGCGGCCGCGCTTTCCTCGGCGATCGCGCGCAGGTTCTTCTCCGCGCCGTCCGCAAGGACGATGAACGCGCCGTAGTTCGACTTGTCCGCCGGGATCTCGGTCTGCGCAAGCCACGTCCCGTTCACGAAGCGATACAGGTCGTCCTGTGGCCGCACGCTGCGATCGAAATTCTGGAGCATGAGGCCCGAGGGACGCACGGCCGGGGCAGGCGCGGCAGGAGCCGCCGCGGCGACCGGCGCCGGAGCAGTGGCTTCGGACGGCGCACTGGCGCAGGCGGCGAGCGTGAGCAGGCAGGCGGCAGGCAGGGACCAACGAATCATGTCGAGACTCCGTCTTGGATTCGGGCCGGGCGGCCCCGAGCGGACCCCGGCGAGTGGCCGCGGATTATAGGGGAATCAGGCGCGACCCACTCTGAGGTGGATGGGCCATGCGACGAGTCGTGCGGCGCCGTCGACGGGCCACAGGGGCGCCAGCTGTTCGCGCAGATCGGGCAGCGGGTCCCGCCGGTCGTGCGCATCCTTGTAGCGCTGCACGGCAGACCACGTGGCGAGGTAGCCCATGACCTGGTCGAGATCCCACCGAGTCTCGAGGAGGAACTCCGGGGCCGGTGCGTCGCGCCAGGGGAAAGGCAGCGTGCGATAGCCAGACTCCACGTAGCGGCGTTCCGGCGGCCAGTACGGGCCCACCACGCCGGTGTAGAAGCGGTCGATGATCGCGTCCACTTCGGGATCCACGCGGAATTTCTCGTACGTCCACGCGGCAAAGGCGCCTCCGGGCGCCAGGACCCGGCGGCACTCCGTATAGAAGCGTTCGAAATCGAACCAGTGCGCGGCCTGGGCGGCGACCACCAGGTCGACGGCGCCGTCCGCAACGGGGAGGTTCTCGGCCGTGGTGCAGACGTATTCGACGCGCGGATGCACGGCGGCTTTCTCGATCTGCGCGCGACTGGCGTCGACGGCGACGACCTTGTCGAAGTGTTCCGCGAGTGCGACGGCGGCCTGCCCGTTGCCTGTCGCGCAGTCCACCGCCAGCGCGCGCCCAGGGGCGCACGAGGCGACGAACGCGATCAACTCCCGCGGATATCCGGGCCGATAACGGCTGTAGGCGGCCGACTGCGCGGAGAAATGATCCTTGAAGCTGGCCATGTCGCTTAGAATTTCACACACCTTCCCGCGATTGCCAGCCGAAGATCATGCACGGAATCGAAGTCGTCGACATCGCGCACGCGATCCAGCTCGCGCTGGCGCCGGTGTTCCTGCTCTCGGGCATCTGGGTGTTCCTCGGCGTGCTCGCCAATCGCCTCGCGCGCATCGTGGACCGCGCGCGCAGCATGGAGAAGGAACTGCGCCATGCGGAGGCTAACGATCCGGAGCGGATCCGCAGGCAACTGGCGGCCCTGGCCAAGCGCGCACGTTTCATCAATATCGCGATCACGCTCGGCACGATCGCCGCGCTGCTGGTGGCGCTGGTCGTCGCGCTGCTGTTCATGAGCACGTTCGTGCCGCTCAACCTCGCCCCGCCCGTCGCGCTGCTGTTCGTGCTCGCGATGTTCTCGCTGGTCGCGGCGTTCGTCAGCTTCCTGATCGAGGTGCGGGTCGCGATCGCGGTGCTGCGGATCGGCGACGTCTAGTTCCGCTCGAAAACCACCTTGCCGCCGACCAACGTGAGATCCACCGTCGCCTCGTGAATGGCGAGCGGATCCGCCTCGAACAGGTTGCGACTCAATACCACGAGATCGGCCAGCTTGCCGGCCACGAGCGAGCCGCGGTTCGCTTCGTCCTTCACGAGGTATGCGCCGGCCGACGTGTAGGCGATGAGCGCCTGCGCCAGCGAGATGCGCTCCGCGGGGATCCAGACCTTGTCGATCACGCCTTCAGGATCCTTGCCGCCCGGGTAGCGATGCGTCACCGCGGTCTCGAGGCCGGCAAGCGGCGCCAGGTCGGTGACCGGCCAGTCGGAACCCCAGACGAGTGTGGCGGCGGTGTCGAGCAGCGAGCGCGTCGGATAAAGACGTGCGCTGCGGGCAGGGCCGAAGAGCTTCGGTGCGAACACGGTCTCCCACGGGTCGCCGCGACTCCACAGCGGCGACATGTTGGCGACGACGCCCAGTTGCTGGAAGCGTGGCAGGTCGGCGGCATCGATCAACCCGAGGTGCGCAATGGTGTGCCGCGCATCGCGCGGGCCGTTGGCGCGGCGCGCCTCGGCGAAAGCGTCGAGTGCGGCGCGTACGGCGCCATCTCCGATCGCGTGCACGTGCACCTGGAATCCCCCCGCGTCGAGTCGCGTCACGACCTTCTCCAGTCGATCCGGCGCCAGGAACAACTGGCCCGTGCCGAATTTTTCCGGCTCGTCGCTGTAGGGCTCGAGCAGCGCGACAGTGTGCGAGCCATAGGCGCCATCGAGGGTGATCTTTACGCATGGCGCTTGCACCGTGGTGCCGGCGAACTCGGCGCGCTGGGTGATGAAACGGCGGATCTGCTCGTCGTCGTCCACCGCGGGGTCGAAGGACAGGCAGAGGTTGACGCGCATGCCTGGGCCGTTCGCTTCGCCCGAGCGCCAGATAGGCCGGCACCAGGTCTAGGCCCACGAGGGCATCCTCGTAGGCCGTGATGCCGACGCGGTTCATCTCGCGCATCGCCGCTTTCAGATTCTCGACCTGCTCCCCCAGCGCCGGTGGTGGAATCACTTTCTGGACGAGATCCATGGCCGCTTCCTGCAGCACGCCGGTCGGCTCGCCAGCAGCGTCACGCTCGATACGGCCGTTGGCCGGATCCGGGGTCGCCCGGGTGACGCCCGCAGCCTTCAGGGCAGCTGAGTTTGCCCATCCCATGTGCTGCGAGTTGTTGGTGAGGAACGCGGGGCGGT
The DNA here is from genome assembly GCA_963762315.1 of uncultured Gammaproteobacteria bacterium. GTDB lineage: Bacteria > Pseudomonadota > Gammaproteobacteria > Steroidobacterales > Steroidobacteraceae > RPQJ01. Next base: position 646,424 of record CAVXKO010000007.1, read on the forward strand.
CGACGACCCCTGCATCGAGCAACGCGCGCGTGGGCTGTCCGCTGGGCAGAAAGGCGGACTCCGCCCAGCCCGTGCCAACGATCCACGGCTTGGTCGGATGCTGGCGGGCATACTCGCCGATGCGCCGGACGATCGCCTCGCGGCTCGCGAGACCGCCGACGTCGAGTCGCGTGGCCAGGTTCGGCGCCAGGCCGGGATGCACGTGCGAGTCCTGAAAACCTGGCAGCAGCATCCGGCCGTGCAGGTCGATCACTTTGGTTCCAGGGCGGGCGAGTTGCCTTGCCGCCGCATCGTTGCCGACGTAGGAAATCCGATCACCAGTGACGGCGAGCGCCGTGGCGCGGCCGGCAGCGTCCATCGTGTAGACGGCGCCGTTCACGAAGACCGTGTCGGCCGTCGTGGCCGCGAAAGCGGATGTCGCCGACAGCAGCGCTGCGGCAAGAATCGTCAGCCGATATCGCATGGCCGGGCTCCTTTGCTCGCGGCACCGTTCGCCGCTTCGGGGCATCACAATATCAATGACGCTGGCCAGGTGGGAACGATCCCGATGGCGCACAATTCGGCCGGGACGTTCCACACGGGCACCGACGCGCGCTCAAGGCGACGTATCGAGGATGAAACTGAACACGACCATTGACGACCGACTGAGCAAGGTTCCCGAAGTCACGCTCGTCTTCTGGGTGATCAAGATTGCGGCGACGACGTTTGGCGAAACCGCCGGCGATGCCGTCTCGATGTCGATGAACCTCGGCTACCTGCTGGGCACCGGGATCTTCGCCGTGATTTTCGTCGCCGCCGTCGGTGCGCAGATTGCTGCGAAGGAATTCCGGCCGTTCCTGTATTGGGCGACGATCATCGCCTCGACGACCGTCGGCACGACGCTTGCCGACTTTGTCGACCGCTCGCTCGGGATCGGTTACGCCGGCGGGACGACGATCCTGATCGCGCTCCTGGTGCTCTCGTTGTTCACCTGGTATCGATCGCTGGGCTCGATCGCGATCGACACGGTCCGTTCACCGCAGTCCGAGATGTTCTACTGGGTGACGATCATGTTCTCGCAGACACTCGGCACGGCGCTCGGCGACTGGACGGCGGACACGGCAGGCCTGGGTTATCTCGGCGGCGCCACCGTGTTCATCGTGATGCTGGCCATGGTCGTCGCCGCGTACTTCTGGACGAACATTTCGCGCACGCTGCTGTTCTGGGCCGCATTCGTGCTGACTCGGCCGCTAGGTGCCGTAGTCGGCGACTTCCTCGACAAGCCCATTGCGAATGGCGGGCTGGCCCTCAGCCGGTATTCCGCGTCGTTCGCGCTGCTGGCGTTCATCGTCGTTTGCATATTGGCCTTTCCGCAGAGGGCTGCGCGAAGGGCTCATTGAAGGCGCCCGGCCGTCGTCGCTCGGCTGGGCCTCTAGCCTTGCCCCGCAAGATCCGTTGGCTCTGAACGGAACCGGCCGCCTCGGCAGCCTGCGGTCGCCGTGGAACTGCCCCACTCCTGCAGTCAACCGCCAGGCGAACCCAGCACGTCAGCCTCAGACTGCTTGAGCAGCGCCTTGAGCAATGGTGGCGAGAAGTGCCGCTGTACCGAGATGGCATAGAAGTTCTCGTGCAGGTCCGGCACCACGCCGTACTCCACGAGGCGCCCGCTGCGCAGTTCGTCCTGCACCACCACCGTGGGCAGCAGTGCCACGCTGTCGGAGTCGCGGGCCAGCAGGCGCAGCAGCGCCATGTCGTCGACCTCGGCGCGCAGCCGGTAGCGGATGCCCAGCCGCTCGCACATCAGGTCGAAACCGGCGCGGATGTCGTTGTCGCGCCCCGGCAGCAGCAGCGGCACCTCGGCCAGTTCGTCGGGAAACCGGAACGCGCGGCGCTTGCGCCGGGGCTTGCCCACCAGGCTGACGGGTTGGCGCGCAATGCGCCGGCACCGCCATGGGTCGTCGGCGCTGGCGTGCACCTGCCGGTTGGACAGGATCAGGTCCAGCGTATGCACCCGCAGCCGCGACAGCAGGTCGACCAGGCTGCCCGACTGCAGCACGAGTTCGACGTCGGCGCGCTCCAGCAGCGGCCGCAGGAAGTTCTCCTGGAAGTTGCGCGAAAGAGTAGCTACGGCACCGATGCGCAGCACCTGGCGTTCTTCGCGGCGGCCTTCGCGCAACAGCGCCGTCAGCTCGGCTCCCGCCGTGAAGATCGAATCGGCATAGCCCAGCGCCAGCTGTCCGGCCTCGGTGAGCTGCAGGCCGCGGCCGATACGCGCGAACAGCGGCTGCCCGAGCTGCTCTTCGAGCTGCCTGATCTGCGCCGAGAGCGCCGACTGCGAAACGTGCAGCCGCGTTGCGGCGCGCGTGAGGTTGCCCTCTTTGGCGACGGCCCAGAAGTAGTGCAGGTGATGAAAATTCAAGCGTGACATGCGACAACCGTTCTGTTTAGAAGTACGTAATGTACTGAACAATGCATTTTACGGAAGATTATCGGGCAGGCACAGTGCGCTCATTGCCCCACGCGGACTCGGCCATGAATCCACAGCCCGACATCAGCCTCACCCTGCCGACCTGGCATGCCGCCCTGCTGTTCGGGCCGGCGCTGGCGGCCGCGGCGGCGGCCCTGCTTGCCGGTCCCGGCGCCGCACCTTCCGCGGCGTGGCGCGGTGCGCGCTGGGCGGCCTCGGCGGCCGTGGCCTTCGCGGCGTTGTCGCTGGCCGCCGTGCTCTCCGGTTCGGTGGGCTCAGGCTACGGCGTGCGCGCCGACGCCGTCGGCGCCGTGGTGATGCTGCTCGTGGCCTTCGTCGGCTGGGTCATCGTGCGTTACTCGCAGCCCTACCTCGACGGCGAGCGAGAAGAGCGCCACTACGTGCGCTGGCTGATGGCCACGCTGGCCACGGTCAGCGTGGTCGTGGCCACCAACCATGTGCTGGTGCTGGCGCTGGCCTGGACGGCCACCAGCCTGGCGCTGCACCGGTTGCTGATGTTCTTTGGTGAGCGGCCACCGGCGGTGGTGGCCGCGCACAAGAAGTTCATCGTCGGCCGCATCGCCGACCTGTGCATGCTGGCCGCCGCCGGCCTGCTGTTCCAGGCCTACGGCACGCTGCACATCGATCAACTCGCTGCGCACGCCGCCGCCGCGCCGCAATTGCCCGGCGCCGCGCAGGTTGCGGTGCTGCTCATCGCCTGCGCCGCGCTGCTCAAGTGCGCGCAATTGCCCTTCCACGGCTGGCTGATCCAGGTGATGGAGGCGCCCACGCCGGTCTCGGCGCTGCTGCACGCCGGTGTCGTCAACCTCGGCGGCTTCGTGCTGATGCGCTTTGCGCCGCTGGTGGCCGACGTGCCCGCAGCCCAGGCACTGCTGGTGGCGGCCGGCACGGCCACCGCGGTGCTGGCGGCGCTGGTGATGACCACGCGCATCAGCATCAAGGTGATGCTCGCCTGGTCGACCTGCGCGCAGATGGGCTTCATGCTCATGCAGTGCGGCCTGGGTGCCTGGGAGATGGCGCTGCTGCATCTGGTGGCGCATTCGCTGTACAAGGCGCACGCCTTCCTCGGCGCGGGTGGTGCGGTGCGCCGCGCGATGCTGGTGCAGCTAACGCCGCGGGCCGCGGCGCCGGGCCCGCTGGCACTGGCCGTGGGCGTGCTGGTCGGCGTGGGCATGACGCTGCTGGCCGGCGCCGCCGTGGGTTGGCTGCTGCCCGGTGACGCGGCCTCGCCCGCGATCTGGGTGCTGGCGGGTATCGCCGCCCTGGCACTGGTGCCGCTGGTGCACGCGCAGTCGCTGCGGCTGGGCGGCCCGTGGCTGCCGGCACTCGGTCTGGGTGCCTTCGGCGTCGCCCTGGCCTACTTCGGCCTGCATGCGGTGCTCGCGCGGTGGGTGCTGCCGAACGCGGCTGCCCCGGCAGCGGCGCTGTGGGTCGGCGTGGCGGTGGCCTTCGGCGCGTTGTTCCTCCTGCAGTCGGTCATCACCGTCGCGCCCCAGGGTGCGCTGGCGCGCGGCCTGTACCCATGGTTCTACGGCGGGTTGTTCCTCGACGAGAAGTTCAACCGCATCGCCTTCGCCCTGTGGCGCCCGCCGGGGCCGACGGTCGCGACTTCGCCGCTGCCCGCCGCCGACACGACCACCGCCATCGATACCCCCACCGCCACAGCCGGAGGTCGCGCATGAACGCCGTTATGGAGGCCCCCCAGCGGCACGCGCAGCGCCTGGCCGCTCACATCGCCACTGCCGCCGCGCGCCTGGCGCCCACCTGGCCGCTCGACGAGTTCATCGCCGTCAACCCCTACTGGGGCTGGGTCGGCCGCCCGATGCCCGAGGCCGCCGCAGCGCTGGGCACGCTGGCCGGCACGCGGCTGACGATGCCGCGCGAATGGTTCCGGGAGCAGTGGGCCGCCGGCCGCCTGCAACGTCGGCACCTGGATGCCGCGGCCGCGGACGAAGTCGCCGCGCTGAACACGAACGGCGCCGACGATGCCCGCGTGCTGGCACTGGTCAGCGAACTCGTGTCGGCACTGCAGGGCCCATCGGCACCGCTGTCGCGCCTGCCGCTGGTCACCGACCTGCGCGACCGCGGCGCACCGCCGCGGCCCGGCCTGCGCTGGGCCGATCTCGTCACCCACCAGGTCAGCCAGCACTGCGCCGCGTTCTTCGACCGCCACCAGGCCAGCTGGGCGATGGACCGCTCGCACGGCCTGTACGACAGCTGGCGCCAGCAACTCGCCGCCGACCACGGCCTGCCCTGGCGCCAGAGCCGGGCTGCACTGCGCGCCCGTCTTGCGGCTCTCCCTTCTGCGCCGCAGGCACTGATCGGCGCCGCGTTAGACGGCATGTCCGTGCCCGAGGACGGCCACGAGCCCTACCTCAGCGCCGTGCTGATGGCCATCGGCGGCTGGGGTGCCTGGTGTGCCTACGAGCGCTGGCAAGCACGCCTGGGTGGCAGCGACGACGACAAGATCGTGGACCTGCTGGCCATCCGCTTGGCCTGGGAGTGGCTGCTGTTCGAAGATGCCGTGCACGGCTCGCTGCCGGCCGACTGGGCCGAACGTTGGGGCGCGGCACAGGCGGCGGCCGACGCGCTGCGGCAAGCCCAGCGCACCGACTGGCTGCTGCAAAGCGCCGTCGAGATCGCCTACCGTGAGCCGCTGATCGAAGGGCTGAGCCAGCCGCTGCCTGCCGCCGCTACCACGCCGCCCGCCGTGCAGGCGTTGTTCTGCATCGACGTGCGCTCCGAGGTCTTCCGCCGCGCACTGGAGTCGGTCAGCCCTGCCGTGCACACGCGCGGCTTCGCCGGATTCTTCGGCCTGTTCATCGCCTACTCGCCCATTGGCAGCGCGCTCACGCGGCCGCAGCTGCCGGGCCTGCTGGCGCCGGCGCACTGCGTGAGCGAAGTCGCCGACAGCGCCAGCCTGGGCCAGGTGCTGGCCACGCAGCGCCGCAACGCGCTGCAGTGGCGCCAGCGCTGGGCCGAGTTCCGCGCCGCGCCGGCCTCGGCCTTCAGCTTCGTCGAGACCATGGGCTTGCTGTACGGCCCCAAGCTGCTCGCCGACAGCCTGCCTTCGAGCGCGACTCCGGCGCGCTGGGAGGATGCCGGCCTGCCGTCACGAGCCGCCGCCGCACTGCGGCCCTGCCTGCCCCAAGCCGCCAACGACCCCGCCGCAGCCGCCGCCATGGCCAAGGGCATCCTCGGTGCCATGGGCCTGGTGAGCGGTTTCGCGCCGCTGGTGCTGCTCGTCGGCCACGGCAGTCGCAGCGCCAACAACCCGCATGCCGCCGGCCTCGACTGTGGCGCCTGCGGCGGCCAGACGGGCGAGGTCAACGCCCGCGTACTCGCGGACATGCTCAACACCCCGGCCGTGCGCGAGCACCTGCGCGACCTGGGCATCGACGTGCCCGCCGGCACGCACTTCCTGCCCGCACTGCACAACACCACCACGGACGAGGTGCTGCTGTACGACATCGAGGCCGTGCCCGCCGCGCTGCAGTCACAGCTCGCTCAACTGGGCGAATGGCTCGAGGCCGCAGGCCAGCGCGCGCGTGCCGAGCGCGCGCAAAGCCTGGGCCTGGGCAACCTGGCCGCGCACGACGCCGCGCTGGAGCAGTCGCTGCTCGAACGCGCCAACGACTGGGCTCAGGTGCGTCCCGAATGGGGCCTGGCCGACAACGCGGCCTTCATCGTCGCGCCGCGTGCACGCAGCCGGCACCTCAACCTGGCCGGCCGCAGCTTCCTGCACGACTACGACCACCGGCTCGACCCCGAGCTGGGCGTGCTCACGCTGATCATGACCGCGCCGATGGTCGTCACCCACTGGATCAACATGCAGTACCACGCCTCCACGGTGGACAACCGGCGCTACGGCAGCGGCAACAAGGTGTTGCACAACGTGGTCGGCGGGCACATGGGCGTGTTCGAGGGTAACGGCGGTGATCTTCGCATCGGTCTGCCGATGCAGTCGCTGCACGACGGCCGCACGCTGCGCCACACGCCGCTGCGGCTGAGCGTCTTCATCGAAGCGCCGCGGGCCTCGATCGACACCGTGATGGCCGGCCATGAGATCGTGCGCCAGCTCGTCGGCCACGGCTGGCTGCACCTGTTCAGGATCGACCCGGAAACGAGTGCGATCGAGCGGCATGCCCGCGGGCGGTGGGTGGCGGCGGCCTGCGGCACATGACGGTGGCGATCGTGCTGATGGAACCACTCGCGATCGCGGTGCCTGCGGTGCTCGGCTGAATGCCGTCATGGCGATGACGCAACTCACCCACCTGCAGCGGCTCGAGGCCGAGAGCATCCACATCATGCGCGAGGTCGTGGCCGAGGCCGAGAACCCGGTGATGCTCTACAGCATCGGCAAGGACTCGACCGTGATGCTGCACCTTGCGATGAAGGCCTTCTGGCCGACGCCGCCGCCCTTCCCGCTGCTGCACATCGACTCCACATGGGAGTTCCGCGAGATGTACGCGCTGCGCGAGCAGGTGGCGGATCGCTACGGCGTGAAGGTGCTGGTGCACCACAATCCCGAGGCAATGGCGATGGGCATCAACCCGTTCGACCACGGCAGCGAGATCCACACCGACCTCTGGCGTACCCAGGGCCTGAAGCAGGCGCTCAACGTGCACGGCTTCGACGCGGCCTTCGGCGGCGGCCGGCGCGACGAGGAGAAGTCGCGCGCAAAGGAACGTATCTTCAGCTTCCGCACCACCCAGCATCGCTGGGACCCGAAAAATCAGCGCCCCGAACTCTGGCGGCTGTACAACGGCCGCAAGATGAAGGGCGAGTCGATTCGCGTGTTTCCGATCAGCAACTGGACCGAGCTCGACATCTGGCAGTACATCCACCTGCAGCGGATCCCGATCGTGCCGCTCTACTTGGCCGCCAAGCGGCCGATGGTCGAGCGCGACGGCATGCTGATCCTGGTGGACGACGAACGCATGAAGTTGCATCCGGGCGAGGTGCCAGTGATGAGGTCCGTGCGCTTCCGCACCCTGGGCTGCTACCCGCTGACCGGGGCGATGGAGTCCGAGGCGCAGACGCTGCCGGCCGTCATCCAGGAGATGCTGCTGGCCCGTACCAGCGAACGGCAGGGCCGCGTGATCGACCGCGACAGCGCCGCCTCGATGGAGAAGAAGAAGCAGGAAGGCTACTTCTAGCCGCCTGGCAGCCTCACATGCCCCAGTGAAGCGGCGCGTCCTGCGGCGCCAGCATCACCGCGGCGGCCATAGTCCCGGCGAGCGCCATCCGTCACCTGCATTTGACAGAATCCATATGATCGCCAGCTGACCACGAATTGCGACTCGCCAACTTCACAGTCGCAGCGTAGTGTCGTGATCAAACATCACCGGAAACGGCCCCGTCGAAGGCTGCCGGTGTCGCTGTCCAGGAGGGAGACAACATGCATTTGCTTCGCATCATCGCCCGTTGCGCGTTCATCCTCGGCAGCGTCGTCGCTGCAACCGGCTTGGCGAATGCTGGCGGGGGTGCGACCGACATCGGCAACTACCGCTGGACTAACGTGCGTCCGACCGTGCCGTTCAACCCTACGATATGGGCGCCGCGCGCCGGCCTCCAGGCCATCGAACTGCGTAACGACCTCTACGTGATGGGCGGCCGGGGACCATTCTCTTTCGAGACTGAGACCGTGCTCTACGGCGACGTCTGGAGGAGCACCGACGTCGGTGCCTCGTGGACGAAAGTTGCGCAATGGCAGCCCAGCCAGGGCACCCAGCAGATGTGGAAGCCGCGCGCGTACTTCGGGGCCGTCACTCACCGCGGCCGCATTTACGTGATCGGCGGCCAGAACTTCGAGTCGAAGCCGAACCCAGTTTATCCGGATGGCTGCGCCTTCCTCCCGCCGGGTGTGCCGTGCCTGCCGATCGTGCCTAACTCGACATTCTTCGACGACGTGTGGAGCAGCAAGGACGGCGTCACGTGGCTTCCGGAGACGACGGATGCTCCGTGGGCAGGCCGCGCCGGCCTTTCCGCTGTCGTTCACCACGGGGCAATCTACGTCCTCGGTGGCAGCCAGGGCGACGATGCCTCGACCGGCGGTACGGGCCGAGTCCTGTTCAACGACGTCTGGATGTCGCGCGACGGCCGCACCTGGACCGAGGTCACCGGCGAGGGGCCGAGGTGGATGCCGCGGGCCGGAGCCGCAGTCGTTTCGAAGGACGGCTATATCTACCTGCTCGGCGGCGAGCGAGGTTTCTCGTGCGGCTTCGATCCGAAGAGTCCCTGCCAGCCCGCGACGCGGACGCTTTACTTCAACGACGTGTGGCGCTCGAGAGATGGCGCGTCATGGGAACTGGTGACCGCTTCGGCCGGCTGGTCACCTCGACCGGGACACCAGTGCGTCGTACTCATCAACGAGATTGTTTGTTTCGGTGGTTATGGAGAGGTGCCCGGACTTCCGCCGATCCCTGCGAACCCGACGGACATGTGGACCAGTCGCAACGGCAAGACCTGGACTCAGCTTCCGTCGCCCGCGGCTCCGCCGTGGAATGGCAAATCCCCGGAGGACATGCGGTACGACTTCGACGCCCTGGTCTTCTCCGGTGGTCGCGCCGGTCTGCGGCCTTCGATCATCACGTTTGGCGGCGACCGTGAGCGGTTCGGCCTTCCCTCCAACGTGAACTCATTCCTGATCGAGAACGACGTCTGGCAGTTCAGCCCGTGATGCCGTCACGCGGAGCGGTTTGACGCATGTGACCCGACAGGGACGTCGGCCGAACCGGGAACTACGGGAACACCCGCCCTTCCGCGCGCGATCGGCCCATCATCACGCCCCGATGGTCACGATCGCACCGACGACCATCAGGCCGATCCCGGCGGCCAGGCGCATCGAGATCGGCTCGCCGAGCGTGAGCCAGGCCAACACCACCGTGATCGGGAGACTCAGCTTGTCGATGGGCGCGACGCGCGAGGCGGGCGCGAGTTGCAGCGCCTTGAAGTACGCGAGCCACGAAAGCCCGGTCGCAATGCCCGAAAGCAGCAGGAATGCCAGCGTGCGGCCTTTCAGTTCGCGCAGTCCGATAGCTTCGCCGCGCGCCAGCACGATGCCCCATGCGAAGACCAGCACGACCGCCGTGCGCACTGCCGTGGCCAGGTTCGACGGCACGCCCTGCACGCCGACCTTGGCGAGTATCGCCGTCGCTCCCGCCGCGAATGCGGACAGCAGCGCGTAAACGAACCAGGTGTTCATGACCCTTCCCCGATCTGACGATGGGCAGCGCGGACCAGCTTATGCCCGGCACCGGCGCTACGGTAGCGGCACTTCGCGCGCGAAAAAAAGCCCCGGGCTTGTGGCCCGGGGCAGAGTTAGCGGACTTTGGTCGAAGGGAAGGGAAAAGTCCGCCAGGGGAACCTTGCAAGGCGCGTCGTCTCGATCAGTGCAGCCTCGACCACTGAAGCACCTTGACGTCCTGCTGCGAGCGGCCGAAATTGCGGGCGATGATGCGCACCGCCTCCTTGTATTCCCGGCCCTGCCGCGGCTGTCCGTCCAGTTCGACCACGCCACGGTATTCCTGCAGGCCCCGCGGGTCGGGCTGCTCCACCAGGAAATGGGCGTAGTACTTGATGCTCATGGCGCGAACGCTACTGACGGGCCCGGCCTGAATCCGTGATGCGGTCCACACTAATCCGGGCACCGAATCCACTGCGCCGAAAACCATGACGCGTTACCGAAAGCCCCAGGCGCCGGGCTCGAAATACGCCACCGCGGAAGGCGCGCGGCGCTTGCGGGAGGAACTGGATTTCCTCTGGCGGGTGCAGCGCCCGCAGGTCACCAAGGCTGTGCAGGAGGCGGCCGCGCAGGGCGACCGCTCCGAGAACGCCGAGTACATCTACGGCAAGAAAATGCTGCGCGAGATCGACGGGCGCGTGCGGTTCCTGCGCAAGCGGCTCGAAGGCATGGTCGTGGTGAGCCGGCCGCCGGACGATCGCCGCCGGATCTTCTTCGGAGCATGGGTGAAGGTCGAGGACGAGGACGGCCGCGAGGCGGAGCTGCGCATCGTCGGGCCCGATGAGATCGACCCGGCGCGCAAGTACGTGAGCATGGATGCGCCGCTCTCGCGGGCGCTGATGAAGAAGCAGGTCGACGACGAGGTCACCGTCGAGGTGCCGGGCGGATCGATGAAGTACGTCGTGACCGAGGTCCGCTACGAAGAGGAGTAGCCCTCACCCGCGCCTTGCGCGACCTCTCCCGTGAACGGGAGAGGTGAGAAAACGCCCTCGCCCGCTTGCGGGAGAGGGCACGAGCGTTGATGCGAAAGCATCGATGCGAGGGGTGAGGGGCTACCGATCCTGAGCGACCCTCACCCGCGCCTTGCGCGACCTCTCCCGCAAGCGGGAGAGGTGAAGAACTCAAACCACCCGGACGTTCTTGAACTGCCAGGGATCGGTCTCGTCGAGATCCTCGGGGAACAGCCGGCCGCGGTCCACGAGCGGATGCCACTCGCTGTACTCGCCGACCACGAGCCCGAGGTACGGACGGCAGATCTCGAGGATGCGCTTGTAGTCGAGGTCGTCCGGCTCGACGACGCCCGCGTTCGGGTTCTCCATCGCCCAGATCAGGCCCGACAGCACGGAGACCGTCACCTGCAGCGACGTGGCGGTGTTGTGCGGGGCGAGCTGCCGCGCTTCCTGCACCGAGAGCTGCGAGCCGTACCAGTACGCATTCTTCTTGTGGCCGGCGAGCAGCACGCCCAGTTCGTCCGTGCCCTTCACGATCTCGTCGCGCATGATCCGCTTGCGGTCCTGCATGCGCCAGTTGCGGCCGGCCAGCTCGTGCACGGACAGCACCGCGTCGTCGGACGGGTGATAGGCGTAGTGCACCGTCGGGCGATAGACGACCTGCTCGCCCTTCTTCACCGTCAGGTAGTCCGAGATCGAGATCGACTCGCCGTGCGTGATGAGGAAGCCGTGGAACGGCCCAGACAGCGGCGTCCACGTGCGCACGCGCGTCGCGGCGCCCGGCTGCATCAGGTAGATGGCGCTGCCGCGGCCGAAATCGTGGCGCTTGCCGTCGCGCGGCCAGTTTTTCTCGTGCGAGCCCCAGCCGAGTTCGGCCGGCTGGCAGCCTTCGCCCACGAAGCCGTCCACCGACCAGGTGTTGACGAACTCGTTCTGTTCTTTCGGCCGGTTCGCCACCTGCGTGTCGCGCTCGGCGATGTGGATAACCTTCACGCCGAGCTTGTGCGCCAGCGCCGCCCACTCCGCTCTGGTATTCGGGTCACCGTGCTCGACACCCGTGTCCGCGGCGATGTTCAGCAGTGCCTGCTTCACGAAGTGCGAGACCAGGCCCGGGTTGGCGCCGTGGGTAAGCACGGCCGTCGGCGCGCTCTTGCGCGTCTCGCGCAGCGCCAGCGCATCCTCGCGCAGGGCGTAATTCGTGCGGCGCGAAGGGGCAACAGTGAGGTCGGTGTAGCCGCCCACCCAGGGCTCGATGCAGGTGTCGAGGTACAGCGCCCCCACGTCCCAGCAGAACTTGACGAGCGAGATCGACGACACGTCCACGGACAGGTTCAACAGGAAGTCCCCGCGACCAAGCAGCGGGTCGAGGACGTTCTTGTAGTTCTCACGGGTCAGCGCGTGCTTGACGAAGCGCACGCCGTACTCGGCCGCCACGGCCGCGCCGGCGTCTTCGGCCGTCACGATCGTGATCTGGTCCGGCTTGATGCCGACGTGCCGCAGGATCAGCGGCAGGACGCCCTGGCCAATGCTGCCAAAGCCGACGAACACCAGGCGACCCGGGAATGCCACGTGGACAGGGTAGGTAGTCATGATTGCTTCGATAGGACCTTGCGAATGGAGCTCGGGAACGAGCTGCCGATTCTAGCCGGAAATGCCCCGTCCGGCCCACGCCACACCTTGCCGACGCCGGCTCAGACGCGGGTCGAATCGTCCCGCCAATGGGGCGGATAGGTGCGGTCGTAGCCGGGCAGCTGTTCCATGCGGCCGATCCAGCGGGCGATGGCGGGGTAGTTCTGGTCCATGGGCAGGAAGCGCGCGCGCAGATCGCCGGCCTCGCGCTTTTCCATGGCCCGCAGCAGCAGCATGATCTGCGGGAACACGACCAGGTCGGCCGCAGAAACATGCTCTCCCACCAGCCAGTCCGACGTGCTAAGCCGGTTCTCGATCGTGCGGGCCTCCGCCGCCATGACGTGCATCGAGCGGGTCACTTCCTCGATCTTCTCGTCCACGGTGGCGAAGAATACGGCCGAGACGATCTGCAGCAGCGGCTCCTCGGCGTAGGCCTGGTACTCGCAGATCACGCGCATGATCGAGGCGCCCTCTTCCGGCGTGCGACCGAAGAGCGGCGGCTCCGGGTGCTTGCGGTCGAGGTAGAGCAGGCAGGCGAGCGACTCGAACACGACGAAGTCGCCGTCCTTGAGGACGGGCACGCGGCCACGCGGGTTCATGCGCAACAGCTGCGGCGACTTGTGCTCCTGCTTCTCGAACTGCAGCAGGTGCGACTCGTACGGCACTCGCTTGTATTCGAGAGCGAGCTGCACGCGCCAGGAATACGGGCTGCCACTGCCCCAGTAGAGTTCGAGCGCCATGCATATTTCTCCGCAAGCCGCGCGCACAATAGCGCTGCGGCCGCGCAATTGTACTGAGGAGGGCCGCGGGAGGGCACCTTGTCACACTTCGAGGGTATCGCATGAGCTGGCGCACACTGGTCCGGCCCGAGGAACTGGCCGGGCGCCTCGACGATCCGCGCGTGCGGGTATTCGACTGCCGCTTCGACCTGATGCAGCCGCAGGCCGGCGCCGAACGCTACCGCGACTCGCACCTGCCGGGCGCCGTGTTCGCCGACCTGAACCTCGACCTCTCGAGACCGGCGACACCGACGAGCGGCCGGCATCCCCTACCCGACCCGCAGGCGTTCGCGGCCTGGTTGCGTGCCGCAGGTGTCGACAGCGACTCGCAGGTCGTGGCTTACGACGACGCGACCGGCATGTTTGCCTCCCGCCTGTGGTGGATGCTGCGCTGGCTAGGCCACACCGAGGTGGCAGTGCTCGACGGCGGATTCCGTCGCTGGAAGGAACTCGGCCTGCCGCTGGCAACGGCCGTCCCGAACCCGCGCACCGGTTCCTTCAAAGGTGAGCCGCGGCCGGAACTGACCGCCGACGGCGACACGGTCCTGGTCTGCGCCGCCGATCCGGAGCAACGCGTGATCGATGCCCGGGCCGGCGAGCGTTACCGCGGCGAGGTCGAGCCGATCGATCCCGTCGCGGGCCACGTGCCGGGCGCCCGCAACCACCCATCCTCGTCGCTGCTCGGCGCCGACGGTTTGTTCCTGCCGGGCGACGAGCTGCGCGATTCGCTGCTGCGCTCGCTCGATGGGGTGCCGCCGGAGAACGCGATCACCTACTGCGGATCGGGCGTGACGGCCTGCCACCTGCTGCTCGCGATGGAGCACGCCGGTCTGCACGGCGGCCGCCTTTACCCGGGCTCGTGGAGCGAGTGGTCCCGCAATCCGGCGCGTCCGGTCGCGACGGGCGCCGCGCCCTGAATCGCGCCGGGTTCAAAGCCCTTTCATTGCGGCGCGCTTCTGTTATCTTGCGCGCCTCTTTTCGGGTCCCCTACCGGAAAACACGGCCGTGGAAACCAGCGCTCGCAAGTTGAACCTCACCGGCACCTGGAAGATCGAGGACTCGCTCGATCTCTACGGCGTCAATGCGTGGGGCAACGGCTATTTCCACATCAGCGAGGCCGGGCACGTCGTCGTGCGCCCCGACCAGACACCCGAACACGAGATCGACCTCCTCGAGGTCATCCAGGGTCTGGCCGCGCGCGACCTGACGACGCCGGTGGTGGTGCGCTTCTCGGACATCCTGCGTCACCGCCTGAAGCGGCTGCACGACGCGTTCGCCACGGCAATCGCCGAGAACGACTACAGGAACCGCTACTGCGCGGTGTATCCGATCAAGGTGAACCAGCAGCGCCTCGTCGTCGAGGAAGTCTACGGCTACGGCCGAGAGTTCGGCTTCGGGCTCGAGGTGGGTTCGAAGCCCGAGTTGCTCGCGGTGATGGCGCTGACCGAGGGCGAGTCGGAGCGGCTCATCATCTGCAACGGCTTCAAGGACGACGCCTACATCGAGGCCGTGATCCTCGCGGCCAAGCTCGGCCGCACCATCATCCCCGTGGTCGAGAACTTCAGCGAGCTGGCGCTGATCTTGAAGCACGCGAAGAAGTACGAGGTGCGTCCGCGCATCGGCGTGCGCGTGAAGCTGGCGAGCGAAGGCGCGGGCCGCTGGCGCGAATCGGCCGGCGAGAAGAGCAAGTTCGGCCTGTTCGTCACCGAGATCCTCGAGCTGTTCCGCACGCTCAAGGAACTGGGCATGGAAGACTGCCTGCAGCTCGTGCACTGCCATCCGGGCAGCCAGCTGCAGGACATCCGCCGCGTGAAGGACGCGGTGAACGAGCTGGCGCACGTCTACGCCGAGCTGAAACTGATGGGCGCAGGCCTGCAGTACATCGACATCGGCGGCGGGCTCGGCGTCGACTACGACGGCAGCCGCACCAACTACGAATCGTCGATGAACTACAACGTCGCCGAGTACGCGAGCGACGTCGTCTACCGCATCGCCAACGTCTGCAACGCCCGCGGCGTCGATCACCCGACGATCATCAGCGAGTCGGGCCGCGCCATCGCCGCGCATCACAGCGTGCTGGTGTTCGACGTGCTCGGCTGCTCGATGCTCGAGAAGTTCGCCATCGGCGACCAGCTGGACCAGGAAGTCAAGGCGCTGAAGAACGTGCCGCAGCCGGTGCAGGACCTCGTCGACGCCTATCGCTCGGTGGCCGACCGCCGCCTCGTCGAGTGCTATCACGACGCATTGCAGGCTCGCGAACAGGCGCTGCAGATGTTCAACCTCGGCTACCTCGGCCTCGAGGCGCGCGGCCTCGCCGAGCGACTGTACTGGTCGACCTGCGCGAAGATCCGCGACCTCTGCCGCCGCCGCGAGACGGTGCCGGAAGAACTGGACGGCCTCGAAGGCATCCTGAGCGACATCTATTTCTGCAACGTCTCGATCTTCCAGTCGCTGCCGGACAGCTGGGCAATCGACCAGCTCTTCCCGGTGATGCCGGTGCATCGTCTCGACGAGCGTCCGACGCGCAACGCCGTGCTCGCGGACATCACCTGCGACTCGGACGGCAAGATCGACCACTTCGTGAGCGTGCGGGAGACCAAGCGGACACTCGAGCTGCACGAGCTGCGCGAAGGCGAGCCGTACTACCTCGCCACGTTCCTGGTGGGCGCGTACCAGGAAACGCTCGGCGACCTGCACAACCTCTTCGGCGACACGCACGTGGTGCACATCAAGCTGCACGACGAGGGCGGCTGGTGGATCGAGGAGACGGTGAAGGGCGACTCGGCCGCCGAAGTGCTGCGCTACATGCAGTACGACGTGGAGCGCCTGTTCCCGCAGTTCGCGCGCGATTGCGAGCGGGCCGTGCGCGAAGGACGGATCTCGCTCACCGAGAGCCAGGCGCTGCGGCGCTTCTACGAAGCCGAGCTGAACGGCTACACCTACCTCGAGGCCTGACGGCGGCCACGCCCACGGTTCGGGCGCGCAACTACTTCGAGCCCACGCCCACCAGCACGAGCACGCCGAGCACGAGGAAGATCGCGCCGGCGATGCCGTGCACCAGGCGCATCGGCAGCTTGCGCGCCGCCACCTCCCCGAGCAGCACGGCCGGCACGTTGGCCAGCATCATGCCGACGGTCGTACCCGCCACGACGGAGACGAGCGACGAATACCTGGCCGCCAGCGCCACCGTCGCGATCTGCGTCTTGTCGCCCATCTCGAGCAGGAAGAACGCGACGAGAGTCGTGGCGAACACGCCGTAGCGCGGGGGCTTCGGCGCTTCTTCATCGTCGAGCTTGTCGGGGATCAGCGTCCATATCGCCATCGCGATGAAAGAGACGCCGAGGACCCACCGCATCAGCGTCGGGCCGATGACGGACGCCAGCCACGCGCCCACGGCACCGGCCAGGAAATGGTTGGCGAGGGTGGCAATCAGGATGCCGAAGATGATGGGCACCGGCTTGCGGAAGCGCGCCGCGAGGACAAGCGCCAGCAGCTGGGTCTTGTCGCCGATTTCCGCGAGCGCGACCACGCCCATCGAGACGAGAAATGCTTCCATCGATTGCGCACCTGTTCTTGGGTGCAGCGGCCTGCCCCGGTGAATGCGGGCGCGATGATACCAGCGGCGCACGCTGGACTCTTTCCAGGACGCATCCGGTCACGGGCCCGTCGCGAATGCTTCACGACCCCGTCATCCACGACCCGTCTAATTCCGTGCCGGAAGCACGGAGGTTCTCAGGATGATCGAAGACGCCCTCGACCCGCACCCGGCCCCGGAATCGTTCGACCGGCTGATCGGCACGCACCCGGAGCTGGTGAATGCGCTGCGCGCCGACCCGGCCACGCTCGCGCGCAACTGGAACGACCGCGAAAGCGTGTGGGGCAACCTGCGCGATTTCGGCCACTGGATCGACCGGGCGCGCGCCTAGCTTCACCCGCCGCCGCGCGCGGCACATAATCGCCCCCAGCGATCATCCGGGTCGCCCTGGGGAGCCTTGACATGAGAATCACGCCTGCGCGCGGCGCCGTCGTCCTTGCCGCGCTGCTCACGTCCTCGATCGCCTTCGCCGCCAAGCCGAAAGGCCTCGACCTCGCCACGCCCGAAGGCGGAATCGAAGCCTTCCGCAAGGTGCAGTGCTCGACCGAGGACCAGCGCCCGACCGTCTACTACTGGGTGGGCGAGACCTACAGCCGCGTCGACGGCGAGCCGGACAAGCTGCTCTTCAAGTTCGAAGGCATGAACATCCGCCAGTGCGTCACGGTCAACGACCCGGTGCGCGGCAAGGGCTTCCGCCAGGTGTCGCGCGAGGTCCTCTATTACAAGGACCCGGTCAACGGCGAGATCCTCGACGAGTGGAAGAACCCTTGGACCGGCGACACCGTGAAGGTGCTGCACATCGCCAACGACCCGGTGAATTTCCGCGGGCCGATCTTCCCGAAGGGCGCGGACGGCAAGCCTTACAAGAGCGAGATCAAGGTCATGGGAGACCACTGGTGGGGCACGACCACGGTGCCGCTCTTCTATCGCAACCCGCTGGCGGGCGATTACCAGGATGCCGTCGGCGGCATGTACCACGCGACGGAGATGTTCAATTTCTTCGGACGCATGAGCGACCTATCCGATCCGAAGAAGCCATCGGCGGAGGTCAACGTCGCCTGGACGCGCCTCTCCGAGTGGCTGCCCTGGATGAAGATGCGCGGGCGCCCGGGACTGCTGTACTTCAACGGTGCCGGTCGCAAGCTGGACAGCTACGCGGACCTGCCCGAGAGCATTCGCAAGGCGATCGAAGCGCGCAACCCGACATTCAACGTGCCTCCACCGGTGGACGATGCGCGGCCGAACGAGACGAGCTGGTCGTACTTCAAGAAGATGAACCCGCCGCCGGAAACTAAGTAGCGGCGTGGAAAAAACACCCTCACCCCGACCCTCTCCCGCTGCCGGCGGGAGAGGGGGCCGATCACCTCTCCCGTTTACGGGAGAGGTCGGCGGCACGCCGGGTGAGGGGTGGATTTTTGCGTCGCATCAACTATTTAGGTTGACACGACCCCCAAGATCATTAAATTGGCCCTTGGTTACTTTTTGAGCACCCGAGGCGTCGCAAGGCGCCGGCACCGGAAACCGACAGTTCGATCCAGTCTCAGCTGCAGCAGGTTGGCCTCCCGCGCCCTCTCCCGGTGTTCGCATCCCCTATTTCCGAAGTCCTGCTTGTGATCCCCGTTTTTTTCGCGGGATATCCTGTACTTGCGTCCGCGCTGGTCGCGGTGGGCTTCGTGCTCGTATTGGCCGGCGGGCGCCAGAGGGCGCTGTCGGGCCAGGTGCCGCGGGCCGCGATGACGGTCCGGGCGGGCCTCCGTGAAAAACGGCAAAAAGCCGGGAGGAATCCGCTAGGCCATTGATTTTGTGGGGGGTGTGGTAGACTGCGCCGCGATCGTTGCCCGTACGTGTCTTGCAGGATGCCGTTTGGCGTCTGGTCTGATAAGCCGAAACGTCTTCGATCAGGTGACAGGAAACGTCGCTGGAGCGCCGGCTGGATCAGCACGGCGAAACAACAGACGCTCGGCTGCGAACCCCTGTTCGAGTTGATAGTGCCGGCTGGCCCGCAAGGGTTTCAGGCCCGGGTTGATGTGTATATCTCTGAGGATGTTCGAATGACCAAGATCTACGTGGGCAATCTGCCTTTTACGGCCACTGAACCGGACGTGCGCGAGCTTTTCGCCCAGCACGGCACCGTGGAATCCGTGGCACTCCCGACCGACCGTGAGACCGGCCGGCCGCGCGGCTTCGGGTTCGTCGAGATGCCGCAGGCTGATGCCCAGCGGGCCATGCAGGCCCTCAACGGCTTCAACATGGGCGGCCGTCCCCTGCGCGTGAATGAAGCGCAGGATCGTCCCCGCACCGGCGGCGGTGGCGGCGGTGGCCGTCCGGGCGGCGGTGGCGGCGGCTACGGCGGTGGCGGCGGTGGCCGCTCCGGCGGTGGCGGCGGCTACGGTGGCGGTGGCGGTGGTGGCGGCGGCGGCGGCCAGCGCCGCTGGTAAGTCACGCGGCGGCTTAGGCCGCCGAACCTGACTCCGCAGACCAGTGCAGCGGAAGGCCCGGTTGAACCCGGGCCTTCTGCTCTGCGAACGCGCGCTCAGATGGGCAGCAGTTCGCGCTTCGGCGTGAAGTGCAGGTATCCGATGTTGGCGCCCTGCCGCCAACCCACGCCCAGGCGAACCGGCGCCAGGGTGATTTCGTCCGTGCGGTTGTAATTCAGGCCGAATCCGCCGACGAAATACAGGTTCCCCTCGACTCCCGGAAACCTCTGGAAGAGTCTCTCCGTGTCGCGCAGGTTGTAGACCAGCGTGAAGCACTTGGCCGCATTGCCGCCGATGTCGAACCCGACCGACGGCCGCTGCCACCAGACACTGCGCGTGGCGCCGCCTTCGCGCCCTTGCCGAACAACGACTCGGCCTGCGCGAGCACTTCGCTGCGCGTGAACGTGTCTCCGGACTTCGACGCCGTAGCCGAGGTCGCGCCCAACGCCGGGGCCGCAATCACCAGCGAAACAAGCGTGGCCAGCAGGATGCGGCGCGTGTGCCGATGGGTGCCCGTCGTGCATCGACCTCCACTGCTCACCACATGTTGCGCAATCGACTGGCGACGTCGATACGACTGCCTGTTTCGACCGACTCCCCCGACCGAGGTTCCGCGTTCTCCGGCCACGTCACTCGCGCGATGCGCGCCAGCACGGATTGCGTGAGGAACCGGCTGCGCGCGCCATGCACGTACCTGTCGCCCGTCGGCGACTGCTGCGTGACGTAGAAGCGCACCGGCGACATCAGGCGCAGCTCGTCCCTGGCGCGCGTCATGGCGACGTAGAGCAGGCGGCGCTCCTCTTCGATCAGCTCGGGCCGCCCGGTGGAGAACTCCGAAGGGAAGCTGCCGTCGGTCACGTTGAGCACGTGCACCGAATCCCATTCCTGGCCTTTCGCGGAATGCACGGTGGAGAGCACGAGGTAGTCCTCGTCGAGCAGCGGGTCGCCCGAGAGATCGCCGCTCGCCTGCGGCGGGTCGAGCGTCAGCTCGGTGACGAACGCCTCTCGCGTGGTGTGCTGCACGGCCAGGCGCTCGAGCTGCTCGAGGTCGCCGCGGCGCACCAGCGGCGCTTCGTAGAGGCGTTCGAGCTGCGGCTCGTACCACTGCCGCACGCGCGCCACCTGCCCTTCCCAGGGCGCGTTCTCGCTGCCGATATCCGACAGCATGCCGGCGAGCGGCTTCCACAGCTCGCGCGCGGCGGCGGGGACCTGGAAGGCCGCCAGTTCGTTCCAGCGGAAACCCGCGGCTTCGAATGCGCTGCACACGCGCTCGGCGTTCGCCGGCCCCATCCCGGGCAGCAGCTGCAGCACGCGGAACGCGGCGATGCGGTTGCGCGGATTGTCGGCCCAGCGCAGCACCGCGAGCAGGTCCTTGACGTGCGCGGCCTCGAGGAACTTGAGCCCGCCGTACTTCACGAAAGGCACATTGCGGCGCATCAGCTCGAGCTCGAGCACGTCGCTGTGGTCTGAGTTACGGAACAGCACGGCCTGGCGGCGCAGCGGAACGCCGCGCTCGCGCGTCTCGAGGATGCGATCGACGACGCAGGTGGCCTGCGCCTGGTCGTCCTGCACCGTGACGAGCTGCGGCTTCGCCCCCGCGCCGCGCGAGCTGCGCAGGAACTTGCGGTACTGCCGCCCGCCTTCCGCCATCAGCGCGTTGGCTGCGTCGAGCACGCCCTGGGTGGAGCGGTAATTCTCTTCGAGCATGACGACGTGCGCTGGCGGCGAGAAGCGTTCGGGAAACTCGAGGATGTTCTCGACCGTGGCCGCGCGGAACGAATAGATGGCCTGGGCGTCGTCGCCCACCACCGTGAGACCGCGGCCGTCCGGCTTGAGGCGCAGCAGGATCTCGGCTTGCAGAACGTTGGTGTCCTGGTACTCGTCGACCAGCACGTGATCGAAACGCCGGCCGATCTCGGCGGCCAGCTCGACGTCCTGCATCATCGCGTGCCAGTAGAGCAGCAGGTCGTCGTAATCGAGCACCTGCTGTTCGAGCTTGGCCTCGACGTAGGCGCGGCACAGCGCAGTGAGTTCCTCTTCCCAGTCTAGGCACCACGGGTACACCGTCTCAAGCGTGTGGCGCAGCGGTTGCTGCGTGTTCACGCGGTGCGAATAGATGCCGAGACAGGTGTCCTTGCGAGGAAAGCGCTTCTCGGTCTTCGAAAAGCCGAGGCGATGGCGAACGACGTCCATGAGGTCGGCCGCATCGCCGCGATCGAGCACGCTGAAGGCCGGGTCGAGGCCGAGCCGCTGCGCGTATGCGCGGATCAGGCGGTTGCCGATCGCGTGGAACGTGCCGGACCACGGCAGGCGCAGGTTTTCGGGCACGCGCGCGCCGGCATGCTGTTCGGCCAATGCTTCGGCCATCACTCGCTGCGCTCGACGGGTCATCTCGATGGCCGCGCGGCGGGTGAACGTCAGCAGGAGCATGCGTTCGGGCGCCACGCCCTGCAGCAGCAGGTGTGCCACGCGGTGCGCGAGCGTGCTGGTCTTGCCGGTGCCCGCGCCCGCAATGACGAGCAGCGGACCCGCGCGCACGCCGCCGCCTGGCAACGGCTCGCCATGTCGGGCGGCCTCGCGCTGGGCGGTGTTGAGCTTCTCGAAGACGGCGGGGGCGGACATCGGAGCGAACTATACGGCCGTGCCTGTATGGATATCCAGTGACGAAGCGCGCTCCGCGCTGCCTGTAAGATGGCGCATCCCTCCAGGAATGTACGGGCGATCCATGGCTCAACAACAGTTCAACGCAGTCAGCATCCTCTGGCGCATGCTTTTCTCGCTGGCGCTGGTGTTCCTGACGTTCAACCCGTCGGGCCACTCCTACTACCACTGGGTCAAGGAGTCGGTGCCGCACATCCAGCCGCTCATCGCCATCTGCGGCATCGTGCTGATCGGCGCGTGGCTGTTCTTCGTCCGCTCGACGCTCTCGTCGATGGGCGCCGTAGGCGTCGTGCTGCTGATGGCGCTGTTCGGCGCGATCGTGTGGTGGATGGTCTCGAAAGGCTGGCTCTCGCTCACCGACCGCG
The DNA here is from genome assembly GCA_963762315.1 of uncultured Gammaproteobacteria bacterium. Classification (GTDB taxonomy): domain Bacteria; phylum Pseudomonadota; class Gammaproteobacteria; order Steroidobacterales; family Steroidobacteraceae; genus RPQJ01. The sequence continues at coordinate 668,593 of CAVXKO010000007.1, forward strand.
CCACGACCGCGTGGATCGTGCTGGCCATGCTTGGCCTGGTGCTCGGCATCGGCATGTCGTGGGCGCACATCCGCCAGCGTATTTCGGGCCAGGCGTCGGTCGATCGCGTGGATCACGGCCACTGAGGCCCCCGTCCGGAGCATCTCCATGGCAAAGAAGTACCCCTCGCAGCCGAAGCACCTGACGGCGCTCGACTTGCCCGTGCCGCCGCGCTCGGCGCTCGGCCCGGACCTGCAGAAGTACTTCGCCGTGTGCGACGAGAAGATTGGCTTCCTGCCGAATGTGCTCGCCGCATACACGTTCGACGAGAAGAAGCTGCGCGCCTTCATCGGGATGTACAACGACCTGATGCTCGACGACTCGCCGCTCACCAAGCTCGAGCGCGAGATGATCGCGGTGGTCGTGTCGTCCGCAAACCGCTGCTACTACTGCCAGGTGGCGCACGGGCAGGCAGTGCGTGCGATGTCGGGCGACCCGGCGCTCGGCGAACTGCTGGTCATGAATTATCGCGCCGCGAAACTTACGAAGAAGCAGCGCGCGATGCTCGATTTCGCCCACAAGCTGACGGTCTCGCCGGATGAAGTCGGCGAAGAAGACCGGGCGGCCCTGCGCAAGGCCGGCTTCGCCGATCGCGCCGTCTGGGACATCGCTGCCGTGGCGTCGTTCTTCAACATGACGAATCGCGTGGCCACCGCGATCGACATGATGCCGAACGAGGAATATCACGCCGCGAACCGCTGAGGCCCGCTACGCGGCGATCTCGATGCGATTGCCTTCCGGGTCGAGCACCACGCTTTCGTAGTACCCGTCTCCGGTCCGGCGAGGACCGTCGAGCACGGGCACGCCCGCGGCTTTCAGCTTCGAGGTCAGCGCGTCGACCGCCTGCTCGCTGCCCAGTGCGATCGCGAGGTGGGCTAGGCCCATCCTCTGCGCACCGGATTCGATCGCCACCGGCGCAAGCTGCGTCGTCGTCATGACTTCGATTCGCGCGCCGGAGCCCAACGACAGGAAGCGCGAGCGAAACCCCTTGGCCCCGTTCTCGTAGAGCGGCCCGATCTGCGCCGCGAAATGCTGCTCGTAGAACGCGCAGACATGATCGAGGTCGCGCACCCATAGGGCGACGTGCTCGATGCGCGGGCGCTGGGCCGTGCTCTTCACCGGGAAGTGACCTCCGAGGACGCCAGGACGTAAACATGCTCGACGCAGGGCTCGCCGCGAAACATGGCTTGCTGCTCGCTTACACGACGGAATCCCAGTCGCTCCAGCAGGGCGATGGACGCGCGGTTGCGTGCGTCGGTGACTGCTCGGACCGACTTCACCGCAGTCCGCCGGAACAGTTCACGCGCCACGCCTCCGACGGCCTCGGCGGCGAGGCCTTTGCCCTGGTGCTGCGCTGCCAACGTAAACCCGAGTTCGGCCTCCGTGAAGTTCTCGTCAGGGTGCACCCCGATGTCGCCGAGCAGCCGGTTCGTCCCGGCATCGGCGATGGCCACCTGCATCCACTGACCGCCGACGAGACACTCCATCCGCGCCATCTGCTCGAGGAACGCGAGCGCCGCCGCCGCATCCATCGGCGACCACCCCTGATACCGGCCGACTTGCGGATCAGAGCGGTAGGCCATAAACGCGGCGAGGTCGGCAGTCTCGAAGCGCCGGACGCGAACCCGTCGCGTGACGACCGGCAGCGCGAATTTCCGCGGCTCCGTCAAAGGGCGTACCTCATGATCCCGCGTGTCGGGCGATGGCCCTCGGCAAGTAACTCATGGCGAGCGAGCCCGCGCCGCGGCCTTCGCCTCTTCCTGCTTCACGCGCAATTTCACGATGCGCTTGATCAACTGGAACGGAACAGGCTGGTCGAGCGGGAACCTCAGGTTGCCCTTCTCGCCAGCATACGGGGCCACTGCCTTTTCCAGTTTCGCGTCGCCGCGGACCGGCGGAAAGAGCCCGATGTGGTTCTTGAACGCCGCGAAGTACACCAGCATGCCGCCGAGCCGGAACGCCGGCATGCGATAGCTGATGAGTTCCTCGGCACCGGGCGCCGCATCCTGCGTCAACTGCCGTATGCGATGCAGCACCGATTGCGCTTTGGGCGAGCAACCGGCGATGTACTCGTCGATGGTCGCCGGATGCCTGGCGCGGGAGGTGGCCATCTCAGCCTCCGCCCGGTGCAAAGGTCCGCTCGAACGCGCCCGCGAGGACCGGAGGGGATTCGATGCCGCACGCATCGGCGCGGATGAACGCATGGCGGTCGAACTTTTCGGACCGGCCGAGCCTGGTGGCAATGAGCATCATGTGGATTCCCTGGATGCCCCGGATACTGCCAGCCCGCGTTGCGCAAGAGAAGCGTCCGGTGAAAACCCCGCCGCCGACAGGCTAGACTAGGGCACGACGAAAGGGGAGGCACTGGATGATCCACAAGTACCCGCTGCTCGTGCTGGCACTTTCGCTCGGCCTGTTGACGCTGTCGGCCTGGGTCGGAGCGACCCGATTCACCGGGCTTCGGGAGCAGGTGGCGGCGCTGCGGGACGAGTACGGCATCATCCAGGGCGCCACGCTCACGCTGCTCGGGCTGATCATCGGGTTCACGTTTTCGATGGCGCTCGGCCGCTACGACCAGCGCAAGAACTACGAGGAAGAGGAAGCGAACGCGATCGGCACGGAGTACCTTCGCGCCGAACTGCTGCCTGCGGCCGAAGCCGCGAAAGTGAAGTCGCTCCTGCTCCAGTACCTCGACCAGCGCGTCCTGTATTACACGACGCGCGACAACACCGAGCTGGCGAAGATCATCGACGCCACGACACGGCTGCAGAACGAGATGTGGGCGACCGTCAAGGCGCCAGCGCTCGCGAACCCCAATGCGTTGACGGGCCTGGCCGTGGCGGGCATGAACGACGTGATCAACACGCAGGGTTACACGCAGGCCGCCTGGTCGAACCGGATTCCGATCGCCGCCTGGGCACTGATGATCTTCATCGCCGTGAGCACGACGGTGCTGGTGGGCGTCGGGATGAGCAAGGCGAAAGGCCTGCCGCACATCGCACTGGTGCTGCCGATCGTCATCTCGATTGCGTTCTTTCTCATCTCGGACATCGACAGTCCGCGGCGGGGCATGATTCGAGTGGTGCCCGAGAACATGATCAACCTGGTGGATTCGCTGCGCACCGGCTGATTGAATCCGGTCCAATCCGGATACGACGTCGCGACGGATCTGCAGGAAAACGGCCATGAACGACACGTCCAGGATGAAGGTCGAGATCTGGAGCGATGTCGTCTGTCCGTTCTGCTACATCGGCAAGCGCAAGCTCGAGGCCGCGCTCGCCGGGTGGCCGCAACGCGACCGCATCGAGGTGATCTGGAAGAGCTTCCAGCTGGCGCCGGACACCCGGACCGACCCGACGCGCAACTCGGTGCAGAACCTGGCGGAGAAGAAAGGCTGGACGCTCGAGCAGACCTGGCAGGCCGTGGCGTCCGTCGCCGAGCGTGCCCGGGCGGAGGGACTGACTTTCAACTACGAAGCGACGAAAGTGGCGAACACCTTCGACGCGCATCGTCTCGAGCACTTTGCCGCGTCCCGCGGCAGGGGCGACGAGATGACCGAGCGGCTGTTCAAGGCGTACTTCGTCGACGGCAGGAACATCGGCGATCACCGGACGCTGGCTGCGCTCGCGGTGGAGATCGGCCTGCCGGATGCGGACGTCGAGGCGATGCTGGCGTCCGATGAGTTCGCGGACGACGTGCAGCGCGACATAGGCGAGGCCGCTCGGTTCGGGATCAATGCCGTGCCCTGCTTCGTACTCGACCGCAAGTATGCGGTGAGCGGAGCGCAGGACTCCGCAGCGCTGAGACAGGCGCTGCAGCAGGCCTTGAGCGAACGGGAAGCTCCTCCGGATCCGGCGACCTCCCGGTCGCCCGCTGGCGCCGTGTGCGACACCAGCGGCGACTGCGGCTAGCCAACCGACTGTCGCAGCAAGGAGGCCTTTCGCCGCAACCCGCGGGGACTCGGCTGGCCCGGACCCCGCTCCCGGCGTACCCTGCCGCCTTTGCGCGCCCCCCCCGACGCCGAGGACCTCACATGCGCCGTCCCTTCCTTGCCCTGGCAGCCGCTCTCACTCTGGGCATCTTCGGCAGCGCAGCTGCCGACTCGCCCAGGGCGCCAGGCGACGCGGTCTACGAGAAGGTCGCAGCAGAAATCCTCAACGATTTCTACACGCGCAACCCGACGTACGCCACGGCCCTGGGCCTGCACCAATTCGACGGCAAGCTCGAGGACTTCTCGAGCGCGGCGGTGAAGGACGAGAACGCGGCGATCGCGGCCTTCCACAAGGCGCTCGAGGCCATCGACCCGAAGTCGCTCTCGCTCAACAACCGGCTCGACCGCGAAATGCTGCTGCACTCGCTCGACTCCCGCCGCATCCGCAACGAGGAGATCCGCAGCTGGGCGAACAACCCTGACAACTACAGCAGCGGCATCACCAGCTCGGCCTTCTCGCTCATCAGCCGTGACTACGCCCCGGTGACCGAGCGCCTGAAGAGCATGATCGCGCGTCGAGAAGGCGATGCCGGGCGCGCTCATGGAGGCCCGCCGCAATCTCGACAACCCGCCGCGCATCTACACCGAGATCGCCATCGAGCAGCTCGACGGCAACCGGGAATTCTTCCGCACCACGGTGGTGGAGGCGTTCGCGGACGTGAAGGACCCGGCGCTGCTCGCCGAGTTCAAGAAGTCGAACGACGCGGTGATTGCCGCGCTCGACGAGTACAAGGCGTGGCTGCAGAAGGACCTGCTGCCGCGCTCGAATGGCAGCTATGCGTGGGGCGCCGACACGTACCGCCGCATGCTCATGGCGAACGAGATGATCGACACGCCGCTCGACGTGTTGCTGCACAAGGCCGAGGCCAACCTCAGGCAGAACCAGGCGCTGTTTGCCGAGACCGCCCGCAAGATCGACCCGACGAAGAGCCCGATCGAGGTGCTCGCGTCGCTGCAGAGGGATCACCCGAAGCCTGAGAACCTGCTCGCCGAGACGCAGGCCGAACTCGACGCGCTCGGGCGGTTCATGACGGAGAAGCACATCGTCACGATCCCGAAGGATGCCGCGCCGGCCCAGGTGAAGGAGACACCGCCGTTCATGCGCGCGACGACCTCGGCTTCCATGGATACGCCGGGACCGTTCGAGAAGGGCAACCTGCGCGGCTTCTACAACATGACGCTGCCCAACCCGTCGTGGAGCGCCGAGCAGACCGAAGACTTCATGCGCCAGTGGTTCTACCCGCTCATCACCAACATGTCGGTGCACGAGGTGTGGCCAGGGCACTACCTGCAGTTCCTCTACGCGAAGCAGTACCCGTCCGAAGCGCGCAAGGTGCTCGGCGCGGCCTCGAACTCGGAGGGCTGGGCGCACTACAGCGAGCAGATGGTGATCGACGAGGGCTTCCACGCGGACGAGCCGCCCTACCGGCTCGCGCAGTTGCAGGATGCGTTGCTGCGCAATGCGCGGTTCATCGTGGGCATCAAGATGCACACGCAGGGCATGACGTACGACCAGGCCGTCGATTTCTTCGAGAAGGAGGGTTACCAGCCGCGGCCGGTGGCGGTCTCCGAAGCGAAGCGCGGCACGTCGGATGCGCTGTTCGGCTACTACACGATGGGCAAGCTTGCGATCCTGAAGCTGCGCGAGGACTACAGGAAGAAGATGGGGCCGGCCTTCAAGCTGCAGGACTTCCACGACCAGTTCATCGGCATGGGGCCGTTGCCGCTGCCGCTCGTGCGCGAGGCGATGCTCGGCGAGAAGGGCGACCTGTTCTGATCTCCACCTCTCCCGCTACGGGAGAGGTGGCGCGCAGTGCGGGTGAGGGTTCTGTACCTCTCCCGCTACGGGAGAGGTCGCGCATAGCGCGGGTGAGGGTTCTCTACCTCTCCCGCAAGCGGGAGAGGGGATTTCCTCACACGCTCAGGTGCGCCACGACGGTGCGTGTATGCCGACGGTGGCGGTGCTCGAAGAGAAAAATCCCCTGCCACGTGCCGAGCGCGGGCTGGCCGCCCGTCACCGGGATCGACAGGCTCACGTTCGTCAGCGCGGACTTGATGTGCGCCGGCATGTCATCGGGGCCTTCGTCAGCGTGCGTGAGCCAGTTCATCGACGGGTCGTCGCCCGCCGGCACCAGGCGGCGGAAGAACTCGTCCAGGTCGCGTCGCACGGCCGGGTCGGCGTTCTCCTGGATCATCAGTGAGCACGAGGTGTGCTGCACGAAGAGGGTCAGCAAGCCCTGCTGGATGCCGGAGTCGCGCACAAAGCGAAGGACGTCCGCCGTGAACTCGTGGAGGCCGGCGCCGGAGGTGTGGATGGAAAGGATTGTTTGCACTGGAAGAGCCCTCACCCGCGTGTCACGCGACCTCTCCCGCAAGCGGGAGAGGTAAAGCCCCCTTACCCGCGTGTCACGCGACCTCTCCCGCTTGCGGGAGAGGTCTTACCGGACCAGTTTCAGCAGCCTGGCCTTCTGCTCGGTGTACGGCGGATAGCGCATGGGCGCATCGAACCGGAAGCTGCGCCGCATGACGGGCTTCATGTGGCTGAAGGTCTCGAAGCCATACCAGCCGGTGTAACGGCCCATGCCGCTGTTACCGATGCCGCCGAACGGCAGCTCGGGCGACACCATGAACAGCACCGCATCGTTGATGCACACGCTGCCGGCGCTCAGCCTGGAGAGCACCACTTCTTCGAGGACGTTGCTCCTGGAAAACAGGTACAACGCCAGGGGCTTCGGACGGTCCGCCACGAACTTGATCGCATGGTGCATCTCGTCCACGGTGATCACGGGCAGTACGGGCCCGAAGATCTCTTCCTGCATCAGCGGCGAATCGGGCGACGGATCGAGCACGATCGTCGGCGCAACGTAGCGTTTGGCCACGTCCACCTGCCCGCCGGTGTGGATCCGCTGCCCTTCGAGCAGCTTCACGAAGCGCTCGGTGTGACGCTCGCTTGCGATACGGCAGTAGTCCGGGCTCTGCGACGGATCGTCGCCGTAGAACTCGCGGATCTTCGCGGCCAGCGTGTCGATGAATCTGGTCGCCACCTCGCGGTGCACCAGCACGTGGTCCGGCGCCACGCAGGTCTGTCCCGCGTTGATGAACTTGCCCCACGCGATCCGCGACGCCGCGACGTCGATGTCGGCGCTCTTGTCGATCAGGCACGGGCTCTTGCCGCCCAGCTCGAGCGTCACCGGCGTCAGGTGCTTCGCCGCCGCGGCCATCACGATGCGCGCCACGCGCTCGTTGCCGGTGTAGAGAATGTGGTCGAACCGCTGCTCGAGCAGTTCGGTCGTCTCGGCAACGCCCCCCTCGATCACCGCGAACGCCTCGGGGTCGAGATAGCGCGGGATGATGCGCGCCAGCGTGGCAGACGTATGGCTGGTGATCTCCGACGGCTTCATCACCGCACAGTTGCCCGCGGCCACGGCGCCCACCAGCGGCGCCATCACCATCGACATCGGGTAGTTCCACGGCGCGATGATCAGCACGACGCCCTTCGGCTCCGGCTGGATGTAGCTCTTGCCCGGCTGCGCCATCAACGGCGTGCGCACCTTCTGCGGGCTCATCCAGTCGTCGAGGTGCTTGCGGGCGTACTTCGCCTCGGCCTGCACGAAACTCGTCTCGGTGAGGTCGGCCTCGAAGCGGCACTTGCCGAGGTCGGCCATGAGCGCTTCGGCAAAGTCCGTCTCGTGGTCGCGCAGCATGCGTTCGACTTCGGAAAGCTGGTGCAGCCGCCATTCGATGGGCCGGGTCTTGCCGCTGTCGAACGTCTGGCGCAGGCGGGTCAGCGTGGCCGGGATCGAGGTGTTCATCCGGGGGCTCCTGCAGTGATCCTGCATGTCTGACCGATCACGCTACCACAGGCTTGGACCGTTTTGGCGCAGCGCAGCAGGGGCCGTCCTGCGCGAAACCCAGGGATGGGCCTATGATTTCGATTCGCAACGAGCCCGGATCCCGCATGAACGACGCCGTCCGCAGCATCTACCAGGGCAAGGTCCTCCACCTCACGCTCGAAGACGTGCTTTTGCCGAATGGGAGCACCGCGCGGCTGGAAATCGCCCATCACCCGGGCGGCGCGGCCGTCGTGGCAATCGATTCCTCGAACCGGGTTTGCCTGTTGCGCCAGTATCGCCATGCGGCCGGGGGCTGGATCATCGAACTGCCGGCCGGGAAGCTCGACAACCGCGAACCACCGCTGGAGTGCGCCCAGCGCGAACTGGCCGAGGAAGCTGGCGTGAACGCGGGTCACTGGGAATCGTTGGGCGATTTCCTGAGCTCGCCGGGGGTGCTGACCGAGGTCATCCACGTGTTCCTGGCGCGGGACCTGCGCCCGGCCGACGCCCGGCCCGAGGAACACGAGGTCTTCGAGGTGCACTGGACTTCCCTGGAGGAGGCCCTGGCGATGGCGGCCTCCGGCAGGATCCGGGACGGAAAGACCCTGGTCGGGCTGTTCTGGGCCGGCGCGGCCCTGTCGAAAAAAGCGTGACCCAGGTCGCAAGACGAGGGATGGCCCGGCGCTAGGATGCAGTGCGCAGGAGCACGAGTCCTGCAGAGGACTGCGACATGGCTGACAACCGCGGCAAACCGTCAGGCAAGGGCGCCCGCGACCCGTCCATCACGACGGGTTCCGGCCGGGTGGGCATGGACGACCGGGGCAACATGACCTGGGAGTGGGCCGACGACGAAGACCTGCTGGCCGACGACGAGTTCGGCACCGTGGAGCGCATCCGGGCGCTCGTCGACCCGGCCTTGACGATCCAGGAAGACGACCTCGCCGGCAACAGCCCCGTGCAGAGCAACCCGAAAGGGCTGAAAAAGGGTTACAACCCGTACAACTCCGGCACGCTCGACAAGCAGGCGTGGAAGAAGAAGAAGAACCTGCGCGAGCTCTCGAAGTGGATCGAGCTGCGCAAGAAGGTGCAGGACAAAGGTCCGGGCGGAGTGCCGGAAGATTCGGACGAGGAAGCCTGAACGCCGTTTCGCTTCAGGACCATTCGGCCGCGTGACGCACCTTTGCATGGCGGCCGAGCCGGTAGAACGCGCGTAACTGCGCCAGCATCGCCTCCGGCCGCGCCCGCCGCGATCTCAGGAACCGCTCCTCCAGCCTGCGGCAGAACCGCGCCGCGAACCTGTGCGCGTCCCGGTAGCGCCGCTCGTCGTCCTCGTCGAGGTGCGGCAGGAAGCTCGCGTTCTCGAACAACCGGTGGAACAGCTCGGCCGGAAAGCGTCCCTCGCGCTGTGCCAGCATGAGCCGCAGCGCGCTCGCGTACTTGTCGACTTCCGCCTGAAGTTCCAGCTCGAGGAGGCTGACCTCGCGGCTGCACTGCGCGCTCCAGGCGTAGTAATGAAAGTGGCTCACGCCCTCGAGCGCGGTGCAGTAGTCGCCGAGGTTCTGCTCGTCGAGATTCCGGAGCGGGCAGCGCGCTTGCAGTCGCTCAAGCACCGCCGAATCCACGTAGAGACTCAGCTCCACGCCGTCGGCGCCTTCCGCGATCAGCAATTGCTCGTCCGTGGGCGGCGGGTCCTCGCGTCCCTGCAGGACGGCGGCATGCGTCGCGCTGGTGATAAGGAACAGCCCGACGTCGTGCTCGACCGGCGCGTCGTAGAGCGTGGCGATGAGGTCCTGAAGATGGCGAACCAGCACGCCCGCCGCCTCGCGTCAGTTTGGCCGACGCCCGACGGGCACCGGCTCGACGCCGAGGCCGCGCAGGATCCCGGCCGCGCGCGGGCTGCCGGTCTTGAGCCAGATTTCGTACTGGCGCATCACGTCTCGATGATCGTGCTTGTAGGCCATCTCGCTCACTTCGTTGAGCGCGTCGACGACGCGCTGGAACTTCACCGCCAATTCGGCAAACACGCCGCTCAGTGCCCTCCCCCGCACGCCTTCGCGGCAAGTGTCGGCCAGCGTGCCGTACGCCCGGCCGCCCATGGCGATGTGGTAGTCGATGTCGACGAGCCGGCGTGCGAATCCCTGCGAGAAGAAACCCGCGACGAACAGCGACACGTCGCCGAGCCGCTGGAGCGTTCGAGTGCGGTGCTCAGCGGAAGGCGCCTCGGCCGCATCGGCCAGCATCAGCGCGAGTGGACGCAGGCGAGGACCGAGGGGCGTCGGCTCGAAGAGCGCATCGGTGCGCGAGAACATCGTGAGCAGGTTCACGACGTAGGCTTCCGTATGATCGTCCACGCTGGAGCGTTGCTTCGCCAGCGCTTCGTGCAGCGCGTCGCGAAAGAACTCGCGCAGGTTGCGGACGTCGATCGACGCGCCAGCCGTTGCTTCAGCCATTGCCCCCACCTCGGTACGATTACACTTGGCAGCCGGCGATCACGAGTGCTGACAACGTGGTCGCCGAAATGTCGCGAAACCTGCGACCGAAAATATCGGCAGTACGAACGCGGAATCAAGAGGCCAGATCACATTTCATGCGCATCCATGGCATCGTCGGCCGCAAGAACAGCGGCAAGACTCACCTCGTCGCACGTCTCGTGCGCGCAGCCACGGCGCGCGGACTGCGCGTCTCGACCGTGAAGCACGCGCACCACGAGTTCGACATCGACCAGCCCGGCAAGGACAGCCACACGCACCGCACGGCCGGCGCGCACGAGGTGCTCGTCGCGTCTGCGCAGCGGTGGGCCCTGATCCACGAGCATCGCGGCGCGGCGGAGCCGGCCCTCGACGAACTGCTGGCGCATCTCGCGCCGTGCGATCTCGTGCTGGTGGAAGGCTTCAAGAGCGGCACACACCCGAAGCTCGAGGTGTATCGCACGTCCTGCGGCCAGGCTCCGCTCGCGCCGATGGATGCGAGCATCGAGGCGCAAGCCGTGGACCAAGAGACGATGAATCTTCGGACCGGGGCCGTGCCGAAGCTGCCGCTCGACGACACGGATGCGGTCCTCGATTTCATCCTCGAGCGTACGGGCCGTCGCTCAGCGCGTTGAGCGCAGCACTTCCGGCAGGTGGTCGAGCGTCGCGATCGTGATCTCGGGTTCGGCGGATTCGAGCGGCCATGGCGCGCCTTCGCGGTTCAGCCAGACGGGCAGCACGCCTGCGGCGCGCGCGCCCTCGACGTCTGCGTCCGGATCGTCGCCGACGTGCACGACCTCTTCCCCGGTGAGCCCGACCGACTCCAGCAGGATGCGGAAGATGCGCGGGTCGGGCTTCATCATGCCGGCGTCACGCGCCGCGAGGCTGCGCTCGAAGTAGTGCCCCAGGCCGATGCGGGCAACGTCGGCGTTGCCGTTGCTGATGGCAAACAGCCGGTACTCGGCACGCAGCCGATCGAGCGCGGGGCGCGCGTCGTCGTACAGCACCACCTCGTTGCGCGCGCGGTAGAACACCTCGAACGTCTCGCGGGCCATCGACTCGTCGTAGCCCACCTCGGCAGCGTGATGCTTCAACGCCTCGGTGCGCAGCCAGGTGAAATCGTGCCGGTACTGCGGGTGCTGCATCGCCATGCGGGCGCGGACGTCGCGCATGGAATCGAGGTCGTGCCGCTCGGTCACTCGCGGGTAGTGGCGGGCCAGGTACTCGAACATCGCGTGCTCGGCGCGCAGGATCACCGGGCCGACGTCCCAGAGCGTGTTGTCGAGGTCGAAAATGATGGCCCGGAGGGCGCGCATCGCGTTACCGTTGCGGGGTGCAGGGGTCGAGGATGGGCGAGTCTACATGAGAGCGATGGATTCACGGTTCGGCCGGCGCATGACGCGGCCCACGGGTGCGCTCGAGCTGATGAACGACCTCGGGGAGGCCGCAGCCATCGCCTCGACGCGACCCGTGCACATGCTCGGCGGCGGAAACCCGGCACGCATCCCGGCCGTCGAGGCCGTGTATCGGCGGCGGCTCGCGGAAATCGGCGCGAACGACGCCGAATTCGGCCGCTTTGCGGCGTCGTATTCGGCGCCCGCCGGCGACGCGGGATTCCGGGCCGCCGTCGCCGAACTGCTGGAGCGCGAATACGGCTGGCCGCTCGCCTCGCACAACATCGCGCTGACCGCGGGCAGCCAGACAGCGTTCTTTGCACTGTTCAACCTGCTGGCCGGCGAGCGCGACGGCCGGGAAACGTCGCGCATCCTCCTGCCGCTGGCGCCGGAGTACATCGGTTACGCGGACCTCGGCCTGTCGGACGACCAGCTGGTGTCGCGACGGGCGCGAATCGAGGACTCCGGCGACGGGTTCTTCAAGTACCGGCCGGACTTCGACGCGCTCGAAAGCATCGACCGCGTGGCGGCCCTGTGTGTTTCGCGCCCGACCAATCCGACCGGCAACGTGCTCACGCTCGACGAGCTGCGGCGGCTCGACGAGATGGCGCAACGCCGCGGCGTGCCACTAATCGTGGATGCCGCCTACGGATTGCCGTTCCCCGGCCTGCAGTACTCCGATGCCGGGTGTCTCTGGAATGAGAACATCATCCTGTGCCTGAGCCTATCGAAGCTCGGGCTGCCCGGCACGCGCACCGGCGTGGTCGTCGCGCACGAGGACATCATCGACGCCGTGACCGCGTTCAACGCCACGGCGGCACTCGCACCGGCTTCCACCGGCGCGGTCATCACGGAACCGCTGATCCGCAGCGGCGAACTGCTCGACCTGTGCCGCACGACGATCCGCCCGTACTACGAAGGCCGCTGCCGAGAAGCGGTGGAGGAACTGCGTACTGCGCTGGGTGATCTGCCGATGTCCATCCACCAGCCGGAGGGCGCATTCTTCCTGTGGCTGTGGTTCCCGGGCCTGCCGATCACGAGCCACCAGCTGTACCAGCGGCTGAAGAAGCGCGGTGTGTTCGTGCTCTCGGGACATCATTTCTTCCCGGGACTCGACGAGCACTGGCCGCACGCGCACGAGTGCCTGCGCATCAACTACTCGCAGGCGCGCGACAGCGTGCGGGCCGGCATTGCAGCCATCGCTGAGGAAGTGAGGCGGGCGTTCCAGGAGGGTTGAGTCGTGAACGAGCGTGGCAAGCCGACGGCGCACGTGAACCTGTCCGACGTGGCGAAGCTGGGGCCGCCGCCGCCCGGGAACCTCGCGGTGCCGGTCTTCGCGCACGGCACCCTCGAGGCCGAGTGGTACACGCCGGGCCTGGAGGACAAGCAACAGCCGCACGATCGCGACGAGGTGTACGTCGTCGCCCGCGGCACCGCATCTTTCTGGGACGGCGAGGAGCGGCGCAATGTTTCCACCGGAACGTTCCTGTTCGTGGAAGCCGGCCGGCCGCACCGTTTCGAGCACATCTCGTCCGATTTTGGCGTGTGGGTATTCTTCTACGGCCCGGCGGGCGGTGAGGCCTCAGCGTGAAGCAAGTGACGCTCGTTCGCTTCGCCTGCATCCTTCTTGCCGTGCTGGGCTGGGGATCCGCCCAGGCGCTCTACGACGACGGACCGGGCAAGGCCGTGCACTCGTACGAGTCGATGGCCTTTGATTTCGGCAAAGACCGCTACGCGCTCGACCTCGCGGCGAATGCACTGGCACTGCAGCACGAGGAAGTGGACACCTCGGGCGCGGCGTTGCTGCGCAATCGCCACGAATTCACGCGACCAGGAACCTGAACGACGGCTGCACGAAAAGGAGGCGCTCATGAAACCAGCCCCTCCCGGTTGGCCGAGGATCTCGTCGAACATCCATTACCGCGGCTCGGCGACGCGCGTCCAGACGGAGATGCGCAGCCCGCTCAGCGCCGGCTGCAGCTACGGCGCCCTCGATCCCGAAGGGCATCTGTGGTGGTTCTCGGAGCGTGTCCGCAATCCCCCGGCCTGAGCCGACGCGGACGGCACGCCCGCATCGGCCCAACCGCTTCGTTCATCGGGTCAGGACGTCAGGTCCTGCACCTGCTGGCACAGGTAGAGCACGATCGAAGCGACCATCACGATTCCGACGACTTCCATTTCGAACCTCCTCGATGCGCCGATGCGGCGCGACGCGAATCATGGTGTTGTGATGCTGCAGGAAGATTGCAGGTTGCGTGCCTGCGGATGACGTGCGACGAAGCGTGCGGTGGGCACGGCGAGATGAAGGGCGGACGGCAATCCGGGCCTTCGCTTGGGTGACTTCGTTGACCGGCAGCGAGCACGTCTGCGGCGGCGAACCGCCCGGTGGAGCCCGGCGCGCGAGAAAGATTCGGCGCTTATGTGAAAACGAGAACACACCGGCGCGATGTGGGCTTAGGTTCGTGCCGAAGAAGAACAACAATCCGGGGAGTCGGGCCCATGCGGAAACTGCGACCGGCGAAGCCAGCCGACGTGGCCGGCGAGCGCCCATTGCTTGCAATGGCGACGGCGCTGCTCACGAAATCGCTTGTGCTGTACATCAGCGCCGTGATCCTGCAGCGTCTGTGGACGCTGCTGAACTCCGATGTCCTGCAGCTGATCCGGCGCGTGCATTGATGCACGAATAGCCGCATCGACAGGACTCGTGCCCAGGGTCCTGCCGGCGTCGTTGGGCGCTGCGGCGATTGCGAAGACCTGTCGGTTTGTCTTCAGCTCATCCGGCGCAGATCTTCGACTCGGCTGTTACGCCTGGGCACTTTCCTTCTTCATCGGCGCGATCGGCCGCGGCCCGTGGCAGGGCCGAGTGCCGGCAACGCCAGCTTTCTCGCCGCGCTCCCAAGGCGGGCTGTCGAGCCCCGCAGCGCCGGCGCGTTGAGCGGAGGATCGATCTCCGCCATCGTGAGTTGGAAGACCGCTTCCTTGATGACCGATAGTCCCGGAGATGCGATCACCGAACGGGCGGAGACCAGGAACGTGTCCAGATCGCCAAAGGCGACGAGCATCGGCTTGCGGGACGGCCTGAAGGGCCGCAGCCCGCGGCCCGCCAGCGCACGCCCGGCATTCCCGGCCGCACACTCGCCCATCTGCATCGCGTAGTACGCCTGCTTGCCGAGTGGATGCGGCAGCGCCGCGGCGTCGCCGATGACGAACAGATTGTCGAACCGCTTGCTTTGCAGCGCAGCCGTCACCGGTGCCCATTGCCGCGGCTTGTCGACGAGACCGGACTCGCGCAGCAGCGGCGGCGCCATGCCTCCGCCCGTCCAGATCGTGAGGTCCGAGCGCAGCCGCTCGCCGGAGCTGAGCTGGACCCGCTTTGGAGTCACGGCGATCACAGGCGAGCGGGTGTGAACGTGGACGCCGTATTCGGCGCAGCGCGCGCGCACCGCCGCGTCGAGCGCCAGGGGCGTCCCCGGCAGCAAGCGCGGGCCGGCTTCGATGACACGGATGCTCAGGCCCTCGCGGTGCCGGTGGCGGCGCAGGATCTCGCCGAGGGCTTCGATGCCCTCGAGTCCGCCACCGACGATGACCACCGAGTGTTTGCCCGGCCGGCCCGCGAGCGTCGCGAGCGCGCGACCAATCGCGGCGCAGTCGTCGACGCTCTTGAAAGGCATGGCATGCCGGTCGGCGCCCTTGATGCCAAAGGTGTCGTTCACCGCGCCGACGGCGACGATGCACACGTCGAAGTCGAACTGCCGGCCGCCGGAGGTGGTCAACCGGCCCGCCCGTGCATCGATGGCCGTGACCGTCGCGCGAACGAATCGATGCCCGGCGCGCGATACCAGGCGCGACCGCGGCAGTCGCAGGTCCGCCGGGCGTTTTACGCCCGATAGCAGTTCATGGATGTTGGGCAGCCACTCGAACCACGGCGAGCGGTCGATGACCGTGACGGCATACTCGCGACCGAGGTGCTGGGCAGCGGTCAACCCGGCGAAGTTCGCCCCGACGATCGCGACCTTCGGCCTGCTCATGCCCGACTCCGCTGCGCAAGGAACGCCGAGAGCACGTCCGCGGTGTGCGAGCCCTTGCGGACCTTCGCGACGACTTCGGGAGAACCATTGGCGACGATCCGGCCGCCGCCCGAGCCGCCTTCGGGCCCGAGGTCGATGAGCCAATCCGCCTCGGCGATCACGTCGAGGTTGTGCTCGATCACCACGA
The DNA here is from genome assembly GCA_963762315.1 of uncultured Gammaproteobacteria bacterium. Taxonomy (GTDB): domain Bacteria; phylum Pseudomonadota; class Gammaproteobacteria; order Steroidobacterales; family Steroidobacteraceae; genus RPQJ01. The sequence continues at coordinate 684,533 of CAVXKO010000007.1, forward strand.
CCGTGTTGCCCGCATCGACCAGGCGATGCAGCACGCGGATCAGCTTCTCCACGTCGGCCATGTGCAGGCCGACCGTCGGTTCATCGAGCACATAGAGCGTGTGCTTCTTCTCTTCCGCCGGCTTCGCCGGCGCGGTCTTGCGCGGAATCATCGGCTTCTCGGGACGCAGTCGCGCCAGTTCGGTGACGAGCTTGATGCGCTGTGCCTCGCCGCCCGACAGAGTCGGGCTCTGCTGGCCGAGCGTCAGGTAGCCGAGGCCCACGTCCTGCAGCAGTCGCAGGGCATGATGGATGCGCGGATGGGCCGTGAAGAACTCCACCGCATCGTCCACGCTCATCGAGAGCACGTCGCCGATGCTCTTTCCCTTGAAAGTGATCGACAATGTCTCGGAGTTGAACCGCCGGCCGCCGCAGGTGTCGCACAGCACCTTCACGTCGGGCAGGAAGCTCATCTCGATGGTCTGCACGCCCTGCCCTTCGCAGCTCTCGCAGCGGCCGCCCGCCGTGTTGAACGAGAAGCGACCCGGCGTGTAGCCGCGCACGCGCGCGTCGGTCACCCCCGCGAACAGCTTGCGGATGTCGTCCCAGAATCCGACGTACGTGGCCGGGCACGACCGCGGCGTCTTGCCGATCGGTGTCTGGTCCACTTCGAGCACACGGGCGATGCGATCCCAGCCGTCGATCGACTCGCAGCCGATGAACGGGGGCAGCCTGCCCTTGCCGCGCCTTTCACTGAGGCGAGCTCGCAGGTTGGCGTAGAGCACGTCGCGGGCCAGGGTGGACTTGCCTGAGCCCGAGACGCCGGTGACGACCGTCAGGCGGCCGAGCGGAACCCGCGCATTGACCTTGCGCAGGTTGTGCAGTGTGGCTCCCCGGATTTCGAGCGAGATCTCCTTCGGCGCGACCGGACGGCGATCCGCAAGCGGATGCAGCAGCGGGTGAGCGAGGAACCTGCCGGTGATCGACGTGGGCGAGGCGATCAGGTCCGCGATCGTCCCGGCGCCGACGACGTGGCCGCCGCGCGTGCCGGCGCCAGGGCCGAGATCGATGACGTGGTCGGCGCGACGGATCGTGTCTTCGTCGTGCTCCACCACCAGCAGCGTATTGCCCTTGCGACCGAGTTTCCCGAGCGCGTCGAGCAGCACGCGATTGTCTCGTGGATGCAGGCCGATGGTCGGTTCGTCGAGCACGTAGCAGACGCCGCGCAGGTTCGAGCCGAGCTGCGAGGCGAGGCGGATGCGCTGCGCCTCGCCGCCCGAGAGCGTGGGCGCCGCGCGGTCGAGCGAGACGTATCCGAGGCCCGTGTCGAGCAGGAACGAGAGGCGCGAGCGGACCTCGGCCCCCAGGTCACGTGCGATCTCCGCCTCGCGACCCTTGAGCTTGAGGGCCTTGAAGAACTCGAGCGCGTCCTCGACCGGCAGGGCCGTCAGGTCGGCAATGGACCGGTCGCGAAACGTCACGTTGAGCGCCACCGGGTTCAGGCGCCGGCCCTCGCAAGCGGTACAAGCCGACGCCTCGCCGTCGAACCACTCGTTCCACCAGATCTCTTCGCCGGACTGCTCGGCGTCGAATCCCTTGATGCGCACGCCGGTGCCGAAGCACGATTCGCACCAGCCGTGCTTGGAGTTGTACGAAAACAGGCGCGGGTCCAGTTCGGCGAAGCTGCGGCCGCAGGACGGACAAGCGCGCTTGATGGAGAACACGCGGACCTTGCCGCGGTCGAGCACGTGGGCGACGCCCTTGCCGAAGTCGAGGGCCTTACGCAGCGTCTCGCGCAGGTCGCGCTCGCTGCGAGCCGTCACGGTCACCTCGCCCACCGGCAGTTCGAGCGTGTGTTCCTTGAAGCGATCGAGGCGCGGCCAGCGGTTCGTGGGCAGCTTCTGGCCGTCCACGCGAATCGATGCGTAGCCCTTGGACAGGGCCCACTTGGCGAGGTCGGTGTAGTAGCCCTTGCGGGCCACCACGAGCGGCGCGAGCAGCTCGATCCTGCGGCCCTTGCAGTCGCGCAGCAGGCGCGCGGCGATCGCATCCGCCGTCTGCGGCTCGATCGCGTCCCCGCAGTCCGGGCAGTGCTGCGTGCCGAGCTTCACGTACAGCAGGCGCAGGAAGTGGTGCACCTCGGTGAGCGTGCCGACGGTGCTCTTGCGCCCGCCGCGGCTGGTGCGCTGCTCGATCGCGACCGTCGGCGGGATGCCGAAGATGGCATCCACGTCGGGGCGCGCGGCGGGCTGCACGAACTGGCGCGCATACGCGTTGAGCGATTCGAGGTAGCGGCGCTGGCCCTCGGCGAAGACGATGTCGAATGCGAGCGTGGATTTGCCGGAGCCCGAAACGCCGGTGACGACGGTCATGCCGTCGCGCGGGATGGTGACGTCCACGTCGCGCAGGTTGTGCTCGCGGGCCTTGTGCACGACGATCGAGTTGCGCGCCCGGTCTTCGATCCTGGCCGGCGCGGGCGCCACCCTGGCGGGCAATGCCGCGCGACCCGCGGCCAGCACGCGCTGCCGGTCAAGATCGTATTCCTGCAGCGATTTGCCGGTGTGCGACCTGCCGCAGGCCATCACCTCCTCGGGCGTCCCGGCGACGACGAGCATGCCGCCCGCATCGCCGCCTTCCGGCCCGAGGTCGATGATCCAGTCCGACGCGCGGATCACGTCGAGGTTGTGCTCGATCACCACCAGCGAGTGGCCGGCATCGAGCAGGCGCTTGAACGCGCCGAGCAGCTTCGCAACGTCGTCGAAATGCAGGCCCGTCGTCGGCTCGTCGAACAGGAAAAGCGTACTCGCTGTCGTACCAGCGTCGGCCAGGTGGCCGGCCAGCTTGAGGCGCTGCGCCTCGCCACCCGAAAGCGTCGGCACGGGCTGGCCGAGACGCAGGTAATCGAGACCGACGGCGATCAGCGGCTCGAGGCAAGCGAGCACGTCCCTGTCGCCCTCGAAGAAGACTGCGGCTTCGGAGACCGTCATGTCGAGCACGTCGGCGATGCTGCGCCCGGGTCCGCTGCTCTTCGCCATCTTCACGTCGAGGATTTCGGGGCGGTAGCGGCGTCCGTCGCAGTCCGGGCAGCGCAGGTACACGTCCGAGAGGAACTGCATCTCGACGTGCTCGAAACCGTTGCCGCCGCATGTCGGGCAACGGCCGTTGCCGGAGTTGAAGCTGAACGTGCCGAGCGTGTAGCCGCGCTCGATCGACACTGCCTCCGCCGCGAATCTCCTGCGAATGACCTCGAACGCTCCGACGTAGCTCGCGGGATTGGAGCGCGTGGTTCGCCCGATCTGCGTCTGGTCGACCATCACCACTTCGGCGACGTGCTCGGTGCCGAGCAGCGCACGGTGCGCGCCCGGGGTCTCGGTGGGCTTGCCTTTGGCGCGCCGCAAGGCCGCGTACAGGACGTCCTGCACCAGCGTCGACTTGCCCGACCCGGAAACGCCCGTGACGCACACGAGGCGATGCAGCGGCACGGTGACGTCGATCTGCTTCAGGTTGTGTTCGGTCGCGCCCTGCACGACCAGCGCCGGCGCGCCCTCGTCCGGCCGGCCGCGGATGCCCGCCGAGATCACGGCATCGCGCCGGCCCGAAAGGTACTGCGCCGTCAGCGTATCGGCTCGGGCCACCAGCTCTCCGGGTGTTCCTTCGAACACGATCTGGCCACCGTGCTCGCCGGGACCGGGGCCCAGGTCGAGAATGCGGTCGGCGGTGAGCATGATCTGCGGGTCGTGCTCGACCACCAGCAGTGAATTGCCGTTGTCGCGCAGTCGGTGCATCACCTCGATGACGCGGCGCATGTCGCGTGGATGGAGCCCGATCGATGGCTCGTCCAGCACGAAGAGCGTGTTCACGAGCGACGTGCCGAGCGCCGTCGTCAGGTTGATGCGCTGCACTTCCCCGCCCGAAAGCGTGCGGGACTGCCGGTCCAGCGTGAGGTAGCCGAGGCCGACGCGGACCAGGAAATCCAGCCGCGAGCGGATCTCGCCGAGCAGGAGGTCCGCGGCCTCGTCGAGCGGTGCCGGCAGCTTGAGGCTCACGAAGAAGTCCCGGGCGCGATCGATCGGCAGCAGCATCACGTCGTGGACGTTGAGGCCGCGGTCCGCGCCGCCCTGCGCGCCGAGCCGCCACAGCAGCGCTTCGTCCTTGAGCCTTGCGCCGCCGCAGTCCGGGCACGGGGTGTAGCTTCGGTACTTCGAGAGCAGCACGCGGATGTGCATCTTGTAGCTCTTGGTCTCGAGCCACTTGAAGAAACGCTTCGCGCCGTACCAGACTTTCTTTTCCCACGGCCCCTCGCCGTCGATCACCCAACGGCGCTGCTCTTCGGTGAGATCGCGCCACGGCGTGTCGAGCGGGATGCCGCGCTTGCGCGCGAACTTGACGAGGTCGTCCTGGCACTCCTTGTACGACTCGGTCTGCCACGTGCGCACGGCGCCGCCGCGCAGCGTCTTGCCGGCATCGGGCACCACGAGGCCGTAGTCGACACCGATGACACGGCCGAAGCCGCGGCAGGTTTCGCAGGCGCCGAGCGGGGAGTTGAACGAAAAGAGGCTCGGGGTCGGCTCGCGGTAGTGGATGTCGCACTCGGCGCAGTGCAGGTCCGAGGAGAAGCGCCACAGCACGTGGCCCTCACCCGACCTCCGGTCGACCTCTCCCGCAGGCGGGAGAGGTAGAGAACCCTCACCCGCGCTTTGCGCGACCTCTCCCGCAAGCGGGAGAGGTAGAGAACCCTCACCCGCGCTTTGCGCGACCTCTCCCGCAAGCGGGAGAGGTAAAGAGGCATGCACGCTCACCCGCCCGCGCCCGACCCTCAGGCCGGATTCGAGCGCCTCGAGCACGCGCGAGCGATCTGCGCCGGCCAGCCGGAACCGGTCGAGCACCATTTCCAGTTGCCCGGCCGACCGCGCATGCACGCGCGTGTATCCCTGCTGCTCGAGCAGCCCGAGCACTTCCTTCTCGCTGAAATTCTTCGGCACGGCGACCGGGAACGTGAGCACCAGCCGCGGATCGCCCAGCGGTTTCGTCCGCTCCTCGAGCGCGCCCAGGATCGACTCCGGCGTGTCGCGATGCACCGGCTTGCCGCAGCCCCGGCAATACAGCTGCCCGGCCCGGGCGAACAGCAGTTTCAGGTGGTCGTTCAGCTCGGTCATCGTGCCAACCGTCGAGCGCGAGGTGCGCACCGGGTTGGTCTGGTCGATGGCGATGGCCGGCGGGATCCCCTCGATCCGGTCCACCTGCGGCTTGTCCATGCGGTCGAGGAACTGCCGGGCGTAAGGCGAGAAGGTCTCGACGTAGCGGCGCTGGCCCTCCGCATAGACCGTGTCGAAAACCAATGAGGACTTTCCGGACCCAGAGACCCCGGTGACGACTACCAGTTCGCCGAGCGGAATGTCGAGGTCGAGGCCGCGCAGGTTGTTCTGACGGGCCCCGCGGACGCGGATGCAGTCTTTCTCTGGATGAATCATGTTCGGCGGGGGGCCCGGAAGGTCGTGCCGGGAGGTCACGCTACCACGTTCGGGTCGAATCGCGGATACTTCGCCTCACAACGATTCCGAGATTCCTGGGGACGACACAATGCGGTTCTTCTCGGCCCTGATGCCGCGCGAGGCGCGGTTTTTCGCCCTGTTCAACCGTCACGCGCAGTGCATCGTGGACGGGGGCGACGCCGTCGTTAAGCTCGTGAAGGGGTATTCCGACCAGAAGCTGCGCGCCGAGTTGATCCACCAGATCGGGGAGACCGAGCGCAGCGCCGACAAGGTCACCTACGAGACGGTGTCCCTGCTGCACTCCACGTTCATCACGCCGTTCGACCGGATGGATATCCACCGCCTGATCTCGAGCATGGACGACATCCTCGACCTCATGCAGGACGCCGCCGAGTCGATGCACCTGTTCGACATCCAGACGCTCCCGCCCGAATCCGAACGCATGGCGGAGCTGCTCTCGAAGTGCTGCCGCAAGGTCCAGGAAGCCGTCGGGCTGCTGAGCTCGATGGACAACGCGCCGCGCGCCCTCTCCCTGTGCCAGGAAATCGACGTGCTCGAGAGCGACGCCGATGCGGCCTCGCGCGACGGCATCTCCAGGCTGTTCCGCGAGGAGCAGGACGTCCGCCAGCTGATCAAGCACAAGAACGTCTACGAGTACCTGGAGAACGCGATCGACAAGTGCCAGGACGTGGCCAACGTCATCGAGTCCGTGATCGTCGAGAACGTCTGACCATGGACGTTTCCATGTCGTTCGCCGTGCTGGTGCTGCTGGTGGCCCTGGCGCTGGCGTTCGACTTCATGAACGGCTTCCACGACTCGGCCAACTCGATCGCCACCGTCGTTTCGACCGGCGTGCTGCGGCCCCACCAGGCCGTGCTCTGGGCGGCGTTCTTCAACTTCGTCGCTATCTTCATCTTCCACCTCAAGGTCGCGGCCATGGTCGGCAAGGGCATCGTCGACCCGGCCGTGGTCGATCACCACCTGATCTTCGGCGCGCTCGTCGGCGCCATCGTGTGGAACGTGATCACGTGGTACTACGGCATCCCGTCGAGTTCGTCGCACGCGCTGATCGGCGGCATGGTCGGCGCCACTGTCGCCAAGGCGGGCACGGCTCCGCTGCTCGCACCCGGCATCATCAAGACGGCGGTGTTCATCTTCGTCTCGCCGCTGCTCGGCATGACGCTCGGCGCCCTGCTGATGGTGGCGGCCTCCTGGGCCAGCGTGCGCTCGGCGCCCCGCAAGGTGGATCGCTGGTTCCGCAGGCTGCAGCTCGCCTCGTCGGCGGCCTACAGCATCGGCCACGGCAGCAACGACGCGCAGAAGACGATGGGTATCATCTGGTTGCTGCTGATTTCCGCCGGAGTCACCACCAGGGACCACCTGCCGATCTGGGTGATCATCAGCTGCTACGTCGCCATCGCGCTTGGCACGATGTTCGGCGGCTGGCGCATCGTGAAGACCATGGGCCAGAAGATCACCAAGCTGCGGCCGATCGGTGGCTTCGCCGCGGAAACGGGCGGCGCCATCACGCTGTTCATCGCCTCGGGCTTCGGCATCCCGGTGTCGACCACCCACACGATCACCGGCGCGATCGTCGGCGTCGGCTCCGCCCAGCGCGCGAGCGCGGTGCGCTGGGGAGTCGCGGGCAACATCGTGATCGCCTGGATCCTGACCATGCCGGCCGCGGCGCTGATCGCAGCCCTCGCGTTCCACCTGGGGCGCGTCCTGATCTGAGATGGGCGCTTACCCACACCTGCTCGCGCCGCTCGACCTCGGCTTCACGCAACTGCGCAACCGGGTGCTGATGGGCTCGATGCACACCGGCCTCGAGGACGACCCGAAGCACTTCCCCCGCCTCACCGAGTATTTCGCCGAACGGGCACGCGGCGGCGTCGGTCTCATCGTCACCGGCGGCTTCGCGCCGAACATCGAAGGCTGGGCCGCGCCTTTCTCCGGCCGCCTCGCCTCGAAATCCGCGGCGGCCAGGCACCGCCCGATCACGGCTGCGGTCCACGCCGAGGGCGGCAAGATCGCGCTGCAGATCCTGCACACCGGCCGCTATGGGTATCACCCGCTCGCGGTGGCACCCTCGCCCATCAAGTCGCCCATCTCGCCGTTCAGGCCGCGCGCCTTGTCGGCGAGCCGGCGTCGAGCGGCAGATCCGCGCATTCGTGCGCTGCGCGACCCTCGCGCGCGAGGCCGGGTACGACGGCGTCGAGGTGATGGGCTCGGAAGGCTACTTCATCAACCAGTTCCTCGCAGCGCGCACCAACAAGCGCACCGACGAATGGGGCGGCAGTTACGCCAATCGCATGCGCCTGCCGGTCGAGATCGTCGCGCGCACACGCGAGGCCGTTGGCCGCGACTTCATCATCGTCTACCGGCTCTCGATGCTGGACCTCGTGCCGGACGGCAGCGACTGGGATGAAGTCGTGCAGCTGGCCAAGGCGCTCGAGAAGGCCGGCGTCACGATCCTCAACACTGGCATCGGCTGGCACGAGGCGCGCATCCCGACCATCGCCACCTCGGTGCCGCGCGCGGCGTTCGCCTGGGTGACGCGCAAGCTGAAGGGCGAAGTGGGCGTGCCGCTCTGCGCCACCAACCGCATCAATGTCCCGGAGGTGGCCGATCGCGTGATCGCCGAGGGTTCCGCGGACATGGTCTCGATGGCGCGACCCCTGCTGGCCGACCCGTACTTCGTGAGCAAGGCCGCGGCCGGCCGCGCAGACGAGATCAACACCTGCATCGCGTGCAACCAGGCCTGCCTCGACCACATCTTCGAGCGCAAGATCGCGTCGTGTCTCGTGAACCCGCGCGCGGGCCACGAGACCGAGTGGGACATCAGGCCTGCCACCGCAGCGAAGAAGATCGCGGTCGTCGGCGCGGGCCCGGCGGGATTGTCATGCGCCACGTTGCTCGCGGAACGCGGACATCGCGTCGAACTGTTCGAGGCCAGCGGCGAGATCGGCGGGCAGTTCAATCTCGCCAGGTGCATCCCGGGCAAGGAAGAGTTCCAGGAAACCCTGCGTTATTTCGCCCGGCGCATCGTGACCACCGGCGTCACGCTGCACCTCGATACACGCGTCGATGCCGCAGCGCTGCAGGCGGGCGGCTTCGACGAGGTCGTGCTCGCCACCGGCGTCACGCCGCGCGATCCCGGCATTCCCGGCGCGCAGGAGCTTGCGGGCACGCGGGTGTTCAGTTACGTCGAAGTCCTGCGCGGCGCGCCCGTCGGGCGACACGTCGCGATCGTCGGCGCCGGCGGCATCGGCTTCGACGTCGCCGAGTTTGTGCTCAATGCCGGGCACTCCACGACGCTCGACCTCGAGGCGTGGATGCGCGAGTGGGGCGTGACCGACCCGGCGCTCGCGCGCAGCGGCCTTGCGCAGCCGCAGATCGAGCCGGCTTCGCGCAAGGTGACGCTGCTGCAGCGGAAGACGGGCGGTTTCGGCAGGAACCTCGGCAAGACCACCGGCTGGATCCACCGCACGACCCTGAAGATGAAACGTGTCGAGATGATCGGCGGCGTGAATTACGAAGGCATCGACGAGCGCGGCCTGCGCGTCAGTTTCGGCGAACGGCGCGAAAATCCGATGGTCGTGGAGGCGGACACCATCATCCTCTGCGCGGGCCAGGAGCCGCTGCGGGAACTCGCGGAGCCGCTGCAGCGCGCAGGAATTCGCGTGCACCTGATCGGCGGCGCGGATGTCGCCGCGGAACTCGATGCCCGGCGGGCTATCGAGCAGGGCTCGCGGCTTGCCGTCACGCTCTAGGCGTTACTGGAGCGGGAATGGCACCTGGGCGGTGCCCGTCGCGTGTTCTTCCACCTTCTTCGCGGCGTGGATCGCCTTCAGCAGCAGGGCGTGCACGTGCTCGTCCTGGCCCGTGAGCAGGAAGCGATCAGCCAGTTCCAGCACCTTCTCGAGATACGCCCGCCGCTGGTCGAGGTAGCGCATCGCCTTGCCAAGGAAGCGCGGATCCCGCGCCTCGACGTGCAACGTCTCCGCGGTGCGCAGCGCGACCGCATACTCCTCTGCCGTGGGCTTGCGGTGGTAGACCGGCTCTTCGTTCACCTCGTCGCCCGGAGCCTGCGACGCAGGTCGCGGCTCCTGCAGCTCGCCACGGCGAGGTGGACCATGCATCAGCGTGCGAATGATGTCCGACGTCGAGACGATCCCCAGCACGCGATCCGCGTCATCGACGACCGGCGCCGCGTGCACGCCATTCTCGGTCAGCAGACTGGCCGCTTCCGCGAGGCTGCTGTGGGGCCGGAGGCTCTTCACCGGCGAGCGCATCAGTTGCTCGACCGTGAAGCGTTCATCCAGATCGGCGGCGTGCTCGGTCACCGGCTTCGGAACGAAGTGCTCGAGCTTCATCAGGTCCGCCGAGCTGAGCATGCCCGCGAGTTTGCCGTCGCGCAGCACGGGGAGGTGATGGATCGGGTACTGGAAGAAGCAGTCGAGGGCTTCGCTTACCGACTGGCTGACGTCGATCACGACCACCGCCTCGGTCATGATCCGCGAGAGAGGTTCGTCGGGGCGCATGAGTTTTCTCCGCCGCCAGGATACCGCTACCGGATGCTCAAGAAACGTGACGGCCCCCGGATCAGCGCCGATACGGGCTTCGTATCGGTACGGATGGACATGCGTAGCCGCCGCAGCGAAAGTGCCCGCACGCATCACGCTGCGCGGAGGACACCCTGCCGATGAACCGTCGCGACTTCCTCATTCGCTCTGCCGTCGCCGCGTCCCTGGCTGCTCCGGGCGCGCGCGCCTGGTCCGCCGCTGCCGATGCGGACGTGATCGTCATCGGCGCCGGACTCTCCGGGCTCAACGCGGCATTGATCCTCGAAGAGGCCGGCGCGAAGGTGCTGGTGCTCGAGGGCCGCGATCGTGTCGGCGGAAAACTGCTCACGTTCGACCAGGTGCCAGGGTTGCCCGAAGCGGGCGGCCAGACCATCGGCAGCGGTTACGGCCGGCTGATCGACGCGGCGACGCGCGGCGGCGTGGCGCTCGACGACGTGCTGCCGCGCCAGCTGAAGCATCCGGAAATCGCGCTCGTGCTGGACGGCAAGCCCGTGACGAAGGCCGAGTGGCACGACTCGCCGCGCAATCCGTTCCCGGCCGGCCCGCTGCGCGACGTGATGCCGTGGCAGTACGTACCGATGGTGATGGGCAAGGCCGCGCCGCTGAACCCGGCGGGCGACTGGTTCGCTCCGGGCAACGCCGCGCTCGACATCTCGATGCACGACTGGCTCAAGGCGCAGGGCGCGTCCGAGGCCATCATAGAGGCGGCCTACGACATGAACGTCAGTTACGGCACTTCGTCGAAGGACGTCTCCGCGCTGATGCTGGCCTGGGTCGAGGCGTTCACGCGCGCGCAGCGCGCCCTCAAGCCGGCCATCTACAAGGCGCACGGTGGCAACCAGCGCATCGCCGAGGGCATGGCGAAGCGCCTGAAGGGCGACCTGATGCCGAAGAAGATCGCGACCGCGGTCGTGACCGACGACAAGGGCGCGATGGTGCGTACCCACGACGGCAAGCGCTACCGCGCCAAGGCGCTCATCTGCGCCCTGCCTTTTTCGACGCTACGCAGGATCCAGTTCGAGCCGGGCCTCGCGGGTGTGCAGGCCATGGCCGTGAAGGAACTGCCGCACCAGATGATCACGCAGGTGGCGGTCACCGCGAGGAAACCGTTCTGGGAGCAGGACGGAGTGCCGCCCACGATGTGGACCGACAGCCAGATCGGTCGTGTGTTCGCAATCTACGGCGGCACCACCGACGACGAGGTCTCGAGCCTGCTCGTCACGGCCTACGGCCACAAGGCCGCCTACCTCGACAAGCTCGGCAAGCCGGGCGGCGCGCAGTACGTGGTCTCCGAGCTCGAGCGCATTCGGCCGGCCGCGAAGGGCCAGATCGAAGTCGCCGCATGGCATTCCTGGACCAGGGATCCGTTCAGCGCCGGCGACTGGGCCTACTTCACGCCCGGCACCGTCACGAAGTACTTGCCGGCCATGTACCAGCCGCACGGGTGCGTGCACTTCTGCGGCGAGCAGACGGCCGTCGCCGCACGCGGGATGGAAGGCGCGATGGAGTCCGGCGAGCGCGCCGCGTTCGAGGTCGCGGCTGTCCTGGCCTAGTGCCGCATCTCCGGAGGCGTGCCCGCGCGCGCCGTCAGGTGCAGCAGGATGCCGAGCACCGCCATCGCCCACACGATCACCGGGCTCGACGGCAGGTCCGTGACCAGCGACACCGCAAGTCCCACGACGTAACTCGCGATCGCGAGCAGGTAGCCGAGCGCCAGCTGCCGGCTGCGGCCGTGGCGGTACGTCGCGAGCGCCGGCACGATCAGCGTCGTGAAGACGAGATACACGCCCACGAGCTGCACCGACATCGTCACCATCAGCGCGAACAGCACGTAGAAGCCGATGGTGCCGATGCGCTCGCGCCAGCGGAACCACACGACGAGGAACACGGCCGTCAGCACGGCCGCGCGCACCAGCTGCTCCGTCGAGACCCACAGGATCTGCCCGGCCAGCAGGTCCTTCAGTTCCTCGCCGCCGTGCGGGTTGTTCGCGAGCAGCAGGATCTGCGCCGTCGAGGCCAGCACGAACAGCACGCCGATCAGCGCCTCCTGCACCTCCGGGCGCTTGCGTTCGGTCCACGTGAGCAGCAGCGCGCCGAGCAACGCGGCGATCACGGCCGCGAGCCTGCGTCGTCCAGCCCTGCAGCTCCAGGCCGAACGAGTGCGCGGCGATCACGCCGAGGCCCGCGACCTGCGCGATGGCGAGGTCGATGAACACGATGCCGCGCCTCAGCACCTGCTGCCCGAGCGGCACGTGCGACAGGACGACGAGGATGCCGGCCACGAGGGCCGGCCACAGGATGCTGATGTCCCCGGCGAGATCGTTCATTTCGCGGCCGCCAGCAGGCGGTTGAGCGTGTCGTCGAACAGGCCGAAGAGGTCCTTCGCCTCGGGCGTGCCGCCCACCGAGAACGGCAGCATCACGACCGGCGCCTTCACCCGCTCCGACAGCCAGTCGGCGGCCTTCGGGTCGTTGTAGGCGTTGCGCAGGATCATCTTCGGCGGAGTCGCGCCCAGCTTCTGCACCAGGCCTGCGAGGTAACCCGCGCTCGGCGGCACGCCGGGCTTCGGCTCGATGGCCGCGAGTTCCTTCAGGCCGAGCCAGCGGACGAGGTAGGTCTGGTCCTTGTGGATCACCACGACCGGCACGTCCTTCAGCGTGGCGCCAAGCGCCGTCCATCGCGTCATCGCCTGCTGCCATCGCGCCTGGAAGTCGGCGCCGCGCTGCTGGTAGTACGCCGCGTTCGGCGCGTCGACCTGCGCGAGCCGCGCCGTGAGGGCCTTCGCGGCCGTGGCGATGTTGCGCGGGTCGAGCTGCACGTGCGGATTGCCGAGAGGATGCACGTCGCCCATCGAGCGGTCGACGGCCGTCGGGATGTCGAGCAGACGCAAGCGCCGACGTGACTTCGAAATAGCCCGGCGCGCCCGGCTGGATCTTCGAGTTGCCGGATTCCTGCAGCAGGACCGGCAGCCAGCCGATCTCCAGCTCGGCCCCGGTCGCCACGATGAGGTCGGCCGAGCGGGCGCGCGCCACGAGACTGGGCTTGGCATCGACGCGGTGCACGTCCTGCAGCGCGCTCGTGGCGGTGTAGACGTTGACCTTGTCGCCGCCGAGTTCGGTGACGAGCGAGCCCCAGTCGGACGTCGTCGCCAGCACCTTGATCGCCGCGTGCGCGGGAAGCGTGACTGCCAGTGCGCAGGCAACGCACAGGCCGCGAATGAGTCGGTTCATGTCGGTCTCCTAGAACTTGTGCGCGCCGTGCGCGCCGATGGCGTAGATGTACTGGAGCAGCAGCTGCCGGTCGGTCGCGGCGTCGCGGGCGTCGTCCCAGGCGTACTGCATGCGCAGGCGCGAGAACTCGCTCGGGCTCCAGTCGATCATCGTCGTGAGGCGGCTCGGCGAGGCCGGCAGCAGCAGCGGGAAGTCGCTCGCGAGCAGCTCGCCGTCCTGCACGAGACCGATGCGCGTATTGCCGGCATCGAGTTCGTCGTAACGCAGGCCGAAGCGCCAGCGCGGCATTGAACTGGTACACGCCCTGCACGTACCAGCCTTCCTGCACGCTGCGGATACGAATCGCTGAGGTCGGCGCCGTCCACGTCGAAGGCAAGCGAGCCGTCCTCGGTGCGGCGCAGGTACTCGGCCTGCAACTTCAGCGCGCTGCGCCGCGTGCTCGCTGGTCGGCGTCCACTTGAACGTGGCATCCGCGATCCACGTCTCGGAACTGCCGGTGAAGGCATTCACGACCGGCATGCCCAGGCTGTCCACGTCCTCATAGGCGCGGTCCTCGGCATCCATGTCCATCCACGAGAGACCGGCACGCCAGCCGATGGAGTCGCCGAGGTCTCCGCCCACGTGCGCGAACAAGCGTGGTGCCGTTGAGCGCCGTTGCGGCCGAGGCGCGTGCCCGGGAATTGCGCTGCCGTTGCCGGTCTCGGCGCCGAACTCGAGGAACAGCGTCCGTCGGCGCGAGCCACTTCACCTGCACGCCGTCCTGCCGCGTACTGGCCCGCCGAGAAGGCCTGGTACACGAGCGGCTGGTCGACGAAGTCCCAGGCATGCGCGTGGATCTCGTTCAGGTAGCCGAAGCCGGAGAAGAAGCGGCCGCCCTTGATCGAGAAACCGGCGGGCAGCGAGGTAGTGCGGAAGAACGCTTCCTCGACGCCGATGTCGCCTTCACCCGACAGCGCCATGGTCAGGGCCGCCGTGAAGTACGGATCCACGCTCGCGGCGAACGTCACCTCGGACTCGCCGAGGTTGAAGCTGCGCTCGCCGGGCCCGATCTCGCCGCCGTTCGGCATGAAGCCGGCGAAGTGATAATCGGCGGGATCCTGCGAGAGGTCCGCGTAGTTGCCCGCGAGGATCACCGAGATCGACGGGTTGAAGGCCGAGGAACCCTTCGCCGGGGCCGCAGCCGGCGGTGGCGGCGGTTCGGGCTCGGCAGGCGCCGCGGCCACGGTGGCGCTCGAGGCTGCCTCGAGCTGGTCGATGCGGGCCTCGAGCGCGCCGACGCGCTGGGCATAGTCGGCCTTGAGCGCCGCGATCTCGGCGCGCAGGGCGGCAACGTCATCGGCGGCCTGCACGTTGGCGGGCAGCCAGGCGGCTGCAATGACGGCAGACGCAATCAATCGGGATGCGTGTCCCATGGGAATCCTCTTCGACGATGAAAGGCACGCCGGCCAGCGGGGCCGGCAGCGGGTCACGGAAATGTGCCGATCAGCGAGGAGGCGCGCGGGAGCGGAAGGCGCGGTGAACGGTGCGGACGGCCGGAGCACGAATGGCCCGCAGCCGCACGGCGAAGAAGGCCTGGAAAGCGAGAAAGAGGACCACCGCCGCCGCGCCGCCCATGACGAGCAACGGGGCGTGCGAAACGCAGTCGGTGCAGACCTGGGTGTGTTGTCCGGGCGCACCCGGAACGCCGCGATCGCCGAGGTGCGAAAGCGCGTGCACCATCGCCACCGACTGCGCCAGGCACAGCGCAATCAGCGCGAACAGGACGGCGAGATTTCGACGGCGGGTGATCAGGGCCGGTGCTCCGTATCCGGCGGATATCCTAGCGCATGGACACCGATCTTGCCGATCCACCCCGCCAAACGGGGTGGACTCGACAGATTCAGGCCATCTTCGGGGCGGCGCCGGAGCGATCGAGCAGCATCTCCACCTTGTCGCGGAAACTGCGGCTCAACTTCACCTCCTGCCCCGAAAGCAGGCGCAGGAAGCACTCACCGTTCACGTGGGGCCGCAGCGAGCGGACCCGCGCGAGATTCACGATCGTGGAGCGGTGCACCCTCTGGAAAACGGCGGGATCGAGCATGTCCTCGAGTTCCTTCATCGTGGCCCGCAGGACGTGCGTGGCGCCGCCTGCGTGCAGGCACATGTAGTCGCCCGCGGCATCGATCCAGTCGATGGTGGTCACATCGAGGCGGACGGTCTCGCGGCCCGAGCGGATCGGCAGCATCGTGGCATAGCGGCGCACGGCCGCGCCCGCGGCTGCGGCCAGCGCTTCGGGCTCGATCTCGCCCTTGTCGGTGAGGTCGGCAATCAACGCCATCAACTGTTCGCGCTGCGCGGCGGCCTGCTTCTGCTGCCACTGGGCGCGGACGCGATCGAGCGCGCGTGCGAGGCGATCCTCGTCCACCGGCTTCAGCAGGTAATCGAGCGCGTGCGATTCGAAGGCGTCGATCGCGAACTTGTCGAAGGCCGTGACGAACACGACCATCGGCATGCTCTCCTGCGGCACCTGCTTCACGACGTCGATGCCCGAGAGGCCGGGCATCTGGATGTCGAGGAACATCAGGTCGGGCGCGAGTTCGGCGATGGCGGCCAGGGCCTCGCGGCCGTTGGCGCACTGGCCGACGATCTGCACGTCGGCGGCCTCCTTGAGGCGCAGTTCGAGCCCGCGGCGGGCCAGCGGTTCGTCGTCGACGATGAGCGTGCGTAGGTTCATGGTTGCGTCGCCCGTTCGAAGGGCAGTGTGATCTCCATTCTGAGGCCCGGTCGCGAAAAGCGCACGGCCAGCTTCTGGTGGTCTCCGTACAGCACGGCGAGGCGCTCCCGCGTGTTGCGGAATCCGACACCGCGGCCCGAGCCGAGTTCCACGCCGACCGGCAGGCCGGGGCCGTCGTCCTGCACGATCATCATCAGCTTGCCGTCTTCGACCCGTCGCGCCTCGATGCGCAGGCGGCCGCCCTCTTCCCGCGGCGCCACGGCGTACTTCAGCGAGTTCTCCACGATCGGCTGCAGGATCAGCGAAGGCACGAGCGCCTGCTGCACGTCGTCGTCGATGTCGAATTCGAGGCGCAACCGCTCGCCGAAGCGCAGCTTCTCGATGCCGAGGTAGAGATCGAGCGCGTCCAGTTCCTGGCGCAGCGTGACCTTCTTCATCGGGTCCTGGTCCAGCGTGTAGCGCAGGAAGTCCGAGAGGCGGCCGATCGCCTGGTTCGCCACCTTGCCCTGGCTGTCGAGCACCAATGTCGAGATGGCGTTGAGCGTGTTGAACAGGAAGTGCGGGTTCAGCTGGTAGCGCAACATCTTCACCTGCGCTTCCTGGGCGAGCGCCGAGGCGCGGAGCGCTCCTTCGCGCTCGGCCTGCAGCGTCTCGTAGTACTTGATGCCGAAGTACAGGCCCGACCAGCAGACAGCAGGTAGATCGAGCTCAGCGTGCCGCTGAAGATGCCGTACCAGGGCTCCTTGGCCATCCAGTCCTCGACGAGCCGGTCGTAGGAATAGTTGATGACGCAGCGCCAGGCGAGCGCGGTGACCCAGGACGCCGCGAGCGCGCCGACGGCACGCATGACCGGGCGGCCTGTTCCAGAGCCAGCGGTAGAGGTAACGGAGGGGCGCCGAGAGCATGAATCCGCCGGCTGCCGCGATCGCCACGACCCACAGGTAACCGGTCGGCTTTTCGTACAGCAGCGCGCCGAGGTATTGGGTGATGAGGTACGCGCTCCAGCCGAGCGTGTGCAGGGCCCAGAAGAGCAGGTTGCGATTGCGGCGAACGTCGTCGAGAGTCACCGCGGGAGCTTACCGGCGCCATGCCGCGCAATGGAACGTTTCATCGTGACCGGCGCACGTTTCGTCGTACTCCACCTCTCCCGCGAGCGGAAATAGGGGACATTCTCCTTTTTCGCGAAAAAGGAGAATGTCCCCTATTTCCGTGCGGGAGAGGTGACGGGCGGGGTGAGGGTTTGTCGCGGGGTGCTAACCTTTGCCGATGCACCACGTCCCCCGCCTGCTCCGATGGCTCGTCGTGGCGATCCTCGCCGCGCTGGCCGCCTGCGCAACCGAACCCTTTCAGAAGGGCGGAGAGACGATCACCCTCGAACAATCGCGCTGGGTGCCCGTGGCGTGGAGCGACCTGCCGGGATGGAACGAGGACCGGCTGCAGCAGGTGTGGCCAGCACTGGTGCGCAGCTGCCAGCGTCCCGCCCCGGAGTGGGCTGCGCCGTGTTCCCGGGCTCTGCAGAGCACGCCTCGCGACGACGGCCAGGCGCGCGCCTGGCTGATGCAGAACCTGCGTCCCTATCGGGTCGAATCGCTGCAAGGTGCGCCACAAGGGCTCATCACCGGCTATTACGAACCGCTGGTCGAGGCGCGACGACAGGCAGACGTTGCCTTCCGCTTCCCTTTGTATGCGCCGCCTGCGGATCTCGCGACGCGCCGCCCGTACTGGACGCGCCGCGAGATCGACACCTTGCCTGCGGCGCAGGCTTCCATGCGCGGACGCGAGATCGCTTACGTGGCGGACCCGCTCGATGCACTCGTGCTGCACATCCAGGGGTCCGGGCGCCTGCGGGTCGTCGAGCCGAACGGCAGTACGCGCATGACGCGGGTCGCCTACGCAGGGCACAACGATCGGCCCTACTACTCGGTCGGTCGCTGGCTGATCGATCAAGGCGAACTGCCTGCCGGGCAAGCCTCGTGGCCAGCGATCAAGGACTGGGCGCGGCGCCACCCCGCTCGCGTCAACGAGCTGGTGTGGTCTAACCCGCGCTACGTGTTCTTTCGCGAGGAACCCCTGCCCGATCCGTCCCTCGGCCCGCGTGGCGCGCAGGGCATGCCACTGACACCCGGTCGTTCGATTGCGGTCGACCCGAAGAGCCTCCCGTACGGCACGCCCGCGTGGATCGACACGACCGAGCCGTTGTCGAACCGACCGCTGCGACGCCTCGTCGTCGCGCAGGACACGGGCAGCGCGATCGTCGGCGCGGTGCGCGCCGATTACTTCTGGGGCTGGGAAGGCAATGCGGCCGAGGAAGCCGGGCGCATGCGCCAGCCGCTACGGATGTGGGTGCTTTGGCCGCGTTGACGGGACGGGCCGGCGATTCGCTCGCTCATTCGGCTGTCGCATGGAGGTACGCCTCGCACCCCGCCTGGAATGCCTGCCCCGCCCCGTCGCACGCGCAGCCGTCGGCCAGTTCGTTCTCGCGCGCCCACTCGAAACCCGCCTGCTCGGCCGTCACGGCGAACTCGGCATAGGTCCGACAGCCCTCGGCGAACCCGCCTTTGCGAGCAGGGCACGCGGATGCGTTGCCGATGCCGTTGCGCTCGGCCCACGCGAAGCCGGCCTTCTGTTCGCGGCACGCGCCCTGGCACGCGTACCCGAAGAACACCCACGGCGCGTAGGGCTCTCGCTCCCCAGGCGGGCATCCGGACTTTGCGTGAGACATCGTGCTGGTCGCGAACGTGAGGCCGAGCACGAAGGCCGTGATGCCAATGCCCGACCGCTCGCGCCTCCACCGCCGTCGATCCATGTTCGACCACCCGCGCATCCATGTGCGCACGGTCGATTCTCCGCCGCGGAGGTTTGCGGCACGTCACTCATTTTCTGATGTGAGTGTTGAGATTCGCCGCAATCCGGGCACCATGCCGCCATGCGCCTGTCGCTCGCCCTGCTCCCGCTGTTGTTCGTCTTCAGCTTTGCGCTGTTCGGCAACCTGGATGCCGAAGAGCGCACCGTCCTGCCAGGTGTCGTGGTCGGCGTGGTCGACGGCGACACGGCGGACGTGAGGCTCGCGTCCGGGATGATCCGCATCCGGATGCACGCGATCGACGCCCCGGAGAGCGGACAGCCGTACGGCAGGAACTCGAAGCAGGCGCTGTCGTCGCTGGTGTTCGGCAAGGCGGTGCAGGTCGAACCGTACGAGCAGGATCGCTACGACCGGCTCGTCGCGCGGCTGTGGCTCGACGACATGGACGTCAACGCCGAGATGGTGAAGCGCGGCATGGCGTGGACGTATCGCCGCTACGCCGACGACCCTTCGTACTGCGCCTACGAGAAAGGTGCGCGAGACCTGAAGCGTGGGCTCTGGTCGCTTTCACCGGAGCAGCGGCCGGCGCCATGGGAATGGCGCCAGCGCAAGAGCCGCGAAGGGAAGTTCACCGATTACTCGGACGAGACCGTCGCCGTCTGCGTCGCAAGCTTCAGGGGAACCCGCGATTGACCGTCTTGACCTTCGGCGGACCGCGCCGAAGGTCAAGCAGGTCAATACCGGTCACCGCTGGCCGGTCACAGCTCCGTGTACTTGCGCGCGGACCCTTTTGCCTTGTCGATCGGGTACTTGGCCGCGTTGCGCACGATTTTCGCCCGGGCGGCCTGCTCGAGATCCACGCCGAGCTTGTCGGCGAGCCGCACGAGGTACAGCAGCACGTCGGCCAGCTCTTCCTCGACTGCCGCACGGGTCTCCGGTGACGGGTCGCGGCTCTGCTCGTCGGTGAGCCACTGGAAGGGCTCGAGCAGTTCCGCCGCTTCGACCGCCAGCGCGGTTGCCAGGTTGCGGGGTGAATGGAACGGGTCCCAGTCGCGTTCGGCCGCGAAGGTGCGCAGTTCGTCGCGCAGCTGGTGCAAGGCATCGGACATGGGTCGGCCCTCGCGATCGGGGGCCCCATTATCCGCGAGCCGGGATCAGTGATTTGATTTCCAGCCGCTGGGGGGCCAGGCGGCAGTCACGGGGGACAGGGCGTTCCGGGCGACGGTCGCGCGGGAAGCTTTGCGCCCTGCCCGAACCTGCTCGGCGAGGCCCAGCAACGCCTGCAGCGCTGCCATCACCGCGACGATGGCCACCTCCATGTCGAGTCCCAAGAAATGCACGGTTTCAAGAAAAGTCCGCTCCATCGATCCTCCTGTGGATTCGGCAACGGGCGTCCAAGTCCACGGGTCATGCTACACCCGAATTGCTGCACCGCAACAACTGTGGCGTGAATTCTGCGTGACAGCACGCCCTGCACCGTATCGGTGCGTGGCCACCCGAGCCAGCGCCCCCTGGAAACCGCCGGCTGCGGTAGATTCGGCCCCACCCCGCCGCTGGAATGCTCGCCCATGAACAACATCAAGGTCTTCGTGCTGCTCGCCGGGATGGTCGCGCTCTTCGGCGTAGTCGGCGGCATGCTCGGCGGCCAGAGCGGCATGATCCTCGCGCTCCTGATCGCCGCCGTCATGAGTTTCGTCATGTACTTCAACTCCGGGAAGATGGCGCTCAAGGCGTACAACGCCCGGATCGTGAGCCAGCAGGAGGCGCCCGAGCTTTACGCACTGGTCGACGAATTGCGCACCCGCGCGGGGCTCCCGATGCCAGCCCTGGCCGTGGCGCCTCACCAGCAGCCGAATGCCTTCGCAACGGGTCGCGATCCGGAGCATGCGGTGGTGTGCGTCACCGAAGGCCTGACGAAGCTCGTCGATCGCGATGAGTTGGCCGGCGTTCTCGCGCACGAGCTCGGCCACGTGAAGAATCACGACATGCTGCTGCAGACGCTGTCCGCCACGATGGCCGGTGCGATCACCAACCTGGCTCGCTTCGGGATGTATTCGCCTTCGAACGGCCAGAACCGCTCGCCGCTGGCCCCGCTGGCGGCGCTCCTCGCGCCCTTCGCGGCGATGATCATCCAGTTTGCGATCAGCCGCTCGCGCGAATTCAAGGCCGATGCGTCGGGGGCGGAGATCAGCGGCAAGCCGCTGGCGCTCGCGAGCGCGCTCGGCAAGCTGCAGATGGCTGCGCAGCGTATCCCCATGGCGGTGTCGCCGACGATGGCGCCGCTCGCGCAGGTCAATCCGCTCTCGGCGTTCAAGGGCGGGATCGCCTCGCTGTTCTCGACGCATCCGCCGACGGAGCAGCGGATCGCCGCGTTGCAGGCGATCGCGCGGGGGGAACGGTGAATGCCCTCGCCCGCTTGCGGGAGAGGTAAGACGCCCTCACCCGCCCCGCGGGGCGACCTATCCCGCAAGCGGGAGAGGTAAGAAACCCTCACCCGGGCTGTCGCCCGACCTCTCCCGCAGGCGGGAGAGGTAAGACACCCTCTCCGGCAGGCGGGAGAGGTGGAGACTACGGAAACTGGATCTTGCCGCGGGGCGGAGCGCCCTGGCCGAGCGCGGCGGCGGCGCCCGCATCCGGAATCACGATCGACGAAGCCTGCTGGCGCCGCATTTCCTGCAGTTCCTTCATGGTCTCTTCGAACGCCACCTTGGCGCCGTCCGAAAAGCCGGCGCAGGCCTCGGCGAGGTTCTTCGCCTCGATCTCGAACGACAGCGGCAGCGCGCCGGCGGGCGTCATGATCTGCGCCTGCCCGACATAGGTCGGCTGGCGTGAAGGGTCCGGCGAGCCGTCCGACTTCACCGGCGTCATCACGCGGATGGTGCCCACCCTGCGGTCGGTGAACGTGTCCTCGCGCCAGAGGTCGTTCACATCCATCTTCGGTTCAGGGGCGTTTGCAGGGCCGGCCATACGGATTTCCTTTAATCAAAGGGGATCGCGGAGCTTCGCGGGGGGTGCCACGGTACCCGAGGTGGCCCGTGACGACAATCGGCGGCAACTCCTCAGAAACCGGCGTCGGGTCCGCCCGGGCGGGGCGGGAGTGTGCGCTGGTCGATCGGCCAGGGCGTCATGGCCAGGTAATAGAGCAGGACCAGGTTCACGATCGGGATGGACGCCATGATGGCGAGCCACGGCGGGAATCCCATCCGGCCGAGGATTTTCCAGAAGGCGACGACCTGCAGCAGGGACAGGATGGCAAACCAGCGGATCACAGGCGGCTCCCGATACGGACGACCGGGCGAATGATATAACGCCGCCCATGAACGACCTGCATCGCTCCGCGCGCGGCCCGATCCGGGCGCCCCGCGGCACCACCCTGTCCGCCCGCAGCTGGCTCACCGAGGCCCCGCTGCGCATGCTGATGAACAACCTCGACCCCGACGTCGCCGAACGCCCCGGCGACCTCGTCGTCTACGGCGGCATCGGCCGCGCTGCGCGCAACTGGGACTGCTACGACCGCATCGTGAAGGCGCTGCGCGAACTCGGCGACGACGAAACGCTGCTCGTGCAGTCCGGCAAGCCGGTCGGCATGTTCCGCACCCATGCCGACGCGCCACGCGTGCTGATCGCGAACTCGAACCTCGTCGGCCGCTGGTCCACCTGGGAGCACTTCCACGAGCTCGATCGCAAGGGGCTGATGATGTACGGCCAGATGACGGCCGGCTCGTGGATCTACATCGGCAGCCAGGGCATCGTGCAGGGCACGTACGAGACGTTCGTCGAAATGGGCCGCCAGCACTTCGGCGGCAACCTCACGGGCAAGTGGATCCTCACGGCGGGACTCGGCGGCATGGGCGGCGCGCAACCGCTCGCGGCCACGATGGCAGGCGCATCGATGCTCGCCATCGAATGCCGGCAGGACCGCATCCAGAAGCGCCTCGACACGCGTTATCTCGACGTGAGCACGGTCTCCCTCGACGAAGCGCTCGAGATCCTCGCGCGCGCCGGTCGCGAAGGAAAAGCGATTTCCGTCGGCCTGCTCGGCAATGCGGCCGAAGTGCTGCCCGAACTGCTGCGCCGGGGCGTGCGGCCCGACGCCGTCACCGACCAGACCTCGGCACACGACCCGATCAACGGCTACCTGCCCGAGGGCTGGACCGTCGAGCAGTGGGAGCACGCGAACGACCCGCAGGCGGTCGAAGCCGCGGCGCGCAAGTCGATGGCGAAGCACGTGCAGGCGATGCTCGAGTTCAAGAAGCTCGGCATCCCGGTGTTCGACTACGGCAACAACATCCGGCAGGTCGCGTACGACGCGGGCGTCACGGACGCTTTTTCGTTTCCGGGCTTCGTGCCCGCGTACGTGCGGCCACTCTTCTGCCGTGGCATCGGCCCGTTCCGCTGGGCCGCGCTCTCCGGCGATCCCGAGGACATCTACCGCACCGACCAGAAGGTGAAGGAGATGATCCCGGACGATGCGCACCTGCATCGCTGGCTCGACATGGCGCGCGAGCGCATCCAGTTCCAGGGCCTGCCGGCCCGCATCTGCTGGGTCGGCCTCGGGCAGCGTCACCGCCTCGGCCTCGCGTTCAACGAGATGGTCGCGCGCGGCGAACTGAAGGCGCCGGTCGTGATCGGCCGCGATCACCTCGATTCCGGCTCGGTCGCGAGTCCCAACCGCGAAACCGAGGCGATGCGGGACGGATCCGACGCCGTGGCGGACTGGCCGCTGCTCAACGCGCTGCTCAACACCGCGAGCGGCGCCACGTGGGTGTCGATCCACCATGGCGGCGGCGTCGGCATCGGCTACTCGCAGCATTCGGGCGTGGTGATCGTGTGCGATGGCACGCCGGCAGCCGCGAAGCGTGTCGAGCGCGTACTGTGGAACGATCCGGGTACGGGCGTGATGCGCCATGCCGACGCTGGCTACGAGATCGCGATCGACTGCGCGCGCGAGAACGGGCTCAAGCTGCCGTTCCTCGACTGAGATGCGGACCCTCTGGCGCAATGCCCGGATCGCGACCTGCGACGACCAGGCACGCGTGTTCGAGCGCGGCGCGCTGCTGACGGAGGACGGCAAGGTCGCGTGGGTCGGCGACGAACGCGCGCTGCCCTCCGGCCTGCGCCCGGACCGCATGATCGAACTGGCGGGCCGCTGGGTAACGCCCGGCCTGATCGATTGCCACACGCACCTCGTGTTCGCCGGCCAGCGCGCGTCGGAGTTCGCGCGACGCACGGCGGGCACGAGCTACTCGGACATCGCGCGCGAGGGCGGCGGCATCCTGAGCACGGTGCGCGCGACACGCGCGGCGAGCGAAGAGGAACTGCTGCGGCAGAGCCTGCCCCGGCTGGACTCGCTGCTGCAGGAAGGCGTGACCACGGTCGAGATCAAGTCGGGTTACGGGCTCGACTTCGCGACCGAGGAGCGCATGCTGCGCGTCGCGCGGCAACTCGAGGCCACGCGACCGGTGACGGTCTCGACGAGCTTCCTCGCGGCGCATGCGTTGCCGCCGGAGTTCTCGGGCCGCGCGGACGAATACATCGACACGATCTGCAACGACTGGCTGCCAAGACTGATCCGAGCGAGACCCTCACCCCAACCCTCTCCCGCGGGCGGGAGAGGGCGCGAGACACCTCTCCCGCTTGCGGGAGAGGTCGCAAGCATTGACGCGACAGCGTCGATGCCGCGGGTGAGGGCTCTGGTCGACTGCGTCGACGCATTCTGCGAGAACATCGCGTTCAGCACCGCGCAATGCGAGCGCCTCTACGCCAAGGCGGTTGCGCTGGGCCTTCCGGTGCGCATGCACGCGGAACAGCTGTCGAACGTCGGCGGCAGCCAGCTTGCCGCGAGCTACGGTGCGCTGTCCTGCGACCACCTCGAATACACGACGGACGAAGATGCGGCCGCGCTTGCGACGGCAGGCACCGTTGCCGTGCTGCTGCCCGTGGCGTTCTACGCGCTGGCGGAAGAAAGGCTCCCGCCGATCGCCGCGCTGCGCAAGCAGCGAGTGCGCATCGCCGTGGCGACCGACTGCAATCCCGGCTCCGCGCCGGGCGCGTCGCTGCTGCTCGCCATGAACATGGCCCGCCGCCTGTTCGGCCTGACGAGCGGCGAGGTGCTGGCCGGCGTCACGCGCCACGCGGCTGCGGCACTCGGCCTGCAATCCGCGCGCGGCGCGATCCAGCCAGGCTACGCAGCGGACCTGGCGGTGTGGTCGATCGATTCGCTCGACGAACTCGGCTACTGGGCCGGTTTCAATCCCTGCAGCATGGTCGTGAGAAATGGCGAGATCGCGCTCGAGCGCCCCGCCTGAAGGAAGCGAGATGCCGATCCGAGACCCCATGGCGAACTGGACCGGCCGCGTGGACGCCGTCGAAGGCGCATCGGGCCGGCGCTGGCACCAGGTGGTGCGGCCGATGACGCCGGATGCGGTGCCCGGCACGGCCATCGTCGGCTTCGCGTGCGATGCGGGCGTGACTCGCAACCACGGCCGGCCGGGCGGCGCGGAAGGCCCGCAAGTGCTGCGCAGGATGCTCTCGAACCTCGCGTGGCACGGCGGCGGCGCCGACAGTCTCCTCGACGCAGGCGACGTCGTGTGCGACGGCGATCGCCTCGAAGCCGCGCAGCAGGAATACGCCGACCTCGTCGCGCGAATCCTGCGCGCAGGCCACGCGCCGATCGGCCTCGGCGGCGGCCACGAAATCGCATGGGCGGCGTACCAGGGCATCGAACAGGCGCTCACCGGGCACCCGCGCTTCGAGCGGCTCGGCATCGTCAATTTCGACGCGCACCTCGACATCCGCAAGCCGGACGCGCCGGGGCGCGGCACGTCGGGCACGCCGTTCCTGCAGATCGCGGAGGCGCGCGCGGCGGCGGGCAAGGAATTCCGCTACCTCTGCATCGGCGCCGCCGAACCCGCGAACACTCCGGCCCTGCTGCAGCGCGCGCAGTCCCTCGGGACGGAAATCGTCTTCGACGTGGATGCGGGCGGCGCCTCGACGGAAGCCGTGCTGCGCGAATTCATCGCCGACTCGTCGGCGATCTACCTCACGTTCTGCCTCGACGTGCTGCCGCCCGCCGTGGCTCCCGGCGTGAGCGCGCCGTCCGGGCTCGGCGTGGCGCTGCACCGGGCCATCGCGCTGCTGCGTGAAACCCTGCGTGTGTGCGGGCATCGTACGCCGGCGAGCAAGCTGCTCGTCGCGGACATCGCGGAATTCAATCCGCGCCACGATCCGGACGGACGCACCGCGCGAACGGCGGCACGCATCGCCTACGAGATGGCCGCGATCAGTCCTTGACGTCGGGCTCGACGAAGATCCAGCCCACTTCGGGGAAGCTCTTCTTGATGTCGCGCTCCAGGTCGTTGAGGTGCTGGACGGCCTCTTCGATGGTCAATCCAGCACGCATCTTCACCTTGGCGGCGAGCAGCACTTTCGGGCCGAACTGCAGCGTGATCGTGTGGAGCAGCGTCTCGATGTCTGGGTCGCGATTGATCAGCTCGTCGATCTGCGCGCGCAGGGCAGGCTCCGCCGACTTGCCGATCAGCAGCGCGCGGATGCGCACCACGATGAACGCGGCGACGATGATGAGCACGCAGCCGATCAGGATCGAGCCGATCGCATCGTAGCGCGTGTCGCCCGTCTGCGCCGCGAGCCCGACGAACGCGAAGGCCAGCCCCAGGCCCGCGAGCGCCGCAATGTCTTCGCCGAGCACGACGACCAGCTCCGCATTGCGCGTGTGCCGCAGCCATTCCATGAACGGGCGGCCGCGACGGATCTTCGCGATCTCCTTGAGGCAGCCGAGCAGGCTGCCGGACTCGAGAACGATCGAGATCGCAAGCACCGTGAGTGCCACCCAGGCCTTGTTGAGCGGCTCCGGATTGTGGAGCTTGTGCCAGCCTTCGTAGATCGAGAACAGGCCGCCCACGCTGAACAGCAGCAGTGCGACGACGAAGCTCCAGAAATACGTGACCTTGCCGAAGCCGAGCGGGTGCGCAGCGGTGGGCGGATTGTCCGACTGCTTGAGCCCGACGTAGAGCAGCACCTGGTTCGCGCAGTCGGCGTACGAGTGGATGGCCTCGGCCAGCATGCTGCCCGAATTCGTATAGATGGCCGCCCCGGTCTTGGTGATGGCGATCCCGAAGTTTGCGAGGAAGGCGTAGAGGATCGCCTTGGCAGACGACCCTTCGTTGGAGGACATGGCGCATTCTCCAGGGTGACGCCCCGACGATAGAGGCAGCCGCCTCGGCACGCAATCGTGCCGCCCGCATTTTGCCGCCACGCCCGTCGCGGCGTATCCTCGCGCCTCCCCGGCTGTGCGCCGTCACGGAACCGATATGAGACTGCGCGTGATCGCTCTCGGAGTGTGCTTCATGGCTGCGCTTGCAGGCTGCGGCCGCAAGGCGCCCGCCCCCGAGACCCCGGCCGCAAAACCGGACCACGCCGCCGCGGCGGCCAGGCACCTGCCGGCCGGCATCGACTGGTACCCGGGCGGCGTGGACGCGGCCTTTGACGCCGCGAAGACGTCCAGCAAGCCGCTGTTCCTCTACTGGGGCGCCGAGTGGTGCCCGCCCTGCGCGCAGATCAAGGCCACCATTTTCAGCAGGCGCGAGTTCCAGGAACGCTCGCGCCTGTTCGTGCCGGTGTACCTCGACGGCGACACGCCGAGCGCGCAGAAATACGGTGAACAGTTCGGCATCGTTGGCTACCCGACCATGATCCTGTTCCGCCCCGACGGCACCGAGATCACGCGCCTGCCGGGCGGCGTCGATATCCGGCTCTACGCGAAGATCCTCGACGTCGCGCTCGCCGGCGCCAGGCCGGTGGCCGACATCCTCGCCGCCGCGCGCCAGGGCGGGGAGACCAGCACAGAACGACTGGAAGCTGCTCGCGTATTACGACTGGGCCACGGACAACGGCCACGTCCTGCCGCAGGCAGAGCGAACCGCCACCTTCCGCCAGCTGGCAGCGCGTTGCCCGGCGGAAATCGAGGCCGACTGCTCGAGACTGTTCTTCGAGTACCTCTCGTCGGCTGCGCGTGACGCCAAGGACAGCAAGCAGCCGGCGTTCGACGGGCTCGAGCGCGCCGATGCGCGCCGCAAGCTGCTGACGCTGATAGACCAGCCGTCCGTGCAACAGGCCAACGTCGAACACCTTCTTTACGCAGCGCCGGACGTGGTCGGCGCGCTCTCGGACGCGGGCACGCCCGAGCGCCGCCAACTGACGACGGCGTGGAGCGCAGCGCTCGACAAGCTTGCGGCGCTGACGGGCGAAGGCGCGCTCTCGACGAAGGAGCAGCTGAACGTGCTGCGCGGACGCGTGCTGCTCGCCAGGCTCGACGCACCCGACGGTCCGCTGCCGCCCGCACTGCTCGACGAGGCGCGCCGCGCCGTGGCGAAAGTCGATGCCGCGGTGACCGAACCGGCGGCGCGGACGGCCGCGATCAACGCCGCCGTCGGCCTCTATTGGGAAGCGGGCCTCGACGCCGAGGGCAACCAGCTGCTGACCGCGGAACTCGGCAAGTCGAAGACACCGTACTACTTCATGCTCGACCTCGCGGACCTTGCCGAGAAGGCCGGACGCAAGGACGAAGCGGTGCAGTGGCTCGGACGCGCGTACCACGACGCGAAGGGCCCGGCCACGCGCTTCCAGTGGGGATACAACTACCTCACCGGCATGATCGAGATGACGCCCGGAAACGTGAACGGGATCGAGAAGGCAGGGCTCGACGTACTCGGCGAACTCGACGGCTCGCCGGACGCGTTCTACCAGCGCACGCGCATCCGGCTGGAGCAACTCAGCGAGCAGCTGCTCAAGTGGGGCAAGACGGGCGAAGCCGCAAAGACCGTGGGCAAGCTTCGCGCGCGAACGCAGCAGATCTGCGTGAAGCTGCCCGAAGGCGACGAAGGCCGCGCTGCGTGCGAGGCGTTCCTCAAGCGCGGCTAGCCAGCCACTCGGCGCGGCCGATCTCGTACTTGCAGGCCCGGCGCTCGTCCTCCGTCTCGCCGATCGCGAGGCTGTCCGGGTAGACGAATTCGCCGGTGCGGCGCAGGCGGCACTTCTCCATGACGCGCTGCGACGCCCGGTTGCCGAGCAGCGTGCGCGCCGAAATCTTCTCCGCACCAACGCGCATGAAACCGTGCTCGAGCAGGGCGCGAGCGCCTTCCGTCGCGTACCCGTGCCCCCACGCGGCCCTGCGCAGGCGATACCCGAGTTCGAGGTACTCCGGTTCGATGCGATCGTCCCGCAGATGGAACCAGCCGAGGAATTCCCCGTCCGGCAGGCACTCGGCCGCCCAGTAGCCGAGCAGCGGCTGCTGTTCGTAGATCTCGAACCAGCGGGGCATGAAGCTACTCACATAGGCGTCGCGCGGCGTCGGCCGGCCGCCGGTGACGTAGCGCATCACCTCGGGATCGGAATCCAGCTCGACCAGCACGTCCGCGTCGTCGACGGTGAATCTGCGCAGCCGCAGCCGCGCGGTCTCTAGTAGGATCATGGCTTGAACTCGGCGACCGTTCGCAGCAAGGATCCAAGAGTAACTCATGACGACATCGCACCTGGAAGCCGTCCGTCCGATCACGCTCGCCGAGGTGCAGGCCGCGCGCGCACGAATCGCGCAGACGATCGTGCGCACGCCGTTGGTGCGCCTCGAGCTCGGGCCGGGCTTTCCCGACATCCGCCTCAAGCTCGAGAACCTCCAGCCGATCAACGCCTACAAGTTGCGGGGCGCGGCCAATGCCGTGTCGCTGTTGTCCGAGCCGGAGCGCAAGCGCGGCGTGTGGACGATCAGCGCCGGCAATGCCGGCCAAGGCGTGGCCTACGCGGCCCGGCAGGCGGGCGTGCCCTGCACCGTCGTCGCCATCGAGACCGCGCCGGCCTCGAAGATGGAGCGCATGCGCGCGCTCGGCGCCCGCATCGTGCCCGTGCCCTATGCCGTGGCCTGGAAGGCCCTGGAGGATCGCGCCTACGAGGGTGTCGAGGGAACCTTCATCCATCCCTTCGACGATCACAACTTCATCGCCGGTCACGCGACGATGGGCCTCGAGATCCTCGAGGACGCGCCGGACACGGTGGCCGTGATCGGCAGCATCGGGGGCGGCGGGCTCATCGCCGGCGTCGGCAGCGCCATCAAGGCGCTCAATCCGGCGATCAAGGTCTGGGGCGCCGAACCGGAGACGGCAGCACCGACCGCCCGGTCGTTGGCAGCCGGATCGCCGCAGGTGTTCGGCGAATGGCAGGCGTCGTTCGTGGACGGCGCCGGCGGCCAGAGCATGTTCCCGCGCATGTGGGAGCGCATGAAGCCCGTGATGGACGGGTGCATCGTCGTGAGCCTGGACGACACGCGCAAGGCGATGCGCCTGCTGGCGGAGAAGACGCGCGTCATCGCCGAGGGGGCCGGGGCGCTGTCGGTCGCGGCCGCGTTGACCGGCAAGGCGGGCGCCGGGCCGATCGTCGCGGTCGTGTCGGGCGGCAACATCGACCTGGCGAAGTTCTGCGAGCTGATCGGTGCATGCAAGCCCTGAACACCCTGAGGCGCATCGCAAGGCGTTGCGGCGCATTGGCCATCGCCGTCGGCTTCCTCGCGTCGAGCGTGCACGCGCAGGACATGCAGATCATCACGCTGAAGCACCGCCTCGCCGACGAAATCCTGCCGGTGGTGCAGCCGCTCGTCGAGCGCGGCGGCGTGATCACGGGCACGGACAACCTGCTCATCGTGCGCACGAGCGCGGACAATTTCGCGCAGATCCAGCAGGCCGTGGCGGCGCTCGACCGGGCGCCGCGACAACTGCTCATCAGCGTCGGGCAGGGCGGTGTCTCGAACGACGACTCGGCCGGCATACGCGGCTCGGCCACCGTCGGTAGCGGCGACGTGCAGGTGGGCGTGAATCGTCCGCCAGGCGCGGAGTCGGGCGTGCAGGTGCAGGCCCAGGCGCGCACGCTGCAGACGGACGCGGGCAGCGTGAGCAGCGTGCGCGCGCTCGAAGGCTCGGAGGCCTACATTGCCGTCGGCCAGTCGCGCCCGGTGACGACGACGAACGTCACGTCGGGCTGGTACGGCCCGACTGTCTCGCAGACCACGCAGTATCGCGAGGCGAGCAGCGGGTTCTACGCGACGGCACGGCTCAGCGGCGACCGCGTGACGCTGGAGATCTCGCCGCAGCAACAGGCGTTCCGCAGCCGCGGGGCCATCGACACGCAGCGCGTCGTGACGACCGTGTCCGGCCGCCTCGGTGAGCGCATTGCGATCGGGGCCGTAGGTGAGCAGAGTTCCGGCTCGACGAACGGGCTGCTCCGCTGGGGCACCCGCTCGTCCGACTCGGAATACTCCGCGTGGGTCATGGTCGAGGAAATTCCCTGACGCCGATCAGGTCGACGGCGCTTGACCCGGAGGCAGTGCCGGGGGCGACGGTGGACCGCCTGGCGGATTCGCCGGCGGCATCTCCTTGGGCGTCGCCTGATCCACGGGCGCCGTCGGCGCCACGCTCATGCCGGACGAAGGCGCGATGGGCGCCGGCGTGCTCACGATTTCGACTTTGTTGATGAAGTAATCCGTCTCGCCGAAGCAGTTGGTCGGCAATCCGGGATGCTCGCTGTAGGACAGGCGCACCTGCTGGCCCACCGCCTTGAACAGCCGTTCGGCCACCGCGCCGTCGCGCACCGAGAAGTTCCAGATCTGCGGGGCGACGCCGCCCACCACGTACATGGCGAGTTCGCCCTCGTACGTCTTGCAGATCCAGCCACGCTTCGAGAACTTCTGCAGCACGCCCGCGCGCTCGCCCTCCGAGTAGCTCCACCACAGCATGAAGAGCGTGTAGAGCGCGATCAGCACCAGCGCGCCGATGAGGCTGGTCCACACGAAGAACATGAAGCTGCGACGCGGCGGCCTCTGCGCCGGCGGAGGCACTGCGCCTGACGGGGTCGTGGAGGTGGACGTGGGCGTATTCGTTGCGGCCATGGTGCGTGCCTCTGTGCTCAAAGCTGGGATTCGATCGGAACGAGACGGAGCAACGTCACGCCGACGCGCTCCAGGATGCTGGCGTCCGGCTCGTTTTCCCCGCGGCGTTCCTGACCGTTGGCGCGATCGTACCAGACGAGCCCGTCGCCCTCCTCCAGGACCACGCGGTAACTGAGGTCCGGGGACGTGGTCAGCTCGAATTGGCGGCGCAACTGCTCGGCCAGCTCCGGGCTGTCGACCAGCACGCCCATCTCGGTATTGAGGTTCGCCGAGCGGGGATCAATGTTCATCGAACCGATGTAGGCCCAGCGCCGGTCGATGACCATGGCCTTGGTGTGCAACGTGGCGCCGGACGAGCCGAGCACGCTAATTTTCCTTCGCGCATCCGGGTCGCCGGGCTTGCGCTTCATCTCGTACAGTTCGACCCCGCCCCGCAGCAGGTCGCGGCGATAGCGCGCATAGCCCGTGTGCACGGCTGCGACGTCCGTCGCGGCGAGCGAATTGGTCAGCACGACGACGCGCATCCCGCGCCGCACGTCGGCAATGAGGCCCGCGGCCCCCTGCTCGCCCGGCACGAAGTACGGGGAAATGACCAGGGTCTCCCGGCTGGCCTGGGCGATCGCAGCGTCGAGGCCGCTCAGCACCACGGAGGCCTGCAGGCCTTCGTCATCCGAACCGATCTTGGTGGGCTCGTCGACCAGCAGCTTGATCTCCCGCACCTTGAGCGGCGGCGGCGCGCTCGCGATCAGGTTCGCGCGCTGCTGCACGTCACGCAACGCGGCGACATAGGGCGTGTCACTCTTGCTTTCGCGGAAGTCGTTTGCGAGGCGGATCAGGTTCTCGAGTTCGCCCGGCTTCGGCTTGCGGCTGTCGAACCGCGACACCGGCACGGCATTCTCGCTGTTCCAGTACGCGTCGAACTCGCGGCTGACGTCCTCGACGACCGGACCGGTCAGCAGGACGTCGAGGTCGGCGAAGTTCGAGTGCCGCGACGCACCGAAGTACTCGTCGCCGATGTTGCGGCCGCCGAGGATGGCCATGCGGTTGTCGACGATCCACGCCTTGTTGTGCATGCGGCGGTTGAGGCGGCTGCCGCGCAGGAGGAATTCGCCCACCTTCGCGATGCTGCCGTAACGGTTGTAGAACGGGTTGAAGATCCGCACTTCGATCAGCGGATGCTGGTCGGCGACCGTGAAGATGTCGTGCTTGGCGCGGCCGTCCGCATCGTCGATCAGCAGGCGCACGCGCACCCCCCGCTCGGCTGCGCGCATCAGCTCGGAGGCGAGCAGCTTGCCCGTGAGGTCGTCCTGCCAGATGTAGTACTGCACGTCGAGCGAGCGGCCGGCGGCCTCGGCCGTCGCGGCGCGGTAGGCGAATGCCAGCGCGTTGTCCTCGATGAGGCGGATGCCCGACTCCCGGGGACTCGCGCCGAGCTCGTCGACGACGGCGCGGTCGATGCGGCTCGTTTGCGCGACCGGGATCGCATGGCTCGGCTCCACGCCTTCGAGGCGCGGAGCGGTGGCGCAATGCGTCAGCAGCGGCAGGAGCGCGAGGAGCGCGTAACGGCGAAGCAACATCGGTGCGCGCGGGATCAGTGCGCCGTGACCGCCGGCGCGACGAAGTCGTCGATGCGCTGGAGCACGTAGGCATGGAACGGATTGCTGCGCTGGCGCGTGAGCATCCAGCCCGGGATCTCGAGCACGCCGTTCTCGCCGCGCGCCTCGATGCGACCGAGTTGCACGTGGTTCGTGCCCTCGAGCGACTCGTAGCCGTACAGCGGATCGTCGGGCGGGAACGGGAGGGCCACGTGCGACAGCGAGAACACGCCGGCGGGCCAGGCGAGGTCGAGCAGGCGCTCGGTCTGCCGGCCGGTCTTCGCGTCGGCGTGCATCTCCTTCACCTGCTCGGTGCGCGGGTTCACGTTCGTCACCACGGTGAGGGCGTACGGGCGCTGCGGCGTACCGAGCAGGCGCTGCGTCAGCGGGCCAGGGTCGGCCACCAGCAAGGGTTGCACCCGCGCTTCACGATTCACGTCGAACAGCACGAGATCGTTGTCGCCGGTGGCAAGGCGGCCGAGCAGCACGTCCACCACCGCTTCGGCCTTGACGGTCGAATCGACCGTGGAGAGGAAGACCAGGGTCGGCGGAAAGCCCTGGATCGGCCCGGCCTTGCCGAAGCGCTCGAGCCGCCTGGCGAGCCGGCTCGTGAGGCGCTGCGTCTCGCCGGCTGCATGGAAGCTGAACGACTGGTACTTGTACGGGTCCACCTCGGCCGTGATCACCTGCCAGGCCGCACGTGCGAAACCGGGCAATTCCGAGATGCCGGTGCGAATGCGTCCAATCACCGCCAGCGGCGAGATGGCGATGGCCGGCGAGACCAGGACCAGGCCGGCCGGTTGCGGCGATGCCTTGTCGCCCTCGAGGATCGAGAGGCTGTAGCTCACTGAGAGCGCCGCGCCGTTCGAGTAGCCGATCATGTAGATCGGCTTGCCGGGCCCGAGCTGCGCGCGCAGGTCGCGCATCGCCATGCGCACCGCGGCCTCCATGTCCTCGATCTCGAACGTCAACAGCCCCGACGGCGCCGTGCCGTGACCGGGCAAACGCAGGCCGACCACGTGAAACCCCCTGGCGCCCAGGTGTTCGCCGATCGACCGCAGGCTGTACGGGGAATCCGTGAGTCCGTGCAACAGGAGCACGCCGCCCACGGGCTGAGCGGGGGCGATCTCGAAGGTGCGGTTCCAGTTTACCGGCCACACGCCGGGATCGCTGCGGCTGCCCACGGCAAAGCGATTGAAGGGCGCGATGTCGCCCGGCGCCACCTTCGCATAGACCTCGCGGCGGAGTTCGTCGAAGAGCCGGTCCTCGAGCTGGCGGTAGGCCGCCAGGGTGGTGACGTCCCCGGCCTTCGCGACCGTGAATTCCTCGTGGAGCCTGGCGCGATGCCAGACCTGGGGCTCCGGGCCGTTGAGCGCGAAGTACAGCCACACACCCCCGGCAATCAGGAGCACGCCCAGGACGGCGGATGCGGCGATACGGCGGAGGACCTGCAGGAGGGAAAGCAGCATGGGGCCCGATCATAGTGGAAACCGCAAAATTCTCGTAAAACCCGAATGGCCCGGATGCGCGCGGCGAGGCAGCATCGCGCAAGCGCCCTCATCTGGCTTGCGTCGTCATGTCGCGTCATCGTCTGCCGCAGATCCTCGCCTTCATGACGCCGTTCCCGTATTCGATCGACGTCGAAGCGCCGCTGGCCGAGGCCCATGCGTTCCTGCGGGAGCGCCAGATCCACCACCTGCCGGTCACCCGGGATGGCGTACTGGCCGGCATCCTCACGGATCGCGACATCAAGCTCGCCCTCGGGCCGGACCTCGACTCGCCGCCCGAACGCGAACTGAGCGTGCGGGACGTGTTCCAACCGGACTCGTACGTCGTGGAATCCGGCGCACCCCTGGACGAGGTCGCGGCGGCCATGGCCGAGCGGCGCATCGGCTCGGCGCTGGTGACCCGGGGCGGCAAGCTCGTCGGCATCTTCACCACCAACGACGCCTGCCGCGCGCTGGCTAGAGTGCTGCGCGACCAGCACCCGGACCCGGGCCCCGACCAACCGGCCTGAGCATGCCTTCCGCCATGCCTACCGAGGATCGTGCGCGCTACACCGACCGCCTGCGCGAGGCCGCGGACCTCCTGGAAGCGCAGGGCGCGAATCCCTTCCGCGTGTCCGCGTACCGCAAGGCGGCCGACACAGTGCGCGACCTCGACGAGGACGTGTCTACGATCGTGGAGCGCGAAGGCCCTGCGGGCCTGGAGAAGCTTCCGCACATCGGGCGGGGCATCGCGGCGGCGCTCGCCGAGATGGTGCAGACGGGCCGATGGACGCAGCTCGATCGCCTGCGCGGCAGTGCGGATCCCGTACAGCTCTTCACGGTGGTGCCCGGCCTCGGGCACCGGCTCGCGGAACGTATCCACGAGGAGCTGCACATCGACACGCTGGAGGCGCTCGAACTTGCGGCCCACGATGGCCGTCTCGAAACCGTGCCGGGCGTGGGTCCACGCCGCGCGGCGACGATCCGCGCCAACCTGCAGGTGATGCTCTCACGCGGACGGCCTCGCCCCGCGCCCTGCACGAACGGCGCGGCGCCCGCGCAACCTTCGGTCGAGACGGTGCTCGCAATCGACAAGGAATATCGCGAAAAGTCTGCGCGCGACGAATTGCCGACGATCGCGCCGAAGCGCTTCAACCCGTCGGGTGAAGCGTGGTTGCCGGTGCTGCACTCGTCCCGCGACGGATGGCACTTCACGGCGCTCTTTTCGAACACCGCGCAGGCGCACCAGCTGGGGCGCACGTCGGACTGGGTGGTCATCTATTTCTACGACGACGAGCATGCCGAGGGGCAGCACACCGTGGTGTCGGAGACGCATGGGCCGCTGGCAGGCCGGCGCGTCATTCGCGGGCGCGAGACCGAGTGCCGGGCGTTCTATTCGCAGTTAGCGTTGTGGCGCGGTAGTTGACGCGTTGGCTGGCGCGATCGCCCTGCGCGTCGGAGGCTGTCCGGTGCTCGTCCGCCGGGACGCCGCAAGTACGTCCATGTAGGCTCCGCACGCGCCGTCCATGGCGCGTGACGGCCCGGCGAACGAGCACCGGACATCCTTTGCGACGCGCAGGTTGGCTCGCGCGGTCACATGGCGGCGCTAACGCGGTCGGTGAACTGCGCTACCTCGATGAGTCGCGCCGCAGAGCAGCCGCCTCGCCGGCCACGCCCCCGGCCGCGAGCGGCATGCGCGCTAGCCGCGAAGAGGCAGGCCAATCGCAGTAGCGCAGTGCGGTCACAAATCGCGACAGCCGACCGACGAACGGCTGCGCCCGATCCGGTGTTCCCTGGCCGGGCCGTCACGCGCCATGGACGGCGCGTGCGGAGCCTACATGGACGTATTTGCGGCGTCCCGGACGGGGAACACCGGATCGGGCGCAGCCATTCGGAGCCGACGCGACGCTAACGCGCAGCGGTGTGCGGCGTATCGCCGCCAGCGGGGAAGCGACCGAAGCCAGCGAGCCGCTCACGGTAGTACTCTTCGTCGAGGCTGGCCTCGCCGACGCGCCTGCCCGACTGCGGCGCGTGCACGAAGCGACCCTGTCCCGAGTAGATGCCGACGTGCGAAACCTCCGCCCGCTGCCCCGCGAGCCGGAAGAACACGAGGTCCCCCGGCCGCAAGTCCTGCTCGCGAACCGGCTGCGCGGCTGCAAACTGCTGCGCGGCGGTCCGCGGCACCGCGATGCCCTGCTGGCCGAAGACGTACGACACCAGTCCGCTGCAATCGAACCCCTGCGCGGGAGACGAACCGCCGTAACGATATGGAGCGCCCACCTGCGCCATCGCGGTGCCGACGACGCGCGTGCCCGCGTCCGGCACGCCGCCACCCTGGAGCGGTGGAACCGTCTGCGGCTGGAACGGCGCGCAGGCCGTCGCGAGGAACGCGAGCAGCGCCAGCGCGACGAGACGCAGTCCGGCCGGGGATCCGACCGGTGCCAGGCAACGCGAACCGGGAGAACGGGAGCTCACCGGGCCGCAGTGTAAGTCACGGCCGCCCCGAATTGCGCCCGCACCCCGCCGATGTTGCAATGCTTGCAACGGCCCACCGGACCGGTCAGGACGGACACAGGATGAAGAGAAGCGTTCGGCTGCTGCTGGGACTCGGCATTGCCGCGGCGGCCGTGGCCGGCATCGCCGTCTTTGCAAGTCGTTCCAAGCCCATCACGGTCGAAACCGTGGCCGCCGATCGCGGCCTCGTCGCTGAGACCGTGACCAACACTCGCGCCGGCACCGTCAAGGCCTGCAACCGCGCGCGCATGGCGCCACCGTCGGCCGGCCAGATCGCGAGCCTGCCGGTGAAGAAAGGCGACAAGGTCGAGAAAGGACAGGTACTGCTCGAACTGTGGAACGACGACATCCGCGCCAGCCTCGACCTGGCCAGGCGCGACGCGGAGGCCGCCAAGGCGCGCCGGGACCAGGCGTGCATCGAAGCCGCCACGTCGAAGAAGGAATCCGCGCGCCTCGCCAAGCTGGTGCAGGACAAGCTGGTGTCCGTCGAGCTCGCCGAGCGCGCGGCCGGGCAGGCCGATGGCGCAGCGGCGGCGTGCCGCGCCGCCAACGAGCAGGTGAAGGTCTCGAGCGCGCGTATCGACGAAGCCACCGCGAGCCTCGAGCGCACGCGCTTGCGCGCGCCGTTCACCGGCATCGTCGCCGAAATCAACGGTGAGATCGGCGAGTTCATCACGCCCTCCCCCGTCGGCATCCCGACGCCGCCGGCCGTGGATCTCGTCGACGCGAGCTGCATCTACGTCACCGCGCCGATCGACGAAGTCGACGCGCCCCGCGTGAAGGAAGGCATGAAGGCGCGCGTCACGCTCGACGCGTTCAAGGACCGCCGCTTCGCAGCGCACGTGCGCCGAGTCGCGCCATACGTGCTCGACACGGAGAAACAGGCGCGCACCGTCGAGATCGAAGCGGAGATCGACGAGCGCGAAAACGCGAACCTGCTGCCCGGCTACAGCGCGGACGTCGAAGTAATCATCGCAGAGCGACCCCAGACCCTGCGCGTGCCGACGCGCGCGATCATCGAGGGCAAGAAGGTCTACGTGCTCGACGGCGGCAAGGTGAAACTCGTGACCGTCGAGACCGGCCTCGGCAACTGGGAGCACACCGAGATCACGAAGGGCCTCGCGCCCGGCGCGCAGGTCGTCGTGTCGATCGACCGCGAAGGCCTGGCGGACGGCGTGTCGGCCACCAACCGCTGAGCGCCGGCGGACCGCCATGATCGAGATCCGCAGCCTCAGCCGCCACTTCCAGGTCGGCGAACAGCTCGTCCGCGCGCTCGACGACGTGAGCCTCGCGTTCGAGGCCGGCGATTACGTGTCGATCATGGGACCGAGCGGCTCCGGCAAGTCGACGCTGCTCAACATCATCGGCCTGCTCGACCGGCCCACGTCCGGGGCCTACGTGCTCGATGACCGCGACACGACCGGCCTGTCCGACGACGAGCTCGCCGCGCTGCGCTCGCGCAAGATCGGCTTCATCTTCCAGTCGTTCCACCTCGTGCCGCGCATGACGGCGTTCGAAAACGTCGAACTGCCGATGGTGCTCGCCGGGGTGGCGCCGGCCGAACGGCGCGAGCGGACGGCGAAAGTGCTGGCAGACCTGAGCCTGACGGACCGCGGTCATCACCGGCCTGCGCAGCTCTCCGGCGGCCAGCGCCAGCGCGTCGCCATCGCGCGCGCGATGATCATGGAGCCGACGGTGCTGCTCGCGGACGAGCCGACCGGCAACCTCGACCACGTGTCGGGTGCCGACGTGCTCGCTTCGCTCGAAGCCTTGAACACCCGCGGCATTCTCCTGCTGGTCGTCACCCATGACGAAGAAGTGGCCGCCCGCGCGCGACGACACGTTCGGATGCGCGACGGCAAGGTAGTGATCGACCAGCGGACCGGGCCCGTCGCAGCGCCGCAATGAGAACGCGCGACCTGCTGCACCTCGCCACGGAGTCGCTCGCGCGAGCGCGGCTGCGCAGCCTGATGATGCTGATCGCGATGGCGATCGGCGTGGCCTCCGTCGTCGTGCTCACCTCGCTCGGCGAGGGCGCGCGACGCTACGTGACGGGCGAGTTCCGCGCGCTCGGCACGGATCTGCTCATCGTCCTGCCCGGCCGCTCGGAGACGACCGGCATCCAGCCCGGGATGTTCGCCGGCGAGACCCCGCGCGACCTCACGCTCGGCGATGCTCAGGCCCTGCTCCGGATTGCGGACGTGGAGCGCATCGCGCCGCTCGTCATCGGTTCGGCGCCCGTGTCGGCGCGCGAACTCTCGCGCGAGGTACCGGTGATCGGAACCAACTCCGATTTCCTCACGATCCGCAACCTCAGCATCTCGCAGGGCCAGTTCCTGCCGCCCGGCGAGCTCGACCGCGACATGGCGGTTGCAGTGATCGGCAGCAAGGTGCGCAAGGAGTTGTTCCCGAAGGGCGACGCGCTTGGAGAGTCGATCCGCATCGGCGAACGGCGCTTCCGCGTCATCGGCGTGCTGGGCGACTCGGGCCGGGCCATCGGCTTCGACCTGCAGGAGCTGGTGCTGGTGCCGGTTCGAACGGCCCAGCAGGTGTTCAACACCGAATCGCTGTTCCGCATCCTCATCGAGGCACGCGATCGAGATGCGATGCCGCGCGTGCGTGAGGCCGTCCGCAAGACCCTGATGGAGCGGCACCAGGGCGAGGAGGACGTCACGGTCATCACCCAGGATGCGGTGGTCGCCACGTTCGATCGCATCTTCACCGCGCTCACGCTGACGCTCGCCGGAATCGCGTCTATCAGCCTCGCGGTGGCCGGCATCCTGATCATGAACGTCATGCTGGTGGCGGTGAGCCAGCGCACGGCCGAGGTCGGCCTGCTGAAGGCCATCGGCGCGAGCAGTTCGCAGATCACCGCGCTGTTCCTCACCGAGGCGATCCTGCTGTCCATTCTCGGCGCCGCCGCAGGCCTGGTTCTCGGTTATGCCGCGAGCTGGCTCGTCGGCCGCATCTACCCGTCGCTGCCGGTCGGTGCGCCCGCCTGGGCCGTCCTCATGGCGGTCGGCATCGCCGTCGCGAGCGGCGTGGTTTTCGGGCTGCTGCCGGCGCGCCGCGCGGCCCGCCTCGACCCGGTCGCTGGCGCTGTCGGGGCGCAAGTAGCCATGCGCTGGCCGGACCTCATCCGGATGACCAGCGGCTCCGTCGCCGCACAGCGCACGCGAGCCGTCCTGACGGGCCTCGGCATCACCGTAGGTGTGGCCGCCGTCGTGCTGCTCACGTCGATCGGCGAAGGCGT
The DNA here is from genome assembly GCA_963762315.1 of uncultured Gammaproteobacteria bacterium. Lineage (GTDB taxonomy): Bacteria > Pseudomonadota > Gammaproteobacteria > Steroidobacterales > Steroidobacteraceae > RPQJ01. Next base: position 725,133 of record CAVXKO010000007.1, read on the forward strand.
GCACCGCTTCGTGCTCTCGGAATTCACCCAGTTCGGCACCAACATCATCGGCATCAACCCCGGCACGGCGAAGACCATGGGAGGTTCGATCGGCGTCTTCGGCTCGGTGCGGCCGCTCACGATCGACGACAGCGAGGCCTTGCGCCACGTGCCGTTCGTCACGGCGGTCTCGCCCATCGTGCAGGGCAATGCCGAAGTCGAGGCGCTCGGCCGCAAGCGGCGCGTCACGGTCTACGGCACCGGGCCCGATTTCGCCAGCGCGTTCCGGTTCGACGTCGCGCAGGGCACATATCTCCCCCCGGACGACGCTCGCCAGCCGCGCAGCCTCGTCGTGCTCGGCGCGAAGATGGCGCGCGAGCTGTACGGCGACAGCAACGCGCTCGGCACCAACCTGCGCGTCGGCAGCGAACGCTACCGCGTCATCGGCGTGATGGCGCCGAAGGGCACGATGGTCGGACTCGATCTCGACGACACGGTTTTCATTCCGGCCGCTCGCTCGCTCGAGCTGTTCAACCGTGACGGCCTCTTCGAGATCGACGTGCTGTACGCGGAAGGCGCGCCGGTGGAGGAAGTCAGCTCGGGCATCGAGCGCGTGCTCGAGGCCCGCCACGGCGAGGTCGACTTCACCGTGACGACGCAGCAGGAAATGATCGACACGCTCGGCGGCGTGCTGAGCGTGCTGACCTTCGCCGTCGGGGCGCTCGGCAGCATCTCGCTGCTGGTCGGGGCCGTGGGCATCTTCACCATCATGACCATCGGCGTGCGCGAACGCACCGCCGAGATCGGACTGCTGCGCGCGCTCGGTGCGCAGCGCGAGCAGATCCTCGGCATCTTCCTCGCCGAGGCGGTCGTGCTCTCGCTGCTCGGCGGGCTCGCCGGACTCGTCATCGGCGGCGGCGGGGCATGGCTGCTCGGCCAGCTGGTGAGCAAGCTGCCGGTGAGCTTCTCGCCGTTCTTCATGGCATTGTCGGCCGGACTGTCGGTGCTGATCGGGCTGATCGCCGGTATCCTGCCGGCGATGCGCGCCTCGAGCCTCGACCCGGTCGAGGCCCTGCGCGACGAATAGTCTCAGCGCTCGCCGCGTGGGCGCGCCTTGCGGGTCGGGGGCGCGGTGTATGGATCGTCCGGCCAGGAATGCTTCGGGTAGCGCCCTTTCAGTTCCTTCTTCACGTCCTGGTACGTGCGCGCCCAGAAGCTCGCGAGGTCCTGCGTCACCTGCACGGGCCGCCGCGCCGGCGACAACAGCTCCATCGTGACGGGCACGCGGCCCGCGGCCACGCGCGGCGACTCCATCAGGCCGAACACTTCCTGCAAGCGCACCGACAGCTTCGGCACGCCGCCTTCGTAATCGATGGCGATGCGCGAACCGCTCGGCACCGAGAGGTGGGTGGGCATCCATTCGTCGAGCTGCCGCTGGTGATTCCAGTCGAGCATGCCGTGCAGGGCACCGCGCAGGTCGACTCGCGAAAGATGGTCCTTGCGCGTGATGCCGTCGAGCCATGGGCCCAGCCAGCCCTCGAGCGACGCGAGCAGCGCAGTCTCCGACACGTCGGGCCATTCGGCAGCCTGCGCGGGCGCGAGGTTCGCACGCAGGACCGCCATGCGCTGGCGCCACTGTTCGAGGTCGCGGGTCCACGGCAGGGCGTCGATGCCGAGCGCGCGGATGCCTTCGAGCATGGCGGCGCGCATCGCTTCCACCGGCACGTTGCGCAGCGGCGTGTCTTCCAGCACCAGGGCATCGAGCCGCCGCACGCGATGCGCCACGACGGCGTTCGAGCGTGGATCCCATGCGACCTCGTCCTCGCTGCGCACCAGGTGGCCGAGGTGCTGCTCGAGCAACGGTCGCTCCAGGGGCGCGGCGAGGAAGATCCGCGCTTCTCGATCGCCGGCATCGAGATCCGCGGCGACGATGAGTTCGCTGCGGGCGAGGGCCGACGGGCCGGGCAACGCGCCGCCGCGGCCTCCGCTGAACAGGTAGCGGCCATTCTCGGCGCCGCGCGCCAGCCCGATGCGGTCCGGGTACGCAAACGCAAGGAGCAGGCCGACCGCCTGATCGACCGGCAGCGCCGGCCGGCCGGCTGCCGCGTCCCCCACGCCACGGCGCGCCTGTCGCTCGATCACCTGAGCGGCGCGCTTGACTCGCTGCAGCGCTCCGCCATCCACGGACAATCCGGGCGGCGGCGAGGCCCCGTGAAGCACATCGACGCGATGGCGCAGATCGGGATCGCGCGACTGGGCCGTCGAACGCAACGGATCGCGCTCCGCGAGCAGCGCGGCCATTTCGCAAGCGAGGCCGCCGAGACCGAGCGACGCCGCGCGAACGATCATGTGCGCGAGTCGCGGATGCACGCCGAGCCGCGCCATCTTGCGGCCGGTTTCGGTGACCGCACCTCTCGCGTCGAGCGCCTCGAGCCGCTCGAGCAGCGAGCGCGCCTGCGCGAGAGTCGCCACGGGCGGTGGATCGAGCCAGGCGAGGTCCGCGGCATCCGTGGCGCCCCAGCACGCCAGCTCGAGCGCGAGCGGCGCAAGATCCGCCTCGAGCATCTCGGCCGTGCCCTGCGGCGCGAGCGCCAGCTGCTGCGATTCGTTCCAGAGGCGATAGCACACACCCGGCGCGGTGCGTCCCGCCCGCCCCCGGCGCTGGTCGGCGGAGGCGCGCGAGATGCGGACAGTCTCGAGGCGGTCCATGCCGCTTGCCGGATCGAAGCGCTGCCTGCGCTCGAGCCCGGCGTCGACGACGATGCGAACGCCGTCGATGGTGAGGCTCGTCTCGGCGATGTTGGTGGCGACGACGACCTTGCGTGTGCCAGGCGCCGCGGGGCGCAATGCGGCATCCTGATCGGCCGCACTCAGGTCGCCGAACAGCGGGAGCACCTTCACGCGTTGCGGGGCTGCGGCCGCAATTGCCTCGGCGGCCCGGCGGATCTCCGCGGCACCGGGCAGGAAGACGAGTGCGTCACCCGGATGCGCCTCGAGCGCACGCAAAGTCACCGCCACCGCCCGCTTGTCGATCGGGTCGGGATAGCGGCCCGCCTGGGCCGCCGGCGCGGCCGAGTAGTGTGTCTCGACGTCGAACATGCGCCCCAGCGAACGCACGATGGGTGCATCGCCGAGCAGTCGTGCGAGCGATTCACCATCGAGCGTCGCCGACATCACGAGCAGCCGCAGATCGTCTCGCAGGTGGCGCTGCGCGTCGAGCGCGAGCGCGAGCCCGAGATCGGACTGCAGGTTGCGCTCGTGGAATTCGTCGAAGATCACGCCGCCGACGCCTTCGAGCGCGGCGTCGGACTGCAACATGCGCGCGAGGATGCCCTCGGTGACCACCTCGATGCGCGTGGACGGACCCACCTTGGTTTCGAGCCGCGTGCGGTATCCGACGAGACCGCCGGCCTCGCCACCGGAAATCTGCGCCATGCGGCTCGCCACCGCGCGCGCCGCGATCCGCCGCGGCTGCAGCATCAGAAGTTTCCGGCCAACGAGCCATGGCTCGTCGAGGAGCGCGAGCGGCACGACAGTGCTCTTGCCGGCGCCGGGCGGCGCCTCCAGCACGGCGCAGGAGTGCGCGCCGAGCGCGGCTCTCAGCGCGGGCACGACTTCGAGGATGGGCAGCGGCGGCAGTGAAATCACGATCGGTCGAACCGGCGCGGTGTGCATCGACCGCAGCCAGCGTGCATCATTGGGACCATGGAAGGAAACACGTGGATGTTACTGGTCGCGGCGCTGCTGGTGTTGGTCGGATTGGCCGGCTCGGTGCTGCCCGCGCTCCCCGGCGTGCCGCTGGTGTTCGGCGGGTTGCTGGTCGCGGCCTGGGCGGATGACTTTCAGCGGGTCGGCTGGCTCACGCTCAGCCTGCTGGGCCTGCTGACCATTCTCTCGTTCGTCATCGACTTTGCCGCCACGGCGATGGGTGCCAAGCGTGTCGGCGCGACGAAGCTCGCAATCGCGGGCGCTGCGCTCGGCGCGTTGGCGGGCATCTTTCTCGGCATCCCGGGTCTCATCTTCGGCCCGTTCCTCGGCGCGGTGGCTGGCGAGATGATCTCGCACGGCAAGTTCGAGCAGGCCACCCGTGCCGGCGTCGCCACGTGGGTCGGCCTCTTGTTCGGCACGCTCGCCAAGCTTGCGCTCATCTTCGCGATGGTCGGGATCTTCCTGCTGGCGTATTTCGTCGGCTGATTTCGCTCGGTCGTTTCCCTTTTCCGTGGCGGTTCGCGTGAGCTCCGGTAGAGCGGACAGCGCGGTGACTAGCGACATCGCGACCCTCGCCCGTCCTGTTCGGCGGACACGCCGCAAGTACGTCCATGTAGGCTCGCACTCGGCGTCCCTGCCTCGTGACGGTCCGCCGAACAGGACGGGCGAAGATCACGCCGTCGCATGGAAGTTCGGCTGCAACCCACTGCAGTTCGTCGGAGCAATCGGAAACGCGCAAAGCGGCGTACGCGTGCGCGGGCGACACGCGCAAGGCCACGCGCGAAGCAGGGCCAGCGCCGGCCGAGGCGATAGCGTGTCCGGTCACCGAGCCGTTCGTGGGACCGTCACGAGCCATGGACGGCGAGTGCGAGCCCCCAGGGATGGGTTCACGGCGTGTCCCACGAACGGCTCGGTGACCGGGCGCGATGTCGCCTCGGACAGCAACGGCCAGCCAGGCTCAGCACGAGGCCACTTTCCGGGTCGGCTCCGCGCGAATGCGCGCTAGCCGCGCAGCATGCGATTGTCGACGAGCTGCGCGACTACGGATGGATCGGCCAGCGTCGAGATGTCGCCGAGCTGCTCGTGCTCGTTCGCGGCGATCTTGCGCAGGATGCGCCGCATGATCTTGCCCGAGCGCGTCTTCGGCAGGCCCGGCGCCCACTGGATGTAGTCCGGCGTCGCGATCGGCCCGATCTCGCCGCGCACCCAGTCGCGCAGCTCCCTGCGCAGCTCCTCCGTCGGCTCCGCATCCACCACCAGCGTGACGTAGGCGTAGATGCCCTGGCCCTTGATGTCGTGCGGACAGCCGACGACCGCGGCCTCCGCCACCTTCGGGTGCGCCACGAGCGCGCTCTCGATCTCCGCGGTGCCGAGACGATGCCCGGCGACGTTGAGCACGTCGTCGACGCGGCCCGTGATCCAGTAATACCCGTCCTCGTCGCGCTTGGCGCCGTCGCCGGTGAAGTAGCGGCCGGGGAACGTCTTGAAATACGTGTCGATGAAGCGCTGGTGATCGCCGAACACCGTACGCATCTGTCCGGGCCAGCTCCCGTTCAGCACCAGGTTGCCCTCGCATGCGCCTTCGAGTTCCTGCCCTTCGTTGTCGACGATCGCCGGCTGCACACCGAAGAACGGTACCGTCGCGGAGCCGGGTTTCTGGTCGATCGCGCCGGGCAGCGGCGTGATCAGCACACCGCCCGTTTCCGTCTGCCACCAAGTGTCGACGATCGGGCAACGGTCGTCGCCGACGACCCGGTGATACCACTCCCACGCCTCGGGGTTGATCGGCTCGCCCACCGTGCCGAGCAGGCGCAGCGACTTGCGCGAGTGCTTCTTCACAGGCGCCTCGCCCTCGCGCATCAGCGCACGCAGGGCCGTCGGCGCAGTGTAGAAGATCGTGACCTTGTGCTTGTCGACGGCCTGCCAGAAACGGCCCACGTCCGGATAGTTCGGCACGCCTTCGAACATCACCGTGGTCGCGCCGTTGGCGAGCGGCCCGTAGACGACGTAACTGTGGCCCGTCACCCAGCCGACGTCCGCCGTGCACCAGAAGATGTCGTCCTCGCGCAGGTCGAACACCGCTTCGTGCGTGAAGGACGCATACACCAGGTACCCGCCGCTCGTGTGCAGCACGCCCTTCGGCTTGCCGGTCGATCCCGAGGTGTAGAGGATGAAGAGCGGATCCTCGGCATCGACCGCCGTCGGCTCGCACTGCTCGGGCTGGCCGTCGACGACCTCGTGATACCACTGGTCGCGGCCGTACATCGCGACCGGTGCGCTGGTGCGCTTGACGACGAGCACGTGCTTCACGGTCTCGGTGCCGGGCGAAGACAATGCCTGGTCGACGTTCGCCTTGAGCGGCACCTTCTTGCCGCCGCGCAGTCCTTCGTCGGCCGTGATCACGACCGTGGACGCGCAGTCCGCGATGCGGCCGGCGAGAGAGTCGGGCGAGAAGCCGCCGAACACCACGGAGTGGATGGCGCCGATGCGCGAGCAAGCCAGCATCGCCACCGCTGCTTCCGGGATCATCGGCAGGTAGATCGTGACGCGATCGCCCTTCTGCACGCCGAGCGACTTGAGCGCGTTCGCCAGCTTGCACACCTTGTAGTACAGCTCGCGGTACGTGATGTGCTCGGACTCGGCCGGGTTGTCGCCTTCCCACAGGATCGCGGTCTTGTCGCCGCGCGCGGCAAGATGGCGATCGAGGCAGTTGTACGAGACATTCAGCTGGCCGTCGTAGAACCAGCGGATGCGGAAGTCCTTCGCGTCGAAGCTGACGTCGCGCACCTTCGAGTACGGACGGATCCAGTCGATTCGCTGGCCCGTGCGCGCCCAGAAACCCTCGGGGTCGCTCACGGACTCCCGGTACATGCGCTGGTAGTCGTCCTTGCGGATCCGGGCCTGCGCGGCGAAATCCGCCGGGACCCTGTACAGCTTCGTCGTCATGGTTTCCTGCCCTCGCCCTTCGGGGTCATTCGAGCGCCGCGCGGACGCGCGCGGCGTGCTCCGCCAGCACCTTGGGATCGGCCATCTCGCGCGCGTGGAAGCGCAGGTCGATGCCCTCGTACCGCGGCACGATGTGGAAATGGATGTGGAAGACGCTCTGTCCGGCACCGGCGCCATTCAACTGAACGAGCATGACGCCGGGCGGGTCGAACGCTTTCTTCACGGCGCGCGCCACACGCTGCGTCGTGATGATCGTCGCGGACAGCGCTTCGGGCGCCAGGTCGAAGACGTTCTCGGCGGGCGCCTTCGGGATGACCAGCGCGTGGCCGTCCGACTGGGGCATCACGTCCATGAAGGAGAACGTGTGCTCGTCCTCGTAAACTTTGTACGCGGGGATTTCGCCGCGCAGGATGCGCGCGAAGATGTTCCGGGTGTCGTAGGCCATGGCGCGACCGTTGCCCTCCGCTGCCTGTTTTGGCCCGAGTATAGCCAGCCGCGGCGCCGCTGGCCGGGCCCATTCGACCAAAGGATGAGTGCCCTTACTGGGCGAAGACCCAGTCGACCAGTTCGGCCTGGACGGCCTGCCCCGCGCCGCTGTCCGCCCTGGGGTCGTTGAGGATGATCACGGTGACGAACGTGCGTCCGCTTGCGGCATTCACGTATCCGGCGAGCGCACTGACGTCCTCCAGCGAGCCGGTCTTCATGCGCAGGCGACCCTGCATCTCGCCCGAGCGGAAACGCCGGCGCAACGTGCCGTCCGTGGCGGACAGGGGCAGGGACGCCGCGAATTCCGGCATGTACTGGCTCTTGTAGGCGTCGAGCAGCACGTCGGCGAGGCCCTGCGCGCTGATGCGCTCGTCGCGCGAAAGCCCGGACCCGTTCTCGAGCCTGAGTTCGGGAATCGAGATGCCGCGCGATGCGAGGAACGCCTGCACGGCTTCGCGACCGCCGGCCGAGGTGGCCGGCCGCCCGGCCTTCTCGGCGGCCAGCGTCAGGAACACCGTCCGCGCCATGACGTTGCTCGAGTACTTGTTGACGAGCCGGATGACTTCCGCGAGCGACAGCGAGTCGTGCGTGTAGAGCAGCCTGGCATCGGCCGGCACCGCGCCGAGCTTCATGCCGCCGTCGATCGAGCCGCCCGCCTGCTGCCACAAGGTCCGGAACAGGCCGTAGGCGTAATCCGGCGCCCGCATCACCGCGCGCGAAACCGAGAACTGGCCGCAACCCGCGGCGTAGCGGCCCGACAGGCTGACACGGCTGCCGGTCGGGCCTCGGGCATGCTCACGACCACGCCACCGGAAGCGCGGCGGCACGAACCGGGATTGAGCTGCACCGCGTTGTCGAGCGTCAGGTTCGCAGGCCAGGGATTGGCGCTGGCTCGCACCGAACTCGTGGCGGCGTCGGGCACGACGTTGATGGTGACCGTCTGGAAATTCACCATCAGCGCGTCGGGCAGCACGTTGTAAGTGCGGTAGGGCCGGTTGTCGAACGAGCCGCGATCCTCGCCCTGCGGCGCGAACAGCGTATTGTCGATGACCACGTCGCCGGCGATGCGCTGCACCCCGGCCTGGCGCAGGCCGCTGACGAAGGACCACCAGCGCTCGGCGGTCATGTACGGGTCTCCGCCGCCGACCAGCACGAGGTTGCCCTGCAGCACCTGGTCGCGAATCGGCCCGGTCGCATAGGCCCGCGTGCGCCAGGTGTAGGCGGGGCCGAGGGATTCGAGCGCGGCATAGGTCGTGACCACCTTCATGGTCGACGCCGGATTGCGCGGCACCTGCGAGTTGTAGCTGATGATGGGCTCGTCGCGGCCGACCTCGCGCACGAACACGCTGAGACTGGTGCCCGGCACCTTGTAGCGGGCGAGCGCTTTCTCCACTTCCGGCGGCAGGTATGGGCGGTCGCGGGCGAGCGCGGACGTCGCGAACAGCAGGAGCGCGCCCAATGCGGCGACGATGCGCAGGAAGTGTCTCGACATGGGCCTTCGATCGCGGGAATCGAGGCGAATCATAAGCGATGCGGTGGCAGTGCGCCGCGCCACTCTGCATACTGACCGAACGGGGACGAAGACCATGCGCAAGATCTGGAATACCGTATTGAAGGGGCTGGTGGCGATCCTGCCGATCGGCTTGACGGTCTACGTCATCTACTGGCTCGCGGGCACGGCCGAGCGCCTCTTCGCGCCCTTGATCAAGCTGTTCGTCCCGGACCGGCTGTACTGGCCAGGCCTCGGGCTGATCTGCGGAGTGATCCTGCTTTACTTCGTCGGCCTGGCGGTGAACGCGTACCTCGTGCATCGCGCGCTGCGCATCAGCGACAGGCTTTTCGCGCGCATCCCGGTGGTCAAGACCATCTACCTCGCCATCCGCGACTTCATGCGGTTCTTCCCATCGTCGGGGCAAGGCAGCGAACTGCAGCGAGTGGTGATGGTGCCCTTCGGGCCGGGCAAGGTGATCGGCTTCGTGACCGCAGAATCCGACGCGATGCTGCGGCGCTCCGGCACTGCCGGCGAGATGATCGCCGTCTACCTGCCGATGAGCTACATGGTAGGCGGGTACACCGTATTCCTGCCGCGCGAGCTCGTCGAACCGACGTCGCTTTCCGTCGAGGAAGGCATGCGCATCGCCCTCATGGGCGGCGTGCGCAGCGCCGCCATGCCCCGCACGCCCCCGCAGGAAAACGCCTGAGTTGCGCGCCACGATCATTCCGGTCACGCCGTTCCAGCAGAACTGCTCGCTGGTATGGAGCCCGCGCACGATGGCGGGCGCCGTCATCGACCCGGGCGGCGACCTGGACCAGATCCTGGCCGCCGCGCGCGAGGAGAACGTGCGCATCGAGAAGATCCTGCTGACCCACGCGCACATCGATCACGCGGGCGGGACGGCCGAGCTGGCCCGCCAGCTGAAGGTGCCAATCGAGGGGCCGCACCCCGGCGACCAGTTCTGGATCGACCAGATGGCCGAGCAGGGCCGCATGTTCGGGTTAGGGCAATGCGAAGGCTTCACGCCCGATCGCTGGCTCGACGAAGGCGACAAGGTGCACGTAGGGGACATGGAATTCGACGTGAAGCACTGCCCGGGCCATACGCCGGGGCACGTGGTGTTCTTCTCGCCGCAGCAGAAGGTGGCGTTCGTCGGGGACGTGCTGTTTGCCGGCTCGATCGGCCGCACCGACTTCCCCGGCGGCAACTACGACACGCTCATCCGCTCGATCCGCGACAAGCTGTTCGTGCTCGGGGACGACGTGCGTTTCGTGCCGGGACACGGCCCGATGTCGACGTTCGGCGACGAACGTCGCTCGAATCCGTTCGTGGGAGACGCGGCAGTGGCTGCCGCGCGGCGCGGCGCCGGCTGAAGCCAGGGTCGATCAGCGTTCGGCCTTGCGCCGACCGCGCTTGACCTGCTGTCGCTGTTCCGGGCCGTTGTAACCGTCGATCGACACGCCGAATTCGCGCGCGCGCCGCGGCCCGTCGCGACGATCCTCGTAATGCTCGTAGCGGCACTTGCAGCCGCCGCGGTCGCAGTCCTTGAGCGGCAGCACCGGGGCCTCGCGCGACAGGAAGCGCTTGCCTTTAAGGGCCCGGGCTCCGGGGCAGGCCGAACTCCCGGTGACGATGCAGACAGAGTGGAACGCCTGCGGCGCCTTCTTGACGGGTTTGGCGGGCGCAGCCTTCGGTTCGGGCTCCCGAACCAGGAGGCCCTTGGCCCTGCCGAGAAAACCCGTGGTCATCGTGATCACCCGCGACATGTGCCGGACACTACCGGCCCGGTTCGATCCGCGGCGTGACGCTGGTCACGAACCGGGAGCCGATGGCGCCGCCACCGGCCGGGTTTTTCGACATTATGTCGCTTGCCGCCGGGCTCCGGCACTTGCCGCGGCTGCCCGCGAAGTCGAAACTGCCCACCAGACATTCACTCGAGGCCTGCATGCCCTCCGCCCGCCGCGCTCCGCGTTCCGCCGCCCAGCCGCCGTTCGAATCGATCTATCGGCACGGGTATGCGCGTGTGGCGGTCGCTACCCCACGCGTCGAGGTCGCCTCCCCGGCGTTCAACGTCGCTCAGACGCTCGAGCTGGCCCGGGAGGCCGCCGCCGCTCACTGCGTGTTCGTGCTCTTCCCCGAGCTGGGCCTCTCGGCCTACTCCAACGAAGACCTGTTCCAGCAGGACGCCCTGCTCGACGCGTCGCTGACCGCGCTCGAACAACTCGTGGATGCCAGCCGCATCCTGCCGATCGCGATGGCGGTCGGCCTGCCGCTGCGCGTCGACGGCCGGCTGTTCAATTGCGGCGTGGTCGTGCACCGCGGCCGCCTCCTCGGGGCGGTGCCGAAGACCTACATCCCGAACTACCGCGAGTTCTACGAGAAGCGCCATTTCGCCTCCGGCAACCAGGCGCTGGCCACGTCCATCCGCCTGCTCGGGCAGGACGTGCCCTTCGGTTCGCAGCTGCTGTTCGAGGCGATCAACCTGGACGGGTTCGTGCTGCACCTCGAGATCTGCGAAGACTTGTGGGTACCCCTGCCGCCGAGCACGCTCGGCGCGCTGGCCGGCGCGACGGTGATCGCGAACCTTTCGGCCAGCGACATCACGGTCGGCAAGGCCGATTACCGGCGCCTGATCAGCGCCGCCCAGTCGGCGAAGTGCGTGGCGGCGTACCTGTACTCCGCGGCGGGTCCGGGGGAATCGACGACCGACCTCGCCTGGGACGGCCACGCGCTCGCCTACGAAAACGGTGAACGGCTCGCGGAGTCGAAGCGCTTCCCGCAGGAGCCGGGCTTCATCACGGCCGATATCGACCTCGATCACCTGCGCCAGGAGCGCATGCGACTCACGAGCTTCGGCGACAGCGTGCAGGCACATGCGGACCTGCTGTACGGCTTCAGGCGCATCCCGTTCGAGGCCGACGTGCCCGCGGGCCGCGTGCCGCTGCGCCGCCGGATCGAACGGTTCCCGTACGTGCCGGCCGATCCGGCGCGTCGCGACGAGCGCTGCTCCGAGGTCTACGACATCCAGGTCGAGGGGCTGATGAAGCGGCTCACCGCCGCTCGCCTCGAGAAAGTGGTGATCGGCATCTCGGGCGGGCTCGACTCCACGCAGGCCGCGCTGGTGGCCGTGCGGGCGTTCGACCGGCTCAAGCTGCCGCGCGCGAACATCCTCGGCTATACCCTGCCGGGCTTCGCCACCAGCCGGTACACCTTCGACAACGCGCACGCACTCATGAAGGCGCTGGGCATTTCGGCGAACGAGATCGACATCCGCCCGTCGGCAGAGCTGATGCTGAAGAACATCGGCCACCCGAGTGCCAAGGGCAAGGACGTCTACGACATCACCTACGAGAACGTGCAGGCCGGCGAGCGCACCTCGCACCTGTTCCGCCTTGCGAACATGCAGGGCGCGCTGGTGCTCGGCACCGGCGATCTCTCGGAGCTGGCGCTCGGCTTCACGACCTACGGCGTGGGCGATCACATGTCGCACTACAACGTGAACGGCTCGGTGCCGAAAACGCTGATCCAGCACCTGATCCGCTGGCTGGTCTCATCGCACAGCAGTTCGATGCCAGGACGCGCACCGTGCTCGAGCGCATCGTCCGCACGAAGATCTCGCCCGAACTGGTCCCGGGTGCGGGCGACGAGCCGGAGCATTCCTCCGAGGCCGTGGTGGGCCCGTACGAACTGCAGGACTTCAACCTGTACTACATCAGCCGATTCGGCTACCGGCCGAGCAAGGTCGCATTCCTTTCACATTCGGCGTGGGGCGATCGCCGTTCCGGCGTATGGCCGGACACCGTGCCGGCGCAGGAGCGGCGTGAGTACGATCTCGCCACCATCACGGGCTGGCTCGCGGTGTTCCTGCAGCGGTTCTTCGCGGGCAGCCAGTTCAAGCGCTCGGCGATGCCGAACGGGCCGAAGGTCGGCTCGGGCGGATCGCTTTCGCCGCGCAGCGACTGGCGCGCGCCGAGCGACTCGCCGGCGACCGTGTGGCTCGAAGAGCTGCACGCGAACGTGCCGGTCAAGAAGCCGGCGAGAAAGAGGAAGTAGGAACCCTCACCCGGCCTGCGGCCGACCTCTCCCGCAAGCGGGAGAGGTGACAATGCCCTCTCCTGCAAGCGGGAGAGGTGACTGATTGCCCTCTCCCGCTTGCGGGAGAGGGCCGAGCGATGTGGCGCAGCCATGTCGCGAGGGGTGAGGGTCTGCCGCCTTCTCTTCGCCAAAGCAACCAGCAATCGTACTGAGGCCTGGCTCAGTCCGGAAAGGGAGGCCCGTTTCCGGTCGAACCCGGACTTCGGTCACTGTACCGTCGCAAACTCCGGCAGGCTCGATCAGGCTGGCTCATGATCCTGTCCGCGACGACACGGATGGCTCGCATCCGTAAGGCCGCAGTTCGTGGGGGACCGTCGATGACTCAGTCTCTTTCTGGAAAGATCGTGATCGTAACCGGCGCGTCCTCCGGCGTTGGAGAGGCCGCGGTTCGGGCGTTTGCGAAGCACGGCGCCGTGGTCGTGCTGGCGGCACGCAGCGCCGAAAAAATCGCTGCGCTCGCCAAAGCCCACGGCGGGCTGGCGATCCCGACCGACGTGAGAAACCTCGACGACCTGCGCAACCTCGTCGACACGACCGTCGCGCGGTGCGGCCGGATCGACGTCGTCGTCAACAACGCGGCCGAGAATGCGCGCGGCAACTTCGACACGCTCGATCCGGACGCCATCGCGTCGGTCATCGACACGAACCTCAAGGCGCCGTTGCTCCTGACACGGCTCGCGCTGCCGCACCTGCGCCAGTCGGGGGGCGTGGTCGTCAACGTGGCCTCGATCGCCGGGCATGTGCCCTTGCCGCACGAAGGACCTTACTGCGCCTCGAAGTGGGGGCTGCGGGGCTTCACGTTTGCGGTCCGCCATGAGATGCGCGACACCGGAGTTGCGCTCTGCGTGGTTTCGCCCGGCCCGATTGCCACGCCGTTCGTGCTCGACGACCTGGAGCACGTGCCGGACCTCGTGTTCTCGCAACCGATTCTGACTGCCGAGGAAGTGGCGGACGCGGTCGTGGCCTGCGCCATCGATCGCAGGCGCGAGCGCGCCATTCCCCGTTCGACATTGATGCTCGCGAAGATCGCCGCGACGTTCCCATGGATCCAGGAGATGCTGCGACCGACGCTCGAGGCCAAAGGCGCGCGGGTGAAAGCGAAGCTCAAGGCGGCGCGCGGGGGCCGGTCGATGTCCTGAACGTGTTTGCGACATGGCATGCTGTGGGCCTCACCGAGGGAGTCGCACGATGCCGCCGTCAGACATGAAGCTCGAGGGAAAGCGCGTCCTTGTCACCCAGGCGGACCAGTTCATGGGCCCGACCTTGTGCGAGGTGTTCAGCGAACACGGCGCTGTCGTCATCGCGGATACCGGATCGCTGCTCGAGCCGGCTCGTCCAGCGGCGCTGGTGGCCTCCGTCGGGCGGATCGACGTGCTCGATTGCCAACCTCGCCGTGCCGGCACCGAGTACACCGGTGTCCGACGTGACTGACGAGGAATGGCAGCACGTCTTCGGGCACCTCGTGGACCCACTGCCTCGGCTCGTGCGCGCCGTGCTGCCGCAGATGGTCGAGCGTGGCTCCGGCAAGGTCCTGGTCATGGGGAGTGCTTCGGCGCTGCGCGGCATGAAGCGCAGTTCCACCTACAGCGCGGCCCGCGGCGCACAGCTGGCGTACGTGCAGGCCGTGGGAGTCGAAGTCGCGTCCTGCAACGTCCAGGTCAACGTGATCGCACAGAACTTCGTCGACAACCCGACGTACTTCCCTCCCGAGGTGCAGGCGAACCCTCGCTTCCAGGAGCGACTGGCACGGGAAGTTCCCCTCGGACGCCTGGTCTCGCCACGCGAGGATGCCGAATTCGCGGCCTACCTTTGCTCGGAGCACGCGAACTGCTTCGTGGGCCAGGTCTTCCCGGTGTGCGGCGGTTGGGTGGGGCGCTAAGCGGCCCTCACCCGCGCTGCGCGCGACCTCTCCCGCAAGCGGGAGAGGTAAGACACCCTCACCCGCGCTGCGCGCGACCTCTCCCGCAATCGGGAGAGGTATCAAGACACGCGATGGATGCTGACGGGCAACCTTCGAGGGCCCCAGGCGCCCGGCTGTGCCGCAAACACTCCGGGCACGACCTGGCCGCACTGCGCACATGAGCCGTTCGCGTCGAGCCCCCAGCGGCCGATCCGATAGCCATCCCGTTCGATGAGCAACGCGCCGCACGCCGGGCACCACGTGCTGCCGCCCTCCACGTCGCGCACGTTGCCGGTGTAGACGTAGCGCAAACCATTCTGCATCGCGATACGACGCGCTCGCGTCAGTGTGGAGGGCGGCGTGGGCTCGTGCTCGAGCATCTTCCAGTCGGGATGGAACGCCGTGAAGTGAATCGGCACGTCAGGCCCGAGTTCTCCCGCGATCCATCGCGTCATCGCATCGAGTTCGGCATCGGAATCGTTCTCGCCGGGAATGAGCAGCGTGGTGATTTCGAACCAGACGGAGGTTTCGCGCTTGAGGTACACGAGCGTATCGAGCACGGGCGCCAGCTCGGAGCCGCAGATGTTGCGGTAGAAGCGCTCGGTGAACGCCTTGAGATCGACGTTCGCGGCATCCAGACACCGATAGAACTCCGCGCGCGGCTCCTCGCAGATATAGCCCGCGGTGACGGCCACCGTCTTCACGCCGGCCTCGTGGCAAGCTTCCGCGACGTCGATCGCATACTCGAGGAAGACCGTCGGGTCGTTGTACGTGAATGCCACCGCGCTGCATCCGAGGCCCAGTGCGGTTGCGGCAATTTCTCGTGGCATTGCAGCATCGGCGAGCGTGTCCATCTCGCGCGACTTGCTCATGTCCCAGTTCTGGCAGAACTTGCACGCGAGGTTGCATCCCGCCGTGCCGAACGAAAGCACGGCGCTGCCGGGCAGGAAGTGATTGAGCGGCTTCTTCTCGATCGGGTCGACGCAGAATCCGCTCGAGCGACCGTAGGTATAAAGCTCTATGCCGTTACGTGCGCGTCCGCGCACGAAACAAAGTCCACGCTGCCCTTCGTGCAGCCTGCAGCGCCGGGGACAGACGTCGCACTGGACTCGATCTTCTCCGATTCGACTCCAGTATTTCGTCGGCAGCGCATTGAAGTCGGTATTCATACGATTGGCACCTCGCCGCGGCGAGCGGGATAGTGGCCTGCAACCGGGTCCGCGGGACACGGATGAGTGTCAAGACGGCATTCCTATGTTGAGTTCGACCACGCCCAAGTCAAGAGTTCGGTTGCCGGTCGTCGCTGGTCTCTTCTATCCGAAAGACGCCGACGGCCTGCGCAAGACGCTCCGCGCCCTGCTTGCTGCGCCAGGCGCGCCTCCTGCAACCGCGAGCCCGCTGAAGGCGCTGGTCGTCCCCCACGCCGGCTATGCATACTCCGGCGCGGTGGCCGCTGCCGCGTACCGCCGGCTCGAGGGCGCTGCCGGCGCGATCCGTCACGTCGTGCTCGTCGGACCGAGCCACCGCGTGCGCATGCGCGGGCTCGCGATGCCGTCCTGCGACTTCTTCGCGACGCCTTGCGGTGAAGTGCCGATCGACGATGCGGCTCGTCGCCACCTGCGCGAACTGGGTCTCGCCGGCATCTCCGATGCGCCGCACGCCGCCGAGCATTCGCTCGAAGTGCAGCTGCCGTTCCTGCAGACCGTGCTCAAGGACTTCGACGTGCTGCCCATCGCCGTCGGCCAGGTGCCGGGTGGCCTCGTGGCGCGAGCGCTCGAAGCCGTGTGGGGCGGCCGCGACACGCTGGTCGTCGTGAGCTCCGACCTGAGCCACTATCACACGCACAGCGAAGCGGTCGAGCTCGACGGCATGACCACGCGTTCGATTCTCGCGCGCCGCAGCGACCTTTCCGACGAGCAGGCCTGCGGAGCCGAAGGCATCAACGGGCTGATGGAAGTCGCACGAGCCAAGGCGTTGAAGGTGGAACTCGTCGACCAGCGTACTTCCGCGGAAACGGCGGGCGACAACTCGCGGGTGGTCGGCTATGGGAGCTACGTCCTTTTCGACGGTTGACTCTGCCCAGCGCGGGGCCTTGCTGGAGATTGCGGTCATCGCGATCGAAACCCGGCTGGCCGGCCCGGCCGGAGCGAGTCCTCCAGGCGTTGCGGACCTGCCACCGAGGCTCGCGCTCGCCGGCTCGAGCTTCGTTTCGCTGCACTCACCGTCCGGACTGCGCGGATGCTGCGGCACCCTCGAACCGTCGCGCGCGCTGGCCGTCGACGTCTGGCGCAATGCCCAGGCAAGCGCATTCGCGGATCCGCGTTTCGCGCCGCTCGCG
Source organism: uncultured Gammaproteobacteria bacterium (assembly GCA_963762315.1). Taxonomy (GTDB): domain Bacteria; phylum Pseudomonadota; class Gammaproteobacteria; order Steroidobacterales; family Steroidobacteraceae; genus RPQJ01. Next base: position 742,080 of record CAVXKO010000007.1, read on the forward strand.
GTGGATGAATGGCGTGACCTCGCCCAACTCGAAATCGCGTTGCTCTCGGCGTTCGAGCGCCTGGACGTGCAATCCGAGGCCGAACTGCTGCAAGTCCTGGTGCCATCCGTCGATGGCCTCGTGCTGGGCTGGCAGGGGCGGCGTGCGACCTTCCTGCCGAAAGTCTGGGAACAGGTGGACGGCCCGCGTGATTTCGTCGCTCGCCTGAAGGAAAAGGCGGGCTGGGCCAGGGATTTCTGGGCGCGCGACTTGGACGTGCTGCGCTATCGGACCGAGTGCGTCGCGATCGAGCGTCCGGGCTCGCGCGGCCGCTCGCACTAGCGGCGAATCCGCCCCGGGCGGGCCGGCGAAGCGGGCCTCATGACCGCCCGCACCACTTTGCGCCTGCTGTTCGCCGCCATCCTGGTCACTATGCTGTTCGTGACGGCGAAGGCGAGCCTCATGCAGCCGATCTGGGCCTGGCAGGGGCTGGCAGCGGCGGACCCCGATCACTGGTGGACGCTCGCCACGCTGGCCGACGCCTACTGCGGCTTCCTGACGTTCTACGCATGGGTGTTCTACAAGGAACGGGGCCTGGCGTCCCGTATCGGCTGGTTGGCCGGCATCCTGCTGCTCGGAAACATCGCCATGGCCAGCTATGTCCTGCTCCAGCTCGCGCGCCTGCGCGACGGCGAGCCGGTGCACCACCTGCTGCTGCGGCCCGAACATCGCTGACCCGGGGCGAACACCATGTCTGCCACCCTCGATCCGGTATCCTCCGGCCCTTCCCCGCTGCGCCCAACCCCCATGCCTTCGTTGTCGTACCAACTGCTCGAGCGTGACCTGCTCCCCGACTGGCTGATCCGTTACGGCATCCGCCGCCTGCTCGCCGACCGACTGCGCGCGGAGAACAAAGGGAACGTCGAGGCCCAGCAGGCCCACCTGATGGCCTTCGTCGAGTCGCTGCGGCGCAGCCCGGTGGCGATCGCAACGAAGGAAGCGAACGAGCAGCACTACGAGCTGCCCTGCGAATTCTTCGAGCGCGTGCTCGGCCGCAACCTCAAGTACTCGTCGTGCTACTTCGACCCTGGCGTCACCTCGCTCGACGAGGCCGAGGACCGCATGCTCGCGCTCACCTGCGAGCGCGCCCGCCTGCACGACGGCGATCGAATCCTCGAGCTCGGCTGCGGCTGGGGCTCGCTCACGCTGTGGATGGCGAGGCATTTCCCGAACTCGCACATCACCGCCGTCTCCAACTCGCGCACGCAGAAGCAGTTCATCGACGCGCGCGCGGCGGAACGCGGACTCAAGAACGTCGAGATCCTCACCTGCGACGCCAACGTCCTCGACTTCCCGGCGCAGAAGCGCTTCGACCGCGTGGTCTCCGTCGAGATGTTCGAGCACATGCGCAACTACGAGACCCTGCTCGGCCGCATCGCCGGGTGGATGAGCCCGGGAGCGACCCTCTTCGTCCACATCTTCACGCACTCGCGCTATGCGTACCCGTTCGAGGTGCGCGACGAGAGCGACTGGATGGCGCGCTATTTCTTCACCGGCGGCATCATGCCGAGCGACGACCTGCTGCACTACTTCCAGCGCGACGTGCGCCTGCTCGACCACTGGCAGGTGTCGGGCACGCATTACCAGAAGACATCCGAGGCCTGGCTCGCGAACATGGATCGCGAACGGGACCGCGTCATGCCGGTGATCGAGAAGACCTACGGCGCCGGCCAGGCCCGCCGCTGGTGGGTCTACTGGCGGGTCTTCTTCATGTCCTGCGCCGAGCTGTTCGGCTACCGGGGCGGCGAGGAGTGGATCGTCTCGCACTACCTGTTCGAGCGCCGCTGACGGGCGTTGCCAGCCCGGCCCGCCGCGTGTCACTGTTGCGCGGCGTGAAGACCCTCGACCCGATCATTCTTGCGCGTGCCCTCGCGGCCCGGGCGTGGCCCGTGATCGTCGCGTCCGCTGCTTTCGCTCCCGCCGGGGCCGCCGATCCGCCGGCCGTCGAACCCGCTCCCGTACCTGCGGTCGAGTCCCTGCCTGCGGCCGCGGCCGCGGCCGCGTCCCGCGTCGATGCGCACGCCGAGTTTCACAGGCAATGGGACGCGAAGAACTACGAAGCGGCCGCGGTCCAGGCGAAGGTCGTCGTCGATCTCACCGAGAAGGAAGTCGGCACGGCCGGCGAGGAGCTGCAGGTGGCGCTCATGAACCTCGCGACCTCGCAGTTCATGGCGGGAGACTACGTCGGCGCCGAGTCGAGCTATCTGCGCGCCATCGAACTGACCGAAGCCTCGCCGAAGCCGCGCATCGACCGTCTGGCCCGCGCCAACGCCGGCCTCGCGGCGGCGTACTACCGCGGCAAGCGCTACGACCTCGCGGTGGCCCGCTTCGAGCGGGCCATCGCCTTCAGCCGCCGCAGCGAGGGCCTGCTGAGCGAAGCGCAGCTGCCGCTGCTCGAGAAGTTCGCCGACGCGCTCACCGAACTCGGCCGTTACACGGACGCGCAGCAGATCCAGAAGTACGCGCTGCGCATCGCCGAGCGCAAGTACGGCGGCCAGGATCCGCGCATGGCGCCGACGCTCGAGAAGATCGGCCGGTGGTATGCGCGGGTGGGCGCTTACGAACAGGCGCTGTCGGTCCTGCGCCATGCCATCGACATCGTCGAGAAGGCCGAAGGCGAGAAGTCCCCGAACCTCGTCGGCCCCTTGACCGCGATCGCGGATTGCAGCCGGCGACAGTTGATGGATCCGGTGCAGATGGCGATGGCGTCGCCGGATGCAAATCGCGGCAGCATCTTCCACGATCCGATGGCCCCGATGCCTTTTTCACCCACGGCCGCCCTCGCGACGGGACAGAAAGCGCTCGACCGCGCGGTGACGATCGCGACGGAGCGCCCGGATCCATCGCCGGTGCAGGTGGCCGACGTGCGGACGCAGTACGGCGACTGGTTCCAGACGCGCTCGCAGCCGGAGCGCGCGTTGCCGCAATACCTGGAGGCCTGGAAAGCGGGCGTCCGCGTTCCCTACCAGGGCAAGACGCTTGCCGACGCGCTCTTCGTGAAACCCGTGCTGCTGCAGTATGTGCGCCCGGAAGGCTGGGACCGCTACTCGACCCGGCCCAGCTCGGAGATCCGCCTCGTCGCGGTGCTGCTCAACCTCACGGTCACGGCCGATGGTCGCGCGACCGACATCAAGGTGACGGACGACAGCGGTGACCTGCGCCGCGCAGAGCAGGCGCAGAAGGCGGCGGCCACGGCGCGCTACCGTCCGCGCTTCGAGAACGGCCAGCCGGTGGCAACGCCCGACGTGCAGTTCACGCAGATCTTCCAGGTGCTGCTCCCGAAGCCGGAGGCTGCGAAAGATCCGCCGAAAGAGGAGCCCACGGAAGCGCCGAAGGACCAGAAGCCCTGAACCGTGCCCCGTTCAGGGAATCGGTGGCGTGACCTCGGTAGGAATCGGTGCCGTCGGTTGGGGCAGCAGCCCCCGCGCGATCGCCTGGTCGCGGAATTCCGCAACGAGCTTCGCCGCCGCATCGCGCATCGCGAGCGCCGTCGCCGCCTTCAACGCGTCGTCGCCACCGCCGGGGAACATGCTGGACGGCCGCGAACCGTACCCGGTGAAAGTCCAGCTGTCGGAAAGCTCTCCCTTCGGCGAGTAGAGCCTGACCGTGTACTTCAGGCTGGCTGCGTAGCTCTGCGTTCCCGAATCGGTCGGCGTCAGGAAGGCGTAGTCCTCGAGCACCGGCTGCAGCACGCCGCGAATCTCGGGGTCGGTGGCCGCCGCCGCGGCCGGCGAATCGAGCACCACCACCCGCGTGAACATGGCCTGCATCATGCGCAGGAAGCCGTCACTCTGCGCCTTGCCGAGGCTGATCGAATAGCTCGCGCCGGAACGCTTCTCTGCGTAGACCTTCTCGCGAAACTCGGCGGGGATGTGCACGCCGACCACCACCGGGATGCGGTCGATCAACGGCGTCGGGATGTTCTCCGAGTTGGCCTCGAACTGCGTCGGCTTGCAGGCCGCCAGCAACGAGGCCAGGACCAGCACCAGGCCGGCAGCAGCCCACGCGTCGAAGGAACGTCGGATCATGCGGACCATCTTCGCACGCCTGCGCCGGATCAGCGATAGCTGCCGGGCTCGTTGAGCCCGACGAACGTGCCGCCGTTGCGGGCGCACAGCACGCGCATCAGGGTCGAGAAGCGGATGGAGGTGAACTGCGGCGCATCCGGGCGCACCGGGAAGCCGAGCGCGTGGATGCGCACGCGCCGCTCGCCGGTCCTGTCCTCGCGGTTGATCTGGTCCACCGTCTTCACGACGGAGTCGATCGACGAACCGGTGAACTCGTCGCCGAACACGTAGAGGCTGATCTTCTTGTCGCCCGAATAGTAGGTGCGGATTGCCTCGACGATGCCCTCGACCGGGCTCGAGTTGCTGAACGGGAACCAGTCGCGCAGGCGATCGACCACCAGTTTGCGCTGCGAGGGCGTGTCCGGCAGCCACTTGCCGCGATACGACGAGAACATGTAGGTGCCTTCGTCGCTCATGACCTGCCAGCCTTTCACCGACGGATAGGCGTCGAGAACTTCCTGCATCTTGCGCAGCATCAGCGGCCAGGCGTAGTTGGCCATGCTGCCCGAGGTGTCGATGATGAAGATGATGTACTCGCTGTCCACGGGAAGGCCGGCCACCGAGTCCTGCGGGGCGCGCCGGTAGTCCGAGCCGAGCACTTTCTTCATGTCCTCGGTCAGCTGCTGCTGGGCGGAGACGAGCTGGCCCTCGAGCTTGTTGGCGACTTCCGCATCCTGCGAGGTCGACTTGTACTTGCCGAGCACGCTCGACAGGTCGCCGCGCAGGCGCGCGAGCTTCACGCGCTCCTCGGCCAGCTGCTGCTCCTTGGTGGTCAGGTCGCGGTTCAGCACCTGCGTCTCGCCCCGGATCTGCTCGAGCTCCTTCTGCAGCGCCAGCACGCGGCCCTGCAGGTCCACCCGGGATTTCTCGAGCGCCGCCGGCTCGCCGAACTTGCTCAGCACGAACAGCAGGATCATCGCGCCGAACGCGCAGCAGATCGTGTCCAGGAAGGACATGCTGAACACTTCGAAGTCGCGGCTGCGGCGGCGCCTCACGGCCAGTCCTTCGAAGGCATCAGGAACGATCCGCCGGTGCGGCGGGCGAGCGCCCAGAACGCGCCCGACGCGGAGGGGTCGCCCTCCATCGGCATCAGGATCACGTTGGCCGGCACGCGATTCGGGTACTTGCCGAGCGCGCGCTCGAAGAGCTTGAGCCGGCCGTCGCCGTCGATAGTCTTCTTCACGAGCGGCGGCGAGGCGCCCTGCGTCGGCAGCCCGTCCGTGATGATGAACACGTTGTCCGGTGCCGGCGAAAGCGTGTTCATCGCCGCGAAGGCATTCTCGAGGCTGGTGCCGTCCTTGGGCACGGTCGTGCGCAGGGCCTTCACCACGTCGTTGAGCGCCTGCGCGTCGTTGCCATCGAGCCACTTGATCGCGCCGTCCTTCGCCAGCGTCCACGCGTGCGTGTTGAACGCGATCACCTGGAACCTGGACTTCGCGGGAATCTGGGCCGTGAGCCAGTCGACGGTCGAGACCGTGCGCCGCCACTTCTCCGAACGCAGCCGGCGCCCCTCGGGCATGTTGCGCATGCGGATGACGTTGACGACCGTCTCGTCGAGCATGCTCGCCGACGCATCGACGAGGATGACGATGCGCTCGCCGCCCAGCTTGAGCCCGCTCAGGTATTGCCGGTCGCCCGTGCCCACGAATCCCTTGACGCGGTTGCCGGGCTTGCCCGGGCTCGGCGTTCCGGCGGTGAGGCGCTTCTGGCTTTCGTCGAGTTCCTTGAGGTCGGCCTTGAGCTTCTCGATGGCTTCGCGCCGCGAGACCGCGAGCTTGTCCGCCTCGGCCAGCTGCAGCTTGAGCCGCTCGGTTTCCTCCAGCACGCGGTCGGACAGGCCTTCGGTGCGAACCTTCTGCTGCTCGGTCTCCCTGGTGCTGTTGCGCGCAACGACGAGGTTCGCATACCCCTCGAGCACCTGCTCCTCTAGCTTGTCGACCTCCGCCTGCACGTCGGCCACGCTTTGCTCGTGACGCTTGTTCGCCGATGCGTTGATGATCATGTACAGGAGCACGAGCGCGCCGAAGGCGCAGCAGATCGTGTCCAGGAAGGACATGCTGAAGATGTCGAACTTACGGCGTGCCATCGTCCCGCATCACGCCGATGAGGCTGAGGGTCACGCCGGGCGTGCCGAGTCGCAGGACGTCGCCGACGCGCAGCTCGACCGCGCCGACCACTCGCTCTTCGTTCACGAAAGTGCCGTAGGTGCTGTGGTCCTCGACGAGCGCACCGCCGTCGGTCGCGAGCAATGTGCAGTGGCGCTTCGACAAACCCGCCGTGCCGGCGGGCAGCACCGGAGCGCCGGATCCTTCGGTGACAGCCGATCCGAGGACGAGCGGCCGGCGCGTGATCGGCCACGCGCGCCCGGCATGCAGTACGTGGCTCGGACGCTCTTTTTCGGGGACCGCGACCGGCGTTGCGACGGCAGCTGCCGCGACGATGCCCTTGGCCGGCAGGCGGTGCACCAGGGCAACGGCACCTTCGGGTCGCACGATCGCGTCGGCCGCCGACATCGCGCCAAGCGCCGCCGCGCCGCCTTCCAGGACGACCACCGAACAGTCGCGCAGCGTGCGCAGACGATCGAGCAGGCCGGGGACTGCAGCGGCTCCGGCCGAGACGCACACACACACCGGCACGCCGGCGGGCCGCGCCGCCTGCACCAGCCGGTGGATGTCCGCCAGGCGTCCGTCGATGGCGTCGAGAATCGCGGCGCGCGAAAGCTTCGCGGTGTGGGTGTGTGCGCCGGCATCGATGTCGGTGTCGACTTCCTCGGCGGACTCGAGCGCTTCGAGCCAGCCCGGAATCCTGTTCACCAGCTGCTGCTCGGTGGCCGCTTCGTGCAGAGGGTCGAAGCGCGTCTGGCGCACGAACGCGGTCGCGATCGTCTCGACGAGTGATTGCTGGATCGCGAGCAGGCCGATGCCCGGCAGCAATTCGTACCGACTGCGACGCAACGCACCGTCCGCGCGGGAGTACTCGATCAGCGTCAGCGCCGCGCAATGCAGTTGCAGATCGAGGTGCAGGAACTGCGCGCAGGGGGCCTGCTGCGCACATGCTGCGAGGCCGAGATCCACGAGCCCGCGAACGGGCAGGCCCGTCTCGTTCGCCACGCCGAGAAGCAAGCCCAGCTGTTCGCGCGTATACCCGGGCGGCACCGCGAGAATCAGGCCGTCTGCGCCGGTCCGCCACGGCGCGACGAGTTCCGACAGTTGTGCGAACGCGAGATCGGCCGGAGTGCGGACGCTACCCGCGCCCCACGGCAGGCGATCGAGGCTCAGCTGGTGCCAGTACCGGTTCTGCGCATGAAGCGGCGCGAGCCGGACGCGGCGCGCGGCCTCCTCGCCCAGGATCACCTTGCCCTCGTGCAGGACCGCGCAGCCTGGCGCAGGCCCTAGGGCCTGCGGGCCCGACGCCGCCGCGCGCGCGAGCCACAGCGCGGCGTCGTTCAACTCGACTGCGATCAGTGGCATGGGCGCGCCGGCTACTTCACGAGCATCTGGCGCACGACGTACCGGTCGAGATAATCCTCGGTGTCGAGCACGATCCGTTCCTGGCGCAGCTGGATCTGGTGCAGCATCAACATCACCAGGATGCTGAGCGCGAGGGCGACCAGCGTCGAGTTGAACGCCGTGCCGAGGCCGGCCACCACGCCCGACACGTCGCCCTCGACGGCGCGATGCGCCTGCAGCAGCGCCTCGCCGATGCCGCGCACGGTGCCGATGAACCCGAAGGCGGGAATGGCCCACGCCACGTAGCGCACCATCGCCAGTTCGGCGTCGAGGCGGCCGAACTCGAGCTCGCACATGCCGTGGATCGCCGTGGAGACGTCCTGGATGTTGCGGGTGGCGCTGAAGCGATGCAGGCCCGAAAGCAGTGCACGAGGCAGCAGCTCGTCGCGCAGCGCAGGCGGCAGCGCGTCGACCTGTCGCGCATAGTCGCGCGAGTCCTCCGGCAGGATCTTCATGCCCTCGGGGAGGCGCAGCAGGTCCTGGCCGAACAGCTCGCGCGTGCGGTTGACGTCCCGCCACTTGTACCCCATCACCGCGAACGACCAGAACGCGAGGACGAAGCAGATCTCCTGCTCGTAGTCCTTGAGGATCACGTAGATCGAGCGCGGCGCGATGTAATCGGGCTTCTGCTTGGTCATGGCCGCGTCGCGCGCGAGGTCCGCGTCGGCGCGCGGCCGGATGACCGTCGCGTAGACCCCCTGCACGAGCACGGCGATCAGGATCAGCGAGAACACCTCGAACAGAAACTCGTTCTTCCTGCCCTTCTTCATGGGTCGATGACCTGCCTGCTGCTCAGATGTCCACGGGAAAAGCCACGTCGAAGTCGGGACGCACCTTCTCCGTGGGTTCGAAACGCTGGGGGGAAGACTTGGAGGATGTGGGAGGCGAAGAGCCCTCACCCGGCTTTGAGCCGACCTCTCCCACTGGCGCGGGAGAGGTGCCCTTCGGCTTGGAGTCTTTGCCCTCACCCGGCTTTGAGCCGACCTCTCGCGCTGGCGCGGGAGAGGTGGAAGACGCCGCTGGCGCGGGATTGCCCTCACCCGGCGTCTGGCCGACCTCTCCCACTTTGGTGGGAGAGGCGTCCTGGGCAAACGCGGCTGCGGCCAGCAATGCGGCCGCAATCGCCGTCGCGGCAAGGCCGATCGTTGCGTGCCCGCGTTCGCGTTTCATCCCGTCACTCCGCATAGCGTGCGATACGCAGGCCGAGGTCGTCGCGCCCGCCCTCGCCGTAATCGCGGAAGGCGAGGCGCAGCTCGGTGACCGTGGCGTGCCGCCAGCTCGACCCGCGGATCACATACAGCTTGCCGTCGCCGACGGCCAGCGGATCGACCGCGGCGGCACTGGTCGGCGGCTGCACAGTGTAGACATCGCTGGTCCACTCCGCGACGTTACCGCCGAGATCGAAGAACCCGAACGCATTGGGCGCGAAGCTGCCGACCGGCGCGGCGACCGGGTTGCCGTCGTCGTACCCGTCCAGGATCGTCTGCAGCAGCGGCTGCGCGGTCCGGTCGCCGAAATTTCCGGTCCCCGGCGGCACGGGCAACGCGTCGCCCCACGGGTACTTCCTCAGCGAGCCGTCGTGATTTGCGCGCGCGGTCCATTCCCACTCGGCTTCCGTGGGCAGGCGATACCCCGTGTTCATGGGTTGCACCGCCACGAGGCGCCCGCCCCTGTTCTCGTAGGCGGCGGGGAGACCCTCCTGCTTGCTGAGCCAGTTGCAGTAAGCAGCGGCCTGCTGCCACGACACCGCGGCCACCGGCTGCTTGTCGCGCTCGAGCGTGTTCTGGCCGACGTAGCCCGAGCGGTGATCCGGCTTGAACATGCGGAACTCTGCGTTCGTCACTTCACGCGTCGCGAGGTAGAAACGACGTCGCAGTTCCACCGAACGCTGGGATTCGTTGGCGCGACGGCCCGATTCGCGGCGGGGACTGCCCATCGTGAACGTGCCCGCGGGAACCAGCTTCAGCTCCTGGCCCGACTTCGTGCGGATCACCGGGCCGAGCGGCCCCTGCGGTGCCGCGGCGGGCGAAGCGGCTTCGACATTCGCCGCTGCGGCACCGGCCACGGCGCCAGCGGCGGCCACCGCCGGCGCGGCGTTGCCGCCCCGCTCCGCGTCGAGCCGGACTTCGATCACTTGCGGCAGCCCCGGGCGCGGCGTGATCGCCACGCGGTGGCTGCGATACCCAGGCGCGCGCACTTCGATCTGCTGTGAAGCGGCTGGAAGACGGAACGTCTGGCCCATCCTGCCGAGCGAGCGACCTTCGGTCAGGACTTCGGCATCCGACGGCGTGCCCTGCACGGTGACCTCGCCGAGGATCGCCGTCAGCGCCAGGTCGATCGCGCGCTTTTCTCCAGGCGTAAGCGTCACGCTCGACGTCGCGGATTCGTATCCGTCCTTCGCCAGCACGATTGGCAGCGAGACTTCCGGTCGCACCTCGATTTCGACCGGCGTGCGACCGCGATACGCGCCGCCGACGCTCACGCTCGCGCCGGCCGGCGTGCTGCGCAGCACCAGCCTCGCGTCCGGCAGGCCGAGACGCACGGGGCCGAGCGTCTGCGGCTGGTTCGCGACGATCTGCACGTCCGACACCCAGTCCTTGAACCCGGCCTGGCGCAATTCGACGCTGTGGCTGCCGGCGCCGAGCTCGATCTTGAGCGGCGTGACGCCGCTGACTCTTCCGCCAATGCGCACTTCGGCGCCGGCCGGCTCCGAGAGCACCTCGAGCATGGCCCACGCGGGCACGAGCTTCGCCTGCAGCACTTGCTGCCGATCTTCGCCTTCGATCGTCACCTCGGACTGGAACGGCAGGTGACGGTCGGCGGTCACCGCGACCACGTGCTTGCCGGGGCGCAGCTTGAACTCCCCGGGCGCGGCTCCGGCGGGCTTGCCGTCGATCGCCACCTGCGCCGCGACCGGCACCTCGACGCGCAGGCGGCCGGGTAGCTTCTGCAGCGCGAATTCGAGGCGCTGTCCCGTGGCATCGCTCACGGTCACCGGACGGCGCAGGATTTCGTAGCCCTTCCGCTCGGCGACCAGCTCGTACTTCCCGGGACGCACGAAATGACGTGAGCCGGTGCGCAGCGACGGGAACGCGCCTTCGAGGTGCGTCGCGTCCGCGGCCGGCTGGGTGACGACCTCGACCGACCGCCCCGCCCACAGGAACCACAGCGCGAAAGCGAGGAGCGCGACGGCGAGTCCGCCGCCGATTGCCATGCAATGGAGAACGGCGCGGCGCTGGCGCGTCCGAAGTGCGCTGGAACGTGACCGCTTCGATCCTCTCGTCTTCATCGCTGCCGCCGCCGCTGACGACTTCGACGCTGGCAGGCTCCGGCGGCAATGTCAGGTTGCCCGCGCTGCCGTCCTCGACCTCGATGAGCCGCACGTCGCCGCGCAGCTTCAACCGCAAGCGGCCCGTGCCGGTGTCGATCACGTCGCCATCACGCAGCCACGCGGACTTCGCGACCGGCACGCCGTTGCACAGCACTCGCGCGGCGCCCTCCGCCGGTTGCAGGAACAGCTGGCCGTCGTGCAGCGCGATCCACGCCGCGGGCGCGACGGGCATCGATGCGAGCGCGATGGTATTGCCCGGGCCGCCGACGCTCAGCGGGAAATCCGCGGCCGCGAGCGCGCGTTCGCCGAGCGGGTCGCGGATGAGGAGTTCGGCGCTCAAATCGGTTCCTCGCAACGAATGACGAGCGCGGGCGGCGCTGCGCCTGGCATCAGGCTGAGTTCCTTGCGAACGTCGCGATAGCCGCTGCGCGTGCCGACCACGGTATAGCGGCCCGGCATCAGGTCGAGGTCGCGACGCTCGAAGACGCCGAGTTTACCGACCCGGTAGATCTGCACGTCGGTGACGTTGTCCGAGGTGAGGGCGACGCGAATCGGCGTCTCCGCCTGCTGCAGCAACTGGCCGAGCCGCTGCACCTGCCCGGACAGGCGCGGGCCCGGCGCCGGCACGGCTTTCGCCTGCGCCAGCATGGACTTCGCCCCGGAGCGCCCTTCCTGGCTGAAGAGCCGTTCGGGCTTGTCGATGAACGCCTGCAGCTCGGCATCGAGCATGGCGCGCGGCTCGCAGCGATCGGCGCCCTGCTGGCCTTCGACCAGGGCCGCGTCCGCCTTGAGCGCCTCGCGATAGGTGGCGAGCGCGTCGGACCACCGCTCTTGCCTCTCAGCCGCGCGCGCGCGTGCCAGCGTCGCCGTGATGTCGCGCGTGCGCCCGGCCTGCTCGACCTGGCGCAGCCCGTCCGCGACTTCCGGGGCACCCGGTCGAATCCGGCCCGCGGACTCGAAGGCTGCACGAGCCGCGGCATAGTCGTTGCGCGCGAGCGCCGACAGGCCCTGGGACATGGCGGTCGCGAACGCGTCTCCGCTCGCCCGCGACTGCAGCCGTGCCACGCCTTCGCGAGCCGCGCGGGTTTGCGGGTCGAGGGCCAGCGCACGTCGATAGGCCGCCATCGCTCCGCTCGTGTCGCCCGCCTGCTCGGCGCTGGAACCCGCCGCCGTCTCCTTCAGGACATCGTCGAGCACACTCGCCCGCTTGTTGCCGATCGTGGCGGCGGCGTTGCCCGCATCCATGCGCAAGGCTGCCGTGAACATCCGCGTGGCATCGGGCGCGCGACCTGCATCGAGCGCGGCATTGCCGTCCGCCAGGAGCTGGCGCAACACGACCGGCGCCTGCTTCTCGAGAGCATCGACGTGCGGCGCCGCTGCCCTCAGGCTCACGAGCGCCGCGGCATAGTCGCGCTTCGCGATTGCCGTGTCGGCGGCGGCCAGGGCACCGCGCGCATCGCCGAGCGCCGCGCCGCCCCACACGGCGACGTCGCGCTTCTCAAGCGCCGCCAGCCGTTGGCCGAGCGGCCCGCGCAGGCCGTCCGCTTGCCGCTTCAGTTCCGCAAGCTTCTCGAGGTCCTGCGCCGCGAGCACGTCCGCGGCTGGCTTCGCAGGCGCAACTGCGGCGGGGCTCGCCACGGGCGCCGTCCTCGTCGCCGGCGTCTGCATGAGTCCCGGCAGCACGAAGAACACGAAGACGATCGCGGCGATCGAAAGAACCGCGCCGCTGACCAGCAAGCCGCGCCGGAAGCCTTCGCTGCGCAGTTCGCGCTCGGAAGGTCCGCTGTCCTTCGTGCGTTGCCAGGCCGCGCGGATGGGCGCCGCTTCGGCCGGCGGCGTGAGGCGTACCGCCGCGGCCGAGGCGGCGACGGGCTCGTCGACCACCGGCAGTTCGAGGCATGTGCGCAGGGATCGGCCGAGTTCATCCATCGATTCAGGACGTTGCGACGGGTCCTTGGCCAGGCACCGTGCCACGAGGTCCGCGAGCGGCGCGGGCACGATCGGCCGGCCGGTCAGCGGCGCAGGCGTTTCACTGCGCACACGTTCGGCGCTCACGTCGGGATAGAACGGCGGATGACCGCTGACGAGTTCGTAGATGAGCGCGCCCACGGCATATACGTCGTCGGACACAGCCGCCGGCTCGCCGGCGTAACGCTGCGGGCTCATGCCATAGGGCGAGCCCTCGGCGAGCCCCGGCGCGCCGATCTTGCGCGCGCTCGAGAAGTCAGCGAGCTTCGGCATTCCGTCCGTATCGAGCAGCACGTTCGCGCTCTTCACGTCGCCGTGCACGTAGCCGAGCGCGTGCAGCGCGCCGAGCGCCTCGACGACCGGCGCCACGCGGCGCAGCACGAACGGCCAGGGACGGCCGCGCAGTCGCGACAAGTCGCCGCCCGGCATGAAGTCCGTCACGATGAAGGCGCGGCCATCGGCCGATTCGAGCCGGCCCGCCGGGAGCGCCGCCGGATGTGCGAGCAAGGCGTGAACGGCAAGCTCGCGTTGCAGGCGCTGTTCGCCGCCGCGTGAACCCGCTGCGGCGAACTTGAGGGCGGCATCACACCCGGTGGACTGGTCGCGCGCCAGCCAGGTTTCGTGGGCCGGGCCGCGGCCGAGCATGCGCTGCAACGTGTAACGGGCAGCGACGACCTGCCCGGGATCGAGCGTTGCACTCATCGTCGCGGGAACTCAGGGCTTCCCGGCAGGAGCAGCCGTCCCGGCCGCCGCCGCCGTGCTCGCCGGCAGCCCGGTTTCGTTCTCGTAGAGTTCCTTGAGCAGGCGGCGCCACTCGGCGTACTGGTCCTCCGCGGAACCCTTCAACTGCAGCGTGCGGCCTTCGATGTCGACGACGATCGGCTGCACTTCGCTCTGGAACGACTGCCCGAGCTGCTTGAGCGATTCGCCGTGCATCTTGATCTCGGAGCGCATGTCGAGGCCGCTCTTGAACGCATAGATGCCGCCGATGATGGCCGCCGTGGTGGCCGCGGACTCGATGCTGCTGCTGCCGCCGTTGTTCGCGTCGACCAGCACGCCCGCCACGACGGCGGCGGCGCCGAGCACCTGGCGCGTCAGCGCCTTGCGCTTCGCTTCCTCGACCTGCTCGATTTCCTCGTGCGAGTACTTGCGCCAGTTCGTGTAGGCCTCGTCCATGCTCTGGCCGAAGTTCGTGTAGTGCTCGTTCAGCGTGTCGATGAGCGAATAGTCGCGCTCCCGGATGCGATCCATGCGCTGCACGACCGGATCGTCCTCGGCCGGCAAGCGCGTGACCTGGTACAGGCCCTGCTTGTCCTTCGCGAGGTAGGGCGAGAACGCGTACGGTGCGAGGTCGGAGGCAAAGCGCAGGTCTGTTCACCTGGTGGACCGCCACCTTCTGTTCGCGCGTGAGCTTGTTGCGGGCCGCGAGCAGGTCGTTCGCGAACGAGTTGTACACGTTGTCGAATGGATCGCGCGGCTTGCTGGGGACGTCCTTGTAGGCTCGCAGGTCGGCCACTCCGGCATATGTTTTCTTCAGCAGCACGCGGCCGGTGGCGTCCGTCGCCTGCAGCTCGAGCTGCAGGTCGCGCCCGGTCGACTCGAGGATGCGGCCGTCGACCATCACGTCCATGCCGTTGCCGTCGCGCGGCAGCACGCGCACCTGGCCCCACTGGCCCGTGCCTTCGAGCGTGTCGCGCAGCAGCGTCGGCATGTAGCGCGACTCCGCCTTGCGCACGTCGGGATAGATGCCGCGCTTTTCCTGCTCCTTCTCGTCGGCGGGAATGTTCGGGTCGAACAGGCGCACGCCGACGTCGAGCAGCTCGTCCTGCGGGACCTCGGCGGTCGCCTTCTGCGCGACGATGGGCACGACGGGCCGCTCTTCGTACGTCATGCAGCCGGCAAGGCCGAGCGCCGCGAGCGCCAGGAGCGAAAGCGGGAGAAGACGTTGCATGGCGTGGCGTTTGATCACTGCGTGCTCTGCTTGTACTGCTTGTACTCTTCCCACAGCTTCTCTCGCAGCTCGGGATCGGTTTCCTTCATCGCGGCTTCGCGCAGCTGGCGGGCGACGATGTCGTCATCGCTGCCGTCGGGGATGCCGGCCGGCGCATCCATCGGGCCCGAACCGCCCTTGGCGCCGCCTCCGACGCCACCGCCGCCGCCCTGTGAACCAGACTGCTGTTCGCCGCCGCCTTCTCCACCCGCGCTTTGATCGCCGGCGCCGCGCCCGCCCGCCTGGCCGCTCGCATCGTCGGTCGTCGCGCCGGAACCGTCGCCCTTTTGTCCGGTGCCCGACGCGCCACCCGCGCCATCGGTCGAACCGTCGGACCCATCGCCGGAGCCGGAACCGCCGGCGCCGCGCGCCGCGCGCTCCTGCGAAATCGTTTCCTGTTCCTTGCGCATGCGCTCGTCGAAGACCGCGAAGGTCTCGTCGAACTCCCGATCGATTTCGGCGCGTCGGTCCCCGCCCGGGATGCCGCCGCCGCTGGTGCTCGGGCCGCTGCCGGTGCCGGCAGGTGTGCCGGTGGTACCCGGAGCCGCGCCGCCACCCGATCGGCCAGCCGTACCCGCCGACCCGGCCGTGCCGGACCCGGCGTTACCGGCCGCACCCCCCGGTTGCTGGCCCGCGCCCGTCGCACCGCCTCCGGGTCGCTGACCCTGGCCCGGGGAACCGGGTTGCCCGGCCGTGCCACCCTGACCCGTGGTGCCCGGCTGGCCCGACTGGGTTCCCGAAGCAGTGCCGGATCCCGACGGCTGGCCGCTGCCCGAGGTCGAAGGGCCGGTGCCACTCTGGCCTGACGACTGTCCCGACGATTCCGACGGGGGCAACGTCCAGCCCGGGGCGCGAGGTGCGGCCGTGGTCTGGCCACTCGACGTCCCCGAGCCGCCCGGACTGGCGGACCCGCCCTGGCTGCCCGTGCTGCCGGTACTGCCTTGGCTGACCCGGACTGCCTTGACTGCCCCCCTGGCTGCCGGACGACCCCGTCGACCCTGGCTGTCCGCCACTCGAGGGTGAAGAAGAACCCGAGGAACCGGGCGACCCCGACGAAGGTGAAGAAGGGCTGCCCGAACCGCCGCCGCTCGGCGAGGAGCTGCCGCCGGAGCTTGACGGGGACGATGGGGGCGAAGGCATGCCCGACGGCAGGGTCGGCATCGACACGCTGCAGGCAGCCAGCGACGCCGCGCAGGCCGCGGGCCAGAGGTGCCGGAAGAACGTCAGTCGGTGCATGGTCATGTCCGTTTGGGCGCGCCCCGCCCGCGGCGCGCGCGTGACTGCCCTACTGCTTGGATGCCGCAAACCAGTCCGGGTTCAACGCGTGCCGGAAGGAGCGCCCGGCGCCCCGGCCGGCCCGGCCGCACCGATGGGTGGCGCGCCGCCCACCAGGAACGATCGCAGCTGGTCACCGAGTCGGTCGCAGGCCGTCCGGCGCACGGGCGTGATGATCGGGATCGGGGCGATCGCGCCGATCAGCACCGAGGTCCCGGTGACGTCGGTCGAGACCGAGCCCACCTCCGACGCGGTGTTGAGATCCCACACCGAGGCGACATAACCCGATTCCTTTTCCCACCAGCCGAGACCGAAGCAGCCCGACACCGGACCGATCACGCAGCTCATGCTGCCGTTGCTGTCCGTCGTCTGGGTCTTGCCGTCGATCCACACGATGTAACGGACCTGGATCTGCTGCAGGCGCTCGGTGACGCCCGGCCTCTCTAGCAGCAGCTTCAGCCCCGCGGCGTTGTTGGGCGCGGTGCTCGTCTCGAACCAGGGGAACATCGCATCGACGAACTGCTGCTCGCCGTAGATCTTGAACGGCGCCGGGCCCTTGCCGTGCTTCGACGACTGCCCCTGCTCGGGATGCACGAGTTCTCCGCCGAGCCTGTCTTGCAGGCAGCCGACGAATTCCTCTTCCGTGCCAGTGCCTTCGAGCTGCGGCTTGCGCAGCACGACGATGGATTCGCCCGCCTGCACTGCGCTCGTGGTCTGGCGCGTCTCGTCCACCTTGGCCGTCATGCAGCCGGCGATGGCGATGCAGGCCGCCAGGCCCGCGAGCAGGCGCACGGGAGCGACACCAGTGCGTGGAAACCGGAAACCGCTGCGGATTGAGTTCATGGCGCTCACCCTCCCCCTGCCGGACCCGCGCTTGGGCAGGGACACATCCGTGGCCGACCCGGCCGAGTATACGTCAAGGCTACCCGAGTTACGGCCGCGCTCCCGCCGGCTCAGGTTGCGAACAGATCGCCCTGCCCCGGGGCGCCCGGATCCTGGACGAATTGGCTCGTATCGAGACGAACTTCGCGATTTTCGTTGAGCCCGAGCCGCCGGCAGGCTGCATTGAACCGGGCCGACAGCAGCCGGGCGTAGACGCCCTCGCCCCGCATCCGCTGGCCGAACCGCGGATCGTTCAGCCGGCCCCCGCGCATGTCGCGGATGAGGTTGAGCACGCGGTCGGCGCGCGCCGGGTAATGCTCGCGCAGCCACTGCTCGAACAGCTCCGCAACCTCGAGCGGCAGGCGCAACGGCATGAACGCCGCGCGCGTGGCGCCGTTGCGCGCCGCGGCCTCGAGCAGGCGTTCCATCTCGTGGTCGTTGAGCGCAGGAATCATCGGCGCGAGCAATACGCCGACGGGAACGCCTGCGGCCGTGAGCTCGCGGATGGCGCGCAGCCGCGCGAGCGGCGCCGCGGCGCGCGGCTCGAGCGTGCGCTTGAGATCGTCATCGAGCGTCGTGAGGCTGACGTGCACGAAGGCGAGCCCGCGGGCTGCGAGCTGCGACAGCAGGTCGAGATCGCGCGTGACGAGCGCGCCCTTGGTCACGATCGTCACGGGATGACGGTGCCGCAGCAGCACCTCGAGCAGCGCGCGCGTGGTGCGGTGCTCGCGCTCCGCCGGCTGGTACGGATCCGTGTTGGCCCCGAGGTTGATCGGCTTGCAGGCATAGCCTTTCGCGGCGAGCTCCCGCTCGAGCAGCTGCGCGAGCCCCGGCTTGTGGAAAATGCGCGTCTCGAAGTCGAGCCCGGGGCTCAGGTTCCAGTACGCGTGCGTCGGGCGCGCGAAGCAGTAGATACAGCCGTGCTCGCAACCCTGGTACGGGTTGATCGACTGGTCGAACGGAACGTCCGGCGACTGGTTGGTGGTGATCGCACGCTTCGGTCTGTCGGCGATCAGCGTGGTATCGGGCCGGCGCGGCGGCTCCTCGAGGCTGCCCCAGCCGTCGTCATCGGCCTCGAGGCGCGTGGCCTCGAAACGGCCGCCGCGATTGCTGACGGCGCCGCGTCCTTTTTCCGGCTGGTATCGGTCGGCCCTGCGCACGGATACAGATTACTGTATGCATATACAGCTGTCACGAGGTCTCGAAGCGATCGACCCGCCACAGTTCCGGGTACAGCCGGGCCCAGACCACGCCCACGACCAGCGTGGCGCACCCGCCGATGAGGACGGCCGGCACCGCGCCGAACCAGGCCGCGGTGAGCCCCGATTCGAACTCGCCCAGTTCGTTCGACGCGCCGATGAACACGGCGTTGACCGCACTGACGCGTCCGCGGATGTCGTCGGGCGTCGCGAGCTGCACGAGCAGGTGGCGGATGTAGACGCTCACCATGTCGCCCGCGCCCATCACGGCAAGCGCGACGAGCGACAGCCAGAAACTCGTCGACGCGCCGAACAGGATCGTGGCGAGGCCGAAGACGAACACGCCGCCGAACATCCAGTGCCCGACGCGGCGCGTGACGGGATACGCGCTCAACACGATTCCGCACACCGCGGCGCCGACTCCCGGCGCGGCACGCAGCCAGCCGAGTCCGCTCGGCCCGACGTGCAGCACGTCTGCCGCGTACACGGGCAACAGCGCCGTGGCCCCGCCGAACAGCACCGCGAAGAGATCGAGCGAGATCGCGCCGAGCACTGGCCGGCGCCGCCACACGAAACGCAAGCCCTCCAGCATCGTCTCGCGATCGAACGCGCGCTCCTGCGACGCGCTCTCGCCGCCGCGGCGGATCGTCAGCAGGAGCAATACCGATCCGGCGAGCAGCAACACCACGGTCGCGTACACCGTCGTAGCTCCGGCCAGGTACAGCAGGCCGCCGAGCGCCGGGCCCGCGATCGTCGTCACCTGCCACAGCGACGAATTCAGCGCCACGGCCGTGCCGAACTGCTCGCGATCGACGAGGTTCGGCAGCAGCGCCTGCCCCGTGGGCATCGCGAATGCGCGTGCCACGCCGAACAGCACCATCACCGCGAACACCGGCCACGCGCTCGTCAGCCCGTGCCACGAGAACGCGAGCAGCAGCGCGGCGCAAAGCCACATCAGTGCGAAGCAGGCGGCGAGGATGCGGCGCCGGTCACGCGTGTCCGCGAGGTGACCGGCCGGCAGGATCAGCACGATGAAGGGCAGGAACTGCGACAGGCCGATGAGCCCGAGGTCGAGCGGATCGCGGGTGACCTGGTAGACCTGCCAGCCGACCGCGACGGTCTGCATCTGCACGGCGAGCGATGAAAGGAAGCGCGCCGAGAGATAACGGGTGAAATCGGGATTGCGCAGCAACGCCAGGCGCGGGTCGAGGGTGGCGCTCATGCGCGCGCGCGGCGGGTGATCTGGAGCATGGAGCGTGGCAGCATACCGCACCTGCCTATGCGGAGACGGCCATGCGATTTCGCGACCACCTGCAATCCGGCGCCTTTGCGCTGCTTCTCGCGCTGTCTGCGCTGACGGCGCACGCCGCGCCCGCCCCGACGGCCGCCGACGCGCGCTTCGAGGCGCTGGGCCGACGCTTCGTCGACGAGTTCGGACGCTACTCGCCCGTGGCCGCGACGCAGCTCGGCGATCATCGCTACGACGGCGAGATCGAGGACCTGAGCGCGACAGGGCGCGCCCGGACGCTCGCGTGGAACAAGGAGCTGCTCGGCCAGCTGCAGGGCATCGATCGCGCGCAACTTTCGCGCGCCAACCAGGTCGATGCCGCGATGCTGGACAACCAGCTGCGCTACTCGATCTGGACCGAGGAGCGACTGCGCAACTGGTCCTGGGACCCCCAGGTGTACACGCAGCTCGCGGGCCAGTCGCTTTACGGGCTGCTCGCACGCGAGTTCGCGCCTTTGCCCGATCGCCTGCGCTCCGTCACGGCGCGTCTCGAGAAGCTGCCACGGCTGCTCGAGCAGACGCGCGCGAACCTCGTGCCGGCGCGAGTGCCGCCGACGCATGCCGAGACGGCGGTGAAGCAGAACCCGGGCGTGCTGAGCCTGGTCGACGAGCTGGTCGTGCCGAACCTGAAGGTCCTGCCCGAGGCCGATCGCGTCCGGCTCGAAACGGCCATCGCCGGGGCGCGCGCCGCGGTGAAGACGCACCAGGAGTGGCTCGAGAAGCAATTGCTGCCGAACGCGAAGGGCGACTTCCGCATCGGCAAGGAGCTGTTCGACGAGAAGCTGGCGTTTGCGCTGATGTCCCCGCTGACCCGAGAGGAGATCCGCCGCCGCGCCGAATCGGAGATCGTGCGCACCCGCGCGCAGATGTATGAAATCGCGCGCGGCGTGCTCGCGGGCCGCGCCGGCGCGCCACCGACCCCGGCCAATCCAACGGCATCGGAGCAGCAGGCGGCAATCCAGGCTGCGCTCGACCTGGCCGGGGCGGAGCGCCCGCCGCGCGACGGCGTGGTAACGCTGGCGAAGGAAACGCTGAAGGAAGCGACGGACTTCGTGCGCCGCAAGGACTTCGTCAGCGTGCCGGACGAACCGCTCGACATCATCCTGATGCCGGAATTCCAGCGCGGCTTCTCGGTGGCGTACTGCGACTCGCCGGGCCCGCTCGACAAGGGCCAGCGCACCTTCTACGCGGTATCGCCGATTCCGGACGACTGGACCCAGGCGCAGGTCGATTCGTTCCTGCGCGAGTACAACACGCGCTCGATCGCCAACCTGACCATCCACGAAGCGATGCCCGGGCACTACCTGCAGCTGGCGCACTCGAACGCGTACCCGTCCGTGCTGCGCGCGATGCTGGGCTCCGGCCCGTTCGTGGAAGGCTGGGCGGTCTACACCGAACGCGTGATGCAGGAGCAGGGTTTCCGCAGCGGCGATCCGCTGATGCGGCTGGTGCAGCTGAAGTGGTACCTGCGCTCCGCGACGAACGCCATCATGGACTCGGCGCTGCACGTGGACGGGATGGATCGCGACGCCGCCATGAAACTGATGACGGAGACGGGCTTCCAGGAGGAGCGCGAGGCCGCCGGCAAGTGGGTGCGCGCGCAACTTTCGTCGACCCAGCTTTCGACGTACTTCGTCGGGTACCAGGAGCATTCCGACCTGCGTGCCGCAGCCGAGAAGCGCCAGGGCGAGCGTTTCAACCTGAAGGCGTACCACGACCAGGTGCTGTCCTACGGCTCGCCGCCGGTGCGCTTCGTGCGCCAACTGATGTTCGACGAACCGGTGCGCTGAGACCGGTCAGACCGGGTCGACGCTGAGGAGCGCGTTCAGCAGGTTGTCCTGGAAGCTCGGGTTGCCGGTGAGCGACTGGTGGCGCTCGCACAGGAAGACGCTGTGCGCGAGGCGCATGGATTCGATCTCTTCGCGCGGTGCGGCGACGTTGCGCGTCACGCGCCCGACCAGGGAGGAGCGCGTCACGACGGTGTCGCCCGGCTCGAACATCGCCGACTGGTAATCGACGCCGGCCACCGGCCGCTGGATGTCCTCGACGCGCTCGCGCGCCACGCGACGCCCGTCGACCTCCTCCACGACCAGCCGCGAGAGCGTCGGCTCGCAGTCGCCGCCGAACACGTACGGCTGCACGTCGCGTTCGCCCCCGGGCACCGACAGGGATTCGGCAAAGCGACGGCCCCGCCGGAAGTGCTTCGCCATGTATTCGCGCAGCACGGCGAGGTACTTGCGGCCGCGCGCGCCGCCGCCGTGGTCGGCGATCGTGCGCTCGGCGACGGTCGGGTCGAAGATGGACCAGCCCAGTTCCTGCCAGGTCGCGATGTCGTAGAGATCGCGCTGCAGCACCTGTCCCTCCATCGTGGACAGCCAGGGGACTGCCGGGTGCGGCATGATCTGCGGCGGCGCCGGGCATGTCGCCATCACCTCGGGCGGAATCTTGGCGAGCCCGATTTCCTCGCCCCGCGTGTGCGAGAGCACCGGCTGCATCGTGCCGAGGTTCGGCGTGCCGACGAGCAGCAGGCGCCGAATGGCCGCCGCGCCCGCGTAGGTCGGCACGAGCGGCTGGCCGTCGAGCACGTCAGCGGTGCCGTAACGCGCGTAGTAGCGGGCCAGGAGGCCGCCGTTCGAGTGCGCCAGGATGTCGACGGGATGCTGCGGGTCGCCGAGGTCGGAGCGGATGCGCTCGATCAGCTCGTGCAGGCCCCGCGCTGCCGCGACGTTGTCGAGGCGGAAGTCGTAGATGTAGACGTAGAAGCTGCGCCGTCCGGAGCGGGGCGGTTCGCACGATGCGCAGCGCGTATAGCCGCCTGCCTGCTGCAGCGTCCGCAGCACCTCGCCGTAGAAATCCCGGCCGAGCCCTTTCTTGAAGATCTCGTAGGCCTCGACTGGACCGGGCAAGGGCTCGAGGCGCGCCGGATCGATGCCCATTTCGAGTTCGCGATAATCGCTGAAGAGCAGGTCGCGACTGGAGCCCGGCCAGATCTCGCGCCCGGTGCGTGTGTCCCGCAGGCTGGACCCGAATGCGCCCGGAATGACGATGAGCGGCGGCTGGTCGCTGTTGAACTGCGCGGATCCGTACAGCTCGCCGAGGGATGGCCTGCCCAGCCGGGTGCACCCGGCCAGGCACGCACCGGCGGCCAGGAAACTGCGCCGAGTCCATCGGATCATGGCTGCCCCTATATCAGTATCCTCCCGTTACCGCGGCCGCGCATCGCGGCCAGGATCATTCCGGTGCGAATTTCCCGCAGCTCGCGGTCAGGCGTCGCACTTCGCCCGCAAGGCCGGATCGAGCGCGACCAGTTGGCGGTCATGAACGCGATCGAGTGTCATCTGCGCCGTGATGGCGCCGATGCCCGCCATGAACATGTCCCATTGGGTGTCCCAGACGTCGCCCTGGGTGCCGAGGAATGCGCCTGCCGCATCGCCGCCCGCCAGCGCGGCCCACCACTCCGTGAACTCGTAGCAGGCGCTGATGCCAAGCACGGAAAGCACGATCAACGCGAAGAGCCACTTGCCCGGCCGCAGCGGCGAGGTGCGGATGAGCAGCTCGCGCGCGATCATCGCCGGGCCGAAACCCTGCATGAAATGCCCGATGCGGTCGTAGTGGTTGCGCGAGAAATCGAACCAGTCCTGGATCCAGAATCCGAGAGGCACCTGGGCGTAGGTGTAGTGGCCGCCGAGCATCAGGATCAGCGCATGGATGGCGATGAGCGTGTACACGAGCGGCGTGAGTGGGAACGACTTCGATGTGACGAGCAGCAGGGGCACGGCGATCAGCACCGGCACCACTTCGAGGAACCAAGTGAGGCGATCGGCGGGCCGCAGACCTGAGGCGACGAGCGCCGCGAGGACGACGGCGAGGAGTGCAGCGGGCAGGGCACGCGAGGTCGTGTCGGTCATGGTGCGCTCGATGCGGTCGTTGGATGGCGTTGAAGGAACGATTCGACGGCCGCGGCGAGCGCCTCGGGCTGCTCGTGGTGCACCATGTGGCCGGCGTCCGTCGATCCAGCACGGCTCGAGACGGGACACGATGCGCGACATCGCCTCCGGCCGCCCGGCCTCGCCAAGCCGCGCGAGATACTCGGATTGCCGGCCGAGCACGTAGAGCAGCGGCGCAGTCACGCCGCGCCAGCAGGCCTCGGCTTCTTCGCGACGGTACAGCACGGGATTCACCCGCTTGTGCGCGGGATCGAAGAGCAGCCGCGCGCTGCCGTCGGGCTCGGCCTGCGTCCAGGACCGGGCGATGAACGCGGCGCGCTCGGGCGGCAGCCGCGGGTGGCGGCGCTGCAGGAGGTGCGCGAGCGCATCGACCGAGGGAAACACGGTCGGCTCCTGCGGCTCGCGCAGCTGGTCGAGCCACTGCCGGATCCGCTCGGGCGCTTGCGACGGGTCCGGGGAAGACAGCCCGAATCCCTCGATGTTCACCACGCGGCCGACGCGCTCCGGGCGCAGGCCCGCGTACATCATCGCGATGTTGCCGCCCATGCTGTGGCCAACGAGCGTCACGGGCGCGTCGAGCGCGAGACCGTCGAGCAGTGCATCGAGGTCGCCGAAGTAATCCTGGAACCAGTAACCCTCCGTGGGCCATTCGCTGCGCCCGAAGCCGCGCCAGTCCGGCGCGACGAAGCCGCACTCGTCGGGCAGCGCGTCGACCAGGAACTGGAACGTGTCGCCCGTGTCCATGAAGCCGTGCAGCAGCACGATCGGCTGCGGGTCGTGCCCGGTCCAGCGCGTGAGGTGGGTCCGCAATCCGCGGACGATGCGTTCATCGGCGGCCGGGGCACGGCGTGGCAGGTAGCAATTGGTCATGCGCCAGCATTTTCCACTATATCCGGCCGCGACGGCGGACGCGAAAAACGATGCCCCACTCTCGACCGGCCGCCCGCTATAGTTTCGGGATCGATCGCGCCCTCTTCACCATGCGCAAGCTCCTCGTCCTCCAGCACGTTGCCTCGGAACCGCTCGGCCATCTCGACCCGCTCCTGCGTCGAATCCGGCTTCCGCATCCGCTACGTGAACTTCGGTCGCGATCCGCGCGCCGAGCCCGACATCCGCCGCTACGACGGGCTCGTGGTGCTCGGCGGGCCGATGAACGTGGACCAGCAGGACCGGCATCCGCACCTGCGCACCGAGATGCGGCGTCATTCGCGAAGCCGTGCTGAGCGAACGCCCGGTGCTGGGGATCTGCCTGGGCGCGCAGCTGCTCGCCGAAGCCATGGGCGGCAAGGTGCATCCGAACCCGGTCCCCGAGATCGGCTGGTACAGGCTGCACACGCGGCCGGAGGCCCACGCCGATCCGCTGTTCCGTCATTTCGACCACGGCGTGCCGCAGTACATCTTCCAGTGGCACGCCTACACGTTCGCGCCGCCGCCCGGGGCCGTGCCGCTCGCGTGGACGCGCAGCTGCCGCAACCAGGCCTATCGCCTCGGGGAACGGGCGTGGGGACTGCAGTTCCACCTCGAGGCGGACCGCCCGCTGATCTCGCGCTGGCTCGATACGCCCGCGGGCCGCAGCGAGATCGAAACGCACTGGGATGCCCGGCGCATCGCGCGCATCCAGGCGGCGACGCAGCGCCACCTGCCGCAGGCGCGTCCGCTGGCGGATCGCGTGTTCGGCGAGTTCATCCGCCTCTTCTCGGTGCGCCGGCTCGCAGCGCTGCCGTCGCGCTAGCCGCGCCGGGCAGGCTGCGGATCAATCGCCGAGGAACATGCGGTATGCGGGATTGCCCGTCTCTTCGGTGAACGGATACTGCAGTTCGCGCAGGTGGCGGGCGAACTCCTCGCCGTCGTGCGGCGGCACCTGCACGCCCGCAAGCACGCGGCCGTAGTCCGATCCGTGGTTGCGGTAGTGGAACAGGCTGATGTTCCACCGCGAACCGATCGCCTCGAGGAAGCGCAGCAGCGCACCCGGGCGCTCCGGGAATTCGAAGCGGAACAGCCGCTCGTGCTCGAGGCCGTGCGCGTGGCCGCCCACCATGTAGCGCACGTGGAGCTTCGCCATTTCGTCGTCGCTCATGTCGAAGACGCGGTACCCGGCCTGGGTGAAAGCCGCAAGCAGCGCCTCCTTCTCCCGCCGCCCGTCGTGCAGCGCGAGGCCAGCGAAAATGCGGGCCGACGCCTGGTCGTCGTAGCGGTAGTTGAACTCGGTGACGCTGCGCCGTCCGAGCAGCTTGCAGAATCTCAGGAAGCTCCCGGGCTGCTCGGGAATCTCCACCGCGAACAGCGCCTCGCGCTGCGCGCCGATGTCCGCGCGCTCCGCCACGTGTCGCAGCCGGTCGAAGTTGATGTTCGCGCCGCAATTGAGCGTCACGAACGTGCGGTCGGCGCAGTTCTCGCGCGCGCACGTACTTCTTGACGCCTGCGACGGCGAGCGCGCCCGCCGGCTCCGCGATGGTGCGGTTGTCCTCGAAGATGTCCTGGATCGCGGCGCAGATCTCGTCCGTGGTGACGAGGATCACCTCGTCGACGTACTTCTGCGCCAGGCGGAAGGTTTCCTCGCCGACGCGCCGCACGGCGACCCCGTCCGCGAAGATGCCGACGCGCTCGAGCGTCACGCGCCGCCCCTCGCGCAGCGAATCGTGCATGCTTGCCGCATCTTCGGGCTCGACGCCGACGATGCGGATCTGCGGATACAGCGACTTCACGTAGGCCGCGATCCCGGCGATGAGGCCGCCGCCGCCGATCGGCACGAAGATGGCGTCGAGCGCGCCCGAGTGCTGGCGCAGGATCTCCATGCCGATCGTGCCCTGCCCGGCGATCACGTCCGGGTCGTCGAACGGGTGGATGAACGTCAGGCCCCGTTCGCGCGCCAGCTCGGTCGCGTATTCGAAGGCGTGGTCGAAATCGTCGCCGTGCAGCACCACCTCGCCGCCGAGGTCGAGCACAGCCTGCACCTTGATGTTCGGCGTGGTCTGCGGCATCACGATCACGGCCGTGATGCCCGCGGCGCCGCGCGGACAGCGCGACGCCCTGGGCGTGGTTGCCGGCCGAGGCGCAGATGACGCCGCGCTTCGCGACCGTCTCCGACAGGTGGGAAATCTTGTTGTACGCGCCGCGCAGCTTGAAGGAAAAGACCGGCTGCAGGTCCTCGCGCTTGAACAGCACGCGGTTGCCGATGCGGCGCGACAGGCGGGGGGCCGCCTCGAGCGGCGTTTCGATCGCGACGTCGTAGACGCGCGCCTTGAGGATGCGTTCGATGTAGCTTTCTTGCATGGCCGAATTCTTCCATACTTCGCCCGACCGCGCGGCTTTCGCGCGAACCTGAACCGCAGCTCCTGCACCCATGGAAGACTCATTCTCGCGCCGCGCGTTCCTCGGCGCGCTCAGCGCCGGTTCCCTCGTGCCGGGCCTCGCCTCGGCCCAGACCTACCCGCTCGACCGCGTCCCGGTGATCTCGCGGGAGCTGTGGCCGTGGATGCGGTCGCAGCTGCTGATCGATCCCGGCACCGCCTGGTTCGACACCGCCCGCTTCGGGCCCACGCTGCGCGCCGTGGTCTCCCGCGCCTTCCGCAGCACCGAGCGCCAGAGCACGCGATTTCCCGCGCTATTACGCGGCCACCTTCGGTCCCGACGCGATCGGCGCGCCGCTCGCCGCCATCGGCGAGTACCTCGGCGCCGATCCGGGCGAAATCGTGCTCACGGGCGGCACCGGCGACGGGCTCGCGCTCGTGGCGCAGGGCCTCGACCTGCAGGCCGGCGACGAAGTGCTCACGACCACCCACGACCACGACTCGGCCGTGTACCCCTGGCTCGTGCAGGCGAAGCGTCGCGGCATCAAGGTCGTCCAGCTGCCGCAGAACGGCATCCCCGCCGCGCCCGAAGCCATCGTCGGCCGGTTCGCCGGCGCGCTGAATCCGAAGACGAAGGTCGTCGCGTTCGCGCACGTGCAGTACACGGACGGCACGGTGATGCCGGTGCGCGAGATCTGCGCGCTCGCACGCAGCAACGGCGTGTTCAGCCTCGTGGACGGCGCGCAGGCCGCGGGACTGCAGGACTTTGCACTGCGCGATCTCGGGTGCGACGCTTACGCCACGGGCTTCCACAAGTGGTTGAACGGCCCGCGCGGGCAGCGGCGCGCTGTTCGTCCGCCGCGACGCGCAATCGCGCGTGTGGCCCGCGGCCGCCGACGGCCCGGCAGGCTGGGACACGACGGACCGCTTCGGCACGGCCTTGCCTGCCACCGATGCGCCGGCGACGGCCCAGGCAAGTTCGGGCAGCTCGCGCGGTATCGCGGCCCCGCCTATGACGCCCTGCCGATCGCATTCGAGTTCCAGCAGACCGTCAATCGCGCGCGCATCGGCGCGCGGGTCCGCGAACTCGTGCCATACCTGCGCCTGCAGGCCGGCCGGCTGCCGGGCGTAGAGATCCTCACGCCGACGCATCCCTCGCTGTGGACCGGCATCGTTGCGCTGCGCGTCGACGGGACGCGATCACGGCGCGATGGCGCGATCCATGGCGCAGGAAGACGGCATCGTCGTCGGCCGCGTGCAGCACGGCACGGTGTTCGATGCGCTGCGCGTGAGCCTGCACGCGAGCAACGACACGGCCGAGATCGATCGCCTCGTCACCGCGCTGCAGCGCCGGATCTGAGCGGGGAACCCGCGTTGCGCATCGAACTGCTCATGAGCCTGCTCGCCGGATTCGCCGGCGGGCTCGTCGGAACGCTGTGGAGCGGCATCGTGTCGTCCGCGCTGCTCTCCGGCGCGAGGTCTGCGCGCCCCGCAGTCATGGCACGCGGAGACGGCGGGCCGTCTGTTCATGGGCGCCTTGATCTACGGCCTCGGCGGCGCGGCGCTCGGCTTCCTGTTCTGGCTGGGCTGGGGGCTCGTCGCGCTGGTGGAGCGGCCGTGGCCTTGCGTCGGCCTGTTGTTCGGGCTGATCTGCTGGGCGGGCGCCGCGTTGCCGGTGCTCGGCATGCTGCACCTGAAGCTGCGTGAACCGAAGCGCCTGGCCGCCGTGCTCGCGGTGGAGTGGCTCGTGGCCTGCATCGCCATCGGGCTGCTCTGCGCGATGGCGTGGCACCGGACCGCTTGAACGAGTCGTCGCGCAACGTCCTCGTCCTGGCGGCGGCCCAGGCGCTGTCCGCGTCGGGCATGATGACCATGACGCTGCTCGGCGGCATCCTCGGCTCGGTCCTCGCGCCCATGCCGCAGCTGGCCACGCTGCCGGTGTCGCTCACCGATTCTCGGTCTCGCGCTCGCGACCGTGCCCGCCTCGCTGCTGGTGCAGCGCGTCGGCCGGCGGCGGGCCTTCATCGGCAGCGCACTGCTCGCCTGCGTGGCCGCGCTTGCGATCAGCTACGCCATCGTGCATTCGAGCTTCACGCTGCTGTGCGCCGCGGCCCTGGTGCTGGGCTCCAACCTCGCGTTCCAGCAGCAGCACCGGTTCGCGGCCGCCGAATGCGTCGGGCCCGAACGCGTCAGTCGCGCGGTTTCGACCGTGATGGTGGGCACGCTGGTCGCAGCGGCCGTCGGACCGCAGATTGCGTTGCACGACAAGGATCTCATCGCAGGACACGAATACGCGGGCTCGTTCATCGGCGTGGCGCTGCTGTGCGTCGGCACTGCAATCGTGCTGGCATTTTACCGGCCACCGCCTGTGCATCACCCGCTGAGCGCGGGCTCCGCGCGACCGCTCGGGCGAGATCGTGCGACAGCCGCTCTACCTGCTGGCGGTGCTCGCGGGCGTCGTCTCGTACGCCGGCATGAGCTTCATCATGACGGCGACGCCGATCAGCATGCACGTGCACGACCACCACAGCGACGGCGCGACGGCGTGGGTGATCCAGAGTCACCTGCTGGCGATGTACGTGCCGTCGTTGTTCAGTGGCGCGCTGATCACGCGCATCGGCACGCGGTTGGGAATGACGGCCGGCCTCGCCCTGATGGCGGCCTGCATCGCGATCGATGCCGCGGGCCACGACCTGATGCACTACTGGTGGGGGCTGGTGCTGCTCGGCGTCGGCTGGAACCTGTTGTTCGTCGCAGGCACCGCGCTGCTGACGACGACGTACCGGCCCGCCGAGCGCTACCGGGCGCAGGCGGTCAACGAGTTCTCGGTGTTCGGAACCCAGGCGCTCGCGTCACTGCTCGCGGGCCCGGCCATCCACGCGCTCGGCTGGCAGGCGCTCAACTTCGCCGCCGCCGTGCCGTTGGCGCTGTTCGCGGCGCTGCTGGCGTTCGGCCCGGCGCCTAGCGATCGAGGAACTCGCGCAAATAGCCCGTGAGTTCGTCGGTGGCCGTTTCGATGACGTTGGCGCCGCAGTTCGGCAGCTCGATGCGGCGCGCTTCGCGCAGCAGGCCCTCGGTGCGACCGGTCGATTCCCAGGTCTCGTCGCGCGGGCGCAGCACCAGCACCGGCTGGCGCAGCAGCGGCAGGCGCTCGCCCGCCTGGAAACTCGCCTCCGACGCCGGCACGCCCATCAGCACCACGCGGCGCACCTGCTCCGGGCGCGCAATTGCGAGCTCGACGGCGGCCATCGAGCCGCCCTGGTAGCCGAGCACGTCCACCTGGCGCAGGCGCAGGGAATCGAGCAGGTCCAGGATGGCGCCCGCCTGGTCCTGCACTTCGGCCGGCTGGTGCGGCGCGTCCGACTCGCCGCAACCCGGCAGGTCCGGCGCATAGGCGCTGCGATCGCGGCCGAGGTCCTTCAGCAACGGACGGAACACGCGGCCCGACTTCGTGAGCGGCGGCACGCACACGAGCGGCGTCAGCTCGTCGAAACCGCCGCTCGAGGGGAAGGCCGTGTGCAGGTGCAACTGCCCGAACCGGCAGTCGACGTACATCTTGCGGAGGTGGATGGTCACTTGCGGTTCATTCCTGGTGGAAAGGGCGGCACTGCGGGCGATCGTGCGAGCGGAAAGTCTGGTCACGATGATCGAGCCTCTGGCGATGGCTGTCTGGTGAGGGCGGATTCTCCCCGCCCCGCGACCCCGCCACGTTGACCCAACTCTCGAAAAACCGGCGTTCGATCTGACTTAATGCATCGACCGTCGCATCGCGCCCGATCCGGGCAAAACGAGGTGCTTGCGGGGCAGCAGCTTCAGACGGTGTCGAGGTACCACTCGTAGTCACGGTCGCTGACGAGCGCGCCGAACTTCTCGCACTCCTGCATCTTGATCGCGAGGAACACCTCGAGGAAATCCGCGCCGAGCGCATCGGCGACGAACGGCGAACGCGCCGCCTGCTCGAGCGCCGCGTGCCACTGGGTCGGCAGCTCGCCGCGCGGCCCCTGCTCGTAGCCGTTGCCCTGCACCGCCGGGCCCGGATCGATGCGCTCCTCGATGCCCTTCAGCATTGCGCCGAGCACGAGCGCGGCGACGAGATACGGATTGGCGTCGGCCCCGGCCACGCGATGCTCGACGTGCCGGCTCGAGGGCGGTCCGGCCGGCACGCGCAGGCTGACAGAGCGGTTGTTGACGCCCCACGTGGCCGCGACCGGTGCGTAACTCATCGCCCGGAAGCGACGGTAGGAATTGGCGTTCGGCGCAAACACGGCCATGCCGTCGGCCATCGTCGCCTTGAGTCCGCCGATGGCGTGGCGCAGCTCGATCGTGCCGGCGGGATCCTCGGCAGCGAACGCATTGCGTCCCTGCGCGTCGGCGAGGCTCGCGTGCAGGTGCATGCCGGAGCCGGCTCGCTCGGCGAAGGGCTTGGCCATGAAACACGCCACGCACCCGTGGCGCGCCGCGATGCCACGCACCGCACGCTTGAAGAGGATCGCCTCGTCCACCGCGCGCAGCGCGTCGCCGCGATGCTCGAGCGTGATCTCGAACTGGCCGGGCGCGTACTCGGACATCAGCGTGCGCACCGGCAGGCCCTGGCTGCGCGCCGCCGCATAGAGATCGTCGAAGAGCGGCGACATGTCGTCGAGCCGGCCGAGCCCGTAGGCGTCGATGCGGCCCCGGCGCTCGCCGGAGAGCAGGCCGGCCGCCGGTTGCATGCGCCCGTCGTCGCCACGCTGCAGGAGGTAGAACTCCAGTTCGACGGCAATCACCGGCGTACGGCCGCGAGCGCGCAGGCGCTCCACGACCCGGGCCAGCACGTGTCGCGGGTCGGCCCTGGCGGGCCGGCCGTCCAGTTCGTAGAGACTGCCGAGCACCTGCGCGGTCGGGCGCTTGAGCCACGGCGCGCGGCAGAGCGTGCCCGCCACGGGGCGGCAGCATTGATCGGCATCGCCCACCGCCCACACGAGACCGGTGCCTTCCACGTCCTCGCCGGTGACGTCGAGGCCGAGGATCGAGCCCGCCACGTTGCGGCCGGTGGTGTAGAGCGTCTCGAGTTCCTCGCGAGCGATGTTCTTGCCGCGGCCGACGCCGCAGGCGTCCGTCAGCACGAGCTGCACGGCCTCGATGTCCGGGTGCGCGCCGAGGAACGCGCGCGCCTCTTCCACCGCGACGGGCGTGGCCTTTTTCGCTGGATCGGTCATCGCGGCATAGTGACGGATGCCCGCGCGCAGTGGCAAGCTCGCACACCTTGCCCACCTGCCCTCGCCCGGAGAACGACATGAAGCTGTACGGCGGTCTCGCTTCCCCCTACGTCGCCCGGGTCGTCCTGTTCGCGAGACTGAAGGGGCTCGACCTCGCCCCGGTGATGCCCGAAGGCGGCATCAAGTCGCCCGGGTACCTGGCGCTGAGCCCGATGGGCAAGATGCCGGTGCTCGAGGTGGACGGCCGCGGCATTCCCGAGTCTTCGGTCATCTGCGAGTACCTCGAAGACCGGCATCCCGGCACCGGAGGCCTGCCCGGATCGCCAGCCGACCGCGCCAGTGCCCGCACGCTCGAGCGCGTGTTCGACATCTACGTGTCGCCGCACGGCAGCCTGCTGTTCCGCAACCTCGACCCCGCCACGCGCGACGCGAGCGCCGTCACTGCGGCGTTGCAATCGCTCGAGACGGGCTTCGGCTACCTCGAACATTTCCTACGGGCGCCGTATGCCGCGGGCGCGCAACCTTCGCTCGCGGACTGCGCGTTGCTGCCTTCGTTCGCGATCTTCCGCAAGACGGTGTTCCCGGTCCTCGGCGTGAAGGACCCGACGCGAGGCGACGGCAAGCTCGCGCACTGGTGGTCGGCCGTGGCGGCCGACGCGACCCTGGGCGCATTCCTCGAGGAATACGAAGCGGCGGTCGACGCGTTTCTCAAGATGCTCCGCGGCGGCTGATCGAAGCCGATGGCCGCCGCGTACTCGCTGGCCGGAAACGCCGCCCTGCGTGGCCTCAATACGCTCGCGGTCGACGCGACCGCCGCCTGGGTGGCCACGGTGCACGACCCGCAGGTGCTGCCGCAGGTGCTGGCGCTGCCGCAGGCGCGCGACGGCGCGATGGTGCTCGGCGAAGGCAGCAACGTGCTGTTCGCCGGCGACTACCCGGGCATGATCGTGAAACTCGCGTTCGATACCGTCCGCACCGTCGAAGACGACGGCGAAACCGCCCTGGTGCGCGCCGAAGCGGGCTGCCGCTGGGACCCGCTCGTCGACCTGACGATGCAGCGCGGACTTCGCGGGCTCGAGAATCTCGCGTTGATTCCGGGCCTCACCGGGGCAGCGCCGATCCAGAACATCGGCGCGTACGGCGTCGAGATCGCCGAGTTCATCACCACGGTCGAAGCGTTCGACCGGCGCGACGGTCGCAGCGTGCGCCTCGATCGCGCGACGTGCCGCTTCGGCTATCGCGACAGCCTGTTCAAGGACGACCTCGGGCGCTGGATCGTGTGCGCGATTGAGCTGCGATTGTCGCGCAAGCGTGACCTCGCGCTAGGTTATGCAGGCGTCGGCGACGAGCTCGCCTCAGTCGGCGTCACGTCGCCTTGCGCCGCCGACGTCGCCGAAGCCGTGCGACGCCTGCGGCGTCGCAAGCTGCCGGACCCGTCCGTCGTCGGCAACGCGGGCAGCTTCTTCAAGAACCCGATCGTTCCGGATTTCCTCGCCGATGCGTTACGCTCGGCGCATCCCGCCATTCCCGTGTACCCGGCGGGCGACGCATGCAAGCTATCCGCCGCGTGGCTCATCGAGCAATGCGGCTGGCGCGGCTTTCGCGAGGGCGATGCCGGCATCTCGGCGCAGCACGCGCTGGTGCTGGTCAATCACGGCAGGGCCACCGGCGCGCAGCTGCTGTCGTTGGCCCGGCGCGTCGCCGGATCGGTGCAGGAACGCTTCGGCGTGACGCTCGAACCGGAGCCGCGCATCGTCGGCGCCACGTTCTGACTCGCACAGGGAGACTCCCATGCCCCGCACACCGCAACCCGATCCGGCGCGACTCGCCGCCGACGTGCTCGACCGGCGCAGCTTCCTCTCACGCGTGGCCGCCACGGCGGGCGTCGCCGGGCTCGGGCTCGGTGCGGTGCACGATGCCTCCGCGGCGAGCGGCAAGGGCAGCGATACGCCGTCGATGAACACCGACGGGACGTATCCCGTCGTCGCCCTCGCGAAGGACAGCGTCTCCCTCGCGGTCATGCAGACGCGCGTGCGGCCCGTGGATGCCGCGCAGCCCGAGCCCGGCCGGCGCGAGAACCTCGAGCACATGATCGAGGTGATCGACAACACCCAGACCTACGGCCCCGCCAAGGACATCCTGTTCTTCCACGAGTTCCCGATCACCGGGTTCCGCTTCGAATGGAACCGGGCCGACGTGCTGCGCGCGGCGATCGAGGTGCCCGGTCCGGAGACGGAAGTGCTCGCGAAGAAGGCGAAGCAGTACGGCTGCTACATCGTGTTCGGCTCGTACGTCCGCGACGACAAGGACTGGCCGAACCACTCGCTGTCGATCACCACGATCCTCGGCCCCGACGGGCAGATCGTCGACAAGCACTGGAAGGCCCGCAACATCATGGGCGTGTTCACCGCCGGCCGCGAGCCGATCGAGCTGATGACCTCGACGATCTACAACTGCCTCGACCGCTACGTCGAGATGTACGGCGCGGACGCGGTGATCCCGGTGACGCGCACGCCCCTCGGGAACATCTGCACGTCGTCCGTGCAGCGCGAGCCCGAGCTGTTCCGCGCGATGACCCTCAAAGGCGGCGAGCTCTTCCTGCGCACGGCGACCGGCGGCTTCACGCCGGCCGACATCCAGGCCTGCTCGATGTACAACGGCGTCTACACGGCGATCTGCAACAACTCGATCTCGCCGGGCAACAAGGGCATCTGGGAGGACGCGGGCGGCGGCAGCAGCGCGGTCTACGACCCGCGCGGCGAAATCATCGCCAGGGCGAACTCGGGCGCCGAGCAGGAAGTGGACGCGACGATTCCGATCGCGTCCTACCGGGGTCGGCACCGGCTGCCGGAAATCTCCTGGCCGATGTACGCGCCGGTATACGCGCGGTACGTGGGCAACTACCCGCCCTCGATGTACGCAAAGTCGCTGCCGCCGACCCTGCAGGACGCGGCGAAGTACCTGCGCGACCCGAAGCACCGCAACTGGAAGTAGCGTCTACCAGGGCAGCTCGCGGCCGTCCCACTGCAGGAATCGACCGGCCTGGGCCGGCATGAGCCCTTCGATCACCTTGCGCATTCCGGCAACGCTGGTCGCAACGTCGAGCTCGCCGCGCGGCCCGCCGATCTCGGTGCGCACCCAGCCGGGATGTATCGGCAGCGCGATGATGCCCCGGCGCTGCAGGTCGATGGCCATGCTCTTCATGATGCAGTTGGCGGCCGCCTTGCTGCTGCGATAGGCGTACAGGCCGCCGAACGTGTTCTGCCCCATCGAGCCCACCATGCTCGTCAGCGTCACGAGCTTCTTCTGCTCGCTGGCCGCGACGTTCTCGACGAACGCCTCCGCCAGCTTCATCGGCCCGAACACGTTGACGCGCAGAGTGTGCATCCAGTCGTCGTAGTCGGTCTGGCCGAACCGCTGGATGGCCATGCCCTGGTCCGCGAAGGATTCGCGACCCATCACGCCGGCGCTGTTGATGAGCACGTCGATCGGGAGCCCATCCAGTTCGCGGGCGAGCGCTTCGATCTGGCCGTGATCGGTGACGTCGAGCGGGTGCACCGTCATCCGCCCGTTCGACGCGGCGGCGAGTGCGCCCAGATCTACGGCCTTCGCCGGCGAGCGCGCGCACGCGATGACCCGGCAGCCGGCCTCAACGTACTGGCGTGCCAGCTCGAGCCCGAGGCCGCGGCTCGCGCCCGTGATCAGGACTGTCGGCATTGCCCTGCCCCTTCGCTACCAGGTACCGGTGTTCGGCATGCTCGCCCAAGGCTCTGCCTTCGGCAGCGCGGACCCTTTCTGCAGCAGCTCGATCGAGATGTTGTCCGGCGAGCGCACGAACGCCATGCGCCCGTCCCGAGGCGGCCGCAGGATGGTCACGCCGTGGTCGGCAAGCCTCTGGCACGCCGCGTAGATGTCGTCCACCTGGTAGGCGACGTGGCCGAAGGCCCGGCCGATCCCGTACTCCTCCGGGTCCCAGTTGTGCGTGAGTTCGACCTGCGCATCCTCATCTCCGGGCGCGGCGAGGTAGATGAGCGTGAAGCGCCCCTCCTGCGACTCGTAGCGGCGCACTTCCTTCAGCCCCAGCGCGTCGCAGTAGAAGCGCAGGGATTTCGCGACGTCGGCGACGCGAACCATCGTGTGCAGGTATTTCATCGTTTCCCCTGGCGGACCCGGACGGTCCCGCATGGTACTGTGCCGCATCGCAGGTTTGACAGGACCGGATGCAATGCGACATCCCCGGAAAGGTCCGGCCCGAACCCGGGCCGTCGCCGTCTTGACGGCTTCGCTGGCCATGCTGGCCGGCTGCGCGAGTTCCAAACCCTCGACCCCCGGCGGCGAGGCGATAAACTTCCGGGTCCTCGGGCGTGCGGACGCGCCGGTCACGCTCGTCGAATACACGGACATGCAATGCCCGTACTGCGCAGCCTATGCGCGCAGGACCTTTCCCGAGCTGAAGCGTCTCTACATCGACAAGGGCAAGGTCCGTTACGAGTCGCGCGACCTGCCCCTGTCGTTTCACGCCTTCGCCCTGCCGGCTGCCGTCGCCGCGCGCTGCGCCGGCGAACAGGGGAAGTACTGGCCCTACCGCGACGTGCTCGCCCAGCGGCAGGACGAATTGCCGAAGGCGCCCTACGACGCGTGGGCCGCCGAACTCGGGCTCGACGTCGAAAGGTTCGCTGCTTGCCGGAATTCGGAGGATGTGGCACGGAGCATCCGGGCGGAAGCCGCCGATGCGCAAGCCATTGGAATCACGGGGACGCCGACGTTCCTGATTCGCAGGACGGCGGACGGAGCCTCCAGCGGCGAAAGGATCCAGGGAGCCGAGGCGCTCGAGGTGTTCGAGCAGAAGATCGACGCGCTGCTGGCGGCCGATTCCGCTCGCTGATTCTCAGGCCGAGAGGAACCATCCCGCCATCGCGGCGGCCGCAAGGACCCAGTGCAGCGCCATGCGCGTGCGCAGCAGCAGCATGCCGGCCGCCATGGCGATGACGAGCGACGGCCAGTGCGCGCCCCCGCCGGGTCCTGCGGGAAACAACACGACCCGGGCCAGCAGCAGCGCGAGCGTGCCGATGATGCCGACGACGGCCGCGGTGATTGCGGCCAGCGCGCCGGAGATGCGGGGGTCGTGCGTGAGCCGCTCGACGTACGGAGCGCCGAGGAATATGAACACGAACGACGGCAGGAAGGTCGCCCACGCCGCGAGCAGCGCCGCCAGCACTGCGGCGTGTTCGCTCGCCAGCGGCGCCGGCTGGTTCCAGCCCGCCATGAATCCCATGAACTGCAGCACGATGACGAGCGGGCCCGGAGTCGTTTCCGCGAGCGCGAGACCAGCGACCGACTGCTCCGCCGTGAGCCAACCAAGGTCCTGCACGAGATGCGGCGTCACGTACCCGAGCACGGCATAGGCGCCGCCAAAGGTGACGAGCGCAGCCTGCGTGAAGAAGAAATAGAGACGGACCCAGAGCGAGTCGATGCCGAGCGTGGGCGCAAGCGCCAGCAGCGGCGCGATCCAGAGCACGAACCCGACGCCGAGCGTGCGTCGCCAGGACGTGCCGGTGACCGCGACCGGCTGTGACGTTCGCGGCGCGTCATGCCAGGCCATCGCCAGGCCGGCCGCCGCCGAGGCGACCAGCACCCACGGATACGGCGCGCCGCCAAACTGCAACGCCGCGAATGCGACGACGGCGAGCACGACGAGCGCAGGGGTCCTGAGTGCGCGCCGTCCGATCTTCACCAGCGCCTGCAGCACCAGCGCGACCACGGCTGCCTGCAGTCCGAGCAGGATGCCCGCGACGGCCGGCACGCCGCCGTGGCGCGCGTACACCCACGACAGCCCGAGCAGCAGGACGATGGCCGGCACGATGAAGCCGAGCCCGGCGACGAGGCCTCCGCGCACGCCGTGCAGCTTCCAGCCCAGGTAGATCGCGAGTTGCAGGGCTTCCGGCCCGGGCAGCAGCATGCAGAAATTGAGCGCGCCGGCGAACTGTCGCTCGTCCAGCCAGCGACGCCGCTCGACGACTTCGCGATGCAGGACGGCGATCTGGCCCGCGGGGCCGCCGAAGGAAACGAAGCCGAGGCGGATCCAGAAGCGCGCGGCCGCCGCGAATGAAACGCCCTCACCCGGGCTGCGCCCGACCTCTCCCGCAAGCGGGAGAGGTAAAGAACCCTCACCCGGCGTGCCGCCGACCTCTCCCGCAGGCGGGAGAGGTAAAGAACCCTCACCCGGCGTGCCGCCGACCTCTCCCGCAGGCGGGAGAGGTCGGATCAGAACATCTCCGAGGTATCGGGCGGCGGGGTGTCGCGCGTGCCGCGCGACGGGATGAAATCCCCCGTGATCATCGCGTCGTACGCCTGGCCGGGCCCGACCATCGGGTAAACACCCGCGTCCGGGTCGATGATGACTTCGAGGAACGCCGGCCCGTCGAACTTGATGAACTCCTCGATCACGCGCGGCACGTCGGCCTTGCGGTCGAGGCGCACGGCGTAGCGATAGCCGTCCGCCTGCGCGGCCTTCACGAAGTCCTTCTTGTGCAGCGACTTGTCGCTCGCCGACAGGCGGCCCTTGAAGAAGAGCTTCTGCCACTGCTTGACCATGCCGTCGCCGAAATTGTTCAGCACGACGACTTTCACCGGCAGGTCGTAGGTCGTGACGGTCTCGAGCTCGCCGAGGTTCATGCGCATGCTCGCGTCGCCGTCGATGTCGATGACGAGGCGATCGCGCCGCGCGAACTGCGCGCCGATGGCCGCGGGCAGCCCGAAACCCATCGTGCCCATGCTGCCCGAGGTGAGCCACAGCCGCGGCTCGCGGAAATCGAAGTACTGCGCGGCCCACATCTGGTGCTGGCCGACGCCGGTCGCGATGATCGCCTCGCCGCGCGTGTGGCGGTTGATCTCCTCGATCACGTAGTACGGCTGGATGAGGTCGCTGTCGCGATCGTAGTTCATCGCGTACTTCTGCTTGAGCGAGGCGAGGTGGCCATGCCACTGCGACCAGTCGCGCTGGAAGCCGTGGCCCTGGCCGTAGGTGCGCAGCGCGTCGAGAGCGGGCGGCAACAGGCCGACGTGGTTCCACTGCACACGCTTGACCTTGTTGATCTCGGAGGCGTCGACGTCGATGTGCGCGATGCGCTTCGCGTTCGGCGCGAATTTCGCCGGGACGCCGGCCACACGGTCGTCGAAGCGCGCGCCGAGCGCGACCAGGAAATCGCAGTCGTCCACCGCATAGTTGGCGAACGCGGCGCCGTGCATGCCGAGCATGCGCATCGCAAGCGGTTGCATCGTGTCGTATGCGCCGATCCCCATCAGCGTGGTGACGACGGGAATGCCGAACGCGTCGGCAAATGCCCGCAGCTGCGCCGAGGCGCCGCCGTTGATCACGCCGCCGCCCGCGTAGATGAGCGGCCGCTTCGACTCGCCGAGCATCGCGAAGAACTGGGCGCACCCGGCATCGTCGAGGACGTTCCTCGACACGGCTTCCATGCGCTGGCGATAACCGCGCGCCGGAAGATGGCCTTCGCCCTGGAACGCGCCCTGCCAGTTCTGCACGTCCTTCGGCACGTCGATCACGACGGGGCCCGGACGCCCGGTGCGCGCAAGCTCGAACGCCGTGCGTACCGTCGCTTCGAGGCGCGCCGGGTCGGTGACGAGGAAGCAGTGCTTCGCCACGGCGCCCATGATGTTGCTGACGGGCGCCTCCTGGAACGCGTCGGATCCGATGGCAGCCGTGGGCACCTGGCCGCAGATCACGACGATCGGAATCGAATCGGCCGCGCAGTCGCGCACCGGCGTCACGGTGTTGGTGGCGCCCGGCCCGGACGTCACGATGCAGCACCCGACCTTGCCGCTCGCTCGCGCATAGCCCGCGGCCATGAAGCCCGCGCCTTGTTCGTTGGCCGGCACGATGAGGGGCATCGGGCTGCCCTGGCCGGGTTGCGAGTGCTCCTCGTTGTAGCGGAACACGGCGTCGTAGGTCGGCAGGATCGCGCCGCCGCTGTAGCCGAAAATGGTGTCCACACCCTCGTCGGCCAGCACCTGCACGATGATCTCGGCGCCGGTCATCAGCTGGCCTGCGCGAGGGTGCGCGGCGGGTCGTACGGCGGCGTGACTGGTTTTCACGGCGGATCGGGCCTGGTCGGGATTCGGGACGATCGTGTTGCGATGCAACGGAGCCTAGCAGCACCCTTCCGACGCGTCCATCTAGGCGCGCCGGGCCCGATCCCCTATTCTTGGACCCGGGCGAGGCGTTGCCACCAGGCCTCAAACCCTTTCTAAATCATGAATTTATACGCCCCGTTCATCCTGCGGGGCGATCGGAGCACCCCGTGCGACGCCAGCGCCACATCATCGCCATCACCCTGCAGAACGAGTCGGGCGCGCTCTCCCGCGTGGCCGGATTGTTCTCCACTCGCGGCTACAACATCGAGTCGCTCAGCGTGGCGCCGACCGACGACCCGGCGGTGTCCCGACTCACGCTGGTCACGACCGGCAACGATGCGGTGATCAGCCAGATCTCCCAGCAGCTGCTGAAGCTGGTCGACGTGGTGGACGTCGAGGACGTGACGCGAGAGGAGCATTTCGAGCGCGAACTGCTGCTCATCAAGATCAAGGGCAAGGCGACCCAGGTCGGCGCCCTGTGGGCCGCTGCGCAGCGCGCGGGGGGCCGCGTGCTGTGGGACGCGGCCGACAGCTTCACGATCGAACTGACCAGCAGCGAAGCCGACATCCACCGCTTCATGGCCGAGGTGTCGAACTTCGGCGAAGTCATCGAAGTGGTGCGCAGCGGCGCGCTCGCCATCCAGAAGGGCAAAGAGGTGCTCGAGTCGTGACCTACCGGCTCTACGACTACCTGCCGTCCGGCAACGGCTACAAGGTGCGGCTGGTGCTGCGGCAGCTCGGGTTGCCGTACGAGCTGGTCGAGGTCGACATCAAGACGGGCGGCTCGCGCACGCCGGAGTTCCTCGCCCGGAACCCGAACGGCCGCATCCCCACGCTCGAGGTCCCGGGCAGGGGTTTTCTTGCCGAAAGCCACGCCATCATCTCGTTCCTGGCAGAGGGCTCGCGCCTCGTCCCGGCCGACGCGTTCGAGCGCGCGCGCATGTGGCAATGGATGTGCTTCGAGCAGTACAACCTCGAGCCGAACATCGGCTCGGCGCGGTTCTGGCTCAGGTCGCTGAAGAAGACGGAAGAAGAACTCGGCCAGAAGCTCATCGACGCGCGACGCAACGGTTTCGCGGCGCTCGACGTGCTCGAGCTTGGCCTGAGGGACGCGCAGTTCCTGGCGGGCGGGCAGTATTCGCTCGCCGACATCGCGCTCTATGCCTACACGCACGTGGCGCCGGAAGGCGGTTTTTCGCTGGAGAAATACCCCGCGATTCGCGGCTGGTGCGCCCGGATCGAGGCGCAGCCGGGCCACGTGCCGATCACCTCAAGGTAACGGCGAAAAGCCCGCGTAACCTTCCGACAACGCCGTGAGTGCGGCGCGGACCTGCGGCGGCACCGGCACGGGGCGCCGCGTCACGCTGTCCACGTACACGTGCACGAACCGGCCGAGCGCGGCGGGCTCCTGGTCGTCGTTCCCGAACAGGCCGATGCGATAGACGACGCTCGAGTTGCCGAGCTTCTCGATCGCGAGTCCCGCATGCACCGTCTGGGGGAAGCTCAGCTCCTTGAGGAACCGGCAGCTCGTCTCCGCGACGATGCCGATGGCCGGCAGGTTGCGCACGTCAGTGCCGCTCGCCTCGATCAGGTAGCCGTTCACGGCGGTGTCGAAGTACGAGTAGTAGACGACGTTGTTGACGTGCCCGTAATGGTCGTTGTCCATCCAGCGCGTGGTGATGGCGCGCAGCACGCGGAACTCGCTGCGGCGCGTGGGAAGCTCGGTCGGGGTTGCGCTCATCCGGGGTTCGCTCGATGCATCGACGGGGACCGCGACATTAGCCGCACTGGAGCGCGAACGCACGCTCCGCTACCCTGACCGGCACCATGAAGATCCAAGCAGCCGTGCTCCGGCAGTCCGGCCTGCCCTCCCCTTACGCGCAGTCAAGGCCGCTCGGGCTCGAGGAGATCGACCTCGACCCACCGGGCCCGGGCGAAGTGCTGGTGCGCATCCGCGCCGCGGGACTGTGCCATTCGGACCTCTCCGTGATCGACGGCAACCGGCCGCGGCCGCTGCCGATGGTGCTCGGCCACGAAGTGGCGGGCGTCGTCGAGGAAGTCGGCGCTGGCGTGACGGACCTGCGACCGGGCGATCACGTCGTCGCCGCGTTCGTCCCGAGTTGCGGCCATTGCGAGCCTTGCGGCAGCGGCCGCCCTGCACTGTGCGAACCGGGCCTCGCGTCGAACACCGCCGGCACGCTGCTGGCCGGGTCGCGCCGGCTTCACCAGGGCGATGCGCCGCTCAATCACCACCTCGGCGTCTCCGGGTTCGCGCAGTACGCCACGCTTTCGCGTCATTCGCTGGTGCGCATCGACGACACGCTGCCCTTCGCCGAGGCGGCTTTGTTCGGTTGCGCCGTCATGACCGGCGTGGGCGCCGTCGTGAACACCGCCGCGATGCCGCGTGGCGCATCGATGGCCGTCGTCGGTCTCGGCGGTGTTGGCCTCGCGGCACTGCTGGCCGGCTGCATGCTCGAAGCACCGCAGGTCGTCGCAATCGACATGAACGAGAACAAGCTCGCGGTGGCTCGCGCGCTCGGCGCCACGGCCACCGTGAATGCGGCGGCGCCCGACTGCGCCGAGCAGGTGCGCGAACTCACGAAGGGGGGCGTCGCCTTTGCGTTCGAGATGGCCGGCTCGGCCCGCGCGCTCGAGCTCTCCTATCGCATCACGCGGCGCGGCGGCACGACGGTGTCTGCAGGGCTGCCGCATCCGCAACAGCAGTTCTCGCTGCAGCACGTGAGCCTCGTCGCGGAGGAGCGCACGCTCAAGGGCAGCTACCTCGGCAGCTGCGTGCCCTCGCGCGACATCCCGCGCTACGTCGAGTGGTATCGCGCGGCCGCCTGCCGGTGAACCGTCTGCTGAGCGAACGCATCGCGCTCGCCGACATCAACCTCGCGTTCGACCGGCTGGCGAGCGGCGAATCGATCCGCCAGGTCGTCGAGATTTCCTGACGCCCTCGGCATGAGCGGTCCACGACGCATCGTCCTCACCGACTTCGACACGGACGAGGAGATCGCCCTGTGGGGGTCGATCGACGACGGCGTCATGGGCGGCCGGTCGCGCAGCGACTTCGCACGCGCCGCACCCGGCATCGCGCGTTTCAGCGGCAACGTTTCGCTCGCGAACAATGGCGGGTTCGCTTCGGTCCGCACGGTGGCGCGCGCCTGGCCGACGCTTGGCGCCACCGCGCTCGCGCTGCGCGTGCATGCCGACGGCAAGACCTACAAGTTCACGGTCCGCACGGACGACGGCTTCGACGGCGTGCAGTACCAGGCCCGCTTCACGCCTCCGGCCGGGGAGTGGTCCGAGTGCGTGCTGCCCGCGACTTCGTTCGTGGCGAGTTTTCGCGGCCGCGCCGTCGCCGGCGCACCGCCGCTCGATCTCTCTCGCGTGCGAGCGCTCGGACTGATGATCAGCGACCAGCAGGCGGGCCCGTTCGAGCTGCAGCTCGACTGGATCGCCGCCGAGTCCTGAGCGCCGCCCCTAGAAGCGCCCCTTCGTCTCGACCAGGAACTGCACCTTGTCGATGGAGGGATCGCCATCGAGCGGGAACGCGAGGTCGATGTGCAGGACGTTGCCGAAGGCCGAGCGGCTCGCACCCAGGCGCAGCCCGACGCCGACGTCCTTCAGCAATCCGTCGCTGGTGGCGCCCGTGACGTCCGTGCCCCAGGTGCGGCCCATGTCGAAGAACGCCGCCGCTGCGACGTGGAACAG
Source organism: uncultured Gammaproteobacteria bacterium (assembly GCA_963762315.1). GTDB lineage: Bacteria > Pseudomonadota > Gammaproteobacteria > Steroidobacterales > Steroidobacteraceae > RPQJ01. The sequence goes on from CAVXKO010000007.1 coordinate 785,934, forward strand.
GCGGAAGGGATACCAGTCGGTGTAGTAGCGTTCCTCGAGGGTGAGCAGCGCGAGCGACGTGCCCGCCTGGTAGCGAATTGGATAGCCGCGCAACCCGTTGTCGCCGCCGAGCAGCAACTGGCTTTCCGCATCGAGGTTCTCGGTGACGGTGCCGTTGACGGTCGCGAAGAACTTGAAGCGCTTCGAGGTCCGGCGGTAATAGCGCGCCTCGGCCGAGAGCACGCCGTCGCGCAGCGTGCCGTCTTCCACGCGCCCGGACAGGTTCATCGAGCCGAACAGCGACTCGCCGTCGCGCAGGTCCTTGCCGTCCTGCACGTAGCCGCTGAACACCACCGCATCGCGATCGGAACCGAACGACTCGCTCGCGTAGCCGAGGCGCCCGCCGGCCTCCAGTCCGACCAGCACGTCCTCGGTGCGCTCGATCTGGTCCTGGTTGATGCGCTCCTCGAAGCGGTCCTCGACGAGTTCGACGCCGATCCACGGGTAGACGAGGTCGCGATCTTCGGGCAACGGGCCGCCGAGCGGCGAACCCTCGACGGGCGCGAATCGATCGCGCTGCATCGTGACGCCGGTCGTCCAGCGCGTGACCCAGCCGTCGCGCCAGCCGCTCGACTGCCCGAAGTACCCTTCGTAATACTCTTCGCGGTGACCGAACTCGCCGACCTCCTGGCCCAGCACGTAACGGGCATCGTTGCGCTGGCTGTCGAAGAGATTGGCCCCGCCGGCGTGCCGGGTATCGAGCGCATAGAACGGGCGGTCCAGCCTGAATGCCTTGGTGCTGCCGTCGTTCGCGTCGGAGTACGTGACGGAGAGGCGCGTCCAATTGGTCAGGAAGTGCGGGTCGGTGTACTGGAAGGTCACGTAGTTGCGGTCGTAGTTCTTGCCCCAGTCGAACTCGAGCGCGCGGCCCGTGCCGAGCAGGTTCTTCTCGACGAGCTGCAGCGACCCCTTGTTCTCACCGCCCTTGCGGCTGAAGTTGATGCCGGGGTTGAGCGTCCAGTTGTCGCGCGTGCGCACCTCGAGATCGACGGTGTGCCCGTCCCAGGCCACCGGCACGATCGTCGCGTCGTAGAGGTAGTCTTTGGCGCGCAGGATGCGCTCGGTTTCCTGCAGCAGGCGGTGCGAGTACGGCTCGCCCGTCTTGAACAGCAGCTGGCCGCGGACCACGGCCGGCCGCGTGCTGATGTGCAGCTTGTTGGCGCTGCGGTACAGCCAGCTGCTCTCACCCTTGACCGACATGTCGAAAATGTCGTCTGCCGCAATCGTGATCTCGCCGATCACCGCGTGCGCCGCCTCGAGTTCACCGGGTGTGGGCATCGACGCCGCATCCGTCGCCGCCGCGACGGGAAGCAGCGCCGACAGCAGGAGCCCCAGCGCGCAGGCGGAGGCTGCGATGCGTGACCGTTTCCGGATCAAGGCAGCAGCACGGTGGACCCCACCGTGCGTCGACCCTCGATGTCGCGATGCGCCTGCGGGACGTCGCGCAGCGCGTAGGTCTGGCCGATCTCGATGCGGACCGCGCCGCTGCCGATCACGTCGAACAGCTCGCGTGCCGCCCGCTCGAGGTCCGCGCGGCGGGCGATGTAGGTGAACAGCGTGGGCCGCGTGAGGAACAGCGAGCCTCGCTTCGCGAGCTCGAGCGGCGCGATCGGGGGCACCGGGCCGGAGGCATTGCCGTACGTCACCATCATGCCGAGCGGGCGCAGGCTGTCGAGCGAAGCGAAGAACGTGTCCTTGCCCACCGAGTCGTACACGACCTCGGCGCCCTTCCCTCTGGTCAGCGCCTTGACGCGCGCGGCGAGGTCCTCACGCCCGGCCACGATGACTTCGTGGCAGCCATTGCGCGCGGCGACTTCGGCCTTCGCGTCGCTGCCGACCACGCCGATGACGGTCGCGCCGAGGTGTCGCGCCCACTGCGCCGCGATGAGGCCGACGCCGCCCGCCGCGGCATGCACGACGACGGCCGTGCCCTTCTTCACGCGGTACGTTCGTCGCAGCAGGAACTGGGCGGTCATGCCCTTCAGCATCGATGCGGCTGCGAGCCGGTCGCTGACGCCGTCCGGAATCTTCACCAGACGGTCGGCGGGCATCAGGCGCTGGTCGCAATAGGCGCCGGCGCTGCCCGACGCGTAGGCGACGCGATCACCGACCTGCAGCCCCTTCACGCCGGGGCCCAGCGCAAGGACGACCCCCGCGCCTTCGCGACCGAGGGTCATCGGCAGGGCCCCGGGATACAGGCCCGACCTTTCGTAGCAGTCGATGAAATTCAGGCCGATCGCCGAATGGCGGAGCAAGGCCTGGCCCTTCGCGGGCGGGGGCACCTCGACCTCCTCCCAGCGCATGACCTCGGGGCCGCCGTAGGCATGGATGCGGATCGCGTGTGGCATGGTCTCGCCTCAGGTGACTTCCGGCAGCGGCGCAGCGGCGATCACGAGGTCTTCGACCGGGTGACCGCTCAACAAGTGCCCCTGGAGGATGCGCTCGAGGTTCTCGGGCGTGCACTTGCGGTACCAGGTGCCGTCCGGATAGACGACGGCGATCGGGCCGCCGACGCAGACCCGCAGGCAATGGGCCTGGGTGCGCAGCACGCCGCCCGCAACATCGTGGAGGCCGAGTTCCTTCAGGCGGCGCTTGAGGAAATCCCAGCTCTCCTCCGAGCGCTCGACCGGCGGCGCACTTGCCCCCGCCGACGCAGAGGAACACGTGCCGGCGCTGCTCGCCGAGATGGAGTTTTTCGATGGCGCCCCGGAGCGCCTCGAGGGTGGAAGAATCGGACATCGATCGGACCGCAACCGGGACGACAGGGTCCCGGTACGCGATCCTACGCCAAGCTCGGGCCTCAGAGGGCCTGGTCGTCCGCCTCGCCGGTGCGAATGCGGATCGCACGCTCGAGCTCGGAGATGAAGATCTTGCCGTCGCCGACCTTGCCGGTGCGGGCCGCGTTGACGATCGCCTCGACGACCTGGTCCACGAGCGAATCCTTCACCGCGACCTCGATGCGGGTCTTCGGCACGAAGTCCACGACGTATTCCGCGCCGCGATACAGCTCCGTGTGGCCGCGCTGGCGCCCGAAGCCCTTGACCTCCGTGACCGTCATGCCGGACACGCCGAGTTCCGACAGCGCCGCGCGCACGTCGTCGAGCTTGAAAGGTTTGATGATTGCGCTGATCAGCTTCATGGGGTCTGTCCTCGTCTCTAGATCATTGTCCGGCGGCCGACGGCGGATCCACGCTCCGTGGAAACCGAAACTACAGCCGATCCCGCCCCGCCCGCGGGGAACTCTCGGGTCCGTGGATCCCTATGCAGAAACCGTGCCGACCCCGCAGATCGGCGCGATTGCGCGCCCGGAGCTCCCTTTTCGCACCAGTATGGCGCGCCGGATGCCCGCCTGCGCCCACCACTGGTGCGATGGCAAGGATAGCCAGAGCGCACCCCGGCCGCTCGACTTCTTTGTCGGCGCCCCCGCGGACGTATATAAAGCGGACCGTACCGCTCGCGTGAAGCGAGCATTGCCCCAAGGATCCGCGTCCGCCATGCCAGGCACGATCGTCATCGTCGGAGCCAGCCACGCCTCGGTGCAGGCCATCGATACCCTGCGTCGCGAGGGGCACACCGGCCCGATCGTGCTGGTGGGCGACGAGCCGCACCTGCCTTACAACCGCCCGCCCCTGTCGAAGAAATTCCTGTCGGGCGAGATGGAACTCGAGCGCCTGCTGCTGCGCAGCCCGCACTTCTACGAGCAGGGGCAGGTGGACACCCGCCTCGGCGTTCGGGTCACGGCCATCGACCGGACCGACCAGCGCCTGCGCCTCAGCGACGGCAACGAATTGCGCTACGACAACCTGCTGCTCTGCATCGGCAGCCGCCCCCGGCTGCTCGAGGTGCCCGGCGCGGGGCTGAAGGGCATCCATTACCTGCGCACGATCGCGGACGTCGAGGGTATCCGGGCCGATCTCGCGGGCGCCAAGCGGCTGGTGGTCGTCGGCGCCGGTTACATCGGCCTCGAAGCCGCCGCATCCGCGCGGCACCTCGGGCTCGACGTCGACGTGCTCGAGATGGCGGACCGGCCGCTCAATCGGGTCGTCGCGCCGGAGATGTCCGCGTTCTACACTCGCCGGCACGAGCGCGAGGGAGTGCGTATTCACTGCAACACGTCGGTGGTCTCGTTCGCGGGCGACACGCGGGTGAGCGGCGTGGTCTGCGGCGATCGCGAGTTTCCGGCCGAGGTCGTCATCGTCGGTGTCGGCATCCTCCCGGAGATGGCCCTGCCCGCGTCGGCCGGCATCCGGTGCGAGAACGGCATCGTGGTCGACGAGCAGTGCCGGACCTCGGATCCGAACATCTACGCGGCGGGCGACTGCACCAACCATCCGAGCGTGCGGTACGGACGGCGGGTGCGGCTCGAGTCCGTCGACAACGCCGTGGAACAGGCGCGGGTCGCCGCACTGACCATGTGCGGCAAGCCGGCGCGGCACGAGCACGTGCCGTGGTTCTGGTCGGACCAGTACGACGTGAAGCTGCAGATCGCCGGACTGTCGCAAGGCTATGACCAGGTGGTGCGGCGCGGCGACCCGGACGGCGGCAAGTTCGCCCTGTACTACCTCGCTTCGGGCGAGTTGCTGGCGGTCGACGCCGTCAATTCGCCCAAGGACTTCATGACCGGCAAGAAGTGGATTGCCGAGCGCAAGCACCCCGACCCGGTCCTGCTGGCGGACCCGGCCACCGACCTCAAGACCCTCTGACCTGCGGTTCTTCGCAGCGAGTCTGCCTTGCGGGCCGCCCTGTCACGGCTATACTGGCGCGGCCTTTTGCGCTGCAGTAAAACACGTTCGAGCGGGGAGACGTTCATGAGTGAGTCCAGCGGCCGCAAGGGCAAGACCCTGGTGTCGGACGACACGTCGCGACAGTTCCTGGCCACGCTGGCGCAATGGACCGGCGGGATGTCGCCGCAGGCGTTCGGCGGCGCATGGGTCAACGTGCTCGGCCACCTGGTCCGGGCGCCCGGGCGGCAGGCCACGATCGCGAAGGACGTGCTGCAGAAGTCCATCGCGCTCGCTCAATTCGCGGGCACCGCGATCCGTGGTGAAGGCGCTGCCCCGCAGGCCGAGGGCACCCCTTACGCCCATCGCTTTTCCGATCCGGCGTGGCAGAAGTTTCCGTTCAACGTGCTGGCGCAGTCGTTCATCACCGCCTCCGGACTTGCCCGCGAGGCCGTGAAGCACGTGCCGGGCGCCGACGCCGCGGCGGAGAACATCGTCGGCTTCACGGTGCGCGAAGGCCTCGAGATCGTCGCCCCGGACAACTACCTGCCGACCAACCCGCAGCTCGTGAACCAGACCCTGCAGGAGAACGGCCGGAACCTGCTGCGCGGCGCGAAGCACCTCGTCGAGGACGTGCAGCGAACGTTCAAGGGGCTTGGGCCCGTCGGTGTCGAGAACTACGTCGTCGGCGAACAGACGGCCACCTGCAAGGGCAAGGTGGTGCTGCGCAACCGGTTGATGGAGCTGATCCAGTACGCGCCGGCCACGGACAAGGTCTTCGCCGAGCCGGTGCTGATCGTGCCGGCCTGGATCATGAAGTACTACATCCTCGACCTGTCGCCGAAGAACTCGCTGGTGAAATACCTCACCGACCTCGGCCACACCGTCTTCATGGTGTCGTGGAAGAACCCTACGGCCGAGGACCGCAACCTGGCGATGGACGACTACCTGTCGCTCGGCGTGCTGGCGGCACTCGAGGCGGTCACGAAGATCGTGCCGAAGCGCAAGGTGCACGGGGTCGGCTACTGCATCGGCGGCACGCTGCTCTCCATCGCCGCTGCCGAGCTCGCAGCGAAGGACGACGCCCGGCTCGCCAGCGTGACGCTGTTCGCCGCGCAGACCGATTTCAGCGAGCCCGGCGAGCTGTCGATCTTCATCAGCCCGGCGCAGCTCGCGATGCTCGAGGCGATGATGTGGAAGGAAGGCGTGCTCGAGAGCCGCCAGATGGGCGGCGCGTTCCAGCTGCTGCGCACCTACGACCTGCTGTGGTCACCCTCGATCGCGACGTACCTCAAGGGCGAGCGGCTCGGCGTGAACGACCTGATGTCGTGGAACGCCGACGGCACGCGCATGGCCTACCGCATGCACACCGACTACCTGCACCAGCTGTACCTCAACAACGACCTCGCCGAGGGACGCTACGTCGCGCACGGCGAGCAGCTGAACCTCGCCGACGTCACGTTGCCGATGTTCGTCGTCGGTACCGAGACGGATCACGTCGCGCCGTGGAAGTCGGTCTACAAGGTGGGCCGGCTCGTCCGCTCGGCGGACTACACGTTCTGCCTGACGAGCGGCGGGCACAACGCCGGGATCATCAGCGGCCCGCAGCACCCGAAGCGCCGCCACCGCGTGCACGCGTCGAAGGCCGGCTCGCGGCTGCTCTCGCCGGAGAAATTCATGGAAAAGGCCGGACTGCATCAGGGATCGTGGTGGCCGACGTTCGCGGCGTGGCTCGCCGCGCACTCGAGCAAGACCAAGGTGGCGCCGCCCGCCATGGGCGCAGCAAAGCACGGCCTCAAGCCGGTGTGCGACGCGCCGGGGGAGTACGTCCTCGCCAAGTAGTAAGCAGGGGACTGAAAACAGGGGACATTCTCGGTTTTCGACCGAAACCGAGAATGTCCCCTGTTTCAGTCGAGGCGCTTGTGGAAGCGCAGCGTGGCGACGAGCAGCGCCGCGCCGAGGAACACCGCGAGCTTGAAGGCGGGCCATTGCAGGTCCGCGAGCGGCGCGCCGCGCAGGATGATGCCGCGCACCATCACCACGAAGTGCGTCAGCGGCAACGCCTGCGCGAGCCACTGCGCGAATCGCGGCATGCCGTCGAACGGGAACATGAAGCCGGACAGCAGGATCGACGGCAACATCGTCGCGAACGCCAGCTGGAAGGCCTGGAACTGCGTCTGCGCAAAGGTCGAGATCAGCAGGCCGAGCGTCAGCGTGGCTGCGATGAACAGCGCCGCCGCGAGATAGAGATCGACGAGGCTGCCGTTCACCGGCACGTCGAACAGCAACGCGCCGAGCGCCAGCACGAGCGTCGTCTGCAGCAGCCCGATGAACACGTATGGCAGCAGCTTGCCCGCCATCAGTTCCCAGGATCGGATCGGCGTCGTGATCAGCAGCTCGAGGTTGCCGCGCTCGCGCTCGCGGACGATCGCGACGGCCGTGAAGATCACCATGGTCATGTTGAGGATCACGCCGATCAGCGCCGGCACCACCTGCACGGCCGTGCGCCGCTCCGGGTTGTACTCGGTGCGCACCTCGAAGAACTGCGCCCTCGAGCGGTAGCTCGCGGCACGCCCCGGCACCGGAACGGCCGCGAGTCCGCGCGCCACGCCGTCGATCACCGGCTCCGAGCCGTCGACCAGCAGCTGCACGGCGGCGCGATCGGCGTCGAGCCGGCGCCGCTCGAAGTCGGGCGGGATCACCACGCCCACGCTGATCTCGCCTGCGTTCATCCGCCGGCGCAGGTCCGCGATGCTGCGACTCGGCGGCGCAAAGACGACGACCCCGCTCGCCTGCAGGTCGCCGAGCAGCGCCCGCGACAGGCTCGTATTCGCCTCGTCGACGGCCGCCGCACGCAGGTCGCGCACGTCGAAGTTGATCGCATAGCCGAACAGCAGCATCTGCATCAGCGGGATGCCGACGATCATCCCGAACGTCAACCGGTCGCGCGCGAGCTGGCGGATTTCCTTCAACATGATGGCGAGCAGTCGCTGCAGCATGGCCTCAGCTCCCGCCTGCCGTCGGTCGCCCGAACCCGGTGGCCGCGACGAACACGTCTTCGAGACTCGCGTGCACCTGCGTGACATGCGCGCTGACATTGGCGGCACGCAGGCGCAGCTCGACACGCCGGGCCGGCTGCTCCACCGCCGCATCGAGCAGCGCATGCAGCCGCGTGCCGAGCTGCGCGACGCTGAGCACGGCTTCGTCCGCTACCAGGGCCGCTCGCGCCGGCCCGGTTTGCTCCGCTTCGATCTCGACCACCGATGCGGGGATCCCGGCCATCAGGCGCTTCGGCTCGCCTTCCGCGACCACGCGACCTTCTGCGAGGATCGCCAGCCGGTGGCAGCGCTCGGCCTCGTCCATGTAGTGAGTCGACACGAGGATGGTCACGCCGCGGCCCACGAGCGTGAACAGGCTCTCCCAGAAATCGCGCCGGCTCTGCGGATCGACCGCGCTGGTGGGCTCGTCGAGCATCAGCAGTTCCGGCTCGTGCAGGGTAGCCGCAGCCAGCGCGAGCCGTTGCCGCTGTCCGCCGCTCATCGTGCCGGCACGTTGCTTCAGCAGCGCCGCGAGGTCGAACTCCCCGGACACGGCGTCGATGCGACTGCGCCGGCGCTCGCGATCGAGCCCGAAGATGCGCGCCATGAACTCGAGGTTCTCGAGCACGGTCAGGTCGTCCCACAGCGAAAACTTCTGCGTCATGTAGCCGAGGCTCGAGCGCAGGCGCTCGGCGTCCTGCGGCATCTGGTGGCCGAGCACGGTGGCCGAGCCGGAGGTCGGTTTCAGCAGGCCGCACAACATGCGGATCGTCGTCGACTTGCCGGATCCGTTCGGACCGAGGAATCCGTAGATGCGGGCGCGCGGGATCTCGAGGTCGACGCCGTCTACGGCTCGCACGCTGCCGAACGTCCGCGTGAGGCCCCGCGCGACGATTGCCGGCGCTGTGTCGTTCATGGAAGAGCCCGCTCGCCTACGCGCCGTCCGGCGCGCGGACCTGGATCGGGATGCCCGCCGGCAGCTTTGCTGCGGCTGGATCGGTCACGGCGATTTCGGCCAGGAAGCTGAGCCGGCTGCGGTCTTTCTGCGTGAGCGCGTAATAGGGAGTGTAGGTTGCCTCGGCCGACACGTAGCGGACCTTGCCCCGCAATGGAGAGGAGAGCCCGTCGACGGTGAGCGTGACTTCGGCGCCTGCAGTGAACCGCGAGCGCAATGGCTCCGGCACGTACACGCGCGCGTAGGGCGTGCCGTCCGCCAGCATGACGGCCACGGGTGCTCCTGCGGGCGGCCGCTCGCCCAGCTTGTACGGCAGGGCCTCGACGTAACCGTCGCGCGGAGCGCGAACTTCGTAACGCGCGGCGATGGTCTGCAATTCCGCCAATGCCGCCCGTGCGCGATCCACGCCCGCCTGTGCCTGCTGCACCTGCTCCGAGCGCGTGCCTTCCAGCAGCAGCTTCAACCGGGCCTGCGCCTGGTCGCGCGCCGCGGCGGACGCATCGCGCCGGGCGCGGGCCTGGTCGAGGTTCGAGTCGCTCAGCAGCTTGCGCTCGACCAGCGATCGCACGCGTTCGTACTCGCGGCGGTCGGTCGTGAGCGCGCTGTCTGCACCCGCCGCGGCGGCGCGCGCCTCTTCGATTTCGCGGGCCCGCGGCCCCTGAACGAGTTCCGCGAGCCGGCGCTCGGCTTCGGTGACCGAGGCGCGCGACTGGTCAAGCCGCGGCTGCATCGTGCCTGCCTCCTGCCTCAGCACGACCGCGCCGGCCGCCACATGATCGCCTTCGTGCGCGAGCGTCTCGACGATGCGTTCGTTCGACTCGGCCACGAGTTCGAGCCGGTCGCGCTCGAGCGTGCCGTGCACCTCGCGACTGTCGTCACCGCGCTGGCAGGCGCAGAGCGAAAGCAACGACACGCCGGTCAACGAAAGCCAGCCCACGCGGAACTGCCACGGATTCACGATGCAGCCTCCTTGACGCCGAGGCCCTCCAACAGCACGCGGGTGGTGTGCTGCGTCAGGGCGTCGAGCGAGCGTTCGTCGAGCGTGAGTCCCAGCACGCGGCTGGTGACGGGCAGCGCCAGGAACGGAAACACCGTCATGCTGATGGCCGACAAGGCCGCGAGCCGCGGATCGGCATCGGCACGAACGACTCCGCGCGCCTGCTCGCGCCGCATGATGCCGACGACGAGCGGCGCCAGCCGGCCGGCGAAGTGCTCGATGAACTGGGCGCGGAACCGGCCGCCTTCGGCCAGTACTTCCTGCACGATCAGCGCCGGCACCCAGGGGTTGGTAGCGAGCATGCGCGTGTAGAGCCGGACCAGCCGGGCGAGATCGATTTCCTCGCCGCGCGCGGGATCACCGAGCCTCTGCAGGGCCTCCGCCACAGGCGCGAACGCGTCCTCGAGCATGGCGCGGTACAGGCCGAGCTTGTCGCCGAAGTGGTAGTGAATGGCCGCGGTTGAACTGCCCGCCGCAGCCGCGATCTGGCGGATCGTGACGGACCCGAAGCCGCGCGCGAGGAAGAGCTTACGCGCGCTGTCGAGCAGCGCCTCACGCACCGCGGCGTCGCCACCCATGGGGCGTCCTGGACGACGCGGCGGACTTCGCGGCGCAGCGGTGCGGGCTGTGGTTGCAGACGCCATGCGAGGCATTATTAACCAATCGTCCAATTAACGGCAAGCCCACGCGAAAATAGGGAAATAGGGGACATTCTCGGTTTTCGGTCGAAACCGAGAATGTCCCCTATTTTTGTCCCCTATCTTCGGAGTCAGGCGAGGAGGTCGGCGACGCTGATGGCGGCGAGTTCCTCGAGCGGGCGCGGGACCGCGATGGCGAAGCCCTGGGCGTAATCGACGCCGATCTCGCGCAGCTTTTCGACGACGGCATCGCTCTCGACGGACTCCGCGATGACCTTCTTGCCCATGACGTGCCCGATGTCATTGATCGAACGCACCATGGTCAGGTCGATGCGGTCCTGCGAGATGTTGCCGACGAACAGGCCGTCGATCTTCAGGTAGTCGGCACTCAACGCCTTCAGGTAGGCGAACGAGGACACGCCACTGCCGAAATCGTCGAGCCCGAACGAGCACCCCATGCGGCGCAAGTCGCCGATCAACTGGTTCGCCTTGCCGAGGTTGCCGATGGCGACGGATTCGGCCGTCTCGAATCCCAGCCGCCGGGGATCGACCCCCGCGGCGGTCAGGGTCTGGCGCACGAAGGACGCCGTGTCCGGGTCGTTGATCGAATCGCGCGACAGGTTGATGAAGAACCGCGAGACCCGGTCCAGCACGTCGGGATGCTCGCGAATCCAGGCGATCGCGGCGCCGATGACCCACCGGTCGTAACGCACGGACAGGTTGTAGCGCTCCACGGCGGGCAGGAAGGCGCCCGGCGGGACCGTGCGGCCCGTCTCGTCCCGCATGCGCACGAGCAGCTCGTAGTGCGGCTTCTCGCCCGTGCCTGGCGCGAGCGGCCGGATCTCCTGCGCCTCGAGGAACAGCCGGTTCTCGGCGAGCGCCCGCTTGGCGCGCGCCACCCAGTCCAATTCGCCGTGCCGGCGCAGGACGTGGGTCTCGTCTTCCTGGTACACGTGCACGCGATTGCGGCCGAGGTCCTTGGCGGCATAGCACGCCGTGTCCGCGGCGTTCATGACCTGCGCGATGCGCTTGAAGCCGCCGTGGACGCTCACGACGCCGATGCTGGCGCCGAGCACGAACTTGCTGGCGCCCCAGATGAACTCGAACTGCTGCACCGCCTTCAGCAGGTTCTGCGAGGCCTGCAGCGCGTCGTTGAGCCCGCAGTTTTGCAGGAGCACGGCGAACTCGTCGCCGCCGAGCCGCGCGACGATGTCGGCCGCGCGCACTTTCTGCTGCAGCACCTGTCCGAGCTGGCGCAGCAGTTCGTCGCCCGCGACGTGCCCGCAGGTGTCGTTGACCGTCTTGAAGCGGTCGAGGTCCATGTAGCAGACGGCGTGCATCGTCGCCGTCGCCTGGGTCAGCTCGAGCGCCCGCTGCAGCTTCAGCTCGAACTCGCGGCGATTCACGAGCCCGGTGAGCGGATCGTGGCTCGCGTCGTAAGAGAGCTGTTGCGACAGCTCGTGCGCCGCGGTGATGTCGGTGAGCGTGCCTTCGTAGAAGAGCACATTGCCGTCGTCGTCGCGGACCGCACGGGAGTTCTCGAGCACGACGATCTTCGAGCCGTCCTTGCGCTTGAGCAGCAGCTCGGCGTTGCGGACCTCGCCGCCCTCCGCCATGGTGCGCACCCAGTTCTGGCGGTGATCCGGATCCATGTAGACGTCGCGCGCGATGTCGAGGTCGACGAGCTCGTCCTCGCTGTCGTAGCCCAGCATGCGGATCAGTGCCGGGTTCGCCGCCATGAACTTGCCGTCCGACGTCGTCTGGAACACGCCCGCAGTCACGTTCTGGAACAGCTCCCGGTAACGCTGCTCCGAGGCCTTGAGCGCGAGCAGCGTGTGGGTTCGCTCGGTGGCGTAGCGCAGCACCTTTTCCACGACCTGCGCCGTGAGCAGCTCGCGGTCGAGGTAATCGAGCGCGCCGCGCGAGACCGCGTCGCGGCCGAGTTCGTCCTCCTGCTCGTCCACGAGCACGACGATCGGCAGTTGCGTCGCCTTGGGCTGGACGCGCAGGAACGTCGTCAGGCCGCTGCTGTCCGGCAGATCGAGGTCCAGCACGATCGCGTCGACCCGACCCTGGCGGATCCGGGCCAGGCCGTCCGCGAGCGTGCCGGCGACTTCCAGCCGGTAGGGCTGGCCGCGGATGGCTTCGAGGGCGCTGCGAACCTGGGCCTGGTCGCCGGACTGCGCGCAGATCAGCAGGACGGTGGCGGACGTCATGGCCACACGAGTATAAGGCCCGCCGCAGGACCGACTGTGAGGCCGGTCACGCGGGTCGCGCCCGACCACCCGCTGGCCGGGCTCAGACCGGCATCTGTTCCGCGAATTCGGGCGGTTTCACGACCAGGACGTCGCTCGGCAGGCGGTCGAGCACGCGCTCCGCCGTGCTGCCGACGAAGAGTTCCTCGAGTCGGCTGCGGGACACGGCGCCCATGACGACGACGTCGGCCTGCTGCGCGGCCGCGGCATCCGGCAACGCCTCCACCGCCGAGCCCTGCAGGAGGTGCACGTTCCCGGCGGGCAGGCCATGCGCGGCCGCGAGCTTCAGCACGCTCCCCTCGATGCGCCGGCGTTCCGTCGCGACGATCTCCTCGGTGGCCGTCTCGCCGCCAAGCGGCAAGCCGGGCATGCCGGTCGTCAAGGCCAGCAGGGCCGCCGGGAAGAAGGCGTGGACCGCATGGACTTCGCCATCGAGGTGCCGGGCGAGCAGCCCTGCGAAATCCAGGATGTCGTGGTCGAGAGCCGCAGGCTTGTCGGCCAGGTGCCCGGGATCGATGGCCGCGAGCAGCCTCGGCTGCGCCCGCCACTCACCGGCCTTGGCGAGCAGCAGGGGCACCGGGCACGCACGGATCAGGTTCCAATCGGTGTTGGTCAGGAGCGTCCGCCGCAACAACGAATGAAAGTGCGTGTCTTTCACGACGAGGTCCGGCGTGGACTCCTCGATCCGCCGCAGGATGCCCCGATACAGCGGATTGTCCCAATGGACGTGGGTCTCGACGTTGAGCCCTCCCGCGCGCAGTTCGTCCGCGAGGTTCTCGAGGTACTCCGCCCGGTCGGCGAGGAACTCGTCCCGAAGCGAGCGCAGAGCCTCGGTTTCGGCGAACGGCCGGCCGCTGAGCGCGGGATCGTAGTCGCAGATGAACAACTCGAGTACGGCGCCGCTCGCGCGGGCGATCCGCGCGGCCTTGGCGATGGCGGGCTGGACTTCGGCCGTGGGGTCCGCCACGGCGAGGATGCGATCGAGGCGTCTCATGTGTTTTCGCCTCCCTGGAATGCTTGCGTATCGCACTATTAATGTGCGTCTTCGGGTTGCGCAGCACAATTCGGGGAAGACACTGCGGAAAATACTTACGGCCCTTCCGCCCACTCCCTACTCGCTTGGTACGGGAGCGCTCCGTAGCATGCACGCTGTCGATCGCACTGCGCACAGGCGCTTCTCATTTACCTCCTCATCGAGGCGACCGCATGAATACGGGCTCCTATTACAACGACAAGGTGGTCCGGCAGTTCGCAATCATGACCGTGGTCTGGGGCATCGTCGGCATGCTCGTCGGGGTCATCATTGCCGCCCAGCTGCTGTGGCCCGACCTGCTTCCACCCTGGTCCTTCCTGTCTTACAGCAGGCTGCGGCCGCTGCACACCAACGCAGTGATCTTCGCGTTCGGCGGCAGCGCGCTGTTCGCGACCTCGTACTACATCGTGCAGCGCACCTGCCACGTCCGGCTCTTCGCCGACAAGCTGGCGGCGTTCACGTTCTGGGGCTGGCAGCTGATCATCCTGCTCGCGGCCGTCACGCTGCCGCTCGGCATGACCTCCGGCAAGGAGTACGCCGAGCTCGAATGGCCGATCGACATCCTGATCGCCGTGGTCTGGGTCGCCTACGCGATCGTGTTCTTCGGCACGGTGGCGCTGCGCAAGGTGAAGCACATCTACGTGGCCAACTGGTTCTTCGCCGCCTACATCATCACGATCGCCGTGCTGCACATCACGAACAGCATCGCCATCCCGGTGACCCTGACCAAGTCGTACTCGGTCTACCCGGGCGTCGTCGACGCGATGGTGCAGTGGTGGTACGGCCACAACGCGGTCGGCTTCTTCCTGACCGCGGCCTTCCTCGGCATGATGTACTACTTCGTGCCGAAGCAGGCGGGACGGCCGGTGTACTCCTACCGGCTCTCGGTCGTGCACTTCTGGGCCCTGATCTCGATCTACATGTGGGCGGGCCCGCACCACCTGCACTACACGACGCTGCCCGACTGGGCGCAGTCGCTCGGCATGGTGTTCTCGCTGATCCTGCTCGCGCCGTCGTGGGGCGGCATGATCAACGGCATCATGACCCTCTCGGGCGCGTGGCATAAGCTGCGCACCGACCCGATCCTGAAGTTCATGATCGTGTCGCTCTCGTTCTACGGCATGTCGACCTTCGAAGGCCCGATGATGTCGATCAAGACGGTCAACGCGCTCTCGCACTACACCGACTGGACGATCGGCCACGTGCACTCCGGCGCCCTCGGCTGGGTGGCGATGATCTCCATCGGCACGATGTACGCGCTGATCCCGAAGCTGTTCGGGCGCGAGCAGATGTACAGCATCAAGCTCATCGACGTGCACTTCTGGACGACGACCATCGGCGTGGTGCTCTACATCACCTCGATGTGGATCGCCGGCGTGATGCAGGGCCTGATGTGGCGCGCGCAGAACGCGGACGGCACGCTGACCTACGCGTTCATCGAGTCCATCAAGGCGACGTACCCGTACTACGCGGTGCGCCTGCTCGGCGGCACCCTCGTGCTCGCGGGCATGCTGATGATGGCCTACAACGTCTGGAAGACCGTCGCCGCGCGCACCAGCACCGCGGACTCGCCGGTCGTGCAGCCGGCCTGAGAGGGGAAGCCGAATGAACCACGATTCAGTTGAAAAAAATGTCGGCTTGATGGGCGTGCTGATCGCGCTCGTCATCAGCTTCGGCGGCCTCGCCGAGATCGTGCCGCTGTATTTCCAGGGCGCGGGCACGCAACCGGCGCCGGGCATCAAGCCGTACGAGGCGCTGCGCCTCGCGGGCCGCGACGTGTACATCCGCGAAGGCTGCTACCTCTGCCACTCGCAGATGATCCGGCCGTTCCGCTCGGAGACCGAGCGCTACGGGCCGTACTCGCTGCCGGGCGAATCGGTGTACGACCACCCGTTCCAGTTCGGCTCGAAGCGCACGGGGCCCGACCTCGCGCGCGTCGGCGGCCGCTACTCGGACGACTGGCACCGGGTGCACCTGATCAACCCGCGCGACGTCGTGCCGGAATCGAACATGCCGCGCTTCCCGTGGCTCGCCGACGCCAAGGTCGACGGCGCACTGGTCGGCGAAGAAGATGGCAGCGCTGCGCAAGGTCGGCGTCCCGTACACGGACGGCGACATCGCGGGCGCCGCCGCAGCCGTGCAGGACAAGACCGAGCTCGACGCGCTCGTCGCGTACCTGCAGGGCCTTGGCATCAACGCCAAGTCGGGCAGCTGACCATGGACATCGGCACGGTCCGCGGGGTGATCACGCTGCTCGTGATGCTCGCGTTCGTCGGCATGTTGTTCTGGGCGTACAGCAAGCGCCGCAAGGCGGATTTCGACGAGATGGCGCAGATGCCGTTCCACGAATTTCCGTCGGACAACGAACAAGGGAGCAAGACCCCATGACTAGTGGTTGGAGTCTCTTCGTCATCATCGTGACGATCGTCAATATCCTGGCCTGCGTCTGGCTGTTGCGCTGGACGACGAAGCCGAAGTCGGCCACCGAGAAGATCGGCGGCGGCGCGGATACCGGGCACGTCTGGGACAAGGACCTGCGCGAGTACAACAACCCGCTGCCGAAATGGTGGCTGTGGCTGTTCTACATCACGGTGGCGTTCGGCCTCGTGTACCTGGTCCTCTACCCCGGGCTCGGCAACATGGCCGGCGTGAAGGGCTGGTCGCAGGCCTCGCAGTACCAGCAGGAGAGGGCTGCGGTCGAGGCCAAGGCGGCCAGCTGGTACGCGGCGTTCGCCGGCATGACGGTCGAGCAGCTGGCTGCCGACGGCAAGGCGATGTCCACGGCGCGCAACCTGTTCCAGAACAACTGCGCGCAGTGCCACGGCTCGGACGGCGGCGGCGCCAAGGGCTTCCCGAACCTGTCGGACCGGAACTGGCAATGGGGCGGCGACCCGGACACGGTCGTGGCCACCATCACCGGCGGACGCCAGGCTGCGATGCCGCCCTGGGGCGAGGTGCTCGGCGCGGACGGCGTGCGCGAAGTCGTGGCGTACGTGCAGACGCTGAGCGGCGGCAAGGCCGACGGCGCGCTGGCGGCGGCCGGCAAGGCGCGCTTTGAAACGGTGTGCGCCGCCTGCCACGGCCTCGACGGCAAGGGCAATCCGCTGTTGGGCTCGCCGAACCTGACGGACGAGATCTGGCTGTACGGCGGCGACGAGGCGACGATCACCGAGACCGTCACGAAGGGCCGCAACGGCCAGATGCCGGCGTTCGGCGACCGCCTCGGCGAACAGCGCGTGAAGCTGCTGGCCGCCTACGCGACCAAGCTCGCGGGCTCGGGTTCGTAACGGAAAGGCAGGATGTTCAGGGCCCCGTCCGACGAGTACATGGGCAAGCTGCGATGGCCACGCCTCGGACAGGACGTGGCCATCGTCCTGTGGCCCTCGTTCCTCGTCGCGAGCGTGGCGACGATGGTCTGCTTCGCCTTCCTCGACCCGCTGCTCGTCGGCAATGACGACTACCCGCCGCCCGCCTTCGCCACGCGCATGACGGGTTACGCCGTGGGCTTCTTCTTCTTCTGGCTCGTCGCGTCGCTGTCGAGCCTGCTGACCCTGTATCTCGTCCGCACCGCGCACCCGGAACCCCCTGAGACCGACGAGACTGCTGCAAATCGGGTGCGGAGACCCGAATGAGCCAGCCCGTCGAGCCGATGGATGGCGGCCTGTACGCAGCCCGCCAGAAAATCTATCCCCGTGAAATCGACGGCCGCTTCCAGCGGCTGCGCACCATCGCGGCCTGGGTACTGCTCGGCATCTTCTACGTCATCCCGTGGATTCCGTGGGGCGGCCGGCAAGCGGTCCTCTTCGACCTGCCGGCGCGCAAGTTCCACATCTTCGCGTTGACGTTGTGGCCGCAGGACTTCTACTTCCTCACCTGGCTGCTGGTGATCGCGGCGCTGTCGCTGTTCTTCTTCACCGCGCTGGCGGGCCGGCTCTTCTGCGGCTACGCCTGCCCGCAGACGGTCTGGACGGAGACGTTCCTCTGGATGGAGCGCCTCGTCGAGGGCACGCGCTCGCAGCAGATGAAGCTGGCGAAGGCGCCGTGGAGCGGCAACAAGCTCCTGCGCAAGGGCGCGAAGCAGCTGCTGTGGATCGCGTTCGCGCTGTGGACGGGCTTCACGTTCGTCGGCTACTTCACGCCGATCCACGAACTCGCCGCCAAGATCTGGTCGTTTTCGACCGGCCCGTGGGAGACGTTCTGGGTGCTGTTCTACGGCGGCGCCACCTACGTCAACGCGGGCTTCATGCGCGAGCAGGTCTGCAAGTACATGTGCCCGTACGCGCGCTTCCAGAGCGCGATGTTCGACAAGGACACGCTGGTCATCACCTACGACGAGCAGCGCGGCGAGCCGCGCGGCGCGCGCAAGAAGGGCGTGGACGCGAAGGCGAAGGGCCTCGGCGACTGCGTCGACTGCACGCTGTGCGTGCAGGTCTGCCCGACCGGCATCGACATCCGCAAGGGACTGCAGTACGAGTGCATCGCCTGCGCCGCGTGCATCGACGCCTGCGACGAAGTGATGGACAAGGTCGGCTACCCGAAAGGCCTCATCCGCTACGACACCCAGCACGGCATCGAGGGCAAGGCGAAGCACGTCGTCCGCCCGCGCACGATCGTGTACGCCACGCTGCTGATCGGCCTGTCCATCGGGCTCGTCTACAGCATCACGCACCGCAATTTCGTCGGCGTGGACGTGCTCCGCGACCGCAACGCGCTGTATCGCGAGCGGCCGGACGGCCTGATCGAGAACGTCTACAACATCAAGATCCTCAACAAGGACGGCGACGCGCACGAGTTCCGCATCAGCGCGAGCGGCCTGCCCGGCCTCGTCGTGGACTACGCGGGGCCCACGGTCTGGGTCGGCCCGGGCGAAGTCCAGGGCGTGCCGGTGCGCATCCGCGTGCCTGAGGAGAACATCGAGGGCGGGGCCGACATTCTGGTCGCGATCGAGGCGACCGACCGGCCGGACCTCAAGGGCGAGCGGCAAGGCGCGTTTCATTGCGCCCTCGGACTGATAGGCTTGACCCATGACCCCACCGACCCACCGGCCCTGGTACCGGCAGCTCTGGCCGTGGCTGCTCATCATCCCGCCCGCCGCGGCGGTGATCGGCGGAATGCTCACGCTGTACCTCGCCCTGACGCGGCCCGACGCGCTGGTGCACCAGTCCTGCGTGCAGGACGGCGTCACGATGAAGTGCGGTGAGGCGAGCGACGCCCGCAAGCCATGACCCGCGGGGGTCTGCCCTGCTTCCATTGCGGCGAGGCGATCCCGGCCGGGACCGTCATCCTCGCGCGCGTGCACGACAAGGACCTGGCGGTGTGCTGCCACGGCTGCAAGGCGGTGGCCGAATTCATCAGCGGCGCCGGCCTCGACGACTATTACAAGTACCGTGACGCATCCGCCGCGCGCGCGGACGAAGTGCCGCGCACCGACCGCTGGTCCGCGTACGACCGGCCCGACCTCGTCGAACGCCTGACTCGCGCCGAACCGAACGGCGCGCGCTCCATCACCGTGCTGCTCGAAGGCATGCGCTGCTCGGCCTGCAGCTGGCTGGCGGACAAGGCACTGCACCTGCAGAGCGGGGTGCTCGACGTGAGCGTCAATCCCGCCACCGCGCGTGCGCGGCTCGTGTGGGACCCGGGCAAGGTCCGCCTCGGCGACCTGCTGCGCGTGCTCGAGCACGTCGGGCTGCGGCCGCATCCGCTCGCGGGCGAACCCGCCGAGCAGCTCGCGATCGCCGAGCGGCGCACGGCGCTCAAGCGGCTCGCCGTCGCGGGCTTCGGCATGATGCAGGTGATGATGTTCGCGGTGCCGCTCTACATCGGCGAGTCGTCGGGCATGGAGGCCGACATCCGCGAGCTGCTGCGTCTCGTGAGCATGCTGATCTCCGTTCCGGTCGCGCTGTATGCCGGGTGGCCGTTCTACCAGGGCGCGTGGCAGGCGATCCGCGCGCGCAGCGTCAGCATGGACGTGCCGGTGAGCATCGGCATCGTGCTCGCGTTCGTCGCCAGCGTCTGGAACGCGCTGACGCACCACGGCGAGGTCTATTTCGACTCGGTGACGATGTTCGTCTTCTTCCTCTCGCTCGGCCGCTACGTCGAGATGATCGCGCGGCACCGGGCGGGCAGCGTAGCGGACGCGCTCGCGCGCTTGGCGCCGGTCACGGCCCGCCGCGTGCGCGACGGCGCCGTCGAGGACGTACAGGCGATCGAGCTGCGGGTTGGCGACGAGCTGCTGGTGCGCACGGGCGAAGTGTTCGCTGCCGACGGCACCGTGATCGAGGGCGAAGGCCGCGTCGATGAATCGATGCTGACCGGCGAATCGGTCGCGATCGCGAAGATCGCCGGCACGACGGTGCATGCCGGCACGCAGAACCTCGGCGCGCCGTTGCGAGTGCGCGTGACGGCCGTCGCGGATCGCACCGTGCTCTCTGGAATCGTCGCGTTGCTCGAGCGGGCCCAGGCCGAGCGCCCTCGCCTCGCGAAGGCCGCCGACCGCGCCGCGGCCTGGTTCCTCGGCCGCATCCTCTTCGGCGCCGCGGCCGTGTTCGCCATCTGGTGGTTCGTCGATCCGTCGCGCGCCTTCCCCGCGGCGCTCGCAGTGCTGGTCGTCACCTGTCCCTGTGCGCTCTCGCTCGCCACGCCTGCGGCGATCGCGGCCGCAACGGCGGCGCTTGCGCGGCGCGGTGTGCTCGTGGCGCATTCCGACGCGCTCGAAACCCTCGCCAGGGCGACGCACGTGCTGTGGGACAAGACCGGCACGCTCACGCGAGGCCTCATCCGCGTCGAGGAAGTGCGCACGCTCGGCGCCCTGCCGGAGGCCGAATGCATGCGGCTCGCCGTCACGCTCGAAAGCATGTCCGAGCACCCGATCGCCAAGGCGTTCCTGGCCTCGGGCCAGCCCGCGGCGACGGCCACCGGGCTTGAAGTCGTGGCCGGCCAGGGACTCGAAGGCAGCGTGGCCGGTCGTCGACTGCGCATCGGGAATCCTGCGTTCGCCGCAGCCCTCGGCGCCGTCGCAAGCGTGCCGGAGGGACTCGAGCTCGAAAGCTGGGTCTGCCTCGGCGGGGAAGACGGATTGCTCGCGGCGTTCCGGCTGACCGACCAGTTGCGCCCCGAAGCCGGCGATTGCGTGCGCCAGCTTGCGGGTCTCGGTCTCGCGTCGGAGATCGCGAGCGGCGACGAGGCCAGCGCGGTGGCGCGCATCGCCGAGCGCAGCGGCATCGCGCAGCATTCGGCGCGGCTGCGGCCGGAGGAAAAGCTCGCGCGCCTGAAGACCCTGCAATCCGCGGGTGAGGTCGTGGTCGGCGTGGGCGACGGTATCAACGACGCGCCGCTGCTGCGCGGTGCCGACGTCGCCGTCGCGATGGGCCACGGCTCGGCGCTCGCGCAGACCAGCGCCGACCTGATCCTCGTGCGCGACTCGCTGGCCGAACTGCCGGGCACCGTCTCGCTGGCGCGGCGCACGCAACGCGTCGTGCGGCAGAACCTCACGTGGTCGATCGTCTACAACCTCGCGGCGCTGCCGCTCGCCGCGTTCGGCCTGGTGCCGCCGTGGCTTGCGGCGATCGGCATGTCGCTGAGTTCCGTGGCCGTCGTGCTGAACGCGATGCGCCTTTCGCGCTCGCCGCAGGACCCGCAGGGCCGCGCGTGGACGGCCGCCCGCCCGGCCGAGGTGGCCTGACGTGAGCATCGTCTACCTGCTCATTCCGCTCGGCCTCGTGCTCGTCGGCTTCGGCCTGTGGGCTTTTTTCTGGGCTGTCGGCAACGGGCAGTTCGACGATCTCGACAGCCCCGGCTGGTCGATCCTCAAGGACGACGCACCGCCGCAGCCCCCTCGGCCCGGCGACACGCCGCCCTCGAAGCAGGAGGAACCGTGAATCCCGACGATCTCGGCCTCGGCGCGGCGTTCCTGGCGGGTCTCGCGGCCAGCGGGCACTGCGCCTCGATGTGCGGCGGTATCGCCGGAGCGCTGGCAATGCGCACGCAACAGGCGGCCGGCGGCTCGCGGCTGCTCATGGGCCTCGCCTACAACCTCGCGCGCGTCGGCAGTTACGCAGTGGCGGGCGCCATCGTGGGCATCCTCGGCCACCTCGTGCTGCACACGCTCGACATCGGATTGCTGGCGACCGTGTTCCGAGTCCTGGCGGGACTTATCATGCTTGCGGTCGCCGGCCGGCTGCTGTTCGGCTGGCGCTTCCTCGACCCGCTCGAAGCTGCGGGCTCGCGCTTGTGGCGGCGCGTGGCGCCGTGGGCGGGGCGCCAGGGCCGCGCCGGAGGGATCGGTGGAGCCATCGGCCTCGGCCTCGCCTGGGGCTGGCTGCCCTGCGGCATGACCTATTCGATGCTGATGCTCGCGGGCATGACGGGGAGCGCCGGGTCGGGTGCGGCCGTCATGGCGGCTTTCGGCGCGGGAACGCTGCCTTCGATGGTCACCGCCACGGTCGCGTTCGAACGCATTGCGGGCGCCCTGTCGAAGCGCGCCACGCTGCGGAAGACCGCGGGCGTACTGCTCCTTGGCTTCGGCCTGTGGACGGCCGGCAATGCCGTGTACCACGGCCTCGCGGGCAGCGGTCACCAGCACCATTCGATGACGCGCGAATAGCGCGCCGCGCAAACAAGGAGGCCGGGGTTCCTCGACCCCGGCCCCGTCGCGCGGGCGGACACCTGTCCGCCACTCTCGTCACTGCACCGAAATCGCCAGCGGCTTGGCCTTCGGCGTGGTCATCCTCGGCAACGTCAGGGTCAGCACGCCTTCCTTGGTCTCGGCGCGGATCAGCTTCGGATCCACGTCATCGGGCAGCACGAAGCTGCGCTCGAAAGCGCCGTAGAAGCGCTCGGTGCGGTGCACCTTCTCGCCCTTCTCTTCCTTCTCGATCTTGCGCTCGCCCTTCACGGTGAGCACGCCCTCGTCGAAGAGAACCTTCACGTCCTCCTTCTTCACGTCGGGCAGGTCGATCTTCACGAGATATTCCTTCTCGTGCTCGACGATGTCCGCCAGCGGCATGAAGTCATACACATCCTCGATCGGTCGTGTCGTCGGCCAGCGCCCAAGCAATGGCGCAAAGCCCTTGAACACGTCATCCATCTCTCGGAACGGTTCCCAGCGTGTGAGTCTCATGGCGCCCTCCTCGGATCTCTCCATGTGGTGCCAATCTCGGACCCGGCTCCTCCCGGGCCACGCCTACATTGTCCTCCCGGAACCGGCGGTACTCGATTCGCAGCGATGCATAACCGGTTCTCCAGTAATACCTAGTGTGCGGCCGCGCCTTCCCTTACGATTCGCATTCCGTTCCAGCGCCCGCCGCAATGACGCAAGAATCGAAGCCTCGAACCCCTGGCCGCAAAGCGGCCTCCACACCGCGGGCGACCGCGGCGGAGAGCAACTTCCGGGCACTGCTCGATGCGGCCGTCGACGCCATCGTCGTCATCGACCACCAGGGATTGATCGAGGAATTCAGCCTCGCCGCCGAGCGCATCTTCGGCTACCAGGCAGAAGAGATCCTCGGGCAGAACGTCAACGTGCTGATGCCCCAGCCTTACCACCAGGCGCACGACCAGTACATGGAGTCGTACGACCGGACTGGCGAGGCACGGATCATCGGCATCGGCCGCGAAGTGCGCGCACGGCGCAAGGACGGCACCAGCTTCCCGTGCGACCTGGCGGTCGGACGGGTCCATGGCAAGGGGCCGCCGCGGTTCGTCGGCATCATCCGCGACATCACGGCGCGCAAGCTCGCCGAGGAACAGCTGAAGCGCAGCGAGGCCGAACTGAGGCTGGCCCAGGAACTTGCGAACCTCGGCAACTACGTCGTGCATCTCGACCGGGCCGAGCCGGATTATTTCTCGCCGCAGCTGTTCCGCATCCTCGGCAACGAGGTCGGCGCGCAGATCATCCCGATCAGCGAGTACCTCGAACACTGGTTGCACCCGGCGGACGTCGAGAAGCTGCGCGAGGCCCTCGCGGGCCTCGATCGCGGCGGCACGATGGACGTCGAGTACCGGGTCCTCCTGCGCGACGGCTCGACGAAGCACCTGCACCACATCGCGCAGGCGGTCCACGACCTCCAGGGCAAGCCCACCAAGCACATCGGCACGGTGCACGACGTCACGGACCGCCGCCACGCCGAGGACGAGGCGCGCCAGCTGCAGGAGCGGCTGACGCATTTCGCGCGGCTGTCGACGATGGGCGAAATGGCCGCGGGCCTTGCGCACGAGATCAACCAGCCGCTGTCGGCCATCGCGACGTACGCGCAGGCGTGCCAGCGCCTGATCAAGCTGCCCGACCACGACCCCGCTGACGTCGTCGCGGCCCTGCAGCAGATCAGCTCGCAGGCGCTGCGCGCCGGCGAGGTGATCCGGCGCCTGCGCAACTTCGTGAAGAACCGCGAGGTGACGCGCGAACCGGTCGATTGCGCGCGCCTGCTCGAGGACCTGCGCACGCTCGCCGAGACGGACGCCCGGCTGCACAACGTCTGGCTGCGCATCGAATCGGAGGGCGAGCTGCCCACCGTGTACGCCGACCCCATCCAGCTGCAACAGGTGGTGCTGAACCTCGTGCGCAATGCGATCGACGCGATGGCCGACGTGCCGGAGCATCGACGCGAAGTCGTCCTGTCGACCCGCAATACCGAGGACGGCGATATCGAGATCACCGTGGCCGACCACGGCACCGGCCTCGCGCCCGAGGCGACGGAGCACCTGTTCAACGCCTTCTTTACGACCAAGTCGGGCGGCACGGGGCTCGGCCTCGCCATCAGCCGCTCGATCGTGCGCGCCCACGGCGGCAGGCTGTGGCACACTCCCAACGAGGGTTCCGGCGCACGTTTTCATTTCACGCTGCCGGTCGCCCCGGCCGCCACCGAGGAGTAGCGAAGAGTGATCAAGGAAACGAAGCCCACCGTCTTTGTCGTGGACGACGATGCCGCAGTGCGCGATTCGCTGCGGATGCTCCTGAAGTCCGTCGGGCTGCCCGTCGAGGTGTTCGAGTCGGGCCAGGAATTCCTCGATGCCGAGCGCGACGACCGCCCCGGTTGCCTGGTGCTCGACATCCGCATGCCCGGCATGAGCGGCCTCGAGCTGCAGGTCAAGCTGAACGAGCGCCATTCGATCCTGCCGATCATCTTCATCACTGGGCACGGCGACGTGCCGATGGCGGTGGAGGCGATGCAGGCCGGTGCGGTGGACTTCATCCAGAAGCCGTTCCGCGACCAGGACCTGCTCGACCGCATCAACCAGGCGCTCGAAAAGGACGCGGGCAGCCGCCGCATGCTTGCCGAGCGCAACATGATCCGCAAGCGGCTCGAGTCGCTCACGCCGCGCGAACGCGAAGTGCTCGACCTCGTCGTGGCGGGCAAGGCGAACAAGGTGATTGCGGGCGACCTCAATCTCAGCCAGCGCACCGTCGAGATTCATCGCGCGCGCGTGATGGAAAAGATGGAGGCGCACTCGCTCGCGCACCTCGTGCGCATGGTGCTCGAAGTCGAGCGGCCCGAAGAGTAGCTTTGTTGCGGCGCAGTATGCGCTGAGCCGAGCGACATTCCGACTGACTGCCCGACATGACGGCGAAGCCGTCATTTTTACGTATAAGCCCCGATTCTCGGGGTTTTCCGGGCCGGGAACACTGCGGCCCATGCGACCACAGTGCGCAGCGCAGCTCACCGCACACGATCCTCCCTGCGGCCCGAGATGAGCTGGCCGGGTCCTGTGGTCGCGCCCATTCGTATGTCAGAGATCCCCGTGGTCCAGGAAGCACCGCCCGTCGTCGGGATCATCGATCCCGACCCCGTGGCCCGAGAAGACTTGCGCACGCTGCTGCACGGCGTGGGCGTCGACGTGTCGACGTTCGACAGCGCGGAGAGCTACCTGCTCGCCGCGAACGGCCGTCACGTGTCCTGCCTGATCGTCGACTTGCTGCTGCCCGGCATGTCGGGCCTCGAGTTCCTGCGCCGCCTGCGCAGCGCCGGCAACGACACGCCCGTCGTGCTGCTCGCGGACGAATCCGACGTGCCGACGGCCGTGGCCGCGATGCGCGAAGGCGCGACCGACTTCATCGAGAAGCCGTACGTCAACGTCGCCGTGCTGCGCCAGGTGCAGAAGCTGCTGCGCAGGACCAGCGATCCCGCGCGTGCGTGATACTCTGGCCGCCAGGCCATGAGCAAAGAAGAAAGCTGGTTCGAAGAGCGACAGTCCGCGTGGTTGTACCGCGAGCTTGCGTCCTGCGAGCCCGATCCGAAGATCGTCGAACTGTTCGGCGCGCTGGCGGCCGCGGCGGAGTCGCAGGCCGAGACCTGGCGCGCAAAGTCCACGACCGCTCCTCCGCCGTTCCAGCCGACGGTCCGTGCGCGCATCACCGTGGCGCTCGCGAGACTGCTCGGCCCGCGCCGGGTGAAGCCGATGCTCGCGGCGATGAAGGTGCGCGGGCTGTCCGTGTACGACTCGCGCCGTTCCGCTGGCGGGACACCTCATGCCGACGTCCGTGTCCGACATCGGCGCACGCCACAAGGGCTACGGCGGCGGCAACCTGCGCGCGGCCGTGTTCGGCGTGAACGACGGCCTGCTGTCCAACACCAGCCTGATCATGGGCGTCGCCGGAGCGGCGGCGAGCCCGCAGTTCGTGCTGACGACGGGCGTCGCCGGCCTGCTGGCGGGCGCACTCTCGATGGCTGCGGGCGAGTACGTGTCGATGCGGTCGCAGCGCGAGATGTTCGAATACCAGATCGGCCTCGAGCGCGACGAGCTGCACGAATACCCGGAAGAGGAAGCCGAAGAGCTCGCGCTGATCTACCAGGCGCGCGGCATGCAACTCGATGAAGCACGGCGTGTCGCCCGCGAGCTCGTGAAGAACGAGGCGAACGCGCTCGACGCGCTCGCGCGCGAGGAACTCGGGCTCAATCCCGACGATCTCGGCTCGCCCTGGGGCGCCGCATTCTTTTCCTTCCTCGCGTTCTCGATCGGCGCGGTGCTGCCGCTGCTGCCCTTCCTGTTCGGGCTGTCACTGCAACGCGGGGTGCTGGTGGCCGCGGCGATCGCCGGCGTCGCGCTGTTCGGCATCGGCGCCGCGCTGAGCCTCTTCACCGGGCGCAGCGCGCTGCGCGGCGGGCTGCGCATCCTGCTGATCGGCATCGGCGCCGGCGCGGCCACGTGGCTGATCGGCCACTGGCTCGGCGCGGCGATCAGCTAGCGGCGGTCACTCGCCGGGCGCGCGCTCGAGTTGTCGCAATCTCGCGAGCAGCTGACGGCGTTCTTCCAGCAGGTCGAGGATCACGGCGGCGCCGGCCAGGTTCACCCCGAGGTCGTTCACCAGTCGCGCCGTCGAACGCACGCGCGCGAGTGCGCTCGCCGGGAATCGCCACGCCTGCGGCTCCGCGCCGCGGGGCTCGAGCAATCCGCTGTCGACGAGTTCCACCACCCAGTTGCGCTCGACGTGCAGCGTCGTGCAGAACTCGGTGAACTCGAGCCACACGGTCTCGTCCAGCATCTGGCCTTCGAGGGTTTCGTCGCGGGTGGTCATCGGGGGTGCCTCATCTGGACAGGCCGGCGCGAGGGTCGAACGGCACGTCGCTCTTCATCTGTGCGAAAAGTTCGCGGGCGCGCGGGCTGTCGGGCGGCAGCACGATGTTCAGCATGACGTATTGATCGCCCGGCGTCGGCCCCGGCAGGCCGCGACCGCGCAATCGCAGCTTCTGCCCCGAGCGGGCGCCGGCGGGCAACTTCATTTCGACGGCGCCGCCGAGCGTGGGCACCGACACGGTCTCGCCGAGCGCAGCCTCCCAGGGCGCGACGGGCAGCGTGATCGTCAGGTCGCGCCCGTCGACCTCGAAGAGCTTGTGCGGCCGGATGTTCACCTCGAGGTACAGGTCGCCCGGCGGCCCGCCGCCGATGCCGGCGCTGCCCTGCCCGGCGAGGCGGATCTGCTGACCCTCCGTGACACCCGCCGGAATCGCGACACGCAAGCGTGCGCGGCTTGACGACGACGTGACCGTCCGACGTCAGCTCCGGCGAACGCAACTCGATGGTCCGCGTGCCGCCGCGGTAGGCGTCCTCAAGGTCGATCTCGACGCGCGCCACGTGGTCCTGGCCTGCCGCCGAAAAATCACGGGCGCCCCGCCCGGCACCCGGGCGCGTCTCGCCGAACGGGCTGCCGGCCCCGAACAGTTCCGAGAAGAAATCGCTGAAATCGCCGCCGGGCGCAGGGCCGCCGCCTGGGCGGCCGCGCGAATGCTCGAAGCCCTTGCCCCAATCGGGCGGCGGGCGGAATTCCTGGCCCGGCCGATGGTCGGGGCCCAACTGGTCGTAGGCGGCGCGCTTCTCGGGATCCTTGAGGACGGCGTAGGCCTCCTGCAGGTCCTTGAACTGCGCTTCGGCGTTCTTTTCCTTGCTGACGTCCGGGTGGAACTTGCGTGCGAGCTTGCGATACGCGCGCTTGATCTCGTCCTGGCTCGCGCCGCGGGCAACGCCCATGACCGCGTAATAGTCCTTGAACTGCATGGCGATACTCTAGCCCTGCCGCGGGCCCGGCGGGAGTCTTGTGTCCGGCGTAACCGTCCCCATGTCGGGAAATTCCAAGGCGCCACGCGAGACTCCAGATGACCGCCACGACGTCCCAGGTCGTTTGCCAACATTGCGACAGCATCGTCCGCATCCCCGCCGATCGACTTGGCGACGGGCCGCAGTGCCCGGCCTGCCACACGAAGCTGTTCGACGGCCATCCGGTCGAACTGACCGATGCGAATTTCGCGCGCCACGTGTCGGACGGCGACCTCCCCGTCGTCGTCGATTTCTGGGCACCGTGGTGCGGCCCATGCCGGATGATGGCGCCCGTGTTCGAGGAAGCGGCGCGGCGCATGGAACCGTCGGCGCGGTTCGCCAAGCTCAATACGGACGAGGCGCAGGAGACGGCCGTGCGTTACGGCATCCGCAGCATTCCGACACTGATGGTGTTCAAGGGCGGCAAGGAAGTGGCGCGCCAGTCGGGCGCGATGGACCCGACGCGCCTGGGCCGCTGGCTGAGCGAGGCGATCAATCGCTGAAGAGCCCTCTCCCGCTTGCGGGAGAGGGCACGAGCATCGACGCGAGAGCGGCGATGCGAGGGGTGAGGGTCCGCTCCCTCTCCCGCTTGCGGGAGAGGGCTGGGGTGAGGGTCGTTAACTGATCTTCGTCGCGCAGGTGCTGATGCCGAACGGCAGGTAGGCCGGGCAAAAGCGGAACGTGCCCGTGAGGATCGGCACGATGCCGAGCAGCCCCCAGTAGCGCGCATTGCCCTCGAGCACGAAGAACAGCGACAACACCGCGATGCCGACGACGATGCGCAGGATTCGATCGATTCCACCGACGTTTGCGGTCATGTTGATCCCCTCTGGATTGAAAGGTCCGGTCCCCACGGTGGGCCGGCATGGAGGGGATACTACCGGGTGAGGCCCTGCGGTTCAGTAACCAAAGTCACCCACGCCGTCATCCCGACCCCTTCGTTGCGCACCTCGCCTGGCCATCCGGTCATTGATCCGGATGCGCTTTCCACCGTAACGTCCGGTGCTGGCGGTCGCCGGAACGGCCGCACAAGGAGGCCTTTCTTGACCGCATTTCGCATGTTGCTCGTCGTGCTCTGGGTGATCATTTTTGGATACACGGCCATCGTGATCGCCAACCACGGCGTGGGTCTGCTCGACGTCTTCTTCGGGGACATGGCGGCGATGGGCTGGCCCGGCCAGTTCAACCTCGATTTCACGAGCCTGCTGACGCTTTCAGCGCTGTGGGTTGCTTGGCGTCACCAGTTTTCGAGTGCAGGGCTGATGCTCGGTTTGCTCGCGTTCTTCGGCGGCGGCCTTTTCCTGACGGCCTATCTCTTCATCGTCAGCATCCAGGGAAAGGGTGACATGAAGGAATTGCTGATGGGAAAGGCGCGGGCAGCAGGGTAGGCTCGCGTCGTGGACGTTCCAGCCGGAACGTCAAGTTGTGCTATTCAATCAAATTTCCGCGTAAACGTCCGAGTTCGGCCGAGGCTGTGTGAAAACCCGGCACTAAAAGCTAACATTTCATCGTGTTCCCGCTCCAGAGATTTCTATGAGCCGGTTCATCGATGAAGCCGACCGATCGCAGGGGACGCTGCTTCCCGAGACGCTCGACGAGTACGTCGCCGAGGAGAACCCGGTCCGGGTGATCGAGGCGTTCGTGGCGGCCCTGGACTTGGCGAGCCTCGGCTTCGCGGGGGTCGAGCCGAAGGCGACGGGCCGCCCGGCCTATCACCCGGCGACGATGCTCAAGATCTATCTCTACGGGTATCTCAACCGCATCCAGTCGACACGCCGGCTGGAGCAGGAGGCCCGCCGCAACCTCGAGTTGATGTGGCTGGTCGGGCGCCTGGCGCCCGACTTCAAGACGCTGGCTGACTTCCGCACCGGCAACACGGCGGCGATCAAGAACGTGTGCCGCGAGTTCATCGTGCTGTGCCGCCGCTGGAACCTGTTCAACGAGGCGACGGTGGCGATCGACGGCAGCAAGTTCAAGGCGGTAAACCACCGCGATCGCAACTTCACCCAAGCCAAGATGAAGATGCGGATGCAACTGGTCGAGCAGAGCATCGTCGAGTACCTCGAGCAGCTCGATCGGATGGATCGCAAGGAGACGCCGAGCACGCCGCTCAAGGCGGCCCGGCTCAAGGATCGGATCGCGACGCTGAAGGACGAGATGGGCCGTCTCGAAGGGCTGAAGACGCGGATGGAAGCCTCGCCCGACGGCCAGGTGTCGCTGACCGATCCCGATGCACGATCGATGGCGAGCCAGGGCAAGGGCACCGGCATCGTCGGCTACAACGTGCAGACGGCGGTCGATGCCGAGCACCACCTGATCGTGGCTCACGAAGTGACGAACGTCGGCTCGGATCGTGCGCAGCTGAAGCGGATGGCCGATCAGGCCCGCGAGGCACTTGGCACGGAGGGGCTGACCGCGGTGGCCGATCGGGGCTACTACAGCGGTGAGCAGATCAAAGCCTGTGCAGACGCTGGTATGGAGCCGCTGGTGCCGAAGGTCATGACCTCCAGCAGTGCGGCCGAGGGTCGCTACGGCAAGAGCGACTTCGCTTACGAACCCGACACCGACACGTTCCGCTGTCCAGCGGGCCAGCAGGCGACCTACCGGATGACGAGCGTCGAGCACGGCATGGCGATCCGGGTCTACTGGTCGTCGGCGTGCAAGCGCTGCGAGCTGCGGGCGAAGTGCACGACCGCCGACTACCGCCGGATCCGTCGCTGGGAGCACGAGGCCGTGCTGGACACGATGCAAAGTCGGCTCGATGCGCACCCCGAAGCGATGACGGTGAGACGCAGCACCGCCGAGCATCCGTTCGGGACGATCAAAGCCTGGATGGGCGCCACCCACTTCTTGTGTCGGCGACTACCGAGGGTGAGCGCCGAGATGAGCTTGCACGTCCTAGCGTACAACCTGAAGCGAGTGATGAAGATCATGGGAGCCGGGCCCATGATCGAGGCGCTGCGCGCCTGATCGGGCCCGGCTTATGATCTGATCGGAAAGGATCGGGTCCGTTGGCTGACTGGACTGTCGATGCCGCGGTGAGTTATCACACAGTCTCGGCCAGGAGCGGCCCTTCAGGCCATCAACTGAGTGGCCTTGAAGCGGTCATTGCGTCGATGTGCTGCACCGCTCTTTGGTACCCGCCCAGAATCGTTGCGAACTCTTCGCATTCAGCCGCTCTGAACGCCGCTGCCGGGGCAATGTCGCTAAACTCGGAGCCCGAGGGAGCGCGACAGTGACCGACGCGCCGACAGAGCGTGAAGGCGACGGCGCCTGGACCAAGCTGCGCCGCCGCAAGGTGGTGCAGTGGGGCATTGCCTATTTGGCCGGCGCGTGGGCGCTGCTGCAGGGGATCGGATTCGCGGCGGACGCCTTTGCCTGGCCTAGTGCGATCAAGCAGGTTGCGCTGCTGCTGCTCCTGATTGGTTTGCCGATTGTCCTCGTCCTTGCCTGGTACCACGGCGATCGCGGCGAGCAGCGAGTCAGCCGCTCGGAACTCGCGATCCTCACGCTGCTGTTCTTGCTTGGAGGTGGTGGGCTCTGGCTCTACGGGCAGCGTAGTCAGCCAACAACCGCCGTCGCTAACTCGGCAAAGCCCCCTGCCACCAGCGATGCCCGGCCATCGATCGCGGTCCTGCCCTTCGAGAATCGCAGCGCCAGGCAGGACGACGCCTTCTTCGTCGACGGCATCCACGACGACATCCTGACGCAGCTCTCCAAGGTGAGCGCGCTCAAGGTCATCTCGCGCACGTCTGTCGAGCGCTTCCGTGACACCAAGCTGCCGCTCCAAGACGTGGCGAAGCAACTTGGGGTGAAGAGCATCCTCGAAGGCGGTGTGCAGCGCGCGGGCGACCGGGTGCGCATCAACGTGCAACTGATCGACACGGGCACGGACGCGCACCTGTGGGCCGAGAGCTACGACCGCGAACTCACCGCCGCCAACATCTTTGCCATCCAGAGCGAAGTGGCGGCGGCGATCGCCGGGGCGCTCAAGGCGACGCTGACCGCCGGCGAGAAGGCGCGCATGGACGCGGTGCCGACCCAGAACCTGGAAGCCTGGGAAAACTACCAGCTCGGGCGGCAGCGGATAGCGAAGCGCACCGGCACCGGATTCACCGAGGCGGAGCGGTACTTCCGCAAGGCGACCGAACTGGATCCGAATTTCGCGCTCGCGTACGCGGGGCTGGCGGATTCGCTGGCGGTGCGCTTGGACTACACCGACGCACCCCGCGCTGCCACCCTCGATCGAGCCCAGGCGGCAGTCGACACCGCGCTGAAGCTGGACCCGGGCCTCGCTGACGCATGGGCCTCGGCTGGACTGATCGAGTGGAACAGCGGTCACCTCGACCGTGCCGAGGAGAGGTTTCGCCGGGCCATCGACCTCAATCCGAACCACTCCATGGCGCTCAAGTTCTATGGGGCCTTGCTGCTTGATCTGGGTCGCATCGACGAGAGTGTCCCGTACCTCGAACGGGCAGCGGGGCTGGATCCGCTGTCGGCGATCATCCAGATCAATCTCGGCGTCGCACTGGTAGCGCAGGAGCGGTTCGAGGCCGCCGCGGG
Source organism: uncultured Gammaproteobacteria bacterium (assembly GCA_963762315.1). Classification (GTDB taxonomy): domain Bacteria; phylum Pseudomonadota; class Gammaproteobacteria; order Steroidobacterales; family Steroidobacteraceae; genus RPQJ01. Next base: position 818,699 of record CAVXKO010000007.1, read on the forward strand.
CCGCTACCGACGGGCGATCGAGATCGATCCGCTGATGCCGTTGTCGTACATAAACCTGGCTATGCTCGCCGCGTTTGCAATGGACGATTTCGTGACGGCGGTGCCGCTGGCGGAGAAGGCGGTCGCGCTCGACCCGGACAGCCCTATTTCAACCGTCGTGGTGGCGTGGCTGTACGGGGTGCTGGGAGACGACGCGTCATTCGACCGGGTGCTGCGACTGGCGGAAGGGCGCTGGCCCGACAACGCGTGGGTGAACGCGTTGCTCGCGTTCCGTGATCTGCAAGGTGGCGACAGGAACGGGGCCGAGCGGCACGCCCGACGCGCACTGGAGGCGGACCCTCGAGATGGGGGCGCATTGCGGCTACTCGGCGTCATCGACTATCGCGAAGGCAGGTATGCCGAGTCCGTGGCGCGCTATTGGAAGGCGTATCCGGAGCTGTCCTCGGCTACACCGCGCGTCGATGCATCGAATTTCGAAACGGCGGTCGACATGGTCCCGGCTTTGCAGAAGCTGGGCAGGACTGACGAAGCCCGCGCCTTGCTGGCCGGCAGTGAGAAGGTCATGGCCAAGCTGCCGCTGCTCGGGGCCGGGCTCGGGTCGCGTGGTCGCGCGCCGCACGACGCACGAGCGCTGGCGCTGCGCGGCCGCAAGCAGCAGGCACTCACCGCGTTGCGGGCGGCGGAACGGGCAGGCTGGCGCGACTCTCGCGACGTTGACCCGGCCTTCGACTCGATCCGCGACGAGCCGGAGTTCAAGGCGATCTTCGCCGACATCGAACGCGACATGGCGCGCCAGCGTGCCGAGCTCGCGAAGCGGCCGAAGGACTCGCCGCTCGATCCCGAAGAGTCCAAGCCGTGACCGCGGGGCCACAGGACGAGGTGGGCGACAACCTCTGGAGCCGACTGCGCCGCCGCAAGGTCGTGCAATGGGGGCTGGCGTACGCCGCAGGCGCGTGGACCCTCCTGCAGGTCATCGAGTATCTCGGCGAGACCTACGCTTGGCCGCCGGCGATCCGCCAGATTGTCACGCCTGCGCTGGCACTCGGATCCCTTCTGGTTTTCGTGCTCGCCTGGTACCACGGCGATCGGGGCGAGCAGAAGGTCTCGCGACCCGAGCTCGCGATCCTCGCAACAATCGTCGCGTTCGTCGGCGGCACGCTGTGGTGGTACGTGTCGCGCATTGACGAGAGCGCCTGGGTCGCGGACACCGCTGTGCCCGCCATAAAGCACGCCTTGCCGGCCGACGCCGCGTCCATTGCGGTGCTGCCGTTCCTGGACATGAGCCCCGGCAAGGACCAGGAGTACTTTGCCGACGGCATGTCCGAGGAAGTGCTCAACCTCCTCTCGCAGCTCCCGCAGCTGCACGTGATGGCCCGCACATCATCATTCTCATTCAAGGGCAAAGAGGTAGACATTGCGACCGTGGCGAGGACACTCAATGTCGCGCACGTGCTCGAAGGCAGCGTGCGCAAATCAGGTGACACGGTGAGGATCACCGCGCAGCTCATCCGTGCATCGGACAGTTCGCACCTGTGGTCGCAGACCTACGACCGCAAACTCACCGACGTGTTCAAGGTACAGGACGAGATCGCGCGGGCAGTGGTTGCGGCGCTGCAGGTGAAACTGATGCCGGCGGAGCAGAAACGCCTTGCGACTGCACCAACGGTCAATGCGGAGGCGTACGACGCGTATCTCAAGGGCCTGTATCACCTTTACAAGCTGTCGCCAGAAGGATTCGACATCGCCGAACACTATTTTGAACTGGTGCTCGCCAAGGACCCGGGCTATGCGCGTGCCCATGCCGGTATCGCGCTGCTCTGGATGGCTCGGAACCAGATGGGACTTACGCCGCCGGCGGAAGGCGTGCCGAAAGCCAAGTCGGCTGCGCTCAAAGCGGTCGAGCTGGACGATTCGCTTCCCGACGCGCATTACGTGCTGGCCATCGTCTACGCCTGGGCCGACTGGAACTGGCCAGCTGCCGAGCGGGAATTCAGGCGAGCCATCCAACTCAAGCCCGGTTTCGCGGAAGCCCATGCTTACTACGCGCACCTGCTGATCATCCTGCACCGTCCGGACGAAGCCATGGTCGAAGCCCGGCGCTCGCTGGAGCTGGATCCATTCAATGGGCTCCTGCGGGCGCTATACGGCGTGGACCTGATTTTCGTACACCAGTACGACGCCGCAATTTCGGAGATCAACAGGGCGCTTAGCGCCGACCCCGGTTCGGCTTTTGCGCTCGGAGTTTTGGTCTCCGCACATCATCACAAGCGGGGGCACAAGCAGGCGCTCGATGCGTTCAAGCGCTACGCGAGCGCAGCGGGCTACGTCGAAATGACGCGCTTTCTGGCGCAGAACGCGACGGACGCGGACTACAGCGAGACGATGCACGGGGCCGCCGAGGCGCTCGAGACGCGGTCCCGGACGACGTTCGTGCTGCCAACCGAGATTGCGATCTGGCATTGCTATGCCGGCGACGGGGAACGGTGCCTGTACTGGTTGGAGCGGGCGTACGAGGTCCGGGACCCCAATTTGCCTTATCTCTGGAGTCCGGACTATGACTCGGTACGCAGCGACCCGCGATTCATCGATCTGCTGACGCGGATGAGGCTGCCGGACTGAGTGGGCCGGCGCACATCGGAAAATGGGGATGAATGTGATGCCCGGAAGCGGCCGCTCGTGACCGTCTCAGAAGGGTCGACTGCTGCCGCCTGACTCGCTTCGCCATTGCGTAGCTAAACTTGACGTTCCGGCGGGAACGTTCCGGCCTCACTCCCCGGCCGCGATCTTTCTCAAGCCCTGCGCATCGAGCACCTCGATGGAACCGCGGGCAAGCCTGACGAGACCCTGGTCGGCAAAGCTGCGCAGCACGCGCGTGACGATCTCGCGCACGCTGCCGAGTTCGTCGGCAAGTTGCTGGTGCGTCGCCTCGATCACCTTGCCGTGCCCGAGCAGCGCCGTGGCGACACGCCGGTCCAGCCGATGGAAGGCCACGGCCTCGACCAGGCTCATCATCTCCGTCAGCCGTTCGGCGAACAGCCCGAACACGTACTGTCGAAACGGCGCGTGTTGCGCCATCAATTGCTCGAACACCGGCCGCGGCAGCACGACGAGACGCACGTCGCTTTCGACGATGCCGGTGGCCGGGTAGTCGCTGCCGCCGACGAGACAGCTGCTGGTGAGCACGCAGCTCTCGCCAGGGCCGACGCGATAGAGCTGCAGTTCGCGCCCCTCGCCCACCTTCGCAACGCGGATCGAGCCCGACAGCACCAGCGGAAATTGCTCGCACACGGACCCTTCGGCGAACAGCTGCGTGCCGGCCGGGAGGTCCACGACCTGTGCCCTGGACAGCGCGGCGAAAAGAGCGTGATCCTCGAGACCCGCGAGCGCCGGATACAGCTTCCGGACCTCACCCTGGGGGTCGCTCATCCCGCCGCATCCTCGAAGACGACCAGCAGGTCCTTCGCGTCCACCTGCTGGCCCGGCCTCGCAACGACTTCCTTCACCACGCCGTCGCGCTCCGCGCGCACGCTCGTCTCCATCTTCATCGCTTCGATCGTCACCAGCACTTCGCCGCGCACGGCCTTGTGGCCGGCGATCACATTCACCGTGGCGATCGTGCCCGGCATCGGCGCACCGATCTCGTTCGGGTGGTCCGCTTCCGCCTTGCGACGCGGCGGCCGCTTGGCGACCTTGCTGCGGTCCGGCACCTTCACCGAACGCGGCTGGCCGTTCAGCTCGAAGAACACCGTGCGCGTGCCGTCGTCGTGCGCGTCGCTCGTGGCGACGTAGCGGATGATGAGGTGCTTGCCCTTCTCGAGGTCGACGGTGATCTCTTCGCCCGTCTCGAGCCCGTAGAAGAACGCGCGCGTCGGCAGCACGCTCGTGTCGCCGTAAGTGCACGCGATCGGCCATGTAGTCGGTGAAGACCTTCGGGTACATCAGCCAGGACGCGAATTCGTAGTCCGTGATGACGCGCGGCATCTTCGCCTGCAGGTCCTCGCGAGCCTTCTGGAGGTCGACCGGCGGCAACCGCTCGCCCGGCCGCGTGGTGACCGGCGGCTGCGCGCCCAGGATCTTCTTCTGCAGCGCCGGCTGGGAATCCGCCCACCGGCTGCCCGATGTCGCCTCGGAACAGCGAGACGACCGACTCCGGGAATGCCACCTCGACATTCGGGTCGAGCACGTCGCCCGCGGTCAGTCCGCTGGTGACCATCAGGATCGCCATGTCGCCCACGACCTTTGAGGACGGTGTCACCTTCACGATGTCGCCGAACATGTCGTTGACCTGCGCGTAGGCCTTGGCGACTTCGTGCCAGCGCGTGTCGTCGATGCCGAGCGACCGGGCCTGCTCGCGCAGGTTCGTGTACTGCCCTCCCGGCATGCCGTGCACGTAAACCTCCGACGCTCCCGAGCGCATGTCGCTCTCGAACGCGGCGTAGCCGTGGCGCACCTGCTCCCAGTAGTTCGACAGGACGCGCAGGTTGTCCGGGTTCAATCCCGAATCACGGGGCCCGAAGCGCAACGACTCGACGATCGAGCCCAGGTTCGGTTGCGACGTGAGGCCGCTCATGGCGTCGAGCGCGCCGTCCACCGCGTCGCATCCCGCCTCGATCGCCATCAGCACGCTGGCCGCGGCGATGCCGCTGGTGTCGTGCGTGTGGAAATGCACCGGGAGTCCGATCTCTTCCTTCAGCGCCTTGACGAGCGTGTAGGCGGCGCGGGGCTGGCACAGTCCCGCCATGTCCTTGATGCCGAGGATGTGCGCCCCGGCCTTCTCGAGCTGCTTCGCCATGCCGACGTAGTACTTGAGGTCGTACTTCGTCTGCCGCGGGTCGTTGAGGTTGCCCGTGTAGCAGATCGCCGCCTCGAGCAGCTTGCCGCTCTCGCCCACGGCGTCCATCGCCACGCGCATGTTCTCGACCCAGTTGAGCGAATCGAACACGCGGAACACGTCCACGCCGTGCTTCGCCGCCTGCTCGACGAAGTATCGGACGACGTTGTCGGGATAGTTGGTGTAGCCGACGGCGTTGGCCGAGCGCAGCAGCATCTGCAGCAGCAGGTTCGGCATGGCCTCGCGGAACGCGATCAGCCGCTCCCACGGGCATTCCCGCAGGAAGCGCATCGCGACGTCGAACGTGGCGCCGCCCCAGCATTCCACCGAGAACAGCTCGGGAGCGAGGCGGGCGTAGGCAGGGGCGATCGCCACCATGTCGCGCGTGCGAAAGCGCGTCGCCAGCAGCGACTGGTGCGCGTCGCGAAAGGTCGTGTCGGTGAGCAGCACCTGCGGCTGCTCACGCATCCATCTCGAGAACTTCTCCGCGCCGAGTTCGTCGAGCTTCTGCTTCGTTCCGGCCGGCGGCGTGGAGATCGGCAGCTTCGGCGGCCGCGCATCGACGAGACGCGTCGGACGGGCGCGCCCGGTGACTTCCGGATTGCCGTTGACGATCACGTCGCCCATGAAGCGCAGCAGGCGCGTCGCGCGGTCGCGCTTGCGCGCGAAGCGGAACAGCTCCGGCGTCTGGTCGATGAACTTGGTGGTGTACTCGCCGTTCGCGAACAGCGGATGCGCGATCACCTGGTCGAGGAAGCGCAGGTTCGTCACCACGCCGCGCACGCGGAACTCCTGCAACGCGCGGTGCATGCGAGCGATGGTCTCATCCGGGGCCGGTGCCCAGGCCGTCACTTTCACGAGCAGCGAGTCGTACGAGCGCGTGATGAACGCGCCGGTGTAGGCCGTGCCGGCGTCGAGGCGTATGCCGAAGCCCGCCGGGCTGCGGTACGCGGTGATGCGGCCGTAATCCGGGATGAAGTTGTTCTCCGGGTCCTCGGACGTGACGCGGCACTGCATGGCGTGGCCGGACATGCGGATCCCGCTCTGGGCAGGCACCCCGCTCGCGGGTGTGCCGATGGCCGCGCCCTCGGCGATGCGGACCTGCGCCTTGACGATGTCGATGCCGGTGACGACCTCGGTCACGGTGTGCTCGACCTGGATCCGCGGATTGACCTCGATGAAGTAGAACTGCCCGGTGTCGGCGTCCTGCAGGAACTCGACGGTGCCGGCGTTGAGATAGTTCACCGCGCGGCCGATGCGCAGGCCCAGCTGGCACAGTGCCTCGCGCTGGGCATCGTCGAGGAACACGGCCGGCGCGCGCTCGACGACTTTCTGGTTGCGGCGCTGTACCGTGCAGTCGCGCTCGAACAGGTGCACGAGGTTGCCGTGCCGGTCGCCGAGGATCTGCACCTCGACGTGTCGCGCGCGGCGCACCAGCTTCTCGAGATACACCTCGTCGTTGCCGAACGCGGCCTTCGCCTCGCGACGCGCCGCCGCGACCATCTCCGCGAGATGCTCCTCGCCTTCGATGACGCGCATGCCGCGGCCGCCGCCGCCCCAGCTCGCCTTGAGCATCACCGGGTAGCCGATCCCCCGCGCCAGCTTCGCGGCCTCCGCCTCGTCGTAAGGCAGCGGCGGCGTGGCCGGCATCACCGGCACGCCTGCGGACGATGCCAGGTCGCGTGCCGTCACCTTGTTGCCGAGGCGGCGCATGATTTCGGAGGTCGGGCCGATGAAGATGATGCCCGCGGCGTCGCAGGCGTCGGCGAAGTCGGGGTTCTCGGAAAGGAAACCGTAGCCGGGATGGATCGCGTCGGCCCCGGCCTCGAGCGCCACGCGAATGATGTCCTCGATGTCGAGGTAGGCCTCGACCGGGCCCTTGCCCTCGCCGACCAGGTAGCTCTCGTCCGCCTTCATGCGGTGGAGCGAGAAGCGGTCCTCCTGGGAGTAGATCGACACGGTGCGGATGCCGAGCTCGTGCGCGGCGCGCATCACGCGGATGGAGATTTCGCCGCGGTTCGCGACGAGCAGGGTCTTGATCTTGCGGGGTGGGCGCATTGGGACGTTGACCGGGCGTGGGATGCGGGAAGACGGATCGAAGTCGATAATGTCACAAGTCGGACATATTTCCCGCAACGCAAAACAGCCACAGGATCCCGCCATGCATGCGATCGCCGTACACGGAGGCGCTGGCGCCCTTTCGCCCGCCGACCTCACGCCCGACAACGAGCGCGCCTACCGGCACGGGCTCGAGCAGGCGCTGCGCGCCGGGTTCGAGGTACTGTCGAAAGGCGGCGCCAGCCTCGATGCCGTCGTTGCGGCCGTTCAGGTGCTCGAGGACGACCCGCTCTTCAACGCGGGGCGAGGCGCGGTGCTGAACGCGGGCGGCGTCGCGGAGTTGGATGCGTCGCTCATGGACGGGCGCGACCTGCGCGCCGGCGCGGTGGCCGGCCTGCGGCACGTGCGCAGCCCGATCGCGCTCGCGCGATGCGTGATGGACCAGTCGCCGCACGTGATGCTCGCCGGCCCGGGCGCCGAAGAGTTTGCACTGGAACAGGGCATGGCCCCGGTGGCCAACAGCCATTTCGTCACCGAGCGCCGGCGCCGCGAGCTCGAACGCTACCTGCAGGGCGTCGCTGCGTCGGGAGACGAGTCGCTGATGGGCACGGTCGGCGCGGTCGCTCTCGATGCCGACGGAAATCTCGCGGCCGCCACCTCGACCGGCGGCACGACCGGCAAGCGCTGGGGCCGCGTCGGCGATTCGCCTTTGATCGGTGCCGGCACGTACGCCGCCAACGACTGCTGCGCGGTTTCGGCGACGGGCCACGGCGAGTACTTCATCCGCGCGGCGGTGGCGCACGAGATCGCATCGCTGATGCGGTATCGCGGACTCGGCGTGACTGACGCCGCGGACGAGGTGGTGATGCGCCAGCTCGTGAAGCTCGGCGGGTCGGGCGGCGTGATTGCCGTGGGCCGGGACGGGCGCATTGCGATGCCGTTTAACTCGGCCGGCATGCTGCGCGGCGCGATGGATTCGCGGGGAATGCTGATGACGGGATTGCTGAGGGAGTGACTCCCTCTCCCGCTTCAGCGGGAGAGGTGATCGGCTCCCTCTCCCGCTTGCGGGAGAGGGTTCGGGTGAGGGCTCTTACGTCAGCTCGAGACGGTCAGCGTGCGCAGGCGCTGGGTATCGCTGAGGTCGGCCGGTGCAGTCTTGATCGTCTGTTGGGCCGCTGCAGGCAGTCCGGTGAGGGTCTGCGTGGCGACCGCCTGGTCTTCCCGCGGCTTCTTCACCCGATTGAGCCAGACTTCGTAAGGGTCCCAGGACCCGGTTGCGGACGACTCACCGACAGTCGAGTCTCGCATCCGCTGCGATTCGATGTTCTTGCTCATCCTGTCTCGTACTCCCGACTCGCCCACTATGGATGACTGGGCGTTATGTAAAACCGATCCGGGTTGACCTCCCGGACGGTATACGCCGTGCTTGTGACACAGCGATGACGTCCTTCTCTCGGGAGAATAGTACGCCCGCGACCGGCTCACGCAAAGTATTTCTGGAGATAGGCGTCGAACGAAATCTCGTTCGCGGATTCGAGGCGCGCCTGCGCTTCGAGCGACTGTTGCGCTTCCGCCGCAAACTCGTCCTGCCGCGATTCGTTCGGCGAATACAGGTCCAGGAAGTACGCCTTGTGCAGTCGGGACATGCGCAAGGCGAGATTGAAGAAGGATTCTTCGTTGGCGCGCATCTCGGCCAGCGTGCGGGCCGCCGGCGTCAGCGCGAGGTCGTGCACCTTCGCTTCCTGAGTCTCGAGCGCCGTCGAGTATGGACGCTGCGCGTCGCCGTCGTCGAGCAGATCGCACACGCCGCGCATGCCGTCGACGATCTCGAGCGCCCAGTCTCGCAGCGTCACGTCGCGCCCGTCGCGGCGCAGCAGGAGTCCCGGCGCGCGGCCTTCCCGCGCCACGCGCGCGTGGTTGCCGTCGAGCTCGGACTGCTCGGAATCCTGGATCGGCCGGCCGTCGCTCAGAGCGCAGTACGCGGCGAACGCCTCGAGGAAACGCAGCTTGTTCTGGTTCACGCCCACCGGGTCGAATGCGCTCACGTCCAGCGAGCGCATCTCGACGTACTGCACGCCGCCGCGGCGCAGCGCCTTGGTCGGGCGTTCGCCGGACTGCGTCACGCGCTTCGGGCGGATGAAGCTGTAGTACTCGTTCTCGATCTGCAGCACGTTGGCGTTCAGCTGCCGGTACTCGCCGTTCACCTTCACGCCGATCTTTTCGTACGGCGGATGCGGCGTGGAGATGGCGCTGGACAGGTCGCGAACGTAGTGCTCGAGGCTGTTCACCGAAACGTTGAGGCCCGCCTGGCTCTTGTTTCGATAGCCGAGGTCGCTCATGCGCAGCGACGTCGCATGCGGCGCGTACAGCGTGCCCGGCATGAATTCGCGCAAGCCGTCCACCTGTCGCCCCTGCAGGAACGACGCGCAGAGCGCCGGCGAGTTGCCGAACAGGTAGAGCACGATCCAGCCGTGGCGCCGGTAATTGCGCAACAGCGAGAAGTAGGTGTCCGAGCGGAAGTCCTGGCCCGTGTCGCGCGACGCGAGGACGTCGCCGAGCACCGGCCACAATTGCTCCGGGAAAGAGTAGTTGAAGTGCACGCCCGAGATGGCCTGCATCACACGCCCGTAGCGGTGGCCGAGGCCGTGGCGGTACACCGTCTTCATGCGCCCGATGTTCGAGGTGCCGTACTGCGCGATCGGGATGCTTGCGTCGCCCTCGATGGCGCAGGGCATGCTCGTCGCCCACAGCAGCTCGTCGTCGAGGTGCCGGTACACGAACTGGTGGATGTCGCAGAGGTACTGGACCAGTTCCCAGGTATGCGGGAACGGCGGCGTGACCAGCTCTATCAGCGCCTCGGAATAGTCGGTGGTGATGTGCTCGTTGGTGAGCGCCGAGCCGAGCGCCTTCGGATGTGGCGTCTTCGCAATGAGACCCTTGGGCGTGACGCGCAGGGATTCGCGCTCGACCCCCTTGAGGCCGCCCTGCAGCACGCCCTTGACCCGGCTGTTCACCAGGGCGGCGAGGCGGCGGTCGAAGGTGCGGTCGAGGGGCATCGGTGGAGGACGCGGTCGAAAATGGCCGGTTAGGTTATCAGAGGCTGGCGTGCCGCTCGCGCGAGCGCCGTGACACGATACGCCGACGGATCTCTTTACAACGCCTTGGTCCGGCCTTCTAACATAATTCGATGAAAGATTCGTAAATTATTGTTTTTTATGATTTATTTTACTGTGGCACGAGGCTTGCTAGGTTCTAATCGCAAGGCATCGAATCAGGACCGCAGAATTTTCGGCGCACTCAGGATTCTTCGCTCCCAACCAGGACCACAAACGGAACCAAGACAATGAAGACCACAGGCCTCAAGAAATTCATGTCGCTTCTTTGCCTCAGCGGCGCGCTGTTTGCCGCCGCCGACGCCAACGCGACCTTGATTACGATCAATTCCGGCGTCTCTCCCCAACCTGCCAACCAAGGCCAGGCCACGATCGAAGCATGGCTTGCTGCGGGAGTGACCGCTTACAACGTCGCCAACAATCCCGACCTGCCGGCTCCGGGTTCAGAGGTGTTTCGGGTAAATACCGGCGACGCTGCCCCTGCGGGTTTCCCGACGTTCGGTGCCAACTCGCTTTCGGTGACCATCCCGACCGGGTTCTATGACTACGTGGTTCTTCACTGGGGTGGCCGGGAGAGCCCGAATTACTCTTACTACATTGGAAGCATCGGGGGTGCCCCGGCGGCCTCGTATACCTTCAATGCGCCCGGCCAAAACGGCCTTTCCTGGTATGACGTGTTCCGTCCCACGACCAGTGTCCCGGAACCTGGCACGCTCGCGCTGCTCGGTCTCGGCCTCGTCGGCCTGGGCTTCACGCGGCGACGCAAGGCGTAAGCGGTACGCCGGACGCAACGAGGAGCCCGGTCACGTACCGGGCTTCTTGCTGCAATGAAATCGCATTGCTGGCCCTGCGGCTTGACCCCCGCAGGGCCTTTTTCATGGGTGTCGGTCTTCCTTACGGTGCTGTCCTGTGCGATTTCTTTGCTTGAGTCAAGCGCCGCAGATGCCTGGGACGACAGGTTCCAAGAGATTTCTGGTCAGTCGTCGCTCCACGCCCGCGGCGTAGCGGTGCGGGCGAGCGTCGGAGCGCTTATTCTTGGGCAATGCACATTTTGCATCGCCTCACGCTGATCTCCGCAGTCTTCCTCGCGACCGCTGCGCTCACGCCGCGGTCAGCCATGGCGGACGACTCGCTACGCTGCGGCAGCCGCCTCGTGAGCACGGGCGACGGCAAGGACAAGGTCCGTGCGCTCTGCGGAGAACCGACCAGCGTGAGTCTCGCCGGCGTCGTGCGCCAGGCCGGGTACGGCTCCGGCCCGTACGACTATTCGTACTTCGGTCCGTCCTGGATCGACGTTCCGGTCGAATGGTGGACGTACAACCTCGGGTCGAACAAGCTGCTGCGCAAGCTGCGCTTCGTGGGCGACGAGCTCGTCGAGATCAGGACGGAAGGCTATGGCTACTAGGACCAGCGCATCCGCTCGGGAGAATCGCACGTCGTGCGCGCGGGGACCTGTCGGCATTGCGACCGCTTGGCTGCGCTGGCACTGGCGCTGGCCTTCGCGACTCGATGCGCTGCGGCAGCAAGCTGGTCAGCGACGGCGACACTCAGGACGAGGTGCTGCAGTACTGCGGCGAACCCACCGAGCAGAAGCGGACGTGGATCGTGCGCCAGCCGCGCTTCGAGGTGGGCGGCCAGGAGTATTCGTTCAAGGGCGAGGAAGAAGTGCCCGTCGACCTGTGGACCTACGACTTCGGCCCGAACAAGCTGATGCGCCGCGTGCGCATGGTGGCCGGCAAGGTCGAGTCGATCGAGACGCTCGAGCACGGCACGAACAGGTAGAGCCCTCACCCGGACTGCGTCCAATCTCCCGCGGGACATTCTCCGTTTCTCGCCGAAAACGGGAGAATGTACTCTATTTATTGGCGAAGCGATCCAGCGGTCGATCTTCGCTTCGAGCGCGGGCAGCGGCATCGAACCTCCGCCCGCGACCTGCGAGTGGAACTCGCGGATGTCGAAGCGCGCGCCGAGCTGCTGCTGAGCCCGCTGGCGCAGCTCGAGGATCTTCATCTCGCCCAGCTTGGGGGCGAGCAACAGGCCCGGCGCCGCGAGGCTGCGATCGACGTCCGCCTCGATCGCAGCATCGGGCAGACCGCTGTTGGCGCGCAGGTAGTCGATCGCCTGCTGGCGCGTCCAGCCTTTCGCATGCAGTCCGGTGTCGACCACCACGCGCGCCGACATCCACAGATCCGTCATCAGGTAACCCGCATAGCCGCAGGCGTCGGTGTAAAGGCCGACGTCACGCCCCAGCGATTGCGCGTAGAGCGCCCAGCCTGCGCGGTAGGAAGAATCGTCGCCGACGCGGCGCACGCGCGGCCAGCGCGGATTCTCGAGCGCCAGCGCCGCCTGCAGGTGACGGCCAGGGAGCGCCTCGCGCAGGAATTCGGCCTCGATCATGCAGCGCGGCCGGGTGTCGAGCGCCGACGTGTTCACATAGAGCACGCCCGGCTCCGTGCCGTCGATCCCCGGGGGCCGGTAACTGGCGGTATCCGCGTATTTCGCACGCACTGGCTCGCTGGCCCGGACCACCAGCGCGGTCTTCGGCAGGTCGGCGAACAGCAGCGGCAACGATGCGCGCACGCGTTCATGCACCGTCTCGTAACCAGACAGCAGTTCCGCGGGCGTTGCCGCGTACGCGGTCTCATCGGCCCGCATCGCTTCGAAGAAGCCGTGCAGGTCCGTCGCGGTGCCGCCCTGGCGCATCAGCTTCTCGGTCTCGGCCCTCAGGCGCGCCACCTCCTGCAGGCCGATCTCGTGCACCTCGGCCGGCGTGTGCTTCGAGCCGGTGTAGTAGCGCACCAGGTAGGCGTACCAGTATTCGCCGCTGGGCAACGCGTCCATGCCGGGCCGCGTGCGAGCCTCGGGCAGGTACTCGGTCTTCAGGTAATCGTGCAGCCGCCGGTAGGCAGGCAGCACCTGCTTGCCGAGCTTGTCTTCATACGCCGCGATGAGGCGGCGGCGGTCCGCAACGGACAGGCCTGCGGGGAAATTCAGGATGGGTTGCCAGAACAGGCTCTGCTTCGGGTCGGCAACCCCGATTTCCGCGAGCGGCGGCAACGTGCGCTCGACGACCGGGCGCGGATAGACGACACCCTTCGCCACGCCGGAGCGCAGGTCGTTGATCGACTGGTCCACCCACGCGACGAAGCCGTCCATGCGCTCGAGGAAACGATCGTAGTCGGCCGCGGTACGGAACGGCTGCACGTCCTGGCCGGTGCCGAGCAGGGCGAATCGCACCGGCAGGTTCGACACCGGGTCGACCGCCAGCAACTCGCTCGGGTAGCGGTATCCCTCGGCCGCGATCTCCCGGCCGGCCCGCAGCGATTCGTAGGTGACGCGTTCGTCCGCGGAGAGCTTTTGCGGATCGATGCCGGAGAGCTTTTCGAGCGTTTCCTGCTCGATGGCGAGGCCGTCCGCCATCCAGTTCGGGCTCGCGTAGTCGCCGAAGCGATCGTCGAAACGATGGTCGCCGAGAGCCGTGGCCGTCAGCGGATGCAGCGCAAGGTAGTCGTCCCAGTACTTCTCGGCGATCTCGTTCAGCTGGGACGCGACGGCCGTAGACGCGGGGAGCGGCGCAGCTTTGTGTGCGACGGCCGACTGTTGCGTCGAATGGGGCCGGCCGCAACCGGCGAGCCCCACCAGGCCTAGCGCCGCAACCAACGCGACATGCGAAAAGTAATTCATGGCCGGGCAGCGATCCATCGGTCGACCTTCGCCTCCAGGACGTCGAGGGGCACGGCGCCGTCCGACAACAGTTCGCGATGGAAATCCCGCAAGTCGAACCTCGGGCCGAGCGCCTGCTCGGCCTTGCGGCGCAACCCCTGGATGCGCAGGTCACCCACCTTGTACCCGAGCGCCTGCCCCGGCCACACCACATACCGCTCCACTTCTGAGACCACGTCCGACTCGGCCAGCGTGGAGTTGTCCAGCATGTAGCGGATGGCCTGCTCGCGACTCCACCCCTTTGCGTGCAGCCCCGTATCCACCACCAGGCGCATCGCACGCAGCATCTCATCGTTGAGGCGCCCGAACCACTGGTACGGGTCGGTAAACAGGTCCAGTTCCTTGCCGAGGGATTCGGCATACAACGCCCAGCCTTCGACATACGCGGTGTAGCTCCCGCCGAAGCGGCGGAACTTCGGCACGCCCGCGAGTTCCTGCTGGATGGAAATCTGGAAGTGGTGGCCGGGCGACGCCTCATGCAGCGACAACGTCTCCATCCCGTACTTCGGCTGCGCCTTCAGGTTGTAGGTGTTGACGTAGAAGATACCCGGCCGCGAACCGTCCGCCGAGGCCGCCTGGTAATAGCCGCCCGCCGCCGACGCCGCGCGGAATGCCTCGACCTCGCGCACTTCGTATTCGGCTTTCGGGAAGACCGAGAAAAGCTTCGGCAGCGCCGCGTCGATGCGCACCTTGAGCTCGCGGTAGCCGGCCAGCAGATCGGCGCCCTGCGAGTAATAGAACTGCGGATCGCTCTCGAGGTGGCGGAAGAACGCCTGCAGGTCGCCCTGGAAACCGACCTGCTGCCGCACCCGATCCATCTCGCTGCGGATGCGCGCCACTTCGCCGAGGCCGATCGCGTGGATCTCGTCGGGCGTGAGATTCGTCGTGGTGTGCTCCTGCACGGCGAACGCGTACCACGCCGCGCCGTCCGGCAGCGCCGTCCATGCCACGGTGCTGCGCGCCTTTGGCAGGTACTCGTCGCGAATGAAATCGCGCAACCGCCGGTGCGCGGGCACCAGCTCGTCCTCGATCAGGCGCGTGTAGGCCTGCGTGAGGCGCTCGCGATCCGCGGCGGTCACCGAGTCGGGGAATTTCCGCAACGGGGCAAAGTACGCGCTGTCCTCGGCGCGTGCGACGATCATCGCCTCGACCTGCGGCAGCACCTTCTCCATCACGGGCCGCGGCTGAACGACGCCGCGCTCGAGACCCACGCGCATGTTGGCGATAGCCTGGTCGATCCACACGACGAGTCCGTCGAGTCGCTTTAGCCAGTGCTCGTAGTCCTGCGCAGTGGCGAACGGCTGGGCGTTGCTTCCCGACCCGAACGCCGGCATGCGCGTGAGCAGGCTGCCGGCCTGGTTGATCGGCAGCAGCTCGCTCGGGAACCGCTCCGCATCGAGCGCGCGAGTGCGTTCGCGCACGAAGACGTCGTAGGAGATCCGGTCGGCCGGCGACAACTGGCCCGCGTCGATGCGGCGCACGGCATCGAGATAACGCTGGTTGGTCGCGTGCGCTTCGGCTCGATACTCCGGGCCGAGCGTGTTGGGCAACCGGTCGTTGTAGCGGTTGTCGCCGATGCTGGTGGCGAGCAGCGGGTTGAGCTTGAGGTAATCCTCGAAGTACGCCTCGAGCAGCGCGTCGAGCTGCTGGCCGGCGCTGGTTGCGGCCGGCGCTTCGGCCGACGGCGGCGAGGCGACCGGCTGCGACGCGCAGCCGGCCACGGCGGCCAGCACGCCGAGGATCGAGGCCGTGCGCAGGTTCATCTCGTTGCGTCCCATCCTTATCGTTCCACGATCGCGGTGACGCCCATGCCGCCCGCGGTGCAGATCGAGACCATGCCGCGTCCGGTGCCGCGCTCGTCGATCGCCTTCGCGAGGGTCGCGAGAATGCGCGCGCCGGTCGCCGCGAACGGGTGGCCAACCGCGAGGCTGCCGCCCTTCACGTTCAGCTTCGCACAATCGATGGCGCCGAGCGGAGCCGCAAGCCCGAGGCGGTCGCGGCAGAATTCCGCGGACTGCCAGGCCTGCAGCGTGCAGAGCACCTGCGCGGCGAACGCCTCGTGGATTTCATAGAAGTCGAAATCCTGCAGCGTCAGGTTCGCATCGGCAAGCATGCGGGGCACCGCGTAGGCCGGCGCCATCAGCAGGCCTTCGTCGTGCACGAAGTCGACGGCCGCCACCTTGCCGTACGTCAGGTATGCGAGCACGGGCAGCTTGCGTTGCCGCGCCCACTCCTCGCTCGCGAGCAGCACCGCCGCCGCGCCGTCCGTCATGGGCGTGGAGTTCCCGGCGGTCAGCGTGCCGGTGCCCTGCATCGGGAATGCCGGCTTCAGCGTCGCCAGTTTCTCGAGCGTGGTGTCGCGCCGCAGGTTGTTGTCGGCACGCACCCCGCGGAACTCGACCAGCAGGTCCTCGTAGAAGCCGGCGTCGTACGCGGCGGCCGCGCGCTGGTGGCTCTCGAGCGCGAGCCGATCCTGGGCCTCGCGTGAAATCGACCAGCGCTGGGCCATGAGTTCGCAGCTCTGCCCCATCGACAGGCCGGTGCGCGGCTCGGCAACGGCCGGCAGGTTGGGCTTGACGTGGGAGGGCCTCAGGCCCAACCACGGCGCAACGCGTTCGCCGAACGAGCGGCCGCGTGCGCTTCTCAACATCAGCTTGCGCAGGGCCTCGCTGACGCCGATCGGGGCGTCGCTGGCCGTGTCGACACCCGCCGCGATGCCCGAGTCGATCTGTCCGGTGGCGATCTTGAGACCGAGAAGGATTGCGGTCTCGAGGCTCGTGCCGCAGGCGCGCTGCATGTCGAAGGCCGGCGTCTGGGGAGAGAGAGTCGTCGAGAGCACGGCCTCGCGCGTCAGGTTGAAGTCGCGGGGGTGCTTGAGCACCGCTCCGGCCCCGACGTCGCCGAGCCGCTCCCCGGCGAGTCCGTACCGGTCGACTACGCCCTGCAGGGCGGCGGTGAGCATGTCCTGGTTGCTGCACTCGGCATAGGCCCCCATGGCCCGGACGAACGGGATCCGGACGCCGCCGACGATCGCCACGCGGCGAACTTGGGAACCGACGAGCATGCGGCGCTCCGGAAGGTCGAAGGGGACGCGATTATAGGGTTTCCACCCCTGCCCTCACCCCAACCCTCTCCCGCAAGCGGGAGAGGGAGCGAGAGTCTTGGTATCCTAGGTGGCTGGTCCCCCCACTTGTCCAGGCTTCGGAGCCCCCATGAGCCACCTGCAGCTGAGAGCCGCCGACGGTCACGAGTTTTCGGTCTATTTCGTCAAGCCCGAAGGAACGCCACGGGGCGCCGTGGTGGTGATCCAGGAGATCTTCGGTGTCAATTCCCACATCCGCCGTGTCGTCGAGCAGTACGTCGCCGAGGGCTATCTCGCGGCCGCGCCGGCGCTGTTCGACCGCCAGAAGCGCGGAGTCGAACTGGGTTACGGCCCGGACGACCTCCAGAAGGGCATCGAGTTCATGATGAAGGCCGACCCCGCCGGGGTGCTGGCCGACGTCAATGCCACGATCGACGCGGCGGCGCGGGCGGGCAAGGTCGGCATGGTGGGTTACTGCTGGGGCGGACGGGTGACGTACCTCGCCGGCTGCCACGCCAACATCGCCGCGGGCGTTGCGTACTACGGCGGCGGCATCGCGCAGGTGCTGAACGAGACGCCGCGCTGCCCGATGATGTTCCACCACGGCGAAAAGGACATGCACATCCCGCTGTCGGACGTGGAGGCCATCAAGAAGGCGTATCCGCAGGGCGTCTATCACCTGTATCCGGCCGACCACGGCTTCAACTGCTCGGAACGCGCGAGCTTCCACGCCGAGAGCGCGCACCTCGCGTTCTCGCGCACGGTCGAATTTTTCCGCAAGCACATCGGTTAAGATCACCCTCACCCCAACCCTCTCCCGAAACGGGCGAGGGAGTCGAGAACCACAATGACCATCAAACTCAAGGATCCTGCGCTTCTTCGCCAGCAGTGCTACGTCGACGGCGAGTGGATCGACGCCCGCAGCGGACAGAAGGTCGACGTCACCAACCCGGCCACCGGCGAAGTGCTCGGCACCGTGCCGAACCTCGACGCGCTCGAGACGCGCCGCGCGATCGAAGCAGCCTCCGCGGCCTTCCCGGCCTGGGCCGCGCGCACGGCCAAGGACCGCGCGTCGATCCTGCGTCGCTGGAACGACCTGATGCTGGCCAATGCCGACGACCTCGCCGTGCTGATGACGGCCGAGCAGGGCAAGCCGCTCGCCGAGGCCAAGGGCGAGATTGCCTACGCCGCATCGTTCATCGAATGGTTCGCCGAGGAAGGCAAGCGCGTCTACGGGGACCTGATCCCGGGCCACCAGCCGGACAAGCGCATCCTCGTCATGCGCCAG
The DNA here is from genome assembly GCA_963762315.1 of uncultured Gammaproteobacteria bacterium. Taxonomy (GTDB): domain Bacteria; phylum Pseudomonadota; class Gammaproteobacteria; order Steroidobacterales; family Steroidobacteraceae; genus RPQJ01. The sequence continues at coordinate 836,794 of CAVXKO010000007.1, forward strand.
CCGGTCGGCGTCGTCGCGGCGATCACGCCATGGAACTTCCCGGCCGCGATGATCACGCGCAAGGCCGGCCCCGCGCTCGCCGCCGGCTGCACGTTCGTGTGCAAGCCGGCGACGCAGACGCCGTATTCGGCGCTCGCGATGGCGGAACTCGCGCACCGCGCGGGCATCCCGAAGGGCGTGTTCAGCGTCGTCACCGGCCCGTCCACCGTGGTGGGCGGCGAGATGACCTCGAACCCGATCGTGCGCAAGCTGACGTTCACCGGCTCGACCGAAGTCGGCAAGAAGCTGATGGCGCAGTGCGTCCCCACGCTGAAGAAGGTCTCGCTCGAGCTCGGCGGCAACGCGCCGTTCATCGTTTTCGACGACGCCGACCTCGATGCAGCCGTGGTGGGCGCGATCGCCAGCAAGTACCGCAACACCGGACAGACCTGCGTGTGCGCCAACCGGCTGCTCGTGCAGGAAGGCGTGTACGACACGTTCGTCGCCAAGCTCGCCGACGCCGTGAAGAAGCTCCGCGTGGGCGACGGGCTGAAGGGCGCGACGGAACAGGGCCCGCTGATCGATGCGAAAGCCGTGGCCAAGGTCGAGGAACACATCGCCGACGCCGTCGCGAAAGGCGGCAAGGTCGCCCTCGGCGGCAAGCGCCACGCCCTCGGCGGCACGTTCTTCGAGCCGACGATCATCACGCACGTCACGCCGGACATGATGGTGGCGCGCGAGGAAACGTTCGGGCCGGTGGCGCCGGTGTTCTCGTTCAAGGACGAGAAGCAGGCGATCCGCATGGCGAACGACACGGAGTTCGGCCTGGCGTCGTACTTCTACACGCGCGACCTCGCGCGCGCCTTCCGCGTCTCGGAAGGCCTCGAGTACGGCATCGTCGGCCTGAACACCGGCCTGATCTCGACGGAGGTCGCTCCGTTCGGCGGCGTCAAGGAATCGGGCTTCGGCCGCGAGGGCTCGAAGTACGGCATCCTCGACTACACCGAGCTGAAGTACCTCTGCATCGGCGGCATCGAGGGTTGAGCGACCGCACGCTCCTCCTCCTGTTGGCGATGATCGTCGCGGTCGGCTCGATCGCGACCAACCTCTACATCCCGGCCCTGCCCTCGGTCCGCGAGCATTTCGGCGCGGACGTCGTGCACGTCCAGGCGACGTTCTCGGTCTCGCTGATCACGTTCGCCATCGGCATGCTGGCGTGGGGCCCGATTTCGGACCGCTATGGCCGGCGCCGCGCGGTGCTCACCGGCATGAGCATCGTCATCCTCGGCGCAACGATCGGCATGACCGCGCAGAGCCTGCCGTGGCTGATCGTCGGGCGCGCGGTGCAGGCATTCGGCACTTCCGTCGGCATTGCCGTCTCGCGCGCCATCATCAGCGACCGTTTTCCCGCGGATCGCATGGCGTCCGCGATCGCACAGCTCGCGATCGTGTCCGTGCTCACCAACGGGCTGGCTCCCGTACTCGGAGGTTTCCTCACCGCCGGGTTCGGCTGGCGCGCCGTGTTCGGCGCATTGATCCTGTTCGCCCTCGTGCCCACGTACTTCGCGTGGAAGCACCTGCCGGAAACCCGTGACCAGACCCGGCCGCCGCCCAATACGCGCGAGATGTTCTCCACGGCCCGGCGCCTGGTTCGCAACCGGCTCTACGTCAGCTGTGCGCTCCAGTCGTCGTTGAGCTATGCCTTGTTCCTGGTGTTCCTGTCGCTGGCGCCGTACGTGCTGGTCTCGGCCCTGGGCCGCCCGACGACGGACTACGGATTCTATTACCTGTTCATCGCCGTCGGTTATGTGCTGGGCAACCTCTCGCTGCGCTGGCTGGGGGGGCGGCGCAGCGCACACTGGATGATTGCGGTGGGCGGGATCGTGCAGGCCGTCGCATCCGTCGCGGCGCTTGCCTTCGTCGCGGCGGGCCTGAAGCACCCGCTCTGGATCTTCGTGCCGATGTTCATCCTGTACATCGGGCAGGGAATGTTCATGCCGAACATGTCGGCGATCGCCGTCAGCCAGGCGCCGCAGCATGCCGGGGTGGCCTCGAGCACGCTCGGCTTCCTGCAGCAGATCATCGCTGCGTTCTGCGTGCAGCTGATGGGCGTCACGCCGACCGACACGGCGGTCCCGATGCTCGCCTTTGGCGCGGCAGCCAGCCTGCTGCAGCTCGGAGTGCTCTGGCTGTCGCCGCGGATCGAGGCTGGCGCTGCCCTCACCCCCAGCCCTCTCCCGCAAGCGGGAGAGGGAGTCGATGCCCTTACCCACTTGCCCTCACCCGGCCTGTCGGCCGACCTCTCCCGTAAACGGGAGAGGTGATTGGCCCCCTCTCCCGCCAGCAGCGGGAGAGGGTTGGGGTGAGGGCTTTTTCTTCAGACCCTCACCCGACCTGCGGTCGACCTCTCCCGCAAGCGGGAGAGGTGAAGACACCCTCACCCGCCCCGCGGGGCGACCTCTCCCGTAAACGGGAGAGGTGATTGGCCCCCTCTCCCGCCGCAGCGGGAGAGGGTTGGGGTGAGGGTCCGCGATCCTGTATCGTTCCACGCTGGTTTCATCGACCCGGCAGCGCATGACTCAACTCATCGGCACACCCGACTACGAGCACGGCAACGCGAGCCGGGCCGGCGTGCTGCTGGTGAATCTCGGCACCCCCGACGACCCGAGCACGGCCTCGGTGCGACGGTATCTCGCCGAATTCCTGTGGGACCCGCGCGTCATCGAGATGCCGCGGGCGCTTTGGTGGATGGTCCTGCACGGCATCATCCTGCGGGTGCGGCCGCGCCGCAGCGCGCACGCCTACCAGAAGATCTGGACGGAGCGCGGTTCGCCGTTGCTGATCGAGTCTCGCGGCCTTGCCGACGCGCTCGGCCGGAGCCTCGCCGCGCAGTTCGGCGATCGCGTGATCGTCGATCTCGCGATGAGCTACGGCCGCCCGTCGATCCCGGACGTGCTGGAGAGCTTCCGCCAGCGCAACGTGCAGCGGCTCATCGTGTTGCCGCTGTATCCGCAGTATTCCTCGACGACGACGGGCTCGATCTTCGAGCGCGTCACGCGCGAACTCGCGCAATGGCGCTGGATGCCGGAAATGCGCTTCGTGAACCAGTACTGGGAGCACGAGCTGTACCTTGCTGCGGTCGCCGACAGCATCGCGTCGCACTGGCGCACGCACGGCCGCAAGCACCTGCTGTTCTCGTTCCACTCGATCCCCAAGCGCTATTTCCTCGCGGGCGATCCCTACCACTGCTTCTGCCGCGGCACGGCGCGCGCCGTGGCCCACCGGCTCGGGCTCGCCGACAGCGAGTGGTCGCTCGGCTTCCAGTCGCGGTTCGGCAAGGAAGAATGGCTCAAGCCTTACGTGGACGGCCTGCTGCACGAGTACGCGAAGTCGGGCCCGAAGCAGGTGACCGTCGTGTGCCCGGGCTTCGCCACCGACTGTCTCGAGACCCTGGAGGAAATCGCCATGCAGAACCGCGAGATGTTCCTCGCCGAGGGCGGCACGCAGTTCGACTACGTGCCCTGCCTGAACGCCAGCGACGCGCACGCCGCGGCCCTGACGGACGTGGTGCTGCACCATGCCGGCGGCTGGCCCGAATTCTCGGGGCGCGACGACACGGCGGAGCGCATGGCCTCGCGCCAGCGCGCGCTGGCGATCGGCGCGAAAGCCTGATCCTCCGCAATGCTGCTCGGGAGATTCCTCGAAATCAGCGTCTACGCGCCGGACGTCGCGGCGTCCGTCGAATTCTACGAGTCGCTGGGATTCGTGCAGGCGTCGACGGGCGATGCCTGGAGCCATCCGTATGCGGTCGTGACGGACGGGCGGCTGTTCCTCGGCCTGCACCAGTACCGCTTCGCGTCGCCCGCGCTGACCTGGGTCCAGCCCGACGTAGCCCGGCAAGCGCCGGTGCTCGCAGGGCTCGGCATCGAGTTCAAGTTCGCCCGGTTCGACCGCGACGCGTTCCACGAAGTCGGCTTCCTCGATCCCTCCGGGCAGATGATCACCGTGATCGAGGCGCGGACGTTCTCGCCTCCGTCGTTGCCGCCCGCACATGCGTCGTCCCTCGGCTATTTCGAGGAGTTCGGCATCCCCACGAGCGATCTCGAACGTGCCGGCGCGTTCTGGGACAGCCTCGGCTTCGTCGCATTCGATCCGGTGTGCGCGCCTTTCGGGAAGGTGGTCGTCGCGGGTCGCGACCTCAACATCGGCCTCTACGACGTCGACCTGCGCAATCCGGTGCTGACGTTCTCCGACCCCGCGATGCCGGAGCGGATCGCGCAGCTTCGCGACCGCGGCCTGCCCTTCGCCGGGCGCCTGCCGCGCGGCATGAACGCGCGCGAGAACGGGATTCTCCAGGCGCCCGAAGGCACTGAACTGCTTCTCACCACGACTCGGGACTGACGGCGAGCCTCGGAACGCTCGCCCGGGCCGGTCAGCCTGCGACCACGGCACCCGGTTTTGCAGGTATGATTTCCGCGCTCGCAACGGAAGCTTATGAGCGTCTACCAAGAATTAAAGCGTCGGCACGTGTTCCGGGTCGCGGCACTCTACGCGGGCATCGCGTGGATCTCGCTGCAGGCCGCGAGCATGATCCTGCCGGCGTTCCACGCGCCGGACTGGGTCTTCCAGGCGATGATCGTCATCGGCCTGGTCGGCTTCGTCATCGTGCTGGTCATCGCGTGGCTCTACGAGCTGACCGCCGAGGGCCTCAAGCGCGACGAAGAAGTCATCATCAACCGCAAGCTGAAGCCGCTGCTCGGCCGACGCCTGTGGAATGCGCTGCTCATCGGCGTACTCGGCATCGCACTCGGCATTTCGCTCTACGGCAACTATCGCGCCAAGCAACAGGCCGATGCCGCCGGCAACGGCGGGATCAAGGCCGTCTCCCTGCTGATCGCCGACCTGTCGAACCGCACCGGGGATCCGGTGTTCGACGGCACCCTCGAAGAAGCGCTCGGGGTCGGCCTGGAAGGCGCGTCATTCATCACGAACTACCAGCGCGCGACCGCCCGGAGACTGGCCGAGGAGATCAAGCCCGGCAGCCAGCTCAATGACGAGGTGGCCCGGCTGGTGGCGGTCCGCGAAGGCATCAAGGTCGTGCTGTCCGGAATGATCGAACCGGCGGACGGGGGCTACAACCTGTCGGTGCGCGCGATCAACCCCGCGGATGGGAAGATCATCAAGGATGCCACCGCCAACGCGGCCAACCGCGATGCCGTGCTGGCGGCCGTCGGCTCGATCGCCGGCGAGATTCGTGAAGCCCTCGGCGACACTTCGCTCAAGGACCGCAAGCTCACCGACCAGGAAACGTTCACGGCGGCCTCGCTGGAAGCCGCGAGCTTCTATACGCGGGCCCAGTCGCTCGCGGCGGCCAACAAGGACGAGGAAGCGCTGCCCATTTACCAGAGGGCCGTCGAGGCCGATCCGGAGTTTGCCCGGGCGTATTCGGGCTGGGGACTGTCGGCGTTCAAGCTTGGCCGGCGCAGCGAGGCGACCGAGCAATGGAACAAGGCGCTGAAGCGGCTCGACCGGATGACGGAGCGCGAGCGCTATCGCACCCTCGGCCTGTATTACTCCGTGGTCTCGCTCAATTACGACAAGGCGATCGAGAACTACAGCCAGCTCGTGAAGCTGTACCCGGCGGACGGCGCCGCGCACAACAACCTCGCGATCTCCAACTTCATGACGCTGAACTTCCAGCAGGCACTGGCGGAGGGCAAGCGGGTGCTCGACGTCTACCCGGAGGACGTGCAGTTCCGCGCGAACTATGCGCTCTACGCGATGTATGCCAGCGACCTGAAGACTGCCGTCGAGGAAGCCGGCAAGGTCGTCAAGGCGGATCCGTCCTACTACCTCGCCTACCTGCCGCTCGCCATGCAGGCCATGACCGTGCCCGACCTCGCGGCGGCACGCCAGGTCTACGAGCGCGCGGCGGCCCAGGGCGGCGCCTCGGGCGCATCGCTTGCTGCCATCGGGTTGGCGGACATCGCGCTGTACGACGGGAAGCCGGCGGACGCGGAAAAAATCCTGGTGGATGGTCTCGCGGCGGACAAGGCGAGCGGCAACGAGCAGGGCATCGCGTCGAAGCAGGGAGCCCTGGCCAAGGCCTATGCGCAGCAGGGCAAGCGACAGGAAGCCCTCGCCGTCCTGCGCGAACTGACCGCGCATGCGGAAACGAACGCGGAGTGGGTGCCTGCGGCGCTGGTTTACTACGAGCTCGGAGAGATCGCCGAGGTCAAGGCCATTGCGGATGAATTGAGCCGCCAGCTGCAGCCCCAGAGTCGCGCGTACGCGAAGATGCTCCAGGGCCTGCTGGCACTGCGCGAGAAGCGCGCGGTCGATGCGGTCGACGCGCTCAAGGGCGCCGTCGGCCTGGCGGACCTCTGGCTGGTGAGATGCACGCTGGGCAAAGCCTATCTCGCAGCAGGCTATCCCGCCGAGGCCAAGTCGGAATTCGAGGCCTGCGTGAAGCGACGCGGCGAAGCGAGCGCGCTGTTCCTCGACGACACGCCGACCTACCGGTATTACGCGCCGGTGCCCGAGCAGCTCGCGGCGGCCAATGCGCAACTCGCGCGCAAGCTCTCCGGACAGCAGTCGAGCAAGAACTAGGCGCGAAGCCCGTCGAGGTCGAGCCGCGGCGGATCAGCGTTCGAGGGTGAATCCTCCGTCGGCAAGCGACGACGACTCAGGCGCGCCGACCCACCGCCCTGCGTGAAACCGGCTTCCCTGCCAAGAGAAAGGCCCCGAGTCCTGGTGGACCCGGGGCCGTAACGCCGAGCGTCGACGCAGCGATTGCTGCGTCGTCTTACTTCGTCAGCAGGATGGGGCTCTTGGCGCTGTTGAACTCCTGGCCGGTCTGGTCCGATTTCACGGCAACGTAGTAGCAGCCGGCGCCCAGCCCATTGACGCTGGGCTTCCAGTTGAATTGCCAGTTCAGCGCCGACGCCGAGTAGCGGTAGTCGCTGCTGCCTGACGGGATACGTGACCGTCGGCGTGGCCGGCCTGTTGCCCGGGCAGGTCTTGTCCGGCGTAGTAGACCTTGACGGATGGCCTCGCCAGCGAACTATCCACGCGCGCGCCACTGGTGCCGGTGAAGCCGAAGTCGAGCGGCACCGCGCTGCCGACGCTCTTAGAGCCATTGGCATAGACGCCGTCGAGCCCGCAGTACCCGACTTGTTGACCGTGACCGTGAACGACTTCGGTGCTGTTGTTACCCGCCGTCTGTCGCCGTGCACGTCACGGTGGTGGCCCGAGCGGGAACGTGCCGCCTTGGAGAGCCGGCTGTGCCGACGAGGAGCAATCGAGCCTCTCACGCAGACGATGTCCGTCGCAGTGACAGAGTAAGTGACTGCAGCTCAGTCGTCCCGTGTCGTCTGAGTCGTGATGTTCGCAGGCAGTCGGCAGTCACAGGCGGCGTCGTGTCCCTGACCGTGACGGTGAAGCGTGCTGCTGCCGGTGTTGCCGGCTGCGTCCTTCGCGGTCAGGTCACGGTCGTCGCGCCGAGCGCGAACGTGCTGCCGGAGGCCGGCGTGCAGCGTGACGCGCACGCCACGCTGTCGGTCGCCGACGGGCGCGGTGTAAGTGACGACCGCGCCCGCCGCACTGGTGGCTTCGCAGTGACGTCGGCCAGCGGCACTGATCGGCGGGCCTGTCGTGTCCCCGACCGTGACGGTGAACGTCGCGTTGCCGCGGTGTTGCCGGCGGCATCCGTCGCGGTGCAGGTCACGGTCGTCGTGCCCGAGCGGGAACGTGCTGCCGGAGGCCCGCGGTCGCACGCGGCCGTCGCGGCGGACTGCTCGCGGAGTCAGTCGCTGCCGGCAGCGGTGTAAGTAACGACCGCACCCGCCGCGCTGGTGGCCTCGGCCGTGATGTTCGCGGGGACCGTCAACGACGGGCGTGTCGTGTCCTGCACCGTGACCGTAAGCTGACCGGTGCCCGTGTTGGCGCGGCGGATCGGTCGCCGTGCAGGTCACGTTTGAACACCCACAGGGAACGTGCCACCGGTGGTTGCGACGTACTGACGCGAGGCACGAGGAAGAACAGGTCACGACGAGGCGCCCACGTCACGACGCCGTTGACCGATGCGTCGAACGTGACGACTCTCCCGGAAGGCCCGGTCGGCATTGAAGGACGCCGGTTGCCCGGCAACGTCGGACCGGCGGCTCGACATCGGTCACCGTGACGGGGAACGACTGGCTCGTGCTGTTGGCCGGCACGGCCGTATCGGTCGCCGTGCAGGTCACGGTCGAGGCACCCACCGGGAACGCCCGCCCGGGCATGACTCTCAGAGCCCGGCGGCGTGAAGACCAGGCTCGCCGACCCCGACGAAGTCCAGTCGCGATGACCTGGCGGGCGGATTGAACTCACCGTCGCAAAGTCCCGCCCCGCGTCCGTATTTACGGAAATCGACGCGGGCACCGACAGCGTCGGCGGCTCCCGGTACCTCAACGGTGACGTGCGAATGACGTGACTCTGCTGGATTGTCCTGCGCGTCGGTCGCCGTACAGGTCACGGTCGTGGTGCCCACCGGGAACGTGCCGCCCACGTCAGGTCGCTGCTGGTCACACCGGACGTGCGTAGCAAGACAGATCAGCGGCGTCAGCGCCTACGATGTCGGTCGCAGTGACCGGGTTCGGGTAGATGACGTCCGCGAACGCCTGGCCAGGGTCCGCGACGGAGCGGTGATCGTTCCGCTGGGCGCAGCCAGACCGGCGGTGAGGTGTCGTCGACGTCGAATTCGTATTGTTGCAACTGATGAATTACCCGCACGGTCGGTCGCCGTGCAGGTGACGAACTGATCTTTCACCGATCGGATACGCCGTGGAACTGCTGCCGACGGAATGTCGCAGGTTACCGTTGCCTGGCCATCTACCGCGTCCGTGGCCGTCGGCGTGTCGTGTACCGGCTGCCAGCCGCCCGGGCGAATTGGCCTCGATGGGCAGATCGGCTGTTCAACGGAGGGGGAGCAGTCGGCGGCAATTGCGGCGCCATCACGGTCGGGCGCCACGCAGATCCAGCGCAACCGATGACGTCGAAGCCCTGTTGAGTCCCGCATCGCCGTCGGTGTTCACGGCCTGCGAGTAGACCTTCATCCACACACGGTCCTGGAACAGGCGAGTCGGCTTCGACGGCATCGACGCCCCAGACCCTGAGCGTGACCTGCGCCTTGCCGCCCGGCTCGACCAGGAAGGTTGCGATCGTCGGGACCCGCAGTACGCGCCGGGGTCGGCGAGCGGATCGTCGCCGGCGTACCGGGCGTCACGTCGGGCTTCACGATATTGACGACGACCTGCTGGGTCTCGAGAGTCGATTGCTCCGAGAAGTCGCAGCCAAAGGCATACGGTTCTGGGTAGACGCGCGACACGATGAGTTGCGTCAGCAGGTCCGCCGAGTCGTCGCCAGTGATGAGCGGCTCGAGGTTGTAGCCGGTGGTCGTGTTGCCTTCATTCTCGACGTTGTAGACGAAGTCGGTGTAGAGATCCGCCGCCGCCGCGCCGAGTCGGTCAGCGGCGTGTTGCGCAGCGAGGGGTTGCGCAGGCTCGGTGACTCGATCGTCTGGTTGCGCAGCGACGGGCTCTCGTAGGTCTGGTTGCGCAGGCTGGGGTTGCGCAGGCTCGGGTTGCGGTACGGAAGGGTTCTGGACGCTGTAGACATAGCTGGTCAGGTCCGGGTTGTGCGCCTCGAAGACTCTGGATCGACGAAGTCGCAGCTATGGGTAGCAGGTTCCGCCTGCCGCGCAGTCCGGGTCCTGCAGATTGCCGGCCAGCGGGTTGCCGTTCAGGGCCAGCGACGCCACCTTGCGCCGCGGAGCGCAAGCAGCGCTGATGTCGCGATTGGTGCATTCGAAAACGTTCACCACCACGACCGGTGCCGGGACGCCCGGCGCCCGGCGTGACGAACACCGTTCGCGCGGCGGAGGAGCCTTCGGGAATCGCGAACGTCCAGGACCCTAAAGTCGGTAGTCGCGAACTGGACGAAAGACGCCGAATCCCCATTGGCAGGCTGGCTGGGCAGGCTGAGTTCCACCTGGTACTGCCGAACCTCCTGCTGCGTCACGTTGGGGTCGTTGTCGGACGCGTTCGGGACCTTGTCCGCCAGGTTCTGCAGCTGGATGACGTGCGCGCGCTGGGTTGCACCGCGCTTGGTGGGTGCGGCCGCCGAGAGCAGCACGCCCGGCTTGATCACCGAACTGAACACACGCTGGGCGCGCGACAGAGCCTTCAGCGGATCTGCTGGGCACGCACTGCGTCGCGCCGGACGGGTCGCCTGGCTCGCCTTGCAGGTTGTAGACGGCGGCGTGTAGCCGGTGACCAAGCCCGGGTTCAGGAAGACATTACTGCGAATGTGCCGGTTGTCCGCCCAGGCCACCTGGAACGTCGGCTCGGCCGGGGCGCGATCCGAAGCGCTCGGCGCACCGATGTTGGAAATCCATTGCCCGGCGCCGTTCAGCCGGAAGGCGGGCGCGGTGGCGGCAATGTAGTCGCCGACGAACGGCGCCGTGCCTTGCCGGAAGATGCGCGCGTTGACGTAGTTGCGCTCGAGCTGCAGGTTCGGTAAATGCCGTCAAACGTGCCCTGTGCGTACTGCGAGACCTTGACCGCCAACTGGGCGTGCGCGCCCTTGAACTGCACCTGCCAGAGGTCCGCGGTATGGCGACGGTTGATGGGCTGGCCGACGGGGTCGATGTCATCGACGGTCGGATTCGTGACCACGCTGTCCGAAATGAATGAATCCAAAGTCGGGCTGCCGTTCGTAATATTCGTCCTCGCGCGTGTCGTACCAGACGACCTGCACGACGCCGCCGGCCGCGGATGGCCGCAGGCATGAACTGGTGGCCGCCGCCACTGAACGGAGCCACCGCCGTCGGCGTGTTACCCCAAGTTCGTGCCCGTCGCATTCGAGGTCAGGTAGACGATGCGCGATTGCCCCGTTTGGCAAGCCGTCCGTACCCTGCCGCTGCGCCCAGAAAACGTAGAATTTCGTGCCGTCGTTGACGACCTGCGGCAGCGCCTTGGAACGGAACTGCGTGTCCGTCACGTCCTGATCGAAGGGGCAGATGAAGGACTCGGCCCGAGGGTCTTCACTTTCGACCAGCGTTGCGCCGAAGTTCGCCGATGTGGTGAAGACGAGCGAGTTAGGCTGATTGCTGTTGAAGTCGAACTGGCCGCCAGACGATGACAGCTTCTGGCCGGTCGGGTCTGCGGCAATGGATACACCCTGATTGAGCGCGACCGACTCACTCAGCTTACTTCTGATTGCTCCAAGTCGCGCCGTAATCCGTGGACTGCAGGTACTTGATCTGGCTGCTGTCCTTCCCATCGTTGCCGGTGAAATTCGAATAGGCCACGTGCAGCGTGCCTGCAGCGACCTTCTGGGTCACAGCCTGGCCGTTGACCATGAGATTGAGGCTCAGCGGAGCGGTTCCCGCGGCTGCCAGCGTTGCAAGCATCGCCGGCTTGTCGCGGAACTGACCGGACGTGCCGCTCGATACCAGCTTCGTGTCGGCGTACGCCCAAGGGAACCCGTCTTCCTTGTTGAGTTCCACCCAGCGCTGCACGAACAGGCCGCCGGGCTGGTTGCCGTCGCGATTCGCCGCGAGGAAGCCGACGACCGCGAGGCCGGGCACGGCGGCGATCATCGGATCCGCCGCGAAGCCGAGATTCAGGGACGGCTGGAGCGTGTCGCTCGGGAATCCCGGCACGAGCCGGCTCAACCAGGTGAGGCCTTCGTCCCGCGACATGCTCGCGCCGATCCACGAGTCGCCGATGGTGGGCGTGTCGACGCCGCGATAGTCGTTGTAGATGCAGAAGAAATGCCGCGGTTCGTCCGGTCGGATTGCGCACTGCGGCTCGTTCTTCTGCTTGAGCTGCAGATCCTCGATCAGCGGACTCGGGACGTTCGGAATGGGCGTGACCCCAGAAGGGTACGGCGTCGGCCCAATGATGTTGACGTTGGGCCCGGGAATGCCGGTCGGCTGAGCCGTCTGCGCCTGCGCAGTGATGCTGCCGCCCGCAATCAAGGCGAAGACACACAAATGCCGTGTAACGCGAACGAGATCCTTTCATCGCAGTTCCCTTCCTAAAGAATTCGGCCCACGACGAGAGGCTTACGAGCCCCCGCGTTTTGTACTTATTGGCTTTACAGATAATACGCCAATTTGCGGCAAATCTACCTGACTCTCATTCATTTAACTTTGTTGGCCGCTGGCGAATACACCGCCGCTATTTTAAATCTTATCTTAATAATGTCCGCGACTTGCACAGCGCCGCCTCCGATCGAAAACGGCGTAATGCCGAAGTCCGTCTGCCTCAGCTCGAACTCGCCCGTCGCCTCCACCGAGTTCCCCGCGATGGTCAAGGCCACCGGCACTTCGACCTGCCGCTCGACACCCTTCAGCCGAACCGAGGCCTGCAGGACGGCCTGTTGCCACGTCCCCGTCGCACTGACTGATCGCACGACGATCTCCGGGTAGTGCGCCGCATCGAGAACCTCGGCTCGCAGCATGTTGGCCTTGGTGCCGGCGCGAGCGTCGTCGGGCACCTCGCCCGGAAACTCCGGACCGGAGGCCGCGCGCGCCTGCGGATCGTCCACGACGAAGGCCGTGACGGGAACGTGGATCTCGAACCCCGAGGAGGCCGGAGCCGCGCCGAGCCAGACCACCCCGGTCTCGTCGCCGGACGTGATGGCGTGGTTGTGCCCAAGGCGGGCCATCGGCCCGGCCCGGTAGACGAGCACGGTGATGCGTGTGGCCGCGGGATCGATGCTGAAGACGCGTGCGCCGGGCGGAACGGCGATCGCGGCGCCCCCGGCGGATTCGGGCGTGGACACGGTCTCGACCCGGCTGGCGACGCAACCCGCCAGCGCAGCGGCTGCAATCAGCACGGACAACGCACGAATCGCCGCTCCGGCAAGGTGCGTTAACATGCGCCGACACTCCACTGCGGACCCGAGATCCACGCATCATGCCCCTGCGCAACACCGCTGAACACTACGGCAGCCTCGCGAAGCTCCTGCACTGGTCGATCGTCATCCTCGTCATCGCGCAGTATTTCCTCGCGGAAACGGCCGACGAACTGCCGGACGGCCCCGACAAGCTCGAGTGGATCACGCGGCACAAGTCGATCGGCCTGCTGGTCTTCATGCTCGCCGTCGCGCGCATCGTCTGGAAGATCGCCAACAAGGGCCTCCCCGCCCCCGTCGGCGAAGGACGCCTGAAGAAGGCCGCCGCCGCCGGCCACGGGCTGCTGTACCTGCTGATCCTGGCGGTGCCGTTCAGCGGCTGGGCCATGACCTCCGCCGCGGGATACCCGGCCAGCTTCTTCGGGTGGTTCGAGTTCCCGGCCCTCGTCGCCGAGAACCACGACCTGCACGAACGGCTCGAGGGGGTGCACGAAGCCCTCTTCTACGCGGTCGTCGTCGTGGCCGTGGGCCATGCGCTGGCGGCGCTGTACCACCACTTCATCCTGAAGGACGACGTGCTGCGCCGGATGTCGCCGTTCGGGCGCCGCTAGCCGCGCCGCGCACCCGACTCCCGGGTGCGTGTTGCAATGCAACCGATTCGAACTTAGTCCGGCGCCGGCATAGAATGGAGGCCGCTGCGCGGAAGGCAGCCGGTTTTCCGTTCACCGCAACTCAAACGCCTGGGGGCTCACACCATGTCATTCCGGTTCAAGGCGCTGGACCAGCGTCTCGTGCTCACCGTTGCGATCGCGATCGCGCTCACCGCCTGCGCGAAGAAGCAGGAACCCGCCGCCGAAGCTCCGGCCGGCGAGAAGGCTGCCGCCGCCGCGCCTGTGTCGGATGCGCTCGAAGGCCAGGTCGACATCGTCGCGTGGCCCGGCTACATCGAGCGCGGCGAAACCGACAAGGCCTACGACTGGGTGACTCCGTTCGAGAAGGACACCGGCTGCAAGGTCAACGTGAAGACCGCCGGCACGTCCGACGAGATGGTCTCGCTGATGACGCAGGGCGGCTACGACCTCGTCACGGCCTCGGGCGATGCGTCGCTGCGCCTGATCCGCGGCGGCACGGTGCAGCCGATCGACATCGCGCGCGTGCCGAGCTACGCCAACGTGGACGACCGCCTGAAGGAAGGCGCGCTGGCACTTCGTGGACGGCAAGCACTACGGCACGCCGTACCAGTGGGGCCCGAACGTCCTGATGTACAACACCAACGCCTTCAAGACCGCGCCCACCTCGTGGTCCGTGGTGTTCGAAGAGCAGAAGCTCGCCGACGGCAAGAGCAACAAGGGCCGCACGCAGGCCTACGACGGCCCGATCTACATCGCCGACGCGGCGCTGTACCTGATGGCCAAGCGGCCCGAGCTCGGCATCAAGGACCCGTACGAGCTGAACGAGCAGCAGTACGCGGCCGCGCTCGAACTGCTGCGCAAGCAGCACCCGCTGATCCACCGCTACTGGCACGACGCGAACGTGCAGGTGCAGGACTTCACGAACGAAGGCGTCGTGGTGTCGAGCTCGTGGCCGTTCCAGGTGAACACGCTGCAGGCGAACAAGCAGCCGGTGGCGAGCGTGATCCCCGAGGAGGGCGCGTCGGGCTGGGCCGACACGACGATGCTCGCCGCAAACGCCAAGCACCCGAACTGCGCCTACAAGTGGATGGAGTGGTCGCTGAACGCCAAGGTGCAGGGCGACGTCGCCGCGTGGTTCGGCTCGGTGCCGGCCGTGCCCGCCGCGTGCAAGGGCAACGCGCTGCTGACCGACACGGGTTGCGCCACCAACGGCTTCGACAAGTTCGACAAGATCCACTTCTGGCGCACGCCGGAAGCGAGCTGCAAGACGCAGGGCACCTGCGTGCCGTACAGCCGCTGGGCCACGGACTTCGTCGCGGTGATGGGCGGCCGGTAACGGCCCCTCGCCCGAGGAAACGAGGCGGCGCTGCCCGCGGGCGCCGCCTTTTTTGATCGCCAGGATTTCATGACAGCCGCCATCGAATTGCGTGACGCGAGCCGGGCCTTCGGCACCGTCGTCGCGCTAGACCGGGTCTCGCTGACGATCGCGCAGGGCGAATTCTTCGCGCTGCTCGGGCCGTCCGGCTCCGGCAAGACCACCTGCCTGCGACTCGTCGCGGGCTTCGACCAGCCCGACAGCGGGCAGATCCTGCTCGACGGCCGCGACGTCACGGGCGTGCCGCCGTTCGACCGCAACGTGAACACCGTCTTCCAGGACTACGCGCTGTTCCCGCACATGAGCGTGGCGGAGAACGTGGCGTACGGCCCGCGCGTGCGCGGCGTGAAATCCTCGGAGCGCCTCGCGCGCGCCAACGAAATGCTCGAGCTGGTGCGGCTCGGATCGTTCGGCGAGCGTCGCCCTGCGCAGCTCTCGGGCGGGCAGAAGCAGCGCGTGGCGCTGGCGCGCGCCCTGATCAACAAGCCGAAGGTGCTGCTGCTCGACGAGCCGCTCGGCGCGCTCGACCTCAAGCTGCGCGAGGAAATGCAGGCGGAACTGAAGGGACTGCAGCAGCGGCTCGGCATCACGTTCGTGTTCGTCACGCACGACCAGGGCGAGGCGCTCAGCATGGCGGATCGCGTCGCCGTGTTCAGCCAGGGCCGCATCGAGCAGCTCGACACGCCGCGCGAGCTGTACAACCGGCCGCGCACCGCATTCGTCGCGAACTTCGTCGGCAGCGCCAACGTCGTCGAGGCCGCGCTCGCCGAACGCCTGACCGGGAAGCGCCAGCCGTTTGCGATCCGCCCCGAGCTGATCGACATCCTCGCTGCGGGTGAACGAGTGCCGGACGGCTCCGTCGGCTGCGAAGGCACACTCGACAACGTGCTGTACCACGGCGCGAGCAGCCGCTGCCACGTGCGCATCGACGAACAGACCGTGCTGGCGGTCGCGCGGGCCGAATCGGCAACCGGCTCGGCGGGCCTGCGCGAAGGCGATCGCGTGCGACTCGCCTGGCGGCCCGAGAGCGCCGTCGCCCTGGAATCGGCCTGAGTCCGGACGTGAGAGCACGCACGCTCAACGCCCGGGGACGCAGCACTTTCTACGTCGCGCTGCTGCTCGCCCCGCCGCTGCTTTGGCTCGGCACCGTGTACCTCGGCTCGCTGTTCGCGCTGCTGATGCAGAGCTTCTACGCGATCGACGAGTTCACGGCCAGGATCGTTCCCGAGTTCACGCTCAAGACCTATCGGCAACTCGTCTCGCAACCCGCGCACATCGACATCGTGGTGCGCACGGTCTCGATGGCCATCGCGGTCACGATCGCTGCGGCGGTCGTCGCCTTCCCCGTGGCGAACTACATGGCGCGCCACGCCGGACCGAAGATGAAGGCGTTCTTCTACGTCGGCGTGATGCTGCCGATGTGGACCAGCTACCTCGTCAAGGTCTACGCCTGGCGCCTGATCCTCGCGAAGGAAGGCATCGTGTCGTGGTTCTTCGACGCGCTCGGCCTCACGCCGGTGCTGGACAAGGCGCTGTCGATGCCGGTCGTCGGCGGGCCGTCGCTTGCCTCGTCGTACCTCGGCATGTTCATCGTGTTCGTGTACATGTGGCTGCCGTTCATGATCCTGCCGCTCGCCGCCGCGCTCGAGCGCGTGCCGGGCTCGTTGCTGCAGGCATCGGCCGATCTCGGCGCGCGCCCCGGCCAGACGTTCCGCAACGTGGTGCTGCCGCTTGCGCTGCCCGGCCTCGCGGCCGGCTCGATCTTCACGTTCTCGCTGACGCTCGGCGACTACATCATCCCGAGCATCGTGGGCGCGCCTGGGTACTTCATCGGCATGATGGTTTACCAGCAGCAGGGCACGGCCGGAAACCTGCCGCTCGCCGCGGCGTTCTCGGTGGTTCCCATCGTGCTGATCGCGCTGTACCTCGCGCTGGCGCGCCGGCTCGGAGCCTTCGATGCCCTCTGAGCGACGCAAGCGCGACTGGAACGACGCCTCGCTCGGCTCGAAGCTCGCCGCGGCGGCCGGCCTGGTGTTCCTGCACGCGCCGGTGTGGGTGATCGTGCTCTACGCGTTCACGACTGAAGACCGCACCTACCAGTTCCCGCCGCCCGGACTGACGCTGCATTGGTTCCAGGTGGCGTTCGCCCGCGAGGACATCTGGGCGGCGATGCGTCTCTCGCTCGAAGTGGCTGCGATCGCGACGCTGGCCGCGATCGTGCTCGGATCGCTCGCGGCGTTCGCGCTGGCGCGCAAACCCTTCCCGGGCAAGGACACGATCACGCTGCTGTTCGTGCTGCCCATTGCGCTGCCCGGCATCCTCACGGGCCTCGCGCTCCTCACCGGCATCCGCACGGTCGGCATCGAGCCCGGCTTCTGGACCATCGTCGCGGGCCACGCGACGTTCTGCCTCGTCATCGTCTACAACAACGTCATCGCACGCCTGCGCCGCATCCCGCCCAGCTGGATCGAGGCCTCGCAGGATCTCGGCGCACGCGGGCCGCAGACGTTCCTGTACGTGCTGCTGCCGCAGATCGCCACCGCGCTGCTCGCGGGCGGCATGCTGGCCTTCGCCTTGTCGTTCGACGAGATCATCGTCACGCTGTTCACGGCGGGCCACGAGCAGACGTTGCCCATCTGGTTCTACAGCGAACTGTTCCGCCCGCGGGACCGGCCCGTCACCAACGTGGTCGCCGTCATGGTGATCATGGTGACGCTGCTGCCGATCCTGCTGGCGTATTACCTGACCAAGCCGGACGAGAACGCCTCCGGGGCGTAAGTCCGCGATCCACACTCACGAGGTTCCGGACATGCAGACGAAACTCCTCATCAACGGCAAGCTGGTTGCGGGCGCGGGCAAGGTCGAGGAGGTCCTGAACCCCTCCACCGGCAAGGTGATGGCCAGGGTGGCCGAGGCCTCGCGCGAGCAGATCGATGCGGCGGTGAAGGCGGCGGATGCGGCCTTCGACGGCTGGTCGCGCACGGCGCCGAAGGATCGCGCCACGCTGCTGCTGAAGCTCGCGGATCGCATCGAGGCCGACGGCCCGGCATTCGCGAAGCTCGAGTCGCTCAACTGCGGCAAGCCGCTCGCCGCCGCGCTCGGCGATGAGATCCCGGCGATCGCGGACGTGTTCCGCTTCTTCGCGGGTGCGTGCCGCTCGATGACGGGCGCCGTGGCCGGTGAATACCTCGCCGGCTTCACGAGCATGATCCGCCGCGACCCGATCGGCGTCGTCGCCTCGATCGCGCCCTGGAATTACCCGCTGATGATGGCGGCGTGGAAGCTGGGCCCGGCGATTGCCGCGGGTAACACCGTGGTGCTGAAGCCTTCGGAGCAGACGCCGCTGACGGCGCTGAAGCTCGGCGAACTGCTGGCCGAGATCTTTCCTGCCGGCGTCGTGAACATCGTGACGGGCCGCGGCCACACGGTGGGCGCGCCGCTCACGAAGCACCCGAAGGTGCGGATGGTCTCGCTGACGGGCGACGTCGCGACGGGCGAAAAGATCCTCGCGCAGGCGGCGACGGGCATCAAGCGCACGCACCTCGAGCTCGGCGGCAAGGCGCCGGTGATCGTGTTCGACGATGCGGACGTCGAGTCGGTCGTCGCCGGCGTGCGCACGTTCGGCTACTACAACGCCGGCCAGGACTGCACCGCCGCATGTCGCATCTACGCGGGCGCCAAGGTGTACGACAGGCTCGTCGCGGATCTTTCGTCGGCGGTCAGCACGATCAAGACGGGGCTGCAGACGGCGAAGGGCGTGGAGATGGGACCGCTGATCAGCGCCGAACAGCGCGATCGTGTCGCGGGTTTCGTCGCGCGCGCGAAGAAGCAGAAGCACATCGAGATCACCGCGGGTGGCAATGCGGGCAGTGGCGGCGGCTTCTTCTTCGAGCCGACGGTGATCGCCAACGCGCGACAGAGCGACGAGATCGTGCAGCGCGAAGTGTTCGGCCCCGTGGTGTCGGTCACGCGCTTCAAGGATCCGGAGCAGGCGATTTCGTGGGCGAATGACTCCGAGTACGGCCTCGCCTCCTCCGTGTGGACGCAGGACGTCGGCAAGGCGCTGACGGTCGCGTCGCGACTGCAGTACGGCTGCACCTGGATCAACACGCACTTCATGCTGGTGAGCGAGATGCCGCACGGCGGCGTGAAGCGCTCGGGCTACGGCAAGGACCTGTCGGCGTATGCGCTCGAGGATTACACCGTGGTACGGCACGTGATGGCGAAGCTCTGACGCCTCTCTACCTCTCCCGCTTGCGGGAGAGGTCGCCCCGCGGGGCGGGTGAGGGTCCTAAGAATCCCTCACCCCTCGCAATGCCGCTGCGCGCATCGCTCGTGCCCTCTCCCGTAAACGGGAGAGGTCATCCCGCCCGGAACCAGCCGGTGATGCTGTAGCGCTCGCCTGCGGCGAGCGGGTTCACGTAGCTCACCGAGTGCGCATTCGGCACCCGCACGATGTTCAGCGCGTTGAACGCAGGGGTGTAGCCTTCGGCGACGTGGCCGTCCGCGTCGATGAACTGCAGGATGCCGCCCCAGTCGACGCTCCAGGGTCGCGTAAAATTGAAGACGTATGCCGCTCGGCGATGCTTGCCCTCGACGAGGTCGTCGTGGCAGGTGAGGAAATCGCCGGTGCGGTAGCAGGTGGCCTGCGCATCGGCGAGGACGATGTCTCCGGCACCGACGACCGCGCGCGCGAACTCGAGGCACTCGGTCGAGTTGATGAACTCGAACACGCGCATCAGGTAGGAATCGCGATGCCGCCCCGCCGCGTGCAGGTCTGCGATCGGGAAGTTCTCGAAGAAATAGGCAAAGCGCGTGCGGCCGTTCGCGAGCACGGCAGCCGCGACCTCCGTGCGCTTGTCCTCCGCAATGGACTGCCAGGTGCCTGGACCCAGGTCGTAGTGCTTGTCGCCGCGGTTGAAGACCCGGCTCCACGGCGTCTCCTCGCGCAACGCGCGCTCAATGCGTGTCGCCACGTCGTCGGGAAACACCTGTGGAATGTGCACGCGGCCATGCTTCGCAAAGACCGCGGCACAGGCCTGCGGGTTGATGCCGGGTCGCAGGTGAACTTCCGGTCCGGTCACCGTCGAATGTGATTCGGCCATGGGTCCCTCGAGCGACTTGCTCGTTGTGCAGTTTTCCATTCCGAGCTGTCACTTGCGTGCGGCATCTCGACGTAACCTCACGATGTGCAATCGAAAATTCATCTCTTGTTCACATGACCAGCGCTGGATCCCCGGCACCATCCAGACCGTCAAGACGGTCCCCGCAGTACTCTTGACGTTGACCTGAGGCGGCGAGGCAGCATCAGCCGAAAATCGGCAGCAAGGACGGATGCGTTAAGCCCTCAAAGCCGACGACCCCGCCGGGGCAGGATTCCCCCTCCTGCTTCGGCGTTTTCGTTTCAGGGGCCCGCAAGTTCCACGAGTTCGAAGCGCTGGCACAGGACGGGAAGGTCGCCGTCCGGAGCGAGGCCGTACGGCACGAGCTTGTCCTTCCAGTACGCGCGATGCAGTTTCTTCCAGGCGTCGAGCCTGCGCAAGGCTGCGCCCTCGCAGAGCAGGTCTTCTTCCGTGATCGCATCGAGCGGCTTCACGACCGTGGCGGTGAGTCGCACGACGCAATCGGCGCGGCCGTCGGGATCGGTCAGCACGTAGTACTCACCGGGCAACGGTAACGACTCGCCGGGCGCGCTGAAGAATGCCATGGGCGTGAAGGTGCCGGTCTTTTCGCCCCGGCGGATCACGCTGAGAATCAGGCGGCACAAACGCGGATCGTCGCCCAGGCGCCGCACGCGAAACGGCGTGTCCTCCGGCAGGCCCTCCCGGATCCGATACAGGTCCCACAGCGCCGGACGTTCCACGTTCACTCGCCTCCCCGAGCCTGCCGCCGCACTACAGTTCAGCCAGCAGCCTGTCGATCATGCCGGCCGCCTGGGCCCCGTAGCTTCCGCCGAACAGGTTGTAATGATTGAGGACGTGGTAGAGGTTGTACAAGGTGCGCCGGGTGTCGGCGCCCGCGTCGAGCGGCTGCGCTTCCGCATACGCGGCATAGAACGCCGGGCCGAACCCGCCGAACAGTCGCGTCATCGCCAAGTCCGTCTCGCGATCACCGTAATAGACCGCGGGGTCGAAAATCACCGGCGCACCGGACCGCCGCTCCAACGCCCAGTTGCCGCCCCACAGGTCGCCGTGCAGCAGCGACGGCCGCGGGCGATATCCGGCGAAGAACGCGGGGCAGGATTCGACGATGCGCCTGCCGCGCTCGATGACGCGTGAATCGAGGCCGTTCCGCTCGGCGAGATCCAGCTGGAAGCCGAGCCGGTGCGTGCCGAAAAACTGCGGCCAGTCGGTAGAAGGGTCGTTCCGCTGCGCCGTGCGTCCGATCGTGTTGTCGCGGTGCCAGCCGAACTGCGCGCCGACGACTTCGTGCACCGCCGCGAGCTGTCGCCCGAGCAGCGCTTCGCCTTGGACAGTCGGTGAACCGAAGTCGATCCACTCGAGCACGAGTGCGGCCTCCGGGCCGGCGACTTCCAGCGCCAGGACCTGGGGAACGCGCAGCGCCCGCGCCTCGGACAATTCACGCAATCCAGCCGCTTCCGCTTCGAATACGCCGGCTTCCGCGGCCGGAGCGATCTTGACGAACACGGGGCCCGCATCCGTCTCCCAACGCACGCAACGATGGATGCTGCCGCCCGACACCTCGTTCGCCGGCGCACGCGCGAACCTCCGTCCGAGCGCGCGTCCGAGCTGGTCGGAAAGCATCGTGGCCGTCAGAGTCGGCGGGCCTGATCGCGCAGCATGCGGCCGAAACCCTGCGCGTCGTAGAACGCGTCGAGGGTCGACAGGTCCGGACGGCCGCGCTCTAGATCATCGAGGGCGGCTTCGAGCGGCATGTCGCACGCGATCTGCGTCAGCCGCTGCGAGAGGAATGCCGCCTCGCGATGCTCGCGCAGGCTTTCGGCCACGAACGCCGCGCCTCGGAACTTCAGCTTCGGCACCGCGTCGAGATTGTCGAACACGCCGGGCAGCGTGTCGAAATGCTTCAGCAGCTTCTGCGCCGTCTTGCGGCCCACGCCCGGCACGCCGGGAATGTTGTCCACCGCGTCCCCCATCAGCGCCAGGAAATCCGCCATGCGCTCGGGGATGACGCCAAAGCGCTCTTCGATGTCGTGGTAGCCGTACCGCACGTCGGCGATCGCATCGAAGTACGTGTCGGCGCGCGAGACGAGCTGCGTGAGGTCCTTGTCACGACTGACGATCGTGACGGGCATGCCGGCCGCCTGCGCTCGCGTGGCAAGCGTGCCGATGATGTCGTCGGCCTCGTAGCGCGAACTGCCGTACTGGGCGATGCCGAGCGCGTCGACCACCTCGCGGCACAGTGCGAATTGCCGCTTCAACTCCATGGGCGCCGGCTCGCGGTTGGCCTTGTAGGCGGGGTAGATCTCGTTTCGGTACGACTGCTCGAGGCTCTCGTCGAACGCGACGGCGATGTGCTTCGGCGACTCGCGCTGCAGCAGGTCGCCGAGGAAGCGGGCAAAGCCGTGGACCGCGTTGACCGGGTTGCCGTCCGGGTCGACCACGTCGATCGGCACCGAGTAGTACGCGCGGAAGATGAAGACGCTGGCATCGACAAGGTAGAGCACGGGCGGCATTCTGCGCGAGCCCGGGTCCTGCCGCCACCGCCACGGAGCGCGTCGCCGATGCCCATCGAGATCGTGCCGATCCAGCGACGCCACATTGCGGGCTTTCGCTCCGTGCTCGACGGCGTCGCGCGCGAACGACGCTACCTGGCGTTCCTAGAGGCGCCATCCGCCGATCGCGTGCGCCGTTTCGTGCTCGGCAATCTCAAGAGCGGCACCGCGCAGTTCGTCGCGCTCGATGGCGAGCAGGTGGTCGGCTGGTGCGACGTCACGCCGAAGAACCATGAGACCTTGCGCCACAGCGGCACGCTCGGCATGGGCGTCGCGGCGACCTACCGCGGCCAGGGCATCGGCACTCGGCTGATGGCGGCGACGCTCGACGCCGCCAAGGCGAACGGCCTGAGCCGCGTCGAACTGATCGTGCGGTCCGACAACACGACGGCCATCGCGCTCTACCGGCGCTTCGGCTTCGAAACGGAGGGAACCTTGCGCCGCTACATGCAGGTCGACGGCGTGTGGTTTGACGCTCTTCTGATGGCGAGAACAGGAAAATAGGGGACATTCTCGGTTTTCGCCAATCACGAAAACCGGGAATGTCCCCTATTTTCGGCTTTGAGGCGCTGGTGCAGCGGGCTCGAGCGCGGGAAGTGCGCGAGCAGGTACTCCATCTGGTCCGCCAGCACGCGCCGGCCCTTCAGGTAGATGTATTCGGCGTAACTCGGCGTGAAGGGAATCGCGATCAGCTGCAGCTTGGCCTGCTCCGGCGTCCGCCACGCCTTGAGGTTGTTGCAGCGACGGCAGGCCGTGACGACGTTCTTCCAGGTGTCGGAGCCCCCACGCGAGAGCGGCGTCACGTGATCCCGCGACAGCTGGCTCGACGGGAACCGCTGCCCGCAGTACATGCACATGTGCGCATCCCGGCGGAACAGCGTCTCGTTGTTGAGGGGCGGCACGTAGCCGGTGTGGACGTTGCCGGGATTGTGGCTGTGCCCGACGGTCGCGATCATCGAACTGACCTGGACGATCGTCCTGGACCCGGTCCGGGCGTTCACCCCGCCGCGCAGGCTGAAGAGGTTCTGGCCGAAGGCGTAGGCCACCTGGCCCATGAAATGCAGCCGGACCGCATCCCGGTAGTCGATCCACTCCAGTGGCATCCCCGAGACGTCCGTGCGCAGAACCTCCTGAGAGAGGGCGTACATGTGCTGAAGATACGGCACTGCTGTGCAATAATTCAACGTTTGATGCTGCTGGACCAGAACTAGAAACTCCAGCCGCCACAGTCATTTACGCTGCCCGGGCGAAGCCCTGCACAGGACGAGGTCATCATGTCACTGACGATCGGAGTGCCACGCGAGATTTTTGCCGGCGAGAAACGCGTCGCCGCAGTGCCCGAGGTGGTCGAGAAACTGATCAAGCTGGGCTTTTCCGTCACCGTGGAGACCGGAGCCGGGGCCGCCGCGAACTTCGCCGACGACACCTACCAGGCCGCCGGCGCCCGGATTGCCGGCAGCGCTGCCGAACTGATGGGCAGCGCCGACATCCTCTTCAAGGTGCGCGCGCCGACCGTCGACGAAATCGCGCTGATGAAGCCGGGCACCACGCTCATCGGCTTCATCTGGCCGGCGCAGAACCCGCAGCTCATGCAGCAGCTGGCGGATCGCAAGCTGACCGTGCTGGCCATCGACTCCCTGCCGCGCCAGCTCTCCCGCGCCCAGAAAATGGACGCGCTCACGTCCATGGCCAGCATCAGCGGCTACCGCGCCGTGATCGAGGCCGCCAACGCCTTCGGCCGGTTTTTCAACGGTCAGGTCACCGCCGCCGGCAAGATTCCGCCGGCCAAGGTTTTCGTGGCCGGTGCCGGTGTCGCCGGCCTGGCCGCCATCGGCACGGCCGCCAACCTGGGCGCCATCGTGCGCGCGAACGACACGCGCGCCGAGGTCGCCGACCAGGTCGTGTCGCTCGGCGGCGAGTTCGTCAAGGTCGACTTCGAGGAAGAAGGCTCGGGTGGCGGCGGCTATGCCAAGGTGATGAGCGAGGGCTTCCAGCAGGCGCAGCGCGAGATGTACGCCCAGCAGGCCAAGGACGCGGACATCATCATCACCACCGCCCTGATTCCGGGCAAGCCTGCACCGAGGCTGATCACCGCCGAGATGGTGAAGAGCATGAAGCCGGGCAGCGTCATCGTCGACATGGCGGGTGAACAGGGCGGCAACTGCGAACTCACCGTTCCCGGCGAGGCCGTGGTCCGCCACGGCGTCACCATCATCGGCTACACCGACCTGGTCAGCCGCCTGGCCAAGCAGTCGTCGACCCTTTATTCGACGAACCTGTTGCGCGTGACCGAGGAGCTCTGCAAGACCAAGGACGGCGTCATCAACGTCAACATGGAAGACGACGCCATCCGCGGCCTGACGGTCATCAAGGAGGGCAGCATCACCTGGCCGCCGCCGGCGCCGAAGTTGCCGGTCGCACCGACGCAGGCGAAGCCTGCCGCCGCATCGGCCACGCCCGCCAAGAAATCCGGCCACGGCCACGGTGCCGGCGAGCCCGCGTCGGTAAAGAGCCTGGCCGTGATCTTCGGCGTGGGTGCGTTGCTGTTCTGGCTGGTCGGCGCCTACGCGCCGGCCTCGTTCCTCGCGCACTTCACCGTCTTCGTGCTGGCCTGCTTCATCGGCTACATGGTGATCTGGAACGTCACGCCGGCGTTGCACACGCCGCTGATGAGCGTGACCAACGCCATCTCCAGCATCATCGCGGTCGGCGCGCTGATCCAGGTGGCGCCTCCGCTGCTGGCAGGGACGGAGGGGCGGCCCGATGCGCTGATCCTCGGCCTGGCAGTCGCCGCGCTCACGCTGACCGCGGTCAACATGTTCGGCGGCTTCGCCGTCACCCGTCGCATGCTCGCGATGTTCCGGAAGTAAGGGGCGCAGGCATGTCCGCAAATATCGCAACGATGGCCTACATCGCCGCCATCATCCTGTTCATCCTGAGCCTGGGCGGCCTCTCGAACCCCGAGACTTCGAGGCGCGGCAACGTCTTCGGCATCATCGGCATGGCCATCGCCGTGCTCGCGACGGTGTTCGGGCCGCGGGTCACCGCAGCCGGCCTTCCCTGGATCGTCGGTTCGCTCGCCGTGGGCGGCGCCGTCGGCCTGTACGCGGCCCGCAAGGTGCAGATGACGCAGATGCCGGAGCTGGTCGCAATCATGCACAGCCTCGTCGGTCTCGCAGCGTGCCTCGTCGGCTACGCGAGCTACGTCGATACCTCGATCGAGTTCGTCGGCGCGGAGAAGGCCATCCACGAAGTCGAGATCTACCTCGGCATCCTGATCGGCGCGATCACGTTCTCGGGCTCGGTCATCGCCTTCGGCAAGTTGTCCGGCAAGATCGGCGGCAAGCCGATGCTGCTGCCCGCGCGGCACTGGCTCAATCTCGCGGGGCTGCTCGGGGTGATCTGGTTCGGCTGGCAATTCCTGCACGCGCACGACATCCAGTCCGGCATGGCGCCGCTCGCGATCATGACGGGGATCGCGCTGCTCTTCGGCGTGCACATGGTGATGGCGATCGGCGGCGCCGACATGCCGGTCGTGGTCTCCATGCTCAACAGCTACTCCGGCTGGGCGGCGGCGGCGACCGGCTTCATGCTCTCCAACGACCTGCTGATCGTCACCGGCGCGCTGGTCGGTTCGTCCGGCGCGATCCTCTCGTACATCATGTGCCGCGCGATGAATCGCAATTTCATCAGCGTCATCGCCGGCGGCTTCGGCACGGGCGGCGGCACGACCCCGGCCGCGGCAGGCGCGCAACCGGCCGGCGAAGTCACGCCGATCAGCTCGGTCGAGACCGCCGAGCTGCTGCGCTCGGCAAAGAGCGTGATCATCGTGCCGGGCTACGGCATGGCCGTCGCGCAGGCCCAGCACACCGTGTACGAGATCACCAAGCTGCTGCGCGAGAAGGGCGTGAACGTGCGCTTCGGCATCCACCCGGTCGCGGGCCGCATGCCGGGCCACATGAACGTGCTGCTCGCCGAGGCCAAGGTGCCGTACGACATCGTGATGGAGATGGACGAACTCAACGACGACTTCCCGGACACCGACGTCTCGATGGTGATCGGCGCCAACGACATCGTGAACCCGGCGGCCGAAGACGATCCGACGAGCCCGATTGCGGGCATGCCGGTGCTGCAGGTATGGAAGGCGAAGACCTCGATCGTGATGAAGCGTTCGATGGCGTCGGGCTACGCCGGCGTCGACAATCCGCTGTTCTACAAGGAGAACAACCGGATGCTGTTCGGCGACGCGAAGAAGATGCTCGACGAGGTGCTCGTCGCGTTGAAGGGCTGATCGGCGCGGGCGCTCTACTGACGTTTCATCGGAAACGTCAAAACTGGCTGATCAGTCTTGGAGTAGACGGCTGGCTGCTTTCGGTCTATTCCGTTGAAAGACTCGCTTTCGGCGCAGCGACGAAAAATCGCCAGCGATATGACGCGATTTGAGTGCGAAGCGCTGAGGGGCCGCCGCCAGAAGGCGCCCACCTCACCTGAGCCTTCTCTGTTTGGGCCGACGGAATCTTGCTGGCTCTTTTCGCTCTCAACGCCCTGCAGACGAAAAGATACTCGTCCCGAGAAACCGGGTTTCAGTGGAAGATCAGCGGCGAGTGATGGGAATCGACCCAAGTGACCGGAGTTCCGCGACCTCAAGTATCAATACCTTGCGAGCACGGACTCGTCTGCGTGTGATCCGAGTAGTGATTCGCCACTGAATGTCCCGAGCGCCCCCGAGGAATCGACGGCACGTTCTCAGCCGGCATCCGCGACGTCACGCAGTCGCGCAGGGTCGTTCACGGTCAGCGACCTGTAGTCGAGGGTCACGAGTCGACGGCTCGAGAACTCTCTCACCACGCGGCTGAACGTATTCCTGGAGAGGTTGCAGAGCATCGCGAGCTCGGTCTGCGAAGCCGGGATTTCGGAGGGTAGGTCCGCATCCGCACCCGACGCCCAACGCCGGCCGGCCAGGCGCAGCAGGACGGCCGCGCAGCGCGCCGAGGCATCGCGGATCAGCAGGTCGGCGGCGAACTGCATGGCGAGGTCGATGGTGTAGATCGGTTCGCGCCCGAGCTCGGCGAACCACTCCGGGCGACGTCGAAGCAGTGCCCGCAGCTCGTCGCCCGGAACGCGCAGGAGGTTCACGTCGGTTCTCGCGACGGTGGTGACGACACGACTCCGCTCGAGAAGCACTGGCACGGTGCCGAACCAATCTCCGGGCCGCAGCATGTGCAGCAGCACCGCGTCCGGATGGGTGAACTTGCTCTGCACGGTGACCACACCGGAGCTGATACCGAAGACGTCCTGCCCGACGTCGTCCGCCTGATAGATCACGCTGCCGGCTGCGTAGAACTTCGGGCGCCCCAGCGCGAGGAACTCGCGCCTGAAGCGCGGCGGGCAGTCCGCGAACCACCCACGGATCGGGAGGCAGGATTCGACGGTCGCACCGCTGGACTTGGTCATATCGATAGCGACTGTACCATTTTGTGCAAAGTGCGTCCCGGGGCCGTGGTATCTGGTTGCCGTGAGAGCGCGCAGTGACGCGTCGCGTGTGCCGAACCCCGAGGGACCAGCCATGACCAACCGTGTTTTCTTGATCCTGGCCTGTGCATCAATTGCATTGGCACCGTCGCTCGCCGCCCGCGCCCAATCGACGGACCGCGCCGCCGCACAACCGGCGGCATCCTGGAGCAGCCCGTCGCTGCGCATCGAGACCGTCGCCGGTCCGAACGGCGCGGTCACGACCGGCACAGCGCTGCTCGCCAACGACAAATGGGGCATCGGCGACAGGAAGCGCGTCGAGAAGGTCACCGACGGCGTGTACGCGATGCGCGGCTGGGGGATCGCCAGCAGCTTCGCGATCGAAGCGCCGGCCGGCTGGATCGTCATCGATACCGGCGACCACACGCCGGCCGCTGCGGAGATGCGCGCGATGCTCGAGCAGACGCTCGGCCGCAAGATCAAGGTGGCCGCGATCCTGCTGACCCACTGCACTACGCGAACGGCACCGGTGCATTTCTGGACCCGGCGCCGAGATCTGGGGACACGAGCACCTCGACCGCAACTGCGCGCGACGACCGGCATCAGCGTCCTGAGCGGCACCTACCAGGCCCGGGCGGCCGCGCAGTTTGGCGTGTTCCATCCGACGAGCGGGCCCGACGCGTTCCCGAACAAGCTCGGTTTCACGCCGGAGAAGCTGCTGGCGGGCTCCAGCTACCAGCCGCCGACACAGCTGTTCCCGGACGGCAAGCGTCGTCGACGTGGTCGTGGCCGGCGAGCCGGTGCAGGTCGCGCCCCTTCGGACGGACACGAGCGACAGCGTCGGCTTTTATTTCCCGCGGCGGCGCCTGCTCGTCACCAACTGCATGTGCATCGGGCGGATGTTCAACATCTACTCGCTGCGCGGCGGCTCGTATCGCAATCCCGGCGGTATTCATCCAGGACGCGCGCTGGGTCGAGTCGAAGAACGCGCAGATCCTGCTCGACATCCACGGCCCGACGTAAAGGGCGAGGACGCGGTGCGCGACGCCGTGCAGCGTGCCGTCGACCAGGTGCAGCTGATCCACGACCAGACGCTGCGCCTGATCGCCACGGCCTCGGACGCCCGGGCAGGCGGCCGAACAGGTGTACATGCCGCGCGATCTGCGCGGGGACTGGGAGAACTACGGGCAGGTCGAGAGCCACGTTCGGCAGGTCTTCAACGGCAACGATCGGCTGGTTCGGCGGCGACGTCTACGACATCAATCCGCTGTCCGGGAGCGAGGAAGCGGCACGTACCGTGCAGGCTGATGGGCGGCGCGCGCCGCGGTGCGGAAGGCCGCCGCCGGCGCCGACGCCGAGGGCGGGCTCGCCAACTGGCGCTGGGGGCTCAAGCTCACGTCGCTGCTGCTGGACGCTGGACCCCGCCGATGCCGACGCGCGCCAAGATCCGCGCGCGACGGCCGCCCGCGCCCTCGGTCAGCGCACCTGATCCGCCAACGCGCGCGGCTGGTACATGACGGAGGCGCTGCAGATCGAGGGCGGGATGCAGATCCAGGGTCAGCCGGTGACGGTCGACGCGATCCGTACGTTCCTCGGCACGCCGACCGCGCCGAGCGCTCGTCGCGGCATCCGTCGACGAGAACCTGCAGTTCGTGCGCTACCTCGTCGATCCGCGCAAGGCCGAGGGGCTGCGCCAGACGTTCACGCTCGCCGTCGAAGGCGACCCGCGCATCCGGCGCATCGAGCTGCGCAACGGCGTGCTCGTGATCACCGACGCGGACGCCGCGGCACCGACGCACCTCTCACTCACGCGACAGGAGCTGGCCGCCTTCGTGCTCGGCACGCGCCCGGCGTCGACCGCCGACGCGCTGGCCGAGCTCGACCGCGTGCTCGATCGAAGCCACCTGATGCCCCCCGGCGCGGTCGAGTCCGTGATGCAGGGAATGAAGGTGGGCAGCGACGCCGAGCAGTAGCCGCGCATCGGCAGGCGTTCGGCATCACATGCACGATGTCCGTGAGCCACGTGGGGACGGCAGAAGCCAAGCCATGAGGCACGACAAGTCCGACTACGCGGACCGCCTGCGCGGGCCGTCATGCTATGCGCCTGCATGCGCGGCGACAGCCCTCGTCGCCATCACCGGGCCAGGCGGACGAGGCGTACGAGAACCAGCCTCGCGATGCAACTGTCGAACCCGGTCGCGGCGCTGATCAGCGTGCCGCTGCAACTGAACTACGACCAGGACATCGGCCCGGCCGACGACGGGGATCGCTGGCTGCTCAACGTGCAGCCCGTGATCCCGTTCGACCTGAACGACGACTGGAACCTGATCTCTCGCACCATCCTGCCGGTGGTGCGGCAGTCGGACATTTTCCCCGGCGCCGGTACCCAGACCGGGGTGGGCGACGTGGTGCAGAGCATCTTCTTCTCGCCCAAGGCACCGACGGCGTCGGGATGGATCTGGGGTGCCGGTCCGGTGCTGCTGCTGCCGACCGGCTCGAACGACCTGCTGACGACCGACAAGTGGGGCGCGGGCCCGACGGCGGTGGTGCTCAAGCAATCGAACGGCTGGACGCGCGGCGTGCTCGCCAACCACATCTGGTCGTTCGCGGGTGACGACGATCGTGCCGACGTCAACGCGACCTTCCTGCAGCCGTTCCTCACCTACACCACGCCGACCCAGTGGACGTTCGCCGTCAATACCGAGTCGACCTACGACTGGGAGAACGAGCAGTGGTCGGTGCCGGTCAACGCCAACGTCTCCAGGCTGCTGCGGTTTGGCACCCAGCTGGTAAGCTTGGGCGGCGGCGTACGGTACTGGCTCGACAGCCCGGACAGCGGCCCGGAAGGCTTCGGGCTCCGCTTCACGATGACGCTGTTGTTCCCGCGCTAGTCTCTGCTTCCATATTTTAGACCCGTGCGTTTCGTCGCGTTTAGCATTGCGGCTGGGGCCGACCCGCGGATCGATCGGGTAGGTATGCGCAACAGCGTGCTGGTGATATCGCCGGCCGACGCGCAAGTCAGCCTTCCCCGAAAGTGGGGTTCTTAGCCCGCTTCCGCGCGTGAGCGACGCGGCCGGCAACGCCTGCTGGCGCGCAGCCCGAGGGCCCGGACGAGACAGGACCAGGTGATGTCCAAAGACTTCGAGCGGATGGAAGACAGCAACCGCAGCGCCAACCCGTCCATCCACGACGTCTCGGAACCGTCGCGGCGCGTCGTGCTGCTGGGTGGCATCGGAGCGCTGACGGTCGGCGCGCTCGCGCCGTGGCTGGTCAGCCGCGCGGCCGCTGCGCCCGCTGCCGGCGGCAGGCCGCTGATCGGCTTCAAGTCGGTGCCGGTGAGCGAGAAGGACGCGGTGGTCGTGCCCGAAGGCTACGAGGCGGTGGCCTTCGCCGCGTGGGGCGAGCCGGTCGGCGTGCCGGGCAACATGCCGGCGTTCCGCTGGGACGCGAGCAACAGCGCGGCCGACCAGGCGGTGCAGATGGGCATGCACCACGACGGCATCCACTACTTTCCCATCGACGGCAGCAGCACGCACGGCCTGCTCGTGATGAATCACGAGTACACCGACGACGGGCTGCTGTTCCCCGACGGCAAGAAGCACTGGACCGCGGAGAAGGTCGCGAAGGCGCAGGCGGCCCACGGCATCGCGGTGATCGAAGTCGAGTTGCGCGACGGTCGCTGGCAGGTCGTGCGCCCGTCGACGCTATGCCCGGCGTTACACCGCGCGCACGCCGATCGCCGTGAGCGGGCCCGCGGCCGGGCATGCGCTGATGAAGACCGCGGCCGATCCCGACGGCCGCACCGTGCTCGGCACGCTGAACAACTGCGGCAGCGGCATGACGCCGTGGGGCACCTACCTCAGCGCGGAGGAGAACTGGGCGTTCTACTTCGATGGCCCGGACAAGCGCGATGCCGACCAGCGCCGCTGGGGCCTGCTCAGGAACGGCCTCTCGCGCTGGGGCGAACACGATCCGCGCTTCGATGCGAAGCGGCATCCGAACGAGTTCCATCGGTTCGGATGGATCGTCGAAATCGACCCGTACGATCCGGCCAGCGTGCCGGTCAAGCGCACTGCGCTCGGTCGCGGCGCGAAGGAGGGCGCGTGGGTCGCGACGACCCGCGATAACCGCGCGGTGGTGTACTCGGGCGAGGACGCGCGCTTCGAGTACATCTACAAGTTCGTCAGCCGCGACCGCATCGCCCCGGGCGGCGCGAAGGCCAATGCCACGCTGCTCGACCACGGCACGCTGTACGTCGCGCGCTTCGATGCCGACGGCATGGGCCGCTGGCTGCCGCTGGCGCAAGGGCAGGGGCCGTTGACGGCCGCCGCCGGCTTCCCGGATCAGGGGGCGGTCGTGATTCGCACCCGCCAGGCGGGCGATTTGCTCGGCGCCACGAAGATGGACCGGCCGGAGTGGATCGCGATCGACCAGGACGCGCGCACGGTGTACTGCACGCTGACCAACAACAGCCGGCGGGGCATGCCGAACCGTCCCGCCGTGGACGCAGCGAACCCGCGCGCCAACAACAACATGGGCCACATCATTCAGTGGACCGAGGACGGCGACTTCGATGCGACGACGTTCCGCTGGAAACACCTTCTGCTCGCCGGTGACCCGGCCAACAAACGGCCCGAGGCGCGCGGCAACATCCGCGGCGACAACTTCGCCTGCCCGGACGGACTGACGCTGGATGCGCGCGGCGTGCTGTGGATCCAGACCGACATGAGCTCCGATGAAATGCACCGGGGCGAGATGAAGCGCTTCGGCAACAACCAGATGCTCGCCTGCGATCCAGCCACAGGCGAGGTGCGCCGCTTTCTCATCGGTCCGGTGGGCTGCGAAACCACCGGCATCGCGCTGACGCCCGACGGACGCACGATGTTCGTCAACATCCAGCACCCGGGCGAGCCGCTCACCCCGCGCAGCGACGGCCTCGAGATCCCCAGCCTGCACAGCGATCCCGCGCACCCGAGGCGGTACTCGAACTGGCCAGACTTCAGGCCGGACGGGCGGCCGCGCTCGGCCACCGTCGCGATACGCAAGAAGGATGGCGGGCCGATCGGGACGTGAGTCCGCAGCGTCGGGCCGGTGAAACAGCAGCTGTCGCTCCCGACATTCACACGCCAATCACACGCTGACCCGCCATCGTCGGTGTTTGATTGATCAGGCGAGCAGTGCGCGGCGACGCCTTGGGTCCGATTCCCATCGCCCGCTCGTGTTCCGGAGACCGGCACTCTGAGCGTCTGCTTCCCGCAGGCCAGACGGACCGCTTCGGGTCGTTTGTTCGCCTACGATGTCCGCTTTTCGTGAACGGTAAGATCGGCCAGGAACGGACCTTCGACAGGGTCGACGAGCACGTTCAAGAATGCACCGACTGGAGCTCCACGAGGTCCGCTGCCTCCAAGAGGTCGTTAGCGGTATTCAGCGCCGTGTGAAACAGTCGGCGCGAACCGACGGCAGGCGCATTGCTGCAAGGGGAGGAGCGCGAGCAGGGCCGCCACCAACAGCGACAGCAAGCCCGGGGGTGGCTCGGGATCGCCAGCATCGAGGAGCCGGCGATCATTGCGCGCACCCTCTCACAGCTGCGCCGCGTTCAGGGCGAGGGCAGGCCGCGGCTCGAGCGGGCAGGGAGCTTTACATTTTCTCCGCTGGCTGCTCGATGGCTTCCAGCAGATTCGTATCCAGCTCGGGAATCTCCGCCAGGCTCTTCGCATCCTCGACCAGCGGCTGGAGCTGCTCATGCAGCTTCAGCGACAGCGCGTGCAGGTCGCGATAACGGCTCACCAAGGTCGCGCCATTACGCATCACGTCCGCCAACCTCTGATCCTGCTGGCGCTTCTCGGTGCGAAGCGTATTCA
This sequence comes from uncultured Gammaproteobacteria bacterium, assembly GCA_963762315.1. Taxonomy (GTDB): domain Bacteria; phylum Pseudomonadota; class Gammaproteobacteria; order Steroidobacterales; family Steroidobacteraceae; genus RPQJ01. The sequence continues at coordinate 870,706 of CAVXKO010000007.1, forward strand.
GCGCGGACTCGACTTGGCGACGAGCATCCGCTTCTTCCTGCTTCTGCTTCTTGAGCGTGTTCATTTTCTTCAGGACGTTTGCGGGCGTGTCGGCCAGCGCCGTGTTGATCGCCTTGAGCGACATTTCGCGCTCGGTCAGGCGGTCTTTGACCTTCTGCAGGTCCGTCGCGGCGGCAGCGCGCTGGTTGGCCATCTGCTGAACCGCGCCGTCGTACGCGGCTTTCGCCTCGGTAGCGGATTTCTGCGCAATTGCCAGGCCCTGCTCGCCCTCGGCTAACTTCTTCTCGAGCGCAGTGATGGCGACCGTCGCCTCTTTCTTCGCATTGAAGAGTTCGGTATCCGCCTCGGCGACCTTCTTTAGCGCGGCTTCGAGTGCTTCCTTCAGCTCTTCCTGCGTGCACTCCGGGTCGAGCTTGAGCGCGTCCGTGGCCGCTCGCATCAGGACCTGCTTGCTGATGGCGAGCTCTTTCCAAACTTTCAATTGAAGGTCTTGTTGCGCTTGACTCACATCGTTCCTCGCGGGCCATGGAATGGATAAATCGGGGTAGCGAATTGTAATCCAGAGCCGGGCAGGCCGCGCCTGGGATGTTGTTTCGTTCCGACGCGGAGGCGCTACTCAACGGGAACTGCCGGCTGCGGATCGTCGGCAGATGGAAATGCCATGTGGCCGCGTCGACGTTGCATGCGCCGTGCGAGTTCCCGGGCTTTGACGGGAAGTCGCTCAGGCGCGGTCGATCAGGCGTTTGTTACGGGTCTTCCCCGGGCGAGCGTGTCTGCCTTTCCGCTCGCCCGGGGAAGACCCGTAACAAACGCCCTTCAGACCGCCCGCGTGACGGCCAGCGAAGCATCGACCTTTGCTTCGGGCTGGACCACGATCGACGGCGGCAGCATCTTGTACATCACCGGCGTCACCAGCCGGCCGAGCAGCGTCGACGACATCAGGCCGCCGATGATCACGATCGCGAGCGGCGAGTAGAGTCCCGAACCCTGGATCGCGAGCGGCAGCAGGCCGCCGATCGCCGTGGCGGAAGTCAGCAGGATCGGCAGGAAGCGGATCTCGCCCGCCTGCGTGATCGCGTCGTCGAGCGGCACGCCCTGTTCGCGCAGCTGGTTGGTGAAGTCGACCAGCAGGATCGAGTTCTTGATCTCGATGCCGATCAGCGCGACGATTCCGATCGTCGCGGTGAACGACAGGTCGTAGCCCGCCAGGAACAGCGCGATGAAGCCGCCGGCCATGCCGAGCGGAATCACGCCCGCGACGATCAGCATCGAGCGGAAGCTGCCGAACTCCAGCACCAGCACGGCCAGGATGCCGAACACCGCGACCAGCACGGCCGTGCCGATGCCGCCGAAGCTCTCCTGCTGCGCTTCGAGTTCGCCGCCGGCGCGGATCGAGTAACCGGGCGGCAGCTCGAGCTGCCGCAGGTTCCTTGAGCACGTCCTGCGTCACCTCGGCCACGTTCATGTCCGCGGTCGGGTACGCCGTCAGCACGTATTCGCGCAGGCGATCGTGCCGGCGGATCGCGCTCGGCGCCGTCGAAAACTCCGGATCGGTCAGCTGTCGCAGCGGCACGGGCTGCCCGTTCGCCGAGGCCACCTCGATGTAGTCGAGCGCCTGCAGCGTCTGCCGCCCCTGCATCGGCAGGCGCAGCGTGATGTCGTACTCGTCGCCGTCCGACTCGCGGAACTTGCCGACGTTGAGGCCCGCGACGGCTGCGCGCACCGTGCGGTCGGCCTCGACCGGCGCGACGCCGAACAGCGCAGCCTTGTCGGAATCGATGCGCAGGTCGAGGTCGGTGCGCAGCCGGCGCGCCGGGTTGTCGACGTTGCGCGTGCCGGGCGTCGCCACCATGAGCGCCTCGGCCTGGTTCGCGAGCTTCTGCAGCGCATCGAGGTCGGGCCCCACGATCGCGATCTCGATCGGCGCGTCGATCGGCGGGCCGTTGCGATAGCTCTCGACGATGATCCGCGCGCCAGGGTAGTCGGCGAACGTCTGCCGCAGCTCCTTCGAGCAGCGCCGGGGTCGTGCGCGGGTCGAACTGCTGCAGCTCGACGAAGACCTCGCCGACGTTCGCCTTCTTCTCTTCGGGGAAGATGTTGTAGTAGATGCGCGGATTGCCGCGGCCCACGTTGGCGAAGACGTGCTTCACTTCCTCGTGCCGCTGCAGCTCGGCTTCGATGAAGCGCACGGCGCGATCGGTATCGGCCAGGCTCGCGCCGGTCGGCGTCTCGATCGGCGATGCGGAACTGCGGGATGTCGGCGTTCGGGAACAGGCTGAAGCCCATCAGCGCCGTGAGGCCGAACGCCGCGATCACGAAGGCCAGCGCCGCGAGCAGCGTGCGCCTCGGCGCGGCCAGCGCGACGCGCAGCGCCGGGCCGTAGATGCCGTGGATCACGCGCATCAGTCCCTGCAGCGCCTTGTTGCCCTCGGCGCCGTGACCCTCGGCCTTGAGCAGGCGGCTCGCCAGGAACGGGATGACCGTCAGCGAGACGAGCAGCGACGCGGCCACGGTGTACAGCACCGCCGCCGGCAGCGAGCGGATGAAGATGCCGGCGCCTTCCGGCAGGAACAGCAGCGGCAGGAAGGCGAACAGCAGCGTCGCGGTGCAGCCGATGACGGCGAGCGCGATCTGGTCGGTGGCAGCGATCGCAGCCTCGACGCGCGTGTACCCGGCGCGCAGGTAGCGCTCGATGTTCTCGACGACGACGATCGAATCGTCCACCAGCAGGCCGAGCGCCAGCACGAAACCCGCGATGGACAGCTGGTTCAGCGAGAAGCCGGTGAAGTAGAGCGCCGCCAGGCCGATCGACAGCGACAGCGGGATCGAGATCATCACCACGCTGGCCGCCCGCATGCCGAGCGGGATCAGCGTGAGCAGCACGAGCCCGATCGCGATCGCGAAGTCGAGCCCGAGCCGGTCGAGCCGATGCTTGACGTTGCGCGTCTGGTCGAAGCCACGCTCGAGCTTGACGTTCGGCGGCAGCGTGCCCTCGAAGCGGGCGAGGCTGCCCTCGATGCGCCTTCGCGCACGTCGAAGACGTCGACGCGGTCCTTGGCGCTCGCGGTCACGAAGATCGCGCGCTGGCCGTTGTAGCGGCCGATGTACTGCTGCTCGCTCGTGTCCCACGAGACGTCGGCGACGTCGCGCAACCGGACCACGCGGCCGTTGCGGCTCGCGACGACCGTGCCCGCGATCTCGTCGAGCGAATCGTAGCTGCCCGAGGTCTTGAGGTTGAACTTGCGCAGGCCGAGGTCGACCGAGCCGCCCGGGATCGAGGCGTTCTCGCCGCGCACCGCGGCTTCGACCTGTCCGAGTGAAATGCCCGCGCGACCCATGCGCTCGAGATCGACGGCGATGCGCACTTCGGGCTCGGGCAGCGCGAATACTTCGCTGCGCCGCACGCCGGGCAGCGTCTCGAGATCGTCGCTCAGCGCGCGGCCGAGGTCGTCCAGTTCGCGGTACGAGGCGTCCGGGCTGACCAGCGCGACCTGCATGATGTTGACCAGGCCGGAGCCGGTGCGCCGCACCTCGAGGCTCGCGATGTCGGCAGGCAGGTCGGCACGGATGCGATTCACCTCGCGCACGACCTCGTCGTACTTCTCGTCCGGGTCCTGGTCCCACTGGAACTCGACCTGGATGATGCCGACGCCGTCGAGCGAGCGGCTGTCCATGCGCTTGATGTCGTCGAGTTCGCTGATCGCGTCCTCGATCGGGTCGACGATCAGCCGCTCGATGTCCGCCGGATCCGCGCCCGGGTAGGCGACGACGATGATCGGCACCGGCGCGTGGAACTCGGGGTCCTCCGCGCGCGGGATGTTCTTGAGCGTGGTGAACCCCACGCCGAGCAGCAGGCCGAACAGCAGCAGCGTGAACTGCCAGCGCCGGACCGCGAATTCCCACAGACGCACGGTTCAGCCCCGGTCGTCGGTGACGACGCGCACGCTGCGCCCGTCCGTGAGCCAGGCCGCGCCGTCGGTGATCACGGGCTCGCCCGTGACGAGGCCGGCGGTCACGATCACCTGCTCGCCGAGCAGCGGGCCGAGCGTGACATCCTTGCGGCGCGCGACGTTCTTCTCGCGATCGAGCACGTACACGGTGGCACGCTGGCCGTCGGCTTCGACCAGTGCCGTGATCGGCACGACCGTTGCGCTCGGTGCGACGTCCGGCAACTGCGCGAGCGGCAGTGTTACTTTGGCGACCAGCCCGCGCGCGAACCGCGCGCCCTGCGGGCTGCACTTCGACTTCGACTTCGAACGTGCCCGTCACGCGGTCCGCTGCGGCGCCGATGCGCGTCACCTTGCCCTCGAATACACGGCCCGGGAACGCATCGAACGTCACTTGCGCCGGCGCGCCCGATTCCATGCGCACCACATCGCGGTCGGCGAGGCCGACGCGCACGACCCAGCCCGAGTCCGTCGAGCCGAGCACGACCACCGGCTGTCCGGGCTGCACCAGCTCGCCGCCCTCGACCATGCGCTCGAAGACGATGCCGTCCGCCGGCGCCTCGATGCGCGCGAAGCGCGCGTTGAAGCGTGCCGCGTCGAGATTGGAGCGGGCGACGTTGTAGGCCGTCGTCAGGTCCTGCACCTGCTCTTCGGTCGCGACTTCGTCGATGCGCAGCTGCTTCGCGCGTTCGAGATCGCGGCGAGCCTTCTCGACGCCCTCGGCCGCCTGCGAGACCGAGGCATCCACTTCGGCGCGCTTCAGCTCGGCGAGCACCTGGCCCTTGCGCACGATGTCGCCCGACTCGACGCGCACCGAATCGACGACGCCGCCGACCTTGAAGGCGAGGCGGATTTCGTCGCGCGGCGCGAGCACGCCCACGGCGCGGGTCTGCGCAGTCACTGCCACGCTGGCCACCGGCACCGCGCGCACCGCGGCGGGCTGCGCGTCAGCAGCGTCGTCCTTCTTTTCGGCGCCGCAGGCGCCGAGCAGGGCCGCCGCGGCCACGACGGACAACGCCTTCCATGCTGGCTTCTTCACATCCGCTCCTGATCCATGCGGCGCGCGTCGCCGATGGAGAATTCGAGTTCTGCGAGGCGCGCGAGGTATTCGGCGCGCACTCTCGTCACGTTGAGCTGGGCATCGGTCTGCGCGCGCCGCGCGTCGATGAACTCGGCCTGGTTGATCTGGCCGAGGTCGCGCTTGCGGCTGGTGATCGTGAACGCGCCCATTGGCGGCTTCGGCGCGCTTGGCGGCGGTGTCGAGCGAGGCTTCGGCCACCTCGAAGTTCTCGAGCGCCTGCTGCACTTCGAGCCGCACGCGCTGGCCGGCGAGTTCGCGCGTCGCGCGCAACTGATCGGTGAGGGCGCGGGCTTCGCGCAGGGCGGCCTGGTCGGCGCCGCCGCGGAACGCGTTGAAGCGCAGCACCAGCGATGCGAGCACGTAGCGGTCTTCGTCCGCGAAGCCGTAGTCCGTGCCCTGGATGCCGGCCTCGGCGCCAAAGGCGAGCGAAGGCTTGAACGCTGCGCGCGCCAGGTCCTGGCGTGCTTCGCCGACGGCGATGGCTGCATCGAGGCTTTTCAGTTCCTGGCGGCGCTGGCTCGCGAGGTCCTGCAGCTTCGGCGCGTCCACTTGCCGTCCCGCGAGCACGGCCAGCAACCGCGCGCGGAAGCGTTCGATCGTCTCGGCGTCGAGCGCCGCGTTGGGCAGCGGCTGCGTCAACGGTGCGTTGCGCAGCAGGTTCACGTAGCTCTGCGCGATGCGCACGCGGCTCGCCGTGGCCAGGCGTTCCTGCTCGACTTCGAGCACGTCGGCCTCGGCGCGATAGACGAGGTCGCGCGTGACCTTGCCGTTGCGGTACAGGCTTTCGTTGGCCTTGAGGTTCTCGCGCGTGGCTGCGAGCGTTGCGTCGAGCACGGTCACGGCCTGCTGTGCCGCGATCCAGCGGTAGTACGCCTGCTTGACGTCGCGGATGACCTGCGACCGCAGCGCGGCGAGGTCTGCTTCGGCACGCGCGGCGTCGGCTCGCGTCGCGTCGACGGCCGGACCGATGCGCGGCTCGTAGATCGGCTGCTCGAGCAGCAGCTTCGTTTCCTGCTCCTGGTCGCGCAGGAAAGCGATCGACTCGTTCTGCACGCGCGGAAACTGCGCTGGCTGGCCCTGCGCCACCAGCATCTGGTCCAGCGTCTCGTACACGGGATTCAGCAGGTCGCCGACCGGGAACTCGATGGTGCGGCCGCCGTCGGCCACGCAGTAGCGCGCAGCGAAATCGATCACCGGCAGGTAACGCGCACGCGCCTGGTCGAGCGCGGCGAGCCGCTGCTGCACCGTGGCGCCCGAAGCGCGCAGTTCGAGGTTGGCGGCGAGCGCTTCGTCGATGACCTGGCGCAGGCCGTCTTCCATGGTGACGAGCGGCTGCGCGCGCGCTGGCGTGGCAGGCGGTGGCGACGCGGCCTGTGCCAGCGGCACGATGCCGCCGACGAGCAAGGACAGGATCAATGCCGACGCGTGCTTCATGGCTTCAGCGCCCGCAGCGCGAGGTCGAGGCCGTGCTCGATGAACGACTGCACGGACGTGCCTTCGTGCTCGATCTGGCCGCCCTTGGTCGATGCGATCTGGATCATGCCGTGCGTGAACGCCCACAGCGTCAGCGCGGTGACGAACGGATCGCCGATGTCCGCGCGGATCGAGCCGTCGGCCACGCCGCGATTCAGCGACTCGACGATGACTTCGTGGACGCTATGGCCGGCGACTTCGCAGGCCGCTTCGTTGCAGGGCGTACCGTCCGCTGCGTGTTCGCCCGTCGGGTGCGCCTGGTAGCGCGCGCACGCGTCGAAGTAATGCGGCGTCTCGACGGAGAAGGCGACGTAGGCACGGCCGATGGCCTCGACCTCCGCGATGCCGTTCGGCCGGCCTGCCCGGGCCGCGACGAAGCGATCGTGCAGCGCCTCGAGCGAGCGCTCGACCAGCGCCATGTGCAGGTCGCTCTTGTCCTTGAAGTAGACGTAGAGCAGGGCGCGGCTCAGGCGGGCCCGGCGGGCCACCTGGTCCATGGTGATGGCGTCCCAGCCGGTCTCGGCATACAGCGCCTCCGCCGCATCGACGATTTCTGCGCGGCGGCGATCCTTTTCTTCCTGGCGGCGTTCGGTGAGGTACGACATGGTTGACATCGTGATATGAAATTGACATAGTGTCAATACATGGACAAATGTTTAATAGGCCGATCGACAAGGGCAATCAGTGGCATCGTCAGGTTCTGTTGGTTCCGCCCGAGGGGGATCCGACAATGATTACCGTTCGAACCGATCCGTGCAGCGGATTACCGCCGTCCGAGGAGTTGCCATGCACCCGACCCGCAATGACCTTTCCACCAAGACCCGCACCAAGGTCGTCGCGGTCCTGAACGCCCGCCTGGCGGACGCGATCGACCTGCAGTTCCAGGCCAAGCAGGCGCACTGGAACGTGAAGGGGCCGAACTTCATCGCCCTGCACGAGCTGTTCGACAAGATTTCCGGCGACCTCGGTGGGCACGTCGATGACATGGCCGAGCGCATCACCGCGCTGGGCGGAATCGCCGAAGGCACGATTCAGGCGGTGGTTGG